>JAOSKU010000012.1 GCA_027493445.1 Thermoleophilia bacterium | reverse complement strand
CCCCGGCGCGTGATCTCGCCCTGATCCGGGCGAGGGGCTTGATCCCGGGGGGTTGGCGAGGTCGAGGTCGAGCTGGGCAGCGAGCTCGGGCTGGTGTGTCCCCAAGAAACCCGCGCAAGCTGGACCAGGTCGAGCGCGAACGAACGGCTGTAGTCACCGGTTGCCCCTGCTCCCACCCACGAGCGCAGAGGCTGTCGACGAGGGATGGTCTGGAGCCCCTTCTCGGATGTGTCTGCCGGCATCACTACTCCCCGTCGTCCTCGTCTAGATCATCGTCGGCAAGGGTGCCAACAAGGACAGAGTCGAGCTCGTCCGGGTCGACATCGGGCATCGCCTCTGCCTCGGCACGCACATCCCGGCGACCGGTGACGACATCCTCCACGAGGCGAGTTCGGTACTCCTGGAGAAGTTCGATCTCCCGCACGGCCGAGCCGGCCGCCATAGCCAGGTCCCTCCCCACTGCCGCAGCGGCTGTTGCTCGGTTCACCTGCTCCTCGAACGACGGCCGAGCTACCGGGATAGCACCGAAGCGGTCGGTGTAGATGCGAAGGAACCCGGATGAGCCTGTACCCATCCCTCGAGACTCAGACCGGATGACGGCACCGAGACGACGGGACTTCAGCAGGCCCAACAGGAATGGGAGGGTGCACCTCCGCCCCATTTCGGGGAACGAAGGTGGCGTAGTCAGGGCTCACCAGCCTCAGCCTCGGCAATGCCGAAGAGACCAATCGAAGCTCGCATTCGATTCATGACTAGGGGTTCCGCTGTCAACGACCTTGTAGCCGATCAAGGCCTGCGGATCCTGCGGGCTTCCTGCTGTAGTCGGCTGCTGGCACCAAGCCTCCTGCTATCCGGAGCGAGAGAGCCGCTCGCTACCAGTCAGCGTCCTCCGGTCGAACTCTTGGAGCAGGCCCTTGATCCGGGTCCGTGCCCAGCGGGCTGGAATAGCTCCATCCAGGACGGCCTTCTGCACCGGACGCCTCCGCTCCGTTCCCACAGTACCCGCCAACGGCGAGACTCCGCAGCCCTCATCGAGGAAGCGCGATCAGCGGCGCTCCGCGCCACCGCTTGGTTGGTGAAGAGTTCGACGTGATTCAGGTACCGGGCGAGCCGCTGTTCGGATAGGGGGGCACGACCACCGGGAAGTCAAGCAACATGGGACGACGAAGGGAATCGACAGTCGATTTGGCGGTTCCTGCGGCCGTGACCTTGCCGAGGAAGGCGGAGTGAAGTGAAAGAAGTACCGCCCATCGACATCACGGAAGTCAGAGAACTTGTAGACCCGTTGGTGAAAGTCGAAGGGCCCCTGAATGTGATGGAAAACCTTGCCGACGCCCGCCCCATCTCCGGCGGTCAGAACCGCTTCCCCATCGAAGGAGTACGAGTCGATGCGTTCGACCCTTCTGTTGAGCGCACGAAGAAGGGGGTAGCGCCCGCCGTCCACCCGGTCGACTGTGTCGCGCCCGCCGGTCGACACATGGGCCAAGGTCCGCAGGCGACGAACCTGCCAGCCGTCGGGCAGCGCGCCGGCCCAAGGCGCCTGACATTCCGTCACGACGAGTCCCACCCTCACCGACCACCCTGCAAAGCCCGCTGCACTAGGCCGTCGCTCTCGGCGAGGAGCTTGCGGATATCGGCCTCGATCTCCTCGAGCGGGCGCAGCTCAACCGGCCTGTAGAAGTGACGGGTGAAGGAGATCTCGTAGCCGATCTTCTCCTCGGAGCGCTCGTCGACCCATGCGTCCGGCGCGTATGGGGTCACCTCGCGGGAGATGAAGGCTGCCACACCGCCCTGCTCGAGCAGCGGGACCTGCTCGAAGTCGGACAGCTCCGAATCAGGCTCGTACT
>JAOSKU010000011.1 GCA_027493445.1 Thermoleophilia bacterium | reverse complement strand
GCGCCGACGGTCGTCGCTTCCTCGGTCGGTTCAGCGACGGGTGTCGCCTCAGGGACGGGTGTCGGCTCGGCAGCAGGAGCCTCTTCAGTGACGCCGTAGCCGGTGGAGATGGAGCCATCGAGCAGGCCCGCGGCGACCTCTTCCAGTTCGGCCTTGACCTCATCGGGCACGAAGTCAGCCAGGTCGTGGAAGTCGGCCAGGCCGGCCTCACCGAAGAAGTTGCCCGGCTCCAACGTCTCGTCCACATGGGCCATGATGATCGCCGCCACACCCTTGTCCAGCAGCTTCACCGCGCTCGACACCAGGCAGGGGGTGCGCTTCGGGCACGGTGAACCACTGGTCAGTGTCCACGCCGATGCAGAAGGGCGGCGGGCCATCCGCCCCCACCGCGTTGGCCACCTCGATCAGCGCGCCGTTGCCCGTCTTGCCGCCCGCGCCAAAGACCACATCCGCGTTCTGGTCAAGGGCCTGCTTGGCCGTGCTCGCCCCCCATTCGGGGTCGGTGAAGGCCTGGTCAATCGCCCCGGATGGTAGGTCGAGATGATCCGGATGTCCGGGTTGACCGCCAGCGCCCCCGCTTCGTAGCCTTCCTTGAAGGCCACCACCGGCGGCACCTGGTCAGTGCCCAGCACCGCGGCAATCGTCCCCGTCTGCGTCAGCCGCGCCGCCAGCACCCCCGCCAGGTAGCCCGACTGATCCTCGTGGAAGACCAAGCCCACCACGTTGTCCACCGGCTCGACCTGGAACTGATCCACCCCGATGAACAGCACGTCCGGGTAGAGGGCTGCCGCTTCCAGCGTGGCCGGCCCCAGGGCGAAGCCCACCGTCACGATGATGTCGTAATCGTTCTCGGCGAACTCCGCGATGTTGTCCGCGTAGTCGGCGGCGCTGGCCGTCTGGATGTAGTTCACCGTTGCGCCGCAGGCTTCCGCCGCCAGCACCCCTTCCCACGAGCTTTGGTTGAAGCTCTTGTCGTCCACCTCCCCCACGTCGGTCACCAGACCAACGCGCAGGTCGCTCAGATCGTAGTCGTCGCAGGGGATAAGCTCCTTGACCTCGAACTCCGGTTCCTCAGTGGGGACTTCGGTGGGCACCTCAGTTGGCACCTCAGTCGGCACTTCAGTCGGGACTTCAGTGGGCACCTCAGTCGGCACCTCAGTCGGTTCCTCAGTGGGCACCTCAGTCGGCACCTCGGTCGGGGCGGGTGCCATCGCTACTTGCGTAGGCTCTTCAGTAGGCACCTCGGTGGGCACCTCGGTGGGCACCTCAGTCGGGACTTCGGTCGGAACCTCGGTCGGAACCTCGGTGGGCACCTCGGTAGGCACCTCAGTCGGCTCTTCGGTGGGCACCTCAGTCGGGACTTCGGTCGGAACCTCAGTCGGGACCTCGGTGGGCACTTCGGTCGGAACCTCAGTCGGTGGAACTGTCGGCGTTGGCTCCTTCTCCTCGTCTTCGCCGCATGCGGCCAGGGCCAGGATGGCGATCAGGGCCAGCACGAGCCACAGCCCGATCAGGCGTCTCCTCTTAGTCATGGACTCTTCTCTCCTCGTACATGTGTATACCTGTGTTTTCGGACAAAACGGTGCATGAATCTTCTGCGTGGATAGCTGCTGTGGGCCATCGTGGTCTCTATAATACTACGGTCTCCCCGATCCGTGTAATTCTCCTCTCGTGCAAAGCGCCCAAAAATTTAGGGGGCGCAGGGCACGGCGCGGCAGGCCAGGGGATGAGGCCCATGCCCCCGTGTCAAGCGAGCCGCTGACAATGTTTGCACGCGCGTTGTCATGGGTCCACGAACAACCTGTTGCCAGAGGAGGTCATGACTACTCGGTGAACGCCTCCCCCCTCAATCCCCCCTCCAGCCGAGCTAGAGGGGGGACGATCTGACAGGCAATTCTCCCCTTCCCCTAGCTTTGCTGGGGGAAGGGGCCGGGGATAGGGGCGTTCTGGCAATCGCCCAACAACTTGTTCGTGCACCCTTTGTCACGAATAGGTTGTCGCATCCTCGAAAACTCACTAAAATGGAGACGTTTTCGCCC
>JAOSKU010000010.1 GCA_027493445.1 Thermoleophilia bacterium | reverse complement strand
CCCCGCCGGAGGTGTGTGATCGACGGCTGCGGCCGACGAGGGCGGCCGGAGGGGGGGCGCCGGCTCGCCTCAGGGTCAGCCGGATCGAGTCGGCTCGCCGGCGCCCCAGTCCGGCTCGCCCTCGTCGGCCCTCGCCTCGCTTGTTGCTCCGGTGCGCCGGTCAAAACCGGCAGGATGGTGCGGATGAAAGAGCCGTACGGGGAAGGGCCTAGCGAGCCCACCCCGGCCCCGAGTCATGCGCGGGCGCCCGTGAGGGCGCAAGCGAAGCGTTGACAGGGGTACGTGTGAGCCAGCCATTGAGCCGCGAAATGAGGCCAATTCCAGGGTGCCCAAGCCGTCGGAGCATGCTTGGGCAACACCGAGTGCGCCGCTACACGCGAGGCGCACGAGGACCGGGCGCGGTCTGAGACCCTGTGCGCACACGGAAACATCTTGCTCGGGAACCGGGAGATCCTCCGCTCGTCTGCGGGTGGTGCCGCAGACCGCGACGGGAAGCCCCAGGGCTCAAGCCGTCGATGAACGATCGGAGGAAGTCGGACAGGGCCGTAATACCGAAGAAGTCGCCGAACAAGGCCCAGGGAAGGGCCGCGGAGGCGACGGAGGGAAGGGCCCTGGCTAAAGGGAAGACGCTCGGGAATAACACGCCCCGGACACAGAGTCGGACCAGCGTGCCAAGCGCGCTCGAGCGGATACATGAAGTCGCAAGGAAGGATCGGAAGCAGAGGTTCACGGCGCTCCTGCACCATGTCTACGACGTCGAGCGGTTGCGGGCAGCGTATTTCGCCACGAGGCGAGACGCGGCCGCAGGGATCGACGGTGAGACGTGGCGGCACTACGGGGGGGCCCTGGAGGACAACCTCCGGGATCTCTCGGCACGGCTGAAGCGGGGGGCGTATCGCGCGAAGCCAGTCCGGAGAGCGTTCATACCGAAGGCGGACGGCCAGCAACGGCCGCTCGGCGTCCCGACGCTGGAGGACAAGATCGTCCAGCGAGCCGTCGTCGAGGTTTTGAACGCGATCTATGAGACGGACTTCGTCGGCTTCTCCTACGGGTTCCGACCGAAGCGCAGCCAGCACCAAGCACTGGACGCGCTCACGGTCGGGATCAAGACGAAGAAGGTGAACTGGGTGGTCGACGCGGACATTCGCAGCTTCTTTGACACCCTGAAGCACGAATGGCTGGTCAAGTTCGTCGAGCACCGCATCGGAGATCGGCGGCTAGTGCGGCTCATCCAGAAATGGCTGAGCGCAGGTGTGCTGGAGGACGGGGAGCGGACCGTGAGCGAGGTAGGGACGGTGCAGGGCGGGAGCATCAGCCCGCTGCTGGCCAACATCTACCTTCATTACGTGTTCGACCTCTGGATCCTGGCGTGGAGGCGTACGAGAGCGCGCGGCGACGTCGTCGTCGTGCGCTACGCGGACGACTTCGTCGCGGGATTCGAGCACAAGTCGGACGCAGAGCAGTTCTTGGCCGAGCTGAGAGAGCGGTTCTCGAAGTTCAACCTGGAGCTGCACCCCCGTCAAGACGCGCACGCTCGAGTTCGGCCGCCATGCGGCCGCAAACCGGGCCGGCCGTGGCGAGGGGAAGCCGAAGACCTTCAACTTCCTCGGCTTCACGCACTGCTGCGTGAAGACGAAGAGCGGAGGTTCAACGTCCTGCGAAAGACCATGGCGACGAGGATGGCGGCAAAGCTGGCGGAGGTCACCGAAAAGCTCCGCAAGCGCCGCCATACACCCGTTCCCGAACAAGGCGCCTACCTCAAGGCGGTCGTTCAGGGACACGCGCGCTACTACGGCGTGCCCCTGAACAGCCACTCGGTGGGCTCCTTCCGGCACCAAGTCGGTATGGCCTGGTGGCGGAGCCTGAACCGTCGGAGCCAACGGGGCAAGGTCCCGGCGGCCCGAATGGCGAAGCACCTCGCCCGCTGGCTACCGCAAGTCCGAGTCTGCCACCCGTGGCCCGAGCAGCGACTACGTGTCAGAACCTGAGGCAGGAGCCGGATGCGTTAATTGCGCACGTCCGGATCTGAGGGGGCAGGGAGGGCGACCTCCGTGCCTACCCGACATCACCCGTTGCCGCTCGCTTCGCTCGCGGAGGCAGCGGTGAGCGTCATGCCAGCAAGAGTCGAGGTCCTCGAGCGAGTTCTTCAGCGGCTCCGAGCCGGGCGGACGGGCCAGCAGCGCCGCCGGTCGAGCCTGCGCTGAGCGAGGG
>JAOSKU010000009.1 GCA_027493445.1 Thermoleophilia bacterium | reverse complement strand
TCGATGTACCTGATGCCGAGCTTTTTCAGCCCATCGGACCTCCTGAGGTCGTCCTTGTAATAGGTATTCCCGCCGTCCACAAGCGTATCGCCGCCGGCCAGAAGCGGTTTGGGGGCCTCTATCGTGTCGTCCACGGGCCTGCCTGCGGGGAGCATCATCCAGATGGTCCTCGGCATGGTGAGCTTGTCTGCAAGCTCGGGCAGCGAGTACGCGCCCTCTATGCCCTCGGCCTCGGCGCCCTGCGTCACCCTAGCCGTCCTGTTGCAGCCGACCACCCTGTGGCCGCCCTTACGAAGGGCGCCCCGGCCATGTTGAGCCCCATGCGGCCCGGGCCTATCATGCCGACGTCCATTGTTCCTCCTGTTGAGGTATTCGCCTATTGAGCCGCGCCCCTGAGAAGAGACTCGAATTCCTTGAGGGCCCCGATTCCGTGGTCTTTACATGTCGACCAGCGCGACCTCAGGCCCTCGAGTCGAGCGCCTCCATGTCGCCGTACGCCTGCGAAAGCTCGAGCTTCGAGAAGCTGAAGTTGCTTCCCAGAACCTTGATGTCGTCCCCGGGCCTGTGGCAGAGGATGAGAAAGGAGGGTCGCGCGGCCCGCCCTTGTGGAGCTGCCCTGTCGAGTGCAGGTACCTCGGGCCGTACCCGAACTGGACCGCGGCGCCGGTCATCTCGGAGGGCCTTCCTGAGGTCGCGCCGAGCCCGCAAAAGCCGAGCCCGGCGTCCGATGGGTTGTAATACGCAAGGAGGCCATGTAGTCCCCGCCCGCTTGGCGAAGAACTCCTGAGCATCTGGCGTCGGAGTCGACGGCCCCTAAACCGGTCGAAGGTGTCTTTCGAAGTGCACCCCGAACCTCCCGGCTTAACACTCCTATGCCGGGGGCTTAAGCCCCTCTCCGGCCTCCCAACGCTGTTGAGGCTTCGTTATAGTGAGCTTCTTTGGCAAGCTCTACGTCCGGCTGGTCAAAGGGGTTTATGCCGAGTATCTGACTGGCTACGGCAGTGGTACTCCCACCTCAGGAACTCGCCGCCGAGCCTGTATTTATGAGCGAGCCTGAAATCGATTATGGGGGTCCGGCCTCGGCAAGACGCTTGAAGGCGCCGCAGCGCCCGTGGTCCCCTTCGCCGAGCGTGATCGGATATGAAGACCGTTCGCTTCCGTGAAGCCTCCGGCTTCCGAGCGGCTCTCCGACGGACAGGCACGAGCCCTGGCCCTCCTTTGCCCGTGCTCTCGGCCATGGCCTGCTCGAGCCACATGCCGAACGGCTCTATCTCCTTCGAGATGAAAACGTGAGCTTGTCCCCTGCCGAGCCTCCCCGAGCGTGCCGAGCGCGGCCCCGAGCATGAGGACAGGTTCTGGTCCGCCGCGCAGGGTGCACCGCCGCCTCGACCCGGGAGGCGTGCTCAAGCAGAAGCGCGAGGTCCATGCCGATCAGCCCGGCAGGGACGAGCCCGAAATACGAGAGTACTGAGAACCTCCCCCGACGTCGCCGGGGTTCGTGAAGAGCTTCCTGAATCCGTACTTGCGGGCAAAGCCCTCCAAAGGCGTCCCGGGGTCTGTTATGGCCATGAAGTTACTTCCTGCCGCCTCGCCTGTGGTTGACGACAACTTCTCGTGGAAGAACTCGAAGAGGCTCAGAGGCCCGATGGTGGAGCCGGACTTGCTCGATACGATGAAGAGGGTCTTTTCCGGGTCTATTGCCTTTGCTACCGCGCTTATCGCCTCGCGATCGGTCGAGTCCAGCACCGTTAGCCTCGGATATCCCGGGCGCGCAAAGGCCTCGGAGAAGACAAGCGGCGTAAGGCTGACCCCCCACCCGTGGAGGACCGCGTCCCTGGAACTCCAGCCCCTTCAATTTCCCTCGCGAAGCCCCCTATATCCCCGACGTGGTCGTCCATGACGTCGGCAAGCGCCACCCACCTGAAGCGCCTCTTTATGGAGCTTCCTGTCCTCTGGGGCGGCTTCCAGAGCGTGGGGGCCTGAGCCCACAGGCGCTCCAGAAAGTTCTCGCTCCCGACCTCCTCGAGCGCCTTCTGAGACGGCGGGCCGAAGCCGTTCAGTGAAAACCTCACGGCAAAGGCCTTCTTTCTTTTCGAGCGCCTCCTTCGGAAGCCATGGACGCCAGGTATGCCGAGGTAGGATTCGGAGAAGGCGCCTATTCCGTCCTTTCCGAGCCTGTCGGTCGCAGCCCGGTAGTCGACGCCGAGGGCCTCACCTCCTCGGAATACCTTTTTCCGCGCTGTGAACTCCTTGACCAGGACCGGCTCGGCCTTGCCGTGGTCGAGAAGGCGAGTATCGTATGGAGCGGCATAGTGGTTCACGGTGCCGCTCATGACCAGTCTCTCGACGATTTTGACATCGGAGTAGCAGGGTCCTGGTCCCGGTGTCGCCCACAGGGAGCCTCTGGGGCCTTGCCTCTGCGTCCTTGAGCTTCCTGAACCTATCCTTCGAGTATACCCTCCCCGGATTTCATGGATGCGGAGCTTCGCCTGCGCAACCAGCCACCCTGCTGAGAAGGGACTTAGGGCGCGCCTTCTCGTCGTTCGATTTCCGAGCGCTCTATCCTCTCCTCTATTGTCCTGTCGAAAATGGAATCGACCCTAGCCTACGAAAAACCCTCGCCACACTCGATATGTTGTCCGACAGGCAGGCCGCTCGAAAGCCTCCTCTCAAGACCGCGCACGTAAGCGTCCGCCACTTCCGAGTATCTCTCGACCGAGAAGAGGAGCGTGACGTGCATGGAAACGCCCTTCGGCTGGGAAGCTCCTCGAGGGCCTTGAGCCCCTCTACCCGTCCTGGGCACCTTGACCATCACGTTTGGCCTGTCCACGGCAGCGAAAAGACTC
>JAOSKU010000008.1 GCA_027493445.1 Thermoleophilia bacterium | reverse complement strand
CGGTCCGACTCGAGCTCGAGGAGCGCCTGCTTCTCGGAGACCTTGACCGGGAGGTGGGCCGCCACCGTGTCGGAGAGCTTCGCCGGATCGTCGACGGACGCCAGCTGGGAGAGGATCTCGGCCGGGATCTTCTTGCTGAGCTTCGCGTAGCTCTCGAAGGAGGTCATGACGTTGCGCACGAGCGCCTCGGCGAGCGGCCCCGTGACCCGGGAGGGCAGGATCTCCTCGACCCGGACCTGGAGGAACCGGTCGTTGGGGAGGTAGTGGAAGATCCTCCCCCGCGCGCGCCCCTCCACGAGGACCTTGACGGTGCCGTCGGGCAGCTTGAGGAGCTGGATGATGGTGCTGATGGTGCCGACCCGGTGGATGTCGTCCTCCGAGGGGTCGTTCGTCCCGGCGTCCGTCTGGCTCGCGAGGAAGATCAGCTTGTCGTGTGCGAGGGCCGCTTCGAGCGCGGCGATCGACTTGTCGCGCCCCACGAAGAGCGGAACGACCATGCCCGGGAACACGACGATGTCGCGCAGCGGCAGCAGCGGCAGGATTTTCTTGCGGTCTTCCAACAAAGGCGAAAATTACCTCAAGCCTGTGCGTTTTACCATAATAAGCCGGCAGGGAGAGGGAGCCTCACCCCGCCGCCGCGGACGCGGGGAGGACCCCGCCGCCCTACGCCAGTTCGGCTCTCTTGCCCTGAACGATCTCCGGAGGAACCTTGCCGCTGACCACGTCTTCCGTGACGATGCATTTCTTGATGTTGCTCTGGGAGGGGATCTCGTACATCACGTCGAGCATGATGTGCTCGAGAATGGAGCGAAGCCCCCGCGCGCCGGCCTTGCGCTCGATCGCCTGACGTGCGACGGAATGAAGTGCGGCATCGGTGAATTCCAGCTTCACGTTCTCGAACTCGAAGAGCCTCTGGTACTGGCGCACGATCGCGTTCCGCGGCCTCATGAGGATCTGGACGAGCGCGTCCTCGTCCAGCTCGTGGAGGGTGGCCAGCACGGGGAGCCGCCCGACGAACTCGGGATGAGTCCGTACCGGACGAGGTCCTCCGGCTGAACTGCTCCAGGGAGCACCCCGATCTTCCGGTCGAGCCGGGAGGGAGATGTCCGGCGCCGAACCCCATCGCCTTCCGCGCGGTCCGCCGCTCGACGAGCTGCTCGAGCCCGATGAAGGCCCCGCCGCAGATGAAGAGGATGTTCCCTGTGTCGACCTTGATGAAGTCCTGCTGGGGTGCTTCCGCCCGCCCTTCGGCGGGACGTTGGCGACGGTCCTCTCCAGGATCTTCAGGAGCGCCTGCTGACCCCCTCCCCCGAGACGTCGCGGGTGATGGAGGGGTTCTCGGACTTCCGGGCGATCTTGTCGATCTCGTCGATGTAGACGATCCCTCTGCGCCCGCTCCACGTCGTAGTCGGAGGCCTGCAGGAGGCTCAGGATGATGTTCTCGACGTCCTCCCCGACGTAGCCCGCCTCCGTGAGGGTCGCGTATGGCGATCGTGAACGGACGTTCAGGATCGGGGAGCGTCTGGGCCAGGAGCGTCTTGCCGCTGCCGGTGGGGCCGAGCAGGAGGATGTTCGACTTCTGAGCTCGACGCCGTCGGCGGACCGCGACTCGATCCGCTTGTAATGGTTAGGAGACCGCCACGGACAGGATCTTCTGGCGCGCTCCTGCCCGATGACGTAATCGTCGAGGATCTTCTTGATCTCGGCCGGCTTCGGAAGGCGGCGGCGCTTCCTCGAGGGAGTCGTCGATCTCGTACTCTTCGGAGATGATGTCGTTGCACAGCCTCGACGCACTCGTCGCAGATGTAGACCGTGGGACCGGCGATGAGCTTCGAACCTCGTTCTGGGCCTTGCCGCAGAAGGAGCAGACGAGAAGGTTGGCTTTGTCGTTCACTTTCCGGCTCAATGGGTCCTCCCGTCCGGCGGGGTCAGTCGACAAGCGGCCTTCCCGGCGTCGGCCGCTCTCGACCACCCGGTCGATTATACCATACGTCTTTGCTGGGCCGCTGACATGTAGAAGTCCCGGTCGGTGTCGGTCTGGATCCGCTCAAGGGGCTGGCCCGTGTGTCGCGACAGGATCCGGTTCAGCTCCTCCCGAGCCGCAGGATCTCCTCCGCCTGGATCGATGTCGCTGGCCTGCCCCCGCGTCCCTCCCATCGGCTGGTGGATGAGGATCCGGGCGTTGGGCGGGCCGTGCGCTTCCCGGAGCGCCCGCGGCGAGCAGCACCGCGGCCATGGAGGCCGCCTCCTGCCGAGGCAGACCGTGGCCACCTCCGGCTTGATGAACTGCATCGTGTCGTAGATCGCCATGCCGGCCGTCACGAGCCCTGCCGGGAGAAGTTGATGTAGAGGTTGATGTCCTTGTCGGGGTCCTCGGCCTCGAGGAACAGGAGCTGCGCGATGACGAGGTTGGCGATGTCGTCGTCGACCGGGCTCCGGATGAACACGATCCTGTCCTTGAGCAGCCTCGAATAGATGTCGTAGGACCGTTCGCCCCGGCTCGTCTGCTCGACCACGATGGGAACGAGATTCATGCTGCGCCGCCCTCCTCCCGGCGTTGGCGTTGGCGATCAGGAATCCGACCTTCCGCTCGAGGAGCCTGTCCCGCAGCCGGTGCAGCCGCTCCTCTCGCCGTAGAGCTGCCGGACCTTCTCAAGTCCGCCCCCGAGGCCGCCGCGATCGCTTTCATCTCGGCCTCGAGCTCGGAAAAGGCCACGTCCACGTTCTCCTTCTCCGCGATCCCCCAGCAGTGAGGGAGACCCGGACGGCCCGCTCGGCGGCGGGGGCGAAACCGCTCTCTCATCTTATCGAAATCCATGCTGACCTTCTTCAGGTCCACCCCCTGGGACGCCAGCCGGTTCGCCATGTCCTGGATCGCGACGGCGATCTGCCGGTCGACGAGGGTCTTCGGAACCTCGAAGACGTTGCGCTCTAGCAGCCCCCGGCGGATCTCCTCCCCCACCCGGAGCCGGGAGCGCTCCTCCGCCTCCTTGCGCAGGCGCTCCCGCATTTTTTCCCGGAGGTCGTCGAGCCCGGCGATGTCCTGAACGCCTTCGCGAACTCGTCGTCCAGCGGGGGCAGCCTCTCTTCTCCCCGGACGGCGTTCACGGTCACCGCGAAGG
>JAOSKU010000007.1 GCA_027493445.1 Thermoleophilia bacterium | reverse complement strand
TGCTGAGGGCACGCTCCTCCTGGAGGCATTGGCGAACGGCTCTATTGACGCTCCGTCTATGGCCCTTGCGCGCTCGATCCTCCTCTGGGCGTCGGCAAGGAGGCTATTGAGCTCCTCGCGCATCCTTATCGATTCGTCCACGATGCCGAAGAGCTCCTTCATGAGCGCTTCGCGCTTGCTCTTAGGGAGTTCAAGGCCCTTTCCGATGACCTCGTGCCTCCGGCGTAGCGCCATGAACTGCTCCCGCGTGGGCGCGCTTTTCTCAAGCACCGCCATCCTATCTCCTCCTTGCCACGGCCTCCCTCTCGGGCACGGTATTAGGGGATCCCGATCCCCGGGTCCAGTGTCTCGTCTATGGAACGGTCTTCCCGGCCCCGCCCACGAACCTCCTTTCGAACTCGTCGGAGAAGGCGAGGGTATCTTCGGTCGAGGTCCGATAGCCCCTCCTCGCCTACTATCGTTGCGAGCCTCATTACGTCGATGCTCCGGCGTAGGCCGAGTAGAGCTGGTCGGCTATGGTCCTGTGCCCATCCCTTGTCTTTCCCGCGCCTATGCCCGGTTCAGGGGCCTCGAAAGGCACGGGAGGACGTCTATGGGCGGGTATATGCCCTTCCTGTGCAAGGCCCTGCTCAAGACTATCTGCCCCTCTGTTATAGCCCGTAAGGTCGGGTATGGGGTGGGGTGATGTCGTCGTCGGGCATGGTGAGTATGGGCATGAGCGTCACCGAGCCCTTGCCGCCCTTCAGCCTCCCCGCCCTCTCGTAGAGGGTGGCGAGGTCGGTGTACATGTAGCCCGGGTAGCTCCTCCTTCCGGGTATCTCCTCGCGCGCGCTCCCTATCTCCCTTAAAGACTCGCAGTGCGAGGTCATGTCGGTAAGGACCACCATCACGTGAAAGCCGCGCTCGAAGGCGAGATACTCGGCGACCGTAAGCGCTATCCGAGGCGTAAATAGCCTTTCTATGGTCGGGTCGTTCACCTTGGTTTATGAAGGCTATGGTCCGCTCGAGCGCCCCGGTCTCCTCGAGCGACCTCCTGAAGAAAAAGCTCTCTCTCGACGTTATGCCCATTGCCCCGAGTATGACCGCGAACTCTTCCGCCTCCGCGACCACTGGCCTGCCTGACTATCTGAAGCGCAAGCTCCTTTGCCGGGGGAGCCCCGCGCCCGAGAATATCGGGAGCTTCTGGCCCCGGACCGGGTGTTGAGCCCGTCTATCGCGGAGATGCCGGTCTGGACGAAGAAGTCCGGCTTCTCCCTTGCGGCCGGGTTCATGGGGAGGCCGTTAATCTCCTTGTACTCGTCAGGCACCATGGGCGGCAGGCCGTCAATGGGCTCGCCGAAGCCGTTAAGCACCCTGCCGAAGAGGTCCATGGAGACGCCCACCTTGGCCGTCTCCCCGGTGGGCAGCACGCTGGACGCCTCGGAGTCTATGCCGAGGTCCCTTCGGGACCTGTATGACGGCCCATCTCTCCGTGAGCTGGAGCACACGGCCTGTGCGCCGCTCTCCTTCGGGGGAGGTCGACGACGCACATCTCGCCGAGGCTGCCCCCTTCCATCCTGTCCACGAATATGAGCGGGCCGGATATGGTCTGAAGGGTGCGGTACTGCCTTTTATGAGGTCAAAGCGCCATCCTATTTTTCCCTCCTAACATGCTGAACTCGCTCTCCTCACCTCTTCTAAGAGGGCCCGGGCCTTTCGGAGAAGCCCTCGTTCGGCTCCTTCTCATGCGGGCGAGCCTCCCCTTCACGGGGCTATCCAGTATGGTCTCTATGAAGACCCCTCTTTTCAAGGCCCCTCCGCGCTCTCAAGATAGGCGAATATTGTCTTTAACATCCAGTACTGCTTTTCGTGGGGTTGGATGGCGTCCACTTCGCTGAAGGCGCTCTGTTTCAAGAACGCGTCGGTCGCGAGGTTCGCGACTTCCAGAGCGAGCCTGTCGGACTCTGGAGCGCCTCGACCCCTATTATCTGTATTATGTCCTTGAGTTCGGTCTGCCTCTGAGGGAGCGAGTAGAGCCTCCCCGAGGCCCACCATGTCCTCGGCGACCTCCCTTCCGAACCAGTCGTCGAGACCGCGTAGGGCTGAAGCCCGCGAGCCAGTTTACGGCCGGGAAGTGTCTCCTGTACGCGAGGTCGGGGTCGAGCGCCCAGAGGGTGCCGGCAAACCGGAGAGGCCCGGGTACGGTTCCGAAAATCGCCGCCCGGAGAGAGACCGCGCTTATTACCGTGACCGACCCGGTCCTGTCACTCCGAGCCCAGCACATGACCTTTCCCGATCGCTCGTAACATTCCCAGCTGGGTGGCGAGATACGGCGGAAGCCCTCCTCTCCGGGCATCTCCTCGAGCCTCGATGAAATCTCACGGAGCGCCTCTGCCCTCGATATGGAGTCAGCGAGCATCGCGACACTGCAGCCCATGTCCCTGAAGTACTCGGCGATCGTTATGCCAGTGAATATCGAGGCCTCGCGTGCGGCGACCGGCATGTTCAGAGAGGTGTTTACGACAATCACCGTCCGGAGGCTCAGCGGAAGCCCCGATGTCGGGTCCTTTAGCTTGGGGAAATCAGGAGGATCTCGGACATCTCGTTCCCCTCTCGCCGCAGCCCACGTATACGACTATGTCGCTTCGGGAGAACTTGGCTATGGTCTGCTCGACTACGGTCTTTCCAGTGCCGAAGCCGCCGGGCACTATGGCAGTGCCCCTCGGCGACCGGAGGAGGGTATCGAAGACCCTCTGCCCGGTGATGAAAGGCTCTTTTCCGGCGGGAGCTTCGCCTTGAAGGCCCGGCCTCCTTACGGGCCATTCCTGGTAGAGCTCTATGAACTTGCCCCGTTCGAGCATGCATATGTACTCGGCGCCCGAGACCTTCCCGACTTTATCTCCTTTATGACGCCCCCGAGCCCGGGCGGCACCATCACCCTGTGCGTAATGCGCTCCGTCTCCTCGATCGTGCCGAGCACGTCGCCGGGCGCGACCGTGTCGCCTTTTTTCCTTATGGGAGTGAAGTCCCATGTTCTATCCAGGTCGAGCGCCTCGACCTTGACGCCCCTTGTGAGGAACCCTCCGGCGGTCTCCCTTATCTTATCGAGCGGCCTCTGTATGCCGTCGAAGAGGCCGGTCAGGGAGCCCCGGGCCGAGCGTGACGCTAAGGGGGATTCCGTGGCTGAGACGTCCTCCCCCGACCGAGATCCCGACGGTGTCCTCGTAGACCTGGTAGGGGCACCATGTCCTCCTTGTTTTACGCGGATTATCTCGCCCAGAGGCCGTGCCTGCCCACGAGACAGACGGTATTCATTATCGCGCCGGTCTGCCCTCTTACCATGACGGTCGGGCCGGCCACCCCGAATATCTTCCCCGCGTCTCTTTCATGCTGTCTCTTATC
>JAOSKU010000006.1 GCA_027493445.1 Thermoleophilia bacterium | reverse complement strand
AAAGTCGCCAAACTTGCTGGAAAGCTGGCCGACCCGGCATCGGCCGAATGGGGGCAGTGGCCCCGGTAGAGATCCCGCTCGCGCCGGTCGCACTGGAAGTGCAGCCGACCGAGTACATTCGGGAGGCGTGGAAGGACCGGGACTATGGGCAGACGGCCCGGGCCGCGGTAAAGGCTGCCAGCGATGGTGACCGGCTCTACATCCGGGTTGAGTGGGCCGACGACCCGAAGCCGAACCGGGAGTTCCAGGACGCAGTCAGCGCCATCTTCCCGACGAACGGGAGCGGTGTACTGGCGACGCTGGGCGACGATGAGAAGCCGCTCGCGCTCTGGTTCTGGGAGAACGGGCGTCCGGGGCCACTGAACCTGGTTTCGCATGGGCCTGGCGTCTTCCGGAAGGAAGATGCGGGGGGTCTGGGCGCTGCCGGTGTCCTGGCGGACGGGCGCTGGAGCGTGGTGCTGAGCGGTCCGGCGGGGATTAGCGCGAGGGGAAAGGTTGCTCTCGCCGTGTGGAACGGTTCGAACGACGAACGGGCCGGCCTGGCCGCAGTGAGCCGTGAGTGGCTCCCCCTGGAATCGGAGTAAGGAGAGACAGATGGCCGCGACAACTGAAACAACGGTCCGCCAGCTCGCCTGGGTGTATGACCTGAACAAGTGCATTGGCTGCCAGACGTGCTCGGTCGCCTGCAAGGTCTTGTGGACGCGAGACGAAGGCGAGAAGCACCAGTGGTGGATGTCCGTCAACACGCAGCCTGGCCTTGGGACGCCGAAAGCGTGGGAGACCATGGGTGGCGGGTTCGACACCGTCACGGGCAAGCCCATTCCAGGCCACCAGCCGACCCGCGAGGAGTTCGGGGGCGGGTTTGACTTCAACTACCACGAGGTTTTCTACGGAGGCACCGGCGGGAAGGCCCACCTCGAACCCCAGGCGCCCCGCGAAGACCGCTGGGCGATGAACTGGGACGAGGACCAGGGAGCGGGCGAATGGCCCAACTCCTACTACTTCTACATGCCCCGCATGTGCAACCACTGCACGAACCCGGTGTGCATGACAGCCTGCCCCACGGGCGCCCTCTCGAAGGGCGACAACGGGCTCGTCCTGCGCGACGAAGAGGTCTGCATGGGCGACCGCTTCTGCATGGAAGCCTGCCCGTACAAGAAGGTCTACTTCAACTACGACCGCCACGTGAGCCAGCAGTGCATCGGTTGTTTCCCCCGGATCGAAGCGGGAGTGGCGCCTGCCTGCGTGCGGCAGTGCCCGGGCCGGGCTGTCTTCATTGGCTACCTCGATGACGAGGACAGCCCGGTCCACAAACTCGTGAAGACCTGGAAGGTCGCGCTCCCGCTGCATGCGGAAGCGGGCACGGGGCCGAACGTCTTCTACGTCCCGCCGCTGTCGCCCTACGCGCTGAAGGAGGACATGAGCATCGACTACGAGAACCCGCGCATCCCGCCGGACTACCTCGAGTCGCTCTTTGGGCCGGGCGTGCACAGCGCACTCGACCTCCTGAAGAGCGAAATGGACAGCGTCCGCAACGGCGGCTCTTCCGAGATGCTCAGCACCCTCATCGCCTACAAGTGGCAGGAACTCCTCGGCCCGTTCACGGTCGATCCCGCGACTCTTGATCGCTCCGACTTCGTCCCAATCGATTCAATCGGCTAGAAAGTAGCCCTGGATCATGTGCGACGTCATTTCTTGTGAGGCTGAAGTGTTTGTCTACTCTCTCGCCGGTTTGCAGGTCGATGGCGGCCAGATGCCAGAGACGGAACTGCCGGATAACGAAATAACGGCCCGGACCGGGGTCTACCAGCTGCTCGCGCGGCTGACCTCGGTGCCTGATCGCGACATCTACGAAGGTGCCGTCGCGGGGACGTGGGGCAAGGAGCTGGCAGATGCGGGCAAGCTTCTCGGGTTCGCGTTCGACTTTGGCGGTGCTTCGGTCGATGCTTCGGTGAGCCAGGAGGACTTCCAGGCGGAGTTCCTGCGCGTATTCGAGATCGGCAACGGGAGCGGCCCGGCGGCCTCGCTTTACGGTGGCGCCTATGCGGGCGACCGGATGCAGCGCCTGGAAGAAGTCGTGCGTTTTTACGAGTACTTTGGCCTGAGCACTTCGGCCGAGGACCCGCGCCCGGCCGACCACCTGGCGACGGAGCTGGAGTTCATGAAGTACCTGACCTTCAAGGAAGCGGTTTCGTCTTCGCCGCGGTTGCAGACGTCGTACCGGCGGGCCCAGCACGACTTCCTGGAGCGCCAGCTCAGCACGTGGGTACCGAAGCTCGTGGAGAAGACGAGTTCAGCGGGGACCTGGCCGTACTGGGAGTGGGTGACGGCCACTGCCGGGGGTTTGTCGCCGCTGATGCGAACTATGTCGCGGGCGCCCTTGCAAGCTGAGGCGCCCGGAACCCTGCACCAAGGTGAAGCCATGAACCCCACAACAGCTTCCCAATATCGCCAGCGCTGGAGCTGGGAACGCGCCACGTTCGGGACACACTGCCTCAACTGCCTGGCGACGTGTCCCTACCGGGTGTATTCGCGCGATGGGGAGATCCTTTTCGAAGAGCCGGCGGCCGTCTACAAGCAGATTGAAGACGGCGTGCCGGACATGAACCCCATGAGCTGCCAGAAGGGCAGCGCGTGGAGCGTGCAACTCGATTCGCCCGACCGGCTCCTGTATCCCATGCGGCGCAAGGGAGAGCGGGGATCGGGCGAGTGGGAGCGCATCTCCTGGGACGAAGCGCTGAGCGAGGTAGCCGACGCGCTCATCGAAGCGATTGACTTCGAGGGGCCCGAATCGATCGTCTTCGAAGAGACGGTGGAGGGCGGCCTGCTGGCACAGGCGGCCTATTTGCGCTTCGCGGGCCTGCTGGGGGCGACTACCCTCGACGCGAACGGGCTCATCAATGACTTGCCGGTGGGACACCACATCACCTTTGGCAAGTTTTCGTGTGCCAGCTCCTGGGACGACACGTTCCACTCGGAACTCATCCTCATCTGGCACTCGAACCCGTCCTACACGTCGATCCCCTACGCGCACTTCATCACCGAAGCGCGTTATCACGGGTCGCAGGTCGTGTGCATCGCGCCCGACTACAGCCCTTCGGCGCTGATGGCCGAGCAGTTCATGTCCATCCGGCCGGCTACCGACGCCGCGTTCGCGCTGGCGATGTGCCACGTGATCATCGAGGAAGGACTGTACAACAAGGCCTTCGTGCAGTCGCAGACGGACCTGCCGCTGCTGGTGCACAAGGCCACCCGGCGCTTCCTGCGCGGACCGGAGTTCATGAGCGGCGAACGCGAGGACCAGTTCTTCTGGTTCGACGAGGCGAGCGGGGAGATCGACCTGGCCCCGCGCGGCACCCTCGAGCTGGAAGAGTCGGTCCCGGCGCTCGAAGGTACGTACACGGCGACCGGCACGGATGGGAGCGCGCTCGAGCTGACGACGGTGTGGGAGATCCTGCGCGAGCGGCTCAAGGAGTACACGCCGGAGGCAGCCGGGGAGATCTGCGGGATGAACCCCGAGGTCATCCGCGGCCTGGCCCGGGACGTCGCCCGTAAGAAGACCAAGATCATCGAAGGCTTCAACACGCCGAAGTACTACCACGGCGACCTGATGGAGCGGGCGATGTGCCTGTTGCTCGCGCTCACGGGCAACTGGGGCCGGCCCGGCACCGGGATCCAGGGCCTCGCGCTGGCCGGTCTCGACGGGTACATGCTCTTCGGCATGAAGCAGAAGCGGGGTGTGGCCGAGACCATCCGGGTGATGGACGGCCTGGATGGCGCCCTGGAGGCGTTGCGCTCACAGGACCCGGAAGCCTCGGACGAGATCCTCGGCTACGAGCTCCTCCAACGGGGTGTGGCGGCCGGGACGGCGAGCCCGCCGGTGTTCTTCCACTTCTACCACTGCGGCTACAAGGACACCTGGAATACGGCGGAATGGTCCGACGAGAGGATGGGCCGGACGTTCGAGGACTTTGTCTCCGATGCGACCCGGCGCGGGTGGTGGGGCGGCCTGGTGAAGCCGGGTCCCTCGACGGACCCGCAGGTGCTGTTCATCGTGGCCACCAACCCGATCCGGCGGCAGCGCGGCGGTTCCGATACGCTCCTCGAGAACCTCTGGCCGAAGCTCGAAAAGGTCGTGGTCGTCGAGAACCGGATGAGCGCGACGGCGCTCCAGGCAGATATCCTGCTCCCGGCGGCGATGCAGTACGAGCGGCCGAACCTGCAGTACGCGATCACCCACTCATTCCATGTTGGCTTTTCAGACGCGGCACGGCCGCCGGCCGGCGAATCGAAGACCGAGTGGGAGATCTTCAAGGCGCTTTCGCGAAAGATGCAGGAGCGCTCGGTCGAACAGGGCGTCACCGAATACCTGGACGGGCGGCGCCAGCCCCGGCGGCTGGACAACCTCGGTGACGCATTCACGGCCAACGGCGCCTTCGACAACGAAGAGACCGTGCTGGACGAGTGGCTGCGGGACAGCATCGAGGCCGGGACCCTTCCCGAGAACAGCGGGCTGGACTCGCTGCGCGAACTCGGGACGGTGCGCTTCTCCGGCCTCGGGATGTTCGCTCCAGGGCTCTCGCTCGCGGCCAACGTGGAGCCAGACCGGACGGTGACGGCATTCGAGTGGCATGTGGAGGACGGTGTGCCCTTCCCCACCCTCACCCACCGGGCGCAGTTCCTGATCGACCATCCCTGGTTCGCGGAGGCGGGTGAGGACCTGCCCTGCCACAAGGAGAACCCGGCGATTGGGGGCAATTACCCGTTACTCGTCACCAGCGGACACTCGCGCTGGACCGTCCACGCTTCTGCCATGGGCAACTCCATCCTGGCGGGCACGCACCGCGGCGAACCGCTGGCGATCATCGGCAGCCGCGACGCGGGCGCGCGGAAGATCTGCGATGGCGACCTGGTGCGCGTGAGCAACGATCGCGGAAGCTACACCATCCGTGCCAGGGTGTCGCCCCGGGTGAGGCCCGGGCAGCTGATCGTGTACAACGGCTGGGAGCCGCACATGTTCGCGGACTGGAAGGGCGCAAACGAAGTTGAACCGGGGATGGTGAAGTGGCTTCACCTGGTGAGCCGCTACGGGCATCTCCGTTACCTGCCTTTCGGCTGGCAGCCCGTGCCTGTCGACCGTGGCGTTTTCGTGGAGGTTACGAAGGAATGACGACACCAGCTCCAAGCTCAACCAGGCCAGAGCCGATCGCGCTTACCCCGGAAGAGCACGCTGCTATCGCGCGCGTGTTCGAAGGTGGGAAGCCGGTGTTCGCGTCGCTCTCGACGTTGCGCACCCGGCGAATCGGCCTGGGCTACCGGAGCGAGACGGGCGAGGAAGAGAACTTCGCCTGGTCGAGCCACCTGGTGGTGAAACAGCGCGAAGGCCCGCTCGCCTTCGAATCACCGAACCAGCCTGTCCCGCTATCCGAGGTCGAAGAGGCGCTCATCGCCTGGGCCTCGCTCGGGCCCAACGGCATCGTCACGGCCGATATCCCCGTGCAGGGCGACCTCTCCAGCCTTATCTCCTGGGCCGGGCGCACCGTGCCAGCTTCCAGCAACGACCAGGGCGTGGACCTGTTCATCATCAACGACCAGGGCATCCACATGTACCGGCCCGGCACCGAGCGCATGGCGCCGGTCGAGATCAACGGCCCGGAGGACTACTGGAAGATCCTCCACTGGTACCGCACGGGCCGGGTGAAGGTCTCCGACCGGCGGCCGGATGTCGCCTGGGCAACGGCGCCTCCCGGCACCCACAACGTCAATACCATGGGCGCGCTCCAGTACAACGCCAACCGCCCGGGGAGCACGTGGTTCCTCCCGGTGGGCGATGTCGGGCTGGAGTGGGTAAACCTGCTCCTTTCGTCGTACCAGTTTGGCGGCTTCTACCTGCAGGACGCCGAGACCGACAAGCCCGCCGGTTGCGACCAGTGGATCCGGCCGGGGTTCCTCGAAGTCGGCTTCCCCATCCCGATCTTTGACGAGCTCGCGCTCATGCAGCATGTGACCGAGGTCGCCTGCGTCGTCCAGAACATCCGCCTCGCCTGCGAGACGATGGGCCTCGGCGCCTGGGCGATGGGCGGCTACTCCGACGACCTCCTGCTCGGCGCCTACCCCGAGGTCGCAGCCGGTCTCGGCTTCTCGTTCCTCGAACGCGATCCTGCGCGCAATCCATCCAGGACCGCGACCTGCCAGGGACTGCCGGGCGTCCTCGACGCCTGCATGGCGCCCTCGCGCAAGTTCCCCAGCGCCGAGGCCTTGGTCCGCCACGTGGTGGACCTCCGCTACAAGCGCGGGGCGCACCTCTCACCCATTGACAACTGGGGCGAGCGCAACCAGGGGCCGTTCACCGATGAGGCCAGGGAACGCATTCTGCAGCACCCGCGCTCGCACATCCCCGACTGGGTGGTCGAGGCCGCCATCGAAACCGTCAAGTACGTCATCGATAAGTACGGCGCGGCGCCAGCCTACATCAACCCGGTGCGGGCCAAGTTCTCCTGCCAGGTACACCATGTGGACCTGGACTTCTACCGCAAGTACCACACCGGCGGCGCCGAACCTTACCTCGCAACCCCCCAGCTGCTCTCCCACTTCAGCGAGTGGCACCCGGGGATGCCCGACCTGTACCGGCGGACGGCGGCACATGCCTGACGACCCGGATATCTGGCTCCACATCATCTACGGGTTCCTCCACGATATCTCGATCGCCGTCTACCTTGGCGGTGCGGTCGCGATGGAGTTCGTCCTGGGGCCCGCCCAGGCAGCTATCCCACCGGCCCAGGCCCAGGTGATGGGCCAGAAGACCGCCGACCGCTTCCTCTGGCTCGTCTGGGGGTCGCTCTCGCTCATCCTGGTGACCGGCTTCCTCCGGCTGGAACACATGGGCATGGCCATGTGGCACTGGCCGTTCTTCCAGACCCCCGGCGGGCTCTCGGAAAGCTATGGGCGCACGCTCCTCGGCATGATCCTCCTCTGGTGCGTGCTGGCCATCAATGGGGCGCTCATCACCTGGTACTTCCGGCCACGGCTGCAGGGCAAACTCGGCACGCAGACATCGGCCGCCCACGTGACTGCAGCCCAGACAGCGAAGATGGCCGCGGCCACCTGGGTGCAGCGCCTTACCCGCATCGACCTTGTCGTTGCCGTGGTCATCGCCCTCATGGGAGCATCCCTCAAGTGGGGAGGCCTCATCTGACCGGCACACCTCGGGCGGACAAGGGAGAGCAGTCTTGGACACACTGCTTGGCTGGCTGCATGCGATGGCATGGGCGGTCTATGTCGGCGGGGCGCTGACCATGGAGTGGGTGCTGAGGTACGCGCAGAGAGAGATGCCCGGGCCCCAGGTGGGCGTCGTCTGCAAGAACGCCGGAATGCGCTACCGCTGGCTCGCACTCGCCTGCCTGGCCGTCATCGGCGTGACCGGCGCCTGGATGCTGCTCCGGCTCGACGAGGCCGGCTTGCTCGCCCGGCCCGGAGCACCCATGCTCAGCCTGTCCGACTCCTACGGGCGGACCGTCCTGCTCCTCACCGCCGCCTGGGGCCTGCTCCTCGCGACCGTGGCCTTCATGGCCTTTGTGCTTCACCCGGCCCAGCGCAAGCGTTCGAAGCCGGAAATGACCAAAGACGAGGTCGCCGCGGAGCGCCAACGCGTCGGCCGGGCCATTTCCCGAATGGATAAGGCCCTCAAGTTCGAACTGCTGCTGGCAGTGGTCAGCGTGGGCATCGGCGCCTCGCTCCACGCCGGCGGACTCATCTAGCGCGCGGGAGTACTGCTATGCCAAAGACCATCGCCATCACGCCATCCTGGTACTGGCCAACGGGAATCTCCCGCGTCGTGGGCGTCCCGCCGTACCCCGTCTACCAGCTCATCCTCCTGCACCACGAGCGCGAGCACGGGGACGCCCCCGCACTGGTCGACAGCCAGGGCCAACTCAGCTTCCGGCAGCTGCGCGAGGAGGTGGACCGCAGGTCACACCCGCTCGCCCTCGCAGCGGGCGAGGCCCGCCTCGCCGTCTTGCCCGGCGATCTCTCGCGCGAAAATATCCTCCAGCTGCTCGCAGGGCTGGCCGCCGGCGTCCGCATGCGCATCGCACCCGCCGGCACGGACGCCCGGGCCCTGGCCGCCCAGGTTGGCGCCCAGGTGGTGGCCGGCGACCAACCGGCCGGCAACGGCGGAGCCCCCGTGTATGCCGAAATGCTCGACCCGACGCTCCCGGCCGTCACCATCCCCGGGGCCGTGGCGCCCGTATCCCACTCCAACCGCTCCCTCCTGGCAATGGCCATCTCGATGGCTACCTTCCTCGACGCCAACCGGGGAGGCCCCTGGATGTCCACCCTCCCGCTGTCGCAGTGGGAAGGGCTGATGGGCGCACTCATCCCCCTCTACCTGGGCAAGCCCCTGGTCATCCCCAAGCCCGGGGCCGACCCGGATACCCTGCTGGCGCTGATCTCGCAGCACCAACTCGGTTATGTCGTCTCCGACCTGCCCTCCTTCGCCCACGCGTGCCGCGAGGCCAAACGCGCCGCCAAGGACGCCCGCCGCGTCTTGACCGCCGCCCTCCTCGCCGTTGACGGGCCCTTCGACGCCGACCAGCGCCGCCGCGTGAGCAAGGCCCTCGAGTCCCCCGCCCTTACCTTCTGGGGATTGCCCGAGACCGGCCCCGTGTTCGCCGCACACCAGTCCTGGTACCTCGATGAATCCGTCGGCCTCCCCATGACCAACGCCCACGTCGTCCCCTCCGACCCCCGCACCGGCCAGCCTATCCAGGCCCTCTGGGAACTCGTCGAGTTGGCCGAGGTCACCGTCTTTACCCCATCCCTCATGACCGGCTACGACGGCCACCAGGCCCCCGAACGCTTCGCCGGCCACCGCTTCCGTACCGGTATGCTCGCATCCTCCGATGCCAACGGCATGGTCTACCTCCTCGGTAACTGAACGAGTGAGGCCCGGGGGGGCCGCAGCCGCCAATGCGCCGCGGCGAAGCGCGAAGGTCGGCTCCCAGAGGGGGACCCCGGCCTTCGGCCAACTGGAAGATAGGGTGCGTGTGGTCTCGGGCGCGGGCTACCCCCTGGCCCGCGGGGTCAACCTCTACCCCGAGTGCCCGGCTCCGCGCGCCCGAGTGCTACCAGGTCCGCCCCTACGACGTCGTTCAGGACGATGACGATGTCCTTCGTCCAGACAGCTGCTTTCCCCCGCCAGTCCGGCTGAACCACCACTAACCCGTCCCTCTTCAACGCCCGGCCACGCGTGGCTGGAGATCTATCTGGGCTCCTCCGAGGGTGCTGCGTTCGGGCACGCTGGACGTATCGGTACCCATCACGGCCCACTCCGTCAATGATATGGATCATACTCGCTGACTTCTATTACCCCCATAGGATGCGCCTATTCTTCCGGGTCGCTCGCCGCCGCGGATCGAGAGGCGCGATGTCCACCTACCTCCTCCAACGGTTCCTGCTCGCCGGGCTGACGCTGGTCATCGTGTGCTTCGGCGCGTTCTCCCTGCTGAGGATCATGCCCGGCAGCGCGGCGGAACTGATGGTCACCGATCAGGGCTACGCCAACGACATCCCGGAGTTGCGTAAGCAGTTGGGCCTCGACGAGCCGATCTACATCCAACTCTGGGACTGGGTGAAGAATCTCGCCCGGGGCGACCTGGGCCACTCGCTCTACAGCGGCGAATCAATCACAAGTGAGGTGGCTCCAAGAATACCAATCACGGCCCTGTTGGGCTTGCTCATCGTAAGCGTCGGGTGGCTCATTGGGGTGCCGATTGGGATCCTTGCGGCCGTCAAGCAAGGGACCGTGATCGACGAGGTCAGCCGCACGGTCGCCGTGTTCTTCCTTGCCGTTCCCACATTCTGGCTCGCGACGATGTTCCTGGTCTTCTCATCCATCTGGTTTGGATGGGCGCCCTCTCTGCGTTTCGTGCGGTTCACCGCAGATCCCGTGGAGCACCTCAAGATCATGTTCTGGCCTGCGCTCCTCGGCGGGATCCCGACATCAGCCGGGGTAATACGGGTCACGCGGACGCTCATGCTCGAAGTGCTACGACAGGATTACGTCCGGACAGCGCGCGCCAAGGGCCTCGCGCCACGAGCAGTGCTGTTTCGGCACGGCTTGCGGAACGCCTCACCGCCACTGGTCACGATCCTTGGGCTCCAAGTGACAACAGTGGTGACGGGAGCCGTGATCTTGGAGCAGGTGTTCGCCATCCCTGGAATGGGACGGTACATCTTGGAAGCGGCAACCCGGCGTGACTACCCGGTAGTCCAGGCGATCCTCTTGCTCACGGCGACCATGCTCGTGATGACCAACCTCACGGTCGACGTTCTCTACGGCTATCTCGACCCGCGTGTGAGGCTGGGTAGATGAGGGCCCCCCGCGGTCCTCGTGACCGAGGAGCGTGGGAAGCGCCCGTACCCGGACGGGTACAGAAGATTGCGCGTGCCATCCGGCGGATGCCCGTCACGGGATTGGCCGGGGGCGCGGTTCTTGCGGTGTTCGTGCTGGCGGCGCTTCTTGCCCCGGTGATCGCGCCGTACGACCCGAACGAGAGCGACACCCTGGAGCGGCTGCTTTCGCCGAATGCGTCCCATTGGTTCGGGACCGACCAGTTGGGGCGCGACATCTTCAGCAGGATCCTCTGGGGTGGGCGCTACACGCTCGGGGCCAGTCTCGCGGTTGTGGCACTCTCCGCAACAATCGCGACGACAGTGGCTGTGGTTTCCGGGTACTTCGGCGGCAAGGTCGACCTCGTGATCCAGCGATTTGTTGACGGATGGATCGCCTTTCCCGCCTTCGTGCTCCTCATCGCGCTGATAAGCCTCCTAGGCCCGAGCCTGCGGAACGTGATCGTGGTCCTGAGCTTCACCATGGCGGGTGGGATGTCTCGGATCTTGCGCTCGAGTGTGATTGTGGTGAAAGAGGCATCGTACATCGAAATGGCGCGGGTGGTGGGTGCCGATCCCGTGCGGATCATGTTTCGGCACATCCTCCCCCAGATCGTGCCCCTGGTGCTGATCTTGGCCTCGGTGCAAATGGGCGGCGTCGTGCTCGTGCTCGCATCGCTCGGATTCCTTGGCTTCGGCATTCCACCACCAACGCCTGAATGGGGGAGCATGTTGAGCGGCCGTGCTCGGGACTTCATCTACTCCGCGTACTGGTTGGCGCTCTTCCCGGGACTGGCGATCACGCTCACCGTTCTGTGCCTCAACCTGTTCTTCGACAGCGTGAGGGACATCATCGATCCACGCATGCGCGGAACCGGCCGGCGTTAGCCCGCACCCGAGGGGGCGACCAACGCACCAAAGGAGGAGGAGTCCATGTCACGAATCACCGACCAAACACCCTATTGGAAGCGGCCGTTGTACGCGGCCGGCACCCGGAGGCTCGGGAGGCGCGCGTTTGTCACCGGTGCTGGGGTGACCGCGGCGAGCCTGGTGCTGGGATCCTGCGGCGATGACGACGACGGCACGAGTACACTGGATGCCGCAACGGCGACGCCAGCACAACCCGTGCCCACCACGAAGACCGAGCCCAAGAAGGGCGGAAAGCTCATGAGCGTCGCCTCGGCCACGGGGCTGCACTACGACCACCACCAACTTCCCGGCATCGCGGGGGACGGGAACGTCTACAACCAGCTGCTAAAGCTTGGGCGGGGCCAGGAGGTGATGGCCGACCTCGCAGAGAAGTGGGAGACCCCTGAACCCAACGTCTACATCTTTCATGTGCGCCCCGGAGTGAAGTTCCAGAATGTTGCACCGGTCAACGGACGGGCGATGACCGCCGAAGACGTGGTTTACACAATCGACCGCGCACGGACCGACAACCCGGCATTCTCCAACCGGTGGATGTGGACCTCGCTGACATCGATCGAGACGCCGGATGCCAACACCGTGAAGGCTACATTCGCGCAGCCATTCGCCCCAGCCCTTTACCACTTTGCGGCGGGCTCGATGGGTGTCATTGCCAGGGAGGTGGTGGAGCAGTTTGGCGACCTGAAGGACTGGAAGTCCCGCATCGGGACTGGCCCGTTCATCCTGGAGGAACTTCGGAAGGACGAGGTGTTCCGCTATAAGCGCAACCCGGACTACTTCAACCCACAACTCCCCTATCTCGACGCGATCGAGTCGCCAGTCGTTCCCGACCGGCTCAGCCGGATCGTGGCGCTGCGGACCGGCCAGATCGACATGATCGGGTGGCAAAACGGGGTCACGGATCTCGAAGAGGCGAAGCGCGGGATGACCGACGTGACGGTTGAGACACGGCCCAGCGATGCCGTCACGGTGATCGCGTTCAACCACACCGTCGAGCCACTTCGCGACGAGCGCGTGCGCAAAGCGATTAGCCTCGCGGTCGACCGCCAGGCACTAATCCGCGCTGCGGGCGGAGAGCAAGCAGGTGTTGTCGTGGGTATGGTCCATCCCAATGGCGCACCCTTCGCGCTCCCGGAGGCAGAACTCGCTGACCTGACGAAGCCGGACATCGTCGAGGCGAAGCGGCTGCTTTCAGAGGCCGGGCTGGCAGGTGGGTTCGGCGTGTCCCTCTCGATCACGTCCACGGACGTGATTGGCATCGACGTCGCATCGGTGCTGCAGGACCAGCTTCAGCAAATCGGTGTCAAGCTCACGCTGGATCCGCAGGAGAGCGCCTCGTATATCCGGAAGCTCACGACGAAAGCTTTCGAGCTTATCTGGATCGGGAGCTGGACACCTGCCCTTGATCCGAGCCAGCAGTACCACGGCTCGCTTCGCTCCGACGCGGCGCAGAACTGGTGGGGGCGTCAACGTGCCCGAGGTGAACGTCCTCGACGATAAGCAGCAAGCAGAGCTGGACAACAGCAAGCGAGCCAAGATAATCCAGGACTTGGAAAGGCTGAATTTCGAGAAAGCGATTGCAGTGCCGCTCTACGCCCTGAACGGTTGGACTGCCTGGAAGAACTTCGTAAAGGACTACGACCACCTGCGGGCGTTCAATGCCCTCGGGTGGCAAACCTCGGAGGTTTGGCTCGACAAGTAGGGGGTCTTTAGAGCGGAATAGGCCCCCATCAGCTGGCCTCCCCGGCACGTTTCCTCGGCGGTGCCGGAGGTCGGCGGGCGTATGAAATGCTGAAGGCGCGGTCCAAGCCGAATGGGCAGAACCTGAAGACGACTTTGTGGGTGGGGCAGTATCAAGCGGACCTCGTCGGGAGCACCCCACCGGGTAGTCCCGCCCACCACGCCCCACGTTCGACACCGTCCCACCTCGCCCTGCGACTGCGGGTGGCCAGTTGTTGTGCCCGCGGACCCCGGCCTTCGGCCAACTGGAAGATGATAGGGCGTGTGGTCTCGGGCGCGGGCTACCCCCTGGCCCGCGCGGGGTCAACCTCTACCCCGAGTGCCCGGCTCCGGCGCGCCCGAGTGCTACCAGGTCCGCCCCTACGACGTCGTTCAGGACGATGACGATGGACTGGTAGAAGGGATGGGCTGAGCGCTCGGCCATCCGTTTAGCGGTCTGTTCGGCCCAGGGCCGCAGGTGCCGTTCCAGGATGTCCGCCCTGGCAGACTCAAAGGCGGGCCGCGCCGCTGGTTCCCCGGCATCCTGCCCAAATGTCAGGAACCTGAGGAACTCCAACACCGTGGGGACGAAGTCTGGCAGGTCGTGTGCGCTGCTCTCGATGGTCAGCCCAAAGTGCCTGTAGATGCGCAGAAGTTCTTCCATCGCATCCCGGCGGCGCGATGCGTAGACGCCGGTATAGAGCGGCGTGGGTGGGCCATCCGGTACGTCGAAGATCCGGATGTACTCGGATTCGAGGTCCTGCGGTTCCAGGTCCATCGGGCCCAGTGCGTCAAGCGGTGCCAGGGCGTCGCCCAGGGGCAGGTGGCCGAGGATGTGCTCCACCGCACCCCGGACGTCCCCGGACTGAACCGCGCGAGCGAGGTCCGGTCCGGGGAAGGAAAGCAACTCGCCCAGGAGACCGTAGAAGTCGGCAAGGGGTGGGGTCTCGCCGGGTTCGGCGGACATCAACCCCCTCGCGGCGGCCGGTCGAGTTCGGCCGGGTTCGCGGTGAAGGGCCCGAGAAGGTCGTTCCAGTCGCGCGCGATCAGGATGTCGATCAATTCGGAGGGCTCGCCCCGGGCGGACTTTTCGCGTTCAACCTGGATCGTCTCCAGCGCCCGTTCGACTCCAGGGCCGAACATCTCCCGGAGGTATTCATCCGGAATGCGCGGCTTCGTCTCGTCGAACTCACCAGCTTCGTTGAACGCCGGTGGCGCAAGCGGCGGGACGTAGAATACGTTCGGCTCGGTGCCGAAGTCGGGCCGCAGGGGGAGCGCGACCTTCCACTCGTGCACGAGCTTGTACGGGTGCCCTTCCAGGTTGTCCATGTAGTCGACGTGACGTACGCGGCCCGGGCACTGGCGGACGCAGGCGGGGGCCACTCCGGCCTCCAGCCGCGGGTAGCAGGCGATGCACTTCTGGGCGACCACGCGGCCGGGGTTGAAGTAGATGCGCTTGTACGGGCAGGCCTCGGCGCAGAAGCGGTACCCGTGGCAGCGCTCTTCGTCGATCAGGATGATCCCGTCTTCCTCGCGGCGGTAGAGGCCGGTCCGGGGGCAGGCTTCCAGGCAGGCCGGCTTGGAGCAGTTCGCGCAGATCTGCTGCAGGTAGAAGAAATAGGAATTGGGATACTGGCCGCCACCCATGTCCTCATCCCAGTTCGGGCCCCACTCAGGGCTCGAACCGTCGCGCTCCAGCGGACGGAAGGCGGCTTTGCCGCCACTGGCAAAGGTCGCCTCCTGGTCGAAGCCCCAGGCCTCACCGAATTCGCGGAGCGGCGGGAACGTGCCCGGGACCGGCTCGCCGTTCTTATACCCGCCGCCGTGAGAGAAGACGTCCCGGGGGGTGCCCCCGCCGGGCATGGTGTTTACGATGTTCCACCACATCGATTCCATCCCCGGTGCGTCGGTCCATAGCGTCTTGCAGGCGATGCTGCAGGACTGGCAACCGAGACATTTGTTCAGGTCGAATACCATGGCCAGCTGACGCGCCGGCCGGGAAGAAACAGTGGCCATGATGCCAATCCTTACTTCGGAAGTGTGAGCGTGAGCCAGGCCGGGGTGTGGGCTTTGAGGCCCGCCCGTTCGCTGTTTGCCCCGCTCCAGACGGCGATGCCCAGGGGCACGCTGGCGCCCGCGGTTAGCGGGACGCCCTGCTCGCCGAGGCCGCGCTTGAAAGCGACCGACCACGAACCGTTTTCCCAGGCGGCCCCGACGCTCACCGGGTGATCCGGGACACGCGAGACCGTTCCCAGGCCAGTGGCGGTGATCACGAACGGGAGGGCTGTGCCCGCACGCCAGTGCCAGCCCTGCACCGGGCTCCGCTCATCGCCCATCGTGGCCAGCTCGGCGGTCTTCCCATCGAGCGGAAAGAGCACCGCGCAGGCGTCGGCGTAGGTGTCGTTGTCGCTGATCGCCTGGCGAGGTTCGGCCGCTGCCCACCGGAGCCGGAGGTAGAGCGCATCGCCAGCCACGACGGCCGAGAGGCCGACGCTCGCCAGCGCCCCGTACGGCCGCCCCGCCCACGACGTTTGCACGTAGGCGGAGGGCTGGGCATCGAGCGGGGTTGGCGCCAGCGAGACGGTTGTCTCGCTGACTTTCGCCCACTGCGTGCCCCCGGGAGCGAGCAGCTGCGGCGAAGCATCTCCCAACCGCTCGGCGGTGACCGAGGTCAGTGTTCCGGCGGTCATGAGCTTGCCTCCACCCGTTCGATATCGACGGCCACTTCCTTGGGGACGTGGTTCATGGTGTACGAGGCCATGCGGTAGTGAAGCTGGCCGTAGTCGCCAACGAGGTTCGTCGGCTTGATGGGGCTCGAGGTCACATCGTTCTGGGTTGCCCAGTCCTTGAACTGGTAACCCTCCCAGGCGTGGTAGACGATGATGGTGCCCGGCTGGACCGCCGGAGAGACCTTCGCGCGCAGCTGGAACGTGCCCACGTCATTGTGCACACGGATGTTGTCGTGGTCGCTGATTCCACGGCTGCGGGCGTCGGCCACCGAGATGTAGGCGACTGGCTCACCGCGCTGGAGGCGCAGGAGCTCCTCGCTCGCCCGCCAGATGCTGTGCATGCTCCAGCGGGTGTGCCCACCGGTCATCCGGAGCGGGTACTTCCCACCCGCGGCGACAGGTTCCTTGTGGACGAGCAATTCTTCGCCCGCTTCGAGGAACCACTGGTGGTCGATGTAGAACTGCTGGCGTCCCGTGAGGGTTGGCCAGGGGTTCTTCCGCTCGATGAACCAGCCGTTCGAGTACATCGGCCGGTCCTCGGTGTAGTCGCTGTACACGGAATTGAGCATGAGGGCCATGGCCGACGGTTGCATGGACTTGATCTTGACCATGCCTTTTTCGGCGGCCTTCGCCCAGGCGCCTTCACCGAGGCCGCTGTTCCGGGTGATGGCTGAGTACTGGAGGATGAAGTCCAGCGCCCGCTCTTCGCCGGCGGGGTCAGGCGTGTAGGCGCCGTCGGCACTCATGTCGTCGTAGAGCGTCGCGAGATCGTGCTGTAGGCCACGCGAGTCGGCATACGGCTCGATGCCCCGGGCTTTCGCCCGCTCCTGGATCTTCTCCGCCAGGAGGAGCGCGACATCCCACTCATGCTTCGACTCGTACAGCGGCGGGACCGCCCGGTCGCCGACGATTACGTACGGGACGTAGGTGCTGGTGTACTTGACCCCCGGCTTCTCGTAGTAGCCACACCCCGGCAGGATGTAGTCCGACCAGAGCCCGGAAGTCGACATCCGGAAGTCGCACGTCACGATCGTGTCGATGCTCGCCCAGAGGCTGTCCCGGATGATGTGCGGGTTGGGCCACCGTCTGAGCGGGTTGGGCCCGGAGTAGTAGTAGAAGCGGGGCCGCTTCGGCGGGCGTGGCGAGATGGGCTGCCAACCGGCCGCGAGTGCCTCGTCTATGTACTCCCGCGCGGGGCGCGGCAGCGAGGGGTCGTTGTACTCCTGCTTGCTCGCCATCTCCGCCCACTTTTTGTCGTGGCCGTAGAGCCAGGGAATCAGCGGCGTCGCGTTGCCGAGGCGGCCTGTCTTGAACGCGGCTTTCGAGAGCTCCTGGATCGAGACGCGGTCGACCGGGAGTTCCGGCACCGGCTCGGTGTTGAGCGAGCGGAGCCCGCGACTGGTGAGTGCGGCACTTGGGGGCGGCCACCAGGTGGAGACTTTTATCCCGGAACCAGGCTTGCCACCCGAGTTGCCAGTGAGGGCGCAGAGGTAGACCATGCCGCGCTGGAAGAGGTCGGAGTGGTAGTGCTTGGAGGCGCCCCACGACGCGTAGATCATCGCCGACTTCGCAGCCGCGAACTCACGGGCGACAACACGGATGTTGTTCGCGGCAACCCCCGTGATTTCTTCAACCTTCTCCGGGCTGTACTCCGCGGCACGCTTCTTCAGCAGTTCGAACACCGGGCGCACCGTGACGCGCCGGCCATCGAGGAGACGCACGCGGTGGGCGCCTTCGAGCGCGGGATCCAGGTCTTCGTCGGCCGCGATCGTGGCGTAAGTTGAGCCCCATGAACCGGTCGGGCTTTCCTTGCGCCCGGTATACGTGTTCCAGACGAAGAAGACACTGTCGGAGCCGTCCTCGTAGACATCGGATTCGCGCAGGTACTGGCCGGTATCCTCCCGGACGAGGAAGGGCAGGTCGGTCTGCTCCTTGATGTAGGCCTCGTCGTGGAGGTTCTCCGAGAGGACGACGTTGACCATGCCGAGCGCCAGGGCAGCGTCAGTGCCCAAGCGCACGTTGAGCCAGCGGTCGGCGTGCATGGTCGAGGCGTTGTAGTCAGGGGCGATGCTGACGACTTTCGCGCCCCGGTAGCGCGCTTCCCACATGAAGTGGACTTCGGGCACCCGTGTGTATGAGGGGTTGCCTATCCAGATGAGAATGTAGTCCGAGAGGAACCAGTCGTCCGCGGTGCCTTCGGACATGTAGAGGCCCCACGCCTGGATGAGGCCCACCGGGAGGTCGCCCACCCCGGCGAAAGAGTCGATGACGGTGCTCCCAACGCCTGTGGTGAAGAGGTGTCTCTCCATGGGGGAGCCGATGCCCATGTCCACGTTGGTGCTGCCGTTGTCGTAGACGACACAGTCGGAGCCGTCGGTCTCGACAACGTCGATGAGCCTATCGGCGATTTCGGTGAGGGCCTGGTCCCACGAGACCCGCTCCCACTTGCCTTCGCCCCGTTTGCCCGCCCGTTTCATCGGGTACTTGATGCGGGTGGGGTCGTACATCACCGAGCTGTAGACACAGCCCGCCGGGCAGCCGCGCGGATTGAAGTCCGGGACGTCAGCGAACGACTGCTCGAAGGTGGCGTTCTGCTCTTCCCGCCAGACAATGCCATCTTTGACGTAGGCATCGAGCGAGCAGGCGGAAATGCAGTTGGTGCGGGTGTGGGTGACCTTGACCACGCGATCCCAGGTCCACTGATCGCGGTAGAC
>JAOSKU010000005.1 GCA_027493445.1 Thermoleophilia bacterium | reverse complement strand
GCCGCTCGTTCATCGAGCCGTACAGCTTGGTGAACTTGGCCAGGTGCTCGCGGATCTTTCGTCTCCTGCGAGGCCGTCTTGCGAAGCAGACGCTGGGACACCACGAACGCGATGTCCTCTCGGACGATGAGGAGCTGCTCGAACCGCTGGCTCACCCGCTTGAGCGAGTCGGCCACGAACTGGAATCGCGGGTTGTCGAAGAGGGTTTCCTGCACGCCGGCGATGAAGCGGAAGCGGCTCGTCTTGCAGACTTCACCGAGCTCGCGGAGGAAGCCCAGGTCTCGGATCAGGGCCTGATGATCCCGGCCGCGGAGGTAGTCGAGCAGCTCGTCGAGCACGAACAGCAGCCCCTTGTCGGGGTGCTTCTGCTCGAACTTGCCCATCATCTCCTGGATGTCTTCCTTGTTGCTGGTGACTTCGTCGTAGGGCGGGAATGTGAAGTCGACCCCGTGGTCCGCGAGCCACTTCTCGATTCGCTGGCAGACCAGGTCCCGCAGCGCCAGTTGGGTGGACGGAGCTTCGGCTCGAATGACGCAGAAGCGTCCCCCGATGCCCTCGGCCGATTTCTTCACGTCCGCGTGGGTGACGGACTTGACGAGCTCTCCCCGCTCGGCCAACGCAGAGATCACGGCCATCAGGTGGCTCTTGCCCGTGCCGTAGTTGCCGACAATGAGCATGCCCTTGTTGTCGGTGGGAACATCGAACTGAAGCTGCGGGAACACGATGGACTTCAGGAGTTCGGCGAGCCGGTCGGAGATCACAAAGGTCTCGACGAGTCGCTTCGCGGCGTCCGCCTGGTCGGCGGCGCGAGCTCGACCACGGACTCAATCGGATCAAACTGAACCAGGTCGGCGTACTTCATCAGCGATCCTTGGTGGACGAGACAGGAGCCTCAACCACGAGACAGTCGGGGTTCTCGTACTCACGAAACTCGGCGTGTGAAGGTACGGCATACCGGAGACTGGTGCCGGTCCAATCTCCAGGCCACACGGCGACGACAACACGGCTTCTCGCCGAGTCACTGATCAGCTTGAGCGGATCGAGCATCAGGTCGGGCAAGAACAGCAGTTCGAGCTTGTCGACCCATGCAGGTTTGCCAGGTTCGGTCGCCCTGATCAGGTCCGCCGCAGTGTCGGCTGCGGTCATCGGGCGGTGTCTTGCTGACACTCCGAGCAGTCGCTCCGAGATCGACCTGCCGAGGTTGACCACCGGTGCCCCCATCTCTGCCGCGAGCGCTTTCACCAGCGACGCCCGACCCGAGGGTTCACCACCAACCACCAAGACCAAGCGGGTGTGCCTTGCCGCCGCGTCTTCAATGGCGTTCAGCAGACGGGCTCGGTGGTGATCATTCGCCAATCTGGGTCCTTTCGCTCCTCTGTGGAGGCAATGGATAGCCTCACGACCGCTGGGGACGACCCCAGCGGTAGACCCCACGGATTGTACCCGAACAACATCAGATAGGACGTTGGCAGGGACCCTCGGTGCGGCACCAGAGTCTGGCGTACTTTGGTGCAAGCAGCCCGAAGTTGTGGTCAGAGATCGATGCCGGACCCTTACGGCACCCACTGGGGTGGTCGTCCTATTCGGGCGATGTGCCCGTCGCTTCAGGGCCTCCCTGACGCTCATGCCCCGGCCCGGCCCCTCGATGATGATCCACCGGCCGGAAAGTCTTGCGGGACATGATGGCCGCGACCTCGTCCAGGCTCAGAGGGGCGTAGCCGTTGTGGTCCACACCGATATCCCAGGACCGTGCGTGCGGGTCGTCGGCCAGACCGCCGTGGCTGTGCCCGAAGAGATGCCATGCGCCGTAGTGCGCCCGGTCCCACACTCGCAGCGCGTAGTGACAGAGCACGATGAGTTGCGGCTCGCCGTTCACCGGCACCTTGATGCGAAGGAGCGAATGCACCTCTTGGAACAGCCCGACAAACTCCGGCCGCACACGCCCCGAGAGCGTCTGCGGGTCGTGGTTGCCCAGTACCAGCACGATGCGGCGGCAGCGGATGCGTGACCGGTACGCCGCCGCATCGGCGCTTCGCTTCGCAAAGTCGCCCAGGTGGTACAGGATGTCGTCCGGGCCCACACGCTCGTTGATGCGGTCGATCAGGTGCGCGTCCATCGCGTGGACATCGGCGAACGGCCGCCGGCAGTGGCGGATGATGTTCGCGTGCCCGAAGTGCGTGTCCGCGGTGAACCAGACGGACATGACGTGCAGTCCCTCCAAAGCTCTTTCGAGAGCCCTTCGACACTCATGATTCGCAGCACGGGCAACCCGGGATCACCGCTGCAGCACGAATCATCACGCACGCCCGAATGAGCCCCTCAGACTCCCGCCGTCCGGCAGGGGGTGGGGGATTCAGCCCGCAAGCACCGGGCGGGGGCAGCGTGCGGGCAGGCGGCAGGAACGGGGCGTGGGCAGCCGTCTCCGCGTTCATCGTCGGGGGCCCCCGCTTGGCGAGCCCCGACGATGACCGCCGAGCCGGCAGAACACACAGGAGTGAGGTTGCGAACAAGGCCGCGAGCTGGCGTCGCGGGGCCGTGCCTTCTGAACCACGCAGCCGAAGGAGCCACCGAGCCGTATCGATCGTCATGCTCGAAGTCACCATCGACAAGCTGCCTGGGGGCGATGCATCACGCCGCACATGCCTGGCCCGCATCACGCTGACCCACACCGGGGACGGCGGCGACGGTGCCCGCACCTACGCCGTGCGGCTCACCCACACCGATGAGCGAGTCCGGGCCGAGGTCTCTGCGGACTCGTGCCGGACGTACCGGGAGCGGGATGAGCAGGTGCTCCGGCTGGTGCACCGGGCGCTGGGACGGATGATTGGTGAGGTGGGGCCGTAAGCACCGGAACCGATCAACCGAGTCGGTGGGCATCGCAGAACGGCTACCGCGACATCGAGGCGACCGCTTCGAGTTCCATCAGATCCATCGTGAAGTCAAAGACCATCTGGATCGGTTCGTCCTCGCGGTTGAAGTTCTCGTTGTAGCTGTCCACATCCCGCTTGAGCTGGGCGCAGTCGGCGACAACCTGCTGGCGACGCTGCGCGAAGGCGACCTCCATGTGCTCCCGGGGGGCCGTCCGAAGATCCGCCCAGAAGGTCATCTGCTCACCGTTGACCTCACGCCGTGCGGCGTGCTTGGCACGCACACGCCGTCCCTGTCGGTCGGTGATGAACTCCTCACGCATGGCCCTCGCCAGATCGTCCGCACACCGGTCGATGGCGAGCTCTCTCGGCGGCTCCCAGCGACCGGTGCGAACGGCCCACGCGGCCATGTCGTACGCGGTAGCTGGCCAAGGATTGCCGGCCTGGCGGTACTCCGCGACCAGCTTCTGCATCTGCTCGTTGTATGTCGATGCCATGGGATGAGCTCCGCTCTTCAGGCGACCGGGGGCGTCATGCCCCACCCGTCATAGAGGACCGTTTCAAGCAGTGTGGACCGGACCTTCACCAGCGAGGCCCGGAGGTTCGCGAACGGGATCAGCCTCCGGTGCTGGAGCTGCCCGACAACCAAACCCGGGTGGACCCTGTGCAGGGCTGCGAATCCCTCGATCTTCTGCTTGGAGAAGAGCGGCTTGACCCTGCGGATGAAGCCCTCGAACTCATCCGGAGGAAGCAGGAACGACGACGCGAACCTATTCGCGGCGAGCTCCTCGGGCGGCAACGGCTCGTCCTTCGGAGCGCCTTCCGCATCCACGACCAGATCGATGTCGGGGCGGAGGGCCTTGTCGCGGCCATCGCCGGCGGCGACGTGGCCGAGCTCGTGCATGAGGGTGAACCAGAACGAGTCGATCCGATCAAACCGAACGGACAGCGCCACGACAGGGCTCTTCTGGTCCAGCCAGAAGCACGCTCCATCGATCCGCGTCTCGGGCAGGTGCTCCACGACCACGCATCGCACACCCAGCGATGCGAGCGCCTTGGGGACCTGTCGGACATCATCGGGATTGGCCAGGAGCGAGCGGAGCCCGAGCACCTCGGACGGGAACGTCCGGGCGTCGAACTTGGAAGGCTTGAGCGTCTGCGCGAGCTGGCGGGCACGGAACAGCCACGCCTGCTGGGCCGGGGTGAACTCGTCAACGTACGACGTGCTCTTGCGTGCCGCGGCGGAGAAGAAGTCCGGGCGGGCATCCAGCGAATCGACGCCGAAGAACCGCATCACACGGCTTTCCATCACCTCGACATTGTCAGACTCCACGACCCAGCCACGCCGCACCATATCCTTGATCGGTGCGGCCGTGTACAGCCTCGCACGCCGGGACACGGCCTCGTCTGGCTTGCCGAGCTTGTGAAGCTGGTACGCCGCTTCGAGGTTGAGCCAGACCTGGGCGCTCGTTCCGAACGCCTCGCCGAGCTGCTGGGCGGTCTCCGCCGTCAGGGACCGCTTGCCCGAGACCAGCTCGCTGACCACACGCTCGGGCCGCCCCATGATCTCGGCCAGATCACGCTGCTCCCAGCCGCGGGCCTCCAGCTCATCGCGGATGAACTCGCCGGGCGGGAAGACCTCCACCGGGATGTGCTGCTTGTTGCCCATGCCACTCCTTCTCAGTGGTAGTCCTCGACCGACACCACCACGACCACCTTCCCGCCGGCCTCCTCGGCCAGCTCCAGAATCAGCCGCCACTGCTTGTTCAGCCGGACCGAGCGTTGATGCGCCCGGTCGCCCTTGAGCTTCTCGAAGTGCAGCGACTTCATCTGGTACAAATCCCGCTCGTCCACCGCCGCCCGGATGAACTGGAGCTTCTTGCGGAAACTCCGAACGACATCGTCCCCGAACTCCTTGGCTCGGAAGCTCGGGTCGGACTCCAACCGTTGCAGCCGATCGTCGGCGAAACGGACTTCCATGACTCATAGCGTACCGGCCAGATCGTCGAAGTCAACCGATGGCTTTACACTATGTGTAAACCAGTGCATTGTACGGACCGATTTCGCGTCGGGTTCGGCTGTGTGGCAGGGTTTCTGCGGACCCAGGCCGCATCCGACTGGGGCAGAGGCCCAGTCAAGCCTCCCCAAGTGGCGCCAGCCCGAGCGATGCTCGGACCGTCGCCCGGATCTGCGACCGAGTCAGCGTCGGTTCCGGGCCCCCCCCGGCTCTCCCCTGAGACCCTGAGCACCACTCTCGGCCGCACCTGACCCCACACCGCCCGTGCCGCCGCCCTCGCCCGGTCCTCATCCTCGCCCGAGATGTACGACCACAGCCCACGCCGCACCACCGCCGCGAACAGACCGGCCGGGTTCCTGCTCGCCACACGCCGGGCATGGCCCGCCGCCGCGACCAGGTTCAGGACGCCCGCTTCGCTCCGCGGCACCAGCCCGGCCCGGACCGCTCGCCGGCAGAGAGACATCAACCCCGGCACGCTCGCGAGTTCCTCCGCTCGCACATGCCCGAGCCCGCGACACGCCGCGGAGGTGGGGCGCTTCCCCTCCCCGCGAGGCACGAGCACCATCGCCCGCACGCACGCACACCCGCCGGGGCACGACGCGACCACCGCCGCCCGGTTGATGGTTTTCAGATCCCGAAAGGGAGTTGCCTGTTTCACTTGGGGGTGACATCCGCGTGCATCCGGACGCCCCGAGGGGTGACAAGCGGGCACCGGGCCGGCGAACAGGCCGAGCCCGCTGCGTAGACCCTGCTCCGGGCGTTGCCCGCCACCGCAGGTTCCACGCCGACCACCCGCCGTGCCGGTTCATCACCCGCTGGGGAGCGACGGCCGTCCGCAGCACGCCAAGCGATGTGAGTCTCGCCCGGCATCGCTTCACGCTCCGCTCGCTGATGCCGAAGACCTCCGCGACCCACGACGCCTTGCACAGGCCCCCCGAGGCGCACGACCGCCGCCGGTTGAAGAGGCACCGCAGCAAGTGCCCGAACGCCGTCGCCAGGAGCGTCGCCGACGTAGCCCGGCAGAGCTCCCGCACGAGCCGCCGGGGCACGGGCACACGCCGCGTCGGCGTCGCCACCAGGCCCAGTGCATCGAGCATCGGTCCAGGCTGAGCCAAGGCGACCTCCTCCACCGTCGCCGCGTGCTCGACGCCCGTGTGCCGCCACGTGAGCAGGCCGGTGCGTTCGAGCCGCCGGAGGCTCTCACGAACCGAGCGGTCCGACGCCGCACCGGTGAGCTCCCGCAGTTCGCCTGTCGAGTACGCCACGCGGCAGCCATTCCAAGCGCCGCAGCGCCTCGCCACGGCCTCGAAACTCGCCAGCCATACCCGGAGGTCCAGCGGCCTCAGCTCACGCGTTCTGGAGGCCCACCAGGCCCCCACAAACGCCCACGCCGGCACGAGCACGAACCCGCCCTCGGGCCGTGCGGCCAGCTCCGGCATCAGCCGGGGTGATGATCGTTGGTGTCTGAGTGCTTCCATGCCCTTCTCCCGCAGGCGGGCTGTCCACGGCGCCCGCACGCCGGCAGTCGGGAGAACGGTGTTTCAGGCCAGCGGGCATGCCCGTGGTCGGGCGGTCCCGCACGCCGGCACGCGGGCCGGCGGCCTCACGAGCGACGGGCCCACCCGTCCGCACGCACCGCGTGAAGAGGGTTTGACTCGCGCACGCGAATCGAGGTAGGTTCGCCGCACTGGCATTGGTCGGTCTTCGCCGACCGGGCACGCGTGCAGCCAACGCCCGGTCGGCGTGCGACCGTTTTCGGCCGCAGCCGTTGCCGACGGATCCCCATCCGTCGGCCGGCCGCACTCGACTTTCCGTTGCTTGGTGTTCTTCCTTCTGCTTTCTCAATCGATGCCCTCACCCCGGAATGCGGTTCAGCATTCCGGGGTGGGTCTCGACCTCACCAGTCGCACACGACGCCACACCCCGCAAGCCGCGATCTTCACCCGCACGCCGGCAGGCGGGCCTGCAAGCAGTCCCTGAGGCCGCACTTTCGGCACTTCAAGCGGGCGTGGTATGAATGCCGTTCTTCGCGTATTCGAGGATGTCAAGTGCGGGGGCAGTGCCCATCGACCTCAGCCGGTCGATCAGGCGAAGGACGAACAGCGCGAGAGCGGCATTGGTAAGCTGAGAGTCGATAGCCACTGAGTCTGGCTCTGTGTATCGAACCTCAAACATCCCGTGCTGGGCGGAGCACCCGAGATCAAGTCGGCCTTCCTTGGACGTGGTGTTGATGGCCGAAGTGAATGATGGGCCAAATGGTGGATTCCAATCGCTGTCCACGGTCAGCAGACCGCCCAAGATGTCGTGCAGTTTGTTCTTCACTTCCATCCCGCGATTGGACTGGAACTGAATGCTTGTCCTGTGCAACGCCCTCACGCTGGCTATCTTTTGCGCCGCGTACTTCACTTGATCGGCGTTCATTCCCTGCTTGACCTCAAAGACCGCGTACACACTCTCTGCAGGCACATAGAGCGCATCGCCGTAGTTCAACACGAACGGCGAGTACTGCCGATCGTGGATAACGATATCGATCTGGTCGCTACATGCGCCCTGTGAGTCGATGACGAATGCCTTGTTGACCTTGTACCTCTTGGGTAGATGCTTGTAGAGCATCTCGATCCACTGACGCTCAGAGACCTCGCCCATGGTAGCGTTGTGCAACACCGTGCGACGTGTGATGCCCAGTTCGCACGCGAGACGATCGTGCAGGGCCAAGAACAGCTCGTTGAGCGTGGGCTTACCGGCCATGATGAGCTCCATGGCGGGCCGTATCCGCTAGCTCCCTGAACGGTGGCGTAGGCTTCAGTCCCTTTGCAATCTCAATGGCACGCGCTCCGGTGACGGCCCGCTCTGGAAACGCATCAAGGACGAGCGTTGGGATGAGCCGCTGAGTCAGGTCTGAGTAGGTGAAGCCATGGGTGCGACCGTCGGCCTCGCCCGTCGCATCGGCGAGTTGGCTGAGCTCGCGATCGGTGAAGCCGCTTCCCGCGAGGCCGTCCTTGAGGACATGTAGGCGTTGCTCGCGGCTAGGACGTGAAAATTCGAATACGGCGGCGGCGCGACGGCGGACAGCGGGGTCGATGGCATCTAAGCGATTCGTACACATGACCACGGCAACCGGAAGCCGCTCGGCGGCGATGTCGTCGACGCCGCGGATCAGGGAGTTCACGCCGGCGCGGTCCTCGTGGTGCATTTGGGCCGCTTCGCGCGATTGAGCCAACGCATCGGCCTCGTCGATGAGAAGAATGATGCCCCGCCCTGCCTTGCCGTCGCCGCCTCGGGTCTTGCCGACGTCTTCGCGAACCTGCTTGAACGCGCCGGAGATAAGCCGGGTCATCTCGCCGACCGCGCCGCTACCGCGAGTATTCAGGCTTAGGGCGTACAACTCCACCCGCACCCTTGCTCGCTTTGCTACTTCGTTCCCGAACGATCGAGCAAGAGCAGTCTTGCCAGTGCCCACATCGCCGGCCAGAAGGAAGAGGGGTGGGCGCGAGTGGAAGTACTGCACGGCGACCAGTTCGCCTCTGTGGTGCGTCTTGTTCCAGTCACGCAACTGTCCCGGATCAACGAGAAGAAGGGTTTCCTTGACGAGCCTGGCCTTGTACTCATCCAGACCGACCAGCCGGTCGAAGTCGGCCTGCCCGCGAGGGTCTGGGAGCGTGAGGACATCCTCGAACAGATCAGTCTGATTCAAGAGACACCCCCAAGCACGGCACGGCGGACGCCGCCTCCACCCGAGATGTACGATTTGTCCTCGATCCAGCCACCCGGGGCTTTCGGTTCGTCGCCGGACACACGCTGGATAGGCAAGCCCGCCTTGTACCGGGCGCGAGCGTCTTCCCTGATGCTCCACCACTTCTGCGAGTACGTGAGGTAGGACGTGAAGTACGCACCAGCGGTTTCCACTCCTCGCTTGACCGTACCGGACCGGTCGCCCTCGTCGGTCGTGCCGAGCGATAGGGCGGTGTACCTCAGCGTCGCCGGCAACCACGCACCGTCCTTCTTGAACCCGTACATGACGGTGTCCAAGTAGCCGTCGCCCAGAAGCGTGACAAGTTCGCCCAAGTACCTTTCAATCTCCTGATCCGACGGGCTGCCGTATGCCATCTGCATCTGGCGGAGGTCGGCGGCCACCTTACCGCCGACCCGGCGGGCATCGGAGGTGGTGAAAGTCGAAGTGGTCGTGTAACTGTGCGTCATGAGTTACCCTCTGAAGGAAGTCCCCAACACCACCCGCCACATGGCGACGGCATCGGCTTTGGTCGAGGCGGTGTGGGCTTCGATCAGGGCATTGAGCGCGTCCTGAGCGGCTTCCACGATGAGTTTGCGATTGGCTTCGGTGTACTGCGAAGCGACGTTGTTCTTGGCGTTCACCGGGTCGAAGATCTGCACCACGTCCGGCAACGACCTCGGCAGATCCGACGCGGAGTAATAGTCCTTGAACGCGATCCGACTCTCGAGGCCGGTCGAGACGATGTAGTTGAAGAACGCCTCCATCCCCTTGCGGTAGTCGGAGAAGTCCTGCCCGCCGTCGGCGAGGTGAGCGCAGATCAGCTCGACCATGAACGACTTGAACCGGAAACTCGCGTCCTTCGCCTTCTGCTCGGCGGCCCACCACTTGATGAGACGCACAACTTGGGCGAAGTGCTGCGGCTGGGCGTCCTTGCGCTTGCGGGTGAACGCAAGGTGCATAGGGATGCTGGTGAGTATCAACCGGCCCGTCTTCTTCGACACCAGCCAGCCCTTGTCCTGCTGGTCGCCCTCGTAGAACACCGGGACGATGTCCACGTCCACACCGGCCTCTTTGAACTTGATCTTGACCGAGAACTCCTGCGGCTCAATCTGGTCAGGGCTCATCTGCGGATAGGCCTTCCGGAGGCGTTCCGCAATCCAGTTGGAGAGTTGACGGTTGGCCTTTCGCTCCCCGTCATACGTGATGTATAGCGCGACATCAACATCGCTGGAGGTGCGGAGCGCCGTGCCCTTTGCCAGGCTCCCGGACAGATACGACTTAGCGAGACCGCAATCGGGATGGTCCTTCATCCACTTCCCGAGCCGCTCGCGAAGGTCGTTAACCTTCTGGCGACGCTCCCGGGCGATGTCAGCGGGCAGATTGACCTTGTCCTCCGCGAAGCGACGGACGTCGGCGTGGGCGATGGGTGGATCGATGAGCGTGGACGGTGGGGTGGGCATATACCCCGAGTCAAGGCAAGGGGCATGCCAACTGGGCACAAGGTCTCACGCCTGTCAAGAGCCCCGCCGCGGGGCCGAAAAGCTCATGTAAGTCGTTCCCTCGTGCGACCAAAACCCTGCCGATACGTGAGCGATGACTAATTAGCCTGCCAGAATGGCAGCCTGGAGAGCCGACCGGGTACGAGCTTGCAAGCAGTTGAACGAGACGATTATAGCGATATACCCAAGTGTGTCCATGAAAATGGCGACGTGCATCATCCAATCATCCGCATGAATGGGAACAGGCACTCGCATCGCCGTGGTCGGCGTCGTAGCTCGAACCTCGGGCCTCTGCACACTGGGTGTTGACCCTCCAAACTTCAGAGACGGAGCTCTTTTCCCGGTCGCCGGCATGGATCCCGTGTTCGGCGATCATGGTGAGTAGCGACAGTGCGGCGGGGCGGTCGGCACTGACTCGGACGGTTGGTCTTTCCTGGCCCACAGGTCTGTGTGAGCTAATCGCTTCGGGTGGTCGAAGTGCGTCGGAGTGGCGTTTCTCGATCAAGCTGAGCACGCTAATCCGTCGCTCACCACCTACGCGAGTCTGTATGGAGTCCTCGCAGATCCAGGCGTCTTGTGATCGTTCGAAGCCTGGTTGCAAGAGGCAAGCAAGTAGTCGTTGGATAGCTATGGATGAACGCTATGAAACGCTGGGAGGAACATTGATCGGGCCCGGACTGGACATGTGTCGACATGCGGATGCGGTGCGGACTTCAGTGTGGTGCGATATCACTGAAGTACGTCGGTCGGCAAGGAGCGCCGCCCATCGGTCCCAGCGGCCGGAACGCTGCGTCTCGCCGCGTTCCGGTGACTCCGAGCCGACACGTGCGGATTCGATCTTGTCGCCGGTGACATGATGCGATAGACGTGGCGTGCGATGCGCGCCCGCGGGCCCGCACGCCCGCATGGACTATCGGCGTGCCACATGGAGGGGAGCATGAACACCACATCATCGAACGCCACCGTGATTGCGGTGGGCAATCAGAAGGGAGGGACGGGCAAGTCAACCGTGACGGTGCACCTGGCCGCGGCACTCGGCCTGGCCGGCAAGCGGTGCCTGATCATCGACCTCGACCCGGCCTCGGGCTCGACCAAGCACCTCGGGGTGCCGGTGGACAGCTTCGCCGGCACGCTCGAACTGCTCACCGGCGATGATGCGATCGAAAGCCTCGTCATCACCAAGGACATGCCGCAGGGGGTGTCGCTGATCCCGTCCCGCCCGCAGCTCTCGGAGATCGAAGTCCAGCTCTCCCGCTACATGGACCGCAGCCGGCTGCTCGACCGGGCGATCGAGGAAGCATCGGCAACGTACGACTTCGTGCTGCTCGACACGGGCCCATCGGCTGGCTTCGCCACGACCGTGGCCGCGTACGCCGCGGCCCAGTGGTTCTTGCTTACGGCGTTCCCGCACCCGCTCTCGCTGGCGGGCTTGGACGAGGCGTTCCGAGACATCGCCGACGTGCGTCGGCTTCGGAACCCGAACCTGGAGGTGCTGGGCGTCCTGCTCAACAACGTTGATGGACGCGCACGCAAGCTCCGCAACCAGGTCGAAGCGACGCTCGCTTCGATCGCACCCGGTCGGCTCTTCCGCACGTTCATCACCCAGGCCGTCGCGATTCCCGAGTCCTCCGGACGTGGGTGCACCGTCTTCCAGCTCCACGGCGGACAGCAGACCCGCACCGCCCATCAGTTCCTCGACCTCGCGTGCGAGATCGTGCACCGCATCACCAACCGAGACGCGTTCCTCGCGGGGACGCTCCCGGCGGGAGCGACGACGCACGATGAGAACACCTCGATGAAGCTCGTCGCGTAGGGAGGGTCATGGCCAAGTCACTTGAAACACCACGGCCATCCTCGTCGCTGGCGCGGCTTCTGGATGCCGCGAGCGTGAGCAGGGTGATCGGTCCGGCGGCAGGGGAGGGGCCACGCGAGTCCGGGGCTACCAAACTCCCGGATGCACGAACCACTCGACCCGCACGACCGCTGGCTGATGCCGCGTGCGTCAAGCGGGAGTTCGTGCTCTCGCCGGATGCGGACGCCGCGTTCAACGCACTCGTCGATGAACTCCGCCGGAGCACGGGAGCACGCCTGACGGCGAGCCACGCGTTCCGCTCCCTGATGCGGGCGATCGAGCCGGGCGTCGCCACGATGCGGCAGCTTCCAAAGCGACCACTCCGACTTCCGAGCAACGCCCCGGCGTTCGAGGCGGAGCGGGCACGCTTCGAGTCCGAGCTGGCCAGCCTCATCGGTCTAGCTCTCGGCCGGCCGCGACACCCGGACCCCGTCTGAATCCTCCGGCGTACCCGCTTGTGCACCGGGCGCTCGGCAGACTTCTGGATGGCAAGGACCGGTAATCCCGCAAAACTGCCGCCGGCTTCCACCCCAGTCACCCTCGATCCGCCCCCGATCCACGGCCAATCTTCACGGCAAGACAACGCCCTCACGCGGTACAATCTCGGTGCTCGCGAAGCCGACGCGGGAGAGGGTGTCGGTGCATCGCGAGCGCGAGGAGCCGGAGGCGGTGAAGGCCGCATCCTCGTGTGGCCTTCACGAGAGAGGTGCAGTGATGAATCGGTTTTCCTATCTGTTGACGATGTCCCTGCTCACCCTCTTGTGGATGGTGAGCCCCGCCCACGCCCAGTTCGTCCACAACGGCAACCTTGAGGCGAACCGGCTGCACTACGAGCAGTTCGCGGTGCAGAACGGCGGGCACTCGGTGCATCTCGCGTACGAGGACCCGTTCGGGTTCACGACGCGGGCCTCCGGTGGACTCCTGGGGAACTTCTGGTCTGAGTCCGATCAGCGGTTCTACACGTGGGGGGCTTCGGTCGCCCACAACTTCTCTCAAGGTGGTTTGTTCGCGACGAACCACCGGGTGTTCACGGGAACGAACTTCAATTCGAACCCTGGCGAGCAGTACTCTGTCGCCGAGTACTTCCTGCACCCAGGGTACACGAACATCGGCGGCACTCAGCCGGACATCGCGTTGTTCCGACTGGATGTGACGCTTCCGATCTCGAACATCACGGTGGCGCCGGTGAATGTCGGTGACCGCATCACCTACGCGGGCTTCGGTCGTCCCGGAACGCCAGCGACGGGGCTCCTTCCGCTCGACGGCTTCGGTCGCGCCTTCGATGTGTATGTGGATGACTTTGGGCTTGGCAGCAGCATCGCTGACTTCTACGCCGAGTCTGTCTTCTACCCCGCCGGGCACTCGAAGTTCCTCCCTCTGGGGGGTCTTGGCACTCCCGGCACTTCAGGGGCGTTCGGCTACAACGAGCTCGGACAGCTCACGACCATCGCGGCACTCGCGACTACAGGAACACCGAGCTACTTCGATGCCACCTACGGCGTTCACATCTCCGATCCTCTGATCTGGAACTGGTGGAACGCGACTTTGCCGCCCGCAGTTCCCGCTCCTGGCGCCATCGCACTCTTCGGAGTCGGAGCGATGCTGGCTGGACTTCGCCGCCGCGCGTCGTGATGGGTTCTTCACTGAATGTGACTCTTCAGCTTCTGGAAACAGGAGCTGAAGACTTTATGGTTTCATCAAGTGCCCTCTGCCTTGGGAAACCTTATGTTGTCACGGGCATGGCGGTTGTCCCCAGTTGCCGCACTGAATGACTCCTGCTCCCTGAATGATTCTGCCAGATTCAGCGATGGACTCCTGCAAAGTCTCTCCCAGCTGTCCGACTGTCACGACTGCACTCAGACTCATGAAAGCGAGTATGATGAGGTACTCGATGATGGAGGAGGCGGTATCCTGAGAGCCGGCGACCTTGTGATGCCGTCTGCGTATCTCTGCCTTCGCCTGGGTCATACTTCCACCCCCCTCACTCTCCCGCGTAACTCTCACGCCCAACCTCATACAAACCCCCAGGTAGGAGAGCCTTAAGGAAACAGAACATCCTGCAAGTACGAGCGGATGCACAAGAGTTCCCGGCTCCACGCCCGATGCACGGCCCACGACTTCGGCCGATGTCATGTAGGTAAATCACGCTCGCTTCGAGTCCGAGCTGGTCCACCTCATCGGTCTGGCTCTCAGCCGGCCGCGACCCGCGGACCCGACGTGAACCCTCCGGCGTTCTGCCGGCACGCACGCAGACCTGGACCCTCGCTACGGAAAACTCTGAGCCGGATCAGCGGGGTACGTCGTTGCGTCACATCCGACCAGCAGCACCGCATAACGCCTCCGTCGGCAGTTGACACCACGAAGGTTCACTGAACAGAAGGAGGTTCGCATGCAGAGCGGCAAACAGAACGGCAGCCCGGCACGGTCCGGGGGCAACGGAGGCCAGAAGCAGTCTTCCAACCGGCCCGTGCACACGGTGCGGTTCGGGGCTCTCAAGGCCGCCGTGTGGCTCAACGACACTTCCGTCGGCCCCATCCACAACGTCACCGTCACGCGGTCGTACAAGGATGGGGACACATGGAAGGACTCGGGCAGCTTCGGCTACGACGACCTGCTCCCCTTGGCCAAGGCCCTCAACGCCGCTCACTCGTGGATCAACGAGCAGCGGCAGCGAGGAGCGGAATCCAGGGGCAGCCACGAGCATGAGGAGGACGAGATCCCGGTCTGAACATCGGGATGGACACGCTGACCAGCGCAACAGTTCGACTGGTTCACTAGGGTGCTCACTGCCGACACCCTTCAACGATTCACGAGACATAGCACGATGACGGGCGTCACCCCACGGACCGACAACTCCATCCAGCTACAGGGTCCGTGGCACTGGCGCCCGTCGTTGTGACCATCGACGGGCCGGCCGGGAGCGGGAAGTCCACGCTCGCCGCCGACCTCGCCGCCCGACTCGGGGCGGCCGCTTTGCACACGGGCCGGCACTACCGGGCGATCGCTCTGGCGATGAACCGAATCGGCGTCGCTCCCACCGATGAGTTCACGGTTGCGGCGTGGCTGCGCGATGCGGCACCATCGCTCACGGTCGATGGCCGGCTGATGCTCCACGGGGCCGCCTACACACCGAGCGACCTGGAGTCGCCGGATGCGGACGCGTTGGTCAGCACCATCAGCAACCAGCCGCTCGTCCGCCGGCGGCTCATCGACTTGCAGAAGGATTGGGTGCGGGCATGGACGCAGGCCAGGCGGAGCGTCGTCATCGAAGGTCGCGACGCCGGCACGCAGATCGCCCCGCACGCCCATCGACGTTTCTACCTTACGTGCAGCGCCACGGAACGGGCCGAGCGGAGGCTCCGACAGCGGGGAGCGTCCGGCGAGGAGTATCTGCGCATCCGAGCGGAGATTGAAGCACGCGACGCCGAGGACCGCGGCTTCGGACGCACCACCGCCGACACACCCGGCATCATCACGCTGACAACCGATGGGTGCCAACGGGGTGAAGTTCTGACGAGCTTGCTGCGGCTGGTGCTCGACGCGGACCCGCCCACGGGCGAGGCCTGATCCCGGCGGCGACGCAGATCGCCGGCCGGTCTGACATCGCAGGTGACGGGTAGACACACGCAGCCGGCCGCTCGCCGGTCCGCAGTCGGGGCACGGCTCCCGAAGGACCAGCGAGAGGCCGGTGGTGCACACACAAGAAGGTTCTCTCTCACAAGGCCACGCAGCGTGCGTGGCCGGTTGTTCGTTCACACATCAGACAGGAGTTTGCCATGATGAAGACCACGCTTACGCGGGGGAGCCAGGAGCTCTTCCGCCGCTCTCCCGACGAGTCCTTCGCGACGCTCGCGGACCTCTGGCGTCACTGCCAGAAGCAGCGCGAGGAATCGTCCGACCTCTGGGAGCGGCCCGAATCGCTCCGCCCGATGGCCGACGGCGACCGGCTCGGCCTCTCGGTCGGTTCCGAGACGCCGCTCCGGCTCAACGGATGGAGCTTCAGCCAGCTCTGCTCGCTCGCGGGCATCAGCAAGGACACCGTCAACCGGCTCACGCCGGAGACGGCCGCACTCGTCTTTGAGGAGACGATGCCCAGGACGGGCAAGCCCCTCCAGGTCCACACCCAGAACACGCTCGTGCGTTCCGTGCACGCCGCGTCGTACACGCGGCTGCACAACATCGAGCTGCTCTCGGTGGTGCGGGAGTTCGCCACGGACTTCAGCCCGCCCCAGCAGGCCGGTGCCGAGGGCACACGCGGGGGGACCGGCCTCTACTGCGGGGAGCAGGACATGTTCTGCTTCCTCGTGGACCCCGCCGGCTGGACCGAGATCGATGGCGAAGCGTTCGCGCCCGGGTTCTTCCTCTGGAACTCGGAAGTGGGCAAGCGATCGGTGGGCATCCAGACGTTCTGGTTCCGGGCGATCTGCCGCAACCACATCGTCTGGGACGCGGTGGAGGTCATCGACTTCTCCCGCAAGCACACCGCCCGCGTCGGCGACGCCGTCGGCGAGATCCGGCGGCTCATCCACCGCCTGGTCGAGCGGCGCGACGAGCGTCGCGACCGCTTCGCTCAGGTCATCGCGAAGGCGATGAAGACCTCTCTCGGCAGCGAGGAGGAGGACGTCGCCAAGCTGCTGGCCCGCCACGGCGTGACCAGGAGCATGGCCAAGGAGGCCCTGTCGATCGCCCGGCAGGACGGACGCTTCACCATCTTCTCGATCGTGGACGCCCTGACGCGACTCTCCGGGCAGATCGCCAACGCGGGCGACCGGACCGAAGCCGACGCGGCCGCGTCCGGTCTTCTGGCACTCGCCCAGTGACGACCGGTTCTTCCGCAAGGTTGAGAGCTTGTGCACCACCGGCTCTCCACCTCTCCGCCCGCACCACAGGCCCACGCCATCCCATGCAAGCCCGCTCTGTCCGAGCGTCGTGGCTGCCCGATCACCATGAGAGCCCGCTGCGCGGCACGCGCCCGACGCAGCCCCCGTGTGAGCACGCCGCGTCCGTCGCCACGCGGGCTCGCCCGGTGCGTGGTTGATGCTCGTGTGTCTTCTGCCTTGTTCCCTGGCGGCCGCAGCTCGGCACCGCCGCTGCGCTCGGCGTCTGCGGGCCGCACGACCGTCGCCAGCACAAGGCTGTCACCGCTCGTGCTCCTTCGGGCCCTCCGCCGCCGCGGCGCTCTCACGCGGCCGCCGTCCTCCACGCGGTGCGTGTGGTCCCCCGTCTCGTGCGGGGGGACACACCCGCCCCGCTTTATGGAGGACACACAATGAAAGCAGAAGACACACTCACCATCATCAACAACGCCCTCTCGGGGCTCGCCGGCGAACTGGCCGACGGACGCAGCGAGCAGCTCCGGCGGTACCTGGCGTTCATGGGCCGGTTCCACGCGTACAGCATCGGCAACATCATGCTGATCTGGTCGCAGCGTCCCAACGCCACCCGCGTCGCGGGATTCCGAACGTGGAAGTCCATGGGCCGCCAGGTCCGGAAGGGAGAGAAGGGGATCGGCATCGTGGCGCCGATGAAGCTCCGTGCCCGTGCCTCCGAATCACCCGCCGACCCGAGGGACGAGTCCAAGGAAGACCGGGTTCGCTTCCGCGTCGCCCACGTCTTCGATATCGCCCAGACCGATGGCGATGACGTGCCGGAGTTCGCTCGGGTGCAGGGCAACCCGGGATCGATGCTCGATGGGCTGAAGAGCTTCGCCGCCAGCCGGGGCATCACCGTCGACACGGACGACTCGCTCGGCACTGCTCTGGGAGTCTCGCGTGGCGGCCGCATCAGCCTCCGCCCCGGCCTTCCGCCCGCCGAGGAGTTCAGCACACTCGCCCACGAGCTGGCCCACGAGCTGCTGCACCGCAACGCCGAGGCACGCCCCGACAAGACGGTGCGGGAGCTTGAGGCCGAGTCCGTCGCCTACGCCGTCGCCTCCGCGGTCGGTCTGACGCCCGGGACATCGTCGCGAGACTACATCCACCTCTACCGCGGCGATGAGGAGAAGCTGCTGGAGTCGCTGGCAGGGATCCGTGACGCCGCCCACCAGATCGTGTCCTTCCTCTTCACCAGAGAGGAGACCACCCAAGTCGCCGCGTAGACGCCCCGCCCGCCGGTCCATCCGGCGGGCTATTCCACGCGTCCGGGGATCGACATCCGCACGAGGGTGTGGCAATGTCCGGATGCGTGCTGCACACGCACACAACAACTGAAGGAGAACAACCAATGCCAACGCTGAAAGACACCAACCTGGAAACAAGGCTCGATCTTGAGCTGCCGTGCGATGACCCCGACTGGGGCAAGTGGCCCAACGTGCCGGACCGTGAGGCGGTCAGCTTCACGCAGGACGCAAGCCAACGACTCATCTACGTCTCGGCCAACATGGACCTCGATCTCATGGCCCGCGTGGAGATTGAGCTGTTCCTTCCGGCCTTTCATCGCCGGCCGCTCCTCGCACGGATGCTCCTCTGGCTCGGATGGAACTGCATCCTGACTGCTCGGTTCGACAACCTCGAAATGGATGTCCAGTACATCGAGTTCGACGGCTACTTCGTCGTGCTCAATGTCTGGATCTCCAACCCGCGTCGTCCGGCGGCGTGCCGTGTCCCGTGCGTACCGATCCCATGGGATCGGATCCCGCTCTACAAGGAGCACGTGGTGTGACCGCATGCTCCGGAACAACGCCGCGGACCGTCTCCGGTCCGCGGCGCCCGTCTCATGAGGGATGAAGCCTGCGCAAAGATTGCCGGCTTTCGACCGCTACCGCAAAGAATCCAAACCGGCCTCGGCCAGGTGCCGCTCCCAGACACCACTTTCTAGAATCCACCCGTCAGCACCAATTCAGGACGCACCGTGCGGGGCCAGAAAACGTCCATTCTGACGAACCGGGATACCGAGATCCTGAGCACCCTTACCAAGAGGGTGAGGGTTCTGTCCGAACTTCAGATCGCACAACGGTGGTGGACGAGTTCTACGCACGCCTGCTCCTCCGCACGTCGAAGCCTCAAGCGGCTGATCGACGCACGCCTGCTGGCGACGGGCGTTGGTATGGCGCACCCGCTGATCTCTCTTGAGTCACCTGTGGTCGCGTGGACACCGGGTTCGCCGGTGCCCGACGCAGAGCAGACCGCGTATCGCCTGCAGTCCCGCTGGTCACTGGCACCCGTGAGCACCCGTTGGTTCTCAGCGACTCGTCGGGCCGGTTCACTCACCGGGGGGTTCGGTGGTCGAACACCGCGGGCGAGCGACCTGGCGCATGACATCCATCTCGCCCAACTGTACATGCGTCTTGAAGGGAAACAGCCGCGTGTTGCCGCAACATGGACGAGCGAGACGGAGCTCTACACGCTCGGCATGGGCCGTAACAAGCGTCTCCCCGACGCGATGGTTCGGGAGGACGACTCCTGGAGAGTGATCGAGTTCGGGGGTGCATACTCAAGCGACAAGGTTCGGGCGTTCCACGATTTCTGCTCAGACTGTGGGCTCGGATACGAGATCTGGTGATGAACGAGCGGGATCTCGCCATCCTCAAGCACATCGGCCTCTACCGGATATCGCTCCGGCCGATCCTCGCTCGTCTCTTCTTCGACGGCAACGAGCCCGCTCTGGCCAACGTGCTCAAGAGATTGAAGGCCGATGGCAGGCTACAGATCTGCACGGGTCTCCCCGGGAACATGAGCTACTACCAGTTGACCAAGCTGGGAGCTCGGGATGTTGGGGTACCCGAGGCACGCGCAGATGCCTTTGGCAATCAAGCGTTCGGTCAGCATCTCGCGATCCTTTGGTTCTGTTGCGGAACAAAGAAGAGACGGTTTCGCGTGCCAGCAGAGGAACTGCCGCCCGTTCCCGCTGGGGAGTACTGCGTCACCATGGAGGATGGGCGACGGCTGCTCCGCGTGTACGCCCCATCCGACACGGCCGAGCGTGCCAGTATCCATCGGGCGATCGCGGAGCATGTGGAGGTGCTCAGCTCTGATCCGGATGCGGGCCAGCATGTCCGCAACCGGGGGATTGGGATGGCGATCCTCGTCCACAGCATTGAACAGCGGGACGAACTCAAGTCGACCATGCGATCGAGCGATCGGGCCCTTGGAGGCCTGCGAAAGATGTTCTCCGTGATCGAGGTTGTTCCCTCGGTCGCCACACTCAGCCGGATGATCCATGACCTCAGAACCCATACAAGCCAATCGTGATGCCGAGCCAGGGGTGACCACGCTTGCCTTCCGGGCTCAGAACATGAGCCACTCCGAGCGTGAGCTCTTGGAGGCCGCACAGCGTCGTCAGATCTACATGCTGCTCGCGGTGCCCGTGACACTCGCTGTCGGGTACGTGCTCGGCATCTTCTCGCTCGGTGCCGTGATGCCGATCCTGACACTGCTCTCGATCATCGCGATCGCGGCGGGGATGCTGTTCTGGAAGAGATGGCAGACCCTCTTGGTGGTGCTTCCGCTCTGGGTCCTCGCGGGGGTGCTCCTCTCCAGCGTCGCATCGACGCTCTTTGAGAGTCGCACGATCACCTCGGCCGTGCTCGCTGCTCTGGCGATGGGGCTCTTCGCCTTCCAGGGCTCGATGCCGCTCGCCTTCTACCGAGAGTGGATGCTCACTGACCCTCGGCTCGATGATCGCGTGCGGAGCGAGGGTGCACTGCCGCGGGTCCGCCCGCACTGGCTCACGCTTCTGCTGGTGCTGATTGTGATCGTGCTCGTACCAATCTGGCACACGGTGTCCCTCGCCATCCTGGTGGTCCTAGCCCTGTGCATAGGACATATTCTCTTCACCGCGTCGAAGCATCCCGGCGGCGTCAGGGCGGGACTCCGCACCATCCTGCGGGATGGACGCTTCATGCATCACCTGTTCCTTGCCCATCCCGATGCGTCCAATGTCGAGCCGGGGTGCTGGGTGCCAAGGTGGAGCCAGACTCGCAGGAAGTTGTGGTCGCTGCTCTTCACAGGATCGATCTCGCTGGTCCTGGTCGTGGGCCTCTCGTTCTTCTGTCCGTGGGAGATCGTTGCACGGCTCACCGCGGGTCCAGACTGGTGGCAAGTGCCGCCCGGACCCGAGCGGCCGTATGACTGGCTGACCGCGCCGTTCGAGCCGCTGGCCGACGGTGGACCGCAGTATGTGTGGGTGTTCGTGATCGGCTTCCTGCTGCTGTTCACCTTGCCGACATTGGTTCTTCTCGCCACCTATGCCCCCGGGATCCTCAAGCTGCGGATAGCGATCGAGCGGAGCAGGACGACCGGCCAGTCGGACAGAACGGATTGGGATGTCTACGTCGACCGCCTGCGGAACTCGACGCATGCAGAGGAGGATCCGGAGACGGGCGATGTCCTGCGTGAGTCGGACCATCTGTTCATGGGTGTGTACCGGAAGACTCGCGGGCCGGTCCTTCTGCACCGTCGGATACTCGACGAACACATGTACATCGCCGGTCAGACCGGGGCGGGAAAGACATCGCTGGGCATCGTCCCGATTCTCACCCAGCTCATCCGTTCCGGCGGTGACAAACCCTGTCCGATCGTTGTTCTCGACCTCAAGGGTGATCTCTCACTGTTCAATGCCGCACGGGAGGAAGCGGCCGCACGGTCAGTCCGCGGCGTGGCCGCGCCACAGGACGTCCTGATCTTCCGCACAGACCGGGGGTACGCGACCAACTACTTCAATCCCTTCCGCGACTTCGAGAGCTCCGTCGAGCCCCGGCGTGCCATCGAGACCGCTGAGCTGTTCATCCAGGCCCTGAGTCTGTTTCACGGTGACTTCTACGGTGCGAGCTACTACTCGAAGCAGCACCGCGATGTCTTGCTGTCCGCCCTCAAGAAGGCCGAGCGTGAGCGGGCCGTCCCCAAGACATTCGAAGACCTCTACAACCTTCTGGAGCGGTATGCCAGATCATCGGGCGAGCGTGGACGAGACGCGATCGAGTTGATGGCGACAATCCACGCGGTGGCGCAGTACGAGCAACTCGGACCGGCCCCCAAGGGGGTCCGGAGCATCCACATGCCAGAGCTGATCCGTGAAGGCCAGCTCGCCTACTTCTGGCTCCCCTCGCAGCTCACGGGCATGACGGTTCGTGAGACGGGCAAGCTCGCCCTGTACGCGTTTCTGACTGCCATGCAGGAGTACAGGCAGTCGGCCGAGTCGGCCGGCGACGACCGTCGCGGTTACCTCATCATCGATGAGTTCCAGCGGATCGCCGCCGAGAACGTCCGCGTGATTCTCCAGCAAGCCCGCAGCTTCGGCGTCTCGGTGATCCTCGCCAACCAGGACCCCACCGACCTCAAGCTCCCGAACGTCGACCTGCGATCAACTGTGTACACGAACACCCGTGTGAAGCAGTTCTTCTCCGTCACGGACCCGCGCGAGATCGACACGCTGTCAAAGCTCTCCGGCGAAGAGCCGGATTGGCTCCTTCAGGAGTCCGAGACTTCCGACCCGAGCTGGCCGTACGCGATCGTTTCGAGAGTTACGGGCCGGAAGCAGGTGCTTCGACCACGGTTTCGTTCCGATGATGCACGCTTGGCGAGTGATGCGTCGAACGACTCGGTGCTGCTCGTCTCCACGCGGCCGCGGGTTCACCCAGCTTCAGGGCATCCCTCAGGCGATCACCACGCCGTGGCCCACGTCGCGGGAGGTCTACATGCGGCGGCTCTCGACGCCGTGGCCCCGGGCTGAGGCGGCACCGGGGGTGGCGGTGAACAAGTCGTCGCCCGATGACCACGAGGTTGCGGCGGACAAGACCAGGCAGGAGTTCATGGTCAAACTCGAAGACATCACCCAGGCACGTCTGGCCGAAGAGCTCTTCGGCGACACGGGATCCAGTCGCGGCGGTCAGCGTCCCGGTCCCAAGGGCGGCCGAGGCAAACGCGATGGCCGAGCCACTGACAAGCAGGCACCGGACGAGGAGGAAAGCCCGTGAGGCGACGTGTCCGGGTCCAAAAAAGACAACAGGCCCGGGGGCCCGTGTCTTCCGAACATCACGGACATACACGCCTCCATCAAAACTCCCTCTTGGAACAAGAGGTACGGTTGTGAGTCACTCAGAGTCCTTGGGGACTCTCAGGGACCGACACGCCGTGCGAGGGTGCACGTATCGGGATGCGGGCCGCCACTTTGTCCATACGGGCGGCTAGAAGGATTTTCGATCAGTATACGGTGCCCGCTCTGCACCGGTTTCAGCATCGGAGAACCGCGTCGCGACGAGATGGGCAGCGGCTCTGCATTGCCGAAGTTCCCGAGTTGGCGCGGCTCCGGATGCCGTGAACACTGACTGGCTTCGACGCTCCCGCCCGCACGCCCGCCGCGGGCAACGAAACGGTCGGGCGACGCACGGAAGAAGGAAGAAGACACGGGCCGTCGGTCAATCGGAATGCCCTCCGTGGGCACCCGACGCCCCATCCGACCGCCTGTCCGACCCGGCTGGTCGGTCGGGTGGGTGAGTACCTCCGCAAGTCGTTCAGCATCAAGCTTGTACGCGCGATCAGTCGGTGCACTTCGCCGCCCTTCCAAGACACCGTTGGCATCCGCTGCGTGACGGCACCGAGGCCAATCTCCGATGTGCGCGGCATGCCGCTGAGCACCCGAGCTGGGCCTAGGGCTAGCCGTCCACGTCGACCGTTGCGCGAACGGTCCTGAGGGTCCATAAAGGACGTTATGGACCCCTCGGACATAGCCCGACCACCGACGACGATACCGGTCGAACAGCCACCGGCCCGGCCTGCGTGGGCAACGGAACGAAGCGACAACTGGTGTGAAACCCGAGTTCCGAGCTGCGTGAGGGCGGCCGGGCCCGAGGCGTGCCGCCGGTTCATCGAGTTCTTCGTCGCCACCATCCGTAATCCGAACACGCGGGAGGCCTACGCGAGAGCCACCGGGAGGTTCCTGACCTGGGCCGAGAGGGGTGGACTGAAAAGCTTCCGCGACATTGAACCGGTCCTAGTGGCCGGATACATCGAGCAAATGGGAACTACCCACTCCCGCCCGACCTGCAAACAACATCTGGCAGCCATCGGACGCCTCTTCGGCTGGTTGGTGACCGGTGGCGTGTTGGCCTCCAATCCTGCCGCCTCCGTCCGTGGGCCCTCGCACGTGGTCCGCCGTGGCTCGACGCCAGTGCTCACCGCTGAGGAGGCACGGCAGCTTCTGGACTCGATTGCTACCGACGACCTCGCCGGTCTACGGGACCGCGCCCTCATCGCGACGATGCTCTTCACGTTCGCACGCGTCTCCGCGGCGCTCGGCGTGGCCGTCGGCGACTACTACCCCGAGGGAAAGCGATGGTGGCTCCGGCTCCGCGAGAAGGGCGGCAAGGTTCACCAGTTGCCAGTGCACCACACCGCAGAGGAGTACCTGGATGAGTACATCGATGCCGCCGGCATCCGGGAGCAGCCGCACTCGCCGCTGTTTCAGTCCATCAACGCCGCGGGCCTCCTCACCGGACGCCCGTTGGGGCGCGGGCACGCGCTCCGGATGATCAAGCGGCGTGCTCGCCGCGCGGACCTCTCCACATCAACATGCTGCCACACGTTCCGGGCCACAGGCATCACCGCCTATCTGAGCAACGGTGGAACACTGGAGCGGGCGCAGGCGATCGCCGCGCACGAGTCTCCACGAACCACGAAGCTCTACGACCGCACCAGCGACGCCATCACCCTGGATGAGATCGAGCGGATCCAGATCTGATCCACACGAAAGGCGTAGGGGCGGGGCTCCTTGCGAAGCCCCGCCCCCTTCTATGCGGATCCCGGCCTTCACGCTACTTGGACTGCGGCTTGCCGGCCGACGAAGCCGCGCCCGCCTTGGAGAGCACGCGACGAGCCATGCCGCTCTTCGGAGTCGCCGCCTTGGGAGCCGGAGACGTTGCTGCTGAATGGTGCTTTCCGTTGGTCATGCGTCTTCTCCTTCGATGAGAGACCTTTCCGAGGAGCAACTCGCCCCCGGCGTAGTACTTGCGGAGAGCGTCACGCGAGCCCGCCGCGAACACGAACGTGATGATGGTGAGTACGCACTCCGGCCAGCCAACCGGTGCGGCATCCGCATGGTTCGACAATCGCCACATGGCGAACGCCAGGATGAGTGCGACCAGCGTGTTCCCGTAGAACTGGTAGTAGCGATAGTGCTGCTCGACGAGATAGTCGTACGCGACGAGTCGGTCTGCCAGACGTGACTCGTCCAGCGAGGGCCGATGGAGTCCCGTTGCCTCGTGCAGAGTGTCGAGGAAAGCCCAGCGGAGCACGCTGGCTGTCATGCCCGCGGCCACTGATCCCACCGCCACGTACAGCACCGCACCGAAGGAAGGCCCCACAGAGCCCACACCGACAAGCCAGCCCCAAACCGGCTCGGCGAGAGAAGCGACCCCAAGCAGCATGACGAAGCCCGGCACGATGTACGCGATGAGCAGACCGAACCTGCGTGTCATCAGATCGTTCATCGCCGACCCCCGCGCGATGAACTTCGGGACCCGGCCGAACAAGCGCTCCAACGAGTCGGATCAGCATGACGTATCATTGCCTGATACGAAAATCGGATCAAGGGCGATGACACGAAAATCGGATCAAAAGTCATGAGCATCCACCATGAGGTCGAGTACACGCACCTGTCCAACATTCTGCGCGAACTTCGCACGTCGGCTGGGCTCACCCAGCGTGCGCTATCAGCCGAGCTCGGCAAGCCCCAGTCCTGGGTCCACAACTGCGAGACCGGTGAACGAAGAGTCGATGTCGCCGAGTTCGTCGCCTGGGCCAGGGCGTGCGGGGCTTCCCCGCGAGCTGCACTGGACCGGTACTTGCGTGTGCTCGCACGCAGCGGTCCCGGCTGAGTCCATGAACACAGGACCAACGGTCCGCCGAAGCCGAAGGCACGACGGGGCGAGCTTGGCATGCCCACGCTCCGCGAGTTCACGGTTGGTCGCACGCAGCAAGTTGAGCAGCTGACGACGCACCGGGGCGTAAGGCTCGAACCGAAGCGAGGACAGCTCGGCCCGCACGCCCGGCGTGCCCCTCGCCGCCGCCACGTCGAGCAGCCAGGACCGCAGCCGCAGGTACTCACGCCGCTCGATGCGGACGTGCGGGTGTCCAGCGCGGTAGCTGACGGAGTAGCCGGCGTACTTCACCGGCGTTCGCCGCACGTCACGCAGCGAGGGCTTCTCAGACTCGAAGAATGGATGACTGCCGTGGGTCGAGAGCAGCACGAAGAATCGGCCGTGGCGGATGTACTGCATGTTGGCGAGCCCCGACCGCTTGCGTCGGGCACGGGCCCACTTGGACACGTCGATGCCGTACCGACGGATGAGCTTGGCGTCCACGGCGGACGGGTCCTTGCCGTCCGGTACGCGGCCGGCGACGTAGAACCAGTAGCCCCGTCCAACGTACGACACCGCGAGCTGCTGGATGAACCCTGCGATAGATTTGGTCACGCATCGATACTCCGTCATTCCGCAGGCGTTATGCCGCCCCGCGTGCCCGGCGTGACCTAAGGACGCTGGGTGTTTGACGGCACACCCAGCAAAGCCGCTCGCGACGACTGCCCCTTCGCCGGTCCGCACGGCCACTCCCTCTCGGGACGCGTGCCGGCAGGACCGACCGAACGGGCGCAGCTCGCCGCACCTTCCGCGTGCAACCTCCTTTCACTGCTCTCCGCGGGCACGGACGCTGGTTTCCCAGATCGTCCGTGCCCAATCCATAGTGGTAGCGGTGGAAGAACCTCCGAGTGCACAGCCGCGTGCTCAGGGCACACCTCGACTGTGCATCGTCGGAACGCCGCCAGAGCGGTCCCGTCCTCCCGGACAAGACCGCTCTGACCGCTCATGCTTCCACCCAAGGAGCCGGCACCGGGACGGGAGAAGACTCCCCCGCCCCGGCTCCGGCGCGTGCATCCAGACGGGCCCCTCCACATGGGAGGGTTCAGCCCGTCGGCCCTTTCGTTGTCCTCCGGTCTTTCGACCAGTGCCCGGCACCACCCGTCAGCACATGAGGAACGGGACACGACTGCCTTGCCGTGTCACCGCCCGGCTCCCGCCGGCTTCTACTGAGGCCACACTCCCCCTCTGCGGGGTTTCAATCACCGGGGCGTCGCCGCCCCGGCACCGGAGACCATTCCGGCCCCCGCAGAGGTTCCCGCGTTCGCGGTGGACTTCGTTCGACCGATCACGTTGGTAGCCGGTGTGACCCGGCGGACCTGTCGTCGTACGTCTGACGCTTCCGCGTCAGCGCAGTTGCCGTGCTCCAGATGGAGCACGCTTTCGAGGGGCAGAAACCAGAAGCTCCCCTCTACCCGCCGACGACCGGCGTTCCCTGTTCGGCTTCGTCTTCGGTCGAACTCACCGGCAAGCCCTTGACGCCATGACGGCTCGGGCCTCTCGTGGTTGAGCTTTTCGCGTTCCGAGACTTCCTCGGATACCCGGTGCTGATCGGCACCGGCCCCGTGCGTCGCCGCACGAAGGCTCCCCACGCCGGCCAGGTTGAACGGGCCACGTCCCTGCGGACGCTCGGCCACAAACCCCCTGGACGGGATTCGGACACCATGCTGCGTTGAGCTGGTGTCCACACCCGCTTTGAACCACCGCGGCTCGGCCCTCAGGCCGAGTATGCCCGCGTCGCCCGGCTTCGGCCGGTGCGAGAGAACCATCGGATAGAACGCACGGATTACTCACGGCCTGTGGCCTGTGGACTACTCGTGCGAGCCTCCGTCGAGCTGGGCGAGCCACTCTCATGGCAACCCAGCTCTACGGGCACACGGCATGCCGGATGGTCAGTCCGGCCCCATCGCCTGATTGGTGGTCAGGCTTCGGGTGCGGTGCCCCGTCTGGAGCACGCCGAGCACGCGTTGTGCGTGGATCGACGATCGCAGGGCAGAGCCCTGCTCCGTCGGTTATGGTGCGTTGCCGGATACGCGTGACTTAGCGCAGCCAGTGTGCTCAACGACAATCGACCGGTCAATCACAATCCCGAGTCGCTCATATCAGGGCGCCGTCATCGACCGGGCAAGACGTCGATCGCAGAATCGGGGCTAGAAACGAACGGGCCTGCGAATGCTTGTAGGTCTTTCGGGAACGTGTTACGACAACCCCATGCAGACCACGCATTGGTTCCAGAAACGAGCACGCGATCCTCGACACCGCCTCCAACGGCGTCCGAAGCCGGCCCAGTGGCTCGCGGAGGTCTTCGTGCCGTTCGTCGCATGCGCAGCCTGCGGGGTCTTCTTCGGACTCGACATCTCCAAGCTCAAGAACCCGGACGAGGTAGCTCGGGTGCTGGATTCTCTGCTGCTGGCTAGCGGCATGGTCCTTCTTGTGGCCATCATGATCAGACGCGCCCGGCGGCGCAAAAAAGAAGGACGGACATGAGTCCGTCCTGTGGCGAGGCTTCTAGAACAGGAGCCAGAGCCGTGCAGCCCCGATCCCCGCAATGAAGCCACCAACTGCGCATATGACGGTCCGCCACGGATCGCCATACTGCCGTCTCTCGACGTAGTGCTCGTACCTGCGCACGATCACCTGTCTGGTTTCTTCCGGCATTTTCTTTCTCATACATCCTCCATCAACACATTGGCATTGCTGGCACATCGCTGCGACCAACAACGGACATGGTGGGAGGTGCCGGTCTGCGAGACGCACAGGTCACCACTTTGACGGGACGGGTGACGGAACGGTTCTTTCTCCTTGAGGCCGGGGGGACGATTCCGGCAAAAATCCGGCGGTTGGGCTCGACGCTCCTGGAACCGCTGATAGCATATACGCGAACAAGATGGAGAGGTTCTGCATGGCGAAGAAAAAGACCAGCGCGGAGATCCCGATCGGAGAGCGGCTCCGCACGCAGCGGATCGAGGTCGTGCGCAAGGGCCTCCGCGAGATGGCGGGCATGCTCGGCATCTCGCCTCCTCACCTGACAGACATCGAAAAGGGGAATCGGACTCCCTCTGATGACCTGTTGGTCCGCATGGCGAAGTTCTACGAGATGGACGAGGTCGAACTCCGCACGGCGTGGGCCAAGGCTGAGCTGGTGGTCAACGAGATCGCCACAAAGGACTCCACGACCATCCGGCGAGTACCCCAGTTCCTCCGTAAGGCCAAGGACCTCACCGATGAACAGTGGCAGGATGCGATTCGGCTGCTGGATGAGGTCACAAAGAAGAAAAAGTGAGCCCTGGATCCCCGGCGATGTCGAGCGAGAGCCCCCCCATCCTGAGACTGCGGCCTGCGGTCAGGCGCATTGAGGCATCCGCTTGGAAGACGCTCCTGCGGTGTCGAGAGGCGCTCCGATTGACCGAACTCCCGCTGCCCATCCCCGTGGAGGAGTGGATCGAGTCTCCACTCGGGTATCGCTTCGGCGTGGTGCGGCTCCCCGATGGAGTGCTCGGACAAGCGTTCATCGAGGATCGCGAGATCGAGATCAGTGACCGCATCGCTCATGAAGGCCGGTTTCGATTCACGTGCGCACATGAGCTGGGTCACCAGGTGCTACACCGTCGGCGAGCGCGGGAATTCATCGATTCCGGCGTGATGCTGTCGGAGCCCGACCGCCGAGTCGAATGGGAGGCTGACCGCTTTGCGGCCGCACTCCTGATGCCCATACCGCTGGTCATCGAACAACTGTTTCGACTCCGGGACGAACTCGGCGTCCGTCGGGAGCAAATGCCTGTCCTGCTCCAAGCCGGAGCCCATTCTCTGACCCTGTGGCGTGACACATTCGTCCCCGCCGTCGCACGGCGGTTTGGCGTGTCGAAGGAAGTCGCCGTCTATCGGTTCGGGGAGATCGAGTTCGCCGACGGCACGCCGCTCATGCCCGCCGAGCATCGTCCCGAGCTCATCAGGCGAAGGGCACCCCGCCCGCAGAGCAACCCGCCTCAGGCGAATCTGTTTTCCGGGCTGTAACCAGTTTTTTCTGCTGAGTGTTCCACTGTATGCAAACGAACGAATAGGAGAAGCCATGAACACGCACCCAGGCCACCACCAGCCAACTCACCCCGCGAGCTCGACGCCCCCGCTTTTCGCAGATGCGAGGTGCCTTCCCGTCGAGCGGACGTCAACCGAGCCGACCCCGCCGGAATCCCCGCCCGTCATTCCCGACACTCGCGGTCAGCGGCTCTTGTTCTGTCATCGGTGCGGTTCGACATGCGATGGGATTGCACCGCGATGCCCCCGCTGCGGATTCCGATTCTGTCCGACCTGCGGCGACTGAGGAGTCTGACAATGAGCACCAGCGAAAACAACCTGTTTGACACAGACGACACCACGCTCCGTGCCAGTTCAACCGAGCGTCGCCGCAAGACAATGCCCCACTCCGTTCACTTCAGTTCCGCCACCGACCTGTGGGCCACGCCCGACGATGTCTTCCATGAGCTCCATCGCGAGTTCCAGTTCACACTGGATGTCTGCGCATTGGCCGAGAACGCCAAGTGCCGGTCGTTCTACTCGCCCGCCGAGGATGGACTCCTCCAGCCGTGGACCGGCACCTGCTGGATGAACCCGCCCTACGGCCGCGAGATCGGTCGATGGGTCGCCAAGGCCCGGGGGAGCGCCGAGGGCGGCGCGACCGTCGTCTGTCTCATCCCCGCCCGCACCGACACAGCCTGGTGGCACGAGCACGTCATCCACGCCGACGAGGTTCGCTTCATCCGTGGTCGCTTGCGGTTCGGCAACGCCCGCAACGCCGCACCCTTTCCTTCCGCGATCGTCGTGTTCAGGGCCAAGCTCAAGCGTGACACACGCTGGGCGCGAGGTGTCTTCTATCGCCGCATCGCCGGCGCAGGGGGTGGGCGATGAGCCGCGTCCAAACACGCAGCGGATTCTCCAGCGTCGAGATCGACGCGATGCTCGCCGCGGCTCCTACACGGTGCTGGCGGGCGTTCATCGCCGTCTGCTCGGGCTGCCACCTGAGCACCCGCGAAGCCCTCTGGCTTGCGTGGCGGGACATCGACTTCGACCACGCCGCGATCATGGTCGTGTCCACCACCATCGCGGCCGATGACGGGGCTTACGAAGTGCCCCGCCCATACTGGCCGTGGAGCCGGCAGCGAGTCGTCTCTCTCCCGGCGTGCGCGTCCGAGGCGCTTCGAGCTTTCCGCGGTGGCCCTGCAACCGGTCCGCTCGTGTTCGTGCCGGACTGGCGCCTCGACGCGGTCTGGCTCCAACTGGACACGCCCAGCCGCATCCGCCCTGAACAACTCGTCCCCGGTCTGCGCGAGGGGTTCCGCATGGTGCAGCGACTGGCTCAACTGGAACTGGCCCGGAAGCTCGATGTCCCGCTCGCCGTCATCAACTGGCCTCTCCGCCCGCTGTCGGCACTGACACGGCCATGGTCTCCTCGACCATCGAGTGCTTCAGCATCGGCGACTAGGGACCCGTGTGCGTCCTTTGCGGGCACTGCTGACGTGGAGCTCGACACGCGTCGGTGCGCCTGTGGGCAACACCCATTGACCCTTTCAGACCAAGAGGACAGCAAGTCCCGCCGAGGTGCCCCATGAAGCACGCACCTGATTCTCAACCCCGCAAGGATGCCCGCCTCACGGTCAATCGGCGCGAGGCCGCACAGATGCTCGGCATCAGCGAGCGGCTGCTCTGGACGCTGACGAACGCGGGTGAGGTACCGCACATCCGGCTTGGTGCCCGGGTGCTCTACCCCGTGAAGGCTCTCAACGAGTGGATCGAAGAACGCACCAGCGGCTCGGACCGATGATCGACTTGGACTCGGCGGCAGGTATGATCGCGCCGCGGATTGGAGGCCACCATGGCGACCGTTTTCAAGCGTGGAGGCAAGGGCCCGTGGATCATCCAGTGGTACGACCACAAGGGTGATCGCCGCGAGATGTCCAGCCGCACCACGGACAAGCGGCGGGCGGAGCAACTCGCACAGAAGCTCGAATCCGACAAGCTGCTCCGCAAGACGGGCATCATCGACGCCGCCACGGATGGGTTCGTGCAGCACCGAAAGAGCCCCCTCGGTGAACACCTCGCCGACTACCTCGCCGACCTGGCCCACCGCGGGTGCAATCCGCGTCACGTGAGGACCGTCGAGATCCAGCTCAACCGCATGATCGATGACATCGGCGCCAAGCACCTGACCGACCTTGAGCCCATCAAGGTTGCTCGCCATCTCCGAGCGCTCAGGTCAGTGCCCGTGAAGCAGCTGCGTGAAGAGTCGAGCGAGGAGAAGCAGCGGACGATCGGGCCCCGAACCGTGAACGCGGTCCGGTCCGCCGTCATCGCCTTCCTCAACTGGTGCGTGCGGACCGGGCGATTGGCCCACAACCCCTGCCAGCACCTGCCCAAAGTCGACGAGACCAAGGACCAGCGTATCAAGCGGCGGGCGCTCACGACCGAGGAACTCGCCCGGCTCGTGCATTCCTCAGGCCGACGCGGGCTCGTCTATCTGGTGGCCGCCATGACCGGGCTCCGGATGAAGGAGATGCGGTCCATCACCCGGGGCGATGTGGACCTCGACAACGCCGCGATGCTGGTCCGCGCGAGCATCGGCAAGGCCAAGCGGGACGACTGGATCGCGCTCACCGCCGAAGTGGTGCAGGCACTGGCCGCGGCCAAGCCGAAGGACGCATCACCCGCGGACGCGGTCTTCCCGACGCTCCCCACAACCCGGACGTTCTCGTCAGATTTGGCCGCGGCCAAGATCCCCGAGTACGACGCCGCCGGCCGACGCGTGGTACAGTTTCGGGCCGGTTTCACCCCAGTCCGAAAAGTGTTTCCAGGCTCAGGCTACTCACGACGACGCTCGGTTCAACCAGAGCGTCGCCACCAGAGATACCCTTGCGTGCCGGAACGCGACCGGCAAGTTGCTGCACTGTGCCTCAATGAACGCTGTGGCCGCAGTCAGCAGCTTGGCAGCCTCGGCATGCACATCCGGCCCACCGCGTCCTTCTTCCCGCATGGACAGTTTGAGTCCGTTGAGCAACTGGAGTAACTGCCAGTCGTGGAGCAACACGCACCCCCCCACATCCGCGCTCACGCGAACTGCGACGGTGACCCCACGCACCCAAGACCGTTCGCTGGTCACGCGGTCGGTCACCCGATACACGAACAGCGGCCCCGCCACCCCATCGCCGGCGGCAACCGAAGCCGCAGGGGCGTCGATCGCCAAGGCCTGCCGCATGGAATGCTCGAAGACGGGGTGACCGGCCCCGACGACCCGCCCCCGTTCCCGCCGCGTCGCCGCGTGCCGATCAAACAGAAGCCCCGAGTAGTTCGCGCGAACCGTCGGATCGCTCCGCCAGGAGTCCGGCGTCTTGAACGACAGTCCATCGCCTTCTCTCTGCGGACGCCGACGATTCAACTGCAGCACGCTGGTCACGAAGGGCTCCAGGTCGGGCAGATCCACGCGGGGAAGCAGCGCCGACGACTGTCTGAAGTCAAAGCGGGCGCAACTGCCCACCAGCTCGCGCACCACTTCGAATGTGTCCCTGCCCCCAATGCGTGAGGTCTTCTCATCGAACCACGCACTCAGTCGTTCTCGCGGAACCCCGGAGGCCTGAGCGAACAGCTCCCGGTAGAGCGAGGATGGCGCCGCACCTAGCACGAGCTGACCTAGATCCTCCGGATGCTCCATGACATTCGCCATGGCCCTGTTGATCTCCTCGATCTTCTCCGTGAGCTTCTGCCAGATCCGAGACTCGACGGTTTGCGGGTTGTGCACCACAACGACTTCCACACGCTCCTTCTGTCCGAATCGGTTCAGGCGTCCTACCCGCTGGTGCATCCGCATCGGATTCCACGGCAGGTCGATGTGGAAGAGCGTGTGGCAGTGTTCCTGGAGATCGATGCCTTCGCCGGCGGCCTCGGTCGAAACCAGAAAGCGCACCTTCCCTGCATTGAACCTCTCCGCAGCATCGGTGCGGGCCTCGGTAAGAACCTTGGCTGCTTCGCCCGCCGCTATCACCACCTCCTCCGCCCGGGCGTCGCCGTTGATGAACGCGACGGCGTCCCTGCCGAACGCTTGCATCAGCGCCGACATCAAGAGCGACTGCGTCGCCTTGTACTCCGTGAAAAAGAGGATCGAGCGGCCCTCGTACTGCGACCGAACCAGATCGACGACCTTCCTGATCTTGGTCTCTTCGACGACTCGCTCGCTGGCCTCCAACAGCTCCCGAAGCCGCTGCTCTTCATCGGCCATCAGCCGCAGCTCTACGTCGCATTCCGTGATCCGCTCTTCCAGCTTCGAGAGCTGGTCGAATTCGCCGAGCGCTTCAGCTTCGGCGTATTCTGCGAGGTCCCGCTTTGACCCGTTCAGTCGGTCGAGCTCGCCTCGCGTCCGCCCGATGCGCGCCAGCCTGCCACGGATCGCCCGGCGGATTGCGGCCACGGAGCTTGAGGCGAGCTTCTGCATTGCGATCAGGACGAGCATCACCGCGCGGCCCTGGGTCGCGTCGCTCATCCGCGACGCATATGCCTTGCCGGAGACGATGAACTCCGTGAGCATGTCGTAGAATTCCGTCTCGGCCGTTGAGTACCCGTACTCCTCCGCATGGACGAGCGGCTCCTGAAAGAGCTTGCGTCCCCCGAGGTCGGTAACGTTGTACTTGTTGTTCCTGATGACCGCCTGCGAGAGCGACGGAAGCTGCGCCGCCACCCCTCTGGATGGATCGAAGAGGTCCGGACGGAGCAGGTTGAGCAGCGACAGGAACCCGTAGTTCTTCCCTCGGTGGGGCGTTCCGGTGAAGAACACCATCGACCGGACCAGCTGGTGCTCGACGAGCTTCGCGACGAGCTTGTAGCCCTGGGTCGGGCCGGCGTCCTCGTCGGCGTTGAGGTGGTGGGCCTCGTCCACGATCACCGTGTCCCACACGCCGCCCTCCACGAGCCGTTCATGGCGGCCCTTGCTGTCTGATCGCAGCGTCTGCAACGACGCGATGACCTGGCCGTGGATCGCCCAGAAGTTGGCCTTCTCAGTGTCCGCGTCCGAGTGATACCGCGCCAAGCGAATGTCGAACATGTCGAGCATGCGCTGCTGCCACTGCTCGACCAGCGACGCCGGGCACAGTACCAGCAGACGACCGAGCCCGCCGCGGGAGGACAACGCCGCCAAGATTAACCCAGCCTCGACTGTCTTGCCGAGCCCCACGTCGTCGGCGACCAGCCATCTCGCCGGCTGGGTGCTCAGAACTTGGCGGCACACCCACAGCTGGTGCGGCAAGAGTTCAATCTTCGACCTCGCAAACACCCCCCAGACGTCGTTGGCCGACCGAATCGCTTCGGCCTGCACGCGCACCACCGTTTCGAGCGGGTTGGCCCACTGGGCCGTCGCGATCGCCTCAAGCGGCTCCAGGCGTCTCACCAGCTCGCTACGCTCGCACTCCTCGATCCCGCGATCAAAGCGCACAACGACCGTGGCCCCATTGTCCGCGACCACACGGCCCTCGCCCAGCTGAGCGTGGCCGACGCGGTCGTCTTTGCGGAACTCCTGCTCACCACCGTTCATTCGCTTGGTCCTTGGGAAAGGGGTGGGTGTTGCATCACTTCCTCCAGCAGCGCGTCGTCGGCCGCGAGAACTTGCAAGGGAATGTCGTACGCCCCGCCGAAGGTCGGGTCGCGAAGAGCGGCCGCGAGCGAATCGTGGATCGTCCGCGAATCCTGAATCCGGTCACCCCCCGCGGCACTCTCCTCGTCGAGTTCGCACAGGCCCAGGCGTCGCACCAGCGACCGAACGCGGCCGGTGGGCATGTAGCTGTATCGCGCCCATGCCGGCGCCGCGCGGAGAAAGCCCGAGCGGACCAGCTCGCGAACAACGAGGCACGAGCCGAGTCCCAGGGCCCTTGTCAGCGGGGGCGCGTCGATCTCCGTTCCCTGCCCGACACGCGATGAGCGCGGCACGAGCAGATCGGACAGCTCGATGCTCTGTTGGTGGTCCAGGATTTTGAACCACCAAACGTATTGATGAAGCCAGTGCCCGAACTGGTAGATGCGAGGATACAGGCTCATCCAGTGCAAGTACTCCTGATCGTCGAGCTGCGGGTCGAAGTACTCGTTCAGGAGCCCGATCCAACGGTCCGCGTTCTGGTGGGGCGGGGTCGCGAATGTGTCTAGCCAGCCGCGGCTCAAACACCGCTGAACAAACCCCCGATGCTGCTCCGGACGCGAACGCCCCAGGCTTTGCATCGCGCCGAGCAGGAACAGGGTCATCCACCCACGACGGAGCCCCTCGCCGCCGTCCTCAAGAACTGGGGGATCGTCGTAGACCTGTGCCACAGAGAGGTCGGGTCGTTGTCCATCCGGAAACAGACGCCGGTAGTAGCCCGCGAGGTAAGGCTCCCCGTGCATCTGCCACCACGCCGCGACGCGGAGCACCGCGTCCTGCGGAAGCGGCTCTTCGTCGGCGGGATCCTCGGCTGCAGGTTTGTACTCACCACGAACGAACTGCTCCCATTCGCGGGAATTGCCCCGCTGCAGGGCGATCGCGACGTGCTGCGGTTCCATGCCCTGAAAGAGCTCGTCGCTTCGAGAGATGTTCGAGAGCCACGTCGACCCGAGGCCTCGGAGGCAATGGCTGACGCGCTCCGCGTCCGTGCTCCTGGCGAGGTACTCCAGGACGGACCGCCGCTGTTCGTCGGTCAGCGATTCACGCGTCATCCACCTCGCAATGGTCTCCGCCTTCGCTCCCTGGCCGTACCGACACGCATAAAAGAACCGAAGTCCGGTCGCCTCGTATTCCGCGTCCAGCACGTGCTCCGCTGGAGCGAAGGCCGCCCGTCGCCGGTCTTCCGCGTGCACATCGGAGGGATCGTGCCCGACGACGAGCGTGCCAGCCGGATGCCAGCCCCCGTCGCAGCCCCGGAACTTCACGCTGTCCAGCAGCTCCATGAGCTGATCACGCTCTTCGTCGGCGGCCTTTCCCTCGCGTCCGGAAGAGTCACGGACAAACTCTGGAGAGATCAATGTCCCCACCCGCGCCGCGACCTCCGGCGGCGCGCAGCGTCCGGCATCCAGTTCGTGCTCCACGGCGTCGACAAGCCCGAGGCGTCCGAGCTTCGGCGCGCGAGCGCCCAAGACCCGAGCAAGGACCCCGGCCGCACGGGGGTGCATCAGCTTCCCTGGGGCCCAGCGCTGGCCGAACCGCTTCCAGAAGGCAACTTCCAGGAACACGTCCTCCTCGGCGAGTCGCCCGTACACCACGTGCTCCGGCTCATCGAGCCGCACCAGCCGCTCGTAACTCGATGCTTGATCCAACGGATCGGTGTTCGGCAGTCCCGTAGGCAGGGCCGCACGCTGACCCACGAGCACCCTCACCGCCCCGGTACCGCCCCAGAGCAGTTCCCGCATCACGTTTGCGGCGGGTCCCTCATCCCCCGCGGCTCCCACCGACTCGCCGAAACACGCCCAGGCCGACCGCCAGAACTCGTACGGCTCGGCTCCGGCAGCGAGCCCCAGCGAGTCTCGCACTCGACTCCAGTCCGAAGTGCATTGGTCGAACAACTGCACCAGCACGTCGCCGAGACGTGGACCGGCCTCCCGGACCAACCTGCCGTTCACGTCGGAGTCGGGCGCCAGCGAACCGCGGGCGATGTGGAGTTCGAACGGTGCGTTGAACGCGAACCCGAGCCGGCAGCACTCGTGTGTCGGCGCCGTCACCCAAATAGTTGGAACATCATCGGCGAGCCTCCCGATGCCCCGGGCACTCATCGGAACTAGCAGTTGGCAGCGCCTCGGATCATCCGGCGGTCCGGCGTGGACAACGAGGCACCGGCCCTCAGGCATGTCGCCCTCGCCGAGAGCACGGGCGTGGCCGAGGGGTACCCGCACGAGTCCGACGAACGCGCCTCGCACGCCGGGCACGGGCTCCGGGTTCCACGCCGCGGGCAGCACCGTCCCGTCGCGACGCTGCACCGAAACACGGTTGATCTCTCGCGAGAAGACCGGCAGGAGCGGTGACAGAACCAGGAACCGGTCCAGGAACGCTTCGCCGTTGACCCCCGCCGCGTCGAATCCCAGTCGGATGACCGTAACGTCGTCCCCGTCCAGTCCCGGATCCTCCCAACGCTCCGCGGCCTCCTTCGCTGACGCGTAGGCCTCGTCACCAAGTTCGTCCGGATAGAACCCCGCAACGATCCGCACGCCCAACCGTCCGCTCACCACCGCCGGCTCCGGACTGACAAAGAACGTGCTCTTGAACCCATAGCCGAACCGGCCGGTCGTGATCTCTTGGGATTCGTCGGCCGACTTGTCCGAGGCTGCGATGGTCAGCATCTTGAGCAGGTCGTCCTGGTACCGGCGGGTAGACCCATCGAACTGTCCCAGGCGGGCACGATTCACGGGACGCCCCCAGTGCAGGAACGTGACACCGTCCGGTCCCTGCACCACCACAAAGCGTCGGTGCGCCGGGTTGAGCGGCGCGCCCTCCCCCCGCATGCGACGCCACTCGGAGACCGCATCGTCGGCGTTCTGGAACAGCTCGAACGGGACCGAGGCGGCCGAGTACTGCGCGACGTGCATCTTGCGCCGCACCGACTCAAGAATCTCTCGCTGGAAGTCCCGGTCATCCAGCAGCACCTGCCGCATCGACTCTCGCAACTTGCGATGCTCCTGGTCCGCGCGATCCATTGCTGCACGTGCCTCCGCGTGCCGTCCGCCGGACTTCTCCAGTTCTAACTCCGCCTCCGCCTTGGCATAGGTGGCCCGGTTCCACCGATCGAGATACTCCCGAACCTCGCCGGTCCCGCGGTAGCTGATCTGCTGCAGGTACACGGGCAGCGCGTCGAGGAGCACATTCTGAACAATGCGGACGTTGAGCGCTCCGAGGTCACGATCGGGGTCGACGATCTCGGCCAGGACCTCCGGGCTGGGGCGCTGCCGAAAGATGTTCTCGAGCAACCACGCGAGCGTACGCTGCAGGAGGTCCCTCGCGCGATCGGGCTCTCGGAGGTCCTCCGGCGGGACCCGCCGGAGCTGAAGCCGCGTGACACCGGTCCAATCATCGCCCCCGACCCAGCGGGTGCTGTGGTGCAGCACGATGTGCTCGAAGTCCTGGGAAAGGTTGACCCGGATCGCGTCGCCGAAGAGGTTCGGGACCACCGTCGCCTTCTCCGCGACCACGTCGATGATGAACCGCCTTCGCTGCATCTGGGCATCGATGGAGTCCAGCTGGGGCCGCGTGACCCGGGCATTGCCCCGAAGCACTTCGGGCAGCGACCATGGCACTCGGTGCCGAAGCTCCCGCAAGGACCTGGGACGCAGGTATCTGGACGCGAGTTCGACCATCGCCTCGTGATCCCCCAAGAACGCAAAGAACCCCCCGACGGCGTTTGCGGCTCAGCCGCCGGCTCCACTCGACGAAGTATCGCTCGATGTCGGCGGCGGACCTCCGGAACGCCGACTCCAGTTGGTCGCTGCCGGCAGCGTCGTCGGCACTAGCGGGGACCGGAGTCTCAGCGTCAGCCACGTCGAGATCGGCGTGACTCAGGGCAACCAAGCAGCGGCGAATGACCGCTTCCTGTTCCACGTCGAGTAGCGCCGCCCTGCTCACGCCCGGGCTGTCTACGCAGAGGTTCGTAGACGGAGTCCACTTGCCTTGCTGATTGAGGAGCTGCGCCCGCTTCAGGCACGACGCACCCCCTTCGTGCCCAGCCACCAGTCGCAAGTACTCGTTATGCACCCGAACGGCTATGTCGCGAGATTCGGCCGGACAAGCTCCATGGTGCAGCCGCATGGCGGTCAGCACACGCTCCAGGCGATCGAGGTCAAGCGGTCCAGTGGCGAGCGTCTTCGTCACCAGAGACCATGCATCCTCGATGCCAAGGTCTTGGACCAACCCACCAGCCACCCGCGCCGCCGGCATGCTTTGGCCCTCCGAGCGAAGGGCCGCCAGCCACACCTCGAACATCTCCCGGCTGTTCAGGCCAACATCGCCAATCCGGAACCAATTGTGTTGCGCGAGATACTGGCAGAGCGCACCGGCCGCATCTGGAACACTCAGGCACCGCTGGACCGCGCCGCGACTCGCTGGGTGGCGCTTCACCTCAGGAGCGACATCGTTCCATGCATGCCACGGTCCCTCCAGACCAACGAGTTCTGACAACATGTCATCCAAGGCCGGGATGCTCAGCACCCGGACCGGCGAGACGGCCTTGCCCGAGGCGGTTGGCACCCACGCCGTCGTGCTGACCTGCTGCTTGCTTTCCTCCGAACATGACGACCCCAGTTCCCGAACCGCGTCCAAAATGAAAGCCCAGTAGCGTTCCGGCTCCCGGACGCGGAGCACCTCCCGCAGCGCTTGCTCAAGGCCGAACGTCTCGGCGAGGGCGCTGCCGCGCTGCGCCCAGTAGTCATACTCGGGACTAGGCTCAACCAGTGTGATGGACAGCGCTCCGCCAAGCTCCTCGGGCAGCTGGAACGACCCGCGGAGGAACGTGTGCTCGTCGAGCGGGCCGAGCGTCTTGCTCCCTGTCCTCCGGTGCAGCGCCACATCCTTGAGAAGATACAAGTGCGATTCCGGCCAGGACCGAAGCAGTTCCCGGCGGGCCGCCTCGTCGTCGACGGACACGCCGTGCCTCTCATTGGGTTGAAGTTTCTCTAGGAGAATCATCAGCGTGCCCCGGTCAATCCGGCTCACGCCGAGCGTGCGCATCTGATCTGCATTGAGCTTGCGGCACGCCTCCGCTGAGAGCCTCCGCCAATGATCGCCACGGCATCCGACCACTGCATCGAAGAGCAGCCGCCACGCCGACTCATGCTCCTCGTCGTCGACAAGGAGAGGTTCCGAGCCACTACCGTGCTCCGCCTCACGCTCGAATAGTCTGCGCTGTCCGTGAAGCAGATACCGCAAGCACCGCACGATGTCTTTTTCACCGAGCTCGCCTGCGTCTCTGACCATGGCCTCGAACAGCGGCATCCTGGCCTCACGAGCCTCCACCAACTCACTCGCGGACGAGACGAGCCTGGCGCAGAGCCGGAGATCACAGGTGGGAATCCGGTCGTTGCCGAGAAGTCGAGACTGCAGCTCCTCGTCGAGAATGGGGTCGCCAGACAAGTCCACCCCAACAAGCGGCAGTCGAGGCAACGCGCCCATCAACGGCTTGGCGTATCGAGGTACGCCGCAGAAGAGCGTGCCCGAGCTCTGTGCGCTCCGCAGCTCGGAGACCGAGACTCGCCCGCCTGCGCTCTCGGAATGGTACATCATTGCCGGAAACAACTTGATGGCGTCGATGCCTCGCAGAATGCTCCCCACGGTCTGGTCGGCGGCACTGAGGAGCGCGGCTCGCGCCACCCAGGCGCATGCACGCGTCATTGCCGCCGTTCGTGCCCCCTGCTGGCCTTGCTCTAGCATCGTCTGCAATCGCCCGACCTCTTGCACGAGCGCGACACAACCGGCCGCATCCGCAAGGACCGTTGGCTCCGCCCGACCCCGGAGTTCGTCGGGCACCACCAAAAACCCGCGACCTGTGCCGGCGAGGCGGGTGAGCACTTCCTGGATGGCGACGTCCAGCCCCTTCGGGGTGGTCACCCCGACCACGCTCGTTGCTCGAACGCATTCGATGAGGCGTGACAGCGCCCGACGAAGGGCCTGATTCTCGTGCTTGAGATACTCGCGTGTGCCAACTGTATGGAGCGCGCCTCGCACCAGAGCCATTAACGCCGCCTGCACGCGGTCGGATTCGATTGTCTCGCTCGGAAGCGACGACACAAACGACGCGCAGTACTCCAGCGACTCTGCGTCCCCGCACACCGCCGCGACATCCACCGCCAGCATCGCCTCGACAGCCTCCAGCGGCCATGCCTCTTGTTCGTCCTGGCCGCACAACCGAGGGGCTCGCTCGAAGGTCACCACAGCCAGTCGGGTCAGGTCGGCGAGCGCACGGAACGTCCGCCACGCGACGTCTCGGTCCGATGGCTGCCCGGGGAGAACCAGCACCGGCTCGCCTGTTCCGACGACCCTCCATGAGGCTCCGTCCTGACCGAACGCCGCCACCCATCGCGACTGACTGCATATCGCCCGGCGGTGGACCGAAAAGAACTCCGAGCGCATCAGCAGGCCGGTCAGCTCGCCGAGATCGGGGTGGTCACGTCCAAGGCTCTCGGCGAGACAGTCCAAGGCGGGGATCAGGAGTGGAAGGGTGGCCGACTCCATGAGCCGACCGTTCCATTCATGCCGGATGTTGGCTTCTGCATCACCGACCCGGACCGAGGCGGGCATGTCGATTCGCTGTCGTCCCGAGTCAACGAAGTACCAACCGTGCAGCGTCATCGTGTAATCTGCGCCGCCGTGGCTCCCCGGGGGCACCACCTCGTCGTGCTCCGGTTGCAGCGGCAGAAAGACCGCCCACCTAATCCTCAGGGTCAGATGCCGCTTTCCGGTCACCGCGTTTCGGGACCCGCGGCCTGCGAAGCACACCGCCCCGTGCGGCTCCGCCTTTCTCCTGACCGCCGTGGGCATGTTCCGCTCGTCAGTGGTCTCGATGCGGGGCCAGTCTGGTCGCTCCATGATCGCACGAAGCTGGTCGTCCTCTACATAGGCCTCAACCCCGGCAAACACGCAGGCGTGCGGCGATTCTGCGGTGCTGTTCCTGACCGTGATGCCCCCGCCCAGCGGGGTCCTCCCGAAGCTCATTCCTTCTTTGTAAGCGCACCGTTGCGATGGCCGCCCCAACGCTGCCTCGAACACCCGATCGAAGGACGCTCCATCCGCTTTCCATCCTCGGATGAGTTCCAAGTGCCGTAGGAGCGGGAGTAGGGTCGCGAGATCGTCGAGAACGGCAGCATCAAACAATCCCAAATCGTCAGGCGAATCTCCATAGAACCGCTCGAAGATCAGGTCTCCATCGGCCTCGCTGTGGCTCGGAAGGCGGAGTGGCAACCACAAGGCGAACCAGTCCGAAGTCGCTGGAGCGTCAGTTGCGGCTTCCCCATCGATCACGGGGGCGAGGCGATGCCGCAACAGTGCCTGATCCGCCTGAGAGAACTCGTTCCACCCCGAGTGGCAAAGACCACCCCACGGATTCAGCACCTCCGCACCGGAGAAGCCTCGCTCCTTGCCTCGGCAATGCCATGCATAGAAGAACGCCTCGCAGACATGGAACACGCTCTTCATCCCAAGTCCGAACTGTCCAATCGAATCACGTCGGTTCGACTTGCTGCTCAGGTAGATGCGCCGGATCGCCTTCGCGTTCGACGAGTCGAACGCTCCATTGTTGACAACAAAGACAGCGGGCCCCTTCAAGAGCGGGTGGCTGGCCTTGACCCCGAGGCCGTTGCACCAACCCAACTCCATGCGCGTTGCCTTCGCGTCGTCGCTGTTCTGGATCAACTCCTTCACGATCGCATAAGCGTCCCGATAGCGGTCGACCAAGTTCTCACGGATCATGTTGATGATCGCGGCTGGCTCTACCGTGAATCCTGGGACATGTTCGCTCATTGTTAGCGCAGACCTCAGTGAAGGACTTCTTGCACTTGACAGCCATCGTACGGGCAGACTCGAAAGGCTTCAGTCTCCCGGACTACGGCCACGGGCAGCTCTCGCTGGTGAGCGCCCGCTCGGCTGGTCAAGCTTGGAGTGAGACCGGAGGAGCGCGCTCGTCCTACCACCGGACCAGCGGTCCGGTGGTCCCCCCTCGCTGCGGGCTCAGCAAGGCCGATTTCCAGGCCAAACCAACCACCCCCTCGTCCCATTGCGCGCGGATTGCGCGCTCCCCAGCAGGGCCTTCCGGAACCCTCTTGGAGCGCGCATTGGGCCCTGGCCGAGCCCAAGTCGATGCGAGACAAGCGTTTGCATCTTGCGCGCTCGCTTTCCGCCGGTTCTGACGAATGTGCGCACAGGCACTTATGGTGTTCCGAGGACCCCCTCGTGCTGCTCCAGAATGGCCGTTTCTGAGCCGCCAGGCGGGTTGAGCGCACGCCAGTCTGCGTACAGTTTCGGGCCAGTTTCGCCCCAGTCTGCGCGCATTTCGCGCGCATTGGGCGGACCACCGGATCAGCCCATCCGGTGGTGTGCTCTGACGACCGTTGGCACCCGCCCGCCCCAACCGGAATCGACACCAAGGAGCCCAAGGGGCGTCAGCCGCCGGGCCGAGGCATCGGCTCCGATTCACCTTCGGTCGGTAGCGACTCGGGCGGGCGCAGCGGATCCAGATCATCCGCCACACGCTCCGCCCATCGGAGCCGCTTGTCGAGGTCGCTCCCCGGCTCGATGGTGCGGCCTTGCTCGGCGATGACGCGGCGGACCTGCCGCAGGTACGCACGGAGGTCGCGGCTGCGTCGCCAGTTCGTCACCTCGTTGAGGAGCGATTGCACCTTGGCCTGCTCCTGCTTTCGCGTCTCCTCGGCGAGCTTCCGACGCTCCTCTTCGGCCAGCCTCCGTCGTTCGGCCTCTCGCGCCGCCGCGGCCTCCTGCTCCCGCTTTCTCTTCCACTTCAGAGCCTGGTCGACTTGTTTGAGCGCCGCGATGAAGAGCTTGTTCAGGCGGTCTTCGACCCTGACCTTCTTCCCGTCCCGAACCTGCCAGTAGACCGTCCACCCGCCCTCGGGGCGGAGCTGCAGGCACAACTGACCGGAAGAGACATAGTCGTGCTTGTCGATGAACGTCGACGGGTACTTCGCCTTTCGTTCCCGCTCCTCCTTGATCAGCACATGCGGCCGCTGAACGCTGGGCTCGTAGATGCGGATGTCGAACTTCTGACCGAGGACTTCGATGAGTGTTGTCCGCTCGTGCTGATCGGGCTTTCCAGACACCGCGTAGCCACGCTCCTCCGCCGCCCGCAGGACGGCGTTCATGACTCGATACGCCCGCGGTTTGAGCGCCTTCGATGCGCTGATGTTGGCCCGGGCGATCGAGCCACGAGGCTGGAACACGACGCTGCTCCAGCCCATGCCCGGCTTCCGCTGCCGCTCTTCGGAAGCTCGAATCGCGTCGTCCTCCATCGCGGCGGTAACGAGGGGGTGGGGAGAACGGAGTGACGCTGGCACCTCGACCGCCGGGGCTTCCCGCTCGGCGATAATCAGACTGTTGACCTCGTCGTCCTCCGCGTAGCGTTCTGGCTCGTCCGGGGCCTCCGACGCCGGGCGCTCCGTCAAGACGACGACCTGGAGTTTCGGGTTGTCGAGCACTGGAAGGTCGGGGCGAGGCTCTTCCTTCCCGTGCTGTTTCTTCGCCCAGTACCCCAGGCCCGGGCGGGGCACTTGGTGCTGGGTGCAGATTTTCGCCAGGCCGACATCCGACAGGCCGTAGCGCTTCGCGAGTTGGACAACCGGTGTAGTCCAGACCGCTTCGTAGAGCTGCTCGCGCGTCATGGTCTTGAGGGTTTCCATGACCGGATTCTCCCTCGGATCACTACGTCACCCCTGCATGTCAAAGCGTTGGCCCGGTCTGTTCGCCCACGCCGCCCGGCGCTGACCTTCCCCCGGTCTCGGTCCACAGTTTATGATAGTTCGTCGGTGGACGTGTGCCGCTGCCGGGCCAGCTGGAGCGGAGCGAGGCGTATCGGATGCGGCCTCGCTGTTCGTACGGGAGCTCGCGGGAGAGCATTGCGGCTACAACCGTCTCACGGCACATCCGCTGCTGCTTCCGGATCTGCTCGACGCTCAGCCAACTCGCTGCCAGACCCGTCTCCTTCATCGCTCCGCCTCATGCAGAAGCAATGACTCCGAGATGGACTCCGCCAGTGTCACGCCACAGATACTCATTAGCTGCCGCGAGCACATCCTGAGCTGGCTGAGTAAGCCTCGCCAGGGACAGCCCAGGTTGAACCACGACCACCTCGTACTGGACCCGCTTTGGGTTTGACTGGATGAGCCGCTGGACTTCGCGCAGACGCCCTTTCGGAAATCGGTACTCCCGACCCTGCGACCGACGGTGCAGATGATTCAGCAGTTCACCCGGCTTGTGCAGCCAACGGATAGACTTCGCTGCCTGCCCCGCGACTTCGTATAGATCTTCAAGTCTGCACCCAGGAGAAGTTTCCTTCGTCGCCTTGCAGTGGTAAAGCCGCACCATCACTACCTCGTCATCGTCCCAGATCCCGATCAGATCTGCCGCTTCGTGCGAGCCGTGGTCATAAACGATAATCTGCGCTTGCTCGGCTTGGAGACGCCCCAGCACATAGCCGTGCACCGTTCCGTCATTGGCGATCGGATTCTGGCCGTCGTCGTACTCCCGGTTGATGTCAACGCCGACCGCAGCCCAGTCCACCGCTTCGAGTGCCCGCGGATCCACCGGACGGCCGTCGGCCCGACGCCGAAACAAGTTCGGCCCCTCCAGCCTTGAGCAATCGCTCAACCATATCGCGGGTGGATGGCTGTTCAGGTACTCCAGCAGCCCGCATTGCTCGCCGCCGACATCCACTTCCAGCACATCCGGCATCCCACCATCCAGCCGGAACATCGGCGCAGCACCGGGAGCGAACTTGATGGCCACTTCCAAAGTGTCGTGTCGCACCAACAGCCTCGCCTCCGGCGGAGCGGCTCCCGGCGGAGTCGCCTCAAAGTCGACGTCGATTCCAACATCTTGGAGCAGCGGCGTCGCCAGTGCATCGGCCTCGCCTCGGCGATACCGAAGTATGACAGCCTTTCGAAATGCTTCTTCGGGCCACTCGGCGGCTAGCACGTCCGAAGGGAAATGATCCACCTCCTCTCCTGGCTCAAGAATGTCCAGATTTGTCCCGGTCACCACCGGGTCGTCATTTGAGATCGCTCGGCCCAGCGCGATGCACCACTCCCGCCACTCGGTCAGTTGCGGATACTGCATGCTCCAGACGCGTGAGCTACTGCTGTAGCCAATCGTGATGTCGGCATTCTCCTTGCGGCCCTTCGCCATGATGTGGCCGCGGTGGTAGAGCTGTCCTTCTTGCGGGCTAACCGACTCGTGGGCCCGAGGACCGGATTTGGTGACGTAGGACTCCAAGCTGCTCGACGCGGTGTTGTTCTTCATACCGACGTGGAAGAACGTTGGAGCCTCGACTCCTCTGAGCACTCTGCTGATACGTGCCGCCGACAGAATCTGGTGACCGCCGCCTCCGAGTTGCTCGGCGATGCTCTCGTAGAACGAGTCGGTTCGTACCGAGGCGCAGATGAACAGCAAGCCCGACTCCTCGTCGAAGTAGCAGGCGAAGAGCTCGTGTTGGACCGATACCAGGCTGTCCGAGTCCGTCCATTTCGGGCGTTGGAGTTTCCTTCCGACCACGACGCACATGTTCAGGTCGGGACTTGATTGCCGGAAAACGACCTCGTACGGCTTCGGCAGCACGACATCGGCGCTAATGTTCACCTCCCCTGCTCCGCGATAGATTTTGCTGTGGCAGAAAGGGCGAAGCCCATAGAGTGAGAGGTTCTCAAGCTGCTCCACGGCGTGTGGCTGCTCGAAACTGGCGATGTCCTCACGAACACGCTGTTCGTTCCCGATCGCCGTCCCAGCGAAATCCATGAGGAGCTTCGGCCAAGTCGCATCCTCGTGAAAGAGCTTGCTCACGCCCTTGTCCAGCTCGTGGGGCACCGCCACGATCGACGCCTCCCCTGTCTCTTCCCGCACTCGGGCGAAGCGTCCGATGAATTGCAGCGTTACCGCAAGCGATTTGTGCGGTTCGTGAAGAGCCGCGACCTTGAGTTGCGGTAGATCGAATCCTTCGCCGAACATGTCCACGCAAATGACACCATCGAGCTGATCTTCCCGGATGTCTTGGAGCGCCCTCTTCGCATACGCATAAGAGTGGTCGCTCGTCACCACGCGCAAGCGCAAGTCGGTGTTGTCGCGGTACAGGTCTTCGAGTTCCTTCGCCCGCTTCTTGCTGCCGGTGCGCACCATGATGCGGTGGTCTAAGTCCGCGTGCCGGTCCGCCCGGTACTTCTCCGCAGCCTTGAGAGCTACCGCAAGGTCGGCGGATGCATGATCCGCCGCGTTGGCTGGTACGAGTCGCACCGGCCCGAATACACCATCCTGAAACGCGGCACCTAGCGAGTAGTTGAACACGAAACGACCCCGTATCTCTTTCCGATCGCGCCTGAACGGCGTGGCAGAAAAGAGTATCCGCTTCGCATTCGGGAATGCATCAAGCGTCTCCCGCCATCCTTTCGCCGCCTCGTGATGAGCCTCGTCGACGAGCACCACGTCAAAGAGATCCGCAGGTGGCGTCGGTACCGCTTCGTACATCGGGCTCACCGTGTGTGGAGTGGCCACCACCAGGTCCGCTTGCCGAAGGGCGTCCCAGTCCGCGTCGGAGCCAATCCGCTTCTTCACCTCGTACACGGCAGGTCCGTCGACGTCGCAAGGCAGCAAGTGCTTCTCGCGGAGTTCCTTTGCGCCGGCGGCACTCTCCGCGATCTGGCCTCGCACGACAACGCTGGGCGTTATGACGAGTGCCCGTCGCGCTTCCAGGGCGTAGGGGCACGCGAGCAAGACGAGTGTCTTCCCACTCCCGGTTGGCATGCATACGAGCGCCGGATCCGTGCGCGTGGAGAAGTGAGCTGCCACCGAGTGCAATGCCCCGGCCTGCGGGCGTCGTAGCCCTATCTCACCTTCCGGTGCCACCGAGTACCGCAGCTGTGATGCGTGCTGGTGAAAATGACTCAATGGGCGTTACCCCCAACGGATTGAGCGAGTCTTGGTCGCCACACCGGATATTGTACCCAAGCGCTACACGTGCGGAGAAACTGTCGAACCGGTAGGCCTCCGGGTGATTGGGCCGTGTATCCCGCCCGCAGCTGTGCTTGTCGTTTGCCGGGGGCTCTGCTGAAGGGCATCAACTCCGCTAAGACAGACAGACGCCAACTCGGGGAGCCATCCTTGCCTCTGCTGCCGTTGGCCGGTGTCCATCCTTGATCACTCAGTCCACGGAGTGTTTCGGAGATTGTGACTTGCAGATGAACGCGTGCGCCTGGTCCAGTGCTCTCGCGGCAAGGAGCAACTCGTCTCGGGTCAGTGCCGCTTCCGCTCCAGTCGGATGATCGACTCGGCGGAGCACCACGGTCAGCTTCGGCTGTCCCGTGCTGCTGGGTGTAGTGCGGATCAGTGCCCTCACTGCACCGATTCGGATCTCATGAACGACACGAGGCTCCGGTTCCCTGCTTGTCTGAATCGGGCCAATGTTGACCTCCCGTGTTTGTGACCGCACGACAGGACGTGGCGGCTCCACCGGGAGTTATGCTGAAAGCCCTCGACGATGTGCGGTAGAGTCCAGCGCCAAGTCCGGGCGCGCCGTTTCCGCCGCTTCTATCGGTGTTCACCGGCGGCAGGAGCCAGCCCCGCGCGAATGGTGCGGGCGGTCACCAGGGGAGGCGCGGCCGCCCGGCTCGACACGCTCGCCGAAAAAGGGAACAGACCCGGAGGGAGTACTGCGTCCCGAAGCGGAGCCTGTGGCCGCTCCGCGTTGATTGTCAATGCTTCGAACAACAATTCCAGCACCGACGGAGATGGCTTGGGCAAACCGGAGCGTCGCGTGTACAAGCCTCGTTTGCTTGCTTCATCCAAAACACCCCAGCCCTTCACTGAGTGCCACACTGCACGGCACCCGCGACTGACCGCGGGCCTGTCCCCCCATGCTTCCACAACACGGCGTATGACCGCCTGTCGCTCGACCTCTCCCTGCAGTGCCAAGAGCCTCCCCATCACCGTCACCACATCGGCGAAGAACGGGTAGACCGCTGAGGCCATTGCCCAGTGCAACGCGAGCCGATCCGTCGCATCACCGGCGCCCAGGAGCCCGACTGCCTTGTTGCGAAGGGGCAAACAGCGAGGCGGCACGTTCACCCAGATGCGTGTGAGCACTGTCACCGTCTTGCCTCGATTGCCGCTCCTCCCTTTCCCTCCAAGCACATCGGCAAGGTGCTCATCAAGCCAGGGCCGAACCACTTCAGGAGCGTCCCCGGCCGCAGCACGCGAAGCGACACCGTCCAGCCATTCCAGCCGGAGCTCTCGGTCGAATCCGATGACGCGTCTCTCACTCATGTGTGCTTCGTCACCCGAATGAACGGAACCAGGACTTCCTCAAGGCTTGCCGCGCCGTGGGTGCGAGCCCGGCCACCGACGCTCGCGAACGCCCCCCGGCCCTGCGGCAGAAGCACGTGCATGGACGTTGGCAAGCCGGGTCCAGGCCAGATGCGCGTCGCTGCGATCCGGTCTCTTGCCGCTTCCAGCGTAGCCGTGTCACCGAACACAATGGCACGCTGCCCCTGATCCTCCGGCACCGAACCCAGATCAGGGCGTCCAACCCCCAGGGCCTCGACGTTCCCGTGGTCTGAGCACACTGCAACGTCGAACCCTCGCTCCACCAGGCAGTGCAAGAGCGACACGATGTGGCCGTTCTCCGCCCACTGCCGAACAGCCGCGGCGAGCACGTTCCCCTCCGGACCGACACCATGCACGAGCCGGTCGATGGAGTTCACCACGATCCCAAGACACTCCACGCGGCCCGAGTCTGCGGCGTCTCGCACGCGGTCAATCAAGCCCGACTCATGCTCGCCCTCGCGGTGCTTGATGTAGCCCACGCGATCTCGGCGCCAACCCCGCTCCTCCCAGAAGGCTTTCCAGTGCTTCTCCTCGGCGCTGGTGGTGTGTACCGTGCCCTCGAAGAACATGGGCGGCTGTCCGGAGAAAATCGCCTGTCGCGACACCGATGTCACCGTGGGAATCCACGCGAAGACCGTCATCTCCTCTAGCGTCAACCCCGCAGTCCAGTCGCTCCCGGTCGCCACTTTGATTGCCGACCACTGGCTCAGCGACATCCCGTCCACCACGACCACCGCGATCTTGTCGCCGGGTCGCCGCTTGTGCGCCATGAAGTGCGGGATCTGGCTCACGACTGTCGGAGCCGGAAGGAACGCACGGTTGATCAGGGCGCCGAACCGCTCTGTCAGCCAGTCCCAGAGCCGAGCATCTACCAGATCTTGAGCGTGCTCCAACGCTTCTCGCACCGAGCTTCGGTCGACTGTTGAAAGACCGTCGGCGACGCCGACGAGTTCAGCCCATTGCTGCGCAAACCGGGTCCACACCGTCGGCGGCACGCCGGGCTCCGGAATCTGTCCGACGATCGTCTCCAGGAGCTTTCGAGCGCCGTCAAGCGACCCCGACCGTGCTGTGCCAAGGACGCCGCACGACTCCAGTTGGCCGCGGAACTTGACCGGATCAGGCACTTCGACGGGCGAGAGCCGTCCTTCGAGGAACAGGTTGTCGACGATCGCGGCGATCTCAGGAGCCGCGAAGTCCACTGTTGCCGGGCCCTCCGGCCGACTCGGACGAACGGGCACGTCCGAGTCCAGTTCGTTCAGCCTCCGCTCCCATCGGTCCTGCAGCATCCGGAAGAACGAGTCGGGTGACGCGACAAGTTCCGCAATGGGCCAGCCCGCGAAGCGGCCATTCCGTCCAATCGCCTCGGCGAACCGAGAAGCAAACGAACGCGGCACCGATCGCTTGGCATGGTGCAGCCGCAGCATCTGAACAACCAAGTCGGTGTCGTTTGTGACCATCTCCGGTGAAAGCTTGAATACCGACCGAAGGACCAGATCACGGGTCTGATTACTACCCAGCGTGTCGCGTCCGAGCGAGCGAGTCGCCAGCCAGACCGTGTCCAGGTCGGCCAGGTCCAGTTCGGCCAGAATGGCGCTTGCCAGGTTGGGGAAGACCGATGCCAGCGACACATCGAGCACGCGGCCAGACGACTCGGCCGACGACAGCACATCGAACGGCAGCCGGCCCAAGTCCTGACGCCCCCAAGGTGCGCTCACGACGACGCTGGTACTCTCGCCCGCATCCCATCGCGCACGATGCCGAGACTCGTAGTAGAACCGGAACTCCACCGCGTCCCGATACGGCACGACGTCGAACCCCTGCCCGCTCAGAGCAGTGGCAACCGCATCGTCCAGCAGCAGCCCATCGGGATCCGCGACCACGGTCGCGCTCGTCGCCGCAGCGATCTCTGGCGAGAAGTGCTTCAGTATCTCGTCACGCCAAGAGGCATGGCCTGGTCCCATCGCGATGGTCACGTGACACCCGCGCCTTCTGCCAACTGCCCCACGCGGATGACGCACACCGCCGTCAGCTCGGGCACAACGCGGGAACGGCGCTCGATCCGCTCATTCCACGCGGTCTCCTCCTGCTCAAGCTGCCGCAGCCGGTACTGACGGACCGCGTCAAGACCGACGTGATCGAGCGTCTTGCGCCGCACCTTGAACGCATCACGACCCTTCCGCCGCTCCCTCGTCACGCGCTCCTGGTGCTTGGAGGCAAGCTCACGGAAGATGGGTTCTCCCCGCTCACTCGCCACACGCCGCAGCCGCTCGACCGTCGGCGTGACCGCATCGGGCACCGCTCCAAGGACGCGCACCTTGCCGTCGATCACTGCATCCCACGCGGTCTTCGCTGTGGGCCCAAGCACTTTGCCGTCGTCATCGACGAACAGGCAGATCAACCGCTGCTCACGGTCCACTTCGGATTGCAACGACACGCGCCACAGCGACCACCAGCCCGACACCTTGTCCGACACCCCGTCGATGCTCACCGTTGGGCACACCGAGCTCGGCGGAAGTGACGGCAGCCGCGCCAGCAGTTGCCGCACGCGTCGGTCCTCGACCGTCAGCACGGTCCCGCCGCTCTCCTCCCCTTCGGCCCGATCGAACACCACATCCGACTGCTCGACCCCATCCGGCCAGACCAGATTGAACCGCCCGTTCTGCGGCGTCGCCTGCGTGCCCGACTTGGGATCGCGATTCAGGAACGACACCACCATCCGCTCCGTCCAGTAGGGAAGCTGGTGATTCGCCACCTGCCTTGCCTGGTCCGTCGAGAGTGATTCGACCGCCCCCAGTTGCCTTGACCCACTCCTCGCCTCTTCCGCCCGGCGCCGAATCTCTTCCGCCAGCCGCACCGCACGGGCCTCGGCATCCTCTGGCGACAGCACCGCTGCCTTGAAGAGCTCCTCGAACGAGACGCCGCCCTCTTCGGAGTCCAGCACATCGCTCAGCTTGTCAACGCCGAACTCGGCGAGGATGGTCGCCAGCTTCTCCTCAAGCACCTCTCGCACTCGCAGCTCGACCGTGCCGTCGAGCGCGAAGTTGATCGCCCGCACGACATTGTCCTGTCCGATGCGGTCCACGCGCCCAATCCGCTGCTCCAGCTTCATTGGGTTCCAAGGCAGGTCAAAGTTCACGATGACATGGCAGAACTGGAGGTTGAGACCCTCGCCACCGGCATCCGTCGAGATCAGAATCTGGGCCTTCTCGCGGAACGCTCGCTGCACATCCTGCCGTTCATCCATGCCGAGCGAACCGTTCAGGCACACCGTCGGATACCCGCGTGCCTCCAGGAACTCCGCGAGCATTTCCTGCGTCGGCACGAACTCCGTGAAGATCAGCACCTTCAGGTCCGGGTCGTTCTCCTCGCGCTGAAGCTCCTGGATCTTCTCCAGCAGCCCCTTGGCCTTGATGTCCGGCCCGCGGGCCTCGCACCGCCGTGCGGCTGACAACAGCAGTTCCACCTCCTGCCGCTCGTTGCTCATGGCCTTGAGCCGCGTCTTGAGCACCTCTTCGAGCTGCTCCTGCGAATCAAGCTCGGCCCACTCGGCCCCGATGTCCTCCGGGAACAGGCCGAGCTGCTCCTTGGGCAGCGCGAGCACCTCAAGCCGCCGCTCCATCGCAACACGGATCGCCCGCGTGCTCGACGTCACCAGCCGCTGCATCAGGATCATCAGGAACCCGACGGCCGTGTTCTTCTCGGCCATCGCCTGGTTGTATCCCTCACGCACGTACTCGGTCACCGCGTCGTAGAGCGCCTGCTGCTCGGCGTGCGAATCACCCCAGTCGATCGAGTGCAACTGCGTGAACCGCGGCTTGAAGAGCGGGTTTCCATCTGCATCGATCGCCACCCGCTTCTCCGTGCGGATGACGTACGGCGCAACCTTTTCGCGGTTGAGCGCATCCTCGCCGATGAACTCGTTCTTATCGAGAAACGCCATGAGCCGGCGGAAGCCGTCTGTCTTCCCCTGGTGCGGCGTCGCACTCAGCAGCAGCAGGTACGGCGACGCTTCGGACAACGCCTCGCCCAGCTTGTAGCGGGCCACTTGCTCCGAACTCCCGCCCATGCGGTGAGCCTCATCGATCACCACCAAGTCCCATCCGGCCGCAAGCATGTCCACAAACCGGTCCCGGTTGTACGCCTGCACCTGCCGGAACGACCATCCCTTCCGACGCTCCATCGGCTTGACTGAGTCCATCGGGCAAACGACCTGACTCCACCGCCGCCAGAGGTTGTCGCCCTCATCCACACCGTGCAGCCGGCGGAGGCTCGACATCTCGCCGGGCACGACGAGCTGGAACTCCTCGGTGAAGTGCGTCCGCATCTCGGCGACCCACTGCGTCACCAGACCCGCCGGAGCCACCACGAGAATCCGCTCCACCAGGCCGCGGAGTTTGAGCTCCCGCATGATCAGTCCGGCTTCGATCGTCTTACCCAGGCCGACTTCATCCGCCAGCAGGAACCGCACCCGGTCGCCGGACATCGCCCGCGAGAGCGCGTGCAACTGGTGCGGCAGCGGGATGACCTTTGACTCCACCGGCGCCAGCAGGGCGTCCGTGGACAGGGCATCCGCGATCCGGGCCGCCGCGGCGGTGAACACCAGATCGAGCTCATTCGGCGGCGGGCGATCACCGACCGCCGAGACTGCCTCCGCCGTCACCCGCACGATGGCGTCGCTGGTCGGAAGCCAGAGCCGCAGCGTCCGGAGGCCCCAGAGCTCCTCCACGGCGACAACCTGCCCGGTTTCGCCGTGGTGCTTGCTCCAGACCCAGTCTCCGATGCGGCAGTCCATCACCAACTCCAGCAGGGGGCTCCATCAGAACAGTTCCGACTTTCCATCACGACTGCCCAGGCGCATCGACGCGACGTCGTAGTACATCAGCAGCTTCTCGTCTTCTTGCAGCACCGTCTCGGGCAGTCTCTCGGCGAGGTCAACGATCGTGGCGTAATCCTTCTTGTCGTACGCGGCCTTGAAGCCGGCCCGCATCGCTTCAACCCGGAACACCTTGAGCGTCTTGGCCTTGCTCGTGCGGTACTCCTCAAACTCCTTGAGTAGCGCCCGCTCGCGAAGCTTCTCCAGGTCGCCGCCCTTCTTCGGGTCGGGCACATACCAACGGTCCTTCGCCTTCGCCCGCAACTCGGGCGCATCCTTGGGCTTGCCACGGAGGTCCTTGAAGTTGGTCGAGAGGTACGCATGGATCTGGCTCGGCACCTCGTCCCGCCCGTCGTAGCAGATGAAGTTCTGCTCCAGCAGCACGCGGAGGTCGAGGGGCGTCTCGTGCTTGGCCCAGCCCCGCGTTTCCTGCATGAACTGCGGCTGGAGATCTTGGAACGACTGCGGCCTGTCGCGGAGTTCCCGTCGGAGCCACTGGATCGCACTCGATTCGTTGGTCACGAACAGTTCGAGCTGCTCCAGCTCGGCCACCGACATTCGCTTGCGGTCGTACTCGGCCACCTGTTCGGAGAGGAAGTACATCCCGTCCCGCTCGGCGAACCGTTGCGAGAGTCCCTCTGCGAACTCAGCCGCGGAGAGCGGCACAGCCAGCCCACGCTGCACATGGAACGCGATCATGCGGTCGAGCAGCATCTGCGGCGTCCGGTCGGCGATCACCTGAAGCCGACCGGCCTGCTTCACGAGCACAGGGACATTGCTCAGGTGCTCGCGGATAAACGCCCACGCATCATCCGGCGTTGAGTACCCGAGCTTGAAGCGGTTGACCAGAGCCTCCGATGGCTTGTACGCCGAGATGACTAAATCCTGCTTGACGGCAGCACTTGTGACTTGCTTGAACGACCCCTGTTGCTTGTCCAGCGTTCGGACGTCTGCGACGACCAAGCCAGCCGTACCAAGCGCCTCTTGGATGGCGTGCCACACCGCGTTCTTAGAGTTACTGAAGACGATGGTGATCCATCGCCCCGGCTTCAAGACACGAGCGTACTCCCTGAAACAATTCGACATCATCGACTGGTACTCGTGCAGTCCCTTTCCTGCCGCGGCGTCTACTACGGCTTCCGAAGGGACATTCGTCTTGACCCGGTGCCAGGACTCAACGAGGTAGTTCAAGTCGCTGTAGAAGATGTTCTCACCGAACGGAGGATCTGTGAACACATAGTCGATACTGGCGTCTGGCAATGGCATCGTTGCACAATCGCCCGTCGTGACAGAACACGATCCGCCAGTTCCACGCCATTTTGAGAAAACGCTGAGCAGTCTCGGCAGCTTTCCATCGAGGATATACCATGGTGACACTTCGACTATTTGTGACCCGACGTAGTAAACGCCGGAGAGATACTGATTCACTTGGGAGTAGTGGGTAGGGACGTATCGAGCCAGAATTGACATGCCCCAGATCACCTGCTCCACAAGGAAGAGAAGGGGGCGACGCAACTCTGGTGATTCTGGGCGTGCAGCTAGTCTCCAAAGTGCGGACAATGAATGCTGGGGGCGCTCCAAGAAGAAGTGATGCACGGCTGATACGTTTGTCGTCACGACTCGCCCACGTCCGAGGGACCCCCTATCAAGGAGCTGGTCCGTAGGGGTTTCTGGCGGAGTAGCCATCTGCCCGATCCGACGCAGGATCTCGCGGTCTGCGTCGTCCAGTGACTTCTCAAAATCCTGCTTGCCTACCGAATAGTTGATGAGAACTGGAACCCTCTTCGGTCGTTGTCGTGGCTGTCTATCAGCTTGGTCGATGATGGTCTCGAAGTGTAATTCGAGCTGTGCTTTCTTCGCCTCTGCTCCGCAACTCGGGCATTTCACGAAGTCAAGGACACGCCGGCTCTCTTGATCGACCCCGTCCTCAAAGAACACGATCTCGCCTGAGCACTCGGGGCAGCTGAACACCTCACTCCACACCGTGAAATTGATCCGCCCTTTGGTCTTACCGTCGGAGTGGAGCGTCTCGTACATCCAGCCGAGCTCGGTCTCGACATCCTTCAGGATCTTCTTGGCCGCCCGTTCGAACTCGCGGACATTGAACGGCAGGTTATAGCCGGCGCTGATGAACGTGGCCGCGGGACCGAGGTCGTTGAGGATCACGCGGCGAGCACCCCACTTCGGCGGCGTGTAACCGGCCGTGTTCCATTCCTGCTCGACCTGCTTGCGGTAGCTCTCGGGCGCCGTGCCACAAAACTGGGCCGCGACGCCGGTCATGCCCGAGCCGCTGAATCCGTCGAGCACAATGTCGCCGGGCTCGGTGTAGTGCAGGATCGACGGCACGATGGCCAGGTGCGGCACCTTGGTGTGGTAGCCGTGGGCCTTGTAGAGCGCATCGGTCTTGCCGACGCTGGTGTCGACGGCGAACGGATCGCGGTGGTACTTGTCCTTTGGGCTGTACGGCTTGCCGTAGGTCTTGATGAAGTCGCCGAGGAACGGGTTCGGGCACGCCGTGTAGTACGGCGGATCGGACATCCGCAAAATGTCTTCATCGGTCCCCTTCGGGAACCCGGGCGTCTTGCGGAACTCAGGGTCTTCGAGATGCTCCTTGAGCCGAGCGAGGTAGTACTCGTGACGAGCGGCGTCGTTCGGGAACGTCCGCCCCAGGCACTCGACCGGCTTGCTCTTCTGCTCTTCCAGCTCCTTCTGGAGCGAGCCATCGAACAGCTCATCTCCCTTGGTGAAGATGGGCCGCGTCGCTTCGTCGGTGGAAGGCTTCTTGGGCATCAGGCCGGCGCCTCGGGCTGCGGCCTCTGCCCGCCAGCCCGGAGCTCCTTGAGCTTCAAGCCGGCGGGTGTCAGGAAGTAGGCCTGGTCGGGGTGGTTGGGGCTGTCGGGGTGCGTCATCGCCAGCACCCCAGCGCGAAGCAGCGGCTCCAGGTGGGTCCGGCGGAAGAACGAGCGGTGGGTCAGTCCAAGGTGTTCCATGATCGCCGCGGCAGTTCTCGGAGCCTCACAAATACCGACTATCCGCCATTGGGCGTCGGTCAGCGATTGTAGTGGAGCCCCGGAGCCCCCACTCGGCGGACCAGAAAGGCGATTCGGAGCCACAGGGGGAGGTTGGTCAGTGACCAACCTCGCCTTGTCCTGGGTAGGTTGGTCACTGACTAGGCCCTCGCCCCCAGGGGGGGCTTGGTCAGTCGCCGGTTCCGCGAGGCGTTCAACGAGATGCTCCGCCAGGGAGTACGAGGCACCCGTACCGGTCCCAGCCGCCGTCAGCAGCACTTGGGTCACCAGGGAGTCGAGCACCTTCTGGGCCTCCGCGGTTGGAAGACCTGTGACCACACGAGCGTCGAGCAGTGTGACTCGGCTCCGACGACAGACGTACGCCAGCACTTTCGCTTGCGGGTCGGTCAAGTGGACGCCGACTCGGGCCTGGAAGAGCACCTGCTCCTCCGAGATCAGCTGCTCTTGTAGGAGGCTCATCCCGAATGTCTTCTCCGCCTTGTCGTTTCGAATCTCTGGCGGAACATGGCCGAGACCTCTCCAGTTGTTGAAGATCGTCCGCACACCAGTACCGGCTTGCTCGCTGAGACCGATGCGGCGGAAAGCCGCGACAATGCGAGGGTTTCGGACTTCTTTTTCACCCGGCTCAAGTAGTTGTTCGGCGGACGCAAACGCGTCTCCAGGATTCCAGAACTCGACGCGGTCGGCGTAGAACCGGATCTCGCCCTTTCTTGAGTGGTCCGCGTAGTCCTGGTGGATCAGCAGGTTCACCGCCGCTTCGCGAAACGCGATGTAGTCTGCGGGAGCGTCACGCCGTTGCATCGTTGCGGGGTCCAGTTCGAACGGCGTCGTCGAGTGCGCCATGAACTTCTCGATAAGCAGCCTCCATGCCTGAAGCAGATTGACCTCGGCCACAAGTCTGTCCGACCAGCGCACCTCTGAAGTCACTTGCTCTTTGCGCACATTCGACCACTGACAGTCGAGCACGGGCCGCGGCAAGTGCTGCCGGAAGGCCGCGTTGCTCCCGAAGAGAAGGACTGACGCGAGCGTCGGTCGCAGCGACCCTTGATGCTCGACCACGAAGCCCCACTCGTGCAGGAACTCCAGATGGCTCTGCGACGGGTCCGCCGATGGATTCCGTTCGTTGAATAGGCGCCGATACCACTCGACCGTTCCATGGTCGAAGCAGTGTTCGGGGTCCAACTCCACGACGTTCCCGTCGAACCGTTCAGCCGCGGCGTCCCGCACGAACCGTTCGATCTCTTCCCGAGTACAGCGCTCATCGCAGCCTCCGCGACGAATGAAGCTCTTTCGGATGTCGTTTCCAAGATAGACGGGCTTCTCTTGTCGCGAGGCTTCGGGCACGTAGAAGACAAGCACCTGCCGGCCGTCGCAGTCGTGCAACGATTCCCGAGACCGAACAACCCGGTTTAGCTTCTGCCCCGTGCGCAGTGCGCTCAGGAAATCATTCTGGACTGTGTCGACTTCGAGTACACCGACGACTTCGAATCCGTCGTCCACGTCCTCGACACCAAAGACGAGCCACCCACCCGCCGTGTTGGCGAATGCTGAAACCGTCTCGTAAGCGTTCTCCGGAACGCCTCGCTGAGCCCTCTTGAACTCGGCATCATTCCATTCGTAGCCTTCGAGCCGCTTGAGGAGCTCTTCGTGTGTCACGGGAGCGCTCCTCTCATTCGATCACGATCCGCAGCTTCGCGGCATCCTTGCCCTTGGTCAGGGCCTTCACGTACGAATCGAACCGGTCCTGCAACTGCTCCGGCGTGCACGGCATGCCGCCCTTGGTCAGCGCGACCGTCACATCGCGGGCCGAGATGCCCACCTTCTCCAGGCCGCTGAGGACTTCCTGCAGGGCCTTGATGAAGGTGTTGTCGATCTCCTCCGGGAGCGTGCCCGACTTGATGAACCCCTGGACCGCCTCGCGGCCTGCCTTGTTGGTGATCAGGCCGAGCTTGTCCTTGATGGTCGGGTCGCTCAGGTTTTCCTGTAACACCTTGGTCCAGTTGGTCACGAGCTGGTCGAGCTGATCCTCCATCGACGTGAGCTCGATCCTCAGCAGACTGCTTCTTGAATCGCTCCGCCTCATCCGCCGGACGGAACTCGGCGTAGACCGGCGAGCCGTCGAGCGATGACTCGGTGATGCTCCAGTCGCTCTTGAGACCGAGGAGCCGATTCTCGAAGTCGTGGAAGTCCTGGCTCGGCATCATCTCGACGTGCGCAAGCTTGCGGAGCTGGGCGATGCGGGCGTCCTTGGTGAGCTTTGGCCTTCCGTTTGTCGCCGGCCTGGGCAAGCCGGCACCGCTGGAAGAGCTTGATGTACTCCCGCTTGTACTCGGCCTTGAGGTTCGTGAGCGTCTGGCCGAGTTCTCGCTGGAAGCTGGAATCGGCCCGGTGCTTGGCGCTGGTGACCTTCTTGAGCACCTCGGCCTTGGCGTCGCGGACTTTCTCTCGCCAGGGGTGGTCCGCGGGCAGCACCGCTTCCGCGGTTTCGAGGTAGGCCGTCTGGGGACCGACTTCGTTGACGAGCTTGATCAGCTCCTGCAACTCGCCAAGGGCGTGCAGGTTGGCCGTCTGCGCTTTCACATCGACGTCGGTGTGCGGGAAGTTCTTCAGCTTGCCGGGGCTGTTGAACGCCTGGAGACTTTCGAGAAACGTTTTGGCCGCGGCGAGCTTCTCGGCTCGGTCCTTCAGCTCCGCCTCGCTCAGCACGCCCTGCCCCCAGAACGTGAGCCCCTGCGAGAGCCGGGCCTGGGCCATGACCAGTTCCTTGACGCGGGAGGCGACCTCCGCCTGGAGCCGCTGCACCGCGGCCTCGCGGTTGTTCGGATCGACGATGAGCCCTTCGGGGATGCCCAAGAGCGTGAAGAGTTCTTTGATGGGCCCGATGGGCAGGTCCTTGGGCCGCTCGATGTGCTTGAAGCTCGTGAGGTCGTCGAGGCTCACCTTGCCGAACTGGTCGATGGCGCTGGCGTCGAGCTTCTTGCCCGGGATGCTCAGCACGATGTCGCCGCTGTAGACCAGCGAAGCGAGCACGACCACGAGGAACTCCGGCTCCATCCGAAACCGCTGCCAGTAGTCGATACCGCCTTCATCACGCACCAGCTCAGAGCGGTTGAGCACCTGGTTGTGCGGCTTCTTGCCGAGCTCATCGAGCACGTGCTTCGCATAGCGGGAGCCGCCGGGCTTGACCCGCTCGCCGTCGAGCAGTTCCAGGGCGTCGAGCACAGCCATGCCGTTCTTCGACTTGACGCCGGCGCCGCCGATGATGCGGAGAGCATCCTGTGCGGCCTGGTTCCGGTTGTCCTTGGTGACTTGGACGCTGAAGGTCGGGTACTCGGGGGCGATGTCCGCGAAGTGGGCTTCGAGCAGCACCGAGCCGGCGGAATTGACGATGTCGCGAACGCCCGCGCTGCCCCCCGGCGGGATCTTGCCGCGGACGGTCTCAGCGAGCGACGCACTCTTGCCGCGAGAGACAACCTGGTAAGCCGTCTGCATGTTCTCTCGCAACCACTTGGTGAGCGTGCGGAGATGGTCGGACGCCTTGCTCTCGTAAATCTCTTTGTTCTTGCCCGAGGCGCTGGTGGCTTGCTCGCGAGCCCCGCCGTACTTGCGGATGGTCTCCTTGAGCTTGTCGTCCACCTTCTGGAGCTTGAGGAAGACCTCGTCGGACTTCTTCTCGTCGGAGAAGCTCGGCGTGTCGAACGGCTGGAGGAAATACATGTAGAAGTCGCGCGGCGGCTGGGCAGTTGAACGCTCGTTCGGGGCGCCGAAGAACAGGTAGCCGCTCCGACCCGCCTTGCGGTCCCGCCACTCGACCTCGTGCTCCCAGATCTTGTACCCGGCGACATACGTCTGGTCGGCACACTCCATCACGCGGGCAAGGGCGTCGAAGTAGTACTGGTCGAGCTGGTTGTTCGAGAGTGTTTCGCCCCGCTTGTCGATGAGCGAGTCGAAGTCGATGTCCTTCTTGAGGTCGAGGAAGTACTGCCCGTTCTCGGCGTTGACGCTGAGGAACTGGCCGTTCACCGTCTTCATCGTGTCCTTGAGGATGGACTCGATGACGGTGCGCAGGAACTCGGCGTCCTGCTCCGGAAGGCCGTCCACGTGCAGGCACAAGCTGTCCCGAAGCTCCTCGGCGGTGGCCCCAATACTCGCGTGGATATCGCTGGTTGTCAGGCGATGCACCGAGAGCCCATGCACCACGCGCAGCGCCACCGGCTTCTGCTTCGGCCGCGGGAACGCCGCTTCGACGCGATCCTGCAGCACCTTGCTCTTGTCGATGACTTCCTTGATGTCCGGGTCGGCCCGCAGCGATGGGTTCTCGCGGATCTCGGCCCAGTAGGAGTCGTACGCGATGAGCCCGGGCTCGCCGTCTGGTACTTCAGCGTCGATGATCCGCTTG
>JAOSKU010000004.1 GCA_027493445.1 Thermoleophilia bacterium | reverse complement strand
GCCGTAGGACGCGCCGTGCTGGCCCGAATCAGCAGAGGCAGAGAGGCAGGGGTCAAGACCACTCACATCACATCACACTTTACACCGGCCCGGATGGCGGTCGGCTGGTCACAGGGAGGGGGTCAGACCGAGGCAGGGGTCAAGACCACTCACCGGATTCCTGAGAAAAAAGTCGCGGCAGGGATCGGCAGATCGGCTGTGGGGTGCGATCATGGGGCATGTTCAAGCACACGGATCGTCAGAGGTCAGTTGTTTTCGGCTTCGCAGGTTCTTGGAGCCAAGGGGCAGCGACGGCTGGAGCAGACATGGGCTCAGGGCTTTCGGGGCGCGTGTTTCCGGTGCTGGTGTCGCTCGAGGGTGAGTTCGCGGACCTGTATGACAGCGCTTAGGGGCGCCCGAACGGGAGCGTGGCGCGAACGTTGGGGTGATGCTGCTCGCGGAGATGCTGGGGCTGGACGACCAGCGTGCGGTCGACGCGATGGCTTTTGATGTGCGCTGGCATCACGCGCTGGAGCTCAGCTTCGACGAGGCCTATCTCACGCGGCGGTCGGTGGTGGGGTTTCGCAAGCGGCTGGTCGAGGCCGACCCTGAGCTGGGGCGGCTCAAGATGGTCTTCGAGCGCATTGGTGATGAAGCCCTGGCGGACCTGGGGCTCGGAACCACGGAGCAGCGCATGGATTCGACGCTCATCACGTCGAACATCCGCACGGGCGGACGCGTGGCGCTGTTCCGAGCGACGCTCGAGCATTTTGGCCAGTGGCTGGCGAAGGCCGCGCCGGACAAGGTCGAGCGGCTCAGCGCGGAGCTTCGCGACTGGCTCGGTCGCGAGCGCACGGGGTGGTTCGGAGCCGGCAGCAAAGGAAGAGCAGCGGCACAAGCTCGAGGAGCTGGCGGGCTGGCTTAGCGAGATCGAGTGGCGCTTCGCGGGCGACGAGGCGGTCCGCGCGGCCGAGCCCTACGCGCTGGTGGTCCGAATCCTCGACGAGCATTGCCTGCGGTCCAGCCACCTCGCCCGGCCTCGGACGGAGACCAGCCGCCGGGCTCCGGCGAGGCTCAGGGCGTGGCGCCTACGGCCGAGTCGGCCAGGTAGCCTGGCGCCCGAGGCCACGGCAGAGCCCGAGGCCACGGCAGAGCCCGAGGCCACGGCAGAGCCCGAGGCCACGGTAGAGCCCGGAGGCCACGGCAGAGCCCGAGGAGCCACGGCAGAGCCGGGAGGCCACGGAGGTGAGCCTGGAGGCCACAGAGCCCGGAGGCCACGGCAGAGCCCGAGGCCACGGCAGAGCCCCAGGCCACGGACGCCGTGCCCGGGCCCGTCGAGGTACTGGCTAAGCCAGCGGTGAAGTCGGGCCTGCAATCGCCGTACGATCCAGACGCTGGCTACGGCCACAAGGGCCTCGGGCTACCACGTTCAGATCACCGAGACCCGCCAGAGCGACAAGGCCGAAGGCGAGCCGGCTGTCTGTATCATCACGGACTTCGACGTCACACCGGCCAACGTCTCCGACCAGGGCCAGACGACGCCGGCGATCGAGCGGCTGGTGGCGGCGGGGCGCGCGCCCGAACGGCTCTACGCCGGACAGCGGCTACGCCTCGGGGGAGGCGATCCTGGCCGCGCGGGCACAGGGCGTCGAGCTGCACACGCCGGTAGTCCGCCCTCGCCTGCCTGAGGACGCGAT
>JAOSKU010000003.1 GCA_027493445.1 Thermoleophilia bacterium | reverse complement strand
GCCGTGATCACGGCTGGCGGGCGGCACCGTGGGTGCACGTCACCGCCGACGAGGTGGTGGTGGACACCGGCTCGGTGAAGCCCGGCAGCACCGACGCGCCCCCTGGCGAAGCTGGCCCAGTTCGACCGGTACCGCCTGAAGAAGTTCTGGCGGACCAACCAGACACGGCCATCAACCAGCGCCGCTGGTGCGTGAGGGCGAAGAGGTCCAGCCCGGCCATATCGTGGCCGACGGACCCAGCACCGACAACGGCGAGCTGGCCCTGGGCCGCAATGTCCTGGTGGCCTTCATGCCGTGGTACGGGTACAACTACGAGGACGCCATCGTCATCAGCGAGAAGCTGGTGAAGGACGACGTCTTCACGTCCATCCACATCCAGGAGCTGGAGCTCCCGTCCGCGACACCAAGCGCGGCATGGAGGAGATCACCCGCGAGATTCCCCAACGTCGCCGAGGAGAGCCTCGTCGACCCGGACGAGCGCGGCATCGTGCGCATCGGCGCCCGGGTGAAGAGCGGCGACATCCTGGTGGGGAAGATCACCCCCAAGGGCGAGACCGAGCTTTCCCCCGAGGAGAAGCTCCTCACCGCCATCTTCGGCGAGAAGGCCAAGGACGTGAAGGACTCGTCGCTGCGCGTGCCCCCGGGCATGAGCGGCACGGTCATCGACGTGAAGATCTTCTCCCTGCCGCATCGACGACCCCCTCCTCGAGAAGGAGCACGGGGCCAAGATCGGTGAGTTCCGGAACCTGGAGCGCGAGGAGATCCAGCGGATCAGCGAGGCCCGCGACGAGGAGCTGCGGAGATCCTAGCGCCAGACGGGTGTCGCTGATGCTCAAGAAGGGCACCGTCCAGGCCATCCTCGACGAGGGCACGAAGCTCACGAAGGAGCTCATCGACGAGCTCAACTTCAACAAGATGGACCTGGCCACGCTGAAGGTGGCCAACAAGGACGCCAGCGAGCGCATCCGCCGGGTGGTGGACGAGTCGCAGCGCAGGATCCAGCGCGTGCGGGACAAGACCGAGGAGCAGATCGACAAGGTCTTCCAGCCCGACGAGCTGCCTCCGGGCGTGGTCCAGCTCGTGAAGGTGTACGTCGCCGAGAAGCGGAAGATCTCCGTGGCGAGACAAGATGGCGGGCCGCCACGGGAACAAGGGCATCATCGCCCGCATCGCCCCCGAGGAGGACATGTTCCTCCTCCCGACGGGACCCCCGTGGAGATCGTCCTCAACCCCCTGGGCGTGCCGTCGCGCATGAACGTGGGGCAGATCCTGGAGACCCACCTGGGCTGGGCCGCTGCCCGCATCCTGGGCTTCGAGGCCAAGACCCCGGTGTTCCAGGGCGCCACGGAGAACGAGATCGGGGGCGCTCCTCAAGCTCTCGGGCCTGCGGTGGGCCACCGGCTCCCTCGAGCTCAAGGCCAAGCCGCCCACCGAGTTGGGGGAGATCGAGCAGGTCATCGGGGCGGCCGCGGCCGTGCCCGTGGCCATGCACGCGACGCCACACCAACGGCAACGGCTCCAACGGCAAGGGCGGGGCCCACGCGGCCACGGTGTCCCTGGGCATCGGCCAGTCGCTGGACGCCTACCTCTCGCTGGACCTCACGAAGAAGCAGCAGAAGGTCTTCGACGAGCTGGTGGACTTCCTCCTCGCCGCCGCCGACGGAGGTGGCGGACCGGAAGGGCGAGAAGACCGGCGACCTGTTCCCGGCCATCCAGAAGCTGCGGGGGCGGAAGAACGTGAAGTCGGGGCTGGACGAGGCGGTGGTGGAACTGTTG
>JAOSKU010000002.1 GCA_027493445.1 Thermoleophilia bacterium | reverse complement strand
GGGTGGGAACAGAGGCGCCGAAGGCGCCGGATTGATTGCGGCTACTGCGGCCGCCGGGTCCCAGGAGAGGACGAGCGCGTCCCGGGGGATTGCTTGGCAGGGATGGTACGTACCTCCAGGGCGGTTCGGGAATCTGCCACGGGAGGGAAGGGATGCCCCGTTGATCAAGATCAACCTTCTGCCGTCACGGGCAGTCAAGAAGAAGAAGGGCGTCGCCGCGACCGGCGGCGGGCAGCTCTTCCTGGTCCTCCTGATCCTCCTGCTCGCCGGCGAGGGGTCGCGCTCTATCTCTGGAACGACTCGCTCGAGGCCAGGACCAGAGCCGCGCAGGCGGAGGCCACCGAGATCCAGAAGAAGGTGCAGTCGCTGCAGAAGGTGCGCGAGAAGCTCGCCGAGGACGAGAAGCAGCAGGCGCTGCTCGAGGAGCAGAACCGATCCTCGAGCGGCTCAAGGACGGCAAGAGCGGCCTGCCGAACATGCTGCTGTTCCTCGACTATGCGCTGACGAAGCCGCCGGACACGCTGGCCAACCAGACGAGCTGAAGGCCCTGCAGAAGGCGGGCTGGAACCCGCAGTGGGACCCCGACTCCGTGTGGCCTCGCGCCCGGGACGAGGACGAGTGGGGGACGGTCACGATCGAGGTGAGGCCCGGAACCACGAGGACGTGGCCGAGTTCTACCAGCGGTCGCAGCGGCATCTACCCGGAACCTGAGCCACAACCGTAGGAGCGCCCGGTACGACCAGGCATCGAGATGAGTACATCGCGTTCAAGAGCCAGGCCGACCTGAACTACCGTCTGCCCGACGCCGCCCCCGACTGCCGAGGGCGCGGCGCCTGAGGGCGACGGCGCGCAGAAGACACGGTGATCGTGCCGGGCACGCCGAGCGCCGAGGCGGTGCCGGGGGGGGGACGCCACCGCGCCCAAGGCCCCTGCGCGCCGAGCTGCGGGCGGAAGTCACCCAGCTCGCTGGAACGCGCGAGAGAGACACGGCATGAGAAGCTCAACGCGCTCACCGCTGGTCAGAAGCTGATCATCGGCGTGGCCGTCCTGGGCCCTCGTCGGTCGGTTTCGGCAGCTGGTCATCACCGAGACCGAGACAGCCGATGCAGCAGGCTAAGGTGCGGACGCTCCAGCAGAGAGTACGCAGCTCAAGGAGTACGAGAAGAAGTCGCGCTGACGAGGTGAAAGGAGAAGCGCGCCGAGGTCGAGGCGCGGCTCGAAGAGAACAAGCGGCTGCTCCCGCCCAGGACGAGATCCCGGCCTTCATCATGAGCATCAAGGCTACGGCCGACCGGGGGGGCCTCCAGATACGAGTAGTTCGAGCCCCTGGAGACCGAGCTCGAGGACTACTACCGCAAGGTGCCGGTGAAGGCCGAGGTGCTGCGCAAGGCCATCGACCTGCTGGATTTCTTCTCCAGACGCTCGCCGCGCCGAAGCGGCTGATCGTCAACATCCGGGAATCCCAGACGAGCGGCTCCCGACGGATGTGCAGAAGATCCAGCGGAGCCCGGCGAGGAGAGCCACTTCGACAAGGCGGGCGCGGTTCCGGCGGGCCAAGAAAGAAGAGCGGACATGACCAACGAGGAGAAGCGCATGCCCAAGCTCCAGCGTTGGCAGCTCGCGCACGAGCTGAACCGCGTCCGGCGTCGCTCAGGGCGTACACCTTCGTGTACACGGGCGAGACCCTGCCCGAGGATGCGCAAGCGGAAGCAGCGCAAGACGCGGCGGAAGTCGTAGGACGGCACAGCCCCGAGCATGATGACGGGGCGAGCTGCCGGCAACAGAAGGTGGGGCAGCACGCCCCCTACCA
>JAOSKU010000001.1:732500-4601372 GCA_027493445.1 Thermoleophilia bacterium | reverse complement strand
TCATAGGCCTTCAACTACAGCCGGTGCCGCAGGTGGGAGGAGATTCATCGTCACCCATCCCCTTCCACCCGTTGACCGGGCAGGAGTTCGAGCTGCGGGCTACGCCCACACCTGGGGGAGCACCGGCTGTTCTTCCGCAAGCCCCAAGAAGAGCGGGTCCATTCGCTACCGGCGCGCTGGACCGACGTCGAGGGGGGTGGATCCCTTCCTGGCCATTTCGGCCGGCCGGGCGCACTTCCGGGTCGAGGACCCCGTTGCCCTGGTGAGTCTCGTGCAGGAGCTCAAAGTAGGGGAGGTGTAAGGTGAATTATGCCGCACGTGTTAGGGGGATTTTGCTGGCCTGAGGCCTAGGCGGCCACCGAGGGCCGCCGTTGATCTGCGCTCAAAGAGCGGGATAAGCAGCCATGTGAGGCACGTATTGGACTTGACATAGGGGAGTTATGTGGCATAATGTACATAACACAAGCAGAGGAGGCTGGCCTTGATACCGCCCGACGCCCCCGCCGAGAAGCGCGCCGCCCTTCGCCGTCACCATGCCCTGAATCCCCGCCCCCAGCGGGTCCGCGATCCCGCCTTCTTAGGCGAGAACGCCTTCTTCGATCGGAGCGATCCGTGCAGGTGAAGTACGAGATGCTCCGGCGGGTACGCGAGGACGGCCAGCCGGTGAGCGAAGCGTCGGCCGCGTTTGGTTTCTCGCGGCCTTCCTTCTACCAGGCCCAGGCCGCCTTTCAGGAAGAGGGTCTGCCCGGTCTTCTGCCCGAGCGACCCGGACCCAAGCGGGCCCACAAGCTCTCCGAGACGGTGCTCGATCTCCTGGAAGAGGCCCTGGCCGAAGAGCCCTCCCTCCCGAGCGCCGCCCTGGTCCGACTGCTCGAGGAGCGGCTCGGTCTTTCGGTTCATCCCCGCAGCGTCGAGCGGGCCCTGAAGAGACGGCGGAAAAAAGGGGGCTCCTGGGACGCCCTGAAGACGACGGCCCCGGCGGCCGAGCTTCGAGGGCTACGAGGCCCTGGGCCCAGGCGCTCGGCGAGCTCCCCCTCTCACCCCGCGCGGCCTAGCCGTCTTTGTGCGCGGCGGCCTGGCGAGCTGGATGTCGGCTTGCCCTCCCAGGGAGCGACCGAGGCCGGTGGCGAGCCCACGGCCCGGCGGCGGCGAGATCTGCGCCCTCACCGCCGGGAGCGCCGAGCTCGTGCGGCTGCTCGCCGGGATGGCCCTTTCGAGTCAGAGGAGGTGCCCCCTGTGAACCCCGAGCAGCATCTGAAAGTGACCGCCAGCCACCTCAAACGCCTGGCCTACCTCTATGTCCGCCAGAGCACGCTCCGCCAGGTCCTTGAGAACACCGAGAGCACCAAGCGCCAGTACGCCCTGCGCGAACGGGCCGTCGTCTTGGGCTGGCCGCCCGAGCGCATCGTGGTCATCGATCGCGATCTCGGTCTCTCCGGGGCGGACAGCGACCGGGAGGGCTTCCAGCAGCTGGTGGCCGCCGTCGGTCTGGGCGAGGTGGGGGTGGTCCTCGGCTTGAGGTCTCCCGCCTGGCCCGCAGCTCGGCGGACTGGCACCGCCTGCTCGAGATCTGCGCCCTTTCAGATACCCTCATCCTGGACGAGGACGGCCTCTATGACCCGGCCCACTTCAACGATCGGCTGCTCTTGGGGCTCAAGGGCACCATGTCAGAAGCCGAGCTCCATATCCTGCGCGCCCGCCTCCTCGGGGGCCAGCGCGCCAAGGCCGCCCGGGGTGAGCTTGGGCTCAAGCTGCCCGTGGGCCTCCTCTATGACCCCGCCGGCCGGGTGGTCCTCGACCCCGATCTTGAGGTGCAGCAGGCGGTGCGTACTTTCTTTTTAACCTTTCGGCGCACCGGTTCGGCCACCGGCACCGTGCGCACTTTTCGCGAAGAGGGTCTTCTCTTCCCCCGCCGGCTGACCACTGGACCACACAAGGGCGAGCTCGCCTGGGGACCGCTCGTCCACAGCCGCGCCCTGCGGGTGCTCAAGAACCCCCGCTACACAGGAGCCTTCGTCTACGGCCGCAGCCAGACCCGCAGGCTCCCCGGCGGGAAAGAGCGCCGCCGCCTACTGCCACGCGAAGAGTGGCATACGGTGATCCTTCATGCCCACCCCGGCTACCTCACCTGGGAGGAGTACGAGCAGAACCTGGCCCGGCTGCGCGAAAACGCGCAGGCAAACGGGGCCGAGCGACGCAAGAGCCCGCCGCGCGAAGGCCCGGCCCTCCTCCAAGGCCTGGCCGTCTGCGGGCGCTGCGGGGAGCGCATGACCGTCCGCTACTACGTCCGTCATAAAGAGCTCGTGCCTGAGTACGTCTGCCAGCGGGCGGGGATCGAGCGGGGTGAGCCCCTCTGCCAGCGCCTGGTGGGCGCCGAGATCGACCGGGCCGTGGGTGAGCTCCTGGTGGAGGCGGTGACGCCCCTTGCGCTGGAGGTCGCCCTGGCGGTGCAAGAGGAGCTTGAGGCCCGCGCCAAGGAGGCCGACACCTTACGCCTAAAGCAGGTGGAACGAGCGCGCTACGAGTCCGGAGCTCGCTCAGCGCCGCTACCTTCTGGTCAATCCCGACAACCGGCTGGTGGCCGACTCCTGGAGGCGGACTGGAACCATAAGCTGCGCGCCTTGGCTGAAGCCCAAGCGGACTACGAGCAGCGGCGGGAAACCGAGGGCCAGGGACTTACCGAGAAGCAGCGGGACGAGATCCTCGCACTGGCCACCGATTTTGCCCGCCTCTGGCGCGACCCGGCCGTCCCGCAGCGCGAGCGCAAGCGCATGCTGCGCCTCATCTTGGAAGACGTCACCCTCTCACGCACAGCCGAGGTGGTGGCTCAGGTGCGCTTTCGCGGCGGGGCCACCCGCAGCCTGCACCTGCCCCTCCCCTTAAACGCCGCTCAGCTGCGGAAGGTGGATGCGGCCGTGGTGGCCGAGGTCGACCGCCTGCTCGAGGAACATACCGACGCCGAGATTGCCGACATCTTAAACGGCCGTGGGTTTCTCCCGGGGGTGGCCGAACGGTTCAGCCTGGGCATCGTCCGCACCCTGCGGCTTACCTACGGCCTTACGGACCGCTACACTCGCCTGCGCCGGCGAGGACTCATCACGCTCGAGGAGGTCTCGGAGCTCCTCGGTGCCGCCCCCGGCACGGTGAAGGTCTGGGCCCGGAGAGGGCACATCGACTCGGAGGTCTACAATGACAAGGGGCAGCGGCTCTACGTGCGGCCGACAACGCTCGAGCAGTCCTGCCAATGGTGCGGTGGCCCCATACCGGCGAAGCCACTCTTGCGGCGCGGGAAGAAGTGGTGCAGCCAGCGCTGCTGCCTGGCCGCCTACAATAGCCGCAAGCGAGCGGCCAGACAGGCAGCCCGAAAGAACGCCGGCACGCAAATGGCCAGGGATTCGTGCTCGATCAACTAAACAAGGAGCAGTCAGATGCGCAAGCCTTGTCTCAAGGCTCGCCGGTTTACCCCGGATCGGGTACGCGAGAAGCTCATCCCCAAGGCGAACGGCAAGGTCCGGCGTCTGGGGATCGCGACCGCTAGCGATCGGGCTGTGCAAGCGGTGTTGAAGCTGGTGCTCGAGCCCATCTTCGAGGCGGACTTTAAGCCGTGCTCCTACGGCTTCCGCCCCAAGCGCCGGGCTCAGGATGCCATCGCCGAGATACACTACCTCGGGTCCCCCACCCGTAATTACGAGTGGGTGTTCGAGGCAGATATTGCGGACTGCTTTGACGAAATCTCGCACCGAGGTCTCATGGACCGCGTGCGGGTACGCGTCAAGGACAAGCGCGTGCTGGCGTTGGTGAAAGCCTTCCTGGCCGCTGGCATCCTCTCTGAGGATGGCGTGAGTCGGGACACGATCACCGGCACTCCTCAAGGTCAGATCCTCTCGCCCTTGCTGGCGAACATTGCCCTGTCCGTACTGGACGAGCACTTCACGCGCAAGTGGGAAGCCCTCGGCCCGTACTGGACCCGGGCCAAGCGGCGCCGCCAAGGGGTCCCGGCCTGCCGCCTCGTCCGCTATGTGGACGATTTTGTGGTCATGGTCGGAGGCTCACGCGGTGATGCAGAAGCGCTCCGGGACGAGGTCAGCGCGCTGCTCGCGCCCGTGGGCCTGCGCCTGTCGGCCGAGAAGACGAGGGTCTGCCATATCGACGAGGGGTTTGACTTCCTGCGTTACCGCATTCAGCGGCGCCGAAAGCGCGGTTGGGCCGGTAAGCGGGCCGTCTACACCTACCCATCCAAGAAGGCGCTCGCCTCGGTGATGGCGAAGGTGCGCTCGCTCACTCGTCGCAAGAAGCATCGAACGCTCGCCGCCCTGCTGCGCTACTTAAACCCAGTGCTGCGGGGCTGGTGCACCTACTTCCGCCACGGGGTCAGCTCGCGCACTTTCAGCTACCTGGACCACTTTGCGTGGTGGCGGGTGGTTACCTGGTTGCGCAAGCGGCATCACGGGCTGCACTGGGGCACTCTCAGCCGCCGCTACTTGCCCAACTGGCAGATACGCGACGGCGCCGTCAAGATGTTTCGTCCCAACAAGGTAGCCATTGAGCGCTACCGCTACCGGGGCGCCTGCATCCAGACACCGTGGGTGAGCACGGCATGAACTCGTGGAGAGCCGGATGCGTGGAGACGTGCATGTCCGGTTCGGAGGGCGGGCCGAGGAGACGGACCGCGGGGAAACCTCGGCACCGCGCCTCGGTCCGACCCTACACCAAGCTCAAAGGCCCGGCGAAGTGGACCTACTTCTACCTCTACGTGATCCTCGACCTCTACAGCCGCTACGCCGTAGGCTGGACAGTGCAGCATAGAGAATCGGGAGAGATCGCGAAAGCCCTGCTTGCCCAGGCGGCCGAACAGCAGGGGGTCACCCCGGGCACCTTGACCGTGCATGCCGACCGCGGCAGTTCCATGACCTCCAAACCGGTGGCCTTCTTACTTTCGGACCTCGGCATCACCCGAACGCACAACCGGCCCTATACCTCTACGGACAACCCCTACTCCGAAGCTCAGTTCAAGACGCTGAAATACCGGCCGGGCTTTCCGGACAGGTTCCCCTCGATCGAGGAGGCCCGGCTCTTCTGCCGGGAGTTCTTCGGCTGGTACAACCAGGCCCACCGCCATGGCGGCATCGGCCTCATGACCCCGCACGCCGTCCACTATGGGCGCGCCCCGCAGATCCACCAAGAGCGGGCCCGGGTCCTCCAAGAAGCCTATGGGCGCACCCCGGAGCGCTTCGTCCGCTTCGCCCCCCGGCCGCCGGACCTCCCGGGGGCCGCCTGGATCAATAAGCCCGCGACCGAGGAGGTGGCACACTAATTGCTGAGGCTGAGTGTCTCATTGGGGCTGACAGGTTCCGGGCTCGGATTCGTGGATGCCTTCGTCATGTACAAGGAGCTGGTGATCTGATCTGTGGGCCGAAGGGCCCGGCCCGCCGGCGGGCCACTGGGCCCATGACCTCACGCTCGACATACCGTTTCAGGCCGCCCTCCTCCGAGGGCTCCCCCTTCGATCGCCCGGATCAACTCCGGCACGACCTCTTCCACCCGGCCCACGATGCCCACATCGGCCACCTGCAGCATCCGGGCCGAGGGATCCTCGTTGATGGCCACGATGAAGTCGGAGCCCTGCATGCCCACGCAGTGCTGCACGGCGCCGCTGATCCCGAGAGCGACGTACAGCCGCGGCGACACGCATACCCCAGTCTGCCCCACCTGCCACTCGGGTGGAGCCCAGCCCGCCTCGACCACGGCCCGAGAGCAGGCGACCGCCCCGCCGAGGGATTCCGCCAGCCGCTCGACGAGATGGAACCCGCCGGCCGAGCCAAGGCCCATGCCTCCCGCTACGATGATATCCGCGTCCTCCAGCCCAGGAGCGCACAACCCGAGGCGCCGCCGCTCGAGACTGCGCAGCCGCGCGTCTGGACCCACCCCGGAGGAGAACCGTGTCACCTCCGGCGGCTGCGCGTGCGGGGCGGGCACCGCCTTGAACACCCCAGGCCTCACCGTGGCCATCTGCGGGCGGTGGCGGGGACAGATGACGCGCGCCAGGACGTCGCCTCCGAACGCCGGGCGGATCTGGTGGAGCAGGTGGGACGTCGGATCGATCTCCAGGGCGGTGCAGTCGGCCGTCAGGCCGGTGCCGAGAAGGGCGGCGATCCGGGGAGCCACGGTCCGCCCGAACTCGGTGCCTCCCACGAGAAGGACGGCCGGAGCGCGGTCGCGCGCGAGACAGGCGACCGCGGCGGCCACCGAGCTCTCGTCGGACTCCGCCCCACGGTCGACACCCACGACGAACACCCTACCCGCGCCGAACCCCCAGCAGCTCAGCCAAGGATGCGTTCTCCTCCCCAACGAGCACCGCGCAGACATCGTTGACCGGATCGTCGCACAGCCGGCGGGCGATGGTGAGCAACTCGAGGGTCGCGCCGGTGACCGAGCCGTCCACCGTCTCCGCCAAGACCCAGAACCCGTGCGCAGGCCGCTCCCACCCCGGCCTGACAAACATCTCTTCCTCTTGACTGATCGCGCCGGCGGGACATTCACCCAGGCAGGCGGAGCAACCCGTACACTCCGCCGCGTCCACGATCGCGTGGCCGTGCTCAACAGAGATCGCATCGAACGAGCACACCGCCACGCACGCCCCGCAACCATCGCAAGCGGACTGTTCGACGAACACGCGGGCCACGTCAAGCCTCCCCGGGATGCGGGGCGAAGCAGCCGGCGTCGTTCAAACGTCGCACCAGCTCCCTCACCTGTGTCTCCGGGGATCCTTCCAGGATGATCCCTCCACCCGCGGGAAGTGCTGGCCGTACCGAGACCACCCGGGTGGGAGAGCCGAGCGACCCCACGTCCGCTGGGTCGAGGCCCAACTCGCGCGCACCGAATACCACCGGCCGCCGGCCGCCGACAACGCTGATGCCCTCCAGAGTCGGCAGGCGAGGAGTGCACGACTTCTCTTCCACGGTCAGGACCGCGGGCACCACGCTCTCCACCACCTCTTCGAAGCCCTCCACACGCCGCCGAACCACGACGGTCTCGCGGTCCACCGCCTCGATGGCCAACACCCGGGTCACGCAGGGCACGCTCAGCCGCACGGCCAACTCAAGGGGCACCTGACCCGTGTCCCCATCGATGGCCTGCCGACCGCAGAGGATCACCTCCGGGCCCAACCGGCGAACGGCCGCCTGGAGAACGGCCGACGTGGCCCAGGTGTCCGACCCCGCGAACGCTTGGTCGGTGAGGAGCACCGCGTCGTCCACCCCGAGGGCCAGCGCGTACTTGAGAACCTCTCGGGCCTTCGGCGGCCCCATGGATACCGCCGTGACGCGCGCCACTTCAGAATCACGCAGCCGCAACGCCGCTTCGAGTGCGAACAGGTCGTATGGGTTCATAACGCTCCGAACACCTGCGCGCAGCAGGTTGCCGGTGACCTCGTCGACCGACACCTGAGTGACAGCGGGCACCTGTTTCACGAGAACGACGACCCGCACGACGCCGGACGGACCCGCCGGCTCGGGGCTATGCGAGCACACTTCCGCGTCCTCCAACGTGCCCGCCGTCGGCGAACCGGGCCGGGCCGAGCTGCGCCGAGGCATCCGCGGATAGGCGCCCGCACCTGACCAGAGAGGCCAGCATCTCTCCCACCACCGGCGCCAGCTTGAGCCCGTGCCCGCTGAAACCGACCGCCAGCAGGAGCCCCTCGACGCCTTCAGCGAAACCAAGGATGGGGTTCCAGTCGGGCGTGAGCGCGTCCAACGCACCGAAGACGTTCCGCAACCGCCCGCCCCGCATGAAGGGCGCGCGCGCACACAGTGCCGACGCCACCTCCGAAAGGGTGTCCAAAGGCGGATCGAAGCAATAGGAGTCGGGGTCGGCAGACGGGCCGACCGGGTCCTTGTCCATCCCGATCAACATGGTGGCCCCGGTCTCCGGCTTGATGAAGAACAAGTCGCCTTCCGAGGTGTTGTCGATGATGGTGGGGAACTCGGGGGCCGCCGTCCCCTCAGGCAGGACGACGCCGTGCTGCAGACTCATGGGTGAGAGCGGTACGGCCACGCCCGCCATCTGGTTGACGCCGCGGGCCCAAGGCCCGGCGGCGTTGACCACCAGGCTGGCGGAGACGTCACCCTGGGACGTCGACACGCCGACCACGCGCCCCGCACGAAGCCGAACGCCGGTGACCGTCACCCCCGTCCGGATGTCGGCGCCCAGATCGGCGGCGCGCTTTGCGTACCCAGCCGCCACCCTGTACGGGTCACAGTAGCCGGCGTCTTCATCGAAGACGGCGATCCCCACGTCCACCGACTCGAGCCTCCCGAGGGGGTGGATATCGCACAATCGATCCGGATCGACTATCGATGCGCGAACGCCCGCGACCCGCTGAGAGGCGACGCTCTCCAGGGCCGGCTCCCGGTCCCGGTCGCCGAGAAGGAGCAGGAGCCCGTTCCGCACGAATCCGATGTCTTCGCCGATCTCATCCCGGAACTCCCCAAGCCGCCGACGGCCTTCGGCGGCGATGCTCACCAAAAGGGGAGAGGAGTACTGGTGCCGGATGATCCCCGCGGCCTGCCCCGTGGCCCCGGACCCGATCCCGGCTTTTTCCAACAGCACGACGCGCTCGCCACCCTGCTTCCGCAGGTGGTACGCGAGGCTCGTGCCCATCGCGCCGCCACCAACGATCACCACATCGGTTGTCTCGGCCACCGGTCACCCCCGCCGGCCCCATCGAGATCTCAGCCCTCGATCCACCGCTTTGAGAGCTTCCCGAGCTCGACGGCCCGCTCTTCGTGATCTCCCGGGCGCAATCGCCGGCAGTCGTATCCTAAGCCCTTCATGATTGAGTGAGTCTCCTCCGTGTACACCACCGTCCCGTCCTCTTCCACGCACTCGATGCCCTCCCACACCAAGGCCTTCTCATTGAGGGCGACGGCTTCCTCGAAGGTGAGGCCCACAGGAAGCTCGACCTTGGCGCCGTATCGACCCAGCCGCACGGTGTACCCACCGATGAGCCCGTTGGGCCCCGGCGCGAGGGTCATCTGGTTGGTGTCACGAAGGATCGCGACGATGTTCTTCACGGCGGAGGCGCCGGTGGTGGAGTACAGGTTGAGCTCCCGGCCGATGTCTGAGCCAAAGCCCGCCAAGGGCCGCGCTATCCACTCCGCCACGTCGCAATCCTTCGTCACGTCCCTGTCTCCCACAAGGATTCGGACGAAATGGGGCACGCCATCGCCTTGATCGATCAGTGCGTGAGACCCAACGAAATAGAGCACGACTTCGTCTGGAGGAACGCCGAATCGATCGCCCGCGCGCTTCCGGATCTCCACGGCCACCAAGTCGTGGTTCCCGATGCCGCAGGTGGGCACGAAGCCGCTGCACTTCCCCGCTACGTGGTTCACCACGTCGGGGAAGGAGGCGTTCAGGAGACGGGCCCCCGTGTCGGCCTTGGCCATGGCCCGGCACAGGCAGTCCACGAGGGTCACATGCCACGGTAACAGCACACCGAAGCCGGCCTTGAGCAGCTTCTGCCTAGTTGTCTCAGGCATCGGGTCCGGCTTGAGGACCCACCACGGATTGAGCGTCACCGCCGCGAAGACCACCTCGGGCTTCAACTCGGCGATCAGCCGGGCGGTCTCATCGACGTCTCGAAGGTCCAACCGCCTGAAGTCGAACCTGTCCGAATAGCCTTCCAACAACGCGGATAGACCGGCGGCGTTCCTCCTGTATACGCCCACATCTTCGCGCACGTCGGCGAGTACGATCCTGTCGACCTCGAGCCGCCTACCGAGGAACTCGAGGACCCACTGCCCCACTTCGCCGGCCCCGACAACCACGACCGTGTTCGCCATCAGTCGTCACCTTTCACGCTGTGCTGCGCCACCAGTCGAACGCCCATGCGGTGATCGTCCACGTTCACGGTCAGTCGACGCTCTCGCCGCCGAGGTACAGGGCGGCAACGCTCGGGTCCTCCATCAGCTGGGCCGGCGTACCCTCTAGATGGATGCGCCCGGCGGACATCACATACACCCGGTCGGCAAGCTCGAACGCCTTGGCGGCGTTCTGCTCCACGAACAGGATGGTGGTCCCAAGCTCCCTGATCGACGCCAACTTCGCGAACAGCTCGTCCACGATCAGCGGGGCCAGACCCAGCGACGGCTCATCCAGCAGAAGGAGCGAAGCCCCGGCCATCAGGCCGCGTCCAACGGCGAGCATCTGGCGCTGTCCCCCGCTCAGCGTGTTCCCTTTGTAGGACAGGCGCTGCCTGAGGACAGGGAAGAGATCCAGCACCACATCGAGCCGTTCTTGCAGCACCGCTCGGCTCTTCGTCGTATAGCCGCCCACCTCCAAGTTCTCCGCGACGGTGAGCTCACCGAAGACTCGGGCCCCCTCGGGCACGTACGCGATGCCGAGTCGCGCGCGGTCGTGGACGGGTCTGGTGTGAAGGTCCGCACCATCCATCGCGACCCCACCCCCCTGGACGGTCGCGAAACCCATGATCGACTTCAGCAGCGTGGTCTTGCCGGCGCCGTTGGCCCCGATCACCCCGACGGTCTCCGCCGAATCGACGCGGATCGAGATGCCGTCCAACACGCTCACACCGCCGTAGCCCGCCGCGAGCTCAGTGATCTCCAGCAGTAAGGACACGTGCCCGCTCCTTCCCAAGGTACGCTTCTATCACCACGGGGTTCGTTCGGATCTCCCGCGAAGTGCCCTCAGCAATCAACCGCCCTTCGTTCAGAACGTAGACGTAGTCGGCCAATCGCGTGAGGGCACCCACGTTGTGTTCGATGAGACAGACGGCTGCGCCTCTCTCCCGGAGGCCGCAGATGGTGCCTTCCATCCTGCTCACCACTTCCCCGTGGATGCCGGAGAAGGGCTCGTCGAGGAGGAACAGCTCCGCATCCTGCATCACACCCCGAGCGATCTCGATGATCTTCCGCTGGGCATAGCCCAGATTGCAGGCTAACTCGTCGGCGCAGTCCAGAAGGCCAACGCTGCCCAGAGCCTCGAGGGCTTCCTCTCGCGCGGCCCTCTCTCGTTTGGCGACGCGCACCCGACCGAAGAGGGCGGAAAGCGCCTTCTCTCCCGCGAGCGGGTACCGGCCCAGGATGACGTTATCCACCACGCGCAGGCTGGGGAACACGCGGGGGCTCTGGAAGGTCCGCGCCACTCCCAACCGAGCTATCCTATACGGGGAGAACCGGCTCGCATCGTGGCCCTTGACGAAAACCCGGCCCGTCGTCGCGCCCAGATTGCCGGTGATCACGTTAAAGAGGGTCGTCTTGCCGGCCCCATTGGGGCCCATGATGCCGGTCACCTCTCCGAGGTGGGCGCGGATGGACGCGTCCTCGAGGGCCACCAGTCCCCCGAAGGACTTCCCGACCTTCTCCGTCCTGAGGATCGGGTCCGAGTCCGCGCGTCCGACGACCGGCCCCGGAGCCGAGCAGGCAGGTTCGACACCGACCAGGTCCTCAACCCCCACGTGTCCTCCTCCCCAGCAGTCCGGCGGGGCGGATCGCCAAGGTAAGCACCAGCAGTCCGCCGTAGATCCCCTGCCTGATCAGTCCCGCACTTCCCGCGGGGAGATCGACGAAGCGCAGCAACTCCGGAGCCAACACGACCACCACCGCCCCCAGCAACGGACCTGCGAGCGTGCCCAATCCGCCGACTACGGCCATGGAAAGGGAGAGGATGGACACCTCGACGGTGAAGGAGGTCGGATCGATGTACGTGGCGTAATGTGCGTAGAGGACGCCGGCCACACCCGCGATGAACGAGCCGATGGCGAAGCACACCGACTTCAACCAAACCACATTCCTTCCGCACGCCGCGACTCCGGCGGCCTCATCCCTCATGGCCTGAAGGACACGGCCGAAGGGAGACCGGATCAGCAGCCACACGCCGCCATAGCAGAGCACGGCCGCGACGACGACCAGGGCTAGATAGGGCACGCCGGACTCGATCTCCAGCCCGAATAGGGTGGGAGCCGGGATCCCGGCGATGCCGAGGGCGCCGTTCGTAACGGAGAACCAGTTCATGAGTACAGTGAACGTGACTATGCCGAAGCCGAAGGTAGCCAGGGAGAAGTAGTCCTCATCCACCGTACTCAAGGAGATCGCCAGGGCGCCGCCCACCGCGGCCGCCACCACCCCCCCAGCGGCCAGCCCGGGCCAGAATCCCAGGCCTAGTTTGGTGGAGAGTAGCCCCGCGGCGTATGCCCCGAGAGCATAGAAGGCCCCGTGGCCGATCGTGAATAGACCGCCGTAGCCCACGATGAAGTTGCAGCCCACCGCGAGCATCAGAAAGATCGTGAATATGATCGCGGTGTGGATCACGAAGGCGAACATCGCGCCCCCCTACCTGTATTTCCTGACGCGCGCGCGCACGGCGGTGAGCCAAACGAAGACGATGAGGACGAGGAGAGAGACACCGTCCACCCAACCCGCCGACCAATTGGCCACGACGACGTTCTCCACAACACCCAGGAAGATCCCACCCCCGAAGACCCCAACCAGCCCGAAAGGGATCCCCAGGATGCTCACGACGATAGACTTGAGAAGCGCCGGGCCGCCCATCGAATAGATGATGGCCCCCTTCAAGGCGTAAAGGCCGCCAGCAGTGCCCGCCAAGAACGCGCCGATGGCGAAGACGAGCAACTCGAGGGAGCGCACGCGGATGCCTACTGCCTGCGCCATGTCCCTGTCCGCCATCGCCGCCCTGATGCCGATCCCGGTCTTCGTCCTCTGGAGGAACTGATGCGTGGCGGTCACCAGGACCACACTGATGGCGATGATGGCGACGTCGATGTAGGAGACGCGCACCTCCCCCACCTGAAGCACCGGCGCGACATAGCCCTCTCGGATGTTGAGGGTCCGCGTTCCGAACACGATCCCGATGGCGGCCTGGCTGACTATTGCGAACCCAAGCGAACCGATAGCCATGATCCACATGCTGGCGCCACGGGATCTCATCGGGAGGTAGATGCCCGCGGCCGCGACGACGTGGATGGCGGTCGCCGCGAGCGCCCCGATGACAACGGACGCGGCAAAGCCAAGACCCCACAGCGCGCCCGCCGCGTAGGAGACGTACGCACCCGTGAGAAGGATCGCGCCGTGGGATAGATTGAAGAAGCCCGTCGACGTATAGATCATGCTGAAGCCCAAGGCCAGCATCACGTAGAGCGCGCCGATCACGATACCGTTGATCAGTATCTGAGAACTCACGAGGGCCCCGGGCCCGCGCGCCCCAAGAGCGAGACCGCTCGTATCGCGATCGGCGGGGCCGGGACGGCGAGCCCCGATCGCTCCCGCGTACGGGAGCGATCGGGGGCAAGGGGGTACGCCGTGCTACTCATCCCATATGTTCGAATACGTGGGATGGTCATAGCCGAACAGGACGACGGCCGTTGTGTCGCCGTCGTTCACGATCTTGTGCGTGGCGCCCGCGGGGATATGGACGGCCGAGCCCGCGGACACCCGCTCCGTCTGATCGTTGACCGTGACCACGGCCTCGCCCTCGACGAAGTAGTAGAACTCCGATTCCACGGGGTGATGGTGCAGGATATGCACTTCCCCCGGCTTGAGCCAGCCGATGCCGAGATTCAAGTCGCGAGACCCGGTGGCCGCGGAGATCAGCTCCTTGAAGACGCCTTCGTCCTTCTCGCTCCCGTCGGCGATCTCCGTGTTGTGCACGAACGAGACCTCGTCGATGTGGGTGAAGTATCGAACGTCTGCCATGACCGCCTACTTCCTGGCGAAGGCCGCCATCTGGGCGATCTCCTCGCGGCTCTTCTGCCGGGCGAGAGTGCCGATGTTCCACGGGAAGTAGTGCTGTACCCAGCCGTTTATCGTCCCCACGTACTGGCCGAACGCGCTGAGGAAGTCCCTGAGATCGTCCTTCTCTTCTATCTCATCGAGCGCTCCGACGACGTCCAGAGCGAACGCGTATGTCTCCTTCAGCCCGCAATAGCCCAGGAACTCCGACGACAGAGGAATGAACGTGCGCGCCACCGCACGAAGAGCGACGATGTCGAGATCGGGGCTGCCGCACAGCTTCACCACGTTGTTGACCCCGTAGAACGCAAGGTACCGAACGTCGCCTTCCACGAACACCATGGCGCTCATGGCCTGGCCGTTGGTCCCCGCGCCGCTGTCGACCATTTGGTAATGAAAGATCTTGACGATCTCGTCCGGAGGCGTGAAGCGGATCTTGTCGGTCTCCGCCTCGATCGCCGCCTTGATGTCCTGCCAACCCATGTCTCTACCTCCGACCCGAATTCGAGGATTCACCGGCCCTGCAATGAACCAAGAGCCGTCACTTGTCGACGAAGACCGTGATGATTCTCTTCGTGTTGTAGATCGCGTCCCAGATCTCCTCACCGGCTTGCCTCAAAAGTGGAAGATCTTCCTCGACGACCCGAGCGAACCCGGGATAGGCCATAGGTTCGGTCATGTGACCGTACTTGAGCATGAGACTCCCGACGTTGCCGAAGGTGGCGAAAGTCCAGGCGTAGCCCACGTCCGATTCCATGAGATCGTGCTTGACGAAGTCCTCGTACTGGAGGGTCAGGGGATTCTTCAGTGGGAGGTTCAGCACGTAGGTCAACTCCCCCGAGACGACCGCGTGCGACTGCACCGCACTCGTGGGCAGGTTACCCACGAACCAATCGAAGAGTTCCTTGTTGTCTCCCAGAGGCTCGAGCCGGACCGTGATGTCCAGTTCCGGCCACGAGCACGTGAATGTGTCTGCCATTGTTCGCTCCAATCCACCTGTTGCGTTTCTGTCCAAGGAGTCACCGGCGGGCCATCGTCGACACCTTTGGATCCCCATGCGTCGGCCGAGGGACCTCCCACAATGGGTGGTCAATCCCCCGCAAGAGGCCCCCGGCACGACCCGCTCGACCCGAGCAAGCCGACCTCGACGCGTTACGCCCCCTACTGGCCGGGCATGATGACGAAGTCGGTCCTCACGTACTCGCCGTTCTCGACCTTGTAGATGTATTCAGCCCTGAGAGCGGCTCCCTCCGGGCTGAACGATATCTCGCCCAAAGCGCCGGGGAAGTCCTTCATACTGTACAGCCACTTGATCATCTCCGGTCCCGTGTCCCCCCGTTCTGGATGGCCGCGATGGCCAGCTTCGCCGAATCGTAGGCGAGGAATGGGGTGGCCGTTTGGAGTTCTTCTCCGTACTTCTGCTTGTACAGGTCCTCGAAGGCTTGTGACTGTGCTACTGCCGCGGCGCTGACCGGACCTGGCATGGGAAGGAATGCGCCCTCCATCAGATCGCCGGCTTCCGCCGTCACGGCCCTATCGCGCAACATGCTGTCGCCCCCCACCGGGAGGCTCATGCCCAGCTCCGACTCTTCACGGATGATCTGACCGGTGCGCGGAAGGTTGATCAAGAACAGGATGTCGGCGCCTGAGTCCTTGACCTTACCCAGCAGCGTCTTGAAATCGGCCATATCCATGGGTGCGATCTCGGAGAACACCACCTCACCGCCGCCTGCGGAGAACGTCTTCTGCAGGATGTCTATCGCCACCCGACCGTAGGCGCTTTCCCCTGCGAGAATGGCTGCCTTCTTCTTCCCGAGCACCTCCATCGCGTACCTGGCCATGGCGGTGCCGTCGGTCTCCGCACTCGGGTTCTGCATGAAGATGTACTCGCCCGCGCCGGGGATGTCCGGATGGTTGGCCTGTCCCACGATCAGCGGGATCTGGGCGCGTTCGACGATGGGAGCCTGAGCCAGGGCCTCCGCACTGAACAAGGTGCCCACGATGGCCTGGACCTTGTCTACCTCGATGAGCTTCTGCGTCGCCGTGACAGCCTGCTTCGCGTCAGCGGCTGTGTCTTCGAAGATCACCACGACCTTACGGCCGTTCACACCACCCGCGGCGTTGACCTCCTCCACCGCCATTTCCGTGCCCCGCTGAGCCTCGACGCCGTAGTTGGCGGCCCAGCCGGACAACGGCAGGGTAGCTCCGATCTTGACGTCCCCCAACGCGGCCGTGGTGGTAGTGGTTTCCGGTGCCGCCGACGTAGTCGTCTCAGCTGGTGCTGCAGTCGTAGTAGTGGTGTCCCCTCCACCGCAACCCGCTGCCACAAGCAGCAGTGCGAATAGAGCCACCACCGTCATGCCCTTCTTCACCGTAGATCCCCCTTCCTTTGTACGTGACCCACGCGGGTGAGGTATCCCCCGGACGACCTCGAGCGTCTCTGCCCCACGCAAGCCGCGCCTTTACTTCTCGCGTTGCCGCCCCTGATCTGAAGCCGCCCCCGTCCTGTTCACCTCCTTCGCGGCCGCTACCCCCACTGGACGTCCCTCCGCAGCACTACACCACAAAGGATTCTCATACATGCCACGGAGGTCTGGTTAGATTACCACTGCGGAGATACTTGTCAACCCCCCTCGCCGCAGAGGCAGCGTAGGCCGGACGAGAAGCCTAGGGGTAGAGATACGACGTGTGAAGGCCGCCGCCGTCCACGACGATCACGTGCCCGGTGATGTAGCTCGAATCGCTCGAAGCGAGAAAACACACGACACTCGCGATCTCCTCCGCGTCCGCCACCCTGCCAAGAGGGATCTTGCTTACTCGCTCCTGCATCTCGGCATCTTGAAGGATCTCGGCAGTCTCCTGATTCATGATCGGACCCGGGCTCACGCCGTTGACTCGGATCCCATACCTTGCCCACTCCATCGCCATCTGTCCCGTAAGGTTCACCACCCCCGCCTTGGCCGGCCCGAAGGCTCCCCCGCCGGGAAAGCACTTGTGCGCCGTGGCGCCGGCGATGTTGACGATGTTTCCCCCGCCTGCCGCCATCATGTGCTTCGCAACCGCGACGCCGCAAAGAAAGGTGCCCCGCAGGTTGACGGCAGTCACCCTGTCCCAATCCTCCACAGTCACCTCGTGCAGCGGAGCCCGCAGGACCAAGCCCGCGTTGTTCACCAGCAGATCGACTCCTCCCAATCCCTCGACCACCTCACCCACCATGCGATCGACTGAATCCCGATCCGTGATGTCAGCGTGCACGTGAACGGCGCGCCGTCCGATGCGCTCGATGGCCGCGACCGTCTCAGCTTGAGAGCTTCGCAAGGTGACGATCGCCACGTCCGCGCCCTGTCCGGCAAGGCCCAGCGCTATGGCGCCACCCACTACGCCACCCCCGGTGACGATCGCCTTCACCCCGGTCAACTCCATCGGTCACCTCCCAGAAGACGTTGGCTGGTTCCGGCTGTCGTGGCAGGGCACGCCGACGAGACAGCACGCAGCGCTTGACCTCCCGAGCCCGCATCTTGGTATGCAGACACAACCACAGAAGTCATTTCTGCTATCCTACGCGAAGGTCTCCAGCCATGCAACAGGCGGATGGGGCCCGCCGCGGCGGACGGATCCGGGGGAGCACTACGTCCAAGCGCCACCCCTGTGACGCAGGGCTACTCCTCGCGGCTCGGCAGTCCCAGTCCCTCCAACAGAGGGGAAGGATCTACGGTGTGCTTCGCCAGGTAGCCCTCCACACGCACGCTTCCGAATGCCAGCGCGGTCAACTCGCTGAAGTACAGGACGGGTAGCGGCGTCGCGTCGGTGCTCTTCGACTGGAACATGTCGAGGTTCGCCTGACACATCGGACAGGCGGTCACAATGGCGTCCGCACCCGCTTCCCTCGCGCCTTCGAGGATCCTTGCGGTCAAGGTCCGCACCATCTGAGTGGCCGGGATCGAGGCAGAGCCCCCGCAGCAATCCACCTTGTACGACCAATCGACCGCCTCGGCGCCGATGCTCGCCACGATATCGTCGATCCGCATGGGAGCCTCGGGATCATCGCCGCCCACGATCTCCGGCGGCCTGACCAGGTAGCATCCGTAGAACGCGGCCACCTTGAGACCGGACAGGGGCGTCTGCACCCGTTTCGAGATCTCCTCGGTGCCCACGTCTCGATGCAGCAGCTCGAGGAAGTGCTTCGTCCTCTCGCCGGGCTCCAGAGTAGCGCCGATGCCCTCCTCGACCTTTGCCTTGATGGAGGCATCTGTCTCGATCGCGCATTCGGTCGTCTGATGGCGCAGCGCGCAGGCCGGGCACGGGGTGACCAGACCCAACCCCATCTCACGAGCCCGAACGATGTTCAGAGCGGGCAACGTAAGTGGCAGTGTCTCGTCGACCACATGAGCCGAACTGGCCCCACAGCACGTCCATCCGGCGATGTCATCGAGTTGAATGCCCAGGTACCCGGCAGTCTCTCTGACGGATTCCTCGTACTCCAGCGAGGTCTGCGTACCGGTGCATCCGGGATAGTAGGCGACTCTCATCCCCTTACCGTCCCTGTCCCGGCCGGCTTCTGCACGGCCGCGATGCGGCCCTTGCCGACTCCCTTCGCCCCCAGATTGATCCTGAGCTTCCCCTTCCTGACCATTTCCACCGCGAGCCTTGTCTGCTCTCGGAATCTAGCTATCGAGGATACCATGTCACCTGTCTTCAACTGATACCTAGTCAGCAGTTTGAATGTGTCTACGCGCCCTCCGGACAAGAGAGTCTCGACGAACGTACGATGGAATGTAGTCGTGTTCTTCATGCTTGGATTGACTCCATCCTGAAGAGATCGCCGCCGCAAGAGATCCATAAAGTGCACGATGTCAATATCGTTCGGGCAACGAGTAGCACATGTATGGCACGAAACGCAGGTCCAAATCGCTCTGCTCTTCAAGACAACATCACTGCGACCGTGACGCAGCAATGCGATAAGCTCATTGGGAAAGTAATCCATAGAGAACGCGACAGGACATCCATCGCTGCACATCGAGCACTGATAGCATCGCCTGAAGTTCTTCACTTCTTCTTCGACGCTGCGGGCGAATCCCGGACTAGACGGAACCATCGCCCCCCTCCGAGAGTCGCGAGTTCGGCCTGCTCGCCCGCCGCTCCCCCGCCGTCTCGCCCTCTTCTCCTCGAAGGCATGCAGCCTGTCCTTCTGCTCTTCGGAGAGCTCCAAGGGACCCAGTTTCCTCACCTTGTCGGTGAAGCCCTCCACGATCCTCGCGAACCTGTCACCTTCCGCTGCCGACGCATAGTCCAGATGGACCCGGTCTGGACTAATGCCGATTCCTTGAAGCTTCTTTTTTGACGTACGGCACTCTTCGGATCGTCTCGCCTATACCCGAGACATAGTGACAATCGACTTCGTGGCATCCGACGATCATCACCGCGTCCATGCCTTGCCTGAAGGCCTTGTAGATGCTCTTTGCCTCGACGCGCCCGGAGCACATGACACGGATCGGTCGTATCGCGGTGGGATAGGAGATCCGGGAGGTCCCAGCGTTGTCGGCCGCCGCTGCTCCGCACCAGTTGCAGAGGAACGCGAGAATGCGCGGTTCCGATACCTCGTGAGGCGCTCCGGTCAGAGCGTCGATCTCAGCATCGATCTGGCTGTCGGTGGAGTGGTGGATGGTGATGCAGTCGACGGGACAGGCGGGGCCGCACACGCCGCACCCCTTGCACTTCGCCTGCGTGACGGCGGCGACCTTCGTATCGGTTCCCTCGGTCATCGTGAGCGCGGCGTACGGGCAGGCCTTGGCACACAGGCCGCAGCCGGTACACCTGCTCTCATCCACCTGCGACACGGCGCCGCTGCACAGAACCATGTCCTTGGACAGGATAATCGCCGCCCGCAAGGCAGCACCTCTCGCCTGGTCGATCACCTCTCGCATGCTCTTTGGGTAGTGAGCCAGGCCACACAGGAACATCCCGTCGGTGGAAAAGTCATACGGACGGAGCTTCATGTGGGCCTCCATGAAGAACCCATCCGTCGTCAGGGGAACCCGCAAGAGTCGCGACAGTGGTTCGTTGCCCTCTGGGACGATCGGCACTGCCAGCACTACCAAGTCGCAACGAGCCTCTTCGTGGTCCCGGAGGGCATCGTTGTAGTACCTGACTGCTATCGCATCGCCTTCAACGTCGAGCTGCGGCCTGGTCTCTGGTTCGTAGTGCAGGAACTCTATCCCCACTTCCCTCGCTTTCAGATAGTAGTCCTCCATCAGTCCGTAACTGCGCAGGTCACGGTAGAACAGAGAGACCTCTACGTCCGGATCGACCTCCTTCAGCTTCAGAGCGTTCTTCAACATATCTCCGCAACACGTGCGACCGCAGTACGATCTCTCCTCGTTCCTCGCGCCGACACACGAGACCATCGCGACATGCCGCACATGGGGCAATGTGTTGGTCGCGATCATCGCTTCGAGTTCGTGCTGCGTGACGATCCTGCTGCTGTCCTCGTAGCGGTACTCGGTCGGCTTCGCTGGGACTCCCCCGTTGCCACGATGATGATCCCGTGCTCCAACTCGACTGAACCGGTTCCATCGGGATCGTTCCCGCTCAACGTGCTGCGGAAGTTGCCGACGACGCCGCCGAACGACGTCAGCTCATGCCCCAGGAAGACGGTTATCCTGTCTTCCTCCTCGATCTCACGTATCAAGTCCGCCACGTACGCCTGTAGATCATCTCCCTCGAGCGAGTAGTACGAATGCCTCAGGCCGCCCCCCAGGTGTCCTGACTTCTCTACCAAGCAGGCCTCGAACCCCTGTCCGGCGAGGAACAAGGCAGCCTGCATTCCAGCCAGCCCCCCACCGAGGACCAAACCTCGTTTGACGACGGGTACATCCACGTCTTGCAGGGGACTCAGATTCCTGGCGCGGGCGACGGCCATGGCGACCATGTCGGCAGCCTTCGCGGTGGCGCCGACCGTATCAGGGTGCACCCACGTACACTGCTCGCGGATGTTCGCCATCGCCAGGAGGTACGGATTCAGCCCCGCCTCGCGTAGCGCCTCACGGAAGGTCGGTTCATGCAGCGACGGGCTGCAGGCGGCAACGACCACCCGGTTCAGCCCCTTCTCGCGTACCACTTCGGCGATCTTCCGTTGGGAATCCGAGCTGCAGGACAGCGATTGGTGCTCACTATGGACGACGCCGTCAAGAGTCCTGGCGTACTCGGCGATACCGGCGACGTCGGCGACCCCGGCGATGTTGGTGCCGCAGTGACAGACGAACACGCCAACTCGAGGGTCCTCCGCCTCTACCGCTCTCTCTTCCGGGTACGACTTCTCTCTTGTCAGCGTCCATCTCCGGCCGGAAAGCAGCCGTGCGGCGGCCGCGGCCGCGGCGCCGGCCGAGCTGATCGCGTCGGGGATGTCCATCGGGCCGGTGAAGGTCGCCGCGGGGAAGATACCCGGTCGGCCCGTTCCCCCGTCGATCGACCGGCGAGCGCTGCTGCAAAAGCCGTACTCGTCGACTTCAAGCCCCATTACCATGGCAAGACGCCTCTGGCTCTCCGAGGCACGCATGCCAACCGAGAGAACGACCATCTCGTACTCGTCCTCATGCACGGTACGGTCATCGCCGACGTAGGTCAGCAGCAAGTTGTTGTTGCTCTTTCTTTCCTTGACTGAAGATATCCGGCGCCGAATGAACCGAACACCATTCATTCTCGAAGCGCGATCATAGAAATCTTCAAAGCCCTTGCCATACGTTCGGATATCGCTGTGGAAGACGGCCGCCTCCGACTCGGGATAGTGAGTCTTCACAAGCATCATCTGTTTCACGGCGTAGGTGCAGCAGACCGCGGAGCAGTAGTTCTGCCCCGTCCTCGCGTCGCGGGAGCCGACACACTGGAGCCATGCGATCTTCTTGGGTACACTGCCGTCCGACGGGCGGAGCACCTCTCCCGCGAAGGGACCCGACGCGTTCAGGAGTCGTTCCATTTCCAGCGCATTGACGACATTCCGGAGTCTCCCGTACCCGTAGGCACCTACGCCCTTGGCATCGAAGACCTCGTATCCGGCGGTCACGACGATCGCGCCGACGCGCATGACACCGAGCTTCTTCCTTTGGGAGAAGTCGATAGCCCGCGCTTCGCACACGGCGGCGCAGATCTTGCACTTCTTCTCAAAGAACAGGCACGACTCCCGGTCGATCGTGCTGACGTTGGGCACAGCCTGCGGACACCAGATGTCGATGGCCTTCGCCTTGCCGAGATTCTCGTCGAAGGGGTTCTGCACGGTATAGGGGCAATACCTCGAACAGGTCCGGCAACCGGTGCACATATCCTCGTCCACGTACCGAGGTGCACGAGAGACCTTGACAGTGAAGTCGCCCGCATCACCCTCGACCGATACCACCTCCGTGTTGGTGAGTATCCGTATGTTTGGATGCCGACCGGCATCCGCCATCTTGGGGGCGAGGATTCAGAGTGAGCAGTCCAGCGTGGGGAAGGTCTTGTCGAGCCGCGCCATCTTCCCCCGATCATGGGGGATTTCTCGACCAGGTAGACCTTGAGGCCCGTCGAGGCCAAGTCAAGAGCGGCCTGGACCCCACTGATGCCGCCCCCCACTACCAGTACCGCCCCCACCGGTCCCGCCGATTCCTCGAACATCACAGCACCTCGACTTCTGAATCCTCTTCCGTTTCTTCGATCTCCTCGACGACTTCCTTCTCCTCGTACAGCAGCGCGTCGGAATGACACCACTGGACACACAAGGGTCCCCCTCCGGCCCTGGCTCCCCACACATGTCGCACTCGAGTGGGAGGCCGGTACCCGGTTGGAAGAACAGGTCACGCGAGGGACAGATGTGACGACAGAACGAGCACTCGTCGTAATCCTTGCCTCTTACTGTCGTCTTCATCCTTCCGATACACTCGACGTCCGTCGGCTTGCCGGCTCTTATGGGGATGTACACATCATCATCTTCGCGCCACACTACCCTGATTCGCGACCTCTTCTGATTCGCGATGCTAAACACGGGATCCGAATGGTAGGCGGCGCAGATGGATTCGCACATCCGGCAACCGTTGCACTTATCTACGTCGACCTTTATGTATCGGATGCGTCTCTTTCTTTCCATGGTCATCCGCCCCTGGCGTGTACCTGTCGGTTAGGACTCCGCAGGAACGACGCCCTCACGTTGAATCGTTCGGCCCACATAGCCTAATCCAAGACGCTCAAGCGTCTCATTCGTTGGGACGCCTTCCTTATCCCACCCCTTCAGCTCATAGAACCGCTGAACCCACCGATCGAACACGTCCCTATCCAGGGTGTCATAGCTCTCACCGTAGAAGCCCTTCAGATACTTCGCCGGCTTCATCTCAAAGTGGAATTCCGGGATGCGGTCGTCGGCTCTTGTCAGCCCCTCCCGGATGTTGTAGCACCTCACAAGTGTCTGGATCCTCTGCGCTATGACTCGGATCCCAGCCTCGTCGACATCCATACCGGTGGAGTGAGAGACCAGCTGCGCGAACATACCGACGCCGCTGATCGGCGGATACTCCAGCCATTCCGACACCCAGGCGCACAAGCCGATCGAATCGCGCAGACCATGGCATTCATCGATATAGTTCGTCCACTGGCAGAGGGCTTCGGGATCGCCTCGCCCGTCCCGGTTAGGGAAGTATTCCTCGAGTTCCCTGGGGTGTTGCCAGAATCCCGACTTGAGGTACTCGTGCCTCTTCTCCTGCGTCCAGGGGAAGTACGGGGGCATCATCACTTCACTGTGGTACTTGTGATGATCCGCACAGTCCGAGATCGCTTCTGCCAACGCGTCCCCCGGACTGAACAGATAATCGTGCCGGCACTCAAGCTTCTTCGTGGTCACGGCGTACCGCTCCGCACCCTTGCCGATACGCCGGACGGCCCGAAAGGCACCGTCTCCCATGAGATCGCCGATGAGTCCCTCCCGGAACGCCATCTTCCGCACCAGTGTCAGTGCGACCTCCGCGTTGCCGAACTCCAAGTGCATGCCATCAGTGTCGGCTTTGGTCAGGATGTCCTTCTCATACAAGTCGACCATCAATGCGACGACGGCCTCAACCGAAAGGCTATCCATCCCCCACTTCTCGCAGAGATTGTAGAACTCCATGTTGAAGTCGCCGTCGAAGACCTGCGCCGCGATCATCGGTCGCGTATGCGCAGAACACTTGAGGCCGCAGTACCTACCGTCGGCGGTCAACTGCACTTGCTTACATTGCATCGAGCAGTTGTAGCAGCCCACTCGCCGGACCATCAACGGCTTCATCGACCGGCCCAACTCCTCGGCGTGCTCGAGGACCTCGTACACAAGGGGGGGAGCATCGTCTCGGAAGTTCCCGTATGCCCCCATGGGAAGGTGGTACGTCGGATCGAGAATAGGGAACGTCTTCCAATGCTCCGCGAGGTAGTCTCGGCGTCCGTCGATCTGACGGCACAGGTCGAACAGCTCCGCGGGCCGGGCCATTCGAAGGTCCTTGGCGCCATAGACCGCGACGGCCTTGAGCTGCTTGTCCCCCATGACCGTTCCCGATCCTCGACGGCTGGCGCTGATACCCATGGAGTGCTCGATGCTGGCCGCCAACACCTTGTGCTCTCCAGCGGGGCCTATGCAGAGCATCTGGGCGCGCGGATTCAGCTCGTTCCGCAGGATCGTCTGCGTCTCTTGGGTGTCCTTGCCCCACAGATGGCCGGCATCGCGCAGTTCGACTGTGTCATTGGTGATCCAAAGATAGACAGGAGTGGGGGACTTCCCAGAGATCACGATCGTGTCGTAACCTGCGTTCTTGAGCTCAGGGCCGAAGTACCCTCCCAGCACTGAGAGCCCGAAGAAGCCAGTCAGGGGCGATTTGAAGGCGATAGAGGTCCGGTTCGCCCCGGGAACGATGGTGCCGTCTAAAGTACCGGCTCCGATGACCAACAGGTTATCCGGAGAGAAGGGGGTGACATCGGGAGTGACCCTATCCCAGAGGATCTTGGTGGCGACCCCCTTGCCCCCCAAACAGCTTTCGTACAAGTCCCGGTCATGGCTCACTCTCTCTACTGTTCCTTGAGTGAGATCGACCTCAATGTCCTTACCCGCCCATCCGAAGACCATCGTCGTACAACCCCCTCAGGCGAACCTAGCATGAACGCCATTCTGTGCCTCAGGCCGCCGCCAGTGAACCGCCATAGGTTCAGTGCATCACGACTGAGCTGGGCGACCTGCGCCATCTTCCGTGTAGATCCACAACACCTCCGCCGGACTCGAGCCGGGGTTGGTCCACCGGTGCGGGAGGTCGGACTTGAAATGGAGGGAATCGCCCGGCTCGAGCCGGTGCACCTGGTCCCCCACCTCCACATGTATCCCGCCGGCCATGCAAAGAACGATCTCCTCGCCCGGGTGGGAGTTCGGCGCCTCCCCGCTACCGCCACCCGGGTCCGCGGTAAAGACACCTCCTTCCAGGATTCCCCCGCTCAGATCACCGGCTATGAACTCCTGCCTGCATTTGGACGCTTCGGAATAGAAGCTCCGTCTCTCGCCACTCCTCACCAACGCCACCCGGCGAGCCGGATCGCCGTCCTCGACGAAGAAACCGACCGACCGGCCCAGGGCTCGAGAGATCTTCATCAGAGACACGATGGTGGGAACCATGCGATTCGTCTCGATCTTCTGGACGGCTGCCGGAGAGAGCTCCGCGAGCTCCGCCAATGAACTGATGGACAAGCCCGCCGCCTTCCGTGTTTCGCGTATCTTCCGTCCGATGTCTATCGAAAGGTCCTCCGCCAAAGTCAACCACTCCTTTCCCGGCCAGCCCCATGGGGGTCCTCGCTGATACGTACTATAGTATATATTCCTTGTATCATACTACTCATCACCGGTCAATGGCCCTCCACCGCGGAACCTCGGCTCCCGCGCCGTGGCCGCCGCTAGTACCCGCATTCGTGATGCACACTGACAAGCAGCCATGTGACCGTCCGAGAACCTGATCCGAGTGGGCGCCTTCGACTTCCTGGAGCCCGACCGTACCGAGCTCCTCTGGCGCCTGCCCCTGCTGCACGACCGCCTGGACGCCCTCGCGAGCGGCAACGGCCGGCGCCGAGGACAGCTGCGGGCCTTCTTCTCCCAGCCGCAGAGCTCCGGTCTGGCTCGGGAGTGGTCGGTGGAGGGCCGGGTGCGGGTGGAGCTCGAGCTTTTGGGCCTCACCGTCACCTGTCACCCCCTCGAGCTCTACGAGGAGCAGCTTGCGGCCTTGGGTGTCACCCCGAGCTACGCCCTCCCCGCCCTGGGCGACGAGGTGCCCGTGCTGGTGGCCGGGGTCTACGAGCGGGCCCAGAACCCCTGGATGCGCTCCGGCCGCAGGACCATGTTCTTGACCCTGGAGGACGCCTACGGCCTCTTCGAGTGCGTGGTCTTCGAGCCGAAGCTCGCCAAGTACGCCCCGGTGGTGGCCCGGGCCACCTACTTCCTCGTTCGTGGCCGCCTGCAGAACAACCGTAAGCGGGGCCTCGCCATCGTGGTGGAGGAGATCCGGGACCTGGAGGAAGTGCTGGCAAAGATGGGGCGGCGGGCGGGCGAAAACCCCGAAGGGCGTGCCGGCGCAACGTCAGGCCGGCGTCCCGCGCGCCTCGGTCAGATCGAGGAGCGACCCACCTACGCCGAGCACAAGCTCCTGGTGGCCGAGCGCAAGCAGGCCCGAGTCAGCCGGGAGCTGGAGGTCTACGGCCTAGGCACCGCCGACGAGCGCGCACGGCCGCCTGGGGCGGGGACGGCGGGTATTCCGAAGAAGGTGGGGTAAGAACTCGTTTCATAGTGACGCTTCGTCATCAGACCGCGATGGGCGAGTGCTCGCGAGCATCCCTCCAACGCAACGTCAGCCGGGCAGCACCCACTCCACCCCGAGACGCGCGAAATCCTGATCGAACGAACTGACAGACTCGCCCTTCGACCGCGCGACTTGGGCGAGATACGTATGCTCGAGCTCACGAAAGCGCCTCAGATAGCCGCCAGCACAGCACCTCCTCATACGGAGAAAGGGGGGTGAAGTCAGCTGGATCGAGCACCTCGATCCGGAAGTAGCGCCCGTAGCCACGGTCCCTGGTGATCAAACTGAAACCCGCCACCGCCGCATGCGCCCCAATCATGAAGTCCGCCAGCATACGCTCCCGCGGGCCGCCGGCACGCCGGTAGGCATTGAAGGCCCGGCCCGCGAGAAACGCGGCTGTCCACGGGATCGCATCGCGGCGGAAGAGGCTCTCAGGTACGAGTTCGTCGAGCTCCTCGATGGAATCGACGAACGCTCCCACCTCCGCGAAGATCACCGGGTTGACAACAAGGGTCCCCGTCTCTGCAGTCTCCTCCAGGACGAGCCGAGACCGGTCTCCGAACTCGGGATCCGCTCCGAGAACGTCGAGGATCACGTTGGTGTCCACCAACCACTCTTTCACTGGCGGAGCAGCTTCATGAGCTCGTCGGTGGTGGCACCGAAGCTCTTCTGCCCGTAGAGGCGACGCACGGCCTCTGTGCGCGCGCCACCACGGTGCACGAGCACGACTGCACCCTCTCTCACGACGAACTCGACCTCGGTCTCCGGTTTGAAGCCGAAGCGTTCACGGATGCTCTTCGGGATGGTCACCTGTCCTCGCTCGGTCACGCGCATCGATCGACTCCTCTCGCCCGGCCGCCGCCGCCTTGTCCCGTCGAGGGCGCTGCGATCTGGTAAGAATACGTGTTCGTATTCTATCATTTCCCGAGCCCTTGTTTCGTGTTGCGCGCAACGACAGGGGGGCTCCGCCTGCCCTAGCTCTGCAGCGGATGGCGCCAGTGCAGGTCCGGGAAGCGGGCGAAATCCCGATCGGTCGTGATCCATTCACTACCCGACTCGATGGCCAATGCGGCCAGGTACGCGTCCGGCACGAGAGGGCCCTTCGCGTTCGCGGTCCGGCACAGACGGACGAAGAGATCCCAATGCCGTGGGCCAGGCGCAATGCTCAGGTAGTTCGGTTGAGCGCGCAGTGCCTCGACTGCCAATAGGGCCTCGTCGAGCGGAGTCGGGGGAGCGAAGATGCGCGGATGCGTCACTACTCGCAGGAAGCCGCTCAGCACCAGCTCCGGAACGGCGAATGCGGCATCCGCCGCGATGGTCTCCTCCAGCCAGCGCCGAAAGGCCTCGTGACCGGGCGCGTCTTCGCGGTGGGCGTAGACGAGAATGTTGACATCAAGGAGGAGCATCTCCGCTCCCTACCGCAACCGGTCGAGGCCCGCGGTCTGGTCCATCAGGTCCTGCAGCCCCGCGGAATCGTCCAGATCCACCCCCGGCAGGACTCCCCGGCCGCAGAAGGTGGGCATGCGGAAAGGATGACGCTCGGGTTGATCATGTCGGGTGAAGGACTCCCGCAGAGCGTCCTCCACCACTTGGCTGAGAGTGCGCCCCGTGGCCGCCGCTACCCGCTTCGCCTCCGCCAAAAGTTGGTCAGGTATGCTCACAGTCGTCCTCATGCATCAAAGCATACATCTTTCGCATCATGATGCCAAGGCGACGCCCGTCCGCCAGTCCTCAGCCCTCAATGCGTCGACGGGGGAATCCCGGCAATCGATCCACCGTCAGACCAAAGACCGACGGAGGCTCAACCGGGGGCCATCGCCCCCATCCTGGAAGACCGGCAGGAGGATGGACTCCGCGACGTGCCATCCGAGGCCGAGCGCGAGGCGATCACGGTCGAGATCCACGGCCCGGCTTGACCCCGTGAGCCGGCGAGGCCGAGCAGCATGCTGCGAGTTGTCCGTGCCGACTTCACCCTGCTGGACCCGACCAGACCCGAACAGGCACGCGTTGCGGCGGATCCCGGAATACGGCGACCGAGCGATGGGGTACGCGGTGGCGGGATAGTGTGGTCGGTGCCCGAGGGGCCGTGATACGCGCCGAATAGGGATTACGCAGAGCTGAGCCGAAAGATGGCGGCGGCACTCAGCCGCAAGAGGCCTTCCCCACTCAGCACAGGACGTGAGCGTTCATGGGCGGTGGGAATCGTCTACGCGCTCGGCCAGGTCAACTTCTTGTTCGACATGGGCTTCGGAGAGGCCCCCGTGGTGTCCGTCGCTCTCCCAGTAGGACGCGTGCTTCGGGTGACGAGCGCGTATTCGGCGGGAACACTCGCTGCCTTGATGCTTCCTTTATCGGGGGCGGGTGTTTCTTTGCCTCGTCTTGATGGCGGCGGGCGTATACATGAGATCGGCGGAATACCGGCATCTCGCAGGGAAAGGACGAACATGTCGGACCTCCTGTTCCTACTCATTGGCATCGCATTCTTCCTGGCATCCTGGGGGCTTGTCGAGGCCCTGAACCGGCTGCGCGACAGCTGAGTTGGCCACCATGGTTCTCGTCGGCGCCACAGCCGCGATCCTTCTCTTCGTCTACCTGCTGGCCGCCCTCCTGAAGCCGGATAGGTTCGGATGACCGAATACGATCTGCTGGTGTTCGCGTTGTATCTGGGAGCGGTCCTTCTGTTGACCCGGCCGCTCGGAGCCTACATCGCCCGGGTGTACCAAGGCGAAGCCACCCTGGCCGGCCGTCTGTTGGGCCCGATCGAGCGCTTCCTCTACCGCCTTCTCGGCACACGCGAGAGCGAAGAGATGCACTGGACGACCTATGCCCGCAGCTTTCTCCTCTTCAACTTACTGGGGTTCCTGGCGGTGTACGGCTTGCAGCGGTTACAGGCCGTGCTTCCCCTCGACTCGGATCGCGCGGTGGCCGTCACCCCAGATCTAGCCTTCAATACGGCGGCAAGCTTCGTCAGCAATACCAACTGGCAAAGCTACAGCGGGGAAGTGGCACTGGGCTACTTGGTCCAGATGGCAGGCTTGACCGTCCAGAACTTCGTCTCTGCGGCCGGCGGCATGGCCGTACTGGCCGCCTTTGTTCGGGGGTTGGTGCGGCACACCTCGAGGGGTGTGGGCAACTTCTGGGTGGACCTCGTGCGGGGCATCCTCTACATCCTGCTGCCCCTGTCTGTGGTGTTCGCCCTTCTCCTGGTCTCACAGGGCGTAGTGCAGACGCTTCATCGTTCCGAGGTCGCGAATCTCGTCCAACCGGTCCAGAGCGCGGGGGGCGGTGCCGTCTCCGAGCAGACCATTGCCGTGGGCCCGGCCGCCTCCCAGATCGCCGTCAAGCAGCTGGGCACCAACGGAGGCGGGTTCTTCGGGACGAATTCAGCCCATCCTTTCGAGAATCCCACGCCGGTGAGCAACTTCCTCGAGCTTCTGGCGATCCTCCTCATCCCCGCGTCGCTGACGTACACCTTCGGACGGATGGTGCGGGACCAGCGTCAGGGCTGGGTCCTTTTCGCCGTCATGACGGTTCTCTTCGTCGCCGTGCTGAGCGTCAACACCTGGGCGGAAACGAGGGGCAACCCTACTCTGGAATCCGCCGGGGTCGCGCATGCGGCCTCGACCGAGCAGCCGGGCGGCAACATGGAGGGTAAGGAAGTGCGCAACGGCCCAGCCATGTCCGCTCTCTGGGCTACCGCCACCACAGCCGCCTCGAGCGGGTCGGTCGACTCCATGCATGATTCCCTCATGCCCCTGGCCGGGATGGGCGCCATGTGGCTCATGCAGCTGGGCGAAGTGGTGTACGGCGGCGTGGGCTCGGGCTTGTACGGCATGCTGGCCTTCGTCATCGTCGCAGTGTTCGTCGCCGGTCTGATGGTGGGACGCACACCGGAGTACCTGGGGAAGAAGGTGGAGACCTACGAGATGAAGATGGCCGCCCTGATCGTCCTCATCCCGCCGATCACCGTTCTGGTGGGCACAGCTCTTGCCGTATCTGTGCCCGGTGCCCGCGAGGCCGTGCTCAACCCGGGCCCCCATGGCTTCAGCGAAGTGCTCTACGCCTTCTCATCCGCCGGCAACAACAACGGGAGCGCCTTCGCCGGGTTGAGCTCGAACACCCCCTTCTACAACACCACACTGGGAATCGCCATGCTGGTGGGCCGCTACTGGCTCGCGCTTCCCGCGCTGGCGATCGCCGGATCGTTCGCTGCCAAGAAGAAGGTGCCGCCCAGCGCCGGGACTCTCCCCACCCACACCCCCCTCTTCGCAGCCTGGCTCCTCGCTGTGGTCGTCATCGTCGGGGCTTTGAGCTTCTTGCCCGCCCTGACCCTGGGTCCGATCGTCGAACAACTGCTCATCCAGTGAGGGGCACGCGATGACCGACATCCCAACCGGCCCTCAAGTCCAGAAGCGCGAGGCGGTGGAACGCTGGACGATCTATCGGCGCTCCGTCGTGGACGCCTTCCTCTATCTCGACCCGCGGGTCATGGTACGCAACCCGGTCATGTTCGTGGTCGAGGTGGGCTCGGTATTCACAACGTTCCTCTTCGCCCAGGCGGTGCTCGGGCGGGGCGAGGCTCCGGCTTGGTTCATCGGAGCGATCACCTTCTGGCTGTGGCTGACCGTGCTCTTCGCCAACTTCTCCCAGGCGCTGGCCGAAGGGAGGGGCAAGGCGCGGGCAGCCGCCCTCCGCCGCACCCGCCAGCAGACCACGGCGAAGCGGCTCAAGGGGGTGCCGGCCGAGTGGGGCAAGGGTCGGCGCGCGGAGTATGAGGTGGTGGCCTCCACCGACCTGCGCACGGACCAGCTCTACCTCGCCGAGGCCGGAGACCTCATCCCTGCGGACGGAGAGGTCATCGCCGGGGTGGCTCTGGTGGACGAGAGCGCTGTGACCGGAGAGAGCGCGCCGGTCATCCGGGAGTCCGGGGGCGATCGGAGCGCGGTTACGGGCGGAACCCGGGTGCTCTCCGACTGGATCGTCGTCCGCGTGACCGCGGACCCCGGACAGGGCTTCCTCGACCGGATGATCAACCTCGTCGAGGGGGCCAAGCGTCAGAAAACGCCTAATGAGATTGCTCTGACCATCCTCCTGGCCGCCTTCACCATGGTGTTCCTGGTGGTGGTGGCCACTCTGCGACCTTTCTCGGCCTACAGCGTGCTCGCCAGCGGCCGTGGAGACGCGTTGGGCCTCACGGTGCTGGTAGCGCTGCTCGTCTGTCTCATACCCACCACCATCGGTGGGTTGCTGCCCGCCATCGGCATCGCCGGTATGGAGCGCCTCATCCAGCGGAACGTCATCGCCATGTCCGGCCGGGCGGTGGAGGCCGCCGGCGACGTCGACGTGCTTCTGCTCGACAAGACGGGCACCATCACCCTGGGCAACCGCCAGGCGGTCGACTTCCTGCCGGTGGGAGGGGTGGAGGCGACCCAGCTGGCCGAGGCGGCCCAGCTCGCCTCCCTGGCAGACGAGACCCCCGAGGGGCGCAGCATCGTGGAGCTGGCCAAGAACCGGTTCGGGTTGCGGGGACGATCGATAGGTACCGGCGTGCCCGTCTTCGATCCGCCGGACGCTCCCGCCCGCTTCATCCCCTTCACCGCCCAGACGCGCTTGAGCGGCGTTGACCTGGACGGGGCTCGGATACGCAAAGGGGCGCCCGACTCCATGATCGCCTTCGTGAAGGAAAACGGCGGAGTGGCGCCCGAGGAGCTGCAGACGATGGTCGACAGCGTGGCCCGCGCGGGCGGCACTCCTCTCGTGGTGGCCCGCAATGGCGAGGCCCTGGGAGTCGTGCACTTGAAGGATATCGTCAAAGGGGGCCTGCACGAACGCTTCATGCACCTGCGTAAGATGGGGATCGCCACCATCATGATCACCGGTGACAACCCTCTGACCGCGGCCGCCATCGCGGCCGAAGCCGGCGTGGACGACTTCCTGGCCCAGGCGACCCCCGAGGCCAAGCTCAAGTTGATCCGCGAGCAGCAGGCCGGAGGCCGAATGGTAGCCATGACCGGCGACGGCACCAATGATGCGCCCGCTCTGGCCCAGGCCGACGTGGCCGTCGCCATGAACACCGGCACCCAGCCCGCCCGTGAGGCCGCCAACATGATCGACCTGGATTCCAACCCGACCAAGCTCATCGAAATCGTGGAGATCGGCAAGCAGCTTTTGATGACCCGCGGCTCTCTGACCACCTTCAGCCTCGCCAACGACGTGTCGAAGTACTTCGCCATCATCCCGGCGACCTTCGTCGCCGTCTATCCCGATCTGGGCGCCTTGAACGTCATGCGTCTAGCCACGCCGCAGAGCGCCATCCTCTCAGCCGTCATCTTCAACGCTCTCATCATCATCGCCCTGGTGCCTCTGGCGCTGCGCGGCGTTCCCTACCGGGCGCAGGGCGCGGCCCAGCTACTCCGCGACAACCTGCTCATCTACGGACTGGGTGGGCTTGCGGCGCCCTTCATCGGCATCAAGCTGATCGACCTGGTGCTGACCGCCCTTCATCTGACATGAAGGAGCCCTTGCTGCCGCCCGTGATCGACATTGGCCCTGGCCGGCTGCTGCGTTCGGCGGCCATGGCCCTCCTGGTGCTCACCCTCGTCACTGGGCTCGCGTACCCCTTGGCGGTGACCGGCATCGCACAGCTGGCGCTTCCCCACAAAGCGGGCGGCAGCCTGATCCGCATCGGCGGGAGCGTCGTCGGCTCCAGTCTCATCGGACAGCCCTTCGACGACCCTGGCTACTTCTGGAGCCGGCCTTCAGTCACGGAGTCCTTCCCATACAACGCGGCGGCCAGCGCTGCGAGCAACTTGGGGCCCCTCAACCCCAGCCTCTTGCAACAGGTGCGCGGCCGCGCGGACAGCCTGCGGCTCGCAGACCCGGATAACTCCTCGCCCCTGCCGATCGACCTGGTCACCTCGTCGGCCAGCGGACTTGACCCGCACATCAGCCGGGCCGCGGCAGAATGGCAGGTGCCCCGTGTGGCCAGGGTGCGAGACCTGGACGAGAGTACGGTGCGGAGACTGGTGCAGGAGCATACCGAAGGCAGACAGCTGGGCTTCCTGGGAACTCCCCGAGTGAACGTGCTCGAGCTCAACCTGGCGCTCGACGCCCTGCAGGTGAGACAGTAGCCTCATGGAACGCTCCCGGCCCAACCCAGACGAGCTCCTGGACATGGTCGAGGCTGAGGACCGGCAGGCGAAGCGGGGCCGGCTGAAGATCTTCCTGGGCTATGCCGCCGGCGTCGGCAAGACGTACGCCATGCTCGAGGCCGCTCGAGAGAGGCAGGCCGAGGGGGCCGACGTGCTGGTCGCCTACGTCGAGACGCACGGGCGGGCGGAGACCGAGCGGCTGCTCGAGGGCCTGGAGATCTTGCCGCGGCGCACGGTGGAGTACCGGGGCACCATGCTCGCCGACCTCGACCTCGACGGCGTCCTGCGGCGGGCTCCCCAGCTTGCCCTGGTGGACGAACTCGCCCACACGAACGTCCTGGGCAGCCGTCACCCCAAGCGCTATCAGGACGTGCAGGAGCTACTCGACGCCGGCATCGACGTCTACACGACTCTGAACATACAGCATCTGGAGAGCTACAACGATGTGGTGGCGCAGATCACCGGCGTCCGAGTGCGCGAGACGGTCCCCGACCTGGTAATCGACAGGACGACGATCGTCGAGCTGGTCGACCTGCCCCCGGACGAGCTGCGCCAGCGGCTTGTCGAGGGCAAGGTCTACGTGCCCGATCAGGCGGCGCAGGCGGTGGAGCGCTTCTTCCGAGTGGGCAATCTGACGGCTTTGCGCGAGATGGCCATGAGGAAAGCGGCCCAGCAGGTCGACGTGCAGATGCTGGCCTACATGCAAAGCCGAGCCATCCCCGGACCTTGGCCGGCAGGCGAGCGGCTCCTGGTGGCGGTGAGCCCCAGTCCTCTGAGCGCCCGGCTCATCCGAGCCGCAAAGCGCATGGCCGATGAGATGAAGGCGGAGTGGCAGGCCTTGTTCGTGGAGACGCCCGCCACCGCCAACCGGCCCGAGCTCCGGGAACGGGCGCTGGCCAACCTGGCTCTGGCCGAACGTCTGGGCGCCCGCGTACACCACGTGAGCAGCGGTTCCGTGGAGGAGGCTCTGGTTGACCACGCCCGCCGCCAGAACGTGACCAAAATCGTCGCCGGGAGACCCGTCCGTCCGCGCTGGCGGGAGCTTGTTCGCGGGTCGCTGGTGGACCGCATCATCCGCATCAGCGGCGGCATCGATGTCTACGTCATCGGCAGCGGGGAACCCTCGGAGGCCGCGCCAAGTGTTCCGGCGCGCCCCTCGCCGCCTCTGCGTCGCTTCCTCTACAGCCTCCCACCCGTCGTCCTCGCGACGCTCATCGGTTGGCCCTTGTCAGACAGGATCGAACCGACCAACCTGGTCATGCTCTACCTGGCCGCGGTGGTGGTTGCCGCCGTCTACCTGGGGCGGGGCCCGGCGATCCTGAGCGCGTTCCTGAGCGTCCTAGCGTTCGACTTTTTCATGGTACCGCCTCGCTTCACCATGGCGGTATCCGATACCCAGTACCTGGCCACGTTCGCCGGACTCTTCATCGTCGGCCTAGTGGTGAGCTCCTTGGCCGCTCGAGTGCGCGAGCAGGCCAAGGCGGCACGGAGCCGAGAGCTGCAGACGAGCGAACTCTACGAACTCAGCCGAGAACTCGCCGGTGCGGCCGGAGTGGAAGCCATCACTAGAGTCATTCAGTCCCACATCCGGAGGGTCATGAGTGGCGAGACGGTGGTCCTGCTGCGCGACGGTCAGGGGCTGCGCCCGGCAGCCGGGTCCGGAGGGCTCGACGAGGACGAACATGCGGTGGCCACTTGGGCCTTCGAGCATGGGCAGCCCGCCGGACGGGGCACCGACACACTCCCCGGAGCCTCGTTGCTGTACCTCCCTTTACGGTCTTCCCGGGAGGTCGTGGGGGTCCTGGGCGTTGAAGTCGCCGAGAGTGCCGCTCCCATATCGGCAGCCGAACGGCGCGTGCCCGAGGCCATCGCCACCCTGGCCGCGCTCGCCCTGGAGCGGACCGACCTGGCCACGGCCGCCAACCAGCTCGAGCTGCTGCGGGCCACCGAGGCTCTTCAGTCGGCCCTGCTCAGCTCCATTTCGCACGAGCTGCGCACCCCGCTGGCCTCTGTTGCCGGCGTGCTGAGTACACTCCGGGCCGAGCTGGGCAAAGGGCCGGCCTCCCAACTGGACGAGGCGGCCCGCGCGGAACTTGTAGAAACCGCGTGGCAGGAGGCGGACGAGCTCAACCGTTCGGTGGGCAACCTGCTCGACATGACCCGCCTCGAGTCCGGCGCATTCCGCATCGTACCCGAGACCATGGACGTGGAGGATCTCGCGGGATCGGCACTGACTGCCCTCGACGCTCGGATCGGCAGCCGCGAAGTCACCATCGACCTGCCCCTCGATCTCCCGCCGGTGCAGGCAGACTCGGTGCTGATGGTCCACGTGCTGGTCAACGTGCTCGACAACGCGCTCGCCTACTCTCCTCACGGTTCTCCCCTGCTGCTCTCTGCCCGGCAGGAACGGGACGAGGTTCACCTCAGCATCTCCGACCGTGGCATGGGCATCCCGCCATCCGACCTGGAGAGGGTCTTCGACAAGTTCTACCGCGTCACGCGAACCGAGGCGTCTGCCGGCATCGACCCGAAGGGTGGGCTGGGGCTTGGACTCGCCATCAGCAGAGGAATCATGCAGGCGCACGGTGGGAGGATCTGGGCGGAGAACCGCCCGGGCGGAGGGACTACGGTCAAGCTGATCCTTCCCAGCGCCAGGCATACAGATCGCGTGGAGGCATGATGGCTGAAGGAGGACCGAGGGTGCTGGTGGTCGACGACGAGAGAGCCATCCGTCGCCTCCTGCGCACGTCGCTGGCGGCCTTCGGCTGCACGGTCTTCGAGGCCGCGGACGGGCACGGCGCCCTGCACCAGGTGACCGCCCACCGCCCCGACGTCGTCATACTCGATCTGGGTTTGCCCGACATGGACGGAGTGCAGGTCCTGACCCAGATCCGATCCTGGAGCTCCATCCCGGTCATCGTCCTCTCGGTGCGGGATGAGGAGCCGACGAAGGTGGCAGCCCTGGATGCCGGCGCCGACGACTACCTATCCAAGCCCTTCGGTGTCGACGAGCTCATGGCAAGAATCCGTGTTGTCTTGCGCCGGAGCGTGAGCTCGGCAACCGAGCCCGTGTTCCAGAACGGAGGTATCACCGTCGACCTCGGCAGGCGCTTCGTGGCCGTTGATGGGCGTGAAGTGGCGCTGACCCCCACGGAGTACGACCTGCTCCTGGTATTCGTGCGTCACGCCGGCAAGGTACTCACTCACCGCCAGCTCCTGACTCAGGTGTGGGGTGTCGCGTATCAGACCGAGACGCAGCTGCTGCGGGTCAACATCAGCAACCTGCGCCGCAAGCTGGAGCCGAATCCCGCCCGTCCGGTCTACCTGATCACCGAGCCGGGCGTGGGCTACCGGCTACGCCTGGTGTAGTAAGCGACAAAGGCCCGGGTGGTTCACGTGGCTCTCAGAAAGAAGATCCTGCTCGGCTACGGAGTCGCTTTCGCGCTCATGGCAGTGGTGTTCGCGTGGGCCGTAGTCAACCTGGTCGCGCTCGGAAAGGCCAGCGACGCGATCCTCCAGGAGAACTACCGCAGCATTCTGGCGGCCGAGAACATGATCGACGCTCTCGAACGCCAGGACAGCGCCGTGCTCATCACGATCTTCTCCGACAAGGACCAGGGAGCTGCGCAGTTCCGGGAAAACGAGGTGGCGTTCCTGCAGTGGCTGGCGCGAGCGAAAGACAACATCACCATCGAGGGCGAGGTCGAGCTGGTCCAGAGCATCGAGTCGGACTACGCGGACTACCTGACGATGTACTCGGGACTCACCGAGTCGTCGGGGGACGGCCCGTCATCGGCCTCCCCAGGAGCCCGATATCGTGAAACGGCCTATCCGCTGTTTGCGAAGGTCAGGGAGGCCTGCGGCCGGCTGAGGACGCTGAACGAGGACACCATGTACGCCGCCAGCGCCAGGGCTGGTGAAGTCGCTACCCGGGCCACGTGGTCGACCGTAGGAGTCGCGGCCGTGACTTTCCTGATCGCTCTCGTCTTCAACCTCGTCCTGTCCGCGCGGATCGTTCGCCCGCTCCGTCACTTGATGGAGGCCTCGCGGCAGGTTGCCGGCGGAGACTACGCGGTCAAGGTGCCTGTCGAGAGCGCGGACGAGGTCGGGCTTCTTGCCGATGAGTTCAACCAGATGGCTACGAAACTCCAGCAATACCACCAGATGAATGTGGGCAAGATCATCGCGGAGAAGCAGAAAGGCGAGGCCATCCTCGCGAGCATCGACGATGGATTGGTGGTCCTCGATGCTGAGCTCCGGATCACCGATCTCAACCCCGCCGCGAGGCGCATGCTCGGCGTTGATCTGGCAGCGCACCGCTCGAGGAGTTGTACGGACATCCTTCCCGATCCGCGGATCTGCGAGATCATCCAGAAGACGGCTGAGTCGGGTGTTCCCCCCGAGGTTGATGAAGAGGAGCGGATCATCAGCCTCACGATCGGGGGCAAGCCCCGCTACTTCCTATTCTCCGTCACCGCTATCCGATCGGCCGATGGAGAGCACGTCGGCATCGTGCTTCTGCTGCGCGACGTCACACGGCTCAAAGAGGTCGAGCGCTTGAAGAGCGAATTCATCATGGCGGCTTCCCACGAGCTTCGCAATCCTTTGACCGGCATGGCCATGAGCATCGATCTGCTGTCCGAGCGCACCGCCGAGAAGCTCGAGCCGCGCGATCGCGAGCTCTTGCAGGCGGCTCACGAGGAGATGCAGCGTCTGACAGCGCTGGTTGAGGATCTGCTCGACCTGTCGAAAATCGAAGCCGGGCGGATCGAAATGGAGTTCGAAAGCGTGGCGCCTGAGCTGCTGTTCGAGCGCGCGGCAGCCGTATTCGAGAGCCAGCTGAAGGAGAGATCCGTTCAGCTCGAGGCGGAAGCACTCGAAGGGCTTCCAGACGTGCGTGCCGACCCCAACAAGATCACATGGGTGCTCACGAACCTGATCTCCAACTCGCTACGCTACGTGCCGGGAGGAGGGCACATCTGGGTCTCTGGGAGACACATGGGACGCCACGTCCATCTCTCCGTGCGAGATGACGGCCCGGGGATTCCCCTCGAGTATCAGAACAAGATATTCCAGAAGTTCGTGCAGGTGAAAGGGCGGGATACGGCAGGCACAGGCCTGGGGCTCGCTATCTGCAAGGAGATCGTGCGCGCTCACGGCGGCACCATCTGGGTAGAATCGACGCCTGGACGGGGGAGCATTTTCACGTTCACGTTGCCGGTCGTCGGACAGGAGGCATGACATGGAGACGAAGCCGATTCTAGTCGTCGATGATGAGAAGAGCATCCGTCTGACGCTGGCACAGGCCCTCGAACCACTCGGCTTTCCGGTCGAGACCGCGATCAATGGTGAAGAAGCTCTGGCCAAGCTCGAGGAGAAGGATTACGGCATGCTGCTCCTCGATCTCAAGATGCCCGGGATGGACGGCCTGGAGGTCCTGCATCGGATTCGGGAGAGACGGCCGAGGACCTACGTCATCATCATCACCGCCCACGGAACCATCGAATCGGCCGTCGAGGCCATGAAGCTTGGAGCCGTCGATTTCATCCGGAAGCCGTTCAGCCCGGCGGAGGTGCGGGAACTCGTGCGGCAGGTGTTCGATCGCGAGACTCTGATCGAGAACGACGCGGCCGACTACCGGACGCTGATCGAGCTCTGCAAACATGCGATCCAGGATAGGCGGTTCGAAGAAGCCGGAGAGATCGCCCGCCGGGCCATGGCCCGGGACCCGGCTCAGCCCGAAGCCTTTAATCTGTTCGGCGCGCTCCTCGAGATCGAAGGCGACTCCCTGGAGAGCCTGAAGTTCTACCGGGCGGCGCTGGACATCGATCCCACATACCAGCCGGCCCGGGCAAACCTAGAGAGGGCCGTTTCCTGGCCTCGGGCGGGAGAAATCGGGCTGGGCGGCGATGAGGGGCAGGCGGAGCCGGACTGACCGAGATGGCGGCGCGAAGGCACAAGAGTCTCTACATCGTCATCGTCGGCTGCGGCCGGCTGGGGGCGGACCTTGCCAACCGCCTGAGTGCTCAAGGACACGCTCTGGTCGTGATCGACCGGGACGAGTCGACTTTCCAGAGTCTGACGGCCGAATACAGCGGGTTTCGCTTGGAAGGCGACGCAACCGAGATGGAGGTCTTGAAGCAGGCCAAGCTGAGCCAGGCCGATGTGTTCATCGCCTCCACGCGCGATGACAACGTCAACTTGATGGTGGCCCAGATCGCCCAGAAGCTCTTCCACGTGCCCCGTGTCCTGGCCAGGGTCTGGGACCCAAAGAGAGATCAGGTGTTCGCTCGCCTCGGTATCGAGACAGTCTGTCCAACGTCGGTTGCCGCCGGGATGCTGCTCGACGCCGTCCTGGGCTCGGCCGATTCGCAGGCAGGGAGCCAGGAATGAGGGTGCTGATCGTGGGCAGCGGCAAGACGCTGTACTTCCTTGGCCGGACCTTCTCCTCCAAGGGGTACCAGGTAACCATCATCAACCGCGACCGCGACGAATGTGTACAGCTTGCCCGCCGGCTGAATGCCACGGTCGTTCAGGGCGATGGGAGCGATCCGGAGGTTCTCGAGGACGCAGGTGCTCGAGGCACGGACGCGGTGCTCGCTCTGACGAGCAGCGATCAGGACAACCTCGTGATCTGCCAGCTGGCTTCGCTGCTCTTCAACGTCCCCGGACCGTAGCTCTGGCCAACGATCCAGACAACGCAGAGGTCTTCGAAGAGCTCGGCGTCTCGAGCTTCTCCACTACTAACATCATCAGCAGCCTGATCGAGCAACGGACCTCTCTCGAGCAGGTCATCAATCTCCTCCCAGTGGGCGAAGGCTTGGTCAACCTGACGGAGATCGTCTTGAACTCGGATTCACCCGTGGTCGGGAAGCACCTCAAGGAGATAGCGCTACCTGAAAACGCCTTAGTGGCCGTCGTGATTCGCGACAACCGGCCGATTGTCCCTAGGGGAGGCGATCTGCTGCTCGCGGCCGATCGGTTGGTGTTGATCACGCTGCCTGAGAACCACGGCCCGGCCCTGAGGGCGTTGACCGGCGAGCGTGGATAGGCTCGCGGCGTGAGGGAAGCGGCCTATTTTCGAGAACGCTACCGGGCCATCATCTCGAGCACCGGAGTCATCCTGGCCTTGGCGGGCGGCCTGATGCTCTCTCCGTTGATATTGCTGCTGACCGGCGACCCCGCGCAGGTAATGGACGCCCCCGCTTTTCTGATCCCGGCTGTCGTGCTCGTGGCCCTAGGCCTGACCGCGTGGCGCCTGTTCCGCCCGCATGCGCGGGTGAGCCTCTCCACCCAGGAGGGGGCGTGATCGTGCTCCTCAGCTGGATCATCGTTGTCCTTTTCTCTGCCTGGCCTTTCGTCGCCGCGTACGGACTGGATTTTACGGGCGCGGTCTTCGAATCGGTGAGCGGATGGACAACCACGGGCCTTTCCGTCGTGGACGTGGCGGTAGCCGGAAAGATGATCCTGCTCTGGAGAAGCACGATGCAGCTGGCGGGCGGCGCCGGGCTGGCTATCATCATGATGTCGGCGATCGTCGGCCCGACCGGCGTAGGTATCTCCGCCGCCGAAGGGCGCGGGGACCAGCTTGTTCCCCAGGTAGGTCAATCGGCCAGACTCGTGCTGCTGATCTACGCGGGCTATGCGGCAACCGGCACTCTGGCCTACACATTGGTCGGGATGAGCGTCTTCGACGCCGTCAACCACTCCTTCGCCGCCGTGTCAACCGGCGGTTTTTCCACCCGCGCCGAGAGCGTCGGCTACTGGAACTCGGTCGCCGTCGAGGCAGTGACACTTCCCCTGATGGTACTGGGCAACTTGAGCTTCGTCACCGCTTGGCTGCTTCTGCGAGGGAAGCTCAGGTACGTGGCCAGGAACGGCGAGGTACGCCTTTTCGCCTTCCTGATTGCCGTAACCAGCGCCGCGGTGTTTCTTGCCACCAGCAGCGGGCTCTATCCGCAGCTGGCAAAGTCCGTCCGGGTAGCGATCTTCGAGACGATCACCGCTCTGACTACGACCGGCTTCTCCACCGTCGGCTACGGAGACTGGAACTCCTTCGGGGTCCTCGCCCTCATCGTACTGATGCTGATCGGCGGCGGTACCTGCTCTACGGCTGGAGGTATCAAGCAGTATCGGGTCTACACACTGGCAAAGGTGATCACCTGGGAGCTTCGCCGCCCTTTTCTACCTGGCAAGGCCGTGGTTGAAAGACCATTGTGGGAGGCGGATCGAAAGGTCTTTATCGATGACGCTCGCCTTCGCCAGATGTCCGCCTTCGTTTTCCTTTACCTGGCCACCTACATCGTGGCTACCCTCATCACGGCGGCAAGCGGCTTCTCGATCGCAGATTCCCTCTTCGAAGCCGCCTCGGCTCTGGGTACCGTCGGCCTTTCCGTAGGAGTTACCGCCGCGGATGCGCCCAAAGTGGTTCTCTGGACCGAGATCGTGTCCATGTTCTTGGGACGCCTGGAGCTGTTCGTGATCTTCGCGAGCGCCCTCAAGCTGGCCAGAGACGCCCCCGTCATGTTGCGGGGAACAAAGCGCTGAGGCCCCTCCTGGACCTTGAGCGATCAGGCGCGGGCGGGCCGGCCGTGAGACGCCGTACTGCGCGAAGACCGGCCTGGAGACGACGAACCAGCGGCCGAAGGCTCGGTCACCTACGGGTGGAGGGACTCGATCGGCACGACGCGCCCCAGGACGCTGTCCTCGAGGATGCGTCGGATAAGAGGCAACCCCCCTGGCGACAAGCTCCGAGGCTCGTAGACCAGAACCTCGACGGGCTGGGCCGCCGGCCGCCGTGCACGATACGCAACGATTGCGTTTTCACCCGCCCGGGGTATAGTATGAAAACGCTACCGTATCGTATCTAAGGAGAAGTTCGAGATGAGCGAGGTCTACACGAGGCGCTGGTGGGCCCTGGCCACACTGTCGCTGAGCCTGGTCGTGATCGGTATGGACAACACCATCCTCAACGTCGCCCTGCCGACGCTGGTCCGCGACCTTGACGCCACGTCAAGCCAGCTGCAATGGATGGTCGACTCGTACGTGCTCGTCTTCGCCGGCCTCCTGCTCACCATGGGAGCGCTGGGCGACCGCTTCGGGCGCAAACTCGCTCTCTACGCCGGCCTCGTGATCTTCATGGCCGGCTCGGTGGCCTCGGCTTTCGCCGGTTCCGCCGAGATGCTCATCGGGACCCGCGCGCTCATGGGCGTCGGCGGGGCGCTGATCATGCCCTCCACCCTGTCGATCATCACCGCCACCTTCCCGGAATCGGAACGAGGCCGGGCTATCGCGGCGTGGGCGGCCATGGCCGGACTGGGCATCATCGCCGGCCCCGTGATCGGCGGCTGGCTGCTCGAGCGTTTCTGGTGGGGATCGGTGTTCCTGGTCAACGTACCCATCGTGGGAGTGGCCCTGCTCGCCGGACTTGCCCTCGTGCCCGAATCGAAGGATCCGGAGGCGACCCCGCTCGACCCGGTGGGAGCGCTGCTTTCCGTCGCCGGCCTCACCGCTCTCGTGTACGGGATCATCGAGGCGCCCAACAACGGCTGGACCAACGCGCTGACGCTGTCGGCGTTTGGGGCGGCCGCGGTGCTGCTCGTCGGCTTCGTGACCTGGGAGTCGAGGACGGCTCACCCCATGCTGCACATGAGCTTCTTCCGCAACGCGCGCTTCAGCGCCGCCAGCGCCGCGATCACCCTCATCTTCTTCGGCCTGTTCGGCTCGATCTTCGTGCTCACGCAGTACCTGCAGTTCGTGCTCGGCTACTCGGCCCTCGAGGCGGGCCTGAGGATCACGCCGTTCGCCACCCTGGTCCTGAGCGCCCCGCTGGCCGCTCGCCTCGTGGAGCGCATCGGCACGAAGGCCGTCGTGGCCGCGGGGCTGACCATCGCGGCCACCGGCCTCACCCTGATCGCGCGCGCCGACCTGAGCGCCGGCTACGCGCCCATCGGCTGGTCGCTGGCGATCATCGGCGTGGGGATGGGAGCCACCATGGCCCCGGCCACCGACTCCATCATGGGCTCGCTGCCCCTGGCCAAGGCGGGAGTGGGCTCGGCCATGAACGACACCACCCGCATGGTCGGGGGAGCGCTGGGCGTCGCCGTGATCGGGAGCGTCCTCTCGTCGGCCTACGGCTCCGCCGTCGAGCCCGCGCTGAGGGGGCTGCCGGCGCCGGCCGCGGCCGCGGCCCGAGATTCGGTGGGCGCAGCCCTCGAGGTGGCCCGCCGGGCGGGGCCCGTGGCCGGCGACCTCACGCAGAGCGCCCGCGCGGCCTTCGTGGACGCCATGGGCGACGCTTTGCTCGTCGGGGCAGGTATCATCGTGGTGGGCGCGCTGATCGTGGTGTGGCGACTCCCCTCCCGGCCGCGAGCCGCGGATCTAGGCGTGCACGAGCGCAAAGATCTGGCGCCCTGCCTCAATGGACCGACGATGGATCCGTGTCGTGACGAGACCCTCTGACCCTTCCCCCGGGCGCCCGGGCGCCCGCGCAGCGCGCGGGCGGACCGAGCCATCCTCGAGGCGGCGCTGCAATCGTTCATCGACCACGGCTACGCAGGCATGAGCATGGAGGGCGTCGCCGCCTCGGCCGGCGTGGCGAAGACGACGATCTACCGCAGGTGGCTCTCCAAGGAAGAGCTGCTCCTGGCCGCCATCGAGAGCTTGTTCGAGGACCTGCGCGTCCCGGATACCGGCGACGTAAGGGCCGATCTCATCTTCATCGCCCGCCAGGCCCACCGCTTCCTCACCGAGACGAAGGCCGGCGAGGTTTTCCCGCGCATGGTCGTAGAGGTAACCTCGGGCACTCCCCTGGGTCGCAGATACCTGGAGAAGGTCATTGGACCTCGACTGCGGGCTTTCTTCCACGTGCTCCAGGCCGCCAAGAGGCGGGGTGAGCTCCGCGCCGATCTCGACGAGCAGCTGGCCGTGGCCACGATCATCGGATCGATGATTTTCCTGCGCATCTCGCTGGCCCTTCCCGGAGCCAGCGAGGACCTGGCCGAGCGGCTCGTGAGGCAGCTGGTTGAGGGCATGGAAGCGTGATGGGCGGAGATCGCGGGACCTCGCCACGCACGCGACACGGATCAGATCCTTCTCGATGCTCGTCCGAAGCTGCTCCCCGAGAGCCTTCTCAGTGACCAGATCGAACTCCCGACCGAGAAGTCCTTCCAGATAGAACTGAGGTCGAAATAGCCGTCGAAAGTGGCCGGACCCCGAAATGCCACGAGAATGCCGACGTCACCCTTGCCCACGGCTTCGTCTCTTCCGTGGGCGCCCCGCACATCCAGCCGCAAAGCTCCCGTGCAACCTGCCAAGACAGCGGATCACGAAAGCACACGATCCCATATGGCGTTCCGATCAGGTAACCTGGTCAAGCCCTTGAGTATTGAGCGGCTCCTGCGGGTGTCGTGCGCCACGGTAATGGGAGCACGGCTAACCGCCGCCGGATCCTTCGCGAGACCACCCGGTTCTGGAGGCAGGCAGAGTAATGGGTCGAGAGCGTGGAACGGGAAACCTGACGATTCGGCCGAACACGGCGGAAGCGCGATGACCCAGGACTCCGCCCAGCTGCGCGCCCGTCTGCACAACGCGGAACGGCAACTTGCCGCTCTCGACGCATCGCGAGACACGCTCCGCCGCGAGATCAAGGACCTTCGTGATTCGCTCGCCGGCGCAGGTCGCGGCGCTGAGGATTCTCGTGCAAGGGTCACTCGAGCCTCCCCGGCCTCCGACAAGATCGTCCTCTTCCGCAAGCTATTTCACGGGCGCGAGGACGTGTGGGCCCGCCGTTGGGAGAGCCGGAGATCAGGACGCTCGGGCTACCAACCCGCCTGCGCCAACGAATGGACCGCGGGACTCTGCGATAAGCGCCGCCACCGATGCGCCGAGTGCCCGAACCGGGAGCTCTTGCCGCTCACCGACGAGGTCATTCGCGGCCACCTGACCGGCGTAGATCCCACGGGGCGCAGCCCTGCATCGGCGTCGATCAGAGACTTCGTCGTCGGCCTCTATCCGCTGCTCCCGGACGAGACCTGCCGGCTGCTCGTGCTCGATTTCGACAAGTCAGGTTGGGAGGACGACGCGCTGACCTTCCGCTCGGTGTGCCGGGCGAGGGGGGTCCCGGCCGCCCTCGAGCGTTCACGGTCCGGACGCGGCGGTCATGCGTGGCTCTTCTTCACCGAGGCGCTGCCTGCCTACGTCGCACGGGCTCTGGGGTCATTCCTCTTGACTGAGACCATGGACCGGCGTCCCCAGATGGAGCTCTCGAGCTACGACCGTCTCTTTCCCAGCCAGGACACTCTTCCTCAAGGCGGGTTCGGCAACCTGATCGCCCTTCCCCTGCAACGCCGGGCCGCCGAGCAAGGAAACAGACTGTTCGTCGACGATCATCTGATCCCCTATGCGGATCAGTTCGCTTTCCTGTCGAGCCTTGCTCACGTGAGAAAGACGGACGCCTTGCGCCTGGTCGAGGAGGCTGCCACCCGGGGTGCAGTGCTTGGCCTGCGGGCCGTACCGGCGGACGACACCGCTGACCAGCCGTGGCTCACCCCACCATCCCGCCGGCCGCCGGAGCTCCCGCTCAGCGGGCCCATGCCCGAGTTCGTGCATGCGGTTCTCGAAAATCAGCTCTACATATCCAAGGACGGCCTGCCACCGGCTCTTCTGAATCGGCTGGTGCGGCTGGCCGCCTTCCAGAACCCGGAGTTCTTCCGCGCCGAAGCCATGAGGCTCCCCACCTTCGGCAAGCCGCGCGTCATCGGATGTGCGGAGGATTTCCCGAAGCACGTGGGTCTGCCCCGAGGCTGCTTGGACGACGTTCACGAGCTGCTCGGATCGCTGGGTGTGGGCCTCGAGGTGATCGACAAGCGCGGCAGCGGAACCCCCATCCGGGCGATGTTCCGGGGAACGCTTCGTCCGGAGCAGGATGAGGCCGTAGGGGTTCTCCTGGCTCACGACACCGGAGTGCTCGCCGCCGGGACGGCCTTCGGCAAGATCGTGGTCGCCGCCCGCCTTATCGCTGAACGCGAAGTGAGCACACTGGTGGTCGTGCACCGGCAGCAGCTGCTGGATCAGTGGGTCGCCCGCCTGTCAACTTTCCTCGATATCGACCCAAAGAGCATCGGGCGTGTCGGCGGCGGCGTGCGACGGCCAAAGGGCATCATCGACGTCGCGGTCATGCAGAGTCTGAGCCGAAAGGGGGCTGTCGACGACCTCGTCGCCAGCTACGGGCATCTGATCGTGGACGAATGCCACCACGTGCCCGCCGTAAGCTTCGAGCGCCTTGCGCGTCAGTGCCGCGCCCGCTACGTGCTGGGCCTTTCCGCGACCACCGGCCGCAGGGACGGTCACAACCCATCATCTTCATGCAGTGTGGACCGATCCGCTACCGAGTCGACGACCGGACCCAAGCGGTTCGACGGCCGTTCGAGCACCGCGTCCTGGTCCGCTGCACCGAGTTCACGCGCCTTACCGACCCCGGCTGCGAGGCAGATGCGCGCGTCTCGATCCAGTCGCTCTACGCCGCGCTCGTCGCCGACGACCAACGGAACAAGCTCATCGTCGATGACGTCATCGCCGCGGTGGCCGCTGGGCGCTCGCCGGTGGTGCTGACCGAGCGTCGCGAGCACCTGGAGCAGCTGGCCGCCACCCTCGCGGGGCAAGTGGCCCACGTGGTGGTCCTCCGCGGCGGCATGGGCGCGCGGCAGCGACGCGCCGTGGCTGAAAGTGCTGGCGGCCATCCCCACGTCCGCGGAGCGGGTCCTCGTGGCCACCGGACGCTACCTCGGCGAGGGCTTCGATGACGCCCGCTTGGACACGTTGTTCCTCGCGTTGCCCGTCTCCTGGCAAGGAACGCTCGCCCAGTACGCCGGGCGGCTCCACCGCCTCGATGACGCCAAGACGGAGGTCCTGATCTACGACTACGCCGACCTGCACGAGCCGATGCTCGCGCGCATGCACGAGAAGCGCTTGCGGGGCTACCGGGCTTTGGGATATACGATCGCAGGATGAGAGACCGGGCGCCCAGGGCATCCTGATACTCTCGCGGCCAACCGGCCGTCGTCCGAAAAACACTAGCCCGCTAAGAGTGAGCCGAGCGCTGCGGAGACCCGCCACCTCGGACGAGATCCTGTCGAAGGAGGATCAGATGAGCCAGGGACAACCCCATCGCGTTCCACGCGCCATGCGGGCGCGGTACGACGCGATCGTCGCCATCACAGATCCCCTCTGTGAAGAGAACCTCAACGGCGACTACGCGGAGCTGAGCCGGAAGATGGCGGCCACGCTGAGCCGCAAGAGGCCGTCGCCTCTCAGTACGGGACGCGAGCTTTCGTGGGCGGCGGGGATCGTCTATGCGCTCGGCCAGATCAACTTCCTATTCGACAAGAACAGCGAGCCCTACCTGAGCGCCGGGGACCTGTGCAAGAAGATCGGCGTTAGCCCGGCCACGGCCTCCCGCTTCGCCGGCGAGCTCCGGTACCGGCTGCGTCTCACGCCCTTTCACCCGGAATGGTGCCTACCGAACCTCGCCGCCAAGAACCCGCTGACGTGGATGATCGGCGTGAACGGGCTGGTCGTCGACGCCCGTTCTCTGCCGCGGGAGTTGCAGGAAGAGGCGCTTCGACTGGGGCTTATTCCGTTCGTTCCGTGAGCTTTCCTTGGCCTGGAGGTTCCAAGAACTCGCGCGAAGCTAAGCCTCCTTGGCCGCAGCGGCGCTGGTCGGCGCGATGCTGACCTCGGTCACGCCCCGGCCCGCATGCGCTCGGCCAGGCTCACCAGGATAGTGTCTCTCTGGCTCTCCACGGGCTGCTCAGGGTCCACCGCCCCCCGCTCCCGGGGCGCGAAGTAGACCGGCGGCGTCCAAGCGGAGTCCTCGGTGCTCACTCCGCGATGTCTCCGGTCGTTTCCGGGCGCCGTAGCGCATCATCCGCTTGCCGACGATAGACCAGGACGCTCTCCGCGAGAATACGCCGGATGAAGGGGCGTTCCCTCATCGCGGCAAGCTCCGACGGCGCGTAGACCAGCACTTCCACAGGAGGACCCCCGGCAGCCTGATAGAGAGGAAGCAGGTAGCGGTCCAGACGGCGTAGAAACGGTTCCGTGGTCTCTTCGATGATGAGCACGTCGAGATCGCTGCGGCGAGACTGGGTGCCCCGCGCCCAGGACCCGAAGACACGTGCCTCCAGGGCAGGTGACGCCGCAGCCACCTCGGCAACCGCCGAAAGCACGCGCTCTCGCTCGGGAAGCCGAGCCTTGGTTTTGATCCGGGGGATCATGGGGGCACTTTAGCCGCGCAAGAATGCCTTGAGAGATTCGCGGATCACCCCGCTGCGGGAGTAATGCCCGAGACGGGCATGTTCATCCACGGCGGACACGATTCGCCGCCGATCGCCCCATCGTCTGCGCCCTTCCACCGGTATCCCCGGCTGATCCACCGCCTGACCTACCAGTTGGACCGAGAGCGGAGGGGCTTCAACGGCCTCCTAGAGGCGCGCGCCCAGCTCTGCGGGAGTCAGAATGGGCAAGGGGCAACGCTGCGCCAGGATGAGCAGATCCTGGTCCCCCGTCACCAACGCGTCGGCGCCGGCGGCCAGGGCGAGGTCCAGGAATTCTTGATCATGCGGGTCCCGGCACTCAAGGGAAGATCCGGCCGAATGATCTGAAGACTCCACGATCTCAAGGAACGACAGGTAGTCCGCCAGAAGCTCATCCCGCTCCCGCTCCTTCAGCGCGAATCTGGGATAGGCCAGCGCTCGGACAAGCTCCAAGACGGTGACCTTGGAAGCAAGAGGTGTCACCGATCCCGACCGCCACGCCTCCCTCAGCCAGGCCAACCTTCCGCCGGGGAACACGAGCGCCGAGAGAACCACATTCGTGTCGAACACGACCCGCACTCACTGGCCCCGAGCCCAGCGAACGGCCTCCTGAACGTCCTCGTCCGTTATGCCGAGTTCAGCAAGCCGCTCCCTGACCGCCTCTGCGCGACTGACTGCCTCTGCCCCTCTAGTTACGTGGACCGGTTCGAGCACGATCACCCCCCCTTCGCGCCGCACATCGAAGTACTGCACGTCGGGGAACTCGCGGGCGATGGCCACAGGCAGGGTGATCTGGTTCTTGCTGGTCCTCTTCGCAAGCATCGCTGCCTCCGGTGTCCGTATCCTGCTAGGAGTATAGCAAGGAATCAAGGCATCCTTGCAGCACATCCGCGAGCAAGAGCCGACCATCCCTCGCTTCCCCCGGCCCGAATCCGCTCGGCGGGGGTCACGAGAATGGAATCCCTCGTGCTCTCTACCGGCTGCTCGAGATCCACCATCGACTCCTGCACGCCGGCCGTATGGAGGCGGACGAGATCGCTGGGGTTGAGGCTATGAAGGCTTGCTTCGTTGAACAGGCAGATGCCTCCATGTCCGACTCGCCGATTCGCCCAACGTCGATCCGAAGGGCTCCGTCCCGGGCTCATCGTGGATCTTGACGCCCGCGAGGACGTCGTGGCGTCACTGCCACCCCGGCCGGTAGCCGGGCGGTCCACCGCCCCACCAGCTGCTCCAACCCAGCTGGAAGTCATCGACCTTGCGTAAGAGCGGCTTTCCGGTTTCGTTGTCTATCGCCATGCGCAGAGCGACCACACCGCTGCCCTTCTCCTTGGAGAGTGAATCGACCCGTGCCTGAACCTCGCCCACGAAGAGCCGGGCGTTCTGCGGCCCGTCTTCTCCTGTCGCGCGCACGGTGACGACTAGACCGGCTTCGTCGGTCACCTGCACCGCGTCCACTCGGATGCCTTTACCCTCGGCCACGCCCAGCGCGAGGTCGTGCACCTGCCGCCGAACCTCGTCTGAGGGGAAGCTGCCCGTGGAGATAGGAACCTGACTCACCCGGTACATCATGTTCTCCAGCTCCTGTCCGCTTTCGTCGCGCACCATCTCCAGGACCATTTCGATGGGAGCCCCGTCCGCCTGCGCACGAGCCACCGCACGCTGCACCTGGTGAGATACGAACATGCCCTCGGGCGAGTGTACGAGCCGGCTAGGAAGGATCACAGTCACGCTCAGGGGCTCGACCGACTCGGCCCGCACCCCGAGCACCTCGAGACCCTGGGCCTGCAGACCCTGGCGCACGTCGTTCAGGTAGGCCTGAATATCCGGGGGAGCGGCCACTGTCGTGTACAGCTCGCGCAGGGTACGGTCGAGCGCGAAGTTCACCAGCAGCCCGACCGCCTGGCCCTCGCCATCTCGGTAGGCGGTGGGAATGAAGCCTAGAGACTCGATCTCGTCCAGCCGAACGGTGAACCTGAGCTCGCGATCCCCGGTGAGGTGGAGGATGACCAGGTTCGGTCCCTCGGGCACCTCCTCCACTTGCCGCGGCGCGATGCCCTCGGTCTCCGGAAGCAGCTCGATGATCCGGTGGACGAGGTCCTGGCGGTCGGCCGTTGCGTAGCTTCCCGTCGCTTCCTGCCAGCGCGGTTCGCCGGGTCGGACCTCCAAACTCTCCACCTCGTCGTACGCGATCACGGGGACGTGCTCGAGCAGCTGTACGGACCTAGAAAGGATACTTGTGAGCGAAGAGTTGGGAAGCGAGGTCGTCTGCGCATTGCCCGCCGGCAAGAGGTTCTTCTCTTCTTGAGCGCACCCGGTTGTGAGGATCACGGTGAAGACAAGCAAGGCCATCGGGAGAACCGCTGCTGCCCCGCGACGAAGGTACCGCATTCGGGGGTTGGCCCCGGAACGCCTTGGAGACGCCTTGCCGGCGGGGTGTGAGTCGGCCTGGAGGGACACCCGCGCGACCGCGCCTCTGAGCTCGATGTCTATCCTGCCTGCGGGTTCCATGTCGCGCCTCCAGCGCCCGATCGCGCCTCTACTGCTGGTGGTGGCCGGGCTGCTGAATACCGATCCGGTTGCCCTCCGAGTCGATGAAGAAGCAGATGAGGCCCACCATCTCGCCCATCTCGGTCGGCGGCATGACGATCTGCCCCCCCGCCTCCTCCACGCGTTTCGCCATGCCGTGGATGTCGCCCATGGCGCTCAGGTAGATCCTGGTCCCCTCCGTCGAGCTCGGCTTGAGACCTTCGCCGATGGCGAGGTCGAAAGCCACGGGACCCATGTCCTGGGGCGGAACGGCCACTGGCTGCCCAGGGAAAGGCTGCATTAGCTGCACCTGAAGCACCTTCCCGTAGAATTTCATGGCCCGCTCCATATCGGTAACCGGGATGTCGGCCCAGACCAGCACGCTCGGCATAACAGCTCCCTTCGTCGGCTCCCTTGCGGTTACGCACGCAAGGGTTCCCACCCAGGCTTGGTTCCATGCTTCGCGGCGACCATCCGCTCGCCGATGATTCCTGTCGTCGTTTGCTGTAACGTGGTGATGCGGCGCCGACCAAAGGGGGGATCGATCCGTGAGTAGACCGCGCGTGGGATTCATTGGCCTGGGGGTGATGGGGGCGCCCATGGCCGGGCACCTGGCTCGAGCAGGCTACTCGCTGGCTGTGCACGACATCGACCGGCTGAGGGTGGACGAGGTGGCCGCGGAGCACCCGGGAGTGAGGGTGGCAGCGACACCGAAGACGGTGGCGGAAGCGTCCGACATCGTGATCACGATGTTGCCGTCGGGGAAGTACGTGCGCGAGGTCGCGCTGGGCGACGCAGGTCTGATCCAGGGCTTTGCCCGCGGGTCCTTGCTCCTGGACACCTCGTCCTGCGAACCCTGGCTGACGGTGGAGACCGCCGCAACTCTCGCCCAAGTGGGAGTCGACTTGGTGGACGCCCCCGTCTCCGGGGCCCAAGCTGGGGCGCAGGCGGCGGAGCTCGTGTTCATGGTGGGCGGCCGACGAGGGCCGGTGGCCCGCGTCATGCCGCTCCTGGACGTCATGGGCAAGCAGGCCTTTCACCTGGGCCCTGTGGGCGCGGGGCACGCCATGAAGTGCATCAACAACCTCATCACCGCCCTGACGTTCATGGCGACGGCGGAAGGCCTGACCATCGGCAGGCGCTTCGGCCTTGATCCGGATGTCATGACCGACGTCTTGAACGTCTCCACAGGGATGTCGTGGATCAGCCGAACCCATATCAAGCAGCGCGTGACCAACCGGAAGTTCGATGACCCCTTCAAGCTCGAGTTGATGGTGAAGGATATCAGCATCGCTTTGGAGCTGGCGACGCGCGAAGAGCTCTCCCTGCCGCTGTCAGATCTGGGCCGGCGGCTCTGGACGGCGGCCCAGAGCTACTCGCCAGAGGGGGCCAGCATCAGCGACATGGTGCGCTGGGTGGAGCACATGACCGGCACGGAGATCACCCCGGTGGCGGCGCCGTGAGATTCGATCTGCCGACAAGCTGGCGTCACGGCCGGGGGTTGGCCGCCCAGACGGGGAGGATCCTGCGGGACCTCGGCTGTGCGCACAGCCTGCTCGTGACCGACGGGATGCTGGTCGAGAAGGGGGTCGTCGCGCCGGTGGTCGCCTCGCTGGATGACTGCGAGGTTGAGTACACCATGTGTGCCGAGGTGACCACGGAGCCGACTGTAAGTCTCTTCGAGAAGCTCGTCGATGGATGGGATCTCACGGGCTTCGACTCGGTGCTGGCCGTTGGCGGAGGCAGCGTCATCGACGTGGCCAAAGGACTGGCCGTGGTCGCCCAGTTTGGGGGCCACATCCGGGACTACGCCGGGTTCGATCGGATCCCCGCGCCGCTGTTGCGGAAGATAGTAGCGGTGCCCACCACGGCCGGCACCGGCAGCGAGATCTCCGACGGCTCGGTGTGGATCGACGAGGCCCGCCAGACCAAGTTCCTGGTGCTCAGCACGCGTATCTGCCCGACCATCGCGCTGACCGACCCGGAGATGACCTGCTCGATGCCTCCGCGCATCACCGCCACCAGCGGCGTCGACGCCCTGACCCACGCGATCGAGTCGTACGTGTCGGTGGACGCCGGCGTGGCGACCGAGCTCTTCTCCCTCCGGGCCATCGAGCTGATAGGCGCCGGGCTGAAGAAAGCCTACACCCGCGGGGACGACCTCGATGCGCGGGAGGCCGTCCAGCTCGGCGCCACCATGGCCATGATCGCGGGCATGAACGCCCACATGGGTCTCTGCCACGCCCTGGCCATGCCGCTTTGCGGGCTCTACCCCATCCCCCACGGACAGGCCTGCGCCATGGCTTTGCCGCATGTGCTGGAGTTCAACGCCGAGGTGGCCGGGGCGAAAGTGGCCGGTATCTGCGAGGCGCTGGCGATGGTGGGCACCGGCAACGACGCCCCCGGCGCCGCCCGGTATCGGGAGATCGAGGGTCTGCTCGCGGCGCTCGGCATGACCGGCAGATTGCGCGATTTCGGCTACCGGGATGAGCACATGGACATCATCGTGCGCGAGACTCTGAACAGCGTCCAGTATCGATTCAACCCAAGAGCGGCCTCCGAAGAGGACCTGGTGCGGTTGGTGGAGCGGCTGGTCTAGCAGGCTGTTGAAGAATGACGCTTCGCCGCTAGGGCGCGTTGGGCATGCGCGAGGCAAGGACGATCGGGTAGGGGCCGGGCTCACCCCGACCCCTCCCACACCACCGGACATGCGGGCCCGCATCCGGCGGTTCGCCGAGCATCCCGCAAGCAACGATAGGACTCACTCAGACTCCGCAGCCCCTGGGCCTGCCAGTAGGCGTTCGGCAGGGCGCGGGAGAGGATGCCAGAACCGGCGATGCGCCAGCAGCCCTTCCGCGAAACCGACCAACTGTAGGCAGTCGGGGCGGGGATACCGAGAGCGCACAAGTTGCGCGCCCGAGCGCGCCACCCTTTCCACTCCTCCCAGCGCACCTGCCGCAGCCTGCGGCGCAGCCACCCGTCTAGCTGGGCAAACAAAGAGGGAGTGTCGACCAGGGCGAAGTAGGCCGTCCAGCCGCGAGTGAAGCGGTTGAGGACGGCTATGCGCACCGGCATGGAGACTCGCCAGTTACGGCCGGTGAGGCGGCGAAGACGCATCTTCACCGCCTTCAGGGCTTTTGGGTCGAGCCTCACCTTGACCTCTGCCTCTCGGCGGAAGAAACGGAAGCTCAGGAAGGGGCGGGCGGTAGCTGGAGCCACCGCCGACTTGGCCTCGTTCACCTTGAGTTTCAGCTTCTTCTCGACGAACCTGCGCGTGCTCGCCATCACCCGCTCCCCGGCCCGCTGGCTTTTCACGTAGATCATAAGGTCGTCCCCGTACCTCACGAAGTGGTGGCCCCGAGAGGCCAGCTCCTGGTCGAGGTCGTCCAGCATGACGTTGGCGAGCAGCGGCGAGAGGGGGGAGCCCTGGGGGTGCCTTCCTGGGAGCGGACCAGGACGCCCTCGGCCATGATGCCCGCGTTCAGGTAGGCGCGAAGGAGCTTGAGCACCTTCTTGTCTTTCACTCGGCGCGCGACCCGGGCCATTAAGGCGTCGTGGTTTACCCGGTCGAAGAAGGCTTCCAGGTCCAGATCGACCACCCAGTCGTGACCCTCCGCGATGGCTTTCTGGGCGACCCGCACGGCTTCATGCGCCGAGCGGCCGGGACGAAAACCATAGCTTTGATCTGAGAAATGGGGGTCAAATAGGGGGGTGAGCACCTGCAGGAGGGCCTGCTGGAGCAGGCGGTCCAGTACCGTGGGCACCCCGAGCAAGCGCTCGCCGCCACCGGGCTTGGGGATGGTCACCCGGCGGACGGGGCTCGGTCGGTAGGTGCCCGCCTCGAGCTTTGCGCGGACCTCGGGCCAGTGGACATGAAGCCAGGGGCGTAGATCGGCCGTGGTCATGCCGTCGGGACCGGAGGCACCGGCGTTTTGCTCGACGCGCTTGAGCGCCCGGGCGAGGTTCTCCCGAGAAAGAAACTCCTCGAAAAGAGTCGCCGGGGCGGGGTGAGAGTGGTGGCTTTCCGGCGCCGGGGAGAGGCTCGGCTCTTGGCGGGGGGCGGCGGGCTTCACCCTTCACCCTCACCGTCAAGGCCCCTGGCGGGGATGGCTGCTCTCATCGTCTCTCCCTGCGAGCGCGCAAAGTCCTCCCTCGGCTCGTACGTTCGGCCCTTCCCGGCTTTGGCTTCCTCCCCGCCGGTACTATGGCCTCGGCTGACTTCTCCTCGGTGCGCCGGGGCCTTGCGACCCCGGCCGTCCACTTCCACCCCGCGAGCACCGCAGTGACGGGGCATCTTAGGACACCCGAGGAGACCTCCCCGGATAAGGGCAACCGCTTTCCCCCTACCGCCGCCGCATCTACCTGACGACCCCTTGGTGGTGGCGGGCTTCGCCGTGCCTGGCCGGCTCACCCGAGTCGCCCCGCCGCTTATGCGGTTCGTGTGCCTCGGTGCAGGGTTTTGCCTCGGGCTTCCTTCCAACACCGCCTCGCGCCGCCGCCGGTGCCTTTGGCTAGGAGTTAGCACCACCGCTTCCTCCAGAGGACTTTCACCTCCAAGCTGTTGCCCATGCCGGGCGTACCAGGGAGCGGGCGTAGCAGAGCTACGGGCGCGACCGAGGACGCCGCATCGGGCCGGCCAGCGCGCCGGGCGGCCACTCCCTCAGGGAATGAGGTTCAGCTCCCGCAAGGCAGCGTGGACTAGGGCCGTCCGGCTGCTCACGCCCGCCTTGCGCGCCATGCTCTGAATGTGTTTCTTCACGGTGTGCTCCGACACGAACAGCTGCCGGGCGATCTCCTTGTTGCGAGAGCCGCGGATCACGGCCACGAGCACCTCGGTCTCCCGCTCGCTGAACCCGAACCGGGCATGCAGGATGTCCCGGTAAAGAGAATGGAAGTCGAGTGTTCGGCGGATCTTGATGATCCGAGTTTCGCCGGAGTCCGGTGAGTACATGATCCTCGCGTCCACGAGGTATGGACCCTCCCCCGTCTCGATGGTGGTGTGTCCCCCCCCGTTCGTGAGAGAGGACAGCATCTCGGCTGTCGCTCGATCACTCCCCGTTTCACCGGAGCCAAGCGCACGGAGAAGACCCTCCGCGACGGCGTTGGAATAGAGCACCTGGGCGTTGCCGTCCAGAATGAGCAAGCCGACCTCGTCGTCCCCATCGATCGCGGAAACGACCTGCTCGTCCACAGTCCTTTTCAAATTGACCGATAGATGAGGAGACAGCGTCTCCATCATCTCGACGGTCGAACGGAGGAATGGGTCGTCATCCTTGCCTCGATGAATGCAGAGATAGGCCCGTAACGAGGGACCGCCGTCCAGGCGAACCGCGAGCGAGTAATGCACCTTCTGAGGACGGCAGAAATCGACATAGTACTCGGAGCGCATGATGTCGGCGTAGTCGATGCACTCGCAGGTGGACTTCCTCGCCAGGAAACGGCTGAACGAATGCAGCTCCTGGTTCCCCCGAAGGTACTGCGTGATGTCGTACGGATCCTGGTCATGGTAGTAGTCGACGTACTTCTCCGCGAACGAGTGCTCCCCGTTGAACATCAGAAAAGCCGGAGACGGCTCCAGCCGGTTCTGGATGCCCATGACCGCCTGCCGCGCCCCCAATCTTCTGGTGACGAGCTCGGTCACGCCGCGGCAAAGCTCACGCGGGGAGGAGGCGCTCGAGGCGAAGTCGAGGATATCGAGGGCGTCGTGGAGCCGGAAGTCCCCCGTCCCGAAACGATGAGCCCCGATCGCCATAAGATCTCGTTTCAAGACGAAGCCTTGGCCGGCGGGACGCACTGGCCGGCGCGATGCGGCGCCTTTGGTTGTGTTCGTAACCTCCTGCGGTGCCCTGAACCCGGCCTCGCGCGGATCGAGGCGCATGATAGGAGTAGGATCATCGTCACGGGGCCCCCCGAGTGCCCGAACTGCTTCGCATTGTAGGACATCGTACACCCCGTGTCCACCGAGCGGGGACCATCGCGGCCCGATCGGCCGGGCGCGGGGACGGCGCGGCCGCGACACGCACGAGCCGGGCCCTAGCAGGCTGCTGAACAACGAAGCCTCGGCCGCCGGACAGCACTGGGCGGCGCCATGCGGCGTCCTCCGTCGCGCCCGTAGCGCCGCTACGAGCGCTCCCTGCGTCCTTGCCTTGCGCGTGCCCAGCGCACCCCGGCTGCGAAACGTCATTTCTCAGCAGCCTGTTAGATTCCACTTTTGGGTAATTGCGGTCTTCCTGCGGGTCTGTTCCAATGCTGAAACGGCGGCTTCGACTGGAAAGACAGGCCGCCATCCGGGGTTGGACAACCGTAGGGGGGATCATGACAACCATCAAGAAGCGTTCCACCGGCGCCATCGTGCTCGCTGCCGCCTTGCTCGCGCTGGCGCTGGCGGTGGGCGCGTGCGGCGAATCCACAGACGACACATCGACCACGGCCGCGGTCACGGAGAGCACGGCTCCTCCCGCAGCCGAAGTCGAACATCTGAAGATCGGCCTCATCGAACCCATGTCGGGTCCCATCAGCGTGGTGGGCCTGGCCTTCAAGCGCGGCTACGAACTCTATGCCGACAAAGTGAACCAGGAGGGTGGGATCCAGATAGGCGACACGACGTACCTCATCGACGTCATCTCGGAGGACGGCAAAGGCAGCCCCGAGGCGGCCGGAACGGCCGCGAAGAAGCTCGTCTACGAAGACGAGGTCGCCTTCGTGGCCGGGGAGATCCTGGAACCCGCAAGCGACGCGATCTACCAGGTGACCTCGACCGCCCCCGACAAGGTCATGCACATCCTCTCGTGGGTGAACATCCCCTTCACACCCACGGACGTCAAGGCCGACAAGCCGCTCCAGGTACGGCTGGCCATCTCTCCTCAGGACACCAACGTGCCCGACATCGACTACCTGGTCACGACGTACCCGGACGCCAAGAGACTGGCCATCGTCTACCCGAACATCGGGTACGAGCCGCTGATCGAAGACGTCACGAAGATCAGCCAGGCCAAGGGCCTGGAGATCACCGGTTCCTTCTCCTTCGAGTTCGGAGCCACCGACTTCGTGCCCACGTACTCCAAAGCCCTGGCGTCGAACCCCGACGTGATCGTCGCCCTGGTGAGCGGCCAGGCCGACGCTCAGCTGCGGGCGGCCCGCGACCTGGGCTTCAAAGGAGTCTTCATCTCCACCAGCCCCCTGGCCCCGGAGTTTTTTGTGAACACCGCTGGCGAAGCCGCCTCCACCGACGTGATCGTCAACGGCATGGACATGACGAACCCCACGCCTGAGATGGCGGCCGTTCGCGACGCCTCCGTAGCGAAGTACGGGGAGTTCGAGTCCGACCAGCTGATCGGCTACGATCAGCTCTGGACGCTGGTTCAGCTCATGCAGAAGGCCGGTAGCGCGGATCCGGAGAAGGTCGACACCGTCCTCGACAGCATGACCGCCGAAGGAAGCCTGCAAACCACCTACGGGCCCGGGCGCATCGGCGGCGCCAAGGCCTACGGCACGAACCGGGTGCTCTACCGCCCGGTGTCGGTGGTCCGCCTCATGAATGGCAAGCCGGAGCTGATCGGTCTGGTGCCCATCGCCGAGTAGAGCTGCCACCCCCACTGGATCGTGGCGCCCTCGCCCGGGGCCCGGGCGAGGGCGCCACGCAAGCCGACCGCAGCTCACAGAACGAACCGCGAGGTAACCACAGACATGACGCCCCAGCTCATCTGGCAGAGCTTCGTCAATGGTTTTGCCCTTGGCTGGCTCTACATCCTCATGGCATTGGGTTTGAGCCTCATCTTCGGCATCACCCGAATCATGCAGTTCGCTCACGGCGAGCTCTACATGCTGGGCGGTTACGTCGTATATCTACTCACCGCGAGCCTCCACCTCAACCTCTTCCTATCCATCATCCTCGCCATGGTGGTCGTCGGGGCCTTCGGCCTCCTGCTCTACATCGGCCTCTTCAGACGCTACACCGGGCAGATGGTCAACCCCATCATCATCAGCGTGGGGCTCACGCTGATCCTTCAGAGCGCCGTGGTGGTCACCTTCGGCATCACGCAGCGCTCCCTCCCACGCCTGGCCGAAGGCGGCCTCTCCTTGTTCGGAAGCCCGGTGCCCAAGGATCGCCTGGTCGTGGTGGCCGTCGCCCTCGCGCTCGTGGTCGCCCTCTATGCAGCCCTGAAGAAGCACCGTTACGGGCAGGCCATGGTGGCGAGCGTGCAGAGCCCGGAGGGCGCCCAGTTGCAGGGTATCAACCTCAAGCTGATGGGCGGTCTCAGCATGTTCACCGCCAGCGCCCTGGCCGCGGCGGGAGGAGCGTTGGCGGGGTCGGTTTTCCAGCTGACCCCCTACATGGGCGTGCAGCCCCTGGTCAAGGGGCTGGTCATCATCGTCCTGGGAGGTCTGGGGAGCGTGCCGGGCGTGGTGGTGGGCGGCATCTTCCTGGGACTGCTAGACGGCCTGGCGCCGGTGGTGCTGGGCGCGGGCTGGGCCTCGATACTCCCCCTGCTCGTCGTCATGGCCGTTCTGCTCGTCAGGCCTACTGGGCTCTGGGGCTATGGACGGTAGGCGAGTGGCCACTGCAGCGGGAGTGGTCGTTCTGGTCGGGGCGATGGCCGTCGCGCCCAACGTCCTGGGCAGCGCCTACTGGTTCACCATCTTCACGACTGTGGTCATCAACGTCCTGCTTGCGAGCAGCCTGCGCACCATGTTTCTCATCGGACGCATATCCCTGGGACATGTGGGCTTCATGCTCGTGGGTGCGTACACGTCTGCCCTGCTCAGCATCCACGCAGGTTGGCCCCTCTGGGGCACCATCCCGCTTGCGGCCCTGGTTTCCGCACTGGTAGGGCTGCTTGTCGCCTACCCCTTTCTGCGGGTGGCCGGCATCTACTTCGCGATACTCACGCTCCTTGCCGCGGAGACGGTCCGGCTGGTCGCGTACAACTGGAAGGGCGTCACCGGAGGCCAGCTCGGCCTCACCGGCATCCCCGGGCCGGGGTCGGTCGGCGTGCCCCTGATCGGCACGGTGGAGCTCGGTCGGGTCACCGGCTACTACTATCTGGCCCTGGTCGTGGTGGTGCTGAGCCTGGCCGTCCTGTATGCCCTGGAGCGCAGCGATCTCGGTTTGAAGTGGCGCTCCATCAAGGATGCCGAGCCCTTGGCCCAAGCAGTGGGCGTCCCGGTCATGGCCTACAAGATCGCCAACTTCGTTATCGCCTGCTTCTTCGCCGGGTTGGCCGGGGCCTTGTACGCCCACGCCCAGCGTGGACTGGACGCGGAGGCCACCTCCCGCTTCGGTGCCCTCATGTCCATGTACCTGATCGTCTACCTGGTGGTGGGTGGTGAAGGGCCGTTCCTGGGGCCCGCAGTGGGCGCAACCTTGCTCACGGTGGTGGCGCAAGTGGCCGGCTTCGCCCAGGAGTACCAACCCATCGTGGTGGGGACCCTGGCCATCCTGGTGACCGTCTTCATGCCCAACGGCATCGTCGGCCTGGCGTCCGAGCACTGGCGCCGCGTCCGGCCGCCCACACCTCGAACTCGAACGAAGGAGGCGGAACATGCCGGCGCTCGAAGCTCGTGACCTCTCCAAGTGGTTCGGCGGGCTGGCCGCTCTCGACGGCCTGGATCTTTCCGTCGAGCCCGGAGAGATCCTGGGCCTCATCGGGCCGAACGGAGCCGGAAAGAGCACGGCGCTCGGTGTGATGAGCGGCTTCCTGTCCCCCAGCCGGGGGCAGGTTGTCCTGGAAGGCGAGGACATCACCGGAAGTCCCCCAATCACCGCGCCCGTCGGGGCCTCGCCCGCATGTTCCAGCAGAACATGCTGTTCGGCAGCTGCACCGTCTTCGACAGCGTGCAGATAGGAGCGCACCTGCAGGCGGTAGGTTTCGGCCCCAAGGCGGTCGCGCGCGCGGTGTCCTGGGGGCGCCATCAGGCCGTGGCCGCCGAAGTCTGGGACGTACTCGACTTCGTGGGATTGGCCGGCGATGCCGACGCGCCCGCCACGAGCCTCCCTCACGGGAAGAAGCGACTGCTCGGCCTGGCCATCACTCTGGCCAGCCGGCCGCGGGTGCTCCTGCTGGACGAGCCCCTCACGGGCATGAACGCCGAGGAGACCTCGGCCATGCTCGCTCTCATCGGCACTCTGCGCCGTGACCGGGGCACGACTTTCGTCCTGGTCGAACACAACATGGAAGCGGTGATGAGCCTCTGCGACCGTATCTGCGTGCTGCACTTCGGGAGACGCCTGGCCTACGGATCACCGGCCGAGGTGGCCGAGGACCCGGCGGTCATCGATGCGTACCTGGGAGAAGGGACCAATGGCGCTTTCGGCCTGTGACCTGCATGTGCACTACGGCACGGCGGAGGCCGTACGAGGCGCTTCCTTTACCGTGGAAGAGGGCGAGATCGTCGCCCTGCTCGGCAACAATGGAGCCGGCAAGACCACGACCCTCCGGGCCATCTCCGGTCTCGAGAACCTCAGCGCGGGCAGCATCCTTCTCGACGGCGAACCGGTCCAGCACCTGCCGGCCCACGCGCGCGTGGGCCTGGGCATAGGCCACGTTCCCGAGGGCAAGAACCTCTTCCCCTACATGACGGTAGCCGAGAACCTGGCCCTCGGCGCGTTCTTGCGGAAGGACAAGGCTGGGGTGCGCAAGGACGAGGAGGAGCTTATCAGCCACTTCCCGGTGCTGGGCGAACGGCGCGGACAACGGGCCTGGACGCTCAGCGGGGGCGAGCAGCAGATGCTCGCCATCTGTCGCGCACTCATGGGCCGCCCGAAGGTGCTGCTTCTGGATGAGCCCTCGCTCGGCCTTTCCCCGAAGATGGTCTCTGAGATCGCGCAGATGATCAGCCACCTGACCACCCGCGGCATGGGCGTGCTGCTCGTGGAGCAGAACGCGCGCCTGGCACTGGGCGTCTCCCAGAGAGGATATGTGCTCGAGCGGGGGGTCACCGTCCTGGAGGGCAGAGCGGACGAGCTCCTGGCGAGCGAGCACGTGAAGCGGGCGTATCTCGGCCGGTAACGTCAAGACACAAGGAGGAAGCATGGCGGCAAGCCTGGTCATCAAGAACGCGAAGGTGGTGACCGTCGACGGGGATTTCAGCGTGCGCGAGGCGATCGCGGTCGTCGGCGACACGATCGTGGCCGTTGGCTCGAACACTGAGATCGAGGCCCTCATCGGACCGGATACGCGGGTCATGGACCTGGAAGGGCGGACGATCCTCCCCGGAGTCAACGACGCTCACGGTCATCCGGCGATGTTCGGTGGAACGCGGCCCCCGCTCGCGGCGGATCTCTACGCGCCGCGCGTCAACAGCGTCGCCCTCGTGGCCGAGGAGATCAAGACCTGGGTGGACACGACGCCGCCCGGTACCTGGATACGGGGCTACGGCTGGGATTCGACCCTCCTTGCGAATCCCACCCGCTGGGACCTCGACTCTGTCAGTCCCGACCACCCCCTGGCTCTCACCGACTTCTCCGCCCACAACCTGTGGGTGAACAGCAAGGCCCTCGAGCTCGCTGGGGTGACCAAGGACACGCCCGATCCGGAGGGAGGGTTCATCGACCGAGACCCGGCGACGGGCGAGCCCACGGGGATGTTCCGGGAGTTCGCCGCCATGGGTCACATCATGAAGGTCGTCCCGCTCCTGACAAAGGCGGAGAAGCGGGCGGCTATTCTCTCCGCCATGAAGATCATGAACGCGAACGGCATCACCAGCTACACCGAATCGGCCCTCGGTCCGGGAGGAGACACCTATTCGGGCGGGCTCCTGGGCCACGAGTGCGCGGAGGTGTACCAGGATCTCCACCGGGAGGGGAACCTCAACGCCCGCGTGACCGTGCTCGCCCTCTTCGGCGAGTACGGCGCGCTGTCTCACGCCGACCTGGGGCGAGGCCTGGAAACCTACCATTGGCCCGACGGCCTGGACCCAAAATGGCTGCGCTTTCCGGGAGTGAAGATCTTCGCCGACGGCGTCCCCATGACCAAGACCTCGGCCATGTGGGAGGAGTACGTCGACGGTGGCTTGGGAGAGTTCGCCATCCCCGGCGCGAGCGAGGAGGAGAAGCGGGGGCAACTCGCCTCCATGATTCGCGATGTTTGCCGAAGAGGCCTCCAGGTGGGCGTGCACGCCACGGGCGATCGCGCGGTGAGCGTGGCCCTCGATGCGCTGGAGGCGGCCGCCGCCGACGGTTCGCGCGTCCGCGAGGGCCGCCCCTACATCATCCACGCCGACCAGGTCGTCCAGAAGGACTTCGCCCGGGCGGCCGCCCTGGGCGTGGGCCTGAACATGCAGCCCACGATCATGTCTCTCATGGCTGACAGCATCCACATCTGGCTGGGCCATGAGCGGGCCCTGCGCGACTGGCCCTTCGGCACCACGGTCCGGGCGGGCGTGCGACTCATCGCGAGCTCGGACATGCCGGTGACGTACCCCAACTGGCGCGAGGGCGTGCAGGCCATGGTGCTGCGAGAAGGGATGGGCTCGGGCAAGGTGAGCGGGCCGGGTGAGTGCTTGAGCCTCGAGGACGCCATCCGCGCCTACACCATCAACGGGGCCTGGCAGGACCACATGGATGACATCAAGGGCTCCATCGAACCGGGCAAGCTGGCAGACTTATGCGTCCTCGACGCCGACATCTTGACCGTGGACCCGCATGAGATCAAGAACATCGGAGTGGTGACCACCATCGTCGGGGGGAGGATCGTCTACGACGCCTCCGAGTGACGGCGGTCACTCGACCCAGACCCGCGCGCCTCACTGAGCTTTGCCGGCGCACGAGCCTCCGATGCGCCGGCAAGCGGTGTAGGGCGGGAATCAAACCTCGAGGGCACGCCGGCCGGCCGTGCAGGCCGCCGGCGTCAACGCCACATGTCCCTTGCGGCCGCCCCTGTGATCGCGTATATTCAAACAGTCATTTGTTCATTTGCAATTGAGGGGAGGCGGCGGCGGACGGCGAGCGAAATGGCGCATGCCCGGTCTGTGAGGTGGATCTCGTCCATTCGCAGATCGTGGAGCGGGTGCGGCAGAACATCGATCGTATGGAAGGAGCCGGCGAGCTCTTCGCCGCCCTGGCGGACGACACCCGGCTCAAGGTGATGTACGCGCTCAGCCAAGCGGAGCTGTGCGTCTGCGACGTGGCCGCCGTCACGGGGGTGTCCAAGGCTGTGGCCTCCTACCACCTGAGGCTCCTGTACCGTCTCGGACTGGCCCGGTACCGGAAGGACGGACGGCTGGTCTTCTACCGGTTGGCCGATCATGATGCAGAACCCGTGGTCTCGGCCGCGCTCGCCTTCGCCGAGAAGCGCGGCCGGGCGAGCGCACCCGCCGAAGGCGAGCCCACCGTGCCGGCCGAGCCCGCAGCCGCGGAACACCTCCTCGACTCGGACGCCGCATGAACGCGGGGACACCGCCGCGACGGACCGTCTACCAGGTCGAAGGCATCACCTGACTGGACTGCGCGGCCACGTTCCAGCAGAACGTGGCCGCCCTCCCCGGTGTCGCCGGGGCCCGTCTGAACGTCGTCACCGGGCGTCTGGTGGTGGAGGGCGAGTCGGACCCGCGGGCCATCCAGGCAGAGGGCATCATCGAAGGCTACCGGGTGCTGCCCGCGGATGCCGCGCCCCAGCCGGGAGCCAGCGCCGGAGCGGGCGCCGACTGGGAGAGGCGCCGGGTGTTCATCTCCTTGGGCGCCATCATCTTCGGTCATGCCGCCCAGCTTGCCCTTGGGGCGGAATCCATCAGCACCCCCTCTTCCTGCTCGCCGCCGCCGTTGGGGGCTGGGGCAACTTCCGCAAGGCGGTCCGGTCCGTGCCCCGGCTTGACTTCAACATGGCGGTGCTCATGAGCGTCGCCATCGTAGGAGCCGTGGCCATCGGGGAGCTCGAGGAAGCCGCCGTGGTGGCCATGCTCTTTGCCGTCTCGGAGATGCTGGAAGCCTGGTCGCTGGAGCGGGCGAGGCGTTCGATCCGTGAGCTCATGGACATCGCTCCTCGAAGCGCCCGCGTGGAACGCGGTGGGCGGACCGTCGAGGTACCGGTAGAAGACATCGCCGTAGGCGACGTCATGCTCGTCCGGCCCGGGGAGAAGATCGCCATGGACGGAGCCGTCCTTTCCGGCGCCTCCGCTGTGGACGAGGCCACCATCACCGGCGAGTCCATTCCCGCAGATAAGGCAGCGGGAGACGAGGTCTACGCCGGCACGTTGAACACCTCGGGGGCCCTCCGGATCGAGGTCACCAAGTGCGTGGAGGACACGACCATCGCCAGGGTCATCCATCTGGTGGAAGAGGCCCAGGCCAACCGGGCACCGTCGCAGGCCTTTGTCGAGCGGTTCGCGGGCGTGTACACGCCCGCGGTCATCGGGCTGGCGGTCCTCATCTCGCTGGGGCCTCCTCTCCTTCTGGGTCGCCCGTGGGAGCCTTGGATCTACCGCGCTCTCGCCCTTCTCGTGGTGAGTTGCCCCTGCGCCCTGGTGGTCTCCACGCCCGTCGCAGTGGTGAGCGCCATCTCTCGGGCGGCTCGCCGAGGCGTGCTGATCAAGGGAGGCACCTACCTCGAGCAGATGGGATCACTGCGCGCCCTGGCCGTGGACAAGACGGGCACGCTGACCCTGGGCCGGCCGGTGGTGAGGCGGGTGATCGGCCTGGATGGCCGGGAAGCGGCCGGCATTCTGGCGGAGGCGGCCGCGGTGGAGAGCCACTCCGAGCACCCACTTGCCTGCGCGATCCTGGCCGCCGCGCACGAGCGACGGGTGGACGTCCCCTACTCCGCCGGCTTCGCCGCCGCCTTCGGGGAGGGAGCCTCGGCCCTCATCGGCAACCGCCGGGTGCGCATCGGCAACCTGCGGAGCTTCGGGAGCGCCGTGGGACCCGAGATTGCCGGACACGTGGCGGATCTCGAGGCCGAGGGCGAGACCGTCCTGCTCCTAGGCAATGAGGAGGGGCCCTACGGTCTCATCACCGTCTCGGATCGCCTGCGGGAGGGCGTGGCCGATTCCGTCAGGCACCTTCGAGAAGCGGGCATCGAGCACGTCGTCATCCTAACGGGTGACAACCGCCGGGTCGCGGCCGCCGTAGCTCAGCAGGTGGGCGCGGACCGCTACGAGGCGGAGCTCCTCCCCCAAGACAAGCTGGCGGCCGTCGAGAAGCTGCTGGCCGAATACGGCCGGGTAGCCATGGTCGGCGACGGCGTCAACGACGCCCCTGCCCTGGCCGCCGCCACCGTGGGCATCGCCATGGGCGGCGCCGGCTCCGACACCGCCCTGGAGACGGCGGACGTCGCTTTACTCGCCGACGACCTCTCCCAGTTGCCTTTCACCCTGCGGCTCTCCCGGCGGGCCCTTGCCACCATCAAGCAGAATATCGGGTTCGCGCTGGGGATCAAGCTGCTGGCCGTGCTCGCAGTGTTCCCCGGCTGGCTGACGCTGTGGCTTGCCATCCTGGCCGACATGGGAGCCTCGGTGATCGTCACGCTGTGGGGATGCGGCTGCTGCGCGAGACCTAGCCCCGCCACCGCTCAGGCCTCCACGGGGAGCAGGGAGCGGTCCTTCAGGCGCACATAGCCGCGATGGGTGATCCGCAGGTGGGGGATGGCCGGGGTGGTGAGCGTGTCCACCGCGAGCAGCGGGTCCTCCCAAGGGACGCCGGCTTTCGTGAGGGCGTGCGCCAACTCGCGCAGGTCGGCCCGCACCCGCTCCGCCGTGTCCAGAGAAGCCACGGCGCAGATAGGCGCCCGGGACTCGGCCACCACATGGTGCCCCCGAGCGATGACGCCGCCTCCACCATTCTCCACCAGGCGCCCGAGAGCCGTACGCACCGACTGCTCGTCGCGCCCCACGACCACGAGATCGGGAGTATCCCAGGTGGTCGTGGTGGCATAGGCTCCCCCCCGCAGCCCGAAACCCGCGAGGAAGCCCCAGAATCCCTGCTCTCCGCCCGTTCGCTCGAGGGCCAGCACCGGGACCAGGTCCATCGCGCGCGCCTCCTGTTGCGTGAGAACGACCTCCCGGGTGACCAGGTTGGTGACATGCTCAATCGCCCGCACGGAACCAGCGGCTGGCGGGAAGGGCGGCGGCCCGACGAGGTCGAGAGCCCGCTCGGGGTCGACGCCGAGCGTCTGCACGAACGCGGGTGCCACAGTCGTCGGTCGCGGCCGGGCCAGTACCTCATCTCGATCGAAGACCAGCCGTCCCCCAACCATGACGAACACCGGCCGGAACTCGCCGGGCGCCGAGATGGCCACCATGTCGGCGGACCGTCCCGGCGCCAAGTGCCCCAGGCGGCCTTCGAGCCGGAAGTGCTCGGCCACGTTCGTGCTGGCCATGCGGTAGACGATGTGCGGCGCGATGCCGAGGTCGAGGGCCTCGCGGACCACCTGGTCCAAGTAGCCCCGGGTGGCGAGCCGCTCCGGGTCCATCCCATCGGTCACCAGGGCGAAGCGCCGGAAGTCGAGGGGCATGTCGAACAGGGGACGCAGGCGGGCGAGATCACGGCGGATACCACCGTGCCGGATCATGACCAGCAATCCCCGACGGTAGACTTCGAGGGCCTCCTCCACGGATATGGGTTCGTGGCACGAAGAGACTCCCAGCGCCGTGTAGGCGTCCAGCCGGGCGCCTTTCGCCCCGGCCGTATGCCCTTCGACCACCTTGCCGGCCGAAAGAGTCCGGGCCATGAGCTCCCGCACCCGGATGCCCTGGGGACCAGGCAGGAGGGCGTTGCTCCAGTAGACCTCGCCCAGTCCCAGGCAGAGGGGATCGGCCAGAAGCTCGTCGAGCTCCTGCGGTTGCAGGGGAGCGGGCTCTTCCTCCTCGGTGAGGCCACAAAGGGCGGGGGCCGTATAGAAGAGGCGGAGAGGCTGGCCGCGCAGAGCCTCGATGAAGGGACGGATCCCCGCCAACCCGCCGGTGGCCCCATACTCCATGGCCTCGATGACCACCGAAGTCACTCCGGTGGGCAGCAGGGCACGCACGAACTCCGGGACGAAAAGGCGGATGAGGTGCGCATGCCCGTCGATAAGGCCCGGCACCAGGGTGAGGCCCGACGCATCCAGGATCTCGGCGTCGGCCGGCGCGGGCTCCGCGGCCGCCGTCACCCGCGCGATGCGGCCGTCTTTGAGCCAGAGCGAGCGTTCAGGGAGGAACTCCCCGCTGACCGAATCGAAGACGGTGGCGTTGGCCACGACCGTGTCGAGCGGCTCCCAGCCCAAAGCGGCCCGGATAAGGCCCTCGCTCGGTTCCGCGTCGTCCCAGGTGCCGGCGCCCCTGCCTTCGCCCGGCGTCATCCGCTATCCCCCAACTCGCGTTCCGTATCGCCGGCCCGTGGCACAAGCCGCGATCCGGTGGTGGCCGCGGTCCTTCGGAGTGTCACTTTGGAGGCTCACCCCTCCCGGACGGCCCGCACCATGGCCGCGACGTTCTGGAAAGGCGCGCCCGGCGGGACCCCGCAGCCGGGCATCAGGATGAACCCGCGGTTACCGCCCGCCTCCATGACCCGGCGCGTCTCGCGCACCACCTCCTCCGGTGTCCCCATGAGCAGGGTCATCGGGTCCAGGTTGCCGGCAAGGGCGCAGCGGCCGTCGATCCGCCTGCGGGCCTCCCGCAGATCCATGCACTGATCGAGGCTGAGGGCCGCCGCGCCGCTCCCGGCCATGTCCGCAAGTATGGGAGTGGTGTCGCCGCATATGTGGAGGATGACCGGGATGGACAGCCCCGCGCACAGCTCCCGCAGCGCCGGCAGGGCGAAGCGCCCGAACATCGCAGGCGAGATCATCGTCGCCGATGCCACCGGATCGGCCACGAACACGAAGTCGGCCCCAGCCTCGGCGGCGGCCCGACAGAAGGCAAGCAGCATCTCGGTCATCCGTCCGAGCGCGGCGTCCACGGCCGCCGCGTCGGTGATGGTCAGGCGCAGAAGCACCTCGGCGTCCGCGATGCGCGACAGGGTGGTGAACGGACCTTCGACGAGGGTCCCCACCGGGATCCGCCCACCGGCTCGGGCCGCCATACAGGCCACGGCCTCGAGCACCACCGGCAGCCTGCCGTCGCCGACCGAGGGAGCCTGGTCGGCGAACCGGGTGAGGGGAATGGGCGCTACTAGAGGGCCCGTTTCGAGGAAGCGCAGCTCGCACCCGTACGCCTCTGGGATGAAGAGCGGGTCGAAGTAGGCGAGAAGAGCGTCCTGGCCAATGAGCTCGTGCACCCGCCATTGGGCCTCGGCGAGGGCGGACGCGTCATCGAGCAGGCGGTCCCGGGAAAACCCCGACAGCCTGCCCGCCCATATCCCACCGGTGAAGAGCACAGGCGGCCGGTCGCTCTGCTCCCACGCCAGTGCGCCCCTGAGCAGTCCCTGGCTTCCCACCACGGAGCGACCCCCTTTCCTCGCCGTCGAATTCAGGCCGGGTCCACCGGCCACTCGGACCGCGCCCGCCGGCGCACGGCTCCCGGCGTGCGGCCCTGCATGGCCGGATTCGCGCGGGCGAATCCGCGCCGGCGGATCCGTCACAGGCCGGCTGAGCCGTCTGCCTCAAGGGCCGCCCGCGCCTCTTCCAGATCGTCGAACACCCTGAAGTTCTCCTGCGTGTCGAGCCCGCTGATCTGAAGCAGCCGGCGCACATTGGGCGCGGGATGGATGACTCCCACCCAGCCCTCCTCCAGCGTGCGGATGAGATCGAACAGAAGCGCAAGCCCCCCGCTGTCCAGGTAGGTGAGCCCGTTCAGGTCGAAAAGGACCACCTGGTCCGGACTCACCAACTCCCGTTCTAACGCCAGCCGCACCTGGTTTGCGCTGTGGTGGTCGATCTCGCCGGACAAGACGACAAGGGGGGACCCAAGATGGTGGGAGACCTCGATGGTGTAGCGCGCTTGTTCCGCGGCCGCGTCTCCGCCTGCGGGCGGATTGCTCCCCAAGCCGAGCAACCTGCGCAATCGGCCGATCATGGGCTGCCCTCCTCGTCTCGCGGCCACGGCCTCCTCTTCAGCGGGCCCGCAGGAACTTGCTGAACTGGAAGACCCTCTCCGGGCAGGAGATCTGGCAGCGCAGGCAGCTCAGGCCCAGGCAGCGGGCGCTCTCCACCTCTACCAGCGGCCGCCCCTGCTCGTCGTGGGTGATGCTGACGGCGTCCTCGGGGCACACGTCTTTGCAGGTGCTGCACTCGGTGCACCCCTCCATGGCCGCCACCATGACCATGCCCACGTCGTGCACCACGCGCAGGCCTTCGAGCCCGAAGTCGGGGATGTCCCGCTCCACCCACCGCCTGACGTCAGCCTCTTCCGGAAACTCGCGCAAGGGAGGCAGGCCCATCTTCTTGATGAACTTCAGGTACATCTCCCAGGGCATCCCCTCGGTCCAGTAGGCCAGCTCCAACACGTAGGCCTGCTTGAAGACAGGAGCTTCCGCGAACATGCTGTGCCGAGCACGGAGCTCCCGGGCGATCTTCTCCACCTGCCGCAGCCGCTCGGGGTCGAGCACCAAGTCCCGGGCCATCATCAGCGAGGTGTTGCCGATCTGGATGAGAGTGGTGGCCGAAGCGGGCGCCATTCCGATGCTCTGGGCCTTGTGGGCGTCCACGTAGGTACCCGAGGCCCCAGCCATGTAGGCCACCTTGATGTCCTCGACGTCGATACCCAGCTCGGCCGCCAAGGTGAGGTGCCCGGCCCGCGCCGCGCCGATGGCCTTGCCCACCTCGCCCACGTCGTCTTTGGTCAGGACGACGCCGTTCGCCAGGTGCAGCCTCCCGTCGGGCGAGTCGATGCCCGGCAGCTTGAGCAGGCCGTCCTCCAGGCCGAGGGCGATGACGGCCATGACCCCGGTGCCGGTGATGCCCCGGGCGGCGATCGTCCCCTCGTCCCTGACCTCACCGGTGCGCGGATCGACCAGCTGACCGGGTTGGGGCATCATATCCTCGTCGAGCACCAGGCTACGATACACGCCGTCTTCCCGGACCAGATCGGAGATGGCCCCGGGAGCGGCCAGCATGCCAAAAGCGATCGCCTGGCCCTCGAAGGCCGGGCCGCAGGCGGCCGACCCGGTGACGATGCTGTCGCCCACCTTGAGGGCCATCTCGGCGTTGGTGCCGTAATCGGTCACCAGAGCAATCTCGTCGCGGTCCAGCATGCTCGACTTGACCATCATGGCCAGGGCGTCCGCCCCGATCTCGTGGGCCACAGCCGGAGGCACGATGAGAGCCGCCTCCGCCGGGAGGTCCAGGCCGGCTATCTCCGCCACGAGGCCTACGCGAGCGTCGCGCGGCTGGATCTCCACCCCCAGCGATTCCCTCTTATGGCGTCCGGCGTACGCCAGGTCTCGGATCTCCATCCCCTGAAAGAGGGAGAGCTGGATGGGGTTGCCGCAGATGGCGAGCCGATCCACTCGAGCGAGATCGACCCCGAGCGCGCGTATCACCTTGTTGGCCGTGTCGACCATGAGGTCGTGCGCCACTCCGGACATGCCATCTGTGGAGGTCTCCACCGCGAAGTGGAGATGGTCCATCACGTTGCCCCCGGGCAAAGGATGCTGCGTCGTGATGGCTGTGGACACGATCTGGCCGGTACTCAGATCGATCGCCTGCCCCCGTATCCCGCTCGTACCGAGGTCGAGGGCGATACCGAGCCGCCCTGTACCGTCCTTTGTCGTCATGCGATCCTCCCGCCGGCCACGGGGCCGGCTCAACTAGGTAGGAGCTCGTTTCAAAATGAAGCCTTGGCCGCCGCGGCCGCACTGGCCGGCGCGATGCTTCGTCCTCGGTCGCGCCCGTAGCGCCACTACGCCCGCTCCCTGCGTTCGTGCCTCGCCCGCACCCACAGCGTCCTGAGGGCGAGGCGTCATTCCGAGACGAGCTCCTTGCCTCACACTCGCCCATCGCACCCTGGCGGCGAAGCGTCATCATGAAACGAGTTCTGGTTCTCCGCAAGGTCGGGGGCCGAGAGTCCCCTTACCCTTTCCGCGAGCGATCTAATGTCCAGGCCCCGCCCGATGACCACCAGCCGGCCCTCAGGGGCCGGCCCCCAGGGCTCCTCGTTCATCACGCCAGACGCAAGATCGAGCCGGCGCCAGCCCAGAGCCGTCTGAACCACGCCCTTGGCCCGCTCGATCCGGCCGAAGCGCTCCGCTCCAAGATCGGCGTAGAACCGCCGCAGCGCTTCCAAGGAGACTGGACCTTCGACCACGAAGCTCCGGGATTCCAGATCGTCGAGGACCTCGGCCTCGCCGGGGTCGCTCAAGCGATGGGCCGGGGGCAGGACCGTTCCCGCGGGGATGCGTCCTCTGACCGTGGGGATGACCCAGGCTTGGGGGGCCATCTGCTCGAGGCCGGCCCGCAGAGCGGCCACCCGCGCCTCGCCCACCAGGTCGGTCTTGTTCAGTATGAGCACATCGGCCTGGGCAACCTGCGAGGTGAAGAAGGCGGGGCTTTCTCGCAGCCGTTCGTTGAACGTGACCGCGTCGACCAGCACGAAGACGCGGGCTCCGGTGACCCGTCCCTGCAGGTCGGGGTGGCGAAGGGCCCTCACCACCTGAGCGATGGTGGCGACACCCGTCGGCTCGATGAGCAGTCGACGGGGGCGGAAGGTGTCGGCGATCTCGGCGATCTGGGTGCGGAAGTCGAGACGGAGCGTGCAGCAGATGCAGCCGCTGGCCAGCTCGACTACCTGGGGAGGCGTCTCCCAGAAGCATGGCGTCGAGACCCAGCTCACCGAACTCGTTGACAAGGACCGCGAGGCGGCGCGGGTCTTCGTCGCTCTCGATGAATCCCTGAATGGTCGTGGTTTTCCCTGAGCCGAGGTACCCGGCGATGATATCGATTTCCACACGTTCCACCGTTCACTGTGGATCACGGAAGATGGAGTAGAACTTTAGCACCTGGACAACCCCGCTGTCGCCCGAGATTCGCCGTCCAGGTCCGGTTGCTGTCCGGGTCCGGCCGCTGCAAAAAGCTGGAGCCGAAGCGGAAAACCCATTATAGTGGGCTAAAGTGAGGCCCGCGGGGGCCATTCCGCCGCAAGTCGCACGCCAGACAGGGGGTCATCATGAGAAGGGTCACGACCGATCACCATGCTCCACGCATCGCCACGCTGACCTATCTCGCCGCGTTCGCAGGGGTGATCGTCCTCCTGCTGCTCGCGCTCCTGCTCCAGCTGTTCTAAGAAGAACGACGCCTCGCCGCCGGGGTGCGATGGGCGCGGGCGAGGCGAGGAGGCAGGGAACGGGGCGTAGCAGAGCCACGGACGTGACTGAGGAGGCCGCAGCGGACCGCCTCCTCCCTCCTCCCCCCTGCCGCGCCGTGTCCGGCCACCGGCTCGGGAACGTACCACCCGTGTTCAAGGAACACCGGCTCCCTCCATTCTTCCATCTGCAGATTTCATGACAGTTTTCTCATGCACTTTGGGTTATAGAATGTCTTTTCGCGTTTGCCTTTCTCTACGTTTTCCGATACCGTAGGCCGCACGTTGTCCTTCCCTCGCCGATCGACGAAGGAGGTCACACCGGTGATGACGGCCAGACGTACGGTATTCCTGTTTTCGTTGGTCCTCTTGCTCGCTCTCGACCTGCTCGGTGGCCTGGCCCAAGCCCGCACCTATGACCCCGCCGAGACGGAGTTCCTGCAGCTGCTCAACAGCTACCGCGCCCAGCACGGCCTGGTGGCCCTGAAGATGTCGGACACCCTCTCGGAAGCGGCCGCCCGCCACTCGCAGGACATGGGTCGGTACGGTTTCTTCGGCCACACGAGCGTGAAGTCCAGCTTCTTTCCGGCTGGCTCCAGTCCATGGGATCGCATGCGGCTGACCGGCTACACCTACAGCGCCACGATGGCCGAGAACATCGCCGCCGGGCAGACGACGGCCCGGCAGGTCTTCGACGCTTGGCGAGGATCTTCGGGCCACAACCAGACCATGCTCAACGCGGCACTGCGTGTGATCGGCGTCGGACGCCGGGTGGTCGCAGGCAGCCCTTACGCCGTCTACTGGACCACCGACTTCGGCTCGGTGGTGGACCCATCGGCGAAGACCGTCACGGCGGCGGGCGGCGACCCGTTCACGGACGTTACCAGAGCGGACCAGGAGCTCTGGGACGCGGCCTGGTACGTCAAGAACAAGGGCTACTTCGTGGGGTACCCGTCGGGGACACTCGGCTCCTGGGACAGCATGAGCCGCCGTCACGTCGCCCTGGTTCTGCGACGCGCTGGGCTGGGCTCACGCACCGACTGGGAGCAGGACTATCAAGCGGCCACGCGCGACGAGGTCATGCAGGCCTTTCCCGGGCTTTCCTGGAACAGCGGACGGCCCGACGAGAAGGTGCTGCGCTCCCAGATCGTGAGGCTGCTCTACCGAGCCCGATAGCAGAGGCCCCGGACCGGGGCCGGGTCAGTCCCAGCACTCTTCCGCCATCGCCCCCACCGGCGCGTGCAACCCGCGCCCGCGATCTATGCCCGCGTGAGGGCCACCCGTAGGCGCCAGGTAGCCAGGCCGAACACGATGATCGCGAAACCCGCCAGCACCGCCAGCTCGGGCAAGATGTCGAGGGCGCCGCCACCCCTCAGAATGAGCTCCTCGAAGGCTTCGATGCCCCAGGCGTGCGGGGTGATGTGCGCTACTCGCCAGAGGGTGGGGGCGAAGATCTTCATGATGGAGAGCGGCAGCATGCAGCCACCCAGGGCCGCCAGGCCCAGGCCGAGGACGACGCCCAGCCCTCCGGCCTGCTGGTCATTCTTGAACACCGCTCCCATGAGCATCCCCGTGGCGGCCGCGCCGAAGGAGAAGACGACCATGATGATCACCGCTCCCAGGACATCGCCCCAATCCACCCCGAACACGACCGACGAGCCCACCATGATGAAGACACCCTGCACCAAGGCGACAGCGAACCGACCCAGGGCCTCCCCCGCCAGGATAGACCGCACCGAGGTCGGCGTGGAGAGCATGCGCCGGGATACCCCCAGTTGTCGGGACTGGATGAGCGCGGCTGAGCCGGTCATGCTGGTCAGGAAAATGAAGAGCAAGAGCTCGGAGTAGGCTCCCAGGTCGAACTGCCCGAGCCGGGAGAGGGCGAAGGGCTCGCCGACCGCTTCCTGGCCGATCTGGAGGCCGGGCGAGACCTGGGCGATCCGGGCGGCCGTCTCAAGCGCCCGATCGAACTCCATCGCTCCCTGGGCCTGGGCGAAGGCCGCCGCCCGCAGAAGAGCGCCCTGCCGGGTCACCCCTGACTCCAGGGTGTTCCGCAGCGCCTGGGAGGTGGGGTCCGGCCGGGCTACGAACTCGACGGTGGCTGTGCGGCCGGCCCGCAGGTCCACGTCGTAGCCGGGAGGAACGACCACCCCGGCTTCCAACCGGCCGCGCTCGACGGCCAGGATGAGAGCGTCCCTGTCGCCGTAGGCGCGCACGTCCAGTCCTTCCGCCGCCCCCAGGGAGTCGACAAGGTCTCTACCCAGCGGGCCCGACCCGGCGCTGACGATCCCCACCCGCGGATCGGTCTCCCCGCCGAAGGCCGCACCCAGCACCAGGATGAGGAGCATGGGCAGCAGGAACACGAAGAAGATGTTGCTGCGCTCCCGGAGCAGGCGGCGCACGCTCGTGGCGGCAATGTGGAGCGCTTTCATCGGAGCAGCGCCCTCCGCAGAAAGACCCACGCGCCCGCCCCGGTGATAAGACCGAAGGCCAGGAGGGCGGCCACTGAAGGGACGATGTCTACCAGGCCCCCTCCGGCGAGGTCACCCAATCCGCGCATGAACCAGGCGTGAGGCGTGAGCATGCTGAGCGACGACAGGATGCCTCCCACCTGCGACACCGGGAAGAAGCTCCCCCCGAGCAGTCCCAGCACCAGACCGACGATGGCCGAGAAGGCCCCCGCCTGCTCCTGGGTCCTCGCCGCCGCCGCCACCACGGCCAGGATGCCCATCGCGGCGACCACCGCCGCCACGATCAGGATGGCCACCCCCTGCCGGGTTGCCCCAATCGGCGCCCAGCAGGAAGGTGGTGGCGACCACGAGCACCGCCATGCTGACCACCCCGAGCACGAAAGAGGTAAGCGCTTTTCCGGCCATGATCGAACCGCGGCTGATGGGAGCACCCAGCAGCCGGGCCATGGTACCCAGGCGCCGCTCCTCCAGCAGCCCGCTCACGCCGAACGTCACCGTGAAGAAGACGAAGAAGACGGCCATGCCGGCTGTCATCTGCGTGGTGCTGTCGAGCTGCCGGGTCGAGGCGCTGATGTCCCGCACCAGGATGGGGTTGGCCGTAGCCGCCGCCTGCTGGGCCAGCGCACCCACCTCGGCCGGGTCGGGCTCGTGTCCGGGCGGAAGGACGGTCTTCACCGCGGTATCGACCGCTTTCAGCTCCGAAGCGAATCCATCGGCCACCGAGTAGGCCACCTGGGCTCCAAGCTCGGATCCCCGGGCGCCGATCACGGTTATCTCCCTCCCTGGCCGGCCAGAACCCGCTCGCTCAAACCTGAGGGCAGGATGAAGGCGGCGTCGGCCCGGGGCTCGTCCCCGGCGGCGAAGGCGTCGGAGCCGGTCTCAACCTGGCCACGGGCCTCCTCCGGCGAGCCCACAGTGCGGGCCGTGATGATGCCCTGTCGCTCCATGGCCTGCAGCTGCTGGAGGAAAGCGTCGGCGATGGCTCCCTGGTCCTGGTTCACCACCACGTACTCGGCGTGGAAGTCGGCGTCGGAGATGGGGTTGAAGACGAAGCTGAAGATAGCGGCCAGCCCGAAAGGCGCCACCAAACCCCACAGGAAGGCCGACCGATCCCGGATCCGCTGGCGCAGATCCTTGCGGGCGATGAGAAGGGCGGTGCGCACGGCAGTGGCGAGCTCAGTCCCGGAGGGCCTTGCCGGTCAGATGCAGGAAGACAGCCTCCAGGTTGGGCTCCTCCACGCTCACGCTCTTCACAGAGGCGCCCGCGCTGGACACGCTCGCCAGGATCTGGGTGAGCCGCTCGGCCGCCCGTACGGCCAACAGGTCAAGGCCACCGTCGCGCACATCGACGCCCTTCACACCCTCCACACCGTAGGCCGCCTGGGCCGCCGCCTGCAGATTGCCCGTGGCATCCAGGCGCACCCGGTCATGCTCTCCCACCAGCTCTACCAGCTGCCGCCGGGTCCCTTCGGCTACGATGCTGCCCTTGTCGATGATGCCCACGCGGTCGCAGAGACGCTCGGCCTCCTCCATGTAGTGGGTGGTGTAGAGCACCGCCAGGCCCTCGACGCTCAGGCGCTCGACGCTCTCCAGAATGGCGTTACGGCTTTGAGGATCGACGCCCACCGTGGGCTCGTCGAGGATGAGCAACCGCGGATGGTGCAGGAGGCCAAGGCCGATATTGAGGCGGCGCTTCATGCCGCCGGAGAACTCCTCGCTGCGGTCGTCGGCCCTATCGGAGAGCCCCACGATCTGGAGCACCTCGTTGGCCCGCGCCTTGAGCTCCGGGCCCCTCATGCCGTAGAGCCGGCCGAAAAAGGTCAGATTTTCGCGCGCGGTGAGGTCCGGGTAGAGGGCCAGGTCCTGGGGCACGAGGCCGATGGCTCCCTTTGCCCCGACGCTGCGGGTGGTCAGCGCCTTGCCATCTACAAGGACCTCCCCTGCGTCGCGCTCCAGGAGGCCGGCGATCATCGAAATGGTGGTCGTCTTGCCCGCTCCATTCGGACCCAGGAGGCCGTAGGTCTCACCTTCGGCGATATGGAAACCCACTCCGGTCACCGCCACCAGATCGCCGAAAGCCTTGCGGAGCTCCCGGCACCGGAGCACAAGCCCGGCCGCATCGTCGGTCATGAGGCACCCCTTGCTTTCCACCCATCCTAGCACCATTCGCGCATTCTTCAGAGACTCTCCCCAGGGGTCCGCCCGCCCTGGAAGGCGGGTGGCCGACCCTCCCGGATCCGGCCATGTCTGCTACCCTCACTTGAGCTCATCGAACCGTGCAACGGGGGGCCACATGCCTTCGAGGGCAGCTCCACTGGGCAAGGACGAAAACCACGACCGGCGCTACGCCTGGGTGGTTCTTATCATCGCCACCCTGGCGGTCTTCGCCGCCATCGGCCTGGGGCGCTTCGGTTACACCATGCTGCTCCCCTCCATGCAGACGCACCTGAACTTGAACAACGCCCAGTCCGGCGCTCTGGCGGCGGCCAACATCCTGGGCTATCTGGCGCTGGCGGTGGGCGGCGGAGCCCTGGGGGCCCGCTTCGGGCCCCGAGCCGTCATCGTCGCGGGCATGGTCGTGACCGGGGTCGGCATGGTGCTGACTGGGCTGGCCGGGGGATTCCTGAGCGCCGTCGTCTTTCGAGTGCTCACGGGCATGGGGAGCGGAGCCACCTACGTTCCGGTCATGGCCCTTCTTCCCGCCTGGTTCGCGCCGCGCCGCCGAGGGTTGGCCTCCGGCATCGCTGTGGGAGGCTCGTCGCTGGGCCTGATAATCATCGGTCCGCTGGTGCCGCGCGTCATCGCTCTCTACGCGGAGGAGGGGTGGCGCGTCAGCTGGTACATATTCGGCGGAGCGACACTCGCCATCGCGTTACTGGCCTTCTTCTTCGTGTTCAACAGCCCCGGGGAGAAGGGAGCGCGGAGCGCGCGCCGGGTGGGCGCAGAGCGGGGGCGCCCGCAGCCGGTCGCTGGCTGGAGCGGCGTCTACCGCTCCTTGCCGGTTTTACACTTGGGACTCATCTACCTCGGCTACGGCTTCGCCTTCTACGTCTACATGACCTTCTTCACCAAGCACCTGATGGCGGACGCGGGCTACTCGCGCGAAGCCGCCGGCACCCTCTTCATGCTCATGGGCTGGCTGAGCCTGCCCTGCACGATCCTGTGGGGGTGGATCTCAGACCACACGGGCCGCAGAGCCTCGCTGCTTGTCGTGCTGCTGGCCCAAGCCCTGGCCCTCGGGCTGTTCGGTCTGGGCTCCGACAGGGTGAGCTTGACCATCTCCGCGCTCGTGTTCGGGCTCTCAGCCTGGAGCATCCCGGCCATCGTCGCGGCCATGTGTGGAGACATGCTCACCCCGCGCCTGGCCTCGGCGGCGCTCGGCTACCTCACCATGTTCTTCTGTCTGGGGACGGCCATCGGACCGAGTGTCGCAGGCTGGCTGGCGGATAGGAGCGGAAGCTTCCACGCCGCCTACCTCATGGCCGCCGCAGTCGCCGTGCTGGCTGCGGCGGCCGTCCCGGTGCTCCGACCGATGAGCACAGGGCTGCCGGATCTTGCTTCCGACGCTTCGCCCTGAGCGGCCGGTCAGAAGCTCTCCAGCATCCCGCGCAGTCGGAGCGCGTCCAGGGGGGCATGGCCCGCCTCGTCGTTGTCGAAGTAGCAGAAGACCCGCCGCCCCTCGCGCGCCCACTCCAGGAGCTTCCCGGCCCACACGGCCAGGGTCCGGGTGTCGTAACGACCTTGGTAGGCGGCACCCGGGCCGTGCAGGCGCACGTACACAAAGTCGGTCGTGGTCACCTCTCGCGGCGAGCTCTCTCCTGCCAGCTCGTAGATGCAGAAGGCCGCGTCGTGACGGGCAAGGCATCGGTACACGCGCGGATCGAACCAGCTCGCGTCCCGGAACTCGAAGGCGTAACGGTGCTCCCTGCAAAGAGCGGAGAGAAACCTATCGAGGCGATCGACGTCCACCCGCCAGCGAGGAGGCAGCTGGAACAGGATCGGGCCCAGCCGGTCACCCAGCCGCTCGACTCGAGAAAGCAGCTTGTCCAAACCCTGTTCCGGGTCCTTGAGCTTCTTCATGTGCGTGAGGTAGCGGCTGGCCTTTACCGAGAACACGAAGCCGGCAGGCACCGCTTCTCCCCACCGATCCAGGGTTTCCGGGGCGGGTAGGCGATAGAACGAGCTGTTGATCTCCACCGTACGGAAGTGCTCAGCGTAAAAGGCCAGCATATCCTTGGAGGCGAGACCCTCAGGGTAGAGGGGGCCCCGCCAGTGATCGTAGTGCCAGCCGGAGGTGCCGACCCATAGCCAATCGCCGCCCTTCATGCTCCTCCGATCCTGGCGGCACCCTCCGTGCCGGGCGACCGCGACGCCTCCCGATCGAGTGTCCACCCCCGGCCCCGCGAGGTGCGGGCCGCAGGACGCGAAGGCAGACAGTGCCACTGGACACCACGTACCCGCAGGTGCAGCCGCTCATTCAACGCCGCCGATCTCACGGTGGACCGGCGACGACCAGCTGAGTCACATGGTCAGGAGGCGAAAGCCGCGCTCGGCTGCCGTCCCCTCAGGAGGTAGTCTCCGGCTGGAGGGCCCTCCTCATGCGTCCGACCTGGATGGCGATGGCCGCGAAAGCCGGCACGAGCGCGGCCCAATAGACTCCGCTCAAGGATAGCCGGCTCGCGAGGAACCCCCCACCGATGGAGCCGACGGCTATCCCCAAGTCGTAGGCGAAGAAGAATGCGGCCGTCGCCGCCCCCGACGCTGGTCTCCAACCCCGTGTACAGTCAAGGCCTGTAGGCTGGGCTGGGAGGTACCGAACCCCACCCCGTAGAGCGCGCCGGACAGGAGAACGGTCGCCAATCCACGGGCCAGGGCAAGCGCCACGAGGCCGGCCACGATGAACACGAAGCCGATCAAGGCCGTCTGCAGGTAGCCTCGCTGGTCGGCCAGGCGGCCGCTGATCGGGCGCAAGACCGCAAGCACCACGGCGAATACCGCGAAGAAGGGACCCACGTTGCCAATGCCCCGCTCCTGGCCGTACAGGGCGATGAAAGCCAGGACAGGGGCGTACGTCATCGTGAGCAGGAACATGAGCGATGCGGGAAGGAGCGCGGAGCGCTCGAACAGGCCGCGGACGGAAAAACCAACCACGGGCTTCTCCCGGCGAGGAGCGCGCAAGGCCACCGCCAAGAGCAGGGAGACTCCAGTCAACCCCGCGGCCGCGATGAAGAGCCAAGTGAAGTCGCCGCCGCTTATGAGACCAAGACCCAGAGCCGGCGCCACGGCCATGGGCAGACCGATGGCCAGGGTGAAGTAGCCCATACCCTCCCCCAGGCGCCTCTGAGGAACCAGGTCGGAGGCCAGGGTACCCCCAGCGGTGGTGGCAAACCCGAAGCCGACTCCGTGGGCCAGGCGCAAGACGAGGAGCAACCCCACCCCGGCCACCCATTCATGGGCGAGAATGGTCCCGAGCGACAAGGCCATGCCAATGAGGAGAATGGCGTACCGGCCATACGCATCGAGGGCCCACCCGGTGAGCGGCCTCACCAGCATGGCGGTGAAGGTGAAGAGCCCCAGGATCAGCCCGGCCGCCGTCTCCCCACCGCCCAAACTGACCGCGAAGATGGGCAGAGTCGGCAGCACAAGGTAGACGCCCATGAAGTACAGCAGGTTGGAAGCCAGCAGTACCACGAAGTCGCGCGCCCAGAGCGGCTCGGACGGCGAGGCGGCGCCGGAAGCTCCGCGGGCCGCGCTCATGGCGGCAGTGGCATCGGAGGATACGTGGGGCAATGTACGCTCTGGAGCGGTCGGCGGCATCGGGCCATTCTACCGCAGAGCGGCGGCGGCAGAGCCGCCGCCTTGGCCGCGCTCTCCACCTCAGCGATCGAGTCCCCGACGCTCGAGGTCCTCTATGGTGCGAGGCCAGTCGTCCTTGAGCAGGCGGGAAAGCGCGCGATCGGCCAGCACCCGGCCCTCGGTCTGGCAGCGCGGGCAGTAGTTGCTCTCGTTTTCGGCGTAGGCGACACGCTGGACAGCGGTGCCGCAGACCGGGCAGGGTTGACCGTATCGCCCGTGAACGGCCATCTCCGGACGGAAGGCAGTGACCTTCTCGGGGAAGTCCTTGCCCGCCTGGGAGATCAGGCGGGCGGTCCACTCCGAAAGGACGGCGATCGTCGCTTGCCGGAGCCGCTCCGTCTCCTCCTCGGAGAGCTGCCGGGTCTGCTTGAAGGGGGACAGCCTCGCCCGGTGAAGGATCTCATCCGAGTAGGCGTTGCCGATCCCGCTCAGGATGCGCGGATCGGTAAGGGCCCGCTTCAAGGTGTGACTGTCGCGCTGGAGTGCGGCGCGGAACTGATCCGGACTCGCTCCGGCGACCTCCAGACCCCCGGGATCGAGCCGGGCCAAGGCCTCGCGGCCCGCCACCACATGCAGGGCGGCGCGCCGCTTCTTGCCCGCTTCGGTAACGAGGAGGCTGCCCGTGGAGAAGTCGAGAGCCGCCAGACCGCGTCCCTTGGGGATGGGCGCGCCGGTGGCCAACCAGTGGAGTCGCCCGGCGATCATCAGATGCAGTACCAAGAAAAGCTCTCCCGCAAGAGCGACGACCAGGCGCTTACCCAGGCGCTCCACCCCGGCCACCTGTCGCCCGCCAACCGCCTCGAGAGGTGGGTCGAAGGTGCGAAGCACGAAGGGGTTGGCCAAACGTACGCCCTGGAGCCGCTCGCCCACAACGCGCGGCCGCAGGGACGCGAGGTAGGCTTCGATGTCGGGGATCTCGGGCAACGATCCCTAGCTAGGAGGCCGTTGAAAAACGAAGCCCCGGCCACCGGGCAGCACTGGGCGGCGCCATGCCGCGTCCTCGGTCGCGTACGCAGCGCCGCTACGCCCGCTCCCTGCGTCCTTGCCTCGCCCGCGCCCATTGCAGCCTGACCGCGAAGCGTCATTGCGCAACGAGCTCCTGCCTTGCGCGTGCCCAGCGCACCCCGGCGGCGAAGCGTCATTCTTCAACGGCCTGTTAGTCCTTCTGTCCCCCGGACTCCCGTTGCGGAACCCGGTTGATGACCACCCAGATCGCCCGAACGGGGAACACCCCGCGGTTGGCGAGTCGATGGGGGGTGGCGGAGTCGAAGCATATGCTGTCGCCCGGCCTCATCTCGTGCGTCTCGAAACCCAGGTCGAGGGTCAGCTCCCCGCTCAGCACGTATCCGTACTCGCGCCCCGAGTGCATGATGAGGTTCTTGGCCGAGCTGGCCCCGGGCTCGTAGCAAATCTCGAGAAAATCGACCGCCGGCTCCGCTGTCCGGGTGAGCCGCTCCCAGGTAAGAAAACCACCGAAGCCGTCGATGACGATCTTGTCCCGGTCCGCGGGGTGAACCAAAGGCGTTACCGTGGAAGCGGGCTCCTCCCCCGAAACCGGCTCCTGCCTGGGGGCGCCGCATCCGGGTCGAGGACAGGACGGTTGTTGAGCTCGTCGGCAGAAGTGGGAAGACGCCGTCCGGCCGGACTTGAAGACGTTGTGGGGGCCTTCCGCCCGAAGAACACGTCCATAGGCACGTCGAGGGCGTTAGCGATGGCGTAGAGCGACGACACCGAAGGGTTGATCTTCCCGGTCTCGATCTGGCTGATGAGACTCGGGGTCACGTCGATCAGCCGGGCCAGCGCCCGGAGGCTCATGGCGCGCTCTTCCCTTAATGCCCGCATGCGGGCCCCCACCCCCTCGAGCGCGTCCGCGGTGTTCTTGCTCACCATGCGATTCCTCTCAGCCACGCAGCACCGATCTCACTCCGTCCCCTCCACGCAGACGGGCTCGCCGGGGAGCGGGTCTTCAACAGTACACGACCGCGCCGACGCCATCCAGCGCATCAAGGGTCTTCTTGTTCGTCCCAGATGAGTCCCTCTCTTGGACATCAACCGGCCGGCATCAGCCATGCTGGAACGCCGTGCCTCACGCATCCTGGCTTTCCGCGACCACCCCGGCCTCCTCACTTCCCGTCAGCAGCAGGCGCCGCTGCACCGGGAAAAGATGTATGTGCCAGCGCCGGACCACCGTTCCCCACAGCCCGCCCGGGAACCACACAGTGATGATCACTGCCAGGACCCCGAGAAGGATCAGGTACCAGCTCCCGTGCTGGGATAGGGTCTCCTGCAGCGCGAAGAAGATCAGGGCTCCCAGGATGGGCCCCTCGATGGTACCCACTCCCCCGATGACCACGATGAAGATCATGATGGCCGTCCATTGGATGCTGAAGGAGGGGTCGGGCTGTATACGCAGCAGGTTCAAGTAGATGACGGACCCGGTGACCCCACAGCCGAAGGCGGCAACGACGTAGGCCCACAGCTTCGCCCGGAACACGTGTACTCCCAGGCTCTCCACGGCCGGCTCGTTGTCGCGAATGGCGGTGAGCGCGAGCCCGACCCGCGCCCGCAGCAAAGCATAGACGACAACGATAGCGCCCACGGCGCAGGCAAGAGCCAGCCAGTATGTGCCACGCATGCGGGTGGTCACCGCCATCTGGGCCACGGAAGTAATGGTCTTGCCCGATCCTCCTCCGGTTTGGGGGATGTTGGCCACCGCCAGCCGGAAAAGCTCGGCCATGACCCAGGTACCAATGGCGAAGTAGCCGCCCTTGAGCCGGAAGACGAGGCCCGCCGTGGGCAGGGAGATCGCCGCAGCGAAGAAGCCGGTCATGGGGACGGCCAGGAAGGGGGACACCCCGAATACGTCGGTGAGCAGCCACAAGGAATAGGCGCCGATGCCGATGTAGCCCTGCTGCCCCACCGACACGAGACCGGCGTAGCCCGCGAGCAGATTCCACATCTGCGCCAGGGCTATGAGAGTGAGAAGTGACACGAGTGTCCGGCTGGTGCGCTGCTCTGCCCAGAAGGGTACGGTGATCAGGATCGCGACCACCACCGCACTGACCGCGAGGGCCACCCGACTGGTGGCGGTGGAATGGTGAACGGTTATCTGCCGGCTTACCATCACGTCACCGTTTTCGCGAATAGCCCGCTCGGCCGGAGTGCCAGCACCGCCGCGAACACCAGATGGCCTACGAAGACTCCCCAGCCCGGCGAGAGCTGGAAGCCCACCGTCTGGGCCACGCCCAGTGCGATGCCACCCGCCAGGGTCCCCAGCTTGAACCTAGGCCGCCCATTATGACCGCCTCGAAGGCAAAGATGAGGCGGGCCGGGCCGATGCCCGGGGTGAACGTAGTTCGGATACCCATGAAGACTCCGGCCAGGGCCACGATTCCCAGAGCGATGCCCATGGCCAGAGCGTAGATGTGGCGGTTGTCGATGCCCATCAGGCGGGCTGCTTCCTGATCATCCGAGGTGGCCCGAAAGGCCCGCCCCAGCCGGGTACGGGTCAGGAAGGAGTTGAGAAGTACGATCACGAGGATGGCCACCACCAGGGTGAGCAAGGGGAACCAACCCACGGCCAGCCCTCCTCCCAGGGACAGGCTCGCGTTCTCGATCCAACCGGCGTCGAGACCCCGCGAGTCGGCGGAAAAGCCCACGAGCAAGCCGTTCTGAATGATCACGGATAGCCCGAAGGTAGCGAGCAGCGGCCGCATGTCGTCGCCCTTCAGCGTGAAGTTCAGCATGAGGCGCTGCAGGAGGTAGCCCACCACGAAGATCATCGGCAAGACGAGTACGAGCGAGAGGAGGGGGTTTACGTCCAGGATCCCAACCAGGACCAAGCAGGCGAAGGCCCCCATGATGCTGAGGTCTCCGTGGGCCAGGTTCACGAGGCGCATGACCCCGAAGACCAGCGAGAGCCCGGTGGCGTACAAGGCGTAGAGCCCGCCAAGCAGCACCCCTTGGATGACCACGTTGACCCAGGTCATCTAACGCACCCCGAAGTAGGCCGCGGTGATCTGGCCGCGGGTGAGCTCTCGGGGCGGCCCCTCCAGCACCACCCGCCCCTCCAGAAGGCACGACACCCGATCGGCCACCTCCATGATCTGCCTGATGTCCTGCTCTACGAGGACCACGGTCATCCCCGAACCAGTCACTTCCCCCAGGGCCTCGTAGAGGTCCCTGATCACCACGGGAGCCAACCCCAAGCTCACCTCGTCAATCAGGAGAAGGCGGGGGTTGGACATGAGGGCGCGGCCGATGGCCAGGGCCTGCTGCTCGCCACCTGATAGGTACGAGGCCTGCTTGCTCTTGAGCTTGACCAACAGCGGGAACACATCGTACACCCGGTCCAGGTCCCAGGGGCCCCTCCTGCGGCCGTGCGCCCCCACCTGCAGGTTCTCGTGCACCGTGAGGCTGGGAAATACCCGCCGCCCCTCGGGAACCAGGGAGATCCCCAGGGTCACGCGCTTCTGGGCGGGCAGGTGCTCGATGGGCTTCCCTTCGAAGCGTACCTGTCCCGACGGACTGCGCAGCAGTCCGGCCACGGTCTTGAGCAGCGTGGACTTGCCGGCGCCGTTGGCGCCGAGGACGCCGAAGGTCTCCCCCTCCTCCACCACCAGAGAAACGTCGAAAAGCGCCTGGAAGTCGCCGTAGCCCGTGTTGATGCCTTCGAGCTCGAGGAGACTCATACCCTTTCCGTCCCCAGGTAGCAGTGCTCCACCTCGGGGCTGCAGATTACCTGGCTGGGATCGCCCTCAACAAGAAGCTTGCCGAAGTCGATGGCCATGAGCCGATCGACCACCGCGAGCAAAGCGCGCACGATGTGTTCGATCCAGATGATCGACACCCCCTCGGAGCGGAGAGACCGAATGGTGCCGATGAGATCGTCCACCTCGGCCTCGGTGAGCCCTCCGGCGATCTCGTCGAGGAGGAGCAACCGGGGTTCCGTGGCCAGGGCCCGGGCCAGCTCGAGGCGCTTGCGATCGAGCAACGTTAAGGAACCCGCCACCGTGTTGGCGCGGGGGAGGAGGCCGGCCCGCTCCAGAGCCTGTACGGCACCCTCATGCGAGGCCCGTTCTGTGCGCCCGCGACCGTGCGTGGCGCCCACCAGCACGTTCTCGAACACTGTCATCCCCTCGAAAGGACGCGGTATCTGGTAGGTGCGGCCGATGCCCAGGCGGCAGCGCTCGCGCTGCGGGGTGTGCGTGATCTCCCGACCTTCCAAGAAGATCTGGCCGGCGTTGAGCTTCAGGGCGCCGTTGATGAGGTTCAGCATAGTGGTCTTGCCCGCACCGTTCGGTCCGACGACCCCGAGCGCCTCCCCCGCTGCAGGGAGACGCTCAGGTCATCGATGACCAGGACGCCGCCGAACGACTTCGAGAGGCCCTTCACCTCGAGTATCGTCGTCACCGCGTCCCTCTTCGTGTCCAGCTTCTAGTTGACAACACCCAGGCCGTCAGCTGAGAGGTTGCACCTCGCCGCCCAGAGGCACCATGGGAGCGATGGAGTTGTTGACCACAACCAGGTCGTACGGATACTTTTCACCTTTCACCCATTGGCCGCCGACCAGCGGAGTCTTCGACACGTTGGGCACGGGGCCGGTCGACCAATCCACCGGGCCGGCCAGGGTGTCCATCTTGGTGGTCTTGATCGCTTCGACGATGGCTTCCTTGTCGTCGATATCGGCGGTGCGCTGCAAAGCGTTGATCGCCACCTCGTACACGGCATAATGCAGGAGCGGTTGCGTCCACTGCTTGCCCGTCTTCTCCTCGTACTTGGCGGCGATGGCCGCGCAGGACTCACCGGTAAGAGACGAGGTGAACGGGTGCGCAGGCGTCCACCACACTTCGGTGGTAAGACCGTAGCCGATGTCACCCAGAGCCTCCATGGAAGAGGGGAACAGCAGGCCCTTGCCCACCGAAGCGATCTTGGGCTTGAAGCCCTGCTGGGCGGCCTGCTTCCAGAAGTTGGCAAAATCGGGTGGGATCATCACCCCGGTCAAGATATCGCAGTTGGCTTGCTTGAACCGGGCTATCTGAGCGGAGAAATCCTCCGTGAGCTGCTGGTAGCGGCCCGGGTCCACCAGCGTGAAACCCTGCTCCGCTAGAGCGCGCGGGAAGCCGGTCTGATCGTCAGCCCAGGCGTTGCCGTCGGGGTCGTTCGGCCACATGGCTCCCGCGGAGTTGGCTCCCACGCTCTTCCACATGTCGGTAAAGTTCACGATCACGTCTTCCAGGCCCCAGAAGAAGTGGTAGGTCCACTTGAAGCCCACTGCCGGATCGCCGCCCCGACCGAAGAAAAAGGGCTGCCAGGGGGTGTCGTTGGAGATGCAGGGCACGCCGTTGGCCTCGCACTGGTCGGCCACGGGGTTCACCGTGTCAGGCGTGCTGGCTACCAGCATCAGGTCGATCTTGTCGTTGTTGATGAGATCGCCGGCCACCTGGGCGGCCCGGTTGGGATCAGACTGGCTGTCACTCACCACTAGGGTGATGGGGTGAATGGTGCCGCCGATCTGCACGGTCGGGGCCGCTGCCTTCCACTCCTCGATGCAGAAGGTGTCGGCCTCGCCGAAACCGGCGATTGGGCCGGTCAAGGGAGTAACGAATCCGATCTTGATCGCGCGGCCCGTAGCTCCCCCGGCGGTGGTATCCCCAGGCGCCGTAGTGGTGGCGGCCTCTTCACCGCCGCAGCCCGCGATGAAGCCGCCCAGACCGGCCCCCAAACCAACGGTGGCACCAGCAGCTCCGGCCAGCCGCAGGAACTCGCGGCGACTCAACGACCCCGGTGGGAGCAGACTCCTCGCCTCCTCCTCGTGCTTCTTGTCCATCTCTAGACTCCCTGTTTCGTTGGGCACGGTTCACGCGGAACGGCTGCCAAGCCGTTTCCTTTTCTACTCCCGGACAACTACATTGTTGACGAGATCGCGCACCACGGTAGCCGCCCTGATGCAGTCGGACTGGCTGTCTTTGACGATGAATTCGACCGGGTAGTTGGTGCCGCTAGTCCGTTAGAGTTTCCGAGGCGGCGCGAAGACCACCGCGAAGCGCAGGGTCTCGGTGCCGATCACGTCGAGCCGGTGCTCGCAGCCTTCCGTCATGAAGAGACAGACGCCCGGCTCGAGGTCAAACTGCTGATCCTCCACATAAGCCTTGCCCCTTCCGGAGATGATGAAGTAGATATGCTCCGAGTCGGGGTGGGTGTCCAGCTCGGTCGCCGCGCCGGGACGCATCTCGGTGAGGAAGAATTCGACATGCTGGTTGCCCGTGAGCTTGGGCATGATCAGCGGCCAGGAGTCCGTATTCGTGTGCTTCGGCGGAAGCATGGACTCGACGTCACTTACCTTGATGGCCATGGCCTTCTTCTCGCCTGCCATTATCCCTCTCCTTTTCGATGAACCCACGATGTCGATCGATACCGAGTCACACAGCTGTTCCGTGACTCCCGTGACGCGCTCTCGGATCAGCACCTCCCTTCGGGCACGAGCAGCCTGCTACCAGGCTGTTGAAGAATGACGCTTCGCCGCCAGGGCGCGATGGGCGAGTGCGAGGCCAGAGCTCGGTTCGGAATGACGCTTCGCCGCCAGGCCGCGATGGGCGAGTGCGAGGCCAGGACGCAGGGAGCGGGCGTAGCGGAGCTACGGGCGCGACCGAGGACGCCGCATCGGGCCGGCCAGCGCGTTCTGGTGGCCAAGGCTTCGTTCTGAACCGAGATCCCCGGACGCAGGGAGCGCTCGTAGCGGAGCTACGGACGTGACCGAGGACGCCGCATCGCGCCGGCCAGCGCGTTCTGGTGGCCAAGGCTTCGATCTTCAACAGCCTCCTAGGCCCCTGTCGGCTCCAGCCCGGCCAACTTCTCTAGTTCCAGCGTGACGGCCGAGAAGTCCTTGCTCCCCAGACCCGCGCCGGCGGCGGCCTTATAGAAGTCCCGCACAGACTCGGTGATCGGCATCCGCACCCCCGTTCTCCGCGGCGGTCGCCAGCGCGAGCGTCAGGTCCTTGACCATCAGCTCGAGCCGGAACGCCGGGTTGTAGTTGCGGTCGGACAGGGGGCCCGCTTTGTACTTCACGAGCGGAGATCCCACCACGCTGTTGCTGATGACCTCGAGCATCCGAGCCCAGTCAAGACCGGCCTTCTCGCCCAATACCAGGCCCTCGGCCAGGACCTGAACCTGCGTGGAGACCATGACGTTCAAGATGAGCTTTAGGAAGCGTGCGGCCTCCCCCGTCCCCACGTGGTAGCGGACCTCGCCGATCTCGGCCAGATAGGGGTCGGCCTTCTGGTAGGTGGCCGCGTCCCCTGAAGCCAGGATGGTCAGCTTGCCCGCCTCGGCCAATACCGTGCTCCCGCTAACGGGCGAACGCAGGTAGCCAACCCCGTGCTCGTCACAGGCGGCGGCGATATCGGCCGATTCGGCCGGGCCGACGGTACCCATGTCCACCAGGATGCTCGGAGCCGGGTCCGCGGCCAGCACGCCGTCCGAACCCAGGCAGACCGCGCGCAGCGCGGCGCCATCGGCCACGTTCGTGAATACGATGTCCTTACCCCCGGCCGCCTCGGCGGGCGAGTCGGCGACGAGCGCCCCCTTCTCGGCCAGAGGCGCCGTTTTCTCGCGTGTACGGTTGTAGACGGTGACCTCATGCCCGGCGGCCAGCAGGCGAGCGGCCATTCGAGACCCCATGAGCCCCATTCCAACGAATCCCACGCGCCCCATCGGCGAACCTCCTCAGTCAGTTGTGACACCCCCGGCATAGTTCCGCCCCCGCCGGCAGGCACACGCCCCCAGCGGCAGGCGGAGTCGGTGTACGTTCATAATTAACACGGCGCCCGGCTCGCTGTCAATTTCCGTTCGACCGCTTAACACTATCGAAAAGAGAGTAACAGGGCCGTCCGGAGAACGGCGCGCAGGAGGAATGACGTCTCGCCCAGGGGCGCAGCGACCGCCCGTCTCTGCGGCCCATCCCCAAAAAGGGCTGGACAAGGCCACAGTTGATCGTGTAGCCCGCCCGCCCTTGCTCTCTTCGAGGAAAGGACAAACCGCCGGCGTCCGGCGCCATTCGCGACGCCCGCCGCCGGCTTGAGGAATCCTGCGCCGCAGCGTTCACGCAAGCTTGATTGGCTGTACAGTTGGAGTTACCATGGGCAGCATCCAGTCTTGTTCCAGACACCCACCCACACGAGGGAGGTCGGCACCATGGACTTCGGGACTATGGCTTTCGACTCTGAGATCCGCGTCGATTTCGACCGGCTGCGCAAGGACCGGATCAGAAAAGCCAACGAAGCCCTGAAGAGGGCGGGGGTCGACGCCATCATGGTGTTCGATCCGAACAACGTCCGCTACCTGACCAGCACGTTCCTGGGCGAGTGGTCGCGCGACAAGCTGGCCCGGTACTCCATCATGCCGGTGGACGGCCAGCCCCTGCTCTTCGACTTCGGGAGCGCCGTCGCAGCCAAGAAGAAGACCTCCCCCGTGGATCAGGGACCATGTCTTCCCCACCTCCAGCTGGATGCGCGGCTCGGTGCCCCGGGAGGCCGCCTTCCAGGAAGAGTTCATGGAGTTTCTCATACGGACCCTCAAGGAGCACCAGCTCTACGGCGGCAAGATCGGCATCGACCTGCTGGACGTGACGCTCCTCGAGCTGCTGCAGAAGGAGGACCTCACACTGGTGGACGGGCAGGACATCATGCTCGACGCGCGCCGGATCAAGTCGGCCGACGAGATCGCGCTCCTGGAAGGAGCGGCCAGCATGGTCGACGCCGCTTACAGCGCCGTGGTCAGCAATCTCCGGGCCGGCATCCGCGAGAACGAACTGGTGGCCATCGTCAACGATCTCCTCTACCGTCTGGGGTCCGACCAGGTGGAGGCGGTGAACGTGGTCTCGGGCCCGCGCTGCTCACCTCATCCCCATTACTTCACCGACCGCATCATCCGCCCGGACGAGACCGTGTTCCTTGACATCATGCACTCCTACAACGGCTACCGCACCTGCTACTACCGCACATTCCAGGTGGGCCGGGCGAGCCAGTCGCTGCGCGACGCCTACAAGCAGTGCTACGACTGGCTCTATGCCTCCATCGAACAGGTGAAGCCGGGCAACACCACGGCCGACATCGCCTCGACCTGGCCCACCGCCGAGAGTCTGGGCTTCGAGTCCGAAGCGGCCGCTTTCGGGCTGCAATTCGGCCACGGCATTGGCATGAGCATCTGGGAGAAGCCCGTGATCAGCCGGCGCTTCTCTCTGGACACGCCGATGGTGCTGCAAGAGGGCATGGTCTTCGCTCTCGAGACCTACTGCGCGGCCGCCGACGGCTCCGGCGCCGCCCGCATCGAGGAGGAGATCGTGGTCACGGCCGACGGTCACAAGATCATTACGCGCTACCCGTGCGACGAGCTGATCTGCGTGCGGGCCTGACGGAGGGATCGCGGTGGCGGACCAGAGACCACAAGGGAAGACGAACGCCGCGGGCGGCCGCTCCCCCAAGGCCGGCGGACGCAAGGCCAAGGCGGCGAAGTTGGTGGAGACGACCGGCCTGCGGCCGGATGAGCTGATCGGCCTGCTCCAGCGGATGATGCTCATCCGTGAGTTCGAGGAGGAGTGCGCCCGGCTGTACCGCGCGGGTCGCATCCGGGGCGTGACCCACACCTATCAGGGACAGGAAGCGGTGGCCGTGGGCGTCTGTTCCACGCTGAATGTGTCCGACTTCATCACCTCCACGCACCGGGGACATGCGCACGTGATCGCCAAGGGAGGCGATGTCAACCTGATGATGGCCGAGCTGCTGGGCAAGGCCACGGGCTACTGCAAGGGGCGCGGCGGGAGCATGCATATCGCCGACATGAGCCAGGGAATCCTGGGGGCGAACGGCATCGTCGGTGGGGGCATGGGCATCGCCGTGGGCGCGGCCTTGTCCTCCAAGATGCTGGGCCGGGACACGGTGGCGGTCTGCTTCTTCGGCGACGGAGCTATGAACCAGGGGATCCTGCACGAGGTCTCGAACATCGCTGCCTGCTGGAACCTCCCGGTCGTCTTCCTCTGCGAGAACAACTTCTACGGCATGAGCGCCAGTGTGGAAGACACCCTGGCCTGCAAAGAGATGAACTTGGCCGGCCGGGCGGCCGCCTACGACATACCGGCCGCCACGTGCGACGGCATGGACGTCATCGACGTGCACCTGGCCACCCGAGCCGCGGTCGAGCGGGCCCGGGGAGGCGGCGGTCCCAGCTACGTGGTCTGCACCACCTATCGCTTCCTGGGCCATCACGTGGGCGATCCGCTCACCTACCGGGACAAGTCGGCCGTGGATCCGTGGAGGCTGCGCGATCCCATCCCGAACTTCGCCGGCCGGCTCGTGGCCGACAACCTGGCCACGCGCGAGCAGGTCGACCGCTGGGAAGCCGAGGCCAAGGACGCCATCGCTCGAGCCCTGGCCTTCGCGGAGGAGAGCCCCGACCCGGATCCCTCGAACCTGACGGAGGACGTGTTCGCATGAACGCCGTAAGCAACGATGGATCCGGCGGGGCCTCACCGCCGGCGACCGGGGGCACTGTCACCATGACCTACGTGCAGGCGCTGAACGAAGCCCTGCGGGAGGAGATGGAACGCGATCCGACCGTGTTCGTCATGGGCGAGGACATCGCCGTCTGGGGCGGGGGCGGGGTCTTCGGCGTGACGAAAGGCCTGGTCGACATCTTCGGTCCCGAGCGCATTCGGGACACGCCCATCTCCGAAGCGGGCTTCACCGGGGTGGGGCTAGGCGCCGCGTTGACCGGCATGCGGCCCGTGGTCGAGTACATGTACGCCGACTTCATGATGGTGGCCATGGACCAGATCGCCAACCAGGCGGCTAAGATCCGCTACATGTTCGGCGGGAAGGCCCGGGTGCCCTTGGTCCTCCGGACCCAGGAGGGGGCCGGCAGGGGCAACGGCCCGCAGCACTCTCAGAGCCTCGAGGCCTGGTTCACACACATCCCCGGGCTCAAAGTGGCTGTCCCTTCCACGCCGGCCGACGCCAAAGGGTTGCTGAAAATGGCCATCCGGGACGACAACCCGGTGGTCTTCCTGGAGCACAAGCTGCTGTACGGGAAGAAGGGCGAGGTCCCGGTAGGCGAGCACCTGGTGCCTTTCGGTCGCGCCAACGTGCTCCGCGAAGGTCGCCACGTCACTGTCGTCGGCGTCCACATCACCAACGACCACGCTCTGGAGGCCGCGGAGATCCTGGCCCCCGAAGGCATCGAGCTCGAGGTGGTCGATCCCCGCACCCTGGTGCCCTACGACCGGGAAGCCGTGGCCGCCTCGGTACGCAAGACGGGCCGGCTGATCGCCGTGCATCAGGCCCCCGAGCGGGTGGGCGTGGCTGCCGAGATCATCCAGTGCGCCATCGAGGACGCCTTCGACTACCTGGATGCCCCACCCATGCGGCTCTGCGCAGCGAACATGCCCGTGCCCTACGCGAAGACATTGGAAGACGCGGACCTGCCCCAGGTGGCCGACATCGTGGGGGCCGCCCGCCGCCTCATGAGCGGCCGCTCGGTGACGACCGCCGGGTCGCGATGACCGCGCGCGCCGACCTGGCCATCGTGGGGGCCGGTCCGGGGGGCTATGTGGCCGCCCTGCGGGCGGCCCAGCTGGGCCTGAATGTAACCCTGGTGGAGGAACGAGCTCTGGGCGGGGTGTGCCTAAACCGGGGGTGCATCCCCACCAAGGCCATGCTGCAGACGGCGTCCCTGGTCCACGAGTGCCGGGCCGCGGTTGCCTCGGGCCTGCTGACCGGAAGCGACATCGGGGTGGATTACACGGCCGCCCTCCAGCGGCGAGACCTGGCGGTAAGCCGCCTCACCAAAGGCGTCGCCGGCCTCCTGCGCCACGCGGGCGTGCGCGTGGTCGCCGGCCACGCGTCCTTTACCGGTCCCAACGCGCTGGCCGTGACGGCTTCCGGACCGGGTCAGGCCGGGGATGTGGCCCAAGAGATCGACGCCGGGCACATCGTGGTGGCTACCGGCTCCCGGCCGGCCGCGCTGCCCGTGCCGGGCGGCGACCACCCGCAGGTCATCGACTCCGACGGAGCCCTGGCCCTGACGGAAGTGCCCGCTCGATTGCTGGTGGTAGGCGGCGGGGCCGTGGGCTGCGAATGGACCACCATCTTCTCCCGGCTGGGGTCCCAGGTGACCCTGGTGGAGATGCTCCCCTCGCTCCTGCCTCGGGAGGAGCCGGAGCTCGCCGCGGTCCTGGTCAGAGCGCTTCGCCAGGAAGTGGTGACCGTGCACACGAGCACGTCGGTGCTGGCGGTGGACGCGACCGGAGGCGCTCTGCAGGTGACGCTGTCCCCGGAAGGGACCGTGAAGGTGGACGCGGTGTTGGTCGCCGCCGGCCGTCAGCCCCTGACCACGGGGCTAGATCTGGATCGCGCCGGCGTGACCACAGACAGTCGGGGTTGGATCCTGGTGGACGACTACGGCCGCACCAATGTCCCCTCGATTCTTGCCATCGGAGACGTCACCGGGCAGGCGCTGCTGGCTCACGTCGCCTCCCGCCAGGGCATCGTCGCCGTGGAGAAGCTGGCCGGACTCTCCCCCGCGCCTGTGCGGAAGGATCGCATCCCCTCGGTGACCTTCACCGATCCGGAGGTGGCGAGCGCAGGCCTGACCGAAGCCGAAGCCCGGGAGCAGGGTGTCGACGTCCGCGTGGGCCGCTTCCCCTTCTCGGCCAGCGGCCGAGCGGTGGCCACCGGCCACGAGACCGGGCTCGTCAAGGTGGTGGCCGACGCCCGCTTCGATCGCGTGCTGGGCGTGCACATGGTCGGGGCCCATGTGGGAGAGCTCCTGGCGGAAGCCGTTCTGGCCCTGGAGCTGGAGAGCACCCTCGACGAACTGACCATGGTGATCCGGGCCCACCCCACGCTGTCCGAAGCTGTAGGCGAGGCCGCTCTGGCCGCCACCGGAAACGCCCTGCACACCGTCAATCAGGCTGCTGAGAAATGACACTTCGCCGCCGGAGTGCAATGGGTACACGCAAGGCAAGGACAACGCAAGGCGCCGCCCAGTGCGGTCCGGCGGCCGAGGTTTCGTTTTTCAGCAGCCTGCTAGGAGGGACGCTGCCGTCATGATCACCGAAGTCACCATGCCCGTGCTGGGGTTGACCATGGAATCGGCCACCATCGTCGAGTGGGTCAAGGTCGAGGGCGATCGAGTGGAGATCGACGAGACGCTGCTGGTGGTGGAGACCGACAAGGCGGCCACCGACGTCCCCTCCCCGGGCTCGGGCATCCTGGGCCGGATCGCCATCACCGAGGGCGAGGACGTCCCCGTGGGAACCGTGCTCGCGTACCTGGTCGATAGCGAAGCCGACCTTGAAGCCCTCCCGGCGGCGCCGGCGGCCGCGGGCGGACTCCCGATCGCGCCCGTGGTGCCGGTCGCAGGCTCCCAGGGGCCCGCCCCCACCCTCACGGAGACCGGCCTCGCCCCGGGTCAGGCGGCGCCCGCACAGGCCCCGCTCACCGCCGGCGCTGGGGACCGCATCTTCGCGTCCCCCGGGCGCGGGTCCGGGCGGCGGCCCTGGGCATCGACCTGGCGGCCGTGTCCTTCGCCGGCGAACGCATCACCGAGGAGGACGTACTGCGCGCGGCCGCGGCGGCGCCGGCGGCCGCCCCGGTCCGGATCACCCCCCTGGCCGCCCGCCTGGCGGCCGAGCTCGGCATCGCCCTCGACGACATCGAGGGCCCGGCCGCCATACGAGTACGGGCCGCCGACCTGCTCCGAGCGGCGGCCGCGGCCGAAGCCGCCGCTCCGGCCACCGCTCCCATGGACGGCGGCCATCGCCTCCTTGACTTCGCCACCGGAGAGGTCCGCAAGCTCAACCGGGTTCGCCGCATCACGGCCGAGCGCATGACCACGGCCGCGCAGACCGCCCCCCAGGTCACCTACACGACCAGAGTGGACATGACGGCCGCCGTCGGCTTGCGAGCCCAGCTCAAGGAGACGGCCGCCGCTCGGGGTGTGCGGCTCACATACGACGCCATGTTCGTCCGGGCGGCGGCCACAGCCCTGCTCGAGTTCCCGGAGGTCAACGCCCGCTGGGTGGAGGGCGAGGGCATCGCGCTCTCCGCCGAGGCCCACGTGGGCGTGGCCGTCGACCTGGGCGGCGAGGGCCTGATCGTCCCGGTGGTACGCAACGCCCACGCCCGCGGGCTCCTGGGCCTCGCGGGGGAGGTGGAGCGCTTGGTGGATCTGGCCCGCGAGGGTAGGCTGGGACCCGACGACTACAAGGGCGGCACGTTCACCGTCACCAACCTGGGCCTCTTCGGTATCGAAGCCTTCACGCCCATCGTCAACCTACCCGAAGCGGCCATACTGGGGGTGGGAGCGATCGTGCCCACCCCCGTGTACGTGGGCGACGAGCTGGTGAAGCGTCAGATGGCCACGCTGTCCTTGACCGCCGACCATCGGATCGTCGATGGCGCTCCGGCGGCCCGCTTCCTGGCACGGATCAAAGCACTCATGGAGGAGCCGCTCCTTCTGCTCGAGAAAGGCTTCTAACGGACCGCCCGCGCCTTCCGTAGAGTTTACAGCGGAGGAGAGTAGCTTGGATGAGCGGGACCGCAGCTGGCCCTTGATGATCTTCACCGTGCTTGGACCCGCCACGGTGGGCTGTCTTCTCGCGCTGCTCCTGCTGGGCGGCAACGGCGAGGCCGGGGCGTCGGGCTTCCGCGCAAGGGCCGGGGCCGTCAACCTGTTCTTGGCCGCCGTCGCCGTGGGGGCCTCGTTGGCCCACGTGCAGAAACCTCTGCGTGCATACCGGGCCCTGCGAGGCTTTCCTCGGTCCGAGCTGAGCCGGGAGATCGTGCTCTTCAGCGTCTACCTGGCTCTCCTGATGGCCGGACTGGTCCTAGAGCTTGCCAGCGCGGGCCCCTGGTTGTGGGTGGCCGCTCTCGTGGCGGGCGGGGCAGCGGTATGGACCACCGCGCAGGTCTACCGGCTGCCGGCCCGTCCGTCGTGGTGCCACTGGTCCACCCTGGCGACGTTCTCCTCCGGCGGCCTGGCTCTCGGCGCAGCCTTCGCCCTCAGCCTGGCCCTGGTGTGGCTGCCCAGCGCCTCCGTCTTGCTCGTCGCCGGCTTGAGGGCAGTGATCGCAGTGTCCATCGTGGCGTCCGCGCTAGCGACGTGGCGGAGGATGGCCTACTTGAGGGCAACCAACCCGGACACCCGGGCCACCTGTCATCTGATCCGTGCCGGTTATCGGGGGCTGTGGCAGGCGCGATTGCTGGTGGGGTACGCCCTGCCCCTTCTGCTGGTAGGCCTGGCTTGGCGCAGCGAGGCTGTCATCGTACCGGCCGCCGCCGCCCTCCTGCTGGGCGAGCTTCTGGACCGCCGGCTCTTCTTTGCCGGCGCCGTTCCCCTGTCCTTCCGCAGTGAGGTCCAGGGGGCCGGGCGATGAGCCCGGCCCCGACCGGTCCCGGTGGCTCGGCCGGAAGCCGAGGCGAGCAGTGGAAGAAGGTCATGTGCCGGCTGTGCGGCATCAAGGTGTGGTGCACCGCGCAGATGTACATCGAGGACGGGGTCATCCTGAAGGTGGAAGGCGACCCCGAGAACCCGCTGAGCGACGGACGCCTCTGCGCCCGGGGCCAGGCCGCCATCATGAACGTCTACAACCCCTACCGGGTGAAGGCGCCCATGAAGCGGACCAATCCACGGAAGGGCCTGGACGAGGACCCCGGCTGGGTGGAGATCAGCTGGGACGAGGCCCTCGACCTGGTGGCCGAGAAGCTGCGCGAGGTCCGGGAGAAGGACCCGCGCCGCTTCGCCCACATGTTCGGGTTCGGCGGCTACGGCTGGATCGTCACCGACGGGGCCTTCATGCCGGCCTTCGGCAGCCCGAACGAGGTGCGCAGCCACGGCCACTTGTGCCCTGTGCACTTCGGGGCGGGCATGGTGCAGGGCACCTTCCTGGACAAGCAGGACGTGGAGTACTGCGAGTACTTCCTGGCCGTGGGCGGCAGCCTGGGCCCCAACATCGGCAGCACGCACAGCATGCGGGCCACGACCAGGGCTCTGGAAAGAGGCATGAAGCTGGTGGTGGTCGACCCCCGCTGCAGCCCCGAGGCCTCGCTGGCCGACGAATGGGTGCCCATCCGGCCGGGTACCGACCTGGCCTTCACGCTGGGCATGCTTCATGTCATGCTGCACGAGATCGAGGTGTTCGACGTCGAGTTCCTGAAGCGGCGAACCAACGCGGTCTATCTGATCGGGGCCGACGGCCTCTATCTAACCGACCGGGCGACCGGCAAGCCCTTGGTGTGGGATTGCGTCGACGGCCACGCCAGAGCCTTCGATGACCCCGGCATACGGCACTTCGCCCTCAAAGGCACGTACGACGTCGGCGGGCGCCTAGGCACCACCGCCTTCGACCTGGTGCGGGAGCACATGAAGCAGTACCCGCCGGAGTGGGCCGAGGAGGTGAGTTCGGTGCCGGCCGACACCATCCGCCGGCTGGCCCGGGAGTTCGTGGAGCACGCCCGCATCGGCGAGACCATCACCCTGGACGGTTTCGAGTTCCCCTTCCGGCCGGTGGTCATCAAGTCGGAGCGGGGGCCCTCTCCAACAAGTCGGGGGCCTACCAACACTTGGCCGCCAAGATGGTGGCCGCCCTGGTGGGGGCCCTGGATGTGCCCGGCAGCTACCTGGCCTCGGACGCCGGCCCCTCCCTGAGCCCCGGTCCGGACGGGGTGGTCGAACCCAAAGCGGAAGCCGCCCCCAGACCCTGGGCCTTCCCGCCCTCCATCGACCTCAAGGAGTACTACCCCCACCGGCACACGAGCCCCTTCCTGGCCTGGAAGGCCATCCTCGACCCCGAGAAGTATGGAATCGACTACGGCATCGACGTCCTGATCACCTACGCCGCCAATCCCATCATGGCGAGCGTCAACCCCGACGAGGCCATCGCCGCCTTCCGGAAGATCCCCTTCATCGCCACCATCCCGCTGGTCTTCGACGAGATGAGCCAGTTCGCCGACGTGCTGCTGCCCGAAAGCGTGATCGTGGAGCGCTACGCCCTCATCGAGTTCGGCCACCACGTGGTGCAGGCGGCCGACGAGCCTCTCCTGCGGGTGAAGGGCGTACTGGTGCAGAAGCCGGCCATCGAGCCACTGTGGACTACCCGCCAGGCAGACGACATCTACATCGAGCTGGCCGAGCGGGTCGGCTTCCTCTACGGCAGGGGCGGCCTGAACGACCACCTGAATCGGGAGCTGGGGTTGTCAGACAACTATGCTTTGGAGCTCGATCGCAGGTACACGACTCCGGAGATCATGGACCGCATCCTGCGAGACCACTTCGACGAGGAACACTCCCTGGACTACTTCGACGAGCACGCCGTCTACCCGCGCATGCTGCAGAGGAAAGAGGCCTACAACTTCTACCACCACCCCTGGGGCGCGACCCGCTACCCCATCTACTTCGAGCGCCTGCTTTTCTTCGGCCGGCAGCTCAGAGAGAATCTGGCCTCTGCCGGTCTGGAGACCATCCCCGGCCAGGACCCGGAGGACGTGTGGCAGCACTACCAGGCCTTGCCCCGCTGGTGCGGCCGCCCCGACGACCACGCCGCCCCCGAGTTCGACATGCTGGCCGTCAACTGGTCCACCCCCCAGTGGCGCATGTCGGCCGGCGACCAGGTCGGCAACGCCTGGGTACAGGAGTTCGTGGAGGTAAACGACCCCTACGAGTACCGCATCCTCATCAACACCCGGACGGCCCGCGAGAAAGGTCTTGCCGACGGCGACGAGGTGGAGGTGCAGGCCTGGCACGGCGGCCGGACCCGGGGCCGCCTCAAGACCACCGAGCTCGTCTTCCCAGAGGCCCTGGGCTTCCCGAGCAACCACGGCTTCAAGTCGCGCCAGCGAAACCCGGTCACCCGCAAAGGCCCGCACTACAACGAGCTCCTCACCGGAGACGAGGGCACCATCGACCCCGTCTCCGCCGGCATCGACCGCGCGCCCCGGGTCAAGGTGACCAAGGTGGAACGCAGGCGGGGCTCGGACCGGCGGCCATGAGGTACGGCTTGGTCATCGACCTGGGCCGCTGCACCGGGTGCGGAGCCTGCGCCGTGGCCTGCAAGGGCGAGAACGCCACGCCACCCGGCGTTTTCTGGAGCCGGGTCCACATCTACGAGACGGGCACCTATCCCCACGCCAAGCTGCGCTTCCTCCCCACCCTCTGCATGCACTGCGACGAGCCCGCTTGCGAGAAGGCCTGCCCCACGGGGGCCACCTGGGTCCGCCACGGTGGCATCGTCATGGTCAACAACGAGCAGTGCATCGGCTGCGGCTACTGCGTCTGGGCCTGCCCCTACCAGGCTCGAGCCCTCAACCGGGAGGAGGCCCGCCCGTACCACCCCGCCCATGGCTGTACGCCCTTCGAGAAGCTCGGCTACGTGGCCCATGCCAAGGGCTTGATCGAGAAGTGCACTTTCTGCGCGCATCTGCTCGACCGCGGTGAGCAGCCGGCGTGCGTGGCCACCTGTCCCTCGCGGGCCCGCATCTTCGGCGATCTGGACGATCCGGAGAGCGAGGTCGCCCGTCTCATCGCCGAGCGGCATCCCCGAGCCCGCCTACCCGAGCTCGAGACGAGACCCAAAGTCTTCTACCTGGGAGGCTGTTGAAGATCGAAGCCTTGGCCGCCAGAACGCGCTGGCCGGCGCGATGCAGCGTCCTCGGTCGCGCCCGCCGCAGACGGGAGGAGCGCCTGGTCAGCCCCTTCGCAGGGAGCTCATGAACCGCCAGGCCTGAGCAGCCGCCTGGAAATCGTCGGGCCGGGGGAGGATCTCGGCGGAGAGCCAGCCCCGGTAGTCGATATCCCTCAGGGCCCATTGGATCTCCGGGAAGTCCAGGTGGCCGAAGCCCGGAGCCCAGCGGTTGCTGTCGGCCAGGTGCACATATCCCAGGCGCGCGCCGGCTGCACGGATGGCGGCCGGAACCGACACCTCCTCGATATTCATGTGGAAGGTATCGAGCAGGGCTCCCACATTGGGCCGGTCGACGGCCTCCAGCAGGGCGAGCAGCTCGGCGGCCGTGTTCACGGAGAGGGTCTCGTAACGGTTGATGGCCTCGACAACCAGCCGGACGCTCTTGGCGGCCGCGTAGTCGGCGCACTCCCGCACGCAGCCGACGATCCGGGCCCACTCTCGAGTGCCGTCGCCCGCCGGCCGGGCGCCCCTCACGAGGCCTACGATGACCACCGCGCCCACGGTTGCTCCCAGGTCTACGTGACCGCCGAGCCGGGAAACGGCCGCCCGCCTGACTTCGCTGTCGGGGTCCGAGAAGCACAACCCCTCCTCGAGGAAGATCCGACCGCTTCCCAGCGCGGATACCGACAGGCGGCGCGTGGCGAGCTCTCGCTGCAGGGCGGCCACATCCAGTTCGGTCACATCCCTCAGGCTGATCTCGATCCCGTCGTATCCGAGGTCGGCGGCCACGCTCAATCCTTCCAGCACCCGACCGGCGTAGAGCAGGGGCCCGAAGACGGTGGGAGCGGCCGCAGTGGCCATGCTCAGCTTCCAGCTCACGGATCCCTCCCGATCACCCCACGCCGGCGGCCCGCTCATCCGGGTCGGGTGGCGACCCACCAAGACGGTTCCCACCCAAAGGGACGAAGCCAAGCCGGCGGGAGAGCTCCTCCGCCGCTTGGACTACGGCTGCGACCAAGAGCGGTATCTGGGCCGGGGAGAAGCGCTGCACGATCCCCGACACGCTCACGGCGGCGACCACCCGTCCCTCCCGCTCCCGCACCGGGGCCCCTACGGCACAGGCGTGCAGGGAGACGTCCTCCCGGCTCAGCGAGTACCCTAGCCGGTGGACCTCCGCCTTGTCCCGGGCGAGCTCCTCACGCGTGACCAGGGAGTGGTGAGTCATGCGTTGCACATGATGGACCACCACCCGGTCCCAGTCTTCCTCGGGGAGATGGGCCAGCAACGCCCTGGGTCCGGCTCCCGCGTTGTAGGGCAGCCGCTTTCCTGTCTCCAGGAAGAGGGCCCGCACCGAGTGGCACCCGTCTACCCGCTTCAAACAGAGGGTCTCGTTCTTTTCGGGCACAATCAGAAAGGCGGTCTCCTCCGTCTGCTCCACCAGCCGCTTGAGCAGCGGCTCCGCCTGAGCGACCAGCTCCATGCTCTTCAGCACCACGCTCCCCAGGCGGAAGAGCTTGAGACCCAGGCGGTACCTGCGGGTGGCGGAGTCCACCTCCAGGAGGTCCAGGTGCTCCAGGGTCGCGAGCAGGCGGTGGGTGGTGCTCTTGTTGAGACCGATCCCCCGACTGATCTCCGTCAGGCTCAGAACCGGTGTCTCGAGAGTGAACATGTCGAGGATGGCCGCGGCCCGGGTCACCGCGCGCACCGGCTCCGGCGTCACTCTTGCCCTACCCGCGGCAGCCCGTACACCGATCTCCAGCCCTCGCTCATGGGCTCCCTCAGGTAGGGCTCCAGCTCGGCGGCGGTGCGCAAGGACACCATCTCGGTGGGCGGGACTTCGCCGGGCGGGAAGGCGGCCAGGATCTCGTCGCAGACCAAGGTCAGGTAGCGCAGGATCGCCGCCATGGGCCGCTTGGCCTTCTCGGCCGCCCCCAGGGTGGGCTTGCCTACCACTCCCTCCGGAGTGGCCTTGATCTCGATGCCGAAGTGACCTTCGCCCTCCGACCAGCGCTGGGGCCGGTGGAAGGAGTCGACCGAGTTGTCGAAGTGGCCATCCGGCAGGTAGGGCACACCCTGGGTCTCCTCGGCGTACTCCATGCGCACCATCTCGGGGAACAGGAGCAAACCCAGCGAGGTCTCGGCCTCGTCGGCGTGGATAAACGGGGTCTGGTGCGTGCCTCCGCCCTCGATCGGACGGAAGAACTCCCTCACGGCCCGGTGCCAGTCCATCACCCGGAAGATCCCGGGCAGCTGATAGCGCTTGAGGAACTGGTGCAGGGCGGATTCAAGCATCCACAGGTGGCCGTGATTGTTGACGATGATCTGCTTGCGGAAGCCGTCGTTCCACAGGCCGAGCATCACGTCGATGAGCAGTTCCTTGGCCACCTCCTCCCGGACGATGACCGTGCCGGCCATCCCCAGGTGATGGTAAGGATGGGAACCGTACATGAGGGGCGGCAGGGCCAGGTTTACCGGCGCCCCTCTCTTGGCTGTGTACCGGCGCACTCCTTCGGCGATGTGGCTCACGAAAAAGGTGTCCATGGCGCTTACCGTGTGGGCCCCGTGCAGCTCGGTACACCCCACTGGGATGAGAACGATGTCGTTCTTTCGCCGGTTCTCCACCACCTGGCGACGCACGGTGGTCTGGATGTACGAGCCCGGCTTGGCCCACTCGCACGGGGAGGGGATGGCGTAGTCGGCGAGGATGGCGTCGATCTGCTCCTCGGAGGCCTCCCACACCTCCTTCTTCAGACGGCCGACGGCCGTGTCCTCGAACCAGAGATCGGGCTGATTGGTGGGGAGCAGCTGCGGGGACATGATCCTCCTCCTTGTCAGGCATGTGCCGCTGGGCTCTCGAGGACCTGCGCAGCGTCGATCACGCTCCAGCAGGCTTGGACGATGTGGGCCGCCGTCAACCCGTACTTCTCGAGCAGGCTGTCGTTGGGCGCCGACTCGGCATACCGATCGGCGATGCCCACTCGCTTCATCAGGGTGGGTCGGTGCTCAGCCAGCACCTCCGCCACAGCCCCTCCCAGCCCTCCCAAGATGCTGTGCTCTTCCGCGGTCACCACGAGGCCCGTGCGCTCCGCTGACGCCACCAAGGCCTCCGCGTCCAGGGGCTTTACGGTCGGCATATGCAGTACGTGGGCCTTGACGCCCTCGAACAGGAGCTGATCGGCCGCCTCCAAGGCCCGAGGCAGCATCAGGCCCGTCGTGACCACGGTGACGTCGCCTCCCTCCCGCACCGTCACCGCCCGGCCGATCCGGAAATCGTAGTCGTCGGCGAAGATGACGGGGCTGGGATCGCGCGTCAGACGCAGGTACACCGGCCCGTCGTGCTCGGCCGTCGCGAACACCGCCTTGCGCACCTCGATCGCGTCGCCGGGCACGACCACGGTCAGGTGGGGCATGGAACGGAAGATGGCCAGGTCTTGCACCGACTGATGGGTCTTGCCCGTCTTGCCGGCCAGAAGACCGCTGTAGGCCCCGGTAATCTTGACTCCCAACCGCGGCTGAGCGATCCCCACGCGGATCTGATCGGTCGCCCTCTTGCTGGCGAAACACGCGAAGGTGCTGGTGAACGGTATGAAGCCCATGGCGGCCAGCCCGGCGGCGATGCTCATCATGTTCTGCTCGGCGATGCCCACCTCGAGGAAACGCCCAGGGTAGGCCGCCGCGAACAGGCTCGCCTTGGTAGAGGTGGCTAGATCGGCGTCGAGTACGACCACCCGCTCGTTCACGGCGCCGAGATCCACCAACGCCTGCCCGAAGGCGTCGCGGGCCGCCATCATTTCGGCCACAGTCACCCCACCTCCTCGGCCGCCAGTTCCTCGAGCGCCCGGCGCCGGACCTCCGCGGTGACCGGAGCCGAATGCCACTCGACGCTGTCCTCCATGAAGGAGACACCCTTGCCCTTGACCGTGTGAGCGATGACGACCGTGGGTCGCCCTCGCACCGAGCGCGCCTCGGCGCAGGCGGCCTGGATCTCATCCACCGCGTGCCCATCGACCTCGACCACGTGCCAGCCGAAGGCCTGCCACTTATCGGCCAGGGGTTCGATGGGAATCAGCTCGTCGACCGGGCCGCAGAGCTGCAGGCGGTTGCGATCGATGAAGGCGGTCAGGTTGTCCAGCTGATACGCGGCGCCGGCCATGGCCGCCTCCCAGACCTGCCCCTCTTGCTGCTCGCCATCGCCCATCAGTGTATGGACCCGCACGCCCTCCTTGCCCAGCAGGCGGGCACCCAAGGCCAGGCCCACGGCCATGCTGAGACCCTGCCCCAAAGAGCCCGAGGGCATATCCACGCCCGGACAGGCGACGTCGGGGTGGGCCTGCAGGCTGGAGTCGAGCTCGTCGTAGGTGCACAGCAGATCCTGAGAGAAGTATCCGCGCTCCATCAGGGTGGCGTAATAGATGGGGGCTGCGTGGCCCTTGGAGAGGACGAAGCGATCCCGATCCTCCCAGCTGGGGCGGCGCGGGTCGATGCGCATCTCGGCGAAGTAGAGGACGGCGAAGATCTCCGCCGCACTCAAGGAACCGCCGGGGTGACCGGCCTGCGAGCCCCAGAGCATCTCGATGGTCCGCCGCCGGAGCCGGTTCGCGATCACCCGCAGCTCCTCATCGGTGCGTCCGGTCATGGGGCCCTTCCTGACTCCGCCCGGCACCCACAACGACGCCTCACGGATGCACGACCACCTTCAGGGCCCCGGCGCGCCTCTCTACGAAGGTGGCAAGGGCCGTGGCGAACTCGGCCAGAGGAAAGGTGTGCGTAAGGATCGGCCCCACCGTGACAGCGCCGTTGGCGATCATGGAGAGAGCGGGCTCTGAGGTGTTCGGATTGGCCCTCACCCCCAGCATGTCGATCTCGTCGAGCACGATCCTCGCCCAGGGGATCTCCACAGGTTCTGTGGGGATGCCATTCATTACCAGGCGTCCCCCTTCTTGGTCATGCCCACCGCCTGCGTGCACGCTGTCTTGGTACCCGCGCACTCGATGACCACGTCGGCGCCCTCCCCCCCAGTGAGCTCGCGAACCTGCTCGACGGGGTCGACCGCCTCGTAGTCTATGGGGATCGCCCCGAACGGCTCGGCCCGACGCAGGCGATCGCCGCGTCCGACAACGATGGCCCGACCGGCGCCGGCGGCCCGTCCGTACTGCACGGTGAACATGCCGATAGGTCCCGGGCCGAGCACCACCAACGTGTCCCCCACCCCTACCCGTCCCCGGCGGATCCCTTGGAGGGCCACCCCAGCCGTGTCGAGCATGGCCCCGTCATCGAAAGAGAGGGCGTCTGGCAGAGGATGGAGCGCCTTGACCGACGAAACCACGTACTGCGCGTAGGCTCCGGGAGCGGTGAACCCGTAATGCCGGTGCCCTGACTCCAGGTCACCGTAGTTCTGACAGATGGTGTAGTGGCCCGCCAGGCAGTTGGCGCACCCTCCGCAGCCCTTGTGCGCTTCCCCGGCCACGCGGGTTCCGGGCGCGAAGCGCGCGGCCAGCCGGGGCGAGGCCGCGACCTCCGGTCCCAGGGCCACGACCTCCCCAGCCCACTCATGGCCGATGATAGCCGGATAGGATTTGGGCCAGACCCCGGGAAAGGCTCCCTTGACGATCTTGGGATCGGTCCCGCAGATGGCGCAGGCACGGACCCGGCACAGGACCTCGTCGGCGGCGGGGATAGGGGTGGGCACCTCGCGAAGCTCGAAATCACCCGGTCCCAGGAGGACGAGGGCCTCCATGGAGCTCGGAGTCCCGCCTGCGACGCTCATGCGACCTCCCATCCTCGGCTCACCCGGGCGGCTCGTTGGTTCCATCTGCCGAAACTACGGTGCACTCCGTGGAACCCCTGAAATACCTACCACACACGCTGCGTCAAGTCAAAGACACCCCGGCGCCGCCGGGCGGCAGGAGGCGCCAGCGGGAACCCGGCCCGGGCGTGCGCTCCCACCCGGCCTTTTCGGACCCGGGCGGACCGTGCTAGAGTTGCCACTCTCGATACCGTGTGAACAGGGTGTCCGCCGGATTGGTCGGACACCCGGGAGCAACCTCGGACGTGGAGTCCCGGCGCCCGGCGAAGCAAGCAATCAACCCCAAGGGGGAGCGGTGCACGATCTCGACATGTTCTGCAATCAGTGTGAGCAGACCCAGGGGACGGGCTGCGTGGTCGATGGCGTCTGTGGCAAGCAGCCCGAGGTGGCCGCCTTGCAGGACCTGCTGACCTACGCCCTGCGAGGCCTGTCGCAGGTGGCGGTAGCCGGGCGGGTGGTCGGCGTGAGCGACCAGACAGTGGACAGGTTCGTGCCCCACGCCCTCTTCGCCACCTTGACCAACGTCAACTTCGACCCGGCCCGCCTGCGGGCGCTGATTCAGGAGACCGTAGCCCTGCGGGCCGGCCTGGCGACGCAGATCGCCAGGCGGGGCGGTGCACCAACCTCCGCCGATCCGGCTGCCACCTTCGCGCCCGCGGCAAGGCTCGACGATCTGATCCTGCAGGGGGCCAAAGTCCGCCTGCCCGTGGACCGGTCTCGACCAAAGGATGTCCAGAGCCTGCAGGAGATCACCCTCTACGGCCTGCGGGGCGTCGCCGCCTACGCCGACCACGCCGCCATCCTGGGACAGGAGGATCCGGCAGTCTTCCACTTCATCCAGGAGACGATGACCAAGCTGGTGGAACCCTCCCTGGGGTTGGACGAGTGGGTGGACCTGGCGCTCCAGACCGGCAAGGTCAACCTGCGAGCCATGGAGCTCCTCGACGCCGGCAACACCGGGCGCTTCGGGCACCCGGCGCCTACCGAGGTGCCCTTGGGCCGCCGCGAAGGCAAGGCCATCCTGGTCTCCGGTCACGACTTGCAGGACCTCGCGGACCTGCTCGAGCAAACGGCCGGCAAAGGCATCACGGTGTACACCCACGGCGAGATGCTGCCGGCGCACGCCTACCCGGCACTCAAGAAGCACGAGCACCTCTACGGCCATTACGGTACCGCCTGGCAGAACCAGCAGGAGGAGTTCCCCGGCTTCCCGGGCGCCATCCTGATGACCACCAACTGCATCCAGAAGCCGGGTGAGACCTACCTGAGCTCCATCTTCACCACCGGCCTGGTGGGCTGGCCGGGAGCTGGCCACGTGCCCAACGGGGAGTTCGGCCCGGTGATCGAGAAGGCCTTGGGGATGCCCGGCTTCACGGGCGACGCCGAGGCCGGCTCGGTGTGGGTGGGCTACGCCCGTAACACCGTGCTCCAGGACCACCCCATGGGCCGCGTGATCGACACGGTCATCGACTACGTCAAGGCCGGCAAGATCCGCCACTTCTTCCTGGTGGGCGGCTGCGACGGCGACAAGCCCGGCCGCAACTACTACACCGAGTTCGTGGAGAAAGCGCCTCAGGACACCGTGGTGCTGACTCTCGCCTGCGGCAAGTTCCGCTTCTTCGACAAGGATCTGGGCGCCATCGAGGGCGTGCCCCGCCTCCTGGACGTGGGCCAGTGCAACGACGCCTACTCGGCCCTGGTGATCGCCCTGGCCTTGGCCGAGGCCTTCGAGGTCGGGGTCAACGACCTGCCCCTGTCCTTGATCCTGTCCTGGTACGAACAGAAGGCAGTGGCCATCCTGCTCACGCTGCTGCACTTGGGCGTCAAGGACATCCGGCTGGGCCCGAGCCTACCGGCCTTCGTGACGCCGAACGTGCTGAAGGTACTGGTCGAGAACTTCGACCTCAAGCCGATCAGCACCGTGGAGGCCGACCTGGAGGCGGCCCTCGGCGCCTAGCACCGAACCCGCCGCCATCACATTCTGTGGCCCGGCCGGCGCAGCCGGCCGGGCCACCTGCTCGGAAATCCTCACCCGGCACTTCCGAGCCGCGCCGCCACCAGTTCGCCCGCCCGGATGCCGCTGCGAGTGCTGGCCCCGATGCTGCTCACTCCAGTCAGATACCCTCCCGCGAAGACCAGCCGCCCATCACCATTGACCGCCTTCCGCAGCTCCTGCCGGCGGGCCACGTCACCTGGCCGGAGTTGCGCGGCGGCCCAGGGCCAGCGGGACACGTGGTAGCCCTCTACGTCGCCTGCGATGCCGGGATAGACGCGCTCCACCTCGGCAAGCAGGCGGCGCGCGATTGTTTCATCGTCTTCCGACATGAGCTCCCAGCTTGCGGCGGCGGTTGGGTAGGCAAGGTGGACGCAGTGGGCATGTGACGCGCCTGAGCCCGATGCTCGTTCTTCCATTATGATGGGCTTGGTATTCGACGAAAGTGAGCGCGCATATGCTCGAGCCGGCGATCGCACCCAATCACCCGAGCAGTCGGTGATCGCCCTGTCCATCCCCGGTCGCGACGACCACGTGCTCGAGCACCTGCTGCTCGACATGAACGGGACCGTAGCCGCCGACGGCTTCATCCTGCCAGGAGTGGCCCAGCGGCTCGCCGCCCTGGCGGCCAACCTGCGCGTCGTCGTGATCACCGCCGATACCCACGGCGGCGCGAGCAGACTGGCCGAAGAGCTGGGCGTCGAGGTTCACCGCATCAAGCCCGGCAACGAGGCCGAGCAGAAGCTGCGCTTCGCGCAACAGCTAGGGCCCCAGCACTGCGTGGCCGTGGGCAATGGGGCGAACGACGCCCTCATGCTGCGAGCCTGCGCGGTCGGTCTGTGCGTGCTGGAGGCCGAGGGCACCGCAGTCGAAGCCGCCACCAACGCGGACATCCTCTGCCGCAGCATCGACGACGCGCTCGACCTGCTGCTCCACCCCACCCGGTTGGCGGCCACCCTTCGCCGTTAGCGACCAGCGCTCCGAACCAGGACGCGAGGCAAGGAGAAAAGACCTCAGGGGATCAGGAGCAGTTTGCCCATGGTGCGCCGCCCCTCGAGGTCACGGTGTGCGCGAGCCGCCTCGGCCAGCGGGTAGGTCCCGCCGATGAGCAGGCGCAAGCCCCCTCCGCCACCCACGCAAGCACCTCGCCGGCCCGCCGCAGCAGCTCCTCGCGGGTGGCCGTGTAGAGGGCCAGCCTCGGTCGCTGCAGATACAGACCACCCTTGTCATTCAGAATCTGGGGATCCACCGGCGGCACCGGCCCGCTGGCTTGGCCGAAGAGGATCATGTATCCGCGATTCGCGAGGCTGTTCAAGCTGCGCGCAAAAGTGTCGCGCCCTACCCCGTCGTAGACCGCCTGAGCTCCGCGCCCCGCGGTCAAGCGCCGCACCTCGTCGTCGAAGGGCCGGCGCGTGTAGATGATGATCTCGTCGGCGCCTGCTTCCCGGGCCACCTGCGCTTTCTCGTCGCTAGAGACGGTGCCGATCACCCGGGCGCCCAGCCGCTTCGCCATCTGACAGACCAGCCGGCCGACCCCACCGGCGGCCGCGTGCACGAGGACGGTGTCGCCGGGCTTGATGGGGTAGGAGTCGTGGGTCAGGTACTGGGCCGTCATCCCTTGGAGCATGGCCGCGGCCGCTGAGCCCGCCGGGATGGCTGCCGGCACGGGAACCAGGGTTTCCGTCGGAGCCACGATGTGCGTGGCGTACGAACCGCTCACGTTCGCCCAGGCCACCCGATCGCCGGGCACCACGTGCAGGGTCCCCGGTCCAACCCGCTCCACGACGCCCGCCCCTTCCAGTCCCAGTCTCACCGGCAAACTGCCGCGATACGTGCCCATCCGGTGGTAGACGTCGATGAAGTTGACTCCGGCGGCCTCGACCCGTACGAGCGCTTCCCCTTCCCCCGGCTCGAGGTCGGTGAGCTCGTCGACCCTCAGCACCTCCGGCCCGCCGTACTCGTGTGCGCGCACGGCCATCAACATGATCCACCTCCCGCAATGATCGTCTCGGCCGGTGACGTCCGGTCCCCCTCGGCCATCATTCCGCGGCCGCGGCGGCCAAGGCTTCGTCTTGAAGGGGAGCTCGCAGCCCTAGCAGGCTGTTGAAGAATGATGCTTCGCCGCCAGGGCGCGATGGGCGAGTGCGAGACAAGGACGCAGGGAGCGCTCGTAGCGGCGCTACGGGCGTGACCGAGGACGCCGCATCGCGCCGTCCAGCGCGTTCTGGTGGCCAAGGCTTCGATCTTCAACGGCCTCCTAGAGTTCGGCGTCGTCCTCCGTCCAGGAGGCCAGGCTCCTCGGCCGGCCCATCATGTCCGAGACGTTGATCTCGAGCATGCGGGTGGAGGCCAGGATGCGATCGGCGTTGCGTTCCACCGCCTGGATGCCCTCCCCGGCGGCTTTCAGACGGAAAGCTGCCTGCTTGATCTCTTGGACCCCTCGGTCGAGCTCGGCGAGGATCTCGGCATAAGGAGAGGCGATGGGCGGGGCGGCTTCGGTCTCGGTCCAGCGGTTCGGCATGGGGTCACCTCCTCTCTCTCATGGGGGCCCTCAGGCCTCGATCTTGCGTAGGTCTTTGAAGCGCTTGGCCTTCAAAGCGTAGCGGGGAAGCGTGCCCGCTTCGACCATTTCCAGACGGTAGGCCAGGTTGGTCTTCAGACGCAGCTGGTGCTGCAGCTTTCTCAGAAGAGCCTCGGAGTCCCTCTCGGGCGGCAAGCCGGGAGCCGGCTCCACCCTCAGGGCGATCTCGTCGAGGTCGCCCTTCTTCTTCACCACGACCTCGTACTCGTCGGCCAGCTCGGGAAAGCTCCGGACCACCTCTTCGATGGCGCTGGGGGCCAGCAGCACTCCCTTCACCTTGGTTATATCGTCCACTCGACCCAGGACCCCGCCCTTGCAGAGTCGGAAGGAGCGCCCGCAGGAGCAGGGCTCCTCGGCCCACTCCACCACGTCTTTGGAGTCGAAGCGCACGCAGGGCATGGCGATACGGTCAAGAGCGGTGATCACCAGGCGCCCCTTCGTCCCCGGCTCGGTCACGGGCCGGCCCGTTTCGAGGTCCTCCACCTCAGCCAGGAAAAGGGCCTCGTTCACATGGATGCCCCCGGGTTGCTCCTGGCACTCGAAGCCCCAAGCCCCTATCTCGGTGGCCCCGCAATGGTCATAGACCTTGGCCCCCCAGGCTTCCTCCATACGACTCTTGGTGGCTGGGATGCTGGCCCCCGGCTCCCCGGCGCAGGTGATGCGCCTAACCATGAGGTCGTAGGCCGGGTCGATGCCCATCCGTTGGGCACACTCAGCCATACCGAGGACGTAGGTGGGGGTGGCCATCATGGCCGAGACCTCGAGCTCCTGCATCTTGGCCACGCGGGCCTCAGTGTCGAGAACGCCCCCAGGTACCACCTCCAGGCCCATCTTCTCCGCGGCGTAGTGGGCCGCCCAGAAAGCCACGAAGATGTTGTAGCCAAAAGGCAGGAAGACCCGGTCGCGAGCCCGGTAACCCTGAGCGTAGAGCAGATAGCTCCAGCACTCGGCCCACCACTCCCAATCCTGCCAGGTGTCGGCCTGGTAGACGGCCTGGCCGGTGGTGCCCGAGGTCTGGCGGAACTCGGTCACGCGCTCGATGGGCACGCAGAGGGCGTCACCGTAAGGAAAGGGGTCCTTCCCCTGGATGCCGCGCATGTGCGCCTTCCCCACTTTGGGGACGAGCACACTGTCCTCCAGTGTATGCAGGTCGCCCGGGTGGAAGCCCGCCTCCTGATACAGGGCGCGGTGCAGGCGGGAACGCTCGTACGCCCAGGATACGATGCGCCGGAACTTGCGGAACTGCAGCTCCCGCAGCTGCTCCGGGGGGAGCGTCTCCAGAACGGGATTCCAGTATCTGTCGGATTTCGCGGCCTTCACGTTGCTCTCTCCTCGCGCGTGCGCAGATGCGCATCATGCAGACTCAGTGCCGCCACCACCTGGGCGTGCACGATCTCTCCGCCGGCGACCATCCGCCGAACCTCATCCACCGGGTGGAGCTCGACCGTGATGTCCTCACCCGCATCGAGCTCGGGTGGTCCGAGCGGGACCACCCCTGTGGCCAGGAAAACGTGCAGCCAGTTGGTGAAGACAGGAGGCAGGGGAGCCAATCTGCCCAGCACGCGCCAGTGCCCTCCGCCGTATCCGGTCTCCTCTCGCAGCTCTTTTCGCGCCGCCTTCTCCGGCGCGTCGCCCTTGTCCACCAGACCCCCGGGGATCTCCAGGGTCACGTCGCCCAAGCCGTGGCGATACTGGCGCACCAGGACCAGGCGCCCGTCGGCGGCCGTGGCCACCACCGACACCCAATCGGGTGACTCCAGGACGATGAAGTCGTGTTCCGCACCTGTTCGGGGCGATACGCAGGTATCGCGCCGCACGGTGAAGATGGAGTACTCGCTCTCCACCAAGGAGCAAAGCCTGCGCCACTCTCCAGGAGGCCCTTGATGCCTGGTGGGTGCGACCACTTACGCTTCGTGCTCCCGCCAGACCTCGACGAACGCGGCGATGCATGCCTGGGCGAACTCCTCCGAGTACAGGTTAGCCTCCACCTCCCGAATGCGCGAGGGATCGTCCAGCCGCGCGCGCAGCTCCTGGGCGAAGGCGGCGTCGGCCTGGGGGTCGTAGAGGGCTTTGCCCTCCCGGTCGAGGGACGACCAGCCCTTCGTGGGCAGCATGACCATGAAGGGGGCCCGGGCCCGGTTCAGCCGGCCGGCCATGATACGGGCCATCTCTCGACACTCCTCGGCCGACGTGCGCACCTCCACTCGCAGCTCGTCGATGACCGCGAACCCACGCCCGGCGTACTTTTCCTCCCAGCCCTTCATCCCTCCCACGGAAAGCATGTCCAGACCGCTGGGAGCCACCACCTGGGGCAGACCCTTCTCCGAGGCGGCCAGCACCCGGTCGGGCCCGGCGGCACAGTTACCGCCCAGGAGCTCCTCGCCGATGCCTCGGGTGACCACGTCGAACACCCCGTCGAGCATGCCGTCGCGGATGACCTCGTCCATGGCCCGATCCCCCTTGCCCTGGGCGTGAAAGGGCACCGGCTGGAAGCCCGCCTGGCGCAGGAGCTCGATGGCCGGCTCCACGCAGCGTTCGGCGAAGCCGAAGGAGGTGATGCCCACCACCGGCTTGTCCACGGCGGCGGCGTCGGCTTCCGGATCATAGAGGCGCACCGCCCCGCACACGGCCCCGACAGCGTTGGTGAGCTGCCGGCGCAGCAAGGGGTTGATGTCCATGACGTCGACCACGGTGTTCAGCATCATGATGTCCTTGGTCCCCACGTACTGGCCCACGTACTTGGGATGGCTGCCGATGCTGGAGGCCATCACCTTGGGGAAGCCGAAGGGCAGCTGCTTCATGATGCTGGTGACGATCAGGGTGGCGGTGGCTCCCCCGGCCCCGAAGATACCCTGGATCCTGCCTTCCTCGAAGAGGCGGCGGGCGATCCGCCCGCCGCCGCGAATCATGCAGTCGGTGGAGGTCTTCCGCTCCACCGAGTACTTCGCGCGCACCGTCTCAATGGGCAGTCCGCCGGCCTCCGCCACCTCCTCACAGGTGATGTCGCCGGTGAAGGGCGGCTCCCGCTCCATGGACACGTCCATGAGGGTGGCCCCCAGGCCCTGCTCGAGCACCAGGTCCTTGAACTGCTTGAACTCGGCGCCCCGGGTGTCCAAGTTGGCCACCAGGAGCACGGTCTTGTCTGTCACGTCCCTCCCTCCGCAGCGGTCGCGGGCCTCACCGCGCGCCGGCTCAGAACCCGTACTCGCTCCAGCGGTCGCGTACGGTGCTCGCCACATCTTCATCCAGCTCGATCTCGATGGGCTTGCGCTCCCATTCGAAGGGGATGCAGGCATCGATGAGCAGCCGGCCGACGATCTCCCGCGCGTTGATCGGCAACGAGGGGTCGAGGGGTGTCGAGCGGCCCCGAGTGATGATCTGGGTGTCGGTGGCCGGGTTGTAGCGCACCGACATGGCCCACATGACCTTGTCCCAGTCGTCGGCGCGGATGTCGGAGTCGACCACGATGACGCCCTTCAAACCGTAGTGTCCGGTCGTCGAGGAGATCACCGCATTCGCAACATGGTTGGAGTGGCCCGGGTACTTCTGCTCGACGCTGACCACAGCCCAGAAACGGCCGGTGGAGTTCGGCGGGATGAACACCGACTTGATGCCCGGTACGCGCATGGTCTCGAGGTCGGTCCACAGGGTGGCCGTGCGGTTGAGCGACTGCACCATGTGCGTGTCGGTGATGGGCTTCCCCACGGTGGTCGACCACAGGATCGGCCTGTCGCGGTGCATGATGCGCTTGATGTCGAGCCAGGGCTTGGGCCACTCCTCCCCCTTCTTGCCGGAGTAGTAGCCGGTGTATTCCCCGAAGGGCCCCTCCCTGCCGGAAGCTCTCCGGGTTCGAGTCCACGAAGCCCTCGAGAATGATCTCGGCGTCGTTGGGCAAGGGGAGACCGGTCAAGTCGCTGATGAAGGTCTCCGCCGGCGCCCCCTGCAAGGTGCCGATGATCTCGTACTCCGAGGTCTCGGCCGAGACCAGGCTGGAGCCGGTGAGAAAGCCCAGGGGGCTGCCTCCAATGACGGCCGCGGCCGGCATGGGCTTACCCAGCTTCTGATACTTCTTGATCATGAAGTCGGCGTGCTTGCCCTTGATGATCTGGATGCCCACCGACTTCTCGTCGAGAACCTGCATGCGGTAGGTACCCAGGTTCACCCACCCGCTCTCGGGGTCCTTGGTGATCAGATAGACGGCCGTACCGATGAAACGGCCCCCGTCCATGGGGTACATCTTCGGCACCGGGAAATAGTGGAGGTCGATCCGGTCGCCCTCCCGCACGTTCTCTTGAACCGGCCCCCCGTCCACCACCACCGGCTTGACCAGCTCCTTGGTGGCCAGCTCCATCCAGTGCCGGGAGAGGTCGCACATGGTCGTGCTGGTGGGCATGCCCAAGGCCACGGCAAACCGGGAGGCGGTCGTGTAGGCGCTCGTCAGTACCGGGATGCCGTTGCCGTCCCTGACGTTCTCGAACAGAAGGGCTGGACCGTGCTTCTCCTCGTTGATCTTGGCCACGTGGGAGAGCTCCAGGTCCCAGTCGACCTCCCTTTTCACCCGGTGCAGCAGTCCCTCCTCTTCCAGCCGGCTGATGAAGCCGCGTAGATCCATCTTGCAGTCGGCCATTCGGGGCGTCCTCCTCTGTTCGTCGCGTCCGCACGCGCTCTCTGGTCCTTGGAACTCGTTTCAAAATGAAGCCCCGGCCGCCGCGGCCGCACTGGCCGGCACTTCATTCTGAAACGAGTTCTTAGCTGAACTTGATCGTCTGCATGGCCCGCTGCATGACGAGATCCATAGCGGTCTTGCCGGACAAGAGGGGCTCCGGCTTCTTCTGACTCCAGACCGTCTCCGGCCGCGCCTGCACGATGAACACGTTGTCGGGGAACGGCAGGTCCTTGTCGATGGCCCACTCGATGTCCTGGGGCGCGCCGTAGTGATTCTCGATGAGCCGAGCGATGCGCGCCAGCTCCCGGATCTCCTCGTTGGTCAAGCAGCTCGCATCTTGCCGGTCGGGGTCCAGCGGCACCTCCCGGGCACCCCGGCCTACGGGGTCGGGAACGCACTCGATGTGCTTGTGGGAGATATGCCGCTCGTTGACCTCATACGAGATCTTGTCCACCCGGAATTGGTCAGGAGTGACCTCGCCGGAAGCCACCGTCTCGCCCAGCCCCCAGTTGCCCTCGATGAGCACCTGGGAGAGGTCTCCGTTCGCCGGGTTCAAGGTGAACATGACTCCGGCCGCCTTGGCGTTGACCATCTTCTGCACCCCCACGCTCATGTGCACCTTCTCGTGGGGGAAGTCGTTGATGACCCGGTAGCTGATGGCGCGGGCGTTGAACAGGCTGGACCAGCAGCGCAGCATGCTTCGGGCGACCTCGTCCGGGCCCTGGATCCAGAGATAGGTGTCCTGCTGCCCGGCGAAGCTGGCCGAGGGGAGGTCTTCCGCCGTGGCGCTGGAGCGGACCGCCACGGGGATGTCCTCCCGGCAGCACTTCGACGCCAGGGCCTCGTAGTTGGCCCGCAGCTCGGCGGCGATGGCTTGGGGAATCTCTGCCTCCAGAATCACCCGCCGGATCTCGCCGCTTATCTGGTCGAGACACTCCTGGTCGTCGGGGCACACGTCTCTGAGCAGCTCGTGGAGCTTCACACCTAACCCGGTGGCCTCCAGGAAGTGAAGGTAGCCATCGACGGTCACGGCGAAGCCCGGCGGCACGCGGATGCCGGAGTGCAGCAACTCGCCCAGGTTGGCGTTCTTGCCTCCGACCCGCCCCACTGCGTGCCGGTCTGTGTATTCGAGGTCGACTACGTACTGCATGACTACCTCCGAGGCGACGCTCACGCGGTCGCCCGCTCCACTACGGTGACGACGCCGTTGTCGCCGTCCACCCGTACCCGGTCTCCTGTGTTGATGACTTTGGTGGCCAAACCCGTGCCGGTGACCGCGGGCAAACCGTACTCACGGGACACGATGGCCGCGTGCGAGGTCAGGCCGCCGATGTCGGTGACGGCCGCCGCCACCCGGCCGAGGGCCGGACCCCACGAAGGATTGGTCGAGGGGCACACCAGGATCTCGCCGTCCTTGAGCTGGGCGATCTCCTCGGCCGTGGAAAGGACCCGGGCGACGCCCTCGGCCGTGCCCGCCGAGGAGGCGAAGCCCTTGATCTCGTTGACGTCGCCGGGCTCGACCGAGGTCCCCTTCAGCCACTCGGTCACCTTGTCCGTGGTGATGCCCCAGAGCATGATGGTGAAGGGCTCGGCCACCTCGCCCGGGGTCTGCCCCAAGGCCGGCGAGGGGCTCCACTCGGCCGCGGCTTTCAAGATTCCCCGCCTCTTGGCGGCCGTCTCCGCCCAGGGCATGACCGGGACGCCCTCGCCCAAGGCCCAGCGCGTCACGGTATCCTCGATCAGGGCGGGCACCTCGAAGCGGTTGAACATGAAGAGGTCGTCGGCCGTCTTCAGCGAGCCCGCCTTCACCAGGGCCTCACCGATCTCCCGGGTCTTCTCCCACCACAGGGTGTGGAACCAGTGCTCCACCCAGAACAGGTGATCCTCGGCGTACTTGTAGATGATGCGCGTGTCGGAGTAGGCGTTGTCGAAGGACTGCCGGTCCTCGTCTGTCTTGATGAGCCGGCGGTACTCGGTGACCAACTCGTCTCGGGCGGCGCTGATCTCGTCCAGAGAGCGCTCGATGCGCTCGCCCTTGTCCAATCGCTCGATGTAGTTCTTGATGTAGCCGAAGGGGATGTCGAGCTTGTTGAGCCAGCTGCCCTCATAGTGGTACCAGCCGCTGCCGGCCGAAATGTGCATCCAGGGGTCCTTGATCTTGTCGATCTGGTCGAGCCAGGCCTCACCGTTGGGCGTCTCGCGGAGCAGGCCGATCTTGTCCGCAGCCGACCCATCGCCTTTCAAGACAGCGGCCAGAGACGGTGAACCGTGCGCCATGCGGGCCAGCTTGCAGAGCTCGGCGTCGGGCTGGAACATGGAGACCTCGGCTCCGGCCACCATCTTGCTGACCGCGCTGTCGCTGACTCCCGGGAAGAGGGTCTTGGCCACCCCGAAGAAGGTCAGATAGTACAGGTAGGAGAGGTTGAGATAGTTGAAGTGGTACTGCCAGCCCTTGTACATGGCGTCGACGGCCCGGCTGAAAGCCTCTTGGAGCTCATAGGCCGCTGTGTAGCCCCGGAAGTCATTCGGGAAGATCTCGCTGTCGGGCATGTAGCGAGGCAGCTCGGGAACCTTGATGTGCTTCATCTGCCGGCCGAGCTCCTGGATGCGCTCCACCCACTCGTGGTAGAGCTCGTCGTAATGCTCCACTGGATAGTGCGCCCGCGCCCCGAACAGCGCCGCCTTCTCGCCGATGACGTCCTCGGGCGGGGGCTCGACGGCGCAGATGTACTGGTAGCAGCCGACGATGCGGTGCGCGATCCCTTGGGCGGGCGGGATGCAGAAGATGCGCGTGGTGTGCTGCGAGAGCGAGATCTGCCAGGCCTGCTGGAAGATATGGTCCAGCGGAGGCATGGGGTACGGCGCGTGGATCTTGTCCAGGTACCAGAAGTGCCGGTTTTCCCACTCCTGGCGCGCCTCCCCGAAGAAGAAGTGCCCGGGATACATCTCCTCCCAGCCGGCCAGCTGGGCGGGAACCTCGTTGGCGGCATAGTCACTGGGATTCGGGAACGAGTTGGACGGCGTCACTTTTCCCCCCTTACGGGCCAAAGCCCCTCGAAACAAGTGTGCAACGCGGCCGGCAGCCACGCCTCCCGAAGCCCTCCCCCTTCTAGTCTACGAGATCTCTCTGATTGGCCGGTCAACCAGATGACCCTGCGCGTGACATCCTTCATTGGAGAGGCGTACGAAGCAGCATAATCCAGCCCGTGCGCCGCCGCCAAGGAAAAAGTCGTGGAAGGCACCATGAGCCGGCGAACGGCGCAACTGCGGCAGTGAAAGGAGGAGCGGAGGAGCTGACGGGATTCACGCGCAGATGACGCGACGGGCCAAGTTGCGGATGAACCGCGGCAGGCTCATAATGTTTTTACCAAGAGGCTTCAGGTGCGAGCCAGGTCGCGAGCCGAGCCCACAGAAAGGGGGACACAGTGCCTCACAAGGAAGTCAACGTCCCTAGAAGGCCGTGGAAAAACGAAGCCCCGGCCACCGGGCTGCGCAAACGCCTTCCGAGGCTGGTGATGCTGCTCGCTGCACTGGTGTCTCTGACACTCCTCGTGAGCGGCTGCATCAACCTCCTGAGCGTCAGCCTCACGAACGGCCAGGTCGCCGGTCCCAACCACGTCATCACCGCGACGTTTCAGCCGACCGCCGACCTGAACGACTTCCGGGGTGTCTTCGCTTTCCGGTATCCGCAAGGCTGGGAGATCGTGTCGGTCACGTACGCCGGCAGCCACTCCGGCACGGCCACCCGGTCGAATAACATGATCAACTACTACGCGAACGACTGGGAAGCCAAGGCGGCCGACGCCGGGCACAATGGCCACAAGGACGGCTACGAGTGGTGGGTGGGATACAGCGCGCCCTTCAACTGGAAGACCACGGACACCGTCACGGTGACCATCACAGTCAACACCCACGGCGTGGGTGGCACCTTCGCCCTAGACTTCGTCAGCGGCGTGACGACCAACGCCACTCCCGACACCCCGGCCAACCCGGCCGACAAGGTCAACTGGGAGCTGGGAGCCATAGCCGCCGGCGCACCCGGGGTGCGGCTCGACCAAGCCATGACCTTGCAGGCCTTTACCGACGTCTCTCCGGGCGACCCCTACTACGACGCCATCCAGGGGATGTCGCAATCCCGGGTGATCAACGGCTACGCGGTGGGCGCCACGGGCACTTTCGAGTTCCGGCCCAACAACCCGGTGTGGCGGGCCCAGTTCGCCAAGATGATCGACGGGGCCCTGGCCATGGCGGTCAACGAGGCCATGACCTCGCCCTTTACCGACCTGGGGCCCGACAACCCGGCCGACCTCTACCCGCACGAGTATGTGGCGGCCGCCTACGCCGCCGGCATCACCCAAGGCATCACCTCCACGACCTTCGGGCCCTGGAACAACATCTCGCGGGCCCAGGTGGTCACCATGGTGGTTCGTGCGCTGCAGAATCGTTTTCCGGCCTTGCTGACTCCGCCGCCCGCGGAGTATCAGAATACCTGGGGAACGGGGTTCAGCCCCACCCACGGTGAGAACGCCCGCATCGCCGAGTACAATGGCCTGCTGAGCGGCCTGCCCCTGGCGGGCGCCGCCTCCGACCCGTGGGCGGCCATGCCCCGGGGTGAGGTGGCCCAGGTTCTCTGGAACATGATGGGCATGCTTCCGTAGCAGCAAGGCCCGCTGGCAGGACGGAGCCGCAGCCCGAGCTCCGGCGAAATCGTTCGCCGGGGCTCGGGCTTCTTTGATGTCGAACGGACGGGCATCCGGGAGGCCACTTCAAGCGAGATCTCGGAGGGCCAACCCGCCGAATGGGGCCATTCCGCGGGCGGCCCCCAGTCGCGCGGCCCTGCTCGCCTCCTACTGCTAGCAGGCCGTTGAGGAATGACGCTTCGCCGCCGGGGTGCGCTGGGCACGCGTAAGGCAAGGACGCAGGGAGCGCTCGTAGCGGCGCTACGGGCGTGACCGAGGACGAGGCATGGCGCCGCCCAGTGCTGCCCGGTGGCCGGGGCTTCGTTTTTCAACGGCCTCCCACACGACCTCCCCGACAGCGGCCAGTGTGGCCAAGCGACAGTCGGGCGGCAGGTCGATGAAATCGTCGGCGGCCGACTCTCCGCCCAGAACGACCGCCACGCGCGCCCCGGCATCGCGGGCCGCCAGGACGTCGGTGCGACTATCCCCCACCAGAAGCACGGCCTCGACCGGTACACCCATGGCCGCCGCCGCCTTGCGAATCCCGTCGCCGGCGGGCTTCATGAGGTCCACGTCGTTACGACTGACGACAGTGTCCAGCAGCGGTCCCAGGCCGAACCTGTCCAGCGCTTCGTGGAGAAAGCGACTGCCGATGTTGCTGACCACACCCACCCGCAGGCCGGCCTGTCTCAGACGGGCAAGCAGGTCGGCGGCGCCGTCGCGAGCGGACCACCGGCTGAGGGCGTCGGAGTCGTAGCGATCATAGATCGGCTCGAGCCGCCGGGCGACCTCCTCGCGTCGCGGAGACTCGAGCTCCCGTCTGACCCGATTCCACATGGTGGAGTAGGTCTCACGGGCCAGATCGGCTCGATCGAAGCCTGCATCTGCCAGCACCTCGCGCAGGGCCTGCTCGCCCAGCGCCAACCGCCACTGGAAATCCACCAGGGTCCCTTCGAAGTCGAAGAGCACCCCGAGCGTCCGCGATTCCATGGACCTCCTTTCCCTCCGAACATAGCCGGCTCTCGTGCACGACCCTAGAGGACGGCCGCGGACCGGTCAAGGCACACGGCAGTCACCGGCTCGCGCGGCCGCGGACGGTACAATGGCCGAGACGACATAACCCGACGACCGGCTCTCCAAGGAGCATCCATGGACACTACGTCAGACCCGCTAACCGAGCGAGTGACCGCGGCGAAAGGCCCCGCTTGCGGCTGGGCCCTCCGCCGCCCCGCCGGCCACCGCCGACGCCTGGGGGCCCCTCGTTGATCTCCGCTTCGCTGGGCATGATGCTGAGCCTCTTCCTAGTAGTGCTCTCGTTCTTCGGTACCCTGTCCGACCTGCTGCCGCCGTGGGTCGCCTGGCTATGGATTCCGGTGTGGTTCGTGATCGTGACGACGGCCGCCCTCCTGCTGCCGGGCGGCGGGCGGCGGCTCACCTTCGTGCCCCGCTTTGCGGTGCCGCTGGCGGGGGTGCTCTGCCTGGCTCACGGTCAGGTGGGTTTGACCCTGCCGCTGCTGGTCCTGACCCCCGTCATGTGGTGGGGCAGCTGGGTGGCGGGGCTGCGGGCGGGCGGCCGCTCCATCGGAGGCGTGGCCCGCGACCTTCGCTTCTTCCTGCGGGATGACGGCGGCCGGCTGCGCAGACGGTAAGGCGGCGCAGAAGCCTCGGCAGATCTTCTCCACCCTGCTCTCCCGCACGGGCAGCGCTCGCCGGCCCCGCCGTCGGCCTCAGCCCCCGGGCCGCGCCAGCCTTGCGGCCGCCCGCGCCTGCACCTCGCCGGTCAAGTCGTTCACCGGGCCGAAGCGGAGCGCTCGGGTAGGACAGGTGTGCACGCAGGCGGGGTCCAGGCCATGCTCCACCCGAGCGGCGCACAGGTCGCACTTCTGCATGCGGCCGTCGACGCCGTAGCGAGGCACACCGAACGGGCAGGCGATGGAGCAGGAGTGGCAGCCGATGCAGCGGCTGCCTTCCACGGTCACCGCACCGGTGGCCGGCTGGCGCTCGATCGCCCCAGTGGGGCACCCGAGCAGGCAGGGGGCGTCGCCGCACTGCATGCAGGCCAGGGAGACAAAGGCCAGCGCGGCCTCTGGATGACTGCCCGACTCCAAGGCGAAGACCCGGCGCCAGGCGTGCTCCTTGCGCTCCACGTCCAGGTCGTTCTGGTCCATGCAGGCCACCACGCAGGCTTCGCAGCCCGTGCATCGCTCTACATCCTGGAACAAGGCGAAACCCCCGTCAAGCGCCCGGATTCCACCTGCCCGGCCGAAAGTGCTCATCAGGCCACCACCCTTTCCACCTTGCAGAGAAGGCCCTTGAATCCCGGGAAGCCCGAGATGGGGTCGAGGTAGTCGGCCTCGATGAGACCGTTGACGTCGGCTTCGGGATAGGCGTGGTACATGTGCACCACCCCGGGCTGCACCACGTTGGTGAGGTTGGCCTTCACCTTGATCGAGCCTTTGGGAGTCGACAGCCGGATGGTGTCCCCCTGCGCGATGCTCAGGCGACCGGCGTCGATCGGAGAGAGGTCGGCCGCCGGCTCAGGACGCAGGGCGCGCGTCCAGCGCAGGCGGAAGGTGCGGCTGTGTACGAACATGGGCAGGCGGGAGCCGGTATTCAGCACGAGCGGATACTCGGCGGCCAGCTCGGGCGTGGCCTGCTCGCTGTGCCGGGGCGGCCGGTACGTGGGGAGGGCGTCGTAGCCGTGGGAGTCGGCGAACCTGGCGAGGCGGCCCGATACGAGCTCCACTTTGCCGGAGGGCGTCTTGAAGCCGCCCTTCAGATACTTCCTCTCGGGAAAGACCACGGGCTGGGGTACGGACATGCCGCCCGGATTCTGCGTGAGGTCGGCCACTGTCAGCCCGCTGGGTTCGAGGATCCAGTCCAAGCTCGCCTCGTATCCGGCCTCGAACAGAGGATCGTGTAGGCCGAGGCGCCCGGCCAGATCGTAGATGATGTCGGCGTCGGAGCGCGATTCGTAGAGCGCCTCGATAGCCGGCCGGGTCAGGATGGCCCAACGCTCGTGATAGCAGCGGAACTCGCTCCGCTCTACCGATGAACAGGCGGGCAGCACGATGTCGGCGAAGCGACAGCTGTCGGTCATGAAGAGATCGACGTCGACCACGAAGTCGAGCTTCTCGAGAGCGGCGGCCATGTGGGCCGGATCCGGCCACATGCGGTAGTTGATGCCGAAGCAAAGGGCCGCCTTGAGTGGGTAAGGCCTCCCGGAGTGGATCTGATGGGGCCAGAGCATGGCCTGCGCCTCGTCCACGAGCTCGCTCCATACCGGGTAGCGGTCCCGGCCGATGGGCGGAGCCATCTCCCCGTCGGGACGGGGATGGCAGAACTCATGCTCGCGGGTGCGAAAGCCCCCTGGCACATAGAGCCAGCTGGGCGGCTCGACGAAGTTGCCGCCGTGAACGTCATAGTTGCCGGTGAGGGCCACCAGGGCGAAGACCGCTCGGTAGTTCTGCAGTCCGTTCGTGTGGTGAACCACGGGCGAGGCGCTCGGCATGAGGGCGGCGGGCCTGGTGGTGGCGTAAAGACGAGCGGCCGCGCGGATGGTCTCGCCCGCGACGCCGGTGATGGCCTCCGCTTTCTCGAGGGTGAAGTCTTGCGCGTAGGCTCGGAACTCCTCGAAGCCGTGCAACTGGTTGTCGACGAAGTCGCGGTCGTAGAGCTCTTCCTCGATGATAACGCGTGCCATGGCCAGGGCCAGGGCGCCGTCGGTGCCGGGCCGTAGCTGCAGGTGCAGGTCGGAGTGGACCGCCATCGGAGTAAGCCGCGGGTCAACGGTGATGATGATGAGACCCCGAGCCCGGGCATCGAGGAGCTTTCGAGCCAGGGTGGTATTCGTGTAGAAGGGATTCGAGCTCCAGACCAGCAGGCAGCGGGCGCCCTCCAGGTCCGGTCCGGCCGGCAGGCCGAAGGTCAGGTTCTGAGCCATCGCCATGGCCCGGAAGCAGGTGCTCGACTCGGTCAGGTAGTTGGGCGAGCCAAAGACCCCGGCCAGGCGGTGGAGGAAGGGCCGCATCCACTTGGTATAGCCGGCGAAGAAGGCCACCGACTCGGGGCCAGCTGCCTCTTTGGCCTCGTTCAAACGAACCGCCACGGTGTCCAGGGCCTCGTCCCAGGAGATGGGCTCGAACACTCCCGAGCCCCGGGGTCCTACGTGGCGCAGGGGCGTACGCAGCCGGTCCTTATGATAGACGTACTGCCGGGTGGCCGCTCCCTTGCTGCACAGAGTACCCGCGTTGTGGGGGTTCTCCGTGCTGCCCTGCACTTTGACGATACGTCCGTCCTTCACGTACAGGTCCAGGCCGCACTGGGTCATGGGGTCGCAGATGGTGCAGACGGACTTCCGCACCTCGATGCCGGTCTGCGGACCGGGGATCTTTCCCCTCAGCAGACGGGTGACCGTATCGCTCATGATCCCTCCTTCGCAATTGGCGCCCCGGAGGTCTCCCCGAGGATACCGTGCTCGATCAACCGGTCGCAGAACCCGGCCCAAGCCCGCTGCGGCACGCGAACGTCCGCCCCGGCCGGAAGGCCTCCGTCGCCGCCCCCGCGCCCCCAGCGCGCGCCCCGGGTGACCACATGGCGCACGATACCCCCGCCGGCGCGGTGGTTCAGCAGATTCACCCCCGAGGGCCGCCCCTCCCCTCCACTCAGACGGCAGTAGGTACCGGCCTCGCTGTCCAGCCGCTCGACGAGCACCGGCGCGGTGGTCGCGTCGCCAACACCGGTGAAGGTCAGACCCATGATGTGGATGACGTTGCAGGGGAGCGAACCGGGGTAGGCCTCCTCGTCGCCGGCCATGACGCGACCGGCCGTGCGCCCCTGCAGGCAGGCGTTGGCGAACAGGCCGACGACCTCCTTGCGCCCGGTGAGCAGGTTCGTGGCCTGGGCGACGTCTCCGGCGGCGTACAGGTCGGGGGCACTCGTCCGCAGGTAGTCGTCCACGATCAGGCCCACGTCGCTCTCGACCTGTCCGCGATCGATGAAGTCCAGGTTCGGCCGCACCCCCACGGCGACCACGACGAGGTCGGCGTCCACGGGGGGGCCGCCGGTGAACTCCACGTGCAGCCCGCCTGCGGCGGCCGTCTCGACGGCCGCCATCCCCTCCCCCAGGCGCAGCTCGACCCCAGCTTCGACCAGATGGGTCTCGATCAGGCGGGCACAGGACTCGTGGGCAGCCAGGGAGAGCACGTGGGGAGCCAGGTCGACCAGCACGACCTCCAGGCCGGCCGCGTGCAGGACCTCCGCGGTTTTGAGTCCCACCATGGACGCGCCCAGTACCAGGGCGCGGCTCGCCCCTCTGGCGAGTGCCCGGCGCAGGCTGTCCGCGTGGCGCACCGTCCGCAGCAGGAAGACCCGCGGGCCTGCGAGCCCCGGCACCGGCGGCACGACCGCAGAGGCGCCGGCGGCGACCAGACATTGCGTGTACTCCATCCGTGCTCCGTCGGCCAGTTCGATCGTGTGGGCCTGGGCGTCCAGCGCCACGACCGGAACACCCAGATGCGCCTCGACTCGGAGCGACGAGTACAACTCCCGCCCGCCCCAGGGGAAGCAGCCCGCCCGAGCGATTCCGCCCGCGAGATAGTAGGGGGTGAGCATGGGGTTGTAAGGGGGCTCGCAGTGGTCGGAGATCAGCCGGATGCAGCCGGCGTACCCGCGCTCCCTCAAGGCACGACAGGCGTGTACGGCCGCCGGGCCGTTACCGATGACCACCGTGGTCTCGTGGGCTCCATCTCCCGCGCCCGTCGTCACGTCACCCCAGGTTCTCGAACACACGGCCCATGACCTTCCTGGCGATGGCCGCCTCTACGGGATCGATACCGGCGAGCGCCTTCTGCAGAGTCCGCACGGCCCGCGGGATGAGCTCTGGAATCAGGGTCCGAGCCTCCGCGCTGAGGTTCACCAGCGACGCCCGACCGTCGTCGGGGCAGGGCCGGCGGACGACCAGACCCTTCTCCTCCAGCCGGCGGCAGATGCGAGCCATGGTCGGCTGGTCCTTGAAGGTGCGATCGGCGAGCTGACGCTGCGTCTGACCGTCGCACTCCCACAGGCGGTTCAAGACGGCCCACTGCTCGGGCGTGATGTCGTGCGGCCGGAACTGGCGGGCCAGCTCCTTCTTCATCAGGAGCTGGGCGCGGTAGATGAGGAAGCCTATGGACTCGTCGAGCTTGAAGTCGCTGGCGCCGTCCGGCGAAGGGGGTGCCGGCCGGGGGTCCGCGCCGCTAAGCGGCAGGTACTCAGTCATAGTGACCGTAGTACTTGGCGGCCTTCAGCATGGTGAAGATGTTGTAGGGCGGAGCGTCGATGGGGACTTCGCAGCCAGCCATGAGCACGTAGCCCAAGGGCGCTTCCTTACCTTTGAGCACAGCTGTCTTGGTGAGCTCCCAGACCCTCTCCGCCGAACCCATCTGGATCTCGGCCGGCTCGACGTTGCCCATGATGATGACCTTGTCCCCCAGCATCTCGATGGCCCGGGTCAGATCGACCTCGTGCCCGAAGCTCATCATGCCGGGAGGTCCGCCTGGCTGCCCGTACTCCATTTCGCGGTAAGACTCGAGATTGCCGTTTTGCTCCCCGCAGGAGTGGGTGTGGAAGTGGGTGATGCCCAGGGCCAAAGCCTTCTCGTGGACCTCCCGAGCATAAGGGAGCGCGAACTCCCTGAACTGCTTGGGCGAGATGAGGGCGTTGGCCTCAGTGGGACCGCCATCGAAGCCCATGATCATGCGCCCCGGGAAGAGCTCCGTCCACTTCTTCGCCAGCTCGAGGAAGAAGTCACGCTGCAGACCGATGAGATGGTGAGCCAGATCAGGCTTCTTGACCATCCACTTGAGCAGCCTGCTCGGTTCCACCATGTTGCCGGCGCAGGTGAAGCAGCTGCCCATCTGCAGCGTGACGGGCATGCCCGCGCGATCCTGCATCTTGGAGAACTCGTACATGATGGGCACAGCGCCGGCATGCATGATGTCTTCGGGTACCCGAATGCGGTCGACGTCGTCCTCGGTCTCCACGGGGAAGCGGGTCACCACGGGTGCCTGGTCCCACTCCCCCGTGGGAAACTTGATCTCGCCTCCAAACTCCCACGCGCCGGCCGAGGCGTAGCCATAGAGGGCGCCCCCATCGTACCCATACTGCTCCAGAGAGCGCATCTGCGCGACGAAGCTCTTCTGGGCGTCGCGGTACACGTCGGCCTTGTCCCACCCGCAGTTTTTGGTGGTGAATCCAAAGATGAAGGGGATGAAGGGCACGCGGTCGGGCCTCACCCCGGGGGTGAGCAGCGCCTGCATGCGCTCCGGACCGGTCATGCGATCGGGTGGCACCTGATGGATCAGCGGGATCTCGGACATGGTTCCCCCCGTGGATCGGACGTGCCGGCCTGTTCCCGCCGGCGGACCTCGCCCCCCGACGGAAGCCATCGACACGCGGACCAATACTTATCCCGACAATAAGTTTTCGCGGGTCCCGTGTCAAGCTTTCCCCGCACTGGCCCCGCGAGGACTCAGCCTCGATGGTCTGCCCCTGGCCCGCCTCTATCCGTGTGGGATAATCGCAGACGTCATTCTCCGCATGTTCTCGAGGAGATTACGTGAAAGACCTGCACAAGCTGGCCGAGATCGAAGACCGCCTGGCCGAGATCCGCTACACCGTCCGCGAAGGAGGGCCCGGCCTCACCGGATCCGCGGCCGGCGCTCGCTTCGTACGCGACGAGGTCGCCGGTCTGCTGGTCGAAGCCGAGGACTGGGCCGGCCGCTGGATGGGGGCCGTGAAGGCGGCCAACGCCGTGCTGGCGCGCCTCGACCAGGCTCGGTTGGCCGGCAACCCAGGTTCTCAGTGCCCGCCCGGTTGCGCAGACGGACCTGATGCCGCCGACTGAGAGCCGATCTCCGCGAGCCGCCCGGCCAGCTCCAGAGCGTCCCCTGGCCAGAAGACCTGCGGCCGGGGCCGGCGCACCCCGGGCCGTCCCGCCTGGGGACGGCATTGCAGGATGGCGCAGCGCCAGCGTTCAGGCACGCCCTCCAGCCCGTGGCAGGCCCCCAGCAGGGCCCCGGCTATGGCGCCATTGGTGTCTGTATCGCCTCCCCGCATGACCGTGTCCACCACGCCTTCCTCGACGCCGGCGGCGTGGGTCAGCTGGAAGAAGGCGTTCTGCAGGGCGGTTCGCACCCAGCCCATGTTCACCTGAAAGTCCGGGGGGGCCTGATCGGCGGCATTCTCCAGGGTCGCGAGGATGTCGGGGTGCAATCCCTGCGCGGCCGCCCACTCCATGGTGCGCTCGTAGACTTCGCCTGGTGGAGTCCCGTGGCGGATGACGTGAGCAAGAGTCACGGTATAGGCGGCGCTCGCGTCGCGGCATACGGGGTTCGGATGCGTGAGCCCGGCTTCGCGGCGGGCCAGGTCCGCGAGCGCCGCGGGTTCCAGAGCGTGACCGAAGATGCCCAATGGGCTGACCCGCATGAGCGCGCCGTTGGCTTGACTAGTGATGCTGGCGGCCGCCTCGGCGGCCGCCACCGGATCGCCACCCTTCTCGACGGCCCCCACGGCCGCCCGCAGCGCCGTGCGGGTGGTACCGCCCATGTCGAAAGGATCGGACTGGTACCAATTGACATACGCTTCAACCACCTTCCGCGGATCGAAGCGGCCCTCGGCCAGCAACACCCGGGCCAGTGTCAGCGCCAGTTCGGAGTCGTCGGTGGGCTGCCCGGCCAGGGTATCCCAGTACCCGCCGTCGGCCAGGTCACGAAGGCCGTCCGGATACTGGCGGCGGATGGCATCCATGGAGCGGAACTCGACCAAGCTCCCCAGGGAATCGCCCCCTAGCTGGCCCAGCAGGCAGCCCCGAGCCCGATCGACGATCCCGGCGTCCGGCTCGACGGGAGTTCTCCGAAGACGGTCCATCAACCCGCCCTGTAGACTTCTGCGGCTGCTTCCAGTGCCCCGCCCTTCACCCGGACCCCCTGGCTGGTCAGGACCACCTGCAGGGCGGACAGAAAGAGAACCACGTTCGCCGGCCGGCAGGCGTGGCCCATCAGCCCAACCCGCCACACGCGGCCGGCCAAGCTCCCCAGACCGCCACCAATCTCGATGCCGTAATCCGCCAGCAGCTGCTGGCGCGTGGGGCCGTCGGCCGCTCCCTCGGGTATGCGCACGGCGTTGAGCATGGGCAGCCGCTCGGCCTCGGGCACCAGCATCGCGAGACCCATGGCCTCCACACCGGCCACGAGCGCCCGATGGTTCAGGCGGTGCCGGGCGAAGCGCGCCTCGAGCCCTTCTTCGGCGATCAGTAGCAAGGCCTCGCGGAGGCCGAAAACCATGTTCACAGGCGCCGTGTGATGGTAGGTCCGCTCGTCGCCCCAGTAGCGGCGCACCATGCCGAGGTCGAGGTACCAGCTGAGCGCGGGCGTCGCGCGCGCCTCGAGCGCGGCCACCGCCGCGGGTCCGAAGGAGAGCGGGGCCAGACCGGGGGGCACGAGAGGCATTTCTGAGTGCCGCTGTAGACCGCGTCGATGCCCACCGCATCCAGGGCGACGCGCATCCCGCCCAACGAGGTCACGGTGTCGACCACGAATAGAGCGCCGGCCGCGTGGGTCAGGCGGGCGAGCTCCTCGAGGGACTGGCACACTCCGGTGGACGTTTCGGCGTGCACCACGGCGACCAGCTTGGGATTGCGCCCGCGCAGGACGTCCTCGAGAGCCTCCGGGGCCACCGCTCTCCCCCATTCGGCATCGACCCGCACCAGGCGGCCTCCCAGGCGGCCCACGATGTCGCACATACGCGTGCCGAAGACACCGTTCACGCAGACCACCACCTCGTCTCCGGGCTCGACGAGATTCACCAAGCACGTCTCCATCCCGGCGCTGCCCGTACCCGAGACGGGGATGGTCAGCTCATTCTCGGTCTGGAAGACGTGCCGCAGAAGCTGCTGTGTCTCGCCCATCACCCGCAAGAAGTACGGGTCGAGGTGACCTATGCAGGGCGCGGAGAGGGCCCGCAAGACCCGGGGGTGGACGTCGCTCGGACCCGGCCCCATGAGGACGCGCGATCCCGGGTCGATCTCCTTGAACTGCTCTGTATCAAGCCGCACGCAGTGCCTCCCAATCCCTGTCCGCCCAGCGGGCCGCCGGCGATACAGAGAAGAGTGTGCCACGGAGACCTCCCCAGAGCCATACGCCCCGGGGCACCACGGCGAAGCCCCACCTGACCCCCCAACCAGGAACCAGACTACCCGGAGGCGGCACACTCGAACCCTCCGCGAACGGCCGAGCCCTCGAAGCCTGACGGCCCGGCCCTCGAAGCCTGAAGCATTCGACGGGCCCCACGTTCATCGGATAGCCGCGCCTCGTTTCTGGGTAGGACGCTGGCATGCGCAACACCGAGCCCACCCAGGACCGGGTGAGGACAGGGGGCCGATGATGAAGACCGCGCGACAGATCCTCGACGAGAAGCACAAGGCGCCCACCACCATCGATTCTGATGCCTCCATGCTCGAGGCGCTCCGAGCCATGGCCGATACCGACGTGGGCGCCGTCATGGTCGTCGAAGGAGACACGCTGGTGGGTGTAGTGTCGGAGAGGGACTACGTCCGCAAGGTAGCCCTCGACGCTCTGACCCCGGACGTGCCGGTGGCGCAGGTCATGACCAAGGACGTGATCGCCATACCCCCGCATCATACCGTGGCGGAATGCATGGCTCTCATGACCCAGAAGCATGTCCGGCACCTGCCCGTGCTCGAGGAGGGCCGGCTGGTGGGCGTGGTTTCAGTGAGGGACGTGGTCAGGGCCACCCTGGAGGAAAAGGAGTTCCTCATCGATCAACTCGTGACGTACATCTCCGGGCGCTGATCGCGGCCGGGAGCGACCCCGTGCCGAACCGCCTGGCCTACGAGACCAGCCCCTACCTGCTGCAGCACGCCCACAACCCGGTGGACTGGTACCCCTGGGGCGAGGAGGCTCTCGCCCGGGCCCGCGCTGAGAACCGCCCGATCTTCCTCAGCGTCGGCTATGCCGCCTGCCACTGGTGCCACGTCATGGAGCGGGAGTCCTTCGAAGACGAAGACACGGCCGCGTTGCTGAACCAGGCCTTCGTCAGCATCAAGGTGGACCGCGAGGAACGCCCCGACCTCGACGCAATCTACATGCAGGCGGTGGTGGCCATGACCGGCCGCGGCGGCTGGCCCATGAGTGTGTGGCTGACCCCTCAGGCTGTGCCTTTCTTCGGCGGTACCTACTTCCCCGACCGCCCCCGGCAGCGCCTGCCCTCTTTCCGCCAGGTGCTGGAGGCGGTGGCAGAGGCGTGGCGGAACCATTCCCAGGAGATCACGGCCTCTGCCGACGACACACTGGCCCGCCTGGCGCCGGTGCGGATACCCGCGGCTCCCGCTGAGACAGCCCTCGACCCGGAGAAGGCCGCGGAGGCCGTGCGCCGGGCGGCCACGACCTTTGACTGGACCAACGGCGGTTGGGGCGAGGCGCCCAAGTTCCCACAGCCCATGCCGGTGGAGTCCTTGCTGCGCCATCATGTCCGCACGGGGGAGCCGACATCCATTCGCATGGTCCACGCCACCCTACGGGCCATGGCCTTGAGCGGCCTTTGCGACCAGCTGGGCGGAGGCTTCCACCGTTACGCCACCGATGCCGTCTGGCTGGTGCCCCATTTCGAGAAGATGCTCTACGACAACGCCCAACTGGCCCGCGTCTACCTGCACGCGTGGCAGCTCACCGGCGAACCCCTGTACCGGCGGACGGCTGTCGAAACCCTGGACTACGTGGCGGGGGAAATGACCCATCCCCAAGGCGGTTTCTTCAGCTCCCAGGACGCCGACTCTGAAGGCGAGGAAGGGCGCTACTTCGTCTGGACCCCGGCTCAGGTCGAAGCTGTTCTGGGCCGGGACAGCGATCTCTCGCACCTGGCTGTGGCCGCCTTCGGCATCACCGAGCAGGGCAACTTCGAAGGGAGCACGGTGCTCCACTTGCCGTCCGACTGGGTGGAGGTTCTCGACGGATGGCCGGCCGAGATTCGGGAAGTCCGCACCCACCTTCTCGCCGCCCGGGAGGAGCGAGTGAAGCCGGCCCGCGACGAGAAGGTGCTGACCGCCTGGAACGGTCTCATGCTGGCCGCCTTCGCCGAAGCGGCCCTGGCCCTGGATCGGGCCGACTACCGCGAGACGGCCGAGCGCAATGCCGACTTCGTCCTGCGTGAGCTGCGTACGGCGGAAGGCCGCCTCCTGCGAAGCTGGAAGGACGGCTCCGCCCGCATCGCCGCGTATCTCCAGGACTACACCCACCTGGCCGATGGTCTGCTAGCCCTGTACCAGCTGAGCTTCGAAGACCGCTGGTTCGAGGCGGCCCGCGACCTCCTGGACGTGGTGCTCACCCACTTCCCGGCGCCGGAGGGCGGGTTCTTCGACACCCCCGACGACCACGAGGCCCTCATCACCCGCCCCCGCGACCTGCAGGACAATGCCGTGCCCAGCGGCAACGCCATGGCGGCCCAGGTGCTTCTGCGCCTGGCGGCGCTAACGGGCCAGTCACGGTACTCCGACGCAGCCGAAGGGGCTCTAGCCGGCATGGCCGGCATGGCCGCCCAACATCCGGTCGGCTTCGGCCAATGGCTCGCGGTGCTGGAACTCGTGCTGGGACCCCGGATAGAAGTAGCTGTCGTCGGGGAGGGCGAGGACCCCGGTACGCGCGCGCTCCTGCAGGCCGCCCGGGAAGGCTTCAGGCCCTTCCAGGTCACGGCCTTCCGGAACCGGGGTTCCGGCTCCCCTGTGCCCCTCCTGGCCGGCCGCAAACCCTCATCCGGGGCGCCAGCCGCGTGGGTGTGTACGGACGGCAGATGCCTCGCACCGGTGACCACGGCCGACGCTCTTCGGCAAGCACTTCTGGCCCCGGCCACGGAGTTCGTATCGGAATGACGCCTCGCCCCCGGGGTGCGCTGGGTGTGAGCGAATGGTACGCCCCGTAATAGACTCCTGGACAACGCCACCCGCTTTCTCATGGAGGAAAGCACAGTAGACCGATCCATCCGCCGGGTCATATCATGGGTCCGGAGACTACCGCCGGACGATCCCGCACCGGGCGGGGGACGCGTACCCGGTGGGCTGCCGCTCGGGCCAAAGCCCGGGGTCCGTAGTGCGGAACACCCTCACCGACGCCAGGAGGCCGCAAATGCAGGACTACGTCGCATCGCTCTTGACTCAGGTCAAGGCCAAGAACCCGGCCGAGCCCGAGTTCCACCAGGCCGTGCAGGAGGTGGTGGACTCCCTGAGCGTGGTGATCGACCGTCATCCCGAGTTCCGAGCCGCCAAGATCCTCGAGCGCCTGGTGGAAGCGGAGCGCATCCTCATCTTCCGGGTGCCCTGGCAGGACGATCAGGGCCAGGTGCAGGTGAACCGGGGCTTCCGGGTGCAGATGAACAGCGCCATCGGCCCCTACAAAGGCGGCCTGCGCTTCCACCCCTCGGTCAACTTAGGCATCATGAAGTTCTTAGCCTTCGAGCAGGTGTTCAAGAACTCCCTCACCACGCTGCCCATGGGCGGGGGCAAGGGGGGCTCGGACTTTGACCCCAAGGGTAAGAGCGACAGTGAGGTCATGCGCTTCTGCCAGAGCTTCATGAGTGAGCTTTTCCGCCACATCGGCCCTCACACCGACGTGCCCGCCGGGGACATCGGGGTGGGCGGGAGAGAGATCGGCTTTCTCTTTGGCCAGTACAAGCGCCTGGCAAATGAGTTCACCGGGGTCTTGACGGGCAAGGGCCTGGCCTGGGGGGGCTCCCTCATCCGCCCCGAGGCTACCGGCTACGGCACGGTCTACTTCGCCGCCGAGATGCTGGCCGCCCGGGGACTCACCCTGGAGGGCCGGGTCTGTCTCGTCTCCGGCTCGGGTAACGTAGCCCAATTCGCGGCCGAGAAGCTCCTCGAGCTGGGGGCCCGGGTGGTGACCCTGTCTGACTCAAACGGCCACCTCTACGACCCGGCCGGCCTGGACCAAGACAAGCTCGCCTACGTCAAGCAGATCAAGAACGTGCGCCGAGGCCGCATCCGCGAGTACTTAGAGAAGTACCCCGAGGCCCTCTACACCGAGACCGATCCGGGGGCCGACCACAACCCCCTGTGGGCGCATAAGGCCGACCTAGCCTTCCCCTGCGCCACCCAGAACGAGATCAACGGCAAGGACGCCGCCGCCCTCATTAGAAACGGCATCCTCTCGGTGGTTGAAGGCGCCAACATGCCCACCAGCTTAGAGGGGGTGGAAGAGTTCCTTGGGGCCGGCATCCTCTACGCCCCGGGCAAGGCCTCCAACGCCGGGGGGGTGGCCACCTCCGGCCTGGAGATGGCCCAGAACGCCATGCGCATCAACTGGCCCCGAGACGAGGTGGACAGCCGTCTGCGTCACATCATGAAGAGCATCCACCAGGCCTGCATGGACGCGGCCGACACTTACGGCTGCCCGGGCAACTACGTGGCCGGGGCCAACATCGCCGGCTTCATGAAGGTGGCCAACGCCATGCTCGACCAGGGGCTGGTGTAGGGCCGCCCGCCCTCCTGGGCCCGCGGGCCACGCGATACCAGCGAGGCTCCTGCTATCCTTGAGGTGGGTGGGGCCGGCGGCCGCACCCGCTCAGGCCCGTCGCCGCAGGGAGGGTCCATGCCCGTGTTCGATGAGCTTCTGCCGAACCTGGAGAGCCCGGGACGGTTCCAGGACTTCGCCGTGCTCATGTCCCAGAGAGTGGAGAACATCATCCTGGTCTCCAGCCTCTACGACAAGTTCATCCTGCAGGAAGACGGTCAGCTCAACGAATTGATACTCGGCGAGTTCCTCGACCTCCACCTGCACCACACCACGGGGCTCACCCACGTGTCGAGCGGCTCCGAGGCCATCGCGCTAGCCCAGCGCGACCCCCACTTCAGCCTCATCATCACCGCCGTCAACGTGGGGGACATGAACGCCGTGGAGCTTGCCCTCGAGGCCCGGAGGGCAGGCCTCGACATCCCCGTGATCGTGCTCTCCTACGACAGCGGCGAGCTGGCCGACTTCATCGCCCGCCACGACGTCTCCCCTCTCGACCGCATGTTCCTGTGGCAGGGCAACGCCCGAATCCTCCTCGCTATCGCCAAGTACATGGAAGACCGGCTCAACGTGGACCACGACACCAAGGTGGCCGGCGTCCAGGTGATCCTGGTGATCGAGGACAGCATCCGCTACTACTCCTCGTTCCTGCCCATGATCTTCTCGGAGGTCATCGACCACTCCCAGCGGCTCATTCCCGAGGGCATCAACGTCGCCCACAAGCTGCTGCGCATGCGGGCCCGCCCCAAGATCCTCCTCTGCACCACCTTCGAGGAAGCATGGGCCTACTTCCTGAAGTACCAGGAAGACATCCTGGGAGTGATATCCGACTTCGAGTTTCCGCGAGAGGGCGAGCTCGACCCCGAGGCGGGCGTCAGGTTCGCACGCATGGTCAACGACGCCTGGCCCGACATCCCCATCGTGCTGCAGTCCAGCAAGCCCGCGAACGAAGACCTGGCCCGTTCGGTAGGCGCTTCCTTCCTGCTCAAGAACTCCCCCACCCTGCTGCACGACCTGCGGAGGCTGATGGTGGAGCAGTTCTCGTTCGGAGATTTCGTCTTCCGCCTGCCCGACGGCACGGAGATCGACCGGGCGCGCGATCTGCGCTCGCTGGTCCGCAAGGTGCGCACCATCCCCATGGAGAGCCTCGCGTATCACGCCGAACGGAACCACTTCTCCCGCTGGCTCAAAGCCCGCACCGAGTTTGCCCTGGCCCACCGTATCCGCCCCCGGCAGAGGGACATGTTCTCCTCGGCCGAGGATATGAGGCGGGACCTCATCCACACCATGGAGGAGTACCGGCGCGACCAGCGGCGCGTCCTCATCGCCGACTTCGATCGGGACACGTTCGATACCTCCAGCAGCTTCTCTCGCGTGGGCGGAGGCTCCCTGGGCGGGAAGGCGCGGGCCCTGGCTTTCGTGCGTCATCTGTTGAACACCTTCCAAGTGAACACCATGTTTCCGGGGACGACAGTATCGGTGCCCCCCTCGGTGGTGATCGGCACCGACGTCTTCGAGCAGTTCCTCGATCAGAATGAGCTGCGCGATGTGGCCATCCATAGCGACGATGACGAGGAGATCCAGAGGCGTTTCCTCGCGGCCACCCTGCCCGGGGAGGTGGAACGCGACCTCCGCAGCTTCCTGGAGCTGATTCGCTACCCCCTGGCCGTACGCTCCAGCAGCTTGCTGGAGGACTCGCAGTACCAGCCACTGGCCGGCGTGTACGAGACCTTCATGTTGCCCAACACCCACCCCGAGGTCGACGTGCGCATGCGCCAGTTGGCCACGGCGGTGAAGCTGGTCTACGCCTCGACGTTCAGCCACAACGCCAAGAGCTACCTGCAGGCCACACCGTACCGCCTGGAGGAAGAGAAGATGGCCGTGATCATCCAGAAGGTGGTGGGCACAACGCACAACGACCGCTTCTACCCCGATATCTCCGGGGTGGCTCGTTCCCACAACTTCTACCCGGCACCGCCCATGGCCGCCGAGGATGGCATCGCCACCGTAGCTCTGGGTTTGGGCAAGACCGTGGTTGGAGGCGAGCGGGCGCAGAGCTTCTGTCCCGAGTACCCCAAGCACATGATGCACAACTCGGTGCGGGACATCCTGCAGAACTCCCAGCGCCACTTCTGGGCCCTTCTGCTCGACGACGATATCAACGAGCTACAGCCCGAGGCCTGGGAGCGGCGGTTCGGGCTCGAGGTGGCCGAAGCCGACGGCACCCTGGCCCCGGTCGCTTCGACCTACCTGCCCGAGAACGACGCTGTCTATGACGGCACCGCGCGCGAGGGAGTCCGCCTGGTCACCTTCGCCCCCCTGCTCAAATTCGGCCTCTTTCCTCTCCCCGAGATCATCCAGATGCTGCTGGAGATGGGCAGCCGGGGCATGGCCACCCCGGTAGAGATCGAGTTCGCCGCGAAGCTCTCGCACGTGCCGGGCGTGCCAAACGAGTTTGGGTTCCTGCAGCTGAGACCCATGGGAATCTCGCGAGAGAGCGAGGACCTCGACATCGGCGAGGTGCGGACCGAGGACCTGATCTGCCGGAGCGCCAGCATCTTGGGCCATGGCGGCCTGGATTCCATCCGCGACCTGGTGGTGATCGACTTCGATCGTTTCGACCGCGCCCAGAGCCAGGCGGTGGCCTACGAGGTGGCCCAACAGAACGCCGAGCTGGTCGGCGAGGGGCGCCCGTACCTCCTGATCGGCGTGGGCCGCTGGGGCTCGGCTGATCCCTGGTTGGGCATCCCGGTCACGTGGGACCAGATCTCGGGAGCCAAGGTCATCGTGGAGTCCGAGCTCAAGGACGTCCAGGTGGCGCCTTCCCAGGGCAGCCACTTCTTCCAGAATCTCACCTCCTTCGGCGTAGGCTACTTCAGCGTGAACTCGGAGGACGAAGCCAGCTTCGTCGATTGGGAGTGGCTGTCGGCCCAGGGAGCCCTGCACGAAGGCAACCATGTGCGCCACCTCCGCTTCGAGGATCCCCTCCTCGTCCGGATGAATGGCAAGAAGCGTGAAGGTGTGATCTTCAAACCAGGAACGCGCCCCAAGCTCGGCTCGGAATGACGCCTCGCCCTCAGGGTGCGCTGGGTGCGGGCGAGGCACGGACGCAGGGAGCGGGCGTAGCAGCGCTACGGACGTGACCGAGGACACAGCATCGGACCGCCCAGTGCGGCCGCGAGGGCCGGGGCTTCGTTTCGAGCCGAGCGCCACAAGCTCGGCTCGGAATGACGCCTCGCCCTCAGGGTGCGCTGGGTGCGGGCGAGGCCCGGACGCAGGGAGCGGGCGTAGCAGCGCTACGGACGCGACCGAGGACACAGCATCGCACCGTCCAGGGCGGCCTGGGGGCCGGGGCTTCGTTTCGAAACGAGCTCCAGAAGCTCGTTTCGGAATGACGCTTCGCCGCCAGGGTGCGCTGGGTGCGGGCGAGGCAAGGAGCTCAAGAGGCCACCGAAGACCCCAACCCCTGGTGTACGATGGCCGCGAACCTCCGGCACCTCGCCAGCGCGTGAAGAAGGACGGGGACCTCGGGCCGCGCTCGGTAGAGCCGCAGGACGGGAACTGCGTGGATCGACTACCTTGGGAGGTATGCGGTGTTCGACCTGGTACGGCAGCTGCTCACGCTCAGGCCCGAAGACGAGACGACCAACTTCCAGAACGTAGCTCGTCTCGTAGACTTCCTGAAGGACTACGGCACCTACCCGCCTTTTTTCGAGGTGCAGCAAGGAGTCAACGAGCCCGAATGTGTCATCGACGGCCGGCCGTACATCATGTTCGCCGCCAACAACTACCTGAGCCTCTCCGGCCACCCCGCCGTGAAGGAGGCCGCCATCCGCGCCATCGAGCGCTATGGAGTGGGCCCGGGAGGTTCCCGGGTCATGAGCGGGAACGTCGAGGTCATCGTCGAGCTCGAGCGGAGGATCGCCGCCCTGGTGGGGAAGGAAGACTGCCTCACCTTCCCGACAGGCTACATGGCCAACGTTACCGTCTTTCAGGCATTGATGGGCTCGTACCTGGGCCGCCTCCCCTATGAGACCAAGGAAAGCGTCATCTTCATCGACGAGCTCATCCACGGCTCCGCACTGGACGGCTGCCGGCTGAGTCCGGCCAAGACTGTCACCTTCGGGCACAACGACCTCGAAGACCTCGAGGCCCGCCTGGAAGAGCATGCCTCCATGGGCAACAAGCTGATCGTGACCGAGGGCGTCTACTGCCTGGAAGGCGAAATCGTCGACATGCCCCGATACGTGGAGCTTGCTCGTGCGTACAAGGCGAAGCTCATGGTTGACGACGCTCACGCCATCGGCGTACTCGGCAGCCGCGGCGGAGGATCCCCGGACCACCACGACTGCGCCGACGGCATCGACATCGTGATGGGCTGCATGGACAAGGCCATGGGGGGACGGGCGGCTACCTATGCGGCGACAAGGCCCTGATCGACTACCTGCGTATCGCCGCCAACGCCACCATGCTTTCCTCCGCCCTGCCGGCCGCCATGGCCGGGGCGATGATCGCCGCCGTCGACCTCATGGAATCGGGGCAGGCGGTGCGCGAGGACCTTGCCGGGAAGGCCGGTTATCTGAAGAAGGGCCTACGCGACATCGGATACTCCGTCCTCGGCAGCCACGATCTGCCCTCGGTACCGCTGTTCATAGGCGATGAGAATCTGGGCATCGCCTTCGCCAGGCGCATGCGCGACCTGGGAGCCTTCTGCCCGATCATGCGCTGGCCCGGGGTGCCGGCGGGAAAAGCCCGCTTCCGCTTCAGCCTCATGGCGGCCCACGAACGTCGTCACCTCGACCGGCTCATCGATATCTGCGATGCGGTGGGCCACGAGATCGGCCTGCTGCGGTAAAAGAGCGGACGGTACCTGGCTCGAGAGCGTACGGGGGTACCCCCGGGTACGCCCTCGAGCTTGATCGAGTCCCCGCCTCAGAGGTTCAGGATCTCTTCCACCTTCCGCACGAGGGAATCCGGGGTGAAGGGTTTCTCGAGGAAGGCGGACCGCCGGCTCGCCTGTATCGACAGCTGCTCTTTGGAGTAGCCGGACATGTAGAGCACCTTGACGGTGGGGTTCGTGCGGCGCAGGCGCTCGGCCAGATCCTGCCCGCTCATGCCAGGCATGACCATGTCCGTGATCACCAGCTCGATGCTGCGCTCCCGCCCGAACAGGGCCACGGCTTCGTCGCCGCCGGCGGCCTCGAAGACCTCGAATCCGTGTGCCCGCAAAGTGCGCGCCGCCAAGCGGCGCACGGCCGCTTCGTCTTCCACGAGGAGGAGCCGCCCCCCAATGGCGGCGCGGGACGGCCCCTGCGGATCTTCCAGGAACTCAGGCGGAAGCGTCTCGTTCGTGCGCGGCAGATAGACGCTGAAGGTGGCTCCTTTTCCCGGACGGGAATCGACAGTGACGTAGCCACCGCTCTGGGTGACGATGCCATACACGGTGGCCAGGCCCAGGCCGGTTCCCTTGTCCTGGCGCTTTGTAGTGTAGAAGGGCTCGAAAAGGTGGGCGAGCGTGTCGGCATCCATGCCGTGCCCGGTGTCGCGGACCGAAAGGACCACCTGCTCGGCAGGCATCCCGCCTCCCGGCCTGCCCGCGTGCCCCGAAGAGGCCACTACATTCGCGCTCCTCACGGTCAGCCGGCCGCCCCCGGCCATGGCGTCCCGAGCGTTGATGACCAGGTTCATCACGACCTGCTCCAACTGATTGGGGTCGGCCTTCACGAGCCCCAGTGCCTCGTCCAGCTCCACGACGAACTCGATGCGTTCCCCCAGCAGCCTGCGCAGCATGGGCTCCATGGCGCGAATCACGGAGTTCGGTTGCAGCACTCTAGGCTTCAGCACCTGGCCGCGCGAGAAAGCCAGAAGCTGCCGGGTCAAGCCGGCCGCGCGCTCGGCAGCCTCTTGGATCTCCAGCACGTCGAGACGGCGTGCGTCCTCTGCCGGCAGGGTTGCGAGCAGCAGCGCGCTGCTGCCGAAGATGGCCGTCAACAGGTTGTTGAAGTCGTGGGCCACCCCCCCGGCCAGCAGCCCGACAGCCTCCATCTTCTGCGACTGGCGTAGGCGGTCTTCCATCTCTCGCCTGTCGGTGATGTCAAGCCAGGACCCCACCATCTCCACCGGAGCGTCGTTCCCGCCACTGACGAGGCGCATCTCGTCATGGACCCAGATCCACCGCCCATCCCTGCGGCGCATGCGGTACTCGCTCGCCCCCTCGCCCCGAGACACGATATCGGACATCTCCGCGACGACACCTTGATCGTCAGGGTGCAGCAACGAGTCCCACAAGTCCTCGCCCAAGATGAACTCCTCTGCGCTGTAGCCCAGAAGATGCTTGACGTTCGGGCTCACGAAGGTGATGGGGAAATCGCCTTTCGGGAGACAGCTGTAGATGACGGCCGGGTTGGAGGAGAGCAGGTGCTCCACCCGCCCCTGGCTGCGCCGCAAAGCCTCGACCGCGACTCTGAGCTCCGCAGTGCGCGCCTCGACCCGCCTCTCGAGATCGTCGTTGGCCCGGACAAGCTCCTGCTGAGCCAGCCGGCGGTCGGTCACGTCGCGCAGAACCAGCAGATGGCCCTGGTCGACGTCCTTTCTGTTTTTCAGCGCCGATACGCCCAGGTCGTAGTACCGCGATTCGCCTTCGCTCTCCAGCTGCAGCTCGCCCGACACGGGCTCACCCCTCAAACCTGCACAGAGGAGATCCCGGAGCTGAGGGAAGACCAGCTGCACGTGTACCCCCACCGCATCGGAGACCGAGCGGCCGGCCAGCCGCGCACCCGCCGGGTTGAGGTCGATCACACGGGAACGCGCGTCCACCACGACCACGGCGTCTCCCATGCTTTCGATCACCTGATCCCGGGCGGCAGGTACGATATCGAGAAGGTGATAGCGGACGAAGCCCCAGAAAAGGAGCAGGACGACCAAGGTGAAGGTGACGGGCGCCAGGTTGATCCGAGGCGTGGGCTCCACCCCGAAGACGTAGACGATGTCCGCGGACAACAGAGCCAGCGCCGCCAGCGCCACGGCACCCACCTGCCGCCTATACAGCCAGGGGGAGCGGATGAAGAGGCCGAGGAGCATGGCCAACCCCACGACCACCAACGTGTATACCTGCACAGTGTCCACCCACCACCAGGCAGCGGCGGTTTCGTGAAGCACGGGAAAAGGGCCCGCCGTGTCGAGGTGCAATTCGGTCCACAACAGGTGGTGATACTCATTGGTGAAACCCAGACCGATCGTGACCGCGTGCACCAGTATGAACGGAGCCAGGATCTCCGGTCTGACCCAGCGGGCCCGCCCGGAGTACATGGCGCAGAACCAGAACCAGGAGACATCGATGGGCGCCATCCCGAGCAGCTCGACCTTGTGCCAGAAGATCTTGCCCGCCAAGCTCGGCGCCTCGATCCGAAACGCGCTGGCCAGCGCCCAGACGCCGACAGAAAACCCAAGCACAGCGAGGGGTAAGGCGCCCGGCGCCGCCCGCCGTCGAATCAGCGTCAGCCCGAGCGTGAACGACGCCACGGCCGACGCCGACATCGCGATGGTATAGAAATGGGCCGACACGCCAGCTCTCCTCGGTCGGTTCCTCTGTATGTATCCTCAACGCCACATTCGGGCTCTGCACTCCCGTACGGGCGGTCCCCGGACGATTCTCCGGACGGGGGCCCATTCAGAGTATCGACAATCGGCGCTCGATACTGAAGAACCCCGGTTGCGGCGGGCGAGAGCCTCCCCCGAGATGGCCGGCAGCCGATGCTGCAACGAGCCTGCGCGGGTTGATTTGACACGCCCCCGACCACGTGTCACCCTGTCCCCCTGGCAACCGCGATGGTGCACCGCGGCTTGGACTTGCCGCTGTTGCTCCCGGGAGAATCATGATGCCCTTGCTTACCGACTCGACGCTCAGGCCGCTCATGAAGCTGTACTACCGCTACGCCGGCTTGGTGACGCGAGTGGCCCCGACCCCCCGAGTCCAGGGAATGAAGCTCGAGATACTCCCCTCGGTTTGCCGGCCCGTCGGCAACTGGGACGAGCTCGCCGACTACGTTCCGGCAGGAAAGAACGTGTTGGAGCTAGGCTCCGGCTCGGGCCACCTGACCATCTTCTTGGCGCAGAAGAGCGAGCATGTGACGGCAACCGACATCAATCCGATCGCCGTCGAGAACACGCGCAAGAACCTCGATGAGCGGAGGCTGACGAACGTCACGACCCTCGTCTCCGACGCTTTTCAGGCCGTGGCCGGCCGGTTCGACGCGATTGCCGCCAACCCGCCTTGGATGACACTCCATTTCGACGACCCCAGGCTGGCCTGGGCCACGTCCTCCTCTTTCGTTCCCACCATAGTCCGTGAGGCCGCGCGGTTGCTTGTCGACAACGGCGTTCTGGTCTTCTCCTACCCGTCCGAGCACAAGCACGAGCTGATCGAAGTGGCGGAGCACCATGGCCTGCGCTTTGTTTCGGCCAATCCCCGCCGGCGCAGGCAGTCCGTGGGGTCGCGCCTGCTCGAGCTGGCCTATCTCAACATCGGTTTCGACACGTCCATATTCGTCTTTCGGAAACCCGCCGCTGCCCCGACTGCAATCGACTAGCAGCCCGTCACCGCGCGCACGCCGTCCAGAGAGGAGCCAGACACAATGGCGCAACCTTCCGTGAAGCTCTACGCGCTCAGCACCTGCGGCCACTGCCGCAACGCCAAGCGGCTGCTTGACGAGTGCAGCGTCGTGTACGAGGTCGTCCACGTCGATCTCACCGCCGGGGAGGAGCGCCAGGCGATCCTCGACGAGCTACGGCACGTGAACCCCAGCACCTCGTTCCCAACCATCGTCATCGGGGACACGATTATCGTGGGCTACAAGGAAAACGAGATCAAGGAAGCCCTGGGCCTGTGAGCGGTCAGTCCCCGGTCCCGGACGAGGTCACAGCTCTCCTCGAACGGCTGAAGCCGCGCCAGGAAGCCCAAGGGTACTTCTTCAACCCCGACCGCCGCATGCTCATGGACCTGCTCGCCGGGCTGCTCGTCAACCGAGAGCGGTACGGATACATGTCGTGCCCCTGCCGTCTGGCTTCCGGAGACCGCGGGCACGATCGGGACATCATCTGCCCCTGCGACTACCGGGAAGCCGACGTGGCGGAGTACGGAGCCTGCTACTGCGCCCTCTACGTATCGCGGGCTCGTCGGGACGGCCAGGCGCCCGAGCTGACCGTACCCGAGCGCCGGCCCCTGGAACGAATGATCTACTAGGGTGGGCCCCCGCTCTCGGCGGCCGGCCCGACCGGAGCGCTAGCTACCAGATCTGACGGTCTCGTACGCCCAGTCGAGCCAGGGGAAGCAGGCTTCCAGGTCGGAGGTCTCGACGGTAGCCCCGCCCCACAGCCTCAGTCCGGCCGGCGCGTCCCGGTACGAGCCGACGTCATAGGCCACGCCCTCTTCGTCGAGCAGAGCCGTGATGTCTTTCGCCACTCGGGCCTGAGGTTCCGCGCCGAGTCCGCGGAACCAGGGGTCCACGATTTTGAGGCAGATGGAGGTGCAGGAGCGCGTGGCTGGGTCCTCGGCCAGGAAGTCCACCCAGTCGCTACGCTCTACCCAAGCAGCCACCGCGGCCAGGTTGTCCTGGCTCCGGGCGATAAGGGCCGACAGACCCCCGAGAGATTCGGCCCAGACGAGGCCGTCAACGGCGTCCTCCACACAGACCATCGAGGGGGTGTTGATGGTGTCTCCCTTGAAGATGCCCTCGATGAGCTTGCCCCCCGTGGTCATCCGGAAGATCTTGGGCAGGGGCCAGACCGGCTGGTAGCTCTCGAGCCGCTCCACTGCCCGCGGACTGAGGATCAACATCCCGTGGGCCGCCTCGCCACCCAAGACCTTCTGCCAGGAGTACGTGACCACGTCGAGCTTCTCCCAGGCGACATCCATGGCGAAGACCGCCGAGGTGGCGTCGCAGATGGTGAGCCCTTGCCTGGCGGAGGGGATCCAATCGGCGTTTGGAACGCGCACGCCTGCCGTGGTCCCGTTCCAGGTGAAGACGACGTCGCGGTCGCAGTCCACCTGCGAGAGGTCGGGCAACCGGCCGTAAGCGGCCGTGAACGTGCGTACGTCGGAGAGCTTGAGCTGCTTCACGATGTCGGTGACCCAGCCCTGACCGAAGCTCTCCCAAGCCACCGCATCGACCCCGCGGGCGCCGAGCAGCGACCACAGGGCCATCTCCACCGCCCCCGTGTCCGAGGCGGGCACGATGCCGATCCTGTAGTCCTGGGGCACCCCCAGCACCGCCCGAGACCGGTCGATGACCTCCTGGAGCCGGGCGCGACCCACCTTCGCCCGGTGTGAGCGACCCACCAGGGCGTTCTCGAGCGCCGCGACGCTCCATCCGGGCCGTTTGGCGCACGGACCGGAAGAGAAGTTGGGGTTCGTCGGGCGGATAGTCGGTTTCATGCGCGATCCCTCCACACGGTAGCTGCCGCGCCAGCTTAAAGGTCCGCTCCGAACCCGTCAATACGCTCTGCCCGGACAGGACGATATACTCCCGTACACCGACCAGGAGGAGCACGTGCAACGCGACGTCCACCACCTTCTCACCGAGCACCTCTCCGCCCTCGGCATGGCCCTGCCGCCGCGCGAAGAACTGACCGATCTGCTGCGCCAAGCCTTCACGCCTGAGGACGCCGAGCTTGCCCTCGCATTACCCGCCGGCGGGATCCCCTTGCGGGTGACCGGCGTCGCTGAGATCGCCGCCCGCTGCGGGGGTGACCCGACCGACCTCGCGCCGCGGCTGGACGATCTCGCCGCCCGGGGGCTCATCTTCTCCGGACGTATGCCCGACGGGGAGCTCGGCTATGCTTTGCACCAAGTGGGCTTCGGCTTCCCGCAGACCTTCCTCTGGAAAGGAGAGGAGACCCCGGAGGCGGCCGCCATGGCGGGTCTGGTGGCGCGCTACTTCAACCGGGAGGTCACCCGCCTGGCCTACGGCGGCACCGAGACCAAGCCCTATCGCTACGTCCCCCTGGACACCTCCCTCGAGCCCGGCACCCAGGCGGTGCTCCCTGCCCATGCGATGGAGCCCTTGCTCGAGCGGGCTCACGTCTTCGCCGTGGCCCACTGCCCATGCCGCATGGGCTTGAAGCTCCGAGGCCGGGCCTGCGAGCATCCGCTGGACGTGTGCATGAAGTTCGATGAGCTGGCCGAGTACCTGATCGAGCGCGGCCTCGGCCGGGCCATCGACCGAGACGAGGCCCGCATGATCGTGCGCCGTAGCGCCGAGGCCGGATTGGTGCACTTCGTGGACAACGCGGAAGGCCCCGTCCGCCACAACTGCAACTGCTGCGGCTGCGCCTGCTGGAACGTGGGCAGCATCCGCCGGCGGAAGATCCCCCGCGACGTGCTCATGGCCACTTACTTCCTGCGCACCACCGACAACGGCGCATGCACGGGCTGCGGCGCCTGCGCCCGCGTGTGCCCAGTTGACGCTGTCAGCATCGAAGACGGCCGCGCCTTCCTCGACGAGGAATGGTGTATCGGCTGCGGGGTCTGTGTGTCCCGCTGCCCGAGCGAGGCGGCCGGCTTGAGACCCCGCGCCGACGTCGATCTGAGCCTGGCCCCCGACTTCGAGACCCTCCACCGCCGCATCCTCGACCAGAGGGGATTGTAGAATCCCTCGGCCGATCCGCGCCCTCGGCCCGGCGGGGCCGGCGGAAGCGGCTCAGGCCCTGGTGATCCTCCAGCACTGATGTATCCGCGGGTTGCGCCGGAAGTCTGAGGGGATGGTGGCCGCTGTGATGTTCTCCAAGCGCAGTCCGGTCAGCTCCCCCTCGTCCAGCTTGAAGCGCCTGTGATTCGTTGAGAAGACGAGGGTTCCGCTGCGATCCAGGAGGCGAACGGCGCCCCGGATCAGATCCACGTGGTCGCGCTGCACGTCGAGGGTGCCTTCCATGGCCTTGGAGGTGGAGTAGGTGGGAGGGTCGAGGAAGATCAGGTCGTAGCGGCCGCGCTCCTGGTCGAGCCAGCGCCGCACGTCGGCCTGCAGCAGGCGGTGATCCGCCTTTGCGGCACGGCCGCCATCCCGCTCCGGACCGTGCACTCGGATACCGTTCAGCTCCAGGTTGCGGCGCGCCCAGTCCAGGTAGGTGCGGGAGAGATCCACCGAGGTGGTCGCCCGGGCACCGCCGAGAGCGGCGGCCACGGTAGCCGTCCCTGTATATGCGAAAAGGTTCAGGAAGCGCGCGCCCCGAGCTTCCCGGCGGATGAGGTCCCGCGTGATGCGGTGGTCGAGGAAGAGCCCGGTATCCAGGTAGTCCGTGAGATTCACCAGCAGGCGCATGCCGTACTCGTCGACTTCGTGGAAACGACCGGCGTGAGCCTGCTTTTCATATTGCTGCCGCCCGCGCTGCCTGCGCCGCACCTTCAAGAACACGTGGTCGCGGGGCACGTCGAGCACCTTCGAGACCGCATCCAACGCGTCCCGCAGTCGCCGGGCCGCCTTCCCCGCATGCACCGTCGGGGGAGCCTGGTACTCCTGTACGTGCACGAAGCGGCCGTAGAGATCCACGGCCAGAGCGTACTCGGGTAGGTCGGCGTCGTAGAGGCGGTAGCATTCGATGCCCTCGCGCCGCGCCCAGCGCCCGACGTTCCGCACGTTCTTGCGCAGGCGGTTGGCGAACATCTCGGCGGCGGGATCGACCCCGCCGGGACGGTCCTCGCCCGGCCAGGTGTGCTCCGAGTCGAAGATGAACAGCCTCACTTTCTCCGCCCCGTTGTACAGGGTGTACGAGCGTCGCGCCCGCAGGCCGGTAGCCCGAGCCAGCTCAGGATCGGGGGTGAGCACGGCGGCCTTCCAGCCACGGTAGTCCTGCTGCAGCCGAGCGCCGAGTTCCGCGTAGAGAAGGCGCAGGTCCTCGCCGGCACCCAGGCGGCGGCCGTATGGAGGGTTGACCACCACCAGGCCCGGCGGCGTCTCCGGCACAGACCCCTCGCGCAGGGCCCGCCGTTCCACCAGCACCCGTCCCCGCAGGCCGGCGCGCTCGACGGCGGACAGAGCCATGCGCACGGCGTGCGCGCCGGCGTCGAAGCCCAGGATGGGGGGCAGGCCCTCGAGCCCCGCCTGCCGCCGGACCCGAGCCTCGGCCTGGAGGTCTCGCCAGAGGGCCCGGTCATGACCGCGCCATCTCAGGAACCCGAAAAAGTCGCGCAGGAGCCCAGGGGCGACGTCGCCGGCCATGAAGGCGCCCTCCACGAGCAGCGTGCCCGAACCGCACATGGGGTCCACCAGTGCGCCTCCGCCGGCCGCCACGTCAGGCCAGCCAGCCCGAAGCAGCACGGCGGCGGCCAGGTTTTCCTTCAGGGGGGCCTCCACCTTGACGAAGTCCCCCCGGTAGCCTCGCCGGTGAAGGCTGTCCCCCGAAAGATCCAGGCTCACGCTGGCCTCCCGGCCGACGATGTGCACGTTCAGGCGCACATCGGGCCGCTCCAGGTCGACAGACGGGCGAACGCCGTAACGCTCGCGGAGTTGGTCGACTACCGCATCCTTGACCCGCTGCGCCCCGAAGATCGTGTGGGCGACCACGTCCCCTCCCGCCGTGACGTCGACGGCCAGCGTCCCCGCAGGATTCAGATGGTCGTCCCAGGGCACCGTTCGCACCGCCTCGTAGAGCTCATCGGGCGAGGTTACCGAGAACACAGCCAGCCGCAGGAACACCCGGCTGGCTACTCGTGACCAGAGGCAGGCGCGATAGGCGGTCTCGAGTGTGCCCCGAAAGGAGCAGCCCGCCCGAGTCTCCGCCACTTCGGCCGCCCCCAGGTCGCGTAGCTCGGCGGCGAGAAGCTGCTCCACCGCCTTGGGGGCGCTGGCAAAAAGATCAAGCAGGAGTTTCGCCGTAGACCCATCGTTACGTGTGCTCGAGGTCTCGATGTCACCAGCCGCCATTCCGTCCACTGCCGTCCCACCTCCACGTGTATCATAGCTTCAACGGACGATCGCGAATGAGCAAGCTGTGTCCGCAGGGAGGGAGATTGGGCGAAGCGCGCACCACCGACGGGCTGGTTAGCCTGCACGCGTCGTGAGCCCCATAGCCGCAAGCCAGGCACGCCGGAATCCGTGGAGCCGGGTTCTGCCTTATGCCCTGGGTGCCGGTCTCGTCTTCGCAGGGCTGCTGGCGACCCGCCGGTACAACTACGTGCTCTTCCACACCCTCGCCGAGATGTTCGCCGTCGTGGTCTTTATGTGCATCTTCGTGATCACCTTCAACGCCCGGCGGTTCCTGAATAACAACTATCTGGTCTTCATTGGGCTCGCCTACCTCTTCGTGGGGGGCGTCGATCTCCTACACGCCCTGGCCTACAAGGGCATGGGCGTGTTTCCCCGGACCGGCGCCAACCTGGCTACCCAGCTGTGGCTCCTCGGTCGCTACCTCCAGACCTTCTCTTTGCTCGTGGCTCCCCTGTTCCTCGGACGCTCGTTTCGCGCGCGCTACGCCGTCGCCGGTCTGACCGTGGTCACGCTCGGAGGGCTCCTGGCTATCTTCGCGTGGCCCATCTTTCCCGACGCTTTCCTGGAAGAAACAGGCCTCACGGCCTTCAAAAGAATCAGCGAGTACCTGCTCTCGGCCGTTCTCTTGGGCGCACTCGGCACTCTCTGGAGCCGGAGAGGGGCCTTCGAGCCGAAGATCCTGGCACTGCTGAGCGGGTCGATCGCCGTCACTGTGGCATCCGAGCTCTGTTTCACCCTCTACACCGACCCCTACGCCAACGCCAACCTCATAGGTCATTTCCTGCGCATCGCCGCCGTGTTCCTCTTCTACAAGGCCCTGGTCGAGACCGCGCTGGTGGAGCCGTACGGCCTCCTGTTCAGAGAGCTCAAGCGGAGCGAGGAGAGTCACCAACGGAATGAGAAGCTTTTCCGCGGCATCGCCAACACGCTGCAGGAAGCCTTGCTCAGTGTACCGAACAGCATCCCAGGACTGCGTTTTGGTCACCTGTATCGCTCGGCCACCAGCTCCACCCGGGTCGGGGGGGACTTCTACGACCTGTTCGAGATCGACAACCGGAAGGTGGGGCTCTTGATCGGCGACGTGTCGGGCAAGGGCTTGAAAGCCGCCACCCTGACCTCGGTCGTCAAGAACACCGTCCGGGCCCATGCGTTCGACCGCGACCCACCGGCGACCGTGATGGCCAAGGTCAACGACTGCGTGCTGCGCGTGACCGATCAAACCTCGTGGGTGAGCGTGTTCCTGGCGGTCTACGACCGGTCGACGGGCACGCTGACCTACTGCAGCGCAGGCCACCCGCCGGCCGTGCTCCTGCGCCGGGAGGAGGACGCGCACAACGAAGCTTCGTTCCTGCTCACGCGGTCACCGGCCGTGGGCGCCTTCTCCGAGGTGGAGTTCGTGGAGGATACCGCTCATCTGGGGCCGGAGGATATCCTGGTTCTCTACACCGACGGCGTGATCGAAGCCCGGCGGGAGGGGGTGCTGTTCGGCGACGACCGGCTCATCGAAGCCCTCACCGGCCTCGACGGACGGCCTGCCGGCGACATACCCCGGCTCCTCCTCAAGATCGTCCAGGAATACTCCGCTGGTCGCCTGGGCGACGACATTGCACTGGTCGCGGTGTCTCCGGCCCGCTAGGGCACGCCCCCCTGACGCGGCAATGCTGGGCTGGTCTTCGACGGCGAAGATGGTGCCGAACTCCGGCTTAGATGCTTCGGACACATCCTGATGGTACCTAGCGATGCCTACGCGTACCTGAACCGCCCCTTGCCGGGCTCTTGCTAGAATCAGAGGGTGCATCCCCAGCCGATGCGGTGACACCGACCGGCCGTCCACCGCAACGGCACAAACCACTCGAGGGGGGGACCAATGGTCGAAGGTTTCTCGGAGCGGATCGCCTTCATCGTCGGAAACGATCGGATGATCCCGCACTTCCACATGCAGGTCGAGGAAGCCCGCGACGGCTTCGCGCGCGTGAGCGCCCGGGTGGAGGAGGACTTCCTCAACTGCCATCGTGTCGCTCACGGCACCCTCATCTTCGCCCTCATCGATGTGGCGTTCGCCATCGCAGTCAACGCCGCCGCCGACGCCATGGGGGTGCAATGGAGCTTCAACATCCTCCGTGCCGCCCGACCGGGAGAGGCCTTGACGGCGGAATGCTGGACACTGCACCGTGGGTCCCGACTCCACGCGGTTGAGTACCAGGTCAAGAACGACGCCGGGAAGCTTCTCGCCAAGGGCCAGGCCACGGCCCTACCCGTGACCACCCACAATCCCGGCGAACCATCCGCGCCGGAGACCAAAGACCGCGTTAGCCCCGCATGACCTCTTCGCGACCCCCATCGCTGTCGACCGGGCGGCCGTCAGAGCGAGGTTTTGTCGTGAAAGACATCGACCGTTCCGAGATCACACCGGAGCACCTCTTCCTCTCTCGCAGGAAGTTCATGCTGGGAGCGGCGGCGCTGGCAGGCGCCGCGCTGCTGCCGGGGTGCGGCGACCGCGGCGGAGGATCCAACACGCAGACCACCGTGAGCCCGGGACCGGTGGGAGCTACCACTGACGAACTGGGCCAGGCCCTCACGTCCTTCGAGGCGGTCACCGGCTACAACAACTTCTACGAGTTCACCGTGGACAAGGACAGCGTGGCCGACCTGGCGCGGGACTTCGCTACCCGACCCTGGACCGTCGAAGTGGCCGGTCTCGTGGCCAGACCCCAGGTGCTCCCCATCGACGAGCTGCTCGCCGAGTTTCCCGAAAGGGAGCGCATCTATCGCATGCGCTGCGTGGAGGCCTGGTCGATGGTCATCCCTTGGCTGGGATTCCCCCTGCGGCTCCTCCTCGACCAGGTGGTACCTCAGCCGCAAGCCCGCTACGTGCGCTTCGTCGCCATCGACGCCCCCGAGCGCCTGCCGGGCCAGAGGAAGTACTCCTTTGATTGGCCCTACACGGAGGGCCTGCGCCTCGATGAGGCCATGAACGACCTGACCCTGATCGCCACCGGGCTTTACGGCAAGCAGCTCTTGCCCCAGAACGGCGCCCCTTTGCGACTGGTGGTGCCCTGGAAATACGGCTTCAAGTCGATCAAGTCGATCGTGCGCATCGAGCTCGTGCAGGACCGGCCCGCCACCTTCTGGTCGTCATCCGCACCCCATGAGTACGGCTTCTACGCCAACGTGAACCCCGAAGTCGATCATCCCCGCTGGTCGCAGAAGTCGGAGAGGCGGATCGGCGAGACCGGCCGGCGCGACACTCTCCCGTTCAACGGCTACGGCGAGGAGGTGGCCGGCCTCTATGAGGGCATGGACCTTCGGAAGGACTTCTGAGGCCGCAGGGCTTCGCACGAAACAGGCCTTCGGCACCGCGTTCCGCCTTGGGCTGCACGCGGCCTCCCTGGCTCCCTTGGCGCTGCTGCTCTACGATGACTGGGCCGGAAGGCTTTCGTTCAACCCGATCGAGGACGCCACCAGGCGCACTGGGCAGACCGCGCTGGCGCTCCTGATCCTCGCCCTGGCGGTAACCCCCCTCGTGCTGGTCTCAGGCCGCCGAAGCCTGATGACCGTGGCACGCCCCCTAGGCCTCTATGCCATGCTCTACGCGAGCATCCACCTCTTCATCTTCGCCGTGCTCGACTATGGAGTCCGCCTCGACCTGCTGCGCGAGGCCGTGCTCGAGAAGCCCTACGCCCTGATGGGTCTGGCCGCGTTCGTGCTTCTACTCGCAACGGCCGCCACATCGCTCCGCGGCTGGCCGCCCTGGCTCGGCCGGCGGTGGTGGAGGTGGTCGCAACGAGCGGTGCTGGCGGCGGCCCCCCTCGTACTGCTCCATTCCCTGTGGGCGGTCAAGGTGATCACGAGCACCCACGTCGCCTACACCGCGCTGGTGGCCTTCCTCCTGGTGTTCCGCGTGCCATCTCTTCGCCGGCGTCTGGAAAGGCGCTTGTCGGAGCCCCTGCCCAGGGAAGGCGCTGAGTGAGACACGGCGCTCGCGAAGGAGTGGTACGACTGCCGGTTCGAAGGACCGCCGGCCAGTGACGTTGTCAGAGCTCCGACCCGGACTCCACGCGGGACCCGGCTTCGACGAAGATGCGGGTGACATCGGGCCGCCTCTCTCGGATGACGGCTTCCACCCGGTCGACGGCCGCCTCCACCTCGCGGCCGGCAAGCCCATCCCTGAAGCACAGCTTGAGGTTGAGGAGGACGTCGTGCGGTCCCAGATGCATGGTGAGGACCCGAGTCACCTGCTCCACCGCCGGATCGGCCACTGCGAGTGCCATGATGTCATACACGACATCGGGGCCAGCGCTCTCCCCCACCAGCAGGCCCTTGCTCTCCATGGCCAGCAGAGCGGCCACACCCGCCAAGATCAGACCGATAGCCACCGACGCGGCTCCATCGAAATAGGGGTTCTCGAGCAGGTGGCCCAGAAATACGCCGATGAAGGCCACGATCAGACCGGCCAGGGCGGCTGAGTCCTCGAAGACTATTGTGAAGAGCGAGGGATCCTTGCCCGTACGGATGGCCCGCCAGACGCCCTTGTCCCCCCGCGCAGCGGTGAACTCCCGCCAGGCGATCGTCCAGGAGACGCCCTCGAAGACCACCGCGAAACCGAGCACCAAATAGTTCCAAAGCGGGTTCTCCAAGGGGTTCGGATCGAGGATGTGGAGTATCCCCTCATAAATCGACATGCCTCCGCCCACCGCGAAGATCATGATCGCCACCACGAAGGCCCAGAAGTAGAGCTCCTTGCTATGACCGAAGGGGTGTTCCTCATCGGCCGGCCGGTTGGCCCTTCGCATGCCGAAGAGCAGCAGAAGACCGTTACCGGTGTCGACCAGGGAGTGGATGCCCTCGGAGAGCATGGCGGAGCTCCCTGTGACGAAGGCAGCCGCGAACTTGGTCGCGGCGATGGCCAGGTTGCCCAGCACCGCGGCCACCACGGCCTTCTTCGACGAGCCCTGTGCGGACACTCCCACCTCCGGCCGGCAATGAATCGCCAAGCGCCCAGAGTACCGGATGGAGCCGCTCATGGCCATGCAACTGAGGGGAACGACGGTCGCTTCCCGGCCGTCGCAGGGAGTATCATCATCACAGGCGGTACTAGGAGGCTGTCGGAAAAAGAAACCTCGGCCGCCGGAGCGCACTGGGCGGCGCCATGCCTCGGTCGCGCGCGTAGCGCCGCTACGAGCGCGACCCGCGTTCTTACCTTGCGCGTGCCCAGCGCACCCAGCGGCGAAGCGTCATTCTTCAACGGCCTGATAGCGCCCGACCTCGACTATGCAAGGAGATCGCCATGGGCACCCCCCGGCTCCTGGCCGCGGCGCTCGCCGTGACCATCCCCCTCTTCTTCGTCGCGTGGATCGAGCTGCTGGGCGTCGACCAACCCCAGTCGGTCGCACCGGGGGCCACCTTCGAGGCCACCGTCCACGCTGTGGCCCACGGGGCAACGGGCCCAATACCCACCGAACCCCCGGCTCCCGACCGCTCGGCGGTGTCCCCCCGGATCGGAGTCCTCGCTCCGTCGGACTGGAAAGTACCCACCGCGGTCTTCCGCCTCGGCGATACGACGGTCCAGCTCGCGCCGGCTCCCGACGAAACGTGGGTCTACGACGTCTACTACCCGGCCCCACCCGGCTACATCTGGCGGGCCTTCCTCGCTGAGGCCGTATCCATGGACGACGGCACACCTTTGGACTTCTCGCTCAGCGTGGTCACCTCGGCCCGCATCGGGCTGTACCAGGTGGTCTACATGACCTGGACCCAGCCGCCATACTGGTACCTGGACGGCACCGGAACCTCCGGGGCGACCGTGACCGAAGGGAGTACCGGGTCAACCGGCCCCGGCGGATCAGACGCTCCCACCGATATCCTGCCGGTGCCCGGCCCCAGCATCCTGGAGACTACCATCGCCGTGGGCGAGGTGGGGCCCCCGCCCCAAGTCACCGCCTGGGAACCTCCGGACGGGGCGGCTGGCGTGCCCGTAGAGAGCGACATCCGCGCGACCTTCGACCGCGACATGGACCTGGCCTCGCTGAGAGCGGGCGGCCTGCAGCTTTTCGGCGGTCCTGTCTGGTTCTTCGACGGCCGGGCCGAATGGCAGACCGGTACGGCCCTAGACCCTGGTTGGACCATGCCGCCCATCGACCCGGCGCCCGTGCCGGCGCAGGTCTTCTACGACGTCCCGACCCGCACGGCGATCCTGCATCCCCTGCGACCCCTCGAACCCCACCAAGTCTATACGGCCATAGCCACCACCGCGGCCCGAGCGACCGACGGCGTGCCCGTGGAGAATCCCGCCTCGGCGACCTTCCTTACCGCTCCCGGTCCGCCCCTGCGGCCGTTTTCGGACGTTCCGCCTGACCACCGCTTCCGTGAGGCCATCGAGGCCCTGTATCGAGCGGGCGTCATCGGCGGATTCCCCGATGGAACATTCCGGCCCGACGATCCGGTCACCCGCGGCCAGCTGGCCCGCATGCTGGTGTCGCTCCTGGGCCTGCACACCCCCGAGCCTGGCCCGCCGCCGCCCTTCACCGACGTAGGTGCGCTCCCCGGAGATTCCCTGCCCGACTACATCGGCGAGGCCGCCCGGGCGGGGATCGCCTTGGGATTCGACGACGGCACCTTCCGACCGTACGAGACGGTGACCCGTATCCAGCTGGTGCGCATGATCGTGCGGGCCGCACAGCCCCGCTTGAACCCCCCGCCCCGGACTTCTCCGCCGGCTTCACCGACGTCGCTCAGGCCGATCAGGGCTTCGTGAACTGGGCTTTCTACAACGACCTGGTCGACGGTAAGGCCCCCGGACGCTTCGATCCTTGGTCGACGGCCACCCGCGGTCACGCGGCCCGCGTGCTCTGGGGCGTGTCCCGGCTCCCCGGCGGAACACCGCTGCCCGACACCGACGACAGCGGCATCCGCGGCCTGGTGCTGCTCGGCCCACTGAGCCCGGTGGTCCGGGAGGGTGAACCAGATTCCCGGCCTTACGCGGCCACGATCGTCATACGCAACGCCGGTGGAGCAACCGAGGTCACCCGCGTGCACAGCGGGCTGGACGGCCGCTTCTCGGTGGCGCTCCCGCCTGGCGCGTACGTCTTGGACCCGGTGCCGGGAGGCGATCCCCTACCGTGGGCGGGGCAGCAAGAGGTCATCGTGGAACCGCACGCGTTCACCCAAGTGGTTATCTTGTACGACACGGGCATCCGGTAACCCATGCCCCGCCAGCCCCCGCGGGTGAGCAGGCTGATGGCCTGCCGGGATGGAGGAGGCGGGCTCGGCAGCGGGCCGCGCGGGGATCTCGCGGTGGCGGGCTACTCCTCTCGCTGGCGCTCCAGCCAGCTCAGAAGGCCCTGCTGCCAGTCCTCGGCCTCCAGGCCCAGCTCTTCGAGCGCGGCCACGGCCTCCCTGGTGAGGGCCTGCACGCCCTCCTCTACAGCCAGGGCCGAGGCAACCACGGGGCGCAGGATCTCCCAGGGAAGGTACCCGCCCCGGTGCACCAGCTGCCCGCCCACGTAGGTCGCGGGCAGCGTACAGGTCTCCGGCTGCGGCTCCTGCCACACGACGTCGAGACGATCGCCAAACTCATCTCGCAGCCGATCCACTGTGCGGCGGGCGAAAGTCCGCCGATCCTTGGTGGAGCAGGTCGGCCCGCCGGCATTCTCCTCCACGATCTCAAGACGCACTCGCACGCCAGCTCCCCATTGCTTGCGGGCACCCTAAAGAGCCCGAGCCTCCGCTACTCCATCCAGTCTACAACCAAGGAGCTCGTTTCGGAATGACGCCTCGCCGCCAGGGTGCGCTGGGTGCGGGCGAGGCAAGGACGCAGGGAGCGGGCGTAGCCGGAGGCTACGGACGCGACCGAGGACGCCGCATCGGACCGCCCAGTGCGGCCGCGGCGGCCAAGGCTTCGTTTTGAAACGAGCTCGGACGGCTCGTTTCGGAATGACGCCTCGCCGCCAGGGTGCGCTGGGGGCGGGCGAGGCAAGAAGCTCGGGTCGGAATGACGCTTCGCCGCCAGGCCGCGATGGGCGTGGGCGAGGCAAGGACGCAGGGAGCGGGCGTAGCAGAGCTACGGACGCGACCGAGAACGCCGCATCGCGCCGGCCAGTGCGGCCTGACGGCCAAGGCTTCGTTCTGACCCGAGCTCTCGGACGCAGGGAACGGGCGTAGCCGGAGGCTACGGACGTGACCGAGGACGCCGCATCGGCCCGCCCAGTGCGGCCGCGGGGGCCGGGGCTTCGTTTCGCAACGAGCTCTAACCCTGGGCCGGCCGTGGTAACCTACGACGTTGGAGAGACAGATGCGAGTCTCGGCTCCGCGCACCGGGCGATCCGCGCGTCGCGGGCGACCGGGGTAGGAGGCAGACGGCTAAGCATGGCCACGCTTGGGATCGACATCGGGTGCATTAGCGTCAAGATGGCGGTGGTCGGCGACGACCAGGATCGGGACCTTTTCACCCAGCTGGCGTGCGGGTCCGACCTCTTCGTGGAGGCCGGTTTGCCCGCCTCGGAGCCGCCCGCTCCCGGAGCTCCCCCCATACTGGTCACCCTCTACCGGCGTATCATGGGCAGCCCCATCGAGACCGCCCGGAAGCTGCTGGGCGAGATCCTCGAGGCTCTCCCTCCCGAGTCTATCACCGGCCTCCGTGCCACCGGCTCTGGGGGCAAGCTGATTGCCGCCGCCTTGGACGCCTCGGTCGAGAACGAGTTCAAGGCCATCGCCCGGGCGGTGGGCACCCTGCACCCTCGCGTGTCAACCGTTTTCGAGATGGGCGGCGAGACCTCGAAGTTCATCCTGCTCGAGACCGACCCCGAGAGCGGTCGGGTGGGCATCGCCGACTACCAGACCAACGGGGACTGCGCCGCGGGTACGGGCTCGTTCATGGACCAACAAGCAAGCCGCCTGCTGTACCGGATCGAGGACGTGGGCGACATCGTCTGCGGCGCGGGCAAGGCCGCCTCCATCGCCGGTCGCTGCTCGGTGTTCGCCAAGTCGGACATGATCCACGCTCAGCAGAAGGGCTACCAGCCGCCCGAGGTGCTGAAGGGGCTCTGCAACGCGGTCATTCGCAACTACAAAGGCACCATCACCAAAGGTAAGAACGTCACGGGCACGATCGTCTTCGTCGGGGGCGTGGCCGCCAACAAGGGCGCCGTCGATGCCGTGCGCGAGGCTTTCGAGCTGGACGAGGATCAGCTGGTGGTCCCCCGCTACTACGCCTGGATGGGGGCTATCGGCGCCGCCCTCATCGAGGCCGACGAAGCCCGGGGCGGTGACCCCTTCGTGGTTGACCTCACCGGCGGGCTTGGCGGACCCACCGCCGAGCTGCCTACCTCCGAGGGCCTGAGCATGGAGCGAGTCGTACTCCTGCGCGACCGGGTGAGGCCGTACGTCTTCCCTCCGAGCGACGAGCCCATCGATGCCTACCTGGGTATCGACGTTGGCTCGGTGTCCACCAACCTGGTGGTTCTCGACGCCCAAGGCGAGCTCGTCAAAGAGATCTACCTGAAGACCGACGGCCGTCCGGTCGAGGTGGTCAACAAGGGCCTCGCCGAGATCTGGGAGGAGATGGGCCTTCGCCTGCGCATCCTCGGAGTGGGGACCACCGGCTCCGGCCGGGAGCTGATCGGCGAGCTCGCCGGAGCCGACACCGTCAACGACGAGATCACCGCCCACAAGACGGGGGCCACCTTCATCGGGCGCAAGCTCATCGACCGGGTGCCCGATACCATCTTCGAGATCGGCGGGCAGGATTCGAAATTCATCAGCCTGCAGGACGGCGTGGTGGTCGACTTCGCCATGAACGAAGCCTGCGCGGCGGGCACCGGCTCTTTCCTCGAGGAGCAGGCCGAGAAGCTCGGGGTGCAGATCAAGGGTGAGTTCGCCAGCCTAGCTCTCTCGTCGACCAGCCCGGCGCGCCTGGGTGAGCGCTGCACCGTCTTCATGGAGCGCGACGTTAACTCCTTTCAGCAGCGGGGCGCCACCAAGCAGGACCTGGTGGCCGGTCTGGCCTACTCCATCGCCTACAACTACCTGAACCGCGTGGTGGGCGGCCGCCACATCGGCCAGACCATCTACTTCCAGGGCGGCACCGCGTACAACGACTCGGTCGCGGCCGCCTTCAGCAAGATCCTCGACACCGAGATCATCGTTCCACCCCACAACGGAGTAGTAGGCGCCATCGGCATGGCCTTGCTCGCCCGTGAGAAGATGGCCGCCACCGGTGCGGAATCACGCTTCCGCGGGTGGGACCTGGAACAGGTGGACTACACCATCCGTGAGTTCACCTGCAGGGGCTGCACCAACGAGTGCGACATCCGCCAGTTCACCATCGGCAACGAGAAGACGTATTGGGGCGACAAGTGCTCGGACCGCTATCGCAAACGGGCCAAGGTCGAGAAGCAGCCGCTCATCGAGGACCTGCTGGCCGTTCGCGAGCGGGCCGTGTTCGCCTACGTCACCGGCGCCGACGACCTGGACTTCTCGGGCCCCATCCGCAGCGGGGCCTCGTCGAAGAAGGGCACGGTGGGCCTACCCCGCGCCATGTACACATACGACCGGCTACCCTTCTGGGCGGTGTTTTTCAGAGAGTGCGGCTTCGATGTGTTGGTTTCAGGCGAGACCGATAAGCACATCCGCGAGGCCGGCATCCAACACTCGGTGGCCGAGCCCTGCTTCCCCATCAGAGGCGCCCACGGGCACGTGTCCGACCTGATACAGCGGGGCGCCGACTACGTCTTCCTGCCCAATCTGCTGAACGAGGAGACCGACCATCCCGAGCTCGAGAGTCACGCCTGCCCCTGGGGCCAGACGCTGCCCTGGGTCATGCGGGCGGCGCCCCACCTCGAGGGCTACGCGGACCGCTTCCTTGCCCCCACCTTGCACTTCCGCCGGGGGCCCGAAGCGGTCAAGTCGGAGCTCCGCCGCCTGATGAGGCCCCTCGGTCTGGGAGCCAAGAGTGTCGACGCGGCCGTGGACAATGCTTACGCCGCGCAGGGCGAGTTCCGGGCCATCCTACTGCGCGCCGGGGCTGAGGCCCTGGCCACCCTCGAGGAGCGCAACGAGCTTGGCATCGTGCTGATCGGCCGGCCCTACAACATCTACGACCCGGGCGTGAATATGGACATCCCGGCCAAGCTGCGCACGTACTACGGAGTGAACATCATCCCCATCGACTTTCTGCCGTTGTGGGCGGTGGAAACGCGTGACGTCACCCCGAACATGTTCTGGAACTACGGGCGCAAGATCCTGCAGGCAGCCAAGCTGGTGGCCGGGCGGCCCAATCTGCACATCATCTACATCACCAATTTCAAGTGCGGACCTGACTCCTACATCAAGCACTTCATGCGGGGCGCCTCGAACGAGCCCTTCCTGACCCTGCAGTTCGACGAGCACACCAACGACGCGGGCGCCATGACCCGCTGCGAGGCCTACCTGGACAGCAAAGGCTTCCTGCGTTGGTGGGCCCGCGAGGGCGCGCCGTCCAACGCGGCCCCGGCGGCCAAGGCTTCGCATTGAGAAACGGCTCCTAGGAGAACCGACGTGAGCAGCGAAACCACCACCGCCCAGGGGAACGGCAAGGGCACCAAGGAGCGGGCTCAGGCCGCCCTGGCTGCCGTGCCCCGACCCATCGCGGCGCAGAGCGCCGATTCCAGCCCCATCGTCACCACCGACATCGACATGAGCGGCCGGACCCTCTACCTGCCCCGCATGCCCTACGGGGGTTCGCGCCTGCTGGTGGCCGCCTTCCACTCCATCGGCTTCGACGCCCAGGTGACTCCGGAGTCTGATGCTCGCACGCTCGAGCTGGGGGGCAGATACACCTCGGGCGACGAGTGCTACCCGCAGAAGGTCGTCATGGGCGACCTGATGAAGCTTCTCGAAGACGACAAGCTCGATCCCAAGAAAACGGCCTTCATGATTCCCACCGCCAACGGTCCTTGCCGTTTCGGACAATACGCCGCCCTGCAGCGCCGGGTGCTCGACGAGCACGGTTACGAAGACGTGGTCATCTTGTCGCTCACCTCGGCCGACGGGTACGCGGGCATCGGCGGGCACGCCCGCGAGCTGATCCGCACAGGCTGGCGGGCGGTGGTGGTCAATGACATCCTCATGAAGCTGCTGCTGAAGACCCGCCCCTACGAGACCCAGCCCGGCGAGACCGATCGGGTCTATCTCGAGGCCCTGGAGGCTGCCTCGGCCGTGCTGGCCCGCCCGGGAGTGACCCACAAGGAGAAGATGGCCGACCTCAAGGCAGCACTACGGCGCATGAAAAAGGCCTTCCTGGCCATACCCGTGCGCGACGAGGACCGGCCGCTCATCGGCGTGGTAGGCGAGATCTTCTGCCGGCTGAACACGTTCAGCAACGAGGAGCTCATTCGCCACATCGAGGCCCAGGGAGGCGAGTGCTGGCTGGCCGGCGTGGGCGAGTGGATGTGGTACACGAACGAGGAGCAGTTCCGCCGTTACCGCGAGGAGAAGCGCCGCCTGAGCAAGGACTGGGCGAAGACCTTCATCACCAAGCGCATCCAGCTGCAGGATGAGCACGCGCTCATGGAGGAGTTTCACGACCTCTTCCACGGGTACGAAGAGCCCCCCGTCACCGAGATCATCGAGCTGGCCCGTCCATACCTGCCCCAGTCGGGGGCCATGGGCGAGATGGTTCTCTCCACGGGGGGCACGATCTTCTATCACGGCAAGGGGGCCGACGGCGTGGTCGACATCAGTCCCTTCACCTGCATGAACGGCATCATCACCGAGGCCGTCTACCCCAAGGTGAGCCGCGAGCATGACAACATCCCCATCCGGGTGTTCTACTTCGACGGTACCCAGAGCGACCTGGAGCGCGACGTGGGCATCTTCTTGGAGCTGGCCCGCACGTACAAGCGGCGCAAGAGGGTACGGCGAGGCTGACAGAGCCCCATGTTCGCACGCCTTGGCCGGTTCACCGCTCGTTTCCGCTGGCCCCTGCTGGCCGTGTGGGTCACCTTCGCCGTGGTCGTCACGCTGTCGGCCCCGAATATCAACGATGTGGCCGTCAACGACCAGCGGGCTTTCCTACCCAAGCACACCCCCAGCTTGGACGCGGTCGACACCATTGACGCCGTCTTCCCGGGACGCATCTCGCCCTCCTCCACGGTGGTGGTGGTCGACGCCGGTCAGGGTGGCCGCCTGGACTCGGGGGAAGCCTGGGCCTTCATGCGGCAGCTGACGACCTGGCTTACGGGCCCGCAGGCTCCCGACGTGGTCGAGAAGGTCACTTCGCCGGTCACGGCGGACGAGCAAACCGCCAAAGCCCTCATCAGCGAGGACGGCGAGCTGGGTCTGATCGTGGTCAGCTTCAGCAAGGCCGGCACCGATACCCCCACCAAGGAGGCCCTTGACGCCATCAAGGCCCAGACGGAGAGGCCACCCCCGGGCATCACGACCTACCTCACGGGCGACGCGGCCATCATCGCCGCCTATGACGAGGCCACGCGCCAGAGCATCGACTCCACCACCTGGATCACCATCCTGCTGGTGGTCGTGATCCTGCTGCTGGTCTACCGCTCTCCGGTGAGCCCCCTGCTGCCCCTGGCCACCATTACCCTCGCCTACCTCATCTCCCGAGGCATCGTCGCTTTCCTGGGCGAAAGCCTCATGACCGTTTCGGGCTACACCAACATCTTTCTGATCGTCGTCCTCTTCGGAGCCGGCACCGACTACTGCCTGTTCCTCATCAGCCGCTTCCGGGAGGAGCTGGCCTCATCCGAAGGGCCGCGCGCCGCGGCCGGTGAGACGGTGCGCACCGTGGGGGAAACCATCGCCTCCAGCGCCGGAACCGTGGTGGTGGGGCTCTCCACCATGGCCCTGGCCGAGCTGGGCCTGTTCAACACCACCGGGCCCAGCGTAGCTATCGGTGTGGTGGTGGCCCTGGCGGCCGGCCTGACCTTCACCCCGGCTCTGCTCTCGGTCCTGGGCGACCACACCTTCTGGCCGCGCAGGGTCCGTCACCTCCAGCAAAGTCGTTTCTGGGGCTCCTGGGCCCGGGGCGTAACCGCCCGCCCCTTGCTGCCTCTGGTAGGCACCCTGGTGGTCCTGGTCCCCCTGGCCGTCTACGGCCTGGGTCAGACCCGCGACTTCGACCTGCTGCAAGACCTGCCCGCGAGCGCGGCCGCCCACCGAGGCTTCGATGTGCTGGCCGAGCACATGGGTCCGGGGACCATGCAACCGCTCACCGTCCTGGTCGAGGACGACCAGGGCTTCACGACCGCCACCGGCCTGGACCACCTACGGACGATCCAGCGCCGCCTGGAAGCCGTGCCCCAGGTCAACCTCGTGCGCAGCTTCACCGCCTCCCTGGACGACAAGGGCACGCTGTGGGTGGCCGGGCAGCTGGAAGACCAGGTCACGGGCGTGCGCGCTGGGACTGGCCAGCTGCAGGCGGCCCTGCAGAACGACCTGACCCCCGCGGGCAACCAGGCCCTCCTGCAACAGGCGGGTGCCGGCCTGCTCGACCTGTTCTCGTACCTGCAGCAACTGGGGCGGGAATACCCGGAAGTGGCCAGCGACGGGGGGTACACCCAGGCGATGGGCGCGCTGGGCGCGCTTGCGCAAATGGCCCAATCCCCCGACGACCCCGGCTCCGAGCAAGCTCCCCAGCTGCTGGCCGAGCTCGACTCGCTGGCCACCGGCCTGGAACACCTTCGGCAGACCTTCGCCGCGCGACCGGACGCCGAGATGCTGCCGGACACATACCTGGGGAGCAACGCCGGCCTGCGCGACCTGAAGGACGCCTATCTCTCGGCCGATGGCACAGCGGCCCGCCTGCAGGTGGTGCTGGCCACCGGGCCCTATACCCCCGAGGCCATCGCCACGGTCAACACCCTGCGGGAGACCGTGGCTCCCGACCGCGGGGTGGTCGAGGGGAGTACCGCCATCGTGGCCGACCTCAAGACCGCCTCCGACCGCGACATGGTCCGGGCGGTCATCTTCGTGCTGGCCGGGGTTCTGGTGGTCCTGATCCTGCTGCTGCGGGCCTTGGTGGCTCCGCTCTACCTGATCCTGACCATCCTCCTCTCCTACGGAGCCACCCTGGGCATCATGCGTCTGGTCTTCTCCGGCTTCCTGGGCGTTCAGGGCGTCACCTGGTGGGTGCCCATCTTCATGTTCGTCATGCTGGTGGCTCTGGGCATGGACTACAACATCTTCCTCATGGGGCGGGTGAAGGAGGAGGTGGCCCGCTCAGGCACCCGGGAAGGCATCCGCACGGCCGTGGCCCGCACCGGAGGCATCATCACCTCGGCGGGCATCATCATGGCCGGCACCTTCGCCGCCATGATGAGCGCCAGCATCCTGGGCTTGGTACAGATCGGCTTCGCCGTGGCCGTGGGTGTGCTGCTCGACACCTTCGTGGTACGCACGGCTCTGGTACCCGCCATCGCCGTCCTGCTCGGTCGCTGGAGCTGGTGGCCGCGGCGGCCCGGCTGAGGACTCGACCCGTCGCCCTGGCTCGCCGGCGAGGGAAGCTCGGAGAATCAACAGGTTGCTGAGAAATGACGCTTCGCCGCCGGAGTGCACTGGGTACGCGCAAGGCTAGGACGCAGGGAGCGCTCGTAGCAGCGCTACGGGCGCGACTGAGGACGACGCATGGCGTCACCCAGTGCTGTCCGGTGGCCGGGGCTTCGTTTTTCAGCAGCCTGCTAGGAACGAGCGGCCAGAGGCGGTTCGGGACGGCGCGTCTGAGTGAGGAGCGTCCGGCAGATCTCCACACCCTGCACGTAGTCCTCCACCCAGTAGTCGGCACCCACGTGCTGGCGGAGGGCCTCGCTCACCTGGCCCCCGATAATGACGGTGGTGGAACCGCGCAGTCCCGCCTTCCCCAAGGCAGCCACGGTCTTGCGCATGGCGCCGTAGCAACTGGTCATGAGCCCGGAGAGGCACACAATGCGGGCCTGGGAGGTCCGCACCTCCTCCACGAAGCGCTGCGGGGGCACGTTGCCTCCCAGATCGATGATCCGCAGACCGTTGTATCGCATGAAGGCGATGGTGATGTTCTTGCCGATCTCGTGGATGTCGCCCTGCACCGTGCCGAAGATGACGGGCGGGAGGTTGGGATCGGGCGCCACGGGCGCGGCATCGAAGAGCCGGTCGAGCACCTGGCGGAAGATGTGGGCGGCCATGAGCAGATCGGCCAGGAAGTAGCGTCCCCGGAGTAGAGCCCGCCCACCTGGTCGAGGCCTTCCCGGGCCTGGGCCAGGAGCTCGGTAGGGGGCGGCCCCGGCTGCCAGACCCCGCTCGACCAGGAAGAGTACGCGCTCCTCGTCCAGCCGGGCCATCGACGCGACCAGAAAATGGTCAGGGTTCGACATGCGGTCTCCCTCCCCCTCGGGAGCGACAGTCGAGGCTAGATACCCTTCCAGAAAGGATCGGATTCCGCGGTGAGACGGTACGCCTCAGGCACGCAGTAGGTGGAGCCCCAGCCCAGCACCCTGTCGTCCTGAGCCAGCACGGACTGCTCGAGCACGAGGGCCAGTCCATCCTCCCCGGGAAGACCCAGCAGCTGCGCCGCGTCGGCCGGCGCGGCGCCAGTGTACAGGGTCATGCGCACCTTGACCAGGTGCTTCTCGCAGCATCGAGCCACCAGGGCCGGGAAGGCGGCATAGCGGATCTCCCGCTCCACCAGGGGAGCGCCCTTGCGGTAGGGGAGGTACTTGAGCTCGTAGGCCGCCGGTTTCTCGTCCAGGTGTGACAGCCGCCTGAACTCGACCACCTTGGCGCCCGGAGCCATCCCGAGCTTCTGGGCGAGCCAATCCTCGGCTTCGATGACCTCCACCCCGATCAGCTGCGGCTCCAACCGCCGGCCGTCCTCGATCCGGCCCTCCTGGAACTCGATGACGATGGTGTCCAGTCGCGGGACCGTGACGTAGCTGCCCTTGCCCGGCACAGAGTGGATGTACCCGGCCTCCCCCAGGAGATTCAGGCCTTGACGAACAGTCATGCGGCTGATGCCGTAACGCTCGCAGAGTTGGGACTCAGAAGGGATGGCTTCCCCCGGCTTCAGCCGCCCGTTCTCGATCTCCCCACTGAGATACTCGGCCACCTGGTAGTAGGCCGGTACAAATGAACGCCTAGCTCGGGCCACGTTTCTCCTCCGCTCTTCGCTTCGCGCCTAGGCCGCCGGGCGCCCTGCTCCAGGATGAGACGATTCACACTAGCGGGACGTCCCCCCACTTGTCAAGACAGTTGGACGGCCCCGGCAGGCGGGCTATGACCCTATCGCGGCTCCTTGGAGCTCTCAGGCCACGATCTGCCCGGCGCGCACCCCGTCCAGATAGCCCACGCAGTACTCGTCCTGGCCCAGAAGCATCTCGGTGGTTTTGACCACGGCCATGATGGCGTTGTCCAGAGGGTCGAGGATGGCTCCGTCCAGTCCCACGCCCATGAGCAGGGTGAGGAAGGCCCGGTTCACGATCTTTCGCTGCGGCAGGCCGTAGGAGATGTTCGAAAGCCCGCAGGTGAAGTGAATACCGGGCAGGTCCTGGGCAACGCGGCGCACCGCCTCCAGGGTCATGAGGCCCTTGGTCTGGTCGGTGGAGATGGGCTGGATCAGCGGGTCCACGTAGATGCGTTCGCGGGCGATGCCGGCTTCTTCCAGACCGGAGGCTAGCTTCTTGGCCCGCGCCAGGACGTCGTCGGTGCCGATAGGCAGGCCGGTGTCGTCCATGCAGAGGGCGATCACCGAGACGTCCTTGCCCTGCAAGAAGGGGAGCATGGTCTCGTAGCGCTCGCCCTCCAGGCTGATGGAGTTGATCATGGGCGGCTGCGTCACCATGCCGTAGGCCATCTCGAGCACGGCCGGGTCGGGGCTGTCCAAGCACAGGGGGATCTCGATCACCGGCTGAATCACCTCGATGAGCCATTCCATGTCTTCGGCCTCGTGTCCGATGCGGGCTCCGGCGTTGACGTCAACGTAGGTGGCACCGGCCGCCTGCTGTCTCCGGACGTCGTCCTGGATGTAGGCGAGGTCACGCTTCTCCACGGCCTCGCGCACCGCCGGCCTCGACGTGTTGATCCTCTCCCCGATGGTGACGAACATGCTTCCCCTTCCTTCTCTTCCTCTTAAGAATCTCCCGTTGTCTTCGAGGCCTCACGGCCCCTCGGCCCGGCCAAGCGCCGGCGCCTATTCTGCCAAACGCCTTCTTACGAGTTGGTCGCCCTCGTGGCGCAACCCTTCGGCTCGTTCACGCAGGGCGGCCGCCTCAGCGGCCACGGCCGCCGTGTAGGTCTGGTCGGTAAGGCCGCCCAGGTTGATCTCCACGTTGTAGAGGGCCCCGGCGACCCCGGCGGAGGCCATGAGCAGGCCCACCCCGGCGTCTGTGACCGCACCCGCGTGGCCCAATCGGGCGGCGGCCAGACAGCGCTCCATGACCTGGGCGCAGAGGCGGGCGGTCTCCAGGGGGACCTCAGTGGCCACGCGGGTGGCCGCCTCGATAGCCGCCCGGCGGGCGGCCTTCTCGCCGTCGGTGGCCTTGGGCAGGCGCAGGGCGGCGATCACGCCCTCGTAGCTGGCGGCGTCGCGGTCCACGTTCTCGTTGAGGGCAGCCGCGAGCTCCTCCAGCTCGACGGCCAGGTCGGCCAGGCGCTCCTCGGGTAGGTCGCTCGACCCCTTGGCCTGAGTAAGACGCCAGACCATGGTGCCCAAGGCGGCGCCCAGGGCGCCGGCCAGGGCCGAGACGCTGCCACCACCTGGGGTGGGGTCCGCGGAGGCGACGCGCACCTCGAGCTCGCGCAGGGGATAGGCAGTGAGAGTCGTCTCCATGCGCGCTCCTAGCCCAGCAGGTGGGTCTCGATGATCTGGTCGGTGCGGAAGTCGTGGATCTGCAGGTAGTGACGGATGGTCTCCTCAAAGGCCTCCAGAGGAGCCAGCCCGATGAGCTCGCAGCCGGTGATGGGCACCCCGTGGCGACCGGCCTCGAAGCGGATCGTCTCCACCACCCGGTGGATGGGCGTCTGCCGGTAGTTGACCATATTCATGGAGACCTGCACCTGGTCCTGCTGCTCCAGGGCCAGGCCCATGGCCTTGATGTACCGGTAGCCGCCGCGCACATGGCGCACGGCGTCGGCAATGCGCTTGGCCACGGCCACGTCGGTGGTGCCCAGGTTGACGTTGAAGGCGATCAGGGGGAAACGTACGCCCACCACGCTCGCCCCCGAGCGGGGATTGAACTCGTGCGGGCCCGCGTCAGGCTCCCAGCCGGGGGTGGCCATCTTCTGGGCCAGGCCCTCGTACTCGCCCCGGCGGATGTCGGCCAGGTTGCGTCGTTCCGGCCGTAGGGCGGCGTCCTCGTAGAAGTACACCGGCACCCCCCCGGCCCCGATCGCCTCCCCCAGAGCGTGGGCGTAGGTGACGGCCTCCTCGGTAGAAAGCTCCCCCAGGGGGATGAAGGGGATCACGTCCACCGCCCCCATGCGCGGGTGGCCGCCGTGGTGGCCGGTCATGTCGATCTCGGCGTAGGCCCGCCCGCACAAGGCCAGGGTGGCCTCCACTACCCTCTGGGGCTCGCCCAGGTAGGTCACGACCGAGCGGTTGTGGTCAGGGTCGGAGGAGTAGTCGAGCAGGGTCACTCCGGGCGCCTGGCGCACCGCGTCAACGATCCTCTCCACCTTCTCCAGGTCGCGTCCTTCACTGATGTTCGGGACGCACTCCATGAGCTTCATAGGATCACTCCCTCTTCGCGAGGTCGTCGCTGTCCGGTCGGCGGCCGGCAGCGTCTGGGTGGTCGCTGTCCGCGGGGCCGGCAGCGTCTGGGCCGCCCTCCGCGATACCCTCGCCGGCCACCACCACCCCGTCCTTGATGACCGTGGCCACCGGGTCGATGCCCCAGTGGTACGGGATGGTCAGATGACTCGTCGTGTCCAGGACCAGTAGATCGGCCCGCTTGCCCACCTCCAGGCTCCCCACTTCATCGGCCAGGCCCACGGCGTGGGCGGCGTTCAGAGTAAGAGCACGCACGACCTCAGCGGCCGTCATCTTCATGTGAGTGGAAGCGATGGTGCCCATGAGGAACACGTTCTCGGTGTAGCAGGTGCCCGGGTTGAGGTCGGTGGAGAGGGCCACCCGCACCCCGGCTTCGATCAGGCGGCGGGCGGGGGCGTATGCGCTCAGACCCAGGAAGAAGACAGCCCCGGGCAGTAGCACGGCGGTGACGCCCGCCGCGGCCAGAGCGGCAATGCCGGCGTCGCTGACGTGGTCGAGGTGGTCGGCGGAGGCGGCGCCGAGCTCGGCCGCGAGCTCGGCGCCGCCGCCCCCGGAGAGCTGGTCGGCGTGCAGCTTCGGCCGCAGGCCGTAGGCCAGGCCGGCCTCGAGCACCCGCCGGGCCTGGGGCAGGGTGAAGGCCCCTTCTTCCAGGAAGACGTCGCAGAAACGGGCTAGACCTTCCTCCGCCGCCCGGGGCACCATCTCCTCCACCACCAGGTCGACGTAGACCTCCGGGCGGTCCCGGTGCTCGGCGGGCACGGTGTGGGCCCCCAGCAAGGTGGGGACCAGGGTCTGGGGCCCGGCGCCTGCCAGGTCCTGGTACACCTCGAGTATGCGTAGCTCGTCATCCACCGTCAGGCCGTAGCCCGACTTCACCTCCACCGTAGTCACCCCATAGCGCAGCAGCTGAGCCAGGCGGCGGCGGCCTCGCGCGAAGAGCTCTTCGCGCGAGGCCGCCCGCGTGGCCCGGACGGTACTCTGGATACCTCCGCCAGCGGCGGCGATCTCCTGGTAGCTCATACCGGCCACCCGCATCTGGAACTCGGCCGCCCGCTCCCCGCCGAAGACCACATGGGTGTGGCAGTCCACTACCCCGGGCATCACCACCCGGCCGCCGGCGTCGACCACACGGGTCTGCGGGCCGAGGGCCACCGCCCGGCTCAGCTCGGCGTCGGGCCCCAGCCAGGTGAGGCGGCCGCCGCTGGCGGCCAGGGCTCCGTCGGCGATCAGGCCCAGGTCGGGGGCGACGGCGGCCGCGCAGGTCAGAAGCTCGCCGGCGTGGCGCACGACCAGGTCGGGGCCGGCCCCGGGAGCCCGGCTCCGGTCCCGCATCATGGGGCGCCTCCCCTTTCGGGCAGCGGGTCCATGACGATGGCGTCGGCCGGGCAGCCGCCCGCGCAGACCCCGCAGCCCCGGCAGAGCTCCTCGCGAAAGGTGATCTCCAGCTGGGCCGCCCCTGTCTCGGCGGCCTCCCGCGTGCCGGCCACGAAGGCGCCGAAGGGGCAGCGGCGGGCGCAACGCCCGCACGCCGTGCACAGCTCGATCAGGCGGCGGGCCAGATAACGACTGCGGGGCCAGAGCTTCTCGGCCCCCAGGCGGGCGCTCACCAAGTGCGGGTAGCAGCAGTCGGCGCAGCAGTTGCAGATGGCCCCGGTGACCCGGCCGTCGACCTTCACCACTTCGCCGGTTTGCATCAGGCCGGCCTTGTTGGCCTGACGAAGGACCTCACGAGCCCGCTCGCGACTGATCTCCCAGCCCACTCCCCGTTCGTTGCTGAAACGGATGCATGTGGTGACCGGCTTGGAGCAAGCTCCCATCATGCTGCGGCAGTTGCAGGGCCAGAGGTAGATGCGCTCCACCTCGTCGAGCAGGGCCTCGGCTTCGTGCAGCAGCAGGTACTCGGAGTTCTCCAGACCCGGGTCCGGCTCCCGCCCGGCCCGCAGGGCCTCGATCTGGGGCAGCTTCCGGGCCTGGTAGGTGTCGAGCTCCCACTGGTTGAGAGCGACCCGAACCTCTGGCGGGATGTCCTTCCAGCCTTCGAAGATGGCCCAGATCTCGAAGCGGGCATGGAAGCCGGCCAGGCTGAGCAGACCGTCCGATCCGCGGTCCAGTATCCCGCGGCGGCGGGCGCGCTCTATTTCAGAGGGATCCATGCGCGGCAGCCGGTCCCGGAGCTCATCAGCCGTCAGCGGACCGTTGGCTAAGGCGAACGCCAAGGGCATGTCGGCCGCCTCGAAGAAACGGTCGAGCCAAGGGGCCAGGAACGCGGGCACGCCGAAGACCTCGATAAAGCGGGCCGGCGTTTCGTCTATCGCGGGCTGGGTCATGATCGACCTATTCCATCCCGGTCACGGAACCATGCCCCGAAGCGTATTCCGAGAGCCGGCGGGAGATCCGAGAGTCGAGCTCCGGCGCGCGGTACGAGTCCAGCATGGCCCGTACGCGCCGGCCGGCGGCCTCCACGATGTCGAGTCCACCCTGCCGCTCCCAGGAGTCCCGCTTGCGCCGGTTGAAGAACGAGGGGCGCCCGCCGTCCCGACAGTGGGCCACGGTGTGCTCCTGGAGCAGGAAGTTGCCCCCGGGTCCCACCGCTTCGATGACCTCCACCGCCAGGCTCTCCCGGCTCACCAAGATTCCGGATCGCCAGGCCCGAAGCATGCCCACCGTCTCGTCGTCGATAACGAACTTCTCGAAAGAGAGCGCGTTGAACGCGCTGATGATCCCGCTCCCATGCAGGATGAAGTTCACGCCGGCCTGGATGACCGAGGCCAGTCCCAGCGCGCTTTCGACCCCGGCCTGCATGTCGGGCAGATGGGCATCGGTGAGCGCTCCCCCGGCGCGGCAGGGCAGGCGCAGAGAGCGGGCCAGCTCGACCGTGGCCGTCATGGTCGCCCAGTACTCCGGCACCCCCATCAGGATGTCGCCCGTGACCATCGAGGCCCGGGAGGACGTGCCTCCGTACACCACCGGGCAGCCCGGTTGCACCAGCTGGACGAGTACCAGGCCGGCCAGCGTCTCTGCGTGCTGCAGCACCAGCAGCCCGGCCGTGGTCACGGGAGCAGTGGTGCCTCCCATGGCGCAGGGCGTGACGCACACCGGTTGCGTGCGGCGGGCCATCTCCAGGATGGTCAGGCAGACATCCTCTTCAAACTGGAGGGGCGATACCGTGTTGACGACTACAAATGCCCGCGGGCGCTCATGCCAACCGGCCCCGTGGACGATCCGCGAGGTGTCGAGCACCGTCTGCAGGTGCTCGGCCGTGGACACCGCATACTCCAGCGGCTTATCGCTCAAAGTGAGGGCGCATTCGACCGAACGAGCGTACCGCCCGGCAGTGGGGATGTCCTGGGGCTCGAGGGGGAAGCCGATCATGTCCACGTTGGGCGCCATGTGGGCCAACTGGATGGAGCCCACCAGGTCAGCGTCGGTGGCCGGCCGCATCACGGTGCCTTCCAAGACGAACGCCGGACCGGCGGCGCTCGCCACCACCAGGTTCTCTCCCCCGAACACCAAGTCCCGGGCCGGATTCCGCGCGTGCAGAGCGAAGGACTGGGGAATGGTGGCCAGGGCCGCCTCCACCTGCTCCGCGGTCATGCGCACCCGCCGCCCGTCCACGGCCAACCCCCGGGCGGCGCACAGATCGGCGGTCTCCTGGTGCCGGAAGATCACCCCGGTCTCCTCCAGCACCCGCAGGCCGGACTCGTGGACACGCCGCAGATCCTCGGACGTCATCATGGCGCGATCACCTCCCGGCGCCGGGTCATTGCAGGCAGAAGTTCGTCAGCTGCCGGACGATCAGCGCGTCGATCTCCGGCGCCTGATACGCCTCGACCAGCTGCCGGAAGCGCTCCCGAGCGGCCGTGGCCAGATCCCAGCCTCCCCGGCTCAGCCACACGTCGTGGCGGCGGCGGTTGAAGAACGTAGGGCGCTCGTAGTCCCGGCAGTGGGCGGCCGTGTGGGCTTCGAGCAGGAAGTTTCCGCCCGGACCCACCGTATCGACCACGTCGGCGGCCAGGGTCTCCCGGTCCACCACTATGGGCAGGTTGCGGGCCCGGATCATACCCACCAGCTCGTCGTCGATGATGAACTTCTCCAGGGACACGGCATTGAACGAGCTCATGATGCCGGTACCGTGCAGGACGAAATCCACGCCCGAGCGGGCTACGGTCGCCAGCCCCATGGCCGTCTCGATGCCGGCCTGCATGTCGGGCAGATGCGAGTCGGTCAGGCCGCCACCGGCCCGGCAGGGGAGCTTGAGGTAGTGGGCGATCTCGACCGTGGCGGCCATCATGGCCCAGTACTGCGGTACACCCACCAGCAGGTCGCCTGTGAGCATGGAGGTGATGGAGGAGGTGCCCCCGTAGATGTAGGGGTTACCGGCGTTCGCGAGCTGCGTCAAGACCAATCCGGCGATGGTCTCCGCATGCTGCAGAGCGAGGATCCCCGCCATGGTCGCGGGCCCCGTGGCGCCGCCCATGACGCAGGGTGTCACGCACACAGGCTGGCCCAGCCGGGCCAAGATGACGAGACTTCGGCAGGTCTCCGCCTCGAAAACCAACGGGGACGTGCTGTTCAGCACCGAGAGAAGGCGGGGCTTCTCGTGCCAGGAGGCTCCCCAGAGGATCTCGGCTGTGCCCGTCGCAGCTTCCAGTAGGTCGGGGCTGAATCCGGGGAAGGTCAGAGGCTTGTCGCTCAGAGTGAGCAGGGTGTGGAGCGCCCAGCGGCTGCGCTTCTCGAGGGGGATGTCCTGGGGCTCCACCGAGAAACCCAGCATGTCCACCTGCGCGGACTGATGCATGACCTTTGCCAGGGCCACCAGGTCGGTCAACTGACCCACCCGCAAGGTCGTGCCCTCGAGCACGAAGGCCGCGCCGCCGGTCGCGGCGACCACCAGCCGGGCGCCGAACTCCAGGTTCTGGCGAGGCTCGCGTGCGTGCAGCACGAACGAGGCGGGCGCCGACTCGATCGCCGCCTGCACCTTGTCTGCGGGCATGCGCACCCGTTGCCCGTCGACTTGGTGCCCGTGCTGCGCGAAAAGTGAGAGGGTCTCGCCGTCTTGGAAGACCACACCGGTCCGCTCCAGGATCCGGAGTCCGGCCTCGTGGATCTTCTTGATCTCCCGGAAGCGCATGGCTCAGGCAAGCTCCAGAACGCCTACCGCGTCCTCGACTGCCCGGAGGATGTCGCCTTCAAGCACCAGGCGGGCGATGGTCTCGATGTCGGGTGTCTGCGGCCGGTCTTGCTCCAAGGGCGGCACGTGCTGCCGAATCACCTGATAGGCCGCCTCCACCCCGGCTCCGGGCTTGAGCCCCCGGCCGAACTCGAGGGCCTGGGCCCCGCAGAGCAGCTCCACCGCCAGGACCACCAGAGAGTTGGCGCAGACGTCGTCGGCCTTTCGGGCGGCGTAGGCCCCCATGCTGACGTAGTCTTCCTTGTTGGCCGAGGTGGGTATGGAATCGACCGAGGCCGGATGAGCCAAGGTCTTGTTCTCACTGACCAGCGCGGCCGCCGTCACCTGGGCGATCATGAGCCCGGAGTGCAGACCGCCCCTGCGGGTCAGAAAAGCGGGCAGGTGGTCGGAGGTGGCCGGATCGAGCATGTACTCCACCCGCCGCTCGCAGATCCCGGCCGTGTGGGTCAAGGCGATGCTCAACAAGTCCATGGCCTGCGATACCGGCTGCCCGTGGAAATTGCCACCCGAGATCACCCGGTCCTCATTGGGGAAGACCAAGGGGTTGTCGGTGGCGGCGTTCACCTCCACCTCGAGTACCCGGCGCACGAAGGCCAGAGCGTCCTTGCCCGCGCCGTGGACCTGAGGCGCACAGCGCAGCGAGTACGCGTCCTGCACCTTCTTGTCGCTGGCCGGATCTCTATGGGCCGGTAGGATCTCACTCCCCGCGAGCAGGCGCATGAGGTTCCGCGCGGTAGCCAGTTGCCCCGCGTGCGGCCGTACCGCATGGGTCAAAGGCAGATACGCCGCATCGGTCCCGCGGAGCGCTTCCAGGGTCATGGCGCACGACACGTCGGCGCACTTGGCGATGGTCTCGGCCTTGAACAGGGCCAGCAGACCGATGCCCGTCATGAACTGGGTACCGTTGATGAGGGCGAGTCCCTCCTTGGCCTGGAGCACCAGCGGCTCGATCCCCGCGGCCTGCAAAGCCTCCCGACCGGGGAGGCGGCGGCCACCGTAGACCGCCTCCCCCTCCCCGATCAGGACGGCCGCCAGGTGAGCCAGGGGGGCAAGGTCACCCGACGCTCCTACCGAACCGCGGCTGGGGATCACGGGCAGCAGGCCGCGGTTCAGCATCTCCACCAGCGTCTCGAGCACGGTGAAACGCGCGCCCGAGTAGCCCTTGGCCAGTACGTTCGCGCGCAGCAGCATCATCGCCCGAGTCTTCTCGGAGTCGAGCGGCTCCCCCACTCCGCAGCAATGGCTCAGAACCAGATTGCGCTGGAGCTCGAGTACGTCGGAGCCGGCTATAGTCACGTCGCTGAACTTGCCGAATCCGGTAGTGATGCCGTAGACCACCCGCTCCTCGGCGATTATCTGGTTCACGTAGGCGCGGGCCGCGTCGATCTTGGGTCGTACCTGAGGGGAAATCTCCACCCGGGCACCCCCGCGGGCGACGGTGCGGGCCTCCTCGAGGGTGAGGCTGTCTCCGTTGATGACAACGGCGTTCACAGAACCACCTAGGCGCCGGCCGCCGCGAAGGCCCCGATCAGCTCGTCAGTCTTTACGGCAAGGTCGGCCGGCAGGGCGGGCACCTGGTGGGTGGCCAGGAGGTCGAGGGCCTTCTGGCGGGCCCGGGCGGCCAGGTCGAGGCCCCCGTCGGCCAGCCACCTCTCCCGGCCGTGGCGATTGAGGATGGTGGGCCGCCACTGCACGGCGCGCATGTAGCGGTAGGTGTGCTCGCTCGTCATGTATTGGCCCCCGGGGCCGGCCTCGGCGATGGCCTCCAGGGCTAGAGTGTCGCGGTTGACCTCGATGCCGGCGAGCAGGCGGCGGTTCATGGAGATGAACTCGTCCACCAGGACGATCTCTTCCAGGGAGCCGGTAAGACCGAAGTCGAGGTAGCCCACGTCGTGGGAGAGGTTCGAGCCCGCCTGCATGGCGAGGAAAGTGATCTGGGTGGCCTCCATGCCCGCCTGCGCGTCGAGAAGCTGGGAGTCCGAGGTGCCGGCATAGCCCCAGTTGGGGATGTCGAGCCACTTGGCCATCTCGACCGCGCACATGTAGGTCATGAGGTACTCGACCGCGTTGTAGCTGGATTGGGCCGTCACCAGGTCGAGCACCGCCGGGCCGATGCCGAACAGGAAGGGCGCCCCCGGCTTCCTGAGCTGGTGGACCACCAGGCCAAAGAGGCTCTCGGCCACTCCTTGGGTGGTGTGACCGGCCACGGTGATGGGGGCGGTGGCTCCGGCCAAGGGAGCGGGCGAGTAGATGGAGGGCACCCCGGTATCCGCGCAGAGCAGCAGCTTGGAGAGGCTCTCCTCGGGGTGCTCGAGCGGGCTTATGGGCTCGTTGTAGACCACCAAGTAGGGTTTCTGGCGCAGAGCCTCGGCTCCCCCGCGAAGCTCCCTTGCGATCTGGATCATGACCGAGAGATCCCGCTCGTTCTCGGCCGTCATGACCAGCGGCTTGCGGGTGTTTTGCATCATCTCGGCGAAGGAGAGCAGATAGGAGAGGTGGGGGTCTTGGTCGGTGGGGTGGGCCGAGCTCATGATGAAGTCCAGGTGGGGTAGAGCGTCGCAGAGTCTCGCCGCTCTAGCTACGTCCTTGAGGGTGCTCGGGCGGTGCGCGCCGGTTTCTAGGTCGTAGGTGCTCATGAGGTCCGAGCCCGGGCCGAAGTAGCTGTTGTAGCCCCCGAGTTCCAGGGCGAGGGTGCCGTCGCGGTCGTAGAGGTTGACCACGCTCGGCACGCAGAGACGGGCTTGTTCCACCAGGTGGCGGGGCATGAGCACCCGGTCCTGCGGGGTGAGGGTGCAGCCTGCTTCCAAGAGCAGGGTCTTGGCCTCTTCGTGGTAGACCCGCATGCCCACGTTAGCGAGCACCTCGAGGGCGGCGAGGTAGATGTCGCGCTTGTTCTGCTCGGAAAGGAAGCCGAGGCGGCCTACCTGGGAGGCGTTACGGAGTTGCGTCACGGTGTGTGCTCCTGTCGATGTTCGCGTGTGGGCGGCCTAGCGGCGATGTCCCAGCTCTTCTGAGCCACCCGCGCGGCGGCTGCGGCGGTCTAGGCCTTCACCGCCCCGAGCTCCTTGGCCACCTTGATGGCGGCCCCGGCGTCGGAGGCGTAGCCGTCGGCCCCGATCTGGTCGGCGTAGGCTTGGGTGACCGGGGCGCCCCCGATCAAGACCCGCACCCGTCCGCGCAGACCGGCCTTCTCGAGTTCCTCGATGGTGGCGGCCATCATGGGCATGGTGGTGGTGAGCAGGGCGCTCATGCCCAGGAAGTCGGCTCCGGTTGCTTCGGCCTTCTGGGCGAAGACGGCCGGGGCCACGTTGATACCCAGATCGATCACCTCGAAGCCGGCCGAGGAGAGCAGCATGGCCACCAGGTTCTTGCCGATGTCGTGCAGATCGCCCTTGACCGTGCCCATGACGACCTTGCCGGAGACCTGCATGTCCCCTACGCCCAGGAGGGGCTTCAGGATCTCGAGGCCGGCCTCCATGGTCTTGGCCGCCCGCAGGACCTCGGGGATGAACATCTCCTCTTGCTCCATCTTAGCCCCCACGATGTCCATGGCGGCGATGAGGCCTTGCTGCAGGATCTGCTGGGCCGAGTGGCCCTGGTCCAGGGCCTGGGCGACCAGGGCCAGGACGGCCTCCTTCTTACCTTGCTCGACGTTCAGCTTGAGGTCCTCGAAAAGGGACATGAGCGCTCCTTTGGGTGACGGATGGTCTCGTCGGACGTCATCCCGCCGGGTCCGTTCAGGGGTGGCCCCGGGGGCGTAGCGGTCATGCCCCGCGCTACGTGGCAGTCAGGGGCTCACTGGTCCAGCAGGCGCACATGGGGTCCCAGCGCATCCTGCGAGCGAAGGGCGCCGGCGTCAGGCGGGATCCCTTTTTCGACATCTCGAGCATCTCGAATCTGCGGACCTTTCGTTCAGGGTAGTCGGACCCGCTCGCTGCAGTGTGACTGACGGCCTCGATCCGAGTCAACGGACGTGGAACCATTGTCTCACAACAAAGACGTTTTTCCGTCCTCCCTGGAGATCTCGGCCCTACAGCCGCACGGCAGGCGGCCCTGAGGGCGACAGCTAATCCAGAATACGGGACCCAACTCCAAGGAAGCTGGGCGCACACGCATGACGGAAGAAAAGAACCCTTCCGGGGGGCCGCCCCTAACGCCGCCATTCCTCCGCCGCCAACCCCAGCCCACAGCCCAAGGCCTTCAGGTTCACTTCTTCCGTGCCCGGAGGGACCATGGAGAGCACGGCCTTCTCGAGGGATGCCTGGCTCACCACCCCGGTGAGGCCGGCCACCGCCCCCAGGGTGAGGATGTTGGCCGTCTGGGCCCGGCCCGTCTCTTCCAGAGCCAGCTTGGTGAAGGGGATGCCGAAGCTCGCCCGCTTAAGGGCGGGGGATCGGGCACCATCTCGGAGTCGAAGATGAAGACTCCCCCGGGCGCAGAAGACCGCCGTAGCGGTGGGCGGCCTCGTCGGAGAGGGCCACCAAGAGGTCGAGTCCGATGAGCTGGGGGTAGTCCACCGGGCTTCGGGCGATGATGACGTCGCTTCTTGAGTAGCCCCCCCGGGCCTCGGGACCGTAGGACTGGGTCTGCACCACCTGGCGGTGGTCCCGGGTGGCGGCCACGGCCAGGATGACCCCCATGAGGATGACCCCTTGGCCCCCGCTGCCTCCGAAGCGCACCTCCAGGAACTCCCGCTCGGAGAGAAGCTCGGGGCTCTTGCTTTGCGGGAGGGGGGGCGTCATCTCATCGGTCTCACTCATCGCCGGCTCCGATCCTTTGGAGCAGATGGGCGTAGTTCTGGGTGAACTCCGGTTTGGCCTGGTCCTGGTAGAGCAGGCCGGTGACGATCCGGCCCTGGAGCTCCTCGGGGGTCATGCCCCGGGCCTTCTTGACGCCGATGGCGCGGGCTTTCATATCCTCGAGCATGGCCACCGCCCCCTTGGGGGGGTTTCGCTTGCCGAATTCGGTGGGGCACTGGGTGACCGCCTCGATGAAGGAGAAACCCCGGTGGGTGATGCCGTCGCGGATCATGCGGGAGAGCTCCCGCACCCCGTAGGCGGTGCCCCGGGCCACGAAAGTGGCCCCGGCCGCCCGGGCAAGCTCGCAAAGATCGAAGGCCGGCTCGGTGTGGCCGTAGGGGGCGGTGGTGCCGAAACCCCCCTCCCCTGTCTGGGGGAGAGCTGGCCCCCGGTCATGCCGTAGATCTGGTTGTCAAAGAGGATGCAGGTGAGATCGATGTTGCGGCGGGCGGCGTGAATCAGGTGGTTGCCGCCGATGGCCGCCCCGTCGCCGTCTCCGGTTAGGACGATGACCGTGAACTCCGGGTGGGCCATCTTGATGCCGGTGGCAAAGGCGAGCGCCCGGCCGTGGATGGAGTGCACCGTGCCGAAGTCGAGGTAGCCCACCGCCCGGCTCGAGCAACCGATGCCCCCACCACCACCGTCCGGTCCTTGTGCAGATCAAGCTCGAGAGCAGCTCGCAGAAAGGCGCCCGTCACCGTGCCCACCCCGCAGCCCGGACACCAGATGTGGGGGAGGCGCTCGGTGTGCAGATACTGGTCCACCGCCGAAGGCATGGGGGCTCCCTTAGCTCGTCTTCACTTGGGGATCAGATGCTCTCGTACTTGCCCACGAGCTCTTCCACCCGCTCGAGGATCTCCTGGGGGGCGATCAAGGTGCCGTCCACCTTGCCCATGCTCACCACCGTGGTCCAGTTCTCGGCCATCTTGCGCACCTCCCGGGCGTACTGGCCCAAGTTGAGCTCGGGGATGAGCATGAACTCCACCCGGCGGGCCACCTTTTGCACGATCTCCACCGGCAGGGGGAAAAGGGTGTAGAGGTGGAGCACCTCCACCGGCAGGCCCTCCTGCTCCGCCAGACGCAGAGCCGCCCGGGCGCTTCTCGCGCAGGAGCCGTAGGCCAGGATGCAGACCCGGCCCCGGCCCTCGTTCTTTATGTCGTAGAGGCAGAGCTCGTCTCGGTGGTGCACCACCTTGTCGTGCAGCTCGTAGAGGAACTGTTCGCTTTTCTTGGGGTCGTTGGTGGGAAAGCCGGTCTCGTCGTGGATGAGGCCGGTGACGTGGGGGTGGCAGAGCGCCCCCAACTGGTGGGGGGGTGCACTTCTCTGACCATCTCCGGATGAATATAGGTCTCGGTGAAGTCGAAGTCCCCGAGGTCAGACGGTAGCGGCCGGCAAGCTCCGGGCTGAAGCTCTCCCGCATGTGGCCCACCACCTCGTCGGCGAGCAGGGTGACCGGGGTGCGGAAGCGCTGGGCGAAGCGCACGGCGGCCATGGTTAAGCGGTACATGTCGGCCACGTTGGAAGCCGCCAGGACGATAGCCGGGTGGTCGCCGTGGGTGCCCCACCTGGCCTGCATGACGTCCCCTTGGGAGGGGGTGGTGGGCCGGCCGGTGGAGGGACCCATGCGCATGACGTTCACCACCACCAGGGGGCTTCTGAGATGACGGCGTAGCCCAGAGCCTCTTGCATGAGAGAGAAGCCCGGGCCCGAGGTGGCCGTCAGGGCCACTTCCCCGGTGAGCGAGGCCCCGATGCAGGCGCAGATGGAAGCGATCTCGTCTTCCATTTGCAGGAAGACCCCGCCCACCAGGGGCAGCTCCCGGGCCAGGGTCTCCATGATCTCCGAAGACGGGGTGATGGGGTAGCCGGCGAAGAAGCGCACCCCGGCGTCAAGAGCGCCCAGCGCGCAGGCCCGGTTGCCCTGCACGAGCAGGCTGTCCTGGTCGATCTTCTCCCGCAGGAGATGGGTGTGCCAGAGCTCCATTTACGTCTCACCCCCGACCGAGGATAGCACCGATGAGGCCGGCGCATCCCAGCGCAGCGGGGTGACCGAGGCGCCGGCGGGCGCCTCGGTCATGGAGACGGCGAAGTCGGGACAGATGAGCTCGCAGGTGCGGCAGCCGCGGCAGGCCTGGGCGCGGGCGAGGCGAGGAGCCGAGCGCGACGGAAGCTCCAGCGCGCCCGCCGGGCAGAGGTGGGCGCAAAGGCCGCACCGCTTGCAGCGGTGGGGATCGAAGAGAGGGGCGAGGCTCATCGTCCCTGCTCCACCAGGGCTTCCACCAGGCCGTCCTCAACCAGGTACGGCAGCGTGATCTGCCCGCGCTCCCCGTTAGCCTGGTTCCAGGCGGCCGCTGTCTCCATGGCCGGGGCATTGCGGGCCCAGCTGCGCCGGGCAAGGCCGCCCATGACGTCCCACTCCAGGGCCGAGCGGATGATGGCATCGACCCTCTCTGAACCGTCGAGCACCAGGCCGAAGCCGCCGTTGACGGCCTTACCCACGCCGACACCCCCACCGTTCGACAGCACGACCAGGGTCATGCCGCGCACGGCGTCGCCCACCCAGGAGTGGTGGGCCATGTCGGACATGACCCGGCTGCCATCGTAGATGTTGGCCGTCTCCCGGTAGGGGGAGTCGGTGCCCGAGACATCGTGGTGATCGCGGCCGATCGTGACCGGCCCGACCTCACCCCGCCGTACCAGCTCGTTGAACCGCAGGGCGATACGCACCCGCCCTTCGGCGTCGGAGTAGAGGATGCGGGCTTGGCTTCCCACCACCAGCCGGTGTTTCTCGGCGTCGCGGATCCAGATGTAGTTGTCACGGTCCTGGCCCCGGCGCTCCGGGTCGATGCATTCCATCGCCGCCCGGTCGGTCTTTCGGAGATCCTCGGGGTTGCCGCTCGTGCAGATCCAGCGGAAGGGCCCGTAGCCCAAGTCGAAGCACAGGGGCCCCATAATGTGTTCTACGTAGGATGGGAAGATAAAACCCTCCCGCGTGTCAGCGCCGTTGGCGGCCACTTCGGTGTCACCCGCCTCGAAGACGGCTTTCAGAAAGGCGTTGCCGTAGTCCCAGAAGCGGGTGCCCCGCGAGGCCATGGTCCGGATAAGCTCGATCTGGCGCCGCAGCGAGGCGTCGACCCGGCGCGCGAACTCCTCGGGATCGCTGGCCAGGAGCTCTCGCGATTCCTCGAAGCTCGTCCCCTGGGGAACGTAGCCACCCTCGTAGGCAGCGTGGCAGGAGGTCTGATCGCTCGCCAGCTCCACGGGGAGGTCGTTCTTGACCACGTACTCCCAGAGGTCAACCACGTTGCCGTGGTAGGCGATGGATAGCGGGAGCTTCCGCGCTCGGCCCTCCTCCACCCAGCGGAAGATCTCTGCCAGGTCGGCCGAGGCTCGCTGGACCCAACCCTGATCCAGCCGGGTCCGAATACGTGACCAGTCGACCTCGGCTGTGATACTGACCGCCCCGGCGATGTCGGCCGCCTTGGGCTGAGCCCCGCTCATGCCCCCCAGGCCCGAGCTCAGGAAGAGGCGTCCAGCAAGGTTCCCGTCGTCGGGAATGCCCAGATAGAGGCGGCCGGCGTTGAGGAGAGTGATGTACGTGCCGTGGACGATGCCCTGGGGCCCGATGTACATCCAGCCCCCGGCGGTCATCTGCCCGTAGTTGGCCACGCCCATCTGGGCGGCGTGGTGAAAGTCGCGGGCGTTGTCGGACTCGCCTACCATCAGCCCGTTCGTGCTGATGACCCGCGGGGCGTTCCGATGAGTGGGGAACAACCCCACGGGGTGCCCCGAGGCGATGACCAGGGTCTGCTTCTCGCTCATGGCCTCCAGATAACGGGTGACCAGACGGTACTGCAGCCAGTTTTGGAACACCTGGCCGGTCTCGCCGTAGGTCACGAGCTCATACGGGTAGAGGGCCACGGCGAAGTCCAGGTTGTTGTCGATGTTGAGCCGCAGGGCTCGAGCTTCCAGGATGCCCTCGTAGTCGTCGATGGGCTTGGCCACGATGTTGCCCTCGGGCCGGTAGCGGTAGGCGTAGATCCGCCCCTGGGTGCGCAGCTCCTCCAGGAACTCGTGTGCCAAGGTATCGTGCAGCTCCGGGGGCACGTAGCGCAGGGCGTTCTTGACCGCGGTGACAGTGTCCCGCGCGTTGAGGGTGTAGCCACGCGACGGGGCGCGGCGCACACCGGGGGTGAACGTCACGGCCGGAGGGAGCTCTGCGGGCAGACTGACGGTCGTGGGCGTCTCTATGGGAGTGGCCATCTCTTCCTCTCGTTTCCGCTCGGCCGTTCACTGCTCGGTCGCCGGGTGCCGGGGTCTCGGGCGCTCGAGGCCGGGGTCTCCTTGGCGGCCGCGTTTTCTCTACGCGGAGTGTGCTCCCACCCCGACCCGGCAGTCAATGCACGTGGTCCTCTGTCCAATATTCAAGACGGTTTTAGGAGTGCCGCCCCCTCTTCCCGGTCAAGCTACGGCCATCCTCCCGGCAAACGCAGCGAAACGAATCCGAAATATGGGACACGGATTGCCGGATCCCGCAGTACAATGTCCCTCGAAGACATCGGCTCACCCGTCTACCGTGGAGTGCTCATGCCCACCGACAGCCACGCTTCCGCCCGGTCGGCCGAAAGGACGATGCAGATCCTCGAGTTCCTGGCGCGCCGCACCTACCCCACCCCCACCATGGTCATCGCCCACGAGTGCGCCATTCCCAAGTCCAGTCTCCACAACCTCCTGAACATGATGCGCCGGCGCCGGTTCGTCACGTACCATCGTGATTCGCGCGCCTGGAGCCTGGGTCCTCGCCTGTTCGAGATCAGCGGGGACGCACCGCTTCTGGCCCACGCGCTGGCCATCCTCCGTGCATTCGGCCAAGGCACCGTTTCCCTGGATACGATTGAGATAGCCCGGCGCAGCGAGCTCAATTCGGCTGTGGTGAGGCGCATCCTGCCGGTCCTCGAGCAGAGCGGGTTGCTCGCGCAGACCCCGGGCGGGCGGTACCGGCTGGGTATGCAGCTCGTGGCCCTGGCCTCGCGGGTAGGTAGACTCGATCAGCTGCGCATCATCGCCCGGCCCGTACTCACCCGGCTGCGGGACACGACCGGCGAGACGGCCAACCTGGTCGTTCTCGACAACGAGCACGCCCTCTACGTCGACCAGGTGGAGAGCCGCCACGCACTACGCCACGCGGGCTGGATCGGTCGCGAGATCCCGCTCGAAAGCACCGCCACCGGGGCGGCCTTACACGGAGCAGCCGGCTCCCAGGTCGTGCGCGATTCCGTGGAGACGGGAGTGACCGCCATCGCCTGCGTCATCCCCGGACCCATCGATCCCCCAGCGGTGGTGAGCGTCACCGGGCCCAATTTCCGGCTGGAAGGAACCGATCTGGCCCGGGCCTGCGCCGCCGTCGAGGCGGCCGCCCAAGCCATCGCGCTCACGTTGGGCAGCGTCTCCCCGGGAGCCAGAGGCTTGGTCGACGACGACCGAGAGCACGGCGCGGCGCGTCACTGAGCGCGGCGCGCCTGCGGCGGCAGCAGGAAATCGGGCACCCGCCGCAGGCTGCAGCGCCGGCCGTTGCTGGGACTCGACGGACCAAGGCCGGGGTGACGGCCGAGCAGGTGACCCCAGCGCCCGGAGTGTGGCGGTCTCGGAGCTGGTTTCAAAACGAAGCCTCGGCCGCCGCGGCCACATTGGCCGGCACGATGGGGCCTCCTCAGTCACGCCCGTAGCGCCGCTACGCCCGCTCCCTGCGTCCTGCCTTGCACTCGTCTATAGACGCCTCGATGGCCTCAAGATCATTCGCACAGGTGAAGCGGAGCGCACGCTCGTGAACCTCGATAGCGCGCCGGCCTCCTCGGGCTCGTGCATGGTCATGTCTCTGACGATCTCGCACACCGATCTGGTGCTCCACGACGGGGCCGGCTTAGAGAAGACCAGCCTCTCTGTCCCTAACTTCGTGCGGAAGTTCCACAGGTGGCCGGAGATCTTCTGTGCCCTCTCCCCCACTTCGGCGGAGAGGAATTGGACGCTTCCCCCCAGATGTTGCTTCTGAGCGGCTTCCTGCCCCCGGACGACCCTCGCATGCGGGCCACCTTGAGGGCAGTGGAGACGGGCCTGACCGACGACCGGGGCCTACTGTTGCGCTTCCGGCCGCTCGACGGCGTGACCGGCGGCATCGGGGACAACGAAGGCGAAACCCGACGGAAGACGGGCCGAGGATAGAACGCCGCCGGGTCGCGGGCAGACGGCTTGTGCTTGCCGTTACCGGTGGCGATACGGCCAGAATTGGCCCCGGTCGCCGGCTTCCCATCGCTCGCGCAGGCCCGGGACGTTGGGGTCCCAGTCGGGTCGAATCTTGCGCGTGATCGCGCGGAAGTCCTGTCGGATCTCCTCCGGGGTCGGCCGGCCCCAATACCAGTAGCCGCTATATATACTGTGGATGAGGAGACCGGGCTCCAGCATGACGGTGTGCGGGACCATCGGGTCGTGATGGGGGTCCGTATACTCTTGTATGTCGAGGTCACGCTGAATCGTTCGCCGCTCGTCGGAGAGAAAAGGCCAGGACACCCCCAAAGCGTCGCGCCACTCTCTGCAGCGCATGATGTTGTCCGTCGATACGGTGACGATGCGGGAGTAGCCCACCCGGATCTCCGGCTCCATCTGGGCCAGCCACACGTGCTGGCGGTGATCTTTCGGTCAGTAGGCGCCCCGGGCCAGCAGGAGGCACATGGGGTCGTTCTCCTGGATCTCGGAGAGCCGGCGGCGCGTGCCGCTGTGATCGGTCAGCTCGTAGTCAGGGAACCGTGCCCCAGGCACTATGTCGGATCTCACCTTTGTCCTCCTTCTCGCGATCGTCTTGGCGGCGCCCCTACTCCCGCCACGAGGCGAACAGGTTGTTGAGCGACTCGGCGAAGGTGGGGTGGGTGAAGATGCCCTCCCGCAGCGTGCTTGCCGTGACCCGGCCCATCATGGCCACCTGGATGAGGGCCATGAGCTCACCCCCGTGGATGGCCAGGACGGCCGCGCCCAGGATCTGGTCGCTCGGCAGGTCCACCACCGCCTTCATGAAGCCGCGGGTCTCCTCGATCTCCAGGGCCCGGGCCACGTAGTCCATGGGGAGCTGGGCCACCTTGACGGAGCGGCCCAGCTCGCGCGCCTGCTTCTCGGTCAGGCCCACGCGCCCGAGCTCCGGGTCGGTGAAGACCGTGTAGGGGACCAGGCGGCCGTCGATGCTGGCGCCCCCCTCTCCGAGCAGGTTGGTGCGCAGCACGCGGAAGTCGTCGTAGGCGATGTGGGTGAAGGCCGGGCCTCCCTTGAGGTCGCCCGCGGCGTAGACGCCGGCGGCCGTGGTCTCCAGGCGGTCGTTCGCGACGATGAAGCCCCGAGCGTCCAGGCGGACGCCGCCGGCTTCCGGCTGGAGGGAGTCGGTGTTGGGGGTGCGGCCCACAGCCAGGAGCAGGTGGGAGCCCTCCAGGGTGCGCTCGCCTGCGGGCGTGCTCAGCCGAAGGCGCAGGCCTCCGTCCTTGCCGGCTGCGACCGACCGGGCCCGGCTCTCGAGGAGGACCTCGATGCCATCCTGGGCGAAGATGTCGGCCAGCGCTTGAGCCACGTCGGGGTCCTCCTGGCCCAGAAGCTGGCCCCCCCGTTCCACGATCGAGACCGCGCTCCCGAAACGCCGGAACATCTGGGCGAACTCCGCGGCCACGTACCCGCCCCCCAGGATGAGCAGGTGCTCCGGCACCCGGTCCAGCTCCATGATCGAGGTGGAGGTGAGGTAGGGTACCTCTGCCAGCCCGGCAAGATCGGGGACTCTGGGTCGCGTTCCGGCGTTGATGACGATGGTCTTGGCGGAGAGGCAGCGGACGCTGCCGCCGGGGAGCCGCACCTCAATCGTCAGCGGGCCGGTGAAACGGGCCTCGCCCCGGATGAGCTCCAGGCCTTCTGTGTCCAGGATGCGCCGCTCGCTGCTTTCTCGCCAGCTTAAGACGATGTCCCGCTTGCGCTGCCTGACCTTGCGCATGTCCACCGATACCGCGCCGGTCAAAACCCCGTAGAGCCCGGCCCGCCTGGCCGAGTAGGCGGCTCGGGCGCTGGCGATCATGGTCTTGGTGGGGGTGCAGCCCTCGTTGATGCAGGTGCCGGCCACGTGCTCGCGCTCCACGATGGCCGTCCGGCGGCCGGAAGCGGCCAGCGCCCGGGAGAGAGGCACGCCCGCCTGGCCGGCCCCGATGACGAGGGCGTCGAACTTCTCCGGTTGAGCCATGCAGACCATCTCTCCTTCGGTTGTCGGTGTGTGACGGAGGCGCAGGGCCCCGTCCGAAGGTCGTGTGCCCCGGGCGGATGTTTCTCTAACGTTGCGGGTGGCCCATCTCGGCACCGGAGACGGTCGGGGCGGACCGGAGCCTCGAGAGGAGGTCGCGGAATACGTCGAGGGCATGGGCTCCCACCACCGGGTAGCGACCCGCGAAGACGAAGGTGGGGACTCCGCTGAAACCGAGGCGCCGAGCCTCGGCCGCGACTGCTTCCCGGCGATCTGCGTACCGTTGCTCGGCGAGGGCCACTTGGAGCGCCGCCTGATCCAAGCCCACTTCTACCCCCACGGAGCTCAGCACTGCGGGGTCACCGATGTCCTGTCCGCGCGCGAAGTAGGCTTCAAGTATGCCCCGGTGAAAGGGCTCGAACAGGCCGGCGTCGCGGGCGAACTCGGCCGCCTCGATGGCCGCCCGGGAGTTGGACAGCCAGTCGGACGGCACGAAGGGCAGGCCGAACTCGGCCGCCCGCCGGCGAAGGCTCTCCCCGGCGGCCGACATGTCGCGTCCCGGAAACAGCTCGGCGATGGCCACGCCGCCCGGGGGCGTCTCCGGGTGGATCTCGAAGCTCGCCCAGGTATCCGCGAGCGGAAACTCCTTCTTCAACGCATCGACAATGCCCGTGCCGATGTAGCAAAAGGGTCATACATAGTCTGAGTAGACGCGTACGTCGATGGTCATGATGGTTGGCTCCCGGGTCGTGAATACTGTTGCCCTCGAATGAGACTAGCGGGCCTCCTTGCGGAGTTGGCGTTCCCTCAGGTCGTCCAAGTCCCAGCGATAGGGCGATTCGATGATCTCACCGGCCGGCAGAGCCTTCTCCGCCCAGGCCAGGCACTCGCGTAGCAGGCCCTCATGCGTAGCGCGGTCCCCGACCGCACCCAGGGTTAGCCCAAAGGGGTGCCGCACGTAAAGGGACTTCGCCGGCTTGACGAGCGCCGTCATCTCGCACACGAGTGTCAGCGAGATGGTGCTGATACCGGCCTGGTCGAGGACCCGCTGTATCAGCCCCACGGACTGACTGCAGACGGGTCAGGACGGGACCAGTATGGCGAGGTCTACCTCATCCTCCGCAAGGATGCGGGCCGCCTCTGGCGCTGTTTCCGCAAGAAGATGGTCGGTCCGCGGGATGTAGCCCATGAAGCTGAGATGCCGTGGAGCCACTCGGCCCAGCAGTCCGCGAGACTGCAAATCGCGGAGCGCACCCAAGGGGAAGACGCAGTCGAGATCTTGCGCAGCCCGTCTCGTGTCGTAGCCGGGATGCGCGAGTCTGATGTCTTCGGGAGCCACATCGCCGGGAACGACTCGGAAGCTGTCGCCACCCAGCGGATTCCGGACATCGAACGGCTGCTGACTCGCGGGGAGGTACGCCCCCGACGTCGTGACCAAGGCGACCCGGGCCTCACTCACAGGTTTGAGAAGAGGAACGGGATCCGTGGGGCTGTCGAATCGGGTCCACTCAAAATCGGACAGGAACCTGCTGCGCAGATACTCGCCTTCGACAACCGTGAAATCGACCACTTCCTCCGACCCAACGGGTGCACCACGCTGCTCGAACCGCATAAGAAACCTCCCCCAGGGACTGACTAGCGACGATCAGGAATCGACATTGAGTCCGCTCGCGTCGCGTCGCGTAAGAAAATCTCCAGGCACTCCACGCACGATGCGAGGGGCCCTTCCTCCTTCTTGAGCCGAGAAAGCATGATGCCGCCTTCGAGCGACGACACGATGTACTGTGCCAAGACGCCGGCCGGCAGATCCGTCCGTACCTGTCCTGCCGCCTGGGCGTCGGAGACGACGAGGCGGAGGCGCTCTATCCATTGGGCGAACACTTCCGCAACGACACGACCGTAGGCCGCGTCGGCGTCACCCATCTCAAGGGCGGTATTCCCGAAGATGCACCCTCCTACAAAGCCAACCCCCCGGTGCACCTCCAACACAGCGCCGAAGAACCGGCCAAGCGCCTCCCTCGGAGTCTCAGCACTCACGGCACCCTCGAGAAACTCCATGAACTGAGCGCGGGCTCGCGCCAGTACCGCCAGCCCGAGATCCTCCTTCCCCGGAAAATAGTGGTAGAAGCTGCCTTTGGCCGCACCTGACGCCGCGAGCAGGTCGCTGAGGCTGGTGGCGCCGAGGCCCTTCGCATTGATGAGGTGGGTCGCCTCTTTGAGCAACCGTTCCTTCGTGGATTCGCCTGGCACTGCACACCGCGCTTCCGAGTGGACCGACCGGTCGGTTTAGCATATCGACCGGCGGGGCAAACGTCAACGGCGTTCCCTCCGCGATGGCCGGATGGTCCAGAACCTCTGCACAGTGCGGAGGCCGTGCTTGGATAGATTGCGCACTTCGGCTCCGGCCGGATCCGAAGATTGCCCGTGACGCGAATCCTCGTCGTGGACGACCTCGGCCCAACATTCACAGTGTGGGAGCATTCTTCTCGGGCGTGCGGCCGTGCGTCCGATGGAGGAAACCGATCGTCTGCCCTCTTGCCGGGATCCAGTCCGGCGCGGGACGTGCTGCCGGCTTCCTTCCGTAGAACACGTCGTCCAGCCGGAGCGTTGCCCGCCGAGCGAAGCCCGAGCGCCGGTTGGCGTAGCGCACGATGTCGTGAAGGACGGTGTCCGGGTGAGAGTATGGGCATACCGCCATGCAGCGGCCGCAGTCGGTGCCGAGACTGTTCCAGTAGCGGAAACAGGTATCGGGATTGATCCGCCAGCGTAGGGCACCGGCGACCATTTCGCGGTCTCCCCGGGGTATCGACCGGCTCGGGCAGTTGTCGGCACATTTCTCGCAAATGGCACAGAAGTCCAGGACGGAGGGGTCCACGATCCGACCATCGGGCACCAGCGGAAGATCGGTGGTCACTACTCCGAGGCGTACTCGGGGGCCGAGGTCCGGTGTCATGAGCAGCCCCATTCGACCGATTTCGCCCAGCCCGGCATCGCGCGCGACCAGTGGCGCGATGACTCGGTAATTACCATCGATGTGAGCGCGTGCGACGTACCCCAGCGAGCGTACGAGCCAGGCCAGCTGCAGGGCGACCTTGGAGGCCTCCACATATTGCCTTGACGATTCCATCACCACGGGCGCGTCCGGAGAAGGACCCATCATATGGAAGTCCATCTCCACCGTGAACGCTAGAGCGTAGCGGTGGTCGAGGGTGATCGGTTCCCCATAGATCCCCGTGCCCCGGCCTACGTGAGAGTAGACGTGATAGGACTTGGTCTCAGCGACGCCTACGTTGCGCGCTCCCCAATAGCGCGCCACGTTCCTGAGGTAGTGGGTAGCCACCTCGGGTGGAATCTCGAGTTTCTCGGAGGCCACCGGTCCGTCGACGTCCTCCCGCAGGGCCTCAGTAAGGGAGAAGCTCGCCTCCATAGCGGCGAACACCAGGCGGTTGGCCTTGGCCGCTTCAGGCGAGCCGATCCCCGGCAGCGAGCGGGTACGATCGTCACCTTCCATGTCCTGGGGATGCGCGGCGTAATAGGCCGCGTACTCGGGGCTGCCCGGTTCCAAGCTGGCCCGTGCAAACATGATGGTCCGCTCGTCCACGCGCACCTGGGGCACGTCGGGCCCCCGCTCGGCCTTGCCCATGGGCACAGCCAGAAGCACGAGGATAACCACCGCCCCAACCGCAACCACAACCCCCGCGACCAGCCGGACCGACGGAGGCGCCAGTGCTGCGAGCGTCAAGAGGGCCGCCGCCGCCACGGCCGCAGCTAGCGCGAGGCCTGTCGCCCGGCGCTCTCCCTCGAGAAGGGAGGTGAAAGCAAGACCCAAAAGGCCAAAGAAAGTGAGGGCCCCGATTGCGAGCAGAGCCAGGGTCAGGGATTGGTCGAGATCCACGTACGCCCCCAATGTCGCCACCTTTCCGGCTGCGACCGACGCTGCCGCCGGCGCTCCAACAATTCAATTACGCTAGCAGGGCGGACCTCCACGGTCCGGTCGGCGAGTCGCCCCGGAAGTCTGGCGGGTCAGCCAGCTCCACCAGGTGGCCTGCTCGCCGACCCGGAAGCGTGTAGAGCGCTCATGCGCGACACTGCGCTCGAATACCCCGAAACGCAGAAAGGCACGAAGGCCGTCAGGGCTGCCGTGGGGAACAAGCCCCACGTCGGAGCGGCCCCGTGCAGCAACTCCGGATGGTTGATGGCCAGTAGGACCGGAGTGATAGCGGCCGAGACCCTGCAGGAGCGCAGCAGGGTGTCACGGCAACATAGGCAACGGATGAACAAGCGCACGCGGCCGCTCACCTAGTCGGTGCCGCCATGGACTCGGTTGCGGAGCCGTACTCCTCGGCGCGATTCCCGTGTGACCCCGCAGCCCAAGCCAATCGATTGCAGGACGCTTTCAAGCCGCTCAGGGGCAGGCGGCATAGACCTCGAAGGCAGGCCGAACTCGTCATCGATGAGGTACTCCGTCAGAAAGTAGGTACCGGGCGTGTCTCGCAGAAGCGAGTCGTGGCGGGAGCCGAGCATCATGTGGTAACAGCTCTCAACCAGGCGCCATCCCCAATGCGGCCCTCAGCTCCTCCGGGCGAAGGTGAAGAACCGCCGGGAGACATACGACCTCGCCCGCGAAGCCCAGACCGGGAAGTACGGCCTCGAGGTCGCACTGAAGGGCCGCGCAGGCGATGAGCACCCGGCGCGACCCGATGCCCCCTGGTGAAGTCACGCATCCTGCGTTTGTCCGGTCCTCATCGGAAGACTCGGTAGAGCGGGTGGGCGGGGGAATGGGGCCGCACCTTCCAGGTTCGAGCTCCGTAGGCGATCTGAGCATCGATCATGGCCATGGCTGGTATGACCTCAGTCTGCTTGATGTCGTACATGAAGAAGTCCGCGCCCGCGCATTGAAGCATGGTAGCGCAAGATACACGGGCGGCCGCCTGCTCGTGGGCGCTGAAGAGCGGCGCCTTGACCCACCGCTCCCGGTGGGTGTGGGTCGGAGAGCACCCGCAGGGGAGTCCCAGCTCTTCCTTGATCTCCCGCATGGCCACGGCGCAAGTGCCTACATCGACGATGTCGAGGACCGCCAGATCGAGAAACAGGCGCTCGAAACCAAATGAGCGGGCCCGCATCACCTGCTCTCGCGCCGTCCGGACCTTCCCCTCCACCGTGGGCTTTCGCGGGTTCACCAGCATCACCATGGCGTTTCGCGCGCCGCACTCGACCACGGACTTGAGCTCCCGGTCTTCCGTCGTCTCCGAGATCGCGTTGAAGATCACCCGATCCTGTGCCCCCCGCACCAAGGCTGTCTCCAGTCCCGCCCGGCGCACCGCCGGGGTGGTGCCGTCGATGAGAACCGGTAGATCACACACTTCGAGGCCGAAGGCTACGAAGGCCCGCGCCTGCTCGAGTGTGGCACAGATGAGGTCGAGTACGAGCGGGACGCCCACCTCCCGGCACATATCCTGAGCCTTGCGGATCACCGTCTCGGCGCCGTCACGATCGAACTCGGAGGAGTTGGAGCCGGCAACCAAGCGGTCTCCGGCGTAGAAGAGCGCTCCCATGAGCACCGTGGGGTACTGTCCGGGTTGGCCGCCCAGATCGACCCCCCCGATCGTGACAACCTCTTGTTCGCGTGAGAACTGTAGCATCAGCCCTCGTACCCTCCGTAGAGCGTAGCCGACTCCACGAAAGCCCGTACGTTCTCGGGGGGAGTGTCGATGGTAATCTCGCAGCCTGGTGCCAGCATGAACGCGGAAGCCTGGAGGCCGTCGGACACAGCCGCTCGACACGCGGCGCGTACCTCGTCGGGCGTTGCGCTGGGCAGTAGGTGGATGTGATCGATGTTCCCACACAGGCCCATGCCGTCACCGAAGATCTCGGCCATACGGCTTATGGACACCTCGTTCGAGAAGTTGACGAACTGCAGGTTGGGTACGGCGCAGAGCTCGTCGGCTGTCTCGATCAGATGTGCCTCCACCTTGCCGCAGGTGTGAAGCACGTTCCGCGCGAAGACAGAGGTGATCTCGGGCAGATAGGGCAGCGAGAAGCGCCGCATGGTGGCCGGAGCGAACATCTGGAGATCGTGCTCGCACACGACCAGAAGATCGGCCCCCGCATCACGGAGAGCTTCGGCAAATCCGCGGGCCACATTGGTGGCTTTGCGCACCACGGCCTCGGCGAAGGCGGGACCCTTGCGCACGCTCACGATGAAGTCGTTGTAAGGCATGAGCTGGAGAGCGAAGGTGAGCGGGCCGGTCATGTAACCGGCCACCATGGCCTCCTGGCCGATCTCCGTCTTCAGAAGGCGCGTGGCTTCGAGGATGGTACGTGTGGCCGGATGGGCTTCGAAGTCAGGGACCGCCACCCCGCGGACGTCCTCCGGGCCCTTGATCACCGGGTCGGTGATCCACGGGCACTTGTCCGGCGGGTACGTGACGGTGCAGCCGCAAGCCTCGGCCACAGGCCAGCTCGGTTCGACCTGGATGGCGGCGATGTCGTACTGGTAGTCACGATACGCTTTGGCGTGCGCCCGGGCAATGGCCCCCGGGTCGTGGTAGATGACATCCATCGTGAGGCCGTCCACCCAGCCGGCGTGATCGCCGATCTGTGGGAGGACAGCCGCCCGATCCGGACGCTCTCCCGAAAAAAGGCGCGCGACCCGCTGCCGGGCGGTCAGGGAGATCTGGGCGTTGCTCACGAAGCTTCCTCCTCCGAGACGGATCGCCGGGAATGATCGAAGGGGAATGTGCCGAACTCGTGCAAAGCGTCGAGGAAGGCGGTGATGTTGGAGCTCGGCGTCCCCACGGGAATGTTGTTCGGCACGATGAAGCAGCCCCCGGTACAGGGATGGAGACCTGAAACGATGTGGCGCACTTCCTCCCGGATCTCCTCCGGGGTCCCTTTGAAGAGCACCTCGTCCTTGAGGCCCACGATGTAGCTCTTGTGCAGCCGGTTTGCGGTCTCGCGGAAGAGCTTCAGATCGTCGGAGGGCGGCGTGTAGTAGTCGGGAGCGAGGTCGGTCAGGCAGAACGTGCCCGTGTCGGCGCTCTTTTCCAGGAACTCGATCCATCCACCCCGCGCTCCACGTCGGCCGGGCCACAGAGGCGCAATCCCCAATAGAAGTGGATGCAGGGAGCAGGAAAGAGGGACGCGATGAGGCGCTCGACATAGGGCTTCTCGAATTCGTAGAGCTCGTCGGGTCGGAAGTGGGGCACGGAATTCCACGCGTCGATGCTGATGAAGCCGTGCACGCCCCGACTGGCGATAGTCCGGCACCATTCGATGTTGGCCTCGAGCTGGAGCTCCATTGCCTGGTGGAACACCCCCGGGCGCCTGCGCATGAGCAGCACGGCGCGCCTGTAACCCATGGCCTGCACCGTCTGAGCGAAGGTCGAAGAAGGGGCGGCGATCACTGGGTATCCCAGCAAGGCGGTCTTCTCCATCAGACGTTCGTAGAGCTCCAGCCGCAGGGGCAGACGACCGTCCGCTTCCGGGTTGAACGCACGCACGGCCCGCTCCCAGTGGCGGAGCATCTCATCGTCGCTCAAGTCGTCGAACCGGCGCGCGACGATGTCGGCCGGAACGTTTTCCGGACGGTTCCGTTCCACGAGACCCAAGGCATGGATCTCGGTGGTCATGGTGTCGATGCCTTCACACACGAACTCCATGTCGAAATCCCGATACCAGCGCAGGATCACATCGGTGTGCAGCTCCGGGTCGTTCTCCACCCGGCTACAGGTGTAGCCGTAGTGATTGGCGACGGCGTCGGTAAAGAAGGTCCCGGTGGGGATGCGATCCGGGTCGTTCTGCGTCGCCGCCAGAACGACACGCTCGAGCGGAGCCAGGGTCTCGCCTCTATCCCGTTTGGCCATGGTGGCCGCGACGACCTGCATTAGGCCGTCGACCTTGGCTTGAGTCTCAGCGTCCACGGATCCCTCCTCAGCGGATCTTGACTTTGTCGGAGCCGGCGCCGTACCCGGACACTTCGGTCTGCTCTGCGGTCCCCACCAGGCTCTGGCAGAGGTTGACGCAGCCCCAGGCGTCGTCGGCGTAGCCGTCGGCTACGTCGATCTCGTCAGCCCACCGCGCGTTCACGGCCACCCCCCCCACAACCACATGACCGTTGTAGCCGCTCTCCTTCACCCGACGGACAGACTCTGCGAGAGCGGGAAGCGTCGTGGACATGTACGAGCCCAGACCCACGATGTCGGGTTGGTGCTCGGCAACTAGAGCCACCAGGCGATCAGAGGGCAGGTTGACGCCGGCATCCACGATCTCGAAGCCGTTGGCCAGCAGGATGCTCAGGCAGATGTTCTTGCCGATATCATGGACGTCACCCTCCACCGCACCCATAAGGACCTTGCCGCCGAAGCTGCCCTCGGCCACCTTGGTCAGAGCGGGCATAACCAGGGCCAGTCCGGCCTTCATCGCCTCGCCCGTCAGCATGAGATCAGGTAGGAAGAAAACCCCATCGTTGTACTTCTGGCCGCAGGCGAGCACTCCGACGCTGAAAGCCTCCTGGATGATGCCCACGGGATCGCAACCCTCTTTCAAGGCCTGCTCGGTGAGGGCGACGGCTTCCTCTTCTTCGCCGAACTCAATGGCGCTGGCGATCCTTTGATACAGCTCAGTCATGACGGCTCCTTTCTTGGGGCTTGGTTTGGTGGAGCCAGAATGACTGCACACCCTGCGAGAACGCGTCTTCCCCATCCTCGGGTCGCGGACCGCAGGCCTACATGCCGTAGTAAGGGCTCGCGTTGAGCCTGCCGTGGTAGAGCGTGTGATCGTGCGTCTGCATGGCCATGAAGGCGGTGTCTCGAGAGAAATCGTCGAGGCAGTATTGGCAGAGGAATGTGGCCTGTTTCCCCGGTCGCTGCCGGTTGGTCAGACTCTCGAGAGCCGCGAGAGTCTCAAGTCCCCAGCGATGGGCTTTCGTCCAGACCATGTCGCCCAGGAGGCGGAAGCCGTTCCATCTCTTCGCCTTTCGAAGCAGGTCGTCGACCATGGCTCCCTGCGCCTCAGGGGTGGGAAGACCCGAAGACATGGTGAGTATCTTCTGGTCGAGCAGGACCGGCACGATCGCACCAAGGTCCTCGAGACGGCCCAGCAGCTCGAGCTGTCTTGGTTCGGGGGCAACGACAAGAATCAGCTCTCCCAGGTCGAGACCTTGCTTGACGTAGGCCAATCCCACATCCAAGCTTTCGTCTTCGGTTCGATAGAAGTGAGAGATGTGCGCGGGGCCTTCCAGCTCGAGACCACCGATTCCCAGAGGAACCGCGGGACGGTGGCCCTCGATGAAGGCCTGTAGGTCCTCCATGCGGAACCGCCGCTCATCCTTGCTCCCCACGCGATAACACTTAAGGGTACCGGCATTCGTCCACCTGCGCACCGACATGACCGAGACGCTCAGAAATGCCGCGGCTTCCCGAATGGTGAGAAGCTTCCCTCCCTTGTCACTGTTGTCCATATCTGCGACCTCCCACATCATCCTATTCATTCATATGCTATTGACGTCTATCCTATCTAATGCTATTCATTGTTGTCAAGCGCGTCTTCTCTCGCGACCTCGACGGACGGGCGAGCTTCCATCGGGGCGCGGGGTGAGACCTGCCGGCGCGCATCCCATCTGCAGTGTTCGACATGCAATCCGCACGAGAAAGGAGCTGGGGCGAGAGGAAGCAAGACCAGGAAGAGGTGGGCTCCGACGACCACGCCGCGCGAGGCGCCGGCGACAAGGCGTGCACGGCTCCGAAAACCGACTGAGAGGAAGACAACGATGCCGAGAATCGAACCAGAAACTGTCGAAGCGTCCAATCCCGACGTCTGTGCGGTGTTCGCGGAGATCCAGGGAGCCTTCGGAATGGTGCCCAACCTATTCCGCACGTACGCGTGTTCTCCGCCGCTGCTGGAGGCGAATTGGAACAAGGTGAAGGCGCTGATGATGGGAGGCACTCTCCGGCGCAAGTGCAAAGAGACCATCGCGGTACTGGTCTCGAAGGACAACATGTGCGACTACTGCGTGGCCGCCCACCAGGCCGCTCTGCGCTCCATCGGGATGAGTGAGGAGGAGATCGCCTACCTGGACACCGATCTCCAGAAAGCCGGTTTCAACTCGGTAGAAGAAGCACTTATCGGTTTCGCCAGGCGGGCCAACCTCGATCCCCATACGATAACCGATGCCGAGTTCGCGCAACTGCGCGCGGCCGGCGCGAAAGATGCGCAGATTGTCGAGGCGCTCGGCGTGATGGAGCTCTTTCTTGGCTTCAACCGATTCCTAAACACGGTGCAGGCCGACATCGATTTCTGATGCCACCGGACCGCTCGATCAGGATTGAACCAATCCCCGCCTGAGTACAGCGGGGTTTGGTTCGCGTGCACCAACCTCGAGGAGCGAATGCGACAACATGGGTTGCTCAAGGACGTGGTGGTGGAAGCGTGCGACGCAGGGGCTACCCTCGCAATATGATGTTTCGAACCAAAGAAACCCGAGGAGGACACGATGAGCAGACTTCCAGAGAACGTGCAGCGCACCATGGAGAAGGCACACAACGTATGGGTGGCCACCGTAGGAGAAGACGGCTGGCCCAACGTCGCGATCAAGGGGAGCGGCGCGTTGTTGGACGACGAGCACCTCTACTACGCCGACCTTTTCTCCAAGAAGACCCGGGTAAACCTGGCCCATGACGACCGCGTCGCCGTGGGCATCTTCGATCCAGACAACAAGGTCGCCGTCCAGGTGAAGGGCCGAGCCGACACTGTCACTGACGGGGATCTCTTCCACCGGGTGGCGGAACGCATCGCCGGTCTGCAAGCGGGGCTGCCGCCGATTCAAGCCGTGGTCCGCATCCAAGTCGAATCGGTCTGGAATCTGGGTGCCGGCGCCGAAGCCGGCGAGCGTATGGCCTAACAGGGTGGATGATTGACACCAGGGGGAACGAGGACAAGATACCCACTCAGCACTTCAACCTTGTTATCTTGGTCGGCGGATCCACCGCCTTCGCCGCGGAACCGCGGGCGGCCGGGCTCGGCAAGACGGTCGCCATGACCGAGTCCCGCATCTTGCGCGGCACCTGTGTGAACCGAGGCTGCCTCCCCTCTAAGAACCTCATCGAAGCCGCGCGGCTGGTCCACGGGGCGGGCGCTGCACGGAGCGCCGGGCACGCTGGTGGCGAGCCACTCTGTGGAGAAAGGCGTGACCACCGTCGCCTGCGCCATCCCTGGACCCGCCGACCCGCCCACCGTGGTGAGCATCACCGACCCGAAACCTCGGCTCGTGGGACCCAATCCCGCGCGAGCCTGCGCCGCCGGCGATGCGGTCAGCTGGGTCAGATCCGGCCCGCGCCCGGATTCGGCCCCAGGAGGTGAAGCCCGCGCCGTAGTCGAGCCCCCCCGGTCTCCTCCTCCCACAGGCGCTCCAGGTAGCTGAGGTGCTCGTCCATAGCCGCTTCGATCTCGTCCGGATCGCCGGCGCAAATCGCCCTCAGCGTCCGCTCGTGGATCGCGATAGCGCGACCGGCCTCCTCGGGTTCGTGCATGGCCATGTCCCTGACGATCTCCAACCGCCGAAACAGCGTGCGCACCAGCTCCACGATTGTGGTGTTCTTCGTGGCGCGGGCAAGAGCCATGTGGAAGCGGAGCTCGAACAGAACGAAGCGCTCGCGGGTCTCGGCCCCGTGCCGGAGTAGGTCGATGGTCGCCCGCAGGCGCTGGAGATCGCCCTCGTCCATGTACAGGGCGGCTAGCTGGGCCACCCGCGGTTCCAGCAACCTGCGGGCTTCAAGCACCCCGGCCACCTCACCGATCTTGAGCTCGGTGGTCTCGGCGAGGAGCTCGGTGGGGATGAGGTCCGACTTGACGACGGTTCCGCCGCCCAACCGCGTCTGCAGCACCCCCGACATCGGCGAGGGCTTTGATCGCTTCACGCACCGTCGGCCGGCTCACCCCCATTAGCTCGGCGAGCGCCCGCTCTGACGGCAGCCGCTCACCGATGCGGATGTCGCCCACCCTAACCGCCTCGACGATCTGCCCGATAGCTTCTTCGTAGGTCCGCCGGGTCGTCACCAACCGAAAGCTCTGGGACACCAAATTCTTGGAACGCGTAGTGGGTCTCGGCACGGCGACTCACCTTCTTTCTCCGGCTCGAGGAATGACCGCGGCTCATTGCATGGTAAAGAAGAGTACCATCGCAGTGATCTTTGACAAAGGCCACCGCGGTCAGTCCTTTCAGCAAAGCGAGATGGGGCGTGGCCTTGACAGCCCGAACCTTCCTCTCTAAACTGGTCAAGGTTACATACCAATCAGGGTCGGGGCCAATCTGCTTGGCAGGCGGGGTTCCCAATGCTCGGACCTCGCAGTGGGCGCAGACGACGACAGGAGAGACCTGTGAGCGATGTAGCACCATTCACACCCGCGGTGCGCTTGAGCCACCTCGGCGACGATGTGAAGACGCGCATTTTCGAGGCTGCTCTGCGGGTGCTCGCGGACGTGGGCGCTTCGGTTCAACATGATGAAGCCGTGCGGCTTCTGCAGAAGGCCGGTTGCTCTCTCGACTCGGATGGCCTGGTCAGAGTGCCGCGGCCCGCCGTCGAACGTGCCCTTTCCAGCGCTCCCAACGCGTTCACCTTGTACGACCGCGACGGGGCCGCCGCCATGGAGCTGGGAGGTCACAACGTCTACTTCGGTACCGGGTCCGATCTCATGTGGCAGTACGACCCGCACACCGGTGAGCACCGCCCGAGCCGGCTGGACGACATCGCCCGGGTGGCCCGCGTCTGCGAGGCGCTTCCCAACATGGATTTCGTGATGTCGGGGGCCTATCCGACCGAGCTCGACCCGCGGGGCGTCTACGCCGTCACCTTCCTGACCATGATGCGCAACTGCACCAAACCGCTGGTGATAGTGGCTGAGAGCGAGATCGATCTGGGCGTCATCATCGATGTGGCAGCCGACGTGCGCGGCGGGCGCGATCAGCTGCGGGAGCGCCCGTATTTCCTGGCCTACGTCGAACCGGTGAGCCCCCTGTCGCACCCTGCTGAAAGCGTGGCCAAGCTGCTGCTCTGCGCCGACGCCGGAGTGCCGGTGGCCTACGTACCTGCCCCTCTGCTGGGCGCCACGTCCCCGGTGAGCAGCGCGGGCCACGTGGTGCAGGGGATGGCCGAGTGCCTGCTGGGCCTCGTACTCCACCAGCACCGCGCCCCGGGCGCCCCCTTCATGTTCGGCGTGAACCAGGGCACCCTCGACATGGTGTCTGGACAGCCCTCGTACGCGGCGGTCGAGGGCTTCATGAACTACCTCACGGTGGTCGAGATGGCCAAGTGGCTCGGCCTCCCGAACTGGGGTATTTCGGGGTGCACCGACTCCCAAGCCATCGACGCCCAGCTGGGCCTGGAGGTAGGCGAGCTCACTCTGCTCTCTATGCTCCTGGGATCGAATCTCAACCACGATGTAGGCTTCATGGGCTTCGGTCTCACCGGCGCCCTGGAAGAGATCGTCATCACCGACGAGTTCGTCTCCATGAACAAGAAGCTCCTCTCCGGCATCCCCGTACAGGATGAAGACTTGGCGGTGAACGTTATCGCCGAGGTGGGGCCAAAGGGCCACTATCTCCGCCATCCGCACACCCGCCGGTACCTGCGCAAGGGGCCCGGGCAGTGGCGCCCCCGTTTGCTCAACCGTGACAACCGGGACCGGTGGGTTGAATGCGGAGGGCTCGATCTACGGGAGAAGGCGCGCCGGAAAGTCCAAGCCATCCTCGAGTCCGAAGGGCCGCCGACCCTCGATCCGGTGCTGCTCGCCCTGGCTGAAGAGCGGGTGGCGGCTCTGAAAGCCTCACCCAAAGTGGGGTCGCCCTCGTGACCGCGCTGCGCTCCCCGCGCCCAGACCATCCCGCATCCACGCCCAACGGAGAGGCTTTCTAGCATGTCGACGACCAGACACGCGATCATCGAGGAGATCATCGAAGCGGTGGTAGAGGGCGAGCCCGAGCCGGTGATCGCCGGCGTCAGGCGTGCTCTCGAAGCCGGCGTGGACCCGGAGACCGTCTTGAACGACGGGCTCACCGCGGCCATGACCTCGGTGGGCGACATGCTCGACCGGGGCGAAGTCTTCATCCCCGACGTGCTCTGGTCGGCGGAGGCCATGCAGGAGGGATTGGCTCTGCTCCTGCCGCACCTCTCCGAGGGCGCGTCCCGCAGCGCCGGCACGGTCGTCCTGGGCACGGTGCAGGGCGACGTGCACGATATCGGCAAGAACTTCGTGGGCCTCATGCTCTCAGGCGCCGGTTTCGAGGTCGTCGACCTGGGACACGATGTCACCGCCGAGGCCTTCGTGGAGGCGGTCGCGGAACACGGCGCGGGTCTCCTCGGCATGTCGGCCATGCTCACCACCACCATGCCGGTCATGAGCAGGACGCTACAGCTGCTCGAAGCCCGCAGCCTGCGCTCTGGTGTACGGGTCCTGGTGGGAGGAGCCCCCGTCACCCAGTCGTACGCCGACAAGATCGGGGCCGACGGCTGGGCCATCGACGCCACCAAAGCCGTGGCCGTAGCCAAGGAGCTGGTCTGAATCGATGCCTCCAAACCGCATCGAGCCACCCAGTGCGGCCGCGGCAGCCAAGGCTTCGTCTCGAAACGAGCACTATGACCCCCCTGCAGATGAAGGAGCGCGCATGTCCCTTTTCGAGGACCTCAAGCTGAACGTCGAGCAAGGTAAGAAGGAGGCCGTCCTGGCCCTGGTCGCCCAGGCCCTGGACCAGGGCCACTCGGCCCAGCAGATCCTGCAGCAAGGCCTCATCGCCGCCATGGACATCGTGGGGGCTAAGATGGAGCAAGAGGAGATGTTCATCCCCGAGGTCCTGCGGGCGGCCAAGACCATGGAGGCCGGCCTCGAGATCCTGAAGCCCCTCCTGGGCGTAGGGGACATGCAGGTCTCCGGCAAGGTCGTCATGGGCACGGTCAAGGGCGATCTGCACGACATCGGCAAGAACCTGGTGGCCATGCTGCTCTCCTCGGCCGGCTTCGAGGTGATCGATCTGGGTATCAACGTGGCCCCGGCCGTCTTCGCCCAGAAGGCCGAAGAAACCGGAGCCGACTTCCTGGGCATGAGCGCCCTGCTCACCACCACCATGCCCATGATGGCCGCCACCATCGAGGAACTCGAGAAGGCCGGTCTGCGCGGACGGGTGCGGGTCTTGATCGGGGGCGCCCCGGTCACTCAAGCCTACGCCGACCAGATCGGGGCCGACGGCTACGCCTCCGACGCCGGGGCGGCCATCAAGGTGGCCAAGGAGCTGGGGGCCCTGGTGGCCTGAGAGCTCCAATACCAGCCGAATCGACGTAGAGCATCCAAGGCGCAGGCGAGATCGATGAGAGGACGGAGGTCATTCTCGATGACGGAAGGAGGGGAGTCGTGAGATCGTTTCTGAGAGGCCAGCGTGGCATCCGCTTCGCCAAGCTCACTCCCGAGCAATGCGGGCAGTTGCACGAGGCGGTGCTCGAGCTCCTCGGGGACGTGGGTGTGGAGCTGAACCACCCGCGGGCCATGGGGCTCCTCGCTCAGGCCGGAGCCACGGTGGAGGGTAACCGGGCCCGCATACCGGGGGAGCTCATCGAATCAGCGCTCGCGCTGGCACCAAGCACCATCGTCCTGCACGATCGAGCCGGTGAACCGGTCATGCCGGCGGGCGAGGATCGGGTCTTTTTCGGAACCGGTTCCGAGACGCCCTTCATCCTCGATCACCGCACCTGGGACCGGCGCCACGGCTGCCTGGCCGACGTGGCCGAGGGCGCCCGGGTAGTGGAGGCCCTGCCGAACTTCGACTTCCTCATGTCCCTCTTCCTCCCCTGGGATCTCGACCCCAAAGTGGCCTACCTCCGCCAGTACAAGGCCATGCTCGAGGGCTGCACCAAGCCCATGCTGCTTGTGACGCCGAACCCGTCCGACGTCCCGGTCATGATGGCCATGCAAGAGGCCGTGGTAGGCGGCGAGACGGAACGGCTGACGCGGCCCCGGGCCATGGTCTACGTGAACGTGACCAACCCCCTGCGCCAGGAGTACGAGGAGCTCGAGAAGGCCCTCTTCTGTGCGGAACACGGGGTGCCGTTCGCGTACGTCGCCCCCGTCCTTCCCGGGCTCATGGGCCCGGTGATCCCACCCGGCTCGACCGTCGTCGGCCTGGCCGGCGAGCTCGTGGGTCTGCTGGTGGCCCAGCTGGCACGGGAAGGCGCCCCCGTGGCCATCAGCGGGGGTATCACCGGCGTCATGGACATGAAGAGCATGATCACCTCATACGCCGCCCCAGAGGACCGCATCATCTCCGGCGAGATGGCCCGCCACTATCGGGTGCCCCATTTCGGGCTGGGCGGATCCACGGACTCCAAGCTAGTCGACGGACAGGCCGCCGCGGAAGCGGCGCTCACTCTGTACACAGAGGCCCTGGTAGGCTCGAACATCATCCACGATATCGGCTACATGGAAGCCGGGTCGGTGAACAGCCTGGCCCAGCTGGTCATCTGCGACGAGCTGATCGGATGGGTACGCGCCATCATGAAACCCCTGGAGATCGACGCGACCACGTTGCCCCTCGACCTGATCAGGGAACAGGGCATCGGCGGTGACTACCTCACGACCGACCACACCATGGAGCACTTCGGGGAGCTATGGTATCCCACGCTCTTCGATCGGCGGAAGTTCGACAAGTGGGTCGCGGGCGGGCGGAAGGACCTGACGGCGTCGGCCGTCGAGACCGTCGAAAGGATACTGGCCGCGGAGTCGCCAGCGCCGCTCGACCCAGCCACGGTCGGGGCTCTTGACTCGATCATCGCGGAACACACGGCTGGAAAGGAGGGCACAAGGCCGGAGGCGGCCTGAGATCGGGCCGGAAGCGAATATGCTTCCTCGGGGTCGGACGCTACGGTCGCTGCTGTCTCGGTGAGAGGACTTCGATCAGGGCTCCCCACTCCCGGCCGTCGTGGGAAATAGTCGCGCCGCTCCGCCTGAAGGGATATTCGCCCCGTTCGCAGAGGATCCAACCGTGCGACATCTGTCTCGATATGTGGACTTGGGGGCGCCGCGCTTGAACCGGCCAAACTTGGCCTATAGTATCCGGCGCAGAAGGCACGGAGCAGCGGTGCCTGATCATCGGCGCCGCCCCCAGCCGACAGGTCGTGCCTTGCGCGGGACACAAGAGAGAGATCTACGGAAAAGGAGTAACCACATCATGAAGATGGTTCGAACTCGCGACGCCCGGGTCCTCGTTGTCCTGGGCATTCTGGCGGCTCTCCTGGTACTGGCCGTCGCCGCTGCAGGGTGCGGGGGCGACGAAACCGGCACCGAGACGACGGCCGCCGGTGGTTCCACCGAGACCACCAGCGGCGCCGGCCCGCAGATGGGCGGCGTCCTGAGGGTGGCCACCCAGCCGGGAAACGCGGACTTCGATCCGGCACTCTTCGCCGGCAACCCGGCCGACATCCAGCTCCAGCACGCCGTGCTCGAGAAGCTGGTCACCCTCGACCAGGAATTCAACCTCCAACCCACGCTGGCCACGGAGTGGAGCTCCGAGGACGGGCAAGTGTGGACGTTCACGCTGCGGGACGGGGTCACCTTCAGCAACGGCAGCCCCTTCACCGCGGACGACGTCGTCTACACCATGGATCGTCTGCGTGACCCCGAGCTGGGTTCCGCCATGGTGCAGGTCTACGCCAACATCGACACCATCACGGCCGACGACCCCACGCACGTGACCTTCACGCTGAAGACGCCCGACGGCGAGTTCCCTAAATCGCTCACCGACTACCGCACCCTGATGCTCAGCAAGGACGTCGACCCCACCAAGGAGCTCATCGGGACCGGCCCCTTCATGCTTGACACCGTCACCGCCGAGAGCGGCGCCACCCTCAAGAAGAACCCCAGCTACTGGGGCACCGATGACCAGGGCAACCAACTGCCCTATCTCGACGAGCTTCGCTTCGTGTACTCTCCCGACATGGCCGGCCAGATCGAGGGCCTGCAGGGCGGCTCGATCGACTGGGTGGGCGGCCTCACCGCGGAGCTCAAGCAAACGGTCGAAGCCAACCCCGACCTCAAGACCATCTCCACCCCCACCAACTACTGCTTCGAGCTGCAGATCCGCACCGACGTGGAACCGGGAAGCAAGCTGGAGTTCCGCCAGGCGATCATGGCCGGCACCGACCGCCAAGCGATCATCGACCTGGTCGCCCCCGGCCTGGCCGACCCCGGTAATGGCACGCTGGTCGGCCCCGGCTACGCGGACTACTACCTGGACCAGCCCGTCCCCTACGATCCCGACAAGGCCAAGCAATTGCTCGCCGACGCGGGCTACGCCGACGGCGTCAAGATCAAGCTCGTCACGCAGTCGGTGGACGTGATCCCGGCCATCGCGACCGCCTGGCAGGCCCAGATGAAGCAGATCGGCATCGACGTGGAGATCCTGCAGGTCCCGGCCGACGTCTTCTACTCGGAAGAGGGTGAAGACAACTGGTACCAGGCCGCCTTCAGCATCGTGGACTGGGGCACCCGGGCGGCGCCGATCACCTACTTCCAGCTCGCCCTGACCAGCGACGCCACCTGGAACTACCAGCGCTGGTCGAACCCCGATTTCGACGCTCTGGCCAAGCAGATCGTGGTCGAGCTCGACGCCGCCAAACGCGCCGACCTCTATAAGCAGGCCCAGCAGATTCTGCTGGACCAGGTTCCCATGATGAACTTCATGGTGAACGAGGGGGTCGCCGGCGAACCGGCGAACCTGGAAGGCATCGTTCTGGCCCCCGACTGGCCCCAGACCCTCTTCGGATCGGCCTACTTCGCACAGTAGCGGACGGAGGCCGCCGAAAGCGTCCGCCCTTCGGGATGCCGGCGACACGCACGCAAGGAGGGGGCCGTCCGGCCCCCTCCTTCACACGCAGGAAATAGCAGGAAACGTGGGGGGATCCATCCTGTACCATGACCGTGCACAGCACGATGGGCCGCAGTGCGACTTGAGAAAAGGAAAGAGGACGGCGCGGTGAGCGAGCGGAACGTCACCGTCGAGGGTATCAGCGGAGATCCGGCGCCGCAGCCGCGCGGGCAACGCCCCAGCACCAGGCGCCTGGTCTGGCGACGGCTCGTGCGCCGCCCGGCGGCCCTCGTCGGGCTGATCGTCTTCTGCTTCTTCCTCCTGCTCGCCGTCTTCGGCCCCTACGTGGCCCCTTACGACTACCAAGCCCAGGACGTGAAAGTGCGGCTGCAGTCGCCGACCGTGCAGCACCCGTTCGGCACCGATCAGTTCGGCCGGGATATCCTCAGCCGCATCGTCGTAGGCTCGCGCAACATCTTCCTGCTGGGCGGCACAGGCACGCTGCTGGCGGCGCTCATCGGCACCGCCATCGGTCTCGCCTCCGGCTACGCCGGAGGACTCGCCGACGAGGTGATCATGCGGTTGCTCGACGTGCTGCTGTCGTTCCCTTCCCTGCTGCTCGCGCTGGTCCTGCTGAGCAGCGTGGGCCCTTCCAACCTCAACCTCGTTCTGGTGGTCACCATCCTCTACGTGCCGATGATCGCCCGGGTGGTGCGCAGTATGGTGCTGGACCTCAAGACGAAGGAGTTCGTCGAGGCTGCCCGGGTGCGCGGCGAGCGACGCAGCTATGTGCTCTTCCGCGAGATCCTCCCCAACTCGCTCCCCCCCCTGCTGGTGGAGACCTCCATGCGCTTCTCGTACTCCATCTTCCTGGTCGCCTCGCTGGGATTCCTGGGCTTGGGTGTACAACCCCCTCCCCCGACTGGGGCTTGCAGATCAATGAAGCCCGCAACTTCTTCGCCATCGCGCCCTGGACCCTGCTCTTTCCGGCCGGCACCATCGCCCTTCTGGTGATCGCCACCAGCCTGATGTCCGATGGCCTGCGACAGGTCATGCTCCCCGGAGGGGGCAGGAGCTGATGGGCCCGGCCGGCATGCACGCCGCGACGACCCCCGCCCGCACCACCGAGGCCCCTGGCATCGCTGCACGCCCCCAGTGCTGGAGGTGGAGGGCCTCAGCATCGAATACGAGACCGAAACGGGCATCCTGCCGGCCGTCCGGAACGTCTCCCTGGAAGTGCGAGAGCACGAGAGCTTCGGCATCGTGGGTGAGTCAGGTTCAGGCAAGTCGACGCTGGCGATGGGGGCCATCCGCTACCTTGCTTCGAACGGCCGGGTGACCGGCGGGAGCGTGCGGTTGAACGGCGTTGAGCTGCTCGACCTTTCCCGCAAGGAGTTGCGCGCCCTATGGGGTTCGCGCATCGGTGTGGTCTATCAGAGCCCGCTCACCGCCCTCAACCCGTCGATCCTCATCGGGAAGCAGCTGGCCGAGGTGGCCCGCCTGCACCTGGGCATGGACCGGGGAGCGGCCATGACCCGGGTGACGGAGATGCTCGCCAAGGTGGCCATGCCCGATCCCGAGGCGGTCATGCGCCGCTATCCCCACCAGCTGTCGGGGGGCATGCTGCAGCGCTGCGTCATCGCCATGGCCTTGATGACCAACCCGGCGCTGCTGATCATGGACGAGCCCACCACCGCCCTCGACGTGACCACCCAGGCTGTGGTGCTCGACCTGGTGGCCGAGCTCAAGCGCGAGTTCGACTCCGCCATCGTGTACATCACCCACGACCTGGGCGTAGTCACCAAGATCTGCGACCGGGTAGGGGTCATGTACGCCGGAGAGTTCATGGAGCAAGCTTCGCTGAGGGAGCTCTTCCAGCGACCGCTCCATCCCTACACCTTGGATCTGCTGGGCTGCGTGCCCCACTTCGACCGCTCGCCCGAGAAGCGGTCCTTGGTGACCATCCCGGGGTCCATTCCGCACCTGGACGAGCTGCCACCAGGATGTATCTTCGCACCCCGCTGCAGCTTCGTCCGGGACGCGTGTCGCGCGGCCCGGCCACCACTCGACCCGGTCGGGGAGGGCCATTCCTCGGCCTGCATCAGGTGGCGGATCGTACCCACGCCGGCCGAGCGCCTGGGAGCGGCCACGGAAGCGCTGACCGAGCTGAGGTCGTGTTCGGGCGACGGCGCGCCCCTGGTGGAGGTCGACGACGTCAAGACATACTTCAAGGGGCCGGGAGAGGGCTTTCTGCCCGGCCGGCGGCGGCATCGCGCCATCCGGGCGGTCGACGGGGTCAGTCTCACCGTTTGCGAAGGGCAGACGCTCGGTGTGGTGGGAGAGAGCGGAAGCGGCAAGACCACGGTGGCCCGGGCGATCGTCGGGCTCACTCCGGCCACCGAGGGGGAGATCCGCCTGCACGGCCGCAAGCTGGAGCCCGCCGCCGAAAGCCGCAAGCGCGGCGTGCTCAAGGAGATCCAGATGGTGTTCCAGAACCCCGACGCCTCTTTGAATCCCACTCGGACCGTGGGCGATGCCATCAGCCGACCGCTGGTGCTGCTCGGCGGAATGGGCCGGACAGAGGCCGCGACGCGCGCCAGGGAGCTGCTCGAAGCGGTCAGCCTGCCCGCCGGCTACTACGATCGGCTGCCGAACGAGCTCAGCGGGGGCGAGAAGCAGCGGGTGGCCATCGCCCGAGCCTTCGCCGCCGAGCCCGACCTCATCCTCTGCGACGAGCCCATCTCCTCGCTCGACGTGTCGGTCCAGGGCTCGCTGATGAACTTGCTGATGAAGCTCCAGGTGGAGCAGCGCACCTCGTACGTCTTCATATCGCACGACCTCTCCGCCGTTCAGCACCTCTCGGACACCATCGCCGTAGTCTACGTCGGCCGCGTGATGGAGCTGGGCGACGCTGTGACCGTGCTCACGCCTCCCTTCCACCCCTACACCGAGGCGCTGCTCTCGGCAGTCCCGGTGGCCGACCCCGACGTCAAGCAGACGCCCATCCGCCTGCGGGGCAACGTGCCCAGCGCCATGGACATCCCGTCCGGCTGCCGCTTCCACACGCGCTGCCCGCGCTTTCTCGGAGACATCTGTCGCGAACACGAGCCGCCGTGGCGGCACGGCGAGGGCAGCCACCGCATCTACTGTCACATCCCGCTTGATGAGCTCGTCCAACTCCAGGCCGAGACGCTGGTGCTGGCCTCCACCACAGAGGACGCCTGATGCTGCGCTTCGCCACCAGACGGCTCGGCTTCGTGGTCCTCACGATCGTGCTTTCGTCGATGATCATCTTCGCCGCCACCCAGATCCTTCCGGGGGACGTGGCCACCATGGTGCTGGGCCGCTTCGCCTCGGAGGAAGCCAAGACGAACCTACGCCATGAGCTGGGACTCGACCGCCCGCTGGTCGTGCAGTACGGTTCCTGGCTCGGGAACTTCGTGCAGGGCGATTGGGGCGACTCCATCAGCACGCGGACGGAGATACGGCCCCTGGTTTTCGAGCGCCTCAAGAACTCGGCGGTGCTGGCCGCAGTGGCCTTCCTGTTCTACGTGCCCGTGGGGATCGTGTTGGGTCTCATCGCGGCCTTGCGAAGAAACAGCTGGATAGATCAGACGATCTCCGTGGGCTCCCTGGCTTTCATCGGGCTCCCGGAGTTCGTCAGCGCGGTCATCCTGATCACCATCTTCTCGATCGAGCTCGGCTGGCTGCCGTCACAGTCGGCCATCGACCCGGGAACCAGCTGGGTGACCGCGTTTCCCAAGCTCATCCTCCCCGCCATCACCGTGGCGCTGACCAGCCTGGCCTACATCGTGCGCATGACCCGCTCGAGCACCGTTGACGTCCTGCAGACCGACTACGTGCGCACCGCCACCCTGAAGGGCCTGCCACCTTACCGCGTGCTCTTCACCCACGTTCTGCGCAACTCGTTGCTGCCCACCATCACAGTGGTGGCCATCGGGGTCGGCTGGCTCATGGGAGGCCTGATCATCACCGAATCGGTGTTCAACTACTCAGGGATCGGCCGGCTGCTGCTCTTCGCCGTCCAGCGGCGCGACGTGCCCCTCATCCAGGCGACCGCGCTCCTGATCGTGCTCATCTACGGCGTCTCGAACCTGATCGCCGATGTGCTCTACGCGGTGCTGAACCCGCGCATCAGGTACAACTGAGCTCGAGCCCCCGCGCTCAGCTCTCAGTCTGCCGGCGCCGCGCGGGCGGCTATCAGGGCATCGATGGCCTTCAGGATGCCCGCATCGAGGTCTTCCACCTGGTGTGAGGCCAGCAGTTCGTCCACCCGGGCAGCTGCCTTCTGTCCCAAGGTGCGCCCGCCGGCCTTGACCCACTTGTCATGGCTGGATTGGTCGAACAGGCCCGGATACCAGTCCTCCTCGTAGTGGGCCAGGGTGTGGTCCTCGGCCAGGTAGTCGCCCATGGGGGCCACCCGTTCGATGAGGTCGAGAGCCAGCGTCTCACCGTCTACGGCCATGGGCTCCATGAAGCGGCGGATCCAACCGATGATCTCGTCGCAGATGACGACCTGGGCCAGCGAGTTGCTCATGCCCGACTCCATGTAGCCCACGTCGTGGATGAGGTTGCTCCCGGCCAGGGCCTCGGCGAGCAAGGTGAGGGCGGCCTCGGCGGCCGCCTGCTCATCGACCAGCTTGCTGTCGGAACCACCGGCCAGGCCGAAGTGCGGAATATCGTAGAAATGGGCCATCTCGGTGAAGGCCACCCGGTTCTCGGGCGCTGAGTAGATGTCGATCATGCTGCGCATGTCGAGCTTGTCCGCCGTACCCCCGGAGATCGTGGCTGGACAGCCTTCGTTGACCAGCTGCGCCAGCACCAGCCCGAACAGCTCACCCGCGTTGCCCACGGCCATGCAGCCCGCTTGGGTGACGGGACCGCTCGCGCCCCGGAGGGCGGTGGGATTGTAGGTGTAGGGCACGCCTTTCCGCGCCAGGAAGATCAGCTTGTCCAGATCTTCGAACTCATGGCGGAAGGGATGGGTCACATTGACGTAGCAGAGGCCCCGGGGTTTCTGGCGTAAAGCCTCCTCCCCCCGGCCACCGCCTCCAGCATGGCGACCATGGCCCGGATGTCGGCCCCGCTGGGGCTCAGGAACAGGAAGGGCTTGGTGGAGTTGCGCAGCATGGCCTTGAACTGCTCCAGATAGGCCACCGTGGGGTCCAGGTCCCAGGGGACAAAGAGCGACATGACGAAATCGATGTGGGGCAGGGCGTCCAGCACACGCACGCCCTCGGCGACGTCGGCCAGGGTGCCGTGACGCCGCTCCCCCGTGCGGTGGTCGAGGATGTTAGGGGTCTCGGATCCATTGCCGAAGAAGACGTTCATGCCGGTGACCGGCATCACGGGCTCGCCGGCGCGTGTATGCAGGGTGAAGCTGTTCGGTACCACCTCGAGGGCCCAGTCCACCAGCCTGCGGGGCACCCGCACCCTCGTGCCCTCCACCGTGGCTCCGGCTCTGGCCAGGATATCGCGGGCCTCGTCGTGGTGAGCCTCGACTCCCACTGTCCCCAACAGGCGAACGCTCGCGTCGTGGATGGCCCGGCACTGCTCGGGGGTGAGCTTCTGGAAGCGCACGCCCCGCTGTCCTTGCAGGATGTCTTTCATCATGCGGTGGTCTCCTTGGGTTCGTCGGCGGCGGGGATGATCAAGGGGCCGCGCCGGGCGGTTAGGCGTGGTGGTAGTGGGGGTCCTGCCGGTAGAGGGCTTCGGCCCGCTCTACGGCCTCCCAGTCGAGCTCGAATCCCAGACCGGGTGCTTCCAAGCGGCCCAGCCGGCCGTGGCGAAGGCTGAGATCCGGCCCGGCGAGGACGTCCTGGCGCAGCAGCTGGTGCATGATCTGGTTGCCGTCGGTGAGGTTGGGAATGGTCAAACCGACCTGATGCTGAGCGCAGTCGGTCATGCCCGTGGACGACTGGCCGTGCAGGCAGAGGACGATGCCGGCCGCCTGCGCCACGGCGGCGGCCTTCTTGAAGGCCAGCAGGCCCCCGGTCTCATGGAAGGAGAGCACGATCACGTCCGCCGCCTTCGTGCGGCAGACCTCGTAGACGTCCTGCAGGGAGAAGACCGCCTGATCGGCGGCGATGGGGACGGTCACCGCCTCCTTCACCTGGCGCAGGGCAGGGAGACTCTCCCCCGGGGTGGGCTGCTCGACCCACTCCGGCTCGAAGCGGCTCAGCCGCCCGATCATGCGGATGGCGGTCCCCACGTCCCAGGCCTCGTTGGCGTCGAGGCGGAGCTTTCGGTCCCCGATGACGGCGCGCACGGCCTCCGTGTTCTCCAGGTCCTTCGGCTCTCCCCTCCCCACCTTCATGTAGATGACCGAGAAGCCGGCCTGCACCGCCCGGCGGGCGTCCTCAGCGAGCTCGTCGGCGGTGTCGCCCTGCAGGAAGGCGAAGTAGTCGACGTCCTCCCGGTAGGCGCCGCCCATGAGCTGGTAGAGCGGACGGCCGCAGGCCTTGCCGGCGACGTCCCACAGGGCCATCTCCACCCCGGCCAGAGTCAGGGCAGCGAAGCGCGGGCTGTGATTGAAGCTCCCCAGGAAGCGGGCTTCCCAGGTCAGCCGCTCGATGTCGAACGGCGACCGGCCGGCGAACAGCGGCACGACACCTTCCAAGGCCTGCAGCGTAGATTCGGCGGGTCGCCCGGCGGTGCTTACTCCGTAGCCGGTGATGCCCTCGTCGGTCTCGATCTCCACCAGCACATTGGTGGCGCCGTAGTCGACCCGGCCGGCCCAGTGATAGGGCTCCTCGAAAGCCAGGGCCAGAGGCCGGAAACGTATGTTCGCGATCTTCACGCGGCGGCTCTTCAGGCCCCGGACCGGGTGCCGGCCAGGGGGGCCCAAACGCCGGCTTCCACCTTCTTGGCCACCTGATAGAGATAGTGGGCCGAGGCGACGTCCTCCACGGCCGGCCCGAGCGACCGGAACATGGTGATCTCGGCGGGCGAGGTCCGGCCGGGGACGCTCCCCAGCAGCACCTCACCAAGCTCACCCCTGATGTGGTCGTCGCCGAGGACGCCCTCGGCCCGGGCCAGCAGGAACTCGCCGCCCTCGTTGAGGATCGACTCCCTTCGGTCGACGAAGAAGGTGGACCGTCGCAGCGCCTCGGCGTCGAGCTCCCGGCCGGCGGCCCCGCTCCAGCCGACCGCGTTCACGTGCACGCCCGGGGAGAGCCACTCTCCGCGTACCACGGGCTCGGAGGCGGCCGTCAGTGTGCAGATGACATCGGCGCCGCTCACGGCTTGCTCGGCGTCTTCGGCCACGCTGAAGCGCAGCTCGGGACGCTCTCGCTCCGACCGCTTGGCTTCGCGGGCCACGAATGCCCGGGTGTGCTCGACCGTACGGCTCCAAACGCGTACCTCCTCGATCGGCCGGGCGACCAACATGGCTTCCAGGTGCGAGTGCGCCTGGCCGCCCGAGCCGATGAGGGCCAGAACGCGGGCATCCTCCCGCGCCAGCGCCCGGGTCGCCACCCCGCTCACGGCCGCCGTACGGATGGCGGTCACCTCACCGGCGTCGACGACGGCCAGAGGCCGGCCGTGCTCCGACTCGAAGAGCACCACGAAACCCTGGTGGGACTCGAACTCGGTGCCCAGATTGGACTCAAAGACGGCTGTGACCTTGGCCCCGAAGACACCCGACGCCTGCAGCATGCCGGGCATGAAGCCCAGAACGCCCTCACTGCCCGGCACCGGCAGGATGATCCGCAGCGGCATCGACGCCTGGCCGCGGGCCAAGTCCTCGAGGGCCTGCGCCATCACCGTCATGCACTCCGGGAGGGGCAGGAGGCGGGCGACGTCGTCTCTGCTCAGAACAAGGATCTCCATCAGCGCTCCTCCCGCCGCTACCCGCGAGCAACGAACTCCTCCAGGCCGAGCTCCCGCAGTCTGTCCTCGGTGGGCACGCCCTCCGCCGACCAACCCATGGCCTCGTAGAACTCGCCGATCATCGTCTCGAGCTCCACGGTGTTGCCGGCCGCCGGCCCCTCGCCCAGAGGCTCCCGCACGAAGACCTCAGGGAGCGAGTCGTCGGCCGTCGCCGCTCCGAACCGGATGTTGAACAGCCTCTCGATGTCCATGATGCGCTCGCCGATCTCGAAGAGGCCCTCGGGAGTGACCGGCAGTCCGGCCACGGCGCTCACTAGCTCGGCTTCGCTCGAGAGGTCGAACTCGTTCACCAGCGTCAGAGCCGGGATCTTGCAGAGCCCGATGGCGTCGAGCACGGCGCAGATCACGATGCTGCGCTTGACCATGGCCGCCTTGCCCACCGGCGAGGTGCGGTCCGCAGCCCGCTCGTCTCCATAGAGGGCCTTGGCCTGCTCAGGGGTGAGGCTGAACTCGTGACGGGCGTAGACGCTGGTGAAGTCGCCCCCCCGGTTGGAAACGGCGTACCCCAGGCCGGCGGCCGAAGCGCCCCGAGGGTCGAAGGCCGTGAGCTCCAGGCCTTTTACGTGATACGCATACCGCTCCGCTCCCCGCCCGATGACGCGGGCCGCCTCACGCACGCCCCGGCCCAGCAGTTCGCCAAACCCCTCGCCGGCCGCCATCTGACGGATCAGAGCCTCCATGACGTCCACGTCGCCCCAGGTCAGCTCGAGCCCGCCCGTGTCCGCGGCGGTCACAATGCCCTTCTCCCACAGTTCCATGGCAAAGGCCACCGCGTTGCCGGCGGAGACCGAGTCGATGCCGAACCGGTCGCACAGGTTATGCAGGTAGATGATGGCCTCCGGGTCGGAGAGCCCGCTCTTCGAGCCCCAGGAGACGATGGGCTCGAAGTCTGGCCGTTCGGCCTGCAGACCGGCGTAGGGACCCGAAGTCAGCTGGAGTTCGGCCTTGCAGTGTACCGGGCAGCGCTGACAGGCTCGAAGGCGCTCCACGAACGGGTCCATGCTCGTGCCGTCGATGGCCGCGGCCTCCTTGAAACGGGGCCGCTCGTAATTGTAGCTGGCGAGCATGCCCATCTCGTTGACCAAGTTGACGGCTGACGAGGTACCGTGGGCCGCCTTGTCGGCGTAGTTGGGGGCGGCCTTGATCTTGGCCAGGTAGCGGCGCACGGCGGCCCGGGCTTCCTCGCTGGTCTCGGCGGCTTCCTTGGCCCCCTTCACCACGATCGCCTTGAGGTTCTTGGAGCCCATGACGGCCCCCATGCCGGTGCGTCCGGCCGCGTGACCACGTTGCGTCACAATGCAGGCCAGGGGCAGCAGGTGCTCCCCGGCGGGACCGATGAGAAACATGACCAGGCCGTCGTCTTCAAGCTCCTCGCGCAAGCGGGCCACCGTCTCCGGGCCTTCGAGCCCCCACAAGTGCGAGGCGTCCCGCAGCTCGGCGCGCCCGCCGGCGATCAGCAGGTAGACCGGCGCCCGCGCCCGGCCCCACACCATGACCGACTGCACGCCGTTGGCCCGCAGAGCCGGACCGACCTTGCCGCCCACACTTGAGCTGCCAAGAAGGCCGGTGAGCGGGGACCGCGCGCTCACGTGCACCCGTGCGGCCGAAGGCGCCTGCGTCCCGGTCAGCAAGCCACAGGTGAAGAGCAACGGATTCTCCGGGTCGAGCGGTCCCACCTGCGCGCTGACCTTCTCGAGGAGGGTCAGGGAGTTCAGCCCTCGTCCGAGCAAGACCCGACCGACGATCCCTCCGTCGACGGGTCGGCGCACCGTCGATCGCCTCGAGAGATCGACGTGGAGGATGTCACCCACAGAAGGCATGAACTCTCCGTTTCAAGAGGCCTCTCAGGCAACCAGGGCACCCGGGTCTATCCGAGTCCGCCCGACCGCGCGAGCCCACCACAGTCTGGCGCACACTCCGTAATCCCGTCAACGCCCTCAGGGTGGCGGTCTCATATGCAAGACGGTTTCCTCGCCGCCCTTCTCCCATTTCCAAAAGGAATAAGCGTGCTCTCTGGCCGTAAGCGAACCTGGCGAGTCCTGAATGGAGGACATGACGTGGCTCCCGGCGGGGCTGCTCCATTCCCAGCCCAACCCTCAGATGAGGTTCGCCGGAGGCCGAGGGATCTCCTGAACCTCGGTCTCCGCCGCCCAGGCCTGATACTCAGCCGCCCGCCGCAGCGCGGTGGGTGCCGCCGCCGCCCCTCCTCGGGAGGTGCAGAGAAGTTCAGGGGGAAGGGCCCGGCCCACCGCATCAGCCACGTCGATGACCTCGTGCAGGGGAAGCACTCCCCCCCTGCCGGCCAGCGCCAGGTCGGCGAAGACCACCGACATGCAGGCGGCGGCGATGACCCGGCTGCGGCAGGGCTGACTGAGACCGCCGGGGATGGGATCGCAGGGCATGCCGATGGCCGCCTGCAGGGACAGCGAAGCGGCGTCTTCCACTTGTTGGGGATCGCCGCCGGCCATCTCGGCGATGGCGGCGGCGGCCATGGCCCCGCACATGCCGCACTCCCCGGTGCAGCCGATGGCCTCCCCGGTGGGCTCGGTGCGGGAGAAAGCAATGGCTCCTACCCCGGCAGCCACGAAGAGCCCCCGAAGCAGGTCGTCGTCGCTGAAACCGCGGGTGGCGCGCACGGCGCTCAGGGCGGCGTAGACGTAGCCTCCGCCACTGCCCATGGGCCCGGGCACCGTCTTCACCCCGGGGATGCCCGCCCCAGCCCCGTACGCCCACCGGATCACATTCGCCGTGAGGTCGTCGGTCAGCCGGCGTCCCGAAGCTTGGTGGGCGGCCCACTCCGCGGCCATGTTCGGCCGGAAGGGGGTCACGGGCACCTCGACGCCCTCTTCGTAGGCCGCCCGGGTCTGCCGGTGCATGACCTGGGCGATCTCGCGCATGGCGGCAATGACCTCGTCCCGCGACCAACCTGAGGCCTCGGTTTCGTAGAGCACGGCCACCTCCCACAAGGAAAGCCCTCGCTCCTCGGCTATCTCCCGCCAGCGGGTCATGGTGTCGAAGAGCTGCGGGCGTCGCTCCGGGCGAGTGAGCACGGGAAGCACCGGCTCCAGCAAGCTGAAGGTCACCCCGGGGAAGCGGCGCCGGAGCGCCTCGACTTTGCACCGCGCGGCCGCTTCGAAGACGTGCAGGGCGCCCAAGCCCGGTTCGAGCAGGGTTCGCCTGCAGACGAGGTCGTCCAAACCACCCGCGATGGCGGCGAGCTCGGTATCGCCCAGCATTCCGTGGACGTCGTGCACGAGCAACGCGAAGCCGTCGCCGCGCAGGCGCAGGCTGAAGCCCTCGAGGGTGCGCGTCTCGACCATCCCCCCGCCGGTAGAGTCCCCTACGAGGCTAACCTCCCGCCCGTCGCTGCCGGTGAGCACGAACTTCATGGCGTTCGGGTGCTCGCTCTCGGTGATCTCTGCAAAGTCGAAGGTCACCGCGATCCCTGCCTCCTTTGCGATCAGCCGAGCCCGGAACAAATCCGGATCGCCGGGGAGCAGGCCGAGAGCGCCGGCCACCATGGCGCTGTCCTCGGCCATGAGACCGAAGGTGCCGGCGAAAGACCCTCGGGGGTCGAGAACGATCCGTATGGCACGGGGCCTCTCGCCCAGCAGATGGTGGGCCATGTACCCCAGGCGGCAGGGACCGGCCGTGTGCGAGCTCGATCCGGGCTGCATGACCGGGCCGAACACGTCGTTGAAGAACTCTGGGTAGAGAGAAGTTGTCACAGATCTCACCTCCTGATCGTCAAACCGGCCTCGAGACCGCGGCGCCACCGCCGGGAGTTAGAAGAACGGGTCGTCGCGGCGGGCAGGGTCCCGAAGGGCCCTGCCCGCCGCGGTCCTTTAGTACAGGAACTCGATCCCGAGCTCGTGCAGCTCCTCCTTCACCCTCTTGTAGAGGTCGAGATATTCGGTCTTGGGGACCGCCTTGCGTACATCGTACAGCTCCTGGAACGCCTGCCCCACGGGCGCCTGGGGGATCTTCTCCTCGTACTTGGCCAGAAGAGCGTTGACGATCTCGTTGGCCTGCGCGCGCGTCATCGCCTGGCGGGCGACGGCGTGCCCCACCTCGGCTCCCAGACGGGCCTCGAGCGGCGTGCCATGGTTGTGGTGCTTGTTGCGGGCCGGGGCGCTCTCCCACAAGTTGGCCCCCGAGACCGTGCTGGTGAGCGCGTGGGCGGCCGTCTCGTAGAGGAGCATGTCGGTGCCCGGTCCGGCGTTGGCAAAACCGTTCGAGTCCTGCACCAGGTGGGTGTTGCGGGCCACCGCCTGCGAGTAGAGGCTCACCACCCAGAGCATCTCCCGCCCGGTGTTCGAGCCGTACTTCAAGTGGAAGGGGAAGTTCTGCTGGAACTGGCAGCCGTGCACCAGGAGGCCCTTCAGATGGTAGGCCGCCTCCAGGATGGCCGTGCCCTCGGCCCCGCCGGCGTAGGCTCCGTAGATGGCCCCGGTCAAGTTGCCGCTGAAGGAGCCGTACATCTGGTAGTGAGCCCCTTTGTTCAGCATGGCGTTGTTGGTCATCATCTCGGTGATGGAGCCCACCAGGCGGCCGTCCGAGGGGCGTACGCCCCAGGTGGGGTCGCTGACCGCCACCTGAGCCACGTCGGTCTCGGCCGTGCCCACGGCCACCAGAAAGACACCGGGGACCCCGGCCAGCCGGGCCGCGTGTCTCAGGTTCATGGCGTGCTCCAGGGAGCCACCGATCTCCCAGGGCGTACGCGACTGGATGGGCCGGCCCTGAAACTCGTCGAGCAGGGGCGAGCAGATGCCGTCCAGCAGGGGTTCCTTGAGGTAGGCCAGGCAGGCCTGCAGATGATCCACCTCGTCGTAGGTGATATCGGGGCTGAAGATGACGAAGGGCGGCCGGCTGTCCTCCACGTCTCGGTGGCCGAAGACCCGGGAGTCCCGGCCCTCTCCCACCCGGTAGCTCGAAGGGGTGCAGTAGAGGGCCTCGTCCAGCTCCTCCTGGGTGAAGTGCATCACCCGGTGGGTGTCCTGATTGTAGACTCCCACCTCCAGGAAGAACTCGCAGGCAGCCTGCCACACGGCGTCGGCCAGGGCGTCGTCGGCCGGCACCGGCCTTGCCGGGTCGTACTTCACGCCGTACTTGTTGATGACCGCGCGCATCGCCTTCGGGATGCGCTTGTTCAGAAACTCGGCTTCCTCCATGAAGGGCCCCGAGTGGGCCCGCTCCAGCATCTCCCACATGCGGTATGCCATGACTAGGCCCTCCCGATGAGCTCTTTGACGAGCTCAACGGCGCCCGAGGAGTCCTCGGCCCAACCGTCGGCGCCGATCATGTCGGCCCACGCCTGCGAAGTCGGGGCCCCGCCCACCATTACCTTGACCGTGTCGCGCAAGCCCTTGTCCTTGAGGAGCTCGAGCACTTCGGTCGCCCCCGGCATGGTGGTGGTCATGAGAGAGGAGATGGCGATGATCTCGGCCTGGGCCTCCTCAGCCCGGTGGATGAAGTCCAAGGGATCGACGTCGGTGCCCAGGTCGACCACCCGGTAGCCGGCGATGCCCAAGAAGAGGGCCACCAGGTCCTTGCCGATCTGGTGCATGTCGCCCCGGGCGGTGCCCACCACGACGGTGCTCTTGCGCTCCCGGATAGCGCCTTTCTCCAGCTGCGGCGCGAACACGCCCATAACGGCGGTCATGCCGCCGGCTGCCAGCAGCACCTCGGGCAGGAAGATGTCCATGCGCTCGAAGCGACGGCCCACCTCCTCCATCTCGGCGGCCAGCTTGTCGATGACGGCTTTCAGATCCGCCCCTTGGGCTATGAGCTGCCGGGCCAGGGCCGCGCAGGCCTCCTCGTCGCCGTCGACCATGGCCGTTTTCAGTGTATCGACTCGTTCCATCGTCTCATCCTCCCGTGTTGCTGGGGGTTTCATTGGACGGTCCACGTCGCGTCCTCAAGCGTTCGCCGCCGCGAAGGCCCCGATCAGCTCGTCAGTCTTTACGGCAAGGTCGGCCGGCAGGGCGGGCACCTGGTGGGTGGCCAGGAGGTCGAGGGCCTTCTGGCGGGCCCGGGCGGCCAGGTCGAGGCCCCCGTCGGCCAGCCACCTCTCCCGGCCGTGGCGATTGAGGATGGTGGGCCGCCACTGCACGGCGCGCATGTAGCGGTAGGTGTGCTCGCTCGTCATGTAGTGGCCCCCGGGGCCGGCCTCGGCGATGGCCTCCAGGGCTAGAGTGTCGCGGTTGACCTCGATGCCGGCGAGCAGGCGGCGGTTCATGGGGATGAACTCGTCCACCAGGACGATCTCTTCCAGGGAGCCGGTAAGACCGAAGTCGAGGTAGCCCACGTCGTGGGAGAGGTTCGAGCCCGCCTGCATGGCGAGGAAAGTGATCTGGGTGGCCTCCATGCCCGCCTGCGCGTCGAGAAGCTGGGAGTCCGAGGTGCCGGCATAGCCCCAGTTGGGGATGTCGAGCCACTTGGCCATCTCGACCGCGCACATGTAGGTCATGAGGTACTCGACCGCGTTGTAGCTGGATTGGGCCGTCACCAGGTCGAGCACCGCCGGGCCGATGCCGAACAGGAAGGGCGCCCCCGGCTTCCTGAGCTGGTGGACCACCAGGCCAAAGAGGCTCTCGGCCACTCCTTGGGTGGTGTGACCGGCCACGGTGATGGGGGCGGTGGCTCCGGCCAAGGGAGCGGGCGAGTAGATGGAGGGCACCCCGGTATCCGCGCAGAGCAGCAGCTTGGAGAGGCTCTCCTCGGGGTGCTCGAGCGGGCTTATGGGCTCGTTGTAGACCACCAAGTAGGGTTTCTGGCGCAGAGCCTCGGCTCCCCCGCGAAGCTCCCTTGCGATCTGGATCATGACCGAGAGATCCCGCTCGTTCTCGGCCGTCATGACCAGCGGCTTGCGGGTGTTTTGCATCATCTCGGCGAAGGAGAGCAGATAGGAGAGGTGGGGGTCTTGGTCGGTGGGGTGGGCCGAGCTCATGATGAAGTCCAGGTGGGGTAGAGCGTCGCAGAGTCTCGCCGCTCTAGCTACGTCCTTGAGGGTGCTCGGGCGGTGCGCGCCGGTTTCTAGGTCGTAGGTGCTCATGAGGTCCGAGCCCGGGCCGAAGTAGCTGTTGTAGCCCCCGAGTTCCAGGGCGAGGGTGCCGTCGCGGTCGTAGAGGTTGACCACGCTCGGCACGCAGAGACGGGCTTGTTCCACCAGGTGGCGGGGCATGAGCACCCGGTCCTGCGGGGTGAGGGTGCAGCCTGCTTCCAAGAGCAGGGTCTTGGCCTCTTCGTGGTAGACCCGCATGCCCACGTTAGCGAGCACCTCGAGGGCGGCGAGGTAGATGTCGCGCTTGTTCTGCTCGGAAAGGAAGCCGAGGCGGCCTACCTGGGAGGCGTTACGGAGTTGCGTCACGGTGTGTGCTCCTGTCGTACCTTGGGAGATGCCGGTGCTGGATCGAACCGGGAGCGCATGCGGGCCGGGAAGGGGTCGCCGCAACAAGAGCGACCAGCTGCGTGAATGGGTAACCGGACTGCACGAGCCGATCCCCTCCCTCACCCGCCGGCGGCCGTCCGGGGAGGAACGAGCTGCTACCAGTCTTCCCCGAAGTTGGCGTGAAGGTGGGGCCGTTTCATGGGAAGAGGGGCAACCGAAGGTGAGCCGGTATTCAGGCATCGTGACCGCGGGGAGGAGCGTCCCCCGTCCTCGCGAAGACGACCCGATCTGCCACAGAATGCTTCTACCAGCAACACAGACACCTTCACTTCACACCACCCTTGGGGGCTCGTTTCAAACGAAGCCTTGGGCAGCCGCGAGACACGCAGCCTCACACACCGAGGCACCATAGCCGCCGCCACCGGCAGTGTCAAGAGTGCCAGCCGGCCGACCTCTGTCTCCCGCTGGGGCGGGCTACTCGGCCAGGTACGCTCCTCGGAGGACGGTCCTGGGCCAGTCGGCCGCCAGAGTGAGGCCCTGGACCGAGGGTGCGACCCCGGCCGCCGACATCTCCATGTACGGCACGATGAGCGGCCCCCGTTCCACCAGGGCCTGTTGAGCGGCTCGGTAGAGCGCGACCCGCTGCTCGTCGACGAGCTCAGCGCGGATCCTCGAAACGAGGCCCGCAAAGTCTTCGTCGACCCAGTGCGTGCCGGTGAAGGCGCCCCCGGACCCGCCCCCAGCCGGTAGGGAGTCGAGCGGGTAGATCTCGGTACTTGTGTACGTGAGGCTGAGGTCGGCCCCTGCTGCCCCGTCGGCACTCGGCTCGGTAGGGGACTCGGCGGGATACGTCGCGATCGTCAGGTTCACGCCAATGGCGGCCATCTGGGACTTCCAGGCGGCGGCAATGGCCGGTCCGTCCCCGTACTCCGGCACCTGGAGAGTGAGATCGAGGCCGGCGGGGAAACCGGCCTCGGCGAGCAAAGCCCGCGCTTGCTCCGCATCGAAGGTCGGTGTCACATCCAGGTAGGCATCGCCAAAGCTCGGTCCCACCGGCGTGCCGTTGCCCACCACCGCAAAGCCGGAACGGACCCGGTCGATGATCCCCTGGTGATCGGTGCCAAGCCGCAGCGCCAGACGTACCCTGGTGTCAGCGGTCGGGCGACCCTCGCTGGTGCGCATCGAGATCGTGTAATGCCCGTTCGAGACACTGGTGACCACGCGCATATCCTCCGCCTGGACTCTTGCGGACATCAGCGGGGTGAGACCGCCCACGAACTGGACGTCACCCTGAAACAGGGCTTCGATCTGCGCGGACGCCTCGGGCACGAAGACAAAACGCAGGCCGTCGAGATACGGCAACCTCGTCCCTGATGCATTGGCTGACCAGTAACTAGGGTTCCTGCTAAGGACGGCGCGATCGGTATCCAGATACGATTCCAGCACGAAAGGACCCGTACCCAGCCACTCCCGAGACGGGTCGCGCACTCCCTTCGACAGGATAGCAGCGCGCGGGTCGGCCAGCGTCCTGAGGAACTCCGCGTCGGGCTCGGCCAGAAGGAACTGCACATGGAGAGCATCCACTGTCCTCACGTCGATGATGTTCTTGAAAAGGACCCCGGCCGAAGCCCCGGTCGCGGTGTCCCGCAGCCGGTCGAAGGAGAAGACAACGTCGTCAGCGTCGAAGACGGCCCCGTCGTGGAAGGTGACACCGGAGCGCAGCGTGAAGGTCCAGATCGTCCCGTCCCGCGAGTTCCAGGAGGTGGCGAGAGAGGGTATCGGTCCGCCTTTCGCGTCGATCTCGACGAGCCGGTCGTAGACCTGCTGGCTGAGCAGCACATCGGAAGGGGTGGAAGCGAGTTGCGGATCCAGATGGGCCGCAGCCGGTAGGGCCAGCTCGAGCACCCCGCTCGCCTCCACGGGCACAGGCACCGTCGTCTCGGTTGTGGGGAAGAGGGTTGCCCCTCTGTAGAGCGTGGTCGTCGTTGCCGCGGAGCCGGTGCTGCAACCGGCGAGAGCGAGGCTGAGGATGCCGAAGGCGACCGTCAAAAGGCAGCAGACAGGCCCACGTACTCCCTCGCGATGACACGGTCCTCTGTCCATGCGCCTCGCGCTCGTTCCGTTTATGGGTCTCCGGAGACTCGGCGCCACAGCACAGGCCGAGCCCTCGGCCGCCCCCAAACGGCTCGACGCAGGGCAAGAGCGCGTCGCGGCGGACTCTCGGCGCGTGGCCGGGTCAGTCGCACACTACCGGCAGCCGGCACCCCTGTCAAGGCGGTGCTGTCGTCGGAGGAGGCCGAAGGCCGCCCCGTGCGGGCGCGACCGAGGACACCGCATCGCCCCGGCCAGGGCGGCCTGGGGGCCGGGGCTTCGTTTCGAGCCGAGCTCCTACCTGGCGGGACCTTGCTCCGTTGGCGCGGCGACGGAGACGTGAAAGGGGATGCTGACCACTACCACCCAGGGAACCAGAAAGAGCGCCCCCTTGAGCCTGAGCGCGTTCTGGTTGTGCAGCAGCGCCTGCCACCAGTGCGCCACCACGAACTCCGGAATGACCACCACCACCATGTGGTCCGAGCTGGGCCCAAGGGAGCGAACATACCGCACGGCCGGACGTACCAGCTCCCGGTAGGGAGACTCCACCACCTCCAGGGGGATGTCGATGCCGAGTGCGGCCCACTGGCTATCGAGAGCCTGGACGCGGTCTTCGTCCCCCCAATGGTGACCGCCCGCACGTCGGTTGGAGCGAGCGCCCGTGCAAAGAAGACTGACCGGGCCACGATCTCATTGATCTGGGAGACGAAGAGCACCACAGTGGTACGCGGCGCGGCCTGCGCCAGACGTCCCAGCCGCCGGAACTCCTGCGGGTTCTGCGGGACGAGGAGCCGGGCGACCCCTTGGTAGTGCCGGTGGATGGAGTAGAACAGCAGCACGAGCAGGATGATGGTCACGACCACCAGGTAGGCGCCCTGCGTGAACTTCGCGGAGACGATCACCAGGGCCACGATACCGGTCATGATCGCCCCCACCCCATTCAGCCCAGCCCGATGCCGCCAGCCGGCCCCCCGCGAATGCCGCCAGTGGAGCACCATGCCGCTCTGCGAGAGCGTAAACCCGGTGAAGACCCCCACGGCGTAGAGGGGGATCATGGAGTGCACATCCGCATTGAAGACAACGATGAGGGCGATGGCCAGCAAGGCCAGGCCCACGATGCCGTTCGAGTAGACCAGCCGGTCCCCACGGTTCGCCAGCTGCCGCGGCAGGAATCCGTGCTCGGCCAGGATCGACGCCAGCCGAGGGAATCCGGCGAAGCTGGTGTTGGCCGCCAGCACGAGAATGGCCATGGTGGCGATCTGCAGGGCGAAGTAGAGGAGGTCCCCCGAGCCGTAGACCGCCCGGCCGACCTGGCTCAGGACCGTATCCCCGGTCACCGGCGTCACCACCAGCACGTGGGCCAGGTTGGTGATGCCGATAAACAAAGTCCCCAGGATGGCCGCCATGATCCCTAGGGTGATGGCGGCGTTGCGGCTCTCCGGGGGCTTGAAGGCGGGCACGCCGTTGGAGATGGCCTCGGTCCCCGTCATGGCCGAGCAACCCCCGAGAAGGCGCGCAACACCAGGTAGGTGGTGAGGGCGGCGGTGCCCGAGGCCGGTCCGGACGGGACCGGCTGCAGATCGCCCATGAGCCACCGCGCGGTCCCGGCGAGCACCAGCCCGCCGCACAGAAGGACGAAGGCGTAGGTGGGAATGGCGAAAAGCACGCCCGACTCGCGCACCCCCCGCAGGTTGACAGCCGCCACCAGGATCACCAGGCCGATGGCCAGCAGCACCCGATGCCCATGCAGTGCCGGAAAGGCCGCCGTGATGGCCGCCACTCCGGAGGCGATGCTGACCGACACCGTGAGTACGTAGTCCACCAGGAGTGAGGCCCCGGCCACCAGGCCCGGCACCAGGCCCAGGTTCTCGCGGGCCACCAGATAAGCCCCTCCCCCTTGGGGATACGCATGCACGGTCTGCTGATAGGAGAGCGCCACCACCACCAGCAGCAGCGAGACGGCTCCGGCGATGGGGAGCGCGTACACCAACGCCGCCGATCCCGCCGTGACCAGGATGAGCAGGATCTCCTCGGTGGCGTACGCGGTGGACGAGATAGCGTCCGAGGAGAAGACGGCCAGGGCGATCTTCTTCGAAAGACGCTCGTGCTGCTCTTCGGCGGTGGCCAGCGGGCGCCCGAGGAGGGCCCGCTTCAGCGAGAGCCACGTACTCATGCGACGGTGCGGTGCCTACCTCTCCGCTGGGAGCTCGTTTCAGAATGACGCTTCGGCGCCGGGGTGCGATGTTGTGCGGGCCAGGCAAGGACGCCGCATTGAACCGTCCGGCGCGATCCGGCGCCCAAGGCCTTTGTCCCGAAGCAAGCTCGAAGGCCGAACGACGGGCTATGATACTCCTACTCCACCACCGCCAGCTTCTCTCCGGTAGCCACCACCTGCCCGGCAGTGACCAGCACCTCGGCCATGGTGCCGTCGATGGGCGAGCGTAGCTGGTTCTCCATCTTCATGGCCTCGAGCACTAGGATGGGGGCGCCGGCCTGCACCTGGTCGCCCACCCCGGCCACCACCTTCACCACCCGCCCCGGCATGGGCGCGGCGATCACCTGCCGCCCGGCTGCCAGCTTGGCCCCCCCGGTGTAGGCGGCCCGCACCCGGCGGTTGCGGGCCGAGACCTCGTAGTGCTCGCCGCCGATGAGCAGAGTGTAGTCGAGCCCCTGGCGGGCAAAGTGCACCTCGTAGCAGTCGCCGTCAACGATCAGCGAGCACACCGACTGCTCGAGCAGGCGGGCATCGACCTCGTAATCGCGGTCGGCCACCGAGACGCGATAGACACCCTCCCTGAGGGCGACCACCTCGGCGGCGATCTCTTCGGATCCGTGGTTCAGAACGTACTGAGGCATGGTCTCCCCCTCCTCCTCAGCGCCTGAGCCCGGCCGTGCGTCCCGCCGCGCGCCACGCGGAGGACCCGGTGCCCCCCTCGGGAGCCATCGCCCGGCGGGCCGCCGCCTCATCCTCCCAGTAGGCCAGCACGGCCGCGGCGATCAGGGCCCGCTCCGCATCCGGACAGCCGGCCTCCTTGACGGAGGGCAGGAAGCGCTCGTCGATGAACTTGGTGTCGATGTCTCCGGCCAGGAAGTCGGGATGGCGCAGCACCCGCTGGTGGAAAGGGATGCTGGTTTTGATGCCCTCGATGACGTACTCGGCGAGGGCCCGGCGCATGCGGCCGATGGCCTCGTCGCGGTCGCGGCCCCAGGCCGAGAGCTTCGAGAGCAGGGGGTCGTAATAGAGGGGCACCTCGTAGCCCTCGTAGACCCCGATGTCATCGCGGATGCCGGGGCCGCCCGGCGCCCGTAGCACGGTGATGGTGCCCGGGGAGGGCAGGAAGTCCCGGTCGGGGTCCTCGGCATAGATGCGGCACTCAATGGCGGCGCCCGACAGGCGCAGATCGTCCTGAGTGAAGGGAAGCTCGCCCCCCGCGGCCACCAGCAGCTGCATCTTCACCAAGTCCACCCCAGTGACCAGCTCGGTGACGGCGTGCTCCACCTGCAGGCGGGTGTTCATCTCCAGGAAATAGAAACGCCCCTTCTCGTCCACCAGGAACTCAACGGTGCCCGCGCCCACGTAGCCCACACTGCGAGCGGCCTGCACGGCCGCCTCGCCCATGGCCCGCCGGGTCTCCTCGCTGATGAAGGGCGAAGGGGCCTCCTCGATCACCTTCTGGTGGCGGCGCTGGATGGAGCACTCCCGCTCGAACAGGTGCACGGTGTGGCCCGCCTTGTCGGCCAGCACCTGGATCTCGATGTGGCGGGGTCTGGCGACGTAGCGCTCGGCGTAAACGGTGTCGTCGCCGAAGCTGGAGCGAGCCTCGGAGCGGGCACTGGCGAGAGCCTCCACCAGTTCCTCCTCCCGCTCGACCACGCGCATGCCCTTGCCCCCGCCCCCGGCCGAGGGCTTCAACAGTGCGGGGTAGCCCAGGTCGTTCACGAGCGCCTTGGCCTCCTCGTCGGAGCGCAGGGGCGGAGTGCCGGGCACCAGCGGCACGCCGGCGGCCTTCATGCGCTCGCGAGCGGCCACCTTGTCCCCCATGGCCTCCATGGCCTCAGGGGAGGGCCCGATGAAGACCAGCCCCTCCTCGGCGCAGCGGCGGGCGAAGCGGTAGTTCTCGGAAAGGAAGCCGTAACCCGGATGGATGGCCTCCGCTCCGGAACGCTTGGCCACCTCGAGGATACGCTCGGCCACCAGATAGCTCTCCACCGAAGGGGCCGGCCCGATGCCGTAGGCCTGGTCGGCGTAGCGCACGTGTAGGGCGGCTCGGTCGGCGTCGGAGTACACCACCACCACCGGGATGTCGAGCTCGCGGCAGGCCCGGATGATCCTGACCGTGATCTCGCCCCGGTTGGCCACGAGGATCTTGTTGAACGGCGCTCTCACAGGGGGATGTTGCCGTGTTTCTTGGGCGGGTTCGTATCCCTTTTGTCGCGCAGCATCTCCAGAGCTGTGAAGATCTTCTGCCGGGTGCGGCTGGGGACGATGACTTCGTCGATGTAGCCCCGGCCGGCAGCCGAGTAGGGATTGGCGAAGCGCTCCCGGTACTCCTGCACCAGCCGCGCCCGCTCGGCCTCGGGGTCGGCGGCCGCGGCCAGCTCCTTGCGGAAGATGATGTTGACCGCGCCTTCGGGGCCCATGACCGCGATCTCGGCCCAGGGAAAGGCGAAGTTCATGTCGCCCCGTATGTGCTTGGAGCTCATGACGTCGTATGCGCCGCCGTAGGCCTTGCGGGTGATGATCGTGATCTTGGGGACGGTAGCCTCGCAGAAAGCGTAGAGCAGCTTGGCCCCCTGGCGGATGATGCCCCCGTACTCCTGGTCGACCCCGGGCAGGAAGCCGGGTACGTCGACGAAGGTGATCAGGGGAATGTTGAAGGCGTCGCAGAAACGCACGAAGCGGGCCGCCTTTACCGAGGCGTTGATGTCGAGCACCCCGGCCAGCACCGCCGGCTGGTTGGCCACAAGGCCCACGCTGCGCCCACCGATCCGCCCGAAGCCCACCACCATGTTGGCTGCGTAATGCTCCTGCACCTCGAGAAGCACCCCGTGGTCCAGGATGGGCCGGATCACATCACGCATGTCGTAGGGCTGGTTGGCGTTGAGGGGGACGATGCCATCCAGCTCTTTGGCCAAGCGCAGCGGATCGTCGTCGGTGGGGCCCAGGGGCGGGTCCTCCAGGTTGTTCTGGGGCAGATAGCCGAGCAGCTCCCGGATGAGCAGGAGGGTCTCCTCCTCGGTGTCGGTGGCAAAATGGGCCACGCCGCTGGTGGTGGTGTGGGTGACGGCGCCGCCGAGCTCCTCCTTGGTCACCTCCTCGTGGGTGACGGCCCTGATCACATCGGGCCCGGTCACGAAGAGAGAGCTCGTGCCCTTGACCATCAGGATGAAGTCGGTCATGGCCGGCGAGTAGACGGCACCTCCGGCGCAGGGCCCCATGATGGCCGAGATTTGAGGAATGACTCCGGAGACCAGCACATTGCGCAGGAAGATGTCGGCGTAGCCGGCCAGGCTCTCCACGCCCTCCTGGATGCGGGCGCCGCCCGAATCGTTCAGGCCGATGCAGGGGGCCCCGTTCTTGTGGGCCTGGTCCATGATCTTGCAGACCTTGGCGGCGTAGGCCTCGCCCAGGGAGCCGCCGAAGACGGTGAAGTCCTGGGAGAAGGCGAAGGTGAGGCGGCCGTTGATGCGGCCGAAGCCGGTGACCACCCCGTCACCCGGCACCTTGCGCTCCGCCATGCCGAAATCCGCGCAGCGGTGGGTGACGAACCGATCGAGCTCGGTGAAGCTGCCCTCGTCCATGAGGATGGCCAGCCGCTCCCGGGCGGTCATCTTGCCCGCCTGATGCTGCTTGTCGATCCGCTCCTGGCCCTCACCGAGCAGGGCTTCCCCGGTGCGGTGCTCCAGCTCCTCGATGGGATCCCGGTCGGCCCCCATGCTCCCCTTCTCCTTTCACCGCCGCTTGTTTTCGCGCGAGGCGGGCGCTCGGACCGCATGCTCCCTTCGCGGGGCCTTCCCTCGAGTGGCCACGCACCCGATCCTACGAGGCCGCCGAAAAACGAAGCCCCGGCCACCGGGCAGCACTGGGCGGCCCGCTGGTGCCCACCTATTCTAGAGGACCGGAAACGCAGGTCAAAGACGAGCCGTTGCGGGCTCGGCGAACGACCGGGGGATGGCGGACGAACGATCCGCCACCCCCCCGCGAGCAGCAACTCCGACGCGCGCGTCGGGACTACCCGTGGATGGCCGCGAACACCGGCGCGAACACCAGGGCCACCACGCTCATGAGTTTGATGAGGATGTTCATGGAAGGGCCGGAAGTGTCTTTGAAGGGATCGCCCACCGTGTCGCCCACGACAGCGGCCGCGTGCGGAGCCGAGCCCTTGCCGCCGTACTGGCCGCCCTCGATGAATTTCTTGGCGTTATCCCAGGCGCCGCCCGAGTTGGCCATCATGATGGCCAGCAGGAAGCCGGCCACCAAGGCACCCGCCAGAAGACCGCCCAGCGCCACCGGGCTGATGATGCCCACGACCAAGGGCACTACCACCGCCAGCAGACCGGGGACGACCATCTCCTTCAGGGCCGAGCCGGTCACGATCGACACGCAGGTGGCCGAGTCGGGCCGGGCTTTGCCTTCCATCAAGCCGGGGATCTCGCGGAACTGGCGGCGCACCTCGTCGATGATCGAGCCGGCCGCCCGGCCGACGGCATTCATTGTCAGGGCCGAGAAGAGGAAGGGCAGAGCGGCCCCCAGGAAGAGCCCGATGATGACGGCCGGGCCCTTCAGCAGGTCGAGGGTGAGCTCGCCGCCGCCCGAGCTCTTGTACGTCTCGGAGAAGGCGGTGAACAGGGCCAGGGCGGTTAGCGCCGCCGAGCCGATGGCGAAACCCTTGGCGATGGCGGCGGTGGTGTTGCCCAGGGAGTCGAGCTGGTCGGTGCGACCGCGCACCTCTTTGGGCAGCTCAGCCATCTCGGCGATGCCGCCTGCGTTGTCGGCGATGGGGCCGTACGCGTCCACCGAGATGGTCATGGCCGTGGTGGAAAGCATTCCCAGGGCGGCCAGTGCGATGCCGTAGACGCCGGAGTCCTTGAGGGGCACCCGATCACCCAGGTAGTAGGCCACCACGATGGCGCCCACCACCAGCAACACAGGCACGACCACCGATTCCATGCCCACGCCCAAGCCCCGGATGATGTTGGTGGCAGTACCGGTCTGCGACGCTTCGGCGATTCCCCTGACCGGCTTGTGGTGGTCGGAGGTGTAGTACTCGGTTACCTTGCCGATGAGGACGCCCGCTACCAAGCCGGCGGCGGTGCCCCAGAAGAAGCCCATGTACGTGGTCCAGGATTCGCCCTCCCCCGGCAGGAACCAGCCGATGGTGACGAACATAGCGGCGATGGTCAGAGCGGTGGCCACGTAGGTGCCGGTGTTCAGGGCGGTTTGCAGCCGGGCCCCTTCCCGGGCTTTGACGAACAAGGTGCCGATGATCGAGGCCAGGATGCCCGCCCCCGCGATGATCATGGGTAGGAGCACGAACTTGCTGGTGGTGGCGTTGTTGGCCAGCACCACGCCCAGGGCCATGGTGGAGATCATGGAGCCTACGTAGCTCTCATAGAGGTCGGCCCCCATGCCGGCCACGTCGCCCACGTTGTCGCCCACGTTGTCGGCGATGACGCCCGGGTTGCGGGGGTCGTCTTCGGGGATGCCCGCTTCCACCTTACCCACCAGGTCGGAGCCCACGTCGGCCGCCTTGGTGTAGATCCCCCGCCCACGCGGGCGAAGAGGGCGATGGAGCTGGCGCCCAGAGCGAAGCCGTTGACATACTGGGGCTGCTCGAAGATCAGCCACACCACCGAGACGCCCAGCAGGCCCAGGCCACCTACGATCATCCCCATGACTGAGCCGCCCTTGAAGGCCACATCGAGGGCGGAGGCCAGCGAGGTGCGGGCCGCGTGGGCCGTGCGGGCGTTGGCCCGGGTGGCGATCATCATACCCAGGAAGCCGGCGGAAGCCGAAAGGATGGTGCCGGCCAGGTACGCGACCGCCGTCTGCCACCCGAGGCCTACGTCGAAAACGCTGCCCACCACGGCGATGATAATCGCCACGGCCGCCACGAACCACGCGAGCACCGAATACTCGCGCTTCAGGAAAGCCATGGCGCCCGCCTGGATGAGCTCCATGATCTCCTGCATGCGTTCGGTACCTGCGTCTTTGCTCATCACGCGGCTTGCGTTGAAAGCAGCGTAGGCCAGCGCCAACGCGGCCGCCACGACGGCCAGAACCGCCCAGATCTCTAACGACATTGAGAAGACCTCCCTTGCTCCGACTTTACTCTCCCGTCACGACACCCCGCCGCACCGTATCAGATGAAGAACACCAACGTCACCACGAAGAAGATGGGGATGAGCACTCCGGCCGAGTAGGCCATGTACCCGAAGAATGACGGCATCTTGACCCCGGACGACTCGGCGATCGACCTGACCATGAAGTTGGGGGCATTGCCGATGTACGAGTTCGCACCCATAAACACGGCCCCTGTGGAGATGGCCGCCAGAAAGGCCGAAGGGCTCGCGCCCGCGTTGGCCACGAGCTCCGTGCCCATGAGCGCCGGGAGGCCGTGGACCCCCAGGTAGCCCTGGGCGGTCGAGGTGAAGGTAAGGTAGGTGGGAGCGTTGTCCAGGAAGGACGAGAGAGCCCCGGTAACCCAGAAGAACTGCCAGGGCTCCGTCAGCCCCAGCTCGCTGCCCCGAGCTTCAAGGATGGCCAAGGCCGGGATCATGGCGGCGAAAATGCCGGCGAAGACGATGGCCACCTCGGTAATGGGCCCCCAGCTGAAGTGGTTCGCCATGCGGGTGCCGTGGGGACCCACTTTAAGAGACAGGATCAGCATGGCCACCATCGCCAGCTCGCGCACGAAGGGGAAGCGGATGAAATCACCCACCTCCGCCAGCGGCTTGGAGAGGAGCACCGCCCCGATGATACCGGCTAGGAAGAGCACGTTGACCTTCCCGGCGATGCCCAGGGGCACGTAGTCGGCGATGTCGGCGCGCCGCATCTTGGCGGGCTCCCGCCGGTACAGAGTGGTGTCGACCACCATGAAGACCAGCACCGTGAGGCCCACGCCCATCGCCCATTGCGGGAGCAGGCGCAGCGTCCAGAAGAAGTCGACCCCGCGGAGGAAGCCCAAGAACAGAGGAGGATCCCCCAGGGGGGTCAGCAAACCCCCCACGTTGCAGATGACGAAGATGGCGAAGATGACGACGTGAGTGCGGTACTTGCGTTCGGAGTTGGCCCGGAGCAAAGGCCGGATCAGCACCATGGCCGCCCCCGTGGTGCCTATGAAATTGGCAAGCACGGCGCCCACGAGCAGGAAGGCCACGTTGGAGAGGGGCGTACCCAACAGATTCCCGGTCAGGTAGATGCCGCCGGAGACCGTGAAGAGGGCGGCCAGCAGCACGATGAACGAGACATACTCCTCGCCTGTCCGCAGCACCAGCTCGAGCCCCTCGCCCCCGAAACGCCCTACAAGGTACACAAGCACCGGGATGCCGAAGACCGCCGCCACCTGAGCCTGGTGGCGCGCGTGCTCGAACCAGTGGCCGGCGACCAGAGGCAGAACGGCAATGGACAGCAGCATGCCCGCGAAAGGCACCACCATCCACAGCCCCAAGGATTCGCCCAAGCTCTCCGTCAAGATCCCCTCGCGACCAAACCTTGCCCGACGCGGTCCCGCGCGGGACCGCCTCTGACCGGCCGACTCACGACTTGTCGCCCTTGCTCTCCGGCCGCGCCACGGGACGTACGGTGATGATCAAGGAAAGGCTGTGCCCGATGGTCCTCTCAACCCCGTCGACGTGGATGACCAGCGGGCCATCGAAGGGGGCCTTCTGCAGCACCTCGACGCGTACCCCCGGCCTCAGGCCCAAGGAGTCGATGAAGGCCAGGATGTCGTGCCCTTCTTGCAGGACCGTGGCCACCTCGCTGGCCTCCCCCGGCTCGAGCTCGGACAGGGTGATGACCTCGGGGAAGGAGTCCTCAGGCACCTGGGGGATGGGGAAGCCATGAGGACAGCTGGCCGGCTTGCGCAGCGCCTTGTACAGACGCTCCTCCACCCGTTCGGGAAGCTCGTGCTCGAACTGAACGGCGAGCTCATGAGCGTCCTGCCAGGGAAATCCCAGCATGTCGGTGAGGAAGCGCTCGACGATACGGTGACGCCGCAGGGCCCTGGTGGCCTCGCGGCGGCCTTCGGCCGTCAGACGCAGGCCCCGGTAGGGCGTGTAGTCGACCAGCCGGCGCTCGGCCAGCTTCTTGGCCATGTCGGTGACGGCCGGGGCGGTCAGACCCAGGGCATGGGCCAGCTCGCTCGTCTGAACCGGCGCCTCTCGGGGCCCTTCACGCTCCTGCAGCTTGAAGATCTGCTTCAGGTACTCGCGCGCGGCTCGGTCTGAGTATCGTTTGAGGTCTGACTCCACTCCTCGATTAAGCATGCGTAAGAGCTCGTTTCAAGACGATGCCTTGGCCGCCGCAGCCGCGCTGGGCGGCCCGATGCGGCGTTCTCGGTCACACCCGCAGCTTCCGACTGCGCCCGCTCTCCGCGTGCTTGCCTCGCCCGCACCCAACGTACCCTGGCGGCGAAGCGTCATTCTGAGACCAGCTCCAAGTTCGCGGTCCGCGATGCTAGCGTGCTGAGAGCGGTTTGTCAAACCGGGCCTGCTCCGTGGTCTCCCTGGAGTACACCACCAACTCGTCGCGGAGCAGGAAACCGATGCTCTGCCAGAAAAGACGGCCCGGGTGGTTATCCGCGTACACGAACGCGTGGACTTTCTGGACGCCCGAAGCCGCTAAGGCCGCCACAGCCTGTTCGATCAGCCGCCGTCCCCAACCTCGGCCGCGCACATCGGGGCGCACCTCGAGGTGGTAGATGTACCCCCGCCGACCGTCGCTGCCGGCCAGCACGCTCCCCACGAGTTCCTCTCCGCACCAAAGACCAAGGGAGAGACCCGCGTTGCGCTGGAGGAAGGCGGCAATGCCCTCTCGATTGTCGGCCGCGCTCAGGCCCAAAGCGGCCGGCAGTGTCTCCCCCGCCCAGAGAGCCCGCAACTGGCCGTAGTCGCCAGGGACATGGGCCCGGATACGATAGCCCCTGTCCGGGTCCACCCGGTCTGATCCGGACGAGATCTAGCGCTGTCCGTAGCCTCGACCGCCCCCGCCGCCGTAGCCGCCCCCCGCCGCCGTAGCCGCCCGAGCGAGGTTCACGCTCGCGCGCGAAGTCGACCCTGATGGCGCGGCCGTCAAGCTCGACCCCGTCGGTGGCCTCCTTGGCCGCCGCCGCTTCTTCCGCAGTGGCGTACTCTACGAACCCGAAGCCCCGCGAACGCCCGGTGTCTCTGTCGACGACCACGTTCGCCGAGACAAGCTCTCCGTGGGTGGCAAAGAGCTCCTGCAGCCCTTCGTCCCGGGTCGAGTAGCTGAGGTTACCCACGTACAGCTTCTTGGACGACATCTCGACTCCTGTCTTGAGAAGACCTAACGTGCAGGCCCACCGGACGAGTCGAGGTTCTGTCGGCGTGATCGCCGTTCACGCCAGAGAAACTGAGACGCTCGGGATCGCACATTTGGGCCGCAGCATCACCATATCACAGGTTCAGGCCATTCCCGTGGACAGTCGCCGGGAGGACGGTTATCATGCATTCCGACGCGCACCCCGGCCCATCCCACTCATGCGGCTCCGCGCGGCGCGCCGGCAGGTGAAACCCCGGGCGGTCGAGAACCGAGCCCGACAAGAGGAGAACGCATGAACAAATGGGAGTGTCTGTTGTGCGGGTATGTCTACGACCCCGAGGTCGGAGATCCGAGTCAAGGCATCCCCCCGGGTACGCCGTTCGAAGACCTTCCCGACGACTGGGAGTGTCCGGACTGCGGCGCCGGGAAGGAGGACTTCCAGCAGCTCTCCGCGTAACGCTTCAAAACGAGCTCTCAGGCCAGGAAGCGGCCGAGGAGGGAGTGACCGGGGTTGACCACCAGCCCCGTGGAGCCGGCCTCCCCTTCGGTGAACCGCCGGGCCCCGTTCGCCGGGAACCCCGCTCCCCACATCAGGAAAGGGACGGGCTCATTTACGTGTGTCTTGATGGCCAGTGGTGTGGGGTGATCGGGTAGGACCAGCAGGCGCAAACCGCCCGCCGGCTGGGAGATCTGCGGCAGCATGAGGCAATCGACCAGCTCGATGGCCCGCACCTTCCCCTCGCCGTCCCCCGAGTGACCGGCGTCGTCAGGCGCCTCCACGTGCACCACCACCACCTCGTGGTCCCGCAGGGCCTTCAAAGCGCCGGCCATCTGCCCGGCGAAGTCGTTGTCCAAGCCGTCGGTCACTCCAGGAATCTCGAGAACGTCCACCGAGATCTGCCGGCCCAGGCCGCGCAGGAGATCCACCCCCGTAGTCAGGGCAGCCGTCTTGCCGTAGACCTCGAAGAACGAAGGCATCTCCGCCGGCTGGAGACCCGGCCAGAAGGGCCATATCTGAGTGGCGGGGAGCGCTCCCCGCGCCTCGCGAGCCCGGTTCACGGCGTGCGCAGCCAGAACTGGGCGGCTCTTTTCCATGAGCTCCCGCAACAGCTGGGAGCCGGGGCCCTTGGGCAGGTAGCCGGCCACCTGCCGGTCGGCGATGTCGTGGGGGGGCGTGCAGTCGGCCTCGACGAGCTCGGCACCGTCCCGCACGGTGAGGATGTGGCGAAAACCCACCCCCGGGTGCAGGCGCACGCGGCCGTTCCCCAGAGCCTCCTGCAGCGAGGCCACGAGCGCGTGGGACTCCTCCGAGGAGATGTGGCCGGCGGCGTAGCTGCGCATGACCCCGTCGAGGACCGTGACCAGGTTGCAGCGCAGAGCCACCTCCCCCGGCCGCAGGTCGATGGAGAGAGCCCGGGCCTCGATGGGCCCCCGGCCGGCGTAGTACAGGGAGGGGTCGAATCCCAGCACGCTCATGCAGGCGACGGCACTCGACGGCTCCATGCCGGCGGGCACCGTGTGCACCAGGCCTACGGTGCCCTCGGCCACCATACGGTCCAGATTGGGCGTGCGGGCGGTCTCCAGCGAGGTGCGGCCGCCGAACGACTCGAATGGCCAACCTGATGCTCCATCGACGATCAGCGTGACGAACTTCACCCTCGATCCTCCGCTCCCCAGCGCCTGCACGACGCTCCCTAGTATATCGGGGTATCATACGGCCCGAACTGCCTCGTCGCCCCACACCTCGGAGACGTGAACAGACCCGCCGCCCGAACCCTCCAGCTGCGCCTCCTCACCGGGCTCGCCGGAGTGGCCCTGGTCCTCGCCGGGGCCGCGCTGACCCTGGCCGCCGGACAGGTGGACGATCCGTCCCCCCTCCCACGCCGGGCTCCCCGGCGGCCGCCGCCTTCTTCGCCATCCAGGACGACACCCCCGGCCCTCCGGCCTCACCGCCAGCCGAAGTCCTGGGCCCCGACGGGCAGCCCCAGCCCTACTGGCGTATCAAACAGCAGGAAGCTCGAGCGGAGCAGCTCCGTCAGGAGTCGGTCGCCAGTCTAGGAGCTGTAGCCGCGCTGGGCGGCGGCCGGGATACGCCGGAGCCCGCCGCCGCTTCGGCGGGCGTGGCCTCGCTGGTCACCACCCGAGCAGTGAGTACTGGCGGCCAGACCGGCCTGCCGGGCGTCTGGGGCGGGACCGCGCGGGAGCTGGCCGACTACTTGCTCTCCCAGAACAGCGCTCCCCGCTTCACGGTGTCCGTGGACGCCCTGGCCGCGTACTACGTGCGGTTCGCCGCCGAGGTGCGCCTGCGGGCCGACGTCCTCTGGGCACAGATGCTCCACGAGACCGGTCTTGGCGCCTACGGCGGGGACGTCGACCCGGCTCAGAACAACTACGCCGGCATCGGCGCCACGGGGGGAGGGGCGCCCGGCGTCACCTTCCCCACGGCCGAGGACGGGGTCAAGGCCCACGTCGCCCACATGGTGGCTTACGTCTTCACCACGGACCAGGCGCCCTGGACCAACTCGACAGTCGATCCCCGCTACGATAACGTCTCGCCCCGAGGAGTCGCTCGGGTCCTGTCCGACCTCGACGGCCGCTGGGCGGTGCCCGGAGTCGGCTACGGCGAGGCCATCGAGCGGCACGTGGCCGCCATCAACCGCTGAGGAGCTGAGGCATGCGAGACGTCGACCTGGAAGCAAGGCTGGGTGAAGAGGTCGTGAGCGATCCCGAGATCGCGAGGAAGGCCGGCGATGTGCTAAGCGAAGCCCTCGTTGGGCATCTGGCCATGACCGACGCCGACGGCCCCTACGTCGTGCCCATCTCCTTCGCCTACGACGGTGAGGAGATCCATTTCCATGGAGGCGAAGGCAAAAAGGCGGCCGCCTTGGAACGCGAGCCCCGGGTCTGTCTCTCGGCCACCGCGCAGCCCCCGACCGGCGAAGGGCGACAACGCCTGCGCCTTCAACTTCGACTACCGCTCCGTGCTGGCCTACGGCACGGCCCGCCTGCTTGCGGGCCCGGCCGAGCGGGACGCCGCGCTGCGCGCCATTATCGCCAAGTACCACCCGGAGACCGTTACCGCTCCCCTCAACCAGGGGATGCTGGAGAAGACCAAAGTCTACTCCTTGGCCATCCGGGCCTTGACCTACCGGCAGCACCCCGAAGTCTGAGCCGGGGGCGCCCGCCCTGGCGGGCGCCCCGTCCACTCCGCGGCGGGAGGCGACAACCCCGCCTCCCGCCGCAAGCTGCATCCGGGCCCCAGACAACTGGGTTACCCGAAGTACCTGCAGCCCACCTCGCGCAGCACGGGTATGGCCCCGTCGACCGTCTGGTGCGACACGCAGTACGACATGCGAAAGTGCCCCGGCCCGCCGAACCCGCTACCCGGGACCGCCAGCACGAGCTGCTCTTGGAGCTCTCGTACGAAGGCCACGTCGTCGTCGATGGGAGCCTTGGGGAAGAGGTAAAAGGCGCCGTCGGGACGAGGCACCGCGAAGCCGGCGTCCCGCAGGGCTTCCCACAGCACGTCGCGGTTGCGCTGATAGAAGCTCAAGTCAACCTTGACCCCCTGCAGCCGGGCCACGGCCCGCTGCATCAAGGCAGGGGCGTTCACGAAGCCCAGGATACGGTTGGCCAGAATCAGTCCCGACATGAGCCGCCCGACCTCGAGGATGCCCGGATGCACGGCCAGGAAGCCGATGCGCTCCCCGCTCAGGGAAAGGTCTTTGGAGTAGCTGGTGGTCACGATGGTGTTCGTGTACGCGGAGAGAACCGGCGGTACAGTGACCCCGTCATAGACGATGTGACGGTAGGGCTCGTCAGAGATCAAGAAGACGACGCGCCCCGTCTCCAGCCACTTGTGCTCCAGCAGCTTGCCCAGCGCCTGGATGGACTCCGCCGAGTACACTCGACCCGAAGGGTTGTTCGGGGAGTTGATGAGCAAGGCCCGGGTACGAGGCGTGATGGCTGCTTCGATGGCGTCGAGGTCGAGGTCGAAGGCCGGAGTCGAGTCCACCGCCTTGAGCACGCCCCCGTGGTTGTCCACATAGAAGCCGTACTCCACAAAGTACGGTTTGGGCACCAGTACTTCGTCCCCCTCGTCGAGGATAGCCTTGAGGATAACGTTGAGCGCCCCCGGCGCCACTGGTCATCACCACGTTTTCGGGCGGTACCTCGACGTCTTGCTCCCCGGACACGAAGGCGGCCACGGCTTCGCGGGTGGCCGGGTAGCCGGCGTTGGCCATGTAGCCGTGCAGTCCCGGAGCGGGATCAGCCAGGAGTTCCTGCATGACCTGATCGAACTCCTCGGGAGGCTCCAGGTTGGGGTTCCCCAAGCTGAAGTCGAACACCTTGTCGGCGCCGTGCTCCGCCTTCAGGCGCGCCCCTTCTTCGAACATCCGGCGGATCCACGAAGAGTGCTCGATGAATCCATCGATCTTCTTGGCCAGCGGCATACCCACCCTCCCCGTTTGATCGGCACGAGACGCCGCGCGGCGATTGCTCCGGGCTCCGAGGAGTCCCGGCCGCGCGACGGCCTCACCAATCTACCAGAGTAGCGCTGCAGCCGCGAAGCCTCAGCCGCAAAGGCAGACGGGCGCCTGGCCGGCGAGGCGATCTCAAAGAACGCACATGCCGTACGCCTTGTGGTAGGGCACGTACTCGGGGAAGAACGCTATCCGGTCGCCGGCGCTGACAGGCGTCTCGAGATCGGCCCTGCAACCGTTGACCATGACCAGCCCCACCGCCTCTGGAGCCAGACCGAGCTCGCCCACCACGCCGGCCACGGTGGCCCGAGGAGCAGGCACACTCACGTCGGCCCTGCCTCCCATCCCCACGACTAGAGCCAGGCTGAAGAAGGCCCGCACCTCGATGGAGCCTCGTCCTTCAACGTTGTTCGTGCCCATGTCTCCTCACGCGTGTGGCCCACCGGCCCCTCACGATCGGGGGCCGGCGTCCGACCAGCTCCGTTGTGCCTCTATCCTATAACAACCGTGTCTATAGGACAAACAGGAAAATGCGCGCGCGAGTCGGCGGCGCCCGGCGACACTCGCGGCGTCAGCGTTTGGCGCCACTCGGATCAGCCAGCTCAGCCAGAGCTCGCTCGTAGCTTTCGAGCGAGTTGGCGTCGAAGAGGACGAAGTGGATCTGGGTGAAGGCTGCGGGCTCCTCCTCGAGGACCTCCTTCACCGTCCGCAGAGCGACTCGAGCGGCCTGATCCACCGGGTACCCGTACGCTCCGGTGGAGATGGAGGGGAAGGCCACCTTTCGCCAGCCGTTCTGCCTGGCCAGGCGCAGACTCGAACGATACGCTGAGGCGAGGATCTCAGCCTCCCCCTGTCCTCCGCCGTGCCACACGGGCCCCACCGTGTGGATGACCCAGTCGGCAGGCATGTTGCCGGCCGTGGTGGCCACCGCTTCTCCAGGTGACAGCGGGCCGCGCTCCGCGCGGATGATCGTGCACTCCTTGAGGATTCGAGGTCCACCCGCGCGATGAATGGCCCCGTCGACGCCGCCCCCTCCCAGCAGGCTGGAGTTGGCCGCATTCACCACGGCGTCGACCTCCGCTCCCGTGATATCTCCCTGCTCGAGCACGACCCGCGTCGCACCGAACACTGCCGATGGTGTCATGGGCGCCCCTTTCCTCCACGACCGATTACACACCACCATCCTACCCAAGGCGGGCCGGGCCGATCACCACCCGCGGTGCTCACTGTCGGACCCGGTGGGGTCAAGCGTGACCGCCTGCCCCACATCGAGCAGCTTGGCCAGGCCGCGGAGAAACCCGCCTGGATCACGGGGCGAGACGAGCGTCCGCGGTCGTCCCGGTCCGCTGAGCACCACGGCCTGGGTCCCGTTGCGGCCGAACGACCAGAAACCAAGGATCATCTCCTCGAAGCGACCCCCTCGCAAACCGAAAAGCCTCGTACCGGACAGTAGGGGCATCCAGGCGAAAACGACCCGGTGCACGCGTGTCGCCTCCTCGTACACGCTCAGGCGCAGACGCACCGGGCGGAAGAAGGCCGCTCGGTGGATGGAGAGCACGTACCCGTACGTCTCGTCTAGGTTGATGGTGTAACGCACAGGCACGCGCCCACCCGCAAGCACGGCCGTGAGGATCGCCAGCGCCGCGAAGCCCACCGCCCGTGGCACGTCGCCCCACGCGCCTTCCTCCACGGCCTGGGCCAGCGAGATCAGGCTGCCCACCTCGAGCAGCGCGAGAAGCCCGACCGTGAAGAGGGTCAGAAGGCGGGTCACCAGGTCCGGCGAGGCGGCCGGAAATTCCAAGCTCTCCTGGATCGCCTCCAGGATCTCCGGCTCCGGGATCTCGGGCTCCAGCATCTCCGGCTCCGGGCTCATCCCCCTCCCACGGGTGGGAAGAGACCCAGACGGTCGCCGTCTTCGAGCCTGCTCTCGAGCCTGCCGTGAGAGCCGTTGATCATGATGATGTGGATGTCGCTCTCCTTCAGCCCTTCGGATTCGATCACGTCTGCCACCGTGAGCCCGGGCTGGGGCTCGAGGGTGAACTCCTTGCGCTTCGTCGAGGAGCGCATGGGCAGGGTAGCGAACAAGCGCACGTCGATCATGGCCACAACCTCACTGGTCGCGTCATCGGCAAGACAAAGGATACACCGGCACCGGCGTCTCGGGGGCCTGGGCCGCCGCGATCGGTCCTGCCACGACGTCCTGGGAGGCTGCTGAAGAATGACGCTTCGCCGCCGGGGTGCGCTAGGAACGCACCGGGCCAGAGCTCGTTTCGGAATGACGCTTCGCCGTCCGGGTGCGCTGGGCGCGGGCGAGGCAAGGACGCAGGGAGCGGGCGTGGCCGGAGGCCACGGGCGCGACCGAGGACGACGCATGGCGCCTCCCAGTGCTGTCCGGCGGCCGAGGTTTCTTCTTCAGCAGCCTGCTAGTCGGCCCCGCGCTTCAGATAGAACTGCGAGAAGTGGATGAAGTTCGGCGGGAAGAGGGCTACGCGGTCGCCGTCCTGGACCTTTGCGGTGGCAGACACCAACCGGTGATTGCGATAGATGAGGTTGACGTCTTCGGGGGCGAGGTCGAGAGCGAGGATCACGTCGTCGATGATGACCCGGCCTTCGCTCGGGAGCTCCAGAAACCCTTCGCCCCCGGCCCAATCGGGTCGAACCCGTCGCAACGTCGACCCAAGCTTTATGGTCAGCTGCAATGGACGCCAACCTCCAAACCGAAGGGCGCGGCCCCGCACGGGGCCGCGCACATCGAGGGCGGGGCGCCCGGCGGCGCCCCGCCCCCGACTCCGGGCCGGCCACGGCCGGCCGGCCCTCCCAAGCAGTGACCTATCCCAGCTCGGTCACCGGGCTCCAGCCGCACACCTGGTTGAGCTCGTCGTCGGGCACGTCCCAGAGGGCCTCGTGCGGGGGCAGAGTCTCCTTGCTGAAGAACTCGGGCAGGCGGTCGTCCTTCTCGGTGAAGCCGGCCTGCTTGTTGAAGTCCCGCTCCGTCTCCAGCACCTGGGCCCCCAGGGCCACCCCATCGGCCACGCTCATCTCCCGGCCATAAAGAGCGCCGATCATCTCCGGGATGGAGGCCAGGCTCTGGGGCTGGTCCAGGCAGGCAAAGGCCAGAAAGACGCAGAGACCGGTGGAGTCGAAGAGGCCGGCGGTGGCCTCCTGCAGGCCCTTGGAGAGGATGCACTGGCCTTCGGCCTTTAAGGGGTCGACGCTGCCCCCCACCCCAAGCACGTTGGTGGCCACGGCGTAGCCCGAGGTGTGGTCGGCCCCCATGGTGGAGGTGGCGTAGGTGACCCCGATGCCCTTGATGGCCCGGGGGTCGTAGGCGGGCATGCCCTGGTTCTTCACGGTGGGCACGTGGGTGACCCCGAGCTCCCGGGCGGCCTGGCCGCAGCCGTTGCCGAGCTTTCTCCCAAGCTCGGAGTTTGCGCGGATCTCCTCGAAGAGCTCGATCATGCGGGCCCCGTCCCCCAGGGCAGGAGCCCGCCCTCCATGGCCACGGCGAAGGTGTCGCCCATCTCGATGGTGTCCAGGCCCAGGTCGTCGCACAGGCGGTCCATCTTGGCGATGGCGTCGATGTCGTCGAGCAGGCAGTTGGCCCCGAGAGCCCACACCGTCTCGTACTCCAGACCCGAGGTCAGGTAGTGGCCGGCGGCGTCGTTGTAGACGTTGGAGCAGTGGACCACGCAACCGGTCATGCAGGAGTGCTCGTACTTACCCCCGCGCTCCTGACAGTGGGCGTTGATGGTCTCGCCTGAGATCTTCTCGGCCCCGTCGAAGCGGCCCTCCCGGAAGTTCTTGGTGGGCAGGGCCCCGGCCTCGTTGATGATGTTGATCAGGATGGCCGTGCCGTAGGTGGGTAGGCCTTGGCTGGTCACCGGATGGGTCTTGAGCCCGTCCACCAGGGTCTTGCGGGCCTGGTCGAACCGATCGGGGTCGGCCAGGGGGCCGCTTGGTGCCGGAGTCGTCGACCACCACCGCTTTTAGGCCCCGGGCCCCCATGACCGCGCCCACGCCCCCCGACCGGCGTGGCGGGCCGGGTTGCCTTCGGGGTCGGTGGTGGCCACCGAGCTGTTGCGCAGGCCCTGCTCGCCGGCCGGGCCCACCTGGATGGTGGCCACCTTGGGGCCGTACTTCTGCCTAAGAGCGGCGGCCGTGTCGTAGTTGCCCTGGCCCCAGAAGGAGGCGCCCTCATCCAGGCGGGCCCCCTCCCGGGAGAGGTGCAAGACGTACTTCTTGCCTTGGGGGTCACCCTGCACCACTACGGCGGCCACCCCCAGACGGCCCAGGCGCCCGGCCGCCTGGCCACCGACGTTGGCCTCTTTTATGCCGCCGGTCAAAGGACTCTTGCAGCCCACCGAGAGGCGGCTGGAGTTGGGGGCCGTGGTACCGGCCAGGAGCCCGGGGGCAAAGACGATGATGTTGTCGGGGCCCAGGGCGTCGGCCTTGGGGTTGATCTCCCCAGCCACCAGGGTGGAGGTGAGAGCCCGGCCGCCAAAGAGGGCCAGGTCCTCCGGCAGGTCCTCGTAGGTGGCCGTGCCCGCACCGACGTCGACTCGTAGGATCTTACGCATGGTCCCCTCCATTTCTGACAGCAAATGATGACGCTGGTCTTCACAAGCCCAGGCCCAGGTGGCTCGGTGCCTCCCGTCCACCTGGCCGCATCAGCCAATCCCGACCTTGTCGAGCCCCTCTACAATCCGTCCAGCCATACGAGCGTAGACCCATGATTTCTCAGGGGGAAGCTCTGGCCGGTTCACCTCCATCAGCTCCAAAGCGGCTCTTCCCGAAGCAACAACGAGCAAAGTCGCGATCCGCAGGTCAGCTCGCAGATCCGGACGGCTCACCTGGCCTTTGGCTCGGCCGGCCAACTCGACAAGCTCCAGGCAGGCTGCGCCGATCTGACAAGGTACCGCCATGATGCCCTCCTCCGGGCCTCCTGCTTCCAATCCGACCTCGCCACGGACGCCGGAGTCCCAGTCTGACAGGTGCCGGCCCGCCGACTTCTCGAGCGTACGCCCATCGGCCCGCACTTGCCAGCGCTCATAGGCCCGCTGGTCCTCCTCAGCAAGAAAACAGAGTCTCCGCGCGAGCGATTCCGCAGCAAGAGCCAGGGGCGAAAGTTCACCCGGATCCGCTCCCCCCCCCCCCGTGTCGCCTGCCGCGCGGCAGGCGAGAGCCACCAGTGCCGCCCCAGCTGCCGCCGCAAGCGCTCCCACGGTCCCACCGCCTGGCGCCCCGCTCTTTCGAGCAACCAAGTCCAGGATCGCAGAGTAACTCATCTCTGAGATCGGCATTATCGAATAGGTCGATGGCGCGCCTCCCACAGCATTCTCGCCTTGTCCAACGCGTTTTCCATCCATTCCGGGTCCTTCACTCGAGGAGCGGATACAATCAGCCTGGAATACCACGGAAGGATAGACACCGTGCTCTGCCCCCGCTGCCATCTTGATCGCCGATTCCCTGTGGACTTCGCACGAATCTCCAGCCACGTCCTGCCCTGGAGCTCTTCGACTGCAGACTGTGACCAGGCAAGAGGCGAGCGCGAAACAGGCGCTGCACCCGGGCCGCACGTGGAGTCGATACTCTGCCTCACATGCTGCGCCGAGCTACGCGAGATGATGAACCTGCTCTTTCCCGACCAATCGGTGTCGATTACCAAGCTGGACAATCCTACTCACTCCGTCAGCTGACGATTGGCTCCGACGCCCGAGAGGCCTCGAAGCGCTGAAGGTAGGTAGCGCAATCCGGATCGTTCCCCAGGAGAGTTCCGGCGGAAACGACGGCGTCCATCACCTCTTGGTCCAGCACATTGAGGATCACCGCGTCGATGCCGCGAGCCGTGAGCATAGCCTGGAGCACCCCGGTACAGTAGCTGCGATTGGGCAGGTGCCAGGTGGCGGCCGACACGTTCACCACGGTATTGATCTCGGGGATGCGGGCCTTGATCGCCGCCAAGGTGTCGAGGGATACCTGAGCCTGGTGATGGCCGTAGCGGATGGGGAGGGCGAGGAAATCGATGTAGACATCCCCTAGGGGTATGCCCCACGTACCGGCGACCTCAGCCAGGCGAGCGGCGATGTCGTAGCGACCCTCGGCTGTGTCCGGCATACCTTTCTCGTCGATAGTCAGCGCGATCAGCTTGCACCCGTACTCTTTCACGATCGGGAGCATGCCCTCTATGCGATGCTTCTGGCACGTGATGGAGTTGAGGATCACATCCTTGGTTTCGTGCAGGCGTTTGAAGACAGCGGCCATGACCGCGGGACGAGTCGTGTCGATCGAGAGCCGGGCGTCAGGAAGACTCTCCTGGACTACATCGACCGCCCAAGACAGCCAAGCCTCGTTGTTCGTCAGCTTTAGCCCGGCATTGATGTCGATGTACTGGGCGCCGGCCTCCCATTGCAGACGAGCCTCCCTGGCGATCACTTCCGATTGCCCCTGCTCGTAGGCTGCGAGAATGTAGCCGATTGAGGTGTTGATTCGTTCTCCGATGATGATCATGTGGGCCTTCCCTGTCGCTTGTCTGCCGTCACAATGCCGGGCCGGCGCGGTCCGCGTCGGAGGCTGGCAACCGGAAGAAGATGAGAACCGTCCCGCCCAGGTCTAGCCGTCCTCGCTGACCACATAGTCCTTCGCCCTCAAATTCCGCTTGAGCAGTTCGAACTCGTCCTCCGGCATGCCAAATGTGTGCTCAGGCGCCGGGAAGCGAAAGCGCTCCACATCTTCTTTGAAGCTCTGGAAGGCCCCAAGCGTCTCGCCCCAGAGATTGGCATATTGCCTGACGAACTTGGGTGTAAAGGCCTCGAAGAGTCCAAGTAGATCCAGCGTCACCAAAGCCTGGCCGTCGCAGAACCTCCCCGCCCCAATGCCGATGACCGGGATCTGGAGCGTTTCAGTGATGATCCGAGCCACCTTCTCCGGAATGGTCTCGACGGAAACGAAGGCTACCCCTATATCCTGGAGCTTGACGGCCAAGTTGACGAGGTCCTGTGCATCTGCGGCGGTACGGCCCAGAACGGTGAACTTGCCGTACTTGGACACGAACTGGCGCGTCAGGCCAATGTGGGCCATGACCGGCACACCAGCACTCACGACAGCTTCCACCGCTTCCAGCATCTCCCAGCCGCCCTCCATCTCGACGCCGTCCGCGCCCCCTTCTTTCAGGAAGCGGCGGGCGTTGTGACGAGCATCCTCGGGCGTGTTGTAGTCCATGAAGGGCATGCAGCCGAGCAGGAAGGCGTACTTGCAGCCCCGAGCTACAGCCCGAGTGTGGTGCAGCATCTCATCCATCGTCGTGGGCAGCGTGGACGGCTGGCCGAGCCCCACCATCGCCAAGGAGTCCGACACAAAGATGATGTCAACCCCAGCCCGGTCGATGATCTGGGCCATGGGATAGTCGTAGGCTGTCAACATGGTGATCTGCTGCCCAAGCTTCTTCTTCTGATGCAGAGACGTGACGCTGACCTTCGCCCGCTCGCCGCTGGACAATTCGCCCTCCTGGTTCTTCATTGGGGGGCCGGCCCGCCTATCGATCAGGCCGACCGCCCCCTGTTTACGCTGCCCAAGGGACGCTAGTAGCGGCCCCACCGCTCGCTTGCTTCTTTAACAGGCTGCTGAAAAAGTCCCCCGCCTAGCCCTCCGATTGCCTCAACTTCCTATCTTTTTGCGCCCCTTTTTGGTAGTGTTTACCCTGCAAACTGGCATAAAGCGAGGGGGTTGGGATGCGGGGAGAAGAGGCAAGGCAGCCGTCGTTTGTATTCTTGGGTCCCTTGGAGGAGCGCATCCCCAAAGATCACCCCTTGCGGGCCATCCGCAAGATGACCGATAAGGCGCTTTGCGGTCTCTCCCCCCTCTTTGACAAGATCTACTGTGAAGCCGGCCGCCCCTCCATCCCGCCCGAGTACCTTCTGCGAGCCCTGCTTATTCAGGTGCTCTACGCCATCCCTTCGGAGCGCAAGCTCTGCGAACACCTCGAGTATCACCTGCTCTTTCGCTGGTTTGTGGGCCTCGATCTAAACGAGCCCGTCTGGCATCCCACCACCTTCACCCAAAACCGGGAGCGCCTGCTTGAGGGCGAGGTGGCCGAGGCCTTCTTCCTGGAGGTGAGGAAGCAGGCCCAGGCGGGGAAACTCCTTTCCCGGGAGCACTTCAGCCTGGACGGCACCTTGGTGGAAGCGGCGGCCTCCCTCAAGAGCTTCCGGCCCAAACAGGAATTGGCCGAGGGCCAGGAGGGCGGCCGGGGGCCAGGCAAAGATGACCCGGGTGCAGGGGAGGACCCGAGCCCCGCCGAGCCAGTCTCGGAAAGCGCAGGCCGCGACCGCAACCCGAGTGTGGATTTCCACGGCGAGCGGCGCCGGAATGACACCCACGCTTCCACCACCGATCCGGAAGCTCTTCTTGCCAAACACTCTCCCGGAGAAGCGGCCCGGCTCGCTTATGCCGGCCATCTCCTCACCGAGAACCGCCACGGTCTCATCGTCCAGGCCGATCTCTCCCGGGCCACCGGTACCGCCGAGCGGGAGATGGGTCTTGAGCTGGTGAAGGAGGAGCGCAAAAAGACCAAGGGCCGGTTCACTGTCGCAGCCGACAAGAACTACGACACCAAGGACTTCGTGGGCGAACTACGGACTAACGTTGTTACCCCGCATGTGGCTCGCAAAGAGAAGTACTCGGCCATCGATGGCCGCACGACACGGTGGGAGGGATACGCCCTCAGCCAGAAGAAGCGCAAGCTGGTGGAGGAGGCCTTCGGCTGGATGAAGACAGTCGGACTGCTTCACAAGCTCCGGCACCGCGGGCGGGCCAAGGCCCGATGGATCTTCCAGTTCACGGCCGCCGCCTACAACCTGGTGAGAATGAGATCGCTGCTTCCGGAGTGCATCGCCAGATAGGGAAAAAGGGGCGGGGAATCGGCCTCTCCAGGGGGCATAATCCCGGTCTTCGCCCGGGCAATCCGAGAACCGACCGTTCGTGGGTCAAGCAGCCGAGCAACGGAGCACATCGGAGGGGCTCCAACCGGGGTATTTCAGCGGCCTGTTAAGCGCCGAGACGTGCTCCATGGGGATCCCGTGGTGGACCTCGCATCCCGCCGACAGAAGGTATCCGCTGCCGGGCATACCTATCTCCAAGCATTCCTTGGCGGCTGCGAGCACCTCTTCGCGTGTGCCGTAGAAGGGCGCTCCTGCCTTGGAGATACCGACGTTCCCGGCCAGGGCCACCTTGGAGCCGTACCGTTCCTTCGCCCATCGCAGGTCGACGGAGTCGTGGAACGCCACGCAGGCCGGCTGGATCTCGTCGACGATCAAGTCCAGGAACGGAGTGGCGTTCTCGCATTGGTGGTAGATATACGGGACACCGATCGCGTCTCTGATCTTGCGGTGGTATGGCACCACGAACTCGGAGTACTGGGCCGGAGACACAGCTTCGTCGATCATGCCGCCTTCCACCGTGGCAATGGCGACCGCCCCGGCCTCGATCATCGCCTTGGCGAAAACAACGGCCGATTGAGTCACCAGCTCCAGCACCTCGTGAACGAACTTCGGATCGGCGGCCATCTCAACAAAGAGCTGCCGGAAGTGCCCCTGGTAGAAGTCCGTCATGGTGTCCGGCGGTCCGTTGACGAAGCCGACGATGGGCACTTCTGGGTACTTCGCCTTGAGGCGCCGAATCACCTCGAGGATGACAGGCATCCGGCCGGCGTTGCTGGGGTCGGGCACGTCAAACTTGTCGATGTCCTTCTTGTCCTTCAGGGCCCAGTCGGTCACCCAGGCCATCCTCATGCCACCGCCGGTCTTCAGTCGGTACTCGACCTTGGAGCCCAAGGCCTCGCCTTCGACTCGGAAGTCGACAGGCAGGAAGAAGTTATCCGCCCCGTATACAGTGTACTGACGCTCGACCGCCTGGTAGAGCTTGCGCGGATGATTGAGTGCCTCCTCCCAGGTATAGTCCATCTCGACCAGGTCGTGCTGCACGCCGCTCTGGAAGTAGAGGGCAACCGGCACTCGATCCGGTGTTTGGAAAGTGAGAGCCGCTACCACTCGCTCTATTGGTGTCATGGGCACCGCGGCTGACATCAGGCCACCTTCCCATTCACGGTCTCGTTGGCCCAGGCCAGCGCCATCTTCTCGTTGTCGCCATAGAAATCGGCGCCGATCTTCTTGCGGAACTCCTCGGAGATGGGGCCGCCGCCAACAGCGACCATCACCGAGTCGCGGAGACCATCCTCCACGAGCCCATCGAGGGTGCGTTTCATGCTAAGCATGGTGGGCGTCATCAAGGTGGAGAGCATGAGAAGATCGGGCGTCTGCTCCGCGACAGCGTCCAGATAGTCCTCGATGGGAACATCCCGGCCCATGTCCACGCAGATGAAGCCGTTGGCTTCCAGTACTGTCTTGACCAGGTTCTTGCCGATGTCGTGGATGTCACCCTCCACGACTCCTATGACCACTTTCCCCTTGCCCTTCGCCTGCTCGCTGGACAGCCCACCCTTGACCTTGTTGAATGCGGCGTAGAAAGCGTCGGAGCTGATCAGCATCTGCGGCAGGTAGTACTCCTTGCGGTCGTACTTGCCCGACACGATGTTCATCGCCGGTATCAGGGCCTCTTCGATGATCTGGTACGCCCCGGCGCCTTCCGCCAGGGCCCCAGCCGCCAAGGACTCGGCGGCGGCGCCGTTACCCACAACCACCGCCTCTACGAGTTGCTGGAGCAATCCTCCCGAACCCATGTTTCCCCCTTACAATCGCAGTTCAACTACAGTGACGAAGTGAACCCCCGGCTTCCCCCCTTCCGTGCACCTGCCGGTCAGCCTCGTTTGGATACCCGCTCCCGCACAGCCGTTGTCGCATCCTCCAGCTCCCTCTGGAGGATATACAGAGACCCTTCGACTCCCTCGAGATAGAACTCGAAGGTCTGAGCGAACTTCTCGGATTCCAGACGGTAGGTCTCCGGCTCGCCTACGCCCGTCTCCACCATGAGGGCTCGTTTGTAGCCCGTCCGATCGAAAATCCACTTGACGGTGGGGATGTCCTTCGCTCCCAGCTCCTTCACCAGCAAGGTCTCCCAGTGGCGCAGCCATCCGGGCGTGAGAAACCAGGTCCCGGCTTCCTTGTAGACCTGCTTGAGGTAGGCTTCTGTCCCCCCCAGGACGAGGCAGACGCAGTCATCGATTATGCTTCCGTCGTCATTCCGTGGAACGATGATAGGTACTTCGACTTCGGTCAGAAGCCCCTCGGGATCCTCGAGAACGTTGCCACACATCCCATATCCGAGCATGAGGACATCGACCTTCTCCGCCAGTTCGATAGCAGCATCGCGCACGCCGGCCTGGAGATTCTCCTTCACCATGTGAAGTGCAACCTTGAGCACCCGCACGACTACATCCAGCCCGTCCGAAGGTTCGAAACCATCGAGGGTCTCGAGTACCTGAACCCGACCTCCATACGCGGCCACGAAATCCCGGAACGATTCGGAGTACTCCGAGGCCAGAACCGCGATACGCGAAACCGCCGTCTCCCGACAGAGAAGGTAGGCAACCTCCTCTTCTAATACCTCGCAGGTCAGGAGCCCTATGACTCCGGCCATCACAAACCCTCCACCCGGTTGGGCGCTTGTCCCGGCAGCTCCGGATCGAACCGCAGTTGATCGTAGTGAAACGCCCCCGAGGCACATACCGCCTCGCAGCGACGACAGGCGGTGCCGTTGCACAGCTCGGACCTGACGACGACGAAGTCAGAGCCGTCCACGGCACGGATTTCTCGGGCACCTTCGGGGCATTCGTCCACGCACACACCGCAGTCCTCCCCTAGGCATTCCGCAGCTTGCATCCACAGGCTGACCCCCACGCCGTGGAGCACCGAAAGAGACAGATCGCCCACATCCACGATGTCCTTGGTGGCCAGCCGGATGACCTCGGGCTCGCGCCCTCTGGGGGGAAAGGGCTGGATGCCGTACATGGCCAGCATGTCAGCCATCATCGCCTCGGGCATCCCCTCGTCCCAGAAAGCGAGCTCGCAGACGTAAGCGTTCTTGAAGACGCTGGAATCGGCGAACATCTCGTGCCGCGCTCGGATGCCATCCGCGATCTCCTGCAGCCGCGGCAACAGCAGAGGGTCCCGTACAAGCTCGCCGGCCAGCCGGAGAGAGGTGTTGCCGGCCTGAACGATGCGCGCCACCCCGTTGGGCACCAAGCCCACCTCCTGGGCCTGGATGGCGTCCACGTAGGTCCCCGAGGCCCCCGTCATGTAGACCACATCGATGTCGGAGAGCTTGATGCCGGCCGCCTCCGCCAAAGTCAGGTGGCCCGCCCGAATGGCGCCGATGGCTTTGCCCGCCTCCTTCACGTCCTTCTCGAGGAGGCGGATTCCATCCTGAAAATGAAGCATGCCGTCCTGGCTTGCGATGACGGGCGGTCCAACCAGCCCGCTGCGAATGCCTTCCGCCAGAGCGGCCACGACCCCGGTTCCGGTGATTCCTCGTGCCTTCCCGTGCATGGGCCCCAAGAGCGAGCAGTCGCCGTCGCGTGGGCTGCACCAGTCGCCCTCGGTGCTTTCCAGTTGTTCGTCCAGCACCCAAGCGAGCCAAGCGTCGCCGCGAAAGGAGACCCCGGCGATGGCCCCGGGGGCCGCAAGCATGCCGGAGCTCACATGCTGGCCCTCCAGGGCCGGCCCAGCGGCGGCGGAGCCGGTGAGGATATCGTCCCCCACTTTGAGGGCCATTTCGGCGTTTGTGCCATAGTCGGTGACCAGAGCTATCTCGTCCCGCTCCAACATGCCGGTTACGTGCATCATGGCCAGGGCATCCGCCCCAATCTCGTGCTTCACCACCGGCGGAATGATGATCTTCGCATCCGGATGCACGTGCAATCCCAACTCGGCGGCCAGACGGATGGTGGCATCGCGGCGCACAGGCTCGACGATCCCCAGCTTGCGCTGCGCCCGGCGCCCGGCGAAGGCCAGGTCCCGGATCTCCATCTTCTGGAAAAGCGACAGCTGGATTGGATTCCCGCACACCGCCACCAGTCGGATCTCGGAGAGATCGACCGAAAGAGAAGCCAGGACCCGGTTGACCGCGGCCATCATGAGAGTGTGAGTGAGATCCGCTCCCAGCTCGAGGCAGAAGTGGAGATGATCCATGACATTGGCGCCGGGCAGCGGGTGATTTGCCGAGATGGCCGTGGAGTACACCCCGCCGTCTTCCTTGATCGCTTGAGCCCGGAAGCCGCTGGTGCCCAAATCGAGGGCGATGCCTTTCATCCTGCTCAGCTTCATCCGACCCGAGCCACCTCGGTCGCGTACTGCTTGGCCGTCTCGACCATGGCGACAAGGTTCGCGGTCTCGGTCAGAGGGCTGATGCCGCAGCTCGTTGTGAGTACGTCGGCGCCCTCGTCGATAATGCGCCTCACCTCGGCCGCCACGTCTTCCGGGCCGCCGAAGAGCAAGGTGTTGTTCACATCTACGTTGCCACAAAGCGCCACCGCTCCCCGACAATCTCCCTGGCCTCCCGCATCGGCACCAAGGAGTCGATGGACACGCCGTTGGCGCACTCGGCCATATGGGCAAGGCTCGGCTTGGTGCGCCCGCAAATGTGCAGGATCGTCGGCACGGACACTCCGGCCGAGAGATCCTTGGTGTACGGTTTGGCGAAGGCATCGAACTGCGCCGGGCTGATGAGATCGGGCGAAGCGCTGGCGTCCACGATGACGACGACGTCAGACCCGGCCTCTACCTGCGCCTGAGCATAGGCGAGGCAGGCCCGGAAGGCCTTCTCCACCACCTTGGTCACGAAATCCGGTTCGCGCATCAGCTCGCGCATGAAGGGGTCTACCCCCCGGATCTGGCCGGCCACCATGAAGGGCCCCACGACGGCGCTCAGAATAGGTATCTCGGCCGGCAGTCTCTTGCGTAAGAGCCGGATGGCCTCGAGCACAACCGGCATCCGGCCGGTGGTGTGCGGATCGGGATCGGGGGTGGCCTCTAACCCCTCGAGATTCGAGATTGGCGCCGTCTTGACGCTCGGCTGGATATCCAAGCCTTTGCGCGAGCCTTTTTCGTAATCGAGAATGCAGCCGAGCGCCTCCGATTCCACATTCACGTCGAAAGGCACTCTGACACTCTCGAAGCCGATCTTGGCGTGAGCCTCGTAGGCCAACGTGGCCATCAACTCGGGATCGCTGTGCACCGCCGGCCAGAAGGCCCCGCACGACTCCATCAGCTCCACGGTACCTGTCTGCAGCGGCTGCGCCACGGGGATGCGGTCGACCTCCTGGCGATAGAGAGTCGCGTAAAGCCGTTCCTTCGGAGACATCTGTTCCATGGTTCCCCCTGGTTGGGCGTGCCCTACTGACCCAGATACAGCTGGGCTCTCGATTCGGTCATGAACAACTCAGCGCTCATGATGGGATGAGGTTGCTCGATAATCGCGGTTTCCACCCCTTTCCCGCTTTGAGAGGCGACCGCTTCTCCCCGAGCTACGGCGGCCTCGACCGCGCTCTGCGGCCCGGTCAACACGGTGAGCCCCTTGCCGCCCAGATCATGGCTCAGGCGAATCTTGAGAAGGCTCACCTCCGCTTCTTTGGCCGCCGCATCTGCGGCCGCAATCGTGGCGGCGACCGTGGGGGTCTCGATGATGCCCACGGACTCGACCGGTAGTAGGGTTGCAGCATCCCTGGTGACGGCCGGGATGACTCCGGGATGCAGATCGGGGATGAGAACCACCCCGATAATGCCGTCCGCGCCGAGCTCGACACCCCTTTCCATCGCAAACTCGACGTCCGCCAGGTCGCCCCCGATGAGCACGACGTATTTCCCCGGGCACACCGGCATAGCCTCCAACACCAAGAAATCCGCCCGCTTCGCCATCTCGTCGAGTATCTTCATCCCCCGCGCTATGCTCCTGAATTCGACCAGCCCTATGGAGTCTCGGACAACCACGCCAGATCACCGTTCTCCCAGGGGAACCAGACGGCCATCACACGATCCGCAGATAGTCAACGAGAACGCAGCGGCGCTGCCGGGTGTAGGCTACTGGGCCCACGATGCCGTGGCCGGTGGGAGTCGCGATCGTCATGCTGGTAAAGCCTTGCCCTTCATGACCGAGACCGGCCAGGGAGGGTCCGTTCTTGACGAATATGGTGGTGTCAATGGCTCGAGCCATCCTGGTCATGTTGCTGATGTTGGTGGAGTGCATCACAGCCGTGTGGCGAAAACCCTGTTCAACGGCGACGGCAACCTCGATGGCTTCATCCACGTTTGAAACCCGAACCACCGGGATTACCGGCATGAGCAGCTCAGTGAGCACGAAGGGATGGTCCCAAGAAGTTTCCGCGAAGATCAGCTTCACCTCAGGACCCACCTCGACGCCTATCTCCCGCAGGATTGCCGACGCGTTCTGGCCCACCCACCGCCGATCTACCAGCGAAGGCCGGCCGGACCCGCGGTTCTCCTCCAGAATCACATTGGACAGACGCTGGGCTTGCCAGGAGGTGAGCTCGTAGGCACCCTCCTTCTTCAGACCTGCAACCAGGTCGTCTGCGATCGACTCGACGGCGATGATCTCTTTCTCGAGGATGCACACCAGGTTGTTGTCGAAGCTGGCCCCAAAGACGATGTCCCGAGCAGCCTTCTCGATGCAGGCAGTATCATCCACGACGACAGGCGGATTCCCCGGTCCGGCCGCGATGATCGGCTTCCCGCAGCGCATGCCTTCGGCCACCACGGCCTCGCCTCCAGTCACAACCAGAAGGCTGATCCCCGGATGGACCATCAACTGCCTGGCACTCTCCTGGGTGGGGTCGGCACAGCAGGTAAGAAGGTTGGGCGGCCCCCCCACATCCATGGCCGCCTTGTTCAGCAGCTGGAGGGCGCGGGCCGAAACCCTAGCTGCCCGAGGATGCGGATTGAACACCACCGAGTTGCCCGCCGCGACCATGGCCAGCCCATGGTTGATGACGGAAGTTGCCGCGTTGGTGACAGGCGTGATCGAGGCAACAGTGCCCCATGGAGCCCGTTCCATCAGACTGAGCCCGAAGTCGCCCGTGCTCACATGAGAGTTGAGAGCTTCAGGCCCTGGTGTAGCCGAGGCCACCAGCTTGTTCTTGAGAGTCTTGCTGTCCACCCGGCCCATGCTGCTCTCCTTGACGCAGAGCACAGCCAGATAGTCGGCGTTCGCCCAGGCCGCCTTGCGCATAACCCGCACCAGCTCGAACCGGTTCTCCAATGACAGCTGGTTCAACGCTCGGAAGGCCTCGTTCGCCGCTGCGACCGCATCGTCAAGGCACGAGAAGACCCCGGAATCTTCCGTCATGCGCTCGAGGCCGCCGTCTTCCTCAAGGTCACCCATGTGGTCGCTGCGAGGATTGGGCAGAGCGGTAGCTGCCCCCAGCCGGCGGAACACGTCGCCCATCGCTCCCAACATGCGGCTGTCTGTGTCTGTATCCGTCACGTGCCGACCCATTTCACGCCTCAGCCAGCGACTTCTCGTACCTCACCTGACCAGCGTGCTCAAGGGCGTCCACGATCCCGACAATGACCGCGTCCACCGGGCGATCCACAACGGAAGTGGCAAACCGAGCGGCACTCGAAACCACGTACAGCGCAACTTCATCAACCGCGCACCCCAACGGGTCGACTGCCACTATGTAATCGTCCTCGCCGGCCAAATCCTCGCCCGAGCCGTTCATCTTCCTCAGCACGAGGAATCGAGACCCGTGCAGCTTCTCGTTCTTGTGCGTGGCCACGACCGTGCCTATGACCCGCCCCAGCTTCATCAGTCGTCATCACCCATGGTGACCGCACCCTTGCTGCCGCGGGCACCGGCTGTCTTGCTCGACTTGGCCGCCTCGGACTGCCGGCCGAGGGGGAGCACCCGGTCAACATTGGAGTGAGGTCTAGGGATGATATGCACAGAGACGACGTCGCCGACTTTCCTGGCCGCGATCCCGCCGGCCTCCAACGCCGAGCGCACCGCGGCCACATCGCCCCGGACGGTGGCGGTCACGTAGCCCCCACCTATGCGCTCGTAGTTCACCAACTCCACTTTGGCCGCTTTGACCATCGCATCCGCGGCTTCGACCATGGCCGGGAACCCCTTGGTTTCGATCATTCCGAGAGCATCTGACATTGCGGAACCTCCTGTGATTGTGGTTGCACCGGCTAGGAACGCGGTTCGTTTGGCCTGCCTCCGAGCGCTTCCAGGCCCCGGTGAACGGCCTCTTGGCCTACCTCAACCTCAGCCTCGTCGCCGCAGAAGTAAACGCGGCCGAAAGCCCCTACACCGCGCACTTCGACGATCTTGATCCGCGCGGCCTTCTCTGCCTCGTTGGCGGCGAAAGCGGCATACCCGGCCGGGTGGACCTCCAGGATGTAGAGCATGTCGCCCGGCAAGAGGAGGTTGGCGCTCCGGCTCGTTCTGTTGACGAGCTGGGACTGGTAGTCGTGGATGTCCTTGATGGTCTGGCTGGTCACAATGCGGGGCTGGAGCCGGTCCATCTCGGTCAGCTCAAGGTTGTCGAGTATCGCCCGTCCCGCCTCCAGAACCTGACCCTGGTCCTGGTGATGGATCTCCAGCAGCCCGAACGCCCGCTCAACCACCTGCAGGCCGGGCTGTACCAGAGTGTTCTTGATGGCGATGTCGGTGAGGCGGTTGATCTCGATCCCGGGCGCGATCTCCACGTAGAGCGCCGCTTGCCATACGACAGGCAAGAAACCTCGCGCGGTGGCGGCCACCTGGGAGGCGAGTTGCGGCTGCATGGAGTCCAGGAATGCGAAGGTGCGTAGATCGACGTTGGCCATTCTCCCCCTAGCAGGCCGCTGAAATACCCCGGTTGGAGCCCCTCCGATGTGCTCCGTTGCTCGGCTGCTTGACCCACGAACGGTCGGTTCTCGGATTGCCCGGGCGAAGACCGGGATTATGCCCCCTGGAGAGGCCGATTCCCCGCCCCTTTTTCCCTATCTGGCGATGCACTCCGGAAGCAGCGATCTCATTCTCACCAGGTTGTAGGCGGCGGCCGTGAACTGGAAGATCCATCGGGCCTTGGCCCGCCCGCGGTGCCGGAGCTTGTGAAGCAGTCCGACTGTCTTCATCCAGCCGAAGGCCTCCTCCACCAGCTTGCGCTTCTTCTGGCTGAGGGCGTATCCCTCCCACCGTGTCGTGCGGCCATCGATGGCCGAGTACTTCTCTTTGCGAGCCACATGCGGGGTAACAACGTTAGTCCGTAGTTCGCCCACGAAGTCCTTGGTGTCGTAGTTCTTGTCGGCTGCGACAGTGAACCGGCCCTTGGTCTTTTTGCGCTCCTCCTTCACCAGCTCAAGACCCATCTCCCGCTCGGCGGTACCGGTGGCCCGGGAGAGATCGGCCTGGACGATGAGACCGTGGCGGTTCTCGGTGAGGAGATGGCCGGCATAAGCGAGCCGGGCCGCTTCTCCGGGAGAGTGTTTGGCAAGAAGAGCTTCCGGATCGGTGGTGGAAGCGTGGGTGTCATTCCGGCGCCGCTCGCCGTGGAAATCCACACTCGGGTTGCGGTCGCGGCCTGCGCTTTCCGAGACTGGCTCGGCGGGGCTCGGGTCCTCCCCTGCACCCGGGTCATCTTTGCCTGGCCCCCGGCCGCCCTCCTGGCCCTCGGCCAATTCCTGTTTGGGCCGGAAGCTCTTGAGGGAGGCCGCCGCTTCCACCAAGGTGCCGTCCAGGCTGAAGTGCTCCCGGGAAAGGAGTTTCCCCGCCTGGGCCTGCTTCCTCACCTCCAGGAAGAAGGCCTCGGCCACCTCGCCCTCAAGCAGGCGCTCCCGGTTTTGGGTGAAGGTGGTGGGATGCCAGACGGGCTCGTTTAGATCGAGGCCCACAAACCAGCGAAAGAGCAGGTGATACTCGAGGTGTTCGCAGAGCTTGCGCTCCGAAGGGATGGCGTAGAGCACCTGAATAAGCAGGGCTCGCAGAAGGTACTCGGGCGGGATGGAGGGGCGGCCGGCTTCACAGTAGATCTTGTCAAAGAGGGGGGAGAGACCGCAAAGCGCCTTATCGGTCATCTTGCGGATGGCCCGCAAGGGGTGATCTTTGGGGATGCGCTCCTCCAAGGGACCCAAGAATACAAACGACGGCTGCCTTGCCTCTTCTCCCCGCATCCCAACCCCCTCGCTTTATGCCAGTTTGCAGGGTAAACACTACCAAAAAGGGGCGCAAAAAGATAGGAAGTTGAGGCAATCGGAGGGCTAGGCGGGGGACTTTTTCAGCAGCCTGCTAGGAGCCCCCGGCTGCTGTGTGCGGGCGTTCGGCGTACAACTCCCCTGTGACTGCTCCGCCACTATACGCAGCCTGGGCTCTGTCTGTCAAGCTTATCCGTACGTATTTATTTGCATTTTCGGTATGGTATATGCGTATAAACTGTGCTATATCTACAAATATCTTCCCCCGACACCGGCTCGATGCCGGCGTCGGGCCCCGAAGACCAGTCGCTCTCACCCCAGCCGGGAGAAGCTCGAGCGAAACGAACTGGTTCGAAGGATTGGCCGTGGGCTTCGGAATTCGAAATCGGGGCCAGGAATCTGTATACTTTACGAAGAAGTTGTGGAGCTAAGGAATGCGACGGGGGTACTCCGTGAGACAGAGCGAGGTCGCAGGCAACGAATTGGCCGATCAAGCGGCTGATCACGTGTTGGGGCTCCCACCGGACTACTACCACGAAACCCTTGCCCAGATCGCCGACGCACTGGAGCTCATATGCGGGTGCCGGCACATCCGGCTCATGCTCGCACAGCCGTGGTTCTACGGCTCGGTAACCCCAGAGATTCTCGGGACAGCCTACGTCCGCGGTCTGAGGCTTAGTCCTCAACCGCTTCAGCCGATCTGGCTCGATCGCCCGCATCTGAAGCGGGATGGCGTCGAAAGCGCCTTCGTGGCCGCGGAAACAAGCGATGCCGGGCGTTGCTTTCTGAAAGGCGAGACAATCAAGTCCGACCATCGCTCTTCGCCCGAGCAAGAGCCGGCGGGTCTGCACAGCCTGGGCCTTGGTTTCTCCCTTTACTTGCCCATCGCGGACGAGAGCGGACCGGTCGGCGTGGCCGCCCTCGATTTCTCTCACGCCCCCGACACAGCCCACCTGGCCGACATGGAGAACGCCGCAGTCCACTTCCTGACCAGAGTGGCACCCCAGTTACGCATTGTTGAGGGATACCGGCGTGATCGGATACTGTCGGAGCGTACGATCGATCGCATGTTGCGGCGGCAACGCACGTATTTACTCCTCCGCAATCTCGTCAAGACCGGGCCAACCGACCTGGCCGTGGCGCTAACCACCGATCCCTTCCTGCTGACCGCCAACGGCGAGCTCCCCCCGTGTTCTACCTCGAGCGAGGCACAGACCTTCTTCTGGGTGGAGGCCTACAGCAATGATAAGCAGGACAAGTTCGCACTCGAGGAAGCAGTCAGCCGCCGCCGGCTGATCGAAATCGTCAGCGATAATGACGGGAGCAGCCGCGATTCCCAGGTGTCCTATCAAGGAGATGGCGCTCAGTTAACGGACATCGCGCTCTCCCTGAAAACGCCTTCCGGACCCCATCCCATCACTGCCGCGTGGATGCGGCAAGTCCTGCCCGACTACACGCACTACCTCAGATATCCACTGACCAAGCAGGAAGACGCCACCCCAGTGGGCCTGGTTCTGCTGTATCTGAAGGCTGGCACGATCGCGGAACTGACTGAGTCCGGGATCGGTCCTTTCACCCAGTTCCCGAATCTACAGACGGTGGCCCGCGACCTGGTAAGCCTAATGGTCGAGCCCGTCAGTACGAATCTGGTCATGGACCGAGTGCTGAGCGTCTACCACCTACGAGAGGCGTACGAGGAATACGACGGCATCAAGAACATCAAGGAGGCGCTCTCGCTGTACCTGCACGAAGCCTTGACCCACCTGGCCGGTGCGGCCGATGCGGACTACGGCACGGTGGGCGTGGTTAACACCTTGGACGAGCGGCCCTATGTAGTGGTCGAGAAGGACACCGGGGAAATCGTCGGAGCCAAGGTGGGCGACCTCCAAGACCTACGCGTGCCGGCACTGGCCGTGGGCGATCCTGGGTCACTGTTGTCGGCGGAGTTCTCCATCAGCGGAGCCACCGCCGGTACGGGCAAGACAACCATCGCCGACGACCTGGAGCAGGTGGCGGCGCCCGGTGCTCGCCGCGAGTTCCGTAGCGACGTGAGGTCGGCGATCGCCATCCCTATCAGCACAACCGGAGCCCCCGTGGCCGTGATAACCCTGAGTTCACCCCGAAAAGCGCATTTCACGCCGCAGACTCGGACCATCCTGGAATCCATGACTGCCATGCTCGCCACGCCAATCGACAATCTCATCAAGAAGCACAAGGTGGCCGAGGCCAGCATCAGGCTCTACGGTGGACGGTACCCCTACATCGACAACGACGCCTTGCGCGCTCTGGCCGACCTGTACTACGCAGGCAGCGTCAAGCTGGCGCCTTTCATGGACGAAGTGCTGGTCACCCGTAATCGGCGCCGAGCAGAAAGCCCTTCCACCACGGCCCACGTCACACTCGAGGATGTCGAGCGGACCTTCTGGCAGATGAGTATCGACGTGAGCGACCTTGAGGACTATATCGACAACGCGGACCGGGAGATCGCCGAGAGCCTCTACCGGCTGCTCAAAGGACGCAAGGTGACTTTCCAGGCGGCTGTGCAGCAGCGGTACACCAACCATCGTCTGAGCCGCAACGTGGTCCGCACGGTGATCGCGCTGGCCCAGGAGGAGCTCGGAAAACCGCAGATGACCCGGGTGGCCATGCTACTAAACGTGTGCAGCCCCGACTACCGCGGCAACCCCGAGGAACGCAAGAAGATCGAGCAGTTCCGCCAGTTCTACTACCGTACCGTGGGAGCCAAACCCGAGGAGTAGGGTCAGTCGCCGGTCCCGCGCTCGTGGGAGACCCCAGTCACGCTCTCGAGCGCCGCCGCAGCCGCCGCCGCCCCCTCCATCACGTCACGCTCTTCGCCCCCAGGTAGACTCGGCCGAAGCGACCGAAGGTAAGCACCTCGAGGATGTTGACGCCCGCGTTCTTCTCGGCCTCGTTGGCGGCCAACGAGGCGTAGCCTGCCGGGTCCGTCTCCAGCAGGTAGAGGGTCTGGCCGGTCAGGAGCATGTTCCCGTGACGCATGCGGTTGACCAGCTGCGTCTGGAAGCTGTCCACGTTACGGATCACTTGGTTGGTCATGAGCTTTGGCTTCAGGCGTTCGTCTTCTCGCAAGCCGGCGGCTTCGAGAACCGCCTGCCCAGAACGCAAGACGGCGCCCTGATCATCCGCGTGGACGAAAAGTAGGCCGAACTCGCGCTCTACGACAATGTCTGCCGGCATGACCTCTGTGGTCTTCAAGGCGATATCGGTCAGCCGCTGGATTTCGATGCCGGGAGCGATTTCGATGAACAGCGCCGCTTCCAACGGGTTTGGCAGGAAACCCCGGGATACTGTCGCCATGAAGGAGGCAAACTGAGGCTGCATCTGATCGATGAAGCTGTACGAGCGGAGCTGGATCATCGTGGCCCCCCGTGGCAAGTGTCGTCTCCCGATTCCTGTATATCGAAACATACGGGATTCTGTTAGTCAAGTACTGGAATTCCCTATATCATTGTGTATGATGTACTGGTACCTGCCAACGCTGGGAGCCTAGGAGCACGAGAGATGACCAGCTCAGCGCACCAAGCGAGCCCGCCCGCCGCATCCGAGGACGACAGCGTGTCCTCGCTCTTGCAGCGGCACCTCGAGGAGGGCCGCTTTGTATTGACGGCGGATTTGCTGCCACCCAAAGGGGGTGGCTGGGCGGGACTGGCCTCCCGTGCGGCGTGCCTTCGTGACACTGTCACTGCCGTGAACGTGGCCGACATGCCATCAGCCGTACTTGCTCAAAGTCCCCTGGCTGCGAGCGTCCTTCTACTCTCGATGGGCGTGGAGCCCGTGCTTCAGCTGACGTGCCGTGATCGCAACGTCCTGGCCCTGCAAGCCGATCTCTTGGCCGCTCATGCCCTGGGCATCAGGAACATCCTGGGGCTCACCGGGGATCACGTACGTTTTGGCGACCACCCGGGCGCCAAGCCCGTGTTCGACATCTCTGCCACAGACCTGCTGTTGGTCATCGCCGAACTCAACGCCGGCCGGTCGGCCGCGGGTGGATCCTTGGACGGGCCGTGTCACTTCTTCGCAGGCGCGGCCGCCAATCCCACGCAGACACCTCTGGAACCACAGTTGCTGCGCACCCTCTGCAAGTCCCACGCTGGAGCCAAGTTCTTCCAGACCCAACCTCTTTTTCACCTGGAGCAATGGCACACCTTCGAGGAGCAACTAAGGGATCACGCTATGGACACACCCGTGCTGGTCGGGACTTTCCTTCTCGAGAGTCCGGGAATGGCCCGCTTCATGCACCACAAGGTCCCTGGCGTCGTCATCCCCGATTCTGTAATGACCGGCATCGAGCGAACCGAGGACCCCAGCGCGTATGGTCGCGCCCTGGTTCGAGACCTGATCGAAGCGCTCCGTGAGTCAGGAGTGGCCGGCGTGCACCTCATGACCCATAACCGGTTCGAGACCGTAGCCGAGCTGTCGCATGAGCTGAACATCGCAGAGAAGAGCGGAACGCCGGCACCATCGCAGCCAACTCTGGACCCGACTTTCTGACGTTCCCGGGCGACGGGCCACACGCTCACCGACTACACTACCAGTGGCGGCGTCTACACACCGCTGGTGTCACCCCGGTTCCCCGGAGCCCCCAGCGCAGAGGATGCCTCACCGTCGTCGTCCTTTGCGTCGGACCCTTCGGCCTCGAACGTGTAGCCGAGCAGGCTCAGGGCGAGACGCCTCGCCTGGTTGAAGTGCTTGCCCGACATGTCCCTGGGCCTTCTCAGCCCCAGCTCTTCCATCTCAAGGACCCGGGTGATTGTGCCCGCCTGTGCAGACAAGAAGACCACGCGGTCCGCCAGGTAGAGCGCTTCGCTCACCGAATGCGTCACGAATAGGATCGTTTTGCGTTCGCGTCGCCACACCCGTAGGAGCTCCTGTTGCATGTCGAACCGAGCCTGAGCATCGAGGGCACCGAAAGGCTCGTCCATCAACACGACGCGCGGGCCAGGGGCAAGGGCTCGAGCGATCGCAACCCGCTGACGCAGTCCCCTGAAAGCTCATGGGGATAGCGTCGCTCAAATCCCTGGAGTCCCATGAGGGTCACGAAGTGAGCTACGATCTCGCGTCGCTCCCCCTTCCCTATGGGCATGCATTCCAGGCCCAACGCAATATTGGCCTCGACCGTCCGCCATGGAAACAGGTTGGGCTCCTGGAAGACCATACCCACATGCGGACCCGGTCCACGAACTCGGGAGTCCCCTATCCAGACCGAGCCTGCCGAGGGGGCCTCCAGTCCCGCCACGATCCTGAGCAGCGTCGTCTTGCCGCTCCCGCTGCGACCGAGAATGCAGACCAACTCGCCGGCCGCCACTGAGAGCGAGACTGCTCGCAAGGCTGTGACGGAATCGCCATTGCCAGGCGCAAACGTCTTTGCAACCCCCCACGATCTGGAGGGTGTCGCAACCCGCGGACGCGACCTCGGGGTCAACGGGCGCAACGAGGCCTGCGGGGTCGCGCAGGGAATCGCCCACGAAGGAAGTCCCAGGACTAGGGACGAGACCGCGATCGACGACTTCCATCTGACTCGACCGATCCTGCCGGCCCCGAAAACGCCTCACGAGACCCGCCACCTGATGATCCTGCGCGAGGCGATCCGCAGGGCGAGATCCATGACCAGACCCCCGCACCCAGGAACACCATGGCCACGACGACGATATCCATACGCAGAAGGTTGTACGACTCGATGATGCGGGCTCCCAAGCCGTGGGCCTGACCAAAGAACTCAGCAGCCACTACGGTCATCCAGGCGACTCCCACCCCCACGCGAACTCCCGTGAGCATGAAGGGGAGCGCCGAAGGGATCACGACCTTCCGAACGAGCCGGGCACCGTCGAGGCCCACAGTCCGAGCGACGTCCAGGTGGCCCCGGTCCACGGCTCGTGCCCCGCCCAGAGTGTCCAACACGATGGGGAAGAAGGCACCGAGAAACACCAGGAAGACCGACGAGCCGAAACCACCCCGGAACCAGATGAGGGCGAATGGCACCCATGCCAGAGGAGGGATGGGCCGCAGTCCATGGATGGGCAACTCAGCCAGGTCGCCGACGGTGCCCCGAGAACCGATCAGCAACCCGAGGGGAATGCCCAGCACCGTGGCCAACGAGGCACCTGCGGCCACACGCGCGAGGCTGGCGGCCAGATCCACGAAAATTTCGCCGGAGAGCATCAGACTTGCGGAGGCATGCACCACCTTGGGCAATGACGGGAGCGCAAACTCGGGAAAGACCTGCAGCTCCGACAGAAGCGCCCAGACGGCCACGGACACGACGGGCGCGACCAAGAGTCGCCAACGTCGCATTAGGCGGCGCACGGAGACCTTGCTCCACTCAACCGCTGGGCTCGCCACCGTGTCTATGGTCGCTCACCGATGATGTACTCGTACAGCGACGGATCCGGCGGCACCATGCCCACTCCCGCCTCCATCTCCATGCCAAGATGCGATATGAAGCGAAGGTCAAACACGTCGCCCCATTTCAGATCGTGTTCGATGTAACCACTCTGCTTGAGCGACGCAGCGAAACGATCTGTTGCAGACAGGTAGCCCTCATCGGGCAACGCGGAGTAGCGAGGATTGTCACTCAGAGACTGACGAATAGTCTGGAACGGCAGCCCGAGGGAGTCGGCCGCGATCTGCGCCGTCTTGTCGGGGTAGGCCATCATGAACGTTGAAGTCCGGGCGTGCAGCAGCACCAAGGCCTGCACGAACTCCGGGTACTCGTCGATCAAGTCCTGCGTGACCGCTAGTACGCAGCACGGACTGTTGGCCCACAAATCCCGCGCGTTGATGAGTACCTGGCCGCTGCCCGCCGCGACCGCCTTGGTGCCGAAGGGAGGCCAGACAATCATCGCGTCGACTTCACCTTGAGCCAGCATGTCGGGTAGCGAGGGCGCCGCCTGTACGTTCTTGATCGTCACGTCTCGCTCCGGATCGAGACCCGCCGTTCGCAAGATATCGCGTAGGATCGAATCCTCAATCGAGCCCTTTGCAGGAACCCCGAGCACCTTGCCGCGCAACTGTTGCACGACCTCTGTCACATCACCAAGCTCATCGAACGTGCGGTACTGATCAGCGGCGCGCCCCACCAGCGCGGAGCCCTCCGCATGGGTCGAAGCCACAGCACGAATGGGCACGCCTTTGTCGACGCCGATGAGAGTGGGAGGAATACCGAGAAAGCCGGCGTCGACCTGTCCTTGAGCAAAAGCCTGCACGAGTGCCGGACCGGCCGAATACTGCACCCACTCGACGGGTAAGCCCAGTTCCCTCTCGAGCAACTCCAGAGGGCGCAACACGACCCAACTCTGGCAGACCGCCGGCAGGTAGCCAATTCGTAGTTTCGCAGGTCTCTTGTCCGCCGGCAGCGGGTCTCCGTCGGCCACGATACTGGAGTCCTCTCCCCCCGGCGACGTCGGCCCTGCGGTGCTGAGGGACTCCGCGGACGACTCCAGCGTCAATGTGTCGCCGTCCCCTTGAGAGCTACACCCCGTCAACACAAGCGCTAGGATCAGGCCGAAGACAGCCGCCACAGCGACTATCGTCGCAACAGGGTGCAGTCTGCTCCGAGCCAAAGCTGCCGGTCGCGCGCGCATGATTCCCCCCTGTTACGTGAAGCTCCCAACAAACGGAGCGTCGCCCATTGAGCGTCGCCCATTTTGTACATTGTACACGATGCATGGCCGAATACTGTGCTAAAGCGGCCGCATTCTGTCCGCGGTCATCGCGTACGTCACCCAGGATGCACGCCTGGCGGGCTCGCGCAGATGCGTATGACAGACTCAGGGGCGGGGCGCCCGGCGGCGCCCCGCCCCCGACTCCGGGCCGGCCACGGCCGGCCGGCCCTCCCAAGCAGTGACCTATCCCAGCTCGGTCACCGGGCTCCAGCCGCACACCTGGTTGAGCTCGTCGTCGGGCACGTCCCAGAGGGCCTCGTGCGGGGGCAGAGTCTCCTTGCTGAAGAACTCGGGCAGGCGGTCGTCCTTCTCGGTGAAGCCGGCCTGCTTGTTGAAGTCCCGCTCCGTCTCCAGCACCTGGGCCCCCAGGGCCACCCCATCGGCCACGCTCATCTCCCGGCCATAAAGAGCGCCGATCATCTCCGGGATGGAGGCCAGGCTCTGGGGCTGGTCCAGGCAGGCAAAGGCCAGAAAGACGCAGAGACCGGTGGAGGCGAAGAGGCCGGCGGTGGCCTCCTGCAGGCCCTTGGAGAGGATGCACTGGCCTTCGGCCTTTAAGGGGTCGACGCTGCCCCCCACCCCAAGCACGTTGGTGGCCACGGCGTAGCCCGAGGTGTGGTCGGCCCCCATGGTGGAGGTGGCGTAGGTGACCCCGATGCCCTTGATGGCCCGGGGGTCGTAGGCGGGCATGCCCTGGTTCTTCACGGTGGGCACGTGGGTGACCCCGAGCTCCCGGGCGGCCTGGCCGCAGCCGTTGCCGAGCTTTCTCCCAAGCTCGGAGTTTGCGCGGATCTCCTCGAAGAGCTCGATCATGCGGGCCCCGTCCCCCCAGGGCAGGAGCCCGCCCTCCATGGCCACGGCGAAGGTGTCGCCCATCTCGATGGTGTCCAGGCCCAGGTCGTCGCACAGGCGGTCCATCTTGGCGATGGCGTCGATGTCGTCGAGCAGGCAGTTGGCCCCGAGAGCCCACACCGTCTCGTACTCCAGACCCGAGGTCAGGTAGTGGCCGGCGGCGTCGTTGTAGACGTTGGAGCAGTGGACCACGCAACCGGTCATGCAGGAGTGCTCGTACTTACCCCCGCGCTCCTGACAGTGGGCGTTGATGGTCTCGCCTGAGATCTTCTCGGCCCCGTCGAAGCGGCCCTCCCGGAAGTTCTTGGTGGGCAGGGCCCCGGCCTCGTTGATGATGTTGATCAGGATGGCCGTGCCGTAGGTGGGTAGGCCTTGGCTGGTCACCGGATGGGTCTTGAGCCCGTCCACCAGGGTCTTGCGGGCCTGGTCGAACCGATCGGGGTCGGCCAGGGGGGGCCGCTTGGTGCCGGAGTCGTCGACCACCACCGCTTTTAGGCCCCGGGCCCCCATGACCGCGCCCACGCCCCCCGACCGGCGTGGCGGGCCGGGTTGCCTTCGGGGTCGGTGGTGGCCACCGAGCTGTTGCGCAGGCCCTGCTCGCCGGCCGGGCCCACCTGGATGGTGGCCACCTTGGGGCCGTACTTCTGCCTAAGAGCGGCGGCCGTGTCGTAGTTGCCCTGGCCCCAGAAGGAGGCGCCCTCATCCAGGCGGGCCCCCTCCCGGGAGAGGTGCAAGACGTACTTCTTGCCTTGGGGGTCACCCTGCACCACTACGGCGGCCACCCCCAGACGGCCCAGGCGCCCGGCCGCCTGGCCACCGACGTTGGCCTCTTTTATGCCGCCGGTCAAAGGACTCTTGCAGCCCACCGAGAGGCGGCTGGAGTTGGGGGCCGTGGTACCGGCCAGGAGCCCGGGGGCAAAGACGATGATGTTGTCGGGGCCCAGGGCGTCGGCCTTGGGGTTGATCTCCCGAGCCACCAGGGTGGAGGTGAGAGCCCGGCCGCCAAAGAGGGCCAGGTCCTCCGGCAGGTCCTCGTAGGTGGCCGTGCCCGCACCGACGTCGACTCGTAGGATCTTCCTCATGGTCCCCTCCTTGAGTGATCCGATCGGACATTCGGGGCTCTCCCCAGCGTTCTCATCTACCACACCTGGAGTCAGGCCCAAACACCACGTACGCGGGCCTAAGGCGAGAACCCGCCAACCGGCAACGGGCTGTGGGACCACTGCTATACTTTCTTTCCGAACCGAGGTCACGTCCCGGCCACGGGACCGTCGCTCCTCTCGCGGCACCCGCGAGAGACTGGAGGCGAAGAAGATGAATGACGCGTGGGACACCTCCCCTATGACTGGCGATCAGTGCGCGATCTGCGAGGCCCCCCTGGATGAGCAGAGCGCGCTCATCGAGGCGGAGAACGGGGCGCTCCTGAAGGTCTGTGGAGCCTGCGCCGTCCGCTTCGCCGCGCCCGCTCCTGAAGCCTCGACCACAGCCGGCGATCTCGGCCGGCCAGCCAGACGCGAGGTGGCCGCGGTACAGGATGAGCTCCGGGAGCTGATCCAAGGAAAGGAGAAGGAGCGCGACGTCCTCGACCAGGTCGCCTTGCTGCTGACCGAGCTGACGAACGACTTGACCTACTGGCAGAGCGAAGCCGCACATCTCGAGAAACGGCTGCGCGCCGTAGAAGGCGACCTGAGCCGGACCCGCGAAAGGCTGCAGCGGACCGAGGCGGTCCTGAGCGCGCCGTCTGTCTCCGCGCAGGCCGAAGCGGTCACCACTCCCCCCGCCCCACTGCGTTTGCCGCGGAAATCGAGGAACGCCCGGCGCCCAACTTACCGGGGCCGGAGCCCGAGTCTTCCGCAGAGGACTCCGGGTTCACCCTCGATGATATCCGCGCCATCCAGCGCTTCTTCAACGAGTCCTCCTTCACTGAGAAGATGAAGAGCATACGCCGCAGCCTGGGCCGTCCGATGGTCAATGTGGCTCCGGTGCGCACCGCCGATAAGGCCGCTCTTGTGACCATGGCCTGGGAGATCGTCTGGTACCAGTACCTGGTCCAGCTGCAGATACTCGTGCCCGAAGACAGCCTCGAAGAACGTGTGAGCCTGTTCGCCGAGGGGATGGAGCTTGGCGAGCTGTCCGAGAGCTTTACGCACCCCAACGCCATCCTCGATGATCAGGGTCGCCTGGACGCATCGGAGATGGAGGTCTCGCGGCTCGGTGCGGAAGGGGAGGAGAAGCTGCTCTCCACCATGTCCCAGGAGGATGAAGCCGCCCTCGAGGATGCGACCGAGGAGATCTGGGACCGCCACTCGCTCCCCGAGTTCCGCTGGGACGACTGAGTCCTGCGGGGAAACAGGATTCCGCTGAGACGAGAGCCGGTGGCACCCGAGCGGGACGGAACCTGTGGGATATCGTCTCAAGACGAAGCGTTGGTAGCCAGAGCCGCACTGGGCGGCGCGAGCAGAAGACCCCTAGCCCGTATTGGACTACCGCCGGGGTTCTGCTAGAGTCTTGGATAGCTTGCAAAATATGCTCTCACGTCGGCAGGTGGCGCCATGTACAGAGTCCGACCAGACATCCTGACCGTGAGCAAGGCCCTCGGCGAGGAGACTCGGTTTGCCGTCTTCCAGGCAATCGCCAACTCTGAGTCGCCCCTCACCGTTAAGGACCTGGTCGCCCGTTTCGGCATGCACCACAGTGCCATCCGCATCCACCTGAACAAGCTCGAGGAAGCCGGGCTTATCCACTCCCGGAAGCATCATCGCAAGGGAGCCGTGGGACGTCCCCAGCTGGCCTTCCTGGCCAGCGAGAAGGCGCTGACCATCTCTTTGCCGCCGCGGAACTACCAATTCCTGGCGCGCCTAGCTATCGATTGGCTCACTTCCGAGAGCCAGGATGCGGCACAGGCTGCCTGCTTCGGCGAGGAATGGGGGCATGAGTACATGCGCTCCACCGCCCACGGCATCGGGGGTCCTCTCCCGCTCGATGCGGCCCTCGAGATCCTCGAGGGGGAGCTCGGGGAGCTTGGCGGAGCCCCCCAGATCATCACGCTCAATGGACGGGGCTATGCCCTCGTCGAGCGAAACTGCATCTTCGGGGAGCTGGCCCCGGAGTACGAGCCGTTCGTGTGCGAGCTCCACCAGAGCGTTCTGCGCGGCATGCTCGGCGAGCTCACCGGCGCAGAGTTCGTCTGGGAGTGCACCGACAGCCTAGCCCGAGGCGACGATCGGTGCCAGGTCCAAGTGCGCCCCGCGAGGTAGGAGCTCGTCTCGAAACGAAGCCCCGGCCGCCGCGGCCGCACTGGCCGGCCCGATGCGGTGTCCTCGGTCGCGTCCGTAGCGCTGCTACGCCCGCTCCCGAACCTCGCTGGCAACCAGTATCGGCCGATGGCAGCGCAGGCAGCGGGTAGCTTCGCGCCGTGCCTGAACGTTGGAAAACCCCAGCTCCGTATGCGCGAAGCTCTGCCGGCGCACCTCGGGCTCCAGCATAGGCATGACCTCGCGCACGCCGTGATCCCAGCCGGGCGGGAGCTGGTGCCAGCTCTTCTGCGCCCCCAGCAGCACCGCCAGCCGCCTGAGCGTGTCCTCCATGTCCTCGGCGACCGGGAAGCCACGCAGGTACGCGTCCATGTACCTGGCCGCCGTCTTGCCGGCGTGGATGGCCTCGATGACCGAGCCGCCACCGCTCACCGCGTCGCCGCCCACGAAGACACCCGGCTTGGTGGTGGCGAAGGTGTGCGGGTCCATGTCCAGGTAGCCCCACCGGTTCGTGGCGATGGCCGGGTCGAGCGTGAACGGAGACAGGTCAGGCTGCTGGCCGACCGCCGAGATCACGCTGTCGGCCGGGAGGAAGAAAGGCTCGCAGGCTTTCGGCACCGGCGCCCGCCGCCCGCTCTCGTCGGGCGGACCGAGCTCCATCTCCTGGCACATCAGGCCGAGGACGCAGGTTTCACCCTCGCAGCTTACCGGGGCGGAGAGAAAGCGGAAGACCACCCCCTCCTCCATCGCCTCTTCGACCTCCCAGGGGTTCGCCGGCATCTGCTCCCTGGCCCGGCGATAGACGACCGTGACCTCCCCGGCTCCCAGGCGCATCGAAGTGCGGGCCGCATCCATGGCCGAGTTGCCCCCGCCGACCACCAGCACCTGCTCGCCCAGCGCAGCCGCCTCTCCCAGAGCCACGCGGCGCAGAAGGTCGATGGCATCCAGAGACCCGGGCAGGTCCTCCCCCGGAATCCGCAGCTTCTTGCCGGAGTGCGCCCCGATACCGATGAAGATGGCGGCGTAGTCCTGGTCCAACTCGGCGAAGGTCACCTCCCGGCCGACGGCCCGCTCGTAGCGGATCTCCACCCCCTCGGCTTGGATCAGCTCCACTTCGCGCCGGAGGACAGCTTTGGGCAAACGGTATTCGGGGATGCCCACGTAGAGCATGCCCCCGGGCACGGGCAGAGCCTCGAAGATGGTGGGGCGGTAACCCGAGCGGGCCAGGTAGTAGGCGGCCGACAACCCGGCAGGTCCGGAGCCCACGATGGCCACTCTCTGCCCGGTCGCCCCTCCCCGCGGGACCACCGGACGCTGGCTGGCCTGTGCGGTCGTCTCCTCAGCGGCCTCGTGGGGACTCTCCCCCAGCTCGGCCGGGGGCTCGTGCCCGGCCGACGCCATGACGACCTGCCCCCGCTCGTGGCTCACATCGATGATCGCCTCAGCCCGGTCGGCCGCCCACCGCTTCAAGAAGTTGATGGCGATAGGCTGACCGACCTGCGTGAGCGTGCAGTTGCTTTCGCAGGGATGGTGACAGGTGCGCCCGATGACGGCGGACAGAGGGTTGTCTCGCCTGACGATGTCGTTGGCCAGGTGGGGGTGCTCCTCCATGTCCTGAAAGATGTAGCTGGGGCAGTCCACTGTCGAGGGACAGGTCGAGCGGCAGGGAGCCGCCACCCAGCCCATGGTGGTCTCCTCGGGGCAAGTTTGCCCGGCTGCGTGCGCCTGGAAGTGGGCGGCCCCCACATCGAGCAGGCCCAGGATGGGGTCGCGAACCGTGTTGGCGATGCCGCACCAGGCGGCCTGGTCCACCTGCTCCGCCAGCTCACGCAGCACGGCAATGTCGTCATCGGTTCCGGCGCCCTTGGCCAGCCGGCGTAGGCAACGGCGCATGACATCGGTGCCGATGCGGCAGGGTGTGCAGCGTCCGCACGACTCCTGCTGCAGGAGATCGAGGTACTTGATCCCTAGCGACACGAAGCACACGTCGGGCTCCGCCACCACCCCGCGCCACGAGACCACGGCCCGCACGCCGGCCAGGTCGGAGCGACCCAGCCTCTCCATGACCGTTTCCGCCTCGGGGCCCCCGTACCGGTCGCCCAGAAAGGCAACCAACTGCCGCGCGGGTCGTTCCGGGGGTTGTTGTTGGTCGTCCATCGTGTCCTCCTCCGTCACCCGCGCACCGCCCGGCACCGGCGAGCGTGCCTACTCCACGAACACGAAGCTTGCTCGCAGGAAACCCTCTGAGCGCTGGCGGTCGATCCCGAGCGCCGCCAAGGTCTTGAAGGTGTCAATGCCAGCCATAGCCGACTCCGGCCGTAGATCGATCTTGTGTCGGCACTCCTCCGAAGGATACCGGCATTCGGGGCAGGCGTAACAGGGGGTCACCGCTACGGCCAGGGCCCAGCAGAAGCCCCGAGCGAATGCGGCTCGTTCCAGGGCCAGGGCGGCCGAAAAGACCTCGTCGCCCTCCACACCGGTGAGCACCACCACCCGCCGGTACTTCGCCAGCAGGGGAATCAGCTCTGCCGGACCCCAGGCCCGCTCATTACAGGTCCAGCGGACTCCCCAGGCGGGGCAGGAGTAGCGGCACTTGAGGATGGTCCGTTCGTCGAAGGCAATGGCTTCGATAGGCACGAGCCGGGCCTCGACACCGGTTTCCTCGAGGTGTCCGCTCGCGCCGTCCAAAAGGTCGTCCAGGAGGCGCTCGATGGTCACCCAGGCATTGTAGATGAGCCCGGGGGAAGAATCCACCGGGGAATGACCAGTTCGGCCATCCAGGCGCGATAGGCCAGGCGCCCCCAGCCGACCGCTCGCAGCAAGGTCACTCCCTCGACCAGGAACTGGCTGGCCGGGATCCAGCGGGCCGTCTCTACCTCCTTGCGATCAACAGGGTCGGGCTCGCCCGCCACATGCTCGGCCAGCATGACGTGGCTGGTCCAGGGGCGGCGTCTCTCGCCTTCGACGAAGGTGACCCGCGCCCGCAGCATGTAGCGGGTGACCCGGGTCCGCAGACCGGTCTCCTCGTAAGCCTCGCGCTCCGCCCCCTCGGCCAGCGATTCGTTCGGACCGACGCCGCCCGCAGGCACCCAGTACACGCCGGCGGGCTCCGAGGGCTTGTGGACCACCGCCAAGTCGCTCCCCCGCACGGGGAAGACCGTCACGTCGTGGTAACGACGCCGGCCGCACACCCGTTCGATGAGATCGAGCTCCCAGGGCAGCAGCCGCTGTTCGAGCGACACCTCGTCGGGCTCACCGAAGAGGGACTCGGCCTCTCGCAGCCGCTCCTCGCCGGGATCCCCCATCAAGGCCGCCGCCCTCCGGCCAGCAAGGCCCCCGTACAGGCGAGCAGGAGACCCAGAACGACACCCAGGAACGTCCCGACGTATCGGACGCTGCCCGAATCGAGCACCGGGTTGTCGGGATGGAAGGAATTCGGGGTCATCACCATGAGGGCCACCATCACAGCAGCCGCCAGCACCGGCGCCGCGGCCACCCAGCGGCGCCGCGAACCGATAAGGAGAAGTCTCGGCCAAACGCGGGTGCGGGAGCGGGCCGGTCTGTGTCGGGGTGGGTCACGCACACAGGCTAACCCGAACCGGGGCCCAGGACAACCCGCGCCTGCGCGAGCCTCCCGACACCCGATTTCGCCCCGGCGGCCCCCGGCCGGTACAATGAGAACGGAGGTTTGCCGGCCCGCCCGCAGCAGAAAGGAGCCGCAGTGGAGCAGCTCTGGGCCCCGTGGCGCATGCGCTACATCAAGTCGAAGAAGCCGGAGGGGTGCATCTTCTGCACAAAGCCGGCGGCAGGCGACGACCAGGCGAACCACATCGTCTGGCGGGGCGAGCGAGCCTTCGTGCTCCTCAACGCCTACCCCTACAACAACGGCCACCTGATGGTCGCCCCCTACGCCCACATCGGCGAGCTGGAGGAGCTGCCGAGCGAGGCCCTGGTCGAGGTGATGGGCCTCTGCCAGGACGCCACCCGCATCCTCAAGAACACCTTCAACGCGGAGGGCATCAACCTGGGAGTCAACCTGGGAGCCGCCGCGGGTGCCGGCGTGAAAGACCACCTACACGTGCACCTGGTACCCCGTTGGGTGGGCGACACGAACTTCATGCCGGTCGTGTCCGACGTCAGAGTCATCCCCCAGTCGCTCGACCACGCCTGGTCACTCCTATCCAAGGCCTTCCGGGAGCTCCGGGGCCCTGGCGCGTGCTGAACGATGCGGGAACCGCGGGCTCGGGACCCGAAAGCCGGCGGTCCGGCGGCCGCCGGAGCAGGCCGGACTCGAGGGCCCGACGACCTTGCCGGCCTGCTGCGGCACGGTGAGGGGCGGCGGGTCGAATTCAAGCTCCACCTGCCAAAGCCCGACCGCTTCGCCCGGCTGGTTGCCTCAATGGCCAACGGCGGTGGTGGGACAATACTCCTGGGAGTGGATGATTCGGGCCGGCCTCGGGGCCTCGCCGATCCGAAAGGCACGCTCAGCATAGCCCACGCCATCATCCACGAGGAGCTGGAGCCGGCGCCCCCGATAAGCCATCGGCTCGTGCGAACCGAGGCCCACGACTCGCTGCTCGTGCTCTTCGTTGAATCCGCCGGGGAACCGGTCCGCCTGGCCTTCGCCGACCATCAAGATCAGTACGTTCGCGTGAACGACCACAACCAACCGGTACGCTCCCTGCCCGCCCACGTCCATGAGCCCCGAGCAAGGCGCGCGGGCCGTCTCGACGCCAAGACTCGCGCCCGGTTCGAGACGGTGGCCTCCGGCCACAGCCGGGTCACGGCGGCGGCGTACAGCAGGGCCTGCAACATCTCTTTGCGGGCCGCGCGCCGCGACCTATGCGCGCTCCAGAAGGCCTTCCTGGTGTGTGAGGTCGCGCCAGGGATCTACGAGTTCGTGGGCGAGTGAGATCAGCCGGCCGCCAAGGTCACCTCGCATCGGAGATAGATCAGTCCTGGCCGGCAGCCAGCTCCGCGTCCTCCAGACGGAGGATCTCGGAGAGCGCCGCGCGCGCCACCTCCATCTGCTCCGGCGTCGGCTCCTTGGTCGTGAAGAACTGCTGCAGCAGATGCCCCGGCCGGGAGAGGCCGGCCGCGACCTTCGAACCCGGGTGACGTGACATCCACCTGAAGACCTCGAGGGCCAGGCCGGTGCTGACCAGAGCGGTGGTGAGCATCGTCGTGGGTCCGGAGCGCGGCTTCAGCCGGCGCACGAGAGCGTTGCCGGCAATGCTGGTGGCAAGCAATGGTCCCACCAGATTCGAACCACACCGTTCGTGCTCCTTGGTGGCTGTCTCGGCCGGTCGCCCCCGCACGACGCGCTCGTACTCTCCGATGCTCTTATGCTCGGCACCGTGGTAGCCGGCCGTCGGAGAGCCTCTCAGCGCGGCCAGCACTGGGGCCAGCCCCAAGCCGACCGCCGCCAGCTCGCGGCCCACCGTGGGCCTCCCCACCCGCCGCAGACCGTAGGTGGCCAGGCTGGAAAGGCCGAACGCGGCAAGCATGCGAGGTTCTTCGTAGGGCAGGACGGCCGATCGCAACCGAGACTTGACCGTCGGGATTACCGACAGAGCCTCGGCCAGACGGGCCAGGCCCCGCACGAGCGGCAGGCGGCCATCGTCCGTAGACGAGGAGAGTCGTGCCTGCTTGTCGCCCGAGACCACCTCGATGGTGCCGTCCTCCTTCCTCACAGCAGCTGCCCAGTACCGCGGCGAATGGAGGAGGAGGCCGTTGGCCAGGGCCATGCCACCGATGCGAACACCTTGATGATTCACTGCGGGGTCGACGCGGAGGTTACGGGCGCAGATGCTCCGCGGCGCGGTCCATTTGCCGGGCATAGCGGGACTCCGGAGGTCGGTAACACGACGGTGAAGAAAGGCTACCACAGCCTCCCTCCCTGCGTTCAGAGCGCCTAAACCGCGCTGTCACCCTCTTGCAGCACCAAGCCTTGCCGCCGCAACGCCATCCTGTATGCGAGGAAAAGAGGTACCGCGAGGCCGAACGCCCCCAGCCCGATCACAACGAAGAGATGGGAGATGCCGATGGCCGCGCCGATGGCCCCTCCGGCCAGCAAGCCCAGTGTCGCGCCCAGCTGGCCGAAGCCCGCCCGTATGGCGATCATGCGGCCCTTGTCGGACCGATCTTCGAGCTCCTGGAACAGGGTCATGGAGCCGACGATCACCCCCACGTTCGCGGCGGCCACCACCGTCAGTAGTGCGACCGAGAACCAGAAGCTGCGGCTGAGACCGACGCCGAGCAGGCACACCGACATGACCAGCAACGAGCCGAAGACGTACGCGTTGCGGTCGCCTTTGAAGTCCAGCTTGCCGGCGATCGCTCCCCCGGTGAGCCAGCCGAGGGCGGTGATGAACTCCATGGCGGCGAAGCCACCCGGACCCATGTCGTACACCTTGAGAGCTAGGCCGTAGGCGTTTGGCGTGGCCATCATGATGACAAGCATGGGGAGCAAGGCGAAGAGCATGTTGGTCCGCAGGGCCGGAGCGCGCCAAATGCGCCGGACCACCGACGGCGACTCCTTGAGGAGGACCACCACCTTCCCGGGAGCGGTTCGGCGTTGCACGGCGGGAAGCCCTAGCAGCACCAGCGCCGAGGCGCCGTAGCTCAACGAATCGAGCACGAACGTGGATGTGTACCCCAACCAGGCCACGAGACCTCCGCCGATGAGATATCCGGCGAACTCTCCCCCATCGCGCACGATGCTCAGGTAGGAGTTGGCCTTGACGAGCTGCTGAGGCCGGCAGAGATCGGCGACCGCCTTGACCTGGCTGGGGCTGAAGAGTGCCGAGAAGATCCCGATGCAACCGGCCACCAGATAGATGAACGCCGGCGACCTGGCCGCCGAAAACGGCATCATGAGGATGAGCATGGCCCGGGCGATGTCGGACAGGACCATCAATCGGCGACTGTCGAAGCGGTCCAGGAGTGCGCCCCCGACGAAGCTCATGACGACCAGCGGGAACGACGAAGCCGCGAGCACGCCCCCCATCTGCAGAACCGACCCGGTCAGCTGGAAGACCATCACTGCGAGAGCGACCGTGGAGGTCGACGTGCCCACGCTGGAAAGCCCTTGTGCGGTCAGAAGGCGCCACAAACCTCGCTCACGAATCAACCGAAACCCTCCATCCCGGCTACGGCCGATCAGACCCATCCTTTCGGTCGCCACGCTAGCATACCCGCCCGCGCGGTGTCAGCGGAAAAGGAGTACCTTAGGACGACCTTGGCGCTCAGCGGAAACGGCCGTCAAGATGGGTGCACGAGATCTACAGTCACGCGATGTCGCGCAAGAACCTGACTTCCTGGAATTGCACGTCCAGGTCGATCTGCTGGCCGGTGCGATAGGCCTCGTCCGCTTTCTCCAGGATCTCCAGGAACGCGCCGACCACCTGCGGGTCGAACTGACGCCCCCTCTGATCGCGAAGCTCCATCATGGCGACCTCTGGAGGCCGCGGACCACTGTAGGGACGGGCGGAGATCATAGCCGAGTAGCAGTCGGCCACGGACACGATCCTGCTCAGCAACGGGATGCTTTCGTCGCTGAGACCTTGGGGATATCCCGCCCCGTCGTAGCGCTCGTGGTGGTGGAGAACGATCCGGGCGAGATCCTCGAACTCGGTCATATTGCTGAGAATCTTCTGGCCCGCCTCGGTATGAGCCTGGACAACCGCCCACTCGTCGTCCTCGAGGGTGCGCCGGCTATTGAGTATCTCGTCGGGGACACTGATCTTGCCCAGATCGTGGAGGAGACCGGCCAGGTGCGCGAGATTGCACTCTTTGTCGCCCAGACCGTACATACGGGCGATGTCGTACGAATACTGGGCGACATTGGCCGAATGCTGGGCCGTGTAGTTGTCTTTCAGGTCGAGGGCGGTGATCATGCTCCCGGCCATCTGAAGGGAGAAGCGCTCGAGGCTGCGGGCGAGGTCGCGCTGGCGGGCGTAGCTTCGGAAGGCATAGACCAGGCCCATGACCGGCAGGAAGAAAACCAGGAAGGCAACGCTGTCGACGCTCTTGAAGCTGTAGAGCAGACCCAGGCTCAGCAGAAGGAAGAAGAGGTGAAAGGGCAAGACAGCCATAAAAACATCTCTAAAGTACACTCCTGGGGATGTCCTATGCCTCCAATATACAATTGGAACAAAGGCAACCCAGTTCAGCAACTGGAAAAACGCACCTCCTATGAGTCCTCCAGTTATGGTGTAACTCAAAGATATACCCCAGGTGCCAGTTACCATCCAGTACGCCATAGCTGAAGCGCCAGCGGCTACACTCAGGGCCGAGGCAAAGAAAACGTTCCGAACCCACTCGCCGCGCTGATAGGAGGGTGCTAACCCCACAATTGCCACTATCATTGCAGCAAACGGCCCTTGGATTGCGCCGCTCAGGAAATATGCCAGGAAGCCAGCAGAAACCTCCGTGCTTTCGTTCACGCGCACAGTGAAGTAGTCTGCAAAAGCAGCGACAGCGCAGAAGGAAATGAGGTACAGAACAAACCGCGGAGAAAACGACAAGGCGGGCAGAGCCCGCCAAGTCGTCGGTAGATATGCTAGCCCAGCCAACATCACAGTAGCCAACGCCGCAAGCAACACCACGTAAACGTTGACTCGATCGACCCACGGAAAAGCGTGTTCCCGTGTCGGTCGAGTCTCGGCAGCGGTTGTACTACCGTTCATCCGCAGGTCGCCTATTCGAGGAGGGAACTCATCGGCATACTAATATCGGCCATCCGGTGAGAATCCTTTAGTTCTGCGACCCTCGGCTCAAGAAACACTGGGGCTTACCAAGATTTGACAGCCATCTCTCTCTCCTCTCTCCCCCGCCTGACCCGCGCAGGCGCACGCCGCAACGCGCACAGCAGCATGCGAAGCCAGGCGATTCGGTCGGCTCTCTCCTTTCTCCACCGGCAGATCCAACGGGGGTCCCATCCACCCAAGATCCACCTCGCTCGAAGTATCGGCCCCGGACTACTACCCATCCAGTATCAAACCCGGGAATCAACCCAATACTCGAACGTGACATCTAAGCTATAACAGGCGCAATAGTGTTGTCAACAGGAGAAATAAAGACCTTCCGCTGATCTCTCCCACCACCTCCGGAAGCGTATGGAGCCAGACCAACCCTTGCGGTACCCGCATGGAATCGACAGAGACCTATCCGCGAGGCCGCGAGCTCAACATGCTGGAGACCCGCCCACTGGCGTACACTACCAAGCGCTATGCTGCCCTCTCCTCGTAAGAACCCCCGCCCGCTCCGGCGCCGAGGGTGGCTGGAGCGGCTCTTGGCGTGCGCCCCCCGCCTCCCCCGGCCGAGACGGATCCGCGCCGACACTCCCGGTGCAGCGGGCCTGCATGCGGGCTAGGAGGCTGCTGAAAATCGAAGCCTTGGCTCACCAGAACGCACTGGCGGGCGCGATAGGGCGTCCTCGGTCGCGTACGTGGCGCTGCCACGCCCGCTTCCTGCGTCCTTCTCTCGCGCTCGCCCAGCGCGCCCTGGTGGCGAAGCGTCACTTTTCAGCAGCCTGCTAGGGCAAGAGGGCTGCGTGACTGACGACCGCTCAGACGAGTGCCGCCGTATCGTCCGCTACCTCGCGGATGTTCACCGGGCGAACCCTCAGGCTGAGGTCTCCATCCAGGAGCTCACCTTCGAGCTCCTCATCGATTCGGAGGCTACCCGCGCCTGCATCGAGCAGTTGGCGCATGAGGGCCTGGCCGAGGCGGACCTCTTCCCCACCAACGTCTGGGTCAGGTTGAGCGAGAAGGGGGTCACGGTGGCAGCGGCCCTCAACCCATGAGGGTGCGCTGCCGATGAGTTCGTCATGAACGCCGTGGACCCGACGACACGTACGCTGCTCGACATGCTGCACGAGGGTGCCTACCTGCTGGATGCTGAGCAGGTCATCACCTACTGGAACCCGGCGGCCGAGCTCCTGACCGGCTACCCAGCGGGGCAGATGGTGGGAAATCGTTGCTCCGACGCTCGGTTGATGCACGTGGACGCCAACGGGCGCCTGTTGTGCCACGACGGTTGCCCGGTCGTCGCCACGCTCGCCAACGGCGAAAACCGCAACGCCGACGTCTACCTCCAGCACAGGGAAGGCCATCGGATACCTGTGGGGGTGCGTACCGCAGCCCTGCGCAACGACCAAGGGCGCGTTGTCGGAGCCATCGAGACCTTCATCGATCTTTCGCCCCCCGACGAGTTCCTGAAAGAGATCGCATCACTAAGGCAAATGGCCTATCTCGACCCGCTGTGCGGCATCGCCAACCGGCGGTACGTCGAGGTCGCCATCGAGGCGCGACTGCGGGAGCTTAGCCGCTTCGGCTGGAGTTTCGGGATCATAGCCATGGACATCGACCGCTTCAAAGACGTGAATGATCGTTTCGGTCACGAGATGGGCGACGCGGTCCTGCGTGCCGTGTCTTCCACCATCCGGAATGCACTCAGGTCGTTCGACCTCGTCGGCCGCTGGGGCGGCGATGAGCTCGTAGCCGTCGTCGCCAATGCGGACCATTCGGTCCTCAAGGCTTGCGCATCTGACTGCTCCTTGTTTAGTTGATCGAGCACGAATCCCTGGCCATTTGCGTGCCGGCGTTCTTTCGGGCTGCCTGTCTGGCCGCTCGCTTGCGGCTATTGTAGGCGGCCAGGCAGCAGCGCTGGCTGCACCACTTCTTCCCGCGCCGCAAGAGTGGCTTCGCCGGTATGGGGCCACCGCACCATTGGCAGGACTGCTCGAGCGTTGTCGGCCGCACGTAGAGCCGCTGCCCCTTGTCATTGTAGACCTCCGAGTCGATGTGCCCTCTCCGGGCCCAGACCTTCACCGTGCCGGGGTCGGCACCGAGGAGCTCCGAGACCTCCTCGAGCGTGATGAGTCCTCGCCGGCGCAGGCGAGTGTAGCGGTCCGTAAGGCCGTAGGTAAGCCGCAGGGTGCGGACGATGCCCAGGCTGAACCGTTCGGCCACCCCCGGGAGAAACCCACGGCCGTTTAAGATGTCGGCAATCTCGGCGTCGGTATGTTCCTCGAGCAGGCGGTCGACCTCGGCCACCACGGCCGCATCCACCTTCCGCAGCTGAGCGGCGTTTAAGGGGAGGGGCAGGTGCAGGCTGCGGGTGGCCCCGCCGCGAAAGCGCACCTGAGCCACCACCTCGGCTGTGCGTGAGAGGGTGACGTCTTCCAAGATGAGGCGCAGCATGCGCTTGCGCTCGCGCTGCGGGACGGCCGGGTCGCGCCAGAGGCGGGCAAAATCGGTGGCCAGTGCGAGGATCTCGTCCCGCTGCTTCTCGGTAAGTCCCTGGCCCTCGGTTTCCCGCCGCTGCTCGTAGTCCGCTTGGGCTTCAGCCAAGGCGCGCAGCTTATGGTTCCAGTCCGCCTCCAGGGAGTCGGCCACCAGCCGGTTGTCGGGATTGACCAGAAGGTAGCGGCGCTGAGCGAGCTCGGACTCGTAGCGCGCTCGTTCCACCTGCTTTAGGCGTAAGGTGTCGGCCTCCTTGGCGCGGGCCTCAAGCTCCTCTTGCACCGCCAGGGCGACCTCCAGCGCAAGGGGCGTCACCGCCTCCACCAGGAGCTCACCCACGGCCCGGTCGATCTCGGCGCCCACCAGGCGCTGGCAGAGGGGCTCACCCCGCTCGATCCCCGCCCGCTGGCAGACGTACTCAGGCACGAGCTCTTTATGACGGACGTAGTAGCGGACGGTCATGCGCTCCCCGCAGCGCCCGCAGACGGCCAGGCCTTGGAGGAGGGCCGGGCCTTCGCGCGGCGGGCTCTTGCGTCGCTCGGCCCCGTTTGCCTGCGCGTTTTCGCGCAGCCGGGCCAGGTTCTGCTCGTACTCCTCCCAGGTGAGGTAGCCGGGGTGGGCATGAAGGATCACCGTATGCCACTCTTCGCGTGGCAGTAGGCGGCGGCGCTCTTTCCCGCCGGGGAGCCTGCGGGTCTGGCTGCGGCCGTAGACGAAGGCTCCTGTGTAGCGGGGGTTCTTGAGCACCCGCAGGGCGCGGCTGTGGACGAGCGGTCCCCAGGCGAGCTCGCCCTTGTGTGGTCCAGTGGTCAGCCGGCGGGGGAAGAGAAGACCCTCTTCGCGAAAAAGTGCGCACGGTGCCGGTGGCCGAACCGGTGCGCCGAAAGGTTAAAAAGAAAGTACGCACCGCCTGCTGCACCTCAAGATCGGGGTCGAGGACCACCCGGCCGGCGGGGTCATAGAGGAGGCCCACGGGCAGCTTGAGCCCAAGCTCACCCCGGGCGGCCTTGGCGCGCTGGCCCCCGAGGAGGCGGGCGCGCAGGATATGGAGCTCGGCTTCTGACATGGTGCCCTTGAGCCCCAAGAGCAGCCGATCGTTGAAGTGGGCCGGGTCATAGAGGCCGTCCTCGTCCAGGATGAGGGTATCTGAAAGGGCGCAGATCTCGAGCAGGCGGTGCCAGTCCGCCGAGCTGCGGGCCAGGCGGGAGACCTCCAAGCCGAGGACCACCCCCACCTCGCCCAGACCGACGGCGGCCACCAGCTGCTGGAAGCCCTCCCGGTCGCTGTCCGCCCCGGAGAGACCGAGATCGCGATCGATGACCACGATGCGCTCGGGCGGCCAGCCCAAGACGACGGCCCGTTCGCGCAGGGCGTACTGGCGCTTGGTGCTCTCGGTGTTCTCAAGGACCTGGCGGAGCGTGCTCTGGCGGACATAGAGGTAGGCCAGGCGTTTGAGGTGGCTGGCGGTCACTTTCAGATGCTGCTCGGGGTTCACAGGGGGCACCTCCTCTGACTCGAAAGGGCCATCCCGGCGAGCAGCCGCACGAGCTCGGCGCTCCCGGCGGTGAGGGCGCAGATCTCGCCGCCGCCGGGCCGTGGGCTCGCCACCGGCCTCGGTCGCTCCCTGGGAGGGCAAGCCGACATCCAGCTCGCCAGGCCGCCGCGCACAAAGACGGCTAGGCCGCGCGGGGTGAGAGAGGGGAGCTCGCCGAGCGCCTGGGCCCGCAGGGCCTCGTAGCCCTCGAGAAGCTCGGCCGCCGGGGCCGTCGTCTTCAGGGCGTCCCGGGAGCCCCCTTTTTCCGCCGTCTCTTCAGGGCCCGCTCGACGCTGCGGGGATGAACCGAAAGACCGAGCCGCTCCTCGAGCAGTCGGACCAGGGCGGCGCTCGGGAGGGAGGGCTCTTCGGCCAGGGCCTCTTCCAGGAGATCGAGCACCGTCTCGGAGAGCTTGTGGGCCCGCTTGGGTCCGGGTCGCTCGGGCAGAAGACCGGGCAGACCCTCTTCCTGAAAGGCGGCCTGGGCCTGGTAGAAGGAAGGCCGCGAGAAACCAAACGCGGCCGACGCTTCGCTCACCGGCTGGCCGTCCTCGCGTACCCGCCGGAGCATCTCGTACTTCACCTGCACGAGATCGCTCCGATCGAAGAAGGCGTTCTCGCCTAAGAAGGCGGGATCGCGGACCCGCTGGGGGCGGGGATTCAGGGCATGGTGACGGCGAAGGGCGGCGCGCTTCTCGGCGGGGGCGTCGGGCGGTATCAAGGCCAGCCTCCTCTGCTTGTGTTATGTACATTATGCCGCATAACTCCCCTATGTCAAGTCCAATACGTGCCTCACATGGCTGCTTATCCCGCTCTTTAGCGCAGATCAACGGCGGCCCTCGGTGGCCGCCTAGGCCTCGGGCCGGCAAAATCCCCCTAACACGTGCGGCATAATTCACCTTACACCTCCCTACTTTTGAGCTCCTGCACGAGACTCACCAGGGCAACGAGGTCCTCGACCCGGAAGTGCGCCCGGCCGGCCGAAATGGCCAGGAAGGGATCCACCCCTCGACGTCGGTCCAGCGCGCCGGTAGCGAATGGACCCGCTCTTCTTGGGGCTTGCGGAAGAACACCCGGTGCTCCCCCCAGGTGTGGGCGTAGCCCACCAGCTCGAACTCCTGCCCGGTCAACGGGTGGAAGGGATGGGTGACGATGAATCTCCTCCCACCTGCGGCACCGGCTGTAGTTGAAGGCCTATGACAAGGCTACAGCGGAACGCATCAATGCCCTGGTGCGGATGTCGGCACCGCAGCGCGTCGCGGCCACGCTGTCAATAGGGCCCGTTCTGGCGCGAGAGGGTGATACCGCCGCTTCGTTGGTGGCCCGCGCCGATCGGCTCATGTATCAGAGCAAACGCGAAGGCCGCGACCGGGTCAGCGTGACGCCCGCCGGGCCCCCCTCCGGCGTCCGCTGAAAGCCGGGCTGGCCATGCCCGACGCCGAGCCCAACCGAGAAGGAGACGCGATCATGACAAGACCCAGGATCAGAAAGGTGGCCTGGCTGCTGCTGGGGTGCCTGGCCGTGCTCGCCTCGGCGTGCGGTTCAAGCGAGGAGGTGACCACCTCGACCGGCGTCCCGGTCGCTTCCGACACGTCCGAGTCTTCAGGAAGTCCCGAACCTGAGCCCCAAACAACCGAGGCCGCTCAGGACGAGACCACCACCACCCTCAGCGTGGCTTCCGTGCCCACCGCTTCCTACGCCGACAGCGACTTTGCCTTCACCGTCGAGTATCCCGAGGGTTGGGAGGTGACTGGTGACATCAGTACGCAAAGCAGCGCCGGTGGCTCGGCCTCGAAGTCGATAGGTTTGTTCGACCCCGAGGGTAGCCAGACCGACGTCTTGCTGCTCGACGGGGTGGTGATCTCCGCCTACCCGCTTTCCACGGTGGTCGACGAATCCCTCATGCCTGTCTTCAAGCAGGAGATCGAGAGCGTCCTGGCGGATATCGAGGGGCAGCTGACCAACTCCGAGGTGTTGGAGCCGCTCAACGACATCATCGTCAACGGGCTGCCCGGATACGTGAGCGCCTTCACCTACGAGCAGGAGGGCAGGACGATGCGCACCCGCCTGATCTTCTTGGTGGACCGCGACGTGGAGTACGAGCTCGCGCTTCAGTCGGACGCGAAGGCGTGGGAGGCTCAGGAGCCCTTGCTGAATGTGATCGTAAGCTCCTTCCATACGGGCGGATAGCCCCTTGACGGGAGTAGGGCGCCGAGCGCCCTACTCCCACACAATGAGGGGTAGCTCGTTCGGCACCAAGACGTCTTCTTGATCGGGCAGCACCCGGACCGCGTACCCGTGCAGGCCCGACACGCCACAAGGTACCGTCCCCTGATACAGGTGCACGCCATCCTCCGAGGTCACCCACTCGAGCCGGGTGCTCTGCCCGTCCCCGATGTCTCCTTCGGGGCTCAACGGGCCGTGATAGGCCTCCACGCGCACGTCGGCCGGCGTGAGGCTGCCCAGACGAACCTTGGCCTTCAGAGGTAGCTCGCAGCCTAAGGTGACCTCCTCGAACCCGCCGTTATCCACCCGCTCCACCGTTACATCGCTCCAGCCGCGGCGCACGCGGGCCTTCCACTCGGCCAGCTCCCGGGCTCTCGCATAGCCGTGTGCGGACAGGCGGGCGTGCTGCTCGGCCGCCGGCAGGTAGAAGCCCCTGGTGTAGTCCTTGACCATGCGGATGGTGGAAAAACGCGGCGCGAGCCGGGTGAGCGACGCCTTCATCATGGCGATCCAACCGCGCGGCAGGCCGTCGGCGCTTTGCTCGTAGAATAGGGGCACCACCTCCTGCTCCAGAATGGAATAGAGAGCCTGCGCCTCCACTCGGTCCTGGTATTCAAAGTCCTGATACTCTTCGCCCGTGCCGATGGCCCAGCCCACCCCTTCCTCGTGGCCTTCGGCCCACCAACCATCGAGCACCGAGAGGTTCAAGGCGCCGTTGACCAGGGCCTTCATGCCGCTCGTGCCCGAGGCCTCCAAGGGACGCCGCGGCGTATTGAGCCAGACATCGGCTCCCTGCACCAGGGCCTGGGCCCTGCCCAGGTCGTAGTCCTCCACAAAGACCAGCCGGTGCTGCACCCCTTCCTGCAGAGCGAAGTGGACGATATGGCGGATGAACTCCTTGCCTGCGTCGTCCCGCGGGTGGGCCTTGCCTCCGAAGATCACCTGTACCGGCCGGCGCTCGTCGAGAAGCAGAGCCTTCAGCCTGTCGACCTCCTTGAGGAGCAGGGTAGCCCGTTTGTAAGTGGCAAAACGCCGAGCGAAGCCGATGGTGAGAGCGTCGACCCGCAGCGCCTCCCGAGCCGCGTCCCTCTCCCGGGGAGAGGCTCGTCGCCGGGTCAGCTGGGCTTCCAGGCGCGCCCGCACATAGGCCACCAGACGCTCCCGCTGCCGGACATGCACGCGCCAGAGCTCCTCGTCTGGAATCTGCCGCACCCGCTCCCAGATGGCAGGGTCGGAGGGGTCCTCCTGCCAGCGCGGTCCCAGGTATCTGTCGAAAAGCACGGCCATCTCGGGGGCCACCCAGCCCCGGGTGTGGATACCATTGGTGACGTAGCCCACCGGAATGTCGGCGTCGGGGAAGTCCGGCCACCCCGGGCGCATCATCCCAGCGGTCACCTTTCGGTGCAATGCGCTCACCGCGTTGCGGCGAGGTGCGTGCCGCAAGGCCAGCACAGCCACATTGAAAGGCTCCAAGAGGTCCTCGGGGTTGGAGCGACCCTTGTTCAGAAACTCCTGCCACTCCAGATCGAAGGCTTCGGCGTAGGCGGCAAAGTACTTCTCCATGAGCTCGGAGCTGAAGAGATCGAACCCGGCTGGCACCGGCGTATGAGTGGTGAACACCGTCCCGGCGCCGGTCACCTGGCGGGCTGACCAGTAGTCGAGCCCTGCCTCGACCCCCAGGTCGCGGATGCGCTCCAGCGAGAGGAAAGCCGAATGTCCCTCGTTCATGTGGCACACCTGCGGAGGGATCCCCAGTGCCTTCAGTGCCCTGATCCCACCGATGCCGAGTACGATCTCCTGGCGGATGCGATCCTCGGGCCCCCCACCGTACAGCTCGTCGGTGACGTCGCGGTCGTAGGGCTGGTTCTCGGCGAGGTTGGTGTCGAGCAGATAGAGGGGGATGCGACCCACCTGGGCCACCCACACCTGAACGATCACGGCATGACCGGCCAGATCGACGGACACGCGAAGCGGCTCGCCTCTACCATCGAGAGCCCGGCGGATGGGCAGCACGGAGAAGTCGTTGACTGAGTAGCGCTCGAGCTGCCAACCGTCGGCGTTGAGGTACTGGGTGAAGTAGCCCTTCTGATAGAGCAGTCCAACCCCCACCAGAGGTATGTCTAGATCGCTGGCCGACTTCAGATGATCTCCGGCGAGGACACCCAGGCCTCCCGAGTACATGGGCAGGCAGCGGGCCAGGCCGAACTCCATGGAGAAGTAGGCTATGGTGAGGTCGTTCATGCCTGGATACCGGCGAGGGAACCAGCCAGGCTTGGTCATGTAGGACTGCAGCGACTGGCAGACGCGGTCCAAGTGGGCCAGGAAGGCCTCGTCCTCGCCGGCCTCGTCGAGGCGGTTTTGATCGATCGCCTGGAGCAGGCGGACGGGATTGTGGTTCGCGTCCTCCCACAGGTCGGCGTCCAGGCGCACGAACAGCTCGCTGGCTTCGTGATCCCAGGTCCAGCGGAGATTGTAGGCCAGCTCCCTCAGGCAGGCGAGCCGCTCGGGCATGGCTGGATGGACGGCGTACTGGTGAATCTTCCTCATGGGAGACGTTCTCCTCGTTGCAGCGACTGCCACCTTCTCATGTTACCCGAGTCGCCTCCTGCCTGTCACACGGCGCGCCGAAGGGCACAGCCGCGGGTTTGCCCAGGCACCATTCAGGCAAACATTGCAGTCGAAGAGCCAGCTACCGCCCGGCGACCACGACGGTCCGGGCACCAAGGAGCGATCATGAGCGAACCGCTCGCCGTCGGAGAGCACGTAGCCGACTTTACGCTTCCCTCCCACCTGGGAGAGGACGTGCGCCTCTACGACTACCTGGGGGCGGACGGCAAGAACGTCGTACTGTTCTTCTATCCCCTGGACTGGACCCCAGTCTGAAGCCGGGAGCTCCCCATCTTGCAGGCCTACGCCGGCAAGTTCGAGGAGCTCGACGCTCAGGTCCTGGGCATCAGTTGTGACACCATCCCTTCGCACAAGGCCTTTGCGAAGGAATGCGGGGGGATCGACTTCCCCCTTCTGAGCGATTTCTGGCCCCACGGGGAGGTGGCCCGTGCTCTAGGCGTATTCCTGGAGGATGCGGGACACCCTCGCCGCAGCGTCTTCGTACTCGACCAGGACGGTGTGGTGCGCTGGGCCTACCACGCCGCCGCTGCTGAGCAGCGAGACGTGACCCAGATCCTGGCCGCCCTCGAGGCCATCCAGAGGTCCTGAACACTCCGGCAGGCGGGCGCCCTCAGCGGAGGGCGCCCGCCTGGGCGTACCTCTCGCCGGAGACACTCACCACGGCTTCCTCGACGGGCACCTGCAGACCAGCGATGTCGGCCGCTTGTCGCGCCAGGGCCACGAGGCCGGAACAGCACGGTACCTCCATGCGCACCACGGTCACCGTGCGCGGCCGGGCTGCCTGGAAGAGATCCGCCAGCTTCTCCAGATGACGGCCGGCGTCGTCGAGCTTGGGGCAGGCGACCACCACGCTGCGTCCCTTCAGGAAGTCCTCGTGGAACAAACGGTAGGCGTAGGGGACGCAGTCGGCGCTGATGAGGAGGTCGGCGTTCCGGAGGAAAGGCGCCAGAGGGTTGACCAGCGCGAGCTGCACCGGCCAGTGCCCCAGCAGGCTCCCCTCCTCGCGGGCTTCCCCCACCTCAACCACCGGCTGCTCGTCGTGCAGGATGCGCGACAGACTCCCAGGGCAACCTCCGGCGTGCGCCCCCGACTCCAGCACCGGGGGCTGAACTGCGAGTCGCCCAATCTGAAGCAGCCTCTCCTCCACCGCCCGCTCATCGAACTCGGGAGCTTCGCGCTCCTCGATGACCAAGGCGCCCTCGGGGCACTCGCCCAGACACGCCCCCAGGCCGTCGCAGAGCACCTCGGCGACCACCCGCGCCTTGCCGTCCACGATCTCCAGCGCCCCTTCGGCGCACGAAGGCACGCACTGCCCGCATCCCGTGCACAGCTCCTCGTCGATCCGGATGATCTGCCTCGTCGCCATCGGTCCCTCCCGTCCGCCCGCACCCGGGCGCCGCGCGCTCCTGGTGAGCACCGCCTTCAATTTTCACTGCCATGATAGTGTTAATCCGGGCTGGAGTCAAGCGTGAAAGAGGATTCCCGCCCGGCCCGACGGGTGTGCTAGGCTCTCGAGGCGGGGCGGACGCCTCGCCGGGAGACGGTTGAGAGGGACACGATGGCATTGACGAACAGGCAGCAGATGCTCCTCCACCTGATCGTGCGCCGCTATGATCGGGAGGCCGGCCGCACCTACCTCGACCCCGTGCTGCTCGAGGAAGAGATGAATGCGCCCCTGCCGGACCTGGCGGCCGACGTGGATGCACTCGAGGAGGCGGGCTACATCGAGCGGCCGTTCCCCGAACCCGCGGAAGGGGCGCCAGAGGGCGACGCCTGGGTGCTCAGTCCTACGGACAGGGGCATCCTCTCGGCCATGGGGCTCGAGTAGCCACCGGTTCTCCGTGCGCTCCGCCGCGATCTAACGAACTACCGCGGGCGGATGGGGCGCTTCGCTGCCCGGTATGGCGGCGAAGCGTCATTATGAAACGAGCCGTCCGAGCTCGTTTCAAAACGAAGCCTTGGCCGCCGCGGCCGCACTGGGCGGCGCGATGCGGCGTTCTCAGTCGCGCCCGTAGCTCTGCTACGAACGCTCCCTGCGTCCTTGCCTCGCCCGCGCCCATCGCACCCTGTCGGCGAAGCGTCATTATGAAACGAGCTCTAGCGCAGCCCAAGAAGTTTGTGCAGCTGCAGCGAGAGGCGCCAATGCGGATGGGCCATGACAAGCTCGATCGCCTGCAGGGTGGACCCCGGCGCCTCGCCCGCTTCCGGCTGCAGGCTCACCAGCGCCTCGGGGTGCGTGGCTGCCAACGCCTGGACCACGTCAGCCTGCAGGTCCTTCTGCACCACCACCTTGATCTCGTCCACCCTCCCGATGCCCGCGGACACGGTGTAGGCCGGCGGCTTGGGGCTCACCGTGACCCAGTCGAGCGCCAGACCGGCGGGCAGAGGAAGAGTGCCGTTGGTCTCGAGGTGGACGCGTGCCCCCCCGGCCCGCAGGGTGCTCACAAGCACGCGGAGCTCCTCTCCCTGCAGCAGAGGCTCCCCGCCCGTGACGCACACCCGAGGTAGGCTCACCCGGCGGGCTATCTCCGCGGGCGACATCGCCCTGCCGGCCGATGGATCCCAGCTGCCGGGCGTGTCGCACCAGCGCACGCACCCAAGCCCGACCTGGGGGGCATTGCAGCCGGCAAGCCGGACGAAGGTCATGGGAACCCCGCTCCAGACGCCCTCACCCTGCAGAGAGTTGAAGATCTCGAGCACCCGCACGGCGCGCCTCAGGGAGTGACTTCCGCGTAGCTGGTGGGCGTCTCCCAGAGGCGCAGCCGGATCACCGGCAGGCCGTTCTCGCGCAGGGTGACGAGCATCCAGCCGGCCATGGCCTCGGCGGTGGGCACCACGTCGAGGATGTCGTTCAGGTACTGGTGATCGAGGGGGTCGACGATGAGCGTGGCCACGCGCTCCTCGAGATCCCCGAAGTCGATGACCATGGCCCGGCCCGGACCAGAATCCTGGAGCGGCCCTCCCACGGTGACCTCCACCGTGTAGCGATGCCCATGGACATTCCGGCACTTGCCGGCGTGGTCGGGGAGGCTGTGGGCCGCGTCGAAGGAGAGGATCTTGGTGACGGTGGTGTTCATGCTCTACGTGCCGAAGGGCTCGGGTCAGGCAGGCCGGGTGGCGTAGGGAATGGGATCCCGGGCTCCCACCTCCGCGAAGGCGGCCAGCCGGGCCTGGCAGGTGTCGCACACGCCACAGGCGGGCCGCAGCCCCTGGTAACAAGAGTGGGTGAGCTCGTACGGCACCGCGTGCTCCAACCCCCAACGCAGGAGGTCGGCTTTGGTGCGCTCGACGAAGGGGGCCCGTACGCGCAGCTGGTACTGCGTACCCAGTCGCACGGCCTGGTCGGCGGCGACCACGAACTCCGGGCGGCAGTCGGGATAATCCGTGTAGTCGTCGTGGTGCACGCCCAGCCACAGGGTCGCCGGGCCCTCGGCGTCGGCCAGAGAAGCCAGGTGGGCCAGGAAGAGCAGATTGCGGGCGGGTACATACGAGGGGGCGACCCCGGTGGCCGTGGCCGGGTCGCGGCCCTCGGGGAGAGGCGTCTGGCTGTCGGTGAGGGCCGATCCACGGATGGGCGGAAGCTCCACCACCTGGTGACCGAGACCGTAATGAGCGGCCACAGTCCGGGCGGCCTCGAGCTCGACGGCGTGCTTCTGGCCGTAGCGAAAGCTGACCGCCGTCAGCGCGGCACCCGGATGATGGTGAAGCACCCAGGCAGCCAGGGTAGCCGAGTCCAGACCACCGCTCAGAAGCACGAAGTGGCGGCGGCCGGCAGCGGGCGCTTCCAGCGGGCCTGCGCCGGCAGGCGCTGTCCCCGATGCCGAAGTCACCGTGCCGCTCTTAGAGCTCGTCTCGAAACGAAGCCCCGGCCGCCGCGGCCGCACTGGGCGGTCCGATGCTGCGTTCTCAGTCGCGCCCGTAGCTCTGCTACGAACGCTCCCTGCGTCCCTGCCTCGCCCGCGCCCATCGCACCCTGTCGGCGAAGCGTCATTCTGAAACGGGCTCCTTGGCGCGCGCACCGTGCTCAGCCACCACCACGGTCTTGATGTTGCCCCGCACGTTGAAGTCGCCGGTGACGCGCATCCAGCGAGGGTCGAGCAGCGCGACCAGGTCGTCGAGAATGGCGTTCGTGACCGCCTCGTGTGAGATGGCCACGTCGCGGTAGCCGTTGATGTACAGCTTGAGCGACTTCAACTCGACGATCAGGTCCTTGGGCTGGTAGCGGATCTTGATGGTGGCGAAGTCCGGGAAGCCGGATTGCGGACACACACAGGTGAACTCGGGGATGTCCATGCGCACCAGGTAGGGCCGCTGCGGGGAGGGATTCGGCCACGACACGAGTTCGTTTCGCTCGATGGCCAGGGTGCCGTACTTCTTGTCGTCTGCCACGGGATGGTCCTTGCGATCCGAGATGCCTGGTCGAGGAGCGCGGCCCTCCCTGGGAAAGGGTACCACGCACCGGGGCCGGAAAAAGGAGCGGCCCCGCGGGCTGTGAAGCCTGCGGGGCCGCCTAAGGCCAAGTCGGAACGACTACGCGCGCGCCACGTTGGCGGCCTGCAGGCCCTTGGGACCCTGGACCACCTCGAACTGCACGCTCTCGCCTTCGGTCAGCGTACGGAAGCCGTCGCCGGTGATGGCGGAAAAGTGAACGAACACGTCCTCCTTGCCTTCCTCACGCTCGATGAAGCCGAAGCCCTTGCTGTCGTTGAACCACTTGACTTTGCCGGTTTCCAACACGTGTGGAACCTCCCACATGATTCACCCGGGAACGCCGGGCAGGCGGCCTGGCCGCCGGTGTTTCTCTCGGAAGTTCTGACCTACGGGAAAACGGCAATGCGGTCCCCAGCTACTTCAAGAACTCCGACTGACTAGGCCAGAGTGTCCCACGGGCGGGGTGCCGAGTCAAGCGCGATGTTCCAAGATCCCCACCTGACGGGAATAGGGGCGGGCGGAGAAGGTATCCTCGTCGAGGCAGGGAGGAAAAAGATGCGCGAGGTGGCGCTGCAGACCATCGTAGTGGGCTATGATGAATCGGAGGGCTCGGAACGCGCACTCCAGATGGCAGCCGGCCTGGCCCGAACGTACGGTGCGCGGGTGATTGTCGTCGAAGCCTTCCCCCACTACCCCCGCGTCATCTCACCCACTCGCCAGGACACCAACGAGATCCATCGGGCCCGGGAGTCGGCGGAGAAGGCGGCGGCGAAGTTGCGGAAGATGGGCATCGAGGCCGAGCCCGACGCGCTGGAGGGCCCCGCCGCCGAGGCCATCATCAACGTCGCCGAGGCGAGGAAGGCCGACCTCATCGTCGTCGGTAGCCGTGGATTCGGGCAGTTCAAGGGGTTGCTCTTGGGATCGGTCTCCGATCGAGTGGTCCACTATGCGGAAGTTCCCGTCCTCGTCACGCGCTGAGAACTCGATCTAGGAGGCTGCTGAAGATCGAAGCCTTGGCCACCAGAACGCACTGGACGGCGCGATGCGGCGTCCTCGGTCGCGCCCGTAGCGCTGCTACGAGCGCTTCCTGCGTCCTTGTCTCGCACTCGCCCATCGCGCTCTGGCGGCGAAGCGTCATTCTTCAACAGCCTGCTAGGATGACATTCCGTCGCCAGATGGGTCCGATGAGCGCGGGCGAGGCAGGGACTCAGGGAGCGGGCGTAGCAGAGCTACGGACGCGAATCCTCCTCGCGGCCTTGGCCGTCGTGTCCCTCTCGACGGTGGCTGTACTCCTCACGCCTTCCCCCGCGCAGGCCGAGGGAGCCTCCATTCTACGGCCCGCTTCGCCAAACGCGTCCGAGATCCGCTCCCTGGCCTTCTACGTGCTCCTCATCGTGTCGGGGATATTCCTTGTGGTGGAGGGACTGCTGATCGCCTCCATCGTGCGCTTCCGCAACCGCCCGGAGTCCGAGGTTCCCCAGACCCACGGCAACCGGCGCCTGGAGACCGTCTGGACCCTCATTCCCGCCATCCTGGTGATCGTCATCTTTGCCCTCACCGTGAACACCATGCAGGCCCTGGACCTCCCCGGCGGCGAGGTGCAGGTGGAGGTAACCGGCCATCAGTGGTGGTGGGAGGTGCGCTACCCCGGCACCGAGGCCGTGGTCGCCAACGAGATCCACGTCCCCGTGCAACGAGGGATCGGGGTGACCTTGACGTCGGCCGACGTGATTCACAGCTTCTGGGTCCCCCAGATCGGGGGCAAGACCGACCTGGTGCCCGGGCACACGAACCACACGAGCTTCCTCGCGGCCACGCCGGGCCGCTACCACGGCGAGTGTGCCGAATTCTGCGGCTTGCAACACGCAGGCATGCGCTTCTGGCTGGTGGTGGAGGACGCCGCCGACTTCTCCGCCTGGCTGAAGCATCAGGCGGAGCCGGCTGCGGAGCCCACCGACCCGCAGGCGGTCGCCGGCAAGGAGGTCTTCCTCTCCATGCCGTGCGGCGGCTGCCACGCCATCCGAGGCACAGAAGCCCGGGGGAACATCGCCCCCGACCTGACCCACGTGGGCAGCCGCCTCAGCCTGGCGGCCGGCACTCTCGACAACACCTCGGAGAACCTGCGCCGCTGGCTGCGCGACCCCCAGGCCGTCAAGCCGGGCAACAAGATGCCGACGCCCCAGCTCACCAACGAGCAACTGGATCAACTGACCGCATACCTGGAAGGGCTTGAATGAGCACGAACGACCGGCCGGCGGAACGCCCCGAAACAGAGGAACGTGGGCTCGTCTCCTGGCTCACGACTACGGACCACAAGCGGATCGGCCTGCTCTACATCACCACGTCGCTCGTATTCTTCGCCTTCGCCATCGGCATGGCCATGCTCATGCGCACCCAGCTCATCCGCCCGCAGAACACGGTACTGGGACCCGAGACCTACAACCAGGTCTTCACTATGCACGGCACCACCATGGTGTTCCTGTTCGCCATGCCCATGCTGGCCGGGCTGGGCAACTACCTGGTGCCCCTGATGATCGGAGCCCGCGACATGGCCTTCCCCCGGCTGAACGCCCTCAGCTACTGGTTGGTGCTGGGCGGCGGCCTGCTGCTCTACTCGAGCTTCCTGTTCGGGGGAGCGCCGGATACGGGCTGGTTCAGCTACGCGCCCCTTAGCTCGAGGATCTACTCCCAGCACGACGGGGTCGACTTCTGGATCCTGTCGCTGACCGTCCTCGGCATCTCGTCGATGATGGGCTCGGTCAACTTCATCGTGACCATGCTTCGCATGCGCGCGCCGGGGATGCGGCTGCGAGACATGCCCATCTTCGCCTTCTCCACCTTCCTCAACGCCTTCCTGATCCTGTTCGCCATTCCCAGTCTGACGGCGGCCCTGGCCATGCTCTACCTGGACCGGCACTACGGGACCGCCTTCTACGACGTGGCCCAGGGGGGCGACCCGGTGATCTGGCAGCACCTCTTCTGGTTCTTCGGCCATCCCGAAGTCTACATCCTCATCCTGCCGGCCTTCGGGGCCATGTCGGAGATCGTGCCGGTCTTCTCACGCAAGCCCCTCTTCGGCCGGGGCACGATGCAGATCATGATCATGTTCATCGGCTTCTGGGGTTTCCTGGTCTGGGCCCACCACATGTTCGCCGTTGGCTTGGGCTCCGGGGTCAACGCCATCTTCGCCGGCTCGACCATGATCATCGCCGTCCCCACCGGCGTGAAGATCTTCAACTGGCTGGCCACCATGTGGGGTGGCTCTCTGCGCTTCAAGACCCCCTTGCTCTTCACCAGCGGCTTTATCGCCCTCTTCACCGTCGGCGGCCTGACCGGCGTGAGCCTGGCCGTGGTTCCCTTCGACTGGCAGGTCACCGACAGCTATTACGTGGTGGGGCACTTCCACAACACCCTCATTGGGGGCACGCTTTTCGCCGTGACGGGTGGCATCTACTACTGGTACCCGAAGATCACCGGCCGCCTCATGAGCGACCGGCTGGGCAAGGTCAACTTCTGGCTGCTGCTCGCGGGGTTCCTCACTACGTTTACACCCATGTACGTACTCGGCTTCCTGGGCATGCCCCGGCGGGTCTACACGTACCAGAGCGGCCTGGGCTGGGACACCCTCAACCTGGTCTCGAGCCTGGGCGGCTACATCATCGCCAGCGCCGTGATCGTGCTCATCTACAACCTGCTGAGCAGCCTGGTGCGCGGGCAGCGGGCCGGCGACGACCCCTGGGACGCCTGGACTCTCGAGTGGGCCACGAGCTCCCCCCCGCCCTGGTACAACTTCGCGACCCAGCCCGTCGTCCGGAGTCCCCGACCTCTCTGGGACCTGAAGAACCCCGACCGCCCGGATCCGGTCATCCCGGGAGCCGTAGCCGCCATCGAAGGCGCTGGCCGTGAGGAGAAGATCCCCGCACGCCCGGTGAGGAGCGCCCTGCCCATACTCGCCGCCCTGGGCATGGTAGGGCTGGCGGCCGGTGGCCTAGGAAGCCTGGCCATCCCCGCTCTGGGCGCCGTGTTCCTGTTCGGAGTGCTCATCGCCTGGGCGGCCGAGCGCTGGACAGGGGAGGCGGTGCGGGGGCCGGGCCGCCACCACGGTGCCACCGGCATCCTGCTGTTCATCGGCTCGGAGGCCGTCTTCTTCGGGGCCCTCTTCTACGCCTACCTGCACCTGCGCATGCGGGCGGACATGTGGCCCCCTTCAGGCATGCCGGCGCTCGACGCCCGGGTGCCCGCCATCAACACGCTGGTTCTCGTAACCAGCGGCCTGCTGGCCCACTGGGGCGCTCTGGGACTGCGCCAAGGGCGTCTGAACCGGTTCGCGGTCGGCACGAGCCTGGCCGTGATCCTGGGCGCCGTGTTCTTGACCGCCCAGGGATACGAGTACCTCCATGCCGGCTTCGGTCTGAGCGACGGGCTCATGGGCTCCACTTTCTTCACGCTGACCGGCTTCCATGGCGCCCACGTGGCCGTGGGCATCCTGCTGCTGAGCTTGGCCGGCTTCCGGGGGTGGCGGGCGGCGCGGGGCGAGGGTCTTGCCCCCCCTCTCACCGAGGCCTGGTCGAGGCCGGGACGTACTACTGGCACTTCGTCGACGGGGTGTGGCTGGTGCTCTTCAGCCTGATCTACCTGCTCCCCGGTAAGAGCATGTAGCACCTATCGCCTGCGGGTGCGCACCGCGGGCTGTACCTGCAGGAGCGGGCGCGGTCAGTCAGCCGCTGCGGCCGCCAGATGGATCATGGGGACGCCGAGGGTCTGCTGGGCGTCGGGACCCACCCACAGGCCGACCTGGCCCTGGACCCGGCGTCCCGTGAGCTCGCTTGCGTTCTCCCCACGCCACGTGCCAAGGCCGGTGCTCGAGAAGGCGATGAGGTCGCCCTCGGGGGACGGAGCGAACACGTAGTCCACGGCAAAGAAGAAAGGGTCACGCAGGGTGGCTCCAAGCAGAGGGCCTTCTGTATCAATGCCGGTCAGCTCGGACACAGAGTCCCATTGCCAGGGAAGCCACTCATCGCTGTCGTCTCGGTGGGCATAGGCGAAGGCGAGCCTGCCATTGCGCACGGCCGCCAGCTGGTTCGTGAAGATCTCTCGTCCGTAGAACCCGATCCATCCGTCGAGAGGACCGTCGACCTCTACCGGTAGCACGGTCTGCTGCCACTCCCCGGGAAGGAAAGAGGCATGCAGAATGGCCAGTCGCCCCCGGTGTCACGAAAGGCGACGTAGCGGTCCGCCCCTGTCATGCGCCCGGTCAGGTTGATCCAGGCGGTGGGAGGAGCCTCCGCCCGCAGACCGGTAAGGGCGGTGAGGTTCTGCTCCTGCCAGCCATAGTCGGAGCTGTCGAACAGGAAGAGCACCTCCCCCGCCGGAGTCATCACCGCCAGTCCGAGGCTCTCGTCAGGTCCGTCGAATACGCCCGGCCGCCCGACCACCGTCACGCCGATCTCAGCCGTGACGTCTTCCGCTTGCCAGTCCCCGCCTCCTTCCCGCGAGAAATGCAGCAAGTGACCGGCCCCGTCGGTCGTGACGAGATGCCGGAAGATTGTTTCTTCATCGTCCGACACTCTCTCGTGAAGGGCTATGGGTCCCGCGGCGCGAAAGCCGGAGGCCGCGGAGAGGTCCACCACGTCCCAACCCGCCGCTGTCTCCTGGAAGAGCAGAATCTCCCCCTCCGGGTCAACGGCCGCCACCCGTCCGAAGTAGCTGCCCTCGATTTCCTCCACCCAGGCCGCCAGGTTGCCGGACACCCGCCGGCCGCCCGTCTTTCCGGAGACGCTCTCCACATCCCAGGTCCCCGTGTAACTCCTTCGGAAGTGGAGGAGTTCCTGACCCGCGGGCGCCGTCGGGGTGGTTCCCTCGCTCGTGTGGAGGAGATTCTCGAGTACCTGCGCCACTTCGCCCCGGGGCATGGCTCCCCAGGGATCAAGAGACGCCAGGGGAAGTCCTTCGAGGAGTCCGTTGGCCTCGGCTTTGGCGGCTCTCGGCCCGTGGATCGGATCGAACTCTGCCCAGGTGGCGGCGAACCCGGCCGGAGGATCGGACAGCGTCCCGGGCGGGAGGTTCTCGGCGGCTCGGACCACCATGGTGACGACCTGAGCCCTGGAGATGTGCTCACCCGGCAGGTACCCGCCGTTCTTCCCGGTGGTGATGCCCTTCTCGAAGGCGACGGCCACGAAGTTGTCGGGGTAGAGACTCCCAGGCCCGGAGACCTCCACGTCGGGGAAGGGGCACACGTCTGCTTCCCGTGGGGGTGAGGCCGAGAGTGAGAACGATCATCTTGGCAAACTGCTGGCGGGTGACCGACTTCTCCGGACCAAAGGTTCCATCCGGGAAGCCACCGATGACACCGCGCGCAGCCAGGTCGGCGATGGCAGCCGCGTAGGGATCGCTTGAAGTGACGTCGGAGAACCCCCAGCTCAAAGAAGTCAGGAGCAGCACCGCCACCGCGGTGAGGAGCGTGAATGCAGCCGCCCGGAAAAGGACGGACGCCGATCGCGGACTTCTCATCTCGGCCTTCCTTTGGACTTCTCGCGGCCTCTGCCGCCGCATCTCCCGTGCCGCCTGAACGCAGAAACACTATCGGCCGGAGGGGAGGATGGCTGTAGGGGCGCGATGCGCGCCAGCCCGAAGAGAAGGCACCGGCGGCGTGCGGCTCCGCGGTTCAGCCGGCACAAGATCGTAGAGCGCGTCCGCCGGCGGCCGGATCCGGGGGATTGCGGCTCAGCCTTCTCCGGCGAGCCAACCGGCGCAGTGTTCGGCCGGCATGAGTGTGGTGAGGTTCGTATTGGCTGCCGGGATGACGGGGATTATCGAGGATTTCGCTTGGTTTCTGAGGTGCTGACCGCGCACCCTCTGCACGTCGCGAAAGCAAATCCCCGCCAGTGCGAGCCGGAGCCCGGACGACGGGGAGCAGTGACCGCCGTCTACTCCGGAACGCTCGAGACCGCAACGACCTTCGTTTTTCATAGTCACCGGGGTCAGCCGCGGCGGAGCTTCAAGGGGTCATCGATTCGCATTTCATGGCGGGGGAGATATGCGCCCGGAAGGATTCGAACCTTCGACCTTGGGATTAAGAGTCCCCTGCTCTACCAACTAAGCTACGGGCGCTCGACTCTTCGCGGGACGCGCGCCCGCGGAGCGTAAGGCTACCCCATTCCACCCCCCGCGACAACGGGACGCAGCTCCAGCGAAACGCAACCACCGTAGACGAGCTCAGGGGCGCCCACGCCCGGCCGCGACTGCTTCCCACCACCAGCGGCCTCATTGTCACCGCATGCTGAAGGAATTCTCATTGAACCCTCAGCTCTTTCTTCGGCCGGCTCCGTAGGCTGAGGGTGGAAAGGAACCAAGCCTCCAGACGGAGCGAGCCAAGGAGGGGTCATGAAACGACAGAAGGTCATTGCCAGCATCGCGCTGGCAGCCGTCGTGCTGCTGGTGCTCGGGACCGGAGTCGCCTTTGCCTACGGCACCGGCTACCGCTCCGGCTGGTGCCTGGGCCCCGTGCAGGGTCAGGCAGCCACGAACGCCTCCACGCCGATCTACCGAGGAGGCACACCGCCCGCAGAACCGGTCAGGACGGCAGCCGCAATGCGTGCCGTCCCAGACTGCCCGGGCCCCGGCTGGTGCTGGGACGCCTCCAACTGGTGCCGGACGCCCCCTGCGTCCTCAGATGGCGCAACCGTGCCCTCGACCGTCAATCCGGCGCCCGCTCCCGGCTCCCCCGGCTACTCCCCTGGCTACTGTTACCGTGGCGGCGGTTGCTGCCGGTAGGCTAGAGTGAGAACGAGGGAAGCTTAGCGGCCGCCCTGCTGTGGCGCTGCAGCAGCTTCCCGGTGTTCGACGCCCAGTGAGAAATACACGATCGACAGAAGAAGGTGAGGTCTCGAGATGCTGAAGAGGTGGAAAGCCGTCACCCGGCTCGGGATTCTCGCTTTCCTCCTCATGCTGGCGCTCACTGCTGCCTACTACTATGGCACCACCCGAGCGCAATCGGTGGTCGCCCTGCCCAGCGCCATCAGCCTCACCGGGCCGGCGGCCGAAGCCGGCGGCCGGCCCGGCGCACTCCAATCTGAGGCCCCCTCCGCCACGACTTCCACCGCGAAAACCGGGGTAACCACCCCATCGCCGTCCCAAGGCGAGGTGCAGCAGCAGAGCGCGACCGCCTCCACAACCGGAACGGTTGGCCCGGCTTCGCCGCCACCGACCTCGGCAAGCCGGCGGGTGGTGACGACGATTCGCGGCTGGGAGTGCGAGCCAGGCCCTGGTACGACCCGCTGGGACGGGGGCGAAACGTGGAACGAAGACTGCCGCTGATGCCTGGTGAGGGCGACCCCAGGTGAGCATCCTCGTCGTCGACGACGAGCCGCACTTCGCCGCCTTCGTCAGCAAGGGCCTCGAGGCGGCCGGATTCCGGGTCGAGGCCGCTTCTACCGGTGCCGAGGGGTACCAGTTGGCCCTACAGGATCGCGTGGACCTCGTTCTGCTCGACGTGGGGCTTCCGGACCTCGAAGGCTTCTCTCTCCTCAGCGAGATCAGGCGCGAACGGCCTGAGCTGCCCATCATCATGCTTACCGCCAGAGGAGAGGTAGAGGACCGGGTCAGGGGCCTCAACCTGGGGGCGAACGACTATCTGCCAAAGCCCTTCGCCTTCAGCGAGCTCGTCGCGCGCATCCGATCGCAGCTCCGAATGCGGTCGGTGCAGGCGTCCTTCGTGCTCAGCGCCGGCGACCTCGCCATGGACCTGCGGCAGCGGACGGTTCGGCGGGGTGACCACGAGGTGCGCCTGACCCCGAAGGAGTTCGCCGTTCTGGAGTTTTTTCTCCGGCACCGCAATCAGGTACTCAGCAAGGGGCAGCTCCTGAACGGCGTGTGGGAGTATGATTTCGATCCCGCCAGCAACATCGTCGAGGTGTACGTGGGCTACCTGCGCCACAAGCTCGACCGGGCCGGCGAAGAGTCGCTCATCGAGACCGTGCGAGGAGGCGGATACCGGCTGCGCCATGAGTAGTTTGAGCCTGCGCCTCCGGCTGACCCTCTGGTACTCGGCCGTCGTGGCAGCGGTGGTGCTTGTGGGTATCGGCCTGACGCTCTTTTTCATGCGCACGTGGTTGCTGCGACCCATCGACCGTGAGATCGCTTTTCAGGTGAACGTTTTCGCCAAGGCGGTGGCCGCGGCGGGCAGCGAGGAGGAGCTGCGGGATCTGAGCGGCGCCTACCTCTCGTCGCCCGAGTCCGAGGAGCTCCGCAACTTGGGCTTCGTGCTTCTCGTCTGGACGCGTTCCGACGCCGTGGTCTCCAATTCCAGCGTGCCCTTCGAGCAGTCCGCTGCCGGCCGGCGGGTCTTCCAGGGGGCGCCCGGATTCACCGCTCCGCAGGGCATCGAGTCGCCCACCGGTGACCCCTATCGGGCGGCCATCGTCCCTATCACCCAGGGCAGTACCCGGCTGGGCGTTGTCGTGGTGGCCGCCTCCCTCGCCCAGCTGACCGAGCACTTGCAGCAGTTCGCCCTCATCTTCGCCGCCCTCGGGCTCCTCGCCGTCGCTGGCTCCACAGCCGGTACCTGGGCATTGCTCGGCCGTGCCTTTCGTCCCGTGGAGTCCATCACCGAGACCGCCGCCCAGTTCTCGCGCGAAGACCCCTCCCGCCGCATCGCTTATCGCGGTCCCTCCGACGAGATCGGCCACCTCGTGGCTACCCTGAACTCGATGCTCGACCGTGTGGAGCGCTCTTTCAGGGAGCAACAGCAGTTCCTCTACGATGCCTCCCACGAGCTGCGCACGCCGCTGTCCATCGTCAAGGGCCACCTGGAAGTGCTGGACAGCATCGGCGACGTGACGACTGAGATGCGCCGCGATGCGCACCAGGTCGTGATGGAGGAGATCGACCGCATGAACCGCCTGGTCTCTGGTCTCCTCACGCTCGCGAAGTCGGGCGAGCAAGGCTTCCTGGTCATGGAGACACTCCGGCTCGACGAGTTCTTGGAACAGCTCTTCGCCCACGCCGTGCACCTTGGCGAGCGGGAGTGGAGCTTGGAGCCGGTTCCGCCCCTCACGGTCTGGGCGGACGCCGATCGTCTCACGCAGGTGCTCCTCAATCTTCTGAAGAACGCCGTCGAGCACACCGCGCCGGGGGAGCGGATCGCCCTGGGCGGGAGCAAGGAGGAGAGCTGGGCAAGGATCTGGGTGAGAGACGAAGGTGAAGGAATGCTGCCGGAGGAACGGGAAAGGATCTTCGACCGATTCTACTCGAATAAGACGCGCGGCGATGGCGGCTATGGCCTCGGCCTGAGCATCGTCCAAGCGCTCGTCCAGGCTCATGGTGGCCACGTGGAGGTGCAGAGTTCACCGGAACACGGGAGTACCTTCGCGATCCTCCTCCCCCTTTCCGAAGAAGACCCGCTGTCGCGGAGGAACGAACGCCCCGGCCATGCATGACCTGACGCCCCTGGGGTACGTGTAAGCGGATAGGGGCCCACGGCCACGAGAAGGGAGCGCAATGGACGCAGCACGGTCGTTCACCTACATGCTCAAGGAAACGGGAGGGATTGGGAAGCTCGTCATCGGCGGGCTGCTGCTGTTCATCCCAATAATCGGCTGGGCGATTGTCGGCGGGTACTTCATCCGCACCATGCGCGGAGTCGCCGGCGGGGATGATCGGCTCCCCGACTGGAGCGACTTCGGCGGCCTCCTCGGCAAAGGAGTGCTCGCCTGGGTGGGCGTTTTCATCTACGAAGTACCTGGACTGATCCTGAGCAGACTGGGCGCGGGCGGGTCGCTGCTGTCGTCGCTCTGGAGCCTGGTGCTCATCGTTGTCCTGCCCGCCGCGCTCATCCGTTTTGCCGTGACCGACAACTTCGGTTCGTTCTTCGACTTCCGGGAGATCATCGACTTCATACGGGTCAACCTCAGCAACTACATCATGGCGGTCCTGCTCGGGATCGTGGCGGGCATCATCGCCTCGTTCGGCATCATCCTGCTGATCATCGGGGTGGTGTTCACCATCTTCTGGGCGATGCTGGTGAGCGCCCACCTCTACGGATCGGTGTACCTCTATCGGGTGCAGGCCGCCCCTTCCACACCCACCGGGTAGCCACCGGGGCGGACCCCCACCGCGGCCGATCGTGCCCCGGGGACCCGACGTCCCCGGGGCCGCTCTTGCTCGTACCGGGTCTTCCCGCTAGAATGGCCGCGACGCCGCCCGGCGTCTTCGTGAGGAGACCAAGGAGGAGAGATGCCCGCAGTGGGAGAGAAGCCCGGGGCTGGGGTGTACGAATGTCCGTTCGACGGACAGAGAGTGATCCTGGAGAGCGATGCCGAGGTGCTCATGGAGTGCCCCAGTTGCGAGGGTTTCCTCTACTTGAGCGTGTCTCACGAAGAAGAGAGCGCGGAGACCCCGGCTCGGCCGAGCTAACAGCGGGGATCGGGGGCTCAGGCAGCCCGCAGGTGGAGCACCGCGATCTCAGGCGGGCAATTCAGTCGGAAGGGGAGGACCGCCCAGCCGATCCCCCGATTGATGAAGAGCCGCGACCGAGCCGACCACCTGAGGCCTTGGTCGTACGCTTTGTTCGCGACCGCCAAGATGGGAGCCCCCAGGACTGGCAGGCGCACCTGTCCCCCATGCGTATGACCGCAGACGAAGAGGTCGACCCGCTCGCGGTGAGGCAGGTCGGCAGTGTCGGGATTGTGAGTCAGCACGATGCGGGGCGAGGCGGGGTCCTGTCCAGCCAGAGTCTCGTCGATGCGCACTTCGTCCTCCCACAGGTCTCCGGTTCCGGCCAGCACGAGCTCGGCGCCGTCCTTCCGCAGGACCTCGGCCCGGTTTCGGAGCGAACGCCCGCTGGCTTCGAGCAGTCCCAGAGCGTGGTCGGAGTCGGCCCAGTGATCGTGGTTACCCAGTACCATGCGCACGCCGAAGGGGGCATCGATGCGGGTGAGCTCGGGCCAGATGGTGTCGAGCTGCTCACGGGTCTTGCGCGCGTGAACGTAGTCACCGGTAAGGACGATGAGATCGCCGGCCTCCTCCTGGGCTCGGTCGAGTACGCGCCCCAGCCAGGAAGCGCTGGTGAACTCGGCGTAGTGTAGGTCGGAAAGGTGGACGAGCCGGAAGCCGTCGAACGGCGGGGCGAGTCCCACTATGGGGATGTCGTAGTGGTTCACCTGGACCATCACGCGCTCGACCAGCACGGGGTAGCCGGTCGCCAGGCCTGCCCCCGCCAGTCCCATCAAGAATGTCCGCCGGGTGATCCGCCGCTCGCCGGGCACGCCCGGAGTTGCGTTAGCCACGCCGCCCACCAAGTCCTGCGGGTCTGGGTAGGCCGGGTGGAAACTTCATGCCCGCATGATAGCCGTTTCCGGTCCATACCGTCGGAAGGGCATGCCCGCGAGAGGAGGACTCAGACAGCCGGCCTCGACCGTACCGCGGACAGTCCGGGGATGAGCCGCCCTTCCTCCGGACCGCCTTGACCTTCCGCGAGAACCTCCCGGATCAGGGCGCTCAGGGCGATGCCCTCCTGGTGGCTCCTCAGCTCCGACTCGCACGGAGAAGGCGCCGGCCACTCTCGGGGCCGCCGGACTCCATCGAGAGAGCACGCCGGTTGGCTGGGCCGCCACCAGTCGAGATGTTGCGCGAACAAGATGGTCTTCATCTCGGACACCTCCTGCTCGGGGCCCAATACCTCGTTTCAAGACGAAGCCTTGGCCGCCACGGCCGGGTCTCATTCTGAAACGAGCGAAGTACACAGAGGATGTCGGCCGGCACCATTAACAGGCCGCTGAAATACCCCGGTTGGAGCCCCTCCGATGTGCTCCGTTGCTCGGCTGCTTGACCCACGAACGGTCGGTTCTCGGATTGCCCGGGCGAAGACCGGGATTATGCCCCCTGGAGAGGCCGATTCCCCGCCCCTTTTTCCCTATCTGGCGATGCACTCCGGAAGCAGCGATCTCATTCTCACCAGGTTGTAGGCGGCGGCCGTGAACTGGAAGATCCATCGGGCCTTGGCCCGCCCGCGGTGCCGGAGCTTGTGAAGCAGGCCGACTGGCTTCATCCAGCCGAAGGCCTCCTCCACCCGCGTGCGCTTCTTCTGGCTGAGGGCGTATCCCTCCCACCGTGTCGTGCGGCCATCGATGGCCGAGTACTTCTCTTTGCGAGCCACATGCGGGGTAACAACGTTAGTCCGTAGTTCGCCCACGAAGTCCTTGGTGTCGTAGTTCTTGTCGGCTGCGACAGTGAACCGGCCCTTGGTCTTTTTGCGCTCCTCCTTCACCAGCTCAAGACCCATCTCCCGCTCGGCGGTACCGGTGGCCCGGGAGAGATCGGCCTGGACGATGAGACCGTGGCGGTTCTCGGTGAGGAGATGGCCGGCATAAGCGAGCCGGGCCGCTTCTCCGGGAGAGTGTTTGGCAAGAAGAGCTTCCGGATCGGTGGTGGAAGCGTGGGTGTCATTCCGGCGCCGCTCGCCGTGGAAATCCACACTCGGGTTGCGGTCGCGGCCTGCGCTTTCCGAGACTGGCTCGGCGGGGCTCGGGTCCTCCCCTGCACCCGGGTCATCTTTGCCTGGCCCCCGGCCGCCCTCCTGGCCCTCGGCCAATTCCTGTTTGGGCCGGAAGCTCTTGAGGGAGGCCGCCGCTTCCACCAAGGTGCCGTCCAGGCTGAAGTGCTCCCGGGAAAGGAGTTTCCCCGCCTGGGCCTGCTTCCTCACCTCCAGGAAGAAGGCCTCGGCCACCTCGCCCTCAAGCAGGCGCTCCCGGTTTTGGGTGAAGGTGGTGGGATGCCAGACGGGCTCGTTTAGATCGAGGCCCACAAACCAGCGAAAGAGCAGGTGATACTCGAGGTGTTCGCAGAGCTTGCGCTCCGAAGGGATGGCGTAGAGCACCTGAATAAGCAGGGCTCGCAGAAGGTACTCGGGCGGGATGGAGGGGCGGCCGGCTTCACAGTAGATCTTGTCAAAGAGGGGGGAGAGACCGCAAAGCGCCTTATCGGTCATCTTGCGGATGGCCCGCAAGGGGTGATCTTTGGGGATGCGCTCCTCCAAGGGACCCAAGAATACAAACGACGGCTGCCTTGCCTCTTCTCCCCGCATCCCAACCCCCTCGCTTTATGCCAGTTTGCAGGGTAAACACTACCAAAAAGGGGCGCAAAAAGATAGGAAGTTGAGGCAATCGGAGGGCTAGGCGGGGGACTTTTTCAGCAGCCTGTTAAGCCGCCGTGAGAATGACATGAGACTTGTCTCACGTTGGAGAGGTCGCGCCCGGGACGGCAGGATCACGCTGGCGCCGTCGCCGGCCCGGTCGCCTCGCCCACCGGGCCGGCTAGTGGCTGGAATCCCTGCGCGTCTACCCGTGGATAGTGGCCGACCTGGCACGGTCGGCTCACCTTTACGAGAACACCGGTTTCCCCGTTGTCGCCCGGGTGTCGGACGATCGCTACCGCCAGCCGCTCCAGAGCCTGAGACTGGAGCTGCCTTTGGGCTCGGCCAAGGGCTGAGAGCCTGGCAGCCCCGCTGCCCGCGATCCACGATCAGGACTGCAGGTCGCCCTTGCGGGTCAGGAACTCGTCCCGATCGATCTCTCCGCGTGCGTAGCGGTCCTCGAGGAGGCGCAGGGCCTCGGATCGCGTGGAAGCCCCATGGTTGGGTTGCTTCTCGGAAGCGGCGCCCGCGCGGCCGCCGAGCGCCGCGCGAAGGACCAATACGATCCCCGCCACGATCGCCGCGATGAACACAAATGCCAGCAGCCCCTGCGCCAAACCCCAGCCGGCGCCTCCATCCCAACCCATCAGGGCATCACGCTCCTTCGCAATCGAGCACTGGGCCTGACCGTGGCGGAGATGAGAGCCTCACCTGCTGATCGACTCCGCCAGGGAATGCGGCGCCCGCAGGAAGGCGCCATGGTCGTGTCACGAACGAGCGCCTCACGGATTACCGGTGAGGCGCTCGCCGCTTGCTTCGTCCTCGAGAAGGCTTCGAGGCAGGTACTGCTCGGGCGCGAGGTACGGGCAGGAATGACGCTAGAGACCGAGACCCATCATGCCGCCGCCGCTACCGCCCATCATGCCGCCGCCGCTACCGCCCATCATGCCACCGCCGCTGCCGCCCATCATGCCACCGCCGCTGCCGCCCATCATGCCGCCGGTGGTGCCGCCACCCATCATGCCGCCGGTGGTAGTGCCGTCACCATCCCAGGCCTGGCTGCACCAATCGAGCATATCGCCGGCGTCCTCACCGTGCACGGCGGTCATGTGCTCGGCCATCTCGTTCGCCCAGCGGTCCGCTTCCTCGCCGGTGAGGCCCATGTGTTCCTGGATCATGTCTTTCACACGATCCTGGAAGTCGCCGTCCTGCACCGTGCTCTCGCTGCCGGTGCTAGGGGTGTTCTCCTGACCGGTCAGCACCACCGGTGCACTCGTACGGGCAGCGGCACTGTCGATGACATCAGGCCCGGCGCCGGCGAGCGCCGAGAGCCCGAACAGGCCGAGCGCCACGAGGCCAATCCCGGCCACACCCTGCGCAAGCCTGGTGGTTGACTCACCTCGAAAGATCTTCAGCATGTCTCCTCCTTCATAGTCTCCGACCTCTGGATGTTGGCCGGCGTATGTCATTGCACAGCCAGTATCACGGGCAAGTACTTCGATTATGCCAAATGAATGCAAAGGAATCGTCAAGATGATCCCCCCATTAGCAGGGTAGCCAGGTCCTCCGGTAGAATCTAGCGTGTGATGAGTGAACAGAAACCCATACGCATCCTCGTAGTGGACGATGACGAGAACGTGCGCCGCTTGGTGGCCGCGTACCTGGAACGTGAAGGCTACGAGGTGCTGGTGGCCGCCGACGGCCACGCGGCGGTACGCGAAGCCGAAGCCGGCTCGCCCGACCTCGTGGTCCTCGACCTCATGCTTCCCGGCATGAGCGGGCTCCAGGTGGCCAAGCGGCTGACGGCCACCCGCGAGATCCCCATCCTCATGCTGACTGCCCGGGGCGAGGAGGAGGATCAGCTGCGGGGCTTCCAGGCGGGGGCCGACGATTACCTGACCAAGCCCTTCAGCCCCAAGATCCTGGTCGCTCGGGTCTCGGCCATCCTGCGACGGGCGGGCCTGGGGGAAGAGCAGGGACAGAAGCCCATCGTCGCAGGGGATCTCACCATCGATCCCTTGTGCCGGGAGGTGAAGGTCTCCGGGCAGCCTGCGGAGCTGACCGCGATCGAATTCGACCTCCTGCGGGCCCTGGCCGAGCACCCCGGCTGGGTCTACTCTCGCGAGCAGCTCCTCGAACGGGTCTGGGGGTACGACTACCTGGGCGACTCCCGGGTGGTCGACGTCCACATCGCCAACCTACGTAAGAAGATCGGCGACGATCCTTCGGAGCCCAGCTACATCCGGACCGTCCGCGGCGTGGGCTACAAGTTCCAGCCGCGGGACAAGCCCGTGGAGAGCGCCGCCGGGCCGGAAGCATCAGCCGGGGGGGCCTTGCCGCAGTGAGGCTGCGCTGGCGGCTCTTTCTCACGTATCTTCTGCCGCTGGGCGCCACCATCCTCGTTCTGGCGCTCTCGGTGCGGAGCATCGCTATCCGGGCCGTCAGCGCCCACATGGGTGGCATGATGGACGGCATGATGGACGGCATGATGGGCAATATGACCGACATCGAACAAGCCGTGGCCCGAGGGTTGACCGAAGCCCTGCTGATAGGCAGCCTCACCGGTGTTCTGGTGGCGGTCGGAGCTTCCTATGTGATCTCCGGCCGCCTCACCGACGCGGCGGCCCACCTGGCCCAGAGCGCCCGGCGCATCGCCGAGGGTCACTACCAGGAGCGGGTGGACTACGCCGGCAGCGACGAGATCGGAGCGTTCGTCGAGAGCTTCAATCGGATGGCCGAGGGTCTGGAGGAAACGGAGCACACGCGCCGGGAGCTCCTGGCGACCATCTCCCACGAGCTCCGCACTCCCCTCAGCAACATTCAGGGGTACATGGAGGGGCTCATGGACGAGGTGGTGCCCGCCGAGCCGGAAACCTACCAGCTGGTGCACCGCGAGGCCGGACGACTCACCCGCCTGGTGGCCGACATCGAGCGCCTCTCTCGAGTGGAAGCGGCAGTGGAACCGCTCGAAACGCGCCCCGTCTCCGCCGACCTGGTGGCCCGTAGCGCCGTCGAGCGGATCCGCCCCCAGTTCGACGACACGGACGTCACCCTCGAGTTCCGGCCGGGCTCCGGCACGGGTGATGTGCTCGCCGACGAAGACAACCTGGTGCAGGTTCTCTTGAACCTCATGGAGAACGCCCGCAAGTACACCCCGGAGCCGGGGGCGGTGGTCGTGTCCACCGAGAGGCTGCCTGGCGAGGTGCGCTTCACTGTGACCGACACCGGCATCGGTATCCCCGCCGAGGACCTTCCGCACATCTTCGAGCGTTTCTACCGGGTGGACAAGTCCCGCTCCACCGCCGGGGGCGGTACGGGCATCGGGCTGGCCGTGGCCCGCAGCCTCGTGCGGCGCATGGGGGAGACATCAAGGCGGCCAGCACGCCCGGAGAAGGAACACTCGTGTCGTTCACGCTCCCGGCGGCCGGACCCGGAGCGGGCGCCGACGGCCGCCACTAGCTCGGTGAGTGAATAGACGGGCCTCCGGCCCGAAGGAGCAGCACAATGGAAAAGGGGTCGGCGGCTCGCCGAGCCGCCGACCCCGGAATGGCCGCGCCATCCGTTCAGCTCTGGAGGTCCCGCCTCCGTTCCAGGTATTCGTCGCGGTCGATCTCCCCGCGCGCGTAGCGATCGTCGAGCAGCGCCAGAGCGCCGGCTGCCGGAGGGGTCGCCGGCTGCGAGAAGGCAGCGGGCGGCTGCACCGGGTAGTTCATGTACGCCGGGGTGTCGGGCCTTCGATTGCCGCGCGTAGCCTCGACGATCAGCCACACGATAAGACCCACGACCGCCAGGGGAACGATCCCCATCAGCCCGAAACCCATGAGAGAACCTCCAAGTCCATCGAGTCCACCGAAGGACCCGCCCATCATTCCACCCATCGCGCGCAAGCCTCCTCTGCGGTCGACCGGTAGCATGTTCCTGATCACATGTCTTAGTATCGCATCCGCGCATGAAGCGTGAGTAAAGACTTTCGGGTGCCCCCTGCCCCAGGCGTAGTCAGGGGCGGGGCGGCAGTTGCCGCCCCGCCCCTGGCGCGAGGGGGAGTGTGCCATCCGGGCTCGGGGACCCGGACGGCGAGTAAGCGTTAGTCCAGTGTGCCGGGCAAGAACCCACGCGGGGCGGAGAAGTCCCCGTCGATGCCCAGGGAGCGCGCCCGGGCACCTCCGTCCCGGAGGGCCTGGGCCTGGCAGCTCGTGAGCCCGATGTTGCGGAGGGCGAGCATCTCCTGACGGATCGACTCCGGGATGAAGCCCCGGGGTGCCGCAAAACCGGCAGGTATCGTTACCCGTTCCGCTTGCCTTTCTTCTTCGTGGGTCAACAAGGTCAGCTGGATCCGCACCGGTCGTTGGGTCGCTTCGTCGAAGCCCTCGATCTCGATCGCACGTTCCGCCATCGTGTCCTGTCCTCTCTTTCGGGTGGGTCGTCGCCCTCTTCCGCCGAACCGTCGACGACCCGCGTCTTGGCTACCGGCACCAGTCTTCCAGGGTTTTGTGAAGGTGCTCCCAAGCCTCTGTGAAGCTCACGTCAAGATAGGATATGGGGGTAAGAGGTATCTTAGCGAACCGGCTGATTTGCGCGATAATATTGAGAACGATCTTACAAAGAATGGATGGAGACCCGCTTGGAGGAACATCGATCGGGTTCAGTCCGCTCCAGGAGAGCCCGGACGAGACGGGCCACTGGAGGGGACAACGCCCGCCGGTTCCTGGTCGCCCTGCTGCTGGCCGCCTTCGCCTGGATCGGCGCCTTTCAGCTCGCCCAACCGGCAACGGCCGGAACCACGCCTACAAACCCCGTCGTTGCGGATTCGGTTTCGCCCGGCGCAACCGGCTCCTTCCCGGTGCTCGACCTCGCGCCTGTGGACGTGGCCCTGACCATCGACGGAACTCCCTACCCGCGGGCCGTGATCGAGGGCTACCTGACGTTCACCCGGCGCCAGGCCGCTGCGGCCGGCGATCCGCGCAGCTTCTACGAGTGGGGCGAGCTCCTCCATCTCTTCGACACCGCCACGGAACGCGTGCTCGCCGCCCGGGCGGCGTGGGACGCGGGCTTCCGCGCCACTCCCGACGACTTGGCCCAGTTCTCCAGTACACCCTGGAGAGCTCCCCGAGCTACCTGGACGAGTTCTACGAGGGCTCCCACGACCTCTTCCTCTGGGACGCCACCCTACAGATCCTCATGAAGAAGTGGATGGCCTACGTCACCCACGGAGCCCGGGACGTCAGCTGGCTGCAGGCCGGGAACCTGATGAGCGCCAACGAGCAGGAGTTCGCCGTCTGGGACGCCTGGTACCGGCCCGCCCTGCGGCAGGCGCGCGTGGTCACCTACCCGGAGCGCATCACCCGCATCGGTAACGCGCCCCCGCGCACGGGGCTCGCGATACTGCTCCTCGCCGGCGGCGGCCTGGTGCTCCTCACTCTGCGTGGTGTCGGCCGCGGGCGGCGCAACGAACTGCTGCTGCGCTGGCCCTGGCTGAACGCAGCCGTGAGGGGGCGAGTTTACCCCGAGGGTGCGCGGGTGGCGGTGCTGGCCATCTTCCTGTTGATGCTCGCCGCCCTGGCGGTCGGTTCGTCCCTCTCTCACCGCAATCTGGGCTCCGTATATCTGTGGATCCTCTGGTGGCCCCTGGTGCCGTTCCTGCTCTTCTTCTCCGCCCGCTCCTGGTGCGCCGTGTGCCCGGTCGCCACCTTGGGCGACATGGTCCAGAAGCTTCCCGGGCTAGGTCGGAAGCCGGCCCCGCGGTGGCTCGTGGTAGGTGGGATCTGGATCATCGAGGGAACCTTTCTCGCCATCACATGGTTCGACCGCTCCGTCGGCCTGGTGAGCTCGGTGCGCCTCACACTGACCGCCCTGCTTCTGCTGACCGGAGCGGCCCTCACCGTCTCGGCCCTCTTCCGGCGACGCACCTTCTGCCGCCGCCTTTGCTTCTTCGGTGCGCTGGCCGGGAACTACAGCATGGCTTCCGTGCTGGAGCTTCGCCCCCGTTCGGCTGACTGCATGGGCTGCTCCCGTGCGGCCTGCCTGCGGACCGAAGCCGCGGAGACGGCGGCGGACGGCTGCCCCATGCTGGAGCGCCCGCGCAGTCTAGCCGCCAATCGCGAGTGCAACCTCTGTCTGACCTGCCTGCGCAGCTGCGAACGTCAATCGCTGGCCTTGCGCGTGCGGGATCCCTTGCGCGAGCTCGCTCAGATCCGGCGACCTCAAGTCGCGGTGGCGGGCCTGGCCGCCGTGCTGGTGGGCGTGGTAGCCGTCCAGAACCTGGGCATGCTGGAGATCAGCGGCGTCTTGGAACGCCGTTTGGGAGAGATCACCGGCCTGAGTCGAGGGCCCCTCGTCTCTCTCATCTACGCAGCGGCCTTTCTCCTTCCCCTACTTCTGCTGTTTCTCGCCGCTCGCGGAGACCGGCGGGCCTTCGCCTTCTTCGGCTACGCCCTCATCCCTCTCGACCTGGGCGCGCACGCAGCCCACAACCTGTTGCACATGCTGGGGGAGGGCAAGTCTGTCTGGTGGGTGACAGCCGACCTGCTGGGTCTCCGTTCTCCCCTCGACATCCCCGGAGGGCACCCCGGGGGGAGCATGGGCGCCGCGCTTCTGGACGCCTCCACGATCAAGGTGCTGCAGATAGCCCTCCTGCTCCTGGCCGCTACGGCCAGCCTGGCGGTGGCTCGCCGGTTACAACGGCGAATGGGTCGGGAGATCGGTTTCAGCCCCCTGTACGGGCTCCTCCTGCTCCTCGTGGGCGTCAACCTCTGGATGTTCTGGGTGCCGATGGCGCTCCGGCACTAGCAGATGAAGAGATCCACCTCCCTGCAGGGTCATGCAGGGTCGCCCGTCAATGGGACGGGACGATCCCTTCATGAGCGGCTCCGGCCGGAGCCGCGCCTCCCGTTTGTCCAGCACTTCCCGTACCCGGCGGGCCAGAGAGTCGGGGGTGAACGGCTTCTCGAGCAGCTCGATATCCCCGTTCGCATGCCCGCCATGGATGATGGAATCGCGCGTGTAGCCGGACATGTAGAGCACGGCCGCCTGCGGACGCACCCGCTTGATGATCTGCACGAGTTCCGGCCCACCCATTCCCGGGAGGACGACGTCGGCGAGCACCAAGTCCACTTGTGGTTCGCTGCGGGTGAAGGCCAGCGCCTGGTCGGCTGAGGCCGCTTCCAGGACGGCGTAGCCGTTCAGCCGAAGGACGCGGGTCACCAGCGCCCGCACGGCCTCCTCGTCCTCGACGACGAGCACCGTCTCTTCGCCGGTAAGCTCACGGCTCTGCTTCTCGACGGGTGCCACGGAGACCGGCACGGGCCGCTCTGCGACGCCGGGCAAGTAGATCTTGAAGGTCGTGCCTTTCTCCAGCTCGCTATACACCCAGACGTCGCCGCCGCTCTGCTTCACGATGCCATAAACCGTGGAGAGACCGAGGCCGGTTCCCTTCCCAACCTCCTTGGTGGTGAAGAACGGCTCGAAGATGCCGCTCTGCGTATCCTGGTCCATGCCGCGGCCGGTGTCGCTCACCGCGATCATCACGTGCGGTCCCGGCCTCGTCGACGGGTGGCGACCCGCGTATGCCTCATCGAGCCCTCTGTTGCCGGTCTCGATGGTCAGCCTGCCTCCCCGCGGCATGGCATCGCGGGCGTTTACGGCCAGGTTCATGATCACCTGCTCGAGCCGGCTCGGATCCATCTTCACGGCCAGGAGCTGGGGGTCCAGGATCGTCGCCAAGCTGATGCTCTCTCCCAGCAGCCGTGCCAGCAGGCCGTGCATGCCCCTCACGATTTCGTTGGGGTCGAGGACCCGGGGTTGCATGGGCTCGCGTCGTGCGAAGGCCAGGAGCTGGCGAACGAGGTCGGTGGCACGTTCGGCCGCTGCGCGTATCTCCGCGACCTCTGCGCGTTGCTCGCCATCTTTGTCCCACTTTGTCAGCAGCAAGTTGCTCCAGCCGATGATCGGCGTCAGCAGGTTGTTGAGATCGTGAGCCATGCCGCCCGCAAGGCTGCCGATCGCTTCCATCTTCTGGCTCTGGCGCAGCTGGGCTTCCAGTTCTAACCGAACGGTCTCGGCCTCTTCCCGCTCTTCGCGGATCTCGCGTTCCCGTGCGAGATCGGCTCGAGTCTGTACCGCTTCGGTCCACAATACGCCCACCGGCCGGATGACCGCGAGATAGAGAAAGGGAGCGCTGACGAACGTAAGGAGAAGGGCATCGAGCGCCATCAGCCAGAAGCCGTGCACCGGCGGGATTAGATCCATGATGCCCATGACCAGGACCTCGAGAAGAGCGACAACAACGAGCATCCGCAGGAGCAGCCTGTGGCTGAGCCACCCCCATGTCCCTTCCCCGGCTTTCGCGGCAAAGCGTCTCACAGACCTTCCCTTCTGTTGGTCCACCAGCCGGGCGTTGGACGCCGTTCTCGCTCGTCCTGCATTCTTGGGCAGTCTCGGCCCCTTCACGCGGCGGTCTCTCTGTCCCCTCCGTTAGTCGGTCACTGGTGTGAAGATTCCGTGCGTGTTCGGTGAAATCTGAGCAAAGATGGGGAACGTGTGTCAATAGTGAGAACCGACGCCGGGCGTGGTGTTATGGTGGGCACGGTAACCGACTGAGCCACAGTCGCGGGTACTCTAAAGTGGACGTGTAGATCGGCGCCCGACCGGAGGTAGGGAATGGACCAGACTTTCGAGCCTCGGAAAATCGAGCTGCCGGTAACGGGCATCCATTGCGACGCCTGCGCCGCCGCGATCGAGGAGTCCCTGCTCGCCCTGTCCGGCGTGCGGAGGGCCCGCGTGAATCCCGCCTCGGAACGTGCCTTCGTCGAGTACGACCCCGCAGCTGCGTCGACCTCGACCCTGGTGGAAGCCATCCGAGCCGCCGGCTACGACGTAGGTTCCGCCAAAGCCCACCTCGCGATCGAGGACGTCCACTGCGCAAGCTGCGTTCAGAAGGTAGAGGGTGTGCTACGGGCCACTCCGGGTGTACGCGGCGCGACCTTCAGCCTGGCGACGGAAGAGGTGACGGTGGAGTACCGGCCCGGCCAGGTCGATCTGGCCGGACTGCGGCATGCCGTGGAACAGGCGGGCTACCGCGTGCGTCACGAGTGGGACAGGGCAGCCGCGCCATCCGCCGGGGAGACCGCCGCCGGGGAGACCGCCGCCGGCGCGGAGAAGGAGCGCGAGTACAGGCGGCTCCGCTCCAAATTCGTGCTGGCGGCAATCATCTCCGTCCCGGTCTTGGTTGTGAGCTACCCGTCCTTCCTGCCTGGACTCAAAGGGCTTTCTCCCGAGACCATCCGCCTGCTGTGGGCACTCACCGCCCTGGTGGTACTCCCTGTGCTGGTCTATTCGGGCGGTCATTTCTTCACCGGGGCCTGGTACGCCTTCCGGCACCGTTCCGCCGACATGAACACCCTGATCGCTCTGGGCATCAGCGCGGCCTGGCTCTACTCGGCGGTGGCAGTGGCTTTCCCGGCCGTCTTCCCCGAAGGCACGGCTGAGCCTTTCTTCGACGTCGTGGCGGTGGTCGTGGCCCTGGTCGTGCTGGGCCAGGTGCTCGAGCTCCGGGCGAAAGGCCGCGCCTCGGAGGCCATCAAGAAGCTCATGGGCCTTCAGGCAAAGACGGCCCGGGTGGTACGCGACGGGATCGAGCTCGACCTTCCAGTGGAAGAGGTGCTGGTCGACGACATCATCGTGGTCCGCCCAGGCGAGAAAGTCCCGGTCGACGGTTTGGTGGTAGAAGGGCACTCGTCAGTGGACGAGTCCATGATCACCGGTGAGCCCATCCCCGTGGAAAAGAGCGACGGCGACGAAGTGATCGGCGCCACCATCAACAAGACCGGGAGCTTCCGCTTCCGAGCCACGAAGGTGGGGAAGGACACGGCTCTCGCCCAGATCGTGCGCATGGTGCAGGAGGCCCAGGGCTCCAAGGCCCCCATCCAGCGACTGGTGGATGTGGTGGCCGGCTACTTCGTCCCCACCGTCATGCTGGTGGCCATCGCCTCCTTCGTCGTGTGGTTCGTAGCCGGGCCGCAGCCTTCCCTCACCTATGCGCTGGTGACGGCCGTCACCGTGCTCATCATCGCCTGCCCCTGCGCCCTGGGGCTCGCCACCCCCATGTCGCTGATGGTGGGCGTGGGCAAGGCGGCGGAGAAGGGGATCCTCATCCGCAATGGAGAGGCTCTGCAACAAGCACAGGCCCTTAACACCGTGGTGCTGGACAAGACCGGCACCATCACCCTTGGTAAGCCCACCCTCACCGATGTAGTAACGTCCGATGGCTTCGCCGAGACGGACGTGGTGCGCCTGGCGGCCTCGGTGGAACGCAGCTCCGAACACCCCCTGGCCCAGGCCATCGTGGACGGAGCCCACGACCGGGGCTACGATCTCATCGATCCGGAGGGCTTCGAGGCGATCCCCGGCCGGGGTGTGACCGCCCGGGTCGATGGCAGCAGGCTCGACCTGGGCAACCTGGCCTACATGCGCGAGCTGCAGGTCGAGGTGGGGGCTCTGGAGGACCGGTCCGTGTCTCTGGCCGACCAGGGCAAGACGCCCATGTTCGTCGCGGTCGACCGCCGGGCCGCGGGCATCGTGGCCGTGGCCGACGTGGTCAAGGACGACTCGCGCCGCGCCATCCGGCACTTGCAGGAGATGGGACTCGACGTGATCATGATCACTGGAGACAACCGGCGCACGGCCGAGGCCATCGCCCGCGAGGTAGGGATCAGCCGCGTTCTGGCGGAGGTCCTCCCTAAGGACAAGGCGCACCAGGTGCATCTCCTGCAGGCCGAAGGCAAGAAGGTAGCCATGGTGGGAGATGGCATCAACGACGCCCCCGCTCTGGCCCAGGCCGACGTGGGCTTGGCCATCGGCACCGGTACCGACGTCGCCATCGAGGCTTCCGACATCACCCTCATCACGGGGAGCCTGCGAGGGGTGGCCGTGGCGGTGGAGGTCTCCCGGGCCACCATGCGCAACATCAAGCAGAATCTCATCGGGGCCTTCGTTTACAACACCGCGGGCATCCCGGTGGCAGCCGGTGTCCTCTACCCCCTGTTCGGGTCGCTGCTTTCCCCGCTCATCGCCGGCGCGGCCATGGCCCTCAGCTCTGTCACCGTGGTAACGAACGCGAATCGCCTGCGCCTCTTCGAGCCCAAGGGACTGGCCCCCGCGGGACCGGCGGCACCGGCAGGAACGACGAGTCGGGAGGTGTCCGCGTGAATGCTTGGGACGTGATCGTCATCCTGGCTGGTCTAGGGGCGGGCGGCCTCATCGTGTGGTACTTCTGGCTGAGCTCGTCGAGCGGCGTGAGAGTCTCCACAGTGGAGGGCGTCCAGGAGCTCACCGTGGTCGTCAAGGGCGGGTACTCTCCCGACACCATCGTGGTGCAGCACGGCCGCCCGGTGCGCCTCAACTTCAACCGACAGGAGTCGGCCTCCTGCAGCGAGATGGTGCTCTTCCCCGATTTCGATCGGTCGGCCCTGCTGCCGGAAGGAGCTGTGGTGCCCATCGAGTTCACCCCTGAGGCACCCGGAGAGTACGGGTTCCAGTGCCAGATGGGGATGTTCAAAGGGCGGCTGATCGTGGAGTAGCTGGGGCCGGCGCCGAGGCGCGCCCGCCCGCCGGGGTGAGCCGGCGCGGTGCTCATGAACGCGTTAGGGGCGCCATGGCGCCCCTAACGCGTTCATCGAACCGAGTCTCGTGCGAGCAGTTTCAGGTCGTGCTCAGGACCGGACGTTGTGCCCCTCGCCGCAGTGAGCGACCCGGGGAATCATGAACCGCTTCATGTGATCCCTCCTTAAGCAGGTGAACAGACTCGAGCACTCTATCACCTTGCTCTTGATAGGGCAAGGGGGTATAGGGTATTATATTGCCTCGTGTCCACGTGCCCGAGGGCTATGCACGCAGCTACTGCCCTCAACGGCCTATAGTCGACCATGGTGGAGACCCATGGACTCGCGTCCCGAGCGTTTGGGTCAAGTCCCGTAATGTGGTGTAGCAGCCCGGCAGCCGAGACCTGAGTAGCAAATCGGCCACTGGGCGTCCTAGAATCGTCGAGGGTTCCGCCAAGAACATCGACGAGAGGAGCATCACAGTGGCCGACCAGTACAGCATGACGCCTGCCGAAGCCGCGGGCAAGGTCCTTGCATCCGAGCATGGCGACTTCCTGAGAGAAGCCGTGCATTGCGTGCTCAGGGAGATCATGGAGGGCGAGGTGAGCGCGGTCACAGGCGCGAGCTTCGGCGAACGTTCCCCCGAGCGGGCCGTCCAGCGCAACGGCTACCGGCCCCGGGGGTTCGACACCCGCGTGGGCACCATCGAGCTCGCCATCCCCCGTCTCAGGCGGGGCAGCTACTTCCCGAGCTTCCTCGAGCCGAGACGCCGAAGCGAACAGGCCCTTGTCGCGGTGGTGGCCGAAGCCTACGTCAACGGGGTCTCGACGCGCAAGGTGGAGCGCCTGGTGGAGCAGCTCGGCATCGAGTCTATGAGCCGCTCCACCGTCTCCCGGCTCTGCACGGTGCTCGATGAGCAGGTCAGGCTCTTCCGGGAGCGCCCCCTGGAGGGCCGCTACCCCTACCTGTGGCTCGACGCCCGCATCGAGCGGGTGCGTGAGGAGGGGGGTGTCCGCCAGAAGGCCCTCATCGTCGCCTACGGCGTCCACGAGACCGGGCGCAGAGAGGTTCTTGGCACCGACGTGGGCCAGGCGGAGAGCGAGGCCTTCTGGCGAGACTTCCTGCGTTACCTCGTGGCCCGGGGTCTCACGGGCGTCTTGCTCTGCGTCTCTGATGCCCACCCCGGCCTGAAGAAGGCCATCGCTCAGGTGCTCGGCTGCCCCTGGCAACGCTGCACCGTCCACTTCCTCCGGGACATGAAGGGGCATGTGGGGCGCTCGCAGCAGCAGATGGTCGCGGCGGCAGTGCGTCAGGTCTTCCAGGCCGAGGGTCTGGCCCAGGCCCGTCTCGTTCTCGGCGAGGTGGTCGCTCGGCTCGAGGGGCCGGCTCTCAAGGTGGCCCGTCTGCTCGAGGACGCAGAAGACGCCCTCCTTGCCTTCCTTGACTTCCCGCGCGAGCACTGGTCCAAGCTGCGCTCGACCAACCCGCTCGAGCGCATCAACCGGGAGATCGGCAGACGAAGCGACGTGGTCGGCATCTACCCGAACGACCAGAGCCTCCTCCGGCTCACCGGGGCCCTCCTTTGCGAGCAAAACGACGAGTGGCTCGTCTCCCGCCGGTACCTCTCGGTCGAGTCCCTGGCGAAGCTCTACCACGACGACACCATCGACGCCGACGAGATCACCCTGTCCATCCATCCTGCACGGAAGGAGGTGGCCCCGGCGGCGTAGCCGGGAGTCCGTAGCGACGATCGGGAGCTACACCACAAAGTGGGACTTGACCAGCGTTTGCTTCTAGACGTCTACGCCCGCCGATCCGGGTCCTACGACCGCTTCGTCTACGCGGTAACGCTGGGATTGCACCACCGGCTGCGAACCAGTCTGGTAAGGAAGCTTGCACTGCGGCCAGGCACAGTCGTGCTGGATCTAGCCTGCGGCACCGGCCTCAACTTCGCCGCCCTCGAGCAGGCCGTGGGACCGGCCGGCCGCATCGTGGGTGTAGACGTCTCGGCCGACATGCTGAACCGAGCCTATCAGAAGATCCTACGCGCAGGCTGGACCAACGTCAGGCTGATCCAGGCGGACATAACGACCTTCCGGCCCGTGGAGCCGCTTGATGCAGTCCTCTGCACCTTCGCCATCGGGCTGTTGCCGGACCCGGATCTGGGAGCGCGCGCCTTCGTTGACATGACACGCCCGGGAGGATGCGTGCTCGTTGCCGACACCCACCGGGTCGAGCACTGGTACGGACCGCTAGTGAATCCAATGCTACGTCTTGGCGGTCGGCCCTGGATCCCTCCCTCCGTGGAAGACCGGTACTGGAGCGCCCACCCTCAGACGACCCTGGCCGCCATGACCGAGAACTTCCACTCGGAGGAGTGGCTGGGCGGAACGGTGTACGTAGCCTGGGGCAGGCGCCCTCAAGGCCCGGCGGCCTGATACGAAAGAATGGAGGAGGCGATCGTGAACTCCGGTCATACCATCATCGGCGGTGGCCCGGCGGGCCTCACGGCAGCCTTGGTGTTGGCACGCGCGGGGGCGAAGGTACGGGTGCTCGAGCGCCGAGCTGCGGTGGGCGCTCGTTTCCGGGGTGACTTTCAGGGGCTGGAGAACTGGACGCAGCGCACAGACGCCCTGGACCGCCTGGCCTACCTGGGAGTGGAGCCCGACTTCGCCCACCTAGCCGTCCATGAGGTCACCTTCTACGACGCGAGGCTACGGCCTACCATTGCACGATCACGCCGCCCCCTCTTCTACATGATCTGCCGCGGTGACCTGGAGGCATCGCTCGACCGATCGCTCCTGCGCCAGGCGAGGGCGGCGGGTGTGAGGGTACGGCTTGGCGAGCGGGCTGAGGAAGCTCCGCGAAAAGCGATCATAGCCACCGGCCCTCGTCGGATCGACGGTCTGGCCCGGGGCTACGTCTTCTCGACCGACTTGCCCGACCAGGTGCGGGCTATGGTCTCCGACGAGGTAGCACCGGGTGGGTACGCCTACCTACTGGTCTGGGGGGGCCGAGCCACCCTGGCAGCCTGCGCTTTCCGGCGGGACGAAACCCCGCGTGTATCGAGGGAGGCAGCCGCAGACGCGTTCCGCCGGCTGATCCCCGGCTTGGAGCTGGAAGATGCCCGCCCCTTTGCCGGGTGCGGAAGCGTGATGAGCCCAACCCGCTTCAGGGATGCGGACGGTCGCCTCTACATTGGCGAGGCAGCAGGTCTGCAGGATCCGGAGTGGGGTTTCGGTCTGTGGTACGCCATCGAATCAGGGGCTCTCGCCGCCCGCTGCCTGTTGGAGAGCCGAGACTACGCCGCCGAAGCCCGGCGTGCTTTCGATGCCTACCGGAGCGCCGCCTTTTTCAACCGTCTCCTCTTCGAAGTCGCTCCGCGATCGCTCATCGGCCAGACAATCCGTCACGTGGGAGGAGCCTCAGATGCACGAGAAAGGTTCCGCCGGCACTGCGCGCCGGCCTCAGGCAAGGTGCAGCTAGCGCGCGCCTGCGCCTGGGTGTTGCATCGCCGACAGGACGTTCCCGCGATCCTAGGTGGGCGTGGGTCGATCACCGGCGCAAGCCCGGGCGCTCTCTACAAGGCTGCGTCGCCCCCAGGGCTACCGAGCCGGCGAACGGCGCGCGACACCCCGGCGGCAACCGCCGAAGAGCCCACCCACCAAGCCACGATTGAGGGGATCAGATCATGCTGACGACCGTGGATGTAGGCGAACGTTCCATCGGTGCCTACCGAGGAGTGGCCCCTGACGAGTTGCTCGATGAACTGGCTTTTCGCGCAGCAGACCTACGAGGGGTGAGGGTCCTGCATATCAACGCCACGCCGTATGGCGGAGGGGTTTCCGAGCTTCTGCGCTCGGTGGTCCCGCTCATGAACGACCTCGGGCTCGTCGCGGATTGGAAGGTCATCAGCGCCGACAACGACTTTTTCTCCGTAACCAAGACTATTCACAACGCCCTTCAAGGGGCGGAACGGGAGCTGACACCTCACGAGAAGGACGCCTATCTGGCCACATCCGTCCGGAATGCAGCGCTGCTCGAGGAGGAGTTCGACGTCGTGTTCATCCACGACCCACAGCCGGCGGCCATCCTGCCACTGCACGGCAAGAGGAGCGCTCGCTGGGTCTGGCGGTGCCACATCGACACCTCGCGGCCGAACCCGGAGGTCTGGCGCTTCTTGAGTGAGTATCTGACTGGCTACGATGCCGCAGTTTTCACCATGGCAGAGTTCGTCCCGCCCTTTTTTTTCCCGTCCCCGGGTGGAAATCATCCCGCCCGCCATCGACCCCTTGAGCCCCAAGAACCTGCCTCTGCCCGAGGCGACCGCGCGGCAGGTTCTCAACTGGATCGGCGTGCACCCCGACCGGCCGCTTGTCACTCAGGTCGCCCGCTTCGACCCCTGGAAGGACCCCTTGGGCGTGATTTCCGCCTATCGCCTGGCCCGGGAGGAAGTGGCGGGCCTGCAGCTGGCGCTTGTGGGCTCCATGGCCTTGGACGACCCCGAGGGCTGGGAGGTCTACCGCGCGATCCTGACTGAGAGCGAAGCCGACCCGCTCATCCATGTGTTCACGAACCTGACTGGAGTCGGCAACATCGAAGTGAACGCCTTTCAGCGTCTCTCACGGCTGGTAGTGCAGAAATCCATTCGGGAAGGCTTCGGGCTGGTAGTCTCGGAAGCCCTGTGGAAGGGTACGCCGGTAGTGGCAGGCCGTGCCGGGGGCATCCCGCTGCAAATGGCCGACGGTGTCGGCGGGATACTCGTCGACGGCGTCGACGATTGCGCCAAAGCGATGCTCAGGCTACTCCGCCAGCCGGCCGAGGCAGTGGAAATGGCCACGCAGGGACAAGAGTGGGTGCGCCGGCACTTTCTTCTCCCGCGCATGCTGCTGAACGAGCTGTCGCTTATCCACGACCTCCTGAGCGAACGACCCTCACGGCACCCGTCCTTCATCGCGGACAATAGGCGGGATCCCGTATGTGGCATGATCGTGCTGGAGACGAGCGCGAAGCTACGGGAAACTTTCGGGGAAGAGCAACGTGTTCTGCTCTGAAGCCTGCCGTGTCCGGTTCCTGGAGCATCCCAAGCGCTGCCTTTGCTCTCCCTTGAGGTCGAGCTGGGGCAGAGCATAGTACAGGGACGAAGGCGAGAGTCCTCAGTTCATCATCCGGCCGAGGAGCGGCCCCAGCGGTGCTCGGGGCCGCTCCTCGGCCGGCGACGCAGCCGCCGCCATAAGGGCGGTGAGATGAACTGCGCTTCTTGAATCTTCAGGGCGAGGCGGGCAGTAGAGGCTAGGGGTTTCACGACAGAAGGCGGCTGACGGCCGCGCGAGGGCGTTCCACGGGCTCGTGCCTCATGGCGCTCACCCGGCAACGTCAGCGGACAAGGCCTCCGGCTCTGGCGGGTTCTGACTGCCCCGCTCGATGATGCGCGGCTCCGGAAGGTAGGTGTGTGTCCAACTCTGCTCGTCTTGGTGCCCGTCGGAGTAGCGGAGCACGCGGCCGTAGGAGACGGTGAACCCCTGCCGGCCGGATTGGATGGAGCGCTCGTCGCCCGGGGCGAGCTTCCGACTCTCTCGAGTGATGAGCTCGGGCTCCTTGACGTTCCGACGCTCCGAGGTCCATGCCTCCACATCGACCCATGCGGTCCCCCACATCTCCACCGTCACCGAGGTCGCCGTGTAGCTAGTTGCGATCAGCAGCCCGTAAGGGCTGTTGTTGCGGATGACCACGTCGACGTCGGGGTAGTTCAGCGTCGCCTCCCTCCCCTCCGGATAGCGGCTGATGTAATAGCTGTGAGGCTGATGCCTAACGATTTCGTAACCCCCAAAGAACGCAGCGTTGAAGAAGGTAGTTGCGAACTGGCTCACGCCCCCGCCGACCTCAGTTTCGAACTCACCGTCAATGATCACACCGCCATCGGTGAAGCCGCCCTCCCTGGTGCGCGGTCCCACATGCTCATTGATCGAGAACCTCTCGCCTGGTTGAAGCACAACGCCGTCGACGAGGTCCGCCATTCGGTGGATATTCTGAACTCGCGACTGCCCCGCGGGGTACTTGGTGGTGAAGGACGAGACTCGCTCGGTTATCCTGAGCGCCTCCGCCTCGGCGGTGGTGAAGCCTGGCTCGAGGATCACCCCGTCGATCTCGGCTTCCCGGGCGCCATGGCCCTCGCTCGCCTCCGAGGTCGCAACCGCTGTGATCTGATCTGCGGCGATGTTCGGGTCGAAACGAAAGCCCCGCTGAGACGCATCGATGACGACTCCGCCGCCGGACAGCCTGATACCCGCATCGACCGGATCGTGTTCAAAGGCCACGCGAGCCTGGTCGCCTATTGCAGCGTCGAGCGCGACCGCTGCGATGGCGAGACGCGGCTCGCCATCGTCCTTGACGACGGAGAGAAGATCGCCGATTTCAGCGGCGGCCAGCTCGATCGTTGCCTCTCCTCGCGTCAGCCGGAGCGGCCCGGAGACCGCGCGCTCCGCCTGGTCGACCAGCGACTTAAGCTTGTCCGCGTCTTGTTCCGGCAGCCTCTCGGTGGCCGGAATCTCCACCTCGAGTGAGTCGCCCGCACTAAGCGTGTCAAGCACCCGAGCGGCTACGACGTCCGGGTCCACGCGGAGACCCGGCTGGGCGTCGACGAAGGTGACGCTGGTACCGGTGATGTCCAGCTCGGCTTCGACCGGGTCGGCAGTGAGTTCGTCCGCAGCCGATGCGACCCAGACTTGGTAGCGGTCGTCATCGACCTCGGTCAGGGGCCGCACCTCTACGCCGCCGGTGAATGCCCTAAGGTGATCGACGAGCGCGAGGACGGGATTGAGCTGGCGGCCGCGACTCCAGATCAGCTCGGAAGTCTCTTTCTCGGAAACTCGAAAGCCTAGCCGCGCCAGACTGTATTCCACTTGCTTGCCGGTGCTGCGGCTAGTCACCGTTTTGATACGGAGGGTCTCGGAGGCCCGCTCCTGGGCGTAGAAGGCGACGGCCTGGGTTAGCGCCCTCCTGTCCAGGTCGCCGATTGGCCGTCCATCCAAGGTTGTTCCGGGGAGTACTCCGGGATGAACCAGCCGGAGACCGACGATTGCGGTCCAGGCAGTCAACGTGAGCGCGACAGCGATAAGTGCTAAGCGGCCCCATCTCCAGATGTGAAGATCATTTGAGGCGGCGGTGGGGAACGAGCGAGCTAGGCGCATGTCGCCTAATGCTAACCCAACCAGCATAGTGGCAATCCAACTGGCTGTAAATGCTTGGTAAAGACCTCCGAGATATCGACTCGGTCAAGTCTCCTCGCTGCTGTAAATAGGGGTCGGGGCTGAGTCCTTCTCCTGGTTGGTCAGCGGCGCGTGCCGTTCCTTGAATCAGCGGACCGGTAGCCCCCACAGGGGAAACCAGCGACTGTAATCCTGCTCGGTGGGAAGATCGGCGGCCAGGATGCCTTGGAGACGAAGTTCGAGTTCGTTGTCTCGCCGTTCGCCGTCCAGCGGAGCAAACGGATAGAAGGTGCCGCGCTTGTATAGGTAGACGAGGAAGCAGCCTGAGTCGCCGTCGCCCGGTCGAAAACTAAAGACCGAGCACAGCAGCTGGGGACCGAACCCATTGGCTTGGAGGGTAGCGTTGACCAAGTGAACCGTCGTTACCAGCTCGGAGAGGTCGAGCAAGCTGAACGTCACCCAACGATAACCGTACTTGTCGTCCTGGCGGCTCGTTTCGACTGTGGAATCCTTGGTGGTCAGTTGGAGAAGCTGGTCGAGCTCTTCTGCGGTGTGGGCGAACGCCTGCCCGCCCGTGGGCTTGAAGCACACACCGGCGTTCCCCGACGGTCGCAGCCCTGTGGCAGCTTCAAGCGTGACCGCCGCACTCGGCAGAGCGAAAAGCGCGTCAAGGTTAGAGGCCTTGGGCTTGGTCCTTCCGAGGAGAGCGTCTAGGAATCTCACCGAGTCCGTCCAAGGTCGGCCTCAATCTGCGTGAGCTGTTCGAGGCGGCGTTCGAGGCTGGGGTGAGTTGAGAAAAGCGAGGACAGGCTGAACCCGGGAGAAACTGCGGGAGAGAAAAAGAAGGCGTTGAACGCTTCGGCGGCGCGCAGGTCGCGCGTCGGTATGCCCGCAATCTGGCCTGAGACCTTGACCAGGGCGGAGGACAGTGCCGAGGGCCTCCCGGTCAGGATCGCCGCGGAACGATCGGCGGCCAGCTCCCGGTAGCGGGAGAGTAGCCGGGTCAGCAGGAAGCCGAGCGCGTAGACAACAGCTGAGACAACGATCACCCCCAGCATTACCAGAGCAGTTTGGTCGCCCCTATCGTTCCTGCGGGCGTTGCCGAATCCGCCGAACATCCCCGCGTACAGAGCAAAGCGCATGAGGAGCCCGGCGAGAATCGCCAAGAAGCTGGCGATGGTCATGACCGCCATGTCGCGGTGGGCCACGTGGGAAAGCTCATGGGCCAGCACCGCCTCCAGCTCCGGCTCTTCCAGACGGCGCAGGAGACCAGTCGTCGCTGCCACCACAGCGTGGCGTTGGTCGCGACCGCTGGCGAACGCATTGGGGATGTCGCTGTTGGCGATCGCGACGCGAGGCTTGGGCATGTCGGCTAGGGCGCAGAGCCGGTCGATGATTCCGTGCAGCTCGGGTGCCTCCTCCGGGCTCACCTCACGCGCCCCCATTCCCATCAAGGCAATGCGATCGGCGAAGTAGTACTGCGCAAAGAGCAGCCCTGCCGCGACCAGGAGCACCATAGCGAGCGAAACCTGCAGGGCGACCAAAGCCACCACGAATAGGACGTACAACAGTCCAAGGAAGAAAATGGTGGCCAGCATACGGGCGCTTAGGCCCCAATCCCGGGGGAAGCCGCGGCGGACCATCAACCGGGAAGCAGCCCTTCCTCACCCAACATCTCTTGCACCTCCTCCAGCGTGGCGTCCGGGCCGGGTAGCACGAGATCGGAGGGCGCTAAATACTCGTTGGGAACAGGAGTGCCGGCCGTCCGCACAGCAGCGACCAGGGCCTCGAGGTCGCGGGCGAAGGCTTCGCCGTCGCCCGCCTCACATGTGGCCACCAGCGCCTCATCGAGATAATTGAGTTCGGCTAGCCTAGCATCGTCCACTTCGAATTGACCCTCACCTAGAATGCGCACGATCATGACTGGCCCTCCCCGCTCGGCGGTGCTTCGATGGCCCGTGAAGCCGGCCCGGCCCCAAGCTCGCCTTTCAGCCGCGCAAGTTCGAGTTCCACACTGCCCGCCTGGCTCGTGCGATCGAGCTCAGCCTGGATGCGGTCGCCACTACCGCTGAAATCCTCGAGGGCGCCCGAAGCGAGCAGTTCGTCAAGAGCCCCAGACCGGGCCTGCATAGTCGCGACCTTGTCCTCGGCCCGCTGCATGGCCATGCCCACGTCGCCCATTTCCTCGGAGATCCCTCCGATCGCCTCACTGACTTTGGTACTCGCCTCAGCGGCGGTGTAGGTGGCCTTGATAGTCTCCTTGCGGGTCCGGAAGGCCTCAACCTTGGCTTCGAGGCGACGGCTCGCCTCGGTCATCTTGGCTTCTTCGGCGGTCAGCTGCTCGTGCTGGATCTGGAAGTCCCCGAGCTGAGTCCCGATGGTTGCTTTGCGGGCAAGCGCTTCTCGGGCTAAGTCCTCGCGGCCCTGGGTAAGCGCCTGCCGAGCCTGATCGTCCAGCTTGGCGGCCGAGGCCTGCAGCTTGGTGGCCTGCAGCTCGATCCGCTTGCGTGAGGTGGCGACATCAGCAAGGCCGCGCCGAACCTTCTGCAACATCTCGAGCTGGCGCTCGTAGGAGTAGTCAAGCGTCTCACGGGGGTCCTCGGCTCGGTCGAGCATCTTGCTCGCCTTGGCCTTGAACACCGCCGACATCCGAGACATCAGTCCCATATCAACCCGCCTTCTCTATGGTCCAAAGTGCGTGCACCCACCGGCTCCTCCGCTCAATGGCGTCGTGCCCAGATCGGCCGCGCGACTCCGCCGGACGTTCCCGGCAAATAACCAAACCCTTGGGGCCGCGGCGCATGCTTGGAGCATACCACAGCGCCGGACAATACCCTCACCCCCTATTGTGGGTCCGAGTCCGCATGCCGCAAGAACGGCGGGGGCGACCTCGACGGCCACGGCACCAACCGAGACGAGGCGCGGGAAGACCCCCGCCGGCGGCCGGGGCTATCGAGAGGGAGCCGTCGAGCGCGGCAGGTTGAGAACATCGCCGGCTCCCTTGAGGATAAGAAACGCTCCCAGCGCGACAACGAGGATCGTCAGCGTCGCCGCACCGCCATCCACGACTCAGTTCCCCATGCCGCCCTTGCGGCGGCTCCCGCGAACGATGAACGCGGGCGGATATTTTCTGAGTAGTAGTCCAGTGATCACCTGAGTATGTGTGATCATCAAGGTTGCGGCTGGGCCCGAAATCATCAGCTCTGACACCTGGGGGCGTGTTCGCGGGGCTTCCCGGTGCTTCCTGACACTGCACGCCGGCCGCAACGGTGAACGATCTCCCACTGCCTCCCCAGCGGCTTTACACGTCCTTGACACCGAGGATGGATACTGAGTGTGATCGGAACCCACAGCTCGAGGCGCGACAGAGACCGGCGGGCCGTTGATAGAGGGAAGGTACGGGGGTTTGCAGACTCCAGGGTTGGACGTGTATGCGGGCGGTTCTCGGTCCGAGTACGGCCTCTGGCCGCTCGTTCTCATCAACTCGGCCATCTTCATCATCTTCGCCCTCAGCTTCACCCACCCGCGCACCCGCCGGGACTGGCGTTCGATGGGCGCTTTCTCGGCGTTCGTGGTGGCCCTCTTCACGGAGATGTACGGGTTCCCGCTGACCATCTACCTGCTCTCCGGCTGGCTGGGCAGCCGCTACCCCGCTGTCGATCCGCTCTCTCATGAGAACGGGCACCTGTGGCAGACGCTCTTCGGCTGGAGCGGCGACCCCCACCTCAATCCTGTGCACCTGCTCGGGAATGCGCTCATCGTTGTGGGGTTCATCGTGATCGGTGAGGCGTGGGCCGTCCTCCACAGGGCCCAAAGGGCCGACAGGATCGCCACCACGGGCATCTACGCCCGCGTGCGCCATCCGCAGTACCTCGGATTCATCCTCGTCATGATCGGATTCCTGGTCGAGTGGCCTACCCTGGTCACTCTGCTCATGCTTCCCATCATGATACGGATGTACCTCGGGCTGGCGCGCAGAGAGGAGAAGGCCATCCGCACGGAGCTTGCTGACGCCTATGACGAATACGCCGCGAGCGTTCCGGCCTTCTTGCCCCATCTTTCGCGGCTGCGAACCAGACAACCCGGCCTGCGCGGTTGGCGAGGAACCGACCGGCCATCTCGGTTCGACGGACCTCCAGAGTCCACCGAGGTCTATGCGCAGGAAGCGGCGACGCCGACTTCGACTGAACCATGACCGGATCAGCTTCTCCCCCCGCTCTCACCCGCGGCCGCTCGCCGTGGCGGCGTCGTCTAGCAAACCTCCTGATTCTCGCTGGCCTGGCAGTGTTGCTCTATCCGGTGGGCACGTGGGGCTACACCTGGTGGCAACAACGTTTGCTGGCGAATGAGTTGGTGGAGGCTCACCCTGCGTTGGCCGAGTCCCCGATAGAGGAGTTCTTCGTCAAGGAGGACATGACTCTCGTCGGGGCTGAGCAAAGAGAACTGGTGAAGGCCGGCTTGGAGGCCGAACGGCTCAGCCAGCAGCGGGCTCTACGGCAGGCGTCCCTTGACTATGCGGAATCACTTGTGGGAGGGGGCGGTGAGCCCCTGGGCCGGCTTCTGATTCCGCGGATTGGCTTGGACGTGGTGATGATCGAAGGCACCGGCACCGCCGATCTGCGAGAGGGCCCCGGCCACTGGCCGGAGACACCTTTGCCCGGAATGGGAGGCAACTTCGTCGTTTCCGGGCATCGGACCACCTACGGAGCGCCCTTCTTCAAGCTGAATCAGTTGGAGCCCGGCGACGAGATTCAGGTGCTGCTGCCCTTCGCGGCCCTCACCTACCAGGTCACGCGCACGATGATCGTGCTCCCCACCGAGACCGAGGTGGTGGCGCAGCGAGGCATCGAGGAGGTGTCGTTGACCACCTGCGAACCGATCTACAGCGCCAGCCGCCGCCTCATTGTTCAGGCCGAGCTCAGCGGTTTCAGACTCATCGAAGCCGACCGCACTTTGGAGAGCGGGCTGTCGGGCGATTAGCCTCGTGCGGCCTCTGCGGTCGGGGATTCCGCCAAGCAAGAAACCGACGCAAGCGGAGGGTCCACCCGATCGGGTCAGCATGAGCTGCGCGCTCGGGTGCTCGTTCCCCGCCGGCATCAACCGGACGGCGCAAGCTTTACCCTTCCTTCACAACTACACCTTGCGGCGTGGCGGTGAAGGCATAATATACCTATAGGGGGTACCCCTAGCCCTAGCTGTCGAGGAGAAACGAGCCGATCAAATGAGACGTATGGCCCTTCAGCAGAAACAAGGGGAGGGTGCTCTAGAAGCGAAGGGGGCTGGCCGTCGCGCGCCCCTTGGTGCGTGGCTTGACGAGCGGCTGGTCTGGAGCAGGTTGCGGTACCCGATTCCGAGACACGCCAACCGTATCACCTACACCCTGGGGGGATCACCTTCCTGTCGTTCCTAGTGCTGGTCGTGAGCGGAATCTATCTTGCGCTCTTCTACCGGCCGGTTCCGGCCGAAGCGCACCTATCGGTGGCGACGATCGTCGAGGATGCCCCTTGGGGAGCTACGCTACGTGGCATCCATTCCTGGACGGCCAGTATCTTTGTGGCCGGTCTCGCTCTCCACGTGATCCGAGTGTTCCTCTACGCCTCGTACAAGCGTCCCAGGGAGATCAACTGGGTCGTGGGTGTTCTCCTCCTCGCCGTGGGCGGGATTGTCCTCTACACCGGAACCATCCTCAAATGGGACCAGGAGGGCTTCGAAGCGCTCCAGCATACTGTCGAAGCCACGGCCCCCCTCGGCGCCCTGGGTGGGTGGATCGAGTCCTTCTTGACCGGTGACGATGTGCTGTCCCGCCTATCCACCGTCCACTTCGTCCTCGGCCCCGGGCTGATCGTCACCCTGCTGATCCTCCACTTCCTGCTCATCCGCTTCCACGGCGCATCACCCCTCCCTTGGGGGAGTCGCGAGCAATCCGACGCCCGCCATCAGCAGGAGGGGCGCGTTCCTTACACCACCCACCTCGCGCGGCTGGGCGCATGGCTAGTAGCGTTGGCTGGTCTGGTTACCCTGCTTGCAGGCCTGTTCCCGCGAGCTCTCGGGCCGGTGGCTGTGGAGGGCATTGAGGTGACTAAGCCCCCTGGTACTTCTTGTGGCTGTACCCCCTGGAGAACACCTTCGGATTGAACGCGTTGCTGCTCGCACCCATCATCCTGGCCCTCATCCTGCTCGTCGTGCCCCTCGGGGATCGAGGGCCGAGCCTCGATCCACGTCGACGTCCGGGATCCATGGCGACGCTCGGCGTGCTATTCACTGGGTGGCTGACCCTCACCCTGTATGCCGCGTTGACGGCGGTGGCGACGCACCTCGGCTAATTCGGAGCGAGAGGAGCGGGAAGTGCAGAACACGCATCTAAAGCATGGCGATTTCCGTGGCATCACCTCACTCCGAACGGTGGGCACACGAATCAATCATCTAGGCGGCCTCGCCGTAGTCTTGTTCGCGGTCGCTATCCTCGCGTCCATTGGCACGACAGCGGCAAGCGCCCACGGAGGATCGGAAGCCGAGCAGCTCGAGGGAGCCTCGGTCGCCGCCCTGGTGGAGCAGGTCGTTGCCCTCCTCCGGGCGGAGCAGCCGGGAGCGGAGCTGCGCCTGGAGCTGATTCTGGAGCGGAGCGAGATCGAGGAATTCGATCGGGGTTCGCTCGAGGAAGCCTTGGCCGCCATTCGCGCGGGGCAGGATGAGCAGGCGCTCGATCTCATCCTCCAGGCTCGACCGACACCCCCCACGACCACCTCCACGATCACGAAGACACAAGCCACGGCCCCGCCCGCTGGTGCCACCGGCGGCTCTGAAGAGCCGCCGACCACCACACCTACCACCGAGCAGACAGGGGAGTCGGCCGGGCCGGACGGCACGGCTGCCGGACCCGCGGAGGAGGCGGCCGTTGAAGGCGTCCAAGGTGAGCGGTCCCCTGGGGTGGAGGAAACGTGCGGAGTCATCCTGGTCGCCGGACTTCTGCTTCTCGGCCTGTTCGCCAGACAAGATCGATCCGCGACCGACGCGGGGACGTCCACCACCTCCAGTCGCTGAGGCTCTCCCGGCGGCGCGCAGCCTGGCTCGAGCGGAAGCGAGACGCCGGTCACCTTTCTCCCATCGACGTGCCTGGGCAATGAGAACCACGACGCGGACGGCCGGAACCCGCTCCGGCCCTCCGCTGTATGTCTACGCCGGCCTGCGTGCCGGCGGCCGGCTCCTGATTCCAGATATCGGGCTGGATGTGGTCATGGTCGAAGGCACCGGCACGGCCGACCTCCGGAAAGGCCCCGGCCACTGGCCGGAGACGCCCCTGCCCGGGATGGGAGGGAACTTCGTCGTCTCCGGGCACCGGACCACCTACGGAGCGCCCTTCTTCAAGCTCAATCAGTTGGAGCCCGGCGACGAGATTCAGGTTCTGCTGCCCTTCGCGGCCCTCACCTACCAGGTCACGCGCACGATGATCGTGCTCCCCACCGAGACCGAGGTGGTGGCGCAGCGAGGCATCGAGGAGGTGTCGTTGACCACCTGCGAACCGATCTACAGCGCCAGCCGCCGCCTCATTGTTCAGGCCGAGCTCAGCGGTTTCAGACTCATCGAAGCCGACCGCACTTTGGAGAGCGGGCTGTCGGGCGACTAGCCTCGCGGCCGCACTGGGCGGCGCGATGCGGTGTCCTTGCCTCGCACTCGGCCAGCGCGCCCATCTGGCGGCGAAGCGTCATTCCGAGACCAGCTCTGGGTCAGCAGCAGCCCGACTTGGCCAACTTGAAGAGGATCCGGTAGTCGTCGCCGAGCCGACAGAGCCCCTCGCAGTGCTCATCGAGATCGGAGAAAAGGAGGTATGGAAGATCGAAGCCGAGGTCGCGGAAGGCAGGCCGGCGGAGCTGGGCAAGGATCTCCTTCTCCCGCTCGTCGGGTGCAACCAAGAAGTAGGCTTGCTCTCCGCCGGTCAGGGACGCCGCAAGATCGATGAGACGCAGCATGCCCGAGTAGATCGACGTCGTCTTCTCGATCTCGAAGGCGCACTCGATAGCCGGGCGGTCCTGGCGCAGCCAGAGGACGTCGATGAGAGAGACGGTGCGGGCCACCTCCGCCGTCAGACCGAGGTCGGGGAGTCGGGGCAGAGTGAAGCAGGCCGCGCTCTTTCCGCCGAGGCACTTGCGGCGATCGTTCTCGGCCACGAACACAGCATACCCTAGCGCGCGGCCGATCTCTGCCAGCATGAGCTGCATGCGCAGATGCTCGTTCTCCTGACCCAGCTCGGCCACAACCTGCTCGTGGCGCCTGAGCGCAGCCTTCTCGAGCTTTTCACGCTCTCTTTCGAGAGCGGCTTCCCAGTTCCCGTCCGTCGCCAATCGTCCCGAACCCACCTCGAAAAGCAGCCCGGCGATTGCTCCCAGATCCTTCGAGAGCTGCGGTCGCAACCGTTCGTTTGCCACGAGCATCGTTTCCCGCATCTGCAGGTAGGCCGGCCAGGAGCCCAACTTCTTCCGGTCGCTGAACACCAGGTTGAACCCGTTCACGATGGCCGTGTTGAAGGGCGGCATGAGGGTCGGATGAAGAAAATAAAGGATGTTGGCCACCGCCGGTCCCAATCCTTTGATCCCGGCAGCGTCGAGTTGCAGGATCTCGCGCTCCAAGCGCTCGGCGGTCCCCGCCGCCAGGTACGCTTCCAGAAACTGCCCGAAGGCCAGCTGGTTGGCCTCGTTTTCGTAGATGTCGGGGATGCGGAGCTTCGGCTTCCAATAGAAGGGGTAGGCGGCCCCCTCGAAGACCTGCTTCTGCTCGGTAATGGAGCTGAGGACGATCTCCAGGGGCGAGCCCTTAAAGTCGTTGCCGAAGCGCCGCTCTTTGACGGCCGCGACTACCTCTTGCACGCCCCGGCGTATGGAGCGGAAGGCCTTGGTCCGCGCTCCATCCTCGATGAACCAGGTGTTGTACACCGATTCCGGGTCGGCTTTGTAGGCCTCGACCAGAGTCGCGAGATCTTCCGGCATCGAGTTCCTCCCCAAGAGCCCCCCTTGCGCGAACAACTCTACCGCGCTCGAGGGTGATGAGTCCACTCCCCCGCCATGCCGCTCTCAGGCCTCTTCATCGACGCGCCTGGGCAATGAGGAACACGACGCGGAGGGCCGGAAACGCTCCGACCCTCCGCTGTATGTGTACGCCGGCCTTCGGGCCGGCGGTCGTGCCTGAGGGAGGCGGCCGGCGTCATCGAACCGCCCCCAAACGAGTCGCCCGGCTACAGCGTGCTCGTGCCCGCCGAGCCGCCCATCATGCCGGAGCCGCCCATCATGCCGGTGGTCCCGTCGCCGGCGGCGCAGGACTGGAGCATTTCTCCTGTGTCCGCACCATGCATGTTCTGCATGTGATCGGCCATGTCCGCGGCCAGGCGGTCCGCTTCCTCGCCGGTCAGACCCATGTGTTCTTGGACCATGTCGCGCACCTGTCCGGTGAGGTCTTCCCCCGCGGCGGGAGTCGAAGTGTCCGTCAGGACGGCGGCCGGAGTGCGGGCGGTAGCCGGCTCAACCGAGGTTCCGGTAGCGCCGGCGCTCCCCAGCGCCATCGTGCCAAAGATGCCAACGGCTACCAAGGCAACCCCAGCCCCCATTTGAGCACTGCGACTGAACCTCTTCTTGCCCCTGCTCTCGACCATGATTTCCATCTCCTTGCTCTCCACCGAAGGCACCCGGCGGACTTGGCTATCGTCAAGTCCATTGTGCGGCCGCATTGTGTGGCGTTCGCGAAGCGAACGCAAAGAAACTGTCATGAACTCCCCGCTAAAGCAGGGAGCTTGTGGCTGCCGCTTGGAGCCCATGGCCCCTCAGCGCCACCTTGCCAGTATGGAGACTGACGTTCGGCTGCATGACGACAGCCCTGGCCTGTGCTGCGATGACGCGGGCCGCGAAAGCGACTGGCAGACCAACGAGTCCGCACTGAACGCACTGGAACTGGTCTTGACAAGGACGGTTCTCCTGTCGCGAATCCCGCCAAGCTCCTCGATGGCGATCCCGCGCCCGGTGCCTATGGCGACGGCAACAACACGCTTCGAGATTACGTGGTTGGTGTCAGTCTGATAGCGGGCCTGCTTTCGACCCAGCATCTTGAGTTTGCGCTTCGCACTGCGGGTGCCCTTGCGCTGAAGGTTTCGCCGCCGGTGGGCGAAGACCCGGCGGTTCCGCTCGACGGGCTCGCCGGAATAGACGACGCCGTCCGAATCGACGGCCAGGTTGACGATTCCGAGGTCGAGCCCCAGGTAGTCGTCAACCTCGCCCACCGGCTCCTCTTTAGCGTCGATAGTGCAGTTAAGGAAAAACACCCCGTCGCGGTAGACCAGATCGGCCTGTCCCCTGACGCGGTCGATCCGCGCCTGCTGGTAGGCTCCGAAGCGGACTTGCACCACCACCCGACCGGAGAGGGTCAGCAGGCTGACGGCCTGGGTCCCCTTCCAGGACATGATCCGCTGGTCGTAAGGGATAGCCCCGTGCGCTCTGAAGCGGGGGCAGATCGACTTGTCCCGCTTGTATGCCTCCACCGTCTTCGAGATGGCCCGGATGGTCAACTGCGACGACAGCCCAAACCGCGCGCGCGTCTCGTAGTACACGAGCTTCTGAAGCGCAACCTTATTGGCCAAGCGTTCGCGGAAGGCGATACCGGCCAGCCATCCACAGGCAGTGTTGAACCGCTCCATCGTCCCCAGCAGGCCGGCGTGCTGCTCCGGCGTGGGTGCGAGTTTGACGACCAGCGTCTGCTTCATAGCCGAACTATGCACGTAAACATTCAATGCTTGCAAGCGGTCCGCATTCCTCCCCCGCTTGAAAGCGGAGGCATCCTGCGGAGGTGTCCGGTGAAAAGACCGCCGGGCCGTGCCTGACCGCCGGCACGGCCTCACAAAGACAGGAAGCGCTCCGGTTCGGCGGAGAACTCGGCCCGGCAGCCGTTGGCGCAGAAGTAGTAGCTCTGGCCCCGGTACTCGCCGACGAAGGCTGTCTGCCGGTCCACCGACATGCCGCATACGGGATCGAGGACCCGGCTGGTCATGGCTTTGAACTCCCCGTCTTCTAGCCAGAGCACTCGGTCGGCGATGTCTTTGATGCGCTCGTCGTGGCTGACGATGATGACGCTGCGCCCCTGCTCCCGGGCAATCCCGCGCAGCAGGCGCATGACCTCGTGGCCGATGTGGCTGTCCAGGTTGGCGGTAGGTTCGTCGGCCAGGATCACAGCCGGGTCATTGGCCAGGGCCCGTGCGATGGCTACCCGCTGCTTCTCCCCGCCAGAAAGCTGAGCCGGGTGAAAGTCCAGGCGGTCTCCCAGAGACAGGTCGCGCAGCAACCTCATCCCGTCTGCAAGAAGGCGGCCCGACGGCACCTGGTCCCGCGCTAGCAGCCGCAGAATCGCATCGCAGCGATCGCCGTCGCCGCCGCAAAATCCACCAGATCGTCGATCGACACGCACTCGTCCAACGCGTGCGCGGTCTCGAAGCCGCCCGGTCCGAACGAGACAGTCGGGAGCCCGGCCCGCGTGTAGGTGGCGGCATCGTGCCAAGAGTTGAGCCCGACAACGGTGCCCGACCGCCCCAGGTCCTCGGCGGTGGCCAGGAGAAGTCCAACGAAGGGGTCGTCGCCCGGGATCTCGGCCGGCACCGTGTCGCAGATCAACTGCCAGGTCGCGGGGTGATAGGCGAACCAAGGATCGGCCGATAGCGCCGCTCCGATGCGGTCCATGACCTCGCGGCCGATCGCCGCTCCCGACCCGCCCTCGTCCACATGCTTTGGTAGGTAGGTCACGTCAAGGGTTAGGCTGCACGAGGCCGGGTAGGTGACGATCCACTCGCCCCCCCGCACGACTGTGGGCACAACATCTCCGGGGGCGAGCAGGGGGTGGCGGTGGTCCAAACGGGTGCGCCAGTCTTCCCGGATGCCCCGGATGGTGTCCAGGACGATGGGCAGCTTCTCGATGGCGTTGACCACGCCGCCCTCGCGCCAATGGGGGTGCACCATCTCAGCGTGACCCGCGCGGCCCGGGATCGTTAGCGTAGTCATCCAAGTGCCACGGCAGGCGGGCCACACGTCGAAGCCGGTCGGCTCCGCGCAAATACCCGCGGAGGCCCTGACACCGTGGGAGACCACGGCGTAGCCACCGGCTCCCGACGACTCCTCGTCGGTGTTCGTGCAGAAGAGGACATCGCCCTGAAGCCGGATGCCCTCGCGACGCAGGCACTCGAGCGCGAAGAGAAGCCCGCCGATGCCCCCCTTCATGTCGCATACCCCTCGGCCGTAGAGCCGGCCGTCGCGCACAGTACCTCGTAAGGGGTCACTGGTCCAGCCCGCGAGGTCGCCGGGCGTGACGGCGTCAATGTGGCCATTAAGGAAGAGTGTGGGACCGCCGCCGCCTCCCGGAACCCGGGCCAACAGCTGCGGCCGGCCCACGAAATCGAGGTCGTCGGGCACAAAGCGGTTGCCCGTCCCGGTGGGCTCCGGCTCCCACAAGTCCACTTCCGCCTCGAGCGCCTGCAACCGCCCCGCGAGGAACCGTTGTAGCTTCTCTTCGTCCCGAGCCGGTTCTCCCGGCTCTCGCGAGGTAGTGTCGTAGGAGATGAGCTCACTCACGATGCCCACGAGCTCGTCGCGGCCCGCACGCACGCGCTCGAAGACCCGCTCCTCCGCGGCGCTCTGGAGCTGCCTGGTCATGCCGGCCCCTCCTCCGCTGAGTACACCACCCGTCCACCCATGATGGTCATCTCGACCCGGAAGTCGGCGATTGACTCCGGCTCCAGGAACGGGTCTCTGTCGAGCACTACAAGGTCGGCCAGTTTGCCGGCTTCGATGGTCCCTTTCTCCTCCTCCTCAAAGGCCACCCACGCTCCGTTGATCGTGAACATGCGGATTGCATCTTCGACTGACACGCGACGAGATGCCCGGGGATTGTTGACCGCGCCGTGGATGCCCACGAGGGGGTTGACCTCCGTGACTGGGCTGTCCGAACCCCCCGATACGACCAGGCCGCGGGCGCAGAGCTCGGAGAATGGCTCGGCGCGCGCCGCGCGAACCGGTCCCCAGAGGCGCTCGTAGGCCGAGTCATCCTGATCCCACATATAGGAGAAGACGGGCTGCATCGGAAGCGCCAAGCCGTGACGTTCGGCCAGCTCGACGGCCCGGGGGGACGGCAGATAGAAGTGCTCCACGCGATGGCGGGCGTCGTCCCGCGGGTACTCCTCCAGGGCCTGGTCGTAGGCCGACACGAGCAGATCGACGGCCTTGTCACCGATGGCGTGCATCCCGATCTGCAGGCCCGCCCCGTGTGCTTCCCGCACGAAGGAGAGGATCTCGTCCTCGGTGATGTACTGGTCGCCGCATGTGGACGAGTCGTCGGCATAGGGCTCGTACATGAGGGCGGTACGCTCGAAGCCGGCCCCGTCGATCGTCAAGCAGCCCCCGATCCGAGGCAGGCCGAGATTGAGAGCTTTCTGTACGTCCATGGTCTGGTACATGACGACAGTGTGTGCGTCGAGCTGGTCGGCCGCGTCCAGGAGCACGCGCACGTCGCGGTCCCCTTCGATGAACTGCCCGTCCAGACAGTGCAGGGTCGTGACCCCCCGGCTCGCGGCGAACGAGGCGGTCTTGCGATAGAGAGCGGCGATCTCGTCGTCTGACAGGCTTCCGAACGCCACCCCGGCAGCCGCGAAATGACTGTCGTCCGAGAGGAACGCGCCCGTTGGGCGGCCCTCCGCGTCGACTTCCACCCCATGCCGGCCCGGCTGAAGGCCGATCAGCTCGAAGCCCCGCGTGTTGGTGGACCCGGAGTGGAAGGTCACGGCAGCGATGTAGGCGGGATGGTCGGGCACCGCGCGCGCGAGTTCCTCCATCGTAGGGTAGCGCCCCTCCGCAAGCGCCCACGGCACACAGCCGGTGCCGTACACCCAAGACCCGGCCGGCGTCCGGCCCGCCTGTTCCGCCATCCGCTCACATACCTCCGCCACCGACGCCGCCGTCTCCAGCCGCGCCGAGACCAGGCTGATGCCGGTGACGAAGCAGTGCATATGTGAATCGATGAACCCGGGAAGGACGGTCTTCCCTTCGAGATCCACGACCTGCGCACCGACGGAGACCGCGGCTCGCACAGCGCTCTCGTCGCCGACCGCGAGGATGCGGGCGTCGTGGATCGCCAGCGCTTGGCCGCGGTGTTCAGCAACCGTCGCGTCGGCCGCGGTCATGGTGATCACGTTGCCGTTCACGAGGATCATATCCACAGGGATACCTCCGTCTCTCGGGATCGCCTCGACGCGCCTGTGCGCCTAGACAACCAGGTACTCGTTGATGACACGCTCTTTGTCCATGCCGGCTACCGCCCCCGCTTCCACGACGACGCCCTTCTCCATCACGAAGAAGTCCCGCGCTACACTCAGCCCGAGCTCCATGTTCTGCTCGACGAGCAGGATGGTGAGGCCGTCCGCCTGGTTGATACGCACCAGAAGCTCAAGGATCTCGTCCACGATGCTCGGCTGGATGCCTTCGGTAGGCTCGTCGAGCAGCATGATCTTCACCTCCCCGGCGAGGGCGCGGGCGATGGCCAGTTGCTGCTGCTCGCCGCCGCTCATGGTGCCGGCTTTCTGCTTCCTGCGCTCGGCGAGGATCGGGAAATACCCGAACAACTTCTCGAAGATCTCGGGGTCGCGCTTCCGCTTGTTGCGGAGCCCCAGACGGAGATTCTCCTGCACCGTCAAGTACGGGAAGACGTGACGACCCTGCGGAACGTAGCCCACGCCCAGGTCGAAAATGTCGAACGGCTGAAGATGGTCGATACGCGTTCCCGCGAGTTCGATCTCGCCGGAGGCCGCCGGGGTGAGGCCCATGATCGAACGGAGTAGGGTGGTCTTGCCCATGCCATTGCGGCCGAGGAGGGCGGCTATGGAGCCGGTCTCCACCTCCAGCGAAGCACCGTGCAGCACGTGGCTCGGGCCGTAGAAGGTGTGCACGTCTCTAACCGCCAGATGTGCCACGAGCACGCCCCCTTCCCAGGTACGCGTCGATCACGCGCTCGTCGCTCTTGATCGTGTCGTAGTCGCCGTGAGTGAGGAGGCCCCCACGGAACAACACCGTGATGGAGTCGGCGACCGACCGGACGAACTCCATGTCGTGCTCGATGATTAGGATCGTCCTTCCCGGACGTATCCTGCCCACGAGATCCACCGTCCTGGCCGTCTCGTCGGCACCCATACCAGACGCGGGCTCATCGAGCAGCAGCAAGGTGGGCTCGGTGGCGAGCGCCATGCCGATCTCGAGCCAGCCCTTCTCTCCGTGAGCCAGGGTCCCCGCGATGCTCTCTCTCTTCTCCCAGAGCCCGATCGAAGAGAGCAGTTCTTCCGCACGCGCCATGTCAACCCCTCCGCGGGCGCGCCTCCGTAGTTCGCCCAGGACAGGTCGCGGCCCCATGAGGCCGAGGAGGATGTTGTCCAAGACCGACAGGCCGGCGAACACGCTCGTCACCTGGAACTTCAATGTCATGCCGAGTCGCGCCCTCTCGCCGGGATCGCACTTCCGGATATCGCGCCCGTTGAAGAGCACCTGCCCCGAGCTCGGGGCATGACGCCCGATGATCGCGTTGAAGAGGGTCGTCTTCCCCGAGCCGTTCGGCCCAATGAAGCCACGCACCTCACCCTCTTCCACCCGCAGGTTGAAGTCGTGCAGGGCCCAGACTCCCCGAAACGCACTCCCAGATCAACGGTCTCGAGCAGCAAGGCGCGTGCCCCTTTCCCAGATCGACCGAGCCAGGCCGACGAGACCCCCTGAGCCGAACAGCACCGTGGCGATGAACAGGCCTCCGAGCAGGATGAGCCAGAAGTCCACGGCGACATCGCTCAGCCAGAACCCCGCGGCACGCACAACGAGGGCACCGACGAAGGCGCCGATCAGACTCCCCCCTACCGCCCACGGCCACCCAGACCACGGCCTCAGTGGACAGCAGGGTGCCCATGAGGTCCGCCGAGACGAAATTGGCGTGCGACGCATATAGCGCACCGGCGAGGCCGGCGACGCCGGAAGCCACGGAGAACACCACGAGCTTCGTCTGTACGGTCTTGAACCCGAGGAGCACCAGCCGGTCCTCGTTGTCGCGCACCCCGTCGACAGCCAGACCGAACGACGTGCTCAGCATCGTCCGCATGAGCACGGCAGCCCCCGCCGCCATCACGGTGACGAACACATAGCCTGCCAGCACCCCTTCGGTCGACACCGGGACCCCGATGAAGGCCAGCGACATGCTGGGGATCCGCGAGATGCCCATCGAACCGCCGAACACCCGCGACCACCCTAGGCCGAGGGACTGCAGCAGGAATGACACGGCCATGGTGACGATGGCGAAGAAAGCTCCCACCACCCTGCCGTAAAAGAGGAAGTACCCGAGCAACAGCGCCACCAGCGCGGGCAGCGCGATACCCGCGAACAGGCCGACGGCCGTGCCCAACTCGTGCAGGTTCATGCCGAGCTTATCGGTGGTCAACCACGTGTAAGCGTAGGCGCCGAGGCCGAAGAACGCCGCCTGCCCAAAACTCAGCAGACCGCCGTATCCCCACATGAGATCGAGACTCATGGCGAAGAGGCCCAGCACGAGCCAGACGGCCGCCTGATCGAGGCGTCCCACGCCTCCCGAAGCCACCGAAAGCAGCGCGAGCGCGATCGAGGCTGCGAGCACCTGAGCTCCCGCTCCGACGCGCCCGCCGAACACCCTCTGGATCGCGGTCATCGCGTCACTTCCTCGTGAAGATGCCACGAGGGCGCACCCGAACCACGATGATCGCCAGGGTTAAGGTGATCACCTGGGCGAGCACGCTAGAACTGAAGTAGGAGATGAGGCCCTGGATGCCCCCGATCACGCCCGCTCCACCCACCACGCCCACGAGCGAACCGGCGCCGCCCACTATCACCACCAGGAATGATTGCACCAGGAAGTTCGCGCCCATGTCGGGCGCCACAGTCAACATCGGGGCCACGAGTGCGCCGGCAAGCCCGGCGAGCGCCGCACCGATGACGAACCCCGTCGAGTAGATCCGCGGCGCCCGGATGCCCAAGCACTTCGCCATCTCCGCGTCCTGGAACACTGCCCTGGTCTTGAGGCCGAAGGTAGGATAGCGGAACACGGCGAGCGTGAGGGAGATAATCACGATGCTCACCGCGAGGACGAACAACCGGTAGCGGCCGTACGGCATGCCGAAGAGGTCAACGGCCCCCTCGAGCGGGGTGGGGACCGCCTGCGGGGCGGGCCCGAACACGATGCGGGCCGCCTGCACCAGGATCAACGAGACACCCCAGGTCGCGAGCAGCGAATCGAGCGGCCGGCGGTACAGGTACTGTACGAGTCCGCGCTCGATCACGTAGCCGACGAGCCCGACGAGAACCGGGGCGATGATCAGTCCGGTCCATCCATCGAGGCCCACCAGACGGGCGATCACCCAGCCGTACGCGCCGAGCATGAGGAACTCGCTGTGGGCCAGGTTGATCACGTCCATGAGGCCGTAGATGATGCCGAGCCCGATCGCCACAAGCATCAGGATGCCCATGGTCACACCCGTGTTCAGTATTTGAAGAAGGATGAGTTGTGTAGTGCTCATATCCCCCGTGCGGACGCCGCCCGGGTGTTCGTCACGATCGGACGATCGCACACCAGTAGCTGCGGCGCGGGGAAGGAGCCCGGACCTTCACGCCCGGACCCCACTCCCGCGCCGATCGAGTCTGCCTACTCCCGGTTCACCTGGCGCTGGTCGACGCCGGGCTCGATGACGCCCAGGTCCTCGACGACCTCGAGGATACCGTTGCGCGCGATGGCGATGTACATGTGCCGCGTGGTGTGATGGTCGGTGGCGCGCATGGTCACCTCGCCCACCGGAGTGTCCGTGAGCGTGAGGCCTTCCAGCTTCACCTTCACGGACTGCGGATCGGTGGTGCCCGCCAGCCGGACCGCCTCAGCCCAGAACTGCAGCGCCACATACGCGCTCGTGCTGATGTCGACCGGGGGAAGGTTCGGCTCGATCTTCTTGAAGGCCTCGACGTAGGCCTTGTTCGTCGGAGTGTCAAGAGTCTCGAAGTAACCCTGCGCGACGGCGACTCCCTCTACCTGCTCGACGCCGATGGCCGAGACGAAACTTTGGTCGATGGGCTCGTACATCGTTATCGACTTGTTGAGGCCCGCGTCGTAGAACTGCTTCATGAAGGCGATGGCGTCGGTGCCGACCACGTTGCCGAACACCACGTCGGGCTGCGCCTTGCTGATGCGGGCGAGGGCGGCCGTGAAGTCGGTAGTACCGAGGGCGACGTACTCCTCACCCACGATCTCGCCGCCCAGACGCAGGATGATCTCCTCGGCCAGCCTGTTGATGGCGTGCGGGTAGTTGTAGTCCGAACCGATGAAGTAGAACTTCTTGCCGTAGTTCTCGACGAGCCAGGGGATGAATTTGTCGACGTGCTGCTCGGGAACCTCACCCGTCATGAACAAAAGGTCGTCGTACCAGCCACCGTGGTAGTAGACGGGCTGGAGCAGAATCTTGCCCGCCTCGGCGGCGACCGGCCGGACCGCGCCCCACTCGGTACCGTACACGGGGCCGGTCAAAACGTCGACGCCCTCTCCGATGACAAACTTGGCCTTCTCAGCGGCCGTCTTGGGGTCGGTGGTGGTGTCCTGGATCAGCAACTCCACCGGGCGTCCTAGCAGACCTCCGGCCGCGTTCAGCTGTTCCGCCCAGAGCTTGGCGTTGGCCACGATGCCCTGGCCCAGGATGGCTCCGGGGCCGCTAATGGGCGAGACCACTCCCACCTTGATCGGGTCGCCGCTGGGCTCGACGCTCGCTTCAGTAGCGGTTGTCCTCTCCGCCGCCGCGGTCGCCTCGGTGGATGGCGCGGCGGTCGTGGTAGTGGCGTCCCCGCCGCAACCGGCCAGCAGGAACAAGCCCGCGATCAGAGCCAGCACGATTCCGCCGGCAAGGACCGTGCGTGTTCGACTGGTCTTGTGCCGCATGATTCCCGTGTTCATCAGTGTACCCCCTTCAAGTGTCCTTTTGATGCCGGCGGAAGACGGCTGAGACGCTCGTTCGACCCCCGCTACGGTTGCCTCCTGCAGCGGCCCCTGTCAATCCGACCGTTCGTTCAAAAATCGACCGTTCGGTCGAACTGGCTCGCATGATATCATCAGCCCCATGAGAGTCAAGAAGGAAGCTCAGATCGGAGAATACGGGTGGCCACGAGAGGCAGAAGCGAACGAGGGCGGGGGGCTCGCTCAAGGGCGCACGCCGCGGTGCGGCGAAACCGAAGGCCGGGGGCCGGACGCCGGGGAATGGGGACCGTGGAGGCGGGAGACGACGCAGGGAGGCTACAGCCGGTCGACCCCCTAAGCGAACTCGCGCCGCCGGCAAAGCGCATACTGAAGGCCGCGCGCAAGGTGATCGTCAAAGAAGGCTACGGTTCTCTGTCGCTGCAAACGGTCGCCGGCGAGGCCGGGGAACTCAAGTCGACGATCGCCTACTACTTCGGCGACAAGGCCGGACTGGTGGCCTCGCTCGTGGAGTCACTGATCCATGACACCAACGTGAACGCCGTGACGGTCTTGGCGAGCGTTCCCGAGGGCCCCGAGCGGGTGCGAGAGCTGCTGAAAGTGCAGCGCGAGGTGGCGGGGGCGCAGGACTACTGGCGCCTGCTCTTCGGCCTCCTGCCAGAGATCAGAAAGGACAAGAAGCTGCGCGGCCGCTTCGCCGATCTCCTGCACTGGTACTACGAGATAGTCCTGAAGAGCCTCGGCATCTGGGAAGAGACCGACGAATCCGGCGAGCCCGAACTCGTGGCCTCCTTGGTGCTCGCCGTGTTGGAGGGCTTCGCCCTGCAGGCCGAGCTCGCTCCCGACGGCTACGACCTCGATGCCCGCTTCGCCCTGTGGGAGAGCATTCTCACCCCATACATCGAGAGGCGCGTGAGCGCGAAGTAGTCGGAGCGCGGCCGTGACGCTGGTGGCGCCAGGCCGCGTGAGCCGGATGGCTGGGAAGCCATGCCGTCGAGGTCGCTGAGGATGTCGCCGCCCTGGTGGAGCAGGTCGTTGCCCTCCTCCGGGCGGAGCAGCCGGGAGCGGAGCTGCGCCTGGAGCTGATTCTGGAGCGGAGCGAGATCGAGGAATTCGATCGGGGTTCGCTCGAGGAAGCCTTGGCCGCCATTCGCGCGGGGCAGGATGAGCAGGCGCTCGATCTCATCCTCCAGGCTCGACCGACACCCCCCACGACCACCTCCACGATCACGAAGACACAAGCCACGGCCCCGCCCGCTGGTGCCACCGGCGGCTCTGAAGAGCCGCCGACCACCACACCTACCACCGAGCAGACCGGGGAGTCGGCCGGGCCGGACGGCACGGCTGCCGGACCCGCGGAGGAGGCGGCCGTTGAAGGCGTCCAAGTTGAGCGGTCCCCTGGGGTGGCGGAAACGGGCGGAGTCATCCTGGTCGCCGGACTTCTGCTTCTCGGCCTGTTCGCCAGACAAGATCGATCCGCGACCGACGCGGGGACGTCCACCACCTCCAGTCGCTGAGGCTCTCCCGGCGGCGCGCAGCCTGGCTCGAGCGGAAGCGAGACGCCGGTCACCTTTCTCCCATCGACGTGCCTGGGCAATGAGAACCACGACGCGGAAGGCCGGAACCCGCTCCGGCCCTCCGCTGTATGTCTGCGCCGGCCTGCGTGCCGGCGGCCGGGCCGTGCCTGACCGCCGGCACGGCCTCACAAAGACAGGAAGCGCTCCGGTTCGGCAAAGAACTCGGTCCGGCAGCCGTTGGCGCAGAAGTAGTAGCTTTGACCCCGGTACTCGGCGACAAAGGCTGTCTCCCGGTCCACCGACATGCCGCACACCGGATCGAGGGCCCGGCTCACCATGGCCTTGAACTCCCCGTCCTCCAGCCAGAGCACCCGGTCGGCGATGTCCTTGATGCGCTCATCGTGGCTGACGATGATGACGCTGCGCCCCTGCTCCCGGGCAATCCCGCGCAGCAGGCGCATGACCTCGTGGCCGATGTGGCTATCCAGGTTGGCGGTGGGCTCGTCGGCCAGGATCACGGCCGGGTCATTGGCCAGGGCCCGTGCGATGGCCACCCGCTGTTTCTCCCCGCCGGAAAGCTGAGCCGGGTGAAAGTCGAGGCGGTCTCCCAGATCCAGGTCGCGCAGCAACGCCTCGGCTCGCTCCCGCGCCCGCCGTCCCTTAGTACCCGCCAGGTTGAGAGCCACCTCCACATTCTCCCGCACCGAAAGGGCGGAGAGCAGGTTGAAGTCCTGAAAGATGAAGCCAAAATGCCGGGCCCGCACCTCGGGAAGCTCCCCCTCGGTCAGGGCGGAGATCTCCCGTCCGTCCACAACAATGTGACCGCTGGTGGGACGCAGCAGGGCTCCCAACATGAGGAGCAGGGTGGTCTTGCCACTGCCAGAAGGCCCCATGATGAGAATCACCTCCCCCTTCTCCACCTCTAGGGAGACGTCGCGCACGGCGGTTACCTCGGTGCGACCCGTCCCGAAGCTGCGGCTGACGTTCCCCGCCCGTAAGGCGACGCTACCCAGCCCAGCAGCCGCGGAGCCCGCCGCTTCTTGCTTCTTCATATCGTGCTCCTTCACCGGTTCAGCGCCGGAAGACCTGGGCCGGATCCACCCGGGCGATCTGGCCGATCGGAATGCCGGCCGACAGCAACGAGATGGCAGCGGCCCCCATCAGCACCTTGAGCACCGAGGCCGCCTCTACCGCCAGAGGGGTATTGGGAACCAGCACTGAGAAGGCCAAGGAAAGCCCCAAGGCCAGCGCCACCGCCACCACCGCCCCAATGCCTACCGACCAGAAGGCCTGTTCCAGAGCGGCGCGGTACAACCAGGGACGCCCAGCGCCCAGAGCCTTCAGTACCCCGTACTCGCGCACCTTGCTCAGGGTGAGGGTATAGATGGTCAAGGCCACCGCCGCCAGACCAATGGCGAAACCAAAGCCGTTCATCACCACCATGATCTGAGCGCTCATGTCCCGCACCACGCGCTCCTCCTCCCCGGCAAACTCCGACCGAGTCATGGCCTGCACATCGCCCACCTGAGCGGCCACACGACGCACCCCTTCCTCCGGGGTGAGACTGTCGGCGAACCAGATCAAGAGGTAGCTGGCTGTGCTCGGCATCCGCCGCAGCGCGGCGAAGTCGTCGAAGCGCACGAACACCACCGAGTTGGTGATGGTCGAGGTACCGGCAGAAAGCCCGCGCACCCGGAAGGGAGCGCCCAAGATCAGCACATCGTCGCCCAGACCTACGTCCAACGTGGCAGCGGCCTCGGCGTCGAGAACCGCCTCGCGCGGACCCAGAGCCTCCGAGCCCGCCCGCAGCTCCCAGGGGCCGCCTCGGCCCCGAGCCGGATCAAAGCCAATGACATAGGCGAGCGAGCGCCGTTCCCCCGCCACCACCGGGTTGGTGGTGTATAGAATAGGAACCACCTCCCTCACCCCCGCCACCTGCTCCACCTCGTCCACCTTGCTGAGGGGGAGAGCCGAGGTGGACATGTGCATGGTGCGCACCCCCGGCTGAGCCAGATACCCATCGGCCTTGGTATTGTTGATGTAGGCCGTGATGCGGTTGAGAGAGCCGGCCAGGACACCGTCCAGGGACAGCACCAGCAGGAGGGCAAAGGCTACCCCGGCGGTGCTGATCAGCAGGCGGGTCTTCTCCTGGAAGAGGTTGCGCCGGGCGACGGAGACCATCTCTTCCCTCCTAGCGCCGGAAGACCCGAGCCGGGTCGATAGAGCCCGCGTAGCGGGCGGGCACATAGGCGGCCAGCAGAGCCATGGCCAGACCTCCCCCCGCCGCCAGGGCGAGGGATCCGTTCTCGAAGACGATGAGGAACTGAGGCCAGGTCCATTCGATCCCTTCCGCGACCAGGCGCACCAGCCCCACCCCCACGCCGAAGCCCAGGGCCGTGGCCCCCAGCGCCTGTTTCAACACGACGGCGTGGAGGGTGCGGTTGCGCATGCCCAGGGCCTTCAACACCCCGTACTCGCGCACTCGCTCGGCGGTGGCTGAGTAGATGGTAAGGCCCACCAGCAGAGCCCCGATCCCCACCGAGATCAGCACCATCATCCGCAACGGGGCGTTGAAGATGCCGCCGATGTAGGCGATGTCGTTGGCGGCCACCAACTCCCGAGTGACAACGTTGGCCGCGGGCAAGGCGTCCTCCAAACGAGAGGCCAGCGCGGCCGCCGCGATACCTGGATCGGTACGCACCAGGATGAAGCTGGTGGCGCCCGTTGCCCCGAGCAGGGCCGCCGCGGCGTCGTGATGCAGGAAGATCATGCTGAGCATCCAGGAGGTGGTCTCCTCCGACAGGCCCACGATGCGAAAAGACCGGCCCAGGATGGTAACGGCTCCACCCAAGGAGAGGCCGTAGCGCTCGGCCAGCACCCGGTCCACCACCGCCTCGTCGGGCGTGTGTACCTGCCGGCCCTGGGAGAGGCGCCAGGGTCCACCGCCTCGGACGGGGTCATAGCCCACCAGGAAGGTGGTGACCTTCTCCCCCTCGAGCTCCAGCACCGAGTACTGGGCCAGGATGGGAATAGCGGCCGCCACTCCTTCTACCTGCGCAACGTCTGCTCGCAGGGCCACGGGAATGAAAGAGGTGGCCCCCTGGAAATTGGCCACCCCCTTCTGGCCCACCCAGAGACTGGCCGGGGTGTTGTCCACATAGGCCGTCATCTGCCGGAACATGCCGGCTTGGAAACCCTGGAGTAGGAGTACCAACACTACGGCCAGGGCTACCCCGCCCACGCTGATGAAGAGCCGGGGCCGGTCTCCCAGGAGATTGCCGCGCGCGAGGGCGACCACAGTCAGCCCCTGCTTTCGAGGCTGTGTCTCGCGCTCCTCAGTGGTGGGCGCCCTGGTCGGGCCCCGGCCCGCGCACGCGGGCGCGGGCCGGGGCCATGCCGGCCCTCACTCGGGGGATCACGAGGGGCATGGTCACGATTAGAGAAAGCACCAGGATCCAAAGGGCCCCGCCGTAGCGGGCCACCGAAGGGTACGATCCGGTAAGGGTGGTGACGGCCAGGAACGCTCCCGCCGCCAGCATCGAGATGCCGCCGTAGATGGCCAGGGCCGTCATGTTCGCTTTTCGTTCCATAGCGATGAGACCTCTTTCGTCAGGTAGCTCTGTTCGCTTTAGTTCAGGCCGGACACGGCCGGTGCCCCCAGCTCCTGCGGGGCCGACGGCGCAGCTGCCTGCCGGTGTCCGGTCGGCCGGAAACGACGCAGAAGCAGAGTGTTCAAGGTCACCGAGAGGGAGCTCGTGGCCATGAAGAAGGCGGCCAGCTCCGGCGAGACCATCTGCCCGGTCAGCGGGTAGAGGGCCCCGGCCGCGATGGGGATGCCGACCGTGTTATAGACGAAGGCCCAGAAGAGATTCTGCTTCACTTTGCGCATGGTGGCCCGACCCACCTCGAGGGCCGTGACCACGTCCATGAGGTCGCTCTTCATGAGGATGACGTCGCCCGTCTCCTTGGCCACGTCGGTGCCGGAACCGATGGCCAGACCCACATTGGCCTGGGCCAGAGCCGGAGCGTCGTTCACGCCGTCGCCGACCATGGCGACCAGACGGCCCTCGGCCTGCAGCTCCTTGACCTTGTGGGCCTTGTGCTCGGGAAGCACCTCGGCCAGCACCTCGTCGATGCCCACTTGACGGGCGATGGCCTCGGCCGTGCGCCGGTTGTCGCCGGTGATCATGACCGTCTTGATTCCCATCCGGTGCAGGCGGCCGACCGCTTCGGCCGAGCTCTCCTTCAGCGTGTCGGCCACCGCCACCAGCCCAGCCGAGGCGCCATCGACAGCGACGAACATAGGCGTCTTACCCTCGGCCGCCAGGCGGAGGGCATGGTCCTCGAGCTCGCCCGCCGGAAGGCCCCGATCGCGCATGAACTTCACGTTGCCGAGCAGGACCGAGCGGCCGCCCACCCGGGCCTCCACCCCGTGGCCGGGGACGGAGTTGAAGTCCAAGGCCGCCGGAATCTCGAGCCCGCGGTCCTCCGCCCCCTTCACGATGGCTTCACCCAGCGGGTGCTCCGAACTCTTCTCCACTGCGGCGGCCAGGCCGAGGAGCTCGCCCTCCGGCAGACCGCCCGCGCCGGCTGTGAGCACGTCAGTCAGCTCCGGCCGACCCTTCGTCAACGTCCCGGTCTTGTCGAAGACGACGATCTTGAGCTTGCTGGTGGCCTCGATGGCGTCGGCGCCCTTGAACAGCACGCCGTGCTCCGCCGCCTTGCCCGTGCCCGCCATCATGGCGCTGGGCGTGGCCAGCCCCACCGCGCAGGGGCAGGAGATGATGAGCACCGTGATCGACATGAGTAGCGAAAAGCCAAAGACGCCCATCTCCGCCAGGGTGTAGGGCGAGAGAAGGAAGCGCGTCTCGGGTGTGAAGAAGCGTTCGTAGCCCAGGAAGAACCAGCCCACGAACACCAGCACCGCCAGCAGGTGCACACCCAGGATGAAGTGGCCGGCCACGTAGTCGGCCAGCTTCTGGATGGGAGCCTTGCTTGCCTGGGCGTCCTCAACGAGCTTGATGATCTGGGAGAGCGCGGTGTCCTTGCCCACCTTGGTGGCCCGAAACCGAAAGGCGCCGGTCTTGTTCATGGTGCCGCCGATGACCCCCGCACCGGCGGTCTTCTCCACCGGGATCGACTCCCCGGTGATCATCGACTCGTCCACGGCCGAGTACCCCTCGACCACCAGGCCGTCCACCGGCACGGACTCGCCCGGCCGCACGAGAACCAGGTCGCCAGGTAGCACCTCGTCGGCGGGAAGTTCGAGCTCGATACCGTTGCGCAGAACCCGGGCCACCTTGGGTTGTAGCCTCATGAGCTTGCGTATGGCCTCGCTGGTGCGGCCCCGAGTGAGCGCCTCTAGGTAGCGGCCCAGGATGATGAAGGCGGTAAGCAGGGCGGCGGACTCGAAGAAGGTGGCCTCTTTGCCGCCGAAGCCGGCGTCCGGCCAGATGGTGTTGATGGAGGCGATGAGGAAAGAGGCCCCGATCCCGGTGGCGTAAAGCAGGTTCATGTCGGTCACGCCCCGCCGGAGGCCGTTCCAGGACTTGACGAAGAACTGACGGCCGGGTCCTACAACGATGGGAAGGGTGAGCAACATGAGCACCCAGTTGCGGCCCAGGAAAGCAGGAATGAACTTGGGGAAGACCCAATACTCCTGGAAGGTGCCCATCATGATGACCAGGGCCAGAGGCCAGGCCAGCCACATATTGCGCTTCTGCACCCAGAGCTCGCGCTCGCGTACCTCCCGTTCCCGGTCGAGCTGGGCGGCGCCATCCAGCTTCTCGGAGGCGCCGTAGCCCAGCTCCAGCACGGCCCGCAGGATCTCGGACTTTTCCATGATCCCCGCAAAGCCGCGCACCCGGGCCGAGCCGGTGCCCAAGCTCACCGCGACCTCGATGACCCCGGGCGTCCGCCGCACGGCCTTCTCCACCTTGGCCACACAGGCCGCGCAGCTCATGCCCTCGATCATTAGGGAGAGTTCGCCGCGTTCCACCTCGTAGCCCAGGGCCTCGATCTCGGCCACCAGCAGCGCCGGCGAAAGGTCGGATCCGTGCTCGGCGACTACTTGACCCGAGGCCAGGTTGACCGAGCCCTTAGTGACCCCGGGCACGTTTCCCAGCGCCTTCTCCACCTTGGCCACGCACGAGGCGCAGGACATGCCATGCACCTTGAGGGCCGTCTTCACGGTACTGCCTTCCATGGTTGACTCCTGACCTTCGGCTCCACCGCCGGCTCCCGGCATCGGAGAGCGACCGGCGCGACTTCCTCAAACCAGGGGCGGCCGCTATCCATCTCGCCACGCTTATAGGGATACCCCCTAGTGGTATCTGTACGTTTGCACGGCGGCCGCTGCGAGTCAACCGGTTTCTGTAAAGGTTCTGTAAACCGGCTCGAGCCTCAGGAGACGCCCGCAGCCATTCCGGTGCGACGCGAGGCGGCCGAAGAGCTCATTTCAAAAACGAAGCTCCGGGCCGCACTGGCCGGCCCGATGCGGCGTCCTCAGTCGCGGCTCGCTGCGGGCCCGAAACACCATCCCGAAGTGAAACGGGGGAAGATCAAACACCCCCGGAGGGCACTGTTGGAAACCCGCCGTGGCGGCCCAGGCCGCGCACTGCTCCGGGCGAGGCCTGACGTCGAGGGAAGGTCCCCGGGGAGTGGCGGGATCGTGGCGCCAGTGGACCACGAAGAGCCGCCCTCCCGGGCGCAGAACGCGAAAGGCTTCGCGCAGGAGCCGCTCGGGTTCCTCGCAGTGAAGGATGTTGAAGAGCAGGCAGGCATCTTGCGAGCCCGCAAGTACACCGAAGCCCTGCTCGAACGCGTCGCGCAGCTCACAAGCGAGGTTGAGAACCCCTTCTTCGGTGGCCCGCGCTCGAGTGCGGGCCACCATCGACCCGTCGATGTCGAAGGTACGGAGGACCCCCGTGATGCGTCGCGCCACAGGAAGCGAGAAGGTGCCGTAGCCGCACCCGAGCTCGACTACATCGCCCAGGCCGGCGTCGATGCCCAGCCGGTCGAGAAGACCGTTAACATCGAAGAGGCTTTCCCAGTAGAACTCCTCCGGCATCCCGCTCTGGCGAAGCCTCATAGCCCGCTCCGCCGCCGCGCCGCCTCCCTTACAGCGCTATCCCACTGCGTGCGCGCCCGTTCGTAGGGCACACACAGAAGCCAGCAGGCCGCGATAATCAAGGCAAGCAAGACCGGCCCGATGACAAACACCGCTCTCCAGCCGAACAGCGGTGCCGTCACTGCGCCGACGACGGCCATCACACAGATCCAGACGATCGTCGCTACCATCAGCGGGGTGCCCACCCTGGTTCTGCTGTGGGCTGACGGAGAAATCGCGTGGGGAATCATTTCCTGTCACCGCCCCAAGAGGGCTCACCACCTGCTTACTGCGGCGCGTCCTCAGGGGCATCGGGAAAGTGTGAACCAGTTTTCGCCGACCGCCTGCGCATGGAGCGCCAGATCATAAAACCCGCGAAAGCGGCCGCCAGAACCAGGGTCCACACCAGGCCCAACCGGGGCGCGAACAGTATGAGCAGCATCGGGGCCATGTGGAGCACATGTCCCATGCCCCCGTGACCCATCGCGCCATGGCCCCCGCCGCGGCCGCCCGGAGCGCGCGTCCAGGTGGGCGCCGTGCCTTCGACCGTCTGGAGGTCCGGCGCCGTGATCTCCGTGGGAACGGCGCCGTCGTTTCTCTTCCCGTTGACGTCTCTGTCCATGGCCCCTCCGTCATCCATCCTGGACCGGTGAACACGGAACATTCACCGGCGCCGGCACGACCGAATCACGCCTAATAGGGATACCCCCTACGCCTATTAGGATACGCGCCCGAGAGACCGGACCGCAAGGGCGGAGTGTGAAGAATCGGTCAAGCTTCTCGGTGCGTGAGCTTCACGAACCTCCGACGGCGGGGCGCATTGTATCGGGCGTACGCCCCCGCAAGACGACGACCAGCGCCCCGATCAAGAGCGGCACGGCCACTAGAGTGATGCCCTGTGTCAAGGTCAGGCTCCCGATCAGGCGGGGATCCGCGCCGGCCACGCTCTCGGCCCGGAGCAGATCCAGCAGGGAACGTCCGACAAAGTATGCGAGGGTGATGCTCAGCCCGACGGCTCCACCCGGAAGCCGCCGCCTCAGAAGCAGGAAACCAAGGGCCAGGAGGCCGAGCCCCAGGACCGACTCGTAGAGCGGGATGGGATGGCGCACGGCTCCCAGGTAATCGATCCCCCAAGGCAGGCTGGTCGGGCGCCCGGGATGCAGGCCGGTCAGGTAGCACCCCACGCGGCCGATGGCTATGCCCAGGCCGAAGCCCGGAGCCACGACGTCCACCGTTGCCCGCAGTGGAAGCCCGACGCGCCGGGCGACCAGGATCCCTGCGGGGACTGCAGCCAGCACGCCCCCGATCAGGGTGAGCCCCCCCTTCCAGACGGCCACCAGCCGCAGAGGGTCGGCCAGCGTCTCCCCGATGGTGCCGGGCTGCAGGGCCCAGAGTACGCGGCTGCCCAGGATCCCGGCCCCGGCCACGGCGAGCGCCACCGTCCACAGCCGGTCGCCGGGCAGGCCGCGGCGATCGGCCAGCCTCGCCGCGAGGGCCGTCCCGGCGAACACGCCGAGGGCCACCATGAGCCCCCAGGTGCGCACGTGCAGGGGCCCGAGAGCGAACATCTCTATGGTGCGGTAGGGCATGGTTTCTCCCTTGCGTCGTTGTCGAAGTGTCTACGCGCCGCCTACATACCCAGGGGAGCGTCGAAGGGCAGGAGTCGCGAGCTGAGCTCGGTCAGACGGGTCAGCTGGCCGCCTACCATGAGAAGTCCAAACCCCACCAGCACCACGCCCGTTCCCGGCCGCACCCAGGCCATCCCCACCTTCCACCGGGCCAGACGCTCCAGCACGGGGCCGATCGCGGCCGCGGTGATCAGGTAGGGCAGAGCGAGGCCCAGTGAGAAGACTAGCATGGTGAGCGCTCCCGCCTCGGGCGACCCGGTCGTGCCGGCCACCGCCATGACGGAGAGCAGGGTGGGCGCGATGCAGTGGGAGCAGGCCACGGCGAAGAAGAGTCCCACGGCGAAGGAACCCAAAGGACCCCGAGGACGGTGGCGCATACGACTCGCGGGGATGTGAAGCCATCCCGGAAGCTTGACTCGCAGCAAGCCGGTCATCGACAGTCCCAGCATCACAATGAGCACTCCGCCGAGTATCTCCAGGGGCCGGCGCGCTTGCTCGAACAGCGACCCCACGGCGCCGGCCGCACCCCCCGCCGCCGTGAACACCAGCGCGAAACCGAGAACGAAGAGAAGGGTATTCACCATGATGGAGCGCCGCGCCCAGAGACCGGGGGCCGCCTTGAGCTCCTCCAAGGTCATCCCGGTGATCAAAGTCAGGTACACCGAGATCATCGGGACGATGCAGGGCGAGAGAAAGGAGACCACTCCCGCGGCGAAGGCTAGCACGACTGGGACGCTCATGGGGCGAAGTCGTCTAGGAGGCCGCTGAAAAACGAAACATCGGCCGCCGGGCAGCGCTGGGCGGCGCCATCCATCGTCCTCAGTCGCGCCCGTAGCGCTGCTTGTTGGAGCTCGTGCCAGCCCGAAGCCTTGGCCGCTGGGGCGCACTGGACCCCACGAATGCGTCGTCCTCGGTCGCGCCCGTGGCCTCCGGCCACGAACGCTCCCTGCGTCCTTGCCTCGCACTCGCCCAGCGCACCCCAGCGGCGAAGCGTCATTTCTCAGCAGCCTTCTAGCTCTGAGGGAGGCGCCAGATCATGGCGCGCTCGGGGATGCCGGCGATATCCTTCATGATCAGCGTGAGATCGCCCGACGCGCTCAAGTCGACGTCCTTCCCCGGGAACACCAGCATTCCCGAGCGATGGTGGTCGTCATCGGCCTCCGAGACCCAGCGCAAGGGGGCAACGTCGCCCTTGGGTGTGCGGAGGGTGCTGAGCGCCACCAGGTCGAATCCGGACAGGTTGACGGAGTGCGTGAGGAAGGTCACCGCGATGCCGACCTCGCCGGTACCCACCTGGCCGGCCAAGCCGGCGAGCGAGGCGTCCTGAGCCAGGCTGCCCGCGGTCAGGAGCACCGCCGAGACGCTCACGTTCCCCTCGCCCTTGTCCTGCGCCAGGTATCCGGACGCGCCCGACGGTGGGTTTACGCCGGGCGCCGGCTGGGCCGCGTCAGACTCAACGCCGGCCGCGCCGCTGGCTGTCGAGGAGGGAGCGGCCGATGTCTGCCGCCCGGCATAGACCCAGGCGGCGCCGAGGAGTAGGGCGAGCCCCAACCCCATGAGAAGCACATAGAACCGGCGGTTCACGCCCGACTCCCCGCTTCGCCCTGGATGCGCAGGAACCGGAGCTCGGCGCCGCCGGTCGCCCTGCGCGTCTCCCAGCTCTCCAGGCAGTGGGGGCAGCAGAAGTAAACCGTTCGGCCCGCGTTCCTCGCCACGTACGGAGTGTCGTGCGGATCGACGAACATGAGGCACACGGGGTCGATCTCCAGGCCACCGGGCGCGTAGCCCTCGAGGGCCCGCCAAGCCTTCCAGGGATCCTCGAGCTGCGCCTCGAGGCGCTTCGGCAGGGCAAGGCGCAGGCCCATCAGAGTCTTGGGCCAGACCCCGCCCCGCGACAGCACGGCATCATGGAAGACAGCCTCCAGATCGCCGTCGCCGAGATGCAAGAGGTAGGCCGAGTACCCGCCGAGCACGTCGGTGTGCTGCTGCACGAACAGCCGGCGGGCGTAGCGGTCGCCATGCTGAGCGACCATGAGGAGAACCCGAGCATAGTCCTCGTGAGCCCTTTCGGGATCCTGATTACGTTCCAGGCAACTGAGCATCGTTCCCTCCTCCGGGCCACGAATCGATCTGCGAGAAGTGAGGGGCGGTCTGACGCCTCAGAGCTCGTTTCAAGAGATAGCCTTGGACGCCGCAGCCGCACTGGACGGCGCAGCGCCATTCTGAAACGAGCTCTTGGGCGGGCCGACCCGCGGTACCCATAGTACGGTCTACCTACTACAAGAGGTAGTAGGAGGACGCGAAGTTAACGAAGCCTTTACACTGCCGGCCGCCCCGGGCATCACCATCCCAGGGCCTGCCTCTTGCGTTTGAAGTCGGCCTGGATCGCTCCGGCGGCCAGCTCGGGTACCGGCTCGACCACGATGCGGGCGTGCAGGAGCTCGGCTACCCCCGACGCGAAAAAGTCGGCAACCGGATTGGCTACCCGTACCAGGTCATCGAGGGCCCCGCCCTCCTTGGGTCTGGCGGTGGGTACGGGCACGGGAAGCGGGTAGCCGGCGAGCACGCTGACGCCGTGAGCCAGGAAAGCCATGCCCATGCCGACGGCCTTCTCGTTGCCGGGCTCGGCTCCCACGTAGAACAAAGGAAGCTCCCACAACGGGACGCCGGCGGCTGCAGCCAGGCGTTGCCACAGGAAGAAGGTGCGGGTGTTATCCACACAGGCTCCGACGGTCAGCACGGGAGGAAGGTCGGCCCGCTCCAGCGCCCGCCGCAGGCCGGAACTGCAGACTTCCCGGGCGGCGGCGGAGGCTAGGCCGTCGTTGAGCAGAGCGTGAGCCGCACAGCCCGTCGTGGTGACCAGGATGCCCCGGCGCAGAAGCTCGCGAGCCAGGACCACGTTGGAGCGCTCGTAGGGCACCTTCGGCGAGTTGCAGGAGACCATGGTGACCAGCCCGCGGATGTCCCCGCCGCGCATGTGACTCAGCAAGCCCTCCTCTCCGCCGAAGGCGGCCAGAATACCGTTTTCGTCGAAGCCGGTGCGGGCTCGGGCCCGGGTGGCGGGGATGTAACGGCGCGCGCCGCGCCGCCGCCCATGGGCCTCGATGGCCAGGCGTAGGACGGCTCGGGCCGTCCGCTGAGGATCCTCCACGTCGAACGGGACGTGGACCGCGCCCTCCAGCCGGTTGGAGTCGTGGGTGGTGATCACGGCGGTGCCCTGCGCCTCGGCGATCGGCATCACGCCCGGGATGACGCACTGCAGGTCGACGACAAGGGCATCGAGGGCGCCCGTGGCCAGGGCGAGTTCCTGTCCCAAGATGCCGGTCAGCGAAGGCACCCCGTGGCGGGCGAGAAGCTCCTGTCCCGTGCAGCAGAGGCCGTACACGTCAAAGCCGGAGGCGCCGGCCGAGCGTGCCTCGGCCAGAAGTTCCGGTTCCTCGCATGCCGCCAGTACCGCCTCGGCTACGCCCGGTTGGTGCCCGTGCACCGCGATCTTCACGCCCTGGCCGTCCGCCAAGGTCCCGTAGCCTACCTCCCCCTCAGCCGGCACCGGGGGGCCGTAAAGCATCTCGGAGGCCAAGCTGGCCACCACCACAGCGCCCCAGAAGAAGGCCACCGTCAGCCGGAGCTCGTGCAGGGCGGCGTTCCGCCAATCGGAGTCGGCGCCCAGACCGGTGCGGTGCAGAGCCTCGAAGACCTCGGACATGGTGGAGGTCGGCATGACCTCCAGTCCGCGCCACATCTCGACACACTCGGGCGGCGCCAGTGCTTCGAGCAAGTGCATGGGGCCGGGCCGGGCCTTGCCCAGGTCCTCGTACAGGAGGCGGGCCAGGTCGCCGGCCACCAGCTCGGCCGGTCGCGCACTGCCGTTCTCCTGCAGAGGCACCCCGAGAGCCGAGGCCAGCTGCTCCACCCGCTTCACTCCCCGGATCGGCCCCGGCGCCCGACCTTCTCCCACGGCCAGCAGCGCCTCCAGCCGGGCCTTGGCGTGCGAGCCATGGCTGGCGGCGGCGGCGGCGACCATGCGCAGGTGGTTGGAAAGCACGACCAGCGCTGGGCCGGCGCCGCAGATGCCGGGCTTGTCCTCGCTCACCCGGCAAGGGCCCCAGAGGCAGCGGCGGCAGCAGGTGCCGTCCAGCCCGTAGGCGCAGAGACGCTGCTGGGCGTCGGAGCGGTCGAGGAAGCACGAAAGGCCACACTGAGTGAGATGCTCGGCCAGGAGGGGCACGGCCTTTGAAGGGGCGAGAGCCAGGACGTCGTCCCGGCAGGGCATCTCGGCGTTGAGCAGCGGGTACTGGTAGCGCATGGTCCGGAAGCTCCTCGTTCGGTCGCGGGTCAGATGGCGTATTCGGGGGGCCGCCGTGCGGGCACGAGACGGAACTCCTCCAGAATCCGCTCGCGCAAGTGAAAGAGCTCCGCCGAGCCCCGGTCCCGGGGCTCCGGCAGCTCGACCCCCACCACGGTCTTGAAGCGCCCGGGGCGCTCGCTCATGACGGCTACTCGGTCGCCCAGGTACACGGCTTCGTCGATGTCATGCGTCACCAAGACGATGGTCTTGCCCCCCGCCGCTGGAGGGTCAGCAGCTCGTCTTGCAGGCGCAGGCGGGTGAGGGCGTCCACGGCGCCCAGGGGTTCGTCCATGAGCAGCACATCCGGATCCACGGCCAGAGCGCGGGCGATGCTCACCCGCTGCCGCATCCCCCCAGAGAGCTCGCGGGGGCGCGCGTTCTCGAAGCCGGCCAGGCCCATCTCATGCAGCAGACCCCGGGCGCGTTCCCGGCGATCGGCCCGGGGCACCCCGGCGAGCTCCAGACCGAGCTCCACGTTGGCGCGCGCCGAGCGCCACGGCAGCAAGGCGTGCTCCTGGAAGAGAAGCAGGCGGCGCGGATCGGGCCCCAGCACCGGCCGGCCGCCCACCAGCACCCGGCCGGCGTCGGGACGCTCGAAGCCGGCCACGAGATCGAGCAGCGTGCTCTTGCCGCAGCCCGACGGCCCGACGATGCAGAAGAACTCCCCGGACCGCACCTCGAAGGACACCGGCCCGAGAGCCTCGATCGCCCGGGGGCCGGCCCCGAAGGTCCGGGCCGCTTCCTCGACAGAGATCAAGGGCAGAGCTTCCGCCAACAGCGACGCCCGCGCGCGCAGGTTCACGCCGTCCACGACACCAGCTCCTTGAGCCGCCGCAGCACCAGATCGAGCGCCAAACCCAGGAGCCCGATCACCAGGATCGTGGCCACCAGCTCGTCGTAGGCGAACCGGTCGCGGCTGTCGAGGATCTGGTAGCCCAGACCGCTGTCCACCCCCAGCATCTCCGCGGGCACGAGCACGATCCAGCCGACCCCCACCGCCAGCCGGATGCCCTGTACCAGCTCCGGCAGGGCGGCGGGCACGATCACCTTGCGCAGCACGGACCCGTCGCGAGCGCCGAATCCACGCACCATCCTCTTCCAAGCGGGGCTCACCCGCGACACTCCGTGGGCGGTAGAAAGGACCACCGGCCAGACGGCGGCGTAGGCTATAAGGAAGACCACCGGCCGGGAGCCCACCCCGAAGGCAATCAGCGCGATCGGCACCAGAGCCAGGGGTGAGGTCATGCGGAGAATCTGGAACACGACGGTGGTCAACTCCTCCAGGGAGCGGAAATAGCCCACAATGAAACCCAGGGGTCCACCGATGACCACGGCCAGGAGCAGGCCGAGCCCGAAGCGACCCAAAGAGGCCTCCGTCTGCTCGAAGAGCACGCCCGACCGGGCCATCGCCAGCAGGGCACGCCCTCCTGCCCCGGGACCGAACGCCGGGCCGAAGACCGGGCCCAGAAGCTCGAAGCTGGTCGCGGCCTGCCAGGCCGCCAGGAAGAGGGCGATCCCGGCGATCCGCAGTAGAAATCGGCGAGCGGCTCCCTCAGACCTCGATGACTTCAGTCCGCTCATAGTCTTTGTAGGCTCCGTCGAAGGCCGCCAGCCCTCCCCACTGCCCCAGGGAGGTCTTGACGAGGCCGTAGACCATGAGGTCGTCGGCCACGTGCTCCGGCGAGAGATCCTTCAAGAAGCTGGTGTCGCCCTCCAGGACCGTTTGCTTGAGCTCCTGGACGATCCGCTTGGTGGCGGAACGGAACTGGTAGGGCTCGAAGGCGATGCGGGAAGATCGCCACTCCGGATGGCGTATGGCTCCGGTGCCGCCGTCGACACCGTAGGTCTCCAGATCGTACTTGATCATGGCCCGGGCGATGACGTTCTCCGGGAAGGGAAGGTAGCCGGCCCCGTCCTTGGAGAGGATGCGGGCCGCCTCCTCCTTGTTCTCCCGGCTCCAGCGTTCCGCCCGCACCAGGGCGTTCACCGCCTTCTGGCTCCACGCGCGCCGGGCGGTGACGTCGTCTCCGTGCATGACGGCCACGCAGCACGGGTGGTTCTGCCACACATCACCCGTGAAGCGCACGATGCGGCCTCCGGCCAGCAGCTCGCCCGCCGCGTTGAAGGGCTCAGCCACGATATAGCCGTCGATGGCCCCGGTGCTGAGGGCCGTGGGCATATCCGGCGGGGACATGACCAGGAGGTTGGTCTGATCGGCGGCCAGGGCCGCTTTCTGGTCCTGGATCACAGGCTGCAGGCCGTGGCTCCGCAGCACCATCTGCAGGATGACGTTGTGCATGGAATACCAGTAGGGCACGGCGATCTGCCGGCCCCCCAGGTCGGCGGAGCTGCGAATGGGCCCGTCGTCGCGCACGGTCAGTGCCGAGTTGTTCATGTGATTCCAGGCTACGACTTTCACCGGAAAACCCCGGGCGTAGCGCAGGTAGATGGGGATGGGGATCAACAGATGCGTCAGGTTGAACGTGCCGGCCTGGAAAGCCTCGGCCAGGGCCGACCAGCTGCGGATGAGGGCGGGCTGCTCCGCCTCGAGCCCTTCTTCCGCGAAGTAACCTTGGGCGTGCGCAATGAGAAGCGGTGTCGCATCGGTGATGGGGATGTATCCGATGCGCACCGGAGGCAGGTCGTCCTTCGAACCCGAGGCCGTAGCCGCGGTGGTGGAGGTGGCGTCTTCTGCCCCGCCGCAGCCCGCAAGATAGCCGAGCCCAGTCAAACCGAGGCCCGAGACTCCGGCCAGCCTGAGCAGCTGGCGCCGCGTGACTTTGTGGGGGGACCCTGTCATCGTTTCCGACCTCCTTCTAGAGTCGGCGCGACCGCCCGCGCGCCTACCACACTCGTCTCTACTACAGTCCTCGTCTCTCCTACAATCCGGCGGAGCCCCCATTGAGGTCCGCGTACACCGGGTTGCTCAGGTAGCGCTCACCCGTGTCCGGCAACACGACCACGATGAGCTTGCCTGCCGATTCCGGACGCCCGGCCACCTCCACAGCGGCGTGAGCGGCCGCCCCCGAGGAGATCCCGGCCAGGATGCCCTCCTCCCGGGCAAGGCGGCGGGTCATGGCGAAGGCCTGGTCGTTCGATACCTGCGCGATCTCGTCGTAGATCTCGACGTCGAGCACCTGGGGTACGAATCCCGCGCCGATCCCCTGGATCTTGTGGGGTCCGGGGACGCCGCCCGACAGCACCGGGGAGTCCGCTGGCTCGACCGCCACCACATACAGGCCGGGCCGGCGCTGTTTGAGCACCTCGCCCACGCCGGTGACGGTGCCTCCCGTGCCGATCCCGGCCACAAACACATCGATCTGTCCGTCGGTGTCGGCCCAGATCTCTTCCGCCGTGGTCTCTCGATGGACGTCGGGGTTGGCCGGGTTCTCGAACTGCTGAGGCACGAAGGCGTGCGGCGTCTCCGCGGCCAGCTCGTCGGCCCTCCGGATGGCTCCCTTCATACCCTCGGCCCCGGGCGTCAGGACCAGCTCGGCGCCGTAGGCCTTGAGCAGCGCGCGACGCTCCAGGCTCATGGTGTCGGGCATGGTCAGGATGAGACGGTAACCGTTGGTGGCAGCCACCAAGGCCAGCGCGATCCCGGTGTTGCCCGAGGTGGGCTCGATGATCACCGTCCTCCCCGGTTCGATCCTTGCGTCTTGCTCGGCCGCCCGGATCATGCTTAGGCCGATGCGGTCCTTCACCGACCCACCGGGGTTGAAGCTCTCCAGTTTCGCCACGACGGTGGCATCGAATCCCTTAGCAACCCGGTTCAGTCGGACGAGTGGGGTGCTCCCGATGAGCTCAGTCAGATTCGCGGCGAGACGCATGGCATCCTCCAATCAGTCGGCGGCCCCGGGGACCGTCCCGAAAAATAAATAAACTCTATCCATTTACTCAACATTGGCCTCCAGTGTACCAGCAAGCCGGCGATTGTCAAGGTACAATGGGAAAGTCGGGAAGCCAGCTGCAGCGACCACCGATGCGCCCGCCCACCGAGGAGCCCCAAGGAGGCCCTCATGACCCAAGCGCCCACGCGAAGACTAACCCTGCCTTTCACCACCTGGTTCGGCACGGCCGGACGGGTAACAGCAGGTGCCGATGGCTGGCACGTGGCCGAGGTTGGGCGGCTGCGCCTTCCGCATCCCGGGTTGGTCAACATGATCCTCAGAGCCGGCCCGCCGGAGGAGACCCTCCGCCTGGTCGTGCTGCACGAGAGAGGGCACTTCGAAACGGCGCCGGCGGCGGCACTGCATCTCTTCTGGATCCTGGGTGCCGCCCTTCGGTCTCCCGCCGAGCCGCACCCTTGCAGGGTCCTCCCGCCCCTGCGGGGCTTCCCCCGCGCCGTCGCCCTGGCCGTCAGCCATCACGCGGCCTGGGAAGCCCTGGCCGAGGCCTGGGTCGTGCGGCACGAGGGCCGAAGCTATGCTCGAGGGAGCACCGCGAGGCAGACGTTCTTCTGGACGGTGACGCTCGCAATGGCCTTCGCCACCTTCTTTCTCCGGCGACCGGGCGGCGACCGACCACGCTGGAACTCGCAGCGACCGCCCGAGCAGCTGCCGCCTACCCGCGAGGCCCCTCGATGACCGACCCACTCCAGGAACGCATCGCCCGGCTACGATGGGCTATCCCCCTGTCCTTCGCGGTGCTCACAGTCCTCTACCAGCTCGTCCTTGCGAGCTGGGTCCACGATCGCTACGGCGATCCCTTCCATTACGGAGTCGAAATACTGTTCTACGGCAGCGCCGGGCCCCTGCTGACATTCTGGGTGCTCGGCCTCATCCCCCGCTGGCTGGAGGAGCGCCGGCGCGCGGAAGAGCAGGCCCGAGCCAGCGACCGGCGCCTGGCTGCGATCACCAGCGCCTCGGCCGACGCTATCTTCAGCCTCGACCCGAACGGCCGCATCGAGGCGTACAACGACGGCGCCGAGCTCCTCTTCCGGCCCAACGGCGGCGGCCTCCTCGGCATCGGGCTCTACGACGCGCTGGGACGTGGGCGTTCCGGGGAAGCCGAGCTGCGGTGGCTGCTCGAGTCTGCGGAGCGATCCGGCTATGTGCGGGGCCACGAGACCGAGTGCCACGTAGGCGGGCGACGGCTGACCGTGGATCTCACGGCCACCAGGCTGGAGAACGACGCGGGAAACACGGCCGGCTTCTCCCTCATCCTGCGCGACGTGACGGCGCGCAAGGAGCGCGAGGAGGAGATCCGCCGGCTCAATGCCGGCCTCAACGAATTGGTGGCCGAGCGGACGCGCCAGCTGGATGAGAAGGTCGACGAGTTGGCCCGTGCCAATGCCGACCTGCGCCGGCTCGACGATCTGCGGGCGGAGTTCGTATCGCTCGTCTCCCACCAGATTCGAGCGCCGCTGACCAACATGCGCGGCGCGGTTGAACGGATGCAGGACGACTGCGGAGCGGAAATGCGCTCTACCTGCGCGCGCATGCTCGCGATCTTGAACGACCAGACCTCGCGGCTGGAGCATCTGGTGAGCGGAGTGCTCAACGCCGCCCGCCTCGAGGACGGCAAACTGGAGATCCATGCGGAGCCTGTGTCGCTGGTCCCCCTTGCACAGCGGGCCGCCGAGCACTTCCGGGCCCGGGCCAGAGGCCGGCCCCTGATCGTGCAGGAGGCTCAGGGTCTACCGGAGGCATTCGCCGATCCGGAACGCACCGAGGAGGTTCTGGCCAACCTACTCGACAACGCCGACAAGTACTCGCCACCCGGCGGGCCCATCGAGATCGCGTTGCGGGCCGACGTCGTCGAGATTGTGGTCTCGGTACGGGACCAAGGGCCTGGAATTCCCTCCCCCGATGTTGAGCGGGTCTTCGAGCGCTTCTATCGCCTTGACGGCAGCGACGCCCAGGCAGCCTACGGCCACGGGCTCGGCCTCTACGTCTGCCGCCGGCTCGTGGAGGCCCAGGGCGGCCGCATATGGGTCGAGAACCACCCAGCGGGAGGCGCGGTTTTCTCGTTCGCCCTGCCCGTGGCACATCCGGATGCTGGCCGAACAGCCGGGGAGGGATCATGAGCGTGGCCGCACGCCCCCACAACGTGCTGGTCATCGATGACGACACCACGCTGCTCGAGCTACTGTCCGGCCACTTGGAGCACGCCGGTTACCGCGTGGTCACGGCGACCACCGGCGCGGAAGGCCTGCGCCTGCTGAGCGAGCAGACCACCGATCTGGCGATCGTCGATGTCATGATGCCGGGCATGGACGGATGGGAGGTTTGCCGGCGCATCCGCCTGCGATCGGGCGTGCCGGTGATCATGCTGACGGCGAAAAGCGAGGAGGTGGATAAGCTGCGAGGCTTCAGCCTAGGGGTGGACGACTACGTCACCAAGCCGTTCTCATTCGCCGAGCTGACGGCGAGAATCGGCGCCGTGCTGGGACGGGCCAGGGCGGCTTCGACCCCCGATACGCGCATCGCCAGCGGCGACCTGGTGATCGATCTGGCCCGCCAGGAGGTCACCCGCGCCGGAGAGCGGGTGGAGCTCACACCCACGGAGTTCCGGCTGCTCGAGGCTCTCGCCCGGGAGGCCCGGCGGACGCTCTCGACCGATCAGCTGGTCGAGCAGGTGTGGGGCTACAGGTACGCCGGCGAAACCGAGCACGTGAAGCACTACGTGTGGTCCTTGCGCCGCAAGCTCGAACGAGATCCGGGCGATCCTCGGCACGTTCTGACCGTACGCGGCTTTGGCTACCGCTTCGAGTAGCCGTCCGCTGCTCGATCTCGACATTGCCACCAAGCTCCCACCTCATCTAGACCGAATTCACACCCGGGATTGCTAGGGTCGGGCCATGAGCCTTCTCTCATGAGGCCTTTATTGGAAGGGGAGACGTGCGCGACTCCAGGTACCAGGTCTTCGCGGCTGACCTCAACTTCTATCAGGAAATGGTCAGCTGCCAGGCCGCCTGCCCTGTGCGGACTGATGCGCGCGGATACGTGACCGCAATCTCTCGAGGCGAATACGAGCGCGCCTACCTGATCGCCCGAGAGACCAACCCGTTCGCTTCCACCTGCGGCTGGGTCTGCGGGGCGCCCTGTGAGGCCGCCTGCCGCCGCGGCCGTATCGACGAGCCCATAGCCATCCGAGCGCTCAAGCGGTTCGTGAACGACCGCTACGGGGTCTTCATGGACGGCGCGCACCGGGCCGACGGAGATACGCGGGGGGGGACGTACTCAGGCCCGGCCCCCGAGATCGAGCTGGGCAACACCGCCGTCGCCACGAGCCGCCAGGCCCTGCGCGGCCGCTCCGCTTCAGTCAGTGCTTCGGGACGGCGCGTGGCGGTGGTGGGTAGCGGGCCCGCGGGCCTGAGCTGTGCCCACGACCTGGGGCTCTTGGGTCACGAGGTCATCGTCTTCGAGAGCACTCAGGTGGCCGGTGGCATGCTGCGCTTGGGCGTTCCTGAGTACCGCCTCTCGCGCGCGCTGATCGATCTGGAGATCGAGGCCGTGCTGTCCCTGGGGCCGCGTATCGAATTCGGGCGGGCACTCGGCCGGGATTTCGACCTGGCCGACCTGCGCCGCAACTTCGACGCCGTGTTCCTCGGGATCGGGACGTACACCAGCCGCCGGCTGAACATCGAAGGAGAAACCCTCGACGGCGTGCTGCGGGCCGTTGACTTTCTGATCAATGTGAACCTCGGCGGCTACAACCTCGATCTTGGCAGGAATGTGCTGGTCATTGGCGGCGGCAACGTGGCCATGGACGTGGCCCGCACCGCCGCTCGCCTGGGACGTCCGGCGCAATCAGGGGGCGACCTGGACACCGCCATCGACGCCGCCCGATCGGCCCAGCGCCTGGGGGCCACCGAAGAGGTGCACTGTCTGGTGGTCGAGGCTCGGAACGAGATGCTGGCCGATCCCATCGAGATGGCCGAGGCGGAAGAGGAAGGTATCCAGATCCACAATCACGCTGCGCCGGTCCGCTTCATCGGGCAAGGAGGGCAATTGCGGGGAGTGGTCACCATGGACGTGGAGCGGGCCTTCGACGAGAGCGGCCGGTTCAACCCCCAGCTGGTGCCCGGCAGCGAGCGGATCTGGCAGTGCGACGGCGCCATCGTCAGCATCGGTCAGACCGGCGATCTGAGCTGGGTCCGGGAGGAAGACGGGCTCGAAGTGACGCCGCGCGGCTCGCTGGCCGTAGATGCCGACACCCTCGAGACCAGCTCGCCGGGGATCTTCGCCGGCGGCGACATCGCCTTCGGGCCGCGCCTCATCATCAACGCGGTCGCCGACGGGCAGACGGCGGCTCGTTCCATCCACACGTACCTCGGCGGTACGCGTCCCCGCCTCGCCCGTTCGGGCTTCTTTTCGCCAATCCCCGCCTACCGCCGTTCGCAGATGGGACCTCAGAAAGGGTATCTGGAGCGGCGCCGGATGGAGCCTCCCACTATCCCCATCGACCGGCGCGTAGGCGTGTCCCTGGTGGAGGAGAGCTACGACCCTTCCACCGCGCACGAGCAGGCTTCGCGCTGCTTGGTCTGCTCGGTTAGCCCAATCTTCGACGGTTCCCTGTGCATCATGTGCAGCGGCTGCGTGGATGTGTGCCCGTTCGACTGCCTGAAGCTAGTGCCTGTGCGGGAGATCGACGGAGACGACACGGTGCGGACGGTCCTGGAGCGCTACGCCCGGGTCGGAGGATCCGCATCGGCGATGTTGTACGACCCCACCCTGTGCATCCGCTGCGGTCTCTGTGCGGAACGGTGTCCGACGGGAGCGGTCCAGATGGAGGCCTTCCGCTTCACCGAGGAGCTCGAAAGCAGCCCCGGCGAACCGTGGCCCGGCACCCCCAGCCCCGAACCTGTGGGGCCCCAGCCGGTGGCCCCTAACACCTAGGAGGAGAAGTGAGATCAAGGTTCATGGCGTTGGGAGCGATGCCGGCCGTTGCACTGGTGCTGGCCGCCTGCGGCGGTACTGAGGAGACCACGACAACGACGGCGGCCGCCGGCGCGAGCATGGCCGGCACGCTCACCGTCCAGCAGTCACACGAAGGTCCGGGAGGAACGAGACATGGACTCGAACGACTTCGCTGATCGGCTGACCGCATCCCGCATCTGGCGGTCGGTGTTCCGGCACGGCTGGTCCGGCTCGCCGCTCGACCGGTCATTGGCCACGACCAGCAACGTCTTTTTCCACTTGCACCCGGTGAAGGTCGACCGGCGCAGCCTGCGCTGGTCGTACACCTTTGGGCTGGGCATCATCTCCGCCATCCTCTTCCTGGTGCTGCTCTTCACCGGAGCGCTGCTCATGTTCTACTACGTCCCGTCCGTGGAGCGAGCATACCCGGCCATGAAGGAGATCCAGCTCTCGGTGCCGCTCGGGCAGTTCACACGCAACATGCATCGCTGGGCCGCCCATTTGATGGTCCTGACGGTCGTGCTGCATATGGCGCGTGTGTTCTACACCGGGGCCTACAAACCCCCGCGCGAGTTCAACTGGGTCGTGGGGGTCTTCCTGCTGCTGCTCACCCTGGCCCTCAGCTTCACAGGCTACCTCACGCCCTGGGACCAGCTGGCCTACTGGGCCATTACGGTGGGCACCAACATCGCCGGCTACATCCCCCTGCTCGGGACGGCCTTGAAGCAGGCGCTGATCGGTGGCGTGGAGGTAGGCCAGAGCTCCCTCATCCGCTTCTACACGCTGCATGTGGCCGTGCTACCGGCGATCATGAGTCTTCTAATTGCAGTTCATCTCTGGCGGGTCCGCAAAGACGGCGGGCTGGCCGCCAACGAGCGGGTGGAGGAGGAGTAGGCCATGACCCCAACCAAGACCGGCACCGGCAAGACTCCCCCGCCGGAGACGATTGACAACGTCTTCCCGAGACACTCGGGCAAGACCTACGCCCTGGCCGAGGTGATGCCCGGCGAGACGCCCATGGTCGGCAAGGGCCCCGAGGGGACGGTGTTCTCCTACCCTGTAGTGCTGCTCTGGGAGGTGGTGCTGTTTCTGGGGGTCACCCTGTCAGTCTTTCTCTTCTCACTTTTCAAGTCGGCTCCGCTGGAGGAGATCGCCAATCCGCTCGTCACCACCGACCCGGCCAAGGCCCCCTGGTACTTCCTGGGCCTCCAGGAGATGCTCGAGCACATGCATCCGCTAGCGGCCGGCGTGTTGCTCCCCGGCGCGTTCATCGCCTTCCTGGTAGCGGTGCCCTACGTGGACGGGGCCTGCGCGGGCGCCGGCAGATGGTTCGGTTCGACCCGTCCGCTCCGGAGCGCTCGGCGCCATGTCGGCTGGATCGCTCTGTACGGCCTGGTGGTCATGCCCGCCTACATCGCACTCGACAACGCGTTCACGCTGCGGGAGCTGCTCCGGGGCAGCGCACCCCAATGGATAGCTCAGGGCCTGGCCCCGGGGGGCATCCTCGTTGTGCTGGTGCTCCTACCGGCTGTGGTCGTCCGGCTACGCCGGGCCCCCGCCCGGGAGGTCGTCATGGCTTTGTTCACGGTCATGTTCGTCGCGGCCGTCGTGTTCACAGTGAGCGGATTCCTGTTCCGGGGCCCGGGCTTCGAGCTGCACTGGCCCTGGCGGATGCCCGACGGATACAACCCGTGGGATGCACTCTGACGCCGCATCGCGCCGCCCGGTGCGGCCGCGGCGGCCAGGGCTTCGTTTTGAAACGAGCTCCACGAGCTCGGTTCGGAATGACGCTTCGCCGCCAGGGTGCGATGGGCGCGGGCGAGGCAAGGACGCAGGGAACGAGCGTAGCAGAGCTACGGACGTGACCGAGGACGCCGCATCGCGCCGCCCGGTGCGGCCGCGGCGGCCAGGGCTTCGTTTTGAAACGAGCTCCACGAGCTCGGTTCGGAATGACGCTTCGCCGCCAGGGTGCGATGGGCGCGGGCGAGGCAAGGACGCAGGGAACGAGCGTAGCAGAGCTACGGACGTGACCGAGGACGCCGCATCGCGCCGCCCAGTGCGGCCGCGGCGGCCAAGGCTTCGTTTTGAAACGAGCTCCAAAGGGAGGATCGGTGGCAACAACCAACAGCCAGCACGCCGCACGCCTTGGCCACGCCGAGACCGGTGGATCAGGACCGACAGCCCGCGGAATCACCCGACGGGGCTTCCTGCGCTGGATCGTGGGCATCGCCGCCCTTACGCTGGGCGCCCAAGGAGCAGCCGGGTTCTGGGCGTTTTTCAAGCCCCGGATCCAGCCGGGAGCCTTCGGCGGCAAGGTCTCCGCCGGCCAGGTAGCCGAGTTCGATCCGGGCACGGTCACCCACATCCAGCAAGGACGCTTCTATCTTTCTCGTCTCGAGGATGGCGGCCTGCTCGCTCTGTGGCATCGCTGCACTCACCTGGGTTGCACTGTGCCGTGGCGTGACGACGAGACCCGCTTTCGCTGCCCTTGCCATAGCTCCATCTTCAACGAGAAGGGAGAGGTGCTGAGCGGACCGGCTCCGCGGCCGCTAGATATCTTCCCGATCGAGATCGTCGACGGGGAGATCGTGGTGGATACGAGCCGGCCTGTCGAACGCGACCGCTTCGACCCCGCTCAGCTGATCAGGATCTGACGAGGAAGGTGATGAGCACCATGCGCCCCCGCGAGAGCTACCGTCCCTTCACTATCGCCATTCTGCTCATGATCGTGGGCATCTTGGTGTCTTTCGAGGTCTACCAGCTCCGTGAGCCTGCCCGGGTAGCGGCTGAGGAGAGCCGCGACCGCATCCTCGCCACCACTGCCGGACGCGAGCTGTTCGCGGATAACTGCGCGATGTGCCACGGCGAGCAGGGTGAAGGGGTCGACGGCCCTCCTTTGAACGACAGCACCTTTCTGCACACCACGCTCGACTCCACCATCTTCAGCGTGGTCGGCTCGGGTGTGCCCAACACCGAGATGCCCGCCTGGAACCAGGCTCACGGCGGGCCATTCACCGATGAGCAGATAGGGGACCTCGTCGCCTTCATGCGCTCATGGGAATCGACCGCCCCCGACCGCGCCGCCGAAGCCATGAAAGGCGATCCGCAAGAGGGGCTGGCCATATACGCGGCCACGTGCACTGTCTGCCATGGGGCTGAAGGGCAGGGAACCCCGCTGGGTCCGGCCCTCAACGACGTCCATCGTCTCGCCAGCTTCGACGACGATTGGTACGCCTCCACCATCGCCGACGGGCGGCCGGCCGCCGGTATGCCCACCTGGGGCACGGTGCTCTCGCCCGTCCAGATCCGAGATCTTATAGCTCTACTCCGTGCCTGGGAGCGCGGCGAGAAGGTGGAGCTGGCCGACCCGGCTGAGCTCCTGCAGGAAGCGATTCACGAGCTGAGTCACGGAGACCTCCCGGCGGTACACGAGCTGCTTGCTCAGGCCGCCGACCGGGCTACCGGCGAGCTCAAGCAGGCAATCGAAGAGGCAGCGGCCGCTGCCGAGAGCGGCGACACGGGCGCGCTGGAGAAAGCGTTGGATAGAGCCACCGAGCTCGGCGGCTCGAGCGAGGACATGGGTGGCATGGACATGGACGACGCCGGCGATGCCGACTCAGGAGCCGGCGCCATGGCGCCGGCTCCCGGAGAGGCCGAGGCGCGGACCGCATTGGCCGATCTCGCGAGCGGGAACCCCGCGGGGGCGGTCTCCAAACTGAAGGTGTCGCTCGCCTTGGCCTCCGGCCCGCTCAAGGAGGCCGTGGAGCACGCCCTCATGGACATCGAGGCCGGCAAGGCCGATGAGGCGCGGACCGTACTGGAGGAGGCGTTGACCATGGGTGAAGGGTAGCGGCGCGCAGAGGCGAGACGGACGGATTCTCGATCTCGGCGGTGCCACGCCGAGGAGTGAGCGACGGACAGGGGGCGGAGCCGTGAACAACCTCACTGAAGCGAAGATCCGCAACGCGGTGATCACAATCGGCTTGACGGTGTTCATTCTCGCCGTCATCTACATGGTGATCTTGGGAGTGTACGCTCTGCGCTAGACTGCTGAGAGCTTCTCGAGATGCCAATCAACGGGGCCTGGGCCGCGATATCCGCCGGCAAATCAGAGCTGCTGTAGGTGCGCGACCAGCGCTTCGATCTCCCGATCGCTCATCTGCCAGCGGGACGCGGGCGACTCGAGGCGGGCGCCCCGGGTTCGATACCCTGGCGGAGCGCCCGGGCGAAGCTCTCCTGATCATAAGGCGGGTGGGCGTAGAACGAATTCCTCATGGCCGCCTCACCCGGACAGATCTTTCTTCCGTTGCAGGAACTCCTCCCGGTCGATCTCTCCCCGAGCGTAGCGGTCTTCGAGGACGTCCAGGGCTGGCGACCGCGGTGGCGCTTCGGGCGCAGGTTCCACCCGCGGAGCGGGACCGGGAGCTGCGCCTCGCCCCGCACCTCTCGTCCCGCGGACCAGGAGCACAATGCCAAGAGCGATCAAGACCAGAAAGATCAGCGCAAGAACGGGGCCGACCCAACCGTACACCCCGTCTCCCCAGCCATTCATCATCGTTCAACACCTCCAAGACACGCGTGGCACGACGGGCTCACCGACCCACGCGACCTTCTGCCGGGCAAGGGAGGTTTCTACACATCCCGAGGCCGGGCCCACGCACGCTCACCGTCGCCACCGCAGACCGTTGAGAAAGGGTTGCCTTCTGTCGATCAGCCGAGCGAGGGCACAGCGGTGATCAACGGGATGCAGGTGACCGGCCTCTCGGGGCGTGAGCTGACCCGGTTTCGGCGGGACGTCATTGGCCTCGTGTTCCAGCAATTCCACCTGGTGCCGTACCTTACGGCGCTCGAGAACGTCATGCTCGCCCAGTACTTCCACAGCGTGGCCGACGAGAACGAAGCCCGTGAGGCCCTCGAGCGGGTTGGCCTTGGAGAACGCCTTCGACACCTGCCCGCGCAGCTTTCCGGCGGGGAGCAGCAGCGGGTATGCATCGCCCGAGCGCTCATCAACGGTCCCCGCCTCCTGCTCGCCGACGAGCCGACGGGCAACCTGGACGAGCACAACGAGCAACTGGTGCTCGCGCGTTTCCGCGACCTGCACCGGCAGGGCCACACGCTGGTCGTCGTCACTCACGACGCTACGGTCGCCGCTCTGGGCGACCGGACTCTCCAGCTGAGCCACGGCCGGGCAGTCGTGGGCGAGTCAGAAGAGGCAGATGCGCCTCTCCGGGAAGCGTCCTCGCTTGCGGTGGCGACCTGACGCCTGCTGCGAAAAGGCGTTACCGGCTTCCCGCCGGAGAGGCGCCCGCATAATATAGGGGATAGGGGTATAATGAGGGTTGCCGGACGAAGCAAGCCCTGAGGTAGGTGGACATCCATGCACGCGAATCCGCAGACAGCGAATGACCTGTCTCTCGACCGAGCCACCGCCCGAACCCGCCGGCGCTACGACCGGCTTTCCCGCTACTACAACCTCATGGAGTGGGCGGCCGAGCGGCGAGCCTTCCAGGAATGGCGACGGCACGTGTGGGCGCTTGTGGGGGGCCCGGCGATCCTCGAGGTGGGCGTGGGCACCGGCAAGAACATCCCCTACTATCCCGATGGCTCCCGGGTCATGGCCATCGACCTCAGCCCGGGCATGCTCCGGCACGCCCACGAGCTGGCCGACCAGCGAGCCGCCAGGGTCGACCTGCACGAGATGGACGTTCAACGGCTCGCCTTCCCAGACGACTCGTTCGACACGGTGATCACCACTTTCGTCTTCTGCTCGGTGCCTGATCCGGTGAGGGGCTTCGAGCAGATCCGACGCGTGCTCCGACCCGCCGGCCGGGGAATCTTCCTTGAGCACGTGCTCTCGGGCAAGCCGGGGGTCCGTCAGGCGATGCGGGTCCTGAACCCCCTTCTGCGCCCCATGATGGGAGCCAACATCGACCGGCGCACCCGCGAGAATATCGAGGCGGCGGGCCTCACGGTCGAGTCGGAGACCGACCTCTGGCTCGACATCGTCAAGCTCTTCGTGGTCCGGCTGTAGACGGACGCGGCTCGTTGCGTCGAGACCGCGCCGGCAGAGGCATCACCCCGATGATTCCCCGGGAGCGGCCCTACGATCAGCCGGTTGCCCCGGATCTCCCTGACCACCACCTGCTCGCCGGGCTGCGGCGCTCCGTTGGCGAAACCAGCGGGTCGGGCCGTCCACAGCTCACCGCGCAAACACACCACCAGCCGGCGGGACTCCACGCGCCTGACGCTGGCGAGGCCGCCCAGCATGGCCTCGAGGCCCGTGACCACCCTCCGCCGCATGGCGTCGATGATCGCCTTGTAGATCAGCACGCTCGCTCCCAGGATCACGAGGTAGGCCGCGGTCGCTTGCGCAGGCGGGAGGACAACGAAGGCCGCCAGACCGAAAACCGGCATGAGAAGAACGAGGTGACACACGGCCTAACTCGGATTCCAGCCCTCGACCCAGATATCCTCGCCCTCGACTGCCACCTTGAGGGTGGGCAGAGGTCGAGGCGGCGGGCCGCCGAGCACTTCGCCGGTAGGGGAGAAAATGCCGGCGTGGCACGGGCAGAAGAAGCGCGTGTTGTCGGGCTCCCACTTGATGATGCAGCCGAGGTGGGTGCACACCCGGGAAAGGCCCACGTACGTGCCGTCCTGGAGCTGGAGCAGCGTGCTGGGAGTCTCCTGGTACTCGAAATCGACCACCTCGCCCAGGGGGGTCAGCTGACTCGTAGACGCCACTAGGACACGAGCGGCGACATCGGCCCGAACCTTGGGGAACGCATAGCGGACAATCGGCGCCACCAGCCCGGCGGCCGCGAGCGCCCCAGTGAGGCCGAGACCTATGACCAGGAAGTCGCGGCGCGTGATTGCGGTGGACCGCTCGTGAGTGGTTTCCATGACACGTGCTCCTTGCCGGCTGCGCGGGAAATGCTCCATTTGAAGCATAGGCCTGGGGGGTATGAAGCCGCAAGGCTGGGGGGCGGGCTGGGAGGCACATCTTTACAGGAGCTTCACGGAATGAGGAGCCCTCACGGGTGCCTCAGCACGGCCCGTGCGGACCGACCGGCGGAGCATTGCCGGCTCGTGTCCTGCCCTTGAAGCACCGCGTCCTGGCCGGTGGCTGCTCGAAGAGATCGACCCTGACAACCGGCCGGCCGGAGACAACAGCCCCGTGCCCGACCTCGGATCGGAAGGCCGCGACCCTGGGCTGGTTCGGCCGAGGGCGGAAGCGCATGGTACCATCGAGAACGTTCAGGGCGCGTGCCTCGTGGCCGGCGAGCGCTGGGGTTGCGGCGTGGAGGGGTGGAAATCGCACGCGACGAAAAGATCTCTCGGGTCGATCTCCTCCTCCTAGGGATCCTCGCCGATCGGGGTTCCAGCCACGGGTATGAGATAGGCGAGACGCTCGGCGGCGATGCGACCCGCACATGGATCAGGCTCGGCCGCACCTCCATCTACTACGCTCTAAACCGCCTTGCCGAGCGCGGCCTCGTATCCCAGCAGTCGGAGCGTCGCGCCGGTAGACCTGAAAGGCGGGTCTACTCGATCACCGAGGCCGGTCGCAGGACATTCTTGGCTGCCCTGCAGACTGCCATCCGGGAGCCGGACGAGCCCATGGACTCGTTCGACATAGCCCTGTTCCTCTCACCTCATCTGCCGCCCGATCAGCTCCGGGCTCGACTTGATGAACGCCTGGAGATCATGCGTGTCATGAACCGGGAGTGCGCTGAGAGCCTCCGCGAAGCCCGTGTCGCCGGCCACATGGAGTCCCTCCCGGTGCTCGAGCGCAGAAAAGTGCTCCTGGCCGCGAACATCGACGTCATCGAGCGACTCCTGGGATCGCTGGCCCAGATGGTAGGCGACGACCGGGGCAGGCTCGCCGGCGATCTAGCCGTCACCCGACTTCACGAGGTCCTGCGCAGCCTGGCCGCGGCTGGGCGCACCGGGATGCTGGAGCTGGCCTTGGGAGCGGACAAGCTGCGCTTCCGTTTGCACCAGGGTTCGCTCGTCTCGGTGCATGCACCGGTGGCCGCCGACCTGGAGGGGTCTCTCCGTCTGGCTTTCTCGTCCTCAGACGGCCATTGGGTTTTCGCAGACGGTGAGGAGGACACGAGCAGCGGGGTGGACGTGGGAAGCGTGGCCGCGCTCATCATGCGGGGCACTCGAGGAGTGACCTCCTGGGATGAGCTTCGCAACATGCTGCCGAACCCCGAGGCTGTACTCGACGTCGTTGCCGGGTCCGAGCTCGAGATCCTAGAGCTGGACCTCGAGCCGATCGAACGCAGGGTTCTGTCCGAGCTCGACGGCGTCCGAACGATGGATGAGCTGGCGGGGCCGCTGCGACTGTTGGCCAAGGAGATCGCGTCGGCAGCGTATCCGTTGTGGGCCGCCGGTTGGGTGGTTGCGGCGGACCCCGGCAAGCGCGAGACAGCGCGGGCCGTCCTGGCCATCACCCGTCTTTGGGGGGAGGAAGTGGCCGTAGTGGGCGGCGCCCGGGTTCGCGACAGCATCTTCGACGGCGTCTCGGTAGCCGCCGGAGGTGCCGGTCTGCCGGACTACTGGCGGGCGCTTGCTCAGCCGGGCTTGGTGCGTTTCGCCGGCGACAGCACGGCGCTCGCCGGGAAAGGGCGCGCATATCTGCAGTTTATCCAGCGGGCGGTGTCTGTTCGTCTGGGACCCCGGTTCACCGCGGAGATGGTCCGAAGTCTCGAGAAGAGGCTGCCCGCCGATGCCTTGCGGGTCATGCGGGCGAACAATCTCCTCCCCGAGGGAACGGCAACGCATCCAGGAGGTGGCAAAAAGTGAGCCTCACCAGTTGGGCACTCTTCGCGTTGTTCGTGGCATACGGCGTCTACTTCTGGGTGATGGCCGCCGGGGTCTGGTACTACCGTGAGCACACCACCAAGCTAGGTATCGCCGACCGCCTGTGGCTTCTCGCCGCGTTCGCCTTCGTGCACGGTTTCTCCGATCTTATCGACGTCGTCCTGCATGTTCCGCACATCTACTTCGACCCCCACGGGGTCTTGCCCCAGGCCCGTCTGACGTTGCTCGTGCTTTCCTTTATCACGCTCTTTCAGTTCGGAATCGCCCTTCTGGTGGAGGACCGGCGCACCTATCAGCGCTTTCTGGGGGCGAGCATCGTCGTGTCGCTGGTCGTGCTCGTCGGACCCGTGTATCCTCACTTGACAGACCGGTTCGACCTGGAGACCTTCAGTCTGACTGAGCGCCTGGTGCGGCTGGTATTCGGACTCCCGGCCGCCCTTGCGGCCTCCTGGGGCTTTTATCGGATTGGACGCCGCTGCGGGGTCCTCGGCCTCTCCGGGTGCGCCACAGACTCGAGGGTAGCCGCCGCCGCGCTCGTCCTGTACGGTATTGTGGCCGGCGTTGTGGCCACCGGGTACCCGTCGGCATTCAGACTCTGGGGCATTCCCATCCAGGCGTACCGCATGCTGGCGGCGGTCACACTCACCCTGGCCAGCGTGCGTCTCCTTAGAAGATTCAGCACCGCGGCGACATCCCAAGCAGATACGATGCTTGGCGATACCTCGACGAACTGAGTCCCAGCGGAGCGCCGGAGTCACCCGAGGGGACGCGGTAACTTCCCAAGCCTTACTGCAGCGCCCATCCATGGCTTGACCCGGGTGAAGGCGTCCACCCTGGGGTCGCCTGCCCGTTGAACACCCCTGGAGATTCTCTCTTACGTGCACAGGCATTGCCTCTTGCGTGTATGGTCCAGTTTGTACTAGTCTAATCTGGAGTTCGTTTTCCGGGCCGTGGTGGTTGTTGTCCATGTCAATGACAGCAGGGGTTCGGCGAGGATAGTGACGTGCTTCACAATCCCGAGTGGCCGCAATGGAAACCGAGGCGCCGAATACCGCCTCCGGCCAGGGGTCGGTCGTGACTTTGAGCGCGGCGGGCGCCTTGAGATGCAGCGGACCCTCCGCCGTAGCCGAACAGACCATCCCGGGGGCATGATATCTTCCGCCCCGCTCTTCCTGCTTCCAGACCCGCAACGTATCTGGTGAAGCCCGTGCCGGAGCGGCTGGCAGCGCCCACTAGCTTCGTGCAACAGCGGGCCGTGACCTTTGGCTGCTCGGCATGACTATGCCTGGCGAGCCCCTCCACATGGACGCATGGGACGGCGGCTCTCGGCTCGGCGGTAACGGGGTGTTGTCCGGGGCGTATGCACGAGGGGGATACGCCCCGCGCCACCCGGCCACAGGCCGGCGATCCTCCGCCGCGCCCGCCGGTAGGCAGCCGAACAAAGGGCGGCGCATCGAAGCGGCGGTGTCCGCGGAGGGCTCCGCTTGAGACTGGCTGTGAAAGGAGGTAGAGACCCTCTCCGTGTCGCGAGGAAAGGAACCAAGTTTGGAGGTATGCATTCCCCTTCATGGCCTTCGAAGAAGCTGGACGCGAGTGGATGCAGGAGGAGCGAGTGGATAGCATGGGGAGAAAGGCATGACAGCGGAAGAACGCAGGACACGTAGGACACGTACATGGGCGATCATCGTGGCGCTCGCGGTGCCCCTGACGATGCTCGGGAGCATCGCCGCACCGGCTGCGCAAGGATACGGCGATGTCCCTGCGGACCGATTGTTCCACGATCAGATCATGGAACTGACACAATTGCGAATCGTAACGGGCTACCCCGACGGAACCTTCCGGCCGGATGAGATGATCACGCGCCAGCAGCTGGCGAAGATGATCGTCATTGCCGCGCAGGAGCACACGAGCGCGGTCGACAATCCGAACAACCCCAGCTTCAGCGATGTGACCCCGGACGCCGGACTCCCCTACCCTTACGACTATGTGGAGGAAGCGGCGGGCGCGGGTCTCGTCCAGGGGAGTGATGGCCTGTTTTATCCCTTCGCACCTGCGACTCGGGCTCAGCTGGCTTTGATCGTGGTGCGTGCGGCCGGTGACTCACTGGAAGAGCCGCCGGCGGGGTACAAAACGGGTTTCACGGACGTCCCTGCCTACGCGGACGCCGCCGTGACAAAAGCCGAATACAACGGCCTGCTGGACGGCAAGACAGCCACGGAATTCGACCCGTACGGGCTCGCCACCCGGGGGCACGTCGCGAAGATAGTCATAGGGATGCTCACCCAACTGGTTCCCGCCGACAATGGATCGTGCGTCACCTGCCACGGGAACGCCGCCCTCTCGATGGACGTCGGCACCGAGAAGGTGCCCTTGCATGTCGACGCAGCCGCATATGCGGCCAACGAGCATGCACTCGTGCGCTGTGGCGAGTGCCATACCGATATGAGCCCGGCGCCACCTCACGACGCCACTCGGATCTACGGGAGTTGGGCGCGGTTCAGCGCCAAGGACACAGATACGACAAAGTCCCGCAACTTCTACTCCGTCACCGCCGACGCCTGCGTGAAGTGCCACACAGAGGCCCGCTACAAGGCCTTCCCGCAGAGCGAACACGGCACGATCAAAGACATGAAGTACAACTGGGACGGGAGCCCGCGGGTGGAGGTCAAGGTCACCGGCTCAGATGGCCTTGAATACGCCACCAACGAGAACTACGACGCCAAGGATTGCGAACGCTGCCACATCGACCGGAACTGCGGCACGTGCCACTGGAAGACAGAGGTGACGCAGAAGGTCGCCGGCAACGTTCTCGACCTGTGGGATCAGTACGACGCTACCGCGGACGGCACTAAGGGATCGCAAACCGAGTACGCGATGGACTGGACCGTCAACGTGGCGTCGCACGACTTCGTCGGCTCTGCGGAGCTGACCTCCTCGAACAAGGTGTGCTCATCTTGCCACGTTGGCTACTACCAGGGCGACAAGTCGGTACCCGCCCTCGATCTCTACGGCATGGGGATACGCCGGCACCCGCAGACGCAGGAGCTCATGCTGAGCGGGCAGCGCGGCGTACACGAAACCAAGCAGCTCTGTACGGACTGCCACGCGAATCTGCACGAGATGGTCTACCAGAACACCGAGGAAGGCGCTCGTGTGGGCCAGGGGCCTGAGTGCGAGGACTGCCACGCCGACCGGGTCACCGCCACCCACAAAGACGTGGCCTGCATGGCGTGTCACGACGCGGAGCTGCCTGTGTACCGTGATTCTGCGGGAGAAGTCCAGCCATATGCACTAAAACACAAAGTGCGGGAATCCTGGCCGTCGCACAATCTGACAAAGGCAGTGCTGTGCAGCAAGTGTCACTATGCGGACAATCCGCTGGGAGTGTCCCCGAGCGTGACGCCGTTCGCGATCCACTGAGGGAGGTGTCCTGCCCACGCGCAGCGTGGGCAGGAGGATAGCGAACTACCGGCGGCCCCATCTCATCGCCGGGCGTAATCCGGGGAGGGGCCGGGCTCACCCCGGCCCCTCCCACACCACCGGACGTATGAGCCCGCATCCGGCGGTTCGCCGAGTATCCCGCAAGCGATGGCAAGGACTCGCTCATACTCCCTAGGCCCCCGAGCCTGCCGGAAGGCATGCGGCAAGGCGGAAGCGGCCCCGGGGCCGCTTCGCGATGCGGGTCTTCGCGTTGCAGCCAGGGACCTATGCAGTCACGGCGAGAGGCCACGGATTGCGACATCGTCGCGGCAGTGTTAGTGTAAAAAGTGTAGTGTTCGAGAAGGCGGGCGATTCTGCTGCGTGCCCGCGTAGGGAGCGGGCGCAGTGCGGCGGCTGGTGATCTGGGGTCTTCTGGTTGTGGCGGTTGTGGTGCTGGGCTTCGCCGGACCAGCTCTCGCTGCGGCCGACGACGACATCCCTGGCGCACCGCTTGCGCTCGGCTCAACCGCTGCCGGGACGGTCAGCGCGAGCGATCCCAATGACGTCTTCGCCCTCGATCTGACCGAAGGGGAGGAAGTCCACCTCAAGTGTGAACCGCCCCATGGAGCGAGCGCCAAGGGCACCTTCCACTTTCTGGTGCCGGGGGTCTCTAGCGTCGGCGATGTAGACGACTACGAGGAGATCCGTTCCTCCCTCTCCAGCGGCCAGAACGTCATCTCCTACACTGAGTTCGAGTATGTAGCCGCCCGCTCCGGCACCTATTACCTATGGATTCAGTGGCGTGAGGGCACTCTCCCCTACGAGCTGTCAGTTGCGCGCACGGCCTGGCCCTCGATTGTGGGACCCGATTCCGACGACATCTACGGTCTACCCGTGGGTCTTGGCTCGCTGGAGGGGTCGTTGACACCTTCACCGACCCCGACGACGTCTACGCCGTCAAGCTGCTGGCGGGCCAGCAGGTGCACCTGACACTCGAGCCGCTGGACCGCGCCTCCAAGGGCGGGAACCTGTTCGCCCAGGCCCGCCTCAAGCTGCTGGATCCTTCTTCTCGGTCGGTCAAGAGCTTCGACTACCGCACACTCGCCAGCGCACACGCGGTCAACAGCCAGTACGAAACCTTCGCGGTGGCGGAGATCACCTACACGCCCAGCACCACCGGCATCTACTACATCTGGGTGGAAGCGAGCGTCGTCGGCAGCAATTTTCCCTACCGGCTGACGGTGGCCGGCAATGCCGAGGTGCCGCCCGAGCAGCCGCCCGTTACCTTCCACGATGTTGCACCCACCAACCCCTACGCCGCTGCCATCTACGACCTGGCCGGCCGCCACGTCATCGATGGCTATGCCAACGGCAACTTCGGCCCCTACGACCCGGTCACCCGCCAGCAGTTCGCTAAGATGATCGTGCTCACGATGGACCTACCCGTTTCTGAGAGCGACGTCTGTCCCTTCCCCGACGTGGGCAGGTCGACCACCGGGCTGTATCCGGATCACCTGGTGGCGGTAGCGGCCGCTAGCGGCATCACCACCGGCTACGCAGATGGCACCTTCAAGCCCTACCGGCGGATCACCCGGGCTCAGGTCATCACCATGGTGGTACGGGCAGCGGAGAACCTGTATCCAGGACTGCTTGCCGACCCGCCCACCGCCTACACCTCCTCGTGGGGCGCCTTCGACCCCATCCACGGTCCCAAGGCGGCCAAGGCCGAATTCAACGATCTGCTGGCCGGCCTGGCTCCGCCCGGCGGCACACTCCAGGCCATGAATGCCTGGGGCACTATGCCGCGGGGCGAGGTGGCCCAGGTGCTGCACAACCTGCTGCTACTCATGGAGTAGGGCGGCCACCCCCGCCTGGGGGACGATTCTCATGGTCGCCAGAGCCCCCCGACGCGGGCCAGCTCACTGCCGCGTCTCCCAGGGCGCATCGGCGATGCCACCCAGAGAACCGGCTTTCAGGAGAGGAGACTGGCTATGGAGAAGGTCTATACGTACAAGCAGCAGTCCGTGCTCCTTCTGGCTCTCGTCTCTCTCGTGGTAGCTGCCGGCTGGGTCGCCTTCGTATACCTGGCCATACCGAGGGTTTGGGAGTGGGCGACGGAGGGGTTGATACCGTACAGCCAGTGCAGTATGGCGCCGTGGGAAGACGTGCTCGCCTGGGGCGTGGCGGGCGTCTATCTTGTGATGGCAGTTGTGGTCGCCCCTCTCATGCGGGGGTTTGGAGTGCGAGAGGTTGCCCTGTCGGAGCGTGGGGTCGTCTTCCGGGGAAGAGGGGGGCAGGAGAAATGCGTCATGAGCCGAGTGACGGCCATCACAACCAAGAAGAACAGAGTCACCAAGATAGTGGGGTGCAGTCCGCAAGGGAACCGGGTGCGCAGGGTAGTCCGCCAGAATCTCTTGGGCAAGGTGCAGTACCGGAGCTTCCAGGACGAGTTGCACGAGCTTCTCTCCACGAGGGAGGATTCATACTGAGGGTGAGCTCAAAACACATGAGCTTGGCCGGGGAGGCGGTCCTCGGGCGGCTTCGTGCTGGTGCAGGTCCGACGTGCGCCTCGGCGGATCACGTCCCCTTGGCGTAGTCCTCGCCGATGGACCAGGCGACACCCACCACCTCACCCAGGGACCAGTACCGGTTGTCGGGCATGGTGAGCAGGATGGGGTCGGCCTTGCGCGGGTCCGGTTGGCCGCCGGTGAGACATTCCTCGTCGGCATACGCGGCTGCGATCTCGCCGATGAAGAGCCATTCCGACGAGAGGTCGAAGGTCCGCTCCAGCCGGCACGCGATCGTGAGGGGGCACGCCGCGATCATCGGCGCGTGCGGGAGCTCGCCGAAGAAGACCTCGAACAGCCCGGACTTATCCTGATCGTGGCCCGAGACGAGTCCGCAGTAGCCCACAGCGGCGACCAGGTCTCGATGCTCGAGGATCTTCGGGTCCAACGCGTCGAAGAAGCCGCGGATGTCGGCATCGATCACCCACCGCCGTCCCCGCATCACTTCGCGCTTGATCTGATCAAGCGCTTCGTGCGCCGAGCGCTTGGGCCGAAACCCAAACGAGCAGCCGCGGAAGTCGGCCTCGAAGGTCGGCTCCAAGACGATCTTGGCCGCTGTCTGGCACACCCTGTCTTTGATTCGAGGGATACCCAACGGCCTTCGCTCAGAACGCCCGGGCTTCGGGATGAACACCCTCCGCGCTGGCTGGGGGCGATAACGCTCCTCCCGCAGCTCCTCCTGGAGCTCGTCGAGGAACGCCTCGATCCCGTCCTCTTCGATCTGGGCGATCGTGATGCGGTCAACCCCAGCAGCGCCGCGGTTCTCTCGCACCTGCCGCCACGCCCGCTCAAGGGCATCCCTGCGATGAATGCGATCCCAAAGCGCGTGTAAGCGTCGATTCGGCGACCGCTTGGCCGCCAGGTACAGCTTGACTTGGAGTTCTCGGACTTTGTCCTGCTTGGCGGTGTTGTCCCCAGAGGGCATGCGCCGGTCCTTCCGTGGTAGTCAAACACAGATGAAGTAGGGCCCCTTCCCTCGCCCGAGGTTATGTTGTCCACCGGGCTACGAGCGGTACTACGGACCCCCCGCCACCCTGCCGGCCGGACGCGACTTCGCCACAAGGCTTATGCGCGCCCATCGCTTCCCGAGCGACCAACCGCAGACCCGGGGCCAGCAAGGGCTTCCCCACTTCCCGCACCGGCCTTTCCGACCATGCCGATCCCTCTACCCCGGGGGGTTCTTGGCCGCTGCACTCCAGGATCTACGCGACGTCCATGGCCTTCGCCCTGAATTCCCGGGCTCGGCTCCCCCTTGTCCCCTGACGGGGCTAGCGTCACGAGGCGGCAGGATTCACATCACGTTACGGCCTGGCCGGTCGCTTCCCCCAAAGGGGCTTTCGACACTGGGCTTCGACGCCGGGCGTTTCCCCCGACGCCGCCAGTCTGCTACCCGGCGCCCTGGCGCCTACCGGGACCGGACTTCCACCGGCACGGCCGATGCGAGCTTATGTTCAGATCAGGTCACCTTCTCTGGCATCACCTCACTCCGAACGGCGGGCACACGAAGCACTCATCTAGGCAAGTTTTGGCCGCCGCGGGCTGCACCCGCCGGCCCCATGCGACCTCCTTGTCGCCCCCGTAGCGCTTCTACGAGCGCGCCCGGCATCCTTGCTCCCCGCTCGCCCAGCGTAGCCTTACGGGCGCCTGGTCGGTTGAGTCACGCCTTCGCTGTGCAGCGGAGTCCGTCGTCCTGCGAGCCTCCCTCGCCGCCGGCTTGGCGAAACCTGCGCCCTGAGGTACCCCGCATAATCGGGCTTGACATGAGAACTTGGTTCTGTTAGGGTGCCCTCATTCCAAGCTCACTATCACCCTCACATACGTTCGCCAGGTGGTGCTCATGGTACCGAACAAGGTAGACGCAGGGCAAAACCCGAGAGGAGTCGCAAGAGGTCGTCGCCGCAGCGTGGGCCTGCTCCTGATGCTGGTCCTGGTCGTGGCCGGGCTATCCGCGGCCCCGACCGCAGCGGCGGCCGCTGCTCTCACCTGGACCGACGTGGCGGAGCAAACAGCCGGCCTGCTGGAGCAGTCTTCCGCCGTCTACCAGGCGGGCCGCCCAGACGAGGCCAAGCAGCTGATCGATGAGGCCTACTTCCGGGCCTTTCGAGGCCGAGGGCCTGGAGGCCACGATCAAGGGCTACATCTCCGCCCAGCGGGCATTCGAGCTGGAGCAGCTGTTCAAGGAGGTCAAGGGGGCGATTTCCAAAGGCGCCCCGGCCGCCGAGGTGGCCGGCCGGCTCGACAATCTCGGGGGCATGATCGCCTCGGATGCCCAAATCCTGGACCAGGGCCGGGGGAGGCGGGCGGGGGGACATCCATGCTCGTGCAGTCCCTGCTCATCATCTTGCGGGAAGGTTTCGAAGCCATCCTTGTCCTCAGCGCGCTGGTCGCCTACCTGATGCGGGCGAACGGCGGCCTCGGGGTGCGCGCCGTCTACTTGGGAGGTGGGGTCGCTCTGCTGGCCAGCGCGGCGACCGCGGTAGTCCTGCGCTTTCTGCTCGCCGGTGCGGCGGGTTTCACCCAGGAGGTGCTGGAGGGCGCCACCATGCTCCTGGCCATGGCGGTGCTCTTCTGGGTCAGCTATTGGCTGGCCAGCAAAGCGCAGGCCCATCGCTGGGAGAGTTACATACGAGGCAAGGTCATGGCTGGGGCTGGAGAAGTGGTCTCCAGTAGGCGTACGCTGGCCCTGGCGGCGGCCGCCTTCCTGGCGGTCTATCGCGAGGGCGCGGAGACCATCCTCTTCTACGGCGCCCTGCTCTCCGGGAATCCCGGTGCAGGGGGGCAGATGGCACTCGGCTTCGGCGCCGGCGCCGTCCTCCTCATCGGGCTTTTCGTGCTCCTGCGCTGGGGGAGTGTCCGTTTGCCCATCGGCCCCTTCTTCGCTGTGACCAGCGTCCTCCTCTACTACCTGGCCTTTGTTTTCGCCGGCAAGGGCATCCGCGAGCTGCAGGAGGCCGGGGCGGTGGGAGCCACCCGCATCGAGTGGGTCCCGCTGGTGGATACGCTCGGCCTCTACCCTACCGTCGAGACCATCGCTCTGCAGGGGGGCCTGGTACTGGCCGCTCTCTTCGCCCTGGTGTGGCAACTGCGAAAGTGGCGGCGACCCCGGAGCACCCCCTCACCCTCACAGGCATCGATCACCCAATAGGAAGGAGAACCATGCAAACTCGTCTGAAGAGGCTGCTGAAGAACGAAACATCGGCCGCCGGACAGCACTGGGCGGCCCGATGCGGCGTCCTCAGTCGCGTTCCTAAAGCCACGATGATCCTACTCCTCGGCAGCCTGATCCTCTTCGCACTGGGGTGTGGCGCCGGATCCGGGCAGGCCACAGAACCCATCGATCAGGCGCAGGCGGCCACCTCCGGTGAGCCGGATGGCGGAGCGGCTCCGGCCCCGGGCGAGGTGGGCTTCACGGAATACCCCATCGGAGACCCTCAGGAGATCGAAGGCCTTACGGTGGCGGCCGTGTACTTCCAGCCCGTTCCCATGGAGCCCAAGACCGGACTGGGACCGGAGGAGACCGACATCCATATCGAGGCCGACATCTCAGCCTCGAGCGGCAACACCACCGGGTTCGGGATCGGCGAGTTCGTGCCCTACCTCACCGTACGCTACACCCTGACCAAGAAGGACAGCGGCGAGGTGATCGAGGGCAGCATGATGCCGATGAACGCCAGCGACGGGGCCCACTACGGCAACAACGTGAAGTTGGCCGGCGCCGGCACCTATGAGCTGAAATTCGTCATCGAATCCCCTGCCGAGCAGAACTACGCGCTGCACACCGACGAGGTGACGGGCGTCGAGGGCCGTTTCTGGCGCAAGCCCATCGAGCTGACCTGGGATTTCCCGTACGTAGAGCGCAACTGGGAATGAGGCAGGTTCTGGGCATCCTAGGGCAGGAAGAAGCCGGAGAGGGCTAGGCCAAGAGTGCTGGAGACCCTGGTCCTGGAGTTGCGCCCGGCGGCGGCCGTAGCTACGCTCGCGGCCGCCGCCGCCTACCTCTTCCCTGCGCTCTCCACTCGCGCCCTAGTTGCGGGGACGGCCGCCGGGTTCGCCGCCTCCGGGTTGCTCGCCTTTCTGGTCGAGACCCGGGCGGCCCCGCGGGAGTCGGTCGACGGCGCCGCCGCGCTGCTCGCCACGCTCGGCCTGCTGGTTCTTGGTGGCCTCTGGTATGCCGCCCGGCGGCGGAGAGGCTCCGGGCGGGCCGCCTGGGCCATCCCCGCCGGCCTGTGTCTGGCGATTCTCCCCTGGGGCACGGACCTGCTCCTGCGCACCCTTCGCACCTGGACACAGGCCGACCCCCTCCAGGGACCACCGTGGTCCGCCCTAGCCGGCATACTGGCGGCGGTGCTCACAGCTCTGCTCCTCGCCGTCATGCTCACCCGGGCCCGCACCGTCGAGGCCGAACTGGCCGGGGGCACCGGCCAAGCCCATGAGATGGACCAGGACCCCGGCGCGGGCCGCATGGCAGGGGACCCCGGCGCGGGCCACCCGACGGCCGGCGCGGGCGTGCTCCTCCTTCTGGCCGTGCTTCTGGCCCAGCAGCTGCTGATGCTCCTACAGATCGGCCTGGCCAACGGCTACCTACCGCTGACCCCGGACACGCTGGCGGTGGCGGCTCCCCTCCTGAACGCCCGCCCCTGGCTCTTCTATCTGCTTCCTGCGGGCTGGCTCCTGGTCATCGGGTTCCGCATGCGCGGGGGCCAGCGCGGGGCGGGTGCGAGCGCTGAGCTGCAGCCGTTCCGCAACCCGGCCGAAGCCCGTCTTGTTCGCGCCTATGGCCGGCGCTATCGCCGGTTGATCCTAGCCGCCGCCGGAGGAGCGGTCCTCATGCTGACCTTGGTCGCCGGCCATGAGCTCCTCCAAGGGAGCGCCGGGGCAGTCGTCCTCTCGCCCGGCAAACCGGTCAGCGCCCAGGACGGAGTGGTAACCATCAGCACGGACGAGCTCCCGCCGGGCGAGCTCGTCCGGTTCTCTTACCAGGCGGGCGACGGGACCGAAGTCCGCTTTCTGGCCCTCAACAAGGGATCGGGTGTCTTTGGCGTCGCTCTGGATGCCTGTGCCATCTGCGGGCCCACCGGTTACTCCCAGCAAGACGAGGACCTGATATGCCGGGCGTGCGGTGTCCGCATCAATGTGCCGACCGTAGGCTTTCCGGGAGGGTGTAATCCCATCCCCCTCGATGTGGCCTCGGTCGACGGAGGGCTCAGGATCGACGCGGCCGAGCTCGAGAGCCAGACCCGGAAGTTCTGGTAGGGGCCGGCCGTGTTTCTTCGCCTCCTCCTGAGTTCCATCATGCGCTCCCGGCAGAAGAAGCTCCTCGTGGTGCTGGCCGCCACTCTGGCTGCGATAGTCGCCGCGGCGATGATGACCATCTCCCTGGACATCCGCGACAAGATGAGCAGAGAGCTAAAGAGCTACGGAGCCAACATAATGGTGACCGCAGCCGTACAACCTCTGGCGGAGGAGGCCGGCCCCGAAACCACTGTCGCCGACCGGACAGAGCTGATCGACGAGAGCCAGGTCCCCAAGCTCAAGACCATATTCTGGCGCAACAACATCCTGGACTTCGCCCCCTTTCTCAACGCCGCGGTAACCGCCTCCAGCCGCTCGGGCAAAGAGGCGCGCCTGGAGGCCGTGGGCACCTGGTTCGAGCATCAGCTGGTGATCCCCACCGGAGAGACGGTACGCAGCGGTCTCGCGCCCCTCCGACCCTGGTGGGACATGGAAGGTCGCTGGCCCGCTGACGGGGAGCGGGCGGTGGTAGTTGGAAGGGACGCGGCCGAACGACTCGCGCTGCAACCAGGAGACACCGTCAACCTCGGCTTCGAGAGCGGGAGCGTGGACCTGCCAGTGGTTGGCGTGGCCGGCACCGGGGACGAGGACGACGGGCGCATCTTCTTGCCCTTGCCGGTAGTCCAGCAAGGGCTGGCGGTCCCGGGCAAGATCGGCCACCTGGAGGTCAGTGCCCTGACCACGCCCGAAAACGAGCTTGCACGAAAGGCTGAGAATAACCCAGACTCCTTGACGCCCAAGGAGTTCGAGCTCTGGTACTGCACATCCTACGTCAGCTCCGTCGCTTACCAGCTGGAGGAGGCCATCCCGGGCGCGCTGGCCCGTCCGGTCCGCCGGGTCTCCGAAGCGGAGGGTGCCGTGCTCCAGCGGGTGGAGCGCCTGATGTGGCTGCTCACACTAGCCGCCTTGCTGAGCGCCGGCCTCAGCATCTCCAGTCTCATGAGCGTCTCGATCCTCGAGCGCCGGGTGGAGATCGGACTGGCCAAGGCCATCGGAGCGGAGTCCTCCGCCGTCCTGCGCCAGTTCCTGGCCGAGGGAGCCGTACTTTCTACTCTGGGCGGCTTGCTCGGCTTTGCCCTGGGGAGTTTGCTGGCCCGGGAGATTGGCTCCCGGGCCTTCGGCACGGTGATCTCGATCGAGCCGGTCGTGCTTCCCTTCACCCTGGCTCTGTCGCTGGCGATGGTCTGGCTGAGCAGCGGGTCGGCCATGGCGACCATCATCCGGCTGCACCCCAAGGAGGCGATCTTTGGCCGCTAGGAGCATTTGCAGGCTGCTGAAAAACAAAGCCTTGGCCGTCGGAGCGCGCTGGGCGGCGCCATGCGTCGTCCTCAGTCGCGCACGTAGCGCTGCTACGAGCGCTCCCTGCGTCCTTGCCTTGCGCGTACCCAGCGCACTCCGACGGCGAAGCGTCATTTCTCAGCAGCCTGTTGGTCCGCCGCCCGTGGCACCCGCCCGCCCCCCGCACAGGAGCGCGCGGCGCCGCATGCTGTTCAAACTGACCCTGGGATCCGTCCGCCGGCGCCGCTCGCGGCTTTTCATTGCTCTGGCGGCGGTAACCGTGGGGGCCGCTACGGTCGCCGCCCTCTCCGCCATCTACCTCGATCTGAGGGCTCAAATGACCCGGGAGCTGCGCAGCTACGGGGCCAACCTGATCGTGGTGCCGGCCGAAAGCGGGTCCTCCCCAGCCGCCATTTCCGGCCAGCAGCTCCAGGTGCTGCGCTCCTTGGCCCCGCCCGGCAGCCTGCAGGGGGCCGTCCCCTACCTGCACGGCTTGGTCGACGTCTCCGATGGTTCCCGGCAGGCCCGAACCCCCGTGACCGGCACAATCTTTGCTGAGGCTCTCAAGGTGAACCCCTACTGGAAGATCGCCGGGCGGGTGCCGGCTGCGCCGGGAGAAGTGCTGGTGGGAACCCTGGTGGCCCGCCGGCTGGCCCTCTCCCCCGGCAACAGCCTCACTCTGTCGCCCTCCTCCTCAGCGGTCGTTGACCAAGATGCCTCGACGGCGGGGGGAGAAACGCCGCCTCCGGCCGACCGGGGGACCCCGTTGGAGCTCCAGGTAAGCGGAGTGCTCAGCACCGGGGGCGCGGAGGATGAGCGGGTGTTCCTTGATCTGTCTCAGGCCCAGACTCTGCTAGGGCGTCCCGACCAGGTCAGCAGCGTACATCTCAGCATCCTAGGCCAGGAACCCCAGCTTGAGGAGATGGCCGCCCGTATTCAGAATCGCCTTCCGCAGCTGGTCACCCGGCCGGTCACCCGGGTGTCGCAGTCGGAAGGCCGCGTTCTCATGAGGCTGAGCCTGCTCTTCTACCTGGTGGTGGGCATAGTGCTGGTTACCTCGGCACTTGGGGTGATCATCACTATGCTCAACATGGCTCTCGAGCGTCGCAAGGAGCTTGGTCTGAAGAAGGCGCTGGGCGCGGAAAACCGGCACCTGCTGGCGGAGCTTCTGGGAGAGGCGGGGCTCATCGGTCTGATGGGGTCCTTGCTGGGGATAGCGGCCGGCTTCTTTCTCGCCCGGTGGATCGGATGGAGCGTATTCGACTCGAGTATTTCCCCGAGGCCGGCCATCGTCCCAGTGACCATTTTGGTGTCGCTGGTGATGGCCGGGCTCGCCGTCCTGGCCCCCATCAGACTGGCGGCCAGGATTGACCCCGCTGTGACGCTCAAGGAGGAGTAGACATGGGCCTCAACACTACGTGCGGCTGCCTGAACAGGCTGCTGAAAAACGAAGCCTTGGCCGCCGGAGCGCACTGGGCGGCGCCATCCGTCGTCCTCAGTCGCGCCCGTAGCGCTGCTACGAGCGCTCCCTGCGTCCTTGCCTTGCGCGTACCCAGCGCACCCCAGCGGCGAAGCGTCGTTTCTCAGCAGCCTGTCAAGAGCGACCCACTGCCGAGCGGGGGCGCGTCCTTGGTCCGACTCGAATCAGTCTCCCGATGCTACGGGCCCGTCTCTGCGCTGGCGGAGGTGAGCCTGGCCGTTGCCCAGGGAGAGTTCCTCTCCATCATGGGAGCCTCCGGCTCAGGCAAGACCACCTTGCTGAACATCATCGGCTGCATGGACACGGCCACCGAGGGCAGGGTCATCATCGATGGCGTCGAGACCTCCATCCTCTCTCGCAAGGAGCTCACCCGCCTGCGCCGGGAGAAGATTGGCTTGATCTTCCAGCAGTTTCACCTCGTTCCCCACCTCACCTCGCTGGAGAACGTGATGCTGGCCCAGTACTACCACAGTCTGCCCGACGCCGATGAGGCGCGCCTGGCCCTGGAGCGGGTGGGCATGAGGCACCGCCTGGACCATCTTCCGCGACAGCTGTCCGGCGGGGAGCAGCAACGGGTATGCATAGCCCGCGCCCTTATCAACTACCCGGCCCTCATCCTGGCCGACGAGCCCACCGGCAACCTGGACGAGGTCAACGAGAAGCTGGTGGTGGATATCCTTCAGGATCTGCATAAGGACGGCCACACCTTGGTGGTGGTGACCCACGATCCCGAGATAGGGGCGCTGGCCGAGCGCTGCGTCCGCCTGGAGCACGGAAGGGTGGCGGCTATCCCGAATTCGGCGTCCAGCAGAAGAAGCGCAAGGCAATGAGGGGTTTTTGTATAACTTGACGTACACAACCGCTTCGGACCCAGCAAGAGCTTGAATGGCTCGGCTGGGTCGTGCGTTACCGATGTCGGCCGTTTCCATCCGGCTCACCTCCGAACGCTGCAGCGTCACCGCCCTCGAGACTGCGAGTGCCTCTCGGCTGGTATTGTTGTAGAGTTGGTCTTAGTGTTGGCCTGCATGAACAGAGCCGTTCGCCGGAAGGACACTTGGAGCGAAGGCTCGAGACGGCGAGCGTGAGAGGCGCAAGTGGCGCGTTCGATTAGAGGCGGTATACAGGATCCCATACTGGCCGAGGCCGTTCGCCGGTTGGTCGAGGTCTATGCCCCCAACTTTGTCTACCTGTTCGGCTCCTCGGCTCGGGGGGATCGCGATGACGACAGCGACTACGACCTACTGGTGGTCGTCTCCGATTCTGCGCCGGAAGAGCTGCGCAGGGCTGGAAGGGGGTACGAGGCCCTCTGGGGACTGGGAGCTTCGGTTGACGTAGTGGTTGGTCGCGCGTACCGACTTCGACCGGCGCCTGCACCTTCGGGCTTCTCTGCCGGCCACCGTGGTGCGCGAAGGCCACCTACTGCATGCAGCCTGATCCGGTCAGAGCAGAAGACACCCGGGCTTGGCTGGCGAGGGCGGCGGCCGACCTGAGAGCAGCTTCTAACGAACTGACAGCCGAATCCCCGGTCCTGGGTGACGTTGTATTTCACTGCCAGCAAGCGGCGGAAAAGGCAATGAAGGCGTTCCTAGCGTGGCACGATAGACCGTTCCGCAAGACCCATGATCTGGGGGTTTTGGGAGCCGCCTGCGCCACCATCGACCCTGGTCTAGACGGGGTTGCCAAGAAGGCGGCACCAATGACCGAGTACGCGTGGAAGTTCCGCTATCCCGGATAGCTTTTCGAACCGCCGGAACCTGAAGCGCGTGAGGCGCTCGCGCTGGCCCGGGGACTAGTGACGGAGATCGCTGCCCGGTTGCCGGAAGAGGTCAGGCCTTAGGAGGCTGCTGAAGAACGACGCTTCGCCGCCGGGGTGCGCTGGATACGCGCAAGGCAAGGACGTAGGGAGCGCTCGTAGCAGAGCTACGGGCGCGACCGAGGACGACGCATGGCGCCGCCCAGTGCTGTCCGGTGCCCGATGTTTCGTCTTTCAGCAGCCTGTTAGGGGAATTGGCTCGTCAGCCGGGTGCCTCGCTCACTCTGTTTACGTCTGATGCACGAGCTAGACCGGTTGTTCAAGCACGAGGTTCGACGGGTCAAAGGCGATCACCGCAAGTACGCATGTATCGCTACGAGATTATTATCTCGCTGAGCGGACCACAACCGCCCTCATCTTAAACCCTAAACCGATCCCTCTCGATTCGATCGGGGTGTAACGCGACCAGCGCGGCCAGGATACAGCTCGTCCGGCGGCTCCCGCAGCTCGGCCATGGAGAAGACCGGGCCGTCCACGCAGACATACTTGGGGCCCATGTTGCAGCGGCCGCAGATGCCGATACCGCACTTCACCCGCTTCTCAAGGGTGGTGTAGATCTGCTCGTCCTCGAGCTGCAGCTTCTGCAGGCTCTGCAGGACGAACTTGATCATGATGGGCGGGCCGCAGGTGATGGCGATGGTGTTGGCCGGCTTGGGAGCCATCTCCTCGAGCACGGCGGGGACAAAGCCCACCCGCTTCTCCCAGCCGGGGAACTCGCGGTCCACGGTGATGACCGCGTGTATGTCCTTGCGGGCTTCCCACTCCTTCTTGCCCTTCCAGGCCTCGACGGGAAAGCCGCAGCCCATGGGAGCCCGGACACCCACCTTCTCGCCCACGGTTAGATTGTGCAGGGCGGAGGTGACCTCGCCCGTCTTCATGACCGAGAACTGGATGCTGGCCCAGTACTACCACAGTCTGCCGATGAAGCGCGCCTGGCCCTGGAGCGGGTGGGCATGAGGCACCCCCTGCACCATCTTCCACGGTAGCTGTCCGGCGGGGAGCAGCAGCGAGTATGCATAGCCCGCGCCCTTATCAACTACCCCGCCCTCATCCTGGCCGACGAGCCCGGCGGCAACCTGGACGAGGCCATGCGGTGTCCTCAGTCGCGCCCATACCGCTGCTACGAGCCCTCTCTGCGTCCTGATATGGAATATGCCTGTCAACCCCCCAAGCCTCGTGGGAGGAGATCGTTCTTGGAAGTGACGTGGGCAGACACGTGGACTCGGCGACTGACCACTCTGATATGCGCGGAATGGACTCATCCTTTGCCGGTCAGGCGGCCGACCAACTGCACCTTCGGCGACACCGATCTTCGCAGTCTCTACGTCACCACCAGCGACGGATTGGTCTTCCGGGCGCGCGGCAAGCGGGAGGGACTGCTGCTTTTCCCGACGGCGAAATGACCGAGACCCTCGCGCCTGGATCGGCCACGACTTCTCCTGTGCAGCTCGCTATCTGACGGAACGCCGACTCGGCTGCGATCAGCTCCATGCAGGTCTGGCTGCGCGGCGGAGGATACGCCGACGCCCAACGCCAGATCGGCCACGCACGCGTGGACCCGAGGGTGAACCGATGTCAGGCTGGAGTGGGAGTCGGGTGACCCTCGCCGGGGCTCACTGGCCCCTGACCAGATCTCACTCGATTTGCTCGGAGAGATAGTTTTCGCGCCCCGTCTGCTCAATCTGCTCGAGTTGAGCTTCCAGCCAATCGACGTGGCCTTCTTCGTCCTTGAGGATAGACTCAAGCAGGCTGCGAGTGCCATCGTCTTTGAGGTCCCCAGCCACCCTGATACTCTCGTTGTAACCCTTGACGGCCTCGTACTCTGCGGCCAGATCGTTCCGGTGCATATCGGGCACGTAGGCTCCGATGTTGATCTGGTTCAGGATGCTAACCACCGGGCGGCCTTCCAAGAAGAGAATGCGCTCGATGAGTTTCTCAGCGTGCTTCATCTCCACCATAGCCCTTTTCCTCACCGGGTCTGCCAAGCCACCATAGTGCCAGTTCTCGCACATCTCGGCGTGGACCATGTACTGGTTGACGGCGGTGAGCTCCTCGGCCAAGCGCGTGTTGAGCTCTTCGATGATCTTCTCCTGACCCTGCACGGCATACCTCCTTTGGTTGCGCGGGCTCGTACCCTGATCCGAGGACTCGGAAACCAGCTGGCACCACGAGCCGCCGGCGCGAATGCGGCACGGCATGGTCTTCACGAGCACCGCCCGGGCGCTCAGCATATTGGCGCTCCGAGCGCACGGTCCTCCATCGCCCGCTTCCGCAATAGAATAGGGCCATGGAGCGAAGGGACCCCAGGCACGGCGGCCGATTGGGACTCCACCGGTGGGTCTACTACCTGACCGTCGGATTCCTATTCGCCGCGACGGTGCTCCGCTCCGTGCTCCTGCTCGACGGCGCCGCCCAGGCCCGCAGTCTGCTCCTGCTTCTGGCGTTCCCGGGCTTGTTCGTGGTCGAAGAGCCACTGACCAAGCGCTGGAGGGGCTCGTTCGCGCTCTACCTCGTCCTCCAGTGCTCGCTCATCGGGCTTCTCCTCGTTCAGTCCGATGCGGCCGACTTCTTCGCCATCCTTTTCGTAATCCTGGGGATGCCGGCCATGCAGCGCTACCCGGCCCAGTGGGGTTTCGCGGCCCTCGCCGCCTTCGTGCCCGTCATGGCGCTGCCGCTGCTGACAACGTACGACACAGGTGAAGCCGTGGTGTTGGCAATGGTGTACTGGGCCGCTGCCGGCTTGGAGCAGCCGGGCAGCTCCGGTCCAAGTACCACCGGGCTCTGTGTCCATCAGCTCTCACGCCCCACCTCCCAGGCTCTGCGACCGGCTGCCGACCTCAGACGGCCCCGCAGCGACGGCGCCTACAATGACGTGAAGGTCTTGCTGATGATCTTCCAGTCACCTTCGGTCTCCAACAGCGTGAAGTAGTTGACGAAGCTCATCACTCCGAAAAAGCCCGATTCGGTCAGAGTGGCGCTCGCCGCTCGTCCGGAGACCTCGATCGAGGATATCTCGGCTCTATAGGGAGCGTCACTCTCGGCCATGGACGGACGGCTCCCGACATCGGTCAGGAATGGCTCGGGGGTGCCTACGAGGAGTTGGTCACCGAGGTAGCCCGCCATCGACGCCCCGGGGTGGAACGTCTGCCGCACGGCCTCCACGTCGGCGCGGAATGTGGCGTCCACGTACCTCTCCAGGACCTCACGGACGGCCTGGTTGTCATCCTGTTCCGGTGTCATCGCGACTCCTCCCCCCCGCCAGCATCACCGCTCCGGGGCGTAGTTCTCGCCGATCGACCAGGCGGCACCCACCATCTCACCCAGGGACCAGTACCGGTTGTCGGGCATGGTGAGAACTATGGGGTCGACCTTGCGCGGGTCCGGTTGGCCGTTGGTGAGACATTCTTCGTCGGCATAGGCGCCTGCGATCTCGCCGATGAAGAGCCACTCCGACGAGAGGTCGAAGGTCCGCTCCAGCCGGCACGCGATCGTGAGGGGACACGCCGCGATCATCGGCGCGTGCGGGAGCTCGCCGAAGAAGACCTCGAACAGCCCGGACTTGTCTTGATCGCGGCCCGAGACGAGACCGCAGTAGTCCACAGCGGCGACCAGGTCTCGACTTGGCACGCTCAGACCGAACTCACCGTGCTCCTGTATGCCCGCGCTGGTGAAGTGGCTCTTCGTGAGGGCGATCAGGAGCAGGGGCGGGTCCGTGGTAACACGGGTCACCCAGGCCGCGGGCATGAAATTCGCCCGGCCCTGGTACATCGCGCCGACCATGACGACCGGCATGGGGAAGGGGTAGGCGTCGGTGTCGAGCTGGATCCTGGCCATGTACTGCTCCTTCCGTGCGGCTTCTGCCGAAGGGGCTCCGCCGGGCCACCACCGGACCGGGAGAATCTCACAAGACCTTGAGGAGGACAACGACGGTGTCGTCCCGAAGCTCCCCCTGACTGAAATGTTGGGCGCTCTCTACGAGCCGTTCCGCCTCGCCAACGAACGGTCTTCCGAGGACAGTACTCGCCTGCGCAGGGAGTTCTTCGCTTCCGAAGAGGGTCCCCCACGGCGGGCCTCCGAAAGACCGTCTGTGTAGAGGAGCAGCACATCACCCGGGAGGAGCGTTTCCTCGGCGACCGGATAGACACCCTCCGCAAGGACGGCAAGCGGAAGTCCGGCAGCGCGATTGAGCACCCGAACCCCTCCGGAGGACGCAAGATAAGGTGGGGGATGGCCGGCGAGACTGTACTCGAGTCGTTTCCCGGCCAGATCGATCACGACCAGAGCCACCGTGACAAAATCCGTCCCCTCATCCATGGCTGCCAGGCGTCGGTTGACCTCCGTCAGCCAGACTCCGGGCGAGAAGTCGTCGGCAGCCATCGCCCGAAGCGTGTAGCGCACCGCCGCCATCCGTTTCGCGGCCGGCACACCTTTGCCGCAGACGTCACCCACGGCTATCATCACGCGACCCTGAGGTAGGGGAACCAGGTCGTAGAAGTCACCCCCAACCTGGGCGTGGTCGCTGGCGCTCCGGTAGGTCAAGTCGATCTCAATGCCGGGGACCTTCCGAATCTCGGGCAAGAGCGCCTGCTGCAAGTGCTCGGCCATCTCGTGCTCCCGCCGGTAGGCCGCCTCCATCTCCGCGGCGGTGCGACTCAAGCGCTCCTCTTCCTGCTTGCGCTCCGTGATGTCGTTGAAGAGCGTAGCGAACTTCCCTGGAGAGGTGCTGTAGGCGATCACGTCGTAGTGCCGGCCGAGGGAAGCGCAGTAGTTCTCGAAGTGCAGGTACTTACCACGGAGAGCCACCTCAGCGAAGGTTTCGATCCACTCGGGCTCGAGCCCCGGGAGCACCTCCCTGGCGGTACGCCCGACAACCTCGCTCGCCTTGAGGCCCGTGAGGTTCTCGAAGGCCTGGTTGACGCTCAGGATACGGTAGTCGACGGCATTGCCCTGCTCATCGACGATCATCTCATGTGTCGCAAAGCCGCTCGTCATCCCCTGGAAGAGCAGCTCGTAGTCACGCTTGCTGGCCAGGAGCTCGGCAGTGGTCTCTTCCACCGCCCTCCGCTGAGCCTGATTCTCCAGGGTCAAGGCAACGGAGCCGGCCAGGTTCGTCAGGAACGGGATGTAGGGCGCAACACCCTCGCGGTTGTGACAGCACGCGTAGAGGCAGCCGTAGACTTGGCGCAGAGTGCCGACGTCGAGAACCAGAACCTCGCCTTCCGGGAAGGAATGCCAGGCGTAGCCAGCCTCGCGGCCAATCTGGCACTCAACGAGCCTCTCGCGCAGCTCTCCCCACTCGCCGTCGAAGACTTCCAGCTCGTCCGCTGTCAGTACGGCGGCGGAAGCTTGAACCGGGGGCACCAGCCGGAGAGCGTGCGCTACGAACTCCAGGGTCGTCCGCGTGCACCGCAAGCGGGCGAGAAGGGTTTGCGCAGCGAGAAGCTGGCCTAGAACCTCTGGCTCTGCTCCGAACCCAGGGGACTGCTGCTCGTCAAGCCGAAAGGCCACGCGAAGCTAGGAACTCGGTCGATCCCATGAAGTACGGATTGCGGACCACCTGGCTCCCCACCAGCATGAGCGGGTGAACCCTGAGCACGTCCAGGAGCGTCGCCCCGTCGAAGCGTCGCGAGTCGTACTGGCACAGCGCACCGATGGATGTGCCGACCAGGACATCGTTCAGGCGAGCGCAGTATTCAGCGATGCGCTCCCCACCAGGTACCTCCCGGGACCAGGTGGTCTCGCCCGTGGCCCGGCATCCGGGAAAACCAGCCGCGCTCGTTTCACGGTCGAAGACCTGCCATCTCTCCATCATCGCGTCGATCGAAAACTCACCGTCGGGGCAGTACACCTCCCGGGCCGGTATGACGTCAAAGCGACCAGCTGCGGGTATCTCCACTCCGCGAGCCTGAAGCCAGGAGCGCACCTCCTCGGCGTCCATGGACTCAGCGAAGTAGGCTATGCGCTCCCCGGCTCGGATGCCCGCTTCTATGAATCGCAAGACGACGTCCTGGCGCTCGTCCTCGTTGTCATAGATCAAGCAGACGTGCGCTCCGGGAATACGGAGGTCCTCGATGTCGACGCCCTCTCGGTCATAGAGCTCTAGGCCGGTAGCCTCTGAGTTCGTCATGGTTCCCCCTTGAATGGTCACCCAGGCAACCACGATAGCTGGTAGAGCTGCGATGGGCAAGGAGTTACCTGCGTTTGGCAACGATCTAAACCAGCCTCAGAGTCTCCGAGTGGATCAGCCTTCGCCCCGGCCCGCCCGCGGCGCGTTGACCGCCGCCGCCGGCCGGGATACAGTCGGGACGAGGGTCACGCTCGAGGAGGGATCATGGAAAGCCGCACCCCCGCACACTTCAAGCCACCCATCGCATGGTCGAAGTGTGGTGCATGGTCATCGTCACCGCCGGCCTACTGGTCGGATTCCTGGCCGGCCCGGCCTCCGCCCTCATGAACGTGGGCGGCTGGGAGCTCCAGATGATCCGCCAGGGCGAGTTTGTCGTCGATCCGCAGGTGGATGATGGGCGCGTGGCGTGGGGCCGGCGGGCGTTCGCCTCGATGGGGGTGACACCGGCGGTCCTGGTCTACGACGAGACCGAGGGACAGACGGCGGCGTACCCCACCGAGGCCGACGTCACTCAGCTCAGCCTCCACGCCGACCACTTGGCCTACGTGACCCGGGACCAGGTGGGGCTCGCTGAGGTCCATCTCCGCACCCTCTCGACCGGTACAGACGTGACAATCACCGGGCCCATGGTACGTTGGGCGGAGTGCATCGCACGCGGTCCGTGGGTTGTCTGGGTCGAGGGCCATTCGGCCACGAACCGACTCATGGCCTACGACATCGCCACCAGCCGCGCGAGCATACTCGCCGACCAACAGACGGTCGACAGCCCGGTCTACGACTTCTGGGCGAGTGAGCGCTGGGTGGTCTTCACCACCTACGATCGGGTCGAACAACGATTCGTCGCCTGGACGGCGGAGCGCATGACCGGAGGATTGCGCCGGCTCCCCTTCGCTGAGCGACCTGAGCACCTGGACGGCGACCACGTCTACTACGTCGCCAAAGGCGATGGGGGATCGCCTACACTGCACCGCTTCGACTTGGCCTCGGGCACCGACTCCGCCGTGGCGACGAACGTCGAGATCCAAGGGGTACGAGCCGACGGTCAGCACATCGCCTGGGCCTCGTGGGAGAAAGGCCAGGCCTTCCTGGTCTGGCTGGATCTGGAGGACGGTACGCCGATCCGCATTCCGGCCCCCGGCTACCTGGTGGGAGGTCTCCGTCTACAGGGCGACCTGCTCATCTGGGTGGGCCAGTCTCGAGTCCCCCGATATCCGGATGGCTACAGCTACGGACAGAGCTACCTGTTCGTCTATGACGGGTCTCGGGGCGCGGTCACCCGGCTGGCCGTGGTCGCCGGCTACGAGCAGACCTGGAACACCGACGGCGAGAGTGTGGTCACGCCCGTGATTCGCCGCGGGGGAGGCCTGGCTCTGGCCAGCCGTTCGCCCTCACCACCGCCGGGCTTCGCCGACGTGCCCGGCACCGATCCCTACTACACAGCTGCCGCCGGGCTGCAGGAGCTGGGAGCTTTGGTGGGCTACCCTGCCGCCCAAGGCACCGACGCCCGGCCCGATGCTCCCCTGACCCGCGCTCAGTTTGCGAAGATGCTGGCCGTGGCTTTGGATGTTCCGGCGTCCGAGGAGCTCGTGGCCCCCTTCGTCGACCTCGGCGCCGACGACCCAGCCACTCTCTTCCCCCACGAGTACGTGGCCGCCCTGGCGAAGCTCGGCGTCATCAGGGGCACCTCAGCGGACCACTTCTCGCCCTACGCACAGCTAACCAGAGCCCAACTGGTCACCCTGATCGTGCGGGCGGTGAAGGCCCTCCATCCGGAGCTGCTGCCCCCTTCGCCCTATTCACCATACAACAAGTACCCGACACTCGGGAGCTTCGACCCGGTGCACGCCGCCAACATGTGGCTGGCCGAGCAGCAGGGACTGCTCGACGGGATCGTGGGTTTCACCCCGGACTGGAGTCCGTGGCAGGCGGCCACCCGGGCCGAGGCGGCGCAGGTGCTCTGGAACGTCGTAGCCAGGCTCGAGCCGTCATCGTGATCGTCTCCCTCCGCTCTCCACAACGGTAGGGCCTGGAATCACCAAGTCGAAGGGCGTAGAACCTCCGAGTGCTCCGAGGACGGCGATGTCGTTGTCGTCCCAACTGCGGAAGACGTCAGCGAGGAAAGAGGAACGAGCCCGAGAAAGCTCACCGGCGATCAGCCGCCCTCGTTCGGGTCGGCTCAACCGCACGGGCTCGTCCTCCAGACGATCCGGCAGGCCGAGCGCCAAACTAGGCAGGCTCAGGCTCGTCCGCCTTACACTCGTGGTGTCCTGAAAACAAGTAGTCTAGGAGCTCGCTGGTGCCCCCAGGTGACGCCTGGTATCGGCAAGAACGGCTGGAGTGTCCCCCCGGCCCATGCAGGTGGACCGCGCGTATCAGTCCACTTTCCAGCAATCGGACGTATCCACGTTGGCGTCGGAACCTTGGGCTTCCAGCACCCGGTCCGGGTTCCGGATGATCTCGCGGACCGTGTACTGGACCAGCTCCCGATCCAAGATGTTGTAGCCAAGCTCGTTTCGCCCCGTGATGTAGTCGGGCGGCGTAAAGCCGATGGTTAGCATCTGGTCGGTCTTCAGTTTGGCGCGCACCTTGACCAGCTCCGGAAGCCTCTCAACAGGGATGTCGGTCCTCAGGTTGTCGCGGATGACCTGGACGATGTTCGGGAACTTCAATGCCAGCTCCGTGGCCCCATTCTGATACAGCAAGGCCTTCAAGACACAGCGCTGCCTGCGCATGCGGTCGTAGTCGCTGTTCCCCGTCCGCGAGCGCGCGAAGGCCAGCGCCTCGTGACCGTCTAGCTGCCGCTTGCCGGGGAGGATGTCGTAGATTCGATACTCCTCGCCCTTCGTGGGCGGAGAGAGCCGGACATGGACCCGTTCCTTCACGTTGAGGGTGATCCCGCCGAATGCGTCTACCAGGTCCACGAAGCCGCCCATGTCGATCACCGCGTAGTGGTCCACCGGGATCCCAAGAAGCGTGCTCGCCACCTCGCGCAGCACCACAGCCCCCGGGTCGCCTCCCTCCGGCGCCAGCTGCGGCTGATCCCACGCGTCTTGGTAGAGATCGCTGATCATGCCGGAGTAAACCCTCGTGCCAAACGCCTTCGCGGTTCTCCCGCTCAGCGGCAGATCACCCGTGTTGCGTGGGATGCCGAAGAGCGCCACATGACCCTCCTGCAGCCCGAGGGTGACCACCATGATCGAATCAGCTCGGGCTCCGCGCCGGCCGTAGCCGGCGTCCGTGCCTATGAGGAGGATCGTCAACCGCTGGTCTTCACCCCACTCGAGGTCAGAGGCGGTATCGGGGGGGGCTTCAGTGGTCGATGTCGTCTGGCTGATCGGCGTCGGCCGGCTGGTGGGCGTCGTCCAGGTGGTCGATGTCAACGCTGGGGGCGAAGGCGGTGTGGTCATCGAAGGTAGGTCGGAAGTCGAACGTGGCTCTACGTCGGTCTTGCCGGCGAAGACGCCGGTCAGCAGATCGTGTGAGAGGTAGATGTAGTATCCCGTGATCCCGTGCGGCGCCACCGTAAGGAACAGCAGCAAGGCCAGCGCCACGCCGCCGGCGGCGACTCGAAGCCGCGAGACCTCAGTCGCCTCCCGAGACCTGACCCCACCCGCCCGGTACGCATCGAGCACGGCAAACAGCCGGAAGGCCAGCAGCGCGACGTTGAGCCCCAGAAGCATGAGCAAGACCCGGGGTCGGACCACGTACGACAGAACCTGGTCCAACCCTTGCATTGCGAGGACCACGCCGCAGGCCAGCAGCAGTATCACAACTCCGAGCATGATGAAACCGCGCCGGCGTGCTCCAGCGGCAAGTTGCCCAGCACCGGGGATCAGGGCGGAGATGAAGGCGTGAAGCAGGCGGCGAAGACACATGGCATCGCGGTGACGATACCGGTAGTCCATCCGCCTCATCGGTCACCTCTCGAATGCCCGTATGATGATGCTCATCGGAGTAGGAGTCTGGGTGGTCGCCTGGTACCCCACCCGTCGCGGGCATGGTCGAGCGGTGCTCGGTGAACCATCATGGTTCTCGAGCAGAAGCGCTAGACCACGGCGCCGGTACCCACCTGGGCCCCGTGGAGCACGGTGGCGCCGGCGGCGATGTACGCCCGGGCCTCGACGGTGCATCCGAGCAGCGTGGCGTGGGGACTGATGAACGCATGCTCCTCGATCCTCACTGGATGGCCCGCCCCACCCAGCGCGGTGGCCCGGACTACGGCGTTCTCGCATACGATGCAGCACACCCCCACCCCAATGCTGGCGCCCTCCGCGTCCAGCACCGCCCCGTACATGATCCGGCTCTCGCGGCCGACCGTGACGTCGCCCACAAGCACGGCCGTAGGCGCCACGTAGGCGGTGGCGTCCACCTTCGGCGCGCATCCTCGGTGTCTGACAAGCATGGGTCCTGCTCCCTCGGCTATCCCTCGCGCTCGGCGGACTTCATTCCAACTGGGCGGCCGCCTGCCATCTGGTGGATGGGCTGCCGGCGGTCAAGCTTTGAAGACCAGGCCGCACCCATCGTTTCAGCGGCGCGCCGCGCAGACGGCAGGGTCGGCCCAGTCCTGATTGTATAATGCGGTCGTGATCTTGATCCTCACGAAAACCCTCGTCACGGTCGCCGTGGTCCTTCTTGCCACAGCCATCGCCGCCAGGTTCCCATCCCTGGGCGGCTTGATAGGGGTCATGCCCTTGACCGGCGCCCTGGTTTTGGTTTGGACGTACCTGGACCACGGAGGGGAGCCGGACGTGGTCCAGGAGTTGGCCAGAGGCGCCCTCTGGGGGATCGCTCCGAGCATCCTCTTCTTCGCGGTCGCGCTCCTACTACTCAAGTGGCATCTGTCCCTGCCCTTGGTCCTCCTGGGGAGCTCCGGTTCCTGGCTTCTCGGGGCTTTGGTTCACTACTGGCTCGTGAGCTGAGGGCCGAAAACCTATGTGTTGCTCGAACCCGTGGTATCGGAGCTCGAATCACCCATGGCCAACCAGAAACCGCGGCGCATCTCCTTGCGGAAGTCGTCGCTAACCTCCGCCACTCCCAGTGTGTCCCGAGCCAGCGAGAGCAAGACACGGTCGACCTCGTGAGGGATGACGGGTTTGCCTGCAAGCAAGGCCGCTCGCCCGACAGTGCCGATCTGCTCGAGGTGGGTGACTCCGTAGGCCTGTCCCAACGCGACGGGATCATGAGGATCCGATGGTTCGGTCGCCGCCACCATCTGAGACTCTCGTCGCCGAACGTGTGGCTCGACGAACTCTCTGTCAAGAGTGATTACGTCGTCAGCCTCCATAGCGAGAGTAGGGGAGAGATTCTGTCCGGCAGGCGAGTCTATAGTTACAAGGGTGACTCGCACTCCGCGTTCCTGGGCTTCACTAACGCCCTCACGGAGGTCCTCGTCCCCGCCAATCAGGTAGGCGTCCGTGATCGCCCGCTCGAACGAAAGAATAATCAAGTCACGCACGATCCGGGAATCCACCCCCTTCTGGCCCTGGCGCGTCGACCGCCCAAGCCTAAGCTTCACGGCAGGAAGGTTTGCCACTTCCAGATGCTCGGGAGTTGGCTGTAGTTCACGTGCCCCGTCATACCAGTACTCCGCAGATGCTCCTTCGAGCATTCCCGTGCCCCGAGTTCCCGGAGCGCGTTGGTGATGCCGGCAAAGTCGATCACGATATCGCGGCGGCTGACGCTATCGAACAGAAGACTTCCAGACGCGGCAAAGAGGTATCCTGCGTCAATGAAGACTGCGAACCTCCCCACGCTTCTACCCCCAGAAGTAGAAAGGGCCCGTAAGGGGCCCTAGATAACAATGCGGGTCCGTAACCGGTCCGCTCGATGATACTAGCACCATCGGCAGGCTCCGGCAATCGGCAAATGACTGGCAGCGCCACGGACCAACGAACGGTCGGTCCGAGAAAGTGATCTCACCTGGTTGCCACCTACGAAGGTAGTGTCCGTACCCCCAGCTGAGCCACATGCGCTCTACTGGTGCTCCGCGACATGCTGCTTGCCGGCAGGTCCCATGAGCGCAGCCAGAACCACGAGGCCCGACCCGGCAAACATGGGCCCCGTGGCGATCGTACGAGAGGATCCGACCGTCGTCGAGGGTCACACGGTGGCCTGCTGCGTCGAGACCTGTGGCGCGCCCGAGGATTAGTTGACAATTGAGCCGCGCAAAGTCCTCGGGGCGAAAGGGGAAGAGTCGATTCTCCGGCACCTCCCCAGCCAGGTAGTAGGCGAGTCCGGGGCGGGAGTAGTACCCGTACGGCTCAGCGCCGACGATCACGATCTCGCCGTTCGGGTCCTGGGCTCGGATCGTCTCGACCGCAGAGACGGCGGCCGGCCCGCTTCCGACGGTCACATAGCGCTGACGCATGTCACGGCTCTCCTGAGGATTTGACCGATGACATCAGGAAGTCCGCTCCAACCGCAACAGCCCCCGGGGGCACCGCCGTACACACTCGCCGCAGGTGAGGCAGTGACCATCTCCCACTGGCTCGCCCCGCCATACGTGCCGGCGGACATCGATCTCCATGGGGCAGTTGAACGAACAGATGCCGCATTGCACGCAACGGCTGGGCTCCGGCACCACCCAGGCCGAGGCGAGGGCTGCATGTCTCTCCCTATCGGACTTGAACCAGTTCACGCGGGCCTGTATACCCCCCGCAGGACGGGAACGAACTCCGTCAATCTACCGGCGGGCAAGCCAGACGATCGAAATCGAAGCGACCATCCGGCCGGCCACCTACGCCTCGTATTCCACCCACGTGAACGTGCGCATCGCCCCCGCATCGGCAGGGCGCTGCTCCAAGCCCTCACCGCAGGGCACCTCAACCGACTCTACGCCGACCTCGCCCGCGAGGGGAAGCGCGTGGACGACGGGAAGCTCGCGGCAGGCTCAGTGCACCGGATCCACGCGACTCTACACCCGGGGCTCCGGGATGCGGTGCGCCTGGGGCTACTGTTCGTCCAGCGAGAAGCTGTTTGCGCCAGGAGCTTAGAGCTACCTGGTCAGTCCCTGCGAAGCCGCATAGGCCGCGGCCTGCTGCCGGTTTCGCAGCCCGAGCTTTGAGAGCACTCGTCGTACGTGGACTTTGGCAGTGTGTTGGGAGATGAGGAGTTCTTGGCCTATTTCTCTGTTCGTGGCTCCTTCCGCCACCAGGCGTAGAACCTCGAGTTCGCGTGGAGTGAGGCCGGCCGCGTTGGCACGGCCGTCTTCCGGATCCAGAAGCGCGGCTGCCATCTCGTGTGAGACCACCAAGTCACCCTCTGCGAGGATCCTGAGGGCCCTCAAGAAATCCTTGGCCGACAGGTTGACGGAGAGGCAGCCGCTGACGCCCGCCTGAAGACTACCCCCCAGCTCGTCGGACGATTCAGGGCGGGTCATGAGAACCACTACAGGCCCGCTGGATAGACCGGCCAACTCCCTAATGAGGAACTCGTCCACCCCCGGGGCTTTCCACTCCATGAGGACCATGTTCGGGCTGTGCTGCTCCACCAGGGAAAGGATGTCAGATCCGTTGTCAGCCTGTGCCACCACCTGGTACTCACCGGCCTCGAGCAGGGCGGCTAGTCCCTCCCGCAAGAGCGCGTGATGGTGCGCCAGGATCACCGATCTCGTGCCGGGTGATGATCGGTTCCTCTGCGGTCCGCCAGGCACGTGTGTCCTCCATGGTCGAAGACGGTCAGACTAGCACGCCTCGCTCCGGATAGTTTGCGCCAGCCGCATTGGGTAGTTGAGAGATGCTCCTTTCGGAGCGTACGCCGGACCAAGACCGTCGCGAGGCCCTCGACACACCCGTGATCCTGTCGGCCCCGTGGTCCCGCGCAGCCGGCTTTATGCCCTCATGGATTACTGGCGAGTACACCGGCCCGTGCCCCGACATGACCTCTCGGGCAATTGTCACCGCAGCCGTCCCCGGCGATAGTGAAGATCATAGGCGGCCCGAATCACCACGGGGCCCCTTTGTCCAAAGAAAGGAAGCATTCATGTTTGCAGTAAGCGAGACCGCCACCGAGGAACTGCGGAAGACCCTGGACGAGGTACCTCCCGAAGTCGCATACCGGCTGCTTATGTCGGACGAAGGTTACAAGGTGCGGCTCGACAGCCCCGCGGAGAGCGATCGCATCATCGAGAGCGAGGATAGGATGGTCCTCATGTTGGCGCCCGACATCGACCAAGAGTTGGCCGATGTCGTTCTCGACGTTGTCGATTCCGGAGTAGAGGGTAAACCAGTTCTGAAACTGCTGCCGGCGGCCGAGAGGTCCTGATTCCAGGGCTGGGGCCGCCTGGCGTGATCCCCAACCCCCATTTGGTCTTCCGAGCTGGTGGCGTGCGACTGAGTTCTTCTTGGGCTGCAGTCGGACTGCGGGTTTGGCCGGAGCATACCTACGCCTGGTGTGCGGTCCTCCTGCCGGCCGGGCCCCATCTTCCTCTCCTCCCCGCCGCCGGACGCAGGCGCCGGAAGGTCGAGAATGTGTAGTACCCCACCATGATCGAGATTCACTTGAAGCTGCGGGTCGGTGTAGTCATCCCCGCCTACAACGAGGCTGAGTTCATCACGACTGTGATCCACGCCGCCCGTGCAGTACCCGAAGTCGACGAGATTCTGGTCGTCGACGACGGAAGCAGCGACCGAACGGCCGAGGTTGCGGCGAAGCAAGGGGCGCGAGTCGTCTCGCACGAAGAAAACCTCGGCAAGGGAGCTGCAATGAAAACGGGCTGCCGCAGCTCGCAGAGCGACGTGTTGATCTACCTCGACGGGGACCTCCAGAACGTTACACCCGAGAAGATCCGGCGCATGATCGAGCCCTTCAGGGAGGGCATCGACTTCGTCAAGACACGCTTCGAACGGCGCGGCGGTCGGGTCACGCAGCTCACGGCCCGCCCCATGCTCGGCCACTTTTTCCCGGAGATCGACGAGCAATTCGATCAGCCGTTGAGCGGACAGATCGGCATCAAGAAGACGCTGATGGGCCGGCTCGAGTTAGAGGATGACATGGGTGTAGACCTGGGGCTGCTTATCGACGTGGTAGAGAGTGGCGCAGGTGTTAGCGAGGTCTGTATCGGCGAGCTCGAACACGACGAACGCGAACTCAAGGACCTCGAGGTGATGGCCAGAGCGGTTGCCCGGGTGATTCTCGACCGGGCGGTGCGTTACCAGCGCGTGGACAGAGCTATCGAAGACATCGTGGAAGCGGGTTGATATGTGCTCGATCGTTGGCTTGGTGAGCAGTAGCGGTGCGGACGTGTGTCCATTGTTGAAAACCATGCTGGACCAGACCCGTCACCGAGGACCGGATGGGGCCGGATTGGCCCTGGGCCTCGCAGTGAAGCGTGCGGGTGATGTTGCCGAGCTCGCTGTCGATGGCTTGAGCGGACTCCGCGGTCTTGGCCACTCCAGGCTCAAGATCACGGGGGAGACCGGCATCCAGCCATTGACCGGCTGCGGGCGAGGTCTGGTGCTGGCCTTCAACGGGGAGATCTGGAATCACGAGCCGCTCAGGGAGGGGCTCGAAGCCAACGACCACGTCTTCACGACAGACTCCGATAGTGAAGCCCTCATCCATCAGCTCGAGGACGAGATGTCCACCGCGGGCGACCTGGTCAAGGCAGTGGAGGCCGTGGTCCGGGGACTGGACGGGGAATACGCCTTCGCCGTCTACGACGGACTCCATGACGAGTTCGTCCTGGCTCGTGACATCGTGGGCGTGAAGCAACTCTACTACGGAGAGACCGCTGAGTATCTGGCTTTCTGCTCCGAGAAGAAGCCGTTGTGGGATCTCTCGATTACTCCCCAGCGCGTGCTTCCAGGGCAGACCGTCAAGCTCGCGCCCGGTGGCTCCTCGGGCGCATGGCAGTTCTCGGCCGGTCGTCGCATCGAGCTCGCGCGTCCGGGCCGGCAGTGCGAAACGGCCCAGGAGCGAGTGGCGCTCGAGGCCTACCGGAAGTCTCTGGTCGAGGCCGTTCGGAAGCGCGTTGACGGTCATGATCGGGTCGGTATCATCTTCTCGGGTGGCGTCGATTCGGTCCTGATCGCCCGCATTGCTCAACGGCTCGGTGTCGACGTCCGCTGTTATGCCGGCGGCCTTCCGGGTTCCAGCGACGTCGACCTCTCTCGTGTGGCTGCCCACGCGCTGGGAATGCCTCTCGCCGTCTCCGAGCTGGACCATGACCGCATCGCAAGTGAGCTTCCCCTGATCTTGGGCGCCATCGAGTCGGCCAATCACCTCCAGGTCGACGTCGCGATCCCGATCTACTTCGCAGTGAAGCGTGCCGCTCAGGACGGCATCCGCGTCATGCTGACGGGCCAGGGGGCAGACGAGCTCTTTGCCGGATATCAGTGGTATCCGGAGATCCTGACGAGGTCCGGCGCCGAGAGCCTGCGCGACAGCCTGTGGGGCGACTTGGGCAATCTCTACAAAGACACCTTGGAGAGGGAAGACAAGATCACGATGTTCCATAGCATCGAGCTCCGCGTCCCGTACCTGGACCCCGCGGTGGTTAGCACGGCCATGCGGATCGCTCCCACGCTCAAGATCCGGGACGGAGAGCTGAAGTACCTTCACCGCAAGCTGGCGGAGGAGTCGGGTGTTCCGCATGCCATCGCGTGGCGTCCCAAGGAGGCGGCCCAGCACGGCTCGAACGTTCACGAGACTTTAAAGACGGTCCTTTCCCGGATAGAAGAGGAGCTTGACGTCCCGCCTCGAGACGGGTGGACGAAGCCCGACAACGCCAGCGAGGAACTGGGGAGCGCCTACCGCCATGGCGGAGATGCGTACGCCGGAAACGACTGCTATCAGAAGGTCCTGGACTCACTCGGCCGCGCAGTGGGGCTGGCATGAGCCGCCTGGCGCCCAGGGGAAAGCCTGGCCTCATATTGGCCACCGATCTCGACGGCACTCTGCTTGGTGGTTCGGAAGACGATCGAAGGCGGCTGACGGACACCATGGAAGCCGAACCGAGTTTCCAGGTCATCTTCCTGACCGGCCGGAACCTCGAGACTGTCCGTCCCTACCTCGACGATCCCCTGGTGCCGACTCCTGCTTACATCGTCAGCGATGTCGGTGCGACCGTCGTTTCCGGCAAGGATCTGAAGCCGATCCAGCCCCTACAGAACGAGCTCGATCGGGCCTGGCCCGGGTGCACCGCCGTCGAGCGGGTGCTCAGGCCTTTTCCCTTCCTGGAGCGGCAGGACGTGCCGCAGGAGCGGCGCTGCTCCTACCACATAGCCGATGAGCGCTCAATCACCCGCGAGCTACTGCTAGCCGTCGAGTCCATCGGCTGCTCCGCCCTTTTTTCGGCGGGTCGCTATCTCGACGTCTTGGCCGAGGGCGTCTCGAAGGGCACGACCCTTCTCAAGCTGATTGACCTCGAGAAGCTCGACCCGGCCTCGATTCTCGTGGCGGGGGACTCGCTCAACGATCTCTCGATGTTCGAGACCGGACTCAAAGGCGTGGTTGTGGGCAACGGCGAAGCCGGACTCAAGCAAGCGGTCTCCGAAATGAGCTCCGTTTTCGTGGCTCGACGTACCGGGGCCGGAGGACTCCTGCAAGCACTGTGCCTGACCTCGCCTGACGCGGCCCGCGCGCTCATCGCCCCACAGGACACATTCGAGGAGCCGTGTCGGTTGACGTGAACGTGGCCATTCGCCGTGCCATGCGTCCTCAGTCGGTTCAGAAAGCGGAGACCAACGCCGACAAGGGCAGACCCCCACACCGGTTGATCGTTCGACGCCACATTTCCTGGCCCGTTCCGGTCCTCAAGGCAAGGCGCCGCGTGACCGGGACCTTGGGGCTTACGGATCTTGCTCGGGGTCCGCACCTGCCATCAATCCATGCGCCAGTCCCAGTCTTCCAGAGAGAACCCTCTTCGGGGCGCACGCGCAGGCTGACCGATTGCCCAGCCTCTGGTCCGAGAATGCTGGCGCTCTCGACGACGATCGAGCCGGGCTTGCTGAGGAGGGTAAATAGCTTCGTGCCACGACAAGGGAAAGGACAACACCACGGGCTTTCCACTTTCAATTCTACAGCGCAGGTGGGGGCTTGCGGCAAGCCCCGGGTCGTGCCGTACAATGAACGGCCGCAAGCCGGAAAGTACGGTAAATAGGAGTCTCGAAATGCGTGTGCTCTCGACGCCGGCGGACCTGCCCCGGCGCGCGGCAGCGCAGGCGCGCAGCATGAAAGGAGCGAGCCGGTGGCAGCTACCGACGATCTGAGTTCGCAGCGGTTCTACCATGGCACGAAGTCCGACCTGAAGCCAGGGGACCTGATCGAGCCCGGCCATCCCCTAACTTTGGCAAACGGGATCGGGCAACAAGCTACGTCTACCTGACCGGCACTTTGGATGCGGCCGCTTGGGGGGCGGAGCTGGCCCTCGGCGAAGGTCCGGGAAGAATCTACATAGTGGAACCGACCGGCCCGATCATGGATGACCCCAATTTGACCGACAAGAAGTATCCGGGTAATCCGACGAAGTCATACTGTTCCCGGGAGGCGCTGCGGGTCACGGGCGAGTGCAAAGATTGGCAGGGGCATTCCCCGAAGTGCTCACAGCCATGAAGGACAACCTTGAACGACTCAAGCGACTTGGTGTTGAGCCAATCGACGACTAAAGTTGCTCCCTGCTCCTCGGGCCACTGAGCCTCTCGATGCCGCGCTGAATGAAGCTCTGCTCCCGCGGCGCTCAGCGCGTTCGAAGGGCGGAGTCATCGACCTTATGGCGTGGCTGCGCCTTGCCCTTGCAGCGCTTGAGCGAGAATTCCCGGCGCCAGGTCGGGCGCAAAAAGGACGGCGAGCGATCGGGTAGGCGACCGGACATCAAATACCGGCCATTTACAGGGCAAAACATACCTTGGCTTTTCCAGCGCACCGCCAAGGCAGTCGTACCTGGGTCGCGTTTACCCGTCTGCCCGGATCAGTCGTCGTAGCCCCCGCATGCCAGTCCAGTACGGACCATGGCCAGGTAGTTCTCAGATCGGATGCCCGGATGCAGGGAGTTCGACGATGCCAGCACGAACCCGCCACCCGGTGCGGCAATCTCGAGGGTGGCCCGCACCACCCGCTCCACTTCCTCTTCTTCCGAGAAGCAGAGAAGGTCGCGGCAGTCTATGTTGCCGATGAGACTGATGCGACCGCCGAGATTGCGCTTGGCCTCGCCGATGTCCATGCATTGAGGTTGAATCGGGTTGTACCCGTCGAAGCCGATCTCCACGATGTCTTCCATGAAGGGCCACATGGCTCCGTCGCTGTGCTTGACGATGGGGAGACCGCACTCGTGGGCGACCGCCACGATCTCCTCGTAATAGGGCCGTATATACCGCCGGAAGTGCTCCAGCGAGAAGAAAGGAGCGAGTTCGCCGGCCAAGTCGCCCGCCATCATGAGGGCGTCGGCTCCCGCCTCCGCCGCACCACGAATAGTGGCAGTCGTCACGTCGGTTGCCTCCCGCGCCAATGCCTGAACCACCTCAGGACGCTTGACGAAGTCCACCAGCAGGTTCTGCATGCCCCCGCGGGCAAGCCAAGAAAGCTTGAAGGTGTCGAGGAAGTAGAAGACCAAGGGTCGGTCGGAGCCGATGAGTCCGCGAACGAAGCGCACGGACTCGAAATCGTCCGCACGGAGGCGGGAGGCCATGGCGAGGCCGGATACGTCTTCTGGTGATGCGACCGGTCCCGCCGTCAGAACCGGCTCCCCGTGTTCGTTCAAACGATACAGGTTGCCGTAGCGATCCCGCACCATGCCCGATTCAACGCCGACGAACCCGGGAGGCATGACGACCCCGAACCCGTCGATGCCGAGCGCAAGAGCAAGCCTTGCGGCGAGCTCTTCTGCCCGAAAGGGCGATGCCTCCCCAGGGAGGTCGAAACCCAAGACATCCGCCAGACGGACCATGGGCATCCAGTCAATGACGTCCATGATGGGCACACGGTCGGGACAGCCTCCTCGAAGGGCGACCAGCAGACGCTCCTTGGACGTCATACGGCCATCGTCTCGTTCAGGCAGTCGCGGTCCGAGGCCCGTCACCGACGGCGTTCGGGGGGCCTCCGCCTCCACAGGCCGCTTGACCGCTGCCGCCGCTCGCATGTGCATGAGACGACCTGCCTCGGCCACCGCGCCCACGCAATCCTCGGCGTAGCCGTCGGCGCCGACGGACTCCGCCAGAGCGGCGGTCACTGGTGCGCCCCCCACGAGAACCCGCACCTGCTCCCGGACTCCGTCGTCGTCTAACTCGGTGATAACCGAGCGGAACTCCCCCGATCGTGTTGGAAAGAAGCGTGGACAAGGCCAGGATGCAGGCCTCCCCGCTGAGAGCGGCTTGAACAAAACGATGTGCCTCGACATCCACGCCCAGGTCGACGACCTCGAAGCCATGGCCTCGTAGCAGAAGGGCTACAAGGTTCTTGCCAATGTCGTGCAGATCGCCGGCGACCGTGCCGATGACCACCCGTCCGTGGGTCGGAGCGGTCTCAGCCAGCAAGTGCGACTCCAGGAGCGCGGCCGCCGCGGTGAACGCCTCGCCGGCAACGAGCACCTCCGGCAGGAACACCTGCCCGGCCGCGTAGCGCTCGCCGAGGGAACGAAAGCCGGCGATGAGGCCTTGGTTCAGCAGATCATGGGCCGAAATCCCGTTGTTAAGAGCCTCACGGACCCGACGGAGCGTCTCGTCACCGTCACCAGCCTCCATGCCGACAGCGACATCGCGTAGCAAGGCTTCATGTTTCATGGAAGTCCTCCGAATGCTCCTCGACTCATACCCCCAGCACCGTTACGGCACAGGCCACTCCATCCAGCGCCGCCACTCCGCCTCCGAGCGTGTGGGCCACTCCTACGCCCACCCCGTCCACTTGGCGCGGTCCCGCCTCGCCGCGGAGCTGCAGGGCCAGCTCGACAATCTGCGCTACCCCGGTCGCCCCGACGGGGTGGCCCTTGGAAAGCAGCCCACCGCTCGGATTCACCGGTATGCGGCCGCCCAACTCAGTCTCTCCCCGCTCAACCATGCGGCCACTTCGTCCGCGTTCGCAGAATCCCAGGGCCTCGCAGGCAACCAGCTCGCCGATGGTGAAAGCGTCGTGCACTTCAGCCACGTCCACCTCCCTCGGCGAGACGGCGGCCCGCGCATAGGCAACGTCCGCGGCACGGGCGGCGATGTCGGAGAACGACATGTCCCGGGTGCGGCGAAGCGAGCTACCCGAAGCAAGCCCTGTCCCCCGTATCCAGACCGGCCGGCACGCCGACCCCCTGATCACCTCATCCGCCATCAGCACGACGGCGGCCGCTCCGTCGCTGTTCGGGCAACACTGGTAGAGTGTCAGCGGGTCCGCGATCATGCGGGACTCGACCACCTCATCCAAAGTGAACTCCACCTGGTACTGAGCCTTTGGGTTCAGCACGCCGTGCCGGTGGTTCTTGACGGAGACCTGGGCAAGCTGTTCCAAGGTTGTGCCGTAATCGGTCATGTGGCGCCGGGCGATGAAGGCATAGCTGGCAGGCATCGTCAATCCGAGCTTCGTCTCCGGCTCGTGGCCCCGGTCGAGCGTGATGACGCCGTCGAAGCGATCGGACAGCTTCTCCGCCCCGAACACGAGCACGGCGTCGTGCATCCCGGCCGCCACTCGGAGCCAGCCCTCGTGCAGAGCGACCGACCCGCTCGCGCAGGCCGCTTCCACGTTGACCACCGGGAGACCCTCGATGCCGAGATGCGCCAACACCCGCTGGCCCACGGCCCCGCCTCCCAACGCGTTGCCACAGTAGGCCGCGCCAATGCGGTCGGGCGCAAGGCCGGTGTTTCGGAGAGCGGAAAGGATCGCCTCCGCGCCGAGATCTTCGAGGGAGCGCTCCGGCTGCTTGCCGAAGAGCGTCATGCCCACCCCGGTCACTGCCACCCGTCTCACGAGCCGCCAACCCCTCGACCCCGCTCGAAGTAGAGGCCGTCGGCTCCGGGCACCGGGAGGACGCGCGTACCGATCTGCGCGTCGTCCATTGCCAGCCGTCCGAACGCGCGGACCCCCTTCGAAGTCCACGTAGCCTATGACATAGGGGGTTCCAATATCCGGGGCCCCTACATGCACCACAGTGTAGGTGTACACCGTGCCTTCAGGGTCGATCGGCACAAGCCTACCGCGACCGCACTCGCCACATTCCGCGGCGGCTGCCACGGCCGGGAACTCCAGGTGGCCGCAGGTGAGGCAAAAGGCGGCCCGATCCTTCGTCGACCGTCCAGCGCCCGCAATCATGCGCCCCGCCTCGTCACTTCCATCCAGCATGCTGTCATTGCCCGGGCTCCCTCATCTGGTCCCTCAGGCGTCGGACCAAGTCGCGGTCTCGCTTCTCGAGCATCTCCCGAACCTTCTCCTGAGGCCACTCGTACATTCCCCTCCCGGCCTTCAGACCGGTCTCTCCTCGGGCGACTCTCTCTTTGAGCAACCGGGGCGGCTCGGAGGAGGCGCTCAGGTCCGGAAGGAGGTACTCGGCTACGGCCAGCACCACGTCCAGACCCACCATGTCAAAGGATTCGAAAGGCCCGATAACCGGCAGACGGAATCCAAAGCTGTTCTTCACCAAGATATCGACGTCTTCAGGGGTCGCAATCCCCTGCTCCACGATGTTGAAGCACTCGCGCATCATCGCCGTCTGGATGCGATTCCCCACGAAACCAGGTACGTCCTTCCACACGACCACCGGCTTCTTGCCCACCGCGGTCAGGAGCGCGCGGGCAGCCGCGACAGTCTGGTCCGCCGTGAAATCGCCTTTCGTGACCTCCACCAGAGGCATTACGTGGGCCGGATTGACGAAGTGCGTACCGATCACGCGCTCCGGACAAGGCGTAGATGCCGCGATCGCCGTTATGGGTAGCCCGGAGGTGTTCGTCCCGAGAACCGCGTGCGGCGCGCAGTGCGCAGCGAAGGCATGAAAGACGTCGTGTTTCACGTCGAGGTCTTCCGCCACCGCTTCCACGGCGAAATCCGCCCCGTCCGCAGCCGCGATGAGGTTCGTGCTCCCGTGAATTCGATCCCGAACGGCCGCAGCCTCGCCCACCTCTATCAAACCCAACTCGACAAACAGGTCGAGGTTGGCCCGGATCCGCTCGGCCGCCCGCAAAAGGACGTCCTCGTCCACGTCGACCAGGCAGACCTCTCGGCCGCTCTGCGCGAAAACCTGGGCGATCCCAGAGCCCATGGTTCCCGCACCGACGACCACTACGCGCCGCACCCGTTCGGGCGTGGCCAACCAGGGAGTCATCCGGCTCACGGCCGTCTGTCTCTACCCGGGAGGCCGAGGATGGCTCTCGCCTCGGCAGGCGTGGCCACCTCCCTGCCCATGTCCCGGGCCATCCTAACGACCTTCTCCACGAATTCCACGTTGCTCTTGGCGAGCACCTTTCTCTCGATGAAGATGTTGTCCTCCATGCCCACCCTCGCGTGGCCGCCGAGCATGATGGCCAGGGGCACCGTGACGGTGTAGTTCATCCCCGCGCCGACGATCGACCACTGGTAGTTGCCTCTCCCGAGCAGCTGGTCGGCCGTGTTTCGCATGTGGAAGATGTCCTCCGGAGCGGAGCCCACCGTGCCGAGGCCTCCGGTGACGAACTGCAGCAGGACTGGGGTCTTGATGAGCCCCTTCCGCACGAAGTGAGCCACATTGTTGATGTGGCTCAGGTCGTAGCACTCACACTCGCACTTCGTGCCGGCCTCGTTCATAGAGTTCAGAAAGATCTCCACCGAATCGAAGGTGTTCTGCTGGATGAAGCCGGACAGACCGGCCAGATACGGCTTCTCCCACGAATACTTGAAATCCCTGGCCTCGTACCTGCGCAGCACCGGCTCCAAGCTCAAGCAAACCGGTCCCATGTTCAGCGACGCGAGCTGCGGTTTCACAGCGGGCACCACCCGCACCCGCTCCTCGGCCGTCATCCCCGCTCCGCCGCCCGTGGTGATCCCGATCACCACGTCGCTGCGCGACTCGATCCTGGAGATGATGTCGCGGTATATTTCGGGGTCTGACGTCGGGCGTCCATCTATGGGATCACGCGCGTGGATGTGCACCATGGCACAGCCGGCCTCGGCCGCCCGCACGGCCTCGTCGGCGATCTCCTGGGGCGTCAGCGGAAGGTAAGGTGTCTGGCTCGGCACCGTGAGACTGCCGGTGGGCGCGCACGTTACGATCAGCTTCTCCATCACAATCCCCTCGCCACAAGTGAGGTCTCGTGCCCCGGGACGATGAACCCGGGCTCGTTCTTCGAGGCGATGCTCTGCACTCGTCTGACGCTCTTGTAGAAGTCGTAGAAGTCGTAGGTCACGCTGCTCGGGATGGCGTCTCCGAAGACATCCGGGGCGGCGGGAACACTATGGAATCGGCCCTCCATGTCCTCGATCCGGGTGGTTTTCGGGAACGCCGATATGTAGGAAGTCAGGAGGTCTCCCACCAGCACTACCGTCCCCTTCTCCATGCGCACCGCGACCGATTGGCTCCCGCGCGTGTGCCCCGGTGTTGAATAGAGATGGATACCCCCTCCAACTCCGTGTCGCCGTCGACCATGTGAGTCGGGAGCGAGGCCAGGTCGTCAATGATGGCAGGATCGTAGTCCTTGCGCACGTTCTGGATGGGCAGAGGGCTCAGCAGGTTCTCCCACTCGGCCTCTTGGAACACGTGTTGGGCACGTGGGAACAGAGCGCAATTGCCGGCGTGGTCGTTGTGCAGATGGGTGTAGACAACGACTTGGACGTCTTCCGGGTCCAAGCCGCGCTCGGCGAGAGCTCGCCTCATATGCTCCTCTCCCCCTTCGGCGGCCAGTCCCGCCCAGGCCTTGCCGTCGACGATGAATTTGCCCGATATGCCCGTGTCCACGACTACACGCGTTTCGCCTCGAGTGAGTAGGAAACCCAGATAGGGAGCGCTGATGTATGCGTCGTGCTCCACGGTCGGCGCCCCGAACGCGTAGCACACCGAGAGCATCGTCGACAGGGGCATCGAGATCTTGCCCAGGTAGAGCACATCCACTTCCCAAGTATCGGTACTCATGGTGCCTCCGGTGTCCATTGGCCTCTCATCGAGCAAGCGCGTCGGCACGGGCGTCCAGTCACGGCCGGAACATGGTGTCGGGGAGCCAGAGACTGATCGCGGGGAAGGCGATGAGGATAGCGAGAGTGACGACCTCCAGTACCACGTACCAGCCGATTCCCCGATACATCTGCCATAGGGGTATCTCCGTGCCCATGACTCCCTTGACCACGAAGAGCGACATCCCGAAAGGAGGGGTGATCGCGCCGATCTCGGTCATCTTGATGAAGAGGATTCCGAACCACACGAGATTCACGTTCAGATCGATGAGCACCGGCAGGAGGATGGGCAGGGTGAGCAGGAGGCTCGCGATGGACGGCAGGAAGCACCCGAGGATGAAGTAGAGCACCATGATGATGCCGATGAAGGCATACATCGAGAGATCCGCCGAGACGATGGCGTTGCTGATCAGCTGGGGTATGCCGGTGACGTCGATGAAGACGACGAAGAACACCGAGGCGATGAGGAGGACGAAGAGCACCGCGGTGGTCTGCAGGCTCTCGAGGAAGCCCTGGCGCAGCGTGGGCCAGTCGAACTTCCTCATGGCGAACATGAGCACGAAGGCCGTAAGAGCAGCGACGGCGGCCGCCTCGGTGGCGGTGAACAGCCCCGTGTACATCCCGCCGAAGAGCTCAAGGAAGAGCAAGACGATGCCCCACATCCCTTTGGTTGCCCGGAGCCGCTCCTTGAGGGGTATCGCGACGCGAGTGGCTTCCGGAGCCAACTCCGGATTGAGGCGCACCCGCACGGCGATGTAGGCGACATAGATCGCGATGGAGAGCAGCGCGGGCAGGTAGCCAGCCAGAAGCATCTGGGCCAGCGACACCTGGGTGTAGATGGCGTAGACCACCATCATGATGCTCGGGGGACCAGCACACTGATGGTGGAGGTGGCCGCGATGGTACCCGCCGCGAGCCCCTTGTCGTACCTGTGCTTGATCATCTCCGGGATCGCCATCTTCGAAAGCGCCGCCGTGGCCGGCACTCCCGAGCCCATGCAGGCGCCTATCGGCACGGAGGCAACGCAGGAGGCGATGGCCAACCCGCCCGGGATGCGACGCAGCCACACCGCGGCTGCGTCGAAGGCCGAAGTGGTCACCCCCGAGACCATGGCCACGTAGCCCATAAGCAGGAACAATGGCACGGCCGAGAAGGAGTAGTCGGTGGCCAATCCGAAGGCTTGGGTCGACACCACTTCGAAGGTCTGAGGGATCCCAAGCAGCACGAACAGGCATACGATGGCCGGCAGGCCGATGGCGATCGAAACCTGTACGCCCATGGCCATGAGGATGAGAACAGCCGCGAAGCCCAAAGCGCCCACCGCGTAGTCCACGTCAGGACCTCTCTCGCAAGGTCCTGAACTCCTCGACAGCTGTAGCCACGAGCTGCAGCGTGAGAATCCCCAGTCCGATCGGGATCATCCATCGGAAGGGCCAGGCCGGGTAGAACGTTGCTCCCATCCACTCCTCACCGGCCTCGGTCGCCTCCCATGCCTTCTGCGCCCCGGCCCAGGTGAGTACTCCGAAAACGCCCACCCCCAGAAGGGCTCCAACGCCGGCGAGAATCACCTGCACCCTGGGTGGCAACCGGTCGGTGACCAAGTCGACCACGATGTGCTGGCGCTTCATCTGCGCGTACCCCTGCGGCAAGAACAGGACGAGGGTCAGCAGGCCCACCGTGGAGTTGTATCCTCCAGGGATGCTACCTATGACCTTGCGGCTGATCGCATCGGCGACCATGAGGAGCATCATTACGCCAATCGCGACGCCGGCTCCGGCAGCAAGCCAGCTACTGAGCTTGTCGAGCATCTTCGTCGCCTTCGCCCCACTACCCATACTCGGATTCGCCCCCCGATCTACTCTCCGTCTCGTCGCGGGTGAGGCGTCGCCGCCAGCGGCGACGCCTCACCCGCAAACCCCGCTGTCTGCCCTATTGCGCCCAGGGATAGCCTTTGTCGGCCACTTCCTGCTGGTACTGGGTTACGTAGCCCTGGTACTCATCCCACACGGCCTGTGTCTTGTTGCCGTCGGCGTCGTACTTGTCGAACCAGGCCTGGTGCGCAGCGTCGATCGCCGCATGGTAAGCCTCATCCACAGGCCCGGGAACCTCGAGGTACTGCACTTCGAGGGTGGAGGTGGCGTTGTCTAACACCGCGACCTCTTGATCCATGACCGTCTGGGCATACTTGTCGTTATACTCACGGGACAGCTCCTGGACGATCGCCTGCGTCTGTGGAGTAAACTTCGCCCACACGTCCTTGTTGATGACCGTCGTGACGGCCCCGCCGATCATGTTGTTCGAGAAGCGGTACCAGTACTTGGCCACCTCGCCCAACTTGAGGGTGTCAGCCCAGGCGACGGTCAAGAGGGCTCCGTCGATCACTCCCTTGCCCAGGGAGTCGTAGATCTCGAAGATTCCCACCTCGACCGGCTCCACCCCGAGGGCGGAGAGTGCCGTCGCCTCGTCGGGGGTCCCTACGCGCACGCGGAGGCCCTTGAGGTCGTCCAGGGACTCGACCTGCTTCTTCAGGATCATAATGGGCGTGCCCGGGAAGTAGCCGTGCGTAGGCACGACATTCGCCTTGTCCATCTCGGCTGCGATTTCCGGGCTGTTGTTGACCATCTCGTAGGTGGCCATCATGACGGCCCACTGATCTTCGCCGGCCCCCGAGAGGCTCAGGGTGGTCCAATGGGGATTGGTGGGATCGCTCATGGCCGCGCCCATTTCGGCTACGCCCTTGCCGACACCGGAGAGCGTATCTGGCTGCTTGACCAGCGTACCGCCCCAGTGGATGGTGATGTTCACCTTGCCCTGCGTGCGCGCGGAGATCTCGTCGCTGAACCATTGGTTGGTCTCAGCGAAGGCGCCCTGGTTCGGTCCCCCGTACGCATACTTCAGATCCATGGCCTCCTGCTCCGGGGCGGCCGTCGTCGAAGGCGCCGTATCCGCCGAACTGCTGGCAGCAGTCTCCACCGCGGTGGTGGGGGGTGCCGCTGTCGTAGTGACAGCGTTGTCCGACGACCCGCACCCCGCTAGGAGAATCAGCAGCAGCAGCCCTGCGGCCACCAGCGGTCCTGCTGTGTACAAGCACCTTCCGACTCCATTCGCGACTCTCCTCGGAGCCTTTCTTGAGACACTCTTCTTGTTCATCGTGCGCTGCTCCCCCTTCATCTCCTGCCAACCTTCTCCGTCCCTTGTTCTAAACGCCTCGGGGGTCGCCACCGAGGATCTCGGCTGCCCAGTCCGAGATGTACTCCGTGGCGATCCGGCCGTCGTCCACTTGGCAATGCTCCACCCCTCCTTCCTCGGCGGTGAATATCTTGAGCTTCCGGACAGGGCTGTTGATCGCGGCGTCTATCGTCCTTTGGGCGATCTCAACCGGCAGCAACCGATCGTTCTCCCCGTGCACCACGAGCAGGGGACAGGTGATCCTGTCGGCGATGCCTTCGAGAGTCATCCTCCGGGCCACCTCGAGGGTGCCCTCCAACGTGTTTTGGCCCGTGATCCAGGCGAACTGGAAGTTCATGAGGTGCTCGTCGCGCAACTCCTCGGCGAGCTTCTCCACCACGATGCTGAAGTCCCAGGCGGCCCCCAAGCCACGCAGCATTTGAGCCGCTTCTCGAAGGCCGCCGCCCGCGGCGCGTAATAGCCGCCCAGGCTCAGGGCCACGATCCCGATTCGCTCAGAGTCCACATCGCCTCTGGTCTCGAGGTAGTCGACACAGGCCCCAGCAGGCACCTCCGTGTCCGGCCCGGTGAAGAGGTTCCTCAAGCGCAGAGCCTCACCCACGCCGGGATGATCCACGATCAGGAGGGAGAGTCCCCGCCGGCGGTACTGGTTGTCGGTGACGAAGTACAGGATCTCCTTGAGCCCGTCGGCGCCGTCGAAGTGAATCATGCAGGGGGAGGGTCCCTCGCCTAGAGCCGGGATGAACAGGGCCGGAAGAGACGCGTCCTTGTAGGGAATCTCGACGAACTCCACCGGATTGCCGCCGAGCTCTGCCCCCCTGCGGAAGCAGTCAAGAAGCCTCCTGTATGTGGTCAGCTTCAGGGGATCCTGACGGTTCACCTGCCGTTCGGCGATGAGGAAGTAGATGGCAGCCGTTAGGTACTTCCGTCCGGCGCTGAGGAGATGCCCCGCTGCTTCGTCGGCCTGTGCGAGTCCCTGGAGACGCTCCCCGAGCGAGGCCCAGCACTCGCACCATGCCTGTTGGGCCTCGTCCGTTCCGCGCTCGGGGAGGTTCTTGAGCGGACGTATTGCCCCATCGATCTCATGCAGATTCCCGCCCCGAGCAGCGCGAGCGCGATGGAGAAGTTCCAGTTGGGCTCGTTGGGGAAGTACTCGAACATGGGTGGATCACACTCCTCCGCGAGGATTGCCGAATTCGGGGCATGTCATCTGAGAATCCCGTTCAGGAAGATGGGCATGTCATCTGAGAATCCCGTTCAGGAAGATGTCAGACATCTGATCGGTCAGCTCCCCGACGCCCATGGGCCCTTCCGGGCGGTACCAGTGGTAGACCCAGTTGGCCATGCCGTTGATGGAGAAGGTGATCACGTTGAGATCCAGGTGGTCCGCGAGCCGACCGGCCGCCCGGAGCCGCTCCAGCTCCGCGCGGACCATCGCCGCACTCTCGGCGCGTTTGCGGCGGATCTGCTCCTGTCTCTCCGTCGGCAGCTTGTCCGCGTTGTCGATCAAGATGCGGATCTCCGCCCGGTGCTCGATCACAATGCGCACCGTCTCGGCCAGCATCGCCCGGAGCCTATCCTCGGGGCTGTCCGCGGATGCCCGCGCGCCTTCCAGGCCTAGTACCAGGCGATCGACGGAGTTGTCGATGATGGCGAAGAGGATGTCCTCTTTGGTGGGGAAGTAGTGGTACATCCCGGCGACGCTCATGCCCACCGCTTGCCCCAGGTCGCGTACGGAGGTCTGGCCGTAGCCCTTGACGTGGAACGCCTCCAGCGCCGCGCCCAGGATCTGCTCGCGACGCTCCTCTGGATCCAGGCGGGTGCGCGAGATCACGGGCTTTTTGGAGCCGTCACTCTTCACCTGCGTACCTCTTGAGTGTCAGCTTGGTCTTGTGGGCAGAGCGGTCGAGGCTCCCCGGCGGGACGAGCTCCACAACCGACCTGAAGCGGAGCAGGTCGCTGATCCGCCGCTCCAACTGGGTCGAGAGGGAGGCGCATTCGACGTCGTCCAGACCTTCACCATGCTCTATCCGCAGGAGCAAGGGCGGAGGAACCCGAGGGCCCTCGTGATCGAGGACGATGCGCATGGCTCCCGTGACTCGCGGAGCCAGCTCCGCCACCACGTCGCGCACCGCGGCCGGGTAAACGTTGATGCCTTTGACGATCAGCATGTCGTCGGCGCGCCCCAGGATCCTGTAGCGGGTCCCCGGCAGGCCGCAGGCGCACAGACCCGGCAAGAATTCAGCCACATCTCCCATGTTGTAGCGAAGGATCGGCCCCGCTTCCCAATCCAGAGAGGTATAGGCCATCTCGGCCACCGTCCCCTCCTTCACCTCCACGGCCTCGCCGGTCGCCGGGTCGATCGCCTCGACGAGATTCAGGTCCGGGGAGACGATGTGCATCCCCTGGTGCTCGCGGCAGGAGACCATAAAGAAGCCCCAGGCGCCTCCCATGGCGTCGTAGACGTCGGCTCCGTATGCCGCCTCCAACCGCCCCCGCACGGCCGGGTCGCCCGCACCGGATTCGCCCCCACACATGAGGATCTCGATTCCCAGGCTCGCGACTTCCGCGTCCATGAGCTCGGGAGCGCGCTCCACCAGATATTCGGCAAAAGATGGAGTGCAGAGCAGGGCCTTTGGCCTCGTGAGCCGGGCGAACTGGAGAAGTCGGCCCGTGCCTCCCTCTGCCCCTATGGGAATCACTCGCAGGCCCATGTTCTGCATCCCGCTCAGCCAGGGGGCCCCGCCCACGAACATACTGAGCGCGAACCCGAGCATCACGGTGTCGCCGGGCCGGAGGCCCAGCCGCCACAGGGTGCGGGCGATCACCTCATCGTTCACGTCGTAGTCGTGTCGGGTGAAGGTATAGAAGGTGGGCAGCCCCGAGGTGCCCGAGGTGGCCTGCACCCCGATCACCTTATCCAGAGGCGCGCAAAGATGGGTGCCGTAGGGATGACCCTGCTCCCGCAGCGAAGCCTCTTGCACTTCTCGGTGCTGACTCTTGTCGAAGCAGGGGATCGGGTGAATGTCCTCGAGACCGCGAATGTTCTCCGGCTTGACGCCCGCCCGATCGATCCGCTCGCGGTAGAAGTCGCTCCGCTCTCTCAGATAGCCGAGCTGCCGCCGGAGACACTCCACCTGCCACGTGCGCAAGGCATCGCCCTGAAGTGCCTCCTGCTGCGGGTTCCACAGATGTCGATCGACCATCGAGCTAACCCCCACCTGGCTCTATCTATCGAACGCTCGGTAGATATAACATCACGGCAAGGGTTCCCGTGTCAAGAGGGGTTAGCTCGATTTGTCGCAGCAACAGCGTGTGCGTCAGGCGAAGCTGCGCCGCCGCTCGTCGGAATCGACCGACAGCCTGGCGGCGCCCACTTCCGTTGTTGCAGGAGCATCAATCGCTTCCTGGCCGCCTTGTCCCTGCACGTAGACCGTGCTGTCGGAGAACTCGATTACGACGTAACCCGAGAAGTATTGGAAGCCTGTCGGCGGGAGTATCGAAGGACGACCTACTTCGTGCTGAGCTCCGCCTCGGTGACCTCGCTGGGGTCCGGTGCCGGAATGTCAGCGCTGGAGCCGAGACCTGCGCACGTGGAGGTGAACGCGACTTCCTGGGCGCGATCAGAGAAGCTGCATATCCACGATTGGATGATGCCGTCGCTGGCCACGGTGATCGCAACGTTGACCAGCGCGTTGGGGTCGCCCCCGTCGAAAAGCGGAAAGCCGAGCACCGGGAGGTCTTCTGGGTACGTGTCTGCGATCGCCTGCGCGGTTGCCGTCCCCGTGTAGACGGTGGAGCCGTCCTCTCCCGTGATCTTCTCAAGTCCGTCCAGTACCCCGGCGTTGGCAAAGCGTTGGCAGGGGTCCAACCCTCGAGCGCCCACAGATCCTCGCACCCGAGGAACAGACTTGAGATGTCCGGGAGCGCCCTCAGCGCCAGGGCGGCGCGCGGATCGATGGTGCCCCGGCAAGCACCATGAGCGGTGGCCGGTCGCGTCCGTCTGGAGCTGGGGCCGGTCTACGCCGTCTCTCGCCTGGGACGGTCTAGGTAGTTCCGGTGCGGAGAGCGGCCAGCCGCGCTTCCACTTCGGCGTTCTCGGCCTCGTCCTCCAGGCCTTCGAACTGCGCGTCCAGCGATGACGCGGCGAGCTCGGTCTGACCCGCCACCTTGGCTTCCTCCCGGCGGATCTTGTCCTCGAAACGCGAGATCTCGCTGGTGGGATCGGTGAGATCAATACTCTTGATGCTGTCGTAGACCCGCGCTTGGGCCTCGACCATCTTCGCCCGCGAGACCAGCTCGGTCCGCTTGGTCCTCAACTCGTCCAGCTTTACGTGCATCTGGTCGAGACCGGTCTTGAGCCTGGCCACCACCTCGGTCTGTTGGGCGATCTGCGGCGCAAGCTCGGTGGCGTCGTTCTCGTAGTCGATCTGCTTCTTCAAGGCGATCCGGGCGAGGTTGTCGAACTTGTCGGCCTCGGCTGCGCTTCCCGCTGCCCGCAACTCCTGCCCCTTCCTGGCAGCCGCCGCGGCCTTTGCTCCCCAGTCGGAGGCCGCGTTGCGGCCTTCCTGTGCGTCCCCTTCCATCATCCGCAGGTTGCCGATCGTCTGGGCGACAGCCTCCTCCGCTTCTGCGATGCCGTTGGTGTAGTCGCGGATCATCTGGTCCATCATCTTCTCGGGATCTTCCGCGGCGTCGATGAGGGAGTTGAGGTTGGCCTTTGCCAGTTGCGAGATCCGGCCGAATATCGATTGCTGGGCCATGACTTGGACTCTCCTTTCGATGTGGTGCAACTCAATGTGATGCAACAACTGTGGTGCAACTACTTCTTTCAGAACCTGCCGCCACCGCCCCGGCGTCCGCGGGTGCCCCGGCCGCCGAAGCTCGCCGGGCCGAACGACCCCCGCCGATGGAGCCTGGCCAGCCTCTGCCTCCCCTGCCCATCATGTTTCCTCTTCTTCCTCCTCCTGTGAGAACGTCGATGAGGATGCCGCCAAGCAGCGCACCGGCGAAACCTCCGATCCCGCCTTCGGCAGAGGTGGGCCCAGGGCCGGCACCCGGCACCTCATAGCCGCTGACGTCAGCGTGGGCTGATCGCCGCGCCTGCTGGGCGAGGGCATCGGCGGCCTCTGCGTCCATGAGCGCCGTCGGAAGGTCGGTGCTTCGGCCTGCAACGGCCTTCTGGTAAAGGCGCGTGGCTTCGGCCAATTCGGCCCTCGCGCGGCCGCCGATCGCACCCCGCCGGGTGGCGATGAAGTCTTCGGCTGCCGCAATATCGGAGCGGGCAGCGGCGAGGGCCTGCTCCAGCGAGGCGCTCGCACGCTGCCGTCGCTGCTCGGCGTCGCGGGCGTTCACCAGAGCCCGCTCGAGGGCCACGTCGGCCTCCTCGAGGCGGCGGAGCGCAGCAAGTGGATCCCGTCCTCCCTCGGGGGAGGCCGCTTCCCTGGCCAGCGCAACGGCGGCTGCAGCCTCAGCCGTGGTGGCGGCCAGAGTGGGCCTGGAGACACTGAGCGCGCGTGCTTCGGCCAGGTCGCGCTCGGTCTCCTCGAGCGCCGCGCGGATCTTGTCGGCTGCCTGGGCGAGGTCGGAGCTCAGGCGGTCGAGGCCGTCGAGGAGCTGAGCGGCCTGTCCGGTAGCGCCTTCGGCCGCGACCAAGTCGGCGACGGCCATGCCGGCCGTGCCGGCCGCCACGTCGGCCTGGGCGGCCGCGACGTGACCCCGGGAGAACTCCAGACGCCCCTCGGCCTGCGTGATGTTGTCGGCCACACTGGCGACTGCGGCGGGGGCGTAAGTCCCCTGGAGAGCGGTGAGTGTAGCTTGACTCTGCCGCAGGCGCCGGCCAAGGGCTTCGATCTTCTGCTCGAGCGCCGAGAGGACCTGGGGAGCGTTGCGCTCCAGATCGCGAAACTGATCGAACTTGTCCGCCTCGGCGTCCAGGCGGTCGCTGGCGGTATCGGCCAATCGGACGATCTCGAGCAGCGTCTCCTGCCTGGTCGCTTCGTCCTCGGGCTCGGCGCGGGTCAGCTGCTGCTGAAGCTGGAAGGCCTTGGCCAGGTCGGCCTTGGAGGCCTCGACCGCCGCGGCGAAGGGCGCCGCCAGCTCGGCGCCGAACTGTGCCTCCCCGAAGCCCACTTCCTGCTCACTGGTCTTTACGGCGTCATCCGTCTCCACCAGAAGCCGGGCTGCCTTCCGCGAGAGCTCCTCATTTGAGAGGGGCACATGCTCTCTCTCCGCGGGGGTTGTGCTCTCTGGCCCGGGCACGGCAAGAGCCCGGGCGGCGCGGCTCCGACGAGAGCGCTGCCCCAGGAAGCCGGCGACCGCCGCAGCTCCGAGGCCGATCAGCAGGATGGACGGCCACGCCGACCGGCCTTTCGACGGCGTCGGCGCGCCGGGAGTGGTGCTGGGAGGCGTGACCTGACCCCCGCCGAGAGCCAGGGAGATGCCGCTGGTGGCGCCTACGACTGCCGCGGCCCAGTCGTTCTCGGCAAGGGCCGGTTCTACGGCGGCGGTAGCAACGCCAGCGAGCTGACTGTTGGAGAGCGGGAACTCCTGATCGACGGAGTAGGCGTACGCACGATCCTCGGTGGCCACAGCGAGCAGCATGTCGTTGAGGCCAAGATCACTCAGCCTCGCCGTTTCATCGGCCCAGTCCTGTGAGTTGACCCCGTTGAAGGTGTCGACGTAGACGACCCACAGTTGCACGTTGTCCTCGCGACGCAGCGTGTCGATAGCGGCCCGCACCTCCGCCTCGCGTCCTGTGAGGGCGTCCACCTGGTCGGTGATCTGGTTGTTGATCCGGAAGGGCTGGGCGGCTACAGCCGGCCCGGCGAGCACCAGCGCCAGCAGTAGTGCGGCGGCAAGAGCAAGGAGTCGTGAGCGCATGCCCGTCGGCGCCTTGGGTCCTGACGGTGAGAAGCGGGCGGAGGTGATCGACTCCGGGGATTCGGCGGATGCTCCTCTTGCCAGAACGTGGCTCATGCTCGCTCACCTCACCTTCGACTGCATTTGCCGCATCTTACCCGGACGCGTCGGGTAGGACACATATCCTTAGGCGTCCGTCAGATAGCGGCGAGGCGATCTCCGGGCACGCGAAAGTGCGCGGGTCACAGATTAGGAGTGACCCTCTCCTCCCCTCCCATCATGTCGGCCGGAGAGACCGGCCGGAGAGACTATAGTCATCATCGGACCCCGAGCGCTGCTTGTCGGCTATAGGGGACCCCAACCGCTTCTCCATTCACCCAACACCGCATTGCTAAACGTGCTCTGATTATGAGCGGGGGTTGTATGGGCGTTGACAAGCCGGTAAGTCATGCGGTCATCGTGCCTGAAGACGAGCACATGACCAATCCCCCCTGGCTCTGGGACGAGATCCGGCAGATGGGCACCGACTACGCCGATCCCGAGGAGGTGCGCGCCTACGATACGCGCATGACCAAGCTGCGCGACGTACCGGCAGAGTGCACCCGCATCCTGGCGAAGCTCGACCTTGCTCGGGACGCCGTGCTCGTAGAGGTAGGTACCGGTACCGGCGCCTTCGCTCGGACGGCCGCCCGCCATTGTGAGAAGGTCATCGCCCTCGACGTCTCGCCTGCCATGCTCGCCTATGCCAGGAAGCAGACCATGGGCAAAGCTGGCTTCTGCTTGCAGCTGATGGCAGGCGGGCACGTGGAGCCGGGGGTATGGCTGAAGTCCGCCCTGGTGGAAGGCCGACCGGATTCCGTTCCCGTCGATCTGATCGTTCCCGATGGGGCCGCACCAGCTGAAGGAAGAAGAGGGATACGTCTTGGACCAGTGAACACCTCGCCGCCTCTTGAGCACCACGGAGCCGAGGGCTTACCCGCGAACTTACGCTCCGGTCGAGACCACTTGCTCCTCCTGGCGGGGCAGTGGCCGGGGTGCGCCTCCCTCCCACTGGATTCAGTCGCCCGTGTTTGGCACTTCACCTCGGTTGCTGCCAGGCGGGCGAAGGTAGCGATGTGCAGTTCGAACGGCTTTTGCCTTCCTGCGGGAACTGACACCATGAGCACCTCGTGCGGTGAACTTAGAATGGCATAGCTGAGGCTGGTTGGGTTGGCAGGCCAGGGTTGGACTCCCTGGGCATACGTCGGTCTCATGGTCCTCGTTCTTGTCGCAGTACGACTAGTCAGTTTCGTGCAACCAGCTTGCTCGCCCATGAAGGAGGACAAGATGGACCGATCCAACGGCTACTACCAGGCGCTGTACGTTTCAATGCTCCACACTTTGTGGACCATTGGGGCCGGCGCGGCGGGGGTCCCCTGCCAGCCCGAGCCATGCCAGAATGATGGCGAGATTTCACCCTCTCAGTTGGACCCCAGCTCACTCCCCGGATCCAGTGCGCCTGCGCCACGCAACCCTTCGCCGTTCTACTTCGCCCGCCGGAAGCCGGCACCCCGCCTCTTCCATCTTCTCCAATGCTTCCAGGGCTGTCGCGGGGTCGATGCACGAGTCGCGAAGCAGCCAATCGAGCACCCACAGACTGCCGTGGGTTTCCACGCCCGCGTCAGCCGCGACCTTCGCGAGTCGTCGGTCATCGGTCAGAAGCACTGCACCTCGATCACGAGCGAGGAGGAAGGCAAGCAGGTCGGCCACCGACGGCGCCTTGGGCCCCCGATATTTCTCGGCAAGATCTACCTCAGCCACGGTTTCGCCTGGAAGCTCACCGACATTCACGCCCCACCTCGTGAGGTCCGCCACCTGAACGTCGTACTCCTCGTAACCGGTAAACTCCGCGACGACCAGGTCGTGGGCCAGCATCTCAATCCGGAGCCCACAGAGTATGCGAAGGCCCTCCCGCCTGGAAGGCGGCAAGGACACAGGTGTCAACAACACACGCTGGTGGCAGATTCATCGAGCGACTCGAGCTTGTGCAACTGCACTACCCGCACCGGCCGGCCCAGTAGTTCCGCCGCCCGCGCATCGGAGATGATGTCCTCAGCCCGAGCTCGCATAATGACCTGTTCGAGCCGACTCGGAACCTCCTCCGGATAGGCAGGACCCGGCTCCACCTTGTGCCACCCCCGCTGCCGAAAACGCTTGTAGTAGGAGAAGGCCGTCGCCTCCGGAATGATGCCGAGATCGCTCGCTCTCCGAATCCAAGCCTGCATACTGAGGCCCCAACGACGCTTAAGCAGCTGCAGCTCTTCCAGCGATAGGGTGCTCCGCTGGGCCCCGAGCTCGAAGCGGGCCATAGACTCCGGCACGAGAAAGGCCGCCGCAAAACGAAAAGCGGTCCGCTCCTCGTCGAGTTCCCCCCCGACTCGGAGGAGCAAGTGTCCGAGCTCGTGCAGAAGATCGAGACGTTGCCGATCCCCCGGAAGTCCGCCGCGCACGGCGATCACGGGGATGCCATCATTGGCGAAGAACGTGCACGCGTCAAAGGCTGCCGGGGCATCCACAAGTTGGACCTTGATCCCCTGTTCCTCCAGCACCTCGACCACGCTCTCCACCGGATCTAAGCCCAGGTCCCAGGCCTCTCGCAGAGCAACCGCTGCTGCTTCGATCTCCGCGAAGGAGCGAGCTTCGCGCGGGATTTCGGGGAGAGAGAATTGGGGATGCTCCTCACCGGGAAAAAGGGCCTCTGCCTCAAGTCTGCGCTCAAGTGCTTCTTGGATGCGGGCCTGGATCGTGCGCCGAGCCTTAACCCCCAGGGCGCTTCGCTTGCGATAGCAAGGCTCCGATACCTTGACTGTAACCGGGCGGAGGAAGAACTCCACTCGCACTCCTAGGCTGCTCGCCAGCCGCAGCAGGATGCCCGAGCCAGGCACGTCCTCGCCTCGTTCGTACTTCGATATGGCCGTGGCACTGACGCCCACCTGCGCCGCGAGATCCCGGAGACTCAAGCCAGCCGCGATCCTCGCACCCTTGAGCCGTTCTCCCATGCTGCCCACGGCTCGCCCCTTTCCTCACTCGCTAGATTGCGCTTTACATTATTGTCCATTCTTGCTGTTTTGTAAACTGCAGGTACCCCTCGAACTACCGAGAGGAGGCTGGAAAGCCATACCTGCGGCCGCGGCATTCAGTGGCGCCGACTATCTACGTGGAAAGCATGCGCACTACGGAAGGATGGTGACAGTCGCAGCAGCGTGCCCACCGTTCATTCCTATGCTACTGCACGGCAAACACCTCTTTTAGATGGGACTGTAGATCCCGCAGTCCATGTATTGATTGGCCCTCGCGGGATGCAGCACATCACCGCGGACTCCCGCCGAGGGTTGGTTCACTTCGGCTTATGCATCGGAGTTGTTCGCCGCGCCGAAAGGGGCAGGTATTCGCGAGCTTCCCCGTGGGTTGAGGAACGACCACCGCCGTCGCATGTGTTCGAACAGCCGCGCCCGGACGTTGCAAGCTCAAGGGCTGTGCGGTAGCGACTTCCAGTTGGCCGCTCTCCTAAACTCGCTGTGTTCCCGCGCCAGCTGCGACCTGCCTAACCTTGATCATGGCGTCCCCCGGGAAGGACTTACCGCGACCGCCGGTGCCTTGTATCATTCGACCGGAAGGCGGACACCGCCGCTCGGACATATTCCAGGGTCGACGGCAGCACAAGGAGCGTCTGTGAAAGTTCTGGATGCCATCCAAGTCGTTTCTTTGCTCGTCACCGGCGGTGCGGTCCTCGGCGCAGAGTACCTGGACACCCGCTGGATGTACAATCTGGCCGCGATCGGCTTCGGAGTCGCGGTGATTGCCGGAGGTCTGCGGATCATGATCACGGGCCGGGCCCGAGGCGCGGCCGTCGGTATGGACCGCTGGCACCGCGACACCGAGTACACCGAGCGCCACACGGGAGTCCGAGCCCGGCTGATCGGCGCGCTTCTGTTGCTTGGCGGTCCCGTAGTGATAACCCTGAGCATCATCGAAGTCACCAGCACCGGCGGGATGGACACCTTCTGGGCTCAATCCTTGCGCTCCCCTCGCTTCTGGGGACTGGTATCTGGCCCGGCCGGTCTGGCGATGACTCTTGCCGGAATCATGCGAGCCAAGGCCGGCACCGCATCAGCGGCGGGGAGCAGGGCCAGGGCGGTGGAAACAGAGTTCAAAGTCAAAGGAGTACTGACTGCGGTCGCGGGACTGGTCCTGCTGGGGGTAGCCGCCGTTCTTCTGATCTCGCCGCACTCCCTGGAGAATGCGCTGGGCGGGCTTCTCCAGAACTAGCCGACATAGGAAGCCAAGGGGATAGCCCTGTAGGTGGAGCTCCGCGAGGCGCAGGCGCTCGGACAACCGCACCGAACCAAGTCCATCCCCGGCCAACCCCGGCGTTGACAAACCGTTGGCAAAGCGGGGCCAGAGAGGGTGGGGAAGCCAAAGTTTCAATGAACAAAGGCCCTCGTTTCCAGGAGCTTTGAGTGGTCCTAACCGGACAGCTTTTGAACTTGCCCGACTCGGTCCAAAGCCTAGCAAGCAGCCTTCAGGGCCACCAGCAACCCGGATTCTAACCCGGCCCTGCTGAAGAGGGTGAAGAACTTCTCGTGCCGCGACCAAGGAAAGGACCGCACCACGGACTTTCCACTTTCAATTCTACAGCGCAGGTGGGGGCTTGCGGCAAGCCCCGGGTCGTGCCGTACAATGAACGGCCGCAAGCCGGAAAGTACGGTAAATAGGAGTCTCGAAATGCGTGTGCTCTTGACGCCGGCGGACCTGCCCCGGCGCGCGGCGGCGCAGGAGCGCAGTATGACAGGAGCGAGCCGATGGCAGCTACCGACGATCTGAGTTGGCAGCGGTTCTACCATGGCACGAAGTCCGACCTGAAGCCAGGGGACCTGATGGAGCCCGGCCATCCCCCTAACTTTGGCAAACGGGATCGGGCAACAAGCTACGTCTACCTGACCGGCACTTTGGATGCGGCCGCTTGGGGGGCGGAGCTGGCCCTCGGCGAAGGTCCGGGAAGAATCTACATAGTGGAACCGACCGGCCCGATCATGGATGACCCCAATTTGACCGACAAGAAGTATCCGGGTAATCCGACGAAGTCATGCCGCTCTGGCGATCGTGTCTCAATGCGTCGCCGTCGGCCGACTGGCCGACACGACAGAAAAGGGAACGAGATGGGGACGTGAGAGACGCGAGGCTCGAAAGAGCCCGTCATGCCGCAGGCTCAGCCGGACACGGCAGTGCAACAGAGCACGGCCACCCTGGAGGTATCGCGATGACCGGGCGCTACGTGCGGGGCCTCGAGGAGATCGACAAGATGCAGGTCGCGCTCGCTGGCAGCAAGGGCGCGAACCTGGGGGAGCTTTCGCGGATCGAAGGCGTTCGCGTGCCGGCCGGCTACTGCGTGACGACGGACGCCTTCCTGCGGATCATGTCGGAAGCGCCGTCGATCGACGATCGGCTCGATCGGCTGTCGCGCCTGGACCCGGACGACCGGGGGACGATTCGCACGCTCAGCACGGAGATCCGCCGGACCCTCGAAGCGGTCGCCGTCCCCGACGATCTGGCGGCGGCGATCACCCGCTCGCTCGCCGGGCTCGGCGAACAAACCGCCTGCGCCGTCCGATCCAGCGCGACGGCGGAGGACCTGCCGACGGCCTCCTTCGCGGGCCAGCAAGACACGTACCTGAACGTCGTGGGGCCGGCGGCGATCCTCCGGCACGTCCGCCTGTGCTGGGCCTCGCTCTTCACCGAGCGGGCCGTGACCTACCGCCTGCGCAACGGCATCGACCACCGGAAGGTCCGCATGGCCGTGGTCGTGCAGCAGATGGTCTTCCCGCAGGCAGCCGGCATCCTGTTCACCGCCGATCCCATCACGTCCAACCGGAAGGTCGCCTCCGTGGAGGCCGGCTTCGGCCTCGGCGAGGCCCTGGTCTCCGGCCTGGTGAACGCGGATGTGTACAAGGTCCGGGAAGGCGAGGTCGTCGCCAGGATGATCGCTACCAAGCAGCTTGCCATTCAGCCCTCGCCGGCAGGCGGGACGCAGAAGCAGGCGGTCGAGCCGGAGCGGCAGCAGCAGCCCGCACTGACGGATGCGCAGGTCGTGCGGCTCGCACAGCTGGGCCGGCGGATCGAGGCGCACTTCGGCTGCCCCCAGGACATCGAATGGTGCCTGGTCGATGACGAGTTCCATATCGTCCAGAGCCGGCCGATCACCACGCTGTTCCCCATCCCCGCGGCCGGCGACCGCGAGAACCACGTCTACGTCTCCGTCGGTCATCAGCAGATGATGACCGACGCCTGGAAACCGCTGGGGATCTCCCTGTGGCAGCTGACGGCCGGGCGGCCCATGTACGAGGCCGGCGGGAGACCGTTCGTCGACGTCACCCAGCTGCTGGGTTCGCCAACGAGTCGAGCAGGCTTCTTGGCGGCCGCGGAGAGGTCCGATCCATTGATCGGGGACGCGCTGCAGACCATCCTCGAACGCGGCGACTTCATCCCAACCCTCCCGGACGAGGGTCCCGGCGGGGCGCCGGCTGGCGGGGCGCCCGCCCCGACCGAGACCGATCCCGCCATCGTCGACGAGCTGATCGCGCACAACCAGGCCTCCATCGCCGCCTTGAAGTGCGACATCCGGACCAAGTCCGGAGCTGCGCTGCTCGACTTCATCCTGGCGGACATCCAGGAGCTGAAGCGGATCCTGTTTGATCCGCAAAGCCATCGGGTGTTCATGGCGGCCATGGAGGCCAGCTGGTGGCTCAATGAGCACCTGCAGGCGTGGCTGGGCGAGAAGAACGCGGCCGACAGGCTCACGCAGTCCGTCCCCCACAACGTCACGTCGGAGATGGGGCTGGCGCTCCTGGACGTCGCAGACGCGATCCGCCCGCATCCGGACGTGGTGGCGTTTCTGGAGCACGTAGAGGACGAGGGCTTCCTCGACGAACTGCCGAAGCTCGCAGGCGGGCGGGAAGCGCAAGACGCCATCAGGGGCTGGCTCGACAAGTACGGCATGCGCTGCGTCGGCGAGGTCGACATCACGAGACCGCGTTGGAGCGAACGCCCCACCACGCTCGTGCCCATGATCCTCGGCAACATAAGGAACTTCGAGCCGGGCGCCGGCGAGCGGCGCTTCGCGCAAGGGCGGCAGGAGGCCCGGGAGAGGGAACAGGAGCTGCTGGACCGCCTGCGGGCCTTGCCCAACGGCGGGCGGAAGGCAGCGGAGGCCAAGCAGATGATCGACCGGGTCCGGACTTTTATCGGGTACCGGGAATATCCGAAGTACGGCATGGTCAGCCGATACTTCGTCTACAAGCAGGCCTTGTTGCATGACGCTCAGCGCTTGGTGCGAGCGCACGTACTTCGTGAGAAGGAAGACATCTTCTACCTCACGCTCCAGGAGCTCCACGACGTCGTGCGCACGAACCAGGTGGACGATGAGCTCATCCGCCGGCGCAAGGACGCATTCCGGTCGTATGAGGCGCTCACCCCGCCCCGGGTGCTCACGTCGGACGGCGAGGTCATCACCGGGGCGTACCGACGCGACAGCTTGCCGGCCGGCGCGCTGGTCGGCCTGCCGGTCTCCGCCGGAACCGTCGAGGGGCGGGCCCGCGTCATCCTGAACATGGCGGAGGCCGATCTCGAACCGGGCGACATCTTGGTCACCGCCGCCACAGACCCCAGCTGGACGCCCCTGTTCGTCGCGATCAAGGGCCTGGTGACGGAGGTGGGAGGCCTGATGACCCACGGCGCGGTGATCGCACGGGAGTACGGCTTGCCAGCCGTCGTGGGGGTGGAGCGCGCCACCCGACTGATTCGGGATGGGCAGCGGATCCGCGTGAATGGAACGGACGGGTACGTCGAGATCCTGCCTTAGCAGGCTGCTGAAAAACGAAACCTCGGCCGCCGGACCGCACTGGGCGGCGCCATGCGTTGTCCTCAGTCGCGCCCGTAGCGCTGCTACGGGCGCTCCCTGCGTCCTAGCCTTGCGCGCACCCAGTGCACTCTGGCGGCGAAGCGTCGTTTCTCAGCCGCCTGTTAGGTGACCACCGATCAACGGTGCAGCGGCTGACCTGGCAAAAACGTTGTCGAAATGACAACGTGGTGGCGGGACCCGGACTTGAACCGGGGACACCATGATTTTCAGTGGTGGATGCGGCCGACCAGCGGCGACCACAGGCGACCAACGCCGCTCAAATAGCGCAGCACATGGGCGGTATCGCCTATCAACCGCGACTAACCAGAATCAGGCGCGAATAACCGGATCGGAAGACCAGGTTGATCTGGTTGCCGGCGTTCTTCAGGAGGTCCAAGACCACGGATTCCTCGGTGACGATCTGGAGGCTGGCGACCGGGTCCGAGCAGCCTTTAAGGCTAAACGGCCTACTTGAGGACCTTGAGGCGGCTGGTTTCTGGGTTTTGGAGGACGGGAGGATGCGCGCCTGGAGGGCGGAGTCGGTTCACCGCAGTCGTTCTCTTTCGGGATCGTGCGGTGGCGAGATCGGACAGTCGGAGGTAGTCAAAGTCAAGCTTCAGCCCACCCCACCTGAGCTGTAGCACGAACGGGTTAACGAGCGAGCGAAATCGACACCCGATGACTCGCCGAAGAACAAAGTGGCTTTACCTGTCCTCGGCGGCCATGTGACGCGAGCTAGCAGGGGCGAGAAGGAGAGTCCCAGCCGGGTGCCAGATAGCGCCGAGTGTAATCGACCCCCTGCGCCACACCCTCCTCGAATTCGACCAGGTGCTTGAGCGTACAGAGGGAGTGATTCCAAATGACGTCGTGAACGAAGCCGGGGAATAGCCACCTGAAGAGGCGCCATCCGATCCGCGAGAGTGGTCTCTTGCCCCTCGGGAAGTTGAAGGCGACGTAGATGGTGAGAAAGCCGCCCCCCGCCTTCTTTCGATCGATATCGAACGCGAGGACGCCTCCGCGGGCGAAGCCGTCCATGACCCGGTAGAGCAAGTAGCGCTCCTCGACCACCTTCTCCAGCGAGACACTGAACGACAGCCACCCGGGGAAGACCTCGTAGCGAACCAGAGCCCCCACCTGGTTCGGCTCGCCGGCGATCCGCCTGACCGTAACCATGCGGGGGGTGAAGTACCCGCGATCGCTGTCGCCGAACTTGCCCAGCTGGCGGAACACAGTCGCCTCTTCGGCCTTGATCCTGATGGAGTACATCCGCTCGACCTGCGGCCGGCCGTCGAACGGGCGCACGCCCAGAACCCGCAGAATCTCGCTCCGTTTCTCCTCCACCCTCTCTTCGGGAACGCCGGTCGGATACCGCCCGAAACCGGTCCAGCTCAGGCCGAAGATGCGTTCGGTCAGGTAGTTGCGAATGGTGACAAGCACGCCCCCGACTGCGATCGACCAGACGGACGAGGGATGCAGCATCTGCAGCAGGATGCTCCGGTACGTATCATCGCCGCTCGCCGTCCTCCACATCACGTCGGCCAGCCGGCGCTTGTCCTTGGGCCTCGTCTTTCTCTCGGTGATGAGCGCTTGATACCCCATCCGGCTGAGCAACGGACGAGAGAAGATCAAGCGGTTCAGGAAAAAGACGATCCGGCCGAATCCGTTGTCTCGATGGATCTGCTCGACCACCGGCCAGTAGCTGCGGCGGAGGCTCTCCCGGTCTATCCCCTGCTCAAGCACGCAGTCGGCCAGTGCCGATGCGGTGACTTGGGCCGAGAAGATGCCGTCCTTGTACAGACGGGCGACGGCCATGTCGCCGATGAGGGCGACCCGGTCGCCCACCCCCTGCCCTGCCATGCGGACAGTCATTCCCGGATGGCAGAGACAGACTGGACGGAGATTGGCGTTCGGCGGGATCAGCCTGCGGATGTGGGGCTGCTCCAGGAACCGCTTTACCAGTTGCGGGTACTGGCCCGGGCCGGCTTCGTCCACGCTCTTCCCGAGAAGCACGATGGTGACGATCTGACCCTTCGGCAAGAGGGACGACATCTCGATGCGCAAGTCCTGGGCACCGTATTGGGCGAAGTGCGCCTCGCCTTCCATGTATTGAAGAAGCGATTCGTCCGCCTGCATCTCGCAAATCAGGGACTTGCGGATCTTGGGCGGGACAAAGTGAGGGAGCAGCCGCCCAATCGCCTGGTAGAGCGGCACCGAGGCAACCTGCGCGCCCGGCGACTGATTGACCCCAGCGGCGAAGACTGCTAGATCGGCCTCCAAGGTTTCCTTCCTTGGCGCGGCGACCGTCTGCCTGACGTAGGTCACCACCGGCTTGCCTTCCTCGCTGTAGCGCACATCCTGCACATCGGCGGCAACGATGCTCGCGCCCTCTTGGGCGGCCCGGTAGAGCAGGAACGAATCGAGGTTGTCATGACGACCGGGTCGGTGCCGTGGACGGGCCCCCCGGAACACCGAAAACATCTTTCGACCCTCAGGTACCGGGATTTCGAAGCTCTTCCACTCCCCATGTACCGTGACCTCGGTGACCCGTCCCTCTACAATGTGGTCGGGTGGCGTCAGGCCGTCCTCTGCGAGGAGGTCCGCCAGTCGCGGCGAGATACCCCCGGCGCAGTAGTGACAGCCCGCGGGCGACGAGCACGTCTCGGGGGACCGGCAGATGCCGGGGTCTCGTTCCTTCTCCAGGATGACGAGCTCGATGGCCCTGCCCGTGGCGCTCGCTTTCCTCAGGAGGCGAATGGCGAAGAAGGCGGCAGCGGGACCTCCTCCGACGACCACGACTGTGGATCCGTCGGGCAAGGACAAACACGGGCCGCTCTTCGCGGCCATGGCGATCCGGCTCTTGAGGGCCAAGAGGTACCTGCTCTCCTCGCGGCGGCGAACCGGGTGGTTGCGACCGCGGTGCGATCTACTCACTCCATCGTACAGCAACAGCCGACGTCTCGGGCTCGCCGCGAGGCTGCGTGAACTCCACGGTTCGCTCCTGGCCGGTGGACCGGGGTCTCCTCAGGAAAGAAGAGGCCGCTTGCGGGCGTCAGTTGCCATTTTCCGGCCTCCTACGATAGCGGCGCTGTTCATGCCGTCCTAAGACCTTCGGAAGTGCAAGACTTTGGCAACTCCAGGTGTGGGCGCTGTGCGGCGCTCGCATCTGTCTTTGACACGCAAGTCCTTGCAGCCGGGCTCAAGCGCGCGCGTGGAGGGGCCGATCTCGCAGACGGCCCGACCATGCGCTTGGACGAGGCGGTCTGTCTGGGCTCGATCACATGAGTGGTGAGGAGTTCGAGGAGCTCCTGCAGGCAAGCTTCCGGGCCCGAGGCGCCAGATCGCCCTCACTCCGAACGGAGCGGACGACGGGGCTGACCTCCTCCTTGAACGGGACGGTACCAAGACCGCGGTCCAGGCCAAGCACTGGCGTGCACGCAAGGTGGGTATCCGCGCTGTGCAAGAAGTGTCCACCACAAAGGCCTACTACAACACCGACAAGGCGCGGGTCATCGCCTCTGGGGACTTCACCGACCAAGCCGTCCGTCTGGCGCGGAGCAACGGCGTCGACCTCTGGGATCGTGCCCACATGGGCCAAGAGCTCTTCAACCAGACCGGAAGGGACCCGGGGCGAACCTCGGCCGGGTGGCCGTGCTGCCCGCGCTGCGGATCCCTCTGGTGAGAGGTGAGGGTCGCTTTGGGACGTTTTGGCCTGTTCTAGGTACGCGGCGTGCCGGGACACGCTCCCAGTCGAACCCCCGGTAAGCGCCCCTTGAGTGGGCGGCGTGTACCACACACTCCGAGTCCATAGCGATCTGGTGCTGGAAACAGGACGTGGGAGCGGTCCGCGTGAGGAACTCGGCGAACCTAGTCGGCCGCTCAGCAGTTAGTGAGGATCTCGTGGCGCCCTCACGGCTGCCCTGACCCCGTATACTACCCTCGGTCCCCGGTGATCGCTCTTCAGCCCGGAGTCCCGACCAGTCAAAAAGCACGCTTTCGCCCGCGGTCCAAGTGCGCGCTCATGGCGGCCGAAGCAGCTGCTGAATCACCGGCTAGGATGGCCGCAAACACCGCTTCGTGATCCTGCAGTGTGGAGAGTGCCAGATCACGACGGATGGTACGTTGGCTCGCGGCAAAGAGGTCCGCCCTTGCCTGGCGGATCGCCGCCATGAGACGCTCGTTGCCCGATGCCCGCCCGACCGCCGCATGAAACTGAGAGCCCGCCTTGTGGAGCGGGGAACCCGCATCGGCCCGGGTCAGAGTCTCTTGCCCTGCAAGACTGACTTCCTCCAGGGCTTGCCGGAACTCCTCGAGCGCGGCGCGCATATCCTTAAGATCGTGATCCCCGCGTCGCTCGGCCGCAAGGGCTGCCGCGTAGGACTCAAGGGCGAGCCGGATCTCGAGGATCTCCCTCAGTCGCCGGCCGTCTTCGGCTGTCTCCCCGAGCCAACGCCGTGACGCTTCGTCGAGATCTCGGACAAACCAGCCGCCCGCTCCCCCCCGACGGGGTTCGAGGTAGTCTTCCTCGCGCAGGGTGTTGAGGGCCTGGCGCAGGGTCTCCCGGGCAACTCCCAGCTCGGCGGCCAGGACCCTCTCCGCCGGTAGTCTATCTCCCGGGACGTACTCTCCGTCGTGAATACGAGCCCTTAGCCGGTCCACGACCTCGGGTACTCTCAGCACTCGCTCTTTGCTGGATCGCGGCGTCACTGTCCTCCCCGAGGCCCACCAAGATTCCCGCTCGTCCGCATTCAAGCACGGAAGGCTGCGAAAGCCAACGATATCGAGCACGTACTGGGCGCTCCAGTAGAACGGCGACTGGGCCCCAGGGTTACCCCATGGTGGCAGGCAGCCAGGTGCTCAAGAAAGGTAGAAGGGCCACCAGCAGCATGGTGAGGGCGATGACGAGCACAAACGGTAACGAGCCTCGAAGGACCTGATGGGCTTCCACGCCGGATATCTGCTGTATGACAAAGAGATTCATGCCCACGGGCGGGGTTATAAGTCCGATCTCAGTGTTCATGGTGAACAGCACCGAGAACCACAGAAGGTCGAACCCCAATCCGGCTATGAGCGGAGCCAGGATGGGCATCGTCAGCAGGGCGATGGCCGATCCATCCAAGAACATGCCGAGGACGAGGATGAGACCCATAGCGGCGACGACAACCGCAATTGGATGCCAGCCGGCGCCCGCGAAGAAGCTCGCGACCGTCTGGGGTAGCTGGAGAAAGGCGATCACCTTGCCAAGGGCCATGGCCCCAGCCAGAAGGATCCCGGCCATGGCCACCGTCTTGGTCGCCTCCGTCACCAGTTCTACTAGCTGTCGCGGGCCCATGCGCTTCACCACCACCGCGAAGACCAGGGCGTAGGTCACAGCCACGGCGGCGGCTTCAGTCGGCGTGAATACCCCCGAATAGAGCCCTCCCAGGATGATCACCGGCATGGCAAGCGCTCCGCTCGCTCGCCCAGTGGCCCGCCAACGACCCCCCCACGACACCCGCTCGAGACCTGAACCCAATCCACGCTTGCGCGAAATGACGACTGTGGCAAGGGACAGGGTGAGGAAGAGCACCACCCCGGGGATTAGACCAGCGATGAAAAGCCGCGAGATCGACTGGTCGGTGATGATGCCGATGAGGAGCATGGCCGTGCTCGGCGGAATGAGAATGCCCATGGTTCCCCCAGCGGCCACCAGACCAGCCGCCGTGCGTCGGTCGTACCCGTACTTCTCCATGGCCGGGATGGCGACCAATCCGATAGTCGCGGCGTTGGCCACACTGGAGCCAGACACCGCAGCAAAAACCGCGCAGGCCCCAAGGGTAGCCACGCCTATGCCGCCGGGGAGATGTCCAAGCCACGCGCGGCAGAAGTCAAAGAGTCCGTCAGCCAGACCCGATCGGAACATGATGTGGCCCACGAAGACGAACAAGGGCAACGCCATAACCGTGTAGCTGTCCCACGTCCAGTAGGCTATCTGTGGCGTGCCGCTCAGGCCGTCCGAGAGACCCAAGATCCTTACGAGTCCGAAGGCCCCGACGAGTCCGAGTGTGAAGCTCACCGGGATCCCGAGACCGAGCAGCAGCAGCATGAGCAGCAGCAGTCCGACGACCAGATTCACGTAGACAGAAACGAGCACCAAGGCAACGAGGGCGGCCACGGCTGCACCGAGCAAGCCAAGTGTGTTGAGACTCAAGGCGCGGCTGACACCACCCGCGGCTAGATCGGCCACCCGGCTTACCAGCATGCGGATGGACTGGAGAGCCAGAGCCACAAAGGCCGCGACGAAGACGAGCTTCACCGTCCAGAGGGGTAAGCCCAGGAAGTCCGAGGCTTCCTGGCGGCGTATGCTCGTCGTGACCATCATGACCCCGAAGCGGACAAACACCAAAGAGTAGGCGAAGACGAACACGTAGCCGAGGGCTTCGAGCGCGATCCGGCTCTCTTCCCGCAGAGTATTTGTGAAAACTCGCACCCCTACGTGGCTGTCCTCCTTCAGGCCGAAACCAACGGCCAAGAAGACGGCCGATATGACGAGATAGATACTGATCTCCGGGACCCAGACGCTGGGCGAGTGGAAGACGTAGCGAGCCACTACATCGGCGCTGACCAGAAGCGCGCAGGTTGCGAGCAGGACCCCGGACACCAGTCCCAAGGCTTGCGTCATACGGTCGACCATGGAACCCAGCAGAGCCGGCACCGCCCAACGGGCGGTGCCGGCAACGACCGGGGTCGGGGTTGTGGATGACTCGATCACTACCGAGCCTGGATCACCAAATCGAGCAGGTGCGCTGCTTCGTCCGGGCTCACAGCTTCTTCAAGGAGGCCACGCTGACTATCTCGCATGAGATCCTTCCAGACGCTGATCTGGTCGGGTGGGACTACATAGGTTGTGATGCCGTCCAAGGCAGCCACCGCGTCCCACTGCTTGGCCCCACCCGTCTCTGCCCAGTCGGCGATCGCCGCCCTCGTCCCGGTGGCCGCGTCCATGAGCGTTTGCTGTACCGCAGGGTCAAGGGCTTCCCAGGAGTCAGCGCCGGCCACGATGCCAAGTTGAGCTCCCGAGACGATGGGTATGCGGGTCCAGTACTTGGTCACTTCATAGAGCTTGGCCTTCTCCACCCCGCTGGCAGTCGTGATGAAGACCCCATCAACGGTGCCCCGCTGCAGAGCCATGTACATCTCGGAGGAATCGATGACGACCGGGACGGCTCCGAGCGCTTCGCAGCTCACGGCGTCTGCCTTGGAGCTGGCCCGCATCTTGCGGCCCTTGAGGTCCTCAGGAGTGGTGATCTGGCCGTCAGACAGTCCCATGGCATCGACGTCACCCGCGGTGATCCAGGAGAGGAGCTTGGCGTTGCCCTTCTCCTCGAGGGCTTGGGCAAGCTCGGTGCCCAAGTCTCCGTCCAAGGCCCGGAAGGCATGACCCGAGTCGTCGAACACGGAGAGCCCGAGCACCGTGAGTTCGGGTACCGCGGTCGTCCAACCGGCACTCAGCTTGGTGAGTGCCAAGTCCAGCAGGTTGGAATCGATGGCCTCGTTGATATCTTTGGCCTGGGCAATCTCCCCTCCCCCGAAGAGCTCGACGGTGATCAGCCCTCCGGACGCATCGGCGACGGCTTTGACGAAGTGCTCCGCCACGAGCTCCGTGCGCGGATCACCCGTGGGCCATTCCACGCCCATCCTGAGGGTGACCGGCTCCGGCGCAGCCTCCGTCGGTGGGGTGGCCGTCTCGGTCGTAGCGGGGCTTCCCGAGGCTTCCGTGGTCGGAGCCGCTTCGGACCCGCCCCCACATCCAACGGCAAGAACCGCCAAAGAAAACACGGCGAGCACCGCCGACACGACTGTGATTCTACGATTCATAATTCCCCCTGTGCGTGTGCATTGTAGCCAATGATTCATTGACTCTCTCCGTGCTTGGTCGGTTCGGTTCTGCTGTTTCCTGCGGGCCTCCTTGTCTGGGGGCGCAGCCGGCGCCCTTGTTTGTAAGGTCCTAAATCCGAACCGCCCCTACAGCGTCCAGAGCGGTATGTGCTGCTGGGCGCCGAAGACATCCCGGCAGGCGAGCTCGCCCGAGGCGGTACCCGCGGGTTTCATGAGCGTGATCTTCAGTCCGAGTACCGCAGGGACGAAGTGGATGCCTTCAACGCTTGCGGGTGGAACCCTGTAAGCTTCGGCGATCCTCTCCTGGGTGATCAGCCCGCTCGCCTGAAGCGCCTCGAACGCGGCCTCGTCGTCGAAGAAGATATCGATGGTCAGCATGAAAGGTCCGGCATTCTTGGTCCGTATCACGACCGCTTTCTCGAGCAGATCGGCTATCTTGATGGCAGGTACCGTCATCGCCGCTTCCTGAGCAGGGGAACTCGTCGTGCGGTGGACCCCGGTCATGGCTGATACCTCCTGCGCTCGATCTCAAAGGGCTCACAAGGGTCGTCGAGCGGGAGGCTGTGCCAAATGTTGTATACGTGGGTGGCCCCTAATGAGTGCTCCCGGGGGGAGAAGGGCAACGCCACGTTGGCGGCCGTGGTCAGCCTCCCGGGAAAGTCCATGTGGAGGAGGAAGTCCACCGCGGAGGAGCAGATTGCATCCGCCAGCTCTTGCGTCGGCGCTACGATGTCTACCAGCAGGCCGATCTCGTGCGGTTGAACTCCAACGACTGGCTCGGCCTGACCCAGGACGCCGTCTTTGCCGTAGCGACGGAACATCACGTTGAAGCCTCCCCTCGCATGCTCCGGGGCGAACTTCTTACGGAGGTAGTCGGAGCAGTCGGCCAGGAACCCGTCGAGGCACTCGATGAGATGAGGGTCGCGGATGCCGCACAAGCTGATCGCGCGGTAACCGATCCACTTGATCCCCTCAATCTTCAGCGTGTAGGGTCTTTCAGTCCAACGACTGCCCGAGACCCGTACGGCGTCGGGAGCCACCGGCTCGTACCTCGCCTCTGTGAGATCGAGGATTCCTCCTGGGTTGACTTCAATGAACGGGTCCGGCCTCTCATAGAATGAGTGACTGGCGACGGAGCGGACCGTGCAGACGGCAGACGGGCTGGTGGGTCTAACGATGAAGTGGTCTTTGCGGAGGATCCCGAACACGGGCTCAAACGATTGGGGCACGCAGATGAGTCCCGCGCACTCGATCGTCTTGGCCAGGTGACCAGCCAGGGCGGGGTCGTAGCCCCGCAGCAGTGGTAGGGCTGCGTACAAGGCAACGTCTAGGGCCCTACCGGTCACCACCCCGTCGGCCCCCGACTCAAGTGCAGCCATGATCGGCTCGGGTCCCATCTGCGCCACGATGCACTCACTCTCATCCACGTCTTGCACCGTGAGGGTCTCAGACAGACTCGATGTGTCGGCCAACCGAGTGATGGGGACTCCGGATTGAATCTTGGCCCGCAGGTACTCCTTGGTCAGCTCCCCGTGGATGACGGCCACGTCAAGGTCAAGACCCGCCCTCTGCGCGATGCCGGGGAAGAGAGCCAACGACTGCTCGAGCTGGCGATCGTTCCCGCCGGGACTCCCAGTGGAGACGATGAACGGAATCCCCAGTCCCTTCGCGCTCTCCACGATGGTTTGCAGATCCTCCGCCACCGCCGGTCCCGCGCCGGCCGAGACGGTCGGCGCCAAGTAGTTGGGACCTCCGTCCGAGCTCGTCCCCTGGGCCACAATTGCATGGGGCTTCCAGCTCAGTCCTCTCTCCCACGCCTCACCGGCAATCCTGAAGCCGAAGGCAGCAGTGCTGAGGATGCGAAGCTCAGCGGCGGGCTCGATGGGCATTGATCTCCCTCTCCGGAGGTCTAGTAACTAGACCTACTCTAGAGGGCAGTCGAACGCTTGTCAAGAGGCTCCGAGAGAATCGTCCCTCTGGAGGACTCGCAGGTGCTTCCAAGCGCAGTCGATGAAGGAGGCGGCCCCGGACGGCGACAAACTTGGAAACCATAGCGAGCACGGCGGGAGAAGTTGATCGCAGGCAGGCTCCAGCAACCTCATCCCAGGCACTAGTGCACTCGGAGTTGATATGGGGAGCCAGCCGAGTCCTCAGAGGAGGGGCCCAGCACGATCTGGGAACTGCCGATCTCGGTGCGGCTAGGAAACGGCAGCAGCCTCCGATCCCGTGGAGCGCCGCGCTAGCGTCAAGCTCAATACTTCACTGGAGGGAATTGGCACATGAGCACGGCGTGGAGCCTGGACGGTTCGCCGGCAGGGTCCCACCTATACTCCTCAGAGCACAGGTGTGCCCCGCCTGAATCGCGGGCGGGTGGCAGGGCCGACGCGACGCTGAGGACGGACCAGCATTGCTGTCAGCTTGACAGTAGGTACATTCAGCTATAGTTTGAGGATGTCTTGCCATCGTCGCAGAACCTTGGCAAAAGGAGATCACGACGAAAGGAGACCCCCCAAGGCGGGTCGCACCAGCGGGTCGCGTCCGGGCTTCCGCCAGCCGGTTGATGACAGCGGGGGTCGTGCGCTGCGCCTGCTAGAAGGCTTCAAGCACCGCTACCTGTCACGACCCGGCTGTCCCTTCCACTCGTCCGGATCCCAGGTAGGGGCTTCCTCCCGCCCGGGACCTGCCCGGCAGCCGATTGTCTCCCTGGTGGCAGTCTTGGTGGCGGTGCTCCCCTGTCCTGCCGGCCGTGTTGTTCGGTCTTGCCGATCGTGCTGGTGACCAAGATTTGCTGGTCAAGTGGCCAGTTCGGGTGCTGGCGGGCCCTCCAGGGCCAAGACCGCCCAAGCGCCGGAGGCGCCGGGTGGGCCCGGCAGGCTAGGCTGAGAGGACAAGCTCGAGTGGCCCAAACGGGGGTGGGCATCTTCCGGAACCTGGGGGCATCGGCAATCGCCCCGGCAGGTCGCCCACCGCGCTCTTCGGCCGCACTCCTGAAGGAGGTTCACAGTGGGAACCATGACAGGGGGCAGCCCCGCGGTCGAGACAAGCGAGCTCTCCAAGCTCTTTGGTCAAGCCCCTTCTTCACCATGCCCGACAACCGGTACTGGGCCCTCGGCGAGGTGGTGGCAGACGCTTGGTCAATCGGCGAGGACCTCTCCAAGAAGTCTGGCTGAGGGACTCGATCTCGAGGGCCGGCTCCCCTCATACCCCGCCACTTTCGGTGGCGAATGCACGACGGGGTCGCGGTATCCGTTTGCGGCCGTAGACCTCGTCGATGAAGTAGCAGCGATCCGGGATGCGCTCTTGGCAGACGAGGGTGGCTGCCACCATATCGCACGGTTGTCTCTGGCTCATGTGTGCCCGCCGGACTGTCGTGTCCGGTGATGGCCAACTCCCGCTAATCGGCCTGATCGCGGAGTTCCGGGGCCCCCGACCGGCCCTGCCCCCAAGGGCATCCTTTCTCCGCCACTACGCCCTGGTTCCCCGTCACGATCTGTTGATGGTGAGAGGAACTAATCCGTCCTTCCTTCGGCCCGGTCCCTTATGCCGCGAAGCATCTTCTGGGTCATCATGAAGCTCACCGTCTCCACAAGCTCGACAACAAGTGGTCCCCACCAGCGAGTGTAGGCATATCGCTCCCGGACAAGAAGCCTGGTGGTACCGTCCGGCCGCTCGTCAAGCGCGAAGGTCCAGGTAAAGTCGTAGGGCGGTGGGGTTTCACCCATCGGAACTCCTCCCCGGAGAACGAGAGCTCGCCCCGGCTCCACCGCGGCCACTCTAAGGGGCACCCCAGGATGGAGGCGCACTTCGTCTCCGACCGCCACTGCCTGCCACTCGGGTACGATGCGCTTGGCGCTGTGTATCTGACAGCCGACGATGTTCTCCAGGAAATCGTAGCTGTAGAAGCCTCCCCGGCCCTGCCCCAATTGGGCCACCCAGGGCCACACTTGCTCGACGGGCGCTCGAATCGTTATGGCTCGCGTGGATGCAAGGTCAGGGTGCGCGAGAAGGTCGTCCCCGAGCAGAGGCTCGTGGATCTCCTGCTCGGTGGCGCCCCAACGAAGGTAACGAGGCCGGGCCAGCAGGACGAAAGCTCCAGGCGCAGCCATTCCCGCCAGGAGCAGGCGCCGAAGCTTCATGTAGCCTCCTTGGGGACTAGCCGCCGTATCGCAAGCCGTAGTCGAGTCGGCCAAGAGCGACATTCCGTCGTTCTCCACCCAATAGAACGTAGCGAACGGTGGATGGTCACTCAAGTCCCCGAGAGCCCGGAGGTACTTCACCACCGGGAATCATCACTTTGGCGGAATGGTACTCGCCGAGTTGGCGCTCGGGTGTCCAAGCGCTCTAAACTCCTGGGTCCCGTGCTGCCAGCCGCGCACGACATGATTCGTCGGCCGGTCGATTCCGGTCATTCAACAATCGGCAACCTGACAGCTCAGTCGGGAATTCCGTACTCTTGTTTGAGCCGCCGGAGATCAGCAGTGGCCGGACAAGATCGCCAAGACTGGTCTCCCACTGGCGCTCTGCCTCGCTGACGATAATCGGGGAAAAGAAGTCATCCGCGTCGCCGTACGTGACATCTCTGACGGCACACTTCTGAGGCAGGATCTCAAGGGCCGTCCGAAGATCTACGACCTCCTCCCCCAGCCGGAAGAGGTACCAGAGGTCGTAGTAGTCGCGGGCGCAGTTGCGAGGCCACGATCCTGCGTCCACGCGCTTTTGTGCGTGCAATGGGGTGCGCAGCTTCTCGGCAACAATCTCCTCCAAACGGTAGACGGGCAGGCCAACAGATAAGGCTTCCCCATAGGGGTGCAGTATTGGGCGTGTCTCGGGAGCCAGCGCCAGCGGCTCGTCGACGGTGACCTCAATCTTGATGCCTCGCTGCGGTGACCGGTGCCAGGGGAACTGAATCTGGACAAGAAACGCTTCTTGTCCGAAGGGATGAGTGCTTCGTTCGGGCCGGCGAGTCGCAGTTACTGCGAAGGGCCCGTAGTCGCTCAACATTTGCTCAGCATCCCGGGCGACGGCATCCACGGTCTTCTCCAGCTGCCTCCCGCGAGGACCACCGAGAGCGGTGAAGTCCAGATCCGGGGCGCCCATCGCCCGGGCCGCCTTTCGCAGTCGTTCCCGCAGCGGAGGCAGCGTCTCGATCATGCCCGGTCCTCGGTGCGGTTGTCGATGATCATCCAGCGTCGGTCACGCGGCCCGCGCCGGACCCGACCCGGATCGAGGGCGGTGAAGTGCGAGGCAGGCAGCTCGAGAAGGGGGATGAGCGCCGAACGGCCGGTGCCGGTTTGCTCCAAGCTCCAACCGAGTCGCTTGGCGACGGCGACAGAATCGTATCGAAGTGCGTAGGCGACCAGCTTCTCGAGGTCGATGTCTTCCCCGATGCGTTCGAGAACCGAGATACCTTCGCCCAGGCCCCCGAATAGTCGCGGCAGTGCAAAGAGGTCCAGCACAGTGCGCTCTCGGTCGGTGACAGGCACTCGGAAGCGCTCGTCCAGCCAGACCACTTCGATGCCGAAGCTGAAACGTTTCGGCAGGATTGATACATACCGGAAATCAAGGCCCGCGGCATGCCAGAGATGTTGTCCTCGTTCCCCGGCCGCCTGGCCAGCCTCCCTCATACTTGGGACTACTACTTTCCGAGGGGTGACCGCGGTGATCACTCGCGGGATCTGATCGGTCAGCCCGTAATGGGCGAGAGCCGAAAGAAAGGCAACAGCGGACGGGCTGACCAGCGAGGTAGCAATTACGAAAGGAGGTACATCTACACCTCCCGGCAACCTGCCGGTCCCCGCATAGAGACCGCGCCGCAGACGGATGATCCAGCCCGCATCGGTCAGCAACTTGAGCAGGTAGCGCACCGTCGTCGGGCTGACATCGTCGGGGCGCAGCCTGACGGCGTCTTCCGTCGTGAAGACGTATAGTCCAGCTTCGGCTAAGCGGCTAGCGAGGCCAATGCCCCGGGAGAGGCCGTATTCCCCTGTGGGCCGCTTCTCCATTGGTGAGATTGTACTGCGTTAGTTTGTAAATCGCAAACTTACGCAGTACTTTTTCACAGCCACCGGTCGTGTCCGAACGAAAACCATCGGACATCTGGTCGTGGTAGGGCGGAATAACCGGCCTGATCCCGGCAGGTCTTGACCCCGGTCAACGCCCATCCCTGAGGCACGCTGGTGGCCGCTTGGGGTTAAGGACTTCTCGTATCTTGCGCATGGACAGCCTGTCCGCCGGCATCCCCTTTCTTCTCGTCGAAATCGAGGAGGAAGGGCACCGGCCCGGCCGGGACTACCTATCGTCGACGGGCTCCTTGCTCTTCATTCCTACGGAATCCGGCCACAGATTCCGGCGAGAGGGCGAAGAAGTGGCCGCCTTCGGGTCGAAATGGGTGGTTGGGTTGGCTCAGAATATGCAACCCACCGATGGACATGCGACAATGGCCGAGGAATGGGAGGTGATCGACCGATGAAGCGCGACAAGGTCTTGGGAGTGCTAGCGGCTCATCGCGAGGAATTTCTTGCTCTTGGCGTGAAAGAGATCTCGATCTTCGGCTCCGTAGCACGCGACGAAGCCCGGCTCGGCAGCGACATTGACGTACTCGTAGAGCACCAGCCTGGTATCCCGCTGAGCTTCTTCAGAGTCTGTCGGCTGCGCTACTTTCTCGAGGAAATTCTCGGCGAGAAAGTCGATCTGGTCACCGTGGGCGGTCTGCGGCCGGAGATACGTGAGGAAGTCATGGCCGAGGCCATCCGTGCGGCGTAGGCACTGGCACCTGCGGATTGCCGATATGCTCGATGCCGTTGAGACGGCGGTCCACCTGGCCGAAGATCTCGAGCGAGACGCATTCTTCTACAACCGGGTGCTGGTCGATGCAGTGATCAAGAACATCACGGTTCTCGGAGAAGCAGCCGCGCGCATGCCCGCCGATGTCACCGAGCGTTGGCCCGACGTCCCTTGGCGAGAGATGCGCGACATGCGCAACTTCATAGTTCATGAGTACTTCGGGCTCAATCGGGACGTGCTGTGGGGCACGGTCCGGGACGATCTCCCCGCGCTCATCCCCGTCCTTCGCCGGATGCTGGAGAGGGAGAACCCCGGTCCGCTCCGTTGAAACTGTGTCCGCAGGGACCGCGTGATCGGCCAATTGGAGAACTGCATTCTCCGGACCCTGGGCCGGCATCCACGGCAAGTCGGTGAGGATCTCGCCCCCGGTGTCGGTCACGACCAGGGTGTCCTCCACCCCCCATGCCCCGGGGACCCACGTTGCTACCGCAATTCCCGAACGCCAGCACGGTGCCTCGGGCCTGCAGCACAGCGTTCTTCTCGCCATGCAACAAGAGACGTGACAAGGCAACAGCGCCGGCCAAAGCCAGCAGCGATCCCCGGCCAGCTGTCCGAGACCCAATACATCGGACGCCGGATAGGCGCGACCCCGAACGGCAAGGACCGTGACCCATAGCCCGGCTGCCAAACCGAGCCAACCGCTGGACGTCCTCAGGACGATCCCCCTACCTCCGCTCGAAAGCCATTTCTTCGCGACGTCCTTCCAGAGCACGAAGACCTGAACGGCTCGATCGCCTCGGAAGAAGGTGCGGACCGCTCCCGGCTCGCCGGTGTCGGAAGAACTCGCTATCGACGACTCTCCGAACCGCGTGGGCACGGCCTTGGCCTCGGAGCTCGACATCTGCCAGGTCCGCACCGCCAGTCGGCCCGGTCGACTCTCGGCGCTGTAATCGAGCCAGACCATCCCGTCGCCGAACTGGAGCATATGAAGCCGCAGGTCAGGCAGATCGAGGCCGAGGACAGAGTAGCCCAATGACTGCGAGACTGCGAGGGTCTTCTGTCAGTCGGCGGTGGCGAAGGCGAGGACCTCCTCGAGATTCGACATGCCGAGCGAGGTGAGCGGGAGCAGTCGCCGGGTGTCGCCCGTTCGGGTGCTCTTGGTCACGGTCCATTGTCCGAACGGACACGTGAGAGGGGACTCGAGGAAGACCATGTCCATAGGCCACGGTGCGCCCACGAGAACCGCTTGACCCCGATAGCCCGATTGCCTTCGAGCGTCCCTCACCGGGTGACGTTCCACAGGATCTGGGCCACTTCTCCCCGGGTAGCGGGCGCCCACGGGTCCCACCCCGGCCCAAACCCGGCCAGCCCGTCGAGGAGACCGTTGAACTCGGCGACCCGCATGTTCTCGGCGTGGGCGGGGTCGAAGTCACCGAGAGAGCCCGCGTAGCCAGCAGGCGGCACCGCCAATGTGTCCGGCTCGGGGGCGGCGAGTCCCCGCACCACCATCGTCACTAGCTGGGCGCGGGAGATGGGGCTCCACGGCTCGAAGGTCGTGTCCGTGACACCGCGCGTGATCCCGGCGAAGTAGGCAGCCGCCACGAACTGGTTGGGGTAGAGGTCGTCGGACGGGTCGGGGGCATGTCAATGAAGCGGGTGTGCATGCTCTCGTCCACCGGGATCCCGAGTGCGCCCACCACCATCTTGGCGAACTGAGCACGCCAGACGGGACGGTCGGGCCGGAACTCGTTGGTGAGCGGCGCCAGCGCGTACCCGTTGACGAGTCCCGCTGCTGCCATCGCCCGGATCGCCTCACCGTACTCGTGACCGGCGGGTACGTCGATGAACGTGAGAGGTGACGGCGGGACGAGCGGATCGCCCGCCGGAGCGGCCAGGAACACGTCCCACCTCGATCCGGTCGCGCCTACCGGCACTCGGCTCTCCCACACGATGCGGCCGCCCGAGACGTCGGGCATGTTCGCGCCCAAGGTGTTCACCGACGCGGACGTCGGCAAGAATCCGCTCAGGAATGCCACCTCGAGATACACCGAGGTGCCCGGGTCGTCCGTGGGCCGAAGATAGGCCACGCGCTCGCCATCGAACGCGACAAAGAGGGGCACCACGGGATGGCTGTGGTCGTACAGGTCACCGAAGGCTAACGTCGGGCCGGGCCGGGCCTCCAGCACTCTGAAACCCCCGCCCTGGATCAGCCGGCCGTCCAGCACGCCGTACCAGGTGAAGACGACTCGGTCCCCGAACACCCGCGCCCGCGTCTCCATGACGTCGTCCTCGGTGAGGGCGACGGTCTTCCCCGAAGCCACGTCGTACAGGCTGACCTCAGTGTCGTGCCCGTCGTGGGTGAGCCACACGACCCGGGCGCCGTCTGTGAAGGGGCTCGAGTCGGAACGGGCGTTGTCCGTCAGGCGCCACGTCCGCTCGGTGGCGATGTCGTACGCGTAGATCTCCGCGGTGTCCTCATCGCCTTCCTCCCACACCACCAGGCCGCCCGCCACCTGCGGGCGGGCGTCGCGCATCCCGTCGGCCGTGACCCGGATCGTCGTCTTGGCGACAGCGTCGTAGAGGACGATGTCGCCTGGTGTGCCGTCGGTCCACACGACCCAGCGGCCGTCGGTCTCGGCGAAGAACGGAACGTCCCCGACTCCGGAGATGCGCACGGGCGCTTGGTCGACACCGACCTCGTAGGCGTAGACGGACATGGTGTCCCGGCCGGTCCCGGCCACCCAGATGACGAGATGGTCGGCCACCCGCAGGCTCTCAAGCAGGACTCCGGGGGCCTCCAGCAGGCGTGTATCGTCCGAAGCGAGGTCGCGCACGCTGACCGTGTCCTCGTCGATCCAGGCGACGATGTCGCCGGCAATGCGAGGCGAGGCGACACCTCCGGTATCCTCCGCGAGGCGCGCGATGTTCCAGGCGGGCGCGGAGCCCAGGGCCGCCGACACGGGCAGCGACGAGGCGACGGCGCGAGCGTCGCCGGGTTCGGGGTGGGCTCGTGCCGGTGGAGACCACAGCGCTCCCGAGATGTCCACCACCAGTGCGACGGCGAGGAGGGCGGCAGCCGCGCGGCCCCTCCAGCTCCTCCGCGGCGACGCAACCCGAGGAACCTTCATCGGAGTCGCTCCATCCCCACCGTGGCGTCCGGCCCGCCGAAGTCACCCAGAGCCGCCACGCTCCGCAGGTACACCACCTGTTCGCTGCTCTCCCGCACGACCCATGCCAACCTTCCGCCCGCGAGTTCCGCATCGAGCAACTCCGACCCCGGCCCGCCGAAGGCCAACTCCACCAGCGGGGGGGCGTCGACCGCAACCGCGCCTGAAGGTGGCACCGTCGCCCCGGGCGGGGGCCGTCGCCGGCGAGCAGGGTCTTCTCTGCCGTGATGTCGCGCACCCACAAAGACCAGTGGGTGTCGGGGTTATGCTGATCCAAGGATTGGCGTACACGCGTGCTCGAGACTCCCCACACCGAGTCTCCGTCCAGCCCCGTCTGCTCGAGGCTCGCTGTACGCAGAGCATAGTCCGGCAGCCAAGGGCCTGACCAGAACGAGCGGGTCCCGGGCGTGTCAAGCGCCATCTCGCGCCCTGAAGGCAGATGCCGCAGCACAAGCCATGAGCGCCGCCACCACACCGAGTCCGCCCCCTCCTCCACCACGGTACGCTCTAACAGGGCGAAATCGCCGTCGACGTCGGCGGCATGATCCACATAACCGTCCCGGCCGCGGTCGGTCCCCCATTCCGAGACAATGCGCCCCGCGCTCACATCGTAGAGCGAATACTCGTAGCGGAAATCGCCCTCGCCCTCGCCCGCTATCCACAGGACGTAGGAGGCGGAAGCCAGCGCGCCCGCGAACGGCAGAGTGCTCCGGCCCACCTCTCTGGGAGCCCCTCCCCCAAGATCCTGCGCCATCAGCCACGCCCGCGGATCGTCGAACGAACCATCTTCGGCGACGCGCAACTCGCCCCAGTACACGGTGCCACCAACCAGGGCGGGCGAGAAGCGCACGGCTACCGCGCCGTCGAGAAAACGGCCGGGTCCGCCGGCGGTGTCCGCGGTCCACATCGCGATTGCCGGGTCCTCGCCGCCAAACGACACGTCCCACACGAGGGTGGCGCCCTCCAGCGCAAGCACCGGCCAAAAGGGAACGGGCCCCGACACCGCGTGCGACATCGCATCCGAGCCGCCGGAGAGCGAGAGCGCGCGCACCGACTCGGGCTGCGGGGAGCCGTCCCCGTCCAGCTTCAGTCGGATCCAGGCCAAGGCGTCGTCCGAAAGAGCCAGCACGGGCACGCCCCACAGGGGGCGCCCGCCCACGGGCACGAGCCGCGATCGGTCAACGGCGTCGCTCTGCCGACCCCGCAACCACAGCAGATTCCACAAGAGCTGAGCAGCCTCGCCACGGGTGGCGGGAGCCCACGGGTTCCAATCCTGGTCGAACTGCGCCAACCCGTGCAGCAACCCGGCGTACTCCGCCGTGCGGGCGGCGGGCCCATGGGTGGGATCGAAGGTGCCCAGGCTGCCGACGAAATCGGCCGGGACTGTATGGAGAACGAGGCGCCCCGGTGGGTGGCCGGACGTGCGCACGAGCATGGTCACGAGTTGAGCCCGGGTAAGAGGCGCGTACGGCGCAAAGTGCCCACCACCGGTGCCGAGAACCAACCCCTTCCGGGCCGCGGCGGCCACGTAGTTGTCCGGGTAGAGCGTTCCGGGTCCGCCGATGTCCACGTCGGTGAACGCCACCACGTCGGCCTCCGACACGGGCAGATCCAGCGCCTCCACGATGACCTTCGCGAATTGCTGACGAGTAAGCGGCGCAGCGGGACGGAAGCTACCGTCGCCGTAGCCCGCTACCACGCCCGCCGTGGCGAGATCAGCAATGGCCGCGGCGTAAGGGGCACTAGGGGCAACGTCGGTGAATGGGCCGGCGGAAATGGCGACCACGGCCCACGACGGCACTACGGACCCCGCTCCTGCAAGCACCAGACAGGCCGCGGACGCAAACGCCGCTAGGGCTCTCAACCGATTCCTACGATTCACGACGATCCCTCCCGCGTCACTGTGCCCGCATGAAGTTCCACAACACCTGGGCGGCCTCCCCGCGGGTGGCTGGCGCCCACGGATCCCAACCAGGACCGAAGGCCACCAGCCCCTGGAGTAGACCATTGTATTCAGCCAGCCGCAATGATTCCCCATGGGCCGAGCTGAAGGAGCCGAGGGTACCCGGGAAGTCCGCGGGAGGCGCAGATAGCCCTCCCGGCAGGCCCGCTTGAGCCGCCCTCACCGCCGCCGTGATCACCTGGGCCCGGCTCACCCGCGTCCAGGGGGTGAAGTGGGTGGCGTCGGTGCCGCGCACGAGGCCCGCCTGGTAGAGGCCGGCGACGGCTTGGCGGACCAGGTCGCTCACGTCGCCGCCGAGATCGGTGAAGGGTGGAGTCGGCGCCGGGTACACGTAGCTGAGGTCGGCGGCCCCGGCGAGCATCAGGGCGAACTGGGAGCGGAGCAGCGTGTACTCCGGATGGAACTCAGATGGTCGCCCACCTTGTAGCCGCGCACGATCCCCGCTCGGCCCATCTGGCCCACGGCTTCGGCGTAGGGCCCGGTGGCGTCTGAGAACACCACGTAGGGCGGCGTGGGAGCCACGGGCGTGGTGGGCGCCACGCCTTGGGTGGCCACCATGATCTCCATGCTGTCGGTGCGAGCGTTGGTCACCTGCCGGTACCAGACCACTCGGCCGTCGCGCAGGTGCGGCCAGCTGCCGTCGTACCCGTCCTCCTGGATGGCGGTGGTCAAGCCAAGGTCCAGGTCGCGCACAGACAACGTCATGAAGCGCTGCGGCCACGAGGTCCAGGCGGCCAGGCGGCCGTCTTCTTGCAGGATGCCGAATCCGGTCCCCAGGACGCTCGTGGCCTCGGTGGTCCTGTCATAGAGAACGATGGTGCGATCCGGACTGGGGGGACCCGCCTGCTCCGGCGCCACCAACTGGTGCCACAACACCCGGTCGCCTCCCACCTGCGGCTCCGTGTCGTCCACCTCGTTGTGGGTGAGTTGCTCGGTTGTGCTGGTGGAGGCGTCGAACAGGTACACTTCACGGTCGTGGCCGTCGCTCGCGCTCCAGACGGCGGTTCCGTCCACCAGGGCGCGCCCGTCCGGGCCCCGCTCCGGGGAGCCGACCCCCGAGTGGTCGAGGCGGACCGTGGTCCCGCCGATCGTGTCGTAGAGCATGACGTCAGACGGGCCCTCGTAGGCGCCGGCTGTGTAGAGTACGTAGCGGCCGTCGGTGGCGGGCCAGATATTCGAGTAGGCCCGCTCCAGAGGGATCTGCCGCGTCACACCGGTGGCCACATCGTGGACGAACAGGCCGGCGGATCCGTTAGGGCTCTCACCGTCGTAGCTGGACCACACGACCATACCGTCGCGGATGTCGTATCTCCCGAACCAGATCCCACTACCCAGGTGGCGGACCGTGCCGGTATCGAGATCACGGAGCATGAGTTCACCACGCTCGCCGTCGGGAACCGCCAGCCATACCACGGTCGACCCGTCGATGTGCGGCTCCCAGTCCTCGATGGCGTTATCGGTGAGCTGGGTGATGGCACCGCTGCTCACGTCGCAGAGCATGATCTCGTGATCGTGGCCGTCGTACGCTCGCCACACGATACGGTTGCCGCTCACCTGCGGCACCTCGTCGTTCACTCCGTTGTCGCTAATCTGGGTGAGGCTCCAGGGGTCGGCGGCCTCCGCAACGCCACCACCGGCCACCGGCAGGCCGACCAGAGCAAGGCCCACTCCCATGGCGACCAGAGCGGCCCCAACGGAAAGCCTCTTCAGCCCCACGCCCCCACTCGTGCACATCCCAAGCACCGACACCTCACCCCTTGTCCAGCAAATCGACCAGCACTAGGGCCGCCTCCCCGCGGGTCATCGGGTCAAAGGGATCCCAGGTGGGGCCGAAACCCTCAAGCCCGGCAAGGAGACCGTGGTACTCAGCCCGCCTCAGACTGTCGGCGTGGGTGCCGGAGAGCCCCGCCAAGCTCCCCATGTAGTCTGCGGGGATGGCGGTCGAGCCTCCGTTTGCGACCTCGGCCGCCCGCACCAGCATGGTGACGGCCTCTGCCCGGCTGATCGCAGCGTACGGTCCAAAGGTGTGATCCGTGGTTCCTTTGGTGATGCCGAGCTCATAGCCGGCCTCCACCACCCGGCGGAGGAAAAAGTCCTCCCCGCCTGCCCCGATGAGGTCGCCGAAGGGGGCTGCTCCCCGTAGAGGAAGGTGTAGTTGACACCGGTGGCCTCTAAGACCATGCGCAAGAACTGCCAACGGAGGGCCGGCTCCTCAGGAGCAAACTCCAGGTGGTCCGCGCGCCGGTAGCCGCGGATGATGCCCCGGTCTCCGAGGTCTGTGATGGCCAAGGAGTAGGGAGAGCCGGCTATGTCAGCAAAATGGCGCGTCGGAGGGCTGGGGACACTCGGCTCCGCGGGTGGGTTCCCCCGAAAGGCCAGGACGACGTCGCTGTCGTTGTAGACGCCGTTCACTGATTGATAGGTGGTGAAGGCTATGTGGTCTCCATCGAAGGAGGGTCCGACCACATACTCGGCGTTCGGGCCAGGGGGGCCAGCGAAGAACATCACGCCTCTCCCCCCGAACAAGCCCGCGGGCACGCCGCCGCCGGAGGAAGCCTCGGGGTTGGGATCGAGCGCGACATCGAGTCCAGTCGCAAGATCGATCAGCCGAAGGGCGGCCCCGGCGCCGGACTCGAACCGGGTATAGGCGAGCAGGCTGCCCTGCGGGTCTGCCCAGAGACCGCCCCAGGCGTCCTCGGCTACCTCACGCTCCTCTCCGGTGGCGAGGTCGAAGGTGACCACGGCCCAAGGGCTGTCATGAATCATCCGTTGCCGGGAGGGGCGGTCCCAGCGGAGCCAAGCCACCGTGTCGCTCCCGAGAGCCAGGCTCGTCTCCTCCTGGTCAGAGGAGCTTAGGAGCCAAGTCTCCTCCGTCACCTGGTCCCAAAGAAAGACGGACCAGTCTGCGCCGTCACTCTCCTGCCAGGCTACCCGGCCGGCGTTCAGCTGGACAGAGGCAGCAACGACGGAGTCCCCGCCCAGGCGCTGCGTCACCCCGGTGCCAGCGTCGTAGACCTCTAGCTCGGTGCTGGTCTCCCCCAGATCGCTCGCAATAGCCACCAAGCGCCCGTCGGTCTGCGGGAGGCTCTGGTGATGGTAGTCATCGGTAAGGCGCGTGGTCTTGCCCGTCGAAAGGTCGTGGACATAGACATCCGCCGATTCTCCTTGGCCGCTTCGCCAGACGATGAGATCGCCGACCAGTCTGGCGTCGAGAACGTTCTCGCTCCCGGGGATGGTCCGCGTCTTGCCACTGGCGAAGTCATAGAGGGTCAGAGTGGAGCCGCTGTCTGCCACCATGGTGTAGCTCTGAGGAGGGAGCGCCTCCCGATGGCTGATCCAGAGCAACCAGTCACCGTCCAGCTGGGGGTCGGTCTCATCGGTGCCATCGTCGGTCAGCTGGGTGAAGGCCCCGGAAGTCAGATCGTAGGTGACGATCTCCCAATCGACGCCGTCGGACGCCTGCCAGACCAGACGATCACCGCTCAGCTCGGGCCGCGAGTTCAGGTTCCAGTTGTGGGTCACCTGTAAGGACTGCCATGTAGCGGCAGCCGCCGGTGGTGCCTGGGCCAAGGCGGGCAGGCCCGAGAGCAGGAGCGTAAGCGATCCAAGAACCACCAACGAGATGCGAGGGGTCCATCTCATCACGGCCTCCTTCCTGTCGGGAATCGTTCTAGGACCTCCTCGAGCTCGGGCAAGGCAAAGCTGTTGCCCATGGGGTCGTCGGGGACCGGGGCCAGTCGGGTAAACACCCCGCCCTCCTTTCTGAAGGCGGAGTAGTCTCCCAAGAGGAGCCAGAAGCCGGGCAGGGTGCTCTCGCCTAAGGGGTAGCGGCGGGTGCCGAGGAAGACCACCTGGTCGCCCAGGGAGAGTCCACCGCGGTAGCCGATGTCTTCCACTCCGGACCCAACCGCTCGGAAGAGGAGCCCATCCTCCGCCGGAGACTCCTCTCCCGGTGCCGGCACTCCCGCCCCCGAGTTCGGGGCCGCCTGCCCGAGGAGTATCTCCGCCGGCTCCAGCCGGAAGGTGGTGTAGCCTGGGTCATTCGGTCCGCCGCTCGCTGTCGACGATGTCTCGGCGATGGTACCCACGGCCACAATGTCGGCCTCTCCGATCTGGGCCAGAAGATAGGCGGATCCAGGGGGCAGAAGGGCGTATTGGTGCGGCCCGGGGGGCGTGAGGGTCGGAGTCGGCGACCGGTACCCCGGGTCACCCACTGTCGGGGCATACACCGAGGGCGGGAGTTCTGTCCAGGCTCGGCCTTCGGTGTCTGCGGGCCCCTGTTGGTCCGGGACTGCGACCGATGGGCCCGGCGAAAGGGAGGGCGCATGCTCGCGTGGCAGCTCGTACATGAGCAGGGCGACGGCGAGCAGGGCCACGGTGGTCAGAAGCAGGAGGGCGCGTCCGGACGGGGATACCCCTTGAGCTCGTGGGGACGGCGCTGCGCTCGACTGGGCGGGGGCCGCGAAAATCCCGAGGAGCGCGGCCTGCGCTTCGGGGCTTCTGCCCTTGCTGGCCAAGGTGCGAGCGTCGACGGGGTTGCTTCGGGCCAGACTCGCCATGGCTCTGGTCGTGTTCACGTCCCCTCCTTGGTTGCCGGCCGCGCCTCAGCCACAGGTGTTCTGTGCGTTTCTGCTTCCGCAAGCGCCCGGGCGAAACGCCGGCGGGCGCGATAGAGCCTCACCCGGGCCGCCTCCCGCGAGCAACCGAGCACCGCGGCCGCTTGCCCGGGAGTCAGGCCCTCCCAAGCGACCAACCTCAGGATCTCCTGGTCGGCCTCGGGCAGGCGCGCAAGCGCCCGGCGCACGGCCTGGTCCGGCACGGCCCACTCAGTCACCCCCGACTCCTCCTCCACATGGGACCCGGCGATCTTCGCCTCGAGAGCCCCATGGCGCGTCTCGCCTCGCCGCCGGTTCGCGAGCAACCTGCGCGCCGTCCCGTAAAGCCAGGGAAGCGGGGGCTCGGGCAGGTCGGCAAAGCGTCGCCAGGCCACCAGGAACGTCTCTTGGACAACATCCTCAGCTCCCGCGCGAGGGTGGCGGCGCAGGACGAAGCCCAGCACCGCGCCATAGTGCTCCTCATAGATGCTCCGGAATGCCGCCTTGCGTTCTTCGTCCACACCGCTCCCGGGGCCGCCCGGTACGCGGTCCAGGCGACCTCAGCCGGGGACTATCCTCTAGCTACTCTATGTCCGGCAGGGGTTCGAACGTTACCGGGAGACCTCTGCAGGTCACCATTCGCAGATGGTACGCGGCATGGGCGACCTATCCCCCACTGACCGGATCAAGCCCCGACAGGTTCCAGAGCATCTCGGCCACCTGCCCCCGGCTCATGGGCGCCCACACGGCCCACTGATTCCCGTAACCCACCATGGCCGCCAACAGGCCGTTGCCGGCAGCCAGAGCCATGTTGGGAGCGTGCGTGGGGTCAAAGTCCCCGCCGGGAGAGCCGAACATGGGTTGGGCGGGGAGGAACACCCCGGGCCGCAGCTTCTGGACGGCCCGCACCAGCATGGTGACTGCCTGGGCGCGGGAGACGGGCTCATAGGCGTGTCTTGCCGGCCCCGTTGGGTCCGAGAAAGCCGAAGACGTCTCCGCGGCGGATGGTGAGATTGAGATTGTCCACAGCCCGCAGGTTCTTGAAGTCCTTGGTCAGTCCGTGAGTGGAGAGTACGACGGGCGGATCTTCCGTCGTCGGCGATAGGTACACTTTGTCGACCTCCCTGAGATGGTGTTGAAAGCAGTTGCACAACTGAGTGCGACCTACCGCAATACTAGCGATGGCAAGGGGGGCTGCCATCGGCCGGAGGGAGAGAGTTCACTACTCCAGGAGGAGTATTCGAACGGCCGGTCGGGCAGCAGCTACTGCTGCTCCCCCGGTTCAACGAGGCCCAGCTCGTACGCCAGCGTTACCAGTTGGGCGCGGTCCCGGGCGGCCAATTTGGAGAGCATTCGACTCACGTGCGTCTTGGCCGTGAAAGGACTCATGAACAGCTCTGCGGCGATCTCGGCGTTCGATAGACCCCGGGCGACCAGAACCATCACCTCACGCTCCCGGTCTGTCAGAGCTTCAAGCGCGCTCGCGGCCACCTTCTTTCGCCGAGGGCGCCGGGCGTAGTCGGCGATAAGCTTTCGGGTCACGCTGGGCGAAAGCACCGCGTCGCCGGAAGCTGCGGCCCGCACAGCACGCACGATCTCATCTGGGTCGGCATCCTTGAGAAGGAAGCCGCTCGACCCGGCCTCGAGTGCCTCAAAGACGTACTCGTCGACATCGAACGTTCTGAGAATTACGACGTGCACCAAGCCTAGGGCAGGGGCAGAGAGTATCCTTCGTGTAGCCTACAATCCATCCGTGCCTGGCATGCGAACGTCCATTAGGACCACGTCGGGGAGGAGTTGCTTGGTGGCAGAGACAGCCTCCTCGCCGTCCGCCGCCTCCCCAACCACCTCGATGTCGCTGACGGCGGAGAGAAGCACGCGTAGGCCCGCACGGACCAGAGGTTGATCGTCGGCTATGAGGACGCGGATGGGCATCAAAGCCCATCCTGGAGAGGAAGCATCGCTCTTACCCGAAATCCGCCTTCCCGTCTCGGACCGGATTCGACCGATCCTCCTATGACGGAAGCCCGCTCGCGCATGCCGACAAGACCATACCCTCGCGTCTCCCCCGATTCCGCAGCCATCCCCCTCCCATTGTCGGTCACCGTGAGGATAATGCGTTCCTTGCCGCGATCGATCGCTACGTCCACCTCGGTGGCGCCAGAGTGGCGAAGAACGTTTGTCAGCGACTCTTGCAGGATTCGGTGTACGGCGTCTCCAGCCTCACCTTTCAGCGTCCAGGCGGACTCTTCGCCGAGCGCACGGACTCGAATCCCCTCCGCACGCAGAACAGCAGTCAATCGTTGGAGCTGCTCGCGGTCCATCCCTTCGGCGGCGGGACCGTCATCATCATGCCGTAGAAGACCAAGGGTGGAGCGTAGCTCGGAGAGAGCAGAACCGCTGGCGGCGCGAATAGCGCTGAAGGCCTGGCGTGCTCCCTCTGGATCCCGGTCGAGGACTGCGCTGCCCGCGCTCGCCTGGATCGAGATAGAAGCTAGAGCGTGGGCCACTCCGTCATGCACATCGCGTGCTATTCGCATCCTTTCCTCGTCCACACGGTGCTGGGCCTCCTCCTCCTTCATTCTTTCAGCTTGGATGGCCCTTTGCCGCATCTGTTCCACGTAGGCGCGCCGGTTACCGATGGCGAACCCCAAGGCAAGAGAACCAACGACCCAGGCCACTCCGAAGACCAACGAACGAGCGATACCCATTTGGTCGCTAGACATAAATCCGAATCCGATGGCGGGTGCGAGGGCTCCGCAGGCAACAATCACGGCACTGCGTCCACTGGCGAACGTGCCGACCGAATAGAGTGCGACAGCCGCAGGTAGGATCGCGGGTGGGAACGGGTCAGAGAGGGCGTAACCCGGAATCGCGAGCGCCAGCGTCGCGACAAGGCAGAGGTATGGATTCTTGCGCCGTACCGCGAGAGCGAGCGCGGCTGTGACGAGGAACACCAAGCCCATGACTTGGCCTGTGGAGCCATCTCCGCCAGTTCGAAGAACAGCTCCGAGCCCGATGAACACCGCGACGACGATCGCCAGTAGCGAGTCGGCGGCAAGCGGGCGAGAGGCTACGGCTCGACGAAGGTGAGCAAACATGGAAGCAATGATAGCCCCAGTGTATCCTCGGGTCGATACGCCCGGAGGATCATCTTCAAGTACACCCGTGGTAGTACCCGGAAGTGACATCAGAAGTGGCATGGAGTGCGATTTTTCGTCCTCTGCGCTCGGTCGCATAAGCGGCAGGAGCGCAAAGCGATGATCGACAAGGCCCATCCCTTGCCGATCCTCAGGCAGGCCGAACTCCTCGATCTTGCCCGTTCGAGCGTCCATTACCAGCCCGCCCCAATGAGCGAGGCTGATCTCGCCTTGATGGCCGCCATGGACGAGATCCACCTCGAGTTTCCGGGATCCGCCGGATCAGGGACGGACTCCTCGCCCGGGGCTTCGTCGTAGGCCGAGGACACGTGGCCACCCTCATGCGCAAGGTGGGCATTGGAGTTGACCCCCCACAACCAGAGGAAGAACCAAAAGACCAACCCCCAGGTGGAGACGACTGCGCATCGCGCCTTGGCTCAATAAGCCCGTCGCCCGCCACGTTGGCAAAAAAGAGGCCCGTCCGTCAGATTGCAGCGTCTCTTCCCGGTCGGAACCCAACGTGCACCGGGTCCCAAAGATGGGTTCATGAAAGAGCGAATGGAAGCGTGGCTGTGGTCTTGGTTCCTCAACTGAACGAAGCCGGGGTGGGAGCGAGACTAGCAGTGAATGGGCCCCCGACGAGGTGGCGGCATGAGAGCAAAGAGCAAGACTGGAATTGGCCCTTGACGAGGCTGGCCTTCTCATGGGAGGCGCGGTATCACAGACAGCGCTCGTGGCGGAAGCAACGCCACACCGACCGCGAACGCAGTCGACGTCCGTGCCGTGCCGGGATGCGCGTCCTGCACGGTGCTCAACCCGGGCGGTGGCTGATTTGCGGCCCAGGTCCGCGGGGTCGCTCTGGGACGTTGAGCGGATCGGCGTCCGGAGAGACCCAGCGTTCCAGGGAGTCGTGGAGCAAACCAATCACGTCAGGGTAGTAAGGCGATCTGGCATTCTCGGTCACTGCCGCCCGCAACAATGACACCCAACGAGCCGGATGCTCCGTCACGAACGCGTCGAGGAAGGCCAGCTTCTCGTGTGCTCCCTCCTTGTCGCCGGCCACCGCAGCGCGAACGGCCTCGCGGGCCACATGAGCCATGAACTCGAGCTCAAAGACGAGATGGTCCGCGGGAAGACCGACGCCATCCGCGACCTGGAGCCCCAGCCGCCGGTACGCCTCGACGACGTCGGCGGTGGGCGTCTCACAGAGTAGATGGTGCTCACCCAGGTAGAACGACTCGTAAAGCGGGGCCCTGGCGTTAGGGAAGGCGAACAGGAAAAGCGCAGTGTGCTCTCTTCGCCATTCCAAGTCCTCGCTGGGAGTGAGCTGGGCGCCCCACCGTTGGGCTACCCGTCTGCCGACGGTTTCTGGAAGCCCCAGGGCCGCCGCATATTCGGCCACGAAGGGGAGCGGGCTTCTCTTCACCTTTTCCCGACCTCGGGCGTCGGGATGTTCGAGGGCAGCCGCCAGAGCCTGCCAAAGGCCGGCGAAGGAGGCGAGCTCGTCGGGGCGAACTGCCGTGGACGCGGCAGAGCACTCGTGCTCGTGCCCCACGGTCGGCTCGGACTCCCGACGGCCCGCTGCCTTCTTCGACGCTCTCACGCCTTGGTCACCTTGACGTATACGTCCTGCATCTGGCTCCCCTGCGCCGGATCTCCGTTAGCCACCGCCTGAGCGATGGTGAACGGCTCGATAAGCTCACCGCTCGCTCCGCCGTCGCTCCCCTTGCCGAGAGCAACCGTGAGGAGCTTGCTGTAGTGTCCGAAGCCGTGGGGTACACAAACTACCCCGGGCATGATCCGAGAAGTGATCCACGCTTCCAGCCTGATGCTGCGACCGAACTGGTTCTCGACTTTCACCTCGTCGCCCGTCTGGATGGCCCCCGCGTCGGCGGGATTGATCCAGAGCATGTTCCTGGGGTACATCTCGTGGTTGTTCTCCAGGTTCTGCGTTGATGCATGGATGTGCTGTCCAGGCCTCGTCATTATGAGCTGCAGATGGTAGCCGCCGTCGGGTTGTCGGGCCGGGGGCTGCCACGCAGGCAGAGCAGCGGCGCCGAAGTCTTCGAGTATGGTCGAGTAGAGGGCGATCTTCTTGCCCGCGGTCCCGTAGGACGGCGCGTACGACTTCGGATCGACCGGCAGGGAAAGGGCCGTCGTCGGCTCTGGATAGAGACCTTCCGGCAAACCGGCCAGATAGCTCCAACCGCCCGACTCAAGGGCCGCATCCCCAGGTCCGCGCCGAGCTTCTTGAGCAGATGATCGTCAAAGCCCAGCGAATCCAGGACGGGAGCGGCGGCGTCGAAGGAGACCCCGGGATTCATGCGGAAATAGTCCTGGAGGGTGTAGCCGGCAGCGTTCTTCCAGTCGCCGAAGGCCTTGGCCAGCTCGGGCAGGATCCAGCGAAACCCCTTCGCCTCGCCCGAGACCTTCGGCGCCGGCAGCTGCACGGCAATCTGAGGCCACAAGGAGAAGTACTCCCGCTGGTTGAAGCTGCGCCCCTCAAGGTAGTTGACCTCGGGGAGCACCAGATCGGCCATCCACACAGACTCCGACGCCTGGATATCGGCGACGGTCACGAAGACCTTGTTAAGAGCCTCGATCTGCTCCGCCCGGCTGCCGGGTATGCCGAGAAGATTGTACTTGCGAAAGAAGAGGAACTTGATGGGATACGGGTCTTCATCCACGATGGCTTTGAACAGGTGCTGGTAGGCGCCTTTGGTGAACGCGCTGGAGAGCGGGAATTTCTCCGCGCCGTCCAGCCGCGCCGCCTTCTTGGGCGATTACGGCGGCGCCGGGCAGACGTAGTCAACGCCCGCTACGCTGTGCTTCTTCTCGACCACCTCTCCACCCAGACGGTCGATGGAACCCACGAGCGCATTGATGGCGTTGATGGTCTGGATCACACGCCAGCTGCCCGCGTAGTTGGGTCCGCCGGCGTCGCGCTTGTGGGTGAAGATGCACGGTACCCAATCGGGCGTGTGGACACCCGCGCCGGCGTACGTGCCGTTGTTGGTGAACTCCTGGGCTACCCGCTCGATCACCGCCGCCGGGACGCCGGAGAGCCCTTCGGCCCACGCTGCCGTGTAGTCCTTGCCCGCGCCATTCGTGAAATGCTCCCTGAGTTGATCGAAGCCGGTTGTGCCTGCGGCGACGTAGGGTTCGTTCCACAAGTCGTTGTCGAGGATGTACTTGAGCATGGCCAGCAGCACGGCCAAGTCGGTCCCCGGCTTGATGGGGTGCCACTCACCGCCGGCTGCCACAGCCGCCGCGGCGGTCTTTGAGAAGCGGGGGTCGAACACCACCGCCTTGGTGCCGTTGTTTACGGCATAGAGAAAGTCTTGGGCCATCATGTTCTTGGCCTTGCCCGGCATGTCGAAGCCAAAGCTCAGGATGTAACTCGAACGGGCGATGTCGCGCGTCCAATTGCGCCCTTTGAGACCCGACGGATTGCTGCAGATCCTGACCGTCCCCGCGTCTGGGGTGGCTCCCAGGTCGATGTCCGCCGGCAGGGTCGCGCCGAACTTGACGACTTGTACCCGCCTTTGGCCGGCGGCCGTGTATGAGATGGTCACGCCCTTGCCGGCCAGCCCTCCTGCCGCCAGCGCCGTCACGGTCGCTCCGGCCAGAGTGTAATCGGCACCTTCCACGAAGCGCGAGTAGGCTGTCTTCGTGTCCGCATCCCGCACGGTGGCCGACCAGACGATCTCCTCGGTTGCATAACAGGTGGTGGTGTGCGTGATGAGGTTCGGCGATCCGATGGCCGACATGAAGCGCTTGACCAGATCCGGCTTGGGTCTCATGACGAAGGCTACGGACTCCGGGCCCGCCTCGGCGATGGCCTCTTTCATCTTGTCGGCCATCAGGTTGAGGGCCTCGGTCCATGTGATCGGCACGAACCCGGGGTCTTGGTCCAGACCCTTCAGTGGGTTGGTTCGTTTCAACGGCTTGGTGAGCCGACCGGGGTTCTTGTAGTAGCCCAGGCCACCGTGGCCTTTGACGCAGAGCCTACCTCGCGCAGCCTGGTCGTAGGGGTTGCCACTCAGTTCGGTGGCTACCCCGTCGATGATTCTTACGATGTTGGCGCAGCCCCCCGAACAGACCCCGCACACGTTGTGCACGTGGGTCTCCTCGGCCGCTTGGGCTTGTGACATCTGCCAAAGGTACTCGCTCGAGCCACTGAGTGCGGCGGCAGCAGCGGTGGCGCCGGTCGCCTTGAGGAACGTCCTCCTGCTGATCTCCATATTGTCTGTCACCTGCCTTCCGTCAGTCGACCCGGAGGTTCGGATTGGTCAGATTCGCCGGTGGCAATCCAATCCCGGCCGGTTCCGCCATGGGGTCCACATCCCCCCAGGTGAGGGCGAAGCCGGGACAGGTAGCCACGCACGCGGGGCCTCCCGGTTGGTCATAACACGCTTCGCACTTGTCGACCTTCTTGGTCGTCGCGTTGAAGCTGACGGCCCCGTAGGGACACGCCCACTCGCATCGGCGGCACCCCACGCATGTGTCTTCATCGTGCTTGACGACGCCGTCGCTCTCGTCACGATGCATCGCACCCGTCGGGCAGGCGGCTACGCATGCGGGGTTCGAGCAGTGATTGCAGGCCATCGAGAGAAGGAAGAGGGAGGGTTGCGGCCATGTGCCTCCCTGGACGTCGTGGACCCGACGGCGACGGTCACCTACGGGAAGGGCGAAACGGTTCTTGCAGGCCATCTCGCAGGCTTTGCATCCAACGCATCGGGCGTGATCGAATGAGAATCCCTTGGCCATGCTCGACGCCACCTCCTCTCGTTCAGTTGGTCTCTTCGGCGGCAAAAAGGGCGAGCCCCCCGTGGCACGACGAGCATCCCTGCCCCGGGGGCACATTCACGTATGGGGTGGCCTCGTGGGTGCCGGCCGGATCGAGCGCCGATCCCGCGCCGTGGCACATGCTGCAGCCGGTTGGGTTGGTGGCCGCCCAGTCAGATCCACCGTGCCTACTCTTGGCAAAGGTGCCGTGGCAGCTGAGGCAGAAAAGCGGGTCTACCTGCGTCCCGATGGAGCCTCCGCTCCCCTCTCGGATGTCGGTGGAGACGTGACAGACGCCGCAACCCTTCTCCATCTCGGCGAAAGCCAGGACGTCGGCGTTCAGGTGGAGCGCGTGCACCGAGGGGATGGCCGGGTCGAGGCTGACCTCATTCGCCTTGTCGCCGTGACACGCGATGCATTGGGTGTTGGCGACGCTCCCGGAGTCTAGATGGAGGTTGACAAGGTTGGCCGGAGGAGTTGGCTCAACGGCAAGCAGACGGGACACCATCCTGGCCACTTGTCCCCGAGTCGCCTCTGCGTACGGATCGAACGTGGTGGGCGTCTTCCCGTCGAGGATGCCGTTGTACTTGGCCTTGGCCACCTCCTCGGCGGCGAACTCGGGCACGTCGGTGAACCCGGGATCATAGCCCGCCGGTGGATCCACGAGGTCATCCCCACCGGCCCGCAACAGCACCAAGGCCAGCTGCGCCCGGGTGATGTTGGCGCCCGGACGGAACAAGCCGGCGGCGTCGCCGATGAAGTAGCCGGCGGCGGCCGCTTCTTCGACGTAGTCGAAGGGGTAGGGAACGCCCATGTCGGGCGTCACATCGCCGAACGTCGGCTCATTGGCGTTATCCACCGCCTCGGTGTGTGATCCGAAGGCCAGTACCAGAATCTTGGCCATCTGTTGGCGGATCACGGGAATGTCCGGGCGGAAGGTGCCGTCGAGATGACCGTGGATGATCCCGAGGTCGACCAACTCTTCGATCTCGGTGCAGAACGGGTGGTCACTCGGCACGTCGCTGAACCCGGCGTCGTCTGCGGCGTGCACGGCTGAAGCAGCCAATAGGGACAGCGCCACCGTGACCAAGATGAACCCGATTCGTCGCCTCATGTACGTCTCCTTTCGGCTGACTCCATCAACTCCGTATTCGTTCGGGCACGTCTCCACCACCCTCGACTGCGCCCAAGCGAGTCGACGCCGAACCGCCGACACGTTGACGTGAGAGCATTACTATGTGAATGCAAGCACAAAACACCGCGATCCATCTCAAGCAACGTCCCACGAATCCGTGGCGGCCAGAGACGCCATCCATCTATACATCTCAATTAGAAGTATGTCAATATCAAGAACGTCGCGTACGTTCCGTTCGCCTGGCTGCTGGCATTCTGGAGGGTGACGAGTTGAACGATTGGATGGAGACTGTTGTCCACTCGTGGGAATCGGTGCGGGTCAACTCCGGTCTTTGTCTCGCCTCACGCCTGCGCGGCGAGTGTGGGCTATGCGCGGAGGCGTGTCCTACCGGAGCCCTCCGGTTCATCGACGGCGACCTTCGCTACGACACGACGGATTGCCGCGCATGCGGCGTCTGTGCGGTCACCTGTCCCACCGGAGCCCTCGACGCTTTCGCTCCCCTTGAGGGCGCGCCGATCAGATTGACAATGGCGTTGGCGTGCACCTTGGTCGCCCGCCCCACCGAGAGCGTGTGCCGCTGTCTTGCCGGTGTGCCCCCCTCTGTGTGGCTCTCAGCCCTCGCAGTCTCGGGGCCTCTGGCCCTCATCCACGGTGACTGCCGCGGGTGCTCCCAAGCCGCCGAGCAGATGGTCCGCGCGCTTCCCCGTAGACTTGAGCTGCTGGGCCACTTGGTCGGCCGGCCCGTAGAGGTGAGGCTGGAGCAGAGAGCGAGCGCACCTGCATCCCCCGATGAGCCCAAGCGGAAACAGGGATACAGCCGGCGCCAGTTCTTCCGGTTGCTGGGCTGGGGCGGCCAACGAGCCGGAACCGCGGCAGCGGGGGCGGGTCCGGTAGGCCGGACAGTGATGAGCTGGGTGGAGGGCGGCCCTGGTGCCAAGGGCGCAGGTCCCGAACGGGAGAGGTTCGTCCGGACCCTGCGGCTCATACAAGTCCCGGCTGGAAAAAACAAGGTAGGCCTCGAGCGACTGCCGCTTGGCACATCAGAATCCGATCCAGCCGCGCTTGCGGGGACCGGCTCGCTCGCCAGGTTGCATCTTGATGTTACAAGATGCACGGGTTGCCGGACTTGTGCCCTGTTCTGCCCCACAGGGGCGCTCGGGCTGCATGAGAGCGAAAGCTGCTGGCGGTTGACCTTCTCGGCTGCTCGTTGTACGGCCTGTGGCGTCTGCATATCGCTGTGCGACCCAGGTGCCCTGCGACTGGAGTGGGCCACGCTGGCTGACCTCGCGGGCACTCCCGCCATCCTCATCGAGACCCCTTTGACCAACTGTGACGACTGCGGTATCGCTGTCCCGGAGCCGGCAACGGAGAGAGTCGAGGGGCGCGTGTACTGCCGTTCCTGCGCTCGACGCCGCCAGGGTGGCGCTTTGGCGCTCTGACAGCGCGGCGAGGCCGATGCAGATGGGTCGGCCACGGCCGCCGAACTCGGTGTCGCCCCGACCTATGTCCTGCTTCCCGCTACAGGGCCCGGGGAGGCCATTATTTGATCTATGTCTAATTATGCTATGGTTGCAGTGCCCGTTAGTGTCAGGGAGAGGCATTGATCGTTGGGGAGACAACGAAGCAGAGAGGATACGCCATGAGCGGTGACGCGACTGAAGGGCAAGAAGTGGTCTGGGAAGCGGGAAAGAACACCCACGAGAACATCATCTATTCGTGCTTCGGTGGAATGTCAAACACCGGGGTCACGGCCGCGCTGGCCAGCCTCGAGGTGGTCAAGACGTTGGGCCTGCAAAAGGTGGCCATCGGTTGTCTGGGTGGCTTGCCGACCCAGGTCGTTCCTGTGTACACCAAGACCGCAGCGGCCGACCGAGTGGTAACCGTGGATGGCTGTCCCTTCGAGTGCGGTCGCAAGGTGGTGGAACAGGCAGGGTTCGAGATCTGGAGGAGCCTGGTGCTCACCCGAGACATCGGGATGACCAAGAAGCCCCTCAATGAGGACGTCGGGCAGGGCAAAGGTCTGGATGCCTACATACTGCAGGAGGAAGTGGCGCAGGCTAAGGAGGCCATCATCGCCGCCCTCGCAGACTAGAGACGCGAGGATCGATCGGGGTTGTCGAACTCCGCTATCAGCAGGAGGCGACCAATGTGGACACGCGAAGAGTAGCAATCACGTTCGACCCCCTGGAAGTACAGCGAGCAATGCAGGTCGTCATGGACGATGACCGAGAAGGCGCTCTCCTCTTCATGCGCTCCTGCCTGGACAGGAAATTGAGAGATGCACTCCGACCTCATTGCGTGCCGGTTTTCGAGGCGAGCTATCGGGTGGGGCAGCGCTCTCCGCACCAAAGCCGACAGGTGGTTGAGGAGAACCCAAGGTCGAACTAGACATCCCGATTCGGGCGCGCGGACCTTGACACCATACCCGGCACAGGTTTCCCGTGGGCTCCGTTGTGCCATTCGGTCACAATCGTGTTCGTCACGGCCGATTGGTATCGCATGAAGCCGCGCGGGGTTTGACGGCGGGGGACACTCCTGGCTACCCGCGGTTACCACTGCAATACTTCATCTTTGGTGAGCGTCACTATGGCAGAATGGTGCTCGACCGCCCCAGCAGCGTAGGCCCTCGGGGCCGATCCTGGCGGACCGCCACGCCCTCAGGCGACCGCCCACGCCTCCGACAGCACCTCGGCCTGCTCCAGTATGGTGAGGGTTGCCTTCTCCTGCTTGTCGGGCGGGTAGCCATACTTGCGTAGGGTGCGCTTGACCAGGACGCGCAAGTGGGCGCGGACGTTCTCGCGAATGGTCCAGTCGATGGTGACGTTCCCGCGTACGGTGGCCACCAGTTCGCGGGCGATGGTGCGCAGCGTCTCGACGCCGAGCACTTGTATCGCGCTGTCGTTGGCGCCCAGGGCATCGTAGAAGGCGAGCTCATCCTCGGACAGGTCAAGCGCCGCGCCCCGCTCGTTTAGTTCCCGCAGGTCCCGGGCCAGCCCGATCAGTTCCTCAATCACCTGCGCCGCCTCGATGGCCCGGTTCTGGTAACGGCGGATGGTCTCGTAGCGGGCGGGATCGGTGACGGCATCTACGGGCAGAGAGGTGACCTCCTGCCCCCGGGCCTCTAGATCGTCGGCGATGTGACGTGCGATCTCCGCGGTGGCCCCATGCCTGCTCGCGTAGGTAACCAGAATCGACATGGCCCTGCCTCCTTTGGCGCGGCACCGCTCGTGCCTGCCCACTCTCCCCACTTCACCGTGGGCCAACCACCGGGAAGAGCCGGTCGGCTTCATGCCCCATTGTAGACTGGCTGGAAGGCTGCCTGGACCGGCCGACCGGCCGGTTCTCGGCCTGGCTGCGCGGCGGGCCGGCGGGGGGAATGGAAGCCGGCCCGGAAGCTAGAGCCGGCGGCAGAGATAGTGAGCAAGGAAGCCGTGCTCGACCCCGCTCTCCTCGACTGTGAAGCCCGCTCGCCGAAGAAGCTCGTCCATGATCCAGTCGTAGGTGCTGAACTCCTGGCGCAGGTGCTGGGCCATCTCGGCTCGGGAGCTCTCCGGCATCTTCTCGACGAGAACCGCGGAGAAGGCGGCGTGGTCCTTTTCGACCTGCTCCCCGAAGACGACGTCCGCCAGGCAGAGGTGCCCGCCGGGCCTGAGAAGAGCCGCTACGCGCCTGAAGGCGACGAGCTTCCAGAGGTCGGGCAGGTGGTGGAGAGCAAGTTGGGAGACCACGGCATCGGCCGCTGGACCCCCGTGCTGGTAGGTCAGAGAGCGCAATCACGCGGCGGCAGCGGTGGGCGGCCGCCCGGGCAAAGGCGCCCGCGCCCGTCCCCACTTCGACGAGCAGAGCCTCGGGGGAAAGCTCCAGGCTGTCCAACGTGCGGGTGCATTCGGCCGGCACGTCGCGCAGTAACGACATGCGCTCGTCGTAGGTGTGCACCTCCTCGATGCTTGCGTAGTCGGTGCCCACCTGCACGCTTTCATCCCACCGCCAGTCGGGTCCGTCTTGGAGAGGTCCAGGTCCACGTACCCGACGGGCTGCAGCCTCTACGCGGCTCTGGTCTCCTCGAAGAAGCTGCGCACTTTCCAGTTGCCCACAATCGACGTAAGGATTTTGTAGTTGGACTGCTCTTTCCGAATGCGCCCCGCAATGATGGCGGGATGAATTCGGATTTCCGACGCTAGCGCCAGGACGGCGGGCGCTCTCGGAGACAAGCGAACGGCTGCGTTCTCCCAGATCCTGGACGGAATGAGCACCTCTTCGGCCCAACGATCTGCCTCCCCCTCCAGTTTCTCGCCGGGTGCGGCGTCGAGGTCGTCCACGAACTCCTCGACCTGTTCGGGGCCGAAATGCAGGGAAATATGGGCGAGTTCGTGGCAGAGCGTGAACCAGAAGTTGTCGATGCGGTCGTGGCGGAGGGTGAGTCCTATGACCGGCGTACCGTTCCCATTCACCGTCGCCATGCCGTCAAGATGGGTGTGCGGCAAGTGCCTCTCCACCAGGAGGTGAATCCCGCTCTTGCGAAGAAATTCGCGCGCGAGCCTGGGCCCCTCGTCAAAAGCGCTGAGTCGGACTAACTCTCTCGCGAAATCCGCGTCTACAGTCCCCTGCCGGTACGTAGGTAGTTCCTCTCTCTCGGCAAGCCAGAGAATCCTGAGCTTCCATGCGAGGAGGGCCCCATCGTCTGACTGCGACCCGGCCCGGACATGTTGCCGAGTGAGCGCAGTCTTGAGACGACCCGCTTGGATGCCCGAGAGCCACTGCGCCACCAGCTCCGACGACTGATCCGCGGCCTCTCGGGCGGATCCTTGGAACCAAGGAAACCAGCCGCGCTTGGCCATCTCCCTTACGGGCAGAGAATCGACATGCATCTCTGCGAGGTCAACCGCCGCTCGGCTCTCCTGTCCCCCGATGAGAGATTCCAGAGGGATGCCGAGGCGCTCATTCAACGCCCGAATCATGTTCAACGTGAGGGTCCGTTTGCCGCCCAGAATCTCAGACACCCTGCTCCTTGCTCCGAGCAGAGGAGCAAGATCCGCCTGCCGCAAGCCCAGCTGTTCCATCCGAAAACGAATGGCCTCGATCGGACTCGGAGGGTGAACAGGATGATGTGATTCTTCGTAGAGCTCCACCAGCGTGACCCAGACATCGAGTTCATCACCATCCGGAGTGCCCGCCTTGGCGTCGATGAGTTCATCGATTCTCCGCAGAGCCTCCGCGTAGTCAACTTCGTTCCGGATGACTCTCGGGTTCATGCCCCCTCCTCAGATAGTTGTCGCATCGATCTTGTCGTATTCGCTGTGGGTTCCTATGAACTTTATGAGCACGATCTGAAGCTCGTAGTTGATATGGACAACCAGACGGTGACTGTTGCCTCCGATGTTGAAGACCACCCGGTTGTCCTCCAAAATGCTCGCTGACGGATAGCTCGCCTTCACGTCGAGAGGACTGGCCCACCGCGCGGTCTTGGCCTCCTGAAACCAAGCCTGCAGCCGGCCTTCCACGGCCGGATTCATCTCCCAGTAATCCCTGAGCGTCCCTCTGGCTATGACCCTCAATCACGGCCGCCTTGTAACCAAGTTGGGTCGTGTCGTTTATGCTACCCACATGGTAACAGACGGGGCCGCAAACACAAGTGCCGGAAGAGGCTGCTGGAATCAACCAGACCCCGGAGAGGATCCTGTCCCCGTTTCGGACACGCCTCTCCGGTGCCCGTGAACAAGGACGTGGTGATCAGCGAACCCAAGACCCAGGGGGACATCGCTCGGTAACACTTGATCCGATGCCGGTCTCAGTCCTCAAGGCTTGGCGTCGAGAGCAACGGGAGGAGAGTCTTGCCTGGGGTCCGGCCTGGACGAATACCGGCCTCGTCTTCACCCGGGAGGACGGGAGCGCCTGGCGGCCAGAGAGGATCAGCCAGATCTTCGCCGCCCGGGTGAAGACGGCCAAGGTGCCGAAGATCACCCTGCACGGGCTCAGACATTATCCCGATGTCGGCATAACCGGCACTCGGCGGCGAAGCTGAGGAGGGAGGCCGGGCAGTCCATCGAGGAGGTCTCCCGGTTCCTCGATCACTCCGCGCTCGCGGTCACCACCACCTACCTGCGGCGTCTGGAGGGGCTGGAGGATCCGGGGTGGGTCCGGGTGGCAGAGGCCCTTGGCACAACCGTCACTGGGCACGATGACGGCTCTCTCCAACAGCCTAGTACCGCGGAGCGGGCAGGCTGCGGACCCGCCCGATCAACGACGGGTGACGGCCGAAGGCAAAGCGGTTTCCCGCCCCCACGCTGATGCCCAAGGAACCTGACCGTGTCGTACAGGGGCCAAAGCGTAGTGTATGGGATACCCTGACGGCCAGGCGCTTCTCTTCCAAGAGATCGCGGCAGCACCAGTTGTCAGTTGACAACCAAAGCGGACTGGGGTAGCCTACCTCATAGGAGAACAAGGACTTGTCCAGGAATAGGCATCCAAATGCTGACATCGAAAAGGCGCTACAGTACGCGGAGGGCAAAGGATGGCGGGTGGAGCCAACGGGCAAGAGTTCTCACGCTTGGGGAAGGCTCTATTGCCCCCACGATGACCCGAACTGTAGGTGTGGCGAGTTCTGCATAGTGAGCATCAGTGGGACTCCGAGGAATTCTGAGACCCACGCCAGGCAAATCATACGAAAGGTCGACGGTTGCACGGGTGGCAAATCCAGTGCCGCTCAATAGGAATAGGACGATGAAGGAGTATGAGTTCACTCTGCGCTTCTCCCTGCCGGCAGACCAGGCGCACTCGGACGAGCTGCTTGAACGCCTGGGTGATAGCGGGTGCGACGATGCCTTGATCGGCATCGGTCATGCCGGTCGTATCGCCCTTGAATTCGTCCGAGAGGCCGACTCCGCACGCGGCGCCATATTCAGCGCTATCACCGATGTGAAGCGAGCTTTGCCGGAAGCGGTGCTCAATGAGGTGAGCCCGGATCTGGTTGGCATCACGGACATCGCAGAAATCGTAGGCCGCTCTCGTCAGAATCTGCGCAAACTGCTTGTCTCCTGCACGTCGGGCGGACCAGCGCCAATCCATGAAGGCAAGCTTACAATCTGGCACCTTGCGCCAGTTCTGCGGTGGCTCGTGACTGCCAAGGGATATTCCGTCAATCCAGACTTGCTGGAAGTCTCCGAAGAGACTATGGAGGTCAATGCCGCCATCAGCTCTGCCCGGGCAGACGGAAACACGCGGGAAGAGTTGCGCGAGTTGCTGGTCTGATTGAGCTTTGTCTCTCCTGTTCAAGGGCCGCGTCACGCCTGGAACCTTGCGCCTCCTCGTTGGATCAGGTCTGGACTAGCGCCGCCACCATTCGGTCATACCACTCGCCCGCGTGGACGGCATGAGTGCTTCGGACCCGTCTCCCATTGAAGAAACGACCATCCAACTTTAGCAGGGGCTTTAGGTGGCGGGACCCGGACTTGAACCGGGGACACCATGATTTTCAGGGATGATGCGGCCAGTACAAGGGGGGTCAGGGAGGGTCAACGCTGACCAGGAAAGGCTGCACGTTCGCGTATTCTCGGGTCATCCTGGACTAACCACGTCCAAGGGTGGCCAACCCCGGCGTTGGCACGGCGTTGGCAGGGAGACAGCCTACGGGTCCCCCTAGACCGTCACCCTTTTGGCCCGACTTTCGGCCAAGGGGATTCACGGAGTCCTGCCTCAAATTGAGTGCTGTGGGAAAAGAATTGGTCCCGCAGGGGAACAGGGCCGATTCTGAGGGTGAGAGTTGGCTTCTCAAAACCATGAGCCGCTGCCTCCCGCTCGAGCCGCAGGGACTCTCGACGCCGCCGGCTCTGCGAGGAACACGAAGGACAGTACAAGCTTCCAGAGGCGCCTAAAGGCCAGCGCGTATGCGGTCGCGACCATGCTCCGCGTGCTCCGTCGCTCGGTGATCGGCCAGGTCTGCATCTCGGGCCTGCAACGCTTCGAGGATGCGGTGGTGATCTTCGATGGCACCCTGAGCCGAGCCAGACTTCCGGAACCCTACGAAGGAGAACCGCGTCACAAGCCGCTGCAGGGGGACCAGCGCATCGACCGCGTAGTGATTCCGAGAAGCACCAGCCATGACGGAGTGAAACTCGAAGTCGAGCTCCGCAGCCCTCGGCATGTCGCCTGCGGCATCGGCCCTCTCAGCTTCGTCAAGGATTTGGGCCATCCTGTCCAGTTCATCGCTCGACGCGTGCTCGGCCGCGAGCCGAGCAACGAGACGAAACAGCCAACTTGTCGTCTCCATCAACTGGCCGAAATCGAAGACGCTCATGTCCGCGATCCACACCCCCCGCCGGGGAACCGCGACGACCAAATGCTCTTGCGCGAGTTGCTGGAGGGCTTCGCGCAGTGGCGTCCGGCTGCACTTCAGCAGCTCCATCAGGTAGACCTCCGTGACAACGGCCCCCGGCTCCAACTGGAGCGTGACGATCATCCTGCGAAGCTGCTCGACGATCACGTCGCTCGCTCGAGCGGCTCCGCCGGGGTCGGCGCGGTTGGCGCGTGAGTTCATGTTCCCCCTCCGGTCGAAAAGGCGTGGGCGCGCGCTGAGTTCGAGAGGAGCACCCGCGCGTCGAGGGCAAGCGCGCCCGTCTCGAACAGACGAACTGGATTGAGGTCGAGCTCCATGATATCGGGCCGCTCGGCGATCACGCGCGACACTGCTGCCACGAGGCCTTCCAGGGCCTCTAAGTCACAGGGGGAGGCGCCTCGTGCTCCTCTCAGCACCGGGTATGCGACGAGTTCGCGAAGCATCTCACGGGCGTCGATCGGATCGACTGGCGCGACTCTGAATACGACGTCGTGCAACACCTCGGCCCACACACCCCCAAGGCCGACGCAGACGGCCGGGCCGAACACCGGCTCTTGGAACCCGCCCACGATCACCTCGGTGCCCGGTGGTGCTTGGCGACACACCAACATGCCGACGACTCGCGCGTCAGGCACGTGCGTCGATACGGCGTCCAGGATCTTCTGGAAACCCCGCTCTACCATGGGTCCATCAGCGAGTCCCACGAGGACCCCGCCGACGTCACTCTTGTGGACCACGTCGGGCGAGATCAGCTTCATTACGACCGGGTACCCCAAACGGCCCGCCACGACGACCGCCTCTGCGGCAGTAGCCGCCAGACCATGCTCAGGATAAGCGATGCCGTAGTCGCGCAGCAAAGTGGCTGCCTCGACTTCACACAGAAGTGTCGTCGCCGGTGCGAGTCGAGCCTCTTTCGTCACCATCATTCCGCCTCCCGCTCGACACGCGAGCGCCTGAACTCAGCCAACCATACCGTCGCCCCCAAGGCGCCGACGGCCCTCTCCGGGGTCGGGAACACGGGGACACCATCCGATTGTAGGGTCACTCTTGCCTTGGCCTCCACCTCGCCACCGCCGAGAAATGCGACGGCAGTCGTGTTCTGAACCCCGCGCAACAGCTCGGCGCTCTCTTCGACCCACTCGACAGGGTCTCCAATGGCAGCAAGAATCATGTCGAACGGTTCACTCCGATACGCAAGGGCAATTGCGGCGGCGAAGTGGTCCCGATCCAGGGAAGCGAGATCCAATGGGTTGCTCATCGAACAGTTCGGCGGCAGACCGAGTTCCACAAGCTCTGCTACCATCGACTCGGGGAGGGGAGGCAGTACCAAGCCGCGCCGCTCGGCGGCGTCGGCGGCCAAGGTTCCCGCACCGCCAGACGTCGACACGACCAGAAGACGTCTGCCTCGGGGAAGATCCAGAAGAGCGAGCGCCTTGGCCGAGTCGTACAACGACTCCAGGTCGTCGGCACGTACGAGGCCGTGCTGCCGGCACGCCCCCGAGAACACTCCGTCGCGGCCAGCGAGAGCGGCTGTGTGCGAGGCAGCCGCCCGTTGACCACCCGAGGACCATCCGGCCTTCAGGACGGCCACCCGCGTCCGCATCGTCGCGGCAGCCGCAACCTCCAAGAAACGGCGCCCGTCGCGCAACCCCTCCAAGTGGAGTGCTATCGCACCGGTGACTCCATCCTCGCTCAGGAACTCGAGCACGTCCGACTCGCACACGTCCGTCTGGTTACCTAGATTGACGACCGAGGAAAGGCCGAGTCCCTCGCCCTCCGCCCAGTCGGCCAACGCCGCCGTGACCGTCCCGCTCTGGCCCACGATTCCCAGGGGCCCAAGCCGCCTGACCACGGGCCAGAACACCGCGCAGAGCTTGTTGGGGAGGTAGCTGACCCCCTGGATGTTCGGCCCGACGAGCCTGAGACCGCGAGTGCGGGCAATGGCACGAATCTGGTCTTCGAGGTCGTCGCGACCTGCTTCCCGAAAGCCGGCGCTGAGGATGAAGGCGCCGGCCGCTCCTTTGTCGGCGGCCTCCTCGAGTAGACGGGCTGTGCGCTCAGCTGGCACGACAAGGACGACCAAGTCGAGCGTGCCCGGGATATCGAGAAGCGAGCGGTAGGCGGGTAGCCCCAGGATCTCACCTCCGCGGGGGTTCACGGGGTACAGATCGCCGCTGAACCCGCCGTCAAGAATCGAGCGCAGCGTGATGTGTCCCAGCTTGCTGGAGTCCGGAGAAGCCCCGACCACGGCCACATGGCGGGCGTTGAACAGGCGATCCAGACTGCCCGCTGTTGCCCTCACGCGCACTCCGGCAGCCAGGACTTCCAGATCACCTCGAAGAGCATCCCGCCAACTCGACGAGTGTCGAACACCGCCGCCTTGACGATTCCTTGATACGTTTCGACGTAGCTCTCTGCCCGCATGACAGGTTCGAAACCGGCTGTCCGCATGGCTGAAGCCGCCTCGTCGAAGCTGCGGACGTTGAAACCCAAGTGCTGGATGCCCTCGCCGACCTCGTCCAGGTAGTCTTGGAAGAGCGACTCCCCTTCGAGGGGTTGCATCAGCTCGAGTTCAATGTCACCCCACATGGTCTTGCCTTGACGCATTGTCAGGTGGGAGGGTTGCTCCTTGTACCACTGCTTGTCGGGTGTGAAATCGTAGATGGTGAAAGGACCGAGGCCGAACATGAAAGAGTAGTATTCGGCCGCCCTCCTCACGTCGCGCACGACGACACCCACTTGACTGATCCGGGGCAGGGCGAATGCCGTGCAGTCGGACCCTGCTGCCGCTGGCACGATGATGCCGGTCATGCTTGGCCTCCCTGTGTGGCCGAGATCGCGCCGCCGCTGACGCCTTCGGGGGGGTGAGCCTTCTTGAGAAGCCAACCTTCGCGTTCGAAGCTCGGATGGGGGTACTGGTAGAAGCCGCGACCCGTCTTTCTCCCCAAGTCGCCTCGTGCGACCATCTCCTCGAGAAGCGCCGGGGGGCGGTCGCGTTCGTCACCGCTCTCCTGGTAGTAGCTCAGTTCGATGTCCCGGACCACGTCCAGGCCGATCTTGTCCATGAGTTGGAAGGGACCGGTCGGAGCCTCAAGGGCGATGATGAACGCGCGGTCGAGATCCTCGGGATCGCAAAAACCCTGGTCGGCGAGGAACAAGCACTCCTTCTTGACTGCCCTCCACACTCGATTGAACGCGTAGCCCTTGATCTCCTTCTTGCTCTCGATGTAGACCATGCCCAGCGCGCCGAGCCACGTTCGCACGGCCGACTTGGTCGGCTCCGAGGTCCAGTCGTTCCACATGACCTCGATCAGGTCGGACTCGGCCGGCATGCCGAAGTTGACGTTGAACGTGAGTTCCTTCCGGGCGGTGCGCACGGCGATGTCCGAGCCCTTGAGGGAAGAACTGTTGGTGCCCAGGAGGACCCCGGGGGGTGCGGCCACATCGATCTGCTCCCACACGTCTTGCTTCAGTGTCAGGACCTCGGGCACGGCCTCGATGACCAGATCCACGGCGGCCACACATGCGTCCAACGTCGGGGCGAGCGTGATCCGAGCCAGCAGATCCTCAGCCTCGAGCTCCGTCAGCCGACCGGCGGCCACGTGAGCCTCGGCCCACCCACGCGCGCTTTGTTCGGCCCTCTCCATGGCGGCGCGGGACACGTCGAAAGCGGCAACCTGGAGCCCATACTGGGCGCACCGGTAGGCGATCTGGGCGCCCTGGAACCCGGCGCCCACCACCGCGACAGCGCGCACCCGCGGCCCACTCATTTCGCCAGCACCCCGCCGTCGATGATCATTGTCGCGCCCTGCATGAACGAGGACCCATCTCCCACCAAGTAGATGATGGCCGGAGCGATGTCTTCAGGCAGTCCATTCCGGCCCACCGGGGTCATCTCGACCATGGCGCGATAGTAGTCAGGATTCGCCATAAGGTCGGCATTGAAGGGAGTCTCCACATTGCCGGGAGCGATGCCGTTGACGTTTATCCCGCGGCTGGCGAGTTCAACAGCGAGCGCCTTCGTCAGGGTCACCAAGCCGCCTTTGCTGGCGCAGTAGACCGCCGCGCCCGGGAAGCCGATGAAGCCGGCGGCTGACGAGATGTTGACGATCTTCCCACCCCCCCGTCGCAGCATGTGAGGCACGACTGCCTGCGCGCAGAAGAACGCACCCTTGAGGTTGCAGTCGAACTGCCGATCCCACGACTCCTCGGTGACCTCCTCGATGGGCTGGAGCGTCCAATTGCCCGCGCTATTCACTAGGATGTCGATGCCACCATAGAGCGCCGCCGTCTCATCGGCGAGCCGACAACACTCGTCGGGCCGGGAGACGTCGGTCTGCATGAAGCAGGCCTTCCCCCAATCCCTCGAATTCTTTGACCGTCTCCGCGCCCTCGGTGGCGCGACGTCCGGCGACCACCACGCTAACACCGTGCTCCACGAGCGCCCGAGCCCCGGCCCGGCCTATCCCCGATGTGCCTCCAGTGACGATCGCAACCTTTCCATCCAATGACATAGACCTGCTCCCCCGTTCTTGGCAGACGACTCGTCGACGGCCCGACCCGCTCAGGCGTATGGGTATTCGTCGCTGTTTAGATCCTCCTGGTAGACGGCCCACTCCTCTTCGGTGATGAGGCCTGTCTTCCGGTAGTGGGCCCGCGCTTCTTGCAGGATGGACTCGACAGCCTCCTCTTGGGATGCCGACAGACGCGTGCCGGGGTGGCTGGCCACGAGGGCGTCCATCTTCTCCCGCGCGTGGTCCAGCGCCACCTTCTTCCCGGAGGTGGCCCACTCTTCGTAAGAGGAGTGATCCGCGACCACCGGCCGGTACTGCTCCTTGCGCCACCACTCCCGCGTGTGCGCCTCTCCCAGATACGTGCCCGGCATAGGCCCGACCTGCTTGATGAGGTCGACCGCAAGGGTGTCCCCAGTCACCTCGATCCCCTGCAGGAAGCGACCGATCATGCCGGCCACGTCGTCGTCGATGATGGCCTTGACTGGGCTGGCCGCGAGTTGGGCTGTCATCCCGCCCTGCATGGGGAGCAAACTCGCCCCACTGGCGGCTGCGATCGTCGCGGCCAGGGCGGTCTCGTACCCCGCCTGATAGTCGATCGACTTGGAGCCTGTCCAAGTCGAGCAGGTGTTGTACGTCGGCACCCCAAGTAGATCCCACAACTGGTTGAACCCCGCGGCCTGGAGAGCGTTGGTCACCTGGCCGAAGAAGGGTGAACCATTCGTCATGTTCTGTGCGTGGGCCATGTGACCGCTGATGAAGCGGGTCCCGGGCCGGACGACCTGAGCCAAGACAAGCGCGGCCAGGTGTTCCGCCGCGTTGGACACCAGACCCCCCGCGAGTGTGGCTGGGGCGGTGGCGCCCAGCGTGGGCCCGGCAGTCACGCTGAAGGGCATGTCCGCGCGCGCCAACCTGATGATCTTCGCGCTCTCCTCTTCGGGGATCGCAAGCGGAGCGACAGGGTTGACCAAGTTCCACAGGTCCTGACCCACAGCTCGGGCCATCTCGACGTTCCATGTGTCGTTTCCGAGAACCGCTCCCTCTCCCTGGGCCTTGGTGGAGAGCCTCAGCTTCGCGGCATTGCTCTCCAGCAAGCGCATCGCCTGAGGCACCCTTGCGAATCCCCACCATATGAACGGAGCAATGCCGTCGACATTGGGAAGCGAGTCAAGAACACGGACGAAGTCGTGGAACTCCTTCCTGGTCGGTTCGCGCTGCTCCCACGTGTCGAGGTCGACGGTGTGGAGACCGCACGACGAGAAGAAGTAGAGATGATCGTCCTTGCCGATCTCCAGGGAGTTGCTCTCATCCTGCGCCTTGAGCACGAACGACCGCGGAGTCACGGCAAGTGCCGTCTCCACAACCTCACGTGGGAACCGCACCATCGATCGTTCCCGGTCGACGTGGCACCCTGCATCTTCGAGGAGGCGATGAGCCTCCTCGCCTCCGACCATCACGCCCGTCGTGGCCATGACGTCGAAGGCAGCCTCCCTGATAGCCTCGATCTCTCCGAGGCCCAGGACCTCCATCTTTTTGATCTGCACCGGGAACCCTGGCATTGCTGCTACTCCTTCGGTTCGTCGCGTTAAGCGAGGCCTGCCTCGGCTTTGTCTTCGAGCATCGAGACGATCAGGTCGACCCCCCCGGGCGCCGTGGCGTGGTACGCGTCGACCTTCAAGGCGTGGGCGAGCTCTGCCGTGACCGCCCCTCCCCCGATGGCCACGAGCACCTGCCTTCGGAGCCCTGCTTCCTCAAGGCCTTTGACGACAGGTCCAATCTGCACGGCCGTTGAAGTCAGTAGTGCCGACATGGCCAGGATCCGAGCCTGCCGATCGCGCACCGCGGCGATGAAGTCGGAGGTGGCGACGTTCACTCCCAGGTCGTGGACCTCGAAGCCGTTCGCGGTGAGCAACGCCGAGACCATCCCCTTGCCGATGGTGTGCACGTCGCCGAGCACAGTGCCCAGTACCACGACCCCGCGAGTCTCGGGCCGCTCCGCCTCGTCGATCATTGCCTGTCTGAGCACAGGCAGGGCGGCTTCCAGTGCTTTGGCAGCCCCGATCAAGTCGGGCAGGAAGAGGTCGCCCCGCCCGAACGCCTCACCCACCTCACGGATGGCCTCAGTCATAGCCGCGAGCGAGTCTACCTGGGGGATGCCCTCCGCGAGACTGCGCTCGGCCAGCGCCCCAGCCCGCGCGGCGTCGTACTCCTGGATTGCCGCGCGCAGTTCCCGCAGTATCTGGTTGGTCTCATCCACGAGCGCCCCCTTGTTGCGAGAAGATGTCGAAAAGCCCTCTCTTATACGCCCCAACGTACCGCCCAGCCCACTCGTCCCTGGCCAACAGTAGGTCGGTCGCGAGGACGGCTGGCCGCACCCGAGCCACGTCGACGATCAGAGAGCCGACGCCCGCCTGAATGGCAAGCGTGCAGAACGCTGCGTTCAGCACGCTTCGTGCGGGCAGTCCATAGGAGACGTTGCTGACTCCGAGCACCAGGTTCACCCCGAGTTCCGAGCGCACGAGGCGGCAGGCTTCAAGCGTGACCAACGCCGATTCCCGTTCGGCCCCCACGGCCAGAGCTAGGCAGTCGATCACGATTCGGTCGCGCGAGATGCCGTGCGCCTCGGCCGCCGCGACGATGCGTTCGGCGAGCCCGAGACGTCCGCGCGCAGTCTGGGGGATGCCGTCCGTAGTCATGGTGAGTCCGATGACCGACGTCCCATACGCCGCGACGAGTGGCATCATGCGTCGAAGGTCTTCCTCATCGGCTCGGACCGAACTTACCAAGGGCCGGCCCCGGGTGACGGCAAGGGTAGCGGCTAAAGCCTCGGGCCGCGAACTGTCAAGACAGAGGGGCACGTCGCGCTCTTCTTGGATCGCCCGCACGGCCATGGGCAGGAGTCTGACCTCGTCCACTCCGGGCGCAGCCACGTTGACGTCGAGGACGGCGGCCCCCGCCGCCACCTGAACCCGGGCCTCTTCACGTATGGGATCGAGGTCCTCCCGAAGCAGGGCCTCAGCCAGGGCAGGCCGCCCGCTGGGACTGATCCGTTCCCCGATGAGGACGGTCGGACCCGAACCACCGACGGCCACCTCCGAACAAGCGCCGGACAGCACCGTGAGAGTTCCGCTGACGAGCGGTTCCACGCCCGTCATCCCGCTGGGGAGCCGGCGCCGAGCGACGTCCTCAGCCGCTCGGTGGCTTCCCGGTCGAGTCGGCCGTCGACGATTGCGACCCCGTACACTGCCTCTGCGCGCTCCCGCGAGACCCATCCCTCCACGACGTCCTTGAGCACCCGCTCGGGCTCCCTGGTCATAGGCGAGCCGTAGCCTCCACCGCCGGCACTCCTGGAGATCACCGACTCACCATCCTGTAGAAGCACCCCGCCAAAGGACGGCGCCGGTTCGATTTCTCCGGTCCGAGTCCGTTTCATGGCCGCCGCGAGCGCCCCGGCGCGCCCGTTTCGTACTCCCTCAGCGGGGAACACCGAACCGTCGCTTCCATACATTGCTTCGACGGTCGTTCCGACCGCGGCGATCTCCACCAGACCCCCGGGGGCACCTCGACGACGTCCTGCCCCCTCAGTGTCGGCTAGGATCCGTTGGTCGACGACCCTCAGGGGGAAGCGGAGCTCATCGATCTCGGTGCTGTCTCTGAGGGCCATGCCGGCGTTGCCCACGTGGCCGGTGGTCAGCCAACCGTCGGCGTAAGGAGTGGCTGCCCCCCCGTGATGCCGGGCAGGATCACCTGGTTGACGAAGGGTGCGCCACCGTGTCTGGGATCGATGCCGGAGACCACTGCGCCGCCAGGAGGGATAACCAGCCCGGCTTCGGCCCGCCCCATGCCCTCACCGATCATGGCGATTGCCCGCTGGACCGCGTTGGCGACACGGTCGGCGATGTTGGTGGTGGCGACCGAGCAACTAGCCGGATGGCGGGGAACGCCTACCATGCAGTTCTCCCCCAAATGGACCCGGACCCTTCGGAAGCTGCCGCTGTTGATCGGCACGTCGTCCGAGATGCCGTTGAAGACCCCAATGAGAGCCGCTCCGTACGACGTGGCCTCGCTGAGGTTGAGGCCAAACGGCTGACACTCCAGATTGTCGCGAAGATCCACCGTAATGGTCGCCGCCTCGGCATCAACTTCGACGTCAGCGCGGACCGGGATACCCTCGCTCATACCGGGCAAAGGGTCGTGGGCCGATCGAGCGGTCGCCTTGCCGGAGGAGAGGCCCCGAATGGTGGCGATCATCTTCTGCTCGCTGTAGTCGAACCATGACTGGGTGAAGGCGTCGAGCGTGTCCCACCCGACCTCGGCACCGAGTGCCAGGAGTTGGCGCTCCCCTATACGGGCGGCACCCAACTCGGCGAGGTAGTCGCCCCGCCACTGCTCGGGAACGCGGATGCGGGCCTCACACATGCGGATGATGTCGACCACGTCGCGATAGTCCCGCTGGATCCTGACGGCGGGGAAGATCAGCGCGCCTTCCTCGTACACGTCTTTGGCCTGGCCGTGATAGGTCGTCGGTTGCGAGTTCCCGCAGTCCGCCTGGTGGCCCTTGGCCATCATCGTGAACCGATGCACCCCGTTGTCGTCGATGACGGGAACCAGGATCGAGTGATCGGCGGGATGGGTGTTGCCGTGGTAGGGCGAGTTGTTAAGGAAGGCGTCGCCGCGCTCGAGGTGGGGCTGCAGCTCGATAAGCGTCCTCCCGAGGAGGTGTCCGCTCATGACGTGGATGGGGAGACTCTCAGCCATGGCGAAAAGCTCGCCCGAGCTGGTCATGACCGAGCACGAGAAGTCCTTCGCCGTATTCAAGACGCCGGACCGCCCCGACCGGAGCAGGGTGTTGGCCATCCGCAGCACGATGCCTTGCAGCCGGCTGTTCAGGATCGCGAGTTGGACTCCGCCCAGCTTCGGGGATCCCATTCCCGCTCTGATGGAGCCTTTCACTCGCTCCTCCTTCCACTCTTCGACACCGTCGACGTCTCTTCGCAGCCGGCGGCGGGGGTGAGCACCAGGCTGCCCCACTCCGATAGAAAAACGACGTCGCCGGGGCCGACCACCACTGTCATGAGAGGCGACTCGATGATCGCGGGGCCGTCCACCGCGCGGCCGGGCGTCATCTCGGACACTTCGAAGACCCCTGCATTGCGCGGGCCGACCGGCGGGAACCACACGGGTCTCGAGCGGGAGCCTTTCTCGTGGTTCGGGTCGGCGACGCGAGCGAGGTCCATTTCACTCAGCCGGCAATCCACTCTCACTCGCCAACTCACGACCTCGATCGGCGACTCAGGGTCCGAGATGGCGAAGACCTCCTCGTGGATACGGTGAAAGTCAGTAGACAGGGTATCGACATCCTCGGCCGAAATGAGTCTCACACTACGCAACTCGACGGGCAGTTCCCAGATCTGGTTGGGATACCGTGCTTCGGCGACGAACGTAGTCGACGAGTCGGCGTCGGCGGCGCCCGCCGACCGAATGAACGCCGCTGCCCTCGACTCGAGGTCAGAGAGCACACGGTTCACGCCGACAAAATCGAACTCCCGGCTCGAGACGACGAACGTGGCGCGAAACTCCCCGACGAGGTTAGAGAGCAGCATGCCCACCGCACTCATGACGCTAGCGGTCTGAGGGATGACGACTCGCGGACACCCCAATCGGGACGCGATCGCAGAAGCGTTGAGGCCTGCGGCGCCGCCCCCGCCGATGAGCACCGCCTGCGTGGGGTCGATGCCCTGGTCGATGGTGATGGCCTCAATGGCCTGCACCATATTCTCCGTGGCAAGGTCCAGCACCGCCTGCGCTGCCTCCTCCACCCCCAGGTCGAGGGTCAGCGCGAGCGCGCCAAGCACGCACTGGGCCGCTCCTGTATCCAGCTTCATGCTGCCGCCGAGGAAGTACTCGGCATCGAGGTAGCCTAGTACGAGGCACGCGTCTGTCACCGTCGGCCGGTCTCCCCCACGCCCGTAACAGGCGGGGCCGGGAAGGGCGCCCGCACTCTGCGGCCCGACGTGCAGCAGTCCGTACTCGTCCACCCACGCGATGCTGCCCCCGCCCGCGCCGATGCTGCGCACCGCCACTGATGGGAAACCGGTCATGTGGCCGAGGTAGGGCTCGCCGATCCAGGTCTCTGCCGAGGAGGGTATGCGCCCTCGCTGCACGAGGCTCAGGTCATACGTCGTTCCGCCAGTATCCGCCACGATGGCGGTGGACATACTCGCGTCGGCGTCTGCGTAGCGACGGCCGGCGATCGGGGCCATGGCCGGACCAGAGTTCAGTGCGTGGATCGGGGCGTCGGCCACCTCGATTGCATCCATGACCCCGCCGGTGGAGGTCGAAACCAGCACTCTCCCCGCGAAGCCGGCCTCACGCAAACGGCGCTCGAGTCCCCTCAGGTACTCGGTCATCACCGGTTTGAGCGACGCGTCGATCACCGTGGACGAGGCCCGTCGATACTCGCGGAGGATAGGGTTCAGCCGGTGGGACAACGTGTATGGGACTCCGGGCAACGACTCCGCCAGGATCCTGCCCACGCGCAGTTCGTGCGCAGGGTTCATTATGGACCACAAGAGGCAGACGCCCACCGCTTCCACTCCGACCGCGATCAGTCGGTCCGCAATGAGACGAACAGCGCCCTCATCGAGTGGGAGCACGATCTCGCCCTGGGAGCCGATTCGCTCGGGGACCTCGAACGTCAGCGAGCGGGGCACGTAGGGATCGGGAAACTCGCGTCGTCTGTCGAACGGCCTGGTCCGCCCTCCCTCCCGGAAGAGCAAGATATCCGGGTGGCCGGCCGTCGTCAGGAAGGCCGTCCGGGCGGTCGTCTCGGTTACCACCGCGTTGATCGCCCGCGTCGTGCCGTGAAGGAGCATGTCGCCCCGCTGCAGGAGATCCCTTCGCGTGAGGCCCAGCGCATCGGCCCCGACCTCTAGCACATCCAGGAGACCGACCACCGGGTCATCGGGAGTCGTCGATGCCTTGAACTGGTGCAGTCGACCGGAGTCGTCCTCTATGGCGAGGTCGGTGAACGTCCCGCCCGTATCTATCGCGAATCTCATCTCAGCCGGTGTCTCCCTCTGGATCGCATATCATCGTCACCATGCCTCGGGATGCGACCCATCCCGTTCGGTCGAACTACGCCCTCATTTCTAAGGCCTGAAGGCCTCGTTTCGCTCCAACTCCACCAGCGCCCGCGCCATTCGAGAGCGCCACGCCTCGACCGACTCATCCGTCCAGCGCAGAAGCCCCCGGCCAGTCTTCATGCCGAGTTCGCCACGCTCGATTAACCCTTCGGCCAGAGAACCGGCTGTCATCCGGTTGTCGAGCGAGGGGAAGGTCGTGTTGAGGACCGCCACCGCAAGGTCCCATCCGATGGACTCAGTGACGCCCATGGGTCCTGCGACGCAGAAGCGTCGTCCGAAGCCCGCCTGCACGGCCAAGTCGACGTCCTCGGGGGACGCTACTCCCTCCTCGACCAGATGGATAGCTTCTCGCACCAGCGCGAGCTGCATCCGGTTGGCCAGGAAGCCCGGGACCTCTTTGCGCACGAGGACAGGCGTCCGACCGGCCCGGACCAGCAGTTCGTACACCCGGTTGACGGTATCGTCGGACGTACGCGCGCCCTTGACCACCTCGACCAGAGGCACCAAGTAAGGGGGGTTGAAGAAGTGGGCCACGAGGATCCGCTCGGGGTGTTCGGCGTCGGACTGCAGCAACGAAGGCATCAGACTGGACGAGTTGCTGGCAAGGATCGTTTCGGGAAGACAGAGGCGGTCGAGTTCCCCGAACAGCTGCCGCTTGGCCGCCAGGTTCTCCCAGATGGCTTCGAACACGAACTCGGCACCGGTCACCGTGGTCGGAAGGTCAGAACTCAGCGAGAGCCGTGCTACGGTCGCCGCGGCGTCAGCTGCGTCGACCATGCCCCACCGCACGAGTTCGCCGAGGTTCCGCTGCACGCGCGCGGGCACAGACGCGAGCGCCGCAGCGTCCGCGTCATGGACGGCCACACGGTGCCCTGCCAGCGCCAACACCTGGGCGATGCTATGGCCCATAAGTCCGGATCCCACCACCGCGATGGCTGTCTTGTCTTGAGTCACACTCGCCTCGCTCTCATGTCGAACATCCACTGGTGCCGACGCCGGCCTCACACCTCGCCCTCCGTCTCGTTCGCCAAACGATCCGGGTGTTCGTCCGACTGTGGGACACGTACGGGTCGACCCCCGCCGAGGCGGGGGATCCCGGACTCCCTCCCCCGCGTGATCCCCTGCGGCCGGTAGGCGAGGGCGAGGAGCATGACCACGGCGAGCACGATAGCCCCCAGGCCAGGCCGGGCGGGCACGGCGAGGCCGGCCAGGTGGAAGCCCCCCTCCGCACGGCGAAGGATTTCAGCGGCCGCCGAGACGAGGACAGTGCCCGTGAAGGCCCCGGCGAGACTGCCGCTGCCCCCGATGATGAGCATGGTGATAACGAGGAAGGTGGCGGAGAAGTAGAAGGCGTCGGGGTATAGACTGCCGAGCTCGTGCCCGTAGAGGGCGCCCGCCGCCCCGGCGAGGAAGGCCGAGAGGACGAAGGCGATGGTGCGCTCGGCAGTAACCCCGATGCCAAGGGCCCGGGCCGCCACCTCCTCCTCCCGACAGGCCCGCAGCCTCAGACCGAAGCGCGAGCCCTGGAAGAGAAAGGCAACGACCATGGCCACCACCGCCCAGAGGAGCGCCGAGGTCATCGTGGTGTCGATGGGGATGCCCAGCATGGTCCCCACCCCACGGGTGACCGACTCCCAGTTGCCCAACACCTGGCGCACGATCACCAGGAAGGCCAGGGTGGCGATGGGCAGGGTGACGAGACTCATGCGCATGAGGGGCAGAGAGACCAGCAGGGCCACGAGCGCAGCCGCGAGCCCTGCCGCGAGTACGGCCACAGGGGTGGGGAGGGTGAGTTGGGCAAAGACGGCCGGGAGATGCGGCAGCATGACCTTCTTGAGCTGCACGGGGATGGTGAAGATGGCGTCCGCGTAAGCGCCGATGGCCATGAAGCCGATGTGGCCAAAGGAAAGCACCCCGGAGTTGCCCACGAAGACGTAAAGGCCCACAACGAGGACCAGGTTGACGAGCATGGTGGTTACAGTCCGCTGCACCGAGCTCGCGGCGAACGAGGCGAGGAGGACGATGAGGCATGCAAGGATGACGGGCACGGCCAAGGGTGCCACGCGGCGGAGTCCGGAACGGGTCGGCGCGAGCACCATCACACCCTCGTCCTCTCGGCCGAGCTCGCGAGCAGCCCCTGCGGCCGGAGCAGGAGGATCAGGATCACGAAGCCGAACACGAGGCCGTCGCGGTAGCCGACGACGCCTGAAGGGAGGTAGGTCTGCAAGAGCACGGTGGCGAGGCCCAGGAGGTAACCACCCACAAGCGCCCCCACGAGGCTCCCCACTCCTCCGATGACAGCGGCCACGAAGCCGACAAGGACTGGAGTCAGGCCCATGGTAGGTGAGATGCTGCCGCTGCGGGCCACGAGGAGGAGAGAGACGCAGCCGGCGAGGAGCCCGCTCGCGGCAAAGGCGGCAGCGATGACGCGGTTCGCCCGCACCCCCAAAAGCCGGGCCATCAGGAAGTCGTCCGCAGCTGCCCGCATCTGCACCCCGATGAGCGTGCGGGAAAGGAGCAACCAGAGGAGCATGATGAGCACGGCCGAGGTCACGATGGTGACGAGGTCGATGGTCGACACCCGGAGGTTCCCCAGCGAGATCACCTCGAGGAGCTCAGGCGAGACGTCGACCCCCTTGGGGCGCGCACCGGCCACCGCCATGACTACGTTCTGCAGTAGGTAGCTCGCGACGAAGGAAGTGACGAGGAGCGTGGTGGGGTGCGCGTTCCGCACCGGGCGGAAGGCGGCCCGCTCGAGGAGCAGGGCCACGAGGACGGCCACCCCCAGACTGAGAAAGAGGGTGACAGGCAGGGGCAGACCGCGAAGCACGAAGACGGAGTATGCGGCCACCATGATGAGCTCGCCGTGGGCGAAGTTGATCATGCGCATGACCCCGAACACGAGCGCGATGCCGAGTGCGGTGAGGCCGAAGAGGCTACCGAAGCTCAAGGAATCGAGCAGGCTCTGCAGGAACCCCGTCATCTGGCCCTCACTCTCGGCTGCCCAGGTAGGTGTCTTCGAGGGTACCCGAGGCCAGGAGCTCGGCCGCCGGGCCCGCCTGCACGAGTTCGCCGCGGCTGAGCACGCAGACCGAGTCCGCGAAGGCAAGCGCGCGGTGTGCGTACTGCTCCACGAGGAGGATGGTCATCCCTTCCCGCCGCAGGTCCTCGAGCGCTCGGAAGACCTCGTCCACGACCCGGGGGGCCAGCCCCAGGGAAGGCTCGTCGAGGAGCAGGAGCCGCGGCCGCGAGAGCAGCGCGCGGCCGATAGCGAGCTGTTGCTGCTCCCCCGGAGAGGGTTCCCGCCCGCTGGCCTTTGCGCTCGGCAAGGGTCGGGAAGCGCTGGTAGACAGCGTTCCGGTCGGCCGCAATCGCGCCGCGATCGCGGCGGCCGCTCGCCCCCAGACGCAGGTTCTCCTCGACTGTCAAGCGGGCGAATACGTGCCGGCCCTCGGGGACGAGGGAGACGCCCCGCCGAGCGACCACCTCGGGGAGAGCCCGAGGAGCGAGTCGCCCGCAAGGGTGATGGTGCCCGACTGGGGGCGGACCACGCCCATGAGGGCGAGCAGCGTGGAGGTCTTGCCCGCGCCGTTCGCCCCCAGGAGGGTTACCGCCTCGCCCGGGCGCAGGGCGAAAGAGAGGTCGCGCACCGCCGCGACCGCGCCGTAGCGGATGGTGAGGTGCTCGACGATGAGCACTAGAGGGCCTCATCGAGTCGGTCGCCCAGGTAAGCCAAGACCACCGCCGGGTCACAGCGGATGACGCCGGGCGGGCCGCTCGCAATGGTCTTGCCGTAGTCGAGGACGTGGATGCGGTCGCAGAGGCGCATGATCAGGCGCATGTCGTGCTCGATCACGAGCAGCCCGCACCCGAGGTCGTCCCGGATGTCACGGATGAGGGCGAGCAAGTCATCGCTCTCGGCCTCGTTCAGACCGGCGGCGGGTTCGTCCAAGAGGAGGAAGCGAGGGGCCGCAGCGAGCGAGCGCAGGATGGTGACCCGTCGTCCGCGCCCGTGAGGGAGCGAGGAGGCCGGACGGTCGGCCTCGGCGACGAGACCGAACCGCGCCATGAGATCGCGCGCCCGCGCCCGAGCCGCCCGCCGGCTGAGTCCCGCTCCAAGGCCGCCGACCTCGATGTTCTCGGCCACCGAAAGGGCCCGGAAGATCCGGGCCCCCTGGAAGGTGCGGCCGACGCCGAGCCGGGCCCGGTGGTGGGGGCGAGCCCGGTCACGTCCCGGCCGTCCAGGGTCACGCGGCCGGCCCGCGGTCGTTGGAAGCCGGAGAGTACGTTGAGAAGCGTGGTTTTGCCCGCCCCGTTGGGGCCGATGAGCCCGAGGACCTCACCCCGGCGGAGCTCGAGGTCGACCTTGTCCAAGGCCAGCAGGCCTTCGAAGGCCACGGACAGCGCCTGGACGGCCAGGGGCCCGGGGGACTCTCGCGACTCATCGGCCATCGTCGGTTAGAAGGTGACCTTGGGAGCTTCGGTGATCTGGAACGTGGCCAAGTAGCTGGGCTTGCCGTTCTGGATCTGCACAATGCGCCAGGGCCGCATGACGTTGATGTGCAGGTCGGGCGTGTACGTGGTGGGCCCGACCAGGAAGGGCTCATCCTTGAACTGGTCGATGACCGTTGCGACGGCGGCGCCGTCGGTGGAGCCGGCGGTGTTGATGGCCTTGGCCAAGGCCTGGATGACGCTGTAGCCCGTGAAGGCGATGCCGTTCGCCACCTTCTGCCCTGTCTTCTCCTCGTAGCGGGCCAGCATCTCGTTGAACTTGGGATCCGGGTCATCGCCGTAAATGGAGCCGTAGGCAAGTACGTAGAAGTCGCTCAAGTTGGGCACCGCGTCCAGCCAGTAGGCGCCGTCCATGGACGAGGGGCCGATGATAGGAGCCGTGATACCGGCGGCCCGGATCTGCCGGATGGCGCTCGCCCCGCCAGGGGTATGCGTGCTGATGACGATGAAGTCGAACTTGGGTGCCGACTTCATCTTGGTGATCTGCGAGGCGATCGAGGGGTCGGCATTCAGGAACTTGTCCTCACCGGCCAGCGCGCCCCCCAATTCTGCCCACCGCGTCTTGAAGTACTGCATGGTGGTGCGCTCGTACTCGCTGCCGTCGTCCAAGAGGGCGTAGGCGCTCTCCCAGCCCTTGTCCTTCTTCGCCCACTCGGCGATGGTGAAGCCCTCGCCGGGCGTCCCCGTCGACATAGTATAAGCCAAGGGACCGATGCCTTGCACGCCAAACTTGGGCGAGGCCGCTCCCGGCGAGAAGGCAATCACGCCCTTGCTTTGGGCCGTGAGCGCCGCCGGGCTGCCGAAGTCAAAGTCCGAGGTGACAATGACGGCGACGGCCTTCTTGTCCAGCACCTCCAGGGCAGCGGTGGGGCCTTGGGCGGGGTCGGACTTGGTGTCGGCGGTCACCACCTGCAGCGGCCGGCCTAGAACACCGCCTGCGGCGTTCAGGTCCTCGACAGCGAGTTCTGCGAAGGCCAGAGGCGGAAGGTCGTACGGGGAGACCGGGCCGCTTAGGGCGAGCGCCCCCCCGATGACGATGGGTTCGCCGGAGAGGGCGCCGCTGATGGTTGCCGTAGTGGCCGGGGTGCTGCTGGTGATTGTCGCAGTGGCCGGGGCGACCGTCGTTTCCGGGGCGGTGGTGGTGGTCGTGGTGGTACTGCCGCAGCCGGCGAGAGCCCAGAGCGAGCCGACCACGACTGCGGATGTGAGCAGGACGAAGCAGAGTCTGCGCGGCATATGATTCCCCCTATCGGTTCACGAGAAGACTGACGCTAGCTAGTGAGTTCAGTCGCGGGCCCGCCGAACGTGGCCTCGGGCGCCCGCCCGCAGAAGCCGACACCCCGTTGCGGCACACAGCATAGTCCTGGCTGTCACCTCCCCCTGGTCAGTGGTCCGCGCTCAGTACGAACTCGGCACCGGAGACAGTCCGTAGATCTCCCGGGCCTGTGTGGGTGTTGCGACGGGTCGATTCAGTTCGCTGGCCAGGCGGACGACCTTGGCCACCGCCTCCGCGTTGTCGGTTAGCTTCTGGCCCCGCATCAGATAGAGGTTGTCTTCCAGCCCCACGCGGACATTCCCCCCAACAGGACGCCCATCGCGGCCATGGACCACTGGAACTTGCCGATGCCGATGACGCTGAAGACAGCGTCCCGCGGCAACTCAGACACCATGTGGAGCAGGTTGCGCGGCGTAGGGTAAATCCCGGTCTGCGATCCCATGACGAACTGGAACACGTAGGGGGTGGCGACTAGTCCTTTGTCGATCAGATCCTGGCTCACCCAGTACTGGCCGGGTTGATAGATCTCCATCTCGGGTCGAATGCCGCGTTCCTGCATCGCGCCAGCGAGCTTCTCGATGAACCCGTAGGTGAACGGCAGGCAGATGTCCACTTCCATGGCAGGGCGCGGGCAGTCCATCGTCGGAGGCCGCTCGGCGATCTGGAACCGCGACATGTCCGGCCCCATGTTGATGGAGGCCATCTCTGGCATGGCGTCCAGACAGGCGATACGCGCCTCATCTGTCGTGGTCGGCCCGCCACCTGTGGTGTTGTTGATGATGATGTCTGGGCAGCGCTCGCGCACCAGGGCATTGATCTCGCGGTAGACGGCGGGGTCGTTGGTGCAGTCTCCCCAGCTGCTAGGGTCGCGGCCGTGGATATGGACGATGGAAGCACCGGCATTGTAGGCGGCGTAGGCCTGCGCGGCGATCTCTTCAGGATGTTCGGGAAGAGCCGGGTGTGACTCCTTGCCTTGTATCCCGCCGTTGAGCGCGCATGTGATGATGAGAGGATCCTGGATCGGCGCCCGCCGCATCCATGCGTGGTTGTCGCCGTAGTCCCACCCGAATCCTGTGCCCATATGCCCCGCCCTCTAATGTCGACATCACATCCATTTGACATATACTATACGTATGCTATAGATCGACGTGACTGCTGTCAAGGTGGATTTCACCGCAAAGCGTGTTGCGAAGTTCCTCGCCCGTGCGTTCTCGACCGCGATCTCGCCGGACCTCGTAAGCGCCCCGCCCTACCCAGAGAGGGTCGGGGGCGCCAGAATGACGAGTCTGTGGTCTACTCACTGGTGAAGGGGCGAGCGTGGCGGAACCACGCCACCTTCGGCCGCGCATGTGACTACGTATGCGATGGTCACCGGGGCCGACTCCAGCGGGCGGAGCACTTCCCCTGGGGGGAGTCGGGTGGCAGGAAGTTGGTAGCCACGACCAGCCCGAGCAGACTGCTCGTCCCGATCAGCGAAACAACACTATCGGAGAATCGTGCGGCGCGGCTCGCCATTCACGCTGCGCCTCCTAGCCCGTCACCGACCCCTCGGACGCAATTGCGCCCAGCCAATTCCGGAACTCCCGTCCTTCCATGCCGAGCAGCCGGTCGACCAGCTGGTGATCGTTAGCAACATCGAGCATGTTCTGGAGCGCCAGATAGGACGCGAGACCATATTGGAAGGCGGCCCGAGCGGGAAGAGCTGCGCTGTCCTTTCTTTCGACCAAGCGAAGAACCTCGTGCAGCTGCTCCAAAGAGTGGCGCGCCTTCTCGGCAACGTACTCCAAGGGAGGCCCATGCCCTCTTCGGCCTTTTGGTAGGCCGGGCCGTTCGAGTCCCCGAGGAGGTCCTCCCAGCTGAAGTCGTCATCCATCGATTTGCCCCGGCCCATTCAGGCAAGCTGCTCCTGTTTGCTTCGATCTAGGTTGAGCCCCAGGAGCCGCTCGAGCACTTCTTCGGCGGCGAGACGATACTCCCAGCCGTAGGCCACATACACGGCCCGGTCGAGTCGTTCATGTGCCTGCTGCAACCACGTGGGCCTCACGTTGTAGAGGTTGGTGAGAGTGCGCTGGCGCAGCTCAGCTTCCGCCGCGCCTGCCGGGTTCAGCCAACCCTTCCGCAGCTCATCCAGTCTTCTCGCGGCGTTGGCGATCCCATCTCTTGCCTCCGGGGAGGGATCGGGAAAGGGGAAGGTCTCGAAGGTAGTGGTGGGCGTGTAGCGGAAGCCACTCTCCACCTCGCGCAGCTGGGTGCCCAGCCCTCGGGCCCACAGCTCATGCACCGACGAGTGCAGCACGCCGAAGAAGTAGTCGTCGTCGCGGGCGAACACGATCACCTGGCTGTCGGCAAGAGTCTGCTTCGGCAGCCACAGGAAAAGGCGGTGTTTCGCGACGCGCGCGGTCCCGATGAACCGCTCCAGCTCAGCAAGCGCCTTGCGCATGCCCGACCGCGGCTCGACGTGCAGCCACCACCTCTCGGCGTATGCGACCCGGCGGTTCCCAACGCGCCGCGGCTTGACATGCTCCTTCACGTACTCGAACGGCGCCTCGTAGAGCGCCGCGTCGGCCTCCGGCATGTCGGTGCCGAAGTCGACGATCCACATGCCGCGTGGCCGGCGGGTGAGGTCGAGGCCGTTGACCCAGGGCCGGACCACTTCCGTGTTGCTGAGGCCATGTGGGTTTGGGCTCGCGAGCATGCGATTGGCCGTTTCTATGTCGATGTCGAAGGCTCCACCTTTGGTGTCGCCCATGAAGGCAATACCAAGGTTCTCCCGCAGCCGCTTGACCTTGGTCAGGTCGAAGCCGCGGTCAGGTTGGTGTTGATGGCCGCCACTGTGCGGCCATCCAGATGCCGGCTATCCTGCGACCCGTCGTCGTAGCCCAGGAAGGAGACGTGCACGGCGGCCCCCTCCACCACCCAGGGCTCATCGGACCAGGCCACAAAGATGTCGCCGCTCTCCTTGATACGTTCGAGGATGCGCCGGTTCGCTCCGCCGCGGATGCCTTGGGTGGCGAGGAGGCCCACCCTCTCCACCTTCTTTGCTTCGAGCATGGCCCGGGCCTTCTCGTGCCAGTAGGCGACGAAGTCGGCTTCGCGGGGAACGCGGCCATCGTAGACGCGGAAGAGGGCGTCTACGTACTCGTCGCCCAGGTTCGAGCGCATGAGCTTCCCCCCCAGGAATGGAGGGTTGCCAATGATGACCGTCGTCGCCGGCCACCCCGGCTCTGCGGGGTTCTCAGGATCGGTCAGGTCAAGGACAGCGTCCCGGCACTCGATGCTCTCCAGGGGACGCAGGATGGGGTCGCGCAAGTACGCGAAGCCGTTCGCGAGCATCCACTGGATCTCCCCGATCCAGATGACCACCCGGGCAAGCTCCGCTGCATAGGGGTTGAGCTCGATGCCCATGACCCCCTGAGGACCAACCTCTGGAAACTGCATGGGGATCTGGAGGGTGTATGAGGCCCAGAGGATCCCCTCGCGCTCGAGATCCTTGAGGGCCTGAAGCGCGAGGTAGAGGAAGTTGCCGGAGCCGCAGGCAGGGTCGAGCACCCGCACCGCCCGCAGACGTTCGAGGAAGGCGTTGAACACGGCCTCGGGGTTCTTGTCGGGGGGTGTCCGCGCGGTCACCTTCTTGCCCTCGGCAAGGAGAGCAGAGACCCGCTCCTTGGTCTCCTCCAGGTCGCGGCGGAGAGGCTCCAGGAGCACGGGCTCGATCAGGCGCATGATGGAGGCCCGGTCGGTGTAGTGGGCGCCAAGCTGCGAGCGCTTGCTCGGGTCGAGACCGCGCTCGAAGAGGGTGCCGAAGATGGCGGGCTCCACCTGAGACCAGTCGAGGCGGGAGACCTTGTCGACGAGATCGATGTCGGACAGGGTGAGGGGCAGGGTATCCCCGCCATCGAAGAGGCCCCCGTTGAACCAGTCGATGCGCTCGGCTCCGAAGAGCCCCCCCTTGTGCGCCATAGTGGAGAAGAGGCTGCCGAGGCCTTCCGTGAAGATGGACTCATTGTACTGGGCCGCGCCGGCGAGGCGGCGAATGAGACCGCGGGGAAGCAGACCGGCATCCTCGGCAAAGAGGCAGAAGAGGAGCTTGTTCAGAAAGTGGGCGACGGCGTGGGCGTCGTGACCACGTCCGCGCAGACGCTCGGCCAGGGAGGCAAACTGCTCGGCGGCCTGGGCCGTGAGCTCATCCCGGGTCTTTCCTGGGCGTAGATCCTCGGGGTGCTCCATGACGGCCCGGAGCACCCGCAGAGGCTCGCCTGAGTTCTCCAGGAGATCGTCCAGGGTGAAGCGATGGACGATCGCCGGGGTGTTCGTGAAGTTGGTGTGGACCTCGAAGCGGTAGAGGTCGCAAACTACCAAGAGAGGTGGATTATCGAGGGCTTCCCGGTACTGGAGCAGCTGGCGATAGGCGGCGGCAAGATCCTTGCGCTTGCCCTTGTACTCCCAGGCGAAGTGACCCCGCTTCCAGACGTCGGCGAAGCCCTCGCCGCCCTCGACCTTGCCGGCTCCCTTCTCGAAGGCGTACTCGTCGCCGGTGGGATCGGCCTCGTTCGGCGTGGAGACACCGAGCATGCGGCAGAGGTCGATGAAGTGCTCCTGAGCGGCGGCCCGCTCCGTGCGCGTGCTCCCCAGCCATTTGCGGGCGAACCAAGCCGGTGTCAGACTGCCAAGCATTCGACCCACGATAGCGCACCCGGCCTCGAAGTCGAAAGCGTGATGCTGCCGGAAGGCCGCACGATGGCGTGGGTACGTAGCACGATCAGGTCATAGAACTCTGGGGTGGCGCGCCACTAAGCATCTTCCAGGCCCGCGGTCGCCGAATCCCTCTCTCTGGTAGCTCCCCATTAGGGTGTCCCCAGTCAGCAGGAAGGCCACTCCAACTCCGTCGGTAGAAATCAAAGCGCGGTTAGGGAGGTGACCCTCCAGTCCCGGCCGGCTCTAGGCCCGAGAGATACGTCCGCATCAGGACAAGGCGACGGACCACCTCTACATTCATAAGTATCGCGATCAGGACAAGCGCGATCAGCGGCAGGCCAGTCACGGCTCCCAGGAAGACCAGAAATAGGCGGACGTCGCGGCCAATCCGAAAACGGCTGGTGCCGGGACAAGCGGAGTCCCCACGCAATGTCTGGTCGAAGAGCCCCGCAGAGTAAGTATTCACGAAAGAACCGGCTAGGGCGAGAAAACCTATCAGCAGGGTTGACCAGCCCGGGCGACCAAGGTGAGCGTGGTAGGTGAGCCCCGCCAACAAAAAGCCGTCCGCGTACCTGTCGAGAATTGAGTCAAGCCAGCCCCCGAACTTCGTGCCCATCCACTTGAGTCGAGCTAGCTCGCCGTCCGTCCCGTCCAGGATGGAGGAAAGTTGCGCCAGCAGGCCGGCCGCGGCGAGGGCCCTGTAGGAGGGATGCAGGAAGAGGCCGAACGCCACCAAAGCCAACAGGAACGAGACAACCGAAACCTGGTTCGGAGTAACCGATGTGCGGGCCAGCAGGGCGGTGATGGGACAGGATATACGCCGATTCACGTAGCGAGAGACCGGCCCGTCTGTGGGCTTGGTGAGCGACCCGAGAAGAAGGGACTCCGCCTTTCTCAGCTCCATCGGCGTGTCCACGTCGACCCAGAAGCCGCGTTCGACATAGAGGGCCTTAGCCCGGCCGCGTTCAGCCAGTACCCGTACCCCTCCACAAAGGGAGGTGTCCCCTTGGGCGAGCGCCTGGTCGAGAGCGCCAAACAACGCCGGTGAGCAGAGAAAGGCGCCGGTATCGTAGCAGTTGAAGTGGTCTAGGCCTTTTCCGATCGCCTGGATCAAACCGCCGTGAACGAGAACCCGAGTGACGTCGGTGTCCTCCAGTGGCCGCTTGTTTCGATCCACGGCCAGCACCAGGTCGGAACCGTCGAGCCCATGACCAACGAGGTCACGAAGAAGCACTGGGGCCATGACATGATCAGCCATGAGGAGGAGGAGGAAAGGCTCGTCGAGGTGAGCGCGGGCGCTGAGCACCGACCAGCCATTCTCTTTGCCCGGTGGGGCGAGTGCAAGTACGGTCAGATCAAGAACTCGTCGCCGCTTTAGCCCGTCCAGGAAGGCACAGACGGCGTCCCCGGCGTATCCGACGACGATGACGAAGCTCGTGGCCCCGGCTTCCTCGGCTGTCAGGATGGCCCGCTCGAGCAAGGGGACCCCGAGAAGCGGGGCAAGAGGCTTGGGTACTTCCCCACCCAGCCTGGTTCCTTGGCCGGCGGCTATGATGAGGCACTTCATCGGCGAACGCAGGCTGACTCTGAGCGGGTGCCCAGATGGCTGCTCCTGGAAGGACGAAGAGCTCGCACACGTATTCCTTGCTTTGCGGTCGCGGCTTCGCAGGCCCGTTCCGTGCTCTTCCCGCCACGTCAACCCAGCTGCCGTTCGCCGCGGCCGTGCCCGAAGCGCTCGCGAGGTAGGACAAGGGCAGGGAGGAGGCTCTAGCGGGCCCCAGCCAGCCAGGACTACCCACGAGGAAGCTCTCCAAAACCTAAGAGGCTCCGCCATTCACGAGCCGCAAGGACTCGGCCACAAAGGAGACCAGACTGCCCGGAGTTGACATTCGCGCCGATGCGAGCGGTCATGGTGTCACCCGACCAAGGAGACCACCATGCGCTCAACCGCCATCGCCCTCCCTCTCGAGAACCTCGAGGGCTGGGAACGCTCCCTCATGGCCTTCCTGGTCGAGAAGGAGCGACGCTCCGGCTCTCGCCGCACCGTCGAGGGCTACTCCCGCATGCTCCAGGACTTCTTCGGGCGTCTCGGCAAGACCCCGGACCAGGTTACCGCCCAGGAGGTGTTCGTCTGGGCCCACGCCGTGGGCGTCTCCGGCAAGGACCCCTCCCCCATCACTATCGGCGCGCGCATGGCCTGCGTGTCCTCGTTCTTTCGGTTCCTCATGCGTATGGACATCGTCGACAAGAACCCCTGCGATCGCCTGGAGCGACCCAAGACATCGCCCTCTCCCCCGCGTGGTCTCACGGCTGACGACGTGCGGCGACTGCTTGCGGTCATCCCCGACAACCCGGTCGGCCTCCGCAACCGGGCGATCATCCTGATGCTCGTGCTCACCGGGCGTCGGCGCGAAGAGGTCTTTCGCCTAACGGTCGGGGACCTCAGCCTGGACAACGGCGTCCCCTACTACCAGTATCGGGGTAAGGGCGGGAAAACCGGCCGCAGAGAGCTGCCTCGCCCCGCCTACGACGCCCTCCAAGCCGCGCTGCGGGCCTTCGGGTGCGAGCTGGAGGACATGTCCCCTGAGGAGTCTTTGTGGCCGACGGCGGCGGGGACGGGCGTCAGGAGCTCGACCTTCTACGCCTCGCTCCAGGGCTACCTGCGCAAAGCCGGGTTGCCCCGCGCGGGTGTGCACATCTTCCGACACTCGGCGTCGAAGCTACGCCGGGATGCCGGCGAGTCGATCGAGGACGTGTCCCGGTTCTTGGACCACTCGTCGCTTGCAGTGACGACCACCTACTTGCGGCGGCTCGAAGGCCAGGAGGATCTCGGGTGGGGCAGGGTGGCGGAGGCGATCGGGGTTTGATCGGCCCTCACTGCAAGGAGTCTTTCCAGTATCCGATCATGTCCCACACTGACAACGCAAAACGTCGAAAGCACCCGTTGCTGTTGCGCTAGTCTATGCGATAGGATGCACAAATGCCGAAGGCAAGGGAAGTACTTCGAACGTGGCTGAGGCGACAAGACCGGCTTGGATTGAACACGTGTACGCGCCCATCCAGGGCCTCGACCATCTCGGCCTGGCGACGGTAGCGCAAGACCAGGTTCTTGAACATCTCTCCCCCGGCATCCGAGCCCTCACTATCCATCCCCGCTATTTCAGCTTCTACGCCTTTGTCATTGATGAGTTCTGGAGGCGAGACTTCCCCCGAGATGCGCTGTCATTCAAGCGCTTCTACCGCAACCTGGAATTGGTCTATTCGGTGGGGGTCAACGCATGTGAACGGAAGACGCACCGCGGTATTGGGGCGGTAGTCGGCAGCTCTACAACACAGACGTGGGCGCGCGAGAAGCGCGACCCGTTGCCCCCAGACCTCGACTATATCCAGGCTGGCCTCGGTGGCTACGGCCTCTACTACCGTGGCCGGATGCGGGAACTGGAAGTCATCCTCGGGGCAGATGAGGATGTCCCCCTCATCGGCGGTGGGACCGCCCGCTACGCGGTTGACCTATGTACCTCCAGAATCGGCCTGGAACTCGCCGAGGCATTCAGGCAGGCCGTCGCCGGTACTGAGTTCTATCAGCGGTATCTCGGGACTTTCCAGGCCGTTCCATTCACCGCGGTCCGAGAGTTCGGCCAGGCAGGCTGTCTGTGCGCCCTCGCAGAAGGCGACGCCCCTGACCGTGTCCCCCTGCTCGACATGTTCATGCACGCGGGCGTCAGACCTGCTGAGAGACGCGCTTCATTTCGCTATTTCCTGGACCTTGCCGACCAGACGCAGGGCCTGCCCGTCAGTGAGGACACTTTTCGACGACTCGTATACTTCGGGCGCAGCGGAAACGGAGCTGGCTTCAAGCCTCGCGCCGAGACCCTGCAAACGCACCGAGGTTGGCGAATGTATCAGGCTCGCGAGTACTATTCGTTCGCACTGAACTCCCTCTGGGCGCGCCTCTGTGAGCTCGGCATCCGCTTGAACGGAGACCTTGCGCCGGTCCCTATGACGCTTCTCCATGACCGCATTCGAGACATGTCCGCGCCGGATCCGCTGGCTCGGGCCCTTGGGATCCCAGTCCCGGGACTGGGGCCAGAGTCGGCCTGGTCTGAAGTGGTCCTTTGGTACCAGACTCAAGCCCAGGCCGAGTCAGCATTCGAGACCGATGGCGCTCGCATCGACACTCTCGTGAATGAGAGCGTCTTGCTGGATCTCGCTCGCGCCACTTCGTCTGAAGTGCAGGTGGCAGCTATGGTCGGCGTCCTCGCGCTGACGTGGGCTCGCTTTGGCGACAGGCGCATGATGGCGCGGCCAGAATGGCAACTCGCGTGCCTCGGCTCAGAGGAGCGGCTCAGCCTGGACAGGTTTCTGCGGGACTTGGCGCAATGGAGCTGCGCGCCCATGCTCACCCTCGGGACCGTGGTTTCGAGACTTCTCGATCGCTACATCATCACCCAGCACCTCCTGGTCGCCAGTCGAAAGATGCCCGAGAATACGTTTCGGTTCGAACGTGAGGCTGACGGCCTGCGCTTCTATCAGCATGGCAATCCCGTCGAGTTTACGAACTCGCGGTTCTCCGCGCTCAGCAACCACCTGGTCGATCTGGGATTGTGTGGGGACCTCAGCTCGAGCGCCCATGGACCATCGGAGGACGGCCGGCGGCTGCTGGAGGCGGGGCACCTCTAGTGGACGCCCTGAACGTGCCAGGGCAGCTAAAGGGCCCATGGGATTCTCTGCTCATACTCACCTTCGGCGCTCAGCTCGACTTCTACGAGAACGCTCTCGTGAGACAGCTAGCCGATAGGTGTCGCAACAGGGTCATCCTCTGCGACGCTACCATGTATCGAGAGATCTGCGAAAGGGTCGCGGAGCATGCTGGTCAGGTTCGCACGATGAACCAGCGATACCTGGTCTCCGGCATCCAGGGACCACGTGGAGTTGCCCACGCGAAGTGCATACTCCTCCTTAACCGCGAAGAGGGCCGCATGCTTGTGGGAAGCGGCAACCTCAGCCTGGGGGGTTATGCGCGCAATCAAGAGTTGTTCACTCTCTGGCACTTCACGCCTGAAGAGCCCCGGAACAGACGCGAGTTCATTGCAGTCCGACAGCTGGTCGAACGCCTCGCTGACCTCGCGTGGTTCCAGCCCGAAGCCGCGCACCAGATCCAGGCTATGTGGGAGGGAGCCCCGTGGATTCGCGCCCAATTGGATGAGTCTCCATCCGTGCGGCACAACATCGATGTGCCCCTTCTTTCCCAGTTCGTTTCGGCAGTCGGCGACGAACGGGTGCATGAGCTGCATGTGCTCGCTGCATTCTACGATGAGAAGGTTGCGGCGCTGAGGCGCGCCCTCGCGCTTCTGAACCCCGACCTGTGCCGAGTGTACCTGCAGCCCAACCAGACCTCGGTAGACCCGGATGCCCTGCGGGCGGTTTTGGACAACTGGGAGGGCAAATCGCAGCTGATCCTCTACTCGTCCGAAGGAGCAGGCCGCGGCGACCCCTATTGTCACGCAAAGCTGTTGCTCGCACGTACAGCGACTCGATCGCTTTGTCTACAAGGCTCCCCCAACCTCTCGCAAGTCGCGCTACTTCGGGTAGCCAGTCAAGGCAACCTGGAGATGGCCAACCTCCTCACGGGCAGCCCGACCGACTTCGACTACATCTGGACCGGGCTGAGACTCAATGAGCCGACGACACACCTACTGGATGCGGGCCTTTCATACAGATCGTCTCCTGAGGTCGAGCCGACTGACGAGCGGTCAGCCTGGCATCTGCGAGCTGCGGCCCTGGATGGCCTGGAACTCACTCTCTACTGCTCCGGGCCCATGGCATCAGAGGCGGCAGCCTGTCTCCTCGTTGGAGACAAGCGTTTTGTGTGCCCGGTCGTCTCCCACGTTGGGCATACCCTCAGGGTTACAGTCGGAGAAGAATTGAGAGCCATCCTTGAGTCGCCCAGTGCCCTCCGTGTGGAGTGGTCGGACAAGACGGGCGGCCTGGGCGAGTCCAACCCCATTGTCGCCTGTAACATCGAGCGACTGAACCAGACCATCAACGCAAAGATCGTAAGTCACGCGGCTCGTACCTTCGGCACTCTCGACATAAACGACGACGACATCGAGCGACTGATCAGTGAGATGTCCGCCGGACTACTGCTAGACAAGGCGGATGCATTCCGCGTGGCTGGGGACCGGCGGCCAAGACCGGAATGTGGCGACGAAGGAGCCACCGACAGAGACCTCATCGATTGGGAAGCCATACGTTCGTCATCTCACTACAAGCAGTATTTGTCGGGTGGGTCGCTAGCCACCCTCCGAGGCGGAAGTCTTCTCTCCGCCTTGCTTGGGTCAATCAACGCTCAGTTCTCTGGCCTTACGACACGGCCAGCAGGGGCTACGCACGTGGCAGAGGAAGAGAAGGAGCCACCGGATATCCAGGAGCCCTCCCTTGAGGGTCCTTCTGTGCAGGACATCGCAGAGCTAGAGGCAGCTGAGCTGGCCAAGCTCCTAGAGCAGCGCCGGGAGCAAGAGGCGCGTCGGCTGTGGCAGCTGCTGCGTAACTTCGTCAAACGCTTTGAGGCCGGCACCTTCGACCCTGGTTTCGCGAGTCAGATGGGGTTGAGCGTGGTCATGAGGAACTATCGGGTGATCATCCACCTGCTGGCCCTCTTGCTCGACCGCTCACAAGTCCGGCCTGAATTCGAAGCGGGGTTCCTCATCGGCGCGATTGACAATGCGATCACCCGCTTCTGGGGGGAGTACTTGCCTACTCTGCACGAGCAAGAAGCCTCAGAGGCGGCGGGACTTCTCGCCCAGGACACCGTCGTCCCTGGCAGCCTGCTGGCTCTCGTCATGGCCGCCAGGTCAGCCCGAGGGCTCGCAGAGGACGAGCTTCACCAGTCCACGCGACGCACTGTCCATGCGATACTTTCGAGTGACAGTTTTGCCCCAGGCGAGCGAACTCAGGTTGAACTTGAACAAGCGCTCGGAGCGGTCGCCCGATACACGCTCATCTCTCCCTCGGACTGCGCCCCGATACTCCGTGACGCGGCCGACTGGACGAATACTCGAGAGACATTGGACACTGTCGCCGCCGCAACCGAGAGCTCTCCCGGCTCGCTCTGGTTCGAGCATGTTCCCATCATGCGTAACGCAGCGCCCAGGCCGACCTGGTGCCTGTTCATCGAGGGCCGCGGCGGGGCGTGGGGCGTGCACCGTCTGGTCCCAGGGCTCGCCGAGTGGATGCGAGCGAGACCTTTGGACTTCTACCGCATGGCTGTTGGCCAAAGCGATTCAGGCTCGTGGCACACAGATTCGGTTCTCATGTATGACCCCGCCGAACCGGATCAGTCGTTCTACTACGATTTCTCGAGCAAGACTGAAAGCCCTGTGGGCCCTGTGACCAAGGCCAAGCGGTGGTGGGACAAACCGCTGAGCGATCTCTTCTCCGGGAGGGACACTGCTCCGGGGACGTCCTAAGCGGCCAACCTATACCAGTCGGGTTGGCGCCGCGCGCGCACGGGAGCGGCCGTCGCCTCCAAACCGTCAACGCGGGGAAGCTGCACGGGCGTGCTGGGATGCAGGCAGACCGCTTGCGCTGGTCTGGGCGGGATACCGGAAATCGGCACCTACTCGCACGGGTCCGATTGGCACGATTCGGTCATGGTGTCCCGCCCACCGGAGCGCCGGGGCGGTGACATTCAGCGACAGCCGACAAGCCGGCGCTCCACGAGAGAGCTCCAGTCATGGCACTCTGGCAAGATGCCCCTGCCGCGTGGCCCTGCCGGTCTTCGACATGTGCTCCTGGATATCTTCGGCACCCGACGCCGCGCACCTTCGGGAGCGGGTTCGCGTTCGCTTGGTCCAAGCCAAGAGGTCGGGAGGTCATCGTGCGTTTTGAGCGGTGCGCAGTGACCACGTCTGAGCCTTCCCTTGACTGGCCCATAACACAATGATATTGTTGTGTTGTGATACCAGCGGCAGTCGATATAGGGGCGCCATGGAAGGTTCTGCCTCCTGGCCTTCACCTGGCCACGCTCGACGAAATCGAAGCGAGATTCGGTGGAGGTGACAGGCGCAGAATCCTGTGCGACGGCTTCCAGAGGGGCTGCGCTGCTCTTCAACTCGCGGGCTGCGGATGCGTCTACCTTGATGGAAGCTACGTGACCGAGAAGCCTATCCCCGGCGACTTCGACGCCTGCTGGGATCCAGGGGGCGTTGACCTGACGCTACTGGATCCAGTACTCCTCGACTACAGCCACATGCGCCGGGCGCAGAAGCAGAAGTACCACGGGGAGTTCTTCCCCTCCGTCCTCCTCGCCGACGGCACTCACACGTTCCTAGAGTACTTTCAGGTCGAGAAGAACACTGGACTATCGAAGGGGCTCATCGTCATCCACCTGTAGCACCGAAGGAGGTGAACAGAATGATTACCAACGAGCGGCAGTACAAGATCACGAAAAGCCAGCTCAAGAAGCTTGAGCAGGCTCTTGCAGAAGTGAGAGCAGGTGACGTCTCGAATGCTCTTACCGCTATCTCCGTTCAGGCCCTGGAAAGCGAGATCGACATCCTACAGTCACAAGTTCTTGAGTATGAACAGCTAAGAACAGGATCGCCGAACCCGGTATCAGTTACGAGCCTGCGAGAGCTACCGGATGCTCTTATCCGCGCGCGCATCGCTCGGGGGATGTCTCAACGCACCCTTGCCACGGCCCTCGGCCTGAAGGAACAGCAGATACAACGCTACGAGGCTGGCGAGTACTTGGGCGCGAGCCTGCGGAGGTTGCTAGAGATCGCGAAAGTCGTCGGGGTGGACATCTCAACAGATGAAGCGGCTAGTCATAGAGACGCGGTGCCGCGAGCAGAATCCGGCCTCAATTGGGACAAGTTTCCGGTTAGGGAGATGTACCGTCGACATTGGTTTGAGGGCTTTCAGGGCTCCCTGGACGCAGCCCTCAGGGCCTCGGATACGCTTGTTGAGGACTACGTGCATCGCGTCATAAAGCGGCCGGCGTTGGCCTTGCATCGGAAGCATGTGCGAGCTGGCTCCCATTTGGACGAATACGCTCTCCTCGCTTGGGAAAGCCGGGTCTTACACTTGGGTGAGGCTGCGCCGCTCAGGATAGACTACACCGAGGGTTCGCTCACCGGCACCTGGATGGTTGAACTCGTCCGCTTGAGCCGCTACGAGGATGGGCCGCTCCGTGCTCGGGAAGCTCTAGCTGATCTCGGAATCGCGTTAGTGGTCGAACCACATCTGCCCGGAACCCATCTTGACGGCGCGGGTCTGCTATCCGCACGTGGTCCGCTCATTGGGCTCACACTGCGTCACGATAGAGTCGACAACTTCTGGTTTGTACTACTTCACGAGTTGGCACATGTGGCCAATCACCTGCGCCCAGGAAAGCTCCTTGCTACCTTTGACGACCTTGATAGTGGGCCTGATGATGGGGTCGAACGGGAAGCTGATGCCGTAGCTGGAGAGGCGCTTCTCCCAAGCGATACTTGGGAGACTTCCCTCGCCAGGTATGTCCGCTCCCCGGACTCCGTCACGCTTTTCGCGCAAGAGCTTGGAATCAGTCCGGCGATAGTAGCTGGACGGATTCGGCACGAGGCGAACAACTACGTGATTCTCTCAGATCTGGTCGGCCGGGGTCAGGTTCGAAAGCTGTTCCGAGAAGTGGAATTCGGTGCTTAGGGGGGAGCGAAAGTGATCTCCATCCCACAGACCTACGTCCCTTGTTTGCGATGGAAGATGGGTGAGTATCAGGCTCTCTTGCGGTCAGACAAACAGATCCTGGACTCCATTGTTCCGCTAATAGAGATTGCCGAGATAGGCTACGATTTTGAGAAGCAGAAGGTCATCAAGACAGTTGATGAGCACCTTGAGCTAGTAGGCAAGAGGGTACGCGACAAGCTAGGGTGCCGGCCTTGTTTCGTCGACATGCGGCACATCAGCCCAGCGCAACGGATGAGTGACGGGCGTCACCCTGCAGAGCACGTCTTCAACGAGCTTCGTAGCCAGAGTATCCCGGCTGTGCCAGTCTTCCGTCTAAGTCAAGACGAAGCTCTCTTCCGTGAGTTGCAGAAATGCGCTGACCGAGACCAGCGCGGGATCTGCCTCAGAGCGTCGTTGGAGGAAACCTCCCGTGCGGACTTTGGCGCTGCAGCGCACAGCTTGCTCAGGGAGCTCGCCTCCTCTCCGAGCGAGTGCCATTTCGTCCTGGACCTGAAGACCCCGAACTTTATTCCCGTCGATGGTCTCACTAGACTATTGAAGGAGTTGCTTGGTCGGCTGCCACATCGCGATGCCTGGCGGTCCCTGACGCTGCTTGGGACCTCATTCCCACGCACTACCGCGGAAATCCCTCTTGGCCTTTCACGAGTTGAGCGATACGAGTGGATCGTCTACACCAGCCTTGCTGTGTTGCTTGAACGTGCGGGGATGAGGATCCCGAGGTTCGGAGATTACGCAATTGCTCACCCTGCCGTCATACTGAAAGATATGCGCTACGTTAAGCCGAACGCAACCGTGCGCTACACTGTTGACAACGCCTGGTTGGTCGCAAAAGGCCTAAATGTGCGAGACCATAAATTTGGCCAGTATCGTGAACTCTGCCAGATGATCATACAATCCGGTAGATTCGAGGGAAAGGACTATTCGCTTGGCGATGAATACATCGCTGACTGCGCGGTAAACCGGGCCTCGACAGGCATACTGACTACCTGGCGCTGGGTGGGTACGAGTCACCACCTTGCTAAGGTTGTGAGGGACCTTTCCAGTTGGAGCGTGATTTCATCTTCTCTCTGACCTGGTGACGCAGCGCTTGAGGACTCAGTCGTTTGACCACAAGATCATAAAGCTCCGCACGATTGCCCCGTAGTTCCCGCTCTGCAAGCCCGAGCCCTAAGAGAATCTCCCTGGCCTCTTCTCTCCACAGTAGCTGTGCGACGCAGAAACTGTCGACTTCGGGATTCGCCTGGGACCGCCTAACCGTCGTGAAGTGGATGCCACCCCGCTTGCCGCGGGCGGTCGATACCAGTCCCCACCATGGGGGGATTAGTGTCGCGGCTTGCTGCAGATGCCTTTGTGTCACAACCAACGTGATGCGATCGAAAACCGCGTTGTACCCGTGTACCTGAGAATGCAGCCTGCTGAGCGAATCAAGATCGCTCTTGATCTCGTAAGCAGCAAGGCGGCCGTTCATGACCGCTATGTCCGCCCGACACTTTCCGTGCTGTAATCCAAGTTCGTCTACCACGAGGACGCGCGGATCATCATGGTAGTCGCGCAGATACTTGCGGTGGTAGGCGGACCGTATCTCGCTGTCCCTCAAGGTAATGACCTCCGTTGTCTTCATGGCCTCACCCTAACGAAGTGGGGGTCAGATTCCAATCGCATTCGACAGCGTGCCCACCTTGCCTTCCACCTGGGCGCCGCGCCGTCGCTGCCCTCTCACGCTGGTATTGGTCTGCATGGAGCCAGACCCCGGTGCTCGGCGCTGTCCAGCCGGCCACAAAGCCACGTCCACTCGACGTAGCCGTAGAAGGGGACACGATCGCCTCATCGTGCTTCTCCTACAACAGGCTCACCGCGATCTCACAGGCCCGGTCCTGATCCCCAAGAGCAGACCAGGTCTCGGCCTTCGCGAGATCCACCAGGTGAGCGGCCAGTCCCTGATCGCGGCGACCAGGTCTCTCCCCCTTCTTAGCGCGAGACAACCCGGAGGCCCCGGGTAGCCCCTCGGCGGCGGCGCCCAGGGCTTCGAGCACCTCAGCAAGAAGAGCGAGCCTCTCGGCGAGGTCTGGGTAGAGAGGCAGCGTGCCGGCGAAGTAGCGAGCACCCAAGAGGCGAGCGGTCGTCTCCAGCTCCTGCTGCTCGGCGAGGACCCTGTTCCTCTCCCCCACCCATTCCCGTACCCTAGCCGGCAACGGCACTTGATCGAAGGGGAGGCAGGTCTTGGCCGACCACCTATCCTTTCCGAGGTCATAGATCTGCCAGGGCTTCAGATGCGAGAAGGAGTTCTTGGGGAGCTCCCAACCCCCGACGAGAAGAACATGACACGCCACATGCTGGGCGAGAGCTGTGTGCTGCAGCAAAGCCCGAAGCTTCTCCCGGAGAAGCTCCACCTCAAGGCGAAGGACCTCGGTGTCCTGCATCATGCGCTCATTGACGAGCTTGTGCAGGTGGACAAGGAAGACGACGTCGCGCTGAGCCCGAAGAGCCTGGGCATTCACCTCCTCAGGGGGGCGACCCTTCATGGCCTCCCGCACCGCGCCGACCACCTGCTTGGGCAGGCGGATGAGGGGATAGGCCTCATCAGCCTGCGTGACGAGCCAACGACCGTAGGAGATCATATCTCCGAACTGGTGGGCTTCCTGCATCCAGAGGAGAACCCCCTGCTGAGGGGTAAGAGCCCCCTCTATGCGCTCGAGCCGTCTTCGCTCCGTGCTCATGCCAACTCCTCAGCGACGTCGAGGCCCTCGAGAGCCTGGTCGAACGCCGGCGTAAGGTTGGCCCCCTGTCCCTTCACTGCCGCTTCTAAGGCCCGCATCCGCTCCTCGTACTCCCCCACCTGCTGCAGCTTCAGAGCCGTCTGCACAAGGTAGGCCAGAGCGCGGGCCCGGGCGATGGAATTCTCCAGGGCCAGGGCATCAAGGATGGCGATCTCTAGGAGCCGTTGCAGGTCCTCGATGGTACGGACGCCCTCAAAGTCCTAGGCGCCCGCGAGCGCGCGTTCTTTGCGCCGCCTAAGGCCGCCGAGCCGCCGACCCTCAGCGGCCTCCTCCTGATGGTTGGGACTATGCCAGAAGCAGAAGTCCTCGTCCCGCAGTGGCGTCGCCCGGCAAGGACGACCACCCTCGCGGATGAAGCTGCAGGTGCGGGCTCTTACTACCATTTCCCTCCTCCACCTACCTCTGCTAGTAAGGGCCGCAAGTAGGCATGCTAGGCACCGATCCTTTCGGCCTTCTCCCCGGTAAAGGCCTCCCAGCGGGCCACCACTATGGAAGCGTAGTGTGCATCGAGCTCCAGGCCGTAGCAGATACGGCCGGTCCGCTCGGCCGCGACGAGGGTCGAGCCGGAGCCGAGGAAGAGGTCGAGGACGACGTCGCCACGGTCGGATGAGTTCTCGATCGCCCGTTCCACAAGTGCCAGGGGCTTCATGGTTGGATGGGCTTCTGAGGCCGAGGGCCGAGGCACCTGCCACACATCTCCCTGGTCCCGGTCACCGCACCAGTGACGCTTGGCTTCCTCGCGCCAGCCGTACCAGATCGGCTCGTAGCTGCGCTGGTAGTCGGCGCGGCCGAGGACGAATCTGTCCTTCTGCCAGATGACCGTGTCCGACCAATGACCGCCGGCTTCCTCCAGCATGCGGCTCACCAGCGGCCACTCCTTGGTCGACATGCAGACGTAGAGCGCGCCTTCGACGTTGGCCACGAGGTTCCCCGCCCAGGCGCGGCAGAAGGTCTCCCATTGCTCGGGCGAGAGCGCGTCGTTCTTGATGGGCCGGCGCCGCTGCCCTTGTTGCTGTCCACCGTGGTCACCCAGGGCCACGTTGTAGGGGGGATCTGTAAAGGCCATCTGGGCTTGGTGGCCGTCAAGGAGACGAGCGACGTGATCGCTGTTCGTGGCATCTCCGCAGAGAAGCCTGTGGTCACCGAGAGCCCAGAGCTCGCCCGGCTTCAGCCGGGGGTCACGCTGGGCCTCTTCCAGAGCCGCCTCCAGGTCGAAGCTCTCCGGGCGGTCGCGCTTCTCCCTCACCTCGAGGCTCTTCAGAAGTTTCTTTACCTCGTCCTCGTCGAAGCCAGAGAGGGATAGGTCGAGGGCCGGCACCTCGGAGAGATCAGCCAGCAGGCGGGCGAGGAGTTCTTGATCGAAGTCCCCTGAGATCTTGTTCAAGGCCAGGTTCAACACCCGGGCTTGCTCCTGGGTCAGATCCACGAACACCACGGGCACACTCTTCAGTCCCAGGCGCCTCGCAGCGAGCAAGCGTTGATGGCCACCGATGACGGTTCTGTCTTCTCGGCGGGCGATGATGGGATCGACGAGACCGAACTGGCGAATGCTCCTGGTGAGGGACTCGAGCTCGGCATCCCCGATGCGGCGCGGGTTCGCGGGGTCGGGACGGAGAGTATCGATGGGCGCATATGCTGCGCCGAAGCTACCAGGGCTCGCTGCTTCACCCTGGACTCGGAAGCCTTGGCATGTCTGCCCAACTCATCGCGGCCGCTGCGAGACTCGGCCTCCGCCGCTTCGTGGTAGATGTTTCGCGCGGTCTTGGCCGCCAGCGCCTCCATCCGCAGAAGCTCATCCCTCTCCCAGCGTTGCCCTGACCAGGTGTGCCAGTGGCCTGACGCCTTTTCGAAGCGGAGTTCGTCCCCGAACTGAGCGACGAGCCTCTCGGCGTTGCCGAGATCGGTAAGAGGCAAGACGACCGCGGAAGCCACGTCCCGCTGGGATAAGGCCGCACCGTTCGCCGCCTCCGGGCCCGCTGCAGGGGAAGGGAGGGTTTCGCCATACCCCCGTCTTCTGAGCTCCCCGGCCGCCACGCCAAAGTCCCCACCGTGGAAGAGGATTGCGTAGGCAGCAAACTTCGAATAGCCGCGTCCGGCCTCGAAGACGGTCGAGGTGGAGAAGACGTAGAGGAGATCGCTCTCCCGGTGGTTCGTGGTCGCGGAAGCGCCGAAATCCTTTCCTGGCCGCCGCCAGTAGTCGGTGGCTCCCCGAGCGTACAGCAAGGCCCAGCCCGCGGGCTCCAGCACCTCGGCCCAGGTCGCCCGGCGATTGAACTCGTCCCCCGGGCGGGCGCTTGACTGCTCAGCCGCAGAGGTCTCGGTGTCAGCATCCCTGAGAGGCATCTCGTCGAAGGTGCGGGCGAGATCAAGCAGCTGTCGCCGCTCCTCCGGAGTAACAGTCGCGATGCTGTTGAACCCACCCGCCATGAGTTCGTATGGCCTTCCCGAGGGATGCACGGATCCGCCCGAGGGGCTGACGATGAGAAAGCCGCCTTCCCCCTTGGTCTCGATCAATGCCATGACGCCCGGACGTCCTTCACCCCCGATGCCTGGACGTTGGGCAAGCTTGGTGTTGCCAGCGATCTCCTGGCAGTAGTAGAGGCAGTGCCGCCCGTCCTTCGGCGTGCGCTCGAGGTATCCGGCCTCGATGCGCGCCAGGACGTCCCCGAGGCCAACCGCCTCGGCGGCCTCCTTGAAGGCCAGATAGGTTGCAAGATCGTCGAAGTCAAGACCCTCGAGATTGCGGGAGACGGCCCCACAGATCACCCCCACGCCGCGGCGGTCGTTCGCGTAGAGTGATCTGAGCGTCTCCTCCGAGAGTGGCGCCTGCTGCCCGGCCTTCCAGGTCTCTCCGTTCAGCCGGCGGAGAGGTTGTTTCGTCCCGTCCTCCTCGGGTGGCCACACCGAAAGACCGGCGGCATGCGCTTGGAGCGCCGCGGAACGGCAGCTGTGGTCGTCAGATTGAGAGGACGCAGTCACGATTGGCTGGGGAGCTGACCGGATTCAGACACGGATCGGCGCCTTCAGGTCCTCAACCCCCACCAGATGCAGCAGTGGGATCAGGGGGACGAGAAGTCGTCGGCCGAGGCGGACCACATGAATATCGCCCGCAGCGATCGCTTGGCGCACACTGCCCCGGCTGACGCCGAGCAATCTCGCTGCCTCGTAATCCGATAGCACGAGACGCCCCTCATCGTAGACGATCGTCGCCAGCCAGCTGGGCAGAACAAAGCGCGATTCCACTAGGGCGGTCTGATCCAGACATTGCTCATCATTAGGGAGATCGCGCGGCATCCGTTCCCCTCCCGCGACTTCTATGGTACGTTGCTGTATGACACAGTATCAGTGAGGCCAGAAGGGTTCAATTGGGCGAAGAAACCGGATTTCGTATCGGAATATGGCCGGGTGGGGCCATCCCCGTACCCGCACTTTCCACCCCGGACGTCCGCTTGCTGAACGGTGAGCTGATCCAGTTCGGGACGTACTACTACATGACCGAAGAGGAGAATCGGCCGGACGACAGCGTCCGCACCCTGGGCCTTGCGCATCTGGCAGACCGGCTTTACACAGACGGGTTCAAGCCCGGCGCGCCTCGTCGCGTCGTCCTGCCCGAGCAGTTCTATTTGTGGGAGATAGGCGGCCTGCGGCTCGACGACCCTGAGGAGGTCCTCCGCTTCACCCAGAAATGGGGGGTCCTGGGCGAGCCAGGTCTCAGCGAAATCGCCATCCCCATGTTCGATACCGAACTCCTCGACCCCTCAAGGAAGCCAGCCCACCTCGCCCACCTCGACCTCTTCAAAGAGATGGGCAATCTCGTCGCGCACCATCTTCGCCCGGGCGAGCAGTGGGACTTCAGGAAATTCGTCCACGTCAGAGAGATCGCGGTGCACGCCGCGCTCATCCGTGATCTCACCCGCGTATGGGACGCCGTATCGGGTGGGGGATCCCTAGAAGCAGTGAGGCGAGATTGGGAATCCCATTGGCTTCAGCCCCCTCCCACTACCGAGCTCGCCCAGGGATTCCTCGTGGACATGCTGAGCCACGCCCTTCGACCCTTCCATGTTCAGCTCTTCCTCACCAGAAACGGCCGAATCACATATGGGCGTTGGAGTCCGACGCTCTTCGCAGCGACGTGCCTGCAACTGGCAAACGACATCGCCCAAGAGCAGCCCTATCGACGGTGCCTCAAGTGCGGCCGGCTCTTCGTGTCACAGCGAGGACGGGCCAAGTACGGTCAGTTCCGAAAAGAAGGTGACATCAAGTACTGCTCAAGCGCATGCGCCAAGGCGCAAGCCCAGCGGGACCTCTATCGCCGGCAGGTGAACGCGCGCAAACTCCATGCCCAGGGTCTGGATGCTGAGGATATCGCGGAGCGACTGTCGGCCAATCTGGAGAGCGTACGTCGCTGGATCGGCAAGGGTGAAGCCGAGTAATGAGGGGTCACGTCCGCAAGCGCGGCACCTGGCAGTACATCCTCGAGCTCGGCGATCAACCGACCAAGCGCTGCACCATCTGCAACAAGCGACACTGGGTCGGCCGAAGACCGATCAGGGTGTGCGTGAAGTGCGGCGGCTCCTTGGTCGACCGCATCGAGCGCAAGCAGCAAGTCAAGACTGGGTTCAAGACCAAGAAGGAAGCTGAGGGCGCCCTGGCTGACGCCCTGACGGCTTTACGGCAGCAGACCTACGTGGAGCCCACCAAGCTCACGGTACGGGAGTTCCTCGAGGGGGAGTGGCTCCCGGCCATCGAGACGACGATCCGCCCAGCAACTTACGCCTCGTACTCGACCCACGTAAGAGTCCACATCGTCCCCAACATAGGGACCGTGATGCTTCAGTCGCTGACGGCGGGACACCTGAACCGTCTCTACGCTGATCTTGCCCGCGATGGGAAACGCCGCGGTGACGGGAAGCTTTCCGCAAGCTCGGTACGCCGAGTCCACGCGACGTTACATCGGGCCCTTAGGGACGCCTGCCGCTGGGGCTACCTGGTCAGAAATCCCGCCGAGAACGCAGATCCCCCGCGGGCGAGCGACCCCACCCTATCTGCCAACCGAGCCTGGCAAGCAGAGGACCTCAAGACCTTTCTCGAGGCTGTGAAGGAAGATCGCCTCTATCCGCTGTGGCTGACGCTGGGTCTCACTGGTCTACGTCGCGGCGAGGCCCTTGGACTCTTGTGGCAGGATGTCGACCTGAAAGCCGGCCGCCTCGTGGTCAGGCGAAGCCGCGTCCCCGTGAACGCCAAGGTAGTGGTCAGTGAGCCCAAGACGAAGCGGGGACATCGCTCGGTGACCCTCGATTCCCTAACCGTCGCCGCCCTCAAGACCTGGCACAAACGGCAGCTCGAAGAACGGGTCGAGTGGCGAGGTGCATGGAACGACACGGGACTCGTGTTCACCCGAGAAGATGGCACAGGCTGGCGCCCCGAACGGATCAGCCAGATGTTCGCCCGCCTCGTGAAGAAGGCGAAGGTGCCAGCCATCACCGTACATGGCCTGCGTCATACCCACGCCACCCTGGCGCTCATGGCTGGCATCAACCCCCGGGTGGTGGCCGACCGCCTCGGTCATTCGACGGTGGCCCTCACCTTGGACGTCTACTCCCATGCGATTCCGTCGATGGAGGAGGAGGCGGCGGCGAGGATCGCCGCCCTTGTCACCGGCTGATGGGTTGCGTCGGCCGCACTTCGTTCCCCATACGCCTCGAACGAAGGAGCTGACGCCACGCCAACTGCTTGTGCCTTTGTTTGTGGCGCCGCTCACGGATGCAGGATAGTGTTGTAGGCTGTGTTCTACGGACACTCGTAGTTCTCTGGCATGAGGAGGAGCATTGACGACCCGCAACCGGCCTCCGCGGAACAAGGGCGGCAGCCGAAGCGGCAAGCAGCCACCCGTGGTGATAGTCGAGTCGCTTCTCGATGCTATGCAAGATGGTAATGAATACGGCAGCATCGTCGGGGTGATGCCGACCGAGGCCCTAGATTTAGTTACGGAGACAGCCAGGGCGCTCGATGCGATATCCACGGTTCGATGCCGGCCATGCCTTGCGTACCTTGGGAACGTCGTAAGGCAAGACGCCGGCGATTCTGGGGTCGACTCGACAGACGATCTGCCATTCGCAGAGATGGTCAACTCGATTCCGTCAGAACATCGGACTGTCGACGTCCTTCTCAGCACCCGGGGAGGCTCCGCGCAGCAAGTAGCCCGGTTCGTCAACTGCCTGCGAACTCGATTCGACGAAGTTGACTTTCTCATCCCGTCGATGTGCATGAGCGCGGGGACTCTGTTCGCGCTATCCGGCGACCACATCTGGATGACGGCGCAGGCTTGTCTCGGGCCCACGGATCCGCAGATTCCGACAAAGGACGGGCGGTACGTTCCGGCTCAAGCGCTGCTTCTACTCGTCGACAAGTTGCAGCGCGACGGCGCAGAGGCGATGGCGAACGGACAGCCTGTTCCCTGGACGGCCGTGAGAATCATCGACACCATCGACAAGAAGGAGTTGGGGGACGCCATCACTGCGAGCAACTACTCGTCCATGATGGTCGCTCAGTTCCTCCAACAATACAAATTCCGTCACTGGCTCACTCGCCGGGATTCCGGAACTCCAGTGACGGAAGAGTACCGACGGGAGCGAGCCGAGCAAATTGCCGCCGCTCTTGCATCCCACGATCGTTGGAAGAGCCACGGTCATTCGATTTCGCGGGATGTGTTGTGGGACGAGATCAAGCTTAAGATCGATCACCCCGATCCAACGCTAGACCGGGCACTGACCAGGGCTTGAGCTTTGGCAAACTGGCTGTTCGATAAGACACCGGTGCTGAAGATCATGGTGTCACCGACCTACCGCTACGTGAAGCGATCAATCCAAAGGGAGGAACAGTCGTGATTGATCCAACTCTCCTTAGACGTCTCGGCTGGCAAGAAGACCTCATCGACGAGGTGACCCGGGGTGCGGAGGCGTTGCGCCGGACCCAGCCAGCCGACCTAACGCCGCCGCCTGAGGACCATTCGCTCCGTACGCATAGCGGTAACGCACTGCATGTTCACGAGGTTCGCGTCGCGTCAGGCTCAACTCTCCCAATACGACGGCCGCACGGATAAAGTGGGATCCTCCCTGGTTCGCCTCAAATAGAATCCGGCGTCAAGCCGTGTTCAGGCTATGAGCGTCCAGCCAAGTCCATCCCCGTCGAACCCCGGCGTTGGCATTTCGTTGGCAGAATCGCCGAAACAGGGTCGCGAAGCCAAGGCTTTAAACAAGTAAAGCCCCGAAATGCAGGGCTTTAGGTGGCGGGACCCGGACTTGAACCGGGGACACCATGATTTTCAGTCATGTGCTCTACCAACTGAGCTATCCCGCCACGCCGTGAAGCGAAGGCCTCCAGAGCCGATCGCGCCCGCCCGCCAAGCGGGCCTCGGACCCCGAGGTGGGCACGAATACTAGCGTGGCCGACCGGCCTTTTCAAGGCGCCGGAACCCGCCGGCATCCCCCGCCACAAGACCGCACCCAGCGGGACGAGCATCACACCCGCAGGGCCGCGCGGGCCCCACACCCGCAGGGCCGCGCGGCGCTCGATCCAACCGGCATGACGGGGCTGAGGCCAGAGTTCGAATGCTGGTCTTGACGCTCAGGTCGATTTCGCGTACCCTGATACCACTTATTAGGGTACCCGAATTCGCGGCCACCCCCGCGCCCACGAAGACAGAAAGGTCCAACCATGCATTGGAAGCACGATCGGGATTCCCAACAAGCCCCGGGCGATCCGACCTCGCCGATCACCCCGCTTCGCCGGCTCCCGACCGGAGCCCGTCTGCCCCTGGCACTTCTGCTGGCGTTGCTCGTGAGCCTGATCGCCGCCGGCTGTGGCGAGACCGCCACCACCACGTCTACCGCCGCCCCGGCCGAAGCCACCACCTCGGCGGGCGAGCCGGCTGACGCCGCCGACGTCGGGGGGAGACTGGTGGTCTATTCCGGCCGCAGTGAGGAGCTCATCGGCGCCCTGGTGGCCCAGTTCGAAGAGCAGACTGGGGTCGAGGTGGAGGTTCGCTACGGTGACACCGCCGAGCTCGCGGGCACTATCCTGGAGGAGGGGTCCAACTCGCCCGCCGACGTCTACTTCGCCCAGGACGGGGGGGCTCTAGGCGCCCTGGCCCAGGCCGGTCGCCTGCAGACCCTCGACGCCGATATCCTCGAGCGGGTCGATCCCCGGTTCCGCTCGGCGGAAGGCGCGTGGGTGGGTCTCTCCGGGCGGGCCCGGGTGGTCGTCTACAACACCGGCAAACTGACGGAGACCGATCTGCCCGCCTCCATCCTCGATTTCGCCGGCCCGGAATGGAAGGGCCGCCTGGGCTGGGCGCCCACCAACGGCTCCTTCCAGGCCTTCGTCACGGCCCTGGTGACCACAGCCGGGGAAGACGCGACCCGAGATTGGCTCGAGGGGGTCAAGGCCAACGGGCCTAAGATCTACGAGTCAAACAGCGCCATCGTGGAAGCCGTGGGCAACGGCGAGATCGACGCCGGCTTCGTGAACCACTACTACCTGTTCCGCTTCCTCAAGGAACGGGGTGACGCCTTCCCGGCGCGCAACTACTTCTTCCCCGGACCGGACATCGGCAACATGGTGAACGTGGCCGGGGCCGGCATCCTCGACTCCGCCGCCAACGTCGCAGCCGGCCGGGCGTTCCTGCTCTTCATGCTCTCCGAGCAGGCTCAGACCTATTTCGCCGAGGAGGTCAAGGAGTACCCGCTGGTGGCCGGTGTGCAGGCGGACGCCCGTCTGAAGCCTCTGGCCGACATTCAGACACCCGCCCTCGACCTCTCCGACATCGACGACCTGGAGGGCACGCTACGGATCCTGCAAGAGCAGGGAATCCTGTAGCCTACGGTGAAGCTCCGCGGAGCAACCCCGCTTGTGGCCTCGATCGGGAGGCCGGCCCGGAGCATCCGGGCCGGCCTCCCCCCGTTTCCCTTCCTCATACCGGGCCTGTTGCTCGCCGCCGGCACTCTGCTGCCGGTGGCCTATCTGGCCCTGCGGGCTCTGGGCGCCGAGGACCTGGCGGAGCTGCTGTTGCGACCGCGGACGGCGGGCGTCCTGCTTCGCACCCTGGCGCTGGCGCTCTCGGTGACGGCCGCCTCCGCCTGCCTCTCGGTGCCGCTGGCCTGGCTCACCCTGCGGACCGATCTCCCTGGGCGCCGGGTGTGGGCGGTGCTGGGCATCCTGCCGTTGGTGGTGCCCTCGTACGTGGGAGGCTTCGCGGTCATCGCCGCCCTGGGTCCGCGGGGTGTGCTCCAGACCGTTCTCCAGCCCCTGGGGGTCGAGCGCCTGCCTGAGATCTACGGTTTCCCCGGCGCCTTCCTGACGCTGACGCTCTTCAGCTATCCCTACATGCTCCTGGCCGTACGGGCCGCCCTCCTGGGACTGGACCCCAGCTTCGAGGAAGCCGCCCGCACCCTGGGCCAGTCTCCCTGGGGCTCCTTCCGGCGCGTGGTGCTTCCTCAGCTCAAGCCCGCCTTGGCGGCCGGCGGCCTGCTGGTGGGACTGTACACGCTCAGTGACTTCGGGGCCGTCTCGCTCCTGCAGTACGACGTCTTCTCCCGGGCCATCTACGTACAGTACCGGGGTTCGTTGGACCGCAGCCTGGCCGCTGTGCTCTCGCTGGTGCTGGTGCTGCTCACGGTGCTCTTCCTCGCGGCCGAGACGCGTGTGCGGGGCCGCGCGCGCTACCATCGCAGCGCGGCGGGAACCGCCCGGGCGGCGGACGCCCACCGGTTGGGCCCCTGGCGCTGGCCGGCACTGGCCTTTTGCGGCGCGGTCGCGCTGCTGGGCGTGGGTCTGCCGGTGGGCGTGACCGGCTACTGGCTCGCCGAGGGACTCCGGCACGGGGAGAGCCTGGGCCTGGTCCTCAAGCCCCTCTTGAACTCGGTGGGCGTCTCGGTTCTAGCCGCGGGAGTGACGGTGGCGGTCGCGATCCCGGTGGCGGTCATGGATGTGCGCTTTCCGGGACCCGTGAGCTTCCTCACTGAGAGGGTCACGTACGCGGGCTTTGCTCTGCCGCCGATCGCAACTGCCCTCGCCCTGGTGTTCTTCGCCGCCAACTACGTACCCTGGCTCTATCAGACCCTGGCCATGCTGGTTCTGGCCTATGTGATTCGCTTCGCCCCCCAAGCGGTGGGCCCCCTGCGGACCTCGCTCCTGCAGGTGAACCCGCACCTGGAGGAAGCCGCCCGCTCTCTGGGCCGGTCCCCACTGCGCACCGCCTGGGCGGTGACCGTGCCCTTGGTACGCCCTGGCATGGCCGCGGGAGCAGCGCTCGTCTTCCTGACCACCATGAAGGAGCTGCCGTCGACCCTGCTTCTCAGCCCGATCGGATTCACGACCCTCGCCACCCAGACCTGGTCGGCCACTTCCGAGGCCTTCTTCGCTCGGGCGGCCGCTTCGGCTTTGCTGCTGCTGCTCTTCTCCTCGCTCTCCTTGCCCTTCGTGCTGCGGGGGGAAGGGGGTACCGGAACCGGTCGGTTCGCCCGCCGGCGAGCAAGGAGACCCGGATGACTGCGGCCGTGGAGATCGAGCGGGTGACCAAGTCCTACGGCCGGGGGCTGCCTCCAGTCGTCGACGATCTGTCTCTGGTGGTCGCACCGGGTGAAGTGGTGGCCCTCCTGGGACCCAGCGGCAGCGGCAAGACGACGCTGCTCCGCCTGGTAGCCGGATTCGCGGTCCCCGATTCCGGGGTGGTGCGCTTGGCGGGAAGCGTGGTGGCCGGCCCGGGGACCCTGCTGCCCCCGGAGCGCAGGGGAGTGGGCATGGTCTTCCAGGACTACGCGCTCTTCCCCCACCTTGACGTGCGCCGGAACATCGCTTTCGGCCTGACCGGCGTGAGCCCGCGCGAGCGGGAGCAGAAGGTGCGTGACAGCCTGGTCCTGGTGGGTCTACGTGGCCTGGAAGACCGCTACCCTCACCAGCTCTCGGGCGGCCAGCAGCAGCGGGTGGCCTTGGCGCGCGCTCTTGCCCCCGAACCCGTGGTGGTCCTGCTGGACGAGCCCTTCTCGGGCCTGGACGCCGGCCTGCGGGCGAAGGTACGCGACGACGTGGCCAGCATCCTCCACGCCAGCGGAGCCAGCGCCCTTTTCGTCACCCACGATCAAGACGAAGCCTTGTTCATGGGCGATCGGGTGGCCGTCTTGAACGGCGGTCACCTGGAGCAGATAGGCACCGCCGACCAGGTCTACCACCTCCCGGCCAACCGCTTCGTGGCCGAGTTCATGGGCACCACCGACTTCCTGCCCGGTATGGTCACCGCGGATGGGATCCTGACCGAGCTGGGCCTCCTTGCCCAACGCATGGGCCTGCCCGAGGGGGTGACGGTAACCGTGGCCTTTCGCCCCGACGACGTGCGCCTGGAACCCGATCCCTCCTCCCCCGCCCGCGTGACCCTGCGCCACTTCGAAGGCACGGTGGCCCTCTACCATGTGACCCTGCCTTCGGGGCAGTCGGTGCACAGCCTGCAATCCCACACCCTGATGGTACCGCCCGGCACAGGGGTGCGGGTCTGGGTCGATGCCGGCCACGATCTACCCTGCTTCGACCCCGAGGGACAGGCGGTCACGTAGCAGCCTGCTGGGCTTGCATTTCCGCGCCGAGGGGGTACACTGAGTTCAGATACGTATGAACATCTGTTCATATGTTCAATCTTAAGAAGGTCGTGTTCGTTTGGCCGGCTGTTGAGTCAAGGGGGTCGTCATGGTACGGGAGACATTCGAAGGCCCGGGGTCGCTGGCGATGGTCGGGAGCCCCGTCGGGGCTCCCGGCGCCGATTGCTCCGGAGCCCTCTCCCACATCTCCCTGGATCGCGACGACGCCAACCAAGTGGCCGAGCTGTTCAAGGTGCTGGGCGATCCCACGCGCATCCTCATCGTGCAGGCCCTCATCGACGCCGGCGGTCTGTGCGTGCACCAGCTGGCTCAGGTGGTGGGCATGAGCCAATCATCCGTGTCGCACCACCTGCGCGTGCTGCGCACCTCGGGGCTCATCCGGCACGAGCGGGTGGGCAAGGAAGTCCGCTACAGCCCCGACGACGAGCACGTGGAGCAGCTGATCGGTGTCTGCGTGGAGCACGTGCTGCACCGCCGATACGGGCCCGAGGGCACGACGGGGAGGGAGGAGACCCATGCCTGACTCGCAAACCGTCGACGTCCCGGTTGCGCTCCCGGCCCAGGACGAATGCAAGCAGTGCGTCCTGCGCCTGAAGGAGACGATGGAGCAGACCAAGGGCGTGCGGGGCGTCGAGGTCGCTCCCCGGGGCGGCACCATGACCATCCGCTTCGATCCCGCCCTGCTCACCGTCCGCAGCCTCGAGGAGCGCACCAAAGAAGCCTGCGGCCACCTGGCCGAACGCTACTGCCACACGACGCTGGTGCTGGGCGGGCTGGACTGCGCCGACTGCGCCCGCTCCATCGAACGCGCGTTGGCCCGCCGCAAGGAGGTGCTCTACGCGTCGGTAAATTTCGCCACCAGTCGCCTGCTTCTGGAGTTCCAGTGCTCCGAAATCCAGCTCGCCGGGGTCATGGCCGACGTCCGCGCCCTGGGCTACCAGGTCTGGACCGAGGAGGACTTTCAGGCCCGCCGTAAGAGCCAGACCCCGCGGCCTTTCGTCCTGCGCAGCCGCCGGGCCCTGCTGACCGCGCTGAGCTTCGCTTTCCTGATCGTGGGCTCGGTGCTCTGGCTGGCCACTGACGAGCCCCACCTGGCTGCCATCGGCCCCTTGATCCTGGCCATCGCGGTCGGCGGCTACACGGTGGCCCGCAACGGCTACGCCACCGTGGTGCGCACCCGCAACGTGGACATGAACGTTTTGATGACGGTGGCCGTGGTGGGGGCCGTGGCCATTGGCCAGTGGGTGGAGGCGGCCTTGGTGGTCGCCCTCTTTGGTCTGGGCGAGACCCTGGAGACCTGGGCGGTGGAGCGCACCCGAGGCTCCATCCAGAAGCTCATGGACCTCTCCCCCGACGAGGCCCTCCTCCGTCACGACGACCACGAGGAAAGAGTAGCCGTCGACCAGGTGAAGGTGGGCGATCTGGTGCTGGTGAAGCCCGGGGCGCGCATTCCCCTGGACGGCGTGGTGCACAAGGGAAGCTCCGGGGTCGACGAGTCGCCCATCACCGGTGAGTCCATGCCCCGCCTCAAGCAGGAGGGCGACCTGGTCTACGCCGGCACCGTGAACCAAAGGGGATCCCTGGAGGTACGGGTCAGCTCTCTGGCCCGGGAGTCGACCATCGCCCGCCTCGTCCAGATGGTGGAGGAGGCTCAGGCCCAGAAAGCCCCCTCCCAGCGCTGGGTGGACGCCTTCTCCCGCTACTACACGCCGGCGGTCATGGGCATCGCCGCCCTCACGGCGGTGGCCCCGCCCCTGGCCTTCGGCTGGTCCTGGGGCGACTGGATCTACCGGGCCCTTGCTCTGCTGATCCTGGCCTGCCCGTGCGCCCTGGTCATCTCTACGCCCGTGAGCATCGTCTCGGCCATCGGGGCCGCCAGCAGGCAGGGCGTGCTCATCAAGGGAGGCGTCCACCTGGAAGCCGCCGGCAACATCGCGGTGGTGGCCTTCGACAAGACGGGCACGCTGACCGAGGGTCTCCCCGGGTCACCCAGGTCATCAGCTTCAACGGGGCTTCAGAGGCCGAAGTGCTGGCCCTGGCTGCCTCGGTGGAGCGCGAGTCGGAGCACCCCCTGGCGGAAGCCATCACCCACGCGGCCGTCGCCCGCGACCTCCCGCTGGAGCCCGTCCACGACTTCGAAGCCCTCCCGGGCATGGGGGCGCGCGCCGGACTGAACGGCAGCACCTACTACCTGGGCAACACCCGCCTCTTCACCGAGCTTGCCATTACTCTCGGTGACGCCATCTTGACTGAGGTGGGCCACAGACAGGACCAGGGCGAGACCGTGGTTCTGCTGGGCACGGCCGACGGCGCCCTGGGAGCCATCGGCATCGCAGACACCATCCGTCCCCAAAGCCGCGACGCTGTACGAGACCTGAAGGCGGCCGGGGTCGAGCGGGTGCTGATGCTGACGGGCGACAACCGCCAGACGGCGGCCGCCGTGGCCGCCGGCGTGGGCCTCGACGACTACCATGCGGAGCTGCTGCCCAACCACAAGGTGGATGTGGTGAAGGAGCTCCTCGCCAAACACGGCCGGGTGGCCATGGTGGGCGACGGCATCAACGACGCCCCAGCCCTGGCTACCGCCACGGTGGGCATCGCCATGGGAGCGGCAGGCACCGACACCGCACTGGAGACGGCCGACATCGCCCTCATGGCCGACGACCTGAGCAAGGTGCCCTTTACCATCCGTCTCTCGCGGGCGGCGCGGGCCACCGTGCGCCAGAACATCGGCTTCGCCCTGGGATTGAAGATCCTGACCACTCTGCTGGTCTTCCCGGGATGGCTGACCCTGTGGATGGCCGTTCTGGCCGACACGGGCGGCTCTCTGATTGTGATCGCGAACGGGCTGCGCCTGCTGCGCCACGGCCGCGGGACGACGGCGGGCGGCGGGGCGGGAGGCGCGGCGGTGGCCAGCGCCGCGGCGGTGGCGGACGGCGCGCCGGGCGGCGAAAGCATGACGGCGGCCGATGGCGGACTACCCGCGCGGCCGCGGCACCTCAACCCTGAGGTCACTCCAACAGCCGCCTGCGGGAAAGAGGGCTGTGCCTGCTCCCTGGCCGATCACGAAGCAGACGGGCACGAGGGCCGCGATCGGGCCGGCGCCGGAGTTCGCGGGTAGGTTCGCCCGAGGCTCATACACATCCTCCGGGGCACTCTGGCCGGATGTACAGCACCTGTACATATGTACAGCCGGCCGGAGGGCCGCCGAACAAGCTCAGCGAGGGCTCGCCGATCCCGGCGATCCGATCGGGGCCAACCCTCTCCGGCCGCCGGTAGCGACAACCCACTGTGCCCCCGCCCCCAGAAACGAGGGATCCCGGACCACCGATGAACGGCGCCCGGGATCCAGCGACGAGGCGGGAGCGACGGGACTCGAACCCGCGACCTCCGGCGTGACAGGCCGGCGTTCTAACCAACTGAACTACGCCCCCGCGAAAGGCCGCGCGATTATCGCACGCCTCAGCGGCGTTGCCTACTACGCCGATCAGAGTGGGCGCAGCAGGACTTGAACCTGCGACCCCCTGCTTGTAAGGCAGGTGCTCTTCCACTGAGCTATGCGCCCCGGCGCTCGCTCGCGAAGAAGGAGAGGTGCCCCCAGGGGAATTCGAATCCCCGCCGTCGCCTTGAAAGGGCGATGTCCTAGGCCGCTAGACGATGGGGGCACGCCGTACGCCTGGCCGACGAGCGACCGAGGCGAGATGCTAGCACACATGCATCCGGTCGGCTACCCTGAGGGCGAACATTCCCCGGCGCTTCCCGGGCGTGACTACGCCAGCAAGCCTGAGGCTTCGTCCGCGACGAACTGGGTCGACTCCACCCCGCGCGATCGCTCGTGCACGCTCACCAGCAGCCTCTCGGGTTCCGTGCCCGAGCCATCGTCCACCGGGTCTAGTCGTAGAAGCCCTTGGACCACATCCCGCAGCTCGGGGTCGGGTTCCTGACCACTGGCAGCCACGCCCACCGACGAGCGCTTGTAGAGCAGCCGGTCGAGCTCCCAGGCGAAGGCCGACGAAGCCTGCAGGCCGTCCACCTGGAGGAGGGCCAGCAGCCGGGGCAGCGAGTCCACCAGGACGAGTCGGGGGGACGTGTCGCCGGCAAGTCGCGCGTCCAGAGCCGCCAGGAAGCTGGAAGGCAGCGCTGGGTCGGTGAGAATCGAGTCCTCGAGAGCGACCTGCGGGAGCACGCTGCGCACCAGGGCGGCATCCAGGCGGCCAACCCTCTCGACCAACTGGCCGGGGTGCGGGAAAACTCGCAGGTCCCCGATGGTCAGTGGCTCACCGACGAGACGGCCAAGAGTCACGATCATCCGCTCCCAGGCCGACTGGGCCCCCGTCTGGATGGCGAGATAGGAAACCGGAGTCCCTTCCCCCACCGCCCCCCACATCAGGTTGTCCAGAAACAGGCGCCGCATTCGTCCCCGGTGTCCGCTCAGGAGGTACACGCCCGGCCGGAACCCACCGGCAAGCAGCCGATCGAGCCGCGAATACCCGGTGGAAAGAACGGAACCACTGGAAGCTACATCCCGCAGAAACGCGTGGAAGAACGGGGACTGCTCGGCCGCCCCGACCGTGACCGGAGGAGCCTGCACGAGGCCTTCCGCCGCGCTCGGGCCGGAAAAGAGGTAGCGCAGTCCTTCCTTCATGGGCGCGGATGGCGCCTTCTTCGAGCTCGACCGCGAGGCCGCCAGGGCTCCCCTCATCCTCTCCGCTCGCCCCTCGGGCCGCTCCGCTGGCCCTTGCGCCCGCGGAGCCCGTGGTTCGGGGGCGACGGCCCGGCCTCCTTCGTGGTCTGTGACCCGCTCCCTCGCGCCACGCCCCGCAGTCGGGGCCGGGGGCTCCCGGCGGTCGGCCCGGCGCCGGCCGGGCCGACCGCCCCACTCTCCGACACGCGGACCGTGGACATAGCCAGCTTGTCGAAGAGCTCGTCGAACTCGTCCTGCCAGCGAAGCTGGCCGGAACACCCCTGCGCTTGGTCCACCATCTCCCTCTCCTGCCGCCCGACAAAGCTACTGTTCTTCGTCGGCGGCCAGTGTCCTACCCAGCGAGGCGGCGCATGAGGCGTCCGGTCATGCGCGCGCGGCCGGGCAAGAGGCGCGGGGGCCCCCGGGCGTTTGCCCGGGGCCCCCGCGAAGTCGGCTGTGGTCCAGTGCGTTAGGGCTGCCTCACGTGCGTCCTGAGGATCGCGCGAACCGTTTCAGTACGTGATGCCCACTCCCTCATTTGCCGTGGCAAACGATCCGGTATCGGTGTGGCAGCGAGCGCATAACTCGTCCTCGCCGGAGTCGTAGCCCTCGATCGAGAACGAATCGGGCGAGTAGTGAGGAAAATCCTGGAGGCTGTCATGGCAAAGGGTACAGCTGTTCGACTGCTTGTCGACCCCTTCCCGTGGAAAAGCACTGGGTCTCCAAGCCGAGCCAGATCCAGCGTCAGCGATCATCACGTGTGATGGCCCGCCTGGCTCAGGATCGGCGTCGACCCCAAAATGGTCGCGGTTCGGGTGGCACTGAGCACACTCCGAAAAGACCTGGTGAAACTCCTCCCGCGAGAGACGCGATTGCCCGGTGGACGTATAACGGGTCAAGCCTCCGTGGCAGTCTAGACAGAAGTCCCTTTGATTCGTCACAGGGAAGGTGATACTCCCGAAGCCTTGTTCGCCGCCGACATCCACCGATTCTCTCGACACCACGCCTTTGGCGGGGTCGTCTCTGAGGAGCTTCGAACCCGGAACCACTGAAACCCCGTGAGGTTCGTGACACGAAAGGCATCCCCTGTACATGGTGGCCCCGTGACGTGCAACATGCGCTCCGTGATCGGGGTCATCCCCGAGATAAATCTCGCGCCGGCCGCCGTAGACTTGCGCAGCGGGGCCGGCTCCAGTATGGCATTCCAAGCATGCGTTCTCCTCGAGGCGTTCGCCGGAGTGACACGCGGCGCACTCCAAGGCGCGGTGCCCCGTCGCAGCTAGGAGATCCGCGATCTCCGGGGCCAAAGCGTCGACTTCACCGCCCGCCGCGAACGCGGCGGCGGGCGCCGGCTCGGAGGTTTCAGGACGCGCGAAGGCGTCGGCACTGAAACCTATGAGCAGTAATGCCAGAACGATCAGTATCGCCGCCTTGATCATCGCGCGTGCCATGACGCAGCCTCCCAGTCATGTGTCTCGGATGCTGCTATCGGCTCGCAAAGTCCCGGGCAGGATGAGGAATCTTCCCTAGCTCAAGTAGTTACTTGCCGTTCCACCGGCGGCCGCTAGGTTGACGCACGACGAAAGATTGCGCGCGGGAAGCACATCAGGGACCCCGATGCTCGCCTGTGCCGAGGAAGAGACGAAGGGGAGAACCAAGACGAGAGCTCCTCGCCGCAGTTGCTCCATCTGGGCGAGGAGGTCTCGTCACTTGGGCCGGATGGCGGACGCCAAGCCGGCGCGTGCGACTACTGCCACATAGACGCGATTAGGTCTTCGACACGAAAGACCCTCTTCCTTGATGGGGATTGTTCCCTATCCGCATGGGGTGGCTGCCGAATCAGTGCGCTAAGAGCTCGTTTCAAGACGAAGCTTTGGCCGCCGCGGCCGCACTGGCCGGCGCGATGCGGTGTCGGCCGCGTCCGTAGCTCTGCCACAGCGCTCCCTGGGTCCTAGCCTCGCGCTCGCCCACCTGACGGCGAAGCGTCACTCCGAACCGAGCTCTAGGCCTGCTCCAGCGCCTGTTTGAGATCGGCTACCAGGTCATCCGCGTCCTCGAGGCCGCAGGAGAGGCGGACCATCCCGTCCACGATCCCCCGGCGGTGCCGCTCCTCGGGCGACATCCCGTGATGAGTGGTGGTGATGGGCTGTGTGACCAGGCTCTCCACCCCGCCCAGGCTGGCGGCGATACTGAAGATCTGGAGGCGGTCCACAACCCGAGCCGTCTCCTCGGCGTCCCCCTCCAGCACGAAGCTCAGCATCCCACCAAAGCCCCGCATCTGCCCGCGAGCCAGGTTCGAACCTCCTCCCAAGCCCGGGTAGTTCACCCGCACGACGCGCGGATGGCCGGCCAGAAACTCAGCCACCTTTCCAGCCGTGGCGTTCTGGGCCCGCACCCGCACCACGAGGGTCCGGATGCTCCGCCCGAGCAGGAAGGCCACCTCCGGCGCGATCATCTGTCCGAGATTCTTGCGCCACATCCAGATGGGTTCGAGGAGGTCTTTCCGCCCCACCACGGCCCCGCCGGTCAGGTCGCTGTGCCCGCCCAGGTACTTGGTCGCGCTGTGGATCACAAGATCGGCTCCGAGCGCGAGGGGGTTCTGGTTGACCGGTGTGGCGAAGGTGTTGTCGACAACAGTGATAGCGCCCATCGTGCGGGCCATCCGGGCCACGGCTCCGACGTCGATCACGTCCAGGGTGGGGTTGGTGGGCGTCTCGAAAAAGACGATCCTGGTGCGGTCGGTCAGCACGGAGGGGAGGGAGTCGATCTCATCGGCCAGCAGAAAGCTCGTCTCGATCCCCAGGCGAGGAAGGTTCACCGCGAGCAGTTCGTAGGTTCCTCCGTACACGTCCCCGATGCAGACGACATGGTCGCCCGACTCCACATGGGCCAGGAACGTGGCCGCCTCGGCGGCCATCCCCGAGGCGAAGGCATAGGCCCTTTCGCCGTATTCGAGATCAGCCAGCTTCTCTTCGAGCGAGCGGATGGTGGGATTCAGCCCGTAGCGTGTATAGAGATTCCCCTCCTTCCGTCCCTCCACGACGTCCAGGAGATCCGCCGTGCTCCGGAAACCGAAGGTGGAGTGGTTGTAAAGGGCGGCGTGGATGGCTCCCTGAGCATCCAAATGCTCACCCGCGTGCACACAGCGGGTCGAGAGCCCTCGTGCCGGTTGGTCTTCGCTGGCCTCAAACATGCCGGTTCAGCCCTCCTTGATGCCTCCATAGATCGACTTGCACGTCGGCGAGCCCTTCCCCGCCTTGGCGGCCTGGCTCGCAGCGTCGGTCGCGTGCTCCGAGCGGGCGAGCTTCGCGGCGTACGCGGCGGCGTCGAGCAGGCGGCCCTCCCAACCGGGAGCGGCCGAGATGGTGAAGAGCCAGGAGCCGTAAGGGTCGCCGTCAACCGCCTCGGCGAGGAGACCGACGTTCGCCTCCTCCACCTTCCCGGCGACAGGGCTCAGCATATACTTGATCGCCTTCCTGGTGGTGGCGAAGGCGACCTCCTCGTCCAACACGATCTCGGCTCCGGGCTCGGCGAGCACGTCGAGCTCCACCAGACCTCCGGTGAGGGCCACTCCGGGAGCAGTGACGCCCACGGCAACCGTGGCACCGCCGGCGACCTTCTTGAGCCAGAGGTGCCGGGATCCGTCGTAGAGTCGGTCTTCGGGCATCTCATAGTCACGTCCTAGGAAGCCCTTCACCTTGGCCATGTGCTTCACTCTCCATTCCTCTGTCTGGTTCCACCCGGCGCGACAGCTCCTCCTGGTGCCGCAGATGCTCGAACAGCACCTCCCGCAGGAGGTCGCAGGCCTGGATCATCTTGGGGTACGCGATGCTGTAGTGGACCTCGCTCCCGCTCCTGCGGTTGCGGAGGAGTCCCTGGTTGCGGAGCACGGCCAGGTGCTGCGAAACCAAGGGCTGCGGAGCGCCAATGGCCTCGGCCAGGTCGCCCACGCCCCGCTCCCCGTTTCGTAGGGCGTTCAACAACGCCAGGCGAACGGGGTGAGCCATGGTCTTGCACACCCGCGCGTGTAGCTCGAGTATGGTTGAATCGATGCGCTCGTCCGTAGAACCCTCCTCCCCTTGGGGCTCGTTTCAAGGTGACGCTTCGCCCTCAGGGTGCGATGGGCGAGTACCAGGCCAGGAGCTCACCACCCTCAGTAGATGAGCACCTTGTCTGCCTCCAGAGTCCACTGCGCCAGCAGGTCCATCGTCCCCCGGGTGGTGCCTTCGATCAGGGGCAGGGACGCCAGACCACGGGCGTCCATGCAGCTGCCTCATAAGCCGACTGCCGCCTTCTTGACCAGGAGCCCCTTGAGCATCCGCTCGATGGAGTAGTAACCATCGGGCGGAGACTGCCCCGCGAGGGCGCAGGCCGTGGCGTCGGCGGTCAGGAACACCTTGACCTGGGCCCCGTCCTGCTTGGCAACCGCCATCGCATGTCGCAGAGCGTTGTAGGAGCGCTCTGAGCCGTAGGGACCGTCGTTGAGCACGAAGAGCACGGATGCCATGAAACCCCCTTGCGTTGTATACTCTGCGCCCACTATCATATGCATACATTGCGATATTGCAAGTGGCCCACAAACTGAGAGGGGACGTCATGGGGGAACCAAGCACCGGGTGGTCGTCGTCGGCGGCTCCTTCGGCGGAGTGAACGCCGCCTATCAGCTGCGGCGCAAGCTTGGGGATCGGGTGGACCTGACGCTCATCGCGGCCGAGCCGTATTTCACCTTCATCCCCAGCCTGCCCTGGGTCATGATGGACTGGCGGAAGCCGGAGGCGGTCAAGGTCCCCCTCGGCGGCCCGCTTGGCCGTAGGAGAGTCCGCTTCATCAACGAGCGGGCCACGGCCATCGACCCGGCGGCTCAGACTGTGAGCACGGCCGGCGGGCAGGTTCTCGGCTACGACCACCTGGTGCTTGCCACCGGGGCCGACCTGGATTGGTCGAACGTCCCCGGCTCGGACCCAGCCCAGGGGAGCGTCCATACCTGCTTCACCGTCGAGCAGGCCGTGGCCGCGCGGCAGGCCATTGCGCGCTTCCTTGCTGCGGATGGGGGCCGCGCCATCATCGGCGCCAACCCAGGGGCCAGCTGCGGAGGCCCGGCCTACGAGATCATCATGATGCTCGAGACCGCCCTCCGCCGCCAGAAGCGCCGTCACCTCTTCGACCTGCACCTGGTCACCCCCGAGCCCTTCCTGGGACACTTCGGCGTGAACGGCATCGGCAACATGAGCCGCATGATGGAGGACGAGTTCCGCTCCCGGCACCTCAACTGGACCACGAACGCCGCCCTCACCCAGATCGAACCGGGCAAGGCCACCTTGGCGGACGGCGCCGAGATGCCCTTCGACCTGGCCGTCCTCATACCCGCCTTCTACGGGGCGCAGGTGGTCCGCGACGTGAACGGGTTGGGGAACCCTCGGGGCTTCATCCCCACCGACCAACACCTCAGGAGCACGGCGTATCCCAATATCTACGCGGTCGGCGTGTCGGTGGCCATCGCGCCACCCGTGCCCACGCCGGTCCCGGTGGGCGTGCCCAAGACGGGGCACATGTCGGAGGAGATGGCTGTCCGAGCAGCGGCGAACATCACGGCCGAGGTCACGGGCTCGGGCGACCTGGTGGACGGTCTCACCCTGCCCGCCACCTGCGTGGCCGACGCGGGGGACGTGGGCTTCTACATCAAGGCCGACCCCTTCCTGCCACCACGCAACGTGGCCGTCCTCCGCCGCGGCGTCCGCTACCACTACGTGAAGCTGGCCTTCGAGCGCTACTACCTGGAGAAGGTGAAGCGGGATCTGCCCTCGATGCACTTCGGCTGGTGATCTCCAGTTTCAGCCCGTCCGCGTCGGCGAAAGGCAGCGCGAGGCCCGGAGCGGGCTGGACCAACGAGTCAGCACCGATGCGGACGGGAGGCTCTTCTCATGAAGGGGCGGGGGTGGAGCAGCGAGGGCTGGGCTTGGATAGCGGCATCCAGCCGAGATGAAGCCCTCGTTAGCCAGCAGCGTCATCGAAGCGGTTCGTGCTCTCCCCGCTCTTCCCGGGCTCTTGTTGCGGCCGTCTGTCAGCCGGCAGACCGCGGAGAGGATGATGGTGGTGGTGTCGGCGGTGAACCGCTGTCGCTACTGCGCCTATGTCCACGAGCGGACGGCTGTTCGGAGCGGCGTGGCGCCAGATGAAGTCCGGCTCCTCGGAGAGCTCGAACTGGGGCGGGTAGGCGAGATGGAAGCGGTGGCCCTCACTTTCGCCCGAGACTACGCGGAGTCGGGGGGGAGGACCAGCCGGTCGGCACGGGAGCACCTACGGGCGGCGTATGGAACCCGAATGAGCGAGCAGATCCTCGCTGTGGTCCGCCTCATCACGCTCGCCAACGCCCTGGGGAACACATTCGACCACGTCGTCCTCCGCCGAGGAGAGACCGCCGGTAGGGAGCGCGGGCTGCGCCGGTCGTCAATCTGCGCACGTATCGTGAACCCCAACTTCATGATGGACCTGACCAGCCAGGAGATCTGCGGCCAGTGCCACAGCCGGGGCGACTCGGTCGACCCGGAAGGGCACGAGTACCCCTGGAACCAGTCCCTGGCCGGCGCCTACCCCATCGGAGCCGACCTCTCCGAGTACGTTAGCTGGACCTTCGCGGACAACAAGGGCTCGGGTTTCTACTGGGAAGCCGCCCCCGATGACCCGGCCTACCCGAGCGGCTACATCGCTGCCAACAAGCACCACGAGCAGATCAACGACCTCGTGGAAGGCAAGATGCCCATGGTGAAGTGCGCTGATTGCCACAATGTGCACGGTACCGACTTCCGGCGCAACCTGCGGGGCGACCCCAACGGAGCGACGGCGGCCACCAACAGCTGCACGGCGGCCGGAGCCTGCCACGTGCATGACTCCGTCTTCGAGGCGAATAGCACTCATAACCAGGCGGGCATGCTGGACATGGGTCAGGTCAACAACGACTGCTCTTGGTGCCACATGGCGGAGACGGCGAACTCGGCACAAGCCTTCAACGTGGATGAGGCCGGCACCTACAAGCAAGGTGACAACCCGCTCTGGTCACCGACGACCAGACCTGACCCAGAGGGACGTTGTTGATATCGTACTGGCCGGAGATCAGATCGTCCTCGAAGATGCCGCTCGTCCCTGTCAAACAGAACCGTATGCAGGTGATCCACTGTTCCGCGCCCGGTCCCCTGCAACGCGAAGGCGGCCACTGCGTCCTCCTCCATGGCATCGCAGAGGATCTTGACCTCTTCGGCCTCCGCTTCGTCGTCCCGTCGGTGGTAGAAAACGATTGACCAGGTAGCCGCAGTCGGCGACGATGCCTCCAAAGGCCGAGAGCTCAGAACCACATCTCCATGCGCAGACCTCGCGAGTCGGTAGTCGGTTCTTCCGGGATCCGGTCGGCTTCGGCGCGTACAATCCGCGCCGCCGTCCAACAGCAGGCGTGAGCATCGAGGATATCGTCGATACGCACACCCTTTCCGCTCAGGCTGGATACTGTCTCCTCGATCGACACAAACCCTGCTTCCCGGAGCAAGCTGATCCGCTGGCGCTGCCCTTCTTGGTTGGTCTTGCTCTCGACCATGGGCCGATCGCCGTTCATCGTCGCGAAACACAGCTCGGGGTGCACTTCACGCACGACGGCCTGGCGTTCAGGAGTCATGAGCCCGTCCACTTCCCGCAGTTTCGGGAAGAGGCCGAACGACTGTCGAGTCAGCGAGCGACCCTTCGCGGAGAGGGCCCGCGTTGCGGCAGCCGCCTCCTCGTACGTGTGGTGGGCAAGTGCCGGTCGACAGGGAGCAGGAAAGACGCTGCTTGCGCGATGTGGGCTGAGGATGCCGCGCGCGAGACGATCGACAGGCCGCCCGGTGTCCTCGACGATGTCCAGCAATCCGATAGGGATGTCAATGGCAAGCACGCTGACCTCGCGGCACAACTCCAGTACCTGCGCAAAGTCGGAAACCACGTGATGCTCCACCTTCTCGGTACCCAGCCGCTGCTTGACCACGAACCACCCGGCCTTGCACCCGTCGACCCCAGCTACCACCGGGCCGACGGGCATAGCGGAATCTTCCTGAGGCGGGGGAGCCGAGCCCCGGTTCAGCTCTGGGTGGCTCTGTCTCGTGCCGCTCAGGGCGTAGGCACAAGCCTGGGCAAGAAAACAGGCCGCGCACTCGGGATCTTGAGGCCGGCAGAGTATCCGACCCACCTCCCTCAGGGCCACGTCGACCGAACCTGGGAAGGAGGGCACAAGTTCCCGAGCCCAGTAGATGATGGCCTCATCTGGACTCGTGGCCGTAGTGAGCCCCAGACGCTCGAAAACCCGACGAATCCGGGCATCAACAGAAAGGTCGAGAAAGTGATGATCGCGCAAGGGGACCCGGAAGCCGACCACCAGAATGGTGGCCGCCATGGTCGCGATCTTGGCTCCCACGCCGTCAAACTCCAGGAACCGCCGCACGACGGTTGCCGCCGACGGCTCATCTGACCAGATACGACTGGCGTCCCCGTCAAAGGCCTGCACTATGCGGTCCATGGCGCCGCGGATGTTCTTGGCCATGATGGCGGGGAAACGATGAAGCGCAGGTGGTCTGGCAAGGGCCTCTGCCATGCGCGCCTCCTCTATCCTCGCGAGAAACGGCACGCCCAGATCGCCGAGCCGAAGCTTCAGCTGGTAGGGAAGCCCCCAGGCTTGCTCGGCCCGGGAGGAGCGATGCCCCACGCAGCCGATTACGTAAGCCTGAGGATTCGCCTCCAGATCGAGAATGAACTCTCGGGCCGGTAGGCTCTCGGTCCGCACAGCCCCGTCGGGAGGGTGGGCGAGCTGCTCTTCCGCTTTCGCCCGCAACAGAGCGGCCAGACGAGGGAGGCGGTCAGGCTCCACGGGGGTGGCTCTCCCTCCGCCCTGGAGCTCGTCTCGCGTGACTGGGGTCGGCGAAGCGCGGAGGTGCTCCAGCTCCTCGACCCTCGGTCGATCATCCACCGCCGCGGCTCCCAGATTCAGGTTGCGTCCCCATTGATTCTATACTTCCGCGGAAATCAACACTAAGTTCGGATGGTGGGAGTTCGGTTTCGCACATGGCAGAGATGGAGGCCATCGCTCTTCAAGACGAAGGCCTCGTGACCAGGGGTTCCGCAGGCGGCGGGGACCCATCCGAACGTCACGTCGCAGGGTAGGTCGGCGAAGGACTCTCTGTTCCGGTGAATGGCGGTCCGCAGGCTTCCGAGCTCGAGCACCGGCTCTGAGGCATCCTCCGTCAGACGACCCGGAGCAGATTCATGGAGCAGGCGGTTGCCAGGTTATCCACAGGCGCGTCAGAAGGGCTGCGAGTAGCCGCGAACTCTAGCTTCTTCGTCAAGGTACCCCGTGACGTAGTCCTCCACCAAAGGAGAAACCCGGCGGCCGGCGGCACGCTCGTCGGTCACCTTCAGATACCCCATGCAGCCCTCGCATGTGTAGACGCGATGTGGGCGGTCCTCTTCTCCGTAGAAGTACCCAAGCCGCTCTGGATCGCGGTTCTCGCAGTGCACACACGCGATTCGGGGGTAGTCCCACTCTCCCCAGCACCGGTTGCAGAAGAGGATGCGGCGCTGTGGGTCCTGGCCTGATAGTCGTGCATACGCGCTTTTCGCCCCGCACCAAGGGCACCGCCCCGAGTCCCAGAGGGACAGATCCAGTGGACCGAGCTCTTGGACAGCTCGCAGGTAGAGAGGGACAGAGGCGAGGGAAGCCACGGTGGCTTTCTCGTCGCGGTCCTTGAGCAGAGCCTGCCACGACGGATGAACGAGAACGGTTTCCAGACAGCTCCGCAAGAGCGGCTCCGCTCCGACTCCGAAGCTGATGATGGCCGGTTCGTCTTGCGGCCGGGGCACGTCCTTGCCGAGAACAACCGGAGGGGCGGGCGTTTGAACGGTCAGGTTGACGATCAGGGCGACCTGCTGCGCGAGGAAGTCGAGCGGCTCGCCCAACTCCTCCCGCGACTGCGCGTACCAGCAGCACTCTCGCCGCACCGTGTTCAGCACCTGCGCGGGGGTCTGACAGGGACGCCCGCTCCCTCTCGATCCCGACAACTCCCGTCCTCGGCCGGAGTCTATGTCATCTTCCTCTTCTGAAGGCCCTGAGCCGACGCCTGGTCCTCGGCCCACTTTGGCCAGTTGTATACGGCGTCGCGGTACGAGATCTTGCCGTTCCCGAACATGGTCCAGACCATCCCCCGTAGGGGCTGGAAGATTCCGGCCCCCAGGTAGATGTGGCCCATGAGCAGGGCTCCTAGGAAGATCATGGCCACATCGTGCAAGAGACCGGCCCATCGCACCGCTCCGGGGGGGACGTTGCCGTCAAACCAAAGCAAGAACCCGGTCACGACGATCACGACGCTGAACGCGATGATCCCCAGACTGGCAAGACGCTGCCCCGCCTTGATCTCACCACTGTGGGGAGGCAAGTGCACCTTGCGGGCGGCGAAGAGATGCGGGACGAACTTCTTCATCCACAGCCAATCCTGCCGGTCCCAGGGCTTGAGAAGCGCCTTCAGCATATGGGTCAGACCCTGGGGACGCAGCAGGATGCCGAGGATCGGCGCGCCTATGAAGGCGACCGCGGCGACGCGGTGAACCACGGTTGAAACGGCCAGCCCGCCTGGTCCTCCAACAAGGAAGTTGGTGCCGGGTGTGTAAAGGGCGATCCCCGTGTAGAAAAGGGCCATCGTGGCCACCGTATGAACCCAGTGGATCGCCCGGGCCACGCCGCCATGCCGCACGAGGTACTCAGTCATGGCCCGCCTTCTCCTCTTCGGCCGTCGCGGGCGGCGCACCTGTATCCTCTGGTCCAAGAACGGCCTGCTGCGCCTGCTTTTTCGAGTAGCCCACGTTCGCCAGGTACGAGAGACCAAGACCGAGGAAGGTGAGGGCGCCGATGGCGGCGCCAACCGGCTTCACCACCGACTGCCACGCGGTCACCGTATCGGGCACTTTGGGGTTGTCGGGCAGCCCGTAGGCCGAGGGCTTGGCCTGGAGAAGGTGGAGCACATGCAGCCCCCCCATCTCCTTCTCGCCGTATAGGCTGAGCGGCCTACCCGCGGCTTCGGCTTTGCTTATGCGCGCTTTTGCGAGGGTCAGCATCGCTGGGCGTTCTCCGTAGTCGAGGGCCCCTGTAGGGCACGCCGAAACGCAGGCGGGTTTCTGGCCCTCGGCGGTCCGGTCGGCGCACATCCAGCACATGCAACTCGTGTTGGCCGCTTCATCCCACTTCGGGATTCCAAAGGGACAAGCCCAGTTGCAGTAGCGGCAACCGATGCACCGCTCATGGTCGATCCGCACCGTTCCGTCCGGCTGTTTGCTGGCCGCGCCTGTGGGACAGGCCAAGACGCAGGCCGCGTCGGTGCAGTGCATACAGCTCTTCCGCCCCATCAGGAGCGAGAGGGACCCGTCGTCGCCCTGGAGCTCGTTGAACGTTACGAGCAACATGGTATCTGCCCGAAGATCGGACGGATTCTGGTACGAGGCGGTGAAGGCCCGCTGCTCCTCGGGCAAGTCCTGCCAGGTGCCGGTCCCGATGCTCGCGGGGAGCATATTCCATCGCTTGCACGAAACCTGGCAGCCCTTGCACCCGATGCACCGGCTGGCGTCGAAGAGGATCGCCTTGTCGGCCACTTAGGCCCCCTTCCTCTTGAGGTTAACGAGAAAGGCCTTGTACTCGGGAATGTCGGTGTTCGCATCGCCCACCGAGGGTGTGAGGTCGTTGATGCTCGCCCCGCTCGCCGCCCCCGCGAAGCCCCAGTGCCAAGGGGCGGCCACCTCGTGCACCACGCTCCCGTTCACCTTGAAGGGCTTGAGGCGCGAGGTCACCATAGCTTTGGCCTCGATCTCGCCCCGCTTGTTCCAGACCACGACGACGTCGCCGGACCTGATGCCCTTCTCGGCAGCGAGCTGTTCGCTGAGCTCGACGAACATCTCAGGCATGGCCTCGACCAGCCAGGGCAGATTGCGGGACATCGTCCCACCCTGCCAGTGCTCGGCGACTCGGATGGTGGTCATCACGTACGGAAACTCATCCGGTTTCCCCAGTGTTGGCGAGTAGAAGATCTTGGCGAGAGGGTCGTACTGGACCGAGGAGAGGAGGTTCTTGACTGGGCTCTCGACCGGCTCGTAGTGCTCCGGGAAGGGGCCCTCGGTCAGTCGCCAGCCGTGGACGAACAGCCTACCCATGCCCTCGGGAAGCATGATGAAGGGCGTTTTTCCAGAGACTTCCGGAGGAATCGGCTCCTGGGTCTTTGCCGTCTTGGCCCCGAAGTCGGGCACGTCGCGGGTGGCCCACTTCGCGCCGTCCCAGCGCACGACCCAGTGCTCGTCGTCGAAGGGCTTGCCCTCCAGGTCCGCCGAGCAGCGATTGTAGAGGATGCGCCGGTTCACCGGCCAGGCGAAAGACCAGTCGAGGTAGCTGCCAAGCCCCGGCCCGTCCACCGATTTGCGCGAGCCGGTCGGCTGCTCGGCCGGGGGTTTGTCCTCCTTGCTGAAGTAGCCGGAGTAGATCCAGTTACCGCAAGCGGTCGAGCCATCGGCCATCAGACCGAGGAAGTTCGTGAGGGGCTTCTCGTCGGCGACCGTGAAGCCGTTGATCTCGAGCGCCACCTTGGCAACGTCCGGTTCCTCGTTCCCCTCGCTGTAATCCCAGGTCAGGTCGAGGATCGGCCCGGCGAAGCGGCCGCCCTTCTTGATTTCGCTCATGAGAGCCTTGCCCAAGCGATCGAGGATCCATAGGTCGGACTTGGCGTCGCCCGGCGGGTCCACAGCCTTCCACCGCCACTGGATCCAACGGCCGCTGTTCGAAACCGAGCCTTCCTTCTCGAAGGAGGCGGCCGCCGGTAGGAGGAACACCTCCGTGCTGATCTTGGTCGGGTCCGCTCCCGGAGCTTTCCAAAAAGCCGCCGATTCGGTCTCCCACAGGTCGGACACGACCAGCCACTCGAGCCGCTCCATCGCCTTGCGCCCGGCAACCGAGTTCGGAGTCGTTACAACCGGATTCTGGCCCCACAGGAACATCCCCTTGATGCCACCTCGCGCCATCTCGTCGAAGAGAGCCAGGTGACTGCAGGCTCGGTCCCGGTCATACTTCGGCAGGTATTCGTAAAGGTAATCGTTGGAGAAGGTCGCCTTGTCACCCCACCATGCCTTGAGTAGGCTCACGATGAATTTCGGCCGGTTTTGGTTGAAGCCGGTGGGGCGGATGACCTCCTCGAGCCAGGCCGCCAGTGTAGGGTCGTGCTCGGCATACGGTGCGGCCAGGTAGCCGGGGACGTTGTTGTAGAGGAGGGCCATGTCGGTAGACCCCTGCACGTTGGCTTCCCCGCGTAGCGCGTTCACCCCTCCGCCCGCGATTCCGATGTTGCCGAGGAGCAGCTGGGTGATGGCCACGGCCCGGATGATCTGGCTGCCGTTGCTGTGCTGGGTGTGCCCCATGGCATAGAGAATCGTCCCGGCTTTCCCCGGCCGGCCGGTAGAGGCGTACGCCTTGGCCACCTCCAAGAAGATCTCTTTCGGCATCCCGGTGATCTTCGAGACCATCTCGGGGTCGTAGCGCGAATAGTGCTTCTTCAGTTGCTGGAAGACGCAACGTGGATCCTGCAGGGTAGGGTCTTTGAGAGCGTACTTCTTCTTGGGAAGCTCGAAGAACGGGGTGCCGTCCTCCCGTACATACCGGAATACTTCCGCTGGATCGTCCAGGTCGATGGGCTCTTCCCGCTCGTTCACCCACTCCCAGGACGTGAGGTCGTAGGTCTTGTTGAGAGGATCCCAGCCGGAGAAGTACCCGTCGGAGAAATGAAAGTCCGGGTGCACGATGAAGGAGGCGTTTGTGTAATTCCTCACATACTCCTCGTGAAAAAGCCTGTTCTCCAGGATGTAGTTGATGAGGCCACCGTAGAAGGCCACGTCTGTGCCCGACCTCAGGGGTGCGTAGAGCTGCGCTTTCGCGGAAGTCCTCGTGAAGCGCGGGTCGACATGGATGAGAGTGCCACCCCGTTCAATGGCCTCCGTGATGTACTTGAAGGCGATAGGGTGGTTTTCGGCTACGTTCGCGCCGTTGGCCAGAACCACATCGGCGTTGCGAATGTCGATCCAGTGGTTTGTCATCGAGCCCCTGCCAAACGAGTAGACCAGACCGGTCACCGTGGAGGAGTGTCATAAGCGGGCCTGGTGCTCGAGGTAGACGATCCCCAGGGCACGCGAGAGCTTCGCCAGAAGGTAGCACTCCTCGTTGTTCAGCAGAGCTCCGCCGAGGCAAGCGATGCCTGTCGTGCGGTTGACCGTGATGCGGTCGTAGTCTTTATCGACGAAGGTGGCGTCTCTCGTTCTCACCACCCGCTTCGAGATCTCAGCCAGGGCCCAATCCCAGTCCCGCTCCTCCCACTGCTCGGCTCCGGGTGCCCGGTAGAGCGCTTTGGTGAGACGCCGGGGGTTTAGTACCGGCTTCCCGCTGCCCCCGCTGGTAGAAGGACGCTGTTCGTACACGTTTCGGATGCTGTACAGGGCAGAGCCCTTCCCGCACACTGCTCCCTTGTTGATGGGATGGTCAGGGTCACCCGCAAGCTCGACGAGCTCGCCATTCTCGACCGTGGCCAGCAGGCCGCAGCCGACTGAGCAGAAGTTGCAGATGGTGGGAATCTCTCGGCCTGACTTGGTGCGGAGAGGCGCAGATGCGGTCGCCCTTGCGGGAGCGCCGAGCTTCACAGTGCCAGCCGTCCCCATGCTTGCAGCCAGGAGCTTTAGAAAACTGCGTCGTGTCATGTCCATGGACGTCTGCAACTCCCTACAGGTCTCGAGCCCTGATCATGCGGGGCGCGCCGTGTCCCCAGGAGCGGCGTCTATGAGCCACTGTAAGAGACAGGGCCAGCAGAGCACCACGTCGCCGCCGGTAGCGGCGAAGTGCAGGTTGTGCAGCTGGGTCTGGCGGAGGGAACGATGATGGGCGGCAACGACAAGAGACTGACAGCCGGACTCGGTTGCCGGTGAACGGATTGAGTCTCCCATTTCCTCTCCGAGGCGAGCTGAACCTAGCGAGGAGACTAATGCCTCATACTTTATAATTTACGTCGGAGGGTCGAGTGCGTCAAGAAGAATCGGCATCGTGCACGCGAGTCGAAGACGGTGGTGTACCCAATGGGGCACAGGTTCGGCCAGTAGCATTCACATCGGGGAGGATATTGAGAGCATAGTCGACGGGAATCCCTTTTGCGTCCTCCACCCTTCCCCCTTCCGTGATAAAGGGGATGGGTTCGCCCAAGGGGGTAGCGATCCTTCAATCAAGGCATGTCCCCCTGAACGGAGCGCAGTGCCAACCTCGTGAGCGCTCCCTGCATGAGGCCACGTTGATCGAACAGCCCCAGCCCCCGACAGACTCCGACGCCGAGCTGTTCAGGAAGCTCCGCGCGCTCCGGAAACGGCTCGCCGACGAGCAGGTCATGCCCGCCTACACGGTCTTTTCAGACGCGACCTTGCGGTCGATGGCGGTGGAGCGACCAAGCACTCGGGGGGAGCTGCTCAGCATCAAAGGCGTGGGACGGAAGAAGCTGGATCTGTACGGCGCTGCTTCTCTCGAAGTGATGATCCGGTCGAGCAGAGGGGTCACCCAGTAGGTCTACGGACGCGCCTGCCAAAGGGAACTCGAGACGTCACGCGCCGACCCGCACGCCCGCCGCCTCCGACCGCTTGTGGACGCGAGGACGGTTGTCCTCGCCCACCAGAACGATCTCCGGCCGGTGCTCGCGGGCCTCCGCAGCGTCCACCTGGCAGTAGGCGCAGATGATCAGGCGGTCGTCCACGGTCACCAGCCGGGCTGCCGCCCCGTTGACGCAGCACGAGCCCGACCCGGCTTCCCCCTCGATGAGGTAGGTGGAGAAGCGATGGCCGTTGTCGATGTCGTAGACCTCCACCTTCTCGAAGGGCAACATGTCGCAGAGGTCGAGAAGCTCGGCGTCGACGGTGATGCTGCCCTCGTAGTCGATGTCGGCTTCGGTAACGGTGATCCGATGGAGCTTGGCTCGGAGCATCTCGCGCATCATGTGAGTCTAACCCTCCTTGTGGTCGCCCTTCGCGCAGGATAGGACGCCGTAGTCGTCTCCCCTGTGGTGAGGAGGTCGATCCGGGATTCTACCCGGTTTTCGTCGGAATCAGCAAGGCCGTCGCCCTCCGATCGGGCCGGTTTGGGTCGTAGCTCCGCGGGCGTAGCGCTGGCGGCCGTCACCCTCTCGTAGAAAGGTGATCCACGAGTTCGCGCAGGGGCCCCAGTAACAGAGGGACGGCACAGTTCTGGCTATCCCCCTCCAAAACGTGTGAAGGTCGCAGTAGCAGTCCTCGTCCGCGATCCCCAGGATGCTGAAGGACCCGCTCTACCGGGCCGAATCGTAGCGGCGCTACGGGCGCGACCGAGGACGCGGCATGGCGCCGCCCAGTGCTGCCCGGCGGCCGGGGCTTCGTTTTTCAACGGCCTTCTGGTGGTGCCTCTTTGAGGAGGGCCAGGGCTCCCAGCAAGAAGGCGCCATCCCCGAGTACGGACACCACTCGTGCCAGCACGACGGCCTGGATCAGTTCCGCTTCCGGCACGAGGCCCTTCAGGAGAAAAAGCAGTGCCACCTCGCGCACGCCCAAGCCTGCGGGAGAGCCGGGGGTGACCAGACCCGCCAACCAGGCGACGATGTAGGCCCCGAGCACAGGCAACCACGCGCCGCTGTCCCTCACCGGGCTCGCACCGAGCAGGGCAAGGACGCCAAGGAAAAGCAGGCCGGAAGACAGCAAGAACGCCGCCTGCCAGCCGAAGGCCTTCACAGCGGAGGTCCCGAGCAACCACGACAAGAGGAACGCGACCGCCCCGAGGGCGGCACAGAAGAGCGCCGCGCTCAAGAAAACCGGCATCGCCCCCACGAGAAGGGGCAGGGCGAGGAATCCGAACAGGACGCCACACGCCGCCAGCAGACCAAGCTCCCACGCGGCGGATCTGGCCAACGGCCAGCCCGGAATCCCCACCGCCATGCCCCTGGCCTGACGGGCAGCCAGGTGGAAGATGTTGCCCGGCACATACTTGCTGATCTGCGCAAGGCCGTAGGCACGTATCGCCCACCGGCGGGAGGTAGCGGCTCCGAACTGCCTAAGTAGGTGCCACCAGGCCAGGGCCAGCATGACGTTGGCCGTGCCGTACAGCAGAGACAGACCGCCGGTCGCGGTCCACCCTCCCCAACGGAGCCGGGCGAGGTCGATCTCATGCCAGTAGGCGCGCAGGCGCAGGACCACGAAGAGTAGGCCGAGGATCGCCAGCGCTCTGCCACTCCAGCGCAACGCGCTCTGCACGGGCGGGTGCCTCATCCGAGGCTTCACCGGTAGGGCCGGCACAAGAGCATGGTCCAGGGCAGAGGGCTTCTCACCTCGACGACGTCGAAGTACCGCGACGCCAGGCCCAAGAACTCCTTCCTCGACCAGTGGTTCACATGTCCGGGGGTGTTGCCCAAGGTGGAGACGTAGCTTCCTCGCGCGAGGTTCAACGCCCGCCAGACCGGTTCCCGCGGGACGCTCAGGATCAGGTACCGCTCCACCACCCGCTGAAGCGCCCGCAACCCTGCTTCCGGCGTATCCAGGTGCTCGAGCACTTCCGAACAGACTAGGAGGTCAGCCCCGTCCCGCCCGGGCTCAAGCTCGTAGATGCTGCGAGCCTCGAAAAGCGCAGGCGACAAGTTCTCCCGGGCGGCATTCTCGCGGGCAAGCTCGATCACCTGCGGCGAGGCGTCGGATCCTCTGGCCGACAGGCCGCCTGCGCTCCAGCGCAGTACCCAGTACCCTTCCCCACAGCCGACCTCGTGGATGGATGAGGGATCGGCGCCGGCAACCAGCGCGGCCATGGCCGACTCGAACCCGGCCATGATCCTTCTCACGATCGGATTTGCGGACCCGTACTTGTCATAGGCGTTCCCTATGACCAAGCCGTCTTCCTCAGCGCCTCCTGCGATCCGGGTCTTCATCAGACGGGGCGCCCGGTGTCGTCTCGTGACCACACCCTGGCCCGATAGCGCACGTCCTCGAGCAACTTCCTGTTGGCCGCGAGCAGATCAGCCAGGAAGGCGATGAGCACCGTCTGGAATCCCATGCCCAACAGCAGCACGGCAAGGAGCAGGGACTGCACATGCCCCTCCCCATCTCCGGTCGCATAGTAGAAGAGGAAGCGGAGAGCCACCAAGAAGCCGGCGGCGAACAGGATCGCACCGATGGTCCCAAAGAAGCGGAAGGGCCGGTAGATGACGAAGATGCGGACGATGGTGATCATGCTGCGCTTGATATACGAGGGGACGCTCTTGACGAGCCGAGAGGGACGCAGGTCTTCGTTGACGCGCACCGGCACCGAGGTGATCGGCATGTTCTTCTGGCCGGCTTGGATGATGGTCTCCAGCGTGTAGGTGTAGTCGTTGAAGACCATGAGCCGCTCCGCCGCGGCTCGGCTGATCGCGCGGAAACCGCTCGGAGCGTCTGGGATGTCGGTGCTGCTGGCCACCCGCACCGCCCAACTCCCCAACCGCTGGAGGTACTTCTTGAGCCCCGAGAAGTGCTCGATGGCCGCAATGGGCCGCGCACCAACCACCAGCTCCGCCCGCCCTTCCAGGATGGGAGCGGTCAATGCTGGGATGTCACCGGCGTGGTACTGGTTGTCGGCATCGGTGTTGACGATCACGTCTGCGCCCAAGCTCAAGCAGGCCTCCAGACCGGTCATGAACGTCTGGGCGAGGCCTAGGTTGTGCGTGTGACGGACCACGTGGTCGACCCCGTTCGCCTTGGCCACCGTCACCGTGTCGTCCTGGCTGCCGTCATCGATGACCAGCCACTCGACCACGTCGAAGCCCGTTACCTCGCGTGGCAGAGCCGCAAGCGCGATGGCAAGGGTGGCGGCCTCATTGAAGCAGGGAATCTGGATGATGAGCTTCACGCGGTAGTCCTCGAGCGCTCGGGGCGGCGGACGAAGAGCGCGTGCAACAGCACGAGGACCGATAGCACGGCCAAAGGGATCAGGGGCTGGGAGTAGCGGGGGATGAAGTGGGTCAGCAGGGCATGGAACCAGAACAACCCGAAACCGAGCAGAGAGAAGGCGAGCCAGTCAGGTTTGCGCCGCCAAACGGCCACGAGGGGGAACGCCAAGAAGATCGAGAAGGAGACGAGGTTGGCTAAAGCGACGAAGAGATATTGAACACCGGATCGGGCCGCACCTCCAAACGACCAGAGACCACGCCAGGCGAAGGGCAAGGTCAGCGCCAAGTGTCTGCCGGGCGCGGCTTTGATCATTTCCATCGCTTTCTGCTCCTGTACGCGATCGACCTCGTGGCGAGGCTTTCCCAGATCCATCAGTTCTTTGGTCCATAGAGTCCCCAAAGCGCCGGCCTTGCCGAAGAAGCTGATAGCGCGCGCGGGATCGCCTGCCGCGGCCGCCTCGATATCTCCTGGCTGACCTCTCATCAGGCGCAGGTACCGCCCCCCCGGCTGCACGTCCTCCTTTTCGAAGCCGAGGAAGCGCTCGAATACGTGTCTCTTCACCGCCGCAGGAGCGTAGACGTAGAATGCTCCCTTGTACTCCTCCATTGTCATCTGGTCTTTCAGGGCCCGCGCGAGCAGTACGGCGCCTCCGCGCTGGGCGATGGCGAAGTCGTCGAACAGCAGATAGTTCCGGGTCATCCAGGGCGTCACCGTAAGGGCGAAAGCGAGCACCGTCCCCCCCAGAATCGCGAGCGCTCGCCGCCAGGACGCTAGCCCGCACATTACCAGGAAGGCGGCCAGCAAAGGCATCGTCACCAGCGCAACGTACAGGGCGGCGGCCTTGGTCAAAGCCAGGGCGCCGAACGAGACGCCGGTCAAGATGGCCGCCGTCCACTTCGTGGTCTGTACCAACCAGACCGCCGCCGCCGAAGCCAGCGCCAGAGTCAGAGCGGCCGGCGATTCCGTCAAGAGGCTGCTCAGGTTGCGCCCGATCAGCGTGAAGGACAGCCAAGCACCAAAGATCGTCAGGGCCGCCACCACGTGAGACCGCGTCAGCAGCCAGGCGAGCCACCACAGGGAGAAGAACAGACCAACGGCGTAGTACAGGTTCACCTGGAGCATTTGCCCCGTATAGTACGGGTCTGCTTTCAGTTGCTCCATCCCGGTCGATTCCGAGATATCCGTGAACAACGCCATGTGGGCGGCGGTGACGGCGATCGGTAACGGCTCTCTCATGTACGTTGGCGAAATCCCATCCCCGGAGAACTCGCCCTGAGTTGACAAGTAGAAGCTAAGGGCCGCGTTGTGGCCGGCGTCGTCAGCAAGCTCCTCTCCTTGGATCCTCCCTGCCGACAAGAAGGCCAACAGGCCGATAAGGATCGGCACAAGGAGCATCGCCAGACGTCGGCGACCGTACGCCAATGCCCGAGACGGGATGCCCGATGCGTTCAGATCCGCGTCGATGATCGCCTCTCCTTGAGGCGGACGAAGAGCGCGTGCACGAGCACCAGCACCGACAGCACGGCCAGGGGCACCAACGGTTCAGAGTAGCGCGGAATGAAGTGGGTAAACAGCGCATGGAACCAGAACATCCCCACCGCAAGAAGAGAGAAGGCAAACCATTCGGCCCGTCTTCGCCAGATGGCGATGAAGGGAAAGGCCAGAAGGGTGACGAATGCGACCAGATTCGCGCCCACACCGAGCAGCGTGTCACCGGCAAACGACCACAGGCCCCGCCAAGCAAAGGGTACAGTGGTCGCGAGGTGCCTGCCGGGCGCCGCTTTGATCATGTCCATCGCCCTCTCCTGCAGCACCCGGTCGACCTCAGACTGCGGGAGCCCCGCGGCGGCCATCTGCTTGCTTAACCGTACCTTCATCGCCCAGGCCTTGCCGAAATAGCTGACCGCATCCTCGACATCACCGGCCATGACGACCTGGGGCTCCCCGGGCGGATATCGCACAAGGCGGCCGTAGCGGCCGCCGGGCTTAAGATCCTGCGCCCGAAAGCCGAGCAAGCTTTCGAACACGTGCTTCCGGAGCGGAACTGGAGCATAGGCGTAGAAGGTGCCCCAGTACTCCTCTCTGGACATGTTGTCTTTCAGAGCCCGGGTATACAGGACCACGCCGCCACGCTGGGCGATGGCAAAGTCGCCGAACTGAAGGTAATTACGTGTCATCCAAGGGGTGACGGTGATTGCAAAAGAGAGTGCCGTGACTGCCAGCACCGTGAGGGCCGCCCGACGAGGGAGAAGACCGAAGAGGTCCGTGCTCACAGCCAAGACGGGTATCGCCACCAGCGCCACGTAGAGCGCGGCTGCCTTGGTCAGAGCGAGGACGCCAAGCATCACGCCTGCAAGCACGGCCGCGCGTAGTCGTTTCGTCTGGACCAGCCAGACCATAGATGCGCAAGCGAGCGCCAGAGTCAGGGCAGCCAGCGATTCGGTAAGGAGGTTCCCCGAGTGGTACTGGACCGTGGAGAACAACCCAGTACCGATGATCGCCAGGGCACCCACGACGTGTGACCTCGTGAGCAACCAGGACAGCCACCACACCGCGAGCAGAAGGCCGACAAGATAGTATAGGTTGACCCAGAGGATCTGCTTCCTGTAGTGCGAGTCCCTTATCAGTTTTTCTGTGGTGGCGGATTCCGGTATGTCCGTCAACAACGCCATGTGAGCAGCAGTGACGAAGATCCCCAACGGTTCCCGCAGGTACGAGGGCTCGCGGCCGTCCTCAGAGAAACTACCAGCCGTCCAAAGATAGAAGCTCAAGCGGATGTTCTCTTCCCCGTCGGGGGAGAACCGTCCGCTGTCCATCGTGGCTGCCGTGAGACCTGTCAGCGCTACTATCACCAGCAGCACCGCGAAGACTGGAAGCCGAGTCCGCAACTTCGCCCAAGCGGGAGATGTCCGTATCCGTCTCACAGGTGCCTGCCGGGTGCGGCTTTGATCATCTCCCCGGCCTACTACTGTACCACCCGCTCGACGCACAGGGCCCCCCGATCGGTCAGTTCCTTGGTCCATTGCGTCCTCAGTGCGACAGCCTTTCAGGGGCTGCTGAGAAATGACGCTTCGCCGCCACGGTGCGCTGGGCATGCGCAAGGCAAGGACGCAGGAAGCGGGCGTAGCAGCGCTACTCGCGCGACCGAGGACGACGCATGGCGCCGCCCAGTGCAGTGTGACGGCCTAGGTTTCATTCTTCAGCAGCCTGTAGAACATGGGCGCGCTCAACCTCTTGGCACCGCCGATCGTGCCCGGCGGGAACTGAAGAAGCAGTCTACAGCACCACCAGTCTCCTTACCGATTTCGCGTGTCGCTTCTTGGAGACGAGAGGGGGACCATGACTATCAAAGGACGCCTCACGAAACGAACCATTGTCGTGTTGATCGCGGTGATGCTGGCTCTGGCCGGCACGGCGGCCTACGCGGCCAGCAGTTTCACGGATGTACCCGCGGACTACTGGGCCCACGACTCGATCATCAAGCTGGCCGATCAGGGCATCATCCTTGGTCACGCGGATGGGAGTTTCGGTCCCGAGGAGTCGATAACAAGGGCCCAGGCCGCGGTCATGCTCGACCGCCAGCAGCAGTACATGGCCTCACAGGAGATGGCGCCGCTCGCCCAGATCAACCGGGGCTGCCCCTCTTGCCACCCCACGGCGGTTGGGGATCCAGCCGCCCCTCCCTTCACCCCAGGTAGACCCGATCCAGATCGAGGTAATGCTCCGACCTTCAGCTTGAAGTGGGAGGCGATGGGGGGCGATCCGACCTCGGCCCGCTTTGCCGTGCACAATGGCCTGCCCGACACGGCCACCGTCAATACCTGCCTCGGGTGTCACGCAGCCGGTGACGGCGAGCAGAACGGTACGGTGGCGCCCATCAGCCTGCGGGTGATCGTGCACCCGGTGCACCTAAACAGCGGCATCTTCCTAGCGGAGTTTAGGGGCAACTGCTTCACCTGTCACGATGTGACGAATGATGGCGACTTTGACATCCTCACCCAAGCCGTCACGGTAGACGACAAGGGTATACCCGAGGAGATTCCGACTCCGGGCCTGCAGGGCCCCTCGGGTCCTGCCGCTGAGTAACCTGAGTACCTCGCACTGAATCGCGCTGCGGCCGAACCGGCTGCGGACAACGTGCGACTGTGTCTGCGGCCAAGTGGCCCTGGATGCAGTACGCGAGAGCTACAGACGAAGAGACCGGAAGACGGTCGGCGCCTCACTGCCGGCATAATGAGAGGGTCGCCTTTCGACCGTCAAAGAGGGGGCTGTTGTCCCCCGACACCTCAAAAGAGGTCGGGGCCCTCGCAGACTGCTGAGGAGTTCTCCGAGTTGAAGGGTCGGAGCTATCGCTCCGGATCCAAATTGCCGAACGGGCCTTGAAGAAACCCGGTCCCCTGCTCGGGGCCCGCCAGAACGAGCACGGGGGACTCCGTCCCGCCGGGCGGTCTTGGTCCGAACAGGACCTCGACTGACCCATCGCGGACTGCCTCGAGTTGGTGACAGCTGTCTGCTGTCCAATCGGGCAGTTGACAACAAGTAGCCTTCGCTTCATGGTCGAAAGAATCCGCGTGCGCCGCCAAGGGGGCCAGGTGAGGAGAGCGCGCGCTCCTATGGTCCGTCACGCAGTGGTTGGGCTCCAGTTGGGTGCCAACGTGAGGGGAGGTCATTGTGGACTCAGAGGAGATCAAGCGCATGATTCGCAAGGTGACGGACGACATCTACGTCCGACACGATCTAGATGCGGGACTGGAGCTCCATGCGACAGACGTGGTGTTCGAGCACGTGCCCTTCCCCCCGGTGGTCGGTGTCGCCGCGATCCGTCAGATGCTGGAGGATAGGGGACGGGCGTACACCGAACAGCAGGCGGACACCCACAGCATCTTGGTGGACGGTGATCAGGCCGTCGTTCACTGGACCTGGAGGGCGACGCATACGGGCCACAGTGCCGCACTGAACGTGCCCCCGACTGGCAAGCGCGTCGAAATCAACGGACTGACCCTCATACCGGGGTTACGCAGCTAACATCCCCACTAGTCCCATAAAACCTCTCCCTGAGCAGGCAAAAGCCGCGATTCCGCGCCAAACAGGCGTGTATCTATGGGAATGGGGCCCTGCGGAGGGGTCAGGAAGCCTGTGTGGCGGCCTTGAGCTCTTGGATCTCGGGTGGTTCGGGGATCTTAAGCTGTGCCAGGATGGTGCGCTGAGCCCGGGTAGTCTGCGTGCGCCGGCGGAAGGTGCCGGCCGGTCCTTCGAAGGTGCCGACCTGGAGCCGCTCGAGCTCTCGGCGCAGGGCAGGCCAGGTGTCCGCACAGGAGGTCTCCGCCACCCGGATGAGGAGCAGCGCGAGCCAGCAGAGGAGTACATGGGCCCGGATGCGCTCTTCTTTGCGGTGATAGACCGGCCGCAGGTCAAGGACCTGCTTTAAGTCCCGCCAGCCCCGCTCCACCTCCAGGAGCTGCTTGTAGCCCAGGGCGATGTCTTCTGCCGAGAGCGTGGGGTCGCTCGAACGCAGCAGATACTTCCCGTCGAGCTTCTCCTCGGCGGTGATGGCGCGGGCGTCTATGCGCAGCAGCCCACCCGCTGTGACCCGCAGGAAGCGGTGAAGACCGGGCTTGGTGGAGATGACCCCGGCAAGCTCCGCCCGCTTGGTCGCAGAGAGACGATCGGAATCCGCGATCGTCTCCTGCAGACCGGCCACGAGATGAGTCCGCACGACCGCGTCCCTCTCCGCGGCTTCGGGGTTGAAGCAGATGACGAAGCGCTCCCCCTCGGCGATCTTCACTTCTTTGACCTTGAGGTTCTCCCGCACCTCCTGGTAGCGTCCCGCCCGAGAAAGCGCGGCCGTGGCAAGGGCAGACCCGGAGCGCAGTCTCTCCCCGATGATGTAGTGGTGATCGCCCCGGCGTAAGTAGCGGCGGTTCTCGCACGAAGAGAACCCCCGGTCGGCCACCCAGACGATGCGGGCGAGCGTCCAATCGCGCAGATCTTCTTTCACCCGGCGGATGAGGGCCGAGTCGGCGGTGTTCCCGGGCCAGGACCACACTCTCACGGGGATGCCCTCTCGGGTCACGGCCATGCCGATGACGATCTGGGGCAGGTCGTCCCGGTGGTCCTTGCTCTTGCCGAAGGTGCGCAAGCCCGCGGAGGGGCCACCGCCGGCCTCTGTGTCCGCAGCGGCATCGCCCGAGCACGCACAGCGTGGGCCGCGCCCGTCGCACCGTACCGGCTCATCGGCCGCATCCCGGCAGAAGTAGGTGGAGGTGGTGTCGAAGAAGAGCAGGTCCACCTCCAGGTTGAGCAGCGTAGCCACCTGGTGGAAGACCTCTTCCTCCAGGGAAGGGGCGATCGCAAGGAGGAAGTCCATGGCCCGGTAGCACTGATCATCGGTGGTCTCGGGGAGCCCGGGGATCTCGACGTCGTCTGTTACCCAACGCGCAGCGGCGAGCTTCGAAGAAGGCGCCAGAGCACGGCTGGCGACCAAGGAGAAGAGCACCCGCTCGGCCCGGGGGTCCAGGCGCCGACCTTCAAGGAGACGGCCCATGGTCTGATCGATGCCCAGACGGTGCCACGGCGCGTCGAGCACATAGGCACCGCCTAGAGGGCGGGACTCCATGAAGGCGAAGTCCTCGCCCGCAGAGGCAGAGAGCGCGGCCTCCGGCGAGAGAAAGCGGGAGACGGAGGAGACCAGGCGCTCCAGGGCGGCCCGGTTGGCCGCGTCCTCCCGGCCGAAGCTGTAGACGATCTGCGCCCGGCTGCGCTTCTTACTCGGATCCCACACGTTCTGGGCCAGCTGTAGGTAGCGGATGACGCTACCGTCTTTTCGCTTCTGAGCTGTCGAGCGCAGATACATGGACTAGAGTATGCCAGAACAACTCTAATCACTGCAAGAACCATTGCAGAAAGTGTGTATCTATGTCAATTCGAGTTTCTGACCAACCCGAAACGCCATATGCAGGGCTTTTTCGTTCAGGAGTGGACCAGAAGGGCGATTAGCTGCGGAACCCCGCTCCTGCGCCGTGAAGTGGATCAGATACACTGCCGACCCTCCCGATTGCCTGCTCTTGGTCACCTGGTCGCATCGCGAAGGCACCGCTTGAACTCGGCAATCGCTTCTGCTTCTGACGGGACTTCATCGTCGCCGGCGAGCGGTTTCATCCATTCCTCCACGAACAGAGCACGCCCGAAGTCGATGAGAGCCCGCTTGGCCCGGTCTGCCTCCGCGCCTTCGCAACCCTCCCGCTCCAAGGCGCGCTGGACGGACCCGGCGACCCTCGCGATTCGAGAAACGTGCTCGAAGTTGTCCAGTTCCTCGTCTACGAAGAAGTGGTGCTCGTCGAGAAGAACCTGCTTCCCGATGGCAATCCCGATCGCAATCGATTTCATGGCATTTCACTCCACGTGCGGCTCTCCAACTCCCTGCCGGCCGCCTTCTTTTCAGTCCGTCACCTTCGCCAGCATGTCGGCAATCTCCCGCTCGATCTGTTTCAGCTCGCCTTCTCAGAGGCTGTCGCCGAAGCGGACAGCGCCGATGTCGCGGCCCTTGACCATCATTTCGAAGCCATACATGGCGCTTAAGGATCCTCCTGGTGGTCACAACCCCGCTGTCGGGATGAAGAGGAGCGTCGCCATCAAGGGGATGAGCGCCGCCCGTAGCCGGAACGCCCAAGCTCTCTGTTCCCTTCATAGGTAGACAAACCGTATAGTCCCGGCTGGCGCCGGTCAAGCGCTTGCGGATCCTCCTAAGAAACGCTCACCTTTCTCGCACTCGAAGCGGACGCCCAGGGCCTCCTCCAGCGCCTCGCGCACATCGTCGGTGAATTCAATCCGCAGCTTGTTAGTCCGCCCTCCTCAGAGGTCGTCTTCCGACAGCTCCGCCAGCTTCATCAGGTGCTTGAGGAGACCAGCCTTGAGGTCGCGATGCTCGTGCACTGGGATGGAGAGCCGAACCATGCAGCCCGGCTTCCCGTAGATGTGATGGCTCCCGTGAACGCGGAGCAGAGTCCACCCCTTGCGCTCGACGGCGCGCGCAAGGTCGCGGCCAGAGACCGACTTCATATGGCGACGTCGATCACCCGGTCGTGCTCGCCGGACTGGCCGGGAGAAACCTCAACCGCCAGGCAGCCCTCGATGGCCTCGCGCACGTTCTCGAGGAGCTCCTCGTAGGTGTCACCCTGGGTGGCACAGCCCGGAATAGCGGGGACTTCAGCCCAGAAGCCGCCTTCTTCCGCTTCGTGAACAATGACCTTGAGCTTCATCGAGACTCCTTGGGGCTGGCACCTGCGAGCAAAGTATACCGCCTGAGGCCGGAATGCCGTGCCCCGCAGTTGGCCTAGCAGCAGCCTTCAGCCGCGACGCTCAGCCGATGGCAGCGAGCCGCTTGACGGGCTCGGCCGGACGGCTCCGAGCGAGATCGTACGCAGCCTGCAGGTTGATCCAGAACTCGGGCGTGGTGTTGAGCGCCTGGGAAAGGAGCCACGCGGTCTCCGGAGTGATGCCGCGCTTGCCGCGAACGAGCTCATTGATGCGCTGCACCGGCACACCCAGATGCGCCGCGAATGCCACCTGGGAGATCCCGAGCGGAACAAGGAACTCCTGCCTCAGGATCACACCGGGGTGTGTGGGAACACGGTTCTCTGGGATCATCTTCGACCTTCCTACCTGTGATAGTCCATCAGCCGGACGTCGTGCGCGTTGTTGCCCTCCCACCGGAATGCGAGCCGCCACTGGTCGTTGACCCGGATCGAGTGGAAGCCCTTCAGGTCACCCTTCAAGACCTCGAGCCGATTGCCGGGCGGCGATCGGAGGTCCAGCACAGCTGCAGCCGCGTTCAACATGTCCAGCTTGATCAAGGCCAGATCGATGATATCTCGAGGGAAGCGACGCACCCGGCTCGTGGGTCGATTGTGGTACAGATCCTCTGTGGCCCGATCGCCAAACGAGACGATCATCAAACCCCCTTGGTCACAATGATGACTATACTACTATCCCGGTTACCGTGCAAGCAGGCATCCGATGACTTCGCCGAGGCTGATGCTCGGGGCGTCAGCGGCGGCGCGCGCGGCAGGCTTGCTCGATGCGCTTGTTAGCCCGTCCCCCTCAGAGGTCGTCTTCCGGCAACTCCGCCAGCTTCCATCAGGTGCTCGAGAAGACCGGCCCTGAGGTCGCGATGCTCGCGCCCGGGATAGACCTCCCTTCGGGCGATCACCATCGCCCCACCGACGTGTACGCGCCGATCATGCCTAACGTGCTGGCGTTTGACCTGCAAACCGAGGCGGCATGCGGACACCGTCTCTCAGCACCGCATCCCGGACGGCTCTCTGAACCCTGGCATGGTCCGAGACCTCTCGCGCACACAGCCAGCGACGCGATTGTGGCGCACGTTACCGTCGTCCGGAAATGAGACTTTGGATGGAGTCAGGCGACCGAGTTCTCCACAGACCGGGTGAGCGGTTACCTCTTCTGCAACTGGGGTGTCAACCTACTGACCGCCGGCTACACAAAACCCCCGCCATTTGCGTGGCTTTTGTGTAGCATTGGTGGAGCAAACAGCTCACGACCGCAAACCAGTCTCCAGCCTCAATCTACGCCGTAACATATTGAAACAAAGGGCTTCACATAGGAAGTCAGGTCGAGCCCCAAGTTCCCACCGGGGAAGCAACCTTTCGCCCCCGATTTCCAAGCTCCGGACGAGGATGCTGGGTTCGCAGCGAAAATCGAACTGACCTACCTGCCCGGCAGTTCCGTGCCGCGATTCATGATCTCGATATGACCCGCGTAGCTGAACAGGCGGTTGCGCTTCTGGGCGGTCAGCTCCTTCACGATGCCGAGCTGTTCCAGGTGGCCGAGCGCCTTGTTGACGGTCGCCGGGGTGATGCCGGTCTTCTCCACCAGCGAGCCCGAGGTGGTGATGGGATGCTCCATGAGCGCCCGGTGGACCTGCAGAGTGGATGCCGCCGCCCGGCCGAGGCCGGTGATCTTATCGCGATCCTGGTTCGAGAGGTCGAGAAGCTGCTGCGCCGTTTCCACTGCCTGGGTGGCTGTGACGAGGACCGCCTCGGCGAAGAAGTCGAGCCAGGCTTCCCAGTCGCCGGTCAGGCGCACGTTGTTGAGCAGCTCGTAGTAATACTGGCGGTGCGTCTTGAAATAGAGGCTGAGGTAGAGCATCGGCTCCCGCAACACCTTTTGTTCGCACAGCAGCAACGTGATCAGCAGACGCCCCAGTCGGCCGTTACCGTCGAGGAACGGGTGGATCGTCTCGAACTGCACATGGGCAAGCGCCGCCTTGAGCAGCACCGGGGTCGGCTCCGGCTGGTCGTGCAAGAATAGCTCAAGCTTGCTCATACACTCCAGCACCTCTTCGGCCGGAGGCGGAACGAAGGCAGCGTTGCCAGGTCGGGTGCCACCGATCCAGTTCTGGCTGCGCCGGAACTCGCCCGGGGTCTGATTGCTGCCCCGGCCCTTGGTCAGCAGCACGCCGTGAATCTCACGGAACAGGCGCAGCGACAGCGGTAGCCCTTCCTCTAGCAGACGCAGGCCGTGATCGAGAGCCGCGACATAGTTGCTGACCTCCCGCACGTCATCGAGTGGCACGCCCGGCTCCTGGTCCAGCTCGAACAGCAGCAGGTCGGACAGCGACGACTGGGTCCCCTCAATCATGGAGGAGAGCACCGCTTCCTTGCGAACGTACATGTAGAGGAACAGCGATGTGTCCGGCAGCAGGGTCGAGACGCTGTCCAACCGCCCGAGCGCCAGCAGCGCCTGGTCGAACTTGGTGCGCAGCTCCGGGGTCCAGTCGACGGGCGGACGCGGCGGCAGTGGCGCGGGCACGAAGGCCTGGGCCGTCTCACCCACCGTCGATATGGTCACGTATCTGCCTTGGAGTTCTCGCTTCATCCTGTCTGCCTCGAACCTAAAATAGGATTCGCCTTTATTTTATCTTAACGCCACATCCTAAAATAAAGAGTTGGGAAGGAAAAATCAAGCGGATTTCGTTCGCGGCTTGTTGGAGCCTCTCTCGCATCTCGCCCAGCGCCCTGTCCACCCGCGACCAGCCTGTGGGCTCTTCAATGCGTCCCGAACCCAGGCCTGGTCCGGCTTCGATGCGGGTCACGAGTGCTTCGTAGAGTTCCGTGACGTACTGCCTCCGCGAACGGTACGTGGGCAAGTCGCCACTCGACCACTTGCCATGCCAAGACCAGAGGTCCGAGTGGGGATTGGGGTCCTTGAGGCCTAGTGCCGCCAGCGTCTGCTGCATCCTTGCTCGACGCTCGACGTACTCCGCATTGACGGCCTTGATTCGAGGACCGTCCGTGGCGACGGCGATCATCAGGTTCCGCTGTGCCTCGATATCCGCAAGAAGGTCCTCTTCCACTACTCCGCCGAGTGTTGGGCGGCTTCCACGATCCGCCGCTCGGCCATACGGAAGAAACGCACGTAGAGGTCGTTCAAGCCCTGGCCCTGGGGCGCCGGCGCGCGGGTGGTCGTGCGGTAGGCATCGGAGAGTCCGCGTTCCTCGGCCACGGCCATGCCTGCGTAGCCGTTATAGGGCGGGTTCCCCAGGATCACCACAATGGGCAGGTCGCGCTTGACCTTCTCGGCGGCGTCGCGCTCGTCTTCTAGCTCGGGGAAGGGCAGGCGGTGGGCGTGGTCGTGGGGCTTCTCCCAGCCGGTGAGGGCGTTGGTGAGGTAGACGGCGGCCCGTTCGCCGGCCGTCTCCGAGAAGGGCGCCCCCGCGTGCTGCAGGAAGAGACCCAGCTGCAGGTGGGCGATGACGAAGGGGGCGGGCATGATCTCGAAGCCGAAGACGCGGGTCATGGCGGCCCGCTTGAGGTCGTCGGTGTTGAGGGCGTCGCCGCCCCTCTCATCCAAAGTGAGGGCGATGCGCTCCAGCACCTCCAAGAGGTAGGTGCCGGTGCCGCAGCAGGGGTCGAGCACGTACACCCGTGGGTCGGCCAGGCCGTCGGCGATGTCGAGCTCCTCGCGCAGCACGGTGTCCACGCGGGCCACCATGTACTGCACCACCTCGGGCGGCGTATACCAGACGCCCAGCTCCTTGCGCAGCTCGGGGTCGAAGGCTTCCAAGAAGGGCTCGTAGAAGTACTGGACGGCGTGGGTCTCCTCGAAGCGGGAAAAGAAGGCGGCCCGGTCCACCCGGTTGAGGGCGGCGGCGGCCCAATCGAGCACCTCCACCAACCGCAGCGGTTCGAGCTTGCCCGGGGTGGCCACCTGCTCGAAGAGGGCCCGGATCACCGGCACCTGCAGCGACCAGGCGGAGCCCTTCCAGTCGAAGCGGGCGGCGCGGTCGTCGGGGGAGTGGTCCTGGCTCCACAGCACCCAGGCCGAGAAGATGCCGTAGAAGAGGGTCTGCACCAGGGTGGAGCGGAAGAAATGCTCACCTTTCTCGCCCTCGAAGCGGATGCCCAGGGCCTCCTCCAGCGCCTCGCGCACCACCGTGAGGGCGGGCAGGTCGGACTCCTCGATGCGGGCCTTGGCGTCCCGAGCGTAGGAGGCCAGGAACCAGGCCACGTCCTCGGGCGCCGCCAGGGGCGCGGCGCTCAGCATGACCCGCTTGAGGTACTCGGTCAGGGGGGTCGCCGTGGACGCGCGCCATGGTGCGCGGATGCAGCGCCTGGGCCCAGAACTCAGCCTCGTTCGCCGCCAGACTGTAGGTCTCCAGCTGCGCCGGCCGCCCGGCGGCGTCGTAGCCCACCAGCACGAAGTCCCGGTAGTTGGTCACCAGCACCCGGCGATAGCGCTCGAGGTAGCGCAGCACCTGGTCGCCCGCCGCCACCGTGGCGACCTCCTCCCCCGTGGACTTCACTTCGATCACGCCTCGCGCCGGCACCTGATTCGGCTTGGGCTCTCCCACCGCCCCGCGGCCCACCGCCCCGCCGGCTTTCGCCCCCTTGCGTTCGAGCTGATCGAGGGTGTAGAGACCGCCATCCGGGATGCCCGCCCCTTGTTTATGGGGGTGAAGAATGCAGCGTGTTTTGGGCTTGAGCCCGCCGCCGACCTCATTCAGCAGGTTGGCCAGGGCGGCATAGCCGGAGGTCTCGGCCACGCCACCGCCCAGGCGGGCGTCGTAGAGGGCGCTGAGGTAGGTCTCGAGCGGGTGCATCGTGCGTCCACGATAGCTGATACGGCGCGATCAACAAAGCGGATGGGTCTTCGGGCGCAGACCGCGGCTGACGGGCTATCGTCGACCCTCGCCGAAGCATGATCAGGTCATGGTGTTGTAATGCAGCCGCGGCGTGTACATTCCGTGAACATGCCGGCGCCAAAGCGATTCGAGGTCGCTCGCCGCAGTGCTCCCTTCTGACTATAATCATGGTCATGTCAGAGACTCTGCCGCTTGCCGATGTGAAGGCCCGACTCTCCGAGCTCGTCGAACGCGTGGTTTCGGAGCACGAGCGCGTGCTCATCACCCGGCGGGGACGACCCGCAGCCGTCATCATAAGCCCGGACGACTTGGAAGCCCTAGAGGAGACTCTGGACCTTCTGACGCAGCCCGGCGTGCTCGATGACATACGAGCCGCGGAGGCGGATATCGACGCCGGTCGAGGCCTTTCGGAGTCTGAGACGCGCGCCCGCTTTCTGAAGAACTGATCGGCCACGAGTGATTCCGGCCGCATGGGGCGCTTCGAGCTGCAAGTAGCTCGGGCGGTCGACCACGGCGGCGTCGGCCGCATCTACCGCGCGCTGCGCGACCTTTGTTGATGCCCGACAAGACATGCCGCGAGGAGCGGTCCATTTCGAGTCTTCAGTGCGCTCGAATGCACCATGCCCTGAACTTCTGAGAATCGGCTCCGATCTGCTCGGGGGTCCGAAACTCACCCTCTTGCGGGGCTTCGTAATGGACTAGGCCGGCGAGGTCGCGAAGAGGTTTCTCGATTGGGGGCTTCGCGGCGTACCCGACGGCCATCAAGTCATACATTCGGATGTGTTCCGGCAATCCCATGATTCGCCGGACGGACTCGCCAGAGCTGCCCCGAACCACCCGCGTGCACCACTGCGAGGCTAGACCGAGCGAGGCCGCGGCCAAATGCAGCAGCAGGAAAGCACTGGCCAGGCTAGAGTTGAAGACATCGGCCTCCGCCGTCTCATCAGCCTGAGTGATATGGGCGGGAAACCGATGGCGCGCACGCCAATCGCCCGCCAGCAAGATGAAGACCGGTGCTACAGCGAAGTCGGACCGCGGCAAAACTGCGTGGGATTCCGCTTCGCGGCTTGCGCCCGTCTCCGGTCGCCTCCGATTGCTCGCTTGGACGATCTCGTTCTTGAGGGTCTGGTCCCTGATCACCACGAACTCCCACGGCTGGCTGTGGAATCCGGATGGAGCCCAACGAGCGACCTCGATAATCCTCTCGATGTACTCATCTGGGACAGGGTCCGGCCGGAAATGCCGGATGCTTCTTCTCTTCTTCGCCAGTGCGAGTAGCGCGTCGTAATGACCATGATCTACCATCATGTACCCTCCAGGGCCCGTCTGCGGGATCCCGCGAACAGATGGCTATTCCTCGATGAGCCCTAGGGCTCCCTCGGCAGCCATCCTTCCGGAGTTGACCGCGAACGCCAGCGCAACGCCCGGATGGGTCAGCTCGTAGTTGCCCGCGTACAACCCGCCGGCGCAATTGCCCACAGCGTAGAGGCCGGGAATCACCCTACCCTCGGCGCCGACCACCTCAGTGCGGTGGTTGATCTTGATCCCACCTACGCTCGTGAAGACGTGGACCCGGGTCTCGATGGCGTAGAAGGGGCCGCGACGCAGCGGGCGCAGATAGGACTGATCTTTCGCGAAGGCACCATCGCGGTTGCGGTCGCAGTTCGCGTTGTAGTCGTCAACGGTCTTCGCCAGGGCGACGGGGTCGATGTGCAAGGCATCGGCGAGCGCCTCCGGGGTATCACCGCTGAAGGCCAGCCCGCGTTCGATTCCCCGCTTCAAGTCTGCCTCTAGGCGCTCCAGCTTGGTCGCAGCCGGGACGTAGATGCCGAGGGGCGCCTCCACCCCACCGGCGATGAGGCGCTCCTTCCCGGCTTCGTCGAACAGGCTGTACATCATGGCTCCGGGCTGGCGATTGAGCGCGTTTGCGGCCAGCGTGAACTCGAAGTAGACGGCCTCGTCGCAGAAGCGCTCACCGTCCCGGTTGACCCACAGCCCGGGCTGAACGGCGGCGGCGTTGAGATGGGAGTCCGGCTTCTCCCCCACCACTGACAAGAGGCACATGAGTGCGCCGGTGCCCGCCTCGGCCGCACCGGCAGCCCAAGCGGCCCAAATCGGCTGGCCGGTCTGACCCATGTCGACAAGCGGGGGCGTTCCGGGGATGACGCCGGCATGCTGCTCCAGAGCCGCCGCATTGCTACCATACCCGCCCCCGGCAATGATCACGGCTTTCGCTCGGATCTCCACATCCTTACCCGTGCGGGTGCGGGCGATGATCCCTGCGGCGCGGCCTCCGGACGTGCGTAGGATCTCCTGCATCGCTGTCTTCAGCAGAATGCGGGCGCCGGCCTTCTGCGCCTGCTTCGCCAGGGCCTTGACCAGGCCACGACCGCCCCCCTTGATCAGGTGCCACGTGCGGGGACCGTCAGGCCACATGGCGGCAGCTTCATCGTACTCGACCCCCTGCCGCTGCAGCCACTCGATGGTTTCCCCGGAGCGGTCGAAAAAAGCCCGCACCAGTCGGGGATCGGCCACCCACTGAGTAGCCTCCATGTGATGCCTGAACGCTTGGTCCCGAGTCAGGCCCACGTAGGCCTTCCGCTGGAGCGAGCTCTCGACCGCGAACATGCCCTCCGCGAACAGAGAGAGGCCGCCAGGCGCGGCCAGCTGCTCGACGATGATCACGTCGGCCCCTCCTTGGGCCGCCACCAGCCCGGCCGCCAACCCGCCGCCTCCGGCGCCGACCACAACGATGTCGGTTTCGATGAGGTCGATCTCACCCGAGGCGATCTTTTCCTGACTCGATTCCGTCACTTCGATCCCCCTATCCCTCGAGTTCCAAGAGCGTGGCCAGACCCATTCCCCCGCCAACGCACAAGGTGGCGAGCCCGAACTGAACACCCCGGCGCCTCATCTCGTGCACCAGAGTCACCACCAGGCGGATGCCGGTGGCGCCCGCGGGATGGCCGAGACCGATACCGCTGCCGTTCACATTGGTCCGCTCGCGATCGAGTCCGAGCTCCTCTTCGCAGGCAACGTACTGGGAGGCAAACGCCTCGTTCATCTCGATGAGGCCGATGTCGCGGAGAGACAGCCCCGTACAGGCGAGGATCTTCTGGGTGGCCGGTATCGGCCCGATCCCCATGACCTCCGGAGGAACACCGGCGATGGAGGTGGCCCTGATAGCAGCCAGCGGCCTGCAACCGAGGTCTCTGGCCCTGGCTCGAGTCATGACCACTACTGCAGCCGCCCCGTCGTTCAATCCCGAGGAGTTGCCCGCAGTGACCGTGCCTCCCTCTCGAAAGGCGGGCGGGAGTTTCGCCAGGTCGTCCATGGTAAGGCCGAAGCGAGGGTGCTCGTCCTGGTCTACCAGAGTAGTGTCGCCCTTTCTGCCCCGGATGGGCACAGGCACGATCTCTTCCTTGAACTTGCCGGTCGCGATCGCGGCCTCCGCGTTGCGATGGCTGCGGAGCGCAACCTCGTCCTGAGCCTCCCGGCTTATCTGGTAGCGTTCGGCCACCCGTTCGGCTGTCTCTCCCATGAGCATCTTCTCGCCCACGAGGCCGCTGCCGGAAAGGAGGGTATCCCACAAGGTACCGGCCATCTCTCCGTGCATGAGGCGTTGGCCCCACCGTGCAGTCTTGAGGACATAGGGCGCGCTCGACTGAGACTCCACGCCAACAGCCAGGACCACCTCGGCGTCCCCAGCCTGGATCTCTTGTTTCGCGCAGATAAGGGCCTGCATGGCGGAACCGCACTGGCGCTGCACGGTGAAGGCGGGCACCTCCGGGGGAATACCGATGCCGAGAGCCGCCACCCGAGCGGTGTTCGCTTCGTCGTTGCACTGGATGCCGTCTCCAGCTACCACTTCGTCGAGCTGGTCCTTCGCCAGGCCGGCTCTCATGATGGCCTCCTCCATGGCGAAGCCGGCAAGCCTGTGAGCCCGAATGTCCTTGAACTGACCTCCGAACTTACCGATGGCGGTGCGGCAGGCGCTGACGACGACGACATCTCGATCGGTACGTTCCACTACGACTCCTTCTCTGTCGCTCCGGTTTGGTCAAAGGCCGCTCGCAGGGCATCCAGGCGCGCGTTGATCTCGGCTCGATGCTCCCGGAACCTGTCGTGCGAAGGCATCATTCCGTCCTCGAAGTGTGATCGCACACGCTCCTCGGCCCACCGGGGTGCCGCGTTCGGCCGAGGCCGGAAGCCATGGTCGGGTGTCCAGGTCCCGGGCAGATCACACAGTGGACACGAGACCTCCCCGCGGGCCCCCACGTCGATCAGGTCGAAATGGCAGGACGGGCACGTCCCGGGGTCGCCGCGAAAGCCCGTCTCTCCCCGGCCAAGTGCTTCTCCGGCAGACGCCGCGCGCCGAAGGGCAGCTTCATCCCACAGCACCTCTCCCGGGCCCTGTCCGTACCCGACGAACTGGTCCACGACCGGCATGCCCAGGCTGAGAAAGGTCGTCGCGATCTGCGGGAGCGTGAACGGCACGTCTGTCGGCCGACCGGCGGCAGCGACAACAACGCCCGGACGATCGACGAACTCCCGGCTGCGGGTAGCGAAACGGAGCAGGCGCTCTTGGAGCAGCTTGATCCTCGCAGTCGCACCCAAGACGTATGCGGGGGAGCCGAGGACCACGGCGCTTGACCGGCGCATGGCCCCGAGCACGACATGATAGTCGTCCTCGATGAGGCAGTCCCGGTCGTTGAAGACGCACGCCAGGCAACCTCGGCAGGGACGCAGGTCGAGCTCCGCCAGACGGAGAAACTCCGTCTCGGCACCCACCCGCCGGGCTCCTGCGAGAGCCTGCTGCACCAGAATCTCGGTGTTGCCCCAATCGCGCGGGCTTGCGCTCATGCCGAGCACTCTCACAGCGCCGCCTCGTCGCTGGCTGCAGCCACCCCAGCAGGCCGGGTGCGATCCACGCCGGCGACCCGATAGACCCGGCACAGTCCGCAACGTAACGCCTCTGCCCCGGTGTCGGGATCGTAGCCGGAGAGATCGCCAAAGAGCAGGTTGATGTTCGACCGCTTCCAGCCATGTTCCGGCCCCGGATCCTCCGGGAACCACCATCCGTGCTGGGCACAAACCACATCGGGGGCCAAGCCGCCAAACAGACGCGCTCTCATCTGCACGCATCCTTCCGGGCTCTCCACGTGAACCCAAGCCCCCTCAGCAATGCCCAGGGACGCGGCCGTCTCTGGGTGGATCTCCACCAGTGGGTCGGGACAGCGGCGACGCAGGGAGGCAATCTGCCTTCCCTCGCTATGGAAGTAGGCGACGCTCTTGGCACCAGAGGTCAGGATCAGCGGGTATTCACGCGCCACTTCCGGGGAGGACAACGGAGAGAGAGCCGGTTCCCGATAGACGGGGAGGGGGGCCAGACCCCTCTCTTCGGACGACGCCGAGCTGTAGAGTTCGCAGCGCCCGGTGGGAGTGGCGAAGCCTTCGTGCTCGTACTTCCGATAGCGCATCGTACCCTGGAGGAGGCCGCGGTCACAGAAGGCGGCGAAGTCCATGCCGCTCCCCTCGAGTAGCCACTCGAGATAGGCGTGGTAGTCCGGCCAAGGAAAGGCCTCCTCCAGACCCAGCCGATGGGCGAGCGCGAGGATCACCTCGCGGTCGTCACGAGCTTCGCCCACTTGCGAAACCTGGCGCCGCGCGAGCATGCACCAGATCTTGTGTAGACTCACGATGTCGTCGGTCTCGAGCCAGGTAGCCGCCGGCAGGACGAGGTCGGCGAGCTCTGCCGTGGGGGTCAAGAAGAAGTCGGACACCACGGTGAACTCCAGGTGGCCACGCAAGGCCTCCTCGATAACCGTCCCGTGGGTCCCGGTGACGAGGGGGTTCGAGCCCACGATCCAGGCCGCCCGTGGCCGATAGGGCCGGCCCGTCACGATCGACTGCCAGAAAGACGGGGGTGGGCCACCAGGTCGAGCGTGAAACGTCCTGCACTCACAGAGCGCTTCTGCGAAGGCAGGAACTGCTCGCCGCGCTGGTCAGGGTTCACAAAGGTGGACTTCTGCCGCACGCCCTCCGGGGGCACCCAGAGCACGTCTCCTCCAGGCCGATCGAGATTACCGACCAGAGCCCGCAGGATGACCAGCGAGCGGGCGGTCTGATAGCTCGCGGCACTCATGTCGGTGGCGCTGCCCCACTGGATGCACCCCGGGAGCGTCGTTGCGTACGTGCGGGCGGCCGCCCGAATATCCGCAGCGGCGACCCGAGTGATGGGCGCGGCCCACTCCGGGGTGAAGGAGCGGACGTGGTCGACGAGCTCGGGGAAGCCGGAGGTATGGCCCTCGACGAACCCCTGGTCGATGAGGTCTTCGGCGATGACGGTGTTCAGCATGGCCAGAGCCAGGGCGCCCTCGGTGCCGGGGCGCAACTGCAGGAAGTGGTCCGCCCGCTCCGCCAAGGACGTGCGGCGGGGGTCCACCACGATGAGCTTCTCGGCCCGGTCCACCGCCTGCCGCACCAGCCCCCCGCACATGCCGTCCGCGGCTCCATACTCGGTGATGTTGCAGCCCCACATGACGAAGCAGGCCGGGTCTTCTCCCCCGAACCCGTAGACATCGGCTACGGGCAGCCGGCCGATGGTGAGGAGCGAGGCGAACCAGCGGGAGAGGTAGCAGACGTGGGCCGGAGCCACGAAATTGGGAGACCCGAAGGCGTAGATGAAGCGTTGGGTGAACTCGATGTACGGGCGGCCCGTACCTTGGCATAGGCCGACGAACTCGGCGCCGCTTTCGTCTCGGATGCTCAAGATGCGGGCCGCGATCTCGTCGAGAGCGTCGTCCCAGGAAACACGCTCCCATCGGCCTTCCCCCCGCGCGCCCACACGGCGCAGAGGATGGGTGAGGCGGTCGGGGTGGTAGAGCAATTCCGGTGAGGCCCTCCCTTTCGCGCATATGTAGCCCCGGCTGGTGGGACTGTCGGGATCGCCCGTGACCCTGACCACGCGGTCGCCTTCCAGATGCACCAAGACCTGGCAAACGCCGTGGCACATGCGGCAGGATGAACGGACAGTGCGCCGGGCGTCAATCATGAGTCCGCCTCCGGGCCTTCCACGCCCGACTATTCCGTGGTCCTGCCCTCACACCGACTCCACGTGCTCGGCGAAACGCGGGAAGAGTGTCTGCGCGTTCCGCCGGGATACCGACTCGAACGCGGCCGCGCCGTCCGCTACCTCTGCCAATCCCGCCACCGACGCCGCCATGAAGGCCTCGGGCGCAAAGGGAAAATCGGTGCCGAACAGGATGTGGTCACCCGGCGCCAGCTCCCGCAGGGCGGCGAAGCTGGGTGGGTTGGCCGCGAACGCGGTGTCGTAGTAGAGCGACTGGAGCGCGGAGATGACGCCCCCGGGAGCATGTTCGCGCAGGTTGGGTCTGAGGTTCAGAACACCCGCGATGCGGTGAGCCAGGAAGGCCAGGGTGCCGCCGCCATGAGGCAAGAGCCAGCGGATGTTCGGATATCTCAGCAGCGAGCCACCGAACAGCAGACTGCAGACCGTCCTGGTGGTGTCGTGAGGGAACTCGATGACCGAACGCGGGATCTCGGGAACGGCGTCCAGGCAGTCGCACGAGGTGGGGTGCAGGGCCACCACGGCTCCCCGCCCGTCGAGCTCGGCCAGCAGGGGTTCGAACCCGGGATGGCCTAGATACCGGTTCCCGTAGTTCGTCAACAGCAGGGCTCCATCAGCCCCCAGCTGGTCGAATGCATAGGCCGTCTCGTCGAGCGCCGCACCCACATCGGGGAGCGGCAGCGCGGCCAGCCAACCGAAGCGCCCCGGGTGATCGGCGCAGAGCTGGGCTGAGAACTCGTTGCAGACGCGGGCGAGACGGGTGGTGCCACTCTGTTCACCCACCCAAACCCCCGGTGCGGAGATGGAAACGACCGCGGCCTCGATGCCGTTCTTGTCCATGGCTTCGAGCGACCGCTGGGCGCCCCAGTCGACCGCGCTCGCAACGGCGGGACCGGCGATGGCGACGCTGCCAATTGCCGCCACGTATTCGGGTGGCTGGATGTGATGGTGGACATCTATGCTGCCCATTCCGGGCCTCCTTCGGCCGCCGGGCGCACCCGGCACAACAACGCCCTCAGTTGGTATGTGCCCACGGCCGGGTCGTAGGGCGGTCCACTGTTCGTCAACAGGTTGGCGTTCGCCTCCCACACCCCGTGCTCCGGTGACGGGTCTTCCGGAAACCACCAGCCGTGCTCCACGTGCACCACTCGGGCGTCTATGCCGTCCGTCAACCGGGCCCGCTGCCGGATGCGACCCCGAGGGGATTCGATCCACACCCATTCGCCCTCCCGGATGCCACAGAGACGCGCGGTATCGGGGTGGATCTCGACGATCGGCGCATCGTGGCGCCGCCTCAGCGACGCGAGTTGACGGAACTCCGAGTGGAAGAAGAACTGCGACCTTCCGCCGGTGGTGAGGACCAGCGGGTACTGCTTCGCGAGATCGGGCGAACTCGTCGGGCTCTCGGGCGGTTCCTGGAAATAGGGCAAAGGGTCGTACCCCAGGTGATCCAAGTATCCGGAGGCCAGCTCCACCTTGCCCGAGCCCGTCCGAAACCCGTCCTCCTCGTACTTCCGGTACCGTATGGGAGCGGCGACGGAACCCCGCCGGCGCAGATCGTCGAGCCCGATGCCCAATGGGCCCAGCTGCGCCTCGAGTACCTCGGTAAGATCCTCGGTTCCCACCGGGAGATCCAGCCTCCGCGCGAGCTCCACGAAGACCTCCTCATCCTGCCGACACTCCTCGATCCTGACCACCTTCTGCTGAGCCAACACCACGTTGTTGGCTATGAACGGGAGAGCCGTGATTTGATCCACCTCCAGCCAGGAGGCGGCGGGCAAGACGATGTCGGCCAGCTCCGCGGTGGGGGTCATATAGAGGTCCATGACCGCCAGGAAGTCCAGGCTGGCGAGTGCGTCGCGTACCCGGCGGCTCTGAGCATAGGTCAGCAAGGCGTTGTTGCCGAAGACGAGGAACGCCTTGATCGGGTAAGGCTCTCCTGTGAGCATCGCGTCGAAGAGAGTGGGCGCGTGAGCCGAGGGGAAGAAGGCATCCGGTCCAGACAGAGCCCGGAACTCCTGGGCGCCCAACCGCTTCTCGCGCATCTCCCGACTGAGGTTCCCTTCGAGCACATCCGGCTCGGGGACCAGGTGCATGCCGGTGATCCACCCCCCGGGGATGTCGATGTTGCCCGTTATCCCCGGCAGCAGGGCGACGGCCCGCACCGTCTGCAGGCAGTTCGGGGTCTGCTCTAGGGCCACGCCCCACTCCAGCGCGGCGGGTTTCGTGACGGCGAACAGCCGAGCCGCCTCGCGTATCGTCTCGGCCGGGACCCAGGTGATCTCGGCCACCCTCTCCGGTGGATACTCCGCCACCCGGTCGACCAGCCGGTCGAAGCCCACCGTCCACTTCTCGACGAACTGCCGATCGTAGAGGTCCTCCTCGATGATGACCTGCATCATGCCCAGCGCCAAAGCCGCGTCGGTGCCTGGGCGGATCTGCAGCCAGAGATCGGCCCGACGGGCCATCTCGGTCCGCCTCGGGTCGACCACGATGAGCTTGGTACCTCGGACCAGACAGTCCTTGACCCGAAACTGGATCTCGCCGTCGGGCCCTGAGACTATGGGGTTGTGCCCCCAGACCAAGAGGCATTCGGGGTTCACCCGGCCGTAGTAGTCGACGATGGGAAGATCGCCGTAGGTCATGATCCCGGTGATGATCCGGGGTATGAAACACTGGGCGGTACCCGGTTCGCACCAGTTGGGCGTGCCCAGAGCATTCGCGAACCGAATGACATGCATGAAGTGATGACGGCCCGTGCCCGTACCGATGGCCACGGACTGGATCCCTAGATCCTCTCGAATCCTCTTGATCTTCTCGGCGATCGTGTCAAGGGCCTCCTCCCAACTGGTGCGTTCCCAGCGCCCTTCCCCCCGACCACCGGCTCGTTTCACCGGGTATTTCAGGCGGTCGGGGTGGTAGAGCTGCTCCAGGCTGGCCCGTCCCTTGGGGCAGAGCCGGCCCCTGCTCAGGGGGGATCCTGGATCACCTTGTACCTTCACTACCCTATCGTCCTGCACGTGCACGAGGACGCCGCACCCGCCGTGGCACATTCGACACACGCTCTTGACCACGGAATCCACGGCGTCACCGCGCGTCTATGCGGAGGATCATGGTGGGTAGGCTGGGGTCGCCCACCCGCGCCACCTCCGACTCGAGCAGGCTGCCGCACGCGGGACACACATGCTCGCGGACCTCGAGTTCCTCCCGCAGGCGCACGGTCGGCCCATGCTCGTCAGGGGCGACCACCCGAGTGAGGGCTCCTCGCTTCCAGCTCTCCCCCGGGCCGCATAGATCCCTGCCGCAGCGGCAACTGAAGCTCCCATCCTCTCCCAGTCGCAGCGCACCTAAGGGGGGGAAGCCGCCCACGTCCTCGAAATGGGGCTCAGAAGGCGCTTCGCCGAGTCGCGCCCGCCGGATATCGTCCCGACGCCGGGCGGTGCCGACCTCGTCCACCGTCCCCTCGGTCACGACCACGCCGTAATACCGCTCCGCTCCTTGGACCGACACAAGGCCCCGAGCGACGTCCAAGCGCACTTGCTCGGGGTCGCGGTCCAGAGGATCTCCGTACCCTCCACCCCCTGACACGCACAAGCAAGGACGTCTCCGGGGACCAGGGGGAATGCACGGGTCTTCGGGCCGAGCAAGTGGACCTCGCCGCCCGCGTCCGCTATCGATTCGGTGCCGGTTACGCGGCCCACGGGGGAACCCTCATGCCCGCGCCGATCTACGTAGCAGAGCCTGTTCGAGCAGCCCTCGTAGCCGCCCATCAAACCGCTCACGGGCACTCCCATCCCGGAGCCGACGATGGGGACGTGGAGGGCGTCGGTGTCGTGGGGGGTCACCGCGTACTCGATGCCGACGCCGCCCCGGGTCCTACCCGCGCCGCCCGAGTCCGTCACACGACGGCGGAACAACATCAAGTAGGGGGCGGCCGACTCGTAGCGCTCGACGTTTCCGATGACGGGCAGCGGGATGTTGAAGTCGGCTCCCGGATCGAGGCCGTCATGATCCACATACGCACCCCCGCCCCCGGCCAGCAGGTCGCCGATGGCATCTCCGAAGGGCGTGCCATCTCGGTTGCGCCCGCGCACGGCGATACCCACCACGCCCGCTTTGCCCAGCGAGCAGGCGTTCGGCGCCGTCTCCGCCAGGCACGCGGCCAGACGCGAGGCCGCCGCCTGCATGGCTTGGTTCGCCAGGAACATGGCCCCGATGGTCGCACCCGAGACGGGCGCCGGGCGGCTGGCGTTTACCAGGCTACCCTCAGGGGCGACGATCTTGACGGCCGAGAAGATGCCCTCGTTCCAGCGGATGTCGGGAGCCAGGATGGGCATGATCCCGGAAAGGACGGCGCCCCGTAGACCGTTGAACGCGCAGTTGATGGAACCGTCGGCCTGCGCGCTCGTGCCCGTCATGTCCACGACGACCCGATCGCCGCGCTTCTCCAGACTGAGGGCGATCTTGAACAGCCGATTCTCGTTGCCGTCGTGCTCGAGGAAATCCACCGCCCGGAAGACCCCGTCGGGTAATGATCGCATGCGCTTGCGGAAACGCCGGTTCGACGCCTCGACCTCCATGCGCATGACCTCCGCCACCGTGTAGGAACCGTACCGGTCGATAAGCTCGAGCAGGCGACGGGCCGCCACGCTGTTCGCGGCGATCATCGCCTTGAGATCCAGTGCGACCATCGTCGGCAGGCGAACCATCCCCATGATCATGTCCCAAACGTCCTGGCGGATGCGGCCGTTCTCCACCAGCTTGACCCCCGGCAGCAGCAGGCCCTCTTGCTGGATCTCATGCACGCCCAGGTGGAAGCCCCCGAAACCGATGCCACCCACGTCGATCTCGTGGCAGTCCGACCCGGTCCAGCCGACCCGTACCCCGTCCTGGAAGATCGGCGTGATGACGGCGACATCCTGCTGATGGAGCGCCCCGAAATAGGGGTCGTTGAGGACGAACATGTCCCCGTCCCTGATGCCCGGTGACTCTCCGTAGCGCTCGATCAAGCCTCGGATGATCCCGGACATGCAGCCCGACTTGAACCCGACGTGCCAGCCCATGGAGACGACTTCGCCTTCCGGCCCGAAGATGCCGGTGTTGAAGTCGGCGACGTCGGTGACGATGGACGACCCGGAGATGGACCGTATGGTGAGGGCCTGTTCCTCGTTGATCGCGCCCAGCTTGTGACGCACCACCTCGAAGGTGATGGGGTCGACCTGGGGCGCGTCGACTTTGGTGGCCGGACGGGTACTCATTCCTCCGCACCCTCTTCCTCGATGGTCAGGTTGCCGTAGGCGTCGACGCTCGCCAGCTGGCCGATCTCCACCACCACCGTGGTCCCGGGGTGCTCGATGATCGCCGGTCCCCGCATCTGGGTCCCGGCGTTGAGGTCGAGCCAGTCGACCACCTCGACCGGCACGCGGCCGCCCGCCCCGGGCATATAGACCTCCCGAGTACGCCTCGGGGCCTCGCCCTTCAGTCCCAACGTGGCGAACCCCGGCTTCGGCGTCCGGCCGAGGGCCTCAATTCGGAAGGTCTCGATCTCGATGCCGGCATCCACGAAGGCCGACCCTTCCCCGTACGTCCCCTCGTAGACCTCATGGAACCGGGCTGCGAGATCGCCCACCAGGACCTGATCCATCCGACCGGGGGGACCGGCACCAAGAGCTCATGCGTCTGGGTGCGGTACCGCATCTCCGCGAAGCGGCTGATCTCCCGGTCGCCCTCCGCAAAACCGCTTGCTTCGAGCGCCGCCACGCACTTGGCTTCGAGAGCGTTGAACTCGGCCTCGATCGCTTCCGGATCCAGCCCGGCGCCGTCGGCGCCCCCCTGCAGTACCCGGCTCCGTTCGGCGGCAAAGAGGGTGTCAGAAGCGAGAGCCCCGTACGCCGAGTGCACCATCGACGTGGCCGGCACGACGATGCGGCTGACGCCCAACTCTCGACCGTAGCCTGCACAATGCATAGGGCCCGCCCCCCCGTACGCGTACAACACGAAACTCCGGGGATCGTGGCCTTGACCGATCGTGACCTCGCGGAGGAGGTCGGCCATCTGCGACTCCACGATACGCCGTACCCCGGCGGCGGCTTCTTCGACCGGGATACCCAGAGGCTGGGCCACCTGCTCCAGCATCGCCCGCTCAGCGGCCGCGGCGTCGATATCCATGCGGCCGCCAAGGAAGCTCCCTGGGTCGATGATACCCAGCACCACATCGGCGTCGGTGACGGTCACCCGACGGCCGCCCCGGCCGTAGCAAACCGGGCCGGGATTGGATCCCGCGCTCTCGGGCCCGACACGCACGAGCCCGTCTTCCACCGAGACGATCGAGCCTCCTCCGGCGCCGATTGTCGGGATGTCTATCATGGGCATGCTGAGATGGTATCCACCGGTTTCCCGGCCCAACGCCACGAGGGGGCGACCGTCGACGATCAGGCTCACGTCGAAACTCGTGCCCCCCATGTCGCTCGTGATGACGTTCTGATGCCCCAACATCTCGGCGAGGTGCCGGGAGCCGGTGACGCCACCCGTCGGTCCACTCAGCAGAGTCAGGATCGGGCGGTCGCCCGCGTCCGCCGCGGGGATGACTCCACCCGTACTGTTGAGCACACGGAAGGTCCCTCGAAAGCCGTGCTCGCGAAGCGTATCCTCCACCTGCCGGTAGTGGGCCCGGGCCGCGGGCGCGAGGTACGCGCTCAGAACGGTGCTCGCCGTACGCTCGTACTCGCCGATCACCGGACTTATTTCGCTCGAGAGGGCCACGACCAGGTCCTTGCCCGCGACCTCGCTGACCATGTCACGCACCCGCCGTTCGTGGCTGTCGTTCCGGAACGACCAGAGCAGACAGACAGCCAACGCTTCGGCCCCGCCCTGAACCGCCCGCTCGATCTCTCTCTGGGTAGCCTCCTCATCGAGAGGCAGGATCACATGCCCCCCCTGGTCCACCCGCTCGGGCACCTCACACACACATGCGCGAGGCACGATGGGCTCGGGGTACCGCCTGTCCCGATACATGCCCAGGCCGTCCCTCGGCATGGCCGCGGTAAAGCCCATCAGGCGCTGGATGAAGATCGTGTCGGCGAAGCCCCTGGGTGGTGAGCAGCCACGTGGCCGCCCCTTTGCGCTCGATCAGGGCGTTGGTGGCTTGGGTCGTCCCGTAGCCGAGTCGCACGACCGTCGGCAGAAACTCCTCGAATGCCAGGCCGAACTCCGTCGCCAATAGGCGCAGCCCGTCGAACACCCCTCGTTCCAGTTCGCCCGGTGTGGTCGGGGTCTTTGCCGTGAAGACTCTCCCCGCGTCATCCATAGCGACCAGGTCGGTGAACGTGCCCCCGGTGTCCACGCCTACGTATAGCTGTCCCACTCCTCCGTCCCCTCTCACCGGGCCGTCAGCCCGCCGTCGACCGTAAGCGTCTGGCCCAGCACGTATGACGCCTGCTCCGAGCACAACCACAGCACCGCCGCCGCGATCTCCTTCGCCGCCGCCATCCGCCCGATGGGAGTGGCCGAGGTCAGTGCTTCCTTGAACTCGGGGGGGACCCGGTCGGTAAGCCCGGCGTCGACAAGGCCCGGAGCCACAGCGTTGACACGCACGCCGAGGGCGGCCACCTCCACAGCGGCGGTCCGGGTGAGCCCGATCACCCCGCTCTTGCTGGTCGCGTACGCCGAGAGGTCGGGCGCAGCGCCCAACCCGGCGGCGGAGGCCATGTTCACGATCGCCCCAGCTCCTTGGCGCAGCATCTGCCGGAGCTCATGGCGCATGCACAGGAAGGTGCCGGTTAGGTTCACAGCCAAGACGCGTTCCCAGCCTGCGAGGTCCAGCTCGGACACCACCGACCGCGGACCTTCGATGCCGGCGTTGTTGCTTGCGTAGTCCAAGCGTCCAAAGGTGTCGACGGCGGTCGCCACCATGTGCCGGACGTCCGCCTCCTTGCTGACATCGGTGACCACCTGCAGACAACGTTCGTCCATCCCCGCGATCAGCCGCGCCGTCTCCTCCAGGCCGCCGGCGACCACATCGGCGACGACCACGGCGGCACCCCCGTTCGGCGAAGGCACGAGCGATCTCCCGCCCGATCCCCGAGGCCGCCCCCGTAACGAGCGCCACCCGCCCTTCGAACGAAGCACTCATCGCGGCGGGCGCGGCGAACGAGGCACGTCGCGGCCGATACGGTACTCGTCCTTAGGGTTCGGCCAGGACAGAGCGTGGGCGATGAGCTTCGCAACCGAGATGGGAGCCACCCCCACCTGGCTGAGCTCGGCTGTGATCTCGCCGAACTGCTCCAACATCTCCCCGTATAGAGGCCGACCCTCTTCCGGCAGCAAGGCGCCCAGGCGCTGGCGCTCGCTCTCGAGCTTGTCCCAGATACGGGTCGCGACCGCCCCCGGCACAATCAACACCACGGGAATACCCTGGGGCGCCAACTCGACGCGCAGTGAAGCGTTGAAGGCGTGCAGGGCGGCCTTGGCCGATGAGTAGGCGCTCGAGAACGGCAACGGGAGCAGCGCCCCGACCGAACCAACACTGACGACTCGCCCTCCGCCCTGCCGCACGAGTGCCAGGAACGAGCGGATGACGTCCGCGTGGCCTATGAAGTTCAGCCGTACCTGGTGCACGAACTCGTCCCAGGGGGTGAACTCGAAGGGCCCGGACAGACCGCCGCCCGCGTTGTTGACCAGGCCGGCGAGGCCCGCGCCGCCAAGCTCCGCACGCACCGCGGAAGCAGCTTGGGCCACGGACTCGTGGTCGGTGATATCCATGAAGACCGGGGTCAGGTTCGCCGAGGCCGCGGCCCGGAGGTTCTGGGCATCCGCTTCCTTGCGCACGCCCGCGAAGACCCGATACCCCAGGCCATCCAACAGCAACGCGGTCGCCCACCCCACCCCGCTGGAGCAGCCGGTGATGACCACCGCCCCCTTCTCAGTGTCCATGGCCACCCCCTCCGCGCCGCCGAAGCCGGCACGTGCCGCCGCGTTCCGGCCGGCGATCCGCCCCGAGGTAAGGGCGAAGCCCAGAGTCGATCCGGGAGCGCAGAGATCGTACGAATCGCCGTACAGGCCGCCGGCATCCACTCCCGCCGCGTAGAGACCGGGGATGACGTCGTCGTTCGCGTCCATCACCTGGGTGCGGTGATCGATCTTGATGCCTCCGAGGGTGCTCAGGAATCCGAGAGAGCAGCGGATCGCGTACACGCGGGGGCCCTGCACCGGGAACAGGTGCTTGGCGTCCTTTGCGTAGAACGGGTCCCGCCCACGGTCGCACGCGAGGTTGTAGTCGTCGAAGGTGCCCCTGAGCCGATCCTCGCCCACCCCCATGCCGGCCGCGAGCTCAGCCAGCGAGTCGGCGGCGATAATGTTGGGATTGCCGCGCTCTTTCGCCCCCTCCATGATCTCCCGGAGCCCCTGGAGGCGGGTTCCCGGCTGCAGGAACATCCCCATGCTGAAGTCGACGCCCCGCTCCGCCATGTCCCGTTCCTGAGATTCGTCGAACACCGCAAACGCGAACGACCCGGGCTGTCGCGCGATGGCGTTCGCCAGATGGGGGAAGAAATAGCTGGTGCTCTCGTCGCAGAACCGCTCGCCGTTGGCGTTGACCCATAACCCGGGGAAACACGAGATCCAGGCGAGCTGGGAGGCCAGAGCCGAGTTGAATCCGGGACCCACGGGCCCGCCCCCGGTCAGCTGCAGCACACCCATGCCTTCCTGAGCCGCGCCCGCCTCCCAGGCCATGCGTAGGCCGTCGCCGTCCTTTCCGGTGTTCGAGATGGGAAAGACATTCTCGCCCAACTTGAGGCCCGTATACTCGTTGATAAGCTGCGCATCGTTCGAGTAGCCTCCGCTCGCTACGACGACCGACGAGGCGCGCACTTCACGGCGGACGCCCCCCCGCTCTCCGACCATGACGCCGCAGACCGCGCCTTTCTCACGCAGGAGGGAAACGACTCGCGCCTTGAGGTGAATCTCTGCGCCGAGCTTCTTGGCGGCGGCCGCCAGGGTGTTCACCATGGGACGGGCGCGGGTGTGCACCGGCCCCTTGAGCACGTGCCACAGCCGGGGGCTGTCGGGCCACATCGGCTTGACCCCGATGAACTCCACTCCCTGCCGTTGCAGCCAGCTGATGGTCCCCGCCGATTCGTCGACGAAAGCCCGCACCAGCCGGGCGTTCGCCCGCCAATGGCTGTACTCCATGATCATCTTAAAAGCTTCGTCACGGGTCATGGCGACATAGTCGGCCCGCTGGATCTCGCTCTGGACCGCGAACATGCCCTCGGCGAATCGCGTGGTCCCACCGATGGCGCCCTGCTTCTCGAACACGACCAACCGGGCGCCGGTCTGGGCCGCGCTCAAGGCGGCGGCCAGCCCGGCGCCGCCCGCCCCCACCACGACAACGTCGGTCTCCCCCGGTGCGCCGTTCGCCTTCCCATCTTTCCGTTCACTCATCACTGCCCCCTGCCGAGTCTTCGCCCGGGGTTATGCGGGAGCCCACCTCGATGCCCATAGCCTCGGCCACCATTAGCGGCAGATCGAAGACCTCGAGCGCGCTCCTTTGTTTCTTGGCCGTCCTCCGGAGTTGCATCACACAGGCCGGGCAGGCAGTCACCACGGCTCCCGCCACCGCCTCGGCCTCGTGCACTCGTGCCGCCCCGGTGGCGTCGGCGAAGTCCGGATACGTGAGCTGGGTGAGCTTGCCCCCGGATCCACAGCAGTACGACCAGCGGCCGTAGCGGCGCATCTCGCGCACCTTCAGCCCGGGGATCGCGGCAAGCACCCGCCTCGGCTCGTCGTACACACCCCCGTGACGCCCTAGGAAACACGGATCGTGGTAGGTGACCGTGCGGGCGATCTCGTGGTCGAAAGAGAGGGCGCCTTCATCCAGGAGGCCGGCCAGCACCTCCGATACGTGCACCACCTCGAAGGGCAACTCACCCACGACGCTCGGGTAGTGCGTCTTCCACACCGCGTAGCACTCTGCGCAGGAGGTGATGAGGCGCTCCGTCCCCGCCGCCACCGCTGCCTGGACGTTGTGCCGGGCCACCTCCTCGCTCAAGGACGCGTTGCCGCCCCAATCGGCCACGAACCCGCAGCACCACTCGTCGCCGCCCATATGGGCAACCTCGATGCCAGCGGCTCGCAGGATCTCTACCGTGGCCCGTCCTGTCGCACCCTGCCGGAAGGCCGCCTCGCACCCCGCGAAGTACAGGTCAGCGCCCCGCCGCGGGAGCGCCTCCAGAACCGGTTCCCGGGTTCGACCCCGGAAGAGGTTGTGGCACTCAGCCACATTCGCGTCTAGCTTCTGCGTCGCCCGAGGCTGCAGCCCCCGCTGCACGAACTCCTGGCGGAGAGCCGCGATGGCGTCGAGCGGACGCCACATCGGGCAAACCTCGCTGCAGACCCCGCAGTTGGTGCAGGAGGAGACGACGTCGATCAGGTCTTGGTCGACCGGATAGCCCTCCCGGAACACCGAAGCGGCGAGCATCTGTCGGCCCATGCCGGTATGCGAGCGCAGGCCGTAGTACTCGTAGGACGGACAGCGGTCGTTGGGAGCATCCCACTCCGGTGGGGGCAGCTCTGTCCAGTTGTGCGGTGTCACCGGACCGTGCGCAAAGCAGGCCGCGCAAACCAGGCAGATGTCGACCTGCCTCTTGAATTCGTCCAGTTGGCGCCCGTTCATCGGCTCCAATCCCTTTTCTCGAACGTTCCCGGACTCAAGATGTCGTTCGGATCCAAAAGTCCTTTGATCCTCCGCAGCAGGTCATGGGCCCCAGGCTGGTTGCCCCAGGAGTACTCGGGATAGGGCGGCACGCCGCTCTGATGGGTCCCGCCTCGGGCGCCGAACCACTCGCGGAACTCCGCCCGGTAGGCCTCGACCCGCCGCATCCAGTCCCTGTCGTAGAAGTCGATGAAGAGCCAGGTCTGAGAACAGATCGTCAACGACTTCATGGGGAACCCGTCGTAGACGATCATGTTGGGTTCACCCCAGAGACCGTACTTCCGGGCGGTCTTCATCAACTTGTCGTAGACCTGAGGGAACCAGCTGGTGGGGTAGTTCAGGCTGTCGCAAATCATCATGCCGGTAGCCCCCGACGCCTCCCGCGTCAGGTTGAAAAGCTTCACCAACATCGGCTGGCTCACCACGGCAAATACCGTGGGCCACTCCGCGTAGAAGTGATCGGCGGCACCGGGCAGGTACGTCCCGCCCCGCGACCGGCACATCTCGTGGATCACATCCTCTTTCGCAGCCAGCTCCGCGGGACTCTCGGCATTCACCGTGAGGTAAGCGACGAAGTTGCAGTCGTTCGGCAAAGGCGGGATCAATCCGGCCTTCTCGAGCCCCACGAAGCGCCACCGGTCGCTGATATGGATGTCGAAGATCTCCATTGCCGTGGCCTCGGTCATCACTGCGGCAAACGTCTCGGCCTGGGCGAGCGGCCAGTAGTAGGCATGAAAGGCCCAACACTTGGGCAACCGCAGGCAGGAGTAGGCGACCTTTGTCACGATGCCGAAGGCCCCATTCGATTGCGTAAAGAGACCGACGAGGTCGGGACCGGTGATATAACGGTAGTAAGGACCAAAATCGCTGTCGGCGTACGCCATCGAGCCGACGCGCACGATCTGCCCGTCCGGAAGCACCACCTCGAACCCTTCGACCAGATCGATGTTTCGTCCGTAGCGGGTCTTCCCGAAAGCGTTCACGGGAAAGATGGCCGAGGAGGCCACGGTCGGTCCCGGGCCGTACTCGCTGGTGGGCAGCATCAGGCGGTGCTTGAAGAGCTCCTGGGCGAGTCTGAAGAAGCTCCCGCCGGCGCCCGCGATGACCTTCATGTTCTTCCGGTCGACGGTGATCTCGTCCATGGGGGTCAAGTCGAGGAGGATGCCTCCCTTCATGGGCCCACCGAAGCCGCCTTGTCCGACCGGCCCTTTCGGTGTCGCGGGCACCCCGGCCTCGTTCGCGACCCTCAAGACCTGGGAGACTTCCTCCGCCGTAGCGGCCACGACCACCAAGTCGGGCACGGTCAGCCAGGTGCGGCCCCAGAAGGCGCTGTAGGAGTACGCTCGACACACCGCTCGCGACGTCGAGACCCTGCCCGGCCCGACGATCGACTCGAGTTTCGCGCCCAGCTCGGCCACATCGACCTGCACGGTCCCTCCCGTGGCCATCAGTAGCTCCGGGGAAGGCCGTAGCTCTGCGCGATATAGTTCTTGGCCATCTCGTCGGAGATGGGTGAGAACATCATCTGCTTGTAGTCCCGGAAGTGACGCTGCATGTCGTACTCCATGGCAAAGCCGTAGCCGCCCATGATCTCCATGCCGTAGCGGGCGGCGAGCTCGGATGCTCGGCAGGCGACGATCTTGGCCATACAGGCCTCGACGTCATAGGGCTGTCCTGTGTCGTGCAACCAGGCGCACTTGTAGATGAGATTGCGCGCGTTCTCGATCTCAACGGCGATGTCCGCCAGGTAGTGCTGCAGGATCTGGAAGGAGCCGATGGTCTTGCCGAAGGCCGTCCGTTCCTTGGCGTAGCGCAGGGCCATGTCGAAGGCCGAGCGTGCGATGGCCAGGGAGAACACCGAGGTGCTGATGCGCTCCGGGTTCAGCACCTTCAACAGCCCGTACCATCCTCGGTTCTCTTCACCCAAGAGGTTCTCGACGGGCACCTCTACGTCCTCGAAGACGATCTCATTGACTCCGCATCCGTGCACGCCCATCTTCTCGATGGGCCGGATGGTCACCCCGGGGGCCTTGGCGTCGATGATTAGGACCGAGAGCCCCTTCTTACGCTCAGTATCCTTGTCGGTGATCACGAGGGTCGTGAGAAAGTCGGCCACGTGGGCTCCGGAGATCCACATCTTCGTCCCTTTGACCACATAGTGGTCCTCGGTCTTGACCGCGCTGGTCCGGATGGCCCCCAGGATGTCGGTGCCGCCATCGGGTTCCGTCATGGCGAGCGACCACTTCTCCTTGCCTTCCACGATCCGGGGCAGATGCTCCCGCTTCTGCGCCTCGGTCCCGAGGGCAAGGATGGGTCGCCCCCCGAACACCTCCGCGATGCCGGCGCAGAAACCCACGGAGATGCCGGCCGTACTCAGCTCCTCCATGATGAGGCAGTGCTCGATGCTGCCGAGACCCAGGCCTCCGTACTCCTCGGGGATGCCGATGCCCATGGTTCCCAGCTCGGCGAGCTTCTGGTACATGTCGTCGGGCAAAAAGGTGGTGTTCTCGTCGAGCCAGCGCACGTACTCGGGCGTCAGCTCCTTCTGAGCGAACGACCGGTACATGTCGCGAATGGCGCGCTGTTCGTCGGTGAGCTGAAAATCCATCAGTTCTCTCGCCTATCTTCCTTTGAACTCGGGCTTGCGCTTTTCGACGAAGGCGGCCACGCCCTCTGCGAGGTCTTCAGAGCGGAACAGCCACTGGCAGGTGCCTCGCTCGATGGCCATGGCGGCTTCGATGTCGCAGTCTCGGGATCGGTTGATGATCGTCTTTGCGGCACGCAATGCCAGCGGCGGCTTCGCCAAGAGCTCAGCGACCACGTCCTCCAACTCGGCATACAGCTCGTCCCTCGAGGCGAACAACCGGTTGACCAGCCCCCATTGGTACGCCTCGGCGGCCTCGATCACCTGGCCACGGTAGATCATCTCCCGGGCCCTCGCGACCGGAATAGCTCGGGGAAGTCGCACCGTTCCACCCCAACCGGCGAGCAAGCCCAGATTGATCTCGAGCAGACCAAACGTACTGCGCTCTGTGGCGTAGATGAAGTCGCACATCAGGGCCAGTTCGAGCCCGCCTGCGAAGCACATTCCGGCCACGGCCGCGATGACCGGCTTCTCCATTCCGCTCAGCAGCCGCTGCATGGTAGCGCCCCGCTGGAAGGCGTAGTCATAGCTGGAAACAACGTCCAGCGACTGGAATGCCTTGATGTCCCCGCCGCTACAAAAGGACTTCTCGCCCGCCCCGCCGATCACGATCACCCGGACGCTGTTATCGAGCGCCGCCTCCTCGAAGATCTCCAGAAGCTCCCGCTGCATCAGGTCATCGAGGGCGTTCCGCATGGGCTCGTTGCTCAGCGTCAGCCAGAGGGCGGCGCCGTCATCCCCTTGCGTTCGTAGAGGACCCGTTGGTATTCGCGCTCCATATCCGACCCTTCAGCCCCCGCCGGGCGCCACTTCGGCAGCACGACGTTCGGTGCAAGTTCTTCGAAGACCACTTCGAGCTCCATCCCGTTGCGGAGCTCCTCAGGTGCGCATCCGACGATGTTCGAGATCATCCGCGGCCCCTCCGCCAGATCGATCAGAGCGGTCACATACGGCAGATCCTCCACGAACGGGAGCGGCACTCCGTATGAATTGACCGCATAGGCGTAGAGGGTGGCCTTGCCCGAAGCCTCCACCCACTCGGCCTCCTCACTCGAGCAGTTCGTGCAGTAGAGATAGGGCGGATGGTCGATTGTGCCGCAGTTGCGGCAGTGCTTGAGAAGAAGCGTGCCTTGCTTCGTTCCCTCCCAGAAGGGGGCCGACCACTTGGTCGGATGGGGTAGCGGTTTCACGAAATCCTCGTCCGTGCACCCGAGCTTCTCCTTGAGCGTGTCTCGCAGGCTCATCGGTGCCTCCTAGCTGGGAATCTGATTTCCGAGGACGGTGAAGTGCACATCCATGAACGCGCCGCCGCCACAGTCGTCGATGAGGAACCGGGCATCTTCCACCTGCGCCTTGCCGGCCTTGCCTTGCAGCTGGCGCACACCCTCCACGAATAGAGCGAAGCCGACCCCGGTGCCGGTGTGCCCGAAGCTCATCGCCTCCCCGTTAGTGGTCATGGGGTACTTGCCGCCCGGGCTGGTCGCGCCCGACTCCACCAGGGCACCCGACTGCCCCGGTTCCACGATGCCGAGCGCATCGGCCATCATGAGGCTGACCACCGGATACGCCCCGTAGATCTCGTAGATGTCCATGTCCTCCGGGCCCAGCCCGGCCTGCTCGTACGCCTTCTGCGCCACCGGGGCATAGAACTCGTGCATTCGGTCCAGATCGCGGACCTTGGATTTGATGATGCTCCGGTGGCTGTAGTCCGAGGCTTCCCCAAGCACGTACACGGGGTTCTTGCAGACCTTCTTCGCGTTCTCAGCGGTGGTCATGACGTAGGCGCAGCCGCCGTCGGCAAGCACGTTACACATGTATGCCGTGAGCGGATACGCCACCATCCGGCTGTTCAGTACCTGTTCGACGGTCAAGGTCTTGTCGCGGAACATGGCGTTCGGCTGCCGGTTCGCCCACTTGCGGCAGGCCACGCACACGCCGGCGACCTGCTCCAAGGTGGTCCCCGTGTAGGCCATGTAGCCTTGGGTCATCATGGCCGCCAGGGCGTTGTAGGTCATGCCGTAGGGGACTTCCCACTCGAGATCGGACCCCGCGTGCGCGAAGTAGGCCGCCTGCTCGTTGGCCGAGAACTGCGAGAAGCGCTGCGCGTGAATCACGAGCACGTATTCGGCTTCCCCGAATGGAGGATACCTTCGGCCGTCTTGCGGATGGAGAAGCTCGACCCGCCCCCGGACACAGTGGTCGCGATGATCTTGCAGTTGCGGGCCCCGATGGCTTCGGGCAACCGACCGAACACCGCCTCGGTGTTGTACTCGCTTCCCATGATATGGAACGCAGAAAGAACGGCGCCTACGTCGTCCTTGTCGATACCGGCGTCTGCCAGCGCAAGCTTCGCCACCCGGTAGGCAATCTCGAATTCGCTTCGGTCCGGGTAGATGCCGCATGGCACCTCCCCAGTTCCTATGATGGCAAACTCAGCGCCGGGCATGTCCGCATCCCCTTCTTTCTCGTCTACTGAACTGTCTGTGCGACCGGGCCTTCCGACACGGCAGCGCGTCAATGCCATACAGAGGCACGGCGCCGGCGGAAGGCCCGGTCGGAGGGGGTGCCCGAGCCTGACTCGAGCACCCAGGCCGATCCGCGACCCTATTGAGCGGGCTCCGGATCGAGCTGCTTCACCAAGACGTACTTGCCGCCCTCGATCTTCCACTGGAAATAGCCATCGTGGACCCCGAGGTGATCTTCGGGGGTGTATGTGTACTTGCCGTTGGCCAGCTGGAGATCCGTGATCGACTCGAGCGCATCGCGGATCTTGGCTTTATCGTCGCCGCCGCCCTTGAGTCCCGCTTCGAGGATGTGGGCGGTGTCGTAGCCGAAGCCTGAGAAGAAGTCGGCGGGCTGCCCGTACTTCTCCGTGTATCGCTTGTCGAACTCAACCGCCACGGCCGTGCCTTCGTAGTCAGACGGCCCTTGTCCGGCGTTGACCAACAGAACGCTCGCGAACTCAACTCCTTCAACGGCCTCGGGACCCTGGGAGAATGTGGCAGGGTGCCCCACCGAGGGCGCACCGATGACCGGCTGGCTCACCCCCAGACTACGAAGGGTCTTCACTACCACCGGGAAACTGGGCACGTTGCAGCCGATGTACACAGCATCTGGATTGGCGTTCTGTATGAAGGCAGCGATCTTCGTCAAAACGGGCGTCAGGTCGGTCTCGCCGTCATCCCAGGTATCCGGCGCCACGATCATCTCGATACCGGCCTGCCGGCCGAACTCTGCCGTCATCTGCACCGATTCGACGAACGTAGGGATCGTGTCGTGGACCAGCACGACCTTCTTGTAGCCCGCCTCTTTCATCATCTGCGCGGCGGCCGAACCGTTGTAGCGCACACCCTGCTGGTTCGTGAACGACCACAGGTACGTGTCGCTAACCTGCTGGAGCGACGGCGGTTGGTAAATGATCTGGGGTATTTGCGCTTCTTCGGTCATCTGCCGAGTAGCCGGCAACTCGTAGGGAGGGAACGGACCGAGGATGGCAGTGACGTTGTCCTGCTGGATCAGCTTGGTGGCGGCTGCCACTGCCTTGTCCACCACTGAGCCATCGTCTTCGATGACCAACTCGATCTGCCGCCCGCCGATACCACCCGCTGCGTTGATCGCCTCGATCTCGAGCTCGAGGCCGTTCTTCACCGACGCGGCGGGCGCCGCTGCTGGGCCCGTCAGCGGGAGGATCACGCCGACCTTGATCGGACCGGAATCGCCGCCGCCGGCAGTCGTCTCAGTGGTCCCGGCAGTGGTGGTGTCCGTACCAACCGGCGCCGTGGTCGTTGTCGTGTCGTCCCCGCCGCAACCCACGACGAGCAGCGACGCCGTCAGCAGGAACATCAGGACCAAAACCGGGGTCTTCAAGGTTGCCTTTCTCGTTCGCATTACTCCCCCTTTTCTTCGATGCACTTTCTCGTTTGGACTGTCACCAGTGAGCAGCCGCTCACGACTGACCCAAGTAGCACTCCCGAACCCTTTGGTCGTTCCGCAGCTCCGCCGCCGGTCCGGAGACAGCGGCGAAGCCGGTTTGAAGCACGATGGCATGGTCGGCCATAGCCAACGCCAGCTCTGCGTTCTGCTCAACCATGAGGATGGTGAGACCTCGCTTATTCAAGCTGCGCAGCGTCTCGAAGATGTGCTCGACTAACAGCGGAGCGAGACCCATGGAAGGCTCGTCGAGGAGAAGGAGCTCAGGTCGGCCCATGAGCGCACGACCGATCGCAAGCATTTGTTGCTGCCCGCCCGACAATGAGCCTGCCGTCTGCTTGCGCCTCTCTGCGAGAACGGGGAACAACTCGTAGACGAAAGCCAGGTCCTCCCCGATATCACCCCGGCGCCGGCGAGAAGCCGTGCCTACGACCAAGTTGTCCTCTACGCTCAGTGTCGGGAAGAGCTGGCGACCCTCGGGCACCTGGCATACCCCCCGCGCCGCGATCTTGGCCGTCGCCACACGGGTGATGTCGTCCCCGCGGTAGACGACGCGACCCTCGACGGGGCGCAGCACGCCGGAGATCGTACGCAAGAGGGTCGTCTTGCCGGCGCCGTTCGCCCCCAGCACGACAACCGTCTCTCCTTCGAACACCTCGAAGCAGACGCCGCGGAGCGCTCTGATGGGGCCGTAGCTCGTGGATAGGTTGTCCACCGAGAGCAGAGGAATCTCGCCGTCACCGTCGGCGCTCCGAGCCGCACAGGTCGCTTCCTTCGACTCTGTACACTGGCTGACGCCCAAGTAGGCTTCGATCACCGCGGGATCGTCTCGCACCTCGGCCGGGCGGCCGCTGGCTATCAATACGCCATAGTCGAGGACATTGACTCTGTCGGAGATGCCCATGACCAGGTCGATGTCGTGTTCGACCAGCAGCACGGTCACCCCGGCGTCCCGGATGCGGGCGATCCGGTCTACCAGGTAAGCTCGCTCTGACGCGTTCAAGCCGGCGGCTGGCTCATCCAGCAGCAAGAGCCGGGGTTCCGAAGCGAGTGCGCGTGCGATCTCGACCAGCCTCTGCTGGCCGTAAGGCAGGCTACCCGCCGGCTTCCCCGCGTGGCCCTCCAGGCCCACGAGCCTCAGCGCCTCGAGGGCGCGAGCGATCGAGCGCCGTTCCTCCCGGCGTTGACGCGGCAGGCCCAGCCCGTCCCCGAGCAAGGTGGAGTGCTCGTGCCGGTGACAACCCACTTGGACGTTTTCGAGCACCGTCATGTTTGCGAAGATGCGTAGGTTCTGAAAGGTGCGTGCGACACCCAGCCGAGCGACGGATGCGGATGCCAGGGCGGCCGTTGGCGTCCCGCCGAACGTCACGCTGCCGGTTGCGGGCCGCTGCAGGTGGCTGATGACGTTGAAGAGCGTGGTCTTGCCTGCTCCGTTGGGGCCTATGAGAGCGACGATCTGACCCTCTAAGACCGAAAGCGAGACCCGGTTCACAGCCCGGAGACCGCCGAAGTCGACGGACACGTCGTCGACTATCAGAAGAGGCTCGTCCGGACGATGTCTCTCGCTCTTCGTATGATCGGTGATCTGCTCTCCGTCCAGGCGCGGCGCCTCTCTCTCGACACCGAGCGCCAACGACTCGAGTGCTGGGACGGCTGCCCCGGACAGCGCCGGAGCACCTCCTCGCAGGAACGCGAGCAGCCGGCCGACGCGAGCGCTGTTCACACCCTGAACGACACCGTTCGGAAGGAACAGGAGGAGCAGGACCATGGCTACGGCGTAGATGAGACCGCTGTACTGCGCAGCCCCGGAAAAGGCGTTCAATATCCAGGTGAGGACGATCGCGCCGAGCACGCCCCCCCAAAGCGTCTCCGCTCCTCCGAGCAACATCATGATGACCGGCAGGACGGCAACACTGAATGAGAAGGAACCCGGGGTGACCGCCCCGGTGTTGAATGCGAACAGGCCGCCGGCGATCCCGCAGAAGCCGGCGCTCACCACGAACGCGAGCAGCTTCCAATTAGCCGTCCGCACCCCCAGGGTCGAAGCTGCGATCTCGCTGGTCGCCAGCGCGCGCAGCGATCGCCCCGTGCGGTGATTCAGGGCGCGTTGACTGAAGAGGACCACCAGCAGCACGACCACCCACACAACGTAGTACTTGCGTTCGTACGTGTTGATCGGAAGACCGAACAGCCTGAGGCTCGGTATGGGAGCAAGTCCGTTCCAACCCCCCGTCACCTCACGCAACTGGATGACGAGGACGGTGAAGATCTGGCCAAGGCCGATCGTAGCCAGGGCCAGATAGAAGTAGCGAAGACGGAGGACGGGACGGCCCACGATGAGGGCGACGAGGGCACTCGCCATGGCACCGGCCAGCAGAGCGAGCACGGAAGGGACATCGTATCGCACCACCAACAGGGCGGCGGCATAGGCCCCGATGCCATAGAAGGCCGAATGGCCGAAGGAGAGCTGACCGGCCTGACCTATCACCAGCGAAACGCTGATGGTGAGGAGGGCATACAGGCCTGCCGTCGCCATCACGTTCATCCCGTACTGGCTTGGGTAGACGAGCGGCCAGCCGATCAGGATGATCGCGAAGGCAGCCTTCAGAAGCGTGCCACGCCGCCGGAGAAGCGTGCCGGCGTCGCTCATGACTCGCCCTCAGCGGCGGACCGGCCCAAAATACCCGAGGGCCGGAGATAGAGGATTAGGAGGAGCAGGATGAACGCCACCGCACCCTTGTAGCCGGCCGGCAGCAATCCGATCGCCACCGCCTCCACCAGTCCGAGAGTCAAGCCGCCGACGACGGCACCCGTGCTGGAACCCCAGCCGCCCAGGATGGCGGCAACAAAGCCGGTCAACCCGAAGACCCCGCCCGACAGGTAGCTCACGGGGTTGATCGAGCTGATGGCAATGCCGCTGAAGGCCGCTATCGCCGCGCTGATGGCAAAGGCAACCAACACCATGCGGTTGGTGTAGACACCGCACGTCTCGGCCGCGATGGGATTCGAAGCGGTGGCCGTCATCTGCTTGCCCAGGAAGGTGCGGTTCGCAAGCAGGTAGAGGCCCACCAGGATCAATGCCGTGAGGCTGATGATCCACAAGCTCTGCTTGGGGAGGATAACGCCGGCGATGTCGAACGAGCCCGACGTGAATGCAGGCAGGCTTTGCCCGTACCCGCCCCATCTGATGAGTGCCAGATTCTCGAGCACCAAGCTCACACCGATCGTCCCCAGGATCATCGCGATGAGCGAGACCTTGATGATCGGCGCGATGACCACCCGGTACATCACCATGCTGATCAGCATGACTGCGAGGACAGAGCCAAGGCCGGCGGCCCAGTACGGAAGGTGCGCTTCATTCAGAAGCGAGAAGGCGATCAGCGCGCCCAGCATGACAAAGGAACCCTGGGCGAAGTTCACCACCCGGGAGGTCCGGTAGATCGTCACGTAGCCGAGGCCTATCAGGCCGTAGATAGCTCCGGACGTCAGGCCCGAGAATAGCAGCTGGATCCACTGTGACGGGCTCACCGGAATCCTCCTTCCCCCACGCGGAACATCACGTACTACTCATGCCCCGCAGGGACGGAGACGCGCCGTTTCGACGTGTCGACCCCCAGCAGACCTGCCAGGTTTCCGCCGAAGATCTTGCGCCGGTCCGCTTCGGTAATCTGCGGGTAGCCGTAGCCTTCCTGCATGTCCTCGGGGATCTGGAAGTCGCGGAAGCCTTCCACGGACCAGCGGACCTGGAAGGCGAAGCCGGGGGTGTCGGTGCCCCAGATGATACGGTCAGGGCCAGCGAACCGCAGCGCCTCGCCGATGATGCGCGCGAACTTGCGCGGCGCGTTCATGGCCCAGGGGATCAGCAGGCTGAGGCACAGGTAGACGTTGGGGTGCCCCATGGCCACCATGTTGAGCTCGTCGCACTGGGGATAGCCCATGTGGAAGGCCACGATCCGCAACTCGGGGAAGTCCCGGGCGACATCGTCGAGGAAGATCGGCTGAGCATACTTGCTCTTTCCCGGCGGTACCCAGCTGAAGCCGGTGTGGATGTCGAGGACGATGCCCAACTCCTCGGCCTTCTCGTAGAAGGGCCAGAGGTCGGGATCGTTGATGTAGGTGTCTTCGGGCGGGTAGAACTTGAAGATCTTCGCGTCCTTCTCCTTCGCCCAGTACTCGAGCTCCCAGACGGAGTTCTTCAGGCCGCGCTGTTTGATCGGCGAGACGTTCGGCTGGTACATGAATCGGTCAGGATGCGCTTCGACCACCCGGGCCATCTCGCCGTTCGAGCACCAGCGGCTGGAGTAGCCGGTGGTGTCCATCATCGACTCGGGAAGCAGGCAGGCGATGTCCACCCCATACTTGTCCATGGCCGCCAGCAGCCCCTCTGGAGTCGGGTCTTTCTTCAGTTCATGCGGCTCCAAACCCACGAAGCAGCGCTCCGGCATACCGGTGTTCAGCGCTCGCTTGATGCCGTCGATGGAACGCCACCACATCTGCACCCCCGGGTAGTGCATGAGCGGGGCCATCTCGCCCATCAAGTGCGGTTCGGGATCGATCTTGAAATAGTCGTCGTGGACGAAGGTCGACACGCCGCCCCCCCTTCTTGAGTAGTGCCTACCGAGGCCCCGGACCGCGGAAAGGCCGGAAGTGCTCTTCGTCGATGGTGATCTCGGGCTTCCACCACGGCCGGCCGTAGACGGCGGGCATGGGGCCGCCCGGAGGCAGCAGCTTCTCGCCCTTACGCCGCGGGCCGATCATGAGACCCTGGTCGGCATACTCCCGTCCCAGCCAGGGGTTGTTGGGGCACGCAGGTCCGATGCCGGCCAGACAGCGGGCCAGGCAGGTGTTGCAGCGGGTGCAGCGCACGATCTCCTCGGCGCGGCCCTCAGCGAGTTTGGTCGCATAGTCCGGATCGACGAAGAGCTGCCGGCCGAGCCCCGAGATGTCATATTTCCCTGCGGCAATGTCGGCGTCGGCCTTGATCGGATCGTGCTGCGACGCGACGATGACCGGCACCTTCAGCGCCTTCTTGAAGTCGACCGCCGAATCGGGGATGTGCTCCACGCGGTCCTCTTCGCCCACCAGGTGACCGGCCTCTTCATAACCGCCGCCGTCGGAAAGGCTAACGTAGTCGGCGCCCCGAGCTTCCAGGCCGAGAGCGACGTCGATCATCTCCTCGCGCGTGAGTCCTCCCTCGAAGTGCTCCTCGGCGCTGATGCGCACGCCCACGGGAGTGTTCGGGACCGCATAACGCACCTGTTCCATGGCCTCATTGATGAAGCGCTTGCGGTTGTGCCACTCACCGCCGTACATATCGGTGCGCTTGTTCGAGAGCGGCGAGAGGAACTGGTGCTCCAGATAGCCGTGGGGCGCGTGGACCTCGATGACGTCGAAGCCGGCGAGCACCGCGAGCTGGCAGCTGTTCGCGAACTCGCGCTGATCGTGGTGGATCTCCTCAATGCTCATCTCGCGGGTCATCTGACCGTAGCCGAAACTCCGGGCACGCTCGTTCCGGCGCATCCCTCCGGCGATGAACCGGGGTTGGGCATCCAGGCCGAACTCGTACGGCAACCCCGCCGTCGGCGCCGGCACCAGTTCCTCGTGGTCGTAGGAGTGGCCCTGGCGCCCGAAACCGATGGTCATCTGGGCGGCAATCTTGCCCCCGAAATAGTGCACCCGCTCGGTCAACAGCACGAGGCTCTGCAGGTGGCCCTCGTTGAAGCAGTAGAGGTTGCGTCCCCATACGAACTTGGCGGCCGTCCGCGTGCCCATCACCGCCCCTGTGACGAGGAGGCCGGTGCCACCCCGGGCGCGGGCGGCAAAGTAGGCGATGCACTGCTCGCCCGCGCGTCCCTCGCCGTCAGAAAATGTCTCGTTCATCGGCGAGAGGGCAATGCGGTTCTTGATTTCGAGCCCGCCGATCTTGATCGGGCTGAGGAGGTGCCCAAACCCCTTCCCATCACCCGCTTTGACCTTCGTGCTCCTACTCGCAGTGCTCACACCCACCCCCTGAAATCATCGCTACTCCTGTCTCTCTCGGCGCTGTTGTTCAACCGATGACTTTGTCCTGACCCTCCCAAAACCTGACCTTCACCTCCCGGCGCAGGATCTTGCCGACCGTGCTCTTCGGGATTTTGTCCCAGAACTCGACCTTCTTCGGGCACTTGTAGCCGGCCAAGCTCTCCTTGCAGTGGGCGACTAGCTCGTCTTCGGTGGCAATCGCCCCCGGTTTCAAGACGACCACCGCCTGGACACGCTCGCCCCACTTCTCGTCGGGGGCGGAGACCACCACGCACTCGTAGACCGCCGGGTGCCGATAGAGAACGGCCTCGGTCTCCGCCGGGTAGACGTTCTCTCCACCGGTGATGATCATGTCCGCCTTGCGATCGACGAGGTACAGATAGCCCTCCTCGTCCACCGAACCCATGTCACCGGTGAAGAGCCAACCGTCGCGGATCTTCTCGACGGTGAGCTCGGGGTTCTTCCAGTAGCCCCGGGTGATGTTGGGTCCACGCACCGCGACCTCCCCGACCTCGCCCACCGGAAGCTCCCGGCCGTCGTCGCCGGCGATCTTCACCTCGACCACCAGGCCCTCCCGCCCCACGCTCTTCAGCCGAGCCGACCCTGGACCTTCAAGGATGTGGTCTTCGGGCATGAGGGCCGTCACCACCGGCGCCGCCTCGGTCAGCCCGTAGCCCTGTGCGAAGATGTTGCCGAACTTGGCCATGCAGGATTGGAGTACGCGCGCCGGGATGGGGCTCCCCGCATAAGTCATCAGCCGCAGACTCGACAGGTCGTAGTCGTCGAGACCCTCAAACTCGAGCAGCCAGTTGTAGAGAGTGGGGACGGCGTTGAGATGGGTGCATCGTTCCTTCTGAACCGCCTGCAAGATCGCTCCGAGCTCCGGCCGTCGCACGACCACCACCTTGCCGCCCACCATCAAATGGCAAAACGCCGGCCAAAAGGAAACGTGGAACAGCGGCAGCATCATGCAGGTGGCGTCGCGCGCCGTGAACTGGTACTGCTGGGTCAGACACAGCAGGCCGGTGATCAGGTTGCGGTGCGAGAGCATCACGCCCTTCGGCAGCCCGGTCGTACCACCCGTATACATGAGCAGGGCGAGGTCGTCTTCGTCGACGTCCGCGCCGGGATCGACGGCAGACGCAGTTTCAAGCATCTGCTCGTAGTCGAGCATGCCCTCCGCCGGACCTTCGAAGGCCACGAGCGACCTTACGGTCTTCAGGCCGCCGTGGATCCTCCGGGCAACGTCTTCGTACCTGTCGCCGAGGAGCAGCAGTCTGACCTCGGCGTCATTGATGATGTGCGTCAACTCTGCGTCCGACAGGCGAAAGTTGAGCGGAGTGACCACCAGCCCGGCCTTGCTGGCCGCGAAGTAGCTTTCCATGTACTTGTGCGTGTTCTCAGCGAGGATGCCGATGGTCTCTCCGCGAGCGAGACCAGCCGCAACCAAGGCATTGGCCAGACGGTTCGAGCGTTCGTCGAGCCCACGGTAGGTCACGCGTGTACTCGCGAAAACCAGGGCCTCCCGTCGCCCGTGGAGCCTAGCCCCTTTGCGCGCGATGTCACCGAGCGTGAACAAAGGATCCCCCCGTCCCGAACTTCCAAGAACGACTCATCACCCATATGACTGACGAGTCAGTCTGCGCTCACTGTAGACAACTGAGCCCGAACTGTCAAGAGGGGTCTAGGTCGCGTGGCAGGACCAGAAATACTACCGCTAAAGGCGTTTACAGCGACCGCATCGGCGCTCCGGCGGAGAGTCACTTGGCTTTGGCACCCGCGTTTGCTACGCTGTGACGCAGGATGACTCGCTGGTCACGTACAGCCCGGATACGGGAAGGCTGAGTGAGAGCCCCCATGGAGAAGACCAAGACAGGGCGCGGCAAGAGAGGCGGCGACCCGGTGGTCCTGGACAAGCGTTCACGCATCATCGAACGCGCCATAATCATGTTCAACGAGATCGGCTATGAGCGTGTGCGCGTCAGCGACATCACTGATTCGCTCAACATAGGGAAGGGCACCTTCTACCTCTACTTCGAGAACAAGAAGGACCTGTTGCTGCACTGCTTCGAACGCATGGGCGAACTGGTCCTCGAACTCGAATCACTGGTGCAGGTATATGAGGGATCCTACTTCGAGAAGATTGGCCCCCGAGTCGAGGCAGTCGATAGATACGACTGGTTCCCCGGGCTCATCAACCTACTCAGGGTCTCCGCGATGTCTCCGGACGAGGAAATCAAGGTCAACGCGCGCGAGGCTTACGAGACCATCGCCTACCCCCTGAAGCGCGATCTGGAGGCGGCGATCAGCCAGGGCATTGCCCGTGACGTCGACGCCGAGCTTGCGGCATTCGCGTTCATCGGCATGGCGGAAAACGTCTATTTCCGATCGCGATTCGACGATGCGCGCTACCGGCCTGCGGACGTCGTCGACTTCATGATAGACGCCACCACACAATGGCTTGCCAAGGGTTCCTCGACCAACGGAGGGGCTGCACAGGGAAGGTACCTCGTCCGTTTGATGGCTCGTGACGGCAATCAGTTCGACCTCGACAGCGTGCGCTTCGACGGCGAGACCCACCTCCGCGCCAGCTTGGGTCACGCGAAGATCGAGGTGAACCGGTCGCGCCTCGCCTCACTCACGGTGGAACTCGCCGACGAGCAGTGCCTCGTCACCCTCGTCATGACCGACGGCGCCACGCCCCGGCTGTCGATCGATCCCAACGTCGCGGTCTCCGGGGAGGCCGCCTTCGGGACGGTGCGCATCGCGATCGGGGACGTCGCCAGCTTGACCTTCGCGGCTGAGGGGGATCAGCCAGTGCCGCCCTCCGCGGAGCGCTAGAAGTCCACCATCCAGCCGGCGGTTTGCCGCCCTTGTGGCCGCACCACCGGGCAGCTCAAGGGATCTACCAGGACAACACGGTATCTGTCGGAACCGCACAGACAACGCCGCGTTGACTCCCGGTTGACTTCCGGGCCTGGACCACCGCCCGCCGGCACCCTGAGCAAGCAAAAACCCCCGCAAAAGCGAGGGTTTTGATGGTGAGCCGTGTTGGACTCGAACCAACGACCATCGGATTATCAGGGCAGTGGGTTGGCACCTGTTGGCAAGCCACCGGTAGCGCGAAGGCAAACAGGCTGCACAGCGGCTGATCGGCCGGTAGAGGGCACGGCGCAATCCATCCGCGGCATAGGCGCGTTGACTCGCGGTTGACTGCCCTACCAGGGCGGGAAAGTGGCGCGTGTGGCCGGACTTGGCGGGCAGAATCCGAGGTTCCCGCTGCCACCAACCGACCTGCACACGCGCTCGGTGGTTGACACTCGGTGCACTCCCGTCCGGGCGACGTGGTTCAGCGCTTTCAGTCCGGAAGAACCAGCGCCGCCACCTGAGAAGCCGCCTCTTCGGAGAGGGCCGGGACGGCGTGCGAGTAGGTATCCAAGGTAATGGCGATGCTCGCGTGACCCAGGCGCTCGGAGACCACCTTGGGATGGATGCCGGCGGACAGAGCCAAGGTAGCATACGTGTGCCGCTTATGCCGATATCGGCATAAGCGCCATACGGCGGCGAAGTTGCGACGGGACGCCGGGGAGTCGGTGGAAGACGTGAGCATGTTCCTGGACCACAGCTCGCTCGCGGTGACGTCGGTGTACCTGCGCCGGCTGGAAGGACAGGAGGACAAGGGCTGGGGGCAGGTGGCGGAGGCGATCGGGGTGGAGCCTTCTCATCCTTGATCTCGTCCGGGTCACTTCCCGGGATCCTCGCTTGCTCAGCCAGCGGGGTACCTATCCGGTTCGGGCGCCGGTCACCCGGGCTGTGCCTCCGGTGTTCGCTACGGGTACCCGGCCCTCGGCGGGCGCGCACCGGCAACGGCCTCCACGAAGGTGACCAGATCGTGTGCCACGCGCGCAGGCTCTTCCCAGTAGAGGGTATGGCCAGCCCCCTCGTACACCACGAGCCGAGAGTCCACGATGGCGGTACGCAGCCGCGCTTGGTCGCTCTTGGTGAGGGCATCCCGATCACCCCACAGCATGAGCGTGGGAACTGCGATCGCGGCGAGTTCCGCCGAGTGATCGTCTTCAAGAAAACCCGCGATCGTCTCTCTCCACACCCGCGCAGGCACCTTCAGACTCTCTCGCACCATCGCCTCGAAAAACGATGCGGGGACCGGGCGCGCCAGCGTGCTCGCCTGGAATGCGCGCACCAAACCTGGGTCGACGGGGTCGCGCAGCTTCGAGATGGTGGCGTTCCACAACTCCTGTACGGCCGGCTTGTCTTTGAGGGTCACGGGCGAACCCAGAAGCGCGAGAGCCACCACACGTCCAGGATGATCCAGGGCGAAGCGTTGGGCCACGAGCCCGCCCGAAGACCCCCCCACGACGCACGCCGCCTCGACTCCGACCGCGTCCAGGAAGGCAGCGAGGTCCGCTGCGAAGTCGAGCACTCGGTAGCCCGACGCGGGGCGGCTCGCATCGCCGTGGCCCCGTTGGGACGGCGCGATGGCCCGGATGGAAGCAGGCAGGTGGCGGAGCACGAGCTCGAAGGAGCGCCAAGAATCCAGGAAGCCATGCAGGAACACCACCGGCAAACCGCACGGGTCGCCTTGTTCGGCGAAGGGCAGCTGCACCCCGTTGGGCAGCGTAACGACGTTGACCACCGGCTTCATCTGCTCAGCCCCCTTAGGGGCGATCCTCCTCGGCATCGTGGTCCGGCAACTCCAGCATCGCAGCGCCACCCGAGCTGGATGGCCGAGGCCGTCTGGGTTCGCGTACGAGACTGTCGGGTGGGAGTTCTGAACGGAAGGGTGGTTCCGGCGGACGGCGAAGGCCGAGTCTTTCTGAGACGCGGGTACGCAACGATGATACTGGCTTCTGCGGCATGGTCTCCCCCGTTCGACCAGGCGATTCGCCCTCGAGCCCGCTCACTCAGGCCCGCAGCCGCCGGTTTTGACCCGTCGAATGGGGCCGGACGACACGGGTGCCCTCTGACTCGATCTGGTGTCTGTATCTCTCATAATACCCGGCTGCGAAGCGGGCGATCACGCCAGTACTCGGAGTGGCCAAGCTAAAGGGGCAGGGCCCGATCAGTCTGGCCCGCCTCTCCGGACCACCACGATTCGGTCATGGTGCTGGTCGCCACTGAACCTGGAGCCGAGTGGCCCAGGCGGTGGGGCTCTGGCTGGCCGCGTCGGCTCCCAGGTAGCATCTTGGAGGTGGTGGCGCCTTTCCCCCTTCTTCCGGCGACTGCTGCCTCCTGCTGGCATGCGAGCCCGGGCCAGGGACCAAGGGAGGCCAGCATCCTTGCGAGTAGAGGAGAACGGGTCGGAGACGTATGAGCTATCCGGGACGAGTGTGTCCAGACCATCCCGGATGACGTCCACCCAAACGTGCCCGTGAATCAGTTAGATCGTCTGGGGTCCAAGAACACAGACAGGCATATCCAGAGCGCTATTCGCTGCCGCCGGGCTACTGGCTGCCTGTCCTCCGAGCGATGACGTCGGCCGCGTCCACGACCGGCCGCGTTTCTGCCTGACCGATAGGGATGATCGGAGCCATCGCTTCTTCGATCTGCCGTGCCGACTCCGCCTCGATCACCAAGAACACCTTATGGGCGGGGGCATCCACCCAGGCGCCCACCAAAGTGGCCCCGGTCGCGGCCACCCCGGCAAGTGCCGCCCCGAAGGTGGCGCGGACCTTCTCAGGCTGGTTGTACGGACATGCATCCCAGGTGTGGGTGTGGGTGACATGGAACAGCATCGCAGCCTCCCGTTCTTCCGAAGGTGACTTTACTTGCTCACAGTAGGTGGCCGTTCCTCGAGATTGGCAAACCCACCAAGACCCAGGTCCACCTGCCCGGTCCGTATCACCCCCTTCTGGGTCGCAGCAACGAGCCCCGTAGTGGCCGACTCCTCCACGGAGGCCCCGGGGGCGTGTGGCCGGGCAGCATACTGAGTCGGTTTCCCGGGTAGACCTCCTTGCGGGTGAAACGGCACCTCGGTGCCTTCCAAGACAGCCGGGTGGAAGGAGTACATCAATCATGACGGGTCCGATCGATGCAGTCGTGGCCATCCACAATGCCTTCCGGCGAGACATGGCCACCATCGACGCCGCGGCGCTTGAGGCGGCGCGGGGCGCGCCCGGGCTTGAGGCGGCAGTCGAGCGCTGCCGCTTCTTCAACGAGGTGCTGGTGTGGCACGCCCACGGGGAAGAGCTGGCCATCTTCCCCGCCCTGGAAGAGGTCGCGCCCTCAGTGGCCGAAGCGTACGTGAAGGACCACCGAGGGCTGGATGCTGCATTCGACGCTTTGAACGAGGCCGTCTCGGCCCACGACGCCCTGGAGACGGCCCGGGCTACCGCCGCCTTCAAGTTCCACCTCGACCTGCACCTGTCCAAGGAAGACACGCACTTGTACCGCCTCATCCGGGAACGCGTTTCCCTGCCCGACCAGGGCAAGGCGGTGGGCGTCATGTCTAGCACGGTTCCCCGGAGCGCTTCCCGGAGGCGGTCGCCTGGTTGTTTCCCTTGCTGGTCCCCGACGACCGCGAGAACATGACCCGCGTCTGGCAGATGCTGATGCCTGCTGAAGTATTCGCGGGGGTCAGGCAACTCGTCCAGAAGGCGGTCGGCGACGACTGGGCGGAGCTCACTCGGCGCATCCCGGAACTGACTCTTTGAGGTAGCGGGGGTTCGAATCCCCCCTTTTCCGCCTTGTGCAGGGATACCATCTCCTCCTACAGCGCGGCGGGGCCGGGCGCAGGCAGCACGTCCACAGGAGGTGATCCACAGGAGGTGAGGGCATGGAGACCATCAGCATCACCATGGAGCTCGAAAAAGAAACCAAGAACACGGTGCGCTACATCGAACAGACCGACGGGGAAGCCCCTCGCCATTGGTACGTTCTGCGTTCAGAAGTGGGCCACCTACCCAGATGCACCGCGACGCATACGGGTGGTGGTGGAGGTTTGCGACTAGCCCCTACCCGTCTGTCTCCTGCCGCCGAGCCTCCTTTTCGGATTCCGGGGCGCCCCTCCCCCTCTCCGGCGTGGACCGGGGCCACACAGGGCCACACAGCTCCCGCGTGTACTTCCGGGCCGGAACCCTCCTCTAGGGCGCCTGCACGAACTCCCGCAGAAGAGCAGAAAGCCCCGCACAAACGGGGCTTTCCTATGGTGAGCCGTGTTGGACTCGAACCAACGACCATCGGATTAAAAGTCCGGTGCTCTACCAACTGAGCTAACGGCCCACGAAGGGAGGTTGATTTTAGCCCAAGGGCTCTCGGGGTGTCAACGCGAGCATCGGACCCCCGGGGTCATGGGGGGCCCGCGGATTGCGTGCGCCCGCGTGAAGCCGCGGTTTGGGTCGTGACCTGGGCAGGTAGGTTGTAGTATGCACGTGATTCGGTTTCGGAGCGCGTCGGCCGGCTCGGTCTGAGCGCGTATGGAGGCAATCCCAGATGAGATCCAAGAAGGTCACCCGCTCGGAAGCCGAGGCGGCGTATACCCGGGAGCTCGCGGGAAGCCCTTTCACCTTCGGGAGCGACATCAAGGACGCCGTCATCGTCGGTGTCCGGCTGCCCGACCTTCCCACACCCGGTGGAGCCCAGGGCAAGGGTTACCTGCCTCTCACCTATGAGTACGAGCTGGCCGGCGAACGGCGGGCGCTTGTCACCCAAGACGGTCCGGAGATCGACGAAGTGCGGGCCTTCCTGCATGGCACGCTGCCGGAGCTGGCTGTCGACGAGCGCGTAGAGCTCTGGTTCGAGGAAGCGATCCCCTTCGGTCCTTCGTGCTGCTGAGCTCTGAGACCCGGCTGTCTGGTCCAATCGCATGAACTTCTATTGGCGACAGACGATCGTCGGACTCCTACGCCACGCTTCCGATCGAGTCCCCGCTCTCGCCCAGCGGTGTCGCTCGGCCGCAGATCAGCTCGACAAGACGCTGACCACCCCTTGGCTGGAAGAGGCCTTCACCATCTTCCAGGAAGCGGCCCTGCACGAGCACGACCCTGTATATGTGACCGGCGCCTACTACGCCATGCAGGCTCTCGAGGAGGTGACCCGCTGGGAAGAGCGCGCCGGGGGGCCGGTGCACGTGATGATCACCCGCGAGGGGGGTGAGTACGCCCTGCCGGGCGGACCGGCTGTCCTCCCGCCCCAGACGCCTCCCCGCAAGGCCGGCCCTCGCCCGAAGGCGAGCGACGCCGGGGACGAGGTCTCTTCCGAAGTCGAGCGCGGTATCCTGGAACTCTTCGACCGTATCCGCCGGGGAGCCACCCTGGAGGAGGCGCTGGCCCTGTTCCCGCACCTAGGCGACGAGGCGGAGCCGCGCTGGGAGCCCGAAAACGACGACACCACGGAGAGCCCATGAGCCAGGACCGACAGAAGATCGCCACGCTGGTACGTCACTGGATCGAGCACAACGAGGGCCACCGCCTGAGCTACCTGGAGTGGCGCGACAAGCTCGCCGAGGAAGAGTTACCGGCCACCCTCGCCGCCCTGGAACGCGTGGCCGAGCTCACCGAGCAGGCCAATGCGGCACTTCGTGAAGCGGCGGCCGAGCTGGGAGCCTCCGTGCCTGAGTCTCACCATCCCGGCCATGATGAAGGACACGACTACGGCCATGCCCACGACCGCCACTAGCACCACGGGGCGGCCGGCCTGGTGGCCGGCCGCCGACGTCGTGCGGGGCGGATTGAGGCAAGAAGGACGCTGCGGCGACGCCCCTGCAGCAGGGGCGCCGCCGCCCAGGTTTCACCGCAGATCGAACAGAGGACCCGTCACGGCGAGACCCAGGTCGTGCCCGACGGTGGAGAAGAGGACAAAGAGCACCAGGCATGCGCCCAGCAGAGCCGCGTTGCGCAGGAAGTTCATGCGCTCCGTGGATCGCTGCTGCTCGTCCTCCACTCCCCAGAACTGATGGAACCAGAGTGCCGTGGGGATGGTGAAGACCCCGAGCATGAGCGCTCCCAGGTCGGGCCATATGCCGGCGGCTAAGGAGATGGAGCCCACGAGCTCCCACAGCCCAGCGGGCCACCCGGCGAGTCCGGCCAGCGGCATGCCCCTGTGCTGGGCATAGCCCACCATCATCTGGCCTTGCCGCAGATGGCCGACAGCCGAATTCAGGAACAAGAGAACGAAGAGGATCCGTCCGGCGAGGAGAAGCGATTCAGCGGCGTTGCCCATGGCGACCCTCCTGAGGTAGGATATAATTGACTGCGCAAATAACTGTACCAGAGGAAACGTGACTGATCAAGTATTGACTGATCAAGAATCTGCGGCGCTCCAGGCCTGGGTCCGTTTTCTACGCGGCCATGCCTGGGCAACGCGCGTCCTGAGCGCCCAGCTGAGCAGCGAGCACGGTCTGACCATCAACGACTACGAAGCGCTCCTTCTCCTTGCTCAGGCCGACGAAGACCACATGCGCCGGGTTGACCTGGCCGCCGGCCTGCAGCTCACCCCGTCGGGAGTTACACGCCTGCTCAAAGGGCTCGAGCAGGTCGGGTTGGTAGAGAAGGCGACGTGCGCGGTGGACGCGAGGGTCACCTACGCGGTACTGACCGGTGACGGCCGGAGGAAGCTCGAGGAGGCCTCCCGCTCCCACCTTGCCGCGGTGCGCGCCATGTTCGAAGAGCGCTTCAGCGAACAGGAGCTCGAAGTGCTGGCTGAGCTCCTAGGACGCTTGCCCGGGGCGGCGGAGGCTGAGCCCGGGGAGTGCGCCCCAGGTAGGTGCGCACTTCAGCCGGGGGCTACCAGCTAGGTTCGGGCGGGCGGGCGAGCCACCGGAGTGGCGGGCGCGCTCCGGCGGCCGGCGGCGCCTCTCGGCCCTCGACCGCCCATCAGTGCCGGAAGTGCCGCCTTCCGGTGACGACCATGGCCAGACCCTTCTCCTCGGCGTAACGGGTGACCTCGTCGTCCCGCTTGGACCCCCCGGGGTGGATGACGCACGTCGCACCCGCGTTCACTGCCACTTCGAGGGCATCGGTGAAGGGGAAGAAGGCGTCGGAGGCCGCGGCGCATCCGGCCACGGGATGGCGGGCCTTCTGCACGGCGATGATGGAGGAGTCCACCCGGCTCATCTGACCGGCGCCGATGCCTACGGTCATGAGATCCTTGGCCAGGACGATGGCGTTGCTCTTGACGTGCTTGGCCACCCGCCAGGCAAAGAGCAGGTCGCCCCACTCGGCTTCGGTGGGATGCCGGCTCGTGACCACGGTCATGGTGTCGCGCCCCTCGACTTCCGAGTCGCGCTCCTGCACCAGCACACCGCCAAGCACCCGCTTCATGTCGAGCAGACCGCGCGGATGGCGACGCCGCTCCTGATCCACCAGCAGACGGATGTCTGGCTTCTGGGTGAGGATCTCGAGAGCTTCCTCCAGGAAGGCCGGGGCGTAGAGCACCTCGACGAAGTTGGGGGAGAGGGCCCGGGCCAGACTTTCGTCGACCGGACGGTTCACCACGATGACGCTCCCGAAGGCCGAGACCGGATCGCAGGAGAGGGCCTTCTCGTAGGCCAGGGTGATGTCCTCGGCCAGAGCCACCCCGCAGGGGTTGTTGTGCTTGATGATCACGCAGCAGGGCAGGCTGAACTCCTCGGCCAGCCGCCTGCCCGAATCCAGGTCGAGCAGGTTGTTGAACGAGAGCTGGGTCCCGTGCAGCTGCGGAGCCGCCGAAAGCAGGTGCTTGCGGCCGAGAACGTCGGCATAGTAGGCCGCCCGCTGGTGCGGATTCTCGCCGTAGCGCAGCTCCTGCACCTTGGCGAAGTCCCACATGATGTAAGGGGGAAAGTCGCCTTCCTGCGAGTTGAACCAACTGGCGATGGTGAAATCGTAGCGGGCCGTGTGGTGGAAGGCCTCCAGGGCCAGGGCCCGCCGGGTCTCGAGGGAGAGGGCGCCCTCGTTGGCCCGCAGCTCCGCGAGCACCGGCTCGTACCGGTGCGGATCGACCACCACGGCCACCCCGGCGAAGTTTTTGGCGGCGGCCCGCACCATGGTGGGGCCCCCGATGTCGATGTTCTCGATGACCTCCTGTTCGGTGACCCCGCGCTTCTCGGCGGTTTCCTCGAACGGGTAGAGGTTCACCACCACCATGTCGATGGGCTCGATGCCCAGCTCCTGGATGGTCTTCATGTGCTCGTGGATCGCCCGATCGGCCAGGATACCGGCGTGAATGGCGGGATGGAGGGTCTTCACCCTCCCGTCCATGATCTCCGGGAAGCCGGTCACGTCGGACACCGAGGTCACCGGCAACCCGGCCTCCTGGAGGAAGCGCAGCGTCCCGCCGGTGGAAACGACCTCCACGCCCAGGTCCACCAGACCCTTCACGAAAGGCTCCAGATTCCACTTGTTGGACACGGACACGAGCGCGCGGCCGACCTTCACAGTTCCCCCTCTCACCTGCGACTGGAAGGGCGAGGCCTCACCAGTCGATATCCGATGGCTCATGATCGTCGACCTTCACGCGCCTGAAACCGGGGGCGGGTGGGACGACCCTCTCTTTCGCGAACAGCTCGATCACCCGCGGAAGCACCTGGTGCTCCAGGGCGTGGATCTTCGTGGCCAAGCTGACCACGTCGTCGCCGTCGTGGACGGGCAGGGCCTCCTGGCGGATGACCGGTCCGGTGTCAACCCCCTCGTCCACGAAGTGGACCGTCACGCCGCTGACCTTGACCCCGTAGTCGACCGCCTCCTTGATGGCGTCGTCTCCTGGGAACGAGGGCAGCAGCGCTGGGTGCAGGTTGATCACCCGGTACGGGAAACGGCGCAGAAAGCCGGGGGTCAGCAGCTGCATGTAGCCCGCCAGCACGACCAGGTCGGCCCGGGCCAGATCGATAGCCTCGGCCATGGCCAGATCGCGGGCCTCCCGGTCGGGATAGTCCTCCAGGGGGAACACGGCGGTGGGGATGTCCGCCCTCTCCGCCCGCTCCAGCGCAAGAGCCCCGGGCACGTTACTGATGACCACGGCCACCTCGATACCGGCCACCCGGCCGTGGAGCCGATCGATGAGCACCTGGAGGTTGGAGCCGGTACCCGAGGCGAGCACGGCCAGACGAAAAGCCACCCACTCTCCTTTTCTCCCTGGAACCTCACCGCCGGTCCCTGAGCGCCACCGGCAGCCGGCCCCATGGTACCAGAGGGGCACCTCCGGCCGGAAGCTCCGAAGCCTGCACGCGGGGCCCCGTGGGTCAAGCCGACCCCGAGCGCCCACGGGTTGGCCGCATCGAAGCGCGGGGCCGGCGATTCGCGTCCTTGCCTCGCACTCGCCCATTGCGTCCTGACGGCGAAGCGTCATTCTGAAACGAGCTTGTGGAGCTCGTCTCAAAACGAAGCCTTGGCCGCCGCGGCCGCACTGGCCGGCCCGATGCGGCGTCCTCGGTCACGTCCGTAGCTCCGCTACGCCCGCTCCCTGCGTCCTTGCCTCGCACTCGCCCATTGCGTCCTGACGGCGAAGCGTCATTCTGAAACGAGCTCTTAGAGAATGCCCTCCAGACTGACGGGCTCCTCGCCGCGCACGATGCTGCCCAGGTACATGGGTTCCTCCCCGCCGCGCTGCAGGAGCTTGGCGGTGTACTCGGCCGACTCGAAGGGCACCACCACGACGAAGCCCACCCCCATGTTGAACGTGCGGAACATCTCGGTATCGTCGATGTCGCCCAGATGCTGAATCGCCCGGAAGACCTTGGGTACCTTCCAGTTGTCGAAGTGAAGCCGGGCCGAAAGCCCGTCAGGAACCACCCGCGAGAGGTTGCCGCCGATGCCGCCCCCGGTGACGTGAGCCATGCCGTGCACGGGCACACCCTTCTCCAGCACCGACCAGACCCCGTTCACGTAGATGCGGGTGGGCTGCAGCAGGGTGTAGGAGATGGTCTCGCCGAAGTGGGGGAACTTATCGTCCAAGCAGCATTGGTTGGCCTCGAGCACACGACGGACCAGGGAGAAGCCGTTCGAATGCAGGCCGCTCGAGGCCAGACCGATGACGATGTCACCCTCGACGATCTTGGAGCCGTCAACCAGTTGCTCCTTTTCGGCCAGGCCGACGCAGAAGCCGGCCAGGTCGAACTCCTTGGGAGCGTAAAGCCCTGGCATCTCCGCCGTTTCGCCGCCCACCAAGGCACAGCCGGCCTCGCGGCACCCGCGCGCCACCCCAGAGACGATCTCGGCGATCTCCTCGGGCACGAGCCTTCCCGTGGCGATGTAGTCGAGGAAGAGAATGGGGCTCCCCCCCACGGTGAGCACGTCGTTCACCGACATGGCCACCAGATCGATGCCCACCGTGTTGAGCTTGCCCGCCTCCTGGGCGACCAGGAGCTTGGTGCCTACTCCGTCGGTGGCCGTCACCAGGACAGGCTGCTTCATACCCGGAGGCATCTCGTACAAGGCGGCGAAGCCGCCCAGAGAGCCGAGCACACCAGGGATGTGGGTGCTCTCCACGTCCTCTTTGATCAGCCGGACGGCCCGATCACCGGCCTCGATATCAACCCCGGCTTCGGCGTAGGTGAGCCCAGAGCCCTCGACAGTCTCCCCCGCTGCAGAACCGTTTGCTCCGCCCCCGGCGCCGCCGCATCCGCACTGGTTTACTTCCGGCTGATCGTCACGGGACACAAGCCCTCCTCGCGGTCATCGGTACAGGCAATCTCAGGGTGTGGACTACCCCGGATGGTCCCCAGAATCCTACCAGACCATTCGGGGCGGCATGGCCGCCGAGCGGTCGCCGCGCGCGGTGCCTCGCCGCGCGCGGTGCCGGGGTTTCGCGCTCGATCCCCGTCACCCGCCGCCCGTGGCGCCCAGCAGGGAGTGCTCGTAGAAGAGCACCGCGGAGAGCACGGCCACCAGAAGAACGGAGGCCACCACGGCGAGGCGGCGGCTTCGCTCGAGAGCCGCGATGAGGGTGCAACCGAAGAAGCCGGAGAGCAGGGGGAACATCAGGAGGCTGAACCATCCCACACTGAGCAAAGGTCCCTCCTTTCACGTGCCACGGCCGCGTAGAAGAATACCAAAGAGCCCTCAGTTGCACCCCTCGCGGCCGGGTGGTAAGGTCCAAGTGACGAGATGGGACCCTCTTCACCTCGGCCTTCGGGCTTGGGGAAGCCGGTGTAAACCCGGCACGGTCCCGCCACTGTGACCGCCGAACCTCGGAGCGGCGCGGATTCCGAACCGATCCGCCCGCGGCTCGACGGAAGTCAGATACCCACTGAAGAGGGGGAGCAGCTCTCCGCGGAGAGGGCGAACTCCGCTCCGTCCCACGCTGTGGGGCACCGCCTCGGTTCGACAGGGATGAGTCCCGGCCGGGGAGCTGAGCCACCGCTCTCCACTCCATCTCGCGGTCAGGACACGGCTCGAACCGAAAGGAGTCCCTCGATGGACCGACGACCCCACCCTTCAAACACTCCTCGCTTTCTGCTGGCCGCCGCGCTGGCGATCGCCCTGATCGCCGGCCTGACCGCCTGGCTCACAGGCTGTGGTGGTGACGAAAGCACCACGACGACCGCCATCAGCGAGACGTCCACTACGGACGCCACCGGCTCGACCACGAGCGAGCCACCCGCAGAGGACGGCGTCTTCCCGGTCACCGTCACCGACGACACCGGCGCGACCGTGACCGTCGAGGCCAGGCCCGAGCGCATCGTGGCCACGGCCCCAGCCAACACCGAGACGCTCTTCGCGCTGGGCGTTGGCGACCGGGTGGTCGGGGTCACCACCCTCGACGATTATCCGCCCGAGGTAGCCGACATCCCCAAGGTGGGCGACTTCCAGCCGAGCGCTGAGGCCGTCATTGCCCTCGAGCCCGATCTGGTGGTGGGCTATTCCGGCAATGAGGAGCCCCTGAAACCGGTCATGGACGCGGGCACGCCGGTGCTCATCCTCAACCCCACCTCGCTGGAGGGCATTTACGCCAACATCCTCCTGGTCGGCCAAGCCGTAGGCGCTCCCACGGCGGCCGAGGACCTGGTCACCTCCATCGAAACCGAGGTCGAAGGCATCAGCACTACGGCCAGGGAGACGGGCGAGTCGCCCAAGGTCTTCTACGCCTTGGACAACACCCTGTGGACGGCCGGTCCCGGCTCGTTCGTCGACGAGCTGCTGGCCCTGGCCGGCGCCACCAACGCGGCCGCTGGAGGACCCGAGGCCTACTACCAGCTCACGCCGGAGCAGTTGGTGGCAACCGACCCCGATATCATCCTGCTGCCCAAGACCGTCTTCGCCGAGCCCGATACCTTCGTCGGCGACCCGCGCTTCGCCGACCTGCGGGCGGTCAAGCAGGGTCGGGTGGTCGTCTTCGACGACGTCATCGTCACCCGACCAGGGCCGCGTATCGCCGAAGGTCTACGCGTCTTGGCCAAGGCCATCCACCCCGACGCCTTCTAGCCGGCCGGCAGTGGGCGAGAGCCCGGTCACGGACGGTGGCGGCGCCGGGCAGCGCTCGGCCCACCAGACCCGGCGCCGCCGCTACCGCCTGCTCATGGCGGGACTGAGCCTGTCCCTGGCGGGCGCGCTGTTGCTGGCCGCCGTAGTGGGCGCGGCCGGTCTCTCGCCGGGAGAGGCGATCAAGGCCACTCTGGCCTTGATCGCCCCCTCCTGGGTCTCTCCCGACTCCTACCCCTCATGGGCTCCGGGTCTGCTGCGCGACCTGCGGCTGCCTCGCATGATCCTGGCCGTGGTCACCGGCACCGCCCTCTCCACCGCCGGAGCGACCTTCCAAGGGGTGTTCCGCAACCCCCTAGCCGAACCCTACTTGCTCGGAGTCTCCGCCGGGGCGGCCGTAGGCGCCACCATCTCCATCCTCTGGCAGCCTCTGGCGGTTCTGGGCATCTACGGCCTGCCGGCCGCCGCCTTCCTGGGCGCCGTGCTGGCCGCCTTCCTGGTCTACCGGCTGGCCACCTTCGGCGGCGAGACCTCACCCGCCTCGCTGCTTCTCTCGGGCGTGGCCGTGGGATCCACGTTCACCGCCGTCCTCTCCCTGCTCATGGTGGTCACCCAGTACGACCTGCGCACGGTCATCGTGTGGCTCATGGGAGGACTGACCACCGCCTCCTGGTCCAAGCTTCTGCTGGCCGGCCCGGTGGTGGCGGTAGGACTCGTGCTCATGCTCCTGCACGCCGACCGCCTGAACCTGATGCTCATGGGCGAAGCCCGGGCCGAGCAGCTAGGGGTCGACGCCCGGGTAACGCGGCGCAACATGCTGGTGGTGGCCTCGCTGACCACGGCGGGAGCGGTGGCCTTCTCGGGCCTCATCGGCTTCGTGGGTCTCATGGTGCCGCATATGGTGCGCCTCATCTTGGGGCCCGACCACCGCGTACTGCTGCCCGCCTCGGCCCTCTTCGGTGCGGTCTTCCTGCTGCTGGCGGATACCGCGGCCCGGACCCTGTTCGCCCCCGCGGAGATCCCGGTGGGCATCATCACCGCCTTCGTAGGCGGACCCTTCTTCCTGTACCTGCTGCGCCTGCGGAAGGGCGCATGATGACCGGCCGGACGCCGGGCGCGGCACCCGCCCTCCAGGCATCGGGTCTGGGAGTGCGCATCGGGGAACGCGACCTTCTGAGCGACATCGACCTTACCGTGCAGCCGGGAGCCTTCCTGGGTCTGCTCGGGCCGAACGGCTCAGGAAAGACCACGCTCCTGCGCTGCCTCACGGGTGCCCTGGAACCATCCCGAGGCACCGTGCTGCTGGAAGGCCGCCCCCTCGACCGCCTCAGCCGCCGGGAGATCGCCCGCCGTGTGGGGGTCGTACCCCAGACTTTCACCCTGGATTTCAGGTTCACGGTGGAGGAAGTGGTCGCCTTGGGCCGCTATCCTTACCGCTCCGCCTGGGGCCGCACCCAGGACGACGACGGACCGGTCCAGGAGGCCATGGCGGCCCTTTCCATCGCCCACTTGGCGGAGCGCCCCGTGACCGAGCTCTCGGGGGGGGAACGCCAGCGGGTGGTGGTCGCCCAGACCCTGGCGCAGGAGACCCCGGTGATCCTGCTCGACGAGCCCCTGAACAACCTCGACCTGAATCACCAGCTGGAGGTCATGCAACTGCTGGCGCACCTTCACAGCCAGGAGCGCACGATCATGGTGGTGGTGCACGATATCAACATGGCCTCCCAGTATTGTGAAGAGCTGGCCGTGCTCTCAAGCGGGCGGCTGGTGGCCCGGGGAGCGCCGGACACCCTACTCACGCGCGAGCTCATTCTCGACGTCTTCGCCACCCGCGTAGCCGTGCACCGACAGGGGGGCCGCCCATACGTGACCCCGCTGGCCCTGGACCCTGGCCGCGCGGCGGAGGGGGCCCAGTCGTTCAAGGTGCACGTGGTCACCGGCGGCGGCGCCGCCGCCGAGCTGGTCGAGGAGTTGGCCCACCTGGGCTTCACCCCCACATTGGGCGTGGTGAGCGTCTTCGACTCCGACTACGCCGCCGCCCAGCAGTTTGGACTTCCGGTCGTGTCGGCCCCGCCCTTCCAGCCCATACCGGCCGAGGCCATCGCCGAGCACCGCGTCATGGCCAACCAGGCCGAGTGTGTGGTCGTCGCCCCCAGGTATTCGGGCCGGGCAACCTGGCGAACCTGCAGGTGGCCCTCGAAGTCGCCCGTGCCGGCCGGCTGGTCCTGCTCCTCGACCAGCCGTCCATGCCCGAACGAGACCTGGCCGGGGGAGCGGCCGTCTCCCTGCAGGCCGATCTGCTGGCCGCCGGCGCCGAGCTGGTCGGCGACCACAAACAGCTGGTGCGCCGCCTCTGTCAACTGGCCGTCGAGCGGCCGGGTTCTGGAGGATCCTGAGACGGCGTGTGGGTGATCGTCCACACCGTATCGGGGGCCGCTCTGGGCGTCGCGATGGGAGACCGGCTCGGTCAGCCCCTGTGGGTGGTCGTGGTGGCGGCCCTGGCGGCCCACTCCCTGCTGGACCTAGTGCCCCATTGGGACTACACCGGGCACCGACTGCGCCCACTCTGGGCCGGGCTTGACGTGGCCGCCTCGAGCGTCGCCTTCCTGGCGGGATGGAGGATCCTGGGTCTCGAGACCGCCGCGCTCGTCGCGGCGGCGGTCTCAGCCGCACCCGACCTGGACGTGCTGGACGCCGTCCTACCTTACTCCCGCTCTCTGCGCGTGTTTCCCAGCCACTGGAAGCGGTTTCCCCACGGTCAGGCTACGCAGAGGCTGGGGTTGACCGTGCAGGCCGCCGTGGTGAGCCTGTCACTGGTTGTGATCCTCGCGCTCAGGTGATCCGAGACCGAGGCTCGGCCCGGCGGGCTCGGCCCGGCGGGCGCGGCCTGGGGCGCCACCTTGCGCTGGCCGGTGGCCTCAGCCGGAGAGCTCGCCGCCGCTGGTGGTCAGTCCCCCGGCTTCTCCGGTCCGCCCGGGCCGGGAGCCTGGTCCCCGCGCGACCGCGAGCGGTCGCGCCGCTCAGCCTCCCGCAGGATCCGCTCCGCCGCCCGAGAGACCTCCGCCTCGAGCGACTCCTCGGCCAGAGGCTCTCCCCAGATCTCCCATTGCTGCACCGACCCGCCACGCGTTAGGGGCACCGGAGGCAGCTCCACCCAGCGGGTGACCAGATAGACCCGGCCCTCCCACTCCACCAGCTCTCCCACGTCCCACTGGCGAGCCTGAAAGGGAGGCGTCGACGTGCGAAAGAGGGGCCGCTCCCCGCGGGCCCGCCCCTGGAAACGGCGAAAGAAGTCGCGCAGGCTCACACGTCCTCGCAGCTCTCGTCCGCGGAGCGGCGACTGTTCTCCAGATGCAGCTCCGGCAGCCAGCGCAACCACGACGGCAGGTACCAATTGACGTTCCCGAGCAGGGCCATGCTCGCCGGCACCAGCACCGACCGGACCAGGGTTGCGTCCAGCAGGATGGCCACCGCCAGGCCGAAGCCCATCTGCTGGATCATCACCAGCTTGCCGCTAGCGAACGCCGAGAAGACGACGACCATGATGGCGGCTGCTCCTGTGATGATCCTCCCAGTGGCCTGCAGACCAACGACCACCGACTCCCGGTTGCGCCGGGTACGCGCGAAGTGCTCGCGTATCCGGCTGAGCAGGAAGACGTGGTAATCCATGGAAAGACCGAACAGGATGCAGAACAGGAAGATGGGGATCCAGCTCTCGATGGTGCTCACCTTCTGGAAGCCGAAGAGCCTCAACCCGATCCCCTTCTGGAAGACCAGCACCAGGATGCCGTAGGTGGCTCCCAGGGAAAGCAGGTTCATCAGGATGGCTTTGAGGGGCACCACCAGCGAGCGGAAGGCTACCAGCAGCAGGATGAAGCTCAGTCCGAGCACGAAGGTGAACACGAGGGGCGTGTAGTTGCGGATCAGACGCACCGAGTCGGCGTTCGTGGCCGGAGTGCCGGTTACATAAACGTGCTCGGCCCCTCCGGCGAAGACCTGGGGCACGATGGTGTCGCGCAGCCGCCATACGGCGTCCTGAGCCTCGGGAGAGCTGGCCGCCAAACGGAGGGGCACGGTGATCACGGCCAAGTCCTGCGTCTCGTTCCATTCGATGGCGGGGGCGGGTACGAAGGCAGGGTCGGTCGCCATCGCGGCGGCCAGCCGCTCGACCTCGGCGGCAAGGTCCGTTCCCGCGGGGGCGTCTCCACGCAGACCGGCTACGTCGACTGCGATCTGTACGGGCGAGAGGACCCCGGCCGAGAATTCGCGGCTGAGGATCTGGTAGGCCACCTTGACGTCGCTCGCAGGCAGAGTCTCCGGACCACCGGTGCCGGGCTGAAGCTCGAGGTAGGGCACCGCCGCTGCGACCAGCACAGCTCCCGCCAGAGCCACGCTGATCACCGGCCGGGCCATGACCACCCGGGTCACGAGGCCCCAGAACCCGCGGGAGGCCCGGCGGGCTTCGGCGTGGGCCAGTTCTTGCCGGGTAGGGGCGGCCGCCTGGGTGCCGGCTTCCTCGCCCGGCACCGCGGCCGCCGCGAGCCGGCACCGGGGCCAGTCGACACTGTCGCCCAGCAGGCTGAGAAGGGCGGGCACCAGCGTCAGCATGGCCAGGACGGCCACGGCCACCACCAGGACCGCGCCCGCTCCCAGGCTACGGAAAGTGGTCATGGGGACGATGAAAAGCCCGAGCAAAGCCAGGACCACGGTCATGCCCGAGAAAAGCACGGCCTTGCTGGCCGTGCCGCCGGCCAGACCGATGGCCTCCTCCTTGCCCGCGCCCCGGCGCCGCTCCTCCCGGTAGCGCTCGACGATGAAGAGAGCGTAGTCGATACCGACGGCTAGGCCGATCATCGTGATCATGTTCACCACGAAGAAAGAAAGGTGGAAAAGGCGGCCCACCAAAGCGGTCAACCCCACCGCCACGAAGATGGCCACGAAGGCCAGCACCAGAGGCACTCCGGCCGCCACGAAGGCACCGAAAACACCCACCAGCACCAGCAGGGCAATGGGAAGCCCGAAGATCTCAGCCTTGCGCAGGTCGCTCTCCGCCGTCTGGGACAGCTCGCGACTGATGCTGGCGGCGCCCACAGTCAGGATCTCAAAACCGGGAGCACGCTCGGCCCGTACGGCTTCCAGGAAGCGATCGCTGAGCGCGGCGCTGCCGGTGACCTCGGAAGTCAGGGTGACCGAGATCAGGGCCGTCCGTTTGTCGGCAGACACCATGCGAGCGCTGGCTTCGGGCTCGAGCACGGCCGCCTGGTAGGGATTGGTGACCGCGGCCACCACCCCGTCCAGCGCGCGCAGGTCGTCTGTGACCCGCTGCACCGTGGCGCGAAACTCCGGCTCGTCGAAGGTAACGCTCTCGGAGCGGACCACCACCGTCTCGATCTCGGGTTCGGGTCCGGTCCGGTTCGATTCGATCAGACGGGCGCCTTGCGAGGACTCCGGGTTGTTGGTGAAGTCCATGTCCTGGGCGGTCAGAGCGTCGCCCAAACCGGTAGAGGCGAAGGCGGCCCCGACGATCAAGGCGGCCCAGACCCCGACGACCAGCCAGGGGTGGCGGGCGCACCAGCGCGCCAGACGCCCGGTAGAGAGCGGCGAGGGCATAGGTGTGTACCTCAGGTCTCTTGGTGACACGTGCGCGGATTCCCTTCGGGGCCCGGGAAGTATACCCCTGAGCAGCCGGAGTCAACCAGGGCCGGCAGTGGCCCCAGAGCCGTCGAGATCGAGGTCGTAGACCCGCCAGGTCTTGTAGCGCGCGGCTCCCATATGCTCCGCGGCGCGCAAGACCAGGTGGTTATCCTCGAGCAACAGGGACATGTCGCACTCCGTGTAGCCTCGCCCGGCTCCATACGCGAAGACCTCCTTGAAGAGCAAGGCATCGACCCCCAGACGCCGGAACCCGGGCCGCACCCCGAAGAACATCAGCCGCGTGCGGGGAATGTGGCGACGCGTGAGCATGAGACGGCCAGCTCGTACGAGGTCGGAGTCCCCATACCATCGATGCCGGGGGCGCAGGGCGTAGTAGGGATCGGGAAAGGCGCCCAGCACGGCGGCTGGCTCACCGTCGACGAAGGCGAAGCGCACCAGGCCCGGGTCGGCGATGGGGCGTAGAGTGTCGGCCAGGGAGGCGGCCTCCTCGCCGGTGAGGGGCAGGAAACCCCAGTTCTGGGCCCAAGCCTCGTTATAGATCTGGATGACCAGCCGGATCTCCTCCTCCAGGCGCTTCATCTCGATGGGCCGGGTGGAGATGCCGTGCCGGCGGGCCGCCCTCTCGGCCAGGCCCGCCAAGAAGGGCGGAGGTACGGGCCGCACGACCAGACGGTAGGCGTAGAAATCGGTGGCCTTGCGACACCCGTAGGCTTCAAGCAATGGCCCATAGTAGGGCGGGTTGTGGGTGAGCTCCACCGCCGGTGGCCACTCGAACCCGTCGATCAGCACGCCTTGACGCTCGTGGATAGCCGTGGAGTACTCCCCGGGCCCACACAGCACGCTCATACCCCGGGCCCGGGCCCACGCGCCGGCCCGGTCGAGCAAGACGGTCACCACCTGGGGATCCTCAATCGCGTCGAAGAAGCCGAAGAATCCTATGCGAGTGCCGTGGTACTCGTTGTAGCGCCGGTGGACCGCCGCCGAGATGCGCCCCACGGGCTCCCCGTCCCGCCAGGCGACGAAGTGGGTGACCTGCGCGTCCCGGTGGTAGGGGTGGGCGGGCGTCAGGAGCCCGGTCAAGCCGAGCACGCGGCTGCCGAGCAGGTCGCCGCGCAAGGGAGGGGTCCAGAGGGGGTCGGCGCGGTGGAGCTCCCAGGGGACCTGCGCGAAGAGTCGCATTCGCCGCGAGCCGAGCGGAATCTCCTCGACCGTCAGGGCCGGCATTCCCCCCACCCGCGGCCCCCGGCTAGTTCTTGGCGCCGGGCGTGACCGGTTCGTAGCGGAACTTCGAGAGGCGCAGCTCCTCGGGCACCGGGCAGGGGTAGGTCCCGCTGAAGCACGCCGTGCAGAAGCATTCGGGGTCGACCCGGGTGGCGCGCAGCAGGCCATCCAGGGAAAGGTAGGCCACCGACGTGGCGCCCACCTCCCGGGCCACGTCGTCCACGCTTTTCTCGAAGGCGATGAATTCGTCCTGGCTGGCCATGTCGATGCCATAGAAGCAAGGGTAGATGATGGGCGGCGACGAGATGCGCAGGTGCACCTGGGCCGCGCCCGCCTCGAACAGCATGCGCACCAGCTGCCGGGTGGTGTTGCCTCGCACGATGGAGTCGTCGACCACCACCAGGCGCTTGCCTCTGATGGCCGAGGAGAGCGGGTTGAGCTTCATACGGATGCCCCGGCGGCGCAGGTCGTCGTCCGGGTCGATGAAGGTACGGCCCACGTAGCGGTTCTTGACCAGCCCCTCTCCGAAAGGGATGCCGCTACGGGCGGAGTAGCCGATGGCGGCCGAGTTACCGGTATCGGGCACCGGGATGACCAGGTCGGCGTCGACCGGCGACTCTTCGGCCAGCTCCTCACCCATGCGGCTGCGCGCGGCGTAGAGGGTCACCTTCTTCATGACCGAGTCGGGACGGGCGAAGTAGATGAACTCGAAGATGCAGAGAGCCTCGGCTTTGCGGTCGACCACCCGCTCGAAGTGATAGCCCTGCTCGTCGATCCAGCACATCTCCCCCGGCTCGATCTCCCGCACCGGCACGGCGCCGATGATGTCGAGGGCCGCGGTCTCGCTGGCGATTACGAAACGCTCCTCGAGACACCCCAGCACCAGGGGCCGGATTCCGAAAGGATCACGGAAGCCGATCACCTGCTTCCCATCGAGCACCACGGCGCTGAAGGCTCCCCGCAGGCGGGGGATCACCTCACGCAGGGCGTCCTTGAGGTCCTCGGCGGGGTGCTCGGCCAGCAGAGCGGCCATCACCTCGGTGTCAGAGGTGGAGGAGAGCTGCACTCCCCGGTCCAGAAGCTCCTGGCGCAGCTCGTCGGTGTTCACCAGATTGCCGTTGTGGGCCATGGCGATGGCCGATCCGTTGCGGGGGCGGTGGATGGGCTGGGCGTTCCGCCACTCGCTCGAGCCGGTGGTGGAGTAGCGCACATGGCCGATGGCCATCTGACCGGAGAGGGTGCGCAGGGTCCCTTCCTTGAACACCTGGGAGACCAGCCCCATCTCCTTGAAGACCATGATGTGCCCATGATCGCTGACGGCGATGCCGGCCGACTCCTGCCCCCGGTGCTGCAGAGCGTAGAGCGCGAAGAAGGTGAGCCGCGCCACGTCCCGCTCCGGGTCGTAAATGGCGAAGACGCCGCACTCCTCCCGAGGCGAGTCGAGATCCTCGAGGTACGTCATGACTCTGTCAGTATAGTGCAAACCCGTTGGGCCTGCCTTGGAACCTGTTTCAAAGCGAAGCGCCGGCCGCCGCGGCCGCACTGGACGGCCCGAGCGCGCGCTCCAGTCCCCCTCGTACGCATCGCGCAAGGCCACCATCGACAGCTCCACCTGCTCACCCCCCACCAGAACGGCCAGGCTGTCACCCCCCACTGTGCCGAGCACCCGGCACGGAACCCGGGCCCCGGCGCAGAGGTCCCGCATGGCTTCCGCCACCTCGGCACCCGCGCTCACCACCACGCGGGTGGGCGCCTCGCCGAAGAGGGTCAGGTCGTGGCGTCCAGGCAGATGGCCGGGCACGCCCTCCAGGTTCAGACGCGCGCCGATACCCCCCGCCAGGCAGCTCTCAGCGAGCGCCACGGCCAGGCCTCCGTCGGAGCAGTCGTGGGCCGAGCGCAGCATGCCATCGGTTATGGCTCGGCGCACAACCCCCTGCAGCACGACCTCGGCCTGGAGGTCCACATCGGGGATGCGCCCCTCGACGCGGCCGAACCAGCGCTTCTGGTACTCGGAGCCGTCGAGAGCCGGGACCGCGTCGCCCAGCAGCATGACCACGTCGCCTTCGCCCCGGAAGGCCATCGTGCAGTGGACGGCGGCGTCGTCCATGAGTCCGAGCATCCCCACCACCGCCGTAGGATAGATGGCCTGGCCGAAGCTCTCGTTGTAGAGCGAGACGTTGCCCGAGATGACGGGGATGCGGAAGGCCTCGCAGGCCTCGGCCATACCCTCCACCGCTCGGGCGAGCTGCGAGGCGATCGGCCCCTTCTCCGGATTGCCGAAGTTCAAGCAGTTGGTGATGGCCAGCGGTGTCGCACCAGTGCAGGAGACGTTGCGGGCCGCCTCGGCCACCGCCTCCTTGCCGCCCCGGTAGGGATCGAGGTACGTTCGGCGGCCATTGCCGTCGGTGCAGAGGGCCAGACCCCCGCCCGTGTGCTTCACGCGCAGCACGGCCGCGTCGCCGCCCGGCAGCAGGACGGTGTTCAGTTGTACCTGGTGATCGTACTGCTCCCAGATCCAACGGCGGCCGGCTATGTTGGGCGAGCCCAGCAGATCAAGCAGGATCTCGGAGAGTGGAGTCGCCGGCACCGGCAGGCCGTCGAGGTCCAGGGGCTCGTCGATCTCATGCGCGGGCCGCTCCTGAGTTACCACGCACACAGGTGCGTCAGCCAAGGCCTGAGCGGGCATGTCACCCACCAGACGGTTGCGATGGAAGACCTGCAGCCTGCCGGTGTCGGTGACCTCGCCCACGATGGTGCAGTCGAGATCCCAGCGGTCGCAGGCCGCGGCCACGTCCGGCCAGTCGGCTGGGGTGACAACGGCCAGCATGCGCTCCTGGCTCTCGCTGATCATGATCTCCCACGGCTCCATGCCGGGCTCGCGCAGGGGCACGCGGTCGGTGTGGATCTCTATGCCCACCCCCCTTTGGCCGCCATCTCGCTCGACGACGAGGTGATGCCCGCCGCCCCCAGGTCCTGCAAGGCCACGAACTTCCCCGCCTTGAGCAGCTCCAAGCTCACCTCCAGCAGCTTCTTCTCGGTGAAGGGATCGCCCACCTGCACCGAGGGCCGCTTCTCTTCCAGGGTCTCGTCGAACTCCTGGCTGGCGAGTACGCTGGCGCCGCCAATGCCGTCCCGCCCCGTCTTCGAACCGAACAGCACCACGTGGTTGCCCACGCCGGCCGCCTTGCTGCGTACGATGTGCTCGTGGCGGACCAAACCCACCGCCATGGCGTTCACCAGGCAGTTTCCCGAGTAGGCCCCCTCGAAATAGACCTCGCCCCCCACCGTGGGGATACCCATGCAGTTGCCGTAGCCGCCGATCCCGGCCACCACGTTCTCGAACAGGTACCGCTGCCGTTCGAGGCCGCCCAGGGCCGCCTCGCCGCCACGCCCCGCCGGCAGGGGAGCGATCTCGCCGAAGCGCAACGAGTCCAGACTGCAGATGGGCCGCGCCCCCATGGTGAAGATGTCGCGCAGGATCCCGCCCACCCCGGTGGCCGCCCCCTGGTAGGGCTCGACGGCCGAGGGGTGATTGTGGCTCTCGACCTTCATGGCCACCGCCAGGCCCCCGCCGATGTCGACGATGCCGGCGTTCTCGCCGGGGCCTTGCAGCACCCGCTCGCCTGCGGTCGGGAGGCGCTTCAGGAAAGGCCGGGAGTGCTTATAGCCGCAGTGCTCACTCCACATGAGCGAGTAGACGGCGAGCTCCACGTGACTGGGTTCCCGGCCCTGGATCTCGCGGATCTTCTGGTACTCGTCCTGGGTCAGGCCCAGTTCGGCGTACAGCTCAGCCATGCGCTGCTCCCTGTGGTGGTCCGGCCGGGTGTGGGATCACTCAGACTCCCCGCCGTCTGCTTCAGATCCGGCCTCATCAGGCGTTCCAGGCGACGCGGCCGCAGCCGCATCGACGGAGGGAGCCGCATCCTCCAGGGGACGGCAATCGGGGCCCATGCCCGGGATCTCACGCCAATCGAGCTGGCTCTGGCAGACCCGGCATACGCAGGTGTCGGGGAGGAACCCCTTGATGAAGGTATCGGTGTGCCCGCAGCGCGGGCAGACGATGTCGGGAGCCATGACTACCCGCGCTCCAGGACGGTGTCGATGAGCGAGCCGAACAGAGCCCGTCCGTCGGTACCCCCCAGAATGGCCTCGCACACCCTTTCCGGGTGCGGCATCATCCCCAGCACGTTCCCTCCTTCGTGAACCAGGCCGGCCACGTTGTCCACGGCTCCGTTGGGGTTAGCCGCGTCGGTGACGTTGCCTTCAGCATCGCAGTAGCGGAAAACCACCAGGCGCTCGTCCTCGATGCGCTGCAGGCTCTCCGCCCCGGCCGTCCAGCTGCCCTCGTTGTGGTTGACCGGCACCTGGATCACCTGGCCCTGCTCGAACCGCCGGGTGAAGGGGGTGTCGGTCCGCTCCACCCGCAGGTGCTGGGCGTGGCAGATGAACTTGAGTCCCCGGTTGCGCAGCATGGCCCCGTGCAGCAGGTGGGCCTCGGTGAGGATCTGGAAACCGTTGCAGATGCCGAGCACCAGGCCACCGCCGGCCGCGAAGGCCGCCACCTCGCCCATCATGGGACTGAAGCGCGCGATGGCCCCCGTGCGCAGATAGTCGCCGTAGGAGAAGCCCCCCGGCAGCACGACCACGTCGGGGTCCTGAAGATCGTGGTCCTTGTGCCAGAGGTAGTAGGGGTGAGCGGCGGGGAAGGTTCCCAGGGCGTGCACGGCATCGTATTCGCAGTTCGATCCGGGAAAGACGACGACCCCGAAGCGGACCCTACCGCTCACTCGCCGATCTTCTCCTCGCGGTGCGCATAGGGATCGACCGCCGTCCAGGGACTGGCGGCGTGCTCACCGGCCACATGCATGGGGGTGTCTTCCGAGAGCAGCACCTCCCCGCCGAGCCCCGCCCCTGGAAAGGGGCCGACGTCCACAAGCTCGAAGCGGTAGTCCTCGATAATGGGGTTGGCGAGGAGTCGGCGGCACATGTCCTCCACGTCCCTACGTACCACATCTTCCTCGGATCCATCGACCTCCAGAGTGATGAAGCGGCCGACGCGGATGTTCTCGACGCCTTCGAAACCGAGAGCGGGCAAGGCTCGTTCGATGGTCGCCCCCTGCGGGTCCAGAATGGCCTGCTTGGGCGTCACGTACACCGATACCTTGAACATCGCTCTACCTCCCACTCCGAAGCCGCGGTCCACGCGCCCCGCGGGCATGCTCACCCCGAGATCCGGCGGAGGACCTCCGCATATGCCTCTTCTACCCCGCCCATGTCGCGGCGGAACCGGTCCTTGTCAAGCTTCTCGCTGGTCTCGCTGTCCCAGAGGCGACAGGTGTCAGGCGAGATCTCGTCGCCCAGGCGGATGACCCCCTGGCTATCTTTGCCGAATTCCAGCTTGTAGTCGACCAGGATGAGACTCCTGGCGGCGAAGAAGGCCTGGAGCACCTCGTTCACCTTCTTGGCCACCGCCGTGGTCTCGGAGAGGTCCTCCGGGCTGATGACCTGGAGTTCATCCAGGTGAGCCATGCAGAGAAGCGGGTCGCCGAGGGCGTCATCCTTGTAGTAATACTCCACGAGGGGTGGGTTCCTGAGCGGCGTGCCCTCCGGATAGCCTATGCGCTTGGAGAGGGAGCCGGCGGCCACATTGCGGGTGACGAACTCCACCCGGAACATGTCCAGACGGCGGATGCGCATGGCCGTCTCCGACTCCTGCCCCAGGAAATGGGTTCTCACCCCATTCTCCCCAGGAGAATGAAGAGGCGGGAAGAGATGGCGTTGTTCATGCGTCCCTTGCCTCCGATGGTGCCCTTCTTCTTGCCGTCGAAGGCGGTGGCCGAGTCCTTGAAATCCTGAATGTACACGTCGGGGTCGTCGGTAGCGTAGACGATCTTCGCTTTACCCTCGTAGAGCTGCTCGCCTCGGGTCATCTCTGCTCCATCCACGTGTACGGACGTTCGGGCCGGACGCCGAAAACCAGCCTAGATTCTAGCAGGTACGGCTCGGGATACGGCCAAGAACTCGTTCGGAATGACGCTTCGCCCTCAGGATGCGCTGGGTGCGGGCGAGGCCCCGCGCCACCCGGATTCCACCGCGTGCAGTATGCTAACGGACATGAGAAGACCGCGCACGATACGGACCCGGCGGCGCCAGCGCCCGCGTGGCGTTACCATCATGGCCCTTCTGCTGCTAACCCAGGCTGGGCTCTGGGCAACCACCGGTACCCTGCACATTGTGGGCGTACAGCCGCTGCCTCTCCGGGTGGAGAGCGCTCTGCCCTTCGTTCTGGCGGTGGCCTTCTTCAATCTGGTGATAGCGGCGGGCATGGTGTTCCTTAAGTCCTGGGCCTGGGTGGCCGCGATGACGCTCCAAGGCGTGGCCTTGGCCGGCGCCCTGTGGTCGTACTTCGAAGGGGAGCCGAACTACGCGGCCATGGCTCTTTCGGTGTTCGTGGTGTTCTACCTCAACCTGCGTGAGGTCCGGCGGCCGTTCGGGGTCGAGGACCTGCGGGCGCGCGACCGCGACGACCGGCGGTAAGACGGCATGACCCCCGTGGATCCCGGAGCCGACTTACTCCTGCTCCGCCGGTTCGAGCCCCAATTCCGGACCACCCGGGGCGAGCAGTTCTACCCCATCCCCCTCGAGGCCTACCTCCCCTTGACCGATCTGATGGTTCGCCGCCGAGACGGGCAGCCACATGTGGTGACGGAACGTCCACACGTGACCCAGGAGGTTCTGGCCGCCTGCGAGGAAGCCGGACCCGATAGCATCACCTATCTGCACATGGTAAGAGAACCGCTGACTACCATCCAGCTCGTGCAGTTTCGCGCCCGTTCCACCCTCCGCGAGTTCCACGAAGGCACGACCCGCTTCGCCCGGGTCGGGATCTTCGCCCGCCTCCTCGACATGGCCTTCCGCATCTCGCTGCTGGCCCGCGGGCGGGTACCGGGCGGCGTGGCGGCGGCCGCCGCCACCAGCGCCCAGGAAGCCGCGGCCGCCCACCCGTGGCCGGTCTACTACGGCCGCGTTGTGCGGACCCAGAGCTACACCGTGCTCCAATACCATGTGTTCTACGCCTACAACGACTACCGCAGCCATTACCACGGGGCGAACGACCACGAGGGCGATTGGGAGCACATCTCGGTCTACCTATCGGAGGACGCCCAGGGCGCCCCGGTCCCCGAATGGGTCGCCTACGCCGCCCACGACGCAGACGGTGCCGACCAGCGCCGGCGCTGGGACGACCCCGAGCTGCGGAAGTTCGGCGAGCATCCGGTTGTTCATATCGGTGCCGGCTCCCACGGCGCCTACTTCTCGCCGGGCGAGTACATCATCCGCATCGAGATCCCCCTGCTGGCTCGGGTGAGCAGCTGGGCTGGAGCGGTGCGCACTTCATGGCAGCGCCTTTTCCGCCAGGGGGCGCTCCCGAGGCGGCCGGTCCCGACCGGCGCTTCGCCATCGCCTTCGTGGACTACGCTCGGGGAGATGGGCTCGTGCTAGGACCCGAGGGGGACCGCCCTTGGGACGCCCGTCTCCTGATGGAGCAGCCGGCCCTGAGGAGCTACGCCGGGCTCTGGGGCCGCTACAGCGACGATCCACTGAGGGGTGAGGATGCCCCCGCCGGGCCGCGTTTTGACCCAGACGGCTCGATCAGGACATCTTGGTACGATCCGGTCGGCTGGGCGCGCTTGACGGAGGTGCCGCCCGCCTCCCAGGAGCTCGGCCTGATCGACGAGGAGCTCGCGCGGCTGGACAGGGAGCAGAAGACCACCGTGGAGGCCATCGCCCGGGCGGAACGGGAGGCCGAGAAGCTGGGGGTACAGGATGCCGCCCTCCGTCAGGCCCCGACGTCGCCCGCCCAGCTCGAGGCTTTGGAGGCCCAGCTGCGGGGGCCACCATCCTCGTTCATGATCTGCGCGCGCAGCTCAGTGACATGCGCCGCCTGGCCGCCAGTCTGGAGCGGCGGCGCCTGCGCCTCGAGGCCGGTGACCGGGGCGACCCGCGCGCTCACCTGCGTCACCCGGCCGTACCTGCGGAGCCCCGCAACCTGCGTCTACAGCGGGTGGCCGAGGCCTGGAGCGCCCTGAGCTCCGGCCTGCTCCTCCTGTTCGGCGCCGCCCTGGCCGTGGTCTACCACACCGAGCCTCTGCCCTTCCTGGTCCTCTTCGGGGCCTTCGTCTTCGCGGAGTCCCTGTTCTACCGCTGGGTGGTCGTGCTGGTGCACGGCATCGTGCTCACCCTCGCCCTGGCGACCGTGGCTCTCCTGGTGCTTGCCTTTTGGTGGCAGATCGGGGTCGCCGTGGCCGCCGGGTCGGGGATGTTCATCATCTGGAGCAACGTGCGCGAGATGCTCGGACGCTGACGAGTCCCGGGCCGCCTACCAGGTGAGGGCTTCCACCCGAGCGAAGATGGTATCCATGTGGCGCAAGTGATAACCCGGGTCGAAGCAGGCCTTGACGCCGGCCGGGGCCAGGCGGGCGGTCACCTCGTTATCGGCCAGCAGGAGCTCCCGGAAAGAGCGCTTCTCCTCCCAGGCACGCATGGCGTTGCGCTGCACCAGGCGGTAGGCCTCCTCGCGCGGCAGGCCGACCTTGATCAGCTCCAGCATCACCCGCTGGCTGTAGATGAGGCCGAAGCTGCGCTCCAGGTTGGCGGCCATGGCCTCGGGGTGGACGAGCAGCCGGTCGATCAGGCTGGTGGCCTTCTTCAGCATGTAGTGCAGAAGGATGGTGCTGTCGGGCAGGATGACCCGTTCCACGCTCGAGTGGCTGATATCGCGTTCGTGCCAGAGAGGCACGTTCTCGAAGGCGGCCAACATGTTGCCCCGGACGATGCGGGCCTGGCCGGCGAGTCGCTCACTGATGATTGGGTTCCGCTTGTGGGGCATGGCCGAGGAACCCTTCTGACCGGGGGCGAAGTACTCTTCGGCTTCCAGCACTTCGGTACGCTGGTAGTGGCGGATCTGCACGGCGATCTTCTCGATGGTCGTGGCGAGCAGGGCCAAAGCGCTCATGAACTCGGCGTGGCGGTCGCGCTGGGTCACCTGCGTGGAGATGGGCTCGGCCCGCAGGCCCAGGCGGGCGGTCACCAACTCCTCCACACGCGGGTCGATGGTGGCGTAGGTGCCCACGGCTCCCGAGATCTTGCCTACGGCCACCTGGTCCGTGGCCCGCTCCAAGCGGCCCAGGCCGCGCTTGACCTCGAAGGCCCACAGGCCTAGAACCATGCCGAACGTGATGGGTTCGGCGTGCACGCCGTGGCTGCGGCCAACCGTGACGGTGGCCCGATGCTCCAGAGCCCGGCGCTGCAGCACTCGCCCAAGAGCGCGAGTCTGGCCGGCCAGGAGAGCGCCTGCCTGCTTCAGCTGCAAAGCCAGGGCGGTGTCGAGCATATCGGAGGACGTCATGCCGAAGTGGAGGTACTTGGAGGCCGCGCCCACGTGTTCACCCACGTTGGTGAGGAAGGCGATGACGTCGTGCTGGGTGGTCTCCTCGATCTCTCGGACCCGGGCCACGTCGAAGGCGGCCTTGGCCCTGATCTCGGCCAAGGCCTCGATCGGGATCTGTCCTAGCTCGGCCCAAGCTTCGCAAACGGCGATCTCCACCTCGAGCCAGGTCAACATCTTGGCCTCCTCGGTCCAGAGGGCGGCCATCTCGGGGGTGGAGTAGCGCTCGATCACAGGCCTCAGACCTCAGGATCGGGATCGGTGCCGAGCCCCGTGGGCGCCGAGGTGAGCCAGCAGAGGCGCAGCATCTTCGCGGCCAGGATGGCGGCATTACGGGCCCCGTTGATGGCCACGCAGGCTACCGGTACACCACTCGGCATCTGCACGATGGACAGCAGGGAGTCGAGACCGCCCAGGTCCGAGGTCTTGATGGGCACACCGACAACCGGCAGGTCGGTGAACGAGGCCACGACCCCGGGCAGAGCCGCAGCCTTACCCGCGCCCGCGATGATCACCTTGATGCCTCGCGACTCGGCCGAGAGCGCGTAGTCGCGCACCTTGTCGGGCTCGCGGTGGGCGGAGAGGACCATGATCTCGTAATCTATCCCCCGCTCGGCCAGCTCGTCGGCGGCCGCCTGCATGACCTCGGCGTCGGATTGCGAACCCATGAGGATGCCCACCAGAGGCGCGTCTATGTCGATGTCATCGAGCAGGACCTGTATCTCGGGCTCAGGCATCGGTTGGCCCCCCATCTCTCCTCTCCTTTCCCGATACTTCACTTTGTTCCGCGCGCAGGGCGATATCGGTGCGATGCTGCGCTCCCGGGAAGTCGATGGCCGCCACTGCCCGGTACGCCAGACGGCGGGCCTCGGCAAAAGATTGCCCCAAGGCGCTCACCGTCAGCACCCGCCCGCCGGCGGTCACGACAGTGCCGTCAATCGAGGCCGTGCCTGAGTGGAAGACCTGTACCCCGGGAACAGCGGCCGCCCGGTCGAGACCGCTGACCACGTCCCCTTTCGAGCTGGAAGCCGGATACCCGCGCGAGGCCATGACCACACCCACGCAAGGGCCGGAGCTCCACTCGCCCTCCAAGGGGAGGGTCTCGCCTCGGGCCGCCGCCCAGAGGACCTGGAGCAGGTTGGTGCGAAGACGGGGGATCAGGGCCTGCGTCTCCGGGTCGCCGAAGCGGCAGTTGAACTCCAGCACCTTGGGCCCGCCGGACGTGAGGATGAGGCCCGCGTAGAGCACGCCCCGGAAGGAGATGGCGCGCCGCTCCAGCTCCGCCACGGTGGGCTTCACCACCGAGCGGATGACCTGCTCCCGCAGGGTCGGAGTAAAGCTGGGCACCGGCGAGTAACAGCCCATGCCGCCCGTGTTCGGGCCCTGGTCGCGGTCGAAGATGCGTTTGTAGTCCTGCGCCGGCTCCAACGGGAGCACCTGCCCGTCGCTGAGGATGGCAAGAAAGGAGACCTCCTCCCCCACCAGGCACTCCTCCACCAGCACCGTGCGCCCGGCCGGGCCGAACCTGTCCTCCAGGAAGCACGCCCGGAGAGCCGCCTCCGCCTCCTCGGTCGTCTGGGCCACGGTCACACCCTTGCCCGCGGCCAGACCGTCGGCCTTGATCACCAGCGGGGCGCCGTGCGCCTGTACGTACGCGGAGGCGCTCTCGAGATCGGCAAAAGCCCTCGCTGCCCCCGTCGGTACGCCGGCCGCTGCCATCACCTCCTTGGCGAAGGCTTTCGAGCCCTCGAGCAGGGCGGCCTCTCGGCCAGGACCGAAGATGGTGAGGCCCCGCCTGCGGAAGAGGTCGGCGATGCCGGCCACCAGAGGCGCCTCGGGACCGACCACGGTGAGATCGATGGCCTCACGCAGGGCGAAGTCCGCCAAGCCCTCGATGTCCTCCGCCTCGATGGAGACGGGGGTGGCGTCGCGACCGATGCCGGCGTTACCCGGCGCGCAGAAGAGCCGGCCCAGGCCGGGACTCCGCCTGAGCCCCGACACTAGAGCGTGCTCGCGCCCCCCGCCGCCCACCACCAGGACATCCAAAGACATCGCCCTCTCCCCGTCTTCCAGTCGTGAACCGCCGGCCGCGGCACCGGGCGCACCGCCGGCCGGAAGCTTTGGCCCGCTCATTCTACTGTCCGCGGGCACGCGAGTCGAGGAGGGCCGTGCTTGACGGCCAAACCCCGACCACGTGCTGCTCCCGATCGCCACGTGAGTGTGGATGCCCAACCCCGATTGCGGCCTGTCTCTCGAGCCCGCCTTCCTGACGATTCTCGCGACGACGCCGCTCTGGTAGAGTGAGAGAGGAACTCGATGTCCCACGTAGCGCACACCGACTGGGGGGATGATCACATGCCGAAGTACGTCATCGAGCGCACCGTTCCGGGGGCCGGGGATCTTACCGGCGAGCAGCTCCAGGGTATCTCGCAGCAATCGTGCGGGGTCCTTCAAGGTCTCGGGCCCCAGATCCAGTGGATCGAGAGCTTTGTGACGGACAACAAGATCTACTGTGTCTACGTGGCCCCGAGCGAAGACATGGTGCGAGAGCATGCCCGCCAAGGCGACTTCCCGGTCGACTCGGTGGCCCAGGTGCGCCGGATCATAGATCCGACAACGGCGGAGATGTAGAGACCTTTCGCGCGCATCGCCGGCAGGCGCGGCGACGACAGGCGGGGCGCCCTGGCGCCCATGCCGCCGCGCGGTCGTCCGACCTGCCTACCTGATCCGGATGGTCTCCTCGCGGCGTGGACCAACGGAGACCAGAGCCAGGGGCACCTCGGCCTTGTCGCTGATGAACTCCAGGTAATCGCGAGCTTGCGCGGGCAGGTCCTCCAGGCGCCGTACCCCGCCGATGTCGGTCTTCCAGCCGGGTAGGGTCTCGTAGACGGGCGTGGCGTGGTGGAAGGTCGATTGGTGGGGCGGCATCTCGGTGCAAATCTCGCCGTTGCAGCGGTAGGCGGTGCACACCTTGATCTCATCGAAGGTGTTCAACACGTCGAGCTTGGTGATGACCAGACCGGTCATGCCGTTCACCCGCACCGCGTAACGCAAGGCAACGAGGTCCAGCCAACCGCAGCGGCGCTCGCGCCCGGTCGTGGTGCCGTACTCGTGGCCTCGATCACGCAAGGTTCGGCCATCGTCGTCGAGGAGCTCCGTAGGGAACGGGCCTTCACCCACCCGCGTCGTGTAGGCCTTGCAGATGCCCCATACCTCGTCGATGGCCGTCGGCCCGATACCCGAGCCCACGCTGGCGAAGCCGCCCACCGGGTTCGAAGAGGTGACGAAGGGATAGGTACCGTGGTCGATGTCGAGCATCGTGCCCTGGGCCCCTTCGTAGAGAATGCGCTTGCCTTCCCTCACCGCCTGCCAGAGAATGAGCGAGGTATCGGCGATGTAGGGACGCAGGGTCTCGGCCATCTGCAGGTAGCGGTCGCACTCCTCCTCGAGCCCGGCCACGTTCTGGTCATACACCAACCGCAGGATATCGGCCTTGCTCTTCATGGCCGCTTGCACCTTCTGGTGGAAGATCTTGGGGTCGAGCAGATCCTGCACCCGGATGCCGACGCGGGATGCTTTGTCGGCGTAGGCCGGCCCGATACCCCGCCGGGTGGTGCCGATCTTTTTCGAGCCGAGGGCGGTCTCAGTCACTTTGTCGAAGAGGATGTGGTACGGCATGATCAAGTGGGCGTTACCCGAGATCTTGAGGTTGGCCGTGGAGATGCCGCGGCTCTCGAGATCGTCGATCTCCTCCCGAAGCGCGGTGGGGTCGATGATCACCCCGTTGCCGATCACGGCCACCGTGCCGGGCGAGCAGATGCCTGAGGGGACCAAATGCAGCGCGAACTTGCCCCGCTCGTTCTCGATGGTGTGACCGGCGTTGTTGCCGCCCTGGTAGCGAACAACCACGTCCGCCTGCTCGCCCAGCAGGTCCACCACCTTGCCCTTGCCCTCATCGCCCCATTGGGCACCGACAATCACCGTAACCGGCACTGAAACCTCCCAGGAGAACGCCCGAAGCGGCGCCGACGCGCCATGGATAGTTTACACCAGTAGCAGGACGGCATTCCCGGAGGGAGGACCTGTCTGCGAGAGTACCGCCCGAGCCACCTTTCGGGCGGCCGAGGTTTCGCTTTTCAGCAGCTTGCTACATCGGACGCTCCATGATGTGCCACATGCCCATCATGCCGATGTCCTCATGCTCGATGATATGACAGTGGAACATGGACATGCCGGCGTAGTCCATCACGGGCATTAGCAGCTGGATCTTCCCGAACTTCGGGACGATGGTGACGTCCTTCCAAGCGGGCGTGCCGGTGTAGAGGGAGGCGTACTTCGCGTCCCCGCCCGTCACGGAAAGGATCTGAGCCGCGTTCACGTGGTGGTGGAAAGGATGATCCATGTTGCTCGCGTTGCTAACCTCCCACACCTCCCACGAGCCCAGGTCTGACATGGCCGTGTAGCAGTGCAGATGGTCCTCGAAGGTGATCCCGTTGATGTAGCCGGCACCCTGACCCATGGAGAGGGTGATGCTCTTCTTCGGCAGCATGCTCGTGTCCATGACAACTCGTTTCGCCCCTGGGTCGACCACCGCCGGTAGCGACTGGGTAACCCGGCTACCTTTGTAAGTCAGCGTCGCCAAGGTCACTTGCGGGCTGCTCATCATGCCCATGCGGCTATAGGAAAGTGACAGGAACTTGTACGAGGCCGCGGCCTTGTCTGCCTTCACCAAGATCTCCACGCGCTCGCCGGGAGAGACAAGGAGCTCGCTCACCGGGTAGGGCTTGTCGAGCAGCCCCCCTCGGTGCCGACAAGGTACATCGTGTGGCTAGCCAGGCTCAGCCGGAAGAAACGGGCCGTGCAGGAGTTGACGATGCGCCAGCGCTGGATCTGACCGGGCCGGATGTTCAGACGAGGGTTGACCTGCCCGTTCACCATTACTGTGTCGCCCTCGAGGCCGTGCATGTAGTCCATCATCGACGTATGGGGCGCCGGCTCCGAACCGGAGAGGGTGATGTCCTTCAGCACCATGATGTGCGTCTCATGGGGAGCGAGGGACGTCACCTCGTCCTCCACAACCAGCGAGCCCGACATGCCCGCCCACATCTGGTCGGTCACCGATCCGTGGATGTGGGGGTGATAGAAATTGAGCGTACCGGCGTAGTGCTTTGAGAGGTCGTACTCATAGACCGTGCTGTCCCCCGGTTTCAACGACACCAGCATGTTGTCTGAGTGTGTGCCGTTGGGGTTGTCACCGGGCGAGACGTGCAGACCGTGCGTGTGTAGGTTTGTGACGTACATCGGGTGGCCCAGGAAGTTGACGGAGCCGTCATCCGGCAGACCGTTGTGAAATCTGATCCGCAACAGATCGCCCTTGCGTGCGCGGATGGTCCCCCGGGAAACAGGCCATTGTAGGTCATGAGGTTTGCCGGCGAACCGTTCACGCTCGCGGGCGCGATCATGGCCTCCAGACTGACCTCGACGACGCCCGGTGTTTGACTCAGGTTCGGGAGCACCACCGGGTCGCGGAACAGACCGCCCACAGGGGGATCGATCGTGCCGCCACCCGTGCCTCCGCCACCCATCCGGCCCCCGCCCATGCCTGCGAGGGCACTTCCTCCTCTGCCCACAGCCAAGCTGGCCGTGAGCACGGCTGTCCCTTTCAACAACTCGCGCCTGCTGATCCTCTTCACGGCTCGACCCTCCTGCGACATCACGAGATTGAGAGTTATCGAAACCGCTCATTACCGCCCGCTGCGATCGATAACCCCGCAACTCAAGAGAATCTCGCTAATGAGAGCGACCCCGATACCGCCCGGAGAGGTCATTCCCCCGCCGGGGGACCCGCCAGCTCGAGCACCGCCCGGGCCGCCACTACTCCTGAAGCCGAAGCCTGCACCAGGCCCCGGGTCACGCCTGCGCCGTCACCGACCGCATAGAGACCGCGCACCCCCGTTTGCAGCCGGTCGTCGAGCGCCATCCGCGAGGAGTAGAACTTCACCTCTACACCGTAGAGGAGGGTGTCCCCCTCCGGCCACTCCGGGCAGCAGATGGTCCATCGCGTGCAGCATATCGATGATGTCGCGCGTGTGGCGATATGGGAGCACGAAGCTCAGGTCGCCGGGAGTGGACTCGGCCAAGGTGGGTTCCAGCGAGCAGCGGGCCAGCCGCTTGGCCGTGGTGCGCCGCCCGGCCCGCAGGTCGGCGAACCGCTGCACCAGGATGTCTTCCCCAAGCACGTTCGCCAGCCGGGCGATGGACTTGCCGTAGACGATGGGCTCCTTGAAGGGCACGGTGAAGCGGGTGGAGACGAGCAGGGCGAAGTTGGTGAGCAGGGTCCGGCGCTCGGCGTCGGCGTAGCTATGACCGTTGACGGTGACCACGTCGCCGTAGCTCTCCTTGCTGACCACCCCGTTGGGGTTCATGCAAAAGGTGCGGACCGGGTCCTCGAAGTGGCGCGAGGTGTAGAGGAGCTTGGGCTCGTACAGATCGTCGGTAATGGATTCCACGATTACGGCGGGGAGCTCCACGCGCACGCCGATGTCGACCGCGTTGGAGGTCACGGACAGCCCCAGACGCTCCGCTTCGCCCTGCAGCCACGAGGCCCCTTCCCGGCCCGGAGCCACGATCACAGCCGGAGCCGCGAACTCCTGCCCGGCGGTGGTGACCACTCCGGTAACGACGGGCCGGCCGTCCCCGTCCTGTCTGGTCGTGATGCGCACCACCGGCGTGTCGACCAGGATCTCTACGCGGCCTTCAAGCTCGTCGCGCATCCGAGCCAGCACCTGGGCGCAGCGCTCCGTACCCATGTGCCTGATGGGGGAGTGGATCAACCGCAGGCCGTGTTTGAGCGCCTTCAGCCGCCAGGCGGACACAACCTCCGGGTCGTCGCCGTGCAGTGTCTCGGGAGCACCGAACCCCTGGTAGACCGCGTCCACGTCGGCGATCAGGCGGTTGAGGTCGCCCCGCGATATGTACTCTTCCAGCCAGCCGCCCACATCGGGGCTGAGCGTCAGCTTGCCGTCGGAGAAAGCCCCGGCGCCCCCCCACCCGCAGGTGATGTCGCAAGGAACGCAGTGGATGCACCGTCCGGTTCGGCGCGCCGGGCACTTCCTGTCGAGAAGGTCGCAGCCCTTCTCCACCAGCAAGACGTCAAGCGAGGACTTTCTGGCCAGTTCGAGCGCGGCGAAGATTCCTGCCGGGCCCGCCCCTACGATGATCGCGTCGAACTTATCGCCCCGATCCACGTCACTCCTTCGCCTGAGCGCTAGCCAGCCACTTCAGTCTCGACGCCCACTCCCGGCGCCAGAGGCCCTCGCGCAACCAAGCCACGGCCTCGGGGTCTCGTGGCAGAGTGACCCCATCGAGGGTGGCGCACTCGCAGACACCAAGCAGGGAGCCCGCCAGGAGCAGGACCACGTCCGCACCACCGCCCTCCTCCGCAGTCGATGACCGCGGGCGCGCCAGCGTCTCCAGCGGGAGCGGCCGTTCGTTCACGACGACCCCCACGGCGGACGCTTCCGCGACCACCGTTTGTAGGGTGACCCCGGACAGCCGCCCCGCGGCCGGGGGACGACGAGCCCGTGCCCATCCCAGGCCAGCACGCTGCTAAACGAACCCTCGAGCACCACCGGAGGGTGTCCGCCAAGGAGCAGGCACTCGAAGGCGTTTGCCTGCTCGGCCCGCGCCTTGGCCGCTATGCTCGCCAGGTAGCTGCCCGACTTGAGCCAGGGGAGGGGTCGGCAGAGGTCGCCCGCGGTCACCACCGCGACCCCGGCCGCGTAGAAGGCGGCGGCCGGCGCCGCCAACGGGGTCACAGTGGCGATGACCCGGGGCCGCCGGCCCTCGGCCGGCGCCGTCATCCCCCGGCCGCCGCCAGGCTGCGTACCGCCGGTCACCTGGATGCGCAGCGCCCCGTACGCCAACGGCCGGGCTTCCAGGAGCGCATGCACGCCCGCCTCCAGCGAGAGCAAGTCCAGAGGCAGGCCCAGCTCCACACAACCGGCCGCCAACCGTTTCAGGTGGGCCGGCCAGAGACAGGGGGCCCCCTCCACCACTTTCAGGGTCTCGAAGAGGCTCTCGCCGTAGAGCAGGCCCCGGTCGAAGGCCGAGACCAGGGCCGCCTCGGGCGGCACGAGATTCCCGTCGTACAGGACGACGTCGGGTAGAGCTTCGCCGGTCATGAGGCGGTTGGCCGGCCGGCCTCCCTGGCCAGCGACGCGGCCGTGCGGGCGGCTCGGACCATGGCCTCCGCCTTGCTCAGCGTCTCCAGGTACTCCATCGCGGGCACCGAGTCGGCCACGATCCCCGCCCCGGCCTGGGCATACAGCCGGCCACCCACGCGCACTAACGTACGGATAACGATGTTCACATCCATGTCGCCGCCGTACCCGAAGAAACCGAAGGAGCCTGTATAGGGGCCGCGGCGCACCGTCTCGAGCTCGTCGATGATCTCCATGCAGCGGACTTTGGGACAGCCGGTGATGGTCCCCCCCGGGAACATGGCCCGCAGCAGGTCGGTGGCATCCTTGTCCTGCCGCAGAATCCCGGTGACGTTGCTGACGATGTGGATCACGTGCGAGTAGCGCTCGTTCACCATGAGCTCGTCCACGTGCACCGATCCATAGTCGCAGACCCGGCCCAGGTCGTTGCGCTCCAGGTCGACCAGCATGATGTGCTCGGCGCGTTCCTTGGGATCGAGGTTCAGGTCGTCGGCCAGGAGTCCATCCTCAGCGAAGTCCTTCCCCCGGCGACGGGTGCCGGCGATGGGCCGCGCTTCGGCTACCCGCCCGCGCAGCTTCACCAGGCGCTCGGGGGAGCTGGAGAAGAGCTCGTAGCCTGAGAGGCGAAGGTACCCGGCGAAAGGCGACGGGTTGAGACCCCGCAGCACCCGGTAGAGAAGCGCGGAGTCGCCCTCATAAGGCAGCTCCAGGCGCTGGGAGAGGTTCGTTTGGAAGATGTCCCCGGCCCAGACATACTCGCGGCCCCGAGCCACCATGCCCTCGTATTCGGCCTCGGTCATGTTCGAGGCGGTGTGCAGGCTCTCCTCGCGGCTGTGGCCGGCCACGTCGAGGTCGAGCTGCACCAAGGGGGCCTGGGCGGCGCGCGAGACCAGCCACTCCATCTCCTCCAGGGCCACCGCAGAGTCGGCCACGGCGGTGACTCGGTCGCGTTCGTGGTCGAAGCAGAGCCAGCGCGTAGGATAGATGACGTCCATATCGGGGATACGCAGGTCGTCTCGCGTGCTGTCGGGTAGGACCTCGATGGCCCGGCCAGCGTCGTAGCTCACGAGGCCGTAGGCCCCGACCCACTCCAGATCGTCACCCGGCGGTCCCCACCAGGCGATCGAGGGAGGGCGCTCGCCCAGCCCGGCCCGGAGTGCCACGAAAGGGTCGCCGCTGGACTCGGCCCTCACCCACCGTCTGCTCTCGCTCGAGCCACCCGCAGGAGCGGGCTCCGATGCAGAGACCACGATCCGGCTGTCCTTGGCCCAGAGGTGCGCCTCGGGTCTCCAGGCGAGGAGCGAGCGCCGGGCAAGTCGCGGACTGCCCCCGGCACTATCCAGGAGCACCACTTGACCACCAGGATCCTCCGGGACAGCCCCGGCTCCCGGCAGGCCCCCCGCTGGCGGAAAGACGCCCAGCGCCTGCAGGAGCGCGACCGGCCGGTAGGCGTAAGGCCCGAGGACGCGCGCGTGCAATCGCCGCCCGGGGACCACCCTACCCGCGCCCCCACCCCGCGCTGGAGGCGTCATCGCCGCGGCCCTCGCCATGCCGCACATCGCCGGGCAGGTCGGCGAAACGCGTGTAACTCTGGATGAAGGCCAGCCGGCACTCGCCGATGGGACCGTTTCGCTGTTTGCCCACGATGATCTCCGCCGTACCCTTGTCGGGGCTCTCCTTGTTGTAGACCTCGTCGCGATAGATGAAGAGCACCACGTCGGCGTCTTGCTCGATGGCTCCCGAGTTATGACTCACGATCCCGTCGGCCAGCCAGTTCGCCGGACCGGGTACGGTCAGGTCGTACACGACGTCGACCCCGCACGGCTGGACGTCCACCACACGGTCCCAGAAAAGTTCGCTCGGCGCCCATGCTTGAAGCTCGGCGCCCTTCTCCAGATCCTCGATCCGAACATACCCCTCGACCCCCAGCAGCCTGTGACGCGCGGTGCCTCTCAGAGCCCGGCCGCTCGCGAGGCGAACTTCAAAGACCGGACGCGGCCCCACGCGCCATACCCGATCCGAGCGCGCCGTTGCCACGTATCCATCCTGTGACATGGCGAGCACTTCGGGCTCCATCCCAACCAGTTCCGCAATGGGAGAGCGACTCCCATCGGCCAGGCAGACCAACGTATCGGCAGTGACACACTCCCTCAGGTCTGAGAGCATGGGCCGGTTACCGGAGCGTTGCTCCACTTGACGCGACAGCTGGGAAAGGGCCAGCACGGGCACATCGAGATCACGGGCCAGGATCTTCAGGCCACGGGAGATGCGGGAGATCTCTTGCTGCCGGTTTTCGGCGCTGGAATCCCCCACCATGAGCTGCAGATAGTCGACGATGATCAGGCCCAAGTTCTTCTCGCGGGCCTTGAGCCGGCGTGACTTGGCCCGGATCTCCATGAGGTTGACGGAGGCGCTGTCGTCAATCCACAGAGGCGCGGTGAAGAGAGGCGTGCAGGCGGTGGTGAGCTTGCTCCACTCGGCGGCCTGCAGCTGTCCGTGACGTAGCCGATGGCTGTCGACCCGAGCCTCGGAGCACATCATGCGCTGCACGAGCTCCATCTTCGACATCTCCAGGCTAAAGAGGGCCACCCCTTTCCCCTGGCCCACAGCCACGTTGCGGGCCACGTTGAGGGCGAAGGCCGTCTTACCCATGGAGGGACGCGCCGCCAGGATAATGAGGTTCGCCAGCTGGAAGCCGGTGATGATGTCGTCGACCCTGCGGAATCCAGTCTCCACCCCACCGGTGCGGCGTCCCTCGGACATGATTCGCTCAAGCTCGGCGAAGCTGTCGCTGATGACCTCGCCGATGGGCGAGAACTCCCCGGAGGACCGGACCTGGGAGATGTCGAAGACCATCTGCTCCGCCCGATCGATGAGCTCGAGAGGCGAGCTCTCCCGCCGGTAGCCCATGTCGGCGATGGTCGAGCCTACCTCGATGAGCGAACGCAGCAGGTAGTTTTCGCGAACGATCTCCGCGTAGTACCGGGCGTTGGTGGCGGCCGGGACCGCCGAAACCAGACTGTGCAGGTACACTCGCCCGCCGACGTCTTCGAGACGACCGCGATTGCCGAGCTCCGCGGCCACCGTGATGGGGTCGACGGGCTGGCCCCGACCGTAGAGCTCGGAGATGGCCTCGTATATGACCTGATGCGCCGGGCGGTAGAAATGCTGAGACTGCAGCACCTCGGTGACCCCGGCAATCAGGTTGGGGGGCTACCATAAGGGCTCCCAGCACCGAGATCTCAGCGTCGAGGTTCTGCGGCGGAAGGTAGTCTTCCCGCCGAGTCGCCTCTGGTTGACGTGCGCGCGCCAAGAGTCCTCCCCGCTCGCCGCGGCGGGGCTACTCCGCGCTGCCCCGCGGCACCACGATCACCTTGAGCTCCGCGGGCTCGACGGTCTGGTGCACATCGACCGGGATCATGTAGGTGCCAACGGTCTTGATGGGGTCCTCAAGCAGCACTTTGCGCTTGTCCACCCGGATCTTGCGGGCGGCGTAAAGCGCGTCGGCCACGTCCTGGTTGGTGATCGAGCCGAACAAGCGCTCCCCCGTACCCACCGGGGCGGGGATGGTCAAAACAGTCTTGCCCAGCAGATCGCGCACCTCTTCGGCGCGCTCCGCCTCGCGCCGCTCCCGAGCGGCTTTCTCCTCCATGGTCCTGGTCACCGCGGCCACCCGTCCGGGCGTTGCCGTCTCGGCCAGCTTGCGCGGGAGCAAGAAGTTGCGGGCATGTCCGTCGGCGACGCTGGCGATCTCACCCTTCTTGCCCACCTTCTCGACATCCTTCAGCAGGATCACTTCCATCTATCTCTCCTCCTGGTCGCCCGCGCCCCGATCGGCCGGAACGACCCTCTTCCTCCCCGGACCCCGGGGAGCGAACCGTTTCCTGTAGTCGAACCACGTGTCGAGGAGCCCGGCCCAGCTGGTGAGCTGGAGCAGGAGCTGCCCGAGCAGGGCGGCCGCGTACACTACGATACGCCGGCCGGCGGCCATGCGCCGACTCACGACGAACCAGTGCGCCACGGCGAGTCCTTGCACGAAGAACAGGGTCTCGAAGAACATGAGCAGATTCAGTCCAACCAGACGGACCTGCTCGACCCTCTCACCGAAAGCCGGCGCGACCAGCACGAGCGCCAGACCGCCCATGAACCCGTAGGCCATGGACCAGTGCAGCCGGAACTCGCTGAACCGCAGCCGGCCCGGTAGGGCCTCCCCGGCCCGAGAATAGAAGGCGGCGGCCAGAGCCACCGTCACAGACGCCAGCAGCAACCCGCTGACGCCAACGATCGCCGGCAGCACGTAGGGCACGATGTGGATCCACTCACGCACCTGGGCCACCATATCGTCCACCGTGGCCGAGGCCATGCCCACACTGCGATAGAGGTCGGCTGTCGCGGTCAGCGAGTCGTCGACCAGCTTCGAAAGCTGAGCCGGATCAAGACCGGAGATGAACCAGAGCGCAGCCATCCATGCGCAGACCACGAGACCGTCCGCCAGAGCCAGTGTGAGCAGCGTGGGAGAGAACCCCCCACCGCCGCCTCAGCACGACCCCGAGGGCCACACCCAGCAGACCGGCGAAGAGGACGGCCGGCATCCCCTGCGCGATCCCGGCCAGCAGCAGCCCGAGCGCGCTCGTCGCCACGGCGGCCGCCAGTCCGACCCGGAACCCCCGCCTCAGGGTCAGATACCCCAGGGGCAAGGGCAGGACAGGGATCAGGACGAAAGCAAACAACGGAACGTAGACCGCCACCATGGAGAGGACGACTGCCAGCGCCACCGCCTTGCCGCCCTCGCTCACCGCGTGTGTGGAGAACCCTTCCACAGTCAACCCCCCACGTGAGGGGACGTCACACCTGCCTACCTGTTGGTGTACGGCAAGAGGGCCATCTCACGAGCCCGCTTGATGGCGACCGATATCTGCCGCTGGTGTCGCCGACATGCTCCGGTCGTGCGCCGCGAACGGATCTTTGCCCGCTCCGACATGAAACGGCGCAGCATGTTGTAGTCCTTGTAATCGACCGTGTCGATCTTCTCTTTGCAGAAGTAGCAGTACTTGCGCCTGCGCGAGCCTCCTACCGGCCGCGCGCGCCTTCTCTTGGCGAATGCCACCTTGGTCATCCTCCCCTCTGCGGCTAGAACGGAATATCGTCCTCACCGCCGAAGTCGATGTCTTTGAAATCATCATCGGCCGGTTGCGCGTCGCGCGCCGGCGTAAACCCGCCGCGGCTCCCGCCGCCGGACCCACCATCGCCGGGGCTGCCGAGAAACACTACCGTATCGGCGACGACTTCCACTTTGCTGCGCTTGCTACCGTCCTGGGCTTCCCAGCTACGCTGGTCGAGGCGCCCGTCGATGGCCACCTGCCGGCCTTTGCTCAGGTACCTGGCGCTGTTCTCGCCTTGGGCTCCCCAGACGATGACGTCGAAGAAGCTGGTCTTGTCCACCCACTGTCCCGAGCCGTCCTTATAACGATGGCCCGCGGCGACTCCCAGCGTGCACACCGACGTGCCGTTCGGGGTCTGACGCAGCTCCGGGTCGCGCGAAAGGCGACCGACAAGGGTCACGCGGGCGATGTCCCTGCCCATCAGTTCACTCCTCGCTCGTGGTTATCGCCGCAGCGGCCACCGGCTCGCCGTGACGGACGGGCATGGCTCGGACTACGGCGTCGGCGATCTTGAAGACCCGGGTCACCTCGTCGAGCGTCTTGGGCTCGGCCTGGAAGTACAAAACGAAGTAATAGCCCTCGTTCATGTGGTCGATCTCGTACGCGAAACGACGCTTGCCCCACTCGTCGACCTTGCCCCAGTCGCCTTGATCGTTGATCACGATCTCCTTGGCGCGGTTCAGGATGGAAGCGCGGGTCTCTTCGTCAGCGTCGGGACGCAGAATGACCATCAGCTCGTAGCTGTTCAGTTGAGTTCACCTCCTTCGGACTTAGGCGGCTCCGGCCTCTCTGCCGGAGCAGGGGTGAGTATGTGGTGGTAGGGAGCCGTCCGCACTGGGACTCTCCTCCGCGAAAGCGCGGGCACTGGAGTATACACGGGCGCGCAGCCCGATGCCAGGCCGCCGCCTGTGGCCCGGAAACCATCGCCTCGCAAGGAGTCGGTCGCATCATGAAGGACGTCCGATCTTGCCGGTCCACAGGCCGGCAAAGAAGTGCTCCTTGCCCGCGCCCATTGAAGCCGCCTGGCTCACGATTCGCGTCTCCATGTGACCGACCCGGCCGGCTCGTAGACGTAGAACGAGATCTCCCCGGCCTGGAGAAGCGCCCGGGTCTGCTGGAGCTGGTCGCCGGAGACCTCGAGGGCGATGCCGCACAGCCCCCGCAGGTCTTCCGGCCGCGGGATGACATCCACAGACAAACCGTTCTCGAGCAGAGTCTCCTCCGCCTGCAGGGTGGCCTGAGTGGTCTTGAAGAGAAGAATCACCCTGTCGCTCACGTCCCCCGCTCCGAGTCACGCACCCGCCGAAAAGCCAGATGAACAGACTATACCTGCTGGTGCGGACAGAAAGGGCGCCCCGGCCGGTAGCCCGGGGCGCCCGCGATGCGTCGGGTGAAACGACGGTCAGACGGTGCGCTCCTCCTCCGGAGGTGGGACGGTCTCCTGACCGGTAGGCCACTGCGGCGCCGGGCCGGCGGGGCTGCCGGGCGCACCGCCGTAGGGAGGCACGCCTTGCTGGGGAGTCCAGTTTTGCGGCCCGATCGGTTGTTGTGCGGCCACAGCGCGGGGCCGGTCCGAAGACCGCCGGATGAGCGGGCGCAGCACGCGGTAGCCGAACCAGAGCACGACTCCTAGCAGGATGAGACCGGGAAGGACGCCCGCGAAACCCACCAGGATGCCGGTCGAGCTGTCGACAAAAGCGTGCACCGCGTCCTTGAGGGCTTGGATGACGCCCCAGCCGTTGGTGGAGGCAACCTCGACCCCGGTCTCGTACAGGCTGAGCACCAGCGTGGAGTAGCTGGTGTGCTCGTCGAGGAAGCCCAGCCGGCCCTTCAGCTGCTCGATCTCCTGCTGGGTCTGGGAGAGCACCTGCCGCACCTGCAGGATCTCGTCGACGGTCTTGGCCCGATCCATTAGAGCGAGAAAAGCCTTCTCCTGTGCCTGCGCGTTGGCCAGCCGCGCTTGAAGGTCAACGTACTCCTCAGTCACATCCTGGGTTTCGATCTGGCGGGATTTCACGTTGCCCAGCTTGCCGGCGGCGGCCAGAGCCTGGGCGAAGGCCTGCTCGGGCACGCGCACGGCGATGGTCCCGCTGCGGGCCTGGGTCTCGTCGCCGCTCGCGGTGGAATTCGAGGAGATGATGTAGCCGCCGTATGTGTCGGCCAGAAGCATGGCTTGGTCGAACTTGGCCTGGAATGTGCCCCGCTCCACCTCGATGGTGAGCGACGCGTTCGAGATGACCTTGCGATCAAGAGAGGACTCCGCCACGCTCAAGCCCGCCAGATCGCCGCCGGTCGAGGCCGCGCCGGGCCCTCCCGCCGGCTGGCCGCCTGCCTTGTCACTCAGAGACGCATCGCCTTCTCGCGCTGGCTCAGCGGCGGCGGCCGTCGTGGTCGCGTACTCAGTCGCGTAGGTGGTGCTGGGAGCAAGCGCCTCATCCCCCCCTCCGCCGCACCCCGCGAGAGCCGCCAGCGCCACCACCAACGCCGCGCCGGCGGCTACCAGACCCTCCCAGGTGCGACGTTTCCTGTTCGCTGTTGCGGCCATGGAGGTCCTCCTTGTCTCGAGGTCGTCACGGGTGACGCGCGGGCTGGAAGCGTGGGAATCCGGCTGATCGGGGTCCCGCCGTGTGGTTTCTCTGACGGTGCCCGTGAGGGAGCGGTTCCGTGCACCAGGCGCTCACGCGCAGCCGCCGGTGCATCCGGGAGCCCGCGTGGTCCAGGCGCCTCGTCGAGCACGCGGGGCGCTCACGCGCCGCCGGGCTCCATGCGCGCACGCACGGCCTCGACCACCCGGCGCACGGCGGCCACGTACTCCGGGGCCCGCTCGTAGGGAGGCGCCTCGTCGAGGTCGGCCTTGCGCACTTCCGCGCTGTAGGGCAGAGTGCCCACGATCTCGTAGTCGGAGAGCATGCCCCGCAGCTGCTCCAGCTCGTCGCTGTCGACCTTGTTCAGCACGACGAAGAGGCGTTTGATGCCGATATCGTCGGCAAGCTTGCGGATGGCGCCGGCCGTGCGGGCGCTCCGAGCCCCGGGTTCCACCACCACGACCATGGCGTCGACTCCCTGGGCGGTACCGCGTCCCAGATGCTCGATCCCGGCCTCCATGTCGAGGATGACCACCTCGTCGCGGCGCAGGAGCAGGTGACGCACCAGCGAGCGCAGCAGCACCGACTCCGGGCACACGCAGCCTCCTGCCCCCTCCTTGACCGTGCCCATCACCATGAGGCGGATGCCGTCCATGGGCACGCTCAGCTCGTCGGGGATATCGTCCACCCGCGGGTTGATCTTGAAGAAGCCCCCCATCGTGCCTGGCTGGGCCCCGGTCCGCTCGGCGATCAGCTCCTTCATATCGGCGATCGGCACGATGGCCCCAGCCACCTCGGCCGGGATGCCCAAAGCGCTGGCCAGGTTGGCGTCGGGGTCGGCGTCGACGGCCAGCACCTTGTAGCCTTCGTCGGCGAAGATGCGGGCCATGGTCCCGGCAAGGGTCGTCTTGCCCACACCGCCTTTGCCCGTGACGGCGATCTTCATCTTGTCGCTCTCCCTTCGACGGCACGCAGGTCGCCCACGCGGACGGCCTCGAAAACCGCAATCATTTGTCCCTTCTCCTGAAACTGTGCACGACGGCGGCCGAGGCCAAACCGGCGACCCCGAACAGCAGGGTCAACGCCGCCAGGGGAAAGAGTATTCCCGCCGCAGCGCTGGCGCCACGGGTCACCGCGGGCTGCAGGTCACCGGCGGGGCTGACCACGACCAGAACCAGCTCCAGCTCGGCGCTCCCCCCCGCCCGCAGGGCCGCTGCCAAGAGGACCGCTCCGGCACCCAGCCCGGCGCCGGGTAGCGACCACGGGTGCCGCTCGAGCAGCCTGTTCGCGCCTGAGGTCAGGCGGCGGGCGGCCCGGGCGCCTAGATGGCTCTCCAGGTCCCTGACGGAGCGACGAAGGCGCACTCTGCACAGCCTCCTAGGGCAGCAGCCGCAGGAGCGCTCCGATGACGGCGTCGACCGCCGCCGGATCGCGCAGGCCGCAGTGGACCACGGGCACCGTGCCCGGCAGTTCGAGCAGCTCGCGAACCTGGTGCTCCTCGATCTTCTCGTCGGCCATGGAGGCGTAGGTGGCCACCACGTACGGCCGGTCCCCGATCTCGGTCATGAGGGCGACGTCGTCGCGAGACACGACCACCGAATCGGAGGAGTTGATGTTCACCAGCAACACGAAGCCAGACGTCTCCAGGGCCATACGCCGCCAGATGGTCTTGGGCATGCGCGACTCCGGGGCGTAGATGAGGAGACCCTGCCCGTCGTGCTCGCGTACACCGGCCGAGAGATGCAGCTCCACCTCCTCGCCTTCGATCTCCTCCAGGCGCAGATGCGAGGACACCTCGGAGCCGCAGGCCGCGTTTAGGAAGGTGAGATTGTAGACATCGATCGGCCCCCGGAGAGCGATGGCCGAGGTTTGGCCGAGCAACTCCAGAGTGGGATCCCGGGTGGCGACCAGGCCGGCGTTCATGAGGCTGAAGATGACCTTCGCCGTGCGAAACCGGTCGAAGCCCGAATCGGCCATGATGGTGTTGATATCCCGGCGTCCGTCGATGAAGCAGATGGTGTCCCATTCGTGAGGCTGCAGAGTCAGCATCCCGGCCGTCGTGGGCGTTAGCAGGTACGGCACTTTCTCCAAGGAGCCCAGGCGCTCGATGATCATGGCCCATTCGTCCACCCGGCGGCTGCCCTCGATGATCACGCCTTCGGGATCCAAGGAGACCAGGATGTCGCACACTGCGGGCTCCGGGCCGGGGGAGAAGGAGAACTCCGCGGTGGGCCAGCCGAACAAGCTGAAGACCACGTCTTCGATCTGCTCCCGCACCAGTCGCTCGAGGACTTCCCGCACCACCAGGCCCTCCTCCTCGAGAAGTGAGCCCAGCAGCCGGGGGGGATCGCACAGGCTCTGCTCGGCCAGGATCTTCGCCAGCTCCGACCGGCGCAGCTTGCCCGCGCGCACCAGGCGCTCGCCCAGCATGGAGCCGTTGGCAGTGGACGTCGCGTGGTAGATCTCGCCCGAACGGAAGCAGACCTCGCCCCTCTGCTTCCCGTACGTGACCTCGAGCACCCCGGTCTTGCCGCTCATCTTGAGCAGCCGGAAGACCTCCGGTAGGCTGATGTCCTGGACGTGGCCCTCGAGCTGCATGTCACTCCTTCGTCACACCGTCGAGGGGCCGGGCGGGCACACCACCCACCACCCCTCCCGCGGGCACGTCGTCGTTCACCAAGCTGTGCGCCGAGATCACGGCCCCGTCGCCGATCACCACGCCGGGCAGTATGGTGCAGTTGGCCCCGATCATCACGTCGGCCCCTATGACCACCGGTCCGATGCGAAGCTCCCGGCGCAGGAACTCATGCGCCAGGATGACGGTGTTGTACCCGATGATAGTGTCGTCGCCAATCGAGATGAGTTGAGGGAAAAACACGTCGAGCGTCGCCCCCAGGCCGGCGGCCGTGCGCCGGCCCACTCGTACACCCAGGCTGCGGTAGAGCAGGTTCTTCAGGGGCAGGGAGGGCAGATACCGGCAGAGATAGACGACCAAGAAGTTGCGGGCCACGCGCCAGAGAGGCACATGGCGCCGCCAGTGCCACATGGAGTTCTCTCCCGCAGAAGGGTAGCGTGTTAGACGCTCCGCCCGGTGTGACGTTGGACCGGTCCCCTGGATACCGCACCTCCCGAGTGCCCGCGCTGGCGAGCGGTGACCCCGGGAGTCTAGCACCTCTCGGGCTAAACCTCGGCGGCCTCCTTGCCGATACGACACACCGGCATGAACGACACTCCTCTACCACCATTGGGTGCCCCCGAGGGTACCGAGCGCACCACCCCTTTCCGAGCAACCTATGCCCGCCCCTTGGCCGCATGGAGCCTGCTCGCGGGATCACTGGTGCTGATCGTGCTGGGGGCGGACTTGGCCCTCGGTGCCACGCGCATCGGAGCGCTCCTGCTGCTCCCGGCCTTGCCCTACACCGTTCTCTTTTCTCTGACTGTCGTCATCAGGCGCCGCGGCCACACGCTGCCGGTCGCGAGCGACCGGCGGTGGGCGGCCGCGACCGTGGCCTGCGTCCTGGCGGCCGGAGTTCCGCTTCTCTACCTGACCGGGGGGCCGTGGTCACCCTTTCTCATCATGGCGCCCATCGTCCCTTTCGCGCTTCGGCTCCTTGGTACCGTCTGGTTCTCCATCGGTTACGCGGCCGCGCTGACCGTGAGCCTGGCCATCATGGTCGTGCTCGACATCGGGGGGAACGGATCCGCATCCCCCATCGGCGAGACTGCCGTCCATACGAGCCCCGCGGGGACGATTCTGATCATCGCCACCATGGCGGGCGTCACGGCCGCCATCGTACTGGCCGACATGATCGCCCGCCTGCTCCGCCGCCGCGAGGCCGAGGCTGTGGCCTTCTCGGACAAGATGAACCTGCGGGCCGAGAAGCTCGCTCTGCTCTTGCAGGTGGGAACGGTGCTTTCCCGCCACGGCTCCTTCGAAGAGGTGACTCGGGAGATCCTCGACCTTATCCACGCGCACTTCGGAGCCGAGGCCACAGTGCTCTACCTGTACCGTCCCGGCTCGAGCGAGCTGCGGGTGGCGGAGGCTCGGGGCGATGCGGCCGCACGGGAATCCCGCGAGACCGTCCTGGCACGCGCGACCCTTACCTCGCGCGAAGCCCGTCTCTGGCCGTCCACAGAGCCCGGAAACGTCGGCCTGCGCTCCACCATGCTGGCGCCCCTGGTCGTGGAGGAGACCGCGTACGGCGCCCTCAAGATCGTCGCCCCCGTGGGCGTAAGCTTCAACCAGTCGAAGCTCCGCCTCCTCAGCACCATCGCGACCCAGCTGGCCACCACCTTGAGGACGGCGAGCGTCTACCAGACCACCAACGCGGAGCTGTCCCGCGTGACCGCCGAGCTCTCCGCGCTCACCAGCTTCACGCGGCAGGTCAGCGCCAGCTTCGAGCTGCGGGCCATGTGCCGCAGCCTGCTGGACACGGCCGCCATGGTGACCGCCTCGGACTACGCGAACGTGACCCTGCTGGCGCAGCGCGAAGGTGACGAGAACATCACCCTGTTCCGCAACTACGACCCAGAGACGGAGTTCCGCCTGCGCTCCACGGACTGGAGGCACTCACCCGGCATCTACGGCCGCGCCATACGGTCGGGCCAGCCTGTGCTGGTGAACGACGTCCTGCGCGACCCCGAGTACCTTCCGGTAGTCCCCGAGGTGCGCTCCAAGATGTGCGTGCCCATCGTGGTCGCCGGCAAGGTCGAAGGGATGGTGAATCTCGAGAGCCGTGACGCCGATGCCTTCATGGCCAGCGACACCGACTTCGTCGTGGCTCTGTGCGAGTCCACCGCGGTGGCGATCCGGAACGCCCACCTGTATCGCGAGGTGAAGGAGATGGCCGTCAAGGACGGGCTCACCGGCCTCTACAATCGCACCTACCTGTACGAAGCCCTTCAAACCGAGGTGGAGCGCGCGCAACGCTACCAGACCGACCTCTCCCTGGTACTCATGGACGTCGACGACTTCAAGCTCTACAACGACCGTCACGGGCACACGGCCGGCGACGAGGTACTCCGCTGGTTGGGTCAGACCCTCACCGCTCGTACACGGCGCAGCGACATCGTGGCCCGCTACGGGGGTGAGGAGCTGGCCGTCATCATGCCCGAGACCCCCTGCGATCACGCCCAGAGTGCGGCCGAGAAGCTGCGGGAGGCCATCGAGTCACGTCAACCGGCACACTGGCCTTCCCCCGTCACCGTGAGCGTGGGCGTGGCCGCCTACCCGGCGGACGGCACCACACCGGTGGGGTTGATCGACACCGCAGACGAGCGCATGTATCAGGCCAAGCGGGGCGGCAAGAACCAAGTGGTGTCCGGCTAGCGCTCTCACCTCCCGCTCCCGGTCGCGGCCCGGTAGCCTTCAAGCAGCCCATAGCACCCCGTGATCATCATGTCCCCGTGCAGCGCGACCTCCACCTCCCGGGGTGCGATCCCCCGGAAGCGCCGGCGGTTGGGTCCGGTGACGCGCAGCTCGACCTCGTCGAGGGAAAAGGGGTGCGCGCCCGCGATCACCCCATGCCCGCCGCTCGAGAGCACCTCGCTGTTCTCGAGCGCACCCGCGGCGAAGCGGCGCACGTATGAAGCCATCATCTCCGGGCTTACCTTACTCGTATGGTGCTCGAACAGGCCGTCGACGCACCGCCCGGTCACCCGCCCCATGAGCGTATGCCCGTTCCCGTAGTTGACGGCAAGACAGGGGGCACCGGTGGTGAGCGCAGCCCCCCACAGCGCCGAGGGCCCGGTATCGCCCACGACCACGTCGAGTCTCCGGCCTTCCGGCTCGCCGGTCACGCAGGCAGCGGCCGCCCGCATGCGGGTGAAGTACGAAGGGATGCTGTCGGCCGAGAAGAAGAGCCGGCCCAGATCGCCGGTGTCCGCCAGAAGATGGGCGAGCTTCTGAAAGCGGAAGACCCGGTCGCTGACCCCGGCCGGCGCCTCACCGTGGTCCTGCACGGCCACCGCGATGCCGTCGAGCGGGGCGGTCTCCCCCAGCAGGCGCAGGGCCTCTAGGAGCTGCCGCAACCGCAGGTCGCCCGACTGCACCCGCACCGCCCCTTCGCTGACCCGGGCCTCGATCTCATGCCGGTCCACCTGGCGCACCCCCATCGCCGCCACCTCATCCAGGTCGTCGGAGAAGGTGCGCGCGGCCCAAGGGTCGGCGTAGAAGGGCAGCCCCCGCTCCACGTGGCTCAGCATGGCCACGGTGCTGGGGCCGCCGCCCATGAGGTGGCCCGTGAAGGCCACCGGCACCCCGCGCTCCGTCGCCTGCCGGATCTCGCTCCCCACCACCTGGGTTGCGGAGGGCACCACCAGGTGGGTGCGATTCTCCTCGCGCGCTCCATCGTCGTACAGGAGCACGTCGGAGGTGCCCATGCCCACGTCGACGCAGAGCACCCGCACGGCGATTAGCCTTCCCAGTCGATCAGCTCGGGGAAGGTGTACACCCGCATGCGTTGCGCCGAGACCCTCCCCACCACGGCCAGCGATATTCGCTGCGCGTAGTCGAGGGCCAGATCGGTGGGCACGCTCTTCGAGACGATCAGAGGGATCGGCGTCTTGGCCATCTTGCCCACCATCTCGGACGAGATCCGGCCCGTGACCACCATGAACAGGTCGCCCAATCCGCGCCCGGCCAAGAGCCGGCGACCGACCACCTTGTCGACTGCGTTGTGCCGGCCGATGTCCTCGGCCAGCCCCACCATCCGGCCGCTCCGCTCGAAGAGGGCGGCGGCATGGGTCCCGCGGGTGCGGCGGTAGAGTCCTCCGCCCGAGTAGGTGGCCGCGGCGGCGGCCGTCACCGCCGAGGCCCCCGCCCAGGGTCTCTCGGCAGGCAGACTCCGGCCGGCCGCCGCGAACGCGTCGAGAGCGCTGGCGAAGGCAAAAGCCTTGCCACAGCCCGAGCCCAGCACGCGCCGCTCGAATAAGCGGAGGCTCACGGTGACTCCCTGCGCCTCGACCCGCACGCCGTCCTCGTCTTCCTCGAGCGTTTCGATCTGCTCGATCCGGTCGACGATGCCCTCGTCGTAAAGGAAGCCCGCGACCAGGGCCGCACGCTCACCGGGAGAGGCCAACAGGGTGACGAGCTCGGTGCCGTTGACGACCACGGTGACCGGCTCCTCTCGGGGGACGGGGCTCTCTCGCCGATCCCAGCCCTCCGGGCCGTAACTGCTGGTGGGAACGAGGATGGCACCCTCGGATCCGTCACCGGCGGTTGAGGGGACACCAGGGTCCGGAAGCTCGAGGACTCCGTCCGCGCCAGGGGTGGCAGCGGGCTGCTCGTGGTCACGTATCACAGGTCTCCCTCATGTAGGAACGGTCGCGTACTCCGGCGATGGGGACGGCCGCAACCTTCGAGGGCGCTCCCGGCCTGAAAACCGGGGACCGGAGCGCCGACCTACCCCCGGGCGAGGGCGGGGACGGCGGCGTCCCCTACTTGGTGTGGGGCGTTCCGCAGTGCGGCTTGTCTTGGACGATCGGCTCGGTCAGACTCGCACCGCAGTAAGGACACTCCTCCGCGTCGTCATCGACTTCCTTGCGACAGCTGATGCACTTGGCCATCGTGTCCTCCTCGTCGGCGGTTCTTGCCAAGTATACCTGGGCTTTTCGCGGCAGTAAACGGGCGGAGCGCCCGCATGCGGGAACGCCGGCCCCGCCTGAGAACACAAGCGGGCCGCCACGATCCCGCCGGCCGAATCCGCGCTCTTGCCCGAGCTCAGAACTCGAAGAGCTGGTAGCCGGCCAGACGGGCCGAGAGCCAGGTGAACTGCCCGCTCACCATGAGCAGGCCGTAGGCCACCAGCAGCACCCCCGAGGCCACCTTGATCAGCTTGAAGTGACGCTTGACCCAGGTGAAGGCCCCCATGGCCCGGGTGAAAAAAACGCCCGAGAACAGAAAGGGCACGCCCAAGCCAAGGGAGTAGGTCGCGAGCAGGAGCGCGCCGCCTGCCGGGTTCCGGCCAGAGGCGGCCAGGGTCAAGATGGAGGCCAGGATGGGGCCCACGCAAGGGGTCCACCCTATGGAGAAGGCTACGCCGGTCGCAGCGGCCCCCACGACTCCCTGGGGCGCCCGAAAGGGCAGCGCCCGATGCTCTCCCTGCAGGAAGCGAAGAGGAACCAGGCCGGTGATGGTCACCCCGAGCAGGATCAGCAGAACTCCGCTCCCGATCTGCAAGGCCCGCCGGTTACGCAGCAGCACGTCGCCCACCAGGGCCGCCCCCGCCCCGTAGAGCGTGAAGACCACAGTGAACCCCAGCACGAAGGCCAGTGTGCTCAGCACCACCCGGCGTGTGTTGATGTGGAGGCGGTCGACCGACACCCCCGAGACGAAAGACAGATATCCAGGCAGCAGCGGGAGTACGCATGGGCTGAGGAAGCTGGCCGCCCCGGCCGCCCCGGCCAGGGCGAAGGCGGCCGGCGAGATCTCGTTCAGAGAGGCCAAGGCCCGCTAGCGGGTGGTAGCCACGAAAGCCTCGATCTCGGCGGCGGTCATGCCGCCCACCTTCATGTTGGCCACGCGCCCTTCCGCGTCGAGGAAGATCGCGGTCGGTACGGCGGTGACTCCGAAGGGGCCGGCGATCCCACCGGATGGGTCGAGGAGAATAGGCATGTGGTAGCCACCGTTGTCCATGAAGGCGCGCACATCGGATTCGGCGTCGTTGATGGCGACCAGGAGGAAGTTCACATCCGCTTGGTGGTCTCGATAGTACCTATCGAGTTCGGGCGTCTCGGCCCGGCAGGCCGGTCACCACGAGGCCCAGAAGATGAGAACCGTGGGCTTTCCCTTGAATCCCGCCAGACTCACCGGAGCGCCATCGAGGGTCGTACCGCTGAAGTCCGCGGCCGGCCGGCGCGAATCGATGCTGAAGGCCGGCGTCACGGTCACCGTGGGCGAGTCGTCGCTCGAGCCGCAACCGGAGAGCACCGCCGTTGCGAGGAGCGCCACAGTGAGGATGAGGCCGGTCAGTATGCGTTTCATGGTTCCTTCTCCCGGGATCGACGGGCACCAGTGTATCAGGTTTGCGTAAATACCCCCGGGGGTGTTTCAAGAACGACGCAGGTCGGGGGACCGTCATCGCAGACTACCCGTCCGTCGAGGATCTGGACGACCCGGTCGACGTCCTCGGTCGACTCGGGGTTGTGCGTGACCATGATCACCGCGTGCCCCCGGTCGGCCTGAGCACGCAGCAGCTCCAGGATCTGCCGGCCGGTGGCCGTGTCCAGACTGCCCACGGGCTCGTCAGCCAGCAGGATGGGCGGATCGTTGACCACCGCCCGGGCAATGGCCACCCGCCCCTGCTCTCCGCCCGAAAGCTCCGAAGGCAGGCGCCGGGCCTTCCGCTCATCAAGACCCACCCGGCAGAGGGCGTCGAGAGCGCGCTCCCGCTTCCCCTTCTCCTTGAGGATGGCCAGAGGCAGCATGACGTTCTCGACCGCGCTCAGGTAGGGGACCAGCTCGAGCTGCTGAAAAACGAAGCCGATGTACTCCCGGCGCAGGTCGGCCTGGCGCTCCTGCGAGAGTCCGTAAACGTCGATGCCATCGACCAGGAGGCGGCCCGAGGTGGGTGGGTTCATGGCTCCTAGGATGGAGAGGAGCGTGGTCTTGCCCGAGCCCGACGGCCCCATGATAGCCACGTACTCCCCCGCCAGGATATCCAAGCTCACACCGTCCAGGGCGGCCACCTGGGCCTCTCCCGTCCCGCCGTAGACCTTACGCACCTCGTCGACCTTCACCAACGACATTCAGAGCCTCCCATCAGGCTGTTGAAGAATGACGCTTCGCCGCCAGGGTGCGCTGGGCGCGTGCGAGGCAAGGACGCAGGGAGCGCTCGTAGCAGCGCTACGGGCGCGACTGAGGACGCCGCATCGCGCCGGCCAGTGCGTTCTGGGGGCCAAGGCTTCGATCTTCAACAGCCTCCTAAATGTACTTGAGCGCGGTGGCCGGGTCCAGGTTGGCCGCCCGCCAGGCCGGATAGAGGGCGGCCGACCAGCCGACCAAGAAGGCCACCATGACGCCGCCCACGATCAATAGCGGGCTGAAGACGAAGCTTAGCTCGAGCTGCCCGAACAGGCGAGGGAGGACGAGCGCCCCGACGATGCCCACAACTACTCCCGCCACAGCGGCGGAGCCGCTCAGCATGGAGGTCTCGAGGAAGATCAAGAGAGCGACGTGCTTCTGCTTGTACCCGATCGCCCGAAAGATGCCGATCTCCTTCTGCCTTTCCTTCACGGCCCCGAGCATAGTGATCATGACCACCAGCCCGGAGATGAGGACGATCAGAAGAGACACGGCCAGGCCAAAGCTGGCCAGCGCCGAGTTCGTCTGGTTCGTCAACTCGATGCTCTTTCTGATCGAGGTCACGGCCGCCTGGGGTAGAGCTTTTCCAATCTCGGCAGTGAGTTCATCAACGGCATCCGTCGAGCGCGCCGTCACCTCGATGAGGTTGATCTCGCCCCGCTTGCCGACCAGATCTTCGAGGACGCGCCTGTCCATGATCACCAGATTGTCTTCCTCCCCGCCCGTTTCGAGGAGCACGGCGGATACGGACAGCTCGCGGCCCTCGATCCGCACCCGATCACCCGGCTCGATCCCCAGCTCGTTGCGGACGTTGAGACCGGCGATCACCTCTCCGGCTGCGTCGGGAAGAGTGCCCTCCAGCTTCCACCAGGGCTTGACCGCCAGACTCCCGAGGAGATCGGTGCCCATGCCCAGGAAGGGACGACCGTCCACGGTCAGGGGCTGGAGCATGACCGGCAGAGCAGCCACGATCTGATAGTTCGAAGGGACGGCCGTCACCTTGCTCAGATCGTCTCCGCTCAGGTAGCGTACCTCTCCAGTCCCCGCGGATGCGATGGTCATGCCCCCGTAGGAGAGATTCAACTCCGAGCTTGCCGGTGTCACCAGCAGGTTGGAGCCGTACTTGCTCAACGTGTCGTCAACGGTCGCACGCATGGAGAGGATCAGCGAGACGACCAGCACGAAGGCGGCCACGGCCACGGCCAGCCCGAAGGTGATGAGAAAAGCCTTGCCGCGCCGGCGCTTCAGACTCCCGAAGGCGATGCTCCGAAGCTCCATCAGATCCTCTTCATAGCCAGCGTCGGACTCAGCCGCGACGCCTGCCACGCCGGGTACAGGCTGGCCGCGCCCACCACGACCAGAGACACAACCAGAGCAAGCATCAAGATCGCCGGCGTAGGAGCCATACTCTGGCGCACGCCGGCCACAAGTTTCGCCACCGGCCCCGAAGCGGCGACGGCGATACCAATGCCGAAAGACCCACCCACAAGGGCCAGAACCAAGTTCTCAAGCACAATGGTCTGGAATATATGCCTGCGCCGGTAACCGACGGCCCGGAATATGCCGATCTCCCCTCGGCGCTCACGCACACCCCCGAGGGTGGTGGTCAGCACGATCAGGCAGCCCACCAGAACCATGAGGCCGGACAGGATCAAGCTGAACAGCCGGAACTGACCGATCAGGATCGCGCGGGATTCCACAGCCTTGAGCACGGCCGAGACGCGGGCGTATGGCATCTCAGCCGATATCTGGGCGTTGATGGTCTCGATAGGGCAGGTGCTGCACCAGGCGGAGACCTCGATGAAGCTGAGCTCGTCGCCGCGTTGCCACAGATTCTGCACTCGAGCCAGATCCGCGAAGACGAGATCATCCTCCTGCGTCCCGGTGGCCTCCAGGACTCCGGCCACTCTGAATGGCTCACCCTCGAGCTCCATCGATTCCCCCGGGGCTAGTCCGAGAGCGGTCGCTGCGTTCAAGCCGACCAGGACATCATCGGGACCGGCCGGTGTAGTCCCCTGGATGTGCCACCACTTCTTGATTCCCAGCTCCTCCGGCCACTGTACGCCTACCACCAGGACGCGCCGGCCCCCCACCTCACCCACCTCGACCAGCTTGGGAGCCACCCGGTTGATGTTCTCCTTGTTCTTGATGTTCCGTATCTTGGCCAGATCGCCCATGTGCAAGGGCTGCACATCGTACGTGAGGTTGCCCAGCTCAACCCCACCATAAGCCAGGGGAAGATCCTTGCTGCGGGGCACGACCACGATGTTGGGTCCGTACTCGTCGGTCCTATCGGCAAGGTCGCGCTCGGCGCTGCGCGTGACGAGGAAGAGAGACGTGACGATACCCACCGACACCGTGATCGCCAGGAGCAGCAGTGCGCTCCGGCTCAGGTGCCGGCGGACATTCCGAAAGGCGATTGTGCTGAGTCGCATGCTGGCGGGTTTCGGCGACGCGGGCCTGGCGGGCGAGACCGCGGCGGTCCCTGCGACCGGCCGCTACTGGCCCGCTGGAGGGAGGGTGGACATGGTTGGATCTACCGCGCTGGCATCCTGGTAGGCGCGCGGAACCCAGGCCTCCAGATCGGCCTGCGGCACGAAGACCCGGTCGCCCCGGACCTCGGCCGCCACTTCCTCGGGAGGATAGTCGAAGCAGCCCCCCCCGATGCCGATGAGGGTGCTCAGATCCCAGCGCGTGAAGCACACGTCGCAGACGAGCTGCTTATCTTCGAAATGGAAGGTTGTGGACCGGCAGGGCTCGCAGAACGAGGTCGCCACTACCAGACGGCCGGTGGGAGCTATGTACGCCATGAGGGGCAGTACATTTCCTCCGGCCGCCAGCTGGTAGCCCTCGGGCATGGGGTTCGTCCTGGCGTAGGTGAATCCGACAATGTAGTCCTTCTCCAGGTCGGCCAGAGGGATGGCGATGCCGTCGGCGGTCTGGGTGGCCGAATCGAGGGTGACCATCTCGACCTGAGCCGCCGGGTACCGAACATCGGGCATGACCACGACGCCTCCCACCTGCCGGGACTCTTGCCACCTCACGTAGCCGTAGAAGCCGCCAAACAGGAGGACGGCTACGGCCACCCCGATCAGAGCGACCTTGCGGACGGGGAACTTACCCGCCTCCTCGAACCGCTGGCGTTTCTCTGCTAGTGCGTCCGAGTCATGCGCGAACTGCGACACTTGAACCCCCTCGCACAGGGTGCGGGATCAGTTGGACGATTGCCCGGCATTGTACTACACCGTGTAGTAATTCACAAGGCGAGGGCCGCTCGCCGGCGGAGGAAGCCGCCCGCAATGCCGGATTGTGGCGCGCGTCGGCTGTGCTATCGCCGAAACGACCGGCCAGCGCTACAGAGAGCAACTCCCGTGCACTGTCGAGTCGGTGCCGACCTGCGACACCGGTCCGTGACACGCAGCACAGTCCGCTTGCGAAGCAAGAGTCACGCCTGTGAACGCAAGAGCGCTGCCGGAGAAAACCGCCAGCAGCAGAACAATGGATATCAACACGGCGGCAGCGTAACGCTTGGGTGTAGAAACCACATCATCAACCAGGAGCCCCCGGATGCGCTCCGCCACATGGCCGTCGTCGGCGAATCCGGCAGCTGCCGCCGGCAGACGGCGGGGGGAGAAGAGAGAGCGGGCGAACTTCGAGAGGCTCGAGGCCACCAGCAGGCCGTCCCCCACGCAGACACGCGCGAACTCATCGGCGGCGATCTCCTGAGCCCGCCGCAACCGCTGATAGGCGACGCCGACTCCGGGAACCACCGCGAACGCGAGCGCCACCGTCTGCGCGATCAGGATGACCAGGTTGTCCCGAGCGGCCACGTGACCTTCCTCGTGAGACAGGACCGCAACCACCTCTTCCTTGTCGAGGGCTTGAAGAAGACCGGTCGACACGACGACCCGGGGCCGCAAGAAGCCAATCGTGTACGACTGGGGCCCAGGGTCGTCCACGAGGAGAACACGCCCCCGCAAACGCTTCGAGAGCACGGGCGAAGAGTAGGGATCGGCCATTCGCAGCAACGAGCCGCGGCGCCGGCCGGAGCAGCTCGTCTGACAGATGAACGCGAACAGGGCAAAAAGAGCCAGGCCGGCAATCATGCCACCGACCAGAAAGGAGAAGCCGGCGTCGGCCCAAGGGGGCAAACCGGTGGCGCACCCGTCATCCATCTGGCACGAAAGACCCGCCTTGCTCAGGATCTGGTGGGGCAGATACCGCAGGAACAGCGAGATCAGGAGTAGTAGGGTCGCCGCGGCGGAAGCCAACAAGGACCCCAGATAGGTCCACACGAGCGCACGTGCGCCTATCCGGCTCTCGAGGTACCGGCGGACCAGCCAAGGGCCGGCCAGGATGAGCGCGTACGTCAGACTGAGGCTGAGGGCGACGATGATCCGCGCTCCTTGCGCTTCTGCTCGATCATGGCGGCCAGCGCGTCGAGCTCGGTCTGGTCGTCTTCGCTCAGATTCTCCACGAAGTGGGCCAGCACGGGAGCGCGCACGCTGCCGAACAGGCCGCGCATCACAGTGGTCACGACACCGGTGCAGAAGTCGTCACGGGACTGTACCGGCGCGTAGATGTAAGCGCGGCCGTCCTGCCTGCGGCTGAGCATGCCCTTGTCCGCGAGGCGGCTCATGACGGTCATTACGGTAGTGTAGGCGATGTCGCGCTCGGTGGCGAGGCATTCGTGCACCTCGCGCACCGAAGCCGACCCCAGGCTCCACATGCACTCCATGATGTCAGCCTCGAGGTCGCCAAGCACCTGCCGCAAACCGCGGTTCTCAGGGTTGAGGCTGATAGGCAGCTCCATTCGGGCCACTCCTCCCCTTGTCTAGAGCTCGGTTCAAAACGAAGCCTTGGCCGCCGCGGCCGCACTGGCCGGCACGATGCGGCGTCCTCGGTCGCGCCCGTAGCGCTGCTACGAACGCTCCCTGCGTCCTTGCCTCCCGCTCGCCCATCGCACCCTGGCGGCGAAGCGTCATTCCGAACCGAGCTTTCGGAGCTCGGTTCAAAACGAAGCCTTGGCCGCCGCGGCCGCACTGGCCGGCACGATGCGGCGTCCTCGGTCGCGCCCGTAGGCCGGCCCGGGGCGGCGTCCTGGCCCCTCATACTACCAAGTGTAGTAAACGGAGGTCAAGCGGGTCACCCAACGCGCAGAGGTCAGGTCCGGCTGACCAGGGCCGGTCCTGGGAAGAGTTTGTAGCAGGGTACTGCGATCTCTGGAGGCTCAGTGGAGATCTTCGCTTTTCTCGGCACGCGCCGGGGCCGCCTGTTTCGCGGCACCGTGGGAGCCGCGCTCGGGGTTGCCTCGGTGCTCTGGCTTCGCGGCTGGGTCCGGCTGCTGCTTGCCGGCTTCGGGTTCTCCGAAGTTGTGGGCGGCATCTGGAACCTGTGCGCAATCGCCCCCTTGTTCGGCGGTCACTTCTTCGCCTGCCGGAACGTCGAGGAGTACGGCGGCGAACGCTATCGCTCTGAACTGTGAGGGACGCCGGAGGCGGGTCCCCTGAAGAAGCGGGCGCCGCTACTCTCCGGCCGTCCGGGGACCCCCGACCGAACCTGGCGGCGGGCCGCCCCGGCCGGTCACAGGCCTCGCTCCACCTCTCTTTGCAGCCTCTGCAGCTCGCGCCGCAGCGCCGACTGCCGGCGGCCGATGGAGTAGAGGTAACCACCCAGGATCACCCAGATGACCCCGTAGCCGGCGAAGAGAAAACCGATGTCGCTCATGACCGCATCCTTACCGGGAGAGGATCTGCTGACGGAGCTCGTCGATGCGAGCGCGCATGTCTTCCTGACGCACTCGCACAAGGAGCAGGTAGACGTACAAGAGGGTGAAGGCCGCCAGCGAGTAGAAGAGGACCAGTTCCATAGAAGGGTCCAGACTCATGCCCTGGCCGCTGATGAGCAGAGGATGGATGGTGCGCCACCACCGGATCGACATGAAAACGATGGGCACGTCGACCCAGCCGACGATGCCGAACACGGCGGAGAGCCGGGCACGCTTGTGCCCGGCGGCCGAGCTGCTGCGCAGCATGAGGTAGGCCACGTAGATGAACCACAACACGAGCGTGGTGGTCAGTCGGGGGTCCCAGGTCCAGTAGGCGCCCCAGATGGGCCGCGCCCAGAGCGGACCGGTGACCAAAGTGATGGTGGTGAACATGACGCCGATCTCAGCCGAGGCGGCGGCGATGCGATCGTACTTCAGATCCTTCGTCACCAGATACATGATGCTACAGACGAAGACCACCGTGAATCCCGGGCCCAAGGCCAGCCAGGCGCTGGGCATGTGGAAGTAGAAGATGCGTTGCACATCGCCCATCACCGCTTCGGTCGGAGCCCACAGCAGGGCTCCGTACAGATCGATCAGGATGGCGATGACGGTCGCGATGGCTAGGATGTCGAGCAAGCGGGAGCGCCCGCCTCCAGCCGGGATGTCGGCCACGCCGACGGCCGTTGTCGGAGGCGCCGCCGCGCGGCCGCCGGCCTCGGCCGGTTCCAGGACCTGTTCTTGGCTCATCGTCCTATTCCTCAACTACATAGTCGAACGTCATCAGGGAAACCGTCAGGAAGATCACATCATAGACCAGCATCAATCCGAGCCAAAGTCCAGCCTCCCCCAAGGGTCGGCCGTCGAGCACCACACCCGAGGACTTGGCCGCAGCCAGCACCACCGGAACCATCACGGGGAAGAGCAGGATCGAGAGGATGACATCGCGGGTCTTGATCCCCACCGAAAGCGCGGAGAAGAGCGTACCCACCGCGCTGAACCCCACGGCCGCCAGCACCACGATGAGGCCCAGGGGCAGGATGTCGCGCACGATGTCGACGTTGTACAGCACCGAGAAGAAGAGGAAGACGATCAGCCCCATGAGCACCGTGAAGATAAAGTTGCCCAGGAACTTCCCCAGGTAGATGACGCTGCGGTCGACGGGGCAGAGCAGCAGCCCCTGCAGGCAGTCGTTCTCCTTCTCGGCGGCGAAGGAACGGTTGAGGCCCAGAATGCCCGCGAAGATGAAGGCCGCCCAGAGCACTCCCGGCTTCACGAGGTTCTCCTCTCGTAGGCCAGGCTCGATGCCGAAGTTGAAGACCAGGATCACCAGAAAACCGAAGAGCAGCATGGAGACGACTGTCTCGCGGGTACGCAGCTCCCCGATGATGTCCTTGCGGGCGATGGCCCACGACTGGCTCAGGAATCCCAACGGTAGTCCTTCCCCACGTGCTCGAAATAGGTCTGCTCGAAGGCCGAGCGGTCGATGGACGTTATGGGCTCGCGGTAGACCATCCTCCCGCGCACCTGGATGGCTACCTCGTCGCACATCTCCAAACCCTGGTCGATGTTGTGAGTGGTGAGAAGGATCGTCCGCTCCCCGGTGTGCAGGGTCTCGAGGACGTCGCGCAGCATGCGCGACGCGTGCTGGTCCAGACCGGTGTAGGGTTCGTCGAGGAACATGATGTCGGGCTCGTGCAGGAGAGCCCGGGCGATGGAGAGGCGCTGCTGCATACCGCGGGAGTAGGTGCCAGCCCGATCATCCATGCGGCCGAGCAGGCCCACCTCCTCCAGGAGACGGGCGGCTCTGTCGTCCAGATGCGAGACCCCGTACATGCGTCCGTAGAATCGAAGGTTCTCGAGGCCGGTCAGGTTCGGATACAGGTACGTGTTGTGCGAGATAACCCCGATCCGCCGGCGCAGATGGTGGGCATCCCTGACCACGTCGATGCCGCCCACCATCACCTCGCCCTCGGAGGGTCCTATCTGAGTGGACAGGACCTTGATGAGGGTGGTCTTGCCCGCCCCGTTCGGGCCGAAGACGGTGAGGAAACGTCCTTTCTCCAACTCCAGATCAAGCCCGCGCAGTGCGGGAACGTGGCCGAAGTACTTCCACAGCCCCCTAACTCGGATTGTCAGTTCAGGGACCGTGGCGTCCGCCTCTCGCTGCCCCCTTGTCTCTAGGGTGCTGGTCAATGTCAGGCCTGGGCCTCCGCGCCGCACACCGCGCAGAAGCGATGTTGGGACCCAAGCTCGGCGCCGCACGCCGGACAGACGAGCCGATCCTCGTCGGGCTCAGGGGGATCGGCACCCGGCTCCAGCGATTGGCCGCAGGCCGCACAGAAGCGGGCTCCCTCCACGTTGGTGAACCCGCAGGCGCAGACATCCGGGTCGACGACGGCCACCGCCTGGGCCGCCGGGACCGCAGCCGGGCGGGCGGTGCGCCCCGACCGGCTCTGCCGGGCGGGCGGAGCAGGCCCGGTGGTCCGTTCCACTTGCTTGCCTCGGCCGCCCCGCGCGCGGTCCTCCCCGGACTCGTAGAGCTCGATGGCCTCGAGAATCTCGATGGCTTCCGCGCGATACTTGGCGTCGAGCTCTTCGAAGTCTGCCTGGGAGAGCTTCCCTGTCTTGAAGTCGAACTCGAGTTCCTTCAGTGCGGAATACGTGGACTCCTTGCGCCGGTAGAGGCCCTCGGCCTCCTCGGAAAGCTCCAGAGGCTCCTCCTCGTCCTCCAGCTGCTGCTTGAGCAGGGGATAGGCGATGAAGACGACCACGGCCAGGGCCAGCATGATCTTGAGTAGGGTCTCAACAGCAGCCATCATTCTCCTTCGCGGTGCTCCGGCGGTATCTCGTCATGCATCAATCGAAGTCCTTGAGCTCGTCATCGAGGCGGCGGGCGTATTCTTCGGGAGCCTCAGTGCGCACCGGAGCGGGAGCGATGTCGTGGTCCGCGCCGTCCTTCTGGCGTACCACCCACACGCGGGCCAGGTAGTAGATGGCTACCGCGCCCACGATGAGGGCAACGAACGGAGTGACCCATGCGGCCAGATTGAACCCCGTCTTCGTCGGAGCCGCGAGGACCTGCTCACCGTACTGGGTCACGTAGTACTGGATCAGCTCTTCAGGAGTCTTCCCCTTATCGAGCTGTTCGCCGATGAACTGCTTTGCCGGAACGCCCCACCCGCACTCTTCGTGCGGGCACTGGCTGAGCACCGAATTGCAGCCGCAAAGGCACGTGATCTTGTCGGCGACGCTCGAGACCGGCGGCGCCGCCATGGCCGCCGCCGTGGCGATTGCCATGAACAGTGCCGTCACCAGCACGCACGCTGCGACGAGACGACCGCCCCTGCCGAAAGCGACTCTAGACCTCATGAAGCCTCGCCTGCCTTTCATAGCGGGCGGCCAGACGGCGCTGCTCTCGGCGGTCGGGCCACATGGCCACGATGCCGCCCACGGCCATGACGATGCCACCAACCCACAGCCACGACACGAGCGGGTTGATATCGACCTGGACATTCGCTTCCCCCGTCTCGGCCGAGTAGTCGAGCAGGATGACGTACACGTCGCGCCCCAGCGTGGAGTGCCGGTCGATGCGCGTCCACGGTTGATCCTTGTTGAAGTAGTACTCCTTGACGGGCTTCACGGTAGCCAGGTACTTCCCGTTCTCAGTGACGGTGAAGGTGACCTCGCCCACCTGCTTCTCGTCAGTGTTGTACGAGTTGAAGCTGTCGTAGGTCAGCTCGTACTTGCCCACGCTCAAGCTCTCTCCCTGGGCCAGGGTCTGCTTGGCCTCTTGTTTGAAGGCGTACGACCCCGTAACCCCGATGAGCAGCAGGATCACCCCCGCGTGCACAATGTAGCCGCCATAGCGCCTCTTGTTGCGCCAGGTGAGCGACCCCAGGGCTTTGGCCGGGTTCTCTCCCGACATCTGCCGGCGGACGAGGGTACCCCGGACGAACTCCACCGTGACGGTGGCCAGTACGAAGGCGGCAAGGGTGAAGCTGATGACGGCCCATACGTGCCGCATGCCGAAGACCAGCAACAGCACGAGCGTGATCACCGCCGCCGTGGCCGGATAGGCGAAGTTCTTGCGCAGGTTCGCGAAGGTGGCCCGCCGCCAGGCGATCAGCGGGCAGATGCCGGTGATCAGCATGAGCACCAGGCCGATGGGCCGCATGACCTGGTTGAAGAACGGAGGCCCGACCGTGACCTTGTTGCCGGTGACCGCCTCGCTGATGATGGGGAAGAGCACCCCCAGAGCACAGTGAAAGCCATGGCCACCAGGATGAGGTTGTTCAGAAGAAAGCTGGTCTCACGCGACAAGAAGCTGTCAAGCTCGTTGCGCGACTTGAGCAGGTCGAGCCGGCTGAAGAGAAGATTCAGAGAGAACACCAACGTCAACCCCATGAAGGCCACGAAGAACGGCCCCAGGGAGCTCTGCCCGAAGCTGTGCACCGAGCTGATCACCCCCGAACGGGTCAGAAAGGTGCCGAAGATGGTCAGGAGGAAGGTCATGATGATGAGCACCATGTTCCAGACCTTCAGCATGTCCTTCTTCTCCTGGATCATCACCGAATGCAGGAAGGCCGTGCCGGTGAGCCAGGGAAGGAACGAGGCGTTCTCGACGGGGTCCCAGGCCCAGTAGCCTCCCCAGCCGAGGGTCACGTAGGCCCACCAGGCGCCCACCATATTGCCGGCCGTGAGGAAGAACCACGCCAGCAGGGTCCAGCGCCGGGTGGAACGGATCCAGAAGTCGCCCAGACGCTTGGTGATGAGGGCGCCCATGCCGAAGGCGAAGGGTATGGAAAAGCCCACATAGCCCAGGTACGTGGTCACGGGGTGGAACACCATCCCCGGGTTCTCGAGCATGGGGTTGAGGCCGGCCCCGTTCGCCGGAACCACGCCCGCCGGGACAAGCGCGAACGGGTTCGATCCCTTGACGAAAGCCAAGATTGCGGAGAAGAAAAGGGCGATCGTCATCAGGATCGAGACGACGTACGGCAGCAGCTCCCGGTTCTTCCGGCGGTTCTGCAGCACGACGATGGCCGTGAAGAGGGCCAGGATCAGAAGCCACAGGAGCATGGATCCCGCGTTCCCCGCCCAGAAGGCGGAGACCGTGTAGAACCAGGAGAGCTCGCGCGACGTGTAGCTGTAGACGTACTCGACACCGAAGTCGCGGGTGACCAGGGCGTAGAGGAGCGCGGCCGAAGCCAGCGTGACCACGGCGCCCAATGCATACGCCGCGTTCTCGCCGCTCTTGACGAACTCCCGGCGACCGGTCCGGACGCCGATGAGAGGCGCCACGACGCCCCAGGCCGAGATGACCACCGCCAGCAGGAGCGCGGTGTATCCAATCTGATTCATGCGGATGGATCCTCCGTAGTGTGACCTGGTCGAATGGCCGGGCTACTGCCCAGATGCGGAGCTCTGAGCCGACTTCTCGTCGAGGGCCTTCTCGTACTTCGACGGGCACTTGGCCAGCAGGAAGTTCGCGTCGAAGCTCCCGTCGTTGAGGTAATCACCCTCGACCACCACCTCCACCGGGTTGGCCGGATCGTCCTTGAAGGTGTCGGGCACGGCACCGGTGTACTTGATGAACAAGGTGCGATCGGGCGCGTTCTTGTCATAGATCTCGAACCGAATGGGCTCGCCCACTCCGCCCTTTTCCAGGGTGCCGTTCACGAGGTCTCCGGCGACCCGCACGTTCTGAGAGGGACCCTTGGCCGTGAGCTCCTCGACCGTGTAGTAGTACACCATGTTGCCTTTGATGGCGAAGTACACGAGCGTGCCGACGGCCAGGACAACCACCAGACCGCCGATCATGAACTTCAGCTTCTTACCGCTCATCAGGCAAGTCCTTCCTCGAGGTCATCGTGTTCAGGCCGAGGGGGAAGCTCATCGGAGTAGTAGGCTGTTGAAGAATGACGCTTCGCCGCCAGGGTGCGATGGGCGAGTGCGAGACCAGAGCTCGGTTCGGAATGACGCTTCGCCGCCAGGGTGCGCTGGGCGCGGGCGAGGCAAGGACGCAGGAAGCGCTCGTAGCAGCGCTACGGGCGCGACTGAGGACGCCGTATCGCGCCGTCCAGTGCGTTCTGGGGGCCCAGGCTTCGATCTTCAACAGCCTCCTAGTACAAGACCCGCTCGAGGCCCGCTCCGGAAAGAGTCTCGTTGAGCACTTTCTCGGGCAGAAGTTTGCTCGGGCATTTTATCAAAACCTGGGTGGCCTCGAAGACACCGTCGGACCCGGTGGAGCCGGCGGCCACCACCTCTTCATAGGGACCCAGGCGCTCGGGGTATGTCCCGCGATAGACCACCGCGAGCTCAGCACCTGAGTCCCCGGTGAGGACAAACTTCACCGCGCCGCTATCCTGCTCCAGGCTGCCCGGGGCAACCCGCCCCCCGACCCGAACGTTCTGCGTCGCCCCCCTTGCTTGATCTCTTCCACCGTCTGATAGAAGTCACCACCCACCGTGACGAAAAGAGCCAGCCACACCAGCGCGAGAACGAGCACCGCGCCGCCCCCGATCAGCTTCCAACGACTTCTCGACCTCCCAGCCTTCCCAGTCACGTCCACTCGATCCTCCGCTGGTTCGCTCTGACCACGTCCACGCCGTCCGTCATCCGCCGGCCGGCACCGCAACTGCGCTCTCGACCAGCTCGGCGAGCGCCGGCTGTGCGAGATCCGGGGCTACGGCCAACCAGTAAAGGTCGGCACCAGCCACGAAGTAGTAATGCTTCTGGCCCATGCCATCGAGCTCATAGCCTTCGAGCTCCGCGCCCGACATGGGCTTCGAGCCGCTGAACGGCGAGTTGCCCTCGGCGATCTTGTCCGTCATCCGCACGAAAAGGACTTGGGCGTCCTGCGGGTTCGCCGAACGGCTCACCCAGAGGGTGGCCTGACCGGCGTCACCGTAGTGCGCGACCCAGGCGGCGTCCAACCCCGTTCCTAACGCCTTGCCGTGGAGCTGCTCGACGGCTGTCAGCGCCTCGTCGCCCGATTCCAGGGCCGTCAGGGGGAGGCCCGCGAGAGCGCGCGGCACCACCGCGTCGCCCCCGCCGGCTTCCTCCGCTGTCTGAGGCGAGGGAGGGGATTGCGTGGTAGCCGCCGGAGAGGACGAGGCGGCCGCGTCCCCGGCCATGACCATGCCTTCCATGACCTCACCGTTGCCGTGTGGGTTCACGACGTTGGTGTAGAAGGACCACGTCCCCAAGGCGACCACCGTTACCGCGAGAGCCAAGCTGACGATATATCCGGGGCGCAACGGGCTGCCCTCCTTCGCTCGCGGCCGCTAGGCCTGATCGGAGCCGCAGCCGGAGCAGAAGCGGTCCTGCCGGCGGAGCTGAGCGCCGCATTCGGTGCAGAACTTGGAGTCGTCGGCTCCGCCCCGCCGCTCGTCGGCTCCGCCGTGCCGTTTCTTCCGGACCGGGCGAGCCGGTCGCCTGATTGCGGACCATATGGTCCTGCCGCCGGCTACCCGGGCCCCCCCTGGCCGGACGCCGGCCGGAACGAGACGAGGAGGAAGCCGCGGCCGGCCGGAACACCTTGTAGCCGCCGAAAAGCAGGGTACCGAAGGCGAGTGCGGCCAGCACGATGAACAGAGCCGTGTTGCGCTGCCCGCCCGAAGCGGAACCGGAAGCCGAGGTGCCGGCTCCCGCGCTGCTATCCTTCGGTGCGACCGAAGGGTTGTTGTCGGTCTTGCTGTACGAGACCTTGACATCCAGCGGCTTGTCGACCGCGACATCCGCGTACTCCTGCGTATGATACGTGAGTCCCTGGGAGTCGGTCGCCGTCTGGGAGAGGATCGGATCGAGAGTGAACCCGGTGGAACGCAGGGGTTCCTGCACCTCCATGGTCAGCGACTTCACCGAGAAGCCGGGGCGGAAGGTGAAATCGAAGGAGCGTTCCGGGGTACCGGCGGCGAAGGCATCGTAGTAGTACTCCAAGAAGACCGTGTGCTGGGCCTCGACCTTGTAGGTCAAGGTCTGGTAGTCGCCCTTGTCCACCAGCTGGTAGGGCTTGCAGGCGTGGCCTCCTCCGGAGTCGACCTCACACGCCATGCCGATGTCCGCTCCCTTGGGGATGTTGAACGACACCTCGGCCGGCAGCGTCACGCTCGGATCGAGATCCGCCTGATTGATCACAAGCACCCGCGGATCATCGTACTCCGGCCATACCGAGACCTTCATCTGCGTGGCCGAGATTTCAGCGGCCTGCGCGAACGGCAGCCACACCAGCAGGACGGCAAACGCGGCCATAAGACCAAACAGCCCGGCGAGCAGACCCTTGTGTCTCTTCGCGGACGCCTCCTCGCTTGCCAGAATCCGCACACGTGCGGCCGGCTGCCGATTTGACTCAGGACTCCTTCTCAATAACCGGCTGTGCATCTGTCTCCCCTCGAACTCCAGTGACTCTCCGAGGCCCTGGGGCCGCTCGCTTTCGGCCCGACTTGTGAAAGTCGGTGCGTGGCCGGCATCTTACTACGACGCGTAGTAGATGTCAACGAGAAGGGTGGAAGGGCGATGATGGTGTCCCGGCCGGCTGTTGAAGAGGGCCGCGACCGCCGCGTTCGGAGACGAGGTACCTGGCGTTTCAGCCCTCGACTTTGGCCGAACGCGGCGTGAGGCTCAGTTCTCAAAGGCCCGCTCTGCTACGATTCCCTCTCGTGCCCGCACTGCGGGCAGAAGCGATCCTTCTTGGAAAGCTTGGCGCCGCACTGCGTACAGAAGCGGGTGGGGCCACCGCGTCCGCCGGCACCGGCCTCCGCACCGCTGCGGGAGGAACCGGCCGGCCGGCCGGCCGCGGGGCGTCCCGCGCCGCGGCCGCCGCGTTCCCGGCCTCCGGCGGACGCGGCCCGCGGGCGGGCGAACACTCTATACGCCACCATACCGAGGACGGCCACGGCCAGGACAACGAGCAGGTAGAGCAGATAGTTCTGGCTCGAATTCCCGGGCGTGCTGGAAGTGCTCGAACCTTGAACCGAAGGCTCGTTGTCGCCTTTGGTGTACGTGACCCGCAGGGTGATGAGATCACCCTCCTCGATGCCGGTCAGGGTGTCCAGCGCATAGTTGAACCCTTCGGAGTCGGTGCTCGTCCGCGCCAGAGCCGGCTGCACCGAGAATTCAGTCGAACGCAGAGGCTGCTGCACACCCACCCCGAGCGCACCGACGTCGGCTGGAGCTCGGAAGGATACGTCGAACGACTTCTGGCCGCTGGGCGCGACCCCAGGGTTGTAGTAGTACTCCAGCCGCAGTCTGGGGATGGACGGCACGGTAATCGTCACCTGCTCCCAATTGGTCCCGGGGGTGATCTTCGGCGGCGCCATCTTGTAGACAAACTGGCCGGCGGAATCGACCTCGGCGATGCCGGTGAGCCGTGCCCCGTTGGGCGCGTAGAAGGTGAACGTGTAGGGGAACGTGGTGTCCGCCGGCAGGGTGAGATCGATGAGCACCAGCACTTCGCCCGTGTCGTATTCGGGCCAGACCTGGAACGACATGTCGGTCGCCGCCAGGCCGGGGTTCAGGGGCTGGTAGTCGGCCGGGCGGGGCGCGACCGCCGAGGTCGGCGCGGCGGTGTCGGCCGGAGCGAGGGTGGTCGTAGACGTGTCGGCCGGGGCGACCGTGGTGGTCGTCTCCTGCGCGACGGCCGTGGAAGCGCCAAGCGCGACCAGCACCAGCGCGACCAGTATCGACGTCAGGGCTTTGGCCACCCGCTTGCTCGGGCCCGCATCGTGCATGAGATATTCCTCCAGGACGTTGACTATCGGGTTCCCCGGCCGCCGGGCTTGCCTCGGGCCTTGGACCGTACGGACCCCCTCTTCGCTCCCGGCGAGCGCGAGCCGCTTCCCGCCTGCGCCTTCCGCGGCGGCACCCGTCCTCCAGCCGGCGCCGGACGGACTCGGCCGGAACCGCCGGCGGTCGAGCGCCGCTCGAGCCACCAAAACCCGACGACCCCGGCCACGAGCAGCATGATGCTGGTCCACTGGGCCTGGGTCAACCCCAGAGCCACCGGATCGTTCGTGCGCACGAACTCCACCAGGAAGCGCTCCACACCGGCGAACCCAAGGTAGGCCCAGAACAGCGAGCCGTCCCGCCGCAACCGCGGGGCCACGACCCACACCAGCAGCGCTAATATGGCCAGGGAGGCCAGCGATTCGTAGATCTGGGTCGGGTGGACATCCACCGTCGTAGGCGGTGAGCCCTTAGGGAAAGAGAGCCCCCAGGGAAGGCTGGTGGGCACGCCGTAGTCGTCTCCGTTCAGCAGGCACCCTACCCGGCCCACCGCGTACGCCGCAGCCAGTGCCGGAGCAATGGCATCGGCGATCACAGCCACGCGCGGCTTGGCCAGACGGGCCACCACGAAGACGGCCAGAGCTCCGCCGAACAGCCCTCCATACCATATGAGCCCGGAGCCGCTGAAAGAAGCCACCCGGAACTGGTCGGGATGAACGATCAGGTAGTGAACCTTCGAGCCGACCACGCCGCCGACGATAGCCGCGATGAGCAAGGAGTAGGTGAGCTCGGGATCCAGACCCTTCCGGCGGAACTGCCAGGCGGTCACCACACCAGCCGTGACGAAGGCCAAGGCCATCATCACCCCGAAGGAGTGAATGGTGACGGACCCGATGTGGAAGAGCTCCGGGTACATGACGTCCTCGTGTCCAAGCCCCCCCGCGGCCCAGTGGCCAAGCGGGGCGATGTTCACGGGCGGCCGGCCGGCCGCCCGGTGTTTCCCCTACTGCGTGGTAGTCGAGGTGGACTCCCCGTCGGTCGCATGTGGATTATCGCCGGAGGCGTCGCCGGATTGGGACATCAGATCGAGGAACTGCTGGGCCATATTCCCCAGGTCGGTCGCGGGATCGATGTCAACCACCTTCTGCCAGGTCTCTTGCGCCTTCTCCCGCTCGTTTCCCGAGAAGTAGACGACCGCCAGATCATAGAGAGCCACCTGGCTCTTGGGATCTTCCTGGACGAGCGCCTCGAGGCTACCCTGGGCGCCGGCGGCGTCACCGCCCACGAAGTCGGCCATGGCCCGACCCGCCTTTGCTTCCGAGCTGCTCCCGTCCACAGTCAGGGCCTCGTCGAAGATCTTCTTGGCGTCGTCGGTGCGACCAGCCTGCAAGTAGGCGTCACCCAGCGTGAGGAGCGTCTGCATGTCCTTGGGGTTGGCGTCGTAGGCGTCCTCGGCGCTCTTGACGAACTCCTCCACGGAGGCGCCGGCGGATCCGGTGTCTGAATCGCTGATGTCGGGGTGCCCCTCCGGTACGGTCGCGTCAGAGGGGATGGGAGGAGCGGTCTGGCCGTCACCGGCGCTGGGCGCCTGCGTGACCGCGGTGCTGCCGTTGGAGCCCAAGCCCGGGATGATGATGATCAGAGCCACCACTACGACTGCCGCAATGGCGATGGCGACCAGGTACTTTTTGTTCATGAACGCCTTTCCTTTCGAACCGCCAGGCTTGTGAAAACGTAAACGTGATCTCCGGGGGCGAATACTACATGAAGTAGTGGAGAAGCAACAAGACGCCGCGCCGCGCGTATATGCAACCACAAACCCGCTCGAGTGACCACCCGCCTGCGCGAAACCACCGTCACCCCCTGTGCGAATGTGACCGCTCGGCTCCAGGCCCGCCCGAGCTCTCCGCCTCACCGTCGAGTCGCCGATCACTCGCTTGAAAAGGACTCCGGCATGACGTACCATCCTCGTGATTATACCCCCACCGGTATGAAGGGATCGCTCACGGTGAAAACCGCTCAGGTGGACTTCGCCGCATGCCAGGCCTGCGCCGTCTGCACGGCCAAGACTCTGTGCCGCACAAAGGCCATCATCAAGATGGGCAAGTACGAGCAGGCCGTCGTGAAGCCTTCCGGACTGCATGGGATGCGGGGACTGCATCGATGGCTGCCCCCACGGGGCCGTGTCCATGACGGGGAGGTAGCCTCCGGGAGCCCGCCGCGGCGTCATGCGGCTGTCACCGACCACCGCGAACGAGAGGGAGATCGAACGGCATGCTGTTCAAGTTGTTCCACACGGAGTCTCAGGGATACCAAGACCTCACCCCCGACGAGGTGAATGAGCGGCTGCGCTCCGGCGACAAGGTGACGCTCATCGACGTCCGCAGCGCGCGCGAGTACGCGTCCGGCCACCTGCCAAAAGCGAAACTCGTACCCCTGGGCGAGCTGCGCGATCGGCACACAGAGATACATCCCGACCGCGACGTCATCGTCTACTGTCATAGCTCAGCCAGGAGCCGGCGGGCGGCGTCCATGCTGGTCAAGCTTGGCCATGGCAACGTGTTCAACATGAGCCGGGGCATCCAGGCCTGGCAGGGGCAGATCGCCCACTGAAGCACCCCGCCGGCCGCAGGCACGCATCCCCCCCGGCACGGGCCCGATCCTCGTTCACCCGTCGATCTGAGCGCTCGGCCGCGTCCTCACAGGCGCCGCACGCCCAGCCAGTCCAGCAGGCGCCCTTCGTCGACCCGGCCTGTCTCCATCGCTATGCCGTCGACGACCACCTTGGGCACATTCGACACCGTATGCCGCTGGGCCACCTCGGGAAACTCCGAGATCATGACCACGTCGCCCGTGATCATGGGACTGGCCGCAGCGGCCCGGTGCACGAGCCGACCCACCTCCGGACAGCGCGGGCAGGTGGACGTTGTCATGACCTCCATATGCACCGGACGCCCGAGGAAGGAGAGCGCTTCCAAGGTTTCCTCCAAGAGCCCGGATCTGCCAATCGACGCGTCGAGGATGTCATCCAGCAGCAGGCCGAACTCGTAACCCGTAGGCACCCCGTAGAAGCGCACCCGTGGAGCCGGGTCGTCGGGGCCTCCAATCAGGGTTGCCGGGATGCGCTCCACACCGAGCTCCCGGGCCCGCTCCGCATCGACCACGAAGTCGTGGATCTCCAGGGAGAGCTTGGGAGAGAGGTCGGCCAACTCCTGGAGGAGCCGGCAGCCCTCCCGGCAGTTCTCGCACACCGGGCCGGCGGTCTGCCCCTCACCGGGCTTCTGCGTGAAGTGGATCATGCGCACGGGCCCCACCATTCTTTCTGAGAGGATGCGGCTCAACGAGGCCCGGTCCTCGGCTCTCAGTGCCGGCGGTTCCTCGACCTTGGGGACCTGCTTCTCACGCACGTGGCGCAGGGCCTCCAGCGCGGCCACCTGCCCCTCTCCCACCGCCTTGGCGATCTGGTAGGGCTCACCGGCACAGTCGCCGGCCGCGAAGATGCCGCCCATGCTCGTCCGCATACGCCGGTCGACCACGATGTGGGGACCATCCAGCTCCAGGCCGTCGACCAGGTCGCGCGGGGACACGCTCTGCTTGTGCACGAACACCCCGTCGACCACCAGGTCCTCGCCTTTCAACTGCACGTGGATCTTGCCGTCCCGGCGATAGAGACCGTCGGGGCGCTGCCGGTCGACCACGCGCACGCCCTCGGGCAGCACGTACTCGCCCTCGTAAAGAGGGACGTAGGTGACGGCCACCCCCAAGTCCTGGGCCAGGACGGCCGCCTCCTCCTCCCCCTCCGGGATGTAACTGACAAAGGCCACCTCGCGTCCAGAGAAGAGACGGCCGTCGCAGTTGGCGCAGTAGCTCACACCCTGACCGACAAGGGCATCCTCGCCCTCGAGGTCGGCTTCGAGGTACACGCCGGTCGCCACGATTACGGCCCGGGCGTGGTACATGTCCTGATCACTGAACACCAGGATCTCGTCCTCGTCGGGCATGATCTTCGCGATCTTCTCTTTGAAAAAGGGCACGCCGAACTCCTCGAGGTGGGATGTGAAAGCCTGGGCCAGCTCCACGCCGGTGGCGAAGCTGAAGCCGGGGTAGTTGGGGATCTTGGGGGCCTTCCGCGTCTTGGCGAAGGGCTGTTGGGAGTCGAAGACCGCGACCGTCCTCTTGCGGTTGGCGACGTTGATGGCTGCGGAGATACCGGCCGGGCCGGCTCCCACCACGATCACGTCGTAGTGCGCGGACTTCACACTGGGGTCGCTCATGGAGTCCTCCGAACGGGGCCGCCGGCCCCGGCTGCCGTGCTGGTCTCAGTTACGGGGATACCCGCCGGCGCCGGTCGGGAAAACGGTGGGTCGTGCCGTCCTGCGCGCGGCGCCAGTAGGACCCCGTCGCCATGGCCCGGGTGTACTTCAGGGGCTGGGTGAGGACCAGGTAGAGGTGCACTCCCGTGAAGACCATGAACACCCAGGCCAGGACGTAGTGCACCTGGCGAAGGGGCATGAGCCCCCCGAAGGCCGAGACCACCCAGGAGAGGCGGACCGGCCAGTACAGGCCGAAACCGATGACGGCCATCACGACCGAGATGGCGAAGAGGAGCAGATAGGTCACGATCTGCAGGCCGCTGTACTTGCCCGCCTGGGGCTTGTGGTCGCTGAGAAACAGGTAGTACCTGATGCTGGGACCGGTGGACCGCAGGTTTCCCGGCGTCGGGCCGGAGGTCAGCCACTTGCCGGTCGCGAAGAACTGATAGACGTGGAACACCCCAATGAAGAAGAACACGTACATATCCACAAAGTGGACCAAGCGAGCGTTGTTCATGCTGCCGAAGATGTTGAGCGTGGCGAAGTGGATCTGCAGTCCCGACAGGAAGAGCAGGATCATGTTCCCGAGGTGGATCCAGTGACCTGTGCGCTCAAGCGCATCATGCCTTCGGATGCGTTGCAGCGTAGCCATGCCCGCCGCCTAGCTGACCCGGAATTCGAGGATGTGGTTGCTCTTCGGTTCAATCACGTGAACCGAGCACGCCATTCAGGGGTCGAAGCTGTGGAGTGTTCGCAGGATCTCCAGGGGCCGCTCCACGTCCTCGATCGGGGTGCCCACCAGTGCCTCCTCCACCGGTCCGCGCACCCTCCCGTCCCCTGCCCGCGGGGCGAAGTTCCACCCTGATGGGGTGATGATTTGGTAGTGCTTGACCTTGCCGTCCTCCAGGGTCGACCAGTGGGCCAGAGATCCCCGAGGGGCGTCCCAGCCGCTGAACCCCTGCCCGGTCGGGTTGTCGGGCACCGGCGTATAGAACTCCATATCACCGCCCGCCATGCTGCCGCGCAGCTGCGCCACGTAGTCCAGGGTCTTGTCGGCGATGATCTTCACCTTGAGCACCCGGGCGGCGACACGACCCAGATTGGAGAGCAGCACCGTCGGGTTGCCCTCCGCCCCCACGGCCTTCAAGGTGTCGTCGATCAGCTTCTTGGCCAGATGGTCGGCAGGGCCGCTCAGATAGGCCATGAGCATCTGCGCCAAGGGCCCCACCTCGCAGGGCACGCCTTTGAGATGGGCGCTCTTCTCCCAGGCGTAACGGCCGTTGCGATCGATCTCCGCGATGCCGTCGCTGCCGGTGAAATCGGGCCCGGTGATACCCTGCCAGGGGTGCAGTCCTCCCTCGTACTGGGTGTTCCAGGAGCTGGTGACCCACTCGCGCACGTCCTGTTCCTGGTCCACCGGCTGCACACTCAGGTTCCCCTGGTGGGCGCCGATGATGGCTCCCCGTGGGAACAGCCGCTTGTAAGGGTCACCGCCCTGCAGATCCTCGTCGATGACCCCCCAGCTGAAGTAGTTGCCGTGGCCCAGACCGATGGCAGCCTGGTCGACATAGTAGGGGGCTATGGCCAGCAGGTCGGGGACGAGGGCGGCGTCGATGAAGTCGCGCACCTCGCGTACCTTGGCCTCGTACTGGTCGATCTGATCCTGGTGCGGGACGGTGGAGTAACCGCCCGGCGGCGTCGACATGTGGTACGGGAACTTCCCACCCAGAAGCGCCTCCGCCTCCGAGGCGACCGCCTGCACACGGATCGACTCCAAGTAGTGCGCGGCCAGCTGGAGGTTGAGCTCGGCCGGGAGCTTGTAAGCCGGATGGCCGAAGTAGCCGTTGTCTAGGAAGCCGAGCTGCCCGGAATCGACGAAGGCCTTCAACCGCGCCTGCACGGCCAGCAGCGTTGGAGCCGAGGTCTTGGCCGAGAGGGCGCTCACGAGATCCACGTAATCGAGGCCGTTCAGGATGTAGAACCAGAGCACGTGGTCGTGCAGAAGCTGGGCGCACTCCAGCAGGTTTCGCATGAGGCGCGCCTTGGGCGGCGGCGTGACGCCGGCGGCGTCTTCCAACGATATGGCCGAGTTGTGGCCGTGGGGGGTCGGGCACACGCCGCAAACCCTGTGCGTGTAGTGCCAGGCATCCATCCAGGGCCTGTTCTCGACGATCATCTCGAGGCCTCGGAACAGGGTGCTGGTGGTCCACGCGTCGACGACCCTCCCGTTGTCGACTTCGACCTCGACGCGGAGATGGCCCTCGATCCTGGTGACCGGGTCGATGACGACCTTGGCCATTACTCCTCCTTCTCCTCGATCACGACCTGGTCCTCGTTCCTGCCGAGCCGGCCCTTGGCCGCGCTCACCGCGAGGTGAGCCGCGATGGCGACCCCGGTGGCCGCCGCCAACCCGATGCCGATCGTGTCCGCGTCCGCACGGATGCCACCGAAACCGGGCACCGCCACACCCGGCATGGGACGGTAGAAGTCGACCAGTTCATCCCAGAAGTCCTTTTCCGCGCAGCCGATGCACTGGCCGGAGCCGATGCACCAGTTCGCCCGGTTGTTCCAGAGCACCGTGGCGCAGTCGGCGTAGGTATGCGGCCCCCGGCAGCCCACCTTGTAGAGGCACAAGCGCTCGTCCTCCTCCGCGCTCCCCAGGACCTCCACGAAGCGACCCTCGTCGAAATGAGCCCGGCGCGGGCACTCGTCGTGGATTTTGCGGCCGAAATGCACGAGCGGACGGTGCCACTGGTCCATCGGGGGCACCTTGCCGTACGTGAGGAAGTAGGAGATGGTCGTGGTGATGTGCACGGGATTCACCGGGCAGGTGGGCAGCTGGATGAGCTTGCCGGTGTCGATGCCCTCCTGCTCCATGAAGGCGAGCATCCCCATGGCCCCGGTGGGGTTGGGATAGGCCGCCTGCACGTTCCCGAACGAGGCGCAGTTCCCGACGGCCACGACCAGGACCGCAGCGGTGAGCGCCTCTTTGGCGATATCGACCGAAGTGCGTCCGCCCACCGTCATGGCGTTGGGGATCTTGGTAGCCACCGAGCCTTCCACGACCAGCACATACTTGCCCGGCTGCCCCACGACCGTGTCGGCGTAGTTCTTTTCGGCCTGCCTGCCCGCGCCGGCCATTAGGGCCTCGGAGTACTCCAGGCTGATCATGTCCAGGACGACGTTGAGGAAGTCGGGATAGCGGCTCTTCGTCATGGACTCGGTGCAGCCCAGGCACTCCTGGAAGTCGAGCCAGACGACGGGCGGCCTGGCGGCCGCGTCCTCGAGCGCCCGCGCGATCCGGGGGACGGCCGACTGCCCCACGCCCATGAGAGCCGCCAGAGTGCCGCAGGCCTTCAGGAAGTCCCGGCGTGAGAGCGGCCGTTCCGTGAGCAGCCTCATCACCCTCTGCTCCTCAATGTGGCCTCCCTCGGTCGCTGGGCCTCGACCGGGGGCGAACGCCCTCCCGAGCCCGACCCCTGAGAGCCCGGCTCCCGGCCTTTCGACATTCTACGGGACTCGAGGCAAACAACAACCGCACGACCGCAACCCGTTCGCCGCGGCCGGCGCCGGGCGGTCCGCTTCGGGGAGACCGGTCGCTCAGGCGCCGGCACGCGCCGTTACCGTCCCCGGGCGTCGCAGCCGGCCTCAATCGAAGTGAGAGAGCTCCTCGTCGAGACGGTCGCTCAGATCGGCCCGGCCGTCATCCCTCCGGCGGGCAGGCCCATCGACCACGGGCTCGGCCCGCGGGGCGCGCCGCCAGTGAGGGATCATCACCAATAGGGCCGCGCCGGCCGCAAGCGCCCCGATCACCGGGAGCAGGTAGATCAGCACGTTGAAGCCCTGAGCCCGGGGGGCAGCCAAGATCTCCTCACCGTACTCCTGAACGAAGCTGTCGAGAATGGCGTCCTCGCTCTCGCCCTGCGCCACCAGAAGGCGCACCTGCATCTTGATCTCCTCGGCGGCCTGGCTGTCATGGACCGCTACTGTCTGGGTCCAGCAGCAGGGCGCGATGAGCTTTCCCTCGATGCTGCGGGCCAGGGCTTCCTGGTCCGGAGTCAGGCCGGCATCGGCCGCTGCGGCCGATGCCGCGACGACCAGGCTCAAGATGACAGCCGCCACCGCTCCCACGACGCCGCTTCTCGCCGACCGCCATACTTTCCTGGCCACATCCGCCTCCGCCCGTCAGCCGCCCGCACTACATTTCGAATATACCGCAAATAGAAAGGGGACCCAACGGGTCCCCCGATTTCAGTGCGCTCAGCCGAAGCCCCCGTGGGAACATCCGCCTCCCCCCATGGGGGGAGCATTTCCTCCTCCCGAACCCATCAAGAAGCCGGTGAACCTCTGCTCCACTCGCCGGCTGCCGCAATCGGGGCAGACCTTATGGTCTTCCCTCAGGAATCCTTGCACGAAGACCTCGAAATCGTGGGCGCAGTCAGTGCAGCGAAGATCATACGAAGCCATCAGTCTAGAACCCCCATGCCCTTGAACTCGTTGACGATCCACGCGAACGACAGCACAGCCGGCGCCTTGACAGAGTCACCCACCAGCACCAGCGGGATGTTCCTGCCTTCGTTCACCGCCTCGGCCAGCGGCGGGAACTCCGCGATCTCCGGGCTGTCCAGGTCAATGTATCGCACCGACACGTGATCGCCGTAGTCTTGCTGCAGATAGCGGTTGATGTATCCGACTGTCTCTTCCAGAGACAGAGGCGGCGCTCAGCCTCCGCCCCGGCAGGCGTCGTAGATGCGCGACCCCACGACGACCATCTCACCGGTTTTCGTAGCTTCCATTGATCCTCCCACGAGGCAGCCTATGCAAGGCCAAATTCTCGTTCGTAATCCTTCTGGCCCCGGGCGCCGATCAGCTGGCTCTTGACCTTGCCGTCCTCGAAGAGGATCACCGTCGGTATGCTCATGATCCCGTACTTCGCCGCCAGCTCCTGGTTCTCGTCCACGTTCACCTTCACAACCTTGACCTTGTCGCCGTGATCACCTGCCAGCTTTTCCAGCACCGGGCCCACCATCTTGCACGGACCACACCACGGGGCCCAGAAATCCACGACCACCGGACCGGTCGCTCCCACCACGTCGCTCTCGAAGGATTCCGAGTTCAGGTCCTCGACGATCCCACTGCCCATGTGACTCTCCTTTTCGCCTGGGAGCCTTCCCTCCCTACGCGGCCCATGACACCGCCGAGGTCGGCTCTCTTTCCGTTACCGGGCGACTCCGGCTGGACCGGCTCTCGCCCCGCATATACCCGTTGGGGTATGCTACCAGTCACCTTTGGCGTCGGCAAGGCCCCAGGCTCCCTCAGTCGCCGGAACTCATCCACGCACTCCGACCACAGCTGTACCCGCGGGGGAAGCGGGTCAACCCGAGGCAGATCCGGATGACCCTGGGCCACCTTCTCCATTGCCGGCCTCGCCTGAAAAAGCACACGTGCCCCCGCGGCAGTGCGAAGACAACGGAACCTCTCGTTGGCTATACTTCTTCGAATGGAATCGCGGAGCCCAACGTCTACGCCCTGCCCGGTGTCCGCCCCACCATCTTCCACGCCGCCGCGCGCCGTGCTTGCGGCTGACCGGGACACACCTTCGGATGAGTATGGGCATCCCGTGCGCGTCCCGTCGACCCTGGGGGTCGAACCCCCTCGCCCCGCCTCGATCATCGGCGCGTTCTCCCGGTGGCTGGTGAGCACCCCCTGGGTTGTGTGGACGTTGGTGACCGTCAACCTGGGGAGCTCGGTGGCCGGCTACCTCTACTGGTACGGCAAGGACATCCTGGCCGCTCCGCCCTACCTCTGGCCTTTCGTTCCCGACAGCCCTTTGTCGGCCACCTTGTGGGCGGTAGCCTTGCTCGCGCTGCACCGAGGCCGCCGCTGGCACATGTTCGGCTTGCTGGCCGCCACAGGCTGCATCAAGTACGGACTCTGGACCGACATGATCTGGTTCACCAACGCCCGGGCGGGCGGTCACTACTCCCTGGAAGCCATCGTGATGAGCGCCAACCACTTCGGCATGGTGCTCGAGGGACTCGTCCTCCTCCCCCTGCTGGCCTTTCGTCTGCGCGATGTCGGCTTCGTGGCGCTCTGGTACGGGTTGAACGACTTGGTAGACTACGGCCTGGGGGACCATCCCCGGGTGCCCAACCCCCAGGACATCGACGTGATCACAGCCTTCGCCGTGGGCAGCACCATCGTCTTGGTGGCGATCTGGTTGGGGGTGGCTCTGCGCCGGGCCCGGGAGGGTCAGCGGCCGTCGCTCTGATTAGCCCCGAGCCGGGCGGGCGACGCGGGTCACCCGGGCCAGCAGGTGCGGAGAGAGGGCTCGCCTCAGCACAACCGGCCGCATGAGCCAGGTGACGGGTACGCTGTTGGAGAGCACGCCCATCCCCCCGCGGGCGAGCCCTTCATCCCGCCGGAGTAGCCGCACCACCACCCCGTTCCCCCAGGGGCGCACGAGCAGCTGGCGCACGAGGTAGGCTCCCAGGAACTCCAGGCTCAAACCCCGCCACACGGCGGCGTCATAGGTGGCCAGGTCGCGAACCAGGCCGGTGCGCAGCCCTCGATCGATGGCCTGTGCAGCCGCGTGACCGCTCTCGAGGGCATAGGCGATACCTTCGCCCGAGAGGGGATCGATGAGGTTGGCGACGTCACCGGCGAAGAGAGTGCTGCCTTCGCGGCGCCGGCCCCTTGGGAAATCCAGCTGCAACGGAAAAGTGGCCGGCGGAGAGGCAAAGCTGGCGGCACGGAGGTGGGGCCAGGCCGACGAAGCCGGGCCGAGGAACCAGTCGAGGAGCTCGCGCAGGTTCTCCGGGCGGCGGCGGAGGGCAGACACCCTGATCCCGAGCCCGACGTTGGCCGGTTGCCCTTCCCGGCCGCTCGGAAAGACCCAGCCGTAGCCCGGCAGCAGCTCTCGGTCGAGGAAGAACCCCAGGGCGCCGTCCAAGCCCGCGACTCCGTGCATGTAGGCCCGGATGGCCACTGCGTAGGGCTCGAGCCGCTTCGCGGGCATGACCGTGCGCGAGAACGAGCCGCGCGATCCGTCCGCCGCCACCACCACCCGCGCCCGGATGGTCGAGGTCAGGCCGTCGGACCCGCGGACGACCACGCGGGGAGCCTCCCCCGACGCCGGTCCATCCGCCAAATGGAGAGCGCGCACCCCCTCCCCGACCCGGGCGCCGGCCGCGCGGGTCGCCTGCAGGATCAGCAGGTCGAGCTCTCGCCGGGGCACCACGTAGGCGTAGCTTGCACCCTTGCCGAAGGACGGCATGCCGGCCCGCACGGCGTCGCGCCACGAGCTGACGATACGATAGTCCAGAGCCGGCCGGTATCCGGCGGCCCGGATGCGATCCTCGAGCCCCATGCGCCGCAGCATGGCCACGGTACGGGGAGCGAGGCCGTCGCCACAGATCTTGTCTCGGGGGAAGGTCGCTCGATCGACCACCAGGACATCGCGGCCCTGACGGGCCAGGAAAAGGGCAGTAGCACATCCGGCGGGGCCGGCGCCAATTACCAGAACCTCACAGCTCTCGTCTCTCATGTCGCGCCGGCCCCTCCCCGCCTCCCGATTGACGGCCGTGTCGACTCAGAGCTCGTCTCAAACAAAGCCCCGGCCGCCGCGGCCGCACTGGGCGGTGCGAGGCTGTGTCCTGGCCTCACCCGCACCCAGCGCCCCGGCGGCCTTAGACGGCGACCGGGTAGCCTTCCTCCTCGAGCGTGGCGAGGATAGCATCTTCGCCGACCACACCTTCGTCGAAGGCGATGTCGACCGACCTGCCCTCCACGTCGACCTTGACCTTGCCGACGCCGGGCATGGCGCCCACGGCCTTTTCGATCGCCATCTTGCAGTGACCGCAGCTCACATCGGGGACGCTGTAGTGCTTCTCAGTCATGGTAGGGTGACTCCTGTTGCTCGGGGGATGGCGTTGCCGTGATATAGTACCAATACCCCCAACCCTATACAACAGTTAGGTCCATCGGAGCGGGAGGGCGAGAGGAGGCGACATGGCATCATACGGCCACGACAAGCCGAAGCTACAAGCGCGCCTGAGGCGGATCGAGGGTCAGGTGCGCGGTCTGCAAAGAATGATCGACGAGGAGAAGTACTGTGTCGACGTGCTGACGCAGGTATCCTCGGTCATGGCCGCCCTCCAGAAGGTGGGCTTGATCATCCTCGAGGATCACATCCAGGGTTGCGTGCGCGGCGCTCTTCAGGAAGGTGCCGACGGCGACCGAGCGGTCACCGAGCTCATCGACGTGGTCGAGCGCTTCGTGAAGGCGAGCCCGGTGGGGCGCTGACGCCCCGGCCGCCAGGCCGCGCTGGCCGGCACGATGCGGCGTCCTCGGTCGCGCCCGTAGCTCTGCTACGCCCGCTCCCTGCGTCCTTGCCTCGCACTCACCCAGCGCACCCTGGCGGCGAGGCGTCATTCAGTCCTGGGGTTTGATCAGCAACCTTTCTGCGGCCGCCAGCCCGACGAACACGGTGCGGCTCCCCACCTTCACCTCGACAGGGCCGTCGAGCGGAGCATAGCCGACCACCTCGATCAGCTCTCCGGGCACGAGCCCGAGCCCTTCCACGTAGCTCAATAGCTCCTCGTCCTCGGCCTCCACGCAGCGAAGAACCCCGCGCGCCCCGACGGCGACCTGGCTCAGGCGCAGCAGCACCTCCCCCTCCCCGGGCGATCCGGGGATTGGGTTGCCGTGGGGGCAGGTGGTGGGATAGTCGAGCGCCCGGGCCAGCCGGGCTTCCACCGCCGGGGAGATCACATGCTCGAACTTGCAGGCCTCCTCGTGGGCCTCCGACCAGGGCATCCCCAGGATGTCGGTGAGCAGGCGCTCCGAGAGCCGGTGGCGGCGGATCAACACCTCGGCCGCATCGCGACCCGCGGCGGTCAGCACCACCTCGCGCTCTCCGCTCGTCACCACGAAGCCCTCGGCCCGAAGCCGGCGCAGCATCTCGGTCACGGTGGGAGCGGCCACACCCAGGTCCTCGGCCAGCCGGGCGGCAATGACCTTGACCCCGCGGGAGTGGAGCTTGTAGATGGATTCGAGGTACTCCTCGATAGCTTGGGTCGGCATGGGTGCCGGGCCCTCCAGGATCTCGAAGGCGAAGTTCGGCCGCCCTAAGTATACACCAGCCGTGGGAGGTGGTCTTGCCCGGCTACGTGCTCGGAGCCGCCGGTTGATCGGTTTTCCAGGCGCGCACGGCCTGGAGGAAGCTCTCGCGAAGGCCGCCCTCCGCCCGGCTCGGATCGTAGGCCGTCCACAGGGTGCGGCGTATCTTGAGGCCCTCCACCTCAATGGCTGAGATGACTCCCAGGGCCAGCAGATCGTCCGCGGCCCTGCGCGAGACCAGGGCGTAGCCGGCGCCCGCCCGCACCGCGGTCAGGACGGCTTGGGTCGAACCCAGCGTCATGATGGTCGAGAGCCGGGCGGGCCTCACTCCGGCGGCTTCCAGAGAACGCATGGCCGAAGCCAGCGTACCGGAGCCTTCCTCGCGCATGATTAGTGGAACGGCGAGCAGCCCCTCCGGTTTGATCGCGACCGGCTCCGCACCCCCCGGTCCAACCAGGATGATCTCGTCGTCGGCAAAGGCTTCGTGCGCCAGACCCAGGTCCTCGCGCCGCGCCCCAACAAAGCCGAAATCAACTCCGCCCCGCAGGAGGTCGCGATAGACGCCGGCCGTGTCGCTCACACTCACCCAAGCCCGCACCGCCGGGTGCTCTCTCTGGAACCGGACCAGCAACCGGGGTACGAGGTGCTCCCCGGGAATGCTGGAAGCAGAGATGCGCAGGCGGCCGGCGACCTCGGTCGACGCCCGCTGTACGGCGTCGTGAGCCGCTTCGTAGCCCTGCAAGAGGGCGGCGCTCTCATCGAGCAGAGCTTCGCCGGCCGGCGTAAGGACGAGGGGCGTGCGCGTGCGATCCACCAGCCGCGCGCCGAACTCGGCCTCGAGCTTCTGCAGCTGCAGGCTGACCGCCGACTGCGTGATGCCCAGGCGCTGGGCGGCCTCGGTCAGGCTGGTGCTCGAGCCGACCTCGACGAAAGTTCGGAGATAGCGCAGGTTCACGGTCCCTCCTGCTCCGCCAGCCTCGGGTTGCGCCGGCGCACTTCCATCACATATACTCATAACATACGCAGCAGCACCTCATAGCTCGCTCGCCATGAGACTATACATTCTGGGGAGGGGACGTGGCAGGCATCGTGTGGTACTCGCGCTCGGACGTGCTGGGTCGCGACGACCGGATCGGCGGGCGATTAGCGCAGTCCTTCTGGAACAGCCTGGGGGAGCGCCTGGAGCAGCCGGAGACGTTCGCCTTCGTCAACCGAGGCGTGTTCCTGACTCTCGACGACTCACCGGTGATCGAAGCGTTCCGGGAGCTCGAGGCGCGGGGCTCGCGCTTCCTCTCCTGCGGGACCTGCCTGGACTACTTCGGCGTCCGGGAGCGTCTCGCCGTGGGCGAGGTAGGCTCCATGGCCTTGCTGCAGGAGCTCATGCTGGAAGCCGACAAGGTGATCACGCTCTGAGAGTTCGTCTCGGAATGACGCCTCGCCGCCAGGGTGCGCCGGGCGCGGGCGAGGCAAGGACGCAGGGAGCGGGCGCAGCAGAGCTACGGACGCGACCGAGCACGAAGCATCGCGCCGCCCAGTACGGCCTGGGGGCCGGGGGCTTCGTTTCGAGACGCGCTCTGACCGCGAACCTCGGCGGACGCCCGTATCCCGAGCCGGGTGACCCGCCGGCCGCCCCGGCAGGCCCTCCGCCCGGCGGAGCGGGAGACTCCCCCGCCGACTCGGGGCGGGGCCGACCGCACTGCGCGAGCGTGATCTTCGCCTTCCCGACCACCCACGCGGCCATGGCGGCCGAAGACGCGTTGCGCGCGGCCAGGTTGAGCCTGCAGGTCATTCCCAAGCCGCCCGCTCTCGGAGCCGGCTGCGGGCTCGCCATCCGGGTAGCCGGCAAGGACGCCTTGCGAGCCTGCCGCATCTTCGACGAGCACGCCATCCGCTTTTTGCCTCCGGAAAGGGTAGACTGATCCCCACGACGGACGAACCACACCCTGACGGGAGGGCTGTCATCGCTACGGGAGAGCCGGGCCGGCCACCGCGCCGCCGCCCACGCAACGGATTCGAAGCCCTGGGGATGCTCGCCGGCTGGATCATGCGGCGCGCCGGCAAGGAGCCCGGAGCCGGCAAGAAACGACCGCCGGCGCGCCGGCGCAAGGCCCGCCCCGCCGTGACCATCCTCATCGCGGCGGCGGTGCCCGTGGTTCTCATCGCCATCTACGGCGCCGCGGTCGTGTGGACCGACGTAGCCTGGTTCGACGAGTTGGGCTATACCAACGTCTACTGGACCCGCATCTGGGCACGGCTGGCGCTGGGCGGGGCCGGCGGCGTGATCTTCCTCGCGGTGTTCTTCTCCAACGTGATGCTGGCGCGCAGGCTGTCACCCCGTATCCGGCGCGTGGCCGGCGGAGACGGCGGCGCGGACATTCTGGAGCTGGTGCCCACCGAGGATCGCATCGTACAGAAGGTGCTGCTGGCCGTCTCCCTGGTGCTCGCCTTCTTCTTCTCTCTGGGGACGGGGGGGTTGTGGCAACAGGTGCTTCTCCTCTTGTACCGCACTCCCTTCGGCTACACCGATCCCATCTTCGGGCGGGATGCTTCGTTCTTCGTCTTCACGCTGCCCGTGATCGGGGCGCTCGTCTCCTTCCTGGGCCTGACTCTAGTGCTCACCTTCATCGGAGCGCTGCTCGTGTACGTCTTCGATCGCGCGGCGATGATCGACGAACGGAAGCGCCTGCGGTTGGCGCCGCACGTGAAGGGACACCTCTCGAGCCTGGCCGCCGGGGCGTTGCTGCTCAAGGCCGCCGGCTACGTGATCTCGGCCTGGGAGCTCGTGCTGTCGCCTCGGGGCGTGGTCTTCGGCGCCAGCTACGCCGACGTGCACGCCGAGCTCCCCGTGCTGCGCGTGCTGGCGGCAGTGTCGGTGATCTCGGCTCTCATGCTCTTGGTGAACATCCACTACCGCGGTTGGCGGTTGCCCATCGTGGCCGTGGGGCTGCTGGTTTTCGTGTGGATCGCGGCCGGCCAGATCTATCCGGCCGTCGTCCAGCAATACCGGGTCTCGCCCAACGAGGCCCGGGTGGAGCGGCCCTACATCGAGGAGAACATCGCCGCCACCCGCTGGGCCTACGGCTTGAATAGGGTAACCAGCCGCCCCTTTCCGGCCGAAGGGGCACTCACCCCAGCCGACGTTGACGCCAACCAAGCGACCATCGACAACATCCGCCTGTGGGACCCCCGACCGCTGCTCAGCACTCTCATGCAGATCCAGGAGATCCGACTCTATTACACCTTCCGCGACGTCGATGTCGATCGGTACGTCATCGACGGCCAGTACCGGCAGGCCATGCTGGCCGCCCGGGAGCTCGACCAAAGCAAGCTGCAGCCCGAGTCGAAGACCTGGGTCAACCTGCACCTCACCTACACCCACGGGTACGGCGCGGTGGTCGCCCGCGTGAACGCCGCCACCGGCGAGGGCCTGCCCGACCTGTTCGTGCTCGACATCCCCCCGTAGCCGTGTGCCCGACCTGAACATCACTGAGCCACGGATCTACTACGGCGAGCTCGACAACGATTTCATCCTGGTCAATACCGACGCCGAGGAGTTTGACTACCCCAAAGGCGACACCAACGTCACCACCACGTACGAGGGCGCCGGGGGTCTGCAGATTGGCTCCCTGCCCCGCAAGCTGGCCTTCACCCTCCGCTTCGGCACGCTGAAGATGCTGCTCTCCGACTCCCTCACCTCTGAGAGCCGCATCCTGTTCCGGCGGGCGATTCAGGAGCGGGTCCAGACCATCGCCCCCTTCCTCTCCTACGACCGGGACCCCTATCTCGTCATCCGCGACGACGGCAGCCTTGTCTGGATCTGGGATGCCTACACCACCTCCACCCACTTCCCCTACTCCCAACCGCGCGCAAACGGCGTGAACTACATCCGCAACTCGATCAAGGTGGTCGTGGATGCCTACAACGGCGACGTGACCTTCTACCAGATCGACCCGGATGACGCGATCGCCACCACTCTGGGCAAGGTCTACCCGGGCCTTTTCGTGCCCGGTGACCAGCTGCCCGAGGATCTGCGCCGGCACCTACGCTACCCCGAGGACCTCTTCAGCATCCAGGCCAACGTACTGGCGGCCTACCACATGACCGATCCGCAGGTCTTCTACACCAAAGAGGACCTGTGGGAGATCCCCACCGAGCTGTACGCCAACGACGAGGTTCCGGTGGTGCCCTACTACGTGATCATGGCTCTGCCCGGAGAGGCCAAAGAGGAGTTCCTGCTGCTGCAGCCCTTCGTGCCCCTACAGAAGAAGAACATGGCCTCCTGGTTGGCGGCCCGCATGGACGGGGACCACTACGGCGAGCTCGTGGTCTTCGACTTCCCCAAAGACAAGCTGGTCTTCGGAACGGCTCAGATAGAGGCGCGTATCTCGAACGACCCGGACATCTCGGCCCAGCTCACGTTGTGGAACCAGTCGGGCAGTCAAGTGATCCGCGGAAACCTGCTGGTGATCCCCATTGAGGACTCCGTGATCTATGTGGAACCTGTCTACCTGCAATCGACCGAAAACCCCATCCCGCAGCTCACCCGAGTGATCGTCGCCTACGCCGATCGCGTGGTCATGGAGCCCACGCTGACGATGGCCCTCGAAGCCGTCTTCGAAGACGGAGGCGCGCCGACCACGCCGCCCACTACTCAGCCGCCCGGCGGCACCACGACCACGACCCTGTCCGAACCCACCACGACCACCACGGCTACGGTCACCACGACGCTGGCCACCACCACGACCACACTCCCCGGCGCCCCCTGCCTCCTGACGCCGCCGGCCTGGCCGCCCTGGCCGAGCAGCACTATCAGGCGGCCCAACAAGCGCAGCAGGCGGGCGATTGGGCGGAGTACGGCCGGCAGATCGCCGAGCTCGGACGGGTGCTGGAGGCCCTAAAGGCGGCGACGGGTCAGTAGCCGCTCCGGGCCGCCCAGTCCGACGTGGCGGCCGGGGCTTCATTCTGAGAGGTCGGGACGCCGTCCGGATTGAGCGCCTCGCCACACGGGTGCGAGGCTACAGGCCTTCGGGGATTTCCTCCGCGGCAGATCGCTCCAGACGGGCCAGCCGCTTCGACCGGCCGGTCTTTTCCAGGGAGACCTGGGTGGCGCTCCAGGCAAGCTCTCCGGTGCCGGCGACCGCCGCCATCTCCAGCAAGGCGGCCGGATCAGCTCCCCGCTCGGCCGCGTATCGCCCGTACGCTCGGTGGCCCTGCCCCAGGGGCATGGCCACCATGTCAGGGCCGATGCCCGGGTACACATACACCGGCGCCTCGACCGAGCCCACGTTGGAGCTGACCTTTACGATGTCACCCGTCCGCACGCCCAGGTCGGCCGCCGCCTTGGGGTTGACCTCGACCCAGCTGTCCCACATGACGGTGGTCATGGTGTCGGCTACCTCCTGCATCCAGGGCAGGTTGGCGTGGCGGCCCTCGGCCAGAAGCAAGGAGGGGTAGACACGCAGGAGATAGCGGCCGGACGCCGAGCCACCCGTGTTCTCCGGCGGCGGGCCCAGCTCCAGGCGCGCGGGCACGCTGGGTGGGCCGAGTCGCGGCTCCTCGATGGTCGACCACCAGCCGCCGAACTGCTGCCAGCGGGCGTGGAAGGCTTCGGGGTCGGCGCTGACAATGGAGGCCCCTCCTCGGGTCGCCAGCACGCTCACCGAGTCCTTGAGGTAGGAGACTTCGTTCTCCCATGGCAAGGCGGCCGCGACGGCCCCCCCAAGGCCCTTGGCCACTGCCAGCAGGAGGTCGACCGGCGAGCGGGTGTCGTGTAACTGGCGCACCACGGGCTGTTGAGCTCCCAGGGTGGCCAGCGAAGTCCCCGGCTGGGGCACCTGGTAGCCCCAGGTCTCTAGATAGGTGGGCGAGGGCAGCCGCAGGTCGGCCAGCACCTCACCTGTATCGGTGGGGAAGGACGAGAAGTCGACGATCAACGGGACCTTGGCGGCGGCCGCCTCGAACCCGAGCGCGGCCGGCAGATCGTGCAGCGGGTCGCCGTCCAGAACCAGAAGCACCTGGACTTCGCCGCCGCGCATGGCCTCGACCAGAGACTGCACCTCCTCGAAGCTCGACACGCGCTCGGTGGGTCCGAGAACCGGATCAGGAACGCCGGTGGAGACGCGCAGACCCCCTTGGTCAGCTCCCACCAGGAGATTCAGAGCCATGACGGCGCGGACGGCCGCCCGAGCATTCGTGGAACCTCCCAGCCCGCCCCCGGGGATGGCCAGGGCCGCCTCAGCCCCACCGATGGTGCGGGCCAACGAGACCAGGGACTCGAACGAAAGGCCCAGATCGCCGGCGAGCCGGCGGGGGTCGACATCGGCGAAGTAGGCGTCGACGGCGCGCGGGCGGTCGGGTGAGGCCAGCTGCTCGGTGAGGATGACCTTGCCCAGCACCAGGGCGACCTCGGCCTCGCGCCCGGGCGGCGCCGCGTACCACTCGTCGGCGTTCACCCCGGTGGTCGATAGGCGGGACTCCACGTGCACGAAGTAGCCGCGCGAGGTCTCGGACCCCCGGCGCATCTCGCCGTAGGTGCGCCCGAAGTAGACGGGCGAGAGCCAGGTCTCGAACAGGTTGGCGGCGAAGGAGAGGAGCACGTCGCTGCCACCGATGTCGAAGAAGGGCAGACGGCGCTGTCCGTAGAGATCGTTCATAGCGTCGGCCAGCAGGTTCCCGCCGTCGCAGGCGCGCAGCAGGTTCCACACCACCGGCGGGCGGCCCATCGCGGAACTCGGACGATCGCCCCCCTGGCCGTTCAACATCATCAGGCTGGCCAGCCGGTAGAGGTGGTCGGGCAGCTGCCCGGCGAGCACCCCAACGCCGCCCGGGGTGGCTTGCGCCTCCTTCACGGCCCCGGTGAGCCGGACAACGGCCTCATCCCAAGTGATACTCCCGAAAGCGCTGTCGCGGCCGCCCACCCGGGCCTGGGGTCCGGTCAGCCGATCCGGGTTGTAGAGGGCCTGCAGGCCGGCCTGGCCGCGGGCGCAGAGCTTGCCTTGGTTCAAGGGGTGGCGCGGGTTGCCCTCGATCTTGTGGGCCCGGCCGCCCATGGTCTTGACCAGGATGCCGCAGCCCGCTGGGCACTGCCGGCACAGGCTAGCGTAGTTGGTGAAGACGCCGGCCACCTGCTCTTCGGGGGCCTTGAGGAAGGGCACCAGGCGCTCCTCGGCCCGGTTTCCGCCGCAGCCGCTGAGGGCCAGCGCGGTGCCCAGGATGCCTGCCTTCTTGAAGAACTCCCGTCTCGTGAACTCGGTGAACACGCGTCTCTCCTCGTCAGGTGGAGCGGGCGCCTCGCCCGCCTACCGGTGGCAGATGTCGCAATCGATCAGCCTTTCTGCGATGCGCTTGTGGCAATCCAGGCAGAAGCCCATAGTGAGCCTCTTGGCCCGCGTGGCCAGCCCCATGCCGGCCACGTTGCCGTGACAGGCCGAGCAGTCCACCTTCCCCCACCACCACGTGCATCTGGTGGGTGAAGAAGACGAAATCGGGGAGGTCGTAGACTCGGGGCCAGCTGATCTCCGTGCCGGCGTCGAAAGCGTTGACCACGGCCTTGGTCCGGTCGTTCTGAGTAGAGAGCCAGCGGTGGCACCCGGCGCACAGCTCCAGTGGAGGCAGATCGGCGGCCGGCCCTCGGCGGGCGCTGCTGTGGCAGAACAGACATGTGACCCCCTTCGCCAGGTGCGCCTGGTGGGTGAAAGGCAAGGTCACGGGCGCCGCCTGGGCGCTCGACGCGCCCGACGAGGAGCTCTGCCAGCTGCGCAGCAGGGCCAGCAGCCCGTCGATCTCACCCGGGCTTAGCCGTCCTTTCCAAGCCGGCATGGCCGTGCCCGCAACTCCGTTCTCGATCACATTGCGCACCGCGGAGTCGGCCGAGCTCGCGACGAATTCGTTCGGCTTGAGTCTGGGCCCGACACCGCCCGACCCCTCGCTGCCGTGGCAGGATTGGCAGTTGGCGTCAAAAGCCGTCCTACCCTGGGTTATCAGAGCCTGATCGCTCGCCGTTGTGGTGGTCGGGCCCCCCGGCGCGGTGGTGGTGGTTGTCTGGGGCGGCGCGGTGGTGGTGGTTGACCGGGGCGGCGCGGTGGTGGTTGTCTGGCGCAGCTGGGCCAGGGACTTCTCGATCACCGAGGGTCCCTCGGTCTGCAGGGCCCGCAGCAGGGTGAACAGGTCCTGGAAGTCGCCCTCGGCCAGGCGTCCGGCAAAGGAGGGCATGCCCCGTCCCGGGCGGCCGGCTTGGAGGAAGGTCACGATCTCGTCCTGACTCGCCTCGGCCAGGAAGCTCGAAGGATGCAAAGCCGTGCCGAGGGCGCCGCCGCCCGTGGGTCCGTGACAACTGGCGCACTGCACGCTGAAGAGTTGAGTGCCGCGCAAGAGGGGCGACTCGGGCGACGGAGCGCCGGCACCGCCGACCTGGCCGCGCAGGTAGTTGACCAGGTCCCAGCGGTCATTCACGCTCATGCGCGAGCCCAGGGCGGGCATACGACCGAAGCCCTGCGTCACAGTGAGCCAGAGCTCACCGTCCTGCATGTCCCTGATGCGCTGCTCGAGGTGGGGCGCCGGCGGCGAGAAGAGCTGCCCCACCGGGCCGGGCTCGGCCGGCTCGCCCACGGGCCGGCCGTGACAGGGCGAGCAGAAGTTGGTGTACTCCTCCTGGCCCCGGGCCATGGAGGCCTCCGAGGGACTCACCGCGTTGACCGGCGCGCCCTGGGAAGCTATGTAGTCCGGCCCCTGGAAGGGCACCGCTGCGTCCGGCGCCGAGCCCCGGGCGGGCTCCACGAAGCCCACGTTGGGCTGGTCGCCCATCTCGTTGCCCACGTCGATCCAGCATCCAGTGAACATCTGAGCCACCAGCACGGCCAGGATCGCCACAACCACCAAGCCGGCGAACCCGGCGAGGATGCGGCGCTGGATGCGGGAGTTGGCGCCGCCGGTCACGGCAGAACCTCTTCGGCTTCAACGACCTCGGCCCCGTGCTCCTCGAGAGCCCGGCGGACTCGGGCCTCCACCAAGTCGGGCGGCACCTCGACCACCACGTACACCGCCCCCAGGCTGACATCCCGCCAGTACGGACGAGCGGCCGGACGCAGGCGGGTCTCGGAGATGAACCCGGACACCGTGGAGACGATGATGCCGAACATGGTGAGCTCATAGACGATGACCAGGTTCGGCGGGGCAAAGCGGATGGGCTGCCCGCCGACCAGCACCGGGTAGAGGAAGAGCGTGCCGATGGAGAAGAAGACGCCCAGTCCCAGCCCGATCAGAAGGCCGGCGCCGGTCCACACCGGCAGCTTGGTCGATTTCATGGGGCCACCCAGCACCGGCTCGGGCAGCGGCACGTTCGACAGGATCTCGATGGACTCCCGCGACAAGCCGGCCTGGCGTAGACCCTGGAGGGCGTCGGCTACGCCCCGTTCCCCGGCTACCCGAGCGGTGACGAAGGTCGGGTCGCTCACCGGGCTCCCCCCGGCTCACTCAGGGTAGGTACGTCGGTCTCCAGCTCCACGACACCCTCCCGCTGCCAGCGGTCGATGCGCCAGCCTTCCTTGACCTCCCAGGTCGAGATGAGGGGCAGCAGCTTCGAGAAGATCACGTAGAGCAGGGCGAAGGCGGCAAACGTGGCGCTGACGATGGCGATCTCCGGCCATCCGGGGCGGTAGCCTCCCCAGTCGAAGGACAGGCTGTTGCGCATGGGCGAGGTCACCACGATCAGGAAGCGCTCGATCCACATGCCCACGTTCACGAGCAGGCTGATCGCCAGCATGGCGGCCATGTTGGTCCGCACCCGGCGCCACCACAGGAAGAGGAAGGGCACGGCCATGTTCACCACGATCATGGCCCAGAACAGGGGCGCCATGGCACCCACTGTATGCAGATCCTGAAGGGCCCGGGCCACAGCGTTGCCGCCGTACCAGTCGGTGAGATACCCGGACCAGAAGAAGTAGAACCAGATGACGGCCACGGCCAGCAGCACCTTTCCCATGCGGTCGATGTGGCGCACGGTCAGGTAGTCCTCGAGATGGGTGGCCTTACGCAGCACGATGAGGACCGAGATCAAGGCCGCCACCCCAGAGTAGATGGCCCCGATGACGAAGTATGGGGCGAAGATGGTGCTGCGCCAACCCTCGACCAGTGTCATGCCGAAGTCCCAGGAGACGATGGAGTGCACCGACACAGCAATCGGGATGACGATCACAGTGAAGATGCGCATGCCTAGATGCAGACGGTGCCATTGCTGCTGGGTCCCCCTCCACCCCAGGGACAGCACCGCGTAGACCTTATGGCGGATACCCCGCGACCGGTCGCGGGCGGCGGCCAGGTCGGGTACGAGGGGGAAGTACAGGAAGAGGGAGCTCGCCGTGATGTACGTGAGGATGGCCAGTAGGTCCCACATGAGCGCAGAGCGGAAGTTGGGCCACAGACCCCGGTCGTTGGGGATGGGGATCATCCAGTAGAAACGCCAGTTGCGCCCCAGGTGGATGATGGGGAACAGGCCACCGATCATGAGGGCGAAGACGGTCATGGCCTCCGCCGCACGGGTGAGAGGCCGGCGCCACTCCACCTTCAGCACCCGCAAGATGGCCGAGACCAGGGTGCCCGAGTGGCTGATCCCGATCCAGAAGACGAAGCTGGTGATGTAGAAGCCCCAGAACACTGGACGGTTGAGCCCGGTGACGCCGATACCGCGATAGATCTGCCAGCCGAAAGCGAACGCGCCCAGAGTCACCACCCCGCCCAGGAAAAGAACTACCAGGACGAAGCGCAGGCTGATGGCGCTCATGGAGCGGAAGACCTGGTCGTCGAGGGCCCGGTCGAGACGGGCCAGCTCCGCTTCGGTCGCCGCGGGCGTGGTCCTCACGCCCGCGGCCTCCAGCCGGCGGGCGGTCTCTTCGGGCGAGGGCGACCCAGGGTCGTGACCGCCGCGCGCGCCCGAGCGCGCGTCGTCAGCCATTCTTCGTATCCCCCTTCTTGAGGTACACCACGGGAGGCTTGGTGTTCAGGCTTTCGAAGAGACGGAAACCTCGCTCGGACCGAGCCAGGCGCGCGACCTGGCTTCGGGGGTCTTCGCCGTCACCGAACACAATGGCGCCCGGCGGGCAGGTCTGTGCGCAAGCGGGCACGATCTCGCCGTCAACCAGCTCGCGACCCTCGACTTTGGCCTCTTCTCGGGCCCGGCGGATGCGCTGCACGCAGAATGTGCACTTTTCCATGATGCCCACACTGCGGACCGTCACATCAGGGTTGAGCTGCTGTTCGAGTGGTGGGTCGAAGCGCGGGGCGAAGTAGTTGAAGACCCGCACTTTGTACGGGCAGTTCTGGGCACAGTAGCGGGTCCCGATGCAGCGGTTGTAGACCTGGCTGTTCAGCCCGTCCTTGGAGTGGACCGACGCGAATACGGGGCAGACCGGCTCGCAGGGAGCGTTCCCGCACTGCTGGCACGGGAGAGGGAGATACACGGCGCGAACGTCGGGGTACTCGGTGGACCGCCAGTAGCGCTCCACCTTGATCCAGTGACGACCCCGGCCCATGGCCACCTGGTCCTCACCGGCTACGCCGATGTTGTTCTCCGCAAAACAGGCTGCCACGCACGCCTGGCACCCGGTGCAGAGGTTCAGGTCCACCACGAGCATCCATCTGGGGGTATGCTCCTGCGAGTCCCCTATCGTTGCCTCCCTCCAGAAGTCCGGCCCCACCTGCGGCCCGTCTTACCACGAACAGGAATCGTCGAAACATCCGAGATGAGCTCTCGGACGCAGGGAGCCGGCGTGGCCGGAGGCTACGGACGCGACCGAGGACGCCGCATCGGACCGTCCAGTGCGGCCGCGGCGGCCGGGGCTTCGATCTTCAACAGCCTCCTAGATGAACTACAGAGTGAGAGAGACCCCCGGGGGCGCGGGCGAGCGCCGGGGGTCTCATGCTCCACGAATCAGGGGCGGACTAGCAGGAGCTGTTGCACTTGCAGAGGCTCGCGGATTCCTTCCGCACCTTACGGATCTTCACCTGACACCTCCTCCATGGGCGGCGACCCGAGCACACCGTATCGGCAGCACTGGACCGGATCCGGACCGGCTACCCCATTATAGGTGAGGGCTCTGAACCTGCAACCCCCATGACACTCCTCCACGTACTCGCAGCCGCAGGCGAGAGACTCTACTCCGGGCCGGGGAACGCGCCCCCAGAGGACGTCGAGGCCTTCATCCACCCGCCCCAGCGGCTCGTCGTGATAGAAGCCGCATTTGGCCCCGACGCCATCGGCGAAGACGGCCATGAGGTGCGATCCGCACACGGCCCCGGGCACGGCATCGTGGGTGCCTCCCCCGAAGGCGTAATCCAGGTATCCGGCCGCCTGCCAGGGCGGCAGCAACAGGTCGGCCCGGCCGGCCAGTGAACCACACTCGCTGGGTACGTCCACGTGCCAGGCCCGCGCGCCCAGGCCGCGCACCAGCTGCTCGAGCTCCGGGAAGTCGTCGCGATCGAGAGCGTTGACCGTAGTGGCTACGCTCACGTCCAACCCGGCGACCGCGGCAGCCCGCAGACCGCGCAGAGCACGATCGAAGGCCCCCGGGCCGCGGAGGGCGTCGTGAGCCGGGCGCAGGCCATCGAGGCTGACCTGCACTTCTTGCACGTGCAGACCGGCAGCCACGTCCTCCAGGAGCGTGCCGTTCGAAAGGAGCACCGAACGGAAGCCCCTCCCTTCCAGCGCCGAATCGATCCGCCGGAACGCCGGGTGCAGCAAGGCCTCTCCTCCCGTCAGAAGCAGCCGCAGCCCACCCAGAGCGTCGAAATCGTCGAGCATGCGCAGGGCTATCTCCTCGGGCAGATCGGTGGTGCCGGCCCGGCCCAGGAAGCAATGACCGCAGCGCAGGTTGCAGCGCTGGGTCAGGTAGAGCTCGAGGTACCGCAGGGAGGGGGAAGACTGACTCCCGACCACCGGGCGGCACGGAATAGGGCCGCCGGTGAGGCGGGCCAGACCTTCCTCGAGCAGGACTTTGAGGAAATCGGGGTCGGCTTCCCGGTCCAGCCCCTCCGTCACGCCGTCCACCCGGAGTAGGAAGGCCCAGGCCCCCTCGTCCAGCTCGTAGAGCTCGTCGGCCACCCGATCATACAGGCAGGGCTCTTCCAGACGGCGCAGCGACACCCGGTCGTCCAGCGACAGGTACGCGCTCACAGGCCGGAGCCGCCCTCTCCGGAAGGGGCATTCCACCCGGTGTCCCGAGGCTCGGCCGGCACTTTGCGCACCAAGTCCGGCCCGGCCGCCGACAGAAGGGCGTAGACCTCGCTGATGTCCTCCAGCGATACCATGCCCACCAGACGGCCGTCATCGATCACCGGAGCTGCCTTGAAGTTCCGCCGGCGCATGGTCATGAACGTGTCGAAGACGCTGTCCGAAAGACGGACCGCCGGGTAGTCGGAGCGCATCGCATCCACCACGGGATAGTCGGGGCCGTGCTGCGCCAGTGCCGATATCAGCCTGTCACGAGTGACAATGCCCGCCACCTCCCCCGTATCGCCGACCACCGGAAAGTCCTCCTGGTAGATGTGGAAAAGCCGCGCGGCCAACTCGCCGATGGTCTGACCGGGACGAGCCACTTCTACCCGAGTGTTGACCGCCTGGCTGACGCGCAGGGCCCCAAGAACGCGCCCGACGTCTTCGCCCGCTCCCTCGGCCTGAGCCCCGAAGTAGATGAAGATAGCCACCAGGATGAGCAGGAAGTTGCCGCTGAGGAACCCCAGCAGCCCCATGGCGAGCGCCAGCCCCTGGCCCACGGCTACGGCAACCCGCGTGGCCCGGCCCTTGTCCATGCGCAGGGCCAGGAAGGCACGGAAGACCCGGCCTCCATCCATGGGGAACGCCGGGAGGAGGTTGAACACGGCCAGAAGGATGTTGGTGGCCAGCAGATACACGTAGGCACCCTCGAAGGTCCTCGAGAGGATGAGATCGGCGAACCGCCCGTAGCTGGTGAGATCGGTGGTGTCCACGAGGAGGGGCGCGAAAAGAGCCATGATGCCGGCGAGCACCAAGTTGGAGAGAGGCCCGGCCGCACTGATGACAAGCTCCTGACGCGGGTCCTCGGGCATGGACTCCATGGCGGACATCCCGCCGATCGGCAGGAGGGTGATGTTCTTCACCTTGATGCCGTAGGCCTGAGCCACTCGAGAGTGGGTGAGCTCGTGGATGGTCACCAGTGCGAAAAGCAGGAGCACCAGCAGGACGCCGTAGAAGGCTCCGCCCACACCGCCCGGCTTCTGGACCACCCCCCACACGTACGCGAAATAGGCGACGATCAGCAGGAAGGTGAGGTGCACGCGCACTCCGATGCCGAAGGCGGTGAAAATCTTCCATGACCATCGCATGCCCTCACCCTCCCATGTCCCCGGCACGGCGCCTCGCCGGATTATGATCTTCGTGATACGTTTCCCGAGGCCCCGGGAAAGGCAAACTGGCGGGCTGACCCGGTGGGGAGCGCGCAGGCCGCCCACGTTTTGAGCGGTCGGTCCGGCGGGCATCACCATAGCTGCGGATGTCGCAGGAGCAGGGTAGTCCGAGGAAGAGGTCGCATTGGATCCAGAAGGGAAACATAAAGCCCAGAGCTTCCGCAGGTTCCAGAACGAGGTCGACCGGATGGTGCTGGAGCTCCTCGGAGCCGACCGCATGCTGGGACACACCCAGACGGCCTTCCGCCCCAACGCCGACGTCTACTTCGACAAGGCCGAGGCGGCCTTCATCGTGAAGGTCGAGCTGGCGGGCATAGACCCCGACGCGATCAGCCTGCAGATTGAGGAGCGGGTGATGCGGGTCAGCGGCCACAGGGTCGACCAGGGTCAGCGGGGCAAGGTGTACCAGCAGATGGAGATCGCCTACGGGCCCTTCGAGAGGCGCTTTCAGCTACCCGTTGAAATCGAGTCCGATAGGGCCGAAGCCCACTACGTGCGCGGCTTCCTCGAGATCGTGCTCCCGGTAGCGGAGCGCTCCGGGACCAAGCGCATTCCCATCAGCATCCGCGATGACGAGTCCGAGCCCGAGACCACCACGTGAACCCGGCAAGGCTGGTGACCATCCCATGAGCGAGAACGAAACTCAGGAGACCCGCACGCTGAGCGCGGCACCCGGTGGACCCGAGGAGACCGTGACGATCGGCCCCTCCGCGCGAGCCGGTGAGATCCCGCGGGAGGAGTCCAACGCCACTCCGCCCGCCCTGCCCATCCTTCCCCTCAAGGACACTGTCGTCTTCCCCGAGACGATGATGCCGTTGGCCGTGGGGCAGCCCCGGTCGGTCAAGCTGGTGGACGACGCGCTGGCCAAGGACAAGCTGGTAGGCCTGGTGACCGTCACGAACGAAGAGGTGGATCTTCCCGGGCCCGACGACGTGGCCGGCGTAGGAACTCTGGCCGTGGTCCAGAAGATGATCAAGGCCCCCGACGGCTCTCTGCGCATCGTGGTTCAGGGCCTGCGGCGCATCGCCATCGACCAGTTCACCATCGAGGATCCCTACCTCGTGGCGGCCGTGCACGATGTCCCCGACATCATCGAGGAGACCAAGGAGATAGAGGCCCTGCAGCGCAACCTGGTCGCGGTGTACGTGCGCATCATCGAGCTGGTGCCCTACCTTCCCGACGAGCTGGAGATGGCGGCCGCCAACATAGAGGACCCGGCCACCCTGGGCTACTTCATCGCCTCGACCATGCGCCTCAAGACCGGGGAGAAGCAGGAGCTGCTCGAGCAGGTCAACGTAGCCAAGCGCCTGCGCCGGCTGACGGAGCTCATGAACCGCGAGCTCGAGGTGCTGGAGTTGGGCTCGAAGATCCAGGACCAGGTCCAGTCGGAGATGGAGAAGACCCAGCGCGAGTACTTTCTGCGCCAGCAGCTGAAGGCCATCCAGGAGGAGCTGGGCGAGACAGACGAGACCCAGGCCGAAGTGAACGAGCTCCGCAAGCGTCTGGACGAGGCGAACCTGCCCGAAGAGGTCGACAAGCAGGCCCGAAGGGAGCTCGACCGGCTGGCCAAGCTGCCCTCGGCAGCGGCCGAGTACGGGGTGATCCGTACATACCTCGACTGGATCGTGGAGCTACCCTGGAACAAATCCACCGAGGATAACCTGGACATCGCTCATGCGCGCGAGGTCCTCGACCACGACCATTACGACCTAGAGGACGTCAAAGACCGTATCCTCGAGTTCTTGGCCGTGCAGAAGCTGAAGGCCACCCTGGGTGGCCCCATCCTCTGCTTCGTGGGGCCACCCGGGGTGGGCAAGACCAGCCTGGGCCAGAGCATCGCCCGGTCTCTGGGTCGCAAGTTCATCCGCATCAGCGTGGGTGGTGTACGCGACGAGGCGGAGATCCGCGGGCACCGGCGTACGTATATCGGGGCCATGCCCGGCACCATCATGCGAGCCATCCGAGATGCCGAGAGCAACAACCCGGTCTTCATGATCGACGAGATCGACAAGATGGGCGCCGACTGGCGAGGCGACCCCTCCAGCGCCATGCTCGAGGTGCTCGACCCCGAGCAGCACAACACCTTCCGCGACCACTATCTCGACCTGCCCTTCGACCTCTCGAAGGTGCTGTTCATCACCACCGCCAACGTGCTCGATACGATCCCCAGCCCCCTACGCGACCGCATGGAGATCATCCACATGGCCGGGTACACCGAGGAGGACAAGGTCCACATCGCCCGGCAGTACCTCATCCCCAGGCAGCTGGAGAGGCACGGGCTCGAGGAGGGGCAGCTGGAGATCACCGACGCCTCCTTGCGGGCCATCATCCAGGGCTACACCCGCGAGGCGGGGGTGCGCAACCTGGAGCGGGAGATCGGCACCGTGGCCCGCAAGTTCGCCCGCATGGTGGCAGAGGAGAACAAGGAGCAGCTGGTCGTGGACCTCGACCAGCTACGCGAGTTCCTGGGCAAGCAGAAGCTGTTCCGCGAGATGAAGCGGCGCACCAGCGAGCCGGGCGTCTCGACCGGCCTGGCCTGGACCCCGGCCGGAGGCGACATCCTCTTCATCGAGGCTCGCTCCATGCCGGGTACGGGCAAGCTCACCTTGACCGGCCAGCTGGGCGACGTCATGAAGGAATCGGCCCAGGCCGCACTCACCTACGTCCGCAGTGTGGCCGGCACCATGGGCGTCGCTGAGGGTTTCTTCCGGAAGCATGACATCCATGTCCACGTGCCGGCGGGTGCCGTACCCAAGGACGGGCCGTCTGCCGGCGTAGCCATGACCACCGCTCTGGCCAGCATGGTCTCGCGCCGGCCGGTGAACGCCGAAGTGGCCATGACCGGCGAGGTGACCCTGACGGGCCAGGTGCTGCCGGTGGGCGGAATCAAGGAGAAGGTCATCGCCGCCCGGCAGGCCGAGATCAAGAAGGTCTTCCTACCCGACCGCAACGAGCCCGACGTGGCCGAGATCAAGGAGGACATCATCAAGGACGTAGAGTTCGTCTACGTCGACCACGTGAGCAAGGTGCTGGAACAAGCCCTGGAGGAGGGCACGGTCGCGGATGCGGGCGGGGCGGCGGAGGCGGCAAAAGAAGCCGAGGGCACTGCCACGGCCGACGAGCAGGCGGCCCACGGAGTCACCGGAAAGACGAGCTGACCCGTGGGCGCCCCGGCGCTTTGGGCGACGCGGGCCATGAACGAGGTCTACCGGGAGCTGGAGCACCCGGCCGACCTCTGGTTGGAGATCAGGGGCGATGACCCGGAATCGCTCAGCGAGCATGCCCTCTACGCACTCTACGCCAGCATGGTGCACCTGGAGCGTGTCCGACCGCTGGAGGAGCGCACCTTGCAGGCGCAGGCCGGCCATCTGGCCGGAGCCCTGCGCCGGTTGCTGGCCGAGGCCCTGTACCTCTTCGACGCCGAAGGATACGTAGCCGGAGCGGCTACGGTCGGGTTGTCCGCCGGAGAACCCGGAGGTCCGGGGGCGGTTGCTCTCGAGGCGCGCGTATGGGGAGAGGTTTTCGATCCGTGCAGGCACGAGCGCCTGAGCGAGATCAAGGCCGTCACCTACCACCAGCTGAGCGCGGGGCCGGCCACGGAGGGCGGGTGGCGGGCCACCGTTCTGCTGGACGTGTGACCTACGGCGAGAGGTCGCGCGGCACATGGAGGATCGGAGGGATTATGAACGGGGCGGATGACAGCACGAGTCTGGAACGTGTCGGCGACGTCGTCTGGCAGATCCCCATGAGCGGCGGCATGCGCGTACCCGGGCGGGTGTACGCTGACGAGGAGCTGGTTGCCTCGCTTCGGGGTGACCAGAGCCTCGATCAAGTCCGCAACGTGGCCTACCTGCCCGGCATCCAGCGCTACTCCATGGCCATGCCCGACATCCACTTCGGCTACGGCTTCCCCATCGGCGGGGTGGCCGCTTTCTCGATAGAGGAGGGAGTAGTCTCGCCCGGAGGAGTGGGTTACGACATCAATTGCGGCGTGAGGCTGCTGGCCACCGAGCTGCGGCGCCCCGACCTGGAGGGATCGATCAAGCGCCTGGTCGACCAGCTCTTCCGCGACGTGCCCTCCGGGGTGGGCGCCCACGGCGCCATCCGCACCCTGACACGAGCGGAGATGGAGAAGCTGCTGGTGGAGGGCGCCGGCTGGGCCGTCAAGAACGGCTACGGCCGGCCCGAGGACCTGGAGCGCACCGAGGCACGGGGCGCCCTTCCCGGCGCCGACCCCACTGCCGTGAGCGAGCGGGCCTATGCCCGCGGCGACGACCAGGTGGGCACGTTGGGCTCGGGCAACCACTTCCTCGAGATCCAGGTGGTGGACCAGGTGTTCGATGCCGGGGCGGCCCGAGCTTACGGACTGTTCGAGGGGCAGGTGACCCTGATGATCCACTGCGGCTCCCGAGGGTTCGGCTACCAGGTGTGCGACGACTACCTGGGTGTCATGGGCGAGGCCGCCGGCCGGTACAGCATCGAGCTACCCGATCGCCAGTTGGCCTGCGCTCCGGTGGAGTCGCCCGAAGGGCGGCGCTATCTGGCCGCCATGGCCTGCGCCGCCAACTACGCCTGGGCCAACCGGCAGATGATCATGCATCTGACTGAGGAGGCCTTGCTGCGCGCCCTCTCCCTGGGGCCCCGCGACCTGGGACTGCGTCTGGTGTACGACGTGGCCCACAACATCGCGAAGCTCGAGGACCACTCCGTCGATGGGACCGTCGGGCGCTTGTGCGTGCACCGCAAGGGAGCCACCCGCGCCTTCGGCCCGGGGCACCCCGAAGTGCCCGAGACCTACCGGGAGGTGGGCCAGCCGGTACTCATTCCAGGCGACATGGGCCGGGCCTCCTTCGTGTGCCGCGGAGCCGAGCGGGCCATGGAGGAGACCTTTGGCTCCACCTGCCACGGGGCCGGCCGAGTGCTCAGCCGCTCCGCCGCCCTGCGCCGGGCCAAAGGACGGGCCATCGACCGAGAACTCGCGGCTCAGGGAATCCTGGTGCGCTCCCAAGGACGGAAGACCCTGGCCGAGGAGATGCCGGAGGCCTACAAGGACGTCGAGCGAGTGGTGAGCGTCATGGACCGGGCGGGTATCTCCCCGCGGGTGGCACGCCTACGCCCCCTGGGCGTGATCAAAGGCTGAGGACGGCGGGCGAAACGGCGACCAGGAAGCTGGGGCGAACCTCGAAGCTACTCCTTCGGTCCCACAAGCGGAAAGCCTTCGTCCCGAGCAAGCCTCGCGGCCGCGTCCTTGCGCAGCCGGCTGGCCTCGGCCTCGGGCAGGTAGTCGCTCAGACGGATGAGCAGCTCCGGAGGAACCCGGTCGCGAACCGCCTCCGTCACGGCCCGCAGCGCCCTCTGGGCCTCCTCGCGCGCCGGGTAGGTTCCCGCCCGCATCACGGCGTCGGCTAGGCTCTCGAGATCATCACGCACAGCCTTGCCCTTCTCGGCCAGCAGGTCGCGCGGGGAGAAGCGCAGGTGCACTGACATACGGTCCCCCCGGCGGTGACCGGCCGCCCTCTCCATGGCTCGAACACCGATGTCCCAGCCTATGTTGCGCAGGTCGAGGATGCGAGAGACCGCCCGTCTCCAGCGCGGCTGGGTGACGTCGAAGTGAAGCCACGAATCGAACGAGACTTTCGTGCTGTCAGCATGCGTATGCACCACGGCCTACTCTTTCGCCTCAGGTTGGAATCCAACTATAGCGCAAGACTCCCCGACGAGGAAGCTGTGCCGGACCTCCGGCTGCGCCCGCTCCCTGCGTCCTTGTCTCGCCTCGCCCATCGCACCCATCTGATCGGCGAGGCGTCATTCCTGGCTAGGTGTGTCTGGTTACGCGGAAACGGTAGAGCCGGTACCGATCGAGCCGGGGGTCGATGTGGCCTTTGCGGCAGGTCAGCCGGACCTGGGACTCCACCGTGTCGACGCCTTCCAGGTCGGGTAAGAGCAGGGCCTGGCGGCCGTCGTCGGTGCGGACGATGATCCCGTAGCACGCCGGGTCGAGGTCCTCGGGACCGGAGACCTCCTCGGGTGGCTCAAGCACGTCGACCGACACGTGCAGGCCTTCGAGCTCCCGTTCCTGAACGGGTAAGAAGCGCGGGTCGTGGGTAGCGGCGGCGACAGCGTTGCTGACCACCTCTTCGGCCAGAGTACTCTTCGTAGGAAGAAAGGTCCCGATACAGCCCCGCAGTGCACCGTCTTCGCGGTGCAGGCTGACAAAGACCCCGGCTCGGGGCGGGCCCGCGTCCGCTGGGAGCTCCGGGGCAGGCGTGGTGCCCTCGCACACCTGGTCCTCGATGGCCTTCCGCGCCAGCGCCACCAGCGGGTCGGGCTGGGGAGAGTCGTGGTGCCCGCTCATGTCGATGCGGCGGCCGGTGCGGCCAGCTCGATGGCGGCCACCAGGTAGCCCACGCCGAAAGGTCCCTCGTAGGAGAGCACTCTTGGCTTGAACTCCCGTCCCGAGAGCAGCCCGAACAGGGTCAGCAGTGAGCGGTACCCGCATTCCCCCGCATCATGCTGGAGACGGGGGGGGATGCCCAGCAGGGCCTCCTCCGACCCGGCCGCCAAGGCGTCGACCACGGCCCGGTCGAAATCCGCCGCCCGAGGATTGTAGCCGGCCGGAGCGTCGGGGGTCAGACGATGGCTGAGATCCCCACTGGCCACATAGAGCACCCGGTCGGCCGCTCCGTCCGCCGCGGCCCCTACGGCTCGGCCGAAGGTCAAGTGAGCCGGTGCGCTCAGGTCCGAGAAGCTCAGGAGCACCAGGCTCGGCAGCGGGTCCAGGTGCTCGAGCAGGTAGACCAGGGGAACCAGGCTCCCGTGATCGAGCTCGAGGATCCCACCGCGGGCGGGTATCGGGGCGGCCGCCACTCCGCGGGCGGCCGCCTGGGACAGGATCGCCTGGGCCAGCCCGGGCGCCCCCTCCAGAGCCACGTGCACCTCGGGAGCACCAAAGTAGGCCAGCGAGCCTTCGTAGCGGGAGCAGGTCGAGACTCCCATGCGGCCTGGATCGAGCCGGGCGTGGGGAGACATGAGTGCGATCGCGTCGGGCCGAAGGTGCCTGGCCTGCTCGCCCAGCGCGCGGAGAGCCTCCGCCGTGGCCGCCACCTGGCCCAACCGCCGTCCGCCCACCACGGGCACCACGATGGGCGGGTGCGGGGTTACGAAGCATCCCACGAGGCTCATCGCCGCACTCCAGTGCTCATCGCGCTGATCTCTCCAGTGAGACAGCGTCTCATCAGTGCCCCCCCTTCCCTTCCAAGACCAGAGGGATGGTCGTGCCGCAGTCGCGGCAGCGGTCCCCATCCAGTCTCATCCGTTCGACCATGAATCCGCGACGCTCGATCACCAAGTGCCCGCACTTAGGGCAGCGGGTGGATTCGCTGGGCTCGCCCGGCACGTTGCCAGCGTAGACATAGCGTAACCCCATCTCATACCCGATGGCTACGGCTCGCCGCACCGAAGCGACCGGTGTCGGTGGGACGTCTCGCAGCCTGTAGGTGGGATGAAAGCGGCTGACGTGCCAGGGGACGTTGGGGTCGAGGTCGACAAGGAAGCCGGCCAGGCGACGCAGCTCGTCCTCACTGTCGTTCTCGCCCGGGATCAGGAGAGTGGTCACCTCTACCCATACTCCCATGGCCACCAGCCGCCGGATACTGTCGAGCACCGGCTTCAAACGGGCGCCGACCATCCGCCGGTAGAAGTCGTCGGAGAACGACTTCAGGTCCACGTTGGCGGCGTGCAGCCGCCCGTCGATGGCCTCCAAGGCCTGGCGAGTCATATAACCGTTGGTGACGAAGACGTTCTTCAGGCCCGCAGCGTCGGCCAACCGGGCGCAGGCGTCTGCGAACTCGAAGTAGATGGTGGGCTCGGTGTAGGTGTAGCTGATGCTGCGGCATCGGCCGGCCAGCGCCCGCTCCACCACCTCCCGCGGCTCCATGTGCATGCCCCGCACCACTCCCTGGTCGCGAGGCATCTGGCTGATGTCGGCGTTCTGGCAGAAAAGGCAGACGAAGTTGCAGCCCACGGTGGCGATCGAGAAACTGGAGCTGCCGGGGAGAAAGTGGAAAAGCGGCTTCTTCTCGATGGGATCGATTCCCGCCGAGATCGGACAGGCATACGTGAGGGTGTAGAGCACCCCCTCGCGGTTCTCGCGCACCCCGCACAGGCCCCGGTCGCCGGGAGCCACGCGGCAATGGTGCGCGCACAGGTAACAGTGAACGACCGGTCCGCCGCGGAAAGACTCCCAGAGCGCCGCGGTGGCCGCCGACGTACCTTGGTCGGTCAAGACCCGACCTCCCGGTTGCCGTGGTCTTTCTGTCTACCCAGATCCGCCCGGACGAGAACCCGTGGGGCCACGGCGGCGCCGCAGGGCCGCCGCCGACTTATGCACGCCGGTCCTTCCCAGGAACCACCACCGGCGGGCCAGCTCGCGGGGAGAGGGCTCCGGTCCGGGGCGGGCTGCGCGCAGGAGATCCAGCAGGTCTTCCCTACGCGGAACCCGGAGGGACCTCCAGCCAGGAGCGCCCCACTTCTCCCGGATAGTGGGCGTCGCTGCCCGCCGCAAAGGGCCGGCCCGTGCGCGCCGCCAGCTCGAGGGCCCGGCGCCAGTCGGCCGGGCGGAGCAGGCGGCCGTTCCAGACCTCGACCACGTCGGCCATCAGCGCAAGGGGCTCTCGCCATTCCGGCACGACGACGCCCCGGCGGATACCATCGAAAGGGTGCGGAAGCATGACCAAGCCGCCTTGGGCTCGGATAGCGGCGACCGCCTCCTCGGGGGGGAGTCCTTCAGCGATCTCCCGATGCAGGTAGAGGCCGATGATCTCCCCGACGGTGGTGCGGATCTCTTCCCCGGGGATCACTCGGGGCAGGGCCGGGTCCTTCAGGGCCAGCTCCTGGCACTCCAGGGCCCCGCGAAGAGAGCCGTGGTCGGTGACGGCGACGCAGCCCAGACCTCGGAGGGCGGCGGTCGACAGTAGGAAACCGGGCGTCATGACCCCGTCGGCTGAGTGGCGCGTATGGTTGTGAAGGTCGAGCCGGATTGGGCTACAGGTCGGGGAAGGTGCCCCCGGGACGACGGCGCCGGCGGTCGCGGAGGATGCGCTGCCCGCCGTGCTCGAGCTCCACTCGCCTCTCGCCTTCGCGGCGATCGATGATCACCTCCACGCCTTCCACGCCTTCGAAGCGCCTCTTGAACTCTTCGTAGTACTTGTCCGCGAGCTCTCGCGGTATCACGTAGTAGATCATCAGGCCCCCTGCATCGACATCCGATGCTCGAGTCTGTATTCGCCGGGTCCGGCCGGCTACCTCCCCCATGATAGAGGGAACTGGAGCGGGAGTCTACGGGCCGAACGTCACATCGGTATGCTAACGTCCTCGTATGATTCCCGGCACGCGCGACCCCTCCCATCCACCTGCGGACAGGACCGGCGGATCGTCTTCGCGTGGGTCCCGTCCTGTGGAGCTTCCTAGGCGCCGGCCTCTGGGAGGCCTGCTCGCCGCCGCAGCCGGCATCGTCGTCCTCGCGGTCGGAGGTATCCTGGCCTTCACGACCCTGACCCGGGAAGCCGCCCTAGTGACCGTACCCTCGTTGGTGGGTCTCACGGCCCAGCAGGCGACGGCGGCGATCGACCAGACCGATCTGGGCCTGCTCACCAAGGGCGGAGATCTGGACGACGACCCGCAGACTGTGGTGACCGCCCAGGATCCCGGCGCAGGAGCGACGGTCCGGGCCGGTTCCACCGTACACATCTGGTTCGGGCGTCCCCCGCAGCCGGTCACCGTGCCCGACCTGACAGGCACGTCGCGCCAGGCGGCCCAGGAAGCCCTGCGCGGGGCAGGCCTCTACCTGGGAACGCTGGAGGAAGACTTCTCTGGGGGAATCCCGGGAATGGTCACCCGGCAGCATCCGCCGGCCGGGACGACCCTGGCGGCGGGTGGGACGGTGGACCTGTGGGTGGCGGCGGCGGCAAGCACCCGGGTGCCCGATTTCGCAGGTATGAGCCGCTCGCAAGCCGAGGCCGCGGCCGCCGCCGCCGGCATCGAGCTTCAGGTCCTGAGCGAGGTTACCGACGAGGTGGCACCAAACACCGTCCTCGAGCAGTCCCCTCAGGCCGGGAGTCGAGTGGAACCCGAAGCCCGTGTGGTCGTGCTAGTGAACAGCGCTTCCGGGACCCCGGCCGGCGACACCCAAGGCGGGTCCGCGGCACCCACCGCCTACCAGGCCCTGGCCCGGATCCACGACTTCCCCGTGCTCTACCCCACCTACCTGCCGGCGGGGCTCGGCCTGCAGCCGTCGCCCGACAATCCCCGCCAGGTCGTCTCGGCCACAGGCGAAGAGGGCTTCGAAGTCCTCTATCTCCACGCTCAGAACGCCCAGATCCGCCTTTCGCTGCTGGAAGGCGATTGGTTCGACGTGGGCCTGGACGCCGATACCACCCTCGATGTGCTGGGCTCCGCCGGCGCCCTCAGCCGGGTTGGCGACACCGTGCGCCTCACCTGGCGCGTTGGAACGACCGGTTACGGCGTGTCTGCCCAAGGCTTGACGGACGACGAGGTGGTGCGTTTTGCTGAAGGACTGCGCCCGGTTGAACAACGGAATGACGCCTCGAGGTAGGACTCGGCGGCAGGCGTGGCGAACTGAACTGCGAAGCCCACTCTTGACGAGACCACGAACACCATGTCCAATTCGCTGACACCAGAACCGCCCGCGGACCGAGGCTCCGATACTCCAGACGCGCGCGCGGCTTCGGGGGGCGCCGGCGGCGTTCCCCCCTCCGGAGGAGAGCCGCTCTTCGCCGGTCGGTACGCGCTGGGCCCCATGCTGGGGCGGGGGTGGCACGAGTGCGGTCTACCGAGCCTGGGACTCCAGGCTGCAGCGGTATGTGGCCATCAAGCGCCTTGAACCGCCCCTGAGCGAAGATCCCCACATCCGGGCGCGCTTCGACCGCGAGGGCCGGGCCATCGCGCGCCTTTCACACCCCAATCTGGTGACCCTGATCGACCGGGGCTCCACCCACAATGAGGAGTACATGGTCTTCGAGTACGTCGAGGGCCGCTCCCTCAAAGACCTGATCAAGCGCACGGGCCGCCTTGAGCCCCCCGATGCCGGCCAGATCGCCGGCCAGGTCGCCGAAGGCCTCTCACACGCCCACCTGGCCGGCATCGTGCACCGCGACGTGAAGCCCCAGAACATCCTGCTCGACGCCGAGGGTCGGGCCAAGCTGACCGATTTCGGCATCGCCACCGGCGCGGACCTGTCGCAGGTAACCCGGGCGGGCGCCATCGTGGGCAGCGGCCGCTACATGTCTCCCGAGCAGGTACAGGGCCGGCCGGTCGATCCGCGCTCCGACCTGTACTCCTTGGGTATCGTGCTGTACGAGATGCTGGCCGGGGAGCCGCCCTTCCAGGGCCCCACGATCGCCGATATCGGACGCCAGCATGTCCGCGAACGACCCCGTCCCCTGCGCGACATCCACGACGACATCCCGGAGGAGCTGGAGCGGGCGGTCATGCGCTGCCTGGAGAAGCTCCCCGAGAACCGGTTTCAGTCCATGGACGAGCTGCTGGGAGCCCTCGTCGGCCTCGACCTCTATCATCCCCAGCGTGGGGGAAGCGGCATCTTCGGACCCCTGCGCCGAGCCGGCCGAAGTCGGCGCGACTCCCTGAGCGATAGCCGGGAGTGGGTGATCCCGCCGGATCTGGAGCTGCCGGAGCCCCCGTCTACCTCGACACCTCCCCCAAGTCTTTTCGACGACGCAAGCGCAGACTTCGATTCGATCCCCGACGCGAGGCGTTTGGGCCGCGGGCTCCGGCGGAGGGAGATCATGGCCACCCGCCGGAGCCGCCGCCGTGTGCCGCTTTGGCTGCCGGTCCTGATCGTGCTGGCCGCTGTCACCGTCGCCGTCGCCCTCTACTTCACGCGCGCGCCTGATACCCCCGCGCTGGTCGGTCTGACCCTCGACGAGGCCAGCGCCGCCGCCGAGGAGGCCGGCCTCGCGCTGGAGACCAAACTGGTAGTCGCGGCCGCACCACCCTACGGGGTGGTCGCCGCCCAGGAGCCGGCGGCGGGCGAGGCCGCCTCCGGCGGCGCGGTCGTGGTAGAGGTGACACGTGAACCCGTGGCCGTCACAGTGACCGCCGTGGACGACTCCGACCCGGAGGGCGACAACGAAGAGAACCCACAGCAACTGCCCCGTCTCACCGACGGGGACGAAGAGACCGCCTGGTCGACCGAGGGCTACTCTACGGCTGGTTTCGGCGACCCGCCCCTCAAGACCGGCGTGGGGGTGACCTTCGCCCTGGAGACTTCGGCCATCCTCGTGGAGGTCGTCTCTGCGGCCGAGGGCTGGGCGGGCGAGCTGCAGGTGGTCAGCCCCGAGGGCGAGCTGACCACCGTGGCCCAGCTGACCGGCGCCAGGAAGCAGTGGATCGAGCTCGACGAGCCTGCCCGCGCCGGGCGCGTCTGGATCACCGCCCTGACGCCGGAGCCCGGCGGCGACGGCCGCTACCGGTCCACCCTGGCCGAGCTCCGTTTCTACCGGTAGAGATCGGATACTGAACCACCCCTAAATGCCCACGCAGATGGCGTGCGTGACCAGGCCCCTCGAGTCATGCATCGAGAACTCCCCCGGTCCGCTCCCGTACCGCACCCGTCAAGTGTTGCGCCTATTCGTCCGATGTGGAAGAGGGAACCCCCAGCGGCTGCTCCACCGCGCCCCGTCGGCCCGCCGGACGGAAGTGCAGCCCGCGCTCGTGCGAGGAGAGATCGTGTCGCAATCGATGCAGCGTGTCGTCGGGACCGTCGGCCAGGTCGTGCTGGGCAAGGAGAGGGTCGTCCGCCTGGCGGTCGCCACCCTCCTGGCCCGCGGCCACTTGTTGCTCGAGGACATCCCTGGCATCGGGAAGACCACCCTGGCCCTTACGCTGGCCCGCACCCTGGGTCTGCAGTTCGGGCGCATCCAGTTCACCAGCGACATGCTGCCGGCCGACATCACCGGAGCCTCGGTATTCAACGCCAAGGAGCAGACCTTCAGCTTCCGCGCCGGCCCCATCTTCCGGCAGGTCATCCTGGCCGATGAGATTAACCGGGCCACCCCCAAGACGCAGAGCGCCCTGCTCGAGTCGATGGGTGAGAGTCAGGTGTCGGTCGACGGCGCCACCTACCGCCTGCCCAGGCCTTTCTTCGTCATCGCCACACAGAACCCCGTCGAGCAGTACGGCACCTTCCCGCTGCCCGAGTCGCAGCTCGACCGCTTCTTTATGTCCTTACGTATGGACTACCCAGCCCGCGGCGCCGAGAAAGACCTGCTCAGCCGGCTCGACAGCCGCAAACGCATCCAAGCCCTCAGCCCTGTGCTGCGGGCCGACGAGCTGCTGGAAGCGCAAGAGCAGGTGCACGCGGTCAAGACCTCTGACGCCCTGCTGGAGTACGTGCTCGACGTGGTGTGGGCCACCCGGCGGTCGGAGAAAATCCTGCTGGGCGTCTCGCCCCGAGGTGCCGAGGCCCTGGTATTGGGGGCGAAGGCCTGGGCCTTCCTCGACGGGCGCGACTATTGCCGGCCTGAAGACGTCCAGGCCGTGGCGCCGGCCGTGATGCGCCACCGCCTGGTCCCCCACGGCGAGTACACCGCCATGCGCCGCGAGCAGGTGGCCGAGGACCTCCTGCGCAGCGTGCCCATCCCCTGACCGCCGCCGCGGATTCTGACCCGAGCACCTATGCAGCGAGCCCTAACATTCAGGCGTATCAGGGTGCGGATCACCGCCTCGGGGTGGCTCTACATCGCCCTCACCCTGGTGCTAGGCGCCGCAGCCGTGAACACGGCCAACAACCTGCTCTATCTCGTCGTCTCGGGTCTACTGGCCTTGATGGCCCTTTCGGGCGTGGTGGCCTACCGCGCCCTGCACTCGCTGAGCCTGGAGCTTCTGCCTCCACGCGAGTGGTTCGCCGGGCAGGAGACACCGGTGCGTTTGGTCGTGCACAACCCCCGGCGTGTCCTGCCCACCTATCTGTTGCGTATCGCCCGCGAGGGTGAGGAGGCCTTGATCACCGAGATCGCTCCCGGAAGTTCGGCTCAGACCACACTACCGATGACCTTCGCCCGGCGGGGCGAGCATGACCTAGGAGAGGTGCTGGTGACGTCGGTCTTCCCCTTCGCTTTCTTCCAACGCGGCGGGATCGTGCGGCTCGAGCGGAAGGTGCTGGTATATCCTCGTCCCTTACCCGTGCCACCCGAGGCCATGGGCCCCCCGGCGGGGTACGAGATGGGGCGGGGGTCAGCCCGTGCGGGCGTAGGCGGCGACTTCCGGGGCACGAGGCCCTACCAGCCTGGCGACTCCCTGAGTCGCATCAGCTGGAAGACCTGGGGGCGTTTGGGGCAGATCGCCGTCAAGCAGTTCGAGGAGGATGGTGGTCCGCCGTTGCTGTTGACCCTGGAGAGCGTGCCCGGGCCGTCCCTGGAGGAACGAGTGGGGCAGCTCACCACGCTCGTCCTGAAGGCGGACAAGGACGGCCGGTCGTGCGGCCTGCATCTGCCCGGGGTGCAGATCGAGCCCGCTCTGGGCATAGCTCATCGTGAGCGGCAGCTGCGGGCTCTGGCCCTTCTCCGCACATGAAGGCGTCGAGGCACGAGCGATGCGCGCCGACCGCCTGAGCCTGCTGTTCACGTATCTGGTTTCCGGCCTGGGCGCCGGCGCCGCCCTGCTGCACGCCGCCCCGTCCTTCGCGTTTCTACAGCTGGTCTTCATCGGGCTGGGAGCCGCGTGGGATCTCCGGGAGCGTCACCCCATCTCTCCTTGGATGCTGACCACGGCTACGGTGATCGGGCTGCTGGTGGCCATCGCTCTCCCCAACGCCAACGGACCAGTGGGCCGCCTGATGTCGGCCGCCGTAGTCCTCATGGGGGGCAAGCTCCTGGCGCCCAAGGCCAACCGCGATCATCTGCAGATCATGGTCCTGAGCCTCATCCTGCTGGTGGGCGCGGCCATCCTCAGCGTCAACCTGGCCTTCGCCGTGCTCTTCGCTGCCTATCTGCTGCTGACCACCCTTGCCCTGGTGTGGCTGCCCTTTGGAGCCACCATGAGGACCCGGCGCGTGGAGCGGGGCCTCCTTCTTCGCTTGGGTGGAGTGGGCCTGGGCCTGGTGATCGGCGCTCTGCCCCTGCTCGTGTTCTTCTTCGCCGGTCTACCCCGTACGGACGTCCCCTTCTTGCGAGGCGTGGCCCCGGCAGCCTCCCAGGTGAGCGGCTTCTCCAACCAAGTCACCCTCGGTGACGTGGGGCGGATAGCCCAGAGCCGGCAGGTGGCCTTCCGGGCAGAGATCCTCGACCGGAAAGGACCCCTCCCCTCCGCCCCCTACTGGCGAGGCCTGGTGTTGGAGGTCACCGACGGGATCTCATGGACAGCTCGGCCGGCGGATCTCCTGGGCGACCCCGTACGCCGACCCGGCGCGCCGGCACCTACCAACACAGTCGCGCAGCTGGTCTACCTGGAGCCTCACGGCCTCACCGACCTCTTCGGTCTCGACCGGCCGCTCCAGGTCACCCTCCCCTCGCCCTGGGAAACCCGCGTGCAGGACGCGGCCGCCCAGGCTCCCCGCCCACTGAACCGGCGGATACGCTACGAAGTGATCTCCGACCTGGACGATGCATGGCCGGTCGCTCTGCCCCCCGCCCAGCGTGCGCTCGACCTGGAGCTACCGGCGGGGTTGCCCCCCGTGCTCGCTCAGCGAGCCCAGGAGATCGTAGGCGCAGAGACCAACGCCTATCGCAAAGCCGAGTCCATCCTGGCCTACTTCCACTCGGGCGAGTTCCACTATGCCGTCAGCGGGCTGGGAGAAGGCCAGGGTCACCCACTCAGCGTCTTTCTGGAGCAAACAAAGACAGGCTACTGTGAGCTCTTCGCCTCGTCGATGGCCCTGATGCTGCGCCGTGTGGGCGTGCCTGCCCGAATGGTGGCGGGCTACCTGGGAGGCGACTTCAACCCCACCGGCAACTACTACCTGGTGCGGCAGCTCTCGGCCCACGTCTGGGTCGAGGCCTATATCGACGGGCGAGGCTGGGTGCGCTTCGACCCCACCCCCGCCCAGCGAGGGCCCGGCTTCGCCCGCGGCAGCCGGAGAGGGTCCTTCAGGCCTCTCGTTGACGATGGACGCGTTGCGCTTGAAGTGGCAGGCCCTGGTCTTAGGTTACGACCTCGACGCGCAGACCGGGCTGCTCCAACGCATGGCGGATGGAGTCGGCCACCTGACGGCCTGGCGCCCCGGCCTCTCGGGGCCGGCGGATCTGGCTGTGACGGCGCTCCTGGCAGCGGCTCTGGTGGCAGGAATCGTCATCTGGCGGCGGCCGGTGCGCGAAAACGTGGCCGAGGTCACCTATGTCCGCCTGCTCCGGCGGCTCCGCCGCCGCGGTCTGGAACGCAGCCCGGCCGAAGGACCCTGCGACTTCGCCGAGCGGGCGGCAGCCGCTCTACCGGACAAGGCTGATGGCATCCGCACGGTGACCGAGAGCTACGTGCTCGCGCGCTACGGCCGGAGGAGGCTCTCGCCCGATGAGGTCCGCACTCTGCGAGAGACGGTGCGCCGGATCTGAGGGCCCGCTCCCTGGGTGAGCTCGCCGAGTCTCGACCGACCTCGCCCTCGCGTGTCCAGCATGTTGGCTTCGGGTAGATGGTCTCGATAATCCGTACCAGGTCGTGGCATCCTTCGATGAGGCCGGGCCCTTCGAACCCATGCCCGGCCGGCCCATGCGCGAGTACGTCACGCTACCGGAGCAGGTCTGCGGCCAAGGCGCCGCGCTCCACGAGTGGCTCGAGCGTTCGTTCTCGTATGCGACCGCCTTGCTTTCGAAGGAGAAGAAGCCTCGAAGGAAGAGGGCCTCCTAGGCCACCCGCGATTCCGGCCAGCCGCGCCACCACGATACGGCCCCGCCCGGAGTGCGCGCGCCGATCATCCGAATATCCCGCCGCCTCTTCCGTATTACCATATGGACGGCATGGCGTCGAGGCCGGTGGACCTTGGTGCGATAATGGGGCAACGGAGGATGCATGCTGGCTGTGGAGGCTGACGAGGCGACACTCATCGTGCGCTGTCAAGCGGGTGACCGGCGGTCATTTGAGCCCATCGTTCGCCGGCACATGCGAGCGGCGGCGAGTTACGCGCTGGCCTGGACGGGCGACCGGCAGGTGGCCATCGATCTCTCCCAGGAAGCCTTCGCCCGAGCCTACCGCTCCCTCGGCCGTTTCGATCCGGAACGACCTTTCTATCCCTGGTTCCACCGCATCTTGAGGAATCTGTGTCTTGATCATCTGAGCCGCGCTCGCCGCCGGGTCGAGGTGCCCTTGGACGAGCGCCTCGAGGTCGTAGACGGAGCGCCGAGCCCCGAAGCCCTGGCCGAACGCGCGGAGACCCGCCGCCGGGTGTGGGCGGCGCTGCGCCGGCTGGCCCCTCCCGATCGAGAGATCCTGATACTGAGAGAGTTCCAGGATCTCACCTACGCCGAGATCGCGGCCGTGCTCGACGTCCCCAAGGGCACCGTCATGAGCCGGCTGCATCAGTCCAGGACCCGGCTGCGGGCCCAGCTCGAGGCTGACCAAGGAGGGTACGCGAATGTCTGAGGAGCGAAAGCGGGATTGGAGCGCCCTCGTCAGCGGCTACCTGGACAGCGAGCTCGAGGCCGACGAGCGTCGCGAGTTCGAGGAGCGCCTCACCATCGACCCGGAGCTCGCCCGCGAGCTCGAGGCGACGAAGGCCACGAAAGGGGTGACCGAGACGATGAAGCTGAAGGAGTTTCCCGACGAGGTGTGGGAGCACTACTGGGACGGCACGTACAACCGGCTCGAGCGCCGGGTGGGGTGGCTGGTCTTTTCGCTGGGAGCGGCCGTGCTCCTGGCGGGCGGCCTGTACGAGCTGGCGGTGGCCCTGCTCCGCGACAGCGCCGACCCCTGGTGGGTGCGGGTGGGGATTGCGGCCGTGGTCGTGGGGCTGGCGGTGCTCTTCGTTTCGGTTGTGCGCGAGAGGTTGTTCACATGGAGGCGTGATCCATACCGGGAGGTCGAGCGATGATTCTCAGCACTACAGACTCCGTCCCGGACCGAGAGGTGGTGGAGACGCTCGGCTTGGTGCGAGGCAACACCATCCGGGCCCGCCACCTCGGCAAGGACATCATGGCGGTACTCCGCAACGTTGTGGGTGGCGAGATCGCCGAGTACACGAAGCTCATGAGTGAGAGCCGGGAGCAGGCCATGGACCGCATGGTACAGCGGGCGGAGGAGCTGGGAGCTGATGCCATCGTTGCGATCCGCTTTACCACATCGATGATCATGAGCCAGGCCGCTGAGATCCTAGTCTACGGCACCGCGGTCAAGCTCAGATGAATGAAGGCCAAGCCGTTCTGGCACGGGGCTGAAGCGACGGGGTTACGGCTGAACGTCTTCGCAATCTCTTTCCCCTCGGTCTGACGAACGTGCCGTCCTTGCGAAGTCCGGTCCCGACGATCGCGGCGCACCCCGGCGGCCGACCTGAGCCGCCGCCGGATCTCCGGGCTCCGGCTCCCGATCGGCGGAGGCTGAGTCGGCCAGCACGACCACACCTTCCGGGTCAGGGCGCAGGGCCACCGCTTGCCCCACAGCCGGCACCGGACCACGGTCGGCTTCGACCTCCAGGGTCGGCCCGTCCTCAATCCGCACCCGCAGCAGGTAGTGTCCGCCCCGGAAGGCCCGGGCGAGCACCGTCCCCCGCACCGGTCCGCCTTCCTCTAGGGCAAAGACGTCGGGGCGCAGGACCAGGCGCCTGGGCCCCTCGCCCCTGTCGGCGACGCGGAACCGAGCCCAGGAGGTCGCCGCCTCCCCCCCCGCGAGCTCAGCGTCGACGATGTTCGTGAAACCAAGGAAGCGGGCCACCCACTCATCGGCCGGCCGGCGCCACACCTGCTCGGGCGTGCCGATCTGGGCCACCCGGCCGGCGCGCATCACCACCATGCGGTCGCATATCGCGAAGGCCTCCTCCTGATCGTGCGTAACGTAGATGGCCGTGATGCCCAGCTCGACGAAGAGCCCGCGCAGCTCGAGCAGCAGCCGCTCCCTCAAGGTGCGGTCCAGCGAACCCAGAGGCTCGTCGAGCATGAGCAGGCGCGGCTCGGGGGCCAGAGCCCGGGCCAGGGCCACCCGTTGCTGTTCGCCGCCCGAGAGGTAGGCGATGGACCGCCCTTCATACCCGCGCAGGCCGACCATCTCCAGAGCCTCGGCCACCCGCCGGTCGATCTCGGGAGCGGCCATGCCGAGCATCCGCAGCCCGAAGCCTACGTTGCCGGTTACCGTCTTGTGCGGGAACAGGGCGAAGTCCTGGAACATGAGACCGAAGTTGCGCATATGGGGCGGTACGTCGTCGAGGGGGCGCCCGTCCCAGAGCACCGAGCCCTCCGCGGGTGGCTGGAGCCCGGCCACCACCCGCAGCAGAGTCGACTTGCCGCAGCCGCTGGGACCCAGGACGGCCAGCACCTCGCCGTCATGCACGGTGACGTCCAGGCCGTCGAGGGCCACCGTATCGCCGAAGCGTACGCTGACGCCTTTCACCTCGAGCATGAGGGCCTCCGCAAGCCATGCCTCGGTGGCGACAGTGCGGCGCACCCGCCCGCCTCCACTTTGCCCCATCGCCGCCTCGTCACGATCGGTGCCCCCTCATCAGAACTCGCTCTCCTCGACCACGCGGAACCGCTCGATCAAGAGTATCGCAAGGGCGGTGGTCACCATCAGGATGGTGTTCATGGCCATGGCCCTTCCCAGATTGAGACTGCCCGGCTGGCCGAGCAGCCGGTAGATGGCCACCGGGAGCGTGGGGGTGTCGGGCCGGGCGATGAAGGCGGTGGCTCCGAACTCGCCCAGGCTAATGGCGAAGGCGAAGCCGGCTCCGACCAGGGCCGACCGAGTCACCAGGGGCAGGTCGACCTCGCGCCACACCCGTGCGGGGGCCGCGCCCAGGACGGCCGCCGCTTCACGCAGGCTCCCCTTGACCGAACGCATGACCGGCGCCGCCGTGCGCACCACGAAGGGGACGGCCACCAGAGCGTGGGCCAGGGGGATGAGTACCGGCGAGGTGCGCAGGTCGATGGGCCGGTCGAAGGCCAGGATGAAGCCCAGACCGATGGTGACCGCCGAGGTGCCCAGGGGCAGCATGAGAAGCACGTCGAACCAGCGGGAAACGGCCCCGCGCATGTAGGCCACCACCGTGGCCGCCATCAGGCCGATGACCAGGGCCAGAGCCATGGCCGCCAGGGCGAAGACCAGGGAGTTGCGCACCGCTACTACGGGCGGCACGAAGAGCGCACTCCCCTGCGTATCGGCCAGGGCCCGGTAGAAGGTCAGGCCGTAGCCAGCGGAGGTGCGAAAAGAGCGCTCCACCAGCACGAAGAGGGGCGTCCCCAGCAGGAGGCCGGTGAAGCCCAGGGTGCCGAAGACCAGCAGGTACTCGCCGGGGGTGCGCGGCCGGCGCGCGGTCTCGCGCGCCGGCCGCAACGTCTGCTCCACCGCCCGCCGCTCCTGGTAGCGGGAGTACACGAAGAGAATGGCGCTGACGCCCACCAGCTGCAGCACGCTCAAGGCCCCAGCCAAAGGCAGGTTCAGGAAGCTGGTCGTCTGCCGGTAGATCTCCACCTCGAGGGTGGCGTAGCGCAACCCTCCCAGGATGAGGATGACTCCGAAGGACGTGAAGGTGAACAGGAAGACGATGCTGGCCGCCGCCGCCAGGGCGGGGCGCAACAAGGGTAGAGTCACCTCCCGGAAGATGCGCCAGCGGCCCGCCCCCAACACCCGGGCGGCGTCCTCCAGGCGGGGGTCCAGATGGGCCCAAAGGCCCCCCACCGTGCGTAGCACCACCGCATAGTTGTAGAAAACGTGGGCGATCAGGATGGCCCAGACTGTGCGGCGCAGGTCGACTCCCAGGGGTCCCGCCGGCCCCAACAGGACCAGGAAGGCCGACCCCACCACCACCGCGGGCAGTACGAAGGGCACGGTGATGACCGCCCGCAGCACGGAGCGCCCGGGAAAGTCGAAGCGCGCGAAGACGTAGGCGCCGGGCAGGCCGGCCAGCAGAGTGAGGGCGGTGGAGATCACCGCCTGCCAGAGGGTGAACCAGGCGGCGGCCCGTAACGTGGGCCGGCGGAAGACCTCGGCGAAGGGAGCCAGGTCCAGGTGGGCCCCCGGGGTCAGACTGGTCCAGAGGATCCGCAACAGCGGGTAGACGAAGAACAGGAGCAGGAAGAAGGTGGGGACCCCCACCAGGGCGGCGCGGCCGAGCCGGCGGGGGAGCCCCGGGCTCCCCGCCGCTCGGTCCGGCCTCCGCTCATCCGAGGACGATGCGTGCCCACTCCTCGATCCAGCGCTCGCGGTTCGCGTCGATGGCCTGCGGGTCGAGGGTGAGAGGACTCTCGGGCACCGTGGTGTACTTCACGAAGGCCTCGGGCAGCTTGGCCTGGGAATTCGCCGGGAAGACGAACATGTTCAGGGGCATGTCCTCCTGGAAGCGGGTCGAGAGCAGAAAGTCGAGCAGCCTGCCGGCCCAGGTGGGATACTCGGTCCCGGCCAGGATACCGGCGAACTCGATCTGCCGGAAGGCGCCTTGGGTAATGACTCCGGTGGGGGCCTCGGTCAAGGGCGTCTCGGAGAAGATCACCTCGGCCGGCGGCGACGAGGCGTACGAAACCACCAGGGGCCGATCACCGGCGCCCGAGCCGCCGGAGAAATCGGAGTAGTACGCCTCCTCCCACCCCGAGACCACCAGCACGCCGTTCGCATTCAGGTCGCGCCAGAAGTCCTGCCAGGTATAGTCGCCGGCCTCACCGAACTCGGCGATGGTGGCCAGCAGGAAGGCCAGGCCGGGCGAGGAGGTGGAGGGATCCTCGACCACCAGCATGTTCTTGTAGGCAGGCGTCGTGAGGTCCCGCAACGATTCCGGCACGGGCGGTCCGGAGGCGCCGAAGGCCTCCTTGTCATAGTTGAGGCAGACGTCGCCGTAGTCGATGGGCGTGACCCGATACTCGGGGTCGAGCTGCAGCTCCACCGGAACCGTGTCCATCAGCGGGGAGGTGTGAGGCATGAAGAGGTTCTCCGCGAGAGCCCGGGAGAGGAAGGTGTTGTCCACCCCGTAGAGCACGTCGGCCAGGGGATTATCCTTGGTCAGGATGGCCTGGTTGAGCATGGTGCCTGCGTCACCCGCCTGGAGCACGCGCACGTTGATGCCTGTTTCGGCCGTGAAGTCCTCGAGCACTCCCTCCGACACGGCGAAGGAGTCGTGGGTCATGAGCACGAGCTCCTGCGGCTTGGGCTCGGCTGGAGCCGAGGTGGTGGTGCTCTCCTCCCCTCCGCCGCATCCGGCCAGGAAGAGGAGCCCAAGCAGCACACCGGAAAGGAGCAGGAGCACGATACCGGGCCTCACCCGCCGCCCCTCGGACACGGCCGGCCCTCCGGCTGCGGGTCGTGGCCGCCCGCCCGCCGCAGCCCGCCGTGCGGTCGCGAGTCGCATCCGCCCGCCCGCCGCGGTTGAAGATCTGCAATCGTCCAGTCTCATCGTCCCTTCCCGTCCTTTCGATAGCGCATGATCAGCAGCCGCCCCTCATCGTGAATCACCCGAGCCCGCTCGCCCAGCAGCTCGTTGCTCACCCCCCGAGTAGCCCCCTGGAAGAGCGTCTCCCCATGCAGGGGATAGGCCAGGCCCTCGGTGCGCACGCCCTCGACCCGGGGAGTCAAGGGCAGCAGGGAGACGAGGTCGCCCGGCCGTCCCACGACGAGGGCCTCGCCACGAGCCGAAAACACCTCGTGCCGGTCGTCAGCCAGGCGCACGTCCACGCCGTCGAGCCAGGAGGCGGTGAGGAGGAGGATCAACCCCAGAAGATGATCCAGGCGGGGCCCTCCCAGACCGCCGAGCACCGTGATCCGACCGGCTCCCCGCTCGACCGCCAGGCGCAGGGCCATCTCGGTGTCGGTCTCGTCCTTGGACACCTGGAGCTCGATCAGCTCCACGCCTGCCTCCCTCAACGCGTCGCGGGTGAGGGGGGCGATGGAGTCGAGGTCGCCGATGAGTACGTGGGGCGTCAGCGAAAGGGCCGAGAGGGCATCGGCCCCGCTGTCGGCCGCGATGAGCAGATCGGCGGAGCTCAGCAGCTCCCGGTCGAGAGGCCCGCTGAGCTCGGCCCCGGCGACGATCACCGCGAACATGGCGGCACCTCCCCTTCCACTCCGACACTACCGGCGGCGGGAGGCTGTCACCGAGACGAGAAAGGGCGCCCAAACAGCCGCGGCGCCCTTGGCATACGAGATCACCATTGCTTCCCTTCGCTGGCATTACCCAGATCAGGTTCGCAGGGTCAGTGGTCGAGCCACACTCTCAGCGCCAAGCGCTCCCCTAGCAACGCGGTGCGACCGGCGGACTCTCCCGCGGTCGTACGCATACTTCAGGACGAGAGTATACACCAGGAGGGGAGCCGGCGCCCGCAAATTCGCGGCCGACCGAGGCCCGCGCGGGCGCGGCTTTGTCACGACCCGCGGCACACGAGGCCACGATCACGAGGCCACGGTCGGCTCGCGCCCCGCTCGACTAGGGCGTGATGGTGGCAGCCACGCCAAGGTGGTCGGAGGCCCGGCCCTCAGTAATCTGGGCATCGGAGAGACCCGCACCACCGCTTCCGGCCAGATCGGGCGAGACCCAGATGTAGTCGATGCGCTCATACGGGCGATCGGAGGAATAGGTGTATCCGGGGGACACTCCGGACGCGGCCAAGACTTCGACCAACCCCGCCTCCCGCAGCATCTCGATCTCGGGATCTCCCGGACGGGCGTTGAGATCGCCCATGACCACAGAGCGCTCGGCCCCTTGCCAGGCTCGCAGAAGGGCCGCGGACTCCTCCACCCGCACGGCGGTGCCATCGTCGACATGGTGATAGTGGGTGGCGATGACCTGGAGCTCCCGGCCGTCCCCCGAGTTCAGGCTCACCAGAAGCAGACCCCGCTGCAGCAGCAGGTCTTGTGTCGGCAAAGGGAGGCTCGCCGCGTCGATTATAGGGAGACGGCTGAGCACGGCGTTCCCCCAGAACGGTCCGGCGGTGGGGCCGAAGACGGCCTGCATGTCCAGCCGCCGGCTCAGCCAGTCGAGCTCATCCGCCGAGCTGTCGATCACCCACCCGCGGACCACCTCCTGCAGAGCCACCACGTCGGCCCCCTGGCCCTCGATGGTGCGGGCCAGCGCTTCCAGGTCCAGGTCCCCGCTAGCCCCGAAACCGTTGTGGATGTTGTAGGTCATGACGCGCACCCCGCCGGTCTCCAGAGCAGGCCGGAGAGAGGGCACCTGCTGCACGAGGCCCACCAGCAGAGCGGGGCCCACGGCGGCGAAGGCCACGATCACAGCTCCCCGCACTCCGGGAGGCGCCGCCACTCGAAGCGCCCGCGCACCCGTGACCCGCGCACCCGTGACCCGCGCGGCCGGCAGCACGGCCACAGCGATGAGCACGGCGGCCACGGGCGGCAGCACCTCGGGCGCAAAGGGCAGGGCGATGTCGTAGCCGGCGTAAGTCAGGAAGAGCAGCAGCACGAACAGCACCATGCCGCCGCCAAAGCCCACCGAGGTGCGCCACAAGCCGGGCCGGCCCACCCCACCCGCCAGGCCCTGAAACAGGACCGCGAACAGCACGCCCAGCGCCGCGTGCCCGGCCAGGACGAGCAGGGCGGCCGGCCAGCCTTGCGGATCGCCCGGCAGGAGCGTCACGGTCAGGACCAGGCCGGCAACCAGGGCCACACCGGCCCCGCCGGCCACCAGCCGGCGCGGGACGAGGGCGGCGGCGGCCACGGCCGCCGCCGCCCCAAAGGTGACCCAGGTCCCCGCGTAGGCCGCCGGCCACCCGGTGAAGGTGGCCAGCCGGGCCCCGTTCTCCAGCACCAGCAGCTCGAGAGCAAGCCAGGGTCCCAACGCCAGCAGGCCAAGCGCCGGAAGTCCGGGCAGATCAACGCCCTCGTGACTTGGACCCGCGGCAGTCCTCTCCGACTCTCGCATGACAGAGCCCAGTGCCACCCAGTGCACGGCCGCCAGCACGACCGCGGCCACGAGAGGCCAGACGCCGCTCCGCCAAGCCAGATCGTATGTGGAGAGCGCCCCATGCAGGGCGGCGTCGAGAGTCACGCCTAGCAGCAGGCTCAGACCCAGCCCTTCGACCGTCCGCCTTCCCGCCGCACGCGCCGAAGCCAGCAGCGCCGGCAAGCTCCACCCCAGGAGCACCGTGCCCAGCACGGCCAGGACGAGGTCGCCCACAGGATCCCAGTCCCACACCTGTACGGCCAGGCGGACAAGGCCCACCCCGCCCACTGAGACCACCAGGAACCAGCGCCGGCCGAGCAGCAGCCTCGCCAGAGCCGCCAGGAAAGAGGTGGCGAAGAGAGCCAGAGCCAGCTCCCCCAGGAGCGGGGCGCTCCAGCCGATCCGCTCGCGCAGCACGTACACCATGAGAGGCAGCAGCACACGCAGGAGCTGCAGTCCAAAGGCGATCGTCAGGGCGGGCAGCAGCAGCCGGCTGACGGTCCGTCGAGCGGTGGCGGCGGCTGGTTCCAAGGGTCGCTCCTCCCCGAGGGAGCGGAAGGTGCAGCTGTGCCCCTCCCAGAAGGCTCGAGCACCTAGCATAACGCCTCTCGGCTCGCGACGCGCGACGTTTGCACCTTTCCTTGTCGGTGAACATTCTCAACGGAAGTAGGCGGTGTTCGCGGGGGCGGGACCGTACGGGGGCTCCCGAGGAACCCGACGAGGGAACGGAGGCTGAGGATGAGGGCGCAGGTCGATCTGACAGGAAAGGTCGTGCTCGTTGCCGGCGCCACGGGTGGGGTGGGCAGCGTGGCCTCCCCCCTGCTCCGGGAAGCCGGCGCTAATCTGGTCCTGGTGGCCCGAGCCCACGACCGCCTGGAGGACCTGGCCGCTTCCATGGGCATCCCCGACTCCCAGTGCCTGCTCCACGCCGCCGACCTGCGCGATCCCGAGCAGGCCCGCAGCCTGGTGATTCGTACCATCGAGTGCTTCGGCCGCATCGACGTGCTGCTCAACCTGGTGGGCAGCTGGGCCCCGGGCAAGGTGACCTCGACCACCGACGAACGCTGGCTCGACCAGCTCGAGACGAACCTCTTCGCCCCTTTCTACGTGATCCGCGAAGCCGTCCCCCACATGCCCGATGGCGGGGTCATCATCAACGCCGGCAACGCCGAGCCGGTGGAGGGCAAAGGCGGCCAGCTGGCTTATGCGGTGGCAAAAGGGGGAGTGCACACGCTGACCCGCAGCCTGGCGCTGGACCTCAAGCCCCGAGGGATACGGGTGAACGCCATCATGCCCCGTAACATCGACACGCCCCGCAACCGGGCTTTGCAGCCGAATGCCGATCCCACGGCCTGGCCTAAGCCGGAGGAGGTAGCTCAGGTGCTGCTTTTCCTGGCCTCGCCGGCGGCGGCGGTGGTCTCCGGGGCGTTGATACCGGTGTACGGCAGAAGCTGAGGGGTCCGGCGATCATGGGGGCTCACTGTCCGCGCGGGGGCATCTGCCTGTGAGTATCACTGAGGATCATCTGCCCCGGGCGTTCACCAGCATGACCCCCGCCAGAGCCAGCACTCCGCCGGCGAGAGAGAAGAGGTGAGGCACCTCGCTCCTCCACACCCAGGCGATGAAGATGGCGAGCACGGGCAGGACGTTCAGGAAGCTGGCCACCACCGAGGCCGGGGCGCGCGAGAGGGCGTACGTCCAGGTGACGTAGGCCACAGCGCCGGGAAAGACGCCCAGGTAGACCACGGCCAGGGTGGCGTCGAGGGGAGCCTCGACCACGGTTCCCACGAAGCCGCGGGAGAACACCAGCAGGGTCGCCGTCCCGCCCCAGATGGCGTAGGCGGCCACCGGCAGGGGGCCGTACTTGGCCAGCAGCGGCTTCTGCGCGACGAAGTAGAAGCTGGCGGACACGGCCGAGAGCAGCACCAGCAGCGCCCGGGGATCGAACCCGAAACCCCCGCCCTCCCCCATGGCCACCAGAGCCACGCCACTGAAGCTGACACCGATGCCGATCCAGCCCCACGATCGCAGCCGCTCGCCCAGGAAGGTGGTGGCCAGGAGCGCCGTGAACACGGGACCCGAAGCGATGAACAGGCTGGCCGCCCCAGCACTGACCGTGACCTCCCCGTAGTTGAGGGCCGTGTGGTAGATGGAGACGCCGAGGCAGCCAACTAGGAACAGCAGGGGAACATCCTTCAGCGCCGGCAAAGGCATCCGCGTGGCCGTGGCGTAGCCGACCATCACGGCCGACGCCACCAGGAAGCGGAGAAGGGCGAGCGATCCCGGCGTGTACGCTTCCAGCCCGGCCCGGATGCCGGCGAACGCCGAGGCCCAGAACACCAGGGTGACGGCCAAGGCGAGCAGGGTACGCACACCCAGGCTCTCGCCCTTCACTCCTGTGGCACGATCGCCCATTCAAGGCAGGACGCTACCACGCCGGAACCCTGGCCGGCCATCCAGTTTCACGCCCCACTTCGCCCGCTCACGAGAGACCGCAGAAGTGGCAGCCACCCCAGCCCTTTGTTACAATGAAGCGCCCACGTGAGGGCCGCGCACCCCGGCAAAGGGACGCCGCCCCGCGGAGGCGTGGAGAAGTGGCCGAGCCGGCTGAAGGCGCTCGCCTGCTAAGCGAGTGTAGGAGTGAATGCTCCTACCGAGGGTTCGAATCCCTCCTTCTCCGCCAGTTGCGCCCGTAGCTCAGTTGGATAGAGCGTCGGTCTACGAAACCGAAGGCCACAGGTTCGAATCCTGTCGGGCGCACTTCCAAAAGCTTCGCCGCGCTGTCCGGGCGGCGCACGTCGGTCGACCGCCGGACGCGGCACCCGGTGGGCCAACGCCCAATCGCGGTGGCGGCCACCCACCCCCGACCCGGCGGCCCAGGAGGAAGGGCCGGTCTTGCTGAGGCAGATTCCCCTTCCATCGCATGCCAGGGTGGTATACCCTGGGCGGTATGTTGATTGCACTCCCCACCGACGATGGCCACACGATCGCACCGCACCTGAGCAAGGCCACCGCTTTCGACCTCTATGATGTGATATGGCCGGCGCCCACCAGCGTGCCTTCTCCGAGCCGCCGCCGCCGACACGGGAGAGCGGTCGAGCCCGTGCCAAGCGCCCCGGGCAGGACCACGCTCGTCGGGCGTCGACACCCTGAACGTCCTAAGGGAGTCGGCCCCGGAGGGGGCTGCGGCGGCCACTCCGAACGCGGGTCGGTTCATCACGAGAGCGCCATCCGGGTCCTGACCGGCGTCGATGCCGTGATCTGCCGCAATCTGGGGTTGGGACTCCTGCGCGACCTCGAATTCCTTGGGGTCGACGTCTATCCGTGCGCGCTGGATTCGATCGAAGAAGCCCTCGACCTCTTCGCGCGGGGGCAGCTGGCGGCCGACTACATGCGGGTGTGCCGCTGCGGCCGGTAGGCAGCTGCGCGTCGGCACGCCTGGGTACGGTTCCACTCGGGAAACCATCTCCCGATTTCTTCAAAGGAGGTCAAGCGCATGCGTGCCATGATCCTCGATTCTCCCGGACGGCCGCTGCGACTGGCCGAAGTCCCCGACCGGAACCCGGCCCCGGCCAGGTGCTGCTGAAGGTACACTCCTGCGGCGTCTGCCGCACCGACCTGCACATCGTCGAGGGCGAACTGACCGAGCCCAAGCTACCCCTCATCCTCGGGCACCAGATCGTGGGCACCGTTGTGGAGCTAGGGCCGAAGGCATCCGAGTCGACTGATGCGCTGCCGGAGACAGACGCTCCGCGGGTCGAGCCGGGGGTGCGGGTGGGCGTGCCCTGGCTCGGGTGGACAGACGGCACCTGCCCTTATTGCCTCAGCGGCCGGGAGAACCTGTGCGACCAGGCGCGTTTCACCGGCTACGACATCGGCGGCGGCTACGCGGAATACGCGGTGGCCGACGCGCGCTACTGCTTCCCCATCCCTGAAGGCTACCCTGATCTGCAAGCGGCTCCTTTGCTCTGCGCCGGTCTCATTGGCTACCGCGCGCTGCGCCTGGCAGGCGACGGCCGGCGCTTAGGTATCTACGGCTTCGGGGCGGCCGCCCACATCCTGGTGCAGGTGGCCCGCCACCAGGGACGCACCACCTATGCCTTCACCCGGCCGGGCGACGACGAAGGCCAGCGCTTCGCCCTCCGTATGGGGGCCCACTGGGCGGGGGGCTCTCTCGACGTGCCTCCCGAACCCCTCGATGCGGCCATCATCTTGGCTCCGGTGGGCGACCTCGTTCCCCAGGCACTCCGGCAGGTGGCCAAGGGCGGGGTTGTGGTCTGCGGTGGGATCCACATGAGCGACATCCCGTCCTTCCCCTACCAGATCCTGTGGGAGGAGCGGATGGTGCGCTCGGTAGCCAATCTCACCCGGAAGGACGGCCACGAGTTCCTGCGTCTGGCGCCACAGATACCGGTCGGGACCCGGGTGCGGGCCTTCCCGCTGGAGGAGGCCAACGAAGCCCTCGATGAGCTACGCGCCGGAAGGATCGAGGGCGCGGCGGTGTTGATGGTCGACGAGGAGGCCACGTCGGCGTGGGCGACCTCAGGCCGGGGGCCATGGTCCCCAGGAGGCCGTTGAAGATCGAAACACCGGCGCCGCCGCGCAGGGGCTTACTCCTCAGCGACCCCGATTCGGCTCGATAATGACCTTCAACGCTCCGCCCGGTTGCGCCGCCGTCCTGAACGCCTCCCCGATATCTTCCAGTGGGTACCGATGCGTGATGAGATCGGCGACCTGCACAGAGCCGCGTCGCAGCAGCTCCAAAGACTCGCGGTTGTCCACCGGAGCCGCCCCGTAGGAGGTCTTGATGCTGATGTCGTTGCGCCAGAACGGATTGAAGTCGACCGGGATCGTCTCTCCGGGCTTCCCCACCGCGAAGAGCAGCACCGTCCCCCGCGATCGATGCTCCCCAGAGCCGCTTCCGTCGCCCTGACGGCCCCGGTGCAGACGACGACCTTATCGGCCAGCCGGCCAGTGTTCTTGGCGATGAACGCCGGCACGTCCTCGCCGGCAGAGACCGTGAAGCTGGCCCCCCACCTTCTTGGCGGTCTCGAGACGGTAGGAGTCGACGTCGGAGACGATCACGGCGCTCGCGCCCAGGTGCCGGGCAAGCTTGACGAAGAGAAGACCGGCCAGGCCCCCGCCATAGATCATCACGCTGTCACCGGGTGTCAAGCCGAGGGTGCGCATGCCCCGCACCACGGTGCCCAAGGGCTCGATGAAGGTCCCTATCTCGTAGGGCATCTCGTCGGGCAGTCCGAGGATCCCGGTCTCGACGCTCCTTCCGGTGACTCTCAGAAGCTGGGAGAATCCTCCAGGCGCGAAGTTGTTCTCCTCCTGGAACACCCGGCAGGCGGTGCCATGGCCCGAGCGGCAGTAAAGGCACTCGTCGCAGGGAACGTGGTGCGTGGCGAAGACCCGGTCGCCCGAGCGTAGGTGAGCGACGTCCTCACCGACCTCGACGATCTCTCCGGCCACCTCGTGACCCAGCACCAGAGGCGCCCGACCCACCCGGTACCACTCCATGAGATCGGAACCGCAGATCCCGCTCGCTCGAACCTCGAGCAGCACATCCCCTCGACCGACAACAGGGGCATCCTGGTCCTCGACCCGGACATCGCTGTTGTTGTAGTACATCCCTACTTTCATGCGTGCTTGAGATCCAGGTACAGCTCGTGGGCTTCCATGGCGCCCATGTTCTCGTGCACGACCTTGCGCACGGCCTGGATCATGGCCGCGGGCGCGTCTGACTGGAAGATGTTGCGGCCCATGTCCACCCCGGAAGCCCCGGCGTCGATGGCGTCCCGAGCCATCGTCAGCGCATCCAGCTCGGTCATCTTCTTCCCCCCGGCGATCACGATGGGCACAGGACAGGCCGCCGCCACCGCGGGGAAATCCTCCACGTAGTACGTCTTCACAAAGGCCGCGCCCAGCTCCGCGAGGATGCGCGTGGCAAGGCCGATATAGCGGGCGTCCCGGGTAAGCTCCTGGCCGACCGCGGTCACACCAAGGACGGGGATGCCGTAGCGGTTGCAGCGATCGACCATGTTGGTCATGTTGATGACCGACTGAGTCTCGTAGTCTCCCCCTATGAACACCTGCACCGCGACCGCGCTCACGTTCATCCGCAGGGCGTCTTCGACATCCAGCGCGAGCCGCTCGTTCGAGAGATCCTTCAGGATCGACGGGCCGCCCGAGGCGCGCATCACCACGGCACTGCCCGCTTCCGGGTTCATGATCGACCGGAGGATGCCGCGCGTACACATGAGGGCGTCGGCGAAGGGAGCCAGTGGCTTGATGGTCATGTCGATCCGCTCGAGGCCCGTGGTGGGCCCCTGGAAGTAGCCGTGGTCGAAGGCCAGCATGACGGTCTTCCCCGTCGCGGGATTGAAGATCCGAGAAAGCCGGTTCTTCATCCCCCAGTCGTAGTTGGCCGAGCCCTTGAGAAAGAAGGTGTCATTCGCCTGAGGGATGTCGAGGAAGTACTCCTTGGTCTTGGTGGATGCGTCCATCTCTGGCATGGGCTGGTTTCTCCTCTTGGGCGGTGAGCGCTTTGAATCTGTGCGCCCAATCTAACATCGAAGGCAGGCGAATGGCCACCAGCCTCGGCCAGACCGCCGCCGGCTGGTCTTCAAAACGGGGAGATGCCCGGCCAAGCAGCGCTGGAGCCAGGGGTAGCTTCGGTAGGTTGATGTTCAGCGCCCTCAGGGTACTTGAAAGTGTTACCCATCCAGACCTCATACCGCGCTGGTGGGGACCAAGAAGCGTTCCTAACCTCCGGCTGAGCATCGACCGGTTGCATGCGACGAGAGGTGGTAACCGTTCAGCCCCCCGCGGAGAATCAGACGAGGAGGGGAATCAGACGAGGAGGGGAATGGGGTCTCCTCGGATGCGGGCGCTGAGGACGTCGGTGAGGTAAGCAAAGAGGGAGCGTCCCTGCAGGCGGCAGGTAACAGAAGCCGAGAGCAATCGCTCAATGGTGCGCTCCCCAGCCTCCGACTGGCTGCCCAGGGAGAGCTTGCGGTAGATGACCGCCCCCCGCAGACCGCGCTCGGCGTGATTGTTGGTGGGCTCTACCCCCTCGACAGTGGTGAAGGTCCAAAGCGCCGGCCAGCGCTTCAAGAGGTTATTCGCGAAGATCCGGTAGCGCTTGGTCTTGGCGCTCTTGCGGCCCGCCTGCTCAAGCAACACCCGAAGCTCCTCTTTGAGGGGGCCAATGTGCTCAAGCAGGCGGGCGCGGTCACCGTCCCCTCGGAACTCCTCCCAGGCTCCGAACATCCGTCCGGCGAGGGCAAGCCCCGCCTCCCCGAACTCCTTCTGGGCGCCCAGGCCCTCGGCGTGGGCGGTGAAGTCCCGGATCAGATGGGCGAGAGCAAAGCTGGCGCCTCTCCGGGTTAAGGTAATCGTAGGCCCACCAGCGGTCCGAGCAGACAATACCGGCAAACTCAGACCCGAGCAGAGCTTCGGCCTCGCGCTGATGGCGGTCAGGGGCGATGCGGAAAAGCGCCTGGCTGGCGGTGAGCACACCCCAGAGCGTGCGCCTCACCCCCGCTCTACGCCAGCCGGTCTCGTCGATGTTAAGAGCCCGGGCCTCGCGAACCTGGCGACCAAGCTCCTCGTAGGGCTCTTTAAGCGCTTCTGCGGCGTGGCTTATGATGGCGTCCACCGAGCCGACCGAGAGCTCGGCCCCAAAGAGCTCGCCGAGAAGCTCGACGGTGTCACGGCGGGAGATGCGATTCCTGACCGCCAGGGTGGCTACGGCCGCCTCAAGACGGGGGCCGAAGGCTCCCCGGGGAACCTGGGCGGGTAGCGCAGCCCGGGTCTCTTTGGCGCACTTGGGGCAACGCAGCCGGTGCAGGCGGTGCTCAGTCACCCTGACGGCCGGTGGGGGGAGCTCGGCAAGTTGGTGCCGATAGACCGGAGCGGCACCAGCCCACTGCTCGGCGAGAAAGGCGTGCCCGCACTTTCCGCAGCGCCCCGGCCAGTGCTCGACGATCTCGTCCACCTGCTCCAGGGGCACGAGCTTGCGGTGCTTACCTTTATGCCCGGGCTGGCCGCCGGGCCTACGGCCCGACTGGGACCTCTGCGGCCGGGGGGGCGCCGAGGGCGGATCTTGGGAGGGCGGAAGAGAGGAGTTCTGCGAGGTGCGGTTCAGGCGCTGTTCAAGCTCGGCCACGCGGGCCTCGAGGCGCCGGTTGGCTTCGATGAGCTCGCCGATGCGCATGAGTAAGGCAATGGCCGTCTCCCGGTCGCCGTCAAGAATCGCCTCTGCCTCGGCTCGGTCCATGGTGCCTGAGTTCGCCGAGCAAGCAAAGGTCCCTTCTTATCTAGAAACTGGATAGCGATGAAGTTTCGGGCGGAACCAAGGATCCCACTCGCCTCCGCGGAGTCGGGGGCTGAACGGTTACGAGAGGTGTGACATGTGCAGGAACATCAAGACTCTGTACAACTTCGAGCCCCGCGCCACCAACGACGACATCCGAGCGGCGGCTGTTCAGTATGTGAGGAAGATCAGCGGATTCACCAAACCATCTGCTGCAAATGAAGCGGCGTTCACCCGGGCAGTCGAAGAGATCGCCCAGGCGTCATCCACCCTGCTGGGCTCGCTCACGACCACCGCTCCTCCCAGGAGCCGCAACGTCGAAGCGGCTAAGGCCCACGCCCGCGCAATGCGCAGGTTCGGTTCGTAGAGACGCTCACGGCGCTCAGCCCTGCAATCAGACCCGGTTTCGTGCATACATCCTGCGGCAATACGAGAAACGTGAAGCCGGGATGCACCAGCCACAGGAAGACACACTGGTGACTGGGACGCTCAGAAAGGAGCACGACACATGGTCAAGAAGGTGGCGGTCTGGGTGATCGGCGCAGGAATCGTACTCTTTCTGGGTATCCAACTCGTACCCTATGGTCGCGACCACACCAACCCGCCCACAGTCCAGAGGAACCCGTCTGGGACAGCCTGAGGACGCGCGAGCTTGCCAGAGCGGCCTGCTTCGACTGCCATAGCAACGAGACCCGCTGGCCCTGGTACTCGTACGTCGCCCCCACGTCCTGGCTGCTGGCTGGTGATGTTTCTGAAGGTCGCGAAGCCCTCAACTTCTCCGAATGGCAGAACGATAACCAAGCCATCGGCGCCGCCGAAACGGTGGAGAGCGGCAGCATGCCGACAGTGCAATACAAGATGATGCACGGCGACGCGCGCCTCTCCGATGCGGAACGCGGAGAGCTCGCTCAAGGTCTGCGGGCGATGGCCGGCCGGTGACCGCCTCGGAGACCGGCTCGTCTCAGCGAGGTAGACCGTGAAACTCAATCAGGCCAAGAACTTCTTTCAGAGCGGCACATCGCCGTCCGGGCATGACGGGGGAGGACGAGGCAGGTCTCGGCAGCAACGCACGAGATTCTCTCGATTCTTGGCTGTCTTCGCTCAGCTGACGTTGCTGGGGCTGCTGATCCTCAGCGTTGCCGCCGGGTGCTCCGGCTCCAGCTCGGGGACGCCCTACGGAGCCGGCATCTCGGGCGCCCGCGTCGACATGATCGACACGGAGTTCGACCCCGTCACCATCACGATCAAGGTCGGGGAATCGGTCACCTGGGTAAATCAAGACCCCGTCAGCCACGACGCTGTGGCCGGCGACGGGAGCTGGAAGACGGACATCCTTGGAGAGGGCGACTCCGCCACCATCACATTCAACACGCCCGGAACCTACCCCCTATATCTGTACCCTGCACGCCGGCATGAAGGGAACGGTCATCGGTCGGTAGGCCCACTTCCTAGCACCGACGCACTGGGTACCACCAGAGTTGCTCGCAGGCAGCGCGCCCCGTTGCTCGAGTGCCGTCCAAGCCAGCGGCCGGCGGGAGCCGTGGCGAAGGCTAATCAAGACGGCCTCCGGGGTAGATGAATGACGAGAGATTGCAAAACTACGTGAGCTTGATTATCGGAGTCGCATCCTCCAAAAGGCGGTTCCTCCAAAGGAGCAACATCATGCGCGTTCATTATGCCTTTGATACCTCGCTGCCACCGGAAGCCGTGGTTGCCGCTTTGACCGACTTCTCCGAGAGCAGACCCAACATCTGGCCAAATCTCGACCCAACCAAGTATCAGGTCCACGAGCACTCGCAGAACTCCGCCGTCGTGACCGAGGGCAACCGCCGGCCCAACATCTGGGCGCGCGAACGCTACGATTGGTCAGTTCCCGGACGGGTTTCGTGGAAAGCCGAGGACAGCAACTTCTGGGCTCCGGGCAGTGGCGTGGTGGCCACAGTCTCAGCAAGCCAAGACGGTGGCAGTCGCGTGACCATCGATTGGAAGCGCACCCCGACCAGCCTGCTTGGCTACGTGGCCATGTTGTCCGTCCGGATCGGCAAGGACCGGGTGTTGGGCTATAAGACTGCTCTCGACAAGCTGGCGCACACCGACAGCTCGAGTCTGCTCCGAGCGGCCTGACGACCTGGGCGTGGGTTACGCCGGCGGCCAGGGGACCACGCTACCTCCATCAGGAATGACCACGGTGCGGGCTCCTGCGGGCAGACCTTGACGGGCCATCTCCAGGGCAGAATCCAGGTCGTCCGCCTTCTCCATGGCCATCGCCTGCGTGTGCTCGGCCGACAGCTCACTCACAAGAATCACCCGGTGAGTCTTGGCCTTCATCAGGGTGGAGTAGGCAGTCTGACCGTTGATCTCGTAGTGGGAGCGGAGGTGGGCCTCCAGATTATCCAGGCCGGTGTGCCGGAACCAATCAAGAAACGTAGAGTGGCCGAAACCATCGGGACAGGCGGCCAGCAGGATGATGGTACCTCCGGGGCCTAGGGCCCGCACGCCGTTGTCGAGCGCCTTGTGCGATTGGATGAAGTTGATGTCCTTGGGATGGCCGCCACACGACACTATCGCGAGGTCGGCCGGCTGGTCGAGCGGAACCGCGTAGAGCCGGGCCACCATCTCACAGGCAGCCAGATGAGCCTCGTGGAGTTCGCCACAGCGGACGGCCAGCATCTGTCCCGTGGGCGAAAGCACGGTATTCAGCAGCAAGTCGGGTCGCATCATCCGCGCCGCTTCGAGTATAGCCTCGTGCACCGGGTTACCTACCAGAACCCCGGTGGCGGCCAGTGGGTGCTTCCCTCCCACCTCGGGCGGGTTGAACACGGCGTAATGGGTCGCCATGCACGTGGCCCGGGAGGCAACCCCGGGAACAAGGCCCTTGCGGCCGCCGCCGAAACCGGCGAAGTAGTGAAAGCCGACCGTACCGGTGACGATGACCCGGTCGGCTTCGGCCACTCGCCTGTTGACCGCCACCTCGACGCCGCCGGTTGTGCTACCCAGGCCGATCAGATTGGCGGAGTCGTCGCAGTCGTGGTCCCACACGCTTACGCGGCCAAACAGCGGGCCGAGAATCTTACGGTGCTCCGCCTCCGTTTGCGGGCGGTGGATACCCAAGGCAACGACGATGCTGATGTCCTCATCAGGAACGCCGCTCTCGTTGAGCCGGCCCACCAGCACCGGGAGATAATGCTCGCTACCGGTGTTGCGCGTGATGTCTGAAGTGACTATCACCACCCTTTCCCCAGGCCGCACTATCTCCTGAAGGGGCGGGCAGCCAATGGGCTGTTCGAGCGCGGCCTGCACCAGCTCAGCGGGCTCTGCCGGCGGAGGGGGCACGCGTGCGGTCAGCACCCCCGCATGGGAAAGATCACAGCGGAGGGTGTCTCGCCCGTACTTGAGACTGATCTCAGCAACCGCGGTCATCCTGGGGCCTCCTCCTGCTAGGTCAGCCCGCGAGCCTGTTCTTCATCACGAATCACCTCGTCGAGCACCTTCACCGCAAAATCAACCTCTTCCATGGAGATGATCAGCGGCGGGGGCAAACTCCAGGGCGGGACCCATGAACTTGATGATCAGGCCCTTGTCCCGTGCCCTCCTCACGAGCGCCGGGGCCGGACTGTCTTCGGTGGCGAACATTGCCCGGCTTGCCTTATCGGCGGTCAGATCCAGGGCGCACCAGAGCCCGGTGCCGCGCGCCTCGCCCACCACGGGGTGTCGCTCCAGCTCCTTGAGGCCGGCAAGCAGGTAGGCCCCCATCTCCCGCGACCGAGCAACCAGCCCTTCGCGCTTGATGATCTCGAGGTTCTTCAAGCCCGCCGCACAGGCCACGGGATGGCTCCCCCATGTGTGCAGGTGCAAGAACATCGGCATGCATTCCGTCACCTTGGGCCGGCAGGCGGCGGCGCTAAGGGGCATGTAGCCGGATGTGATCCCTTTGGCCATGGTGATGATATCCGGAAGGACCCCGATCTCCTCAGTGGCGAACCATGAGCCCGTGCGCCCGAACCCGGTGATGACCTCATCGACAATCAGCAGGACCCCGTGCTGGTCGCATATCTCGCGCACCCGGGCCCAGTACTCCTTGGGGAAGGAGAGCGCCCCGTAGCCTTGCATGATGGGCTCGCCGATAACCCCAGCCACCAGGTCAGGCATTTCGAACTCGATTACGGTCTTGACCGTCTCAGCGCACAACAGGTCGCAGCCCGGGTAGCTCTGATTCCAAGGACAGCGATAGCAGTAGGGGGGATCCACGAAGACCGCACCGGGCACCCCGGGCTCCATTACCGGCCGCATGGGATGGGCGCTGCCGAGGATACTCAGCGCGCCCATGGTCTGGCCGTGATAGGCGCCACGCCGGGCGATGAACTTGAAGCGCCTGGGTTCCCCTTTGAAGTGGTAGTACTGTCGGGCCAGCTTGAGGGCCGACTCTACCGCTTCGGAGCCGCTCGACGCGAAGAATACTTGACCGACGTCGCCGGGTAGCAACGATGCCAGCTCGGTGGCGAGCTCGATGGCGGGGGGTTCGAGTACTGCATGGGGGTGAAGTAGTGCAGCTTCTCGGCCTGCTCCGCCATCGCCTGCGCGATCTCGGCGCGGCCGTAGCCCACCGCCACCGGGCGCGTGACGCCGCCGACAAAGTCCAGATACTCCCGGCCTTCGATATCGTAGACCTTGCTCCCGACCCCGCGTTCGATGATGGGTATGCCGGCCGCCAGCTCGTCCTGCGTGGTGCGGTGCGAGACGAGGTTTTCCAGATCTCGACGGAGATCCCTGCCGCTGTCACTCACGCCCTCCTCCTTCACTTCCGGGATTCTTCATGCCGCCGAGCCCGCGCATCCTGCTCCGGCCCCCGCCCGTTCAGGCACGCGGGAAGGGGTAACGGTCACTTCGGCGCTGGTATTTACTCGCCGCCCGGTATTTCCGCAACGCGGGTGTACACAAATGACTTCTCCGGATCCCAGTTAAGGCGGTACTCCGCACCTTCCTGCAGCCGCCGCGATTCTCGATGGTGAAGGTGGTACTGCACCTCAAAGTGATGCTCGTTCTGCAACTCGAAGAGGTACGTGAGAATCGCGCCCGAGTACTCATGGGCAACGTGTCTCCCCACCACCGAACAGAGCCCGGCAGGCACCGGCTCATGCAACTCAGCGATCTCCACCCGATCGTAGCCGATGGCGTAGACCGCCGGGCCCGCCGGAACGTCCGTGCTGGATGGGAGCGGCAGGGAGATGCCCTCGTTGACGAACGCACCGTTCACAGCGCCGGGGATCAAATTGAAACGATTGAGCGCGAAAGCGACGTAGGCACTCGCCGGTTGGGCGAAGACCCGGTTCGGGGTGTCGAACTGCGCGATGCGGCCGCCCTCCAGCACGAGGAGCCGGTCGGCCATGGCCAGCGCCTCCTCCTCATTGCCGGTAACGTGCACGAAGGTGGCTCCCAACCGCCGCTGTAGCCGGCCGAGCTCGATCTTCATGGAGGCCCGCAGATTCGCATCGAGGGCCCCCAGCGGCTCGTCAAGTAGGACGATCTGTGGATTCGTAGCCAGCGTCCGGGCCAGGGCCACCCGTTGCTGCTGGCCGCCCGATATTTGGTTTACCCGACGACTCTTCAGTGGCTGGAGTCCCACGAGCTGGAGCATCTCGTCGACCCTGCTCTGCACCTCCGCCTTACCCATGCGTTGGTCGTGACGGTTGCTCAGACCATACCCGATGTTTTCGCCCACGCTGAGGTGCGGAAAGAGAGCGAACTGCTGGAAAACAAGTCCGACATGGCGACGGTAGGTCGGCACTCCGGCCATGTCCCGCCCGCCAATCTCGATGCGACCCTCCGACGGCTCTTCGAAACCGGCGACCAGACGCAGCAGCACACTCTTGCCCGAACCGCTCGGTCCCAGAACGGTGATGTACTCGCCGGCGAAGACCTCCAGTTCCATGTTCTCGAGGACTACCTTGTCACCATAGTGTTTGGCGACGTTCAACATACGCAGCAGCGGAGTCCGAGGACCCTGTCCAATCGATCGTTCCCCGATAGCGGCTTGCTGCCCAGTCTCCATGCTCCCCCCTTCTGGTGACGTGCTCAGTTCGACGGGCCAGGCTCTCGCCTAATAACGAGGCCTCCTACGCCGACACGACCTGCCCGTGGGCGGGGAGCCAAGTCACGCAGACAGGCGTGCCCGCGGGGAAGGCGGTCCCATATTTGTCGACGTGACTCTCAACCTCGATGGTGAGCGCGTCGCCCACCCCAACCTCGTAGACGACCAGGTAGCCCACCACCGTCTCCGCCCGGACGACGCCGGGAACCACGTTCCCCTGATACTGAGCCATCAGCGAAAGGTCCCGGCTGCTCAATTCCGGGTAGATCTCCATGACTTCGGAGGGCACCACCAGGTTGACCTGGCGGCCGCCGCTGCGGTCCTGCTCGATCAACCGACCGCGCAGATGGCCGAAGGCAGTCAAGACCGTGGCGATTTCGTCGTCACAGCTCACCAGGGAACCGGGGAGAATGGAGTTGCGGCCTATGAAACGAGCCACGAAACCGGTGCACGGCTGGGTGTAGAGTGTCTCCGGCTCGGCAACCTGCTCCAACCGGCCCCGGTTCATGACCACCACGCGATCGGCCATGGCCAGGGCTTCCGACTGGGCGTGGGTCACGAAAATGAAGGTATTGCCGAGCTTCCGCTGTAGGTAGCGCAGCTCCGTCTGGATACGCTTGCGCAACTCGGCGTTGAGTGCACCCAGGGGCTCATCCAGCAGCAGTATGTCCGGTTCGACTGCCAGGCCGCGGGCTAGTGCCACCCTCTGCCTCTGACCGCCAGACAGACCGTCGAGTGAACTATCAGCGATTGCGGTCAGGTCGAGCTTCTCGAGGATGTCGTTCACCCGGGACCGGCGTTCCTTCGGGGGCACCTTCCGAACCCGAAGTCCGTACTCCACATTTCGGCGTACGTTCATGTGCGGGAAGAGGGCGTAGTTCTGGAAGATCATGGAGGTCGGTCGGGCTTCCGGTGGCAGGTGATTGACCACGCGCCCCGCGATTGTGACGGTGCCCTGAGTGGGTTCTTCGAATCCCCCGATCATTCTGAGCGTGGTTGTCTTGCCGCATCCCGAGGGGCCCAGAAAAGCTATGAACTCACCCTTGGATACCTGCAGATTGAAGTCGTCGACGGCCACCGTACCGTTTTCGAACACCTTCGAGAGATGCGAGAGCTCCAGGTCGTAGGTCACAAGATGCGCTCCTCGGATTCGTGTTCAGCCCCCGCTGAAGAAGCGAATGGTGCGGCGGCAGCCGATGGCCGCCAACCTCAGCCGTCAGGATGTTTGCAGCCGTGTCCACGGAGCCTCGCCGTCATAGCCGAGCAGGCGAGAGATCTCCCTGCCTGCAGCCAGCACTCGGTTTGGCAGGGCGTCGCCGGCCTCGAAGATCACCCGCCTCAAATCGCTCACCGAGACCGAGCCGATCGGCACTCCACGGCGGTCCAAAACGGGAGCTCCCACGGCCGCGATCTCCGGTTCCATGTCGCCGTCCATTACCGAGTACCCGATCTCCCGGCAGCGCTCCAATTGGGCGGCCAGGGTGGGGAAGTCGATCGGCGTACGAGCGAGGAACGTCTCCACCGGACCTTCGGCTGCGTACTTGGTCCACTCGGAGCGGGGAGAGAAGGCGAGGATTGATTTGGGACCAGCCCCCAGATGAAGTGCCAGCGAGCCGCCCAGTCCCGGAGTCACAGCAGTCACTCTGAGCCCATCGAGACGCTCGATGCAGACGGCCTCTCGTCCACGGCGCACGAATAGGAAAGTCGTAAAGCCGAATGCATCCCGCAGGTCTTCCATCACCGGAGCGGCGATGCGATGCAGGTCCAGTTGATTCACCACCGCGTTGCCTAGCTTAAGCAGCTTCAGTCCCAACCGGTAAGTGCCGCGGTGACTCCCGACGTCCACAAGTTCCATACGCTGCATGCTGCCCAGCAGTCGATAAACGGAGCTTCGGGGCTCGCTGAGCTGCTCCGCAAGCTGAGTGGCAGTGGCCTCCCGCTGAGTGGACAAGGCGTCCAGTATGGCAACGACCTTGACAACGACGTTGACGTTCTCGTTCTTTGGCAGCGCAGGAGCTTTTTCGGTCTTCTGTCTGTTTGCCGTCACTTGTCGCGTCCCGTCTGGAGAAGTTCTGGGCCACCGCTCAGCGGCATCACATTATCATGCAGAGGACAGCGCGTCCACCAGGCAGAATGCTTCACTTACTCTCTGGACAAAGATATCGACTGGTGATAGCGTCTCCCCGTCTACCGCGCGGGCAATAGGGGGAGGACACATGTCGCTAGAGACCAGCATGGTCGGGCTGACGTTCAAGAATCCACTGCTGGCGGGGTGCGCAGGCATCACCGAGTGGGTCTACCCCGTAGAGAAGTGGCTGAAGGCCGGCGCCGGCGGCATCCTCGCGAAGTCCATCACTACCGATCCCAAACTGCGGAGTTCGATCAGGCCGACCTTCTACACCCTGTCGAAATATGGTTTGCGCGGAGCCATGGTCGAAGCGGAGCTCCTAAGCCACTACACACCGGCCCAGTGGGCCAAGGAGGTGGCCCCGCGCTTCAAGGAGCTCTGCGAGCATCACGACGCCCGATGGATCCAGAGCATCGTCGGTCGGGGGGTTGATCTCGACGATTGGGCCGAGTTGGCGCAGCTCGTCGAGGCCGCGGGGGCGGAGGCCATCGAGCTGGACCTTGGCTGTCCGCTGGCGCCGGGCGAGTCGGAGAGCTATGACGAGATCGAACTCGGTGAGTCGCCGGAGATCACGGCCACCCTGACCAAAGCCGTGAAGGCGGCCGTCAGCGTTCCGGTGGGCATCAAGCTGTCTCCCACCATCCGCCGGCTGGATCGAGTGGCGGTTGCTGCCCAGACGGAGGGCGGCGCGGACTTCTGCACGGCGGTCAATTGCCCGGCCGGTTTTCACGTCGACTGGGAAAACGAGGAGATATACGGACCTAACACCTACGTGGGATACATTCCGGGCCCATCTCTGAAATGGTGGGGTCACTGGAAAGTCGCACAGATCAAGCAGGCCTGCGATCTTGAAGTTTCGGGGTGCGGTGGCATATGGAAGGCCGGTGATGCAATCCAATACATACTGCTGGGCTGTCCCACCGTTCAGATGGTTTCCTCGGTCTACTTCAAAGGCGAGCAAGTATTCATTGATATTCTTGAAGGTATCAAACGCTTCATGGATACCAAGGGATACGAAAGCATCGAATCATTCCGTGGAAATGTCTTAAACAACCTCAAAGACTACAAAGACGTTCCTCATGAAGAAGTAATGCAGTACCCTTCGCCAATTGTAGCCCAAGTTGCTATTGAAGGCTGCAACTTCTGCGGGCAATGTGCAACAGCCTGCATCCACGATGCGATTGAGTGCAACGCTGCAGAATCGATCTGCACGGTCATCGACGAAAGGTGTATTGGGTGCGGCTTCTGCAGTGGCCTTTGCCCCAAGAACACCATCAGCATCATCGAAACCAGCACGAAGCGGACTGTATGGAGCGGAGTCGGAGCGGTCGATCCCGATTGGATCAATTGGTAGGCGAGTTTCTTGTTGATACAGGGGGACGCCGATTGAGGGGTGCGTTGTGAAGCTGAAGGATCGTGTGGCAGTGGTGACCGGTGCCTCAAGAGGCATCGGCTCGTGCATCGCCCGCCGCTTTGCCGCCGAGGGAGCGACCGTCGCTGTGGTGGCACGTGAGAGCCAGGCCGCCGCAGATCGCGTGGCACAGGAAATCGTGTCTAACGGCGGCATGGCGAAGGGGTTTCAGGCCGATCTCACTAGGATTCACGAGTGCAAGAGGTTGGCAGCCGAGGTCCTGGACACGTTCGGGGCCGTCGACATCCTGGTCAATAATGCGGGAGTCTTCTCGGCTCGCAGCATCGAAGAGACCACCGAAGATATTTGGGATTCACAGTTGAACCTGAACTTGAAGGGCGCCTTCTTCTTGACGCAGGCCTTGGTTCCTCACATGAAAGAGAAGCGCCGGGGCAAGATCATCAACGTGACCTCGATCGCGGGGGTGGGGGATTCCCCAATTCGGCCGCCTACTGCGCTTCCAAGGGCGGTCTCGTCACGATGACCAAAGCCTTGTGCCTGGAGCTGGCGCAGTGCGGGATCAACGTGAACGCTGTGGCGCCGGGCAACGTAAAGACCGACATGAACGCCGATCTCCGTGCGATCGAAGGCTACGACGCTCGGAATGCCGAATTGACTCCCTGCGGTGTGGGCCACCTTGAACCGGAGGAGCTCGCGGGCGCGGCCCTCTTCCTGGCGTCTGACGACGCGAACTCGGTGCACGGGATCAACCTGCTGGTCGACGGTGGCTGGGCCGCCTGGTGACAACTTGGGACACGTGGGAACGCCATGGCAGCATCAGGGGGAGGGGCCGCCCGCGACCCGTTCCCGCTGTTTTGATAGAGGCGCAAAGGTTAACCAAGACATAGAGTAGGGGGAGAATGATGGCTCTTGACTTCGAGAAGATGGCACAGATCAGAGCGGCCGCCGACCGGGCATGTACCCGCAGGTCGTTCCTGACTGGAGGTCTCAAGGTGGCCGCTGGTGTGGCCTTGGGCGGCGTGGCCGGCGCCGGGCTCGCGGGGTGTGGGTCCGACGGGACGGCAACTACCACGAGCGCAGGCGGCAGCGGCGCTACCCAGGCCGGCGCAGACGCTACCCTGGGGCCAATCAGTGAGATCGGTCTAAGCCTGACAGAAGATCCCCGCATCCTGACAGCCGCCGAAGAGGCTCTGGGCTTCAAGGTGAACGGCCGGGCCGACGGACTCGGCAACCAGCTGACCTTCTGGCTGCAGAACTACAAGCAGTTCGACATCAACCAGGTCAACTTCTCGCAGAACGGCGCTCTGGCCGCCACCCTCCGTCCCATCGCTGTGGCTGACATCCCCGCCTGGAACGATCAGGTGATCGATCTCTTCCGAACACCGGGGGTTCCGGGGTACAGCGACAAGTCCGGGTGGCCTATCGCGGGTACGTACACCAGCCAGGCAGTGCAGAGCGAGAAGTATGACGAGTTCATCGGCGTGCCAACGTGGTTCGGGTTCGACGCGTTCGGCTATGTGGTGGATAAGACCGCTGGTGACGTCACGTCCTACGGCGCCATCTTCGATCCAGGCAACAAGGGCAAGTCCACCCTTCTGAACGAACCGATTACTTCGGTCATGAAGATCGCCACTTACCTGCAGGGCACCAATCAGTACTCCTTCACGGGAGCCCTCAACAATCTCACACCGGAGGACCTCGACATCTGCTTCCAGTTCCTGGGCGAACACAAGGCCAAGGGACAGTTCCGTCTATTCTGGAGCGATTTCGGGCAGCTGGTGGGCCTGCTCACGGCCGGCGAGATCGTGGTGGGTGACTTCTGGGCCAGCGCCTGTGCCGCCGCCAACAAAGCCGGTGCCAATGTTCGCTTCGTGAACGACCCGGCTGAAGGCAGCAACGGCTGGATCCAAGGAGCAACCATCTCCGCCGAGACCAAGAACTACGAGGCCGCCACGAAGTTCATCAACTGGTACCTCGAAAGCGGCATCCCGGGCTCGATCTTGGGGGTCCAGGGCTACTACTCGCCCCGTCCAGACACCTGCAAGCCAATCCTGGAGGCACAAAGCACAACCGTCGACGGCATCAACGACTGGGATTATTGGTATCAGGGCGCCAAGCCCGAAGAACGGCCTTCTCTGGACGAACGGCTCCCTCACGTGGCTGACTGGCAGAGCTATCCGGACGAGTACGAGAGGTATGCCGGCCTTTGGACTCAGTTCGTCGCCAGCTAACCGGCCGGCGGCGGGTCCTAACCGGGGTAAGCAGATGGATGACCAGACGACCGCAGGGCACAATCAGGTGGACGCGCTGCCGCGGGCTGTCGATCGGCCGATGAGCGGCATCCAGGAGCGCGCGGCGAAGCAGCGACGCGAGTGGCATCACGTCCTGCTCCTGACCCCTGCGGTTCTCTGGGTTCTGTTCGCGGTCTTGGTACCCGTGGCCATGATTGTCTGGGTCAGTTTCAGGCGGATGAAGGGCGGGCTCCTGGAGCCCGCCCTCACCATCGAGAACTGGACCACCGCCCTCAGCCAGGGGATAACGTGGACACTCGTATTTCGAACGCTCTGGACCACCGGGGTGGTACTGGTGATCGTTGCCGCGCTGGGGCTAACCGCCGGTTACTTCCTCTCGCGGTTCGTCAAGAAACCTAGAACCCAGGCCCTGCTCCTGATGCTGGCCATCTTGCCCTTCTGGACGAGCTACATCATACGGATCGTAACCTGGCAGCCGCTGCTTGGGGAGCGTGGCGTGCTCAACTGGACGCTGGTGCGCCTGGGCATCATCAACGAGCCCTCCAGCGCCTTTTTGTTCAACCAGGGGGTCATGATGTTCGCCATGGTCTCGCTCTACGTGGTGTTCGTGATCGGTCCCGTCTATTGGGCCTTCGGCACGATCTCCCCAGATGTGGTCGCGGCCGCGCGAAGCTTGGGCGCTACTCCCTGGAAGGCTTTCTGGACGGTCGAGTTGCCTTTGGCCAAGGGGGGGCTTGTTGCCGGTTCGTTCTTCGCCGCGATCTTCCTGTTCGGCGACTACGCCACTGAGCGGCTCATTGGCGGTGGCACTCACCCGGCGCTGGCCGGGACGGTCAAGGCGTACGCCGGGTACGGCCAGTGGCCGGCGGCCTCCGCTCTCGGCGTTCTCCTGATAGTCATGGTCTTCCTGGTACTCGGGCTATTCATGAAGTTCCACAACCTACGGCGTGAGCTCTGAGGTCCGGCATGGCTACTCTCACCCGCGGTCAACATGTGTACAAATGGGCTTCTGGCACGCTCTTCATGCTGATCCTGCTCGTGCTCTATGCCCCGTTCTTGATCATGCTGCGCCTCTCTTTCGGGCTGCAGAACATCTCGGTGTTCCCGCCCGAGGGGTGGTCGACCATCAGCTACCAGAAGCTTCTCAATCCGAGTGATTACTCATTGTTCACCATTTCGGGGGAGCCACTGACCAACTACGGACCACCGCTAGTGCTGTCGCTCGCCCTTGCCATCTTGACTGCGGTCGTTGCGACCGTCCTCGCACTCATGGCGGCCCTTGCCTTTCGCAAGCGCTTCCACGGACGGGGGGCCCTCTTCTATCTGCTGCTGCTGGGCTTGGTGACCCCCGGCGTGATACTCGGCCTGGGCTTGCGACTCTTCACCGATCAGATGGGATTCGGCGCCCACTGGGCCACCACCGGCCTCCTGGTGCACGTGGCCTGGGCTATGCCCTTCGGCTTCCTCGTCTTCCTGGTGTTTCTGAACCGCTTCGATCATTCGATCGAGGAGGCGGCCGCCACCCTCGGGGCCTCACCCTGGCGCGTATTTCGCACCATAACACTGCCGATTCTGAGCCCAGCGGTCTTGGGGTCCTTCCTCTTCGGTTTCACCCTGTCCTTCGACGAAGTGCAGCGCAGTAGTCTGGTCATGGGTCACAGCACGAGCCTCCCACAGGAGCTCCTGGCCGTGACCACCGTGCGGGTCACCCCGGTTGTCTACGCGCTGGGCTCCATCATTGCACTCGCCTCTTTTCTGCTCGTGGGCGTCTATCTGGTGGTGATCGAGAGGCAGCGCCGGCGCCTTTCGATGAGGGCTTCTACCCAGGAGGAGCTGCCCGACGAGCTGGGCCGTGCACTTCACACAACTGTCTGACGTCCACCGAAAAAGGAGAGCCAGATGCCGTTCCGCATATCCGTCGACACCGGAGGCACCTTCACAGACGTGGTGGTCTCTGATGACGACGGTCAGCTGCACATCGGCAAGGCGCTCTCGATCCCAGATAGGGCGTTCGAGGCCATCGCCTCAGCTCTGACCGACATAGGCGAGAAGCTCGGCCTCACCCTGCGCGATCTGCTGAGCAGGGCATCCGAGCTCAAGTACGGGACCACCAGGGCGACCAACGCCATCGTCGAGGGCAAGACCGCTCGGACCGCCTTCTTCACCACTGAGGGCTTTCCCGACATCCTCCTGATGCGCGAGGGAGGCAAGCTCGACCCATTTCGTCAGATCCCGTACCCACCGCCGTATGTGCCTCGTCACCTCACGTTCGAGATCCGGGAACGCATGGACGTAGAGGGAACCGCCTTCATCCCCCTGGACGAATCCTCGGTGCTGTCAGCCATCGAGGGGGCGAAGACGACCGGCTGTCAGGCCGTTGGGGTCTGCCTGATCTGGTCGACGGTCAACCCGTCGCACGAACTGCGCATCGGCGAGCTGCTTGACCAACACGCTCCCGGTATCCTTTATACCCTGTCTCATCAGCTGAACCCCATCGTCCGGGAGTACAGACGGGCCTCGTCGACAGCCATTGACGCCTCGCTCAAACCGATGGTGCAGGAGTTCCTGGCCACGCTGCAACAGGACCTGGCCCAGGCGGGCTTCGAAGGCAATCTGCTCATCTCGACTTCCTTCGGGGGATCGTGGCGACCGAGCGAGATGATCGACCGCCCCATCTACAGCGTCGGTTCGGGCCCATCGATGGCGCCGGTCGCCGCTCTGGCCTACGGCGGAGCCGAACTGAGCGATCAGGGGGCGCCCGGGCGGATATGCTCGTATGTGACACCGGTGGCACCACATTCGATGTCGGCCTGATCAGCGCGGGAGAGATTCACTACTCAGCCGAGACCTGGCTCGGTGGTCGATGGATCGGACACATCACGGGCACGCGCAGCGTGGACGTGCGCAGCATCGGCGCCGGCGGCGGCTCGATCGTGTGGATCGACTCCGGCGGTCTAGTGCGGGTTGGCCCTCAGAGCGCGGGCTCAGATCCCGGACCGGCCTGTTACGGTCTCGGCGGAACAGACCCCACCGTCACGGACGCCGCACTGCTGCTCGGCTATCTCCACGCCTCCAACTTCCTGAGCGGCCGCCTGGTGCTCGACCAAGCGGCGGCCCAGTCGGCCTTCGTGCCTCTGGCGGATCAGCTGCAAACGACAGTAGAGCGGGCGGCTGAGGCAGCCATGGTCATCGCCTCGGAGAACATCGTTGGGGCCATCCGGGAGATCACCATCTCCCAGGGTATCGACCCCCGCGAGATGACCATTGTGGCCGGTGGGGGCGCCTCCGGCCTAAACATCGTGCCGATCGCCCGGGAGCTCGGCTGCCGGCACGTATTGCTGCCGAGTACTGCCGGCGTACTGAGTGCCTACGGCGCCCTGCATTCTGACATCATCTCGGAGTTCGCAGTGAGCCGTTACGCTGAGACCCGCAATCTCGATCTTGAGGCCGTGAACGAGGCCCTGGCCACAGTGGGAGCCAAGGCCGACGAGTTCCTGGCCGGCCTGCATACCCTTCACCCGCTGGCGGAGAACAAGCAGTTCTACGTCGATGCCCGCTACAGGCAGCAAGTCTGGGAACTGACAGTGCCCCTGCAAGGGGCGCAACTCGAAGACGAGGGTGATGTCGCCGCACTCGAGCAGGCCTTCCACGGGATTCATCATCGTGTCTTCGCCGTCAGCGAGCCGGGTCAGTACTTGGAGTGCCTGGTTTGGAAAGCTCGAGCGACGGCCGAACTCGCGAAGCCTTTGATGACTGCGCGGCCTTTTCGCCCGCATACCGGGGTAGCTTCGAGCGACCTCGCTCCTGCCTTCTTCCCCCACGCCGGCCGCATCGCCACCCCCCGTTTTGACGGGGACCTGTTAGCGCCGGGCGCGACCATCGAGGGCCGGCCGTCATCCGTGAGCCTACGACGACCCTGGTGGTCTACCCCGGATCTCAAGTGACGGTGACCGAATTGGGCAACTATATGATCGACACGATGTCGTCAACTACAGCCGGTGGGCGCGTAGCCGAGGAGGAGGTGCCCGTACCGTGAGCTCGTTCGACCCCATTGTGCTGGCGGTGATCGCGAACCGCTTGGACACCATAGTCCGGGAGATGGAGAACACCCTCTTGCGAGCCGGCCGTTCAGCGGTTCTCAACATGGCGCGCGACTTCTCCTGCGCAATCATTACCCATGACAACCGTCTATTGGCGACCGCCGAAGGGCTGCCGGTGCACGTGATTGGCATGGAGTACCTGGCGCAGGCGATGTGTGATCTTCACCAAGACTTGGCGCCGGGGGACGCGTTTCTGCACAACGACCCCTACCTTGGCAACACGCACCCGGGTGACCACTCCATCCTTGTGCCCGTCTTCTTCGAGGGTCAACACATTTTCACAGCGGCCGCAAAGGCTCACCAAGCCGATATCGGCAATAGCGTGCCGACCACGTATATGCCCTTCGCCCGAGATACCTACGAGGAGGGGGGACTGATCTTTCCCGCCGTCCGCGTTCAGCGCGAGTACAAGGACGTCCCGGACATCATTCGCATGTGCCGTCGACAGATACGCGTGCCTGATCAGTGGTACGGCGACTACCTAGCCATGACCGGCGCGGCGCGGATCGGCGAGGCTCGTCTGAAGCAACTGACGGAACGGTACGGCGTCGACATGCTCAAGGCCTTCATCGAAGAGTGGTTCGACTACTCCGAGCGCAGGATGGAAAGCGTCATTCGCACGCTGCCCCAGGGTGTTATCGTCGGCTCAGGGCGGCACGACCCGCTCCCAGTGTTGCCGGACGGGATCCCGGTAAACGTCAAGATCACCGTCGATCATGACGAAGGCATGGTCGAGCTGGATCTGCGAAACAACATCGACTGTGTCGATGCCGGCGTGAACGAATCGATGGCCTGTGCCACGAACAACGTCATGACGGGCCTCTTCAACTCTATCGACCCGGACATCCCGCACAACGCCGGCACCTTCCGCCGAGTGCGCGTGCTCCTGCGTGAAAACTGCGTCGTTGGCATACCGCGCTTTCCGCACTCTTGCTCTGTCGCCACCACAAACGTGGGCGAGCGTCTGGTGGTCACCACTCAGAAGGCATTCGCCGACAAGTGGGAAGGCCATGGTCTGGCCGAGGGGGCCTGCGGGATAGGCCCCGGCTTCGCGGTCATCTCCGGCAAAGACTCGCGGCGCGACTCTGAGCCTTACGTCAATCAAGTATTCCTTGGCTCCCAGGGGGGACCCGCGGGGCCGCAACACGACGGCTGGGTGACCTACGCAAACTCGGTGACCAACGGCCTCATGTTCCGCGACAGCGTCGAGATTGACGAACAGAAGTACCCCATACGCGTGAAAGAGATCCGCATACGCATGGACTCGGAGGGCGCCGGTCGACGCCGCGGGGCACCGGGAGCGATCTGTGCATACGGCCCCAAGACACTTCCCATGACGGCCACGTACGTAACGGATGGCTTCAAGAATCCCCCCCGTGGCACCCGGGGGGGTCAGGAAGCCGCCAGGTCGATAGCCTACCGGGTCCTCAAGGGCGGCAATACGGAACCGCTGGACCCGATAGCCGAGGTGCGACTGCAACCGGGCGAACTTCTGGGACACGCGCTGAGCGGAGGCGGTGGGTACGGTGATCCCCTCGAAAGGGAAGCGGAGCGAGTCCGTAACGATGTGCTGAGCCAGTTCGTGAGTTTTGGGCGGGCCCGCGACGTCTACGGCGTCGTTTTCAAAGAGGAGGTTCTCGCCGACAGCCTCTCCGTGGACGAGGAGGCAACTCTTTCCCGCCGCGCCCAGCTGCGCGCGGCCCGCGACAGTCAGCCTGCTGCTTGAGCCTGCCTCTGGCTGATGGAGCGAATGACGACAGGGGCAGCAGGCCGGTGAAGATAATTCAGGACAGGACCAATTCCCGCAGCACCATAGCCCAGGCCACAGAGACCATAGCTGGCGGTGTGGGGAGTGCTTTTCGCATGTTCGCTCATCCCTTGGTTGCCGACCGAGCCAAGGGATCACGATTATGGGACATCGACGGCAATGAGTACGTCGATCTGTTGATGGGCGCCGGTCCCTTGATTCTTGGTCACGCCCCGGATGTGGTGGCAGAGGCGGTCGTGGCACAGATTCATAAGGGTACCCACTTCGCGGTGAGCTGCGAGCTCGAGTCGATCGCCTCCAAGGCCCTTGTTGACCTCGTCCCCTGTCTGGAGCTGGTACGCTTCAACTGTTCGGGCTCGGAAGCGGTGCATAACTGCCTCCGAGTGGCGCGCGCCTTTACCGGCAGATCCAAGGTAGTCAAGTTCGAGGGCCATTTTCACGGCACAGTGGATGACGTTTACGTCAGCGTCCGGCCTCCATTCGCGGCGGGCCTACCCCACGCGCCCTGGCCGATCCGCCAGAATGCCGGCCAGCCGCAAAACGTCACAGAGAACATCATCGTCCTCCCCTGGAATGACGTGCAAGCCCTGGAACGAACACTGCGTTTTCGTGCCCACGAAGTGGCAGCCGTGGTCACTGAACCAGTGATGTACAACAACGCAGGCATCTTACCGGAGGAAGGCTACCTATCCGCCATCCGGGAAATAACGCAACGGTACGAAGTCTTGCTCGTCTTTGACGAGATAATCACCGGCTTTCGACTTGCACTGGGCGGGGCCCAGCAGTTCTACGGGGTTACTCCTGATCTTTGCATGCTTGGAAAAGCATTGGGAGCCGGCTACCCGATATCTGCGTTTGGCGGTAGGCGGGATATCATGGAGATCGCGGCCGCTACTCACTATGGCACCTTCAACGCCAATCCCATGTGCCTGGCAGCCGTTGTGGCCACTCTTGAGGAGTTATCGCGCGATGATTCAGCCGCGCTCAGGCACACTCATGAGGTGGGAGAGAGACTCCGAGACGGCCTGAACAGGCTGTTTAGCGCCCATGATTTTCCCATGCAGGCGCACGGAAATGGTGCGGTCTTCTTCGTCACTTCACCTCCACTTGTGCTTAGAGATTATCGCGACGTTCTCAATCTTGACAATTCCGCCATGCACAAGTTCCATGCCGAAATGATGTCACGCGGGGTACTCTTCGTGCCAAATGGAAGGATGATGCTTTCAACGGCCCACGGGGACAACGATGTCGACACGGTCCTCGCGGCCGCGGAAGACGTTATCGGTAAATGGTAGACAGTATTCCGAGCGACCGGTATGGCGGCAGGCTCACGCGCAGATGAGTCGCTCCCCCGCCGGATGAGCTACGCCGGATCAGGCAGATGTCAGGCCGCTGCCCGCACGCCAGCCTGAGCGGCCGCTGGTCGCTCCAGAGGCAGATTGTAGAGGGCCCCGGCATTCGTGCGCATCACCATGGTTGCGATCTCCTCCGCGCCCACCAGTGTTATCTCCCCGCTCCTCATCATGTCCTTGAGGGCGATCGCCAGCGCTTGCCGCGCCGTGGTGGCCGCTATCCAGGCGCCCAGTTCCCAGCCGACACCCGGCCCGAATGAGGCGGCATAGACACCGCCCCCGTGGATGAGGACGAACTTCGTGCCACGCAGGCTCGGATCGTTGAAGGTCGACTCCAGAAGCAGCGGGTCGCTGTCGGCCGCCCGGTAGAATCCGCCCGGTCCGTGAAAGGTGTGAATATGGACCGCCATGCCCAGGCGGCCGGCTTCGCGGGCGTTGTAGCGGAAGAGGAAGTCCTGCAGTGCCTTGTACTCCGCGTGGGACGGCTCCCCACCATTGACGTATCGGGCATAGATGTTGCTGTCATCCGCAACTGAGACCTTGTCGAAATCGAGCCGCCGGAGGAAGGCGGCTTCGAACTTTACCGCGAGGCAACCGTTGCTTTGAGCTACCATCAAACGGTGTGTAAATAGACCAAAGGCGACGTAACCTTCTTCCTGCCAAGGAAAACGCCGGGGAACCCGGCGGGAAGGAGACATCGCCGTGCAGAAGGATAGACGAGATGGCCAAGATGTACCAGCTCCGGAGTGGGCCACCCTGGAGGGGTGGGCCCGCCTGCAGGTACAAGAGTTCCTGCAGAGGCTCTTGGAGGAAGAGGTGACCGCGCTCCTCGGCCGGCAAAGATCCGAGCGCCGCCGCGAGGTGGACGCGCCCTCAGGGTACCGCAACGGCTACCAGAAGCCCCGGCGCCTCTCCATGCAGGGGGGCACCATCACCGTGCGCCGCCCCCGAGTACGCAACCTGGAGGAGAAGTTCGAGAGCCGCATCCTGCCGCTGTTTCGCCGCCGCACCGAAGAGGTGGGCCGCCTGCTCCCGGAGCTCTACCTGCACGGCCTGGCCCTGGGGGACTTCGAACTCGCCCTGCGCGGTCTGCTCGGGGAGGGGGCGCCCCTCTCTGCCTCTTCCATCGCCCGCCTCAAAGCGGATTGGCACACCCAGTACGAGGCCTGGTCACACCGTCCTCTGGGTGACCGGAAGCCGGTCTACCTGTGGGCGGACGGCATCTACGTGAAGGCCGGCCTGGACAAGGAGAAAGCCGCGCTGCTGGTGGTGATCTGCGCCCATGCCGACGGGCGCAAGGAGGTCCTTGCGCTGACCCCCGGCTTTCGGGAGTCCCGCGAGAGCTGGGCAGGGGTGTTCCGGGATCTGCGGGATCGTGGTCTCATCCCGCCCCGCTTGGTGCTCGCCGACGGCAACACCGGGGTGTGGGCGGCGGTCGCTGAGATCTGGCCGGAGGCAGCGGAGCAGCGCTGCTGGAACCACAAGATAGTAAATGTCCTTGATCGCCTCCCCAAGAAGGTGCAGCCTGAGGCCCGCCAGCTGCTCACCGCCATTCCCTACGCGAGGAGCCGAGCCGAGGCGCAGAAGAGAAGGGACGCCTTCGTGCACCGTTTCGGACAGTGGTACCCGCAGGCGACAGAGACGCTGCTGAGGGACTTCGAGCGCATGCTCACCTTCTACGACTTTCCCCAGGAGCACTGGCGCCACCTGCGCACCACCAACCCGGTGGAGAGCCCCTTCTCCGCAGTCAGGTTGCGGACCGGGGCGGCCCGGCGCTTCAAGAAGACCGAGAACGCCACCTGCCTCATCTGGAAGGTGCTCATGGTGGCCGAGAAGAACTTCCGCCGAGTAAACGCCCCGGAGCTAATGGCCCGGGTGTGGGCCGGAGAGGAGTTCAAAGACGGGCTACCCGTCGTGACCCAAGGAACCGAGGAGAAGGTTGCGGCCTGAGGACTTTTACACACCTATTGACAAGGACTCGTTGCTTTGCTGGCTCTGGAGTGTGGCGGATACCACCGTTCTCAAATAGTCATCCAGGGTGGCCGGGAGTTCCTCCACCTCGAGATCGGCCATGTAGCGGCGCAGAAGGTCGTCCTCAAGAGGGAAGAGCTTCTCGCGATCCGGCGATACGGCGGCTTCGGCCTTGGTGGAAAGCGGCAGCATGAGCGCATCCACGAACGAAACCCAACGGAAACGCGGAGACTCGAGCCCGAGACCCATATTGACCCGGTTCGCGAGCATCACTTCGATGCCGGTGCGGTCCAGCACCCACTCGGGAAACCTGTCGCCTTGTTCCGCCACCACGCGGTCCATCTTGTCGCTCAGCTCGCTCATGCTGGCGTTGCTGAGCTCAGTATGCGGATAGTCGTAGAGCGCGCGGTAGGCGGCCAGCCAATCTGGGCTGTCCGGCCTTAGCCTCACCGGGATCTCGAAGGGAGCAGCAAGTCGAGCGGAAGCGCGTCGGACCCTTGGTCATCAGGAACGACCGTACCGACATGGCTGTGGTTATCCACCGCCCGAATGCTGTTAATGAACGCTTCGAGCCTAGAGTTACTTTGATTGTTCATCGCACCTGCTCCTTAGGACATATCTCTGTAGGAGTTCCGCAGCAGACGTCGAATGCTCTTCTCGGCCGGCCATCTGACCCTCCTGGTCCCTTACGAGAGGAGAGCACCATGGGACTCGTCGATCGCGACGATGGCCGGCGTATCCCCGACTGGCTGTGGGAGAAGATAGAACCGCTCTTACCCGAGCGGCCCTCCCACGCCCTGGGCTGCCACAACCCCCGGGTACCCGACAGAAGCGCCATGGACGCCATCTTCCTGGTCTTGCGCACCGGCATGCAGTGGAACGCCTTGAACCTGACCGGCATCTGCACGAGCTCCTCCGCCCACCGCCGCTTCCAGGAGTGGGAGCGGGCCGGGGTCTTCGCGGAGATCTGGCGAGAGGGCCTCGTGGAGTACGACGAAAGAGTGGGCATCGACTGGAGTTTCCTGTCTTGCGACGGGGCCATGACCAAGGCCCCTCTCGGAGGGCCCAAGACCGGCCCCAATCCCACCGATAGAGCGAAAAAGGGGCGAAACGCTCGGTCCTTACCGAAGGGGCCGGAGTGCCCATCGGCCTGGCGCATGACGGCGCCAACCGCAACGACCACAAGCTTCTAAAAGAGACTCTCGACTCCATCCCCATAGAACGGCCCGAGGTAACCCCCAAGAGGCCGCAAGGCCTCTGCCTGGACAAGGCCTACGACAACCAGGAGAGCCGGGAGGTGGTCGAGGGCTATGGGTTCACCCCCCACATCCGCTCCCGGGGCGAGGAGATCAAAGACAAGCTGCGCATCCCGGGCTGGCGGGCCCGAAGATGGGTGGTGGAGGCCTGCCACTCCTGGCTCAATCGCCACCGCGGCCTGCTCATTCGCTGGTCAAAGAAGGAGGAGAACCACCTGGCCCTCCTCATGCTCGCGAGCGGTCTCATCGCCTTCAAGAAGGCCCGAGCTGCCTCCCTTCAAGCGGACCTGGTAGCGGCCTAAAGGGATAGGCCCTAAGCTACCCCACTCCCACCTCCGCCTTCCTGTTGTCGTACTGGAGGGCACGCTCGTAGACCTCGAACGTGGGAGGCCGGTCGCCCCGTTCCGGCTCGATGCTTTCGGAACGCAGCCGATTCGCTGCTTCGGTCGAATCCTCCATGCTCTGCCTGCTATCCCACAGGGTGATGGTGAGGATCTTGCCCGTCTCGCGGTTGACCAGGACGTCTAATCCAAGGAACCCGGACAGTTCCCGGATCCTTTCTATGGTGTGGTCCGCCTGCTGCATGAACTCATCGATGCGGCTGGGGGGACCTTCGAAGGTGCTCACTCGAGCGAACATGGTCGCTCCTCTCCGGACGTTCGGAACAAGCCGGCCGTCCGGTCGCATACTGCCAATATCCATACCATTCCTGTGCTAGGCGCGCCCGAAACGGCAGAGGCCGGCGTCGCGGAGGGCATCCGCCGGATGGGCCGCAATCTCCCGGGCCGCCTTGGAACGATTCGAAGTACAATTTAGGCGCGTCCCAACCAGCCGAGGAGCCGGCCTATGACCGACGCACCGCCGGCCGCCACGCCGATCGCCATCTCAGAGGAAGATGCACACTTCATGCGCCTCGCCTTGCGCGAAGCCGAGGCCGCCGGTGAACGCGGCGAGGTCCCCGTGGGAGCAGTGCTCGTGCAGGCCGGACACATGATCGCCTCGAGGGGCAACGAGCGCGAGCTGCGCCACGACCCCACCGCCCACGCCGAGATGCTGGTACTGCGCGACGCGGCCGCCCTGCTCGGGGATGGCGGGTGCTCGACGCCACGCTCTATGTGACGCTTGAGCCCTGTCCCATGTGCGCTGGAGCGCTGGTGATGGCGCGTATCGACCGCCTGGTCTACGGCGCCGCCGACCCCAAGGGGGGGGCCGCCGGCTCCGTGCTCGATCTGACCGTCCATCCAGGCTTCAACCACCGCGTGAGAGTGACCGGTGGGGTCCTCGCGCCGGAATCCGAAATGATTCTTCAGGATTTTTTCGAAGAACGCCGATAGTGGGTAGAGTATTCCCTGCGCTTCGGCGAACCGGGCGACCTGGCACGGAAGGCGTGGATCGATGCATACCTTTCGGAAATTCGATCAGGCCCACCTCCTGCAGCTCATCCTCGACAACGCCCCCCTCGGCATCGCCGTACTGACTACTGACCTACGTTTCGTGCTGGCCGGCCGCGTGATTTGTGAGCAGTTCGCGAGGGTGTGCCGCGACGAGTTGGTGGGGCGCCATTGCTACGATCTGCTCGGCATGTACAAGGACGACCCCAACCGCGAGGGTCTGGAGCGGGCCTGCGACGACTGCCCCTGCCTCCGCGCTCTGGCCACCGGCGACCCGGCCTCCGCTGTGAGGAAGGTCCGCGACGACCTGATCGTCAATTCGTATGCCGTACCCCTCGTCGACGAGAACGGCGACGCCGTGGGGGTCCTGGAGCTCCTCGAGAATATCGCTGACAAAGTGGTCGACCCGCTCACCGGCGTCCACAACTACCGCTACTACGGCGAGATGATGGACCAGGAGAGCTACCGGGCCCGGCGCTACGACAGCAGCCTGGCACTGTTGGCTCTCGATCTGAACCACTTCAAGCGGGTCAACGACCGCTACGGACACATCGAAGGCGACATCGTCTTGCACCAGGTGGCTCAGTCTATCGGGCGGGCCGTGCGCCAGACCGACCACGTGTGCCGCATTGGCGGCGATGAGTTCGCCGTGATCGCGCCCCACACCACGTACCTGGAGGCCGAGTCCCTGGCAAAGCGCATCCAGGAGGCCATCGCCGAGAAGTTCAGCGACTACGGGCTGACGGCGGCGGTGGGCATCGCTTCCTATCCAAAGGACACGCTCGAACCCGGCGAGCTCCGCGAGATCGCCGACCGCCGCCTCTACGAGCTCAAGGATGCCGCCGCAAAAGCCCAAGCGTGACGGCATCCGCCCGTGGTTGCTTCTCCGCCTTGGCCGCCGCGGCCACACGGGCCGAAGCGAGCTCTTGTTGACAGCGGCTGGCACCGATGGTGTAGTCGAGGCGGCGTTCTCAGAGATCACCGGTGAGGGAGGTCCGAGATGGGTGAGCGTTTTGTTCTCGTCCACGGCGCGTGGCACGGCGGCTGGTGCTGGGAAGGGATCATCCGAGAGCTCGAAAGAGCGGGACACCACGCAGAAGCTCCCACCATGCCCGGGATGAACCCGGGCGACGACAGATCCGCGGTCACCTTCGACGACGTGGTGGACGCTCTGGTGAACGTGCTGCGACGGCAGGATCGCCCGGTCGTGCTCGTGGGCCACTCGAGCGCCGGCTTCCTGCTCCAAGCGGCCGCCCCAAGGGTTCCGGAGAAGATCAAGCGGGTTATATTTCTCAATGCCTTCGTCCTGCCCGACGGCGCCTGTCAGTTCGACCTGGTGCCGCCCGAAGCCGCCGAAGGCCTCGCGGCCGCCGCCAACGCCTCCCCCGATCGATCCGTACCCGTCATCGAAGAGATGGTCCGCGGCGTGCTCATGGCCGGCGACGCGCGCGAGGCGCAGGACGACGTGCTCAGCCGCCTCTCCCCACAGCCCGTGACGCTCTTCACGACCCGAGTGGACACGAAGGCGTTCAATGCTCTCCCGGTTCCCAAGACCGTGGTTTTCTGCAGGGACGACACCTCCCTCCCGCCGGGGGCCTTCCTGGGGATGGCGCAGAGCCTGGGAGACTTCGAGCTGATCGAGATCCCGGGCGGTCACGAGGCTCTGGTGGTCACTCCGGAGGTGGTAGCGGGGGGCATCCTCCAGGCGATCGCGGCCGGCTGACCGGGCCGGCCGGCGGGCGGCGAGGCCTGCGGGAGACAGACCGCGCTGACCGAAGGGACGGCGCGGCCTTCGGAGGAGCAGCGCCGAAGCGTGACGGCCAGGCCGAAGAGTCGGTGGCCGACCGGTGGAGTGGTGACGACTCCTGGAGGCGCGGCCGAGAGGGGTTGGCACAGCCGGGGGGGAGGTGCTCCGCGGCCGAAAGGGCAGGCGGCGCGATCCCGAGACGTGGTCAAGGGCGTCGCCATCGGCTACAATCCGGGCTGCTCGCGGAGAGGTGGCAGAGCGGTTGAATGCGGCGGTCTCGAAAACCGTTGTGCGCCGCAAGGCGTACCGAGGGTTCGAATCCCTCCCTCTCCGCTTAGGGACGACCCAAATGGGGGTTCGAACTCCCCCGGTTGGCTACTCCTCCGTTCTTCCTCCTCCGCGCCCAGCCGTCACGGTCTACTGACGAGTTCAGCAGTCACTCTCACAAAGCCAGTCAGATTGAGTGGAGTTGTCAGTGAAGATACGGACGGCGCCGTCAGCCGCGACCCCAATTCGGTTGACGCTTTCCGGTCAGACCGCGACAGCTACTCTGGTCTTCTTGGGGGTGCCAACGCCGCTTCCCGACCGGGAGCCGACTCGAACCGGTTTGCTTTCCCCCTTCTTCCGGCCAACAAGCCAGCCGCTTACTCGGCCATCTCTGTCTGGCTAGTCGCCATCTCCGCGAGGACCATCGGCGTTCGAGAACGCCGTGGACCGATGGTGATCGAGACGCCGGTGCCCTCGCTCAATAACCGGCCCGCCGCATACCTTGCACTGATATGCATAGCAGTGCTATTATCCTGCCTGCAGAAGGGAGGTACGATGCATATCGACAAGGATCTGGTGGCCGCCTCGGCGACCCCTCTCGTGCTCTCGATCCTTACCGAGGGCGAGAGCTACGGCTACGCCATCCTGAAGCGGGTTAGAGAGCTGTCCGGAGGGGAGCTCGAGTGGACGGATGGGATGCTCTACCCGCTGCTCCATCGTCTCCACCGGCTCGGCTACGTGACCTCGGAGTGGCGCACTCCGCCCGAAGGCCGCCGGCGCAAGTACTACGCGATCACCGGCGAGGGACGATCCGCGCTGGCGGAGCAACAGCGTCAATGGACCACCGTCACGCGCACGCTGAACGATGCCTGGAAACAGTTCGACATCCGGCCGGCGACCATTCGGAGGCTGTCGAAAAACGAAGTCTCGGCCGCCGGAGCGCACCTGGAGGCGTCATTTATCAACAGCCTGCTGGAGCCTGACAGATGAACGCAGTCGAAGCGCAGATCGCCGAATGGCGAGCCTACGTCGGACAAGCACGGGCCGTCGACGGCCCCGACGTCGACGAGTTGGAGGCTCACCTCCGCGACCAGATGGCAGACCTGGCCGCGGCGGGTCTCAGCGACGACGAGGCCTTTCTCGTGGCCGTCAAGCGGATGGGCGCCATCGACGGGCTGTCCCGGGAGTTCGCCCGGGAGCACAGCGACCGGCTCTGGAAGCAGCTCGTCTTATCGGGGCGAGCAGAGCGCGAGCAGCGAGCGAATGGGCTGGTCGAGACACTCGCCTTCGCCGTTGCCGCCGGCATCGCCATTCAGATTGCACGCCTCGCCTTTGACTTTCCCGACGAGGAGTCCCCGGCGTTCCTGCGCAATGCAAGCCTGTTCGTGCTGCCGTTCCTGGCCGGGTACTTCGCCCTCCGGCGCCGGCTGTCCCTCCCTCAGGGCCTGCTTAGTCTGGCCCCGTTCGTGGTAGCTGCCCTGCTCGTCAACCTCTATCCCTACGATCCGGAGTCGTCCCCCGAGCTACTGGTGGCGCTCCACCTGCCCGTGGCGCTGTGGTTCGCGGTCGCCTATCCCTACATGGAGGGCAGCTGGCGGTCGCACGAGCGACGGATGGACTTCGTCCGGTTCACCGGCGAGTGGTTCATCTACTACGTTCTCATCGCCCTCGGGGGAGGCGTGTTGATGGGCCTGGCCTCGGTGGTCCTCGAACCGGTGGCACCCGGTCTGGTGGAGCCGCTTTTCGAATGGGTGCTGCCGTCTGGAGCGGCCGGCGCCCTGATCGTAGCCGCCTGGCTGGTCGAGGCCAAGAAGAGCGTGGTCGAGAACATGGCCCCGGTGCTTACCATGATCTTCACCCCGCTCTTTGCCGTGATGCTGGCGGGCTCCGCCGTCACCTACGCGCTGTCGGGGCTCGGTGACTTCGATCGGGACCGACTGGTGGTGTTTGACGCCCTGCTGATGGTCGTCCTCGCCCTCGTCCTCTACGGGCTCTCGGCGCGGGAGGCTACGCGACGGGCCGGGTTGATGGACGCGATCCAACTGGTCGCGGTCGCCGGCGCCCTCATTCTCGACGTGATGGTGCTCGGCTCGATGCTTGCCCGGATCGGCGACCTCGGATTCACCCCGAATCGGGTAGCGGCCCTGGGCCTCAACCTGGTGCTGCTCCTGAACCTGGCCTGGGCGGCCTGGCTCTCGGTCCGCTTTCTGGCGGGACGAGTTGCCTTCCCTCGCCTGGAGCGGTGGCAGACGAGATACCTGCCGGTCTTCGCCCTCTGGGCGAGCGCGGTGGTCGCTTTGCTCCCGCCTCTCTTCGGCTTCGCTTGATTCGACCTCTGGGCCGGGTTCCAATCCCTCCCTCCGCTCCGCCCCGCGGTCCAAAGATCGGAGGCCCCAAGGAGATCGGCTCGCAAGAAGCGCGGCCGGGCTGGTTGGTCTGTAGCAGGCTCTTGGTGAGACTCCACCCCACCGCGGGTCACCACGGCACGGACGAGAACGGATGGGGAAACACGGATGATCCGCGCGGATGCGAGTCAGTCCGTCGCGAGCGCGCCGACCCTACAGACCCAGCGCGACCGCCCGCCCCGCGGTCCCTGGCGGGATGTCGTCGTCAGGCGCGGTCGACGACGGCGAGCACGCCGGTGGGACATCGAGCGCGGCCGGGCCCTCGAACGCGTCAAGCGTGGGGACCTCCATCGTGCGTGCTTGGGCTTCGAGAATGCTCATCTTCGTCTCCCTCCTCAGGGTTCGGCTCCCGAGATGCGAGAGGAGCGGGGCTCTCCGCAGCCCTCTCGCCGAAGACGGAAAGAGCCGCGAATGGCATCCGGGCCATCCGCGGCTCTCCAGTGTCAGATCACGCCGCCGATCAGCCCGTATGCACGGGCCACCACCAGTTGCGGCTCATGGTCTTGTGAGTGCTCTGATTCATTCGGCCTCGTCTTGAGAGAACTCCGTCAGCAGAGTATCAGTCGAACTGTACATTGTCCAGTTTTGTTCGAGCGTGGAACAATATGGTGATCACTCCCCGCTGGAGGCCTTTTTAGCCTCAAACGGGAAGGACGCGGCGGACTGGTTCGAGGCGCGCATACTGAGCTGACACGCCGGTACCGGCACTGGCCACCTTCAGCTCTGGCTGCTGTCGGTGCGCACGGGTATACCCCCGTGGGAGCGGCGACGCCCAAGTTGCCCATGTCGTTGGACAACCCAGAGGCCACCACCAAGCCCGCGTCATCCACCAGTTCAACAGTCACGTTCTGCAGCGGCTGACCGGTGTCCGCCGCGTAGACGAACTCCGCCCGGTGGCCGGCTGGCCGGGGCGGGGATGAAGGCCTACCGCGGCTCCATGGAGGGTGGGGTTCAGCCGGGCCCCGCGCAGATTCCAGGCAGAGCGCAGGCTCTGCGCTTCGTGGCTTTGGTCAACCACACATTGTGCAACTGTTCACTATTGACTCCAGCGCGATTCGGGGGTACGGTGGACACGGACTGCCGTTGACCGTGCGCCGGGCGCCAAGCGCCGAACAGGAAAGCACGAGCCGGGGGGCCCCTTGCTTCTAATGCGGAGCCGGGGTCGGCATCACACACGAACTCGGGCTTGTTTGGCGACTTGCCTCCCCGGGACCGGGTGAACATGCCCTATTCCGGGAAACCGTCAGCGGGGGATTGACAGTGGTGCGCGTTCACCAAGCCGCCCGCGTGCAGGGGAAGGGGGGATGCCTTTGAGCTGAAGGTAGATCGACGCTGCACCGATCCCGACCACGCGGACACCCACCGTGTTCATTGTCCGGGCCGGGGTCGAGCACCCTCGACTCATGAGGGGACATTTGACTCTGATGGAGGATAGGATGACCAAACGGAAACGCACGACCGTGATCGCGTTGGTCACGGTCGCGACTCTCCTCATCGTCGCAGGAGTAGCATGGGCCGCGGGCGTGTTCCCCGACGTGGCCGAGAACGACACGCACTTCGACGCCATCGAGTGGGCGGCGGAGAACGGCGTCGTCAACGGCTATGCAAACGGGAACTTCGGACCTTACGACCCCATCCTGCGCGGCCAGGCGGCCACCATGTTCCAGAACTACGACGAGTATCAGAAGAGCCAGGGCGATGGCACGTCCGGCTGCAAAGAGTGCCACAATGACACCACCTTGATCTGGTCCAAGGAGGCGCAGTTCAGAGAACGTTCTGTGCATGGGACGGGCGAGGCTTTTGAGAGAGGCGAAGGCACGAACTGCGCCGGCTGCCACGGCACTGAAGGCGCCAAGGCGCGGATCAACGCCGGCCTGCCTCCGCACGACCCGTCCGTCGTGGGAGTGGTGAACGTGTCACCGTTCGACTGCCGCACCTGCCATGACATCCACACGACCTACACGCGGGCCGACTTCTCCCTGACCGGAGATGAACAGCCAGTGGTGTTGGAGAAGACCGGTGGTACCTTCGACGGCGGCGAAGGCAACCTGTGCGCCAACTGCCATCAGATCCGCAACAACCTGCCCGTTGCTGCGGGAGGGAACATAGACCTCGGTACGGACACCCGGTTCGGCACCCATTACGGTGTTGAAGCCCAGATGCTTCTCGGCGAAGGCGGCTTGGGCGTGAGTGGCAACCCCAGTACGCACTATCTGGTGGTGGGGGATACTTGCGTGACTTGCCACATGGGCGAGGAGCGCAACCACACCTACGAGCCCGAAGTGGACCGGTGCCAAGCCTGTCACGCCGGTGCCGAGGACTTTGATGTCAACGGCGTACAGACCGAAGTTCAGGCTATGCTTGACCAGGTCCATGCCTTGCTGGTCGCGAACGGCATCATGAACGAAGAGGGACGGTCGATCCCCGGAGTGTACCCCGAAGCGGTCGCATCGGCGATGTGGAACTTCAAGCTCGTCGAATATGATGGGAGCGTGGGCGTCCATAACTCGGCCTTCACCAAGGCCCTCCTCCAGCAAGGTCTCGATGCATTAGAATGAACGCGGCTCACAAAGCTCTGCGGGAGCATTAGCGGCACTGAGCTGAGCGGAATGGTCCGACTCTAGAAGCCGGACACAGCTACAAGACGAGGGGCCGGAACCACCGGCCCCTCGTCTTGTGTTGCCGCCGGGCCGTATAGGCCGTCTGATGTCCGCATGAGCGCCCTGATAGCCACCCCCAGGCAGGCGCGCTTGGATGACTCGGACATCTTCTGGTTGATGCGGGCGCTTGTGCGTACGTTCACTATTGACTCGAACGCGATTCGGGGATACCGTGGTCATGGACGGCCGTTGACAGTGCGATGGGCACCGAGCCGTAAAGACGTTGAATTGAGCCGGAGGGTCACTTACCTCCATCGGCCCCGCGGAGTCGACGGCAAGCAAAGACTCGGGACTGTCTGGTGACTTGCCTCCCCCAGGACCGGGGGGCGGATACCTTGTTCCGGGCAAACCGTCAGCGAGGGATTGAGAAGTGGTGCGCATTCACCATGCCGCCCCCATTCTGGGAAGGGGGGGATGCCTTTGAGCTGAAGGTGCATCGACTCTGCATTGATCCCGACCATGCGGGCACCCACGTGTTTCTTTGTCTGGGGCCGGGGTCAAGGACCCTCGACTTGAGAGGGAAGACATGACTCAGATGGAGGATAGGATGACGAGACGGAAACGCACGACCGTGATCGTGTTGGTCACAGTCGCGGCTCTCCTCATGATCGCAGGAGTAGCGTGGGCCGCGGGCATGTTCCCCGACGTGGCCGAGAACGACACGCACTTCGACGCCATCGAGTGGGCGGCGGAGAACGGCGTCGTCAACGGCTATGCAAACGGGAACTTCGGCCCCTACGACCCCATCTTGCGCGGCCAGGCTGCCACGATGTTCCAGAACTACGACGAGTACCTGAAGAGCACGATGGACGGAACATCCACCTGCTCGGACTGTCACAACGACACCACGTTGCTCACCGGCAAGCGGACCGCGTGGTCTGAGTCCCTGCATGGAACTGGTGAAGCATTTGGACGGGGTACAAGCGCAAGCTGCGCCGGATGCCACTCCGGTGGAAGCTTCAGCGCCATGGTTGCCGCCGGACAAAGCCCGAATGAGGTTACGGCCGGCGATCCAAACCCGACCCGCCAGGACTGCCGCGCCTGCCACCAGATCCATGAGACGTACACCGGCGCCGACTGGGCCCTGGAGACCACCGCCCCGGTAGAGCTCTTTGCCGTCGAGGGCGCCACCTTCAATGGCGGCAAGGGCAACCTGTGCGTCAACTGCCATCAGCCGCGTCGCGGGTTCCCGGCAGCAGTGAACGGGACAATCACGGGGATCACCAGCCACTGGGGCCCCCACCACGGTCCGCAGAGTGCGATGATGCTCGGCGTGGCCGGCGCCGGTGCTGAAGGCACCCCCAGCACGCATTATCTGATAGTGGGAGATACCTGCGTGGGCTGCCACTTGGGTCCAAATGACGGCCACTCCTTTGAGCCGGTCGAGGCGGTCTGCCAGACCTGCCATCCTGATGCTGATGGCTTCGATGTCAACGGCGTACAGACCGAGGTCCAAGCGCGGTTGGACGTCATCGGAGCTGCCCTGGTTGATTTGGGACTGCTCAGCAGCAACGACGTTGATGGCCACCCGACTGTGACGGAAGCGCCCGAAGCGCAGGCCATCGCCCTCTACAACTGGATCTACATCGCCCATGAGGACAAGAGCCTAGGCGTTCACAATCCGCCCTACACCGACGCTCTGCTCACTGCTGCGGAGGAAGCACTGGGGCTGTAGACCGCGCACTACAGAACGCTCGTTCTACAAACAGGGCTGCCACCTGGCAGCCCTGTTTCATGCTCAGGACGCCCGATACGTCTCTCAGAGGCGGTGCCTATTCGACGGACGCACGCCTTGGGGCCTGCGCGCGTTCTCCACGGCGTGCCGGGCTCGTCCTCCGAAGACGTGGCCACTCGATGGATTACCGAAGCGGGCGATGGAAGCGCCCGAGGGCAAAGTGTGGGTCATTGAGCGCGAAGAGCACGGATGCCACCAAACCCCCCTTGCCTCAGGCTCTGCGTATCATGTAATATGCTGACCTCGCCATATTGCAAGCAGCTAACGAGGCGCGGGGAGAACCGAATGGCGAGCGGCAAGCACCGGGTGGTGATCGTGGGCGGCTACCTCGGCGGTGTGAACGTTCCCGGCTCGGACCCGGCCATCGCCACGCCCGAGCCGACGCCGGTCCTGGTGGGTGTACCGAAGACGGGGCACATGTCAGAGGAGACGGCTGTCCGAGCAGCGGCGAACATCACGGCCGAGGTCACGGGCTCTGGCGACCTGGTGGACGGTCTCACCCTGCCCGCCACCTGCGTGGCCGACGCGGGGGACGTGGGCTTCTACATCAAGGCCGACCCCTTCCTGCACCCACGCAACGTGGCCGTCCTCCGCCGCGGCGGCCGCTACCACTACATGAGGCACGCACCAGACAGGGCTGCAGTCAACCGCATTCGACAACAAGGAGGTAGGCCGGATGATGGGCTACGGTTTCAACGGAAGCTGGGGCGCAGGAGGGCTCCTCAGCGACCTCTTGTCGCTCGCTTTCTTGGTGGCCATCGTGGTGGGCGTCGTACTGGTGGTGAGAGCCGTGCTGACCAGCCAGGCCCGGAGTGGGGAGGCGTGGAGAAGCTCAGCGGCCAACCCACCACGAGCGCAAGAGACATCGTCCGCGTTTCAGATCCTGGAGGAGCGCTACGCCCGCGGTGAGATAGACCGCCAGGAGTTCCTCGACCGACGGCTCGACCTGCGCTCGTGAGCGATCCCGGGCGTCCGGCGCCAAGACTCGCCGCCGGGGCCCAACAGGCGCCCAGCCGCCGCGGTCGTTCTCTCTGGCTGGGGGTGACCCTTCTCCTCGTCGGTCTGCTCGGTCTCTTGTTCGTACCGTGGTTGAGCTCTCCCGGGACAAGCTATTTCACCGGCCCGTACGGCGCGCTCCCCAGCCGCCAGACCTTCTCGTCCCTGGGTGAACGCATCTTCCTGAGTGGCACTGACGAGCAAGGGGACTCGATTCCTCGCTCGACGGGTGGCATGATGAGCATGATGTTCGCTGGCGCCGGGTGCGCTGGATGCCACGGCAGCGACGGTCGGGGACGAAGGGTCGGCTTGATGATGGGGAGCTTTACGACGCCCGACATACGCTGGAGCGCCCTCACTTCGTCGGAAGAGCAGCACGCGGGCGGCGAGCCGCACGCGCCCTATGATGAGGCCAGCTTCACTCGGGCTTTGCAGGATGGAATCGAACCGGACGGCGACCGGCTGGAGGCGCCCATGCCGCAATGGGGGCTGACCGACGATGAGGTAGCGGCCCTCGTCACCTACCTGAAAAGCCTCAACTGAAGAGTCGGTCAACCCCAAGGGGTGAAAAGCCGTCCGGCAGCCAGTTGGTGGGGGCACGAGGTGCGTAGTGCCTCGACCTCACCGGCGCCCACGTAGGCGGCGAAGTCAAGGGCTGCGGCAGTCACCCGGTACAGCAGGCCGTTGAAGAATGACGCTTCGCCGCCGGGGTGCGCTGGACACGCGCAAGGCAAGGACGGAGGGAGCGCCCGTAGCGGCGCTACGGGCGCGACCGAGGACGAGGCATGGCGCCGCCCAGTGCTGCCCGGTGGCCGGGGCTTCGTTTTTCAACGGCCCTCCTAGGGCTTCCATGCGATTGGTCACCGCTGCACCTGTCACCATGGACAAGGAAACTCGGCGCGCTGTAGGAGAACGGCGGCCAAGGGCTGGCGGCAGGCTTCCAGGTCGAGCAGCTGGAAGATGGCGGGCGCCGACTTAACTGGGACCACTCGACCGAAGGCTGGAAGTGCGTGTGGACCTCCTCCTCGACGCCGCGCCGCAGCACTACTGGCACCCCGGGGTCACCTACGAGCTCTCCACCAGACGCCCACGTAGCGAGAATGCGGACTGGAGCCAGTATTAGCTTGGCAACCCGATGGGGAACTGGGTGCTGGCCAGCGCCGAGCATGTGAGCTTCGAAGACGATTCGGCCCTTGGTGCCGGCGCCGAACCCGCTGACGAGTTCGTCTCCCTCATCTACGACCGGCCACAGGCCGCAAGCGATTACGAGAGCGGCCAGATGATGGTGCGCCCCTTGAGGGGGCGCGTGGTGGAGGACTCACGCTCATTCGCGGGGAAGCGGGTGGCCTCGGGGCATTGGGTGCGGCAGGACCTGACGTTGGCGGGCGCTACGGCTACCGTCTACTCTGGAGGACTGGAAGGTGGCCCCAACGATCGCGGGGACTCGATGATCGTCTTCCTGCCGGATTCCCTCATGATCGTGCAGCTGTGGGCACCAATGGACCCCGAAGTTGTGTTAGAGGTTGTCAACCGGGTGGAATGAGCGGGGCCGACCGGCCGCGTCAGACGCCGCGCGAAGAGTAGGGAGCCATGTCTCTGGGACATTGAGCAGTCAGGGTGGTTCGGTTGCCCACCCTTCCTTGACATCTGGCTTATGATCCCCCTCGCAAATCGTCGTACGCCGCAAAGCGTACCGGGGGTTCGTTCAGAACCCTCCGTCAGGACTGCGGCGCAGGGATGCTGTGGTCCGTGGAGTCGGTGCGAGCTGCGGAGTTCGTGGGAGGCGAGGGATTCGCCGGCGTGGCTGGGGGTGACGTGGTGACCATCTGGTCCCCCATTGTGGAGGATGTCTCAGCAAGAGGCGCGGCTTCCGTCGTTGTGGTCGTCGTCGTGGTCGTCGTCGTGGTCGTCGTCGTGGTCGTCGTGACCGTGTTCTTCGGCGCTCCGCTCTGCGTTGTCGTGGTCGACCCACCAGTGGTGGACGTGTCCGGGTCGCTCGCCAATGGGAAAGTGGTCAGGTCAGCTGAATCCGGCGCGCTTGTAGTGGCCGCGAATAATTCTGGAGAGGCCGCGACCTGGGAGGATGAATGCTCTTCGATTTCGGAAGCCTCATCTTTGCCCCTGATCGTCAGGATTACGGGTATGTCGAGCGAGAATGAGCCTCCGGAGGTCATCGTGACCCGGACGACACCTTCGTAGTCACCCGGGGCTGCGTTCTTCGGAACGTCCAGCTTCACCGACACCGACTGCTCTTCTCCCGGGGCAAGCTCTTGGGGCGGAATCTCGCCGCCGATCCATATACTCTCCACGAATCCAGCGAAATCATCCAATGCAATAACGTCTATCGAGACCTCCACGGTGGAACCGTTCTCGATGCGGAATACATCGGGCGAGTTGTTGCTGTTGCCGGGGCTCAACTCTCCGAAGTCGAGCCTCATCTTCCCCGTCTCGTCTAGCGAGCCAATCGGGAAGCTGGCCGGACCAGGCAGTTTGTCAGAGTGACGGACGGCTCTTGACTTGCCGGCTGACAGGACAAGGGAATCCTGTGGCTGTTCCCAAGTGCCGGTCGCAATGTAGATCGGGATCGAGGCCTCGATCGTGGAGTAGGCATTCGTTCCTGCGGCCGTCCCGGCAAGGGCGGAGCTGGCCAGCGACAGGGCCAGCAGAAGCCCGATCGTCTCCCCCACTCTGGAGGAGTCTCGATCGGCGCCGAGAGATGTTCCTGACCTCACCGGCTATCAGCAAGGCGGCGGGGAGGAGGATAAGCAAGAACAGACCCAGAGGGGTGCGTACGAAGCGGGTGATGTAACCCACGTAGGGCACGGTAAGAAAGACGCGCCCGACCACCCGATCGCCCGGGACGGGCGCCAAATCGGCAGTCGGGTTGGCATCGCCTTTGGTCGCGAAGCTCAGACCTGACACTTCCGTGATGACCTCTGCCACTCGGTGGGTGACGAAGATCGCCGGCTGGTTCGGTACGGCCGTTGCGGGAAGGAACGTGATGATGTCCCCCGCCTCGATCCCGGATGCGTCCGTTTGTTTGGCAATGACCAAACTGCCGACCGGCAAGGTCGGCTCCATGCTTCCGCTGAGAACGATCATCGGTCTGATGCCGCCGGGCAGAGGCCGGCCGCTTTCGGCGAATACGTGGAGGACGAGTAGCAGCACCGCTCCGCCTACGGTCACACAGAGGAGTATGCTGCTGATCACCTTCGTTATCTTCTTAGCCATCTGCATCGCGTCCCGGCTTGTTTATCGGCCGGCAAAGGCGGACACAAGAGGCCGATGCCCCTTTGTGTCCGCCGGTCGTCTTCCGCCCTATGACTATGGTAGAGTTACGTCTTGCGGAGGATTGTATTGTTGCGCATTCACTTGCAGAGTCGCCTGGGTCGACGCATTCTGGTACTGATTGCCAGCATCAGCGTTAAGCATGAAGTAGATGTCCCAGGTGTCTGTGTTCCCCACTCTGAGCATGTATTCTGACTGGGGGGCCCTATCGGAAGTGCAGTTAGTCAGCAGCCCAGCGTAGCCCCAGCCTGGGTTCGATGTTCCATCCTCCGGATGATTGTCATGATAGTACAGTTGGACGGTGATCTGTCCCGCGAGCCATTTCCCGTCGGGATTGGTCAAATCCTTAAAGGCAAGCTTGTACAGCTCGTCATAGTTCCCGTTGTTCTTCACGGTGAGGGTCTTCTTGTACCAATGACCCGGGAGCATGCTACTGAAATCCACAGCCGCCGACATCTGACCGCCGAGCTCGAGGCTCAGTGTGCCGGTCGCAAATGAAGTTGCCGGGGCCGACGCTGAAGTTGTGAAGTAGGCGATGGTCCCGCCAGCCACCAAGGCCGTGACCACGCCAATCATGAGCACGCTGAAGAGAATCTTCTTCATTAGAGTTCCCATCCCTTTCTCCCGCGCATGCTGCTTCCGTGGACTACCATAAGCGGAAGCGCACACACAATTCACCTGCTGCGAAAGATATACCAACTGATCAATCCTCAGAGTGGATCCGATTCCAGGCATCACCTCCCCGCGTCTGATTCACTCCAGAGGCAAACAGGTCGTCCGCACAAGGAGGCTGGCATGTAGAAGTTCAGTTGCACCCAATCGCTGGGCGCAACCAACCGTCGCACTACCCGTGGTGCAAGGGACGGAGTCCCTGCCTTTCAAGGTGCACGAGTCTTGAACGTTCCACCATCGTAGGCTGAACCACACCTGCTAGCCCTTGGGTCGGATTGAAGGAACCTCACTGTTGTCAACCCCGGTCGAAAACTGGACACTTTCCAACGGTTCAATATTGAACACGTAGATCAGCCTTCGGCCACGTCGAGTACCTCCTTGCGCTTGCCTTTGAGCCGGTAGCTCTCGCCCTTCAAGGTGATGATCTCCGCGTGATGCACGAGACGGTCGACGAGAGCGGAGACCGCCACCGGATCCCCAAAGATCTCCGTCCAGGCGGAGAACGTCTTGTTCGAGTTCACGATGATCGAGCTGCGTTCGTAGCGTGAGCTTATGAGCGAGAAGAACAGAGAAGCGGCCTCCGGGTCGAAGGGGATGTAGCCCACCTCATCCACGATCACGAGCGGGATGCGCGCCAGGCGCATGAGCTCCTCGGAGAGTTTCCCGTAGCGTTTGGCCTCCGAGAGACGGGTGACCCACTCCTGCGCCGAGGCGAAGGCGACCCGATAGCCCTTGCGTGCCGCCGCCACCCCCAGCGCGATCGAGAGATGCGTCTTGCCGGTGCCCGGGGGCCCGAGCAGGATGACGTTCTTGCGCTCGCACAGGAAGTCGAGCTGGGCCAGGTGCGCGACCAGCTCCCGTTTGACCGAGCGCTGGAAGGAGAAGTCGAAGTCGTCTAAGGTCTTCACCTGCGGGAAACGGGCGGCCCGCACACGGTTGTCCCCGCCGTGGGTCTGGCGGGCGGCGACCTCGGCGTCGAGCACCGCGGCCAGGTACCGCTCGTGCTCCCACCCCTCCTCCCGGGCACGCTCTGCGAGCGCGCGGGCGGTCTCCGCGATACGGGGGGCCTTGAGCGCCCGCGCGTAGAAGGCAATCTCTGCAGTCACGGTGGTCATGGTGTCATCACCCCGACCAAGGCATCGTAGACCGTAAGGTCGGGCAGGGGCACGGCCACGTCACCGGCGAGTAGCGCCCGCCGGGCGGCCTTCGCCCGCACAAGCTCTTCTGCATGCCCCGGGGCCACCACCACGTCGGCGGGCACGAAGGTGCGGCTGTGGCCCACGAGTGCACGCCCTTCGCCGAACACGGTGACCCACTCCAGGGTGAGGTGCACGCTGACGGCGCGCGAGGCGAAGGCCGGCGGCACGGAGTAGTCCGCCCCGGCCACGCGCACGAAGCAGTCACGGCTCACCCGGGTGCGGATCTTGACCGAGGTGTCCGGCCACAGGGCGGGTAGCGGGCCGAGGGAGGCAAGTTCCGTCCTATGCGCCACCTCGGGCCGGGTGCCCACGCGGCGGTGGTGGCGTTTCCAGGCGGTATCTCGGGCCCACTGATCGTGCTGGGTCTGCAGGTCGGACAACGATTCGAACTGTCTCAGGGGCAAGAAGGAGGTCTCGAGGTAGCCGTTCACGCGCTCGACGGCCCCTTTGTCATAGGCCTTCAACTACAGCCGGTGCCGCAGGTGGGAGGAGATTCATCGTCACCCATCCCTTCCACCCGTTGACCGGGCAGGAGTTCGAGCTGGTGGGCTACGCCCACACCTGGGGGGAGCACCGGGTGTTCTTCCGCAAGCCCCAAGAAGAGCGGGTCCATTCGCTACCGGCGCGCTGGACCGACGTCGAGGGGGTGGATCCCTTCCTGGCCATTTCGGCCGGCCGGGCGCACTTCCGGGTCGAGGACCTCGTTGCCCTGGTGAGTCTCGTGCAGGAGCTCAAAAGTAGGGAGGTGTAAGGTGAATTATGCCGCACGTGTTAGGGGGATTTTGCCGGCCCGAGGCCTAGGCGGCCACCGAGGGCCGCCGTTGATCTGCGCTAAAGAGCGGGATAAGCAGCCATGTGAGGCACGTATTGGACTTGACATAGGGGAGTTATGCGGCATAATGTACATAACACAAGCAGAGGAGGCTGGCCTTGATACCGCCCGACGCCCCCGCCGAGAAGCGCGCCGCCCTTCGCCGTCACCATGCCCTGAATCCCCGCCCCCAGCGGGTCCGCGATCCCGCCTTCTTAGGCGAGAACGCCTTCTTCGATCGGAGCGATCTCGTGCAGGTGAAGTACGAGATGCTCCGGCGGGTACGCGAGGACGGCCAGCCGGTGAGCGAAGCGTCGGCCGCGTTTGGTTTCTCGCGGCCTTCCTTCTACCAGGCCCAGGCCGCCTTTCAGGAAGAGGGTCTGCCCGGTCTTCTGCCCGAGCGACCCGGACCCAAGCGGGCCCACAAGCTCTCCGAGACGGTGCTCGATCTCCTGGAAGAGGCCCTGGCCGAAGAGCCCTCCCTCCCGAGCGCCGCCCTGGTCCGACTGCTCGAGGAGCGGCTCGGTCTTTCGGTTCATCCCCGCAGCGTCGAGCGGGCCCTGAAGAGACGGCGGAAAAAGGGGGCTCCCGGGACGCCCTGAAGACGACGGCCCCGGCGGCCGAGCTTCTCGAGGGCTACGAGGCCCTGCGGGCCCAGGCGCTCGGCGAGCTCCCCTCTCTCACCCCGCGCGGCCTAGCCGTCTTTGTGCGCGGCGGCCTGGCGAGCTGGATGTCGGCTTGCCCTCCCAGGGAGCGACCGAGGCCGGTGGCGAGCCCACGGCCCGGCGGCGGCGAGATCTGCGCCCTCACCGCCGGGAGCGCCGAGCTCGTGCGGCTGCTCGCCGGGATGGCCCTTTCGAGTCAGAGGAGGTGCCCCCTGTGAACCCCGAGCAGCATCTGAAAGTGACCGCCAGCCACCTCAAACGCCTGGCCTACCTCTATGTCCGCCAGAGCACGCTCCGCCAGGTCCTTGAGAACACCGAGAGCACCAAGCGCCAGTACGCCCTGCGCGAACGGGCCGTCGTCTTGGGCTGGCCGCCCGAGCGCATCGTGGTCATCGATCGCGATCTCGGTCTCTCCGGGGCGGACAGCGACCGGGAGGGCTTCCAGCAGCTGGTGGCCGCCGTCGGTCTGGGCGAGGTGGGGGGTGGTCCTCGGCTTGGAGGTCTCCCGCCTGGCCCGCAGCTCGGCGGACTGGCACCGCCTGCTCGAGATCTGCGCCCTTTCAGATACCCTCATCCTGGACGAGGACGGCCTCTATGACCCGGCCCACTTCAACGATCGGCTGCTCTTGGGGCTCAAGGGCACCATGTCAGAAGCCGAGCTCCATATCCTGCGCGCCCGCCTCCTCGGGGGCCAGCGCGCCAAGGCCGCCCGGGGTGAGCTTGGGCTCAAGCTGCCCGTGGGCCTCCTCTATGACCCCGCCGGCCGGGTGGTCCTCGACCCCGATCTTGAGGTGCAGCAGGCGGTGCGTACTTTCTTTTTAACCTTTCGGCGCACCGGTTCGGCCACCGGCACCGTGCGCACTTTTCGCGAAGAGGGTCTTCTCTTCCCCCGCCGGCTGACCACTGGACCACACAAGGGCGAGCTCGCCTGGGGACCGCTCGTCCACAGCCGCGCCCTGCGGGTGCTCAAGAACCCCCGCTACACAGGAGCCTTCGTCTACGGCCGCAGCCAGACCCGCAGGCTCCCCGGCGGGAAAGAGCGCCGCCGCCTACTGCCACGCGAAGAGTGGCATACGGTGATCCTTCATGCCCACCCCGGCTACCTCACCTGGGAGGAGTACGAGCAGAACCTGGCCCGGCTGCGCGAAAACGCGCAGGCAAACGGGGCCGAGCGACGCAAGAGCCCGCCGCGCGAAGGCCCGGCCCTCCTCCAAGGCCTGGCCGTCTGCGGGCGCTGCGGGGAGCGCATGACCGTCCGCTACTACGTCCGTCATAAAGAGCTCGTGCCTGAGTACGTCTGCCAGCGGGCGGGGATCGAGCGGGGTGAGCCCCTCTGCCAGCGCCTGGTGGGCGCCGAGATCGACCGGGCCGTGGGTGAGCTCCTGGTGGAGGCGGTGACGCCCCCTTGCGCTGGAGGTCGCCCTGGCGGTGCAAGAGGAGCTTGAGGCCCGCGCCAAGGAGGCCGACACCTTACGCCTAAAGCAGGTGGAACGAGCGCGCTACGAGTCCGAGCTCGCTCAGCGCCGCTACCTTCTGGTCAATCCCGACAACCGGCTGGTGGCCGACTCCCTGGAGGCGGACTGGAACCATAAGCTGCGCGCCTTGGCTGAAGCCCAAGCGGACTACGAGCAGCGGCGGGAAACCGAGGGCCAGGGACTTACCGAGAAGCAGCGGGACGAGATCCTCGCACTGGCCACCGATTTTGCCCGCCTCTGGCGCGACCCGGCCGTCCCGCAGCGCGAGCGCAAGCGCATGCTGCGCCTCATCTTGGAAGACGTCACCCTCTCACGCACAGCCGAGGTGGTGGCTCAGGTGCGCTTTCGCGGCGGGGCCACCCGCAGCCTGCACCTGCCCCTCCCCTTAAACGCCGCTCAGCTGCGGAAGGTGGATGCGGCCGTGGTGGCCGAGGTCGACCGCCTGCTCGAGGAACATACCGACGCCGAGATTGCCGACATCTTAAACGGCCGTGGGTTTCTCCCGGGGGTGGCCGAACGGTTCAGCCTGGGCATCGTCCGCACCCTGCGGCTTACCTCCGGCCTTACGGACCGCTACACTCGCCTGCGCCGGCGAGGACTCATCACGCTCGAGGAGGTCTCGGAGCTCCTCGGTGCCGACCCCGGCACGGTGAAGGTCTGGGCCCGGAGAGGGCACATCGACTCGGAGGTCTACAATGACAAGGGGCAGCGGCTCTACGTGCGGCCGACAACGCTCGAGCAGTCCTGCCAATGGTGCGGTGGCCCCATACCGGCGAAGCCACTCTTGCGGCGCGGGAAGAAGTGGTGCAGCCAGCGCTGCTGCCTGGCCGCCTACAATAGCCGCAAGCGAGCGGCCAGACAGGCAGCCCGAAAGAACGCCGGCACGCAAATGGCCAGGGATTCGTGCTCGATCAACTAAACAAGGAGCAGTCAGATGCGCAAGCCTTGCTCGTGGGTTTGTAGGGTGGGAGCACGATGGGCCGGACCGAGAGGCCTCCCAGGAGGGCAGCCACTTCGTCGTGTAGGCGCCCGGTGTGCGTGTTCACGATGGTCGAGTCGCGATCGACCACCACCGAGCGGGGTAGGCCACCGAGGCGCGTAAGTACGCCGGGGAGTGCCAGGGTGACATCGGCGGCGGTCTTTGTGTGGGTGAACGTGACCGCATGGGCGGCCGAGTAGGGCAGACTGCCGACCAGGCCAAAGGCCGGACGGGTGTGCCCTTTGCCGACCGGGATCCTATAGTCGCTTGGTACGTCCCACCAGTCGAGCTGGCAGATCTCGCCTGGGAGATAGACGGTACGCTGGAAGGGATCCGGTGGGGGTGCGAACTGCGGCCTGAGCTCCGCGACAAGCTCCCGCAGGATGGTGATGCCGCCCCGGTAACCCTCCGCGCGCAGATGCTCAAGAATCACCGTAGCCGGCGCGGCGTGGTCTTGCTTGAGCATCCCGCGAATGGAGTCCACGTGGTCATCGAGCAGCGACGGAGACTTCCGACGCTGGTAGCAGGGCGGCTCCTCACGCTCAAGCAGCCGGTAGACGGTGGTGCGACTCATGCCGAGGCGCTCGGCTATGTGCTTCTTCGAAAGGCCGTCACGCCTCAGGCTTCTAACCTCAGCCCAGTCATGCACGCTGTACACTCGCTTCCTCTTCGGACCGCAGGAACGCTGCGACCGAGGATGACTCGGATACCGCTCATACGCTACTCGGTGTCCAGTTTTCGAGCGATGGAACATGTACAGTATTCAGGCGGCGTTGACAACTGTACACAACACGGGATCATGGTGCAGATTATGAAGTAAAGAGGCTTTTTCTTATCTAAAAGCGTCTCATGCATCATGCCGGGAACAGCCGGTCCTTGGACGGTGAGCTGACGGATCATAGAGAGGAGGCTCTCGATGAGGCGGGTGAAGGGACTCTACTCAAGGCGCTCTTTGGTAAGCCCTTCGCTGGGCCTCCTGGAACAGCCGATCCCAGGATGTCGCACGTGGATCAGAGTCGCCGCAGGCGTCGCTCAAAGGCGTTGCTGAAGCATCGGACGCTGTGTGGGCGGACTCTGGCGATTCGCAGTTAGGCTGACGCCTTCGCTGCTCTATCGTTGTTGCCTTACGGGGCCTGCGCGAAGGCTACGTGGTCGGTTGTGCCTGCAGTCGCCGGAGGCCCCGGACCAGCAAGGCGGTTTGTCCACCCGTGGCCTGGGTAGACCTCACGCGTCGCCTCGCCCCCAAGACGGACGATTCTCCCTATATCTCGCCGGGAAGGACAAGTACGAAGACGCACCAGAGGGGGTCATCATGCTGTTCGTGAACATCGGAAAGTCACTACCGGGGGACGCTCGCCCAAAAATCGCGCGGCGAGTCAACTGGGACTACCCCGAGGGGCTGAGGGTCATCGCCGAATACTGGCTCCAACTTCCGGATGTGACCGTGATATCGATCTTCGAAGCAGACAGCATCGCGCCGATATTGGCGGCGAACACGGAGTGGAGTGACGCGTTCAGTTGGACCACCGTCCCGGCCATAACTGCTGAAGACGGGATAGCGCTGTTCAAGAGCCTGCCCCAGTAGGCCTTCGGCCGGCGCGCGACGGCGCCGACTCGATCTCATTCGTGGGCCGACATCACTCAGGGGGCGGGGCGACCGGATGGTCGCCGACCGCTCGCACTAGCGCTCCGATCCCGCCTCCACCTGAGGCGGGTGAGGCACCAGCGCCGTGGTCAGGACGTACGCCGCCTGCAGCGCCGAGGTGGGGCACAGCGAGAAGCACTCCTTGCAGTCCCAGCACACGGTCGCGGCCAACTCGGGGATGAAGCTGATCTCCCGCCGTGTGCCTCTGTCGAGGAACCCCACGGCGTCCGCCTTCTTGATCTCGGCGCAGTACCGCACGCACAGACCGCACTGCACGCAGAACGACGCCTGCGCTTCGAACCGGTCCTTGTTCGCGCCGTATTCCCGAGCCAGCGCCAGCAGTTCCGGAGAATCCGGAGCATGGGCCAGCAGCAGCTCCACGATCGTCTTTCGGATCCGGTCGATCTTCTCCGACCTCGTCCGCACCACCAGGTCGCTCTCCGCCGGGTAGACGCAGGCCGCCACCAGCTTCGACCAGCCGCGCTTCTCGATCTCGACCATGCAGACGCGGCATCCGCCGTAGGGCTCGAGCTTCTCGTGGTGGCACAGGGTCGGGATTCTTATTCCCGCTGTCTGCGCGGCCTCGAGGAGGGTCATCCCTTCCTGTGCTTCGACCTGCTTCCCGTCGATCTGCAGAAGAGTGGCACTCATGACTCTTTGCTCTTTCTAACGATGATCCGTTCGTCTTCCAGTATGGGCGCCGGAACCGGCTCGCCGGAGGTCTTCCTCACTGCGCCGTAACGAGGAGGGCAGACCTCGAAACAGGTCCCGCACTTCGTGCAGGCGTCCTGGTCGATGACATGGATGCGGTTCTTACCGCCGTCGATAGCGTCGGCAGGGCAGTTCTTTAGGCAGGTCATGCAGGCCCGACACGCGGCCGGGTCGATGTGGAAGGCGATCAGCTCCTTGCACGAGCGCGCCGGACAGCGCTTCTCGGCGATGTGGGTCTCGTACTCGTCTCTGAAGTACCTCAGCGTGCTCAGGAAGGGGTTGGGCGCGCTCTTCCCCAGGGCGCACAGGGAAGCCTCCTTGGCCACCTCGGACAGCTCCTCCAGAAGCTCGAGGTCGCCCTCCGTGCCCCGGCCCTCGGTGATGTCGGTGAGGATCCTGAGCATCTGCCCGGTGCCTTCCCGGCAGGGAGCGCACTTGCCGCAGGACTCGTCGGCGAGGAAGTCGAGGAAGTACCGGGCCACATCGACCATGCAGGTGTCCTCGTCCATCACGATCATCCCGCCGGAGCCCATCATCGAGCCCGCCTCGGTGAGCTCGTCGAAGCCCACCTCCAGGCCCAGGAGCGCCTCGGGGATGCACCCTCCCGACGGCCCGCCGGTCTGGACCGCCTTGAACTTCCTACCTCCGGGGATACCGCCGCCGATCTTGAAGATGATGTCTTGAAGGGTCATGCCCATCGGCACTTCCACGAGGCCGGTGTTCGTGATCTTCCCGACCAGGGAGAAGATCTTGGTGCCCTTGCTCCCCTCCGTCCCGAACTCGCCGAACCAGTCGGCGCCTTGGTTGACGATCAGGGGCACGTTGGCCCAGGTCTCCACGTTGTTCAGCACGCTGGGCTGATCCCAGACGCCCTTGACCGCGGTATGGATGTACTTGGGTCGGGGCTCGCCCACCCGGCCTTCCAGCGCCGTCATCAGAGCGCTCGATTCGCCGCAGACGAAGGCGCCGGCGCCTTGGTGCACCGTGACGGTGAAGTCGAAGCCCGACCCGAGAATGTCCTTGCCCAGCAGGCCGCACTCCTTGGCCGTCTTGATGGCCAACATCACGTTCTCCACCGCCAGCGGGTACTCCTGGCGGACGTAGATGAAGCCCTCGTGCGCCCCAACGGCGTAGGCTCCGATCGTCAACCCTTCGAGGACCAGGTGAGGGTTCCCCTCGAGCAGACTCCGGTCCATGTACGCGCCCGGGTCACCCTCGTCTGCGTTGACGATCACGTACTTCGCGTCCCCGGGGGCCTTGCGAGATTCCTCCCACTTCCTCCCCGTGGGGAAGCCGCCGCCTCCCCGCCCTCTGAGCTTCGACCTCTTGACCTCCTCCACCACCTCGTCGGAGGTCATCCGGAAAAGGACCTTCTCCAGGGCCGAGTAGCCGCCGACGGCCAGATAGTCCTCGATGCTCTTCGGGTCGATGCTCCCGTTGGATCCGAACACCCGTCTCACCTGGTGCTTGTAGAAGGGGATGTCGGATTCCTTGGGGATCCGTGCGCCGGTCCCCGGCTCCGCGTACAGCAGCCGATCGATGACCGCTTGCCCGTTCGCCGACTGGGTGACGATTTCGGAGGCGTCTCCCGGCTCGACCTGCAGGTAGCACACTTCGTCCGGGTGGGTCACCAGCACGGGGCCCCTCTCGCAGAACCCACGACACCCGGTCTTTCTCAACTGCACATGAGCGTCAAGGCCCCGCTCCTTCAACTCGGCTTCGACACTGACGGCCACCTCCGCACTGCCCGAAGCCAGGCACGCAGACCCGCAGCACAGTGTGACACCGACTTTGGCCGGGTCCCGCGTGGCCGCGATCCCCTTGCGGAACTCCTCCAACTCGGCCGGTGAACCTATCCGCGACATGAGCCCTCCCCAAGCACGGGCTTTGCACTCGTTTCACAATGAAGTCTCGGCCGCCGCAGACGCACTGAACGGCGGGATGCGGCCTCCTCGGTCACGTCCGTAGCTGCGCTACGCCCGCACCCTGCGGATTCCAGCACCTCCGCGATCTTGGCCGGCGCCATCTTGCCGTGAGGCTTGCCGTCGATCTCCATGACCGGGCCGAGAGCGCAGCAGCCCAGGCAGTTGACGGTCTCCAGGCTGAACTTGAGGTCCAGGTCCGTCTCCCCCGGCTTGATGCCCGTCGCGTCTTCCACCGAGTCGAGCACCCGCTCCGCCCCCGGACGTGACAGGCGGTCCCCATGCAGACGTGAATCTCATGACGACCTTTGGGGACCAGGCTGAAGGCCTTGTAGAAGGTGGCGATGTGCATGATGCGGGTCATGGGCACGTCGAGCCGGTCGCTCACTCTCTCGAGTGCTTCCCCGGGAAGCCAATGGCGGTTGGCTTGAATATCCAGCAGGATCTGGATCAGTGCACTCGGCTCGGCTCGGTGCGCGTCGATGATCTGGTCGATGCTGTACGTGTCCATGTATCGTGCTCCACTCCCTTGTCGACCCTGATGATCCACCATACATAGAACTCGGAACGAAGCCTTGGCCGCCCTGGCCGCACTCGGCGGCGCGCTGCGGCGTCACACCAGCGCGAACTGCTTCTGGTCTTCGTCGTACCGGACCAATCCTTGTCTGGCCGAGATGTTCAGATGTCGCGATACCTCGGACGGGTTCAGTTGCAGGGCCTCGGATATCTTTCGAGTCGAAAGGGGCCCCTCTCGCAGCAGGAGCAGGATCTGGCTTATCGTCAACCTGCCCGCGACCAGTTCGTCGAAGAGCTTGATCACCTCGTCACTCGCGAAGAACCTCTCGTACTCCTCCTCCGACTTCAGCGGTACGCGCAGCCTCTCCCTTTCCACGAGCTTGACGTAGGGGATCAACTGGGTGATCGCCTCCAGCTTGATCCGCAGGGCATCCGGGTCGATGCCTTCACCTTCGCCCAGGGGTCCCAGGTCTCGGACCTGCCCAGAGAAACCGTTCACGACCTCGGCGAAGCGCATCCCCTCGGAAGACGACAACCATTCCAGCCTCAATCTCTCGGGATTGACCCCCACGTGGCCAAGCAAACGCTTGCAGATGTGCATCAAGCTCAAGGCGTCGTAGTTGCCCTGAGTGAGATAGTGACACTCACCGAGCCAACAGCCTCCGATGAACACCCCATCCACCCCGTTCGAGAACGCTCGGAGTACGAAGCTGAGGTCGATCCTGCCCGTGCACATAAGGCGGATGATCCTGATATCCGGTGCATACTGTAGTCTGGAAACTCCAGCCAGGTCCGCAGCGGAATATCCTCACCAGTTGCAGAGGAATCCCACGATCCTTGGTCTAAAGGCGAATCCCGTACTCATGTGTGCCTCACCCCCCCGAGCATCATGGCCGCAGTGTTCAACAGGGCACGCATACGAGGGTCCAGGCCGCAGCCGCAGCGGGGTGCCTCTCGTAGGTTCCGTTGGGCCGTCTCACCACCTGAGCGTCGCCGCTAGCCACGGGAGCGGACCCTCACCCGCATCCGCTGCTCCTCCGGGATGGGAGGCGGCACGGGTTCGCCGCACAGCTTGTCGATCGCACCGAACCGGGGCGGGCACGCCTCATAGCAGCTCCCGCACTTGATGCACGCCTCCTGGTCGATCACGTGGATCTTGTTCTTGGCGCCCGAGATCGCCTCCACGGGGCACCTCTTCCCGCAGATCATACAGGCCTGGCACTTCTCCGGATCGATGTAGAACGAAGCCGTCTCGGTGAACAGCTTCTCGATCTCGTCGCGGGTATAGAGGTCGTTGTAGTCCTCGAGGTTCTTGAAGCGCATCTCCAGCTTCTCCCTCTTCTGGATCTTGATGTAGGGGATCAACCCCTTCACCTCATCGAGCTTCGACCTCAGCTCGTCCGTGTCCAGGCCTTCGCTCTCACCCAGGGGTCCGAGCTCTTTGAGCTCCTTGCCGAAGTCGTCCATGATTTCGGCGAACTTGATGCCTTCGGCAGCCGAGATCCACTCGATCCTCAACCTTCGGGGGTCGAGGCCGATGTGCTCCATCAACCGTTTGCAGAGATGCACCATGTTCAAGGCGTCGTAGTTGCCCTCGGTGATGTAATGACATTCACCGAGCAGGCAGCCACCGATGAAGACGCCGTCCTGCCCGTTCGCGAAGGCTCGGAAGATGAACGCGGGATCCACCCGGCCGGTGCACATGAGCCGGATGATCCGAATGTAAGGCATGTACTGTAGTCTGGAAACTCCAGCCAGGTCCGCGGCGGAGTATCCTCACCAGTTGCAGAGAAAGCCAAGGATCCTTGGCTTGAAGTCAAATCCCATCCGTGGTCTCACCTCCCGAATCAGTCAGACCCACAAAGACCCGTTTCAGAGTGAAGCCTTGGCTGCCGCGGCCGCGCTGGGCGACGAGACGGCCGGACGTCATGCTGAAACGAGTCCTGCGCGCGATCAGCTGCTGACCTTCTCCAAGTCGGGCACCGCCGCGTCGATCTGCGCCAGCACCTCATCGTCGTTGTAGTGCTTCAAGTAGATGGCCCCCGTCGGGCACTTGGCGTTGCACAGGCCATCGCCCTTGCAGAGAACGGGGTTCACCTTGACCTTGTTGCCGTGTCGCGTCTCGTAGAACTGAATGGCGCCGTACGTGCAGGCCGAGATGCAGGCGCCACACCCGATGCACTTGCTCTCGCTCACGTCGCACACCGACCCCGAGGCGGTGACCGTGTCCTGGGAGAGCAGGGTGGCGGCCCGCCCCGCGGCGCCGTAGGCTTGGCTGACGGCCTCCCGTATGTGCTTGGGGTAGTGGGCGATCCCGCAGAGGAAGACGCCGTCAGCGGCGAAGTCCACCGGGCGCAGCTTCACGTGAGCTTCCTGGAAGAAGCCGTCGGGGCTCAAGGACACCTTGAACTGCCGGGCGACTTCCTGCTGGTTCGCGGAGGGGATGACGGCGGCCGAGAGGACCACGGCGTCCGCCTCGATGGCCAGGCGCTTGCCCATGATGGGGTCGGGCACGGTGACGGTAAGGCCCTCGCCGGCGGCCTCCACCTGGGGCTTGTCCTGGGGCTCGAAGCGGATGAACCGGACGCCCTTGTTGGCCGCCTCCCGGTAGGCGTCCTCGGCGAAGCCATAGGTCCGGATATCCCGGAAGAGGACGTAGATGTCCCTCTCGGGGCTGGTCTCTTTGAGCTTGAGAGCGTTCTTGATGGCTTGGTTGCAGCAGATCCGGGCACAGTAGTTGCGGTCCTCTTGGCGGCAGCCGACACACTGGATCATCACCAGGCTCTCGGCCTCGCCGAGCCACTCCTCTCCCTGGGTGATCTGCTCCTCCAACTCGAGCTGGGTCAACACCCGGTCGTGCTCGCCGTAGAGGTACTCGGTCGGCCTGTACTCCTCGGCCCCGGTGGCCAGGATGACCGCGCCGTGTTTGATCTCCTTGGTTCGGCCTTCGGAGAGCACCGTGGTCTGGAAGTTGCCCACGTAGCCCGCCACCTCGACGATGGTGGCGCCGGCGGTCACGTGTACCTGAGGGTGCTGGTAGATCTGGCGGATGAGGTCCCCGAGATAGGCCTGGACGTCGAGGCCTTCCAGAGTGTAGTGGAGACGCCGGGCCATGCCCCCGAGGTCGTGCTCCTTCTCCACCAGGTAGACATCGAAGCCCTGGTTGGCCAGGCTGAGCGAGCTGGTCATGCCGGCCAGGCCGCCCCCTACCACCAGGCAGGCCTTGTTGACGGGCAGGTCGTACTCGTCCAAGGGCTCCAGCAGGCACGAGCGGGCCACCGACATACGCACGATGTCCTTGGCCTTGCTGGTGGCCTCTTCTTTCTCCCGGGAGTGGACCCAGGAGCAGTGCTCCCGGATGTTCGCGAAGTCGAAGAAGTACTGGTTGATGCCGCCTTCCCGCAAGGTGTCCCGGAACAGGGGCTCGTGCGTCCTCGGGGTGCAGGCGGCCACCACCACCCGGTTCAGGCCCTTCTCCTGGATGGTCTCCGAGATCTGCTGGGCGGCATCGGTGGAGCAGATGAAGAGGCCCTCCTCGGCGTGGACCACGTTGTCCAGGCCCAGGGAGTAGTCGACCACAGAGGGGATATCCACCACCCGGCCGATGTTGGCCCCGCAGTGGCAGAGGAAGACCCCCACCCGAGGCTCCTCCCCGGTGACGTCCCGCTCGGTCGGGTAGACCCGGTCTCTCGCCAGCTTGCCCCGCCGGTAGTTGAGGAGCTCGCCGCTCAAAGACCCGGCTCCGCTCGCGGTCACCACCGACTCGGGGATGTCGATGGGCCCCTGGAAGGCCCCGCTCAGGAAGATCCCCGGGCGGGAGGTCTTGATGGGGTTGGTGGGGTCGTTCTTGCAGAACCCGTAGTCGTCGAGCTCGATGCCGAACGTGGTCGCCAGGTCCTGAGCGCCGGCCGGAGGCTTCAAGCCCACGGAGAGGACCACCAGGTCGAACTCCTCTTCCTTCACGCCCTCCTCGTCGGTGGCGTACTTGATGGTGACGTTCTTGGTCTCGGGGATCTCCTTGCCGATGGACACGTAGCTTCGGATGAAGCGCACCCCGGGCAGGTTCTCGGCTCTTTGATAGAAGCGCTCGAAGTCCTTGCCGTACGAGCGGATGTCGTTGTGGAAGACGGTGGCCTCCATGTCGGCGTCGTGGTCCTTGGAGAGGATCACCTGCTTCTGGGTGTACGAGCAGCACACGGCGGAACAGTAGGTGTTGCCGCCCGGGATGACCTGTCTGGAGCCCACGCAGTGGATCCAGGCGATCTTGTGCGGGTGCTTCTCGTCGGAGGGCCGCCGGATCTCGCCTTCATAGGGGCCGGTGGCGCAGAGGATGCGCTCGTAATCCAGGCTGGTCACCACGTTCTCCATCCGGCCGTATCCGTAGTCGCCCCGCACCCGCGGGTCGAACACGTCGTAGCCGGGAGCCAGGACGATGGCGCCCACGTTGACCTTGACCTTCTCCGGCTTCATATGCAGGTCGATGGCCTTGTTCTTGCAGACCCCCACGCAGATGTTGCACTTCTTCTCTTTGAGGTAGAGGCAGCGCTCCTCGTCCACGTAGGTGACCAGGGGCACTGCTTGGGAGAAGTAGATGTGGATGGCCTTGTTCTCGGAGAGGTTCTGGTTGTATTCGTCGGGGACATTCACCGGGCAGTACTCCACGCAGGTGGTGCAGCCGGTGCAGACGTCCTCTTTGACGTAGCGGGGCTTCTTGATCAGGGTGACGTCGAAATCACCCGCCTCTCCCTCCACCTTTTCGACCTCGGTGTAGGTCATGATCTCGATGTTGGGGTGCCGGTCGCACTCGATGAACTTGGGCGACTCGATGCACATCGAGCAGTCGTTGGTGGGGAAGGTCTTGTCGAGCTGGGCCATCTTGCCGCCGACAGTGGGCGCCTTCTCCACTAGATAGACCTTGAAGCCGGCCGTGGCCAGGTCGAGGGCCGCCTGGATACCGCTGATGCCTGCGCCCACGACCATAACATCGCCAAGGCCGCTGTCGGGCGGATGCATGAGGCCTTGTACTTGAGCTGTTTCTTTTTCCACGTCTCTACGTCCTCGTCAGGCGTCTAGATGACTTCGCCGATGATCTCGGTGATGTCCTTGATGACCGGGGCGCTGCTCTGCTCCAGGCTCAACCTGCTCTCCTCGAACATCGTGATGCAGTACGGGCAGGCGGTAGCCAGTACCTCGGCCCCCACCCCAACGGCCTGCCCCATGCGGAGGTTCGAGAACCGCTCCTCCTTCGGGGTCTCCATCCAGATCCGGCCGCCTCCCCCTCCGCAGCACAGGCTGTCGACCCGAGAATCGGGCATCTCCTTCAGCTCCAGGCCCGGCACCTTCTTCAGCAGCTCGCGGGGCGCGTCGTAGATGCCGTTGTGCCGGCCCAAGTAGCAGGGGTCGTGATAGGTGACCCTCTTCGCGTACTCGCCCTTCAGCTCGAGCCTGCCCTGCTCGACTAGGTCCAGCAGGAACTCGGAGATATGCACCACCTCGAAGCTCACCCGGAAGTCGGGGTACTCGTTCTTGAACGTGTGGTAGCAGTGGGGAGAGGAGACGAGGATCTTGGTCACGCCGTTGTCGATCCACGCTTTGATGTTCTCCTTGGCCAGACGCTTGAAGACTTCCTCGTCGCCCGCCTTGCGGATGCTCTCGCCGCAGCAGCTGTCCTTGGAGCCTAGGATGCCGTAGTCCACGCCCGCCTGGTTCAGCAGCTTCACCGTGGCCTTGGCCACGTGCGTCAACCTCGGATCGTAGCTGAGGTAACAGCTGGCGAAGTACAGGATCTCGGTCCCCTCGGTGAACGGCTTCACAGAGAGGCCTTCCGCCCACTTCGCCCTGTCCTGGCGGCTCTGGCCGAGGGGGTTGCCTTCGGACATGAGGCTGGCCCTCGCGGTGCGCACGGGTTGAACGGCCGCAGGGAAGACCTTGAACTCGGTGGCGATCCTGCGCAGGGCCACGCCGGACTCGATCTGCTTGACGTCCCGGGGGCACTTCTGGGGGCACCGCCCGCATGTGGTGCAACGCCAGATCTCCTCCTCTTCGATCTCGGTCATGCCGAAGGTCGCCTCGCGAACGATCTTCCGCATGCTGAACGGCCGCACCAGGTTCCACGGACAGACGGTGTCGCAGAGCCCGCACTGATAGCACCGCGGGAAGGCTTCGCCACCGTTCTCGTCTATGAGCTCACGAATCTCTGCGTAGTCTGATAGGTTCTCAGTCTCCATGGGCCCTTCCTATTCCTGCCACGTGGCCTTGGAACGAGTTCTTACCCCTCGAGCTAGGAGGCTGTCGGAAAAAGAAACCTCGGCCGCCGGAGCGCACTGGGCGGCGCCATGCGTTGTCCTCACTCGCGCCCGTAGCGCTGCTACGAGCGCTCCCTGGGTCCTAGCCTGGCGCGTACCCAGCGCACTCCGGTGGCGAAGCGTCATTTCCCGACAGCCTGCTAGCGCTTGCTCGACACGCGGGCAACGGCGTCCAGTACCTTCTCCACCCCGTACTTGTTCATCAATGATTCCAGCCCGAGCTCCATCTCCCCACGCGGCTCGTCCTCTGCCTCGACGAGCTCTTCCCTTTCCACGTAGGTCAGGCAGTCGCATCGGCACACCTGGACGCACCAAGGCTCGGAGAGAGTCGGATCCTCTTCGCACATGTCGCACTTGAGCGGGAGACCGGAATCGGGTTCCTTGAAGTAGTCCCGGCTCGGGCAGGAGACCCCGCAAAAGCTGCACTCGTTGTATTCCTTGCCGTTGATCGTGTACTTGTGCCTGCCGGTGCATTCGGCCGGCGTGTAGTCGCCGGCGCGTATAGGGACGTACACGTCGTTCAGTTCATCGATCACCACCCGGATACGTGAGCGGGCCGGATTCGTGGCGCCGAACCTGGGTCGGGAGTGGAAGGCGGAGCAGGCGATCTCACATGCACGGCAGCCGATGCACTTGTCAAGGTCGACCTTGATCTCCTTGACGTTCTTGGTCACTTTCTGATCGTTCACGGTTGCCAGACCCCCTACCGATTCCCTGCGCGCTGCACGGCTTCCTGCAGAGGAGTCCCTTCACCCTCGGGCAGGATGCCCCGCTGCTCGAAGTCGTCGGCCACGTACTCCAAGCTGAGGGCTTCTAACGTCTTCCTGGTGGGGATCCCCTCGCTGTTCCAGCCTTTGAACTCGTAGTACGCATCCAGCATCTTCTGTTCCATCTCCGGGTCTCTCTTCTTCCAGTGGTCCTCGGGAGGTTTCTCGTCACTCCTGCGTAGGCCCCTTCTGATATTCAGGGCCCGGATGAGATTCCGGTTCCGGGCAGCAATCTTCCAGAGATCGGAGTCATCGAGCTCCATCCCGGTGGCGCACGAGACGAACTGCGGAAGATTGTAGATGTGATAGGGAGGCCGGCCGCCGAACTGGCCCCTGAAGGACGAAAGGAAGGCGCACGTGCCGATGGTGTCGTCGATGTAGTGCATGGTCTCGTTCCAGTCGGCGATGTTGACGGACGCCTCGATGGATTGGTGCTCCCGCGGCTCCCAGTCCAGGAACCACCTCTTGAACCTTTCCGGCGCTGCCTCCCACCCGGCGACGAACTCCTCGCGCTCTTCCCTATCGGCGATGGGCACCTGAGGGTAGGACCCCTCGATCTGGGTGATGTTCATCTTCTCGCCCGTGGCGTACATGAGAAAGTACGGGAAGTTGACCATGCTCAGCTTGAGGGGCACCTGCTCGAACTTCTTCATGGTGTTGTGGTCGAACTCTTCCGCGCCCTTCCCGATCTGGCGGGCGGCCCAATAGACCCCGTTGGCCAGGACATCGCCGATGCCCTCCCGCCTCGCGATCTTCTCGACCAGCCAGAAAAACCTCTCCGCGGTGGTGGCCGGGAATCCCGGCATGTCCTGGTCGGTGAGGATGCCGGCCTCGTAGAGCTCGACGGCGAAGGCCAGGAGCTGCGGCGTGGTGAAACCGTCGAGGCCGTACTCCTGGGTGAGCCCGAGGATGCTGTAGTTGAAGTCGAGCTCCTCGTAGGCCGCCATCGAATAGGTGAGCTTGCTGTAGCACTTCAGCTGATACCTCTGCCGTCCCGGGTAGGCGATGGAGATATGGCAATCCTTGGGGCAGTTGTAGCAGCTCGTCCAGCGGACCGTGTACTTACGGGTCGTGGCCGCCCACTCCGCCTCGCGCTCCTGGGTCCACATACCCTTTCTTCGCTCGCGCGCGTTCCCCCAGGCGAAGTTGTTGATGTGCCACGACTCATCGTCCTCGTGCCGGAAGACGCACCCACAGTTCGGGTTGTCGTAGATCTCCCGATACTGGCGATCGCAGATCTCGAAGAGCTCAGCCGGCCGGGCGACGTTGATGTCTTTCGTCCCCCGGACAGCGATCGCCTTCAGCTTCTTGTCCCCCATAATGACGCCGACCCCGCGAGAGGCGCTGGAGTTGGAGTGCTCGATGGTGGACATGTAGACCCGGTTCTCGCCGGCCAGGCCGATGGCCGCCACTTGGGCCTCGGGTTCCTTGAGCTCCTCCTTGATGAGCGCTCCGGTCTCAATGGCGCCTTTACCCCGGAGGTGGGTGGCATCGCGTATCTCGACCTTGTCGTCGTGGATCCACAGATAGACCAGATCGGAGGACTTGCCCCGGATGATGATCTTGTCATAGCCGGCATGCTTCAGCTCCGGTCCAAAGAACCCACCGAAAAGGGAATGCGAATAGAAGTTCGTCTGGGGAGAGAAGGTGTTGACGGCCGTCCGGTTGGCGCCGGGAACCGGCGTGCCGTGGAGAAGGCCGGTGCTGAATATGAGGAGGTTGTCGGGCGAGAAGGGGTCGAGCTCGGGAGGAACCCTGTCCCACAATATCTTTGCGGCGGTACCCTGGCCACCCAGATGAAGCGGGGTCAATCTTGGGTCGGTTTCCACTCTCTCGATGCTTCCCCGAGATAGATCGATCTCTAGATTGAACCCTGTCTCTGCGTACCTCATCCTTTTCCCCTTCTAGATTACGTGAATCGCAAACATTACTTTCGGTGATGAGAAAAGAGTCCGCCGAGCGGCAGGTCGGCGGAGGGGATGCCAGGGCGCCGCAGATCGTTGTGCGTGGCCGGAGCGCCGATGACGATCCCCGTTGCCCACATCTTTGGCGCGGGGACCGAGGTCTCCAAGGAGATCGCAGGCCTCCTGAGGGGTACAGGAAGCGTAATGCTCCAATTCAGGCAGATACACGGATCACCCCGGGATGCTTCGCCGCCCGTTGAGGACGTGTTTGTTAACTGGCCGACCAACCAATCTCTGCACTATAGCACCGATCAGGCCCTGCAGCCACCCGGCGGCGCTCGAGACGCTCCGTGGCTCGGAACGGAGGGTTGCGGCGGGGACTGAGGTTCCACCAGGAGGTGGACGTCTCCGTGCCCGGAGCTGCGGTAAGATGAGGACGGTACATTCAGGAGGCGCCCGATGCGCGACGAGACCCCCGCGAACGATGCGAGCTCCGCAGCCCGCGACGCGACCCCCAGGGCCGAGGCTGACCGCATCCCTTTAGACGGCCCCCCGGCCGGCGAGACGTGTGATCTGAGCGATTGTTCCTGCACGGGGCGCAACCTCGGCAAGTTCACCTCGCCTGCCGCCCTGCTCGCCATAGCAGAGGCCGGGAAGATCAGCGGGTACGACATCGCCGACCGCTTACGGTCCATGCCCCTCGGGGGTGAGACCGGTCCGGACATGGCCGGTGTCTATCGCACGCTCAGGCGCATGGAGCGCTTCAAACTCGTGACCTCGGTCTGGGACACCGAGGGCGGCGGCCCGGCCCGACGCCTTTACACCCTCACCAACCTGGGTGACCGCTGCCTCGAACGCTGGGTCGAGACCCTTCGCGGGCATCGCGACGCAGTGGAGCACTTCCTCGAGCAGTATGCGCATCTCTGCGAGACGCAGCGCTCCGACAGGGGTTAGCCGACCTTCTTCCGCCGGGCGAGTCCTGCCGAGCGCACCACCCGGCCCGACCGCGGCGCAAGGATGCTGCTGGGGACTCCTTGCAGGGGCGACGATTCTTCAGGCCCGACCTCGACCCGCTGCTCGGGGCTGGCGGCGACCCTGAGAGGCCGTTGAAAAACGAAGCCCCGGCCACCGGGCAGCACTGGGCGGCGCCATGCCTCGTCCTCGGTCGCGCTCGTAGCGCCGCTACGAGCGCACCCTGCGTCCGGGGAGCTCGTTTCACAACGAAGCCTTGGCGGTCGCGGCCGCACTGGCCGGCACGATGCGGCGTCCTCGGTCACGTCCGTAGCTCTGCTACGCCCGCTCCCTGCGTCCTTGCCTCGCCCGCGCCCATTGCAGCCTGACCGCGAAGCGTCATTTACGAAACGAGCTCTGGCCTTGCGCGTGCCCAGCGCACCCCGGCGGCGAAGCGTCATCCTTCAACGGCCTGCTGGGTCCGACCAGGAGAGCGTAGAGCAGAGCTCCCAGCAGCGCGCCTACCACGGGTGCGACAAGGTAGATCCAGAGGTGCTCGAGGTGACCCGAGACAAGCGCCGGCCCCAAGGAACGTGCCGGGTTCATCGAGGCCCCGGTGAAGGGCCCGGCCCACAGTGCCTCGAAGCTCACCGTGCCCCCAATGACGGCCCCCGCCGCCTTGCCGATCGCCCGACTGTCGGTCGCGACCGCGGTGATGACCATCATGAGCACCAGAGCAAGCACGACTTCGAGTAGGACGGCAGCCAGCAGCGAGACCGAAGGCAGCGTGGTCCCCAGGTCGCTCCGGCCCCCGACGATCAGGCGGAGCAGCCCTGCCGCAGCTACGGCGCCGATGAGCTGCGCCCCCACGTATCCCGGAACCCGACGCCAGGCAAAGCGTCCGCTGGCGGCGAAGGCCAGCGTCACCGCCGGGTTGATATGGGCGCCGGAGAGGTGACCCAGCGCGTAGATCATGGCGGCGACCGCCAAACCGAAGGTCAGCGCCACCCCGGTATGGTCGGGCACTCCCCGCAGTTCGTGAGCGGCAATGGCACCGCCGCCTGCGATAACCAGGACGAAGGTGCCTAACAGTTCCGCGAGACAGGGCCGTAATCCGCTCCCGTTCATGACCCCCCGGGGTTCGTATGGCGGAACTATGTGACTAGGTCACATATAGGCTTACGATACTACGGCGCAACCTGTGCGGCAAGGCGAATATGTGGGGCCTTAGAGTTCGGTCCCTGGCTCCGCAAAGGGACGTCTGGAGCGACGGCGGGCGCGAGGCGCATGATGTCTCTCACCCGCCCCGGCGGCCGGGCCGTGAGTCCAGGACGGTTTCGAATACGCCTACACCGGCTACTGCCACAGCGACCTCTCCATCCAGCAGGGCGGCATCATCGAAGGTCTGCCCAAGGTGGCGGGGCACGAGTGCGCCGGGGTAGTGGTCACCATGAGCACCAGAGTGGCGATGCCCGGAGACCGCCCACTCGTCACAGGCTCGGACCTGGAGAGCGTCACCGCGGCGCTGCTCGAGACGTTCCGTTGCTCTGGGGACCGAGTCCGTTGGTGAGCAGAACTCATCTCCGACGGCAAGGTGCAAGGCGTACCTCCTGAATGGGTGCCGGCCTTCCGCGACCTGCCCACCGTTGCGGCCGTGCTCGTCGAAGCGAATGGTGGGGCGGGTCCTCACACCCGTCGTGGCCTTCTTAGACCGTGAAAGCAGAGCGTACCAAGAGTTCGAATCTCGCGAGCGTCACGGGGCACCTCATCGCCGAGCGGGCGTCTTGGTTCTGATACGCGGTGTGCCCATCCGCGACGGTGGGACCGCAGCGATGAGCAGTGGGGTCTCCGCAACTGCTCGCTTGCACTTCGGAGCACTCGATTTATGATGAATGAAGTAGAGGTGAGCTTCGGGCGATTTTGAGAGGGCCCCGTGCCTGGCTCCGCCTGGCGCAAAGTGATCGCCGTCACCTGTGCCGCCTTGATCGTCGGCTCTCTCGTCGGGGTTGGGTTTACCTTGGCCGCCGGCGAGCAGCTCCCCCAAGTAGACGTCAAGCTGTACGTGCGGCCGGAAATCATGACGGCCGCATACAAGGCCTACAGCGGCGCATACAAGAACTGGTGGGCGGCCAAGGTCATCGTGACCAACACGGGCAGCGTCCCGGTACTCGACTTCCGGGTCACGTACGAGATACCCGGGATGTGTGACGGCGAGATGACGTACGGCTACCCGCTGATCATGCCGGGTCAGTCTGTGCGCGACTACTGCCGTCCGACCTTCGCTCCGGACAAGATGGCTGCCCTCACATCACGTACCGACGCCGAGATCACGGTCACCTACGAATACGAGGGTCTGGAAAAGCCCAAGCACGAGTCGGAGAAGCTCGTGTTCTTGGGTCGAGGCGACTGGGTCTGGACGCCGTATGCTGATGAAAACGTCGCCAACTTCTACGACCAGAACGGCTACGCACCCCTTCTGGCTGCCTTCGTGACTCCTCGTGACGACTCGACCGAGATGCTGGCGAAGGAGCTCACGGCAGGAACGTACACCGGCAGCGACGACGATACCATGCAGGCCGTCGAACAGATCTTCGACGGCCTCACAGGTCGTGACTTCGCCTACATCACAGAACCGTCTACCTTCTGGTCGGCCCGAGGCGGCCAGCAGGTCCAGTACCCTCGTGAGACCATCGAGCACAACGGCGGCAACTGTGTGGATCTCTCGGTCTTGTTCAGCGCGCTCTGCGAAGCCGTGGATATCAAGACCTACCTTGCCCTGTGCACCGGCCATTGCTTCTTCGCCTTCGAGCTACCCGGAGAGCGGCCGGATCATCCCTGTCGAAGCGACGGCGGTGGGGCTCGGCGAAGACGTGACCCTGGACATGGCGATCGACTACGCATACCAGGAGGTCGCGGACGAGAAGACCCAGGGCACGTTCATGCTGGTCAACGTACGCGAGCAGTGGACGGAAGGGATGGTGCCGGCATGGTGAGCGGTCGGCGCATACTGCGCGGCCGGTTCGTGTGCCGCGGAACGGCGCTGCTCGGCGGCGGCATCGTAGCGCTCCTCCTCCTCGGCGCGGCGTTGCTCCCCACTGCGGTGCGGGCTGCCGAGGCTGAGCGCATCCCCATGGAAGTGCATGAGACCTTCACGTACACGTTCATCGACACTGGCGACGCCCACTGCGAGGACGTGCTCGAGTATGACCGCACCTTCTTCAACAGGTCCGGGTTCATGTTCGAGAAGTACCCATGGATCCTTTCGCGTCGCTTTCGCGACCCGAACCTCGTGGGAGAGATCAGGAACTTCAACGCCGACGTCGACATGGAGAAGGCTACCATCACGCTGACGTACGACCGCATCGGACGGGCCTACAACGAGGGCGACTTCTGGATCATGCGCCGGAGCCAGAAACCGAGCTTCGTCCGGGAAGACGAGGTCGTGTTCGAGCAGGAGAACCCGGTGAACAACGAGTTCACCCTCTGGGAGACGCTGACCTTCAAAGTGACGACTCACGTCAAGCCGCCCCCCAGCGCGACGAGTTTCGGCTACGACAGAGCGGAGAAGGGGGTGACCTGGCAGACCCCCGGCCAGCTGGCGACCCTGACCGGCGGTGGCAGTCTCCTCGTGTCCCACGGGGCGCTCTTCCTTTTCATTTTCATAGTGATGCTGCTCGCTGGAGTCGGCGGCCTGGCGGCGCTGTACCTGACGGGCCGGCGCCCGGTAGTCTCCGCGGTGACAGTGACCGTGCCGGCGGCCCCACCACTCCTTGGTAGCGCCCGAGTGCCCGGGGACGCTCAGGCCAGGGTCCACGCTCAGCCCTCTGCGATGCTCAGGATGACACGCTGACGCCGAGCTACTGCCAGTACTGTGGAGTCCGCCTCCCGGATGGAGAGAGCGGCCCGCCAACCACATGCCCGACGTGCGGGCGCCGGTTGCGGTAGACCGGCGGCTGCCACCGCCTACACGGGTCTGAGCGCCCGCGGGACGGTGGCCTGCCTCACGAGTCGCAGAAGGCGCGGGCGCCCCGACCGACGGACGACCCAAGGCCTGGTCATCGTGCTGACCCTCACCGACCTGGCAGAACATCCAGAATCCCTGAATCTGGTCCCTACTCTTGGTGATAAGAGAAAACTGGTCGAGCGGCAGGTCGGCGGGGGATGGCGTTGACCAGGTTGCCCCCACGGTCCCACGGTTGCGGAGCTGGTTGTGTTGCCAATCTGGTGAGCCGCTTCCGAGACGGAGAGGAAGTTCGTGGAGGACCGCAGAGTTCACCAGGTCGTTGTGCGCGAGGGCGACCACGCTCGGTAATGCTCCCTTCACTCGTCAGTATAGATTGACAAACTGCTACTGTCAGTTTATACTGACAGACATGACATCAAGTGAACTGAGCGAGAGCATGCAATCGGACGACCCGGCGGTGGGTCTGCGGGCGGTCGGTGCCCTTCATCGGCTGGCTGAGCAAGTGGAGGCGAAGTACGTGCGGCTCGCGAGAGAGCGCGGCTGGTCGTGGGAGGAGATTGGGGACGCCCTCGGGGTCTCCCGCCAGTCGGTGCACGCCAAGTACAGAAGGAAAGGTACGTGATGGTCAAAAGACTTAGTGTGGATGCGAGAAGGATGTTGCTCACGTCTGCCGCCGAAGAGGCCCGGCGACGCGGTGACCGACGCCTCGGCACCGATCACCTCCTGCTCGGGATCCTACACGATCAAGACTCTCCGGCCGCCCGGGCCCTCGGCATTGACCTCGAGTCCGCGCGCGTTGCTGCAGACGCCCTCGACCGGGCTGCCCTGTCGACGGTCGGCATCGAAGTCGGCCAACCTGGTCCTACGGCTGGGACCGTCCTCCCCCGTCGACTGCCCCCGCTCACCTCGGGAGCGCGGGCGGTTCTCAAAGGCACCATCGAAGAGGCCCGCCCCGCCAAGACTGGCCGCATCGAGACACACCATTTTTTGCTCGCCCTTCTGAGCCGCAAGCGTCCCGACCCCGCTGCCCAGCTGCTTGAAGCCTTGAGCGTTGATCCCTCGCTTGTCCGCAACCGCCTGACCGAGTGTTGACGTCCACAGCAATGGTGTACAAGCTTCCGTGGTCGCCTCTTGAAATGAGGTGACCACTGCTTCATCCTCGAGGGTGGCTAGATCCCTTGGACCGAGCAGGAGACTTTGCTGGGACTGACATACCAGGGAGGAGGAGCATGGCCATCCGGTTGATGAAGACGAACGACCTCGCCGAGGTCAAGAGGCTCTGCGACTCTTTCCACTGGCCTTACACTGAAGCCGACCTCGCCCGTCTGCTGGAACTCCAGCCGAACGGCTGCTTCTGCGCGCAGGACGGTGGGCGACACCTCGGGCAGGCCATTGGCGTCCTGATGCGCGACACAGGGGCGATCGGCATCGTGGGGGTGCGTCAGGATTGGCGGGGCCAAGGCATCGGAACCGAGCTGACCCGCGCCGCGCTCGACTTCCTGCTGGGGGCGGGCGCCAGTCAGGTCAAGCTGGACGCTACCGAGATGGGTATCCGTATCTACCGCGTGCTTGGATTCAGGGAGATATGCTCGATCCACCACTTCAGCAAGCGCATTCCGGCCCAGCCCGTCCACCCCGCCTCCGCTGATATGAGCCCGGCACTCTCACTCGATCAGGTCGCGCGTCTCGATGCTGAAGCCTACGGCGTCGGCCGAGAGCGGGTACTCGCCGCCTTGGCCCGAGACAGCGAGGTGATCGGTATCTACCGCGGGGATGAGATCCAAGGCTACGGAATGGTCCGGGCGACGGCCGAGCCCAACGGAATATGGGTTGGGCCGATGGTTTCCCGCGATGCCGATGCCGGCCGGGAATTGCTCCGAGTGGTGATCGACCGACTTGGAGGCCACAAGGTTCGCCTCGGCGTGCCGGAACCGAACCAGGCGGCCTGCCGGTTCCTCGAAGAGAGCGGTTTCTCCCTCGACTTCACCATCACCCGAATGTACTACGGTGATCTTGAGCCCAGGGAAGATCCCCGGGCGATCTGGGCCGAAGCCGGGCACGAGAAAGGCTGAGTAGCACTTGGCCCGGCGGTCCACTCAGACTGGCCGGGTTTCGTCGGTTTCGGGGGGCTTTGGTGACATTCTCGTGACAAACGTGACACCACAGGACGAACGGGAAGGAACGAGACGTGGTAATACGGCCTTCCGACCTATCTTCGCGGGGAGCAACACGGCCTGCGTAGCCAAGACGACCGAAGAAATCCGGGAGGTGTTCTTCCGCGGGGTCGCCCGCCCAAAGGACAGGAGGCTTGTGTCGCCCCGCAAGGCGTACCGGGGGTTCGAATCCGCCCCTCCCCGCTTAGAAGTAACCGAATCCACGCTGGCAAACCTCTATTTGCAGGTTTTCTTGGCGTGTGGAGGCCGGCACCTTATGGCCGGCTCTGGTATTGACTGCTTCGAAGCCTTGACTTCGTGAAGCGACAACTGTTCTGATGGTTTCGTGCCCTCGCCAAGACCTCTTCATAGTCTCCGTTCTCATGACCAGTTGCTGGAGCGCAATTCGGCATGGTGGCAGCGAGGTGCGCCTGTTCGGCCTGTCAGTTCCCTTGACGTGAGAACCGCTAGCAGGCTGCTGAGAAATGACGCTTCGCCGCCGGGGTGTGCTGGGAACGCGTCAGGCAAGGACGCAAGGAGCGCTCGTAGCAGCGCTACGGGCGCGACGGAGGACGCCGCATGGCGCCTCCCAGTGCGGTCCGGCGGCCGAGGTTTCGTTTTTCAGCAGCCTGCCAGGGCAGGCAGTTGAGTGGGATGACTACCGGGGGATCTAGCCGCTGACCTGAGAAAGCTGTCACAATCGAATCGTTCAATCAGCCTTCTACACACTGCGGAAGAAGGGAGAGAACTATGAGCACGATGAAAGAGTCCGGTGGCGTCCGCAAGTTCACGCCGACCAAGCTGAACCTGCGCACCCCAGTCCCATCCGACATCGAAATTGCCCAGGAAGCAGAACTCAAGCCAATAGCCCAGATTGCAGAAGAGTTGGGACTTCTGCCAGACGAGATTGAGTTCTATGGTCCTTACAAGGCCAAGGTGAAGCTAGAGGTGCTCGACCGCCTTAGAGATGTATCGGATGGCATGTACGTGGATGTGACGGCGATCACCCCCACGCCCCTAGGCGAGGGAAAGAGCACGACGATGATGGGATTGAGCCAAGCGCTGGGTGCGCACCTCGGAAAGCGTGTCTTCACGTGCATCCGGCAGCCAAGCCAGGGACCGACCTTCGGCATCAAAGGAGGCGCCGCGGGAGGTGGTTACAGCCAGGTGGTGCCGATGGAAGATTTCAACCTGCACCTAACCGGCGACATCCACGCCATCACCGCTGCAAACAACCTGCTGGCAGCCGCCATAGACGCACGCATCTTCCATGAGTCCGCTCAAACGGATGAGCAGCTCTTCAATGCACTGTGTCCGCCAAACAAGGAAGGGAAACGTAGGTTCTCACCTTCTATGCTCCGGCGGCTGAAGAGACTAGGTATCGACAAAACGGACCCGGACGAACTGACGGCGGAAGAGCGCAGCAAATTTGCCAGGCTGGACATCGATCCCAAGGGGATCACCCTCCATCGTGTGGTAGATACAAATGATCGCTTTCTACGCTCCATCACGATTGGCCAGGGGCCAGAAGAGAAAGGGATGACTCGCGAGACCGGTTATGACATAACTGTTGCCTCGGAGATCATGGCGATCCTCGCGCTAACCACGGATGTAGCTGACATGCGCGAGCGCTTTAGCCGGATGGTGATCGGTACGAATATGGCAGGCGACGCAGTCACCGCCGAGGATCTCGGCGTGGCTGGTGCTATGACCGTGTTGATGAAGGACGCCATCAAGCCGAACTTGATGCAGAGCCTTGAAGGCACGCCGGTCTTTTGCCACGCTGGTCCGTTTGCCAACATCGCCCATGGCAACAGCTCAATCATTGCAGACCGCATTGCTCTCAAGCTGGCGGATTACGTTGTGACAGAATCCGGCTTCGGCGCGGACATCGGAATGGAGAAATTCTTCGATATCAAGTGCCGCGCCTCAGGATTGATCCCGAACGTTGTGGTGCTGGTCGCTACCGTACGCGCCCTGAAGATGCACGGCGGCGGACCCAAGGTAGTTGCTGGCAAGCCGTTGGACGCAGCCTACACGGATGAGAACTTGGATCTGCTGCGCGCCGGGTTGGGCAACCTGCAACACCACATCAAGAGTGCACTCCGCTTTGGCGTCCCCGTGGTGGTCGCGGTGAACTCCTTCGCTACCGATACTGAGGCAGAGGTCGAGCTGGTGCGAGAAGCCGCCCTTTCAGCAGGTGCGGAAGATTCTGTGGCCACTACCCACTGGATGGATGGTGGTGCAGGTGCAGTCGCTCTGGCAGAGGCGGTCATCAAGGCAGCCGAGAAGGCCAGCAGTTTCGAATTCCTCTACCCACTGAATCTCTCGATCAAAGAGAAGATCGACACCATCTGCAAGGAGATCTATGGGGCAGACGGAGTGGAGTACCTGCCCGAAGCAGAGGCGAAGATCGAGCTGTACACCCGCTTAGGCTTCGACAAACTGCCGGTGTGCATGGCGAAGACCCACCTGAGCCTGAGTCACGACCCGAGCTTAAAAGGCGTACCAAAGGGCTATGTTGTTCCCATCCGAGACATTCGCGCCTCGGTGGGTGCCGGGTTCCTTTACCCTCTCTTGGGAGAGATGCGCACCATGCCCGGGTTGCCGGCTCGTCCCGTGTTCTACGACGTCGATCTGGATCCGGAAACCGGGAGAGTAGTCGGTCTGTTCTAGGTTCGGAATCTCCTGATCTAGCCTGACCAGACCATAGCGCGAGACGGTAGGTCTCGCGCTATGGTTTTGTGTGGCCCCAAAAGATACGGTGCAGGCCAACCTGCTAAGTAGAGACTCTCTAAGATGCAACAACCGGCCAAGGGAGCTACACCGAGTGTAGTTGACAAGGCACCCCTTCCCCCCTTCCAGGTCAAAAGCATTGTGGCAACTCAACTATGGTAGGAGTAGTGCTCCCTTCACGTCAAGCCACCAACATTCGCGGATTCTCGCATCCCGCCTCAATGGTCAATCCCGGGAGTCGAGGCACGTTTCAACGGCACGCCGCGCCCGACGTCAAGTGTCGACCTCACACCGTCATGGTATGACGACTCCGTAAGCCACTACGCTATCTCCCAGGCCGAGGAGTGCGCCATGGAATACACGAGGATCTACGCCGACGAAGCCGGCCGGTCCCGTGTGGAGCAGATACGGCTCGATTCGAGCCCAGTCCAGTTCGCCCCAGCAGCCCTTCCGTTCGACCTTTCGGCCCCCTTCGCCACGACCGAGGTGCGCTTCGCCACCGTCTCCGTGGGATGGTCGGGGGATTGGCACCCAGGGGCCACGTGACGCGGCTGGTCGGCGATACCCCCGTCCTCGCAGCCTTCGTGCGGCTGCCGGAGTAGGCCCAACGTCGGCGCTCATCGGCTCGCCGTCAGGCCGCCGACGGTGGCTCTGCGATGGTGACCACCGATCCTCTGGGGTGATTATTGGCCCCGGGCTGCCAGAACTGACACTTCCGATACCGGGTCTGCAAAGTCGCGCGAGACTGTGAGAAGCGCGGGGCTACATATCGAACTCAGAGGCCTGTCCAGGGCATGTACCTTCGCAGGTTGCCGTCCCGGGCTGTGAAGCGTGAACCGGAAACGGCTCACACGCAGCCTCACAGCTCGACGAGCTCGTGACGTCGTACCTCGATGACGCGGACCGCGAGCGGCTCGACCCGATCCTCGACGCCTGCGTCCCCGCCTACAAGGAGCAGATCGACGAAGACGGACAGGTGGATTTCAAGGGCACGGCGAAGGCACTCCTACGTACGTACGTACGGCTTCCCCGCCCGGATCCTCCCCTCCAACAACGCCAAGTAGGAGAGGCTCTCTACTACGCGTTGTCCGAACCGTGCTCCGAAGTTCACCACGTATGCTCGAGCAACCAAGGCAATCCCCCGCTAAGCCCTTGCGCCCTCGCTTATATTAGGGTACCCTTATTCATGCAAAACGCTATCCCTAATCTCACCACGACGCTACTGGGGGTATCCATGCTTTCGTCGTTCGTAGTCACCTTGCGCGAGGGTCTCGAGGCCGCGCTCATCGTCGGTCTCATTCTGGCGACCATCAGGCGTACCGGCGCCGGCGAGCTCCGGCGACCAGTCTGGCTTGGCGTAGCCGGTGCCCTCGCCCTCAGCCTGCTCGGCGGCATCGCCTTCGGCGTGGTTGTCGGAGAGCTCCCCGAGGATCTCGAGGAGACGGTGGAGGGGGTCGCCACAGTGGTGGCCGTGGGAGTCCTCACGTTCATGGTCTTCTGGATGCGTGACCGGGCAGCCAAGCTGGCCGAGAGCGTGCGCATCCAGGTCGTAGCGGCGGCCGGCATCAGCTCCGGCCTGGCCCTGGGGCTTCTCTCCTTCACGTCGGTCCTGCGCGAAGGACTAGAGACCGCTCTGTTCCTGTACGCCTCGCTGACCGGTACGAGCACCGCCGCCGGCGTGCTGGGCGCCTTCCTCGGCGTGACCGTGGCCGTCGCTCTGGGCTACGGGCTCTACCGGGGGACACTCCACCTCGATCTGGGCCGCTTCTTTGCCGTCACCGGCGTGCTCCTCCTCCTGTTCGCCGCCGGCCTCCTGGCCGGCGCCGTCGCCGAGATCCAAGAAAGCGGAGCTTCGCCGGCTCTGGTCCCGCACCTGTGGAGCACGGCGGGCCTGCTGCCCGACGACTCCGGTGTGGGACGGGTGCTGAGAGACGTCCTCGGATATCGCGCCACGCCGTCTCTGCTTCAGGTCGTCGCCTACTGGCTCTACCTGCTTGGCGTCGGCGGCCTCTACTTCCGGGGACTGCGCCGGTCCTCTCTACCCCCGGTTTCGGGGCCCCGGCCCGCCGTCGGTGGAAGTCACTGAACCAGGCACGCCCTGATCGACCTCGAGCGGCGGTCAGGGAGTTTGAGAGCTCCCTGACCGCCGCCCTGATCGTGACGATCTACTGTGGACCCTCGCCGGCCGCCCCGTCAGCGCAGTAGTAGCCGTCCTCGAGGCCGAACTCCTGGAAGTTCGCGCAGTCCCCGCACACGCAGCCCTTGCGTGTGACGGAGAGACCGCTCTTGCCCTTGGCACAGAAGAAACCGCCCTCGCCCGGATAAGTCGGACAGGTGCCGCAGATGCAGCGACTCATGTTCTCCTCTGTGTCCGGAACCTTGGCCATCTGATCCTCCTTCAGCGACGTGGTGAGACGGGAACGGTCACGAGCCACCAATCGCCCGCCTCCTTCGTGCTGGACGAGCCACCTATCGCCCGCCTCCTTCGTGCTGGCGCGCTTCCCGCTGTCAGCCCGGCCGAAACGCAGACCTCACACTGACGCAGCCTCCTCGTCGACCACGAGCACCGCCGCGCCCTCGATCCTTCCGGCGCGTAGCTCATCGAGGGCTTCGTTGGCCTCCTCCAGCGGGAAGGCCCGCACCCGGGTCCCGACCGGTATCTGTGGCGCCAGACGCAGGAACTCGTGGCCGTCCTTCCGGGTGAGATTGGCTACCGAGCGCACCATCCGCTCCTCCCACAGGATCTGGTAGGGGAAGGACGGGATGTCGCTCATGTGGATCCCACCGCAGACCACAACCCCGCCCTTGGCCACCTGCCGGAGTGCCTGGGGAACGAGGTCGCCCACCGGAGCCAAGATGATGGCCGCATCGAGGGGTTCGGGAGGCACGTCGAGAGAGCCCCCCGCCCAGTGGGCCCCCATACGGAGGGCGAAGCGCTGGCCTTCGTCGTCGCCCGGCCGGGTGAAGGCATAGGTGGTGCGTCCCTGGTGGCGGGCCACCTGCACCAGGATGTGGGCGGCCGCCCCGAAGCCGTAGATACCTAAGCGCCGGCCGTCGCCGGCCAGGCGCAGCGCGCGGTAGCCAATGAGACCGGCGCAGAGCAAAGGAGCCGCTTGCAGATCAGGGTAGCCTTCAGGGATGGGGAAGCAGTAGCGCGCGTCGGCCACCGCGTATTCCGCGTAGCCGCCGCCGATGTCGTAGCCGGTGAAACGCGCCTGGTCGCACAGGTTCTCCCGGCCGCTGAGGCAATAAGGGCAGGTGCCGTCTGTCCACCCGAGCCAGGGCACGCCCACCCGCACCCCCGGCTCGACCCGCGGAGCGTCTGTCTCCGGCAGCGCATCAGTCGACTCGGATGCCTTCGGCCCTAGCTCCACAACGGTGCCCACGATCTGGTGCCCGAGGATGAGGGGTAGCTTGGGCTCGGTCAGTTCGCCCTCGACGATGTGCAGGTCGGTGCGGCAGACGCCGCAGGAGTGTACCTTCAGCAGCACCTGGCCGGGGCCGGGTTCCGGTCGGGGGACTTCGGCGAGTCGCAGCGGCCGACCGGGAGAGTCGAGGATCATGGCGCGCATGCGCTGGGCCTCCTGTAGCGGAATCAAGGAAGGTCTGTCGTTGGCACCCTACCCAGGCAGCTCGACATGCCATCTGCCCGCTCTGTGCGACTTTGGCCCGCACAGCGGCGGCCCAGGACCACCAGGCCCACCCCCCAAGGCCTCCCGTCGGGAGGGGTTCCCGAACCCGAAGCCGCTGCGACCGTCCACGTCGGCGCTCATCCGCCGCTTCCCATGCCCTTGGCCCGGAGTTCCTCTAGCGCGGTATCGCTCTTCTCGAGCCCTTCGGGCACCAGGGCGCGCAGCACCTCGGGGACCTTGGTGAACTGCACATCGCGGTAGTCGACGACCTGCACCTGGTTGCCCCAGGGGTCCCGGAATTCCAGGCCGCCCCTCGCCGGCACCGCGAGACCGGCTTCGCGAAGAAGCCGGCGCATCCCTTCCTTGTCGTCGACGACCAAGCCGAAGTGACGTTCCTCGTCGGGCGGCTGACTGCGGCCCTCCGCCAGTGCGATGAACTGATCGCCCAGGTCGATCCAGGCCATCCCGGATCGCTTGCCGCGCAGCTCGAAGTCGAGGAAGCGGGCGTACCAGGCCAGGGCCTCATCGACGCTGCCCACCTCCAGGGCGACATGATTGATGCCGATCGCTCGGACCATGGGCGTCACCTACCATCGCCGGACACCCGTGAAACACGCCGGGTGCCTCGTGCAGTCTCTGAAACCGGACTGGATCGGGTAGGTATAGTCGATCGTGGATACCAGCCGGAGACGCGCGCCATGGACGGCGACCTCGGAGGGGTCCCACCGACGACAAGCCCTCCGTCACGCTGGAGGTGCCCCAGGATCTCGACCGGGTGATCGCGTTCATGCGCGACCCGGACGGCCCACCAGATCGAGGTGGGCCAAGCCAAGGGAAGACCGAAGTGAGGCCTAGGCGCCCGGACCCTGCGACCACCCCGCTGCGTGTAACCGGCGTCCGGCCCCCGGGGACCTCTGGGTGCCGGTGTAGCAGCAGGGCAGCGGGCACAGCCCGCAGCCCCTCGCTGAGCTATCATTCCGCCGAGGCGGCTACGCCGTGAGCGGCAGCGCTCCTCCTCACACCGAAGCCCCAAGGAAACGAGGGAACCGACCGATGACTATCGACCGCCTTACCACCCCCGCCCTGGCGGCTGAGAACTTGGTCAAGATCTACGCTGGAGGCGCTAGGGCTCTCGACGGTCTCAGACTCGTCATCCCGCAAGGGTCCTTCTTCGGGCTACTGGGTCCCAACGGAGCCGGCAAGACGACCCTCATCGGAGCCACCGCCGGGCTGGTCAGGATCCCGGCTGGGCACCTCTCGGTGTTCGGACTCGATGCCGTCGCCGACTCCGGCGACGTGCGCCAGCTCATCGGTCTGGCCCCCCAAGAGGTGCACCTCGACCGCTTCCTCACCTCGCGGGAAGGGCTCGCCTACCACGGGCGCTACTTCGGCATGACGAAGAAGGAAGCCGAGGCGCGGGCCACCGAGCTCCTCTCCGTCTTCGACCTCTCCGACAAGGCCGGCGTCCGCCCCAACCGTCTCTCGGGCGGGATGCGCCGGCGCCTGCTGATCGCCCGGGCGCTCATGCACCATCCACGGCTCGTCGTGCTCGATGAGCCCACGGCTGGCGTCGACCTAGAGCTGCGGCACGAGCTGTGGCGCTACCTGCGCCGCCTGCACCAGGAGGAAGCGGCTACCATCCTCTTGACTACGCACTACATCGAGGAAGCCGAGGCTCTGTGCGAGCGCATCGCCTTCATCCGCGCCGGCCGCATCGTGGCCGAGGGGAGTCCCGCCGAGCTGCGAGCCCGGTACCTGGGGGAGCGGCTCGAAGACGTCTACTACACTCTGATGGGACCGGCGGCCGGCGACCCACCCCCGCTCGTTGACGCCGAGGCGCCGGTCGACGTCGGTCTGGCGGTCGGCCACCAGCCCATCCCCGGTCTTGCGCCGGCGGCCGACTCAGGCCACTGCCCGATGACCCTGGCGCTCCGCGATCTCACCCTGGTGCAGCGGCGGGGCACGGTCGCCCTCGCGGGACGAGAAGTGCGCCGGGTGTTGACGCTCTGGTCGCAGACCATCGTGCCGCCGGTCATCACCGCTCTCCTCTACCTGCTGGTGTTCGGAGGCGCCCTGGGCGCACGGGTGCGCCAGGTCGAGGGCGTCGACTACCTGAGTTTCATCCTGCCCGGTCTGGTGGTGATGACGGTTGCGGGCCAGGCCTTCGCCAACAGCGCCACTAGCCTCTTCCAGGCGAAGTACGAGGGCCACATCGAGGACGTGCTCAGCAGTCCCATCGCCGCCTGGCGGATGACGGTCGCCTACATGGTGGGTGGCCTGGTCCGCTCAGGCATCGCGGGAGCGTTGCTCATCGTGATCGCTGCACCCTTCACCGGCCGCATGCACGAGCCGGCCCTTGCGCTCGTGAGCCTGGGGCTAACCGGAGTGCTCTTCGCCGCCCTCGGAGTGGTCACCGGGATCTGGGCGGAGACCTTCGACCAGTTCTCGTTCGTGGCCAACCTGGTGATCGCGCCTCTGGCGCTGGTCGCGGGCGTCTTCTACTCGGTGGGGGCCCTCTCGGGTATCTGGGCGTTCCTTACCCGCCTCGACCCGATCTACTACCTGGTGGCGGCGGCGCGTGGCGGATTCGTCGGCCTCCAGGAGGCACCGGTCGCCCTTTCGCTGCTGGTCGCCGCGGCCTTGGGCGCCGGTCTCATCTCGCTCGCCACGTGGATGCTGGCGCGGGGCTGGCGCTTGAAACCCTAGGAGCGCGCTCCCTTCGAACGGCGCGTACGTCAGTCGCGTTGCGGGATGACACCTTCGTCGCCCACGACCCACCACTGATCGGGTCCGGCTCAAGCGACGCCGTTCAGAAAGGCCGGGCAAAGGCTTCCCAAAGGACACGGCGGTGACGGCAACACGGGTCGTCGCAGCGAAGGAGCCCCCCGAGGCCTTCAGCCAGGGCGGGAGATGCCTTACAATCGGATGGTGCGACGTCGACACAAGGGTCCAGACCTTGGCCCTGGGAGCATCGATGAAGGACGGATCAGGGGACGGGGAGACCATCTTCGTGGCCGCGGCTCGTTTTCCGGGCCCCGACCGGCCGATCCGCTACTTCGCGCTGACGACCGCCGATCTCGACGCCCTCGCCGCCAAGGCGACGACCGCCGCGACCACCGGGGGGCACATCGTGGGACGCTTCCTTGGTCCGGCAGTCAGACGCTGGAAGGCGGACCTGCGACAGGCTTTTCTCTCCGTGGACCAGATCGCCGAGCTGGCGGGTACCGACGAGTCGACCGTGCGCGAGTGGATGCGCTCCGAGCCCACCTTCCCATTGGCCGCCTTCGAACGGGCTCACGGTCCGTTGTTCGTGCGGGAGGAGGTCGGCGTCTGGCTGGAGGGCGGCAGGCCCTAGCTCGGCCCTCACGGCCCGGGCATGTGGAGCAGGGCGGCGGTCATACCCGGCTTGAGCCGGAGCTTAGCGGCGGGTGTCTTGTCGTCAGGGAGTGGTCGAACGCCCCGGAGCTAGATGCAGAGCCCGTCCTCGGTCACGCCTCTGCCGCACAGCGTGGTGCTCTCCACGCTCTTGAGGGTGAAGCCCTCCCCGCCTTCCGACGGCTGGCCGAAAACGTGCAGGCGCATGCCCCCGACCGCGTCGTCTCCCAGTCCGATCACGTCGTACGTGACCTCGCCCAGGTCGCCAACGGTGGGCGCCACCGTCATGACGATCTCAGAAGCCGGATCGTCCGAGGCCATGATCTCAGCCACCATCCGGCCGAGCGCCATCATGGTCTCGGCGGCGGGCATCTCGCCCGCTTGCGCAACCACCAGCGATGTGACGTCGTCGACGCTCCCGAGGTAGGCCACGAAGGAGCTGTTGACCCATCCGGTCACGCCGTCGTCCTGCACCTCGAACCAGATCGTCCCGGGCAGCTGGCGGGCCCGGTCGAGCGCGACCACGTCGTCGGCCAGTGGCTCCAGCGTCGCGACGACCGCCGCATCGGCCCCGGGCACGGCCCTGACGTTGAGCACGTCATCGAAGGCCACCCCCACAACGCCGAGCACGTCACCGGCTTTAGGAAAACCCAGGTCGAGCGGCTCACCCGGCAGACCCGGCAGGGTGGTGGTGGTTGATGAGCTGGTGGACGTCGTTGACGCCGCGCTGGTCGAGGTCGACTCCGGAGCGGTGGACGTGGTGGTGACGGACTCGTCGCCACCGCACGCAGACACCATCGCGACCCCCACGAGCACGACTAGAAAGAGGAGGTGGGAGCCTGATAGGGCCGCCCGAGGGTTCTTGGTGCTCATCCCTGCATCTCCTCCTCTGGAGCCGCTGAAAGCAAAGCACTCGGCCCACCGCGGCGTGGCCGCACGAGATGCGTACCCTTTTGTTATTCCCTTTCCCGCCCTCTCCCTCACGCCGACCCGGGGCGATTCCCGCTGAGATCTACGCACCTCGCGACCTCCGCAAGTCGGGCGGCCAGACCACGGCGCTCTGGAGGCTCCACCTTTGCGTCCGGCCGCTGTGTGGCGCGAACGCGGGCAAAGTGAGTTGGAGGTTCGACCTCGACGGGGGCGTCAGTGGACCACACAGGACACGAGACTCTCTTGCGAAAACGCTCTGGGGCCGAAACTCGCAAGCGCAGCCAGGATTGCCTGACGGACTTCATCCGGCGAGGCGTCCGCCGCCAGCGTCACCGGGTCGGGGCCGGACGTCCTCCTTCTGGCGGTTTGCGATACCGACCGGCTCTCCGTCCCGCAACAGCTCAGTAGAAGCAGCGTCGTGAGGATTGCAGAGCCGCCGGCGTTCTTCGGATTGTATCCTCTCACCCCTTCCGACGACAGCGGCCGAAAACCGAAGCCGGCGGCCGCGCTGGACGGCGCGATGCGGTATCCTCGGTCACGTCCGTAGCCTCCGGCTACGCCCGCTCCCTGCGTCCTTGCCTCGCACTCGCCCATCGCACCCTGTCGGCGAAGCGTCATTCTGAAACGAGCCTCTGGAGCTCGTCTCAAAACGAAGCCTTGGCCGCCGCGGTCGCGCTGGACGGCGCGATGCGGTGTCCTCGGTCACGTCCGTAGCCTCCGGCTACGCCCGCTCCCTGCGTCCTTGCCTCGCACTCGCCCATCGCACCCTGTCGGCGAAGCGTCATTCTGAAACGAGCTCTAAGATGGTACCGTTTCCGTGACACGCCCGTCGGGACAAGACGATCGCGACGGCAGAAGAGGCCCGCCTTGCCCGAGGTGTGCGTGTGGGTGGATAGCTCCAGCGCCGCGCCGGCGGTCGGGTTGCGAGTTCACGACGGTATCGAACAAGGGGGTGCCTGGATCATGAAGATCAAAGCGGCAGTGCTGAGGGAGGTCAACAAGCCGTACTCGATCGAGGAGCTGGAGCTTGCTCCTCCGCAGGAGAGGGAGGTCCTGGTCAAATACGCCTACACCGGCTACTGCCACAGCGACCTCTCCATCCAGCAGGGCGGCATCATCGAAGGTCTGCCCAAGGTGGCGGGGCACGAGTGCGCCGGGGTGGTGGAGGCCGTGGGCCCAGGGGTCACCAAGGCGAAGGTGGGCGATCACGTGGTGTGCACCTGGATGGTGCCCTGCGGCGAATGCTACACCTGCCGCGAAGGCCTGGGCAACGTGTGCATGGGCAACTTCGAAACTTTCGCCGCGGGTACCATGCTCGACGGCACCACCCGGCTGACGGACAAGGACGGCAAGCCGGTGCTGCACAACAGCTTCGTCTCTGGTTTCTCCAGCTACTCCGTGGTGCCCGAGGACGGCGTCATCCCCGTCCGCAAGGACTTCCCCCTGGAGTACGCGGCGCTCATGGCCTGCTGCATCCCCACAGGTTGGGGCACTGTAACCAACATCGCCCAGGTCAAACCGGGGGATTCGGTGGCCATCTGGGGCTTGGGCGGCGTGGGTCTGAACATCCTGCGGGCCGCCAAGATGAGGCAGGCCAACCCCATCATCGCGGTGGACATCGAGCCGGACCGCGAGGAGATCGCCCGCGAGTTCGGAGCCACTCATTTCGTCTGCAACGCCGACAAGGACCCGGTTCCCATCATCAAGAGCCTCACCCGAGACGGCGCCGACGTGATCTTCGAGGCCATCGGCGACCCCGGAGCCATCGTCCAGGCCTGGTGGGCCCTGGCTACGGCCGGCAAGCTGGTCATCGCCGGCGTCATGCGCCACGACGCCGCCGCCGTCCTACCGCTCCAGCTCCTGCCCTTCCACCAGAAGTCCATCCTGGGCGGTCTCTACGGGTCCATCTCCACCCACAACGACATCCCCAAGCTGGTCGACCTGGCCATGACCGGGGAGATGAAGCTGGACAAGCTGGTAGCGGGGAAGTTCAAGGTGGAGGGCATTAACGAGATCGCCGAGAGGATGGCCAAGAGGCAGCTGACCGGCCGCTGGGTATGCGAATGGGATTGAACCTGGGCTCGCGCGCATCATAATGTCGATCGGCGACAACGCCGCGGGAAAGCACGTCTCCAAGGGGGGTTTCATGGGCGATCAGCATCCCAAGACCAAAGTGGCCGCGGTGCACGCCGCGTCCGCGTTCCTGGACAGAGAAGCCTCGCTCGCCAAGGCGTGCGCTCTCATTGCGGAGGCGGCAGGGCAAGGGGCTCGACTGATCGCCTTCCCGGAGGCGTTCATCGCCGGCTATCCTTTCTGGATCTGGACCCACACGCCAACCACCGGGGCCCCGCTCTTCTTCCAGTTGTTCGACAACGCGGTGGAGGTTCCGAGCGCGACCACGGACGCCCTGGGCGACGCCGCGCGCCGGGCGGGCGCGTACGTGGTCATGGGGGTGAACGAGCGCGAAGGAGGCACCCTCTACAACACGTTGCTGTACTTCGATGACAAAGGTTCCCTCATCGGCCGCCACCGGAAGCTCCAGCCCACGCACGCCGAGCGCACCATCTGGGGCAAAGGCGACGCCACCGACGTGTTCGTGCTCGACACCCCCTTCGGGGGCCTGAGCGGCCTGATCTGCTGGGAGCACACCATGGACCTGGCGCGGTACGCCCTCACCATGAAGGGCGAGCAGATCCACGTCGCCGCCTGGCCCGCAGTCTCGGCGCTCACGCACAACCCCCACTCGGGGATCTTCGACGACGTCACCGAGGCGGCCGCCCGCCATCACGCTCTTGCCGGTCAGACCTTCGTCATCAACGTGCAGTCGCGGATCGACGAGGACACCCTGGACAAGCTCGGTCACCGAGACCAGCCGGAGATGGCCCGCGTGGGCGGGGGTTGGACCGCGATCGTGGGACCGGACGGGCAGATCATCGCCGGTCCTAACCGCGACGACGAAGCGATCGTGTACGCGGACATCGACCTCGCCGACATCATCCCTGTCAAGTACGCCTGCGATTCGGCGGGGCACTACGCCCGACCGGACGTTTTCCACTTCGGGATCAGGCCGGCACCGGGCGCGAACGTTACCCTCGACTGGACCGCGCCGGCGGCTCCACCGGCGGAGGCACCAGCACCCGGTGCCCAGTCCGAAGAGCCATAGATATCGCCACCGGCAAGGAGCGTTCCCAGACCACTGCGATCCGGACGCGGTCGACCGGGGCCCGTTCCCCCGGTCAGGGCATGTCGGTCGGATCCCAGTCCGAGTGATAGTCACGATTCAAGGCGTCAAGCGAGCGTACGTCCTCCACGTCGAGGGAGAAATCCCATGGTCGATGTTCTCCTCGATCCATTCCTTGTGCACCGACTTCGGGATGGGGACGACTCCGTGCTCGACATCCCACCGGATCAGGATCTGGGCCGGGGTCTTGCTGTACTTCTCCCCCAGACGCCGCAGCACCGGGTCGTCGAAGCGTGTGGCTTTCACCAGCGGGCTGTAGGCCTCGAGCTGGATGCTGCGCTCCCGGCAGAACTCGAGCAGGTCCCGCTGGTAGAGGAAGGGATGGAACTCCACCTGGTTCACGGCCGGAACCACCTCCGAAGACGCGAGCAACTCTTCCAGGTGGCGGACCGTGTAGTTGCTGACACCGATGGCCCGACACAGGCCCTCCTCGTAGAGACGCTCCATAGCCCGCCAGGTCTGGCCGCGTAGGTTCGCGACCGGCCAGTGGATCAGGTATAGATCGAGGAACCCGGTCCCCAGGTTCTCGAGGCTCCTTTCGCAGGCGCGGAGCGTCTCGTCGTAGCCGTGGTCGTCGTTCTCCAACTTGGTGGTGACGAAGATCTGCTCGCGCGGAACTCCGCTTTCGCGCACGGCCGCCCCCACATCCGGCTCGTTCCAGTAGGCGAGCGACGTATCGATGAGGCGGTAGCCGGCCTGGAGAGCCCAAAGCACAGCCTGGCGGGCCTCGCGGCCGGGCCCCGCTCGGTAGGTCCCCAACCCCACGGCCGGCATCTTCAGGCCGTTGTTCAATCTCCGCACGCGCTCGTCCATCGGGGCCCTCATGCGGCGGCGGTCTTCGCGCGGGCGGCGTTCGCTGCGATCGACAAGCGCACCTCCTTCCCCTTACACGATACGCCTTCACACCGCGCCGGGCCCGGGCGATCCAAACAGCCGGCCGCCCCTCCGAGCGCCGCGCTGCGATAGAATGCCCCGATGTCAGCACCCAACGCGCACACGCACGGCGCCCTTGTTCCGGGCTCGGGGGCTCCGCCGCCCCTCGAGCGGGCTCCGGCCGCGCCCGGACGGCGACCCGCTCTCTGGACCCGTGACTTCCTGCTGCTCCTGGCGGCCAGCGTCGCCTTCTACACGGGCTTCCAGATCCTCCTGGCGCCCATGCCCCTCTACGTGGTGCACCTGGGAGGGGGTGAGGCGGCCGCGGGCCTGGTTACCGGCCTTTTCACCGTGATCGCCATGCTGGTGCGCCCGGTTACCGGTTGGGCCCTCGATGCCTACGGCCGGCGGGCCGTCCTGGCATTCGGCACGGCCTTCTGCCTGGCGGCCATCCTTGCCCAAGAGTGGGCAGCCACCCTGGGCGTGCTCATCGCTCTGCGGATGCTGAACGGCTTCGGTTTCGGCTTCGCCACCACCGCCGGCGGCACCCTGGCCGCCGACCTGGTCCCGCGCGCGAGGCTGGGAGAGGGGATGGGCTTCTACGCCGTCAGCATGGGCCTCCCCCTGGGGATCGCCCCTCCTTTGGGAATCTGGCTGGCCGGTCGGGGGACTTCTCCGCCCTCTTCTGGATCGGGGCCGGGGTCACCGGTGTCGCTTTGGTGCTGGGCCTTCTCCTGAAGGCGCCGCGCCCCAAAGCGGCTCCTTCGGACGGAGAGGGGTCGCGGCTCTTGGGGATGTTCGAGCGCACAGCCCTGTTCCCATCGGCCCTCATGTTCCTGTTGATCTCGAGCTTCGGGCTGATCCTGGCGCTGCTGGCCCTCTTTGGCAAGGAGCGGGGCATCGGGACCGTGGGGGCCTGGTTCACGGTTTACGCCGTGATTCTCACCCTCTCCCGGGCGGTGGCCGGCCGCGCTGCCGACCGCTTCGGCTACCCCCAGGTAGCCACCGCGGGGCTCGTCCTCGTCGCTGCCGGCCTCCTGATCATGGCCTCGGCCCACAGCGCTTGGGTGCTGCTGCTTTCCGCCATCGTCTACGGCCTCGGCTACGGAACCACCCAGCCCAGCCTGCAAGCCATGCTGGTGGATCGGGCGCCGGTGGCGCGCGTGGGGGCCGCCACCGCGGTCTTCTTCTTCGCCTATGATCTAGGCACCACGGTCGGCTCGGTGGGCGGGGGTTCCTGGCGGGGGTGCTCGGACTGGGCGGCGTGTTCGCGTTCTCCGCTCTCGGGCCGCTCCTGGCCCTGGGTCTTCTCATTGGTCACCTGCGTCGCGCGCGAGGCGCTCCATCTCCGGGGCCGGCGGGCGCTTAGAACTCGGAGCTGAACTCTGTGCCCGCCCAGCGGATTCCCCTCTCCTTGAGGAATGGTCTCGCGTTGCCGAAAACAGTCTGAGGGTGGAGCAAACGAAACGAATGAAACACATGGAAACGGGGCGAGCAAGACAGGCAGGTCGGAGCTTCCCTTCCGGCGCGGACGCAGACGTGGCCGCCGTGACCGAGATCTGCGCGCGTCTTCAGAGCGCCTACCGCACGATGCGCCTCTATCCCCCCGGACACTCGATGATCGAGAGCCGCATGCAGCCGCTCACCTCCGCCGTGTTCGCCTTCCTCTCCCAGCACGACTCCCTCCCCCTGCAGGTGGAGGAATCCAGCCTCACCTACCGGGGAGAGCCGGTGTTCCAGCAAGATCCACTGCACGACGACATGGCCTTCATCCTGTTCCGAGAGGGAATCCGCCGGTTGACCCTTTATGAGGGGCTCGAGGGTGAGGAGGTCCGTGGCCTCGTGGACCGCTTCAGCCGTGCCCTGGAAGCCGCGACCCTCGACCAGGACCTGGTGACGCTGCTGTGGGAAGCGGATTTCGCGCACATCGACTACGATTTGGTCGACCCCCTGCAGCTGGAACCCACCACCGCGAACAGCTTCGAAGCACTGAAGGCCGACGCACGTGCGAAGCTCGAGGACTCCGAGCGGGCCGATCTCAGCTTGACCACGGCCGGATGGCGAGACTTCGATCCGACCCTTCCACCTCTGGAGATCGAGCGAGGGGTCCTGGTAGGGCCCGAGGAACTGGCGGTGCTGGAGCAGGCGATCAAGCAGGAGCCCCGACCGCTGGAGCAGTTCGTGGCCGTGCTGCTGGAGATGCTTGCCTGCTCCGCGTCCGACCAGGGGGCCGAAGCCGCCCGCGACACACTGAGCCAGGTGCTGCTGTCCGAGCTTCAGCAGGGCGACCTCGCCTCCGTCCTCCCGGCGGTGGCCCGACTCCGAGACGTGCGGGAGCGGAGGCCGGACCGCGCCGCCGTGTGCGAGGGCGTCCTCGCCCAGCTGGCGAAGACCGGTGCACTGCGAGCCGTGGTGCTCGGCTTGGACGGAGCGCTGCAGGACAGACAGCCTGATCTGGAGGCCCTGCTTCCCCAGTTGGCCCCGCACAGCTACCCGGCTCTTCTGGATCTTCTGGCCAAGGCCGAGGGGCGGCGGGCACGGAAGTGCATCCTAGACATGCTGGCCACCGACCGGCGGCTGCCCCTCACGCTGGTCAAGGATCGCCTGTCCGACCCGCGCTGGTTCGTGGTGCGCAACCTGGTGCTCTTGCTGGGGGCGGCCCGGGACCGCTGCCCCGCCGAGTACCTGCTACGCCCGCTGCGCCACACCGACGAGCGCGTGCGGCGCGAAGCGGTGCGCAGCCTCGCGGGCTTGACCGACGGGCGAGCATCCACTCTGCTGCGCTCTGCCCTCTCCGATCAATCCCCCACCGTCAGGACCGCGGCCGCCCAGGCCTTGGGCCGGCGCCGGGATACCGAGGCCCTTCCCGACCTGCTGAATCTGGTGCAATTCCCGGGATTCGCCGGCCGGGAACCCGCGGAGACCGCCGGGGTCCTGGAGGCTGTGGCAGCGCTATCGGATGATCGTGCCCTTCCCACCCTCGCTCGGCTTTGGGAAGACCGTCTCATGCGCTCTCAGCCCCTGCATGTTCGTGTGGGCGCGCTTCGCGCCCTGGCTGCCATAGGCACGCCCGCTGCCGTCGCCAACCTGGAGAGGGCCCGCCGCTCCCGCAACCGGGACGTCAGGCAGGAAGCCGAGCGCTGCCTCCTCGGACTGAAGAAAGGCCCCGCCCCCGCTCCGCGCCCCGGCGGCTGACCATGGTCGAGGCGAACGCCAACCAGAACACGCCGGCAGGCCGGATCCACGCCCACAACCAGCAGCTGGTTCGCTGCCTGGTCATCGGGCTGCGCACCGCGGAGCTGCACGAGGCTGGAAACGCCATGGTGAGATCCGCCGTAGCTGAGTTGCACCGAGCGGTGCAGGAGCGCCTGGCCGACACCGGTTCGGTGACCATCTCAGCCCGCAACCAGTGCTTGTTCGTCGACCGGGACCGGCTGCGCGTGACCCCTTTGGACTACGCCAACGTCCGGTATCTCATGCACAAGCTCGAGGAATGGTCGCTGCCCGGGCTGTCATTCAGCGCTCACGTAGCGGAGGAAGAGATCAGGGAGCTTCTGGTCTTCCTCGGCCGGATGGACCCACAGACGCACACCGATCCCCCGTGGGACAAAGGGGGCGGGATCGGGGCCGAACTGCCTCCGGCCGCGCCCACGCCGGCCACCCGCGCGGACGACACCCTGCGCACCTTCGCAGCGGCGATGGATATCTCGCGCGATCTGTACGACGCCTTTGGGACGAGCGAACGCTTCAGGCAGCGTAGTCTGCGCCGGGTGACGCAGTCGATGGTCGACCTGCTACTGGAAGACGAGCATGCCCTGCTGGGCATGACCTCCATCAAGAACTTCGACGGCTATCTCTTCAACCACTGCGCCAACGTAGCCGTGCTCTCGGCGGCCCTGGGTCAGCGCCTGGGTCTGCACAAAGCCAGGCTGGGGGAGCTGTGCCTGGCCGCGCTGCTGCACGACCTGGGCAAGACCCTCGTGCCGAAGGAGATCCTGGATAAGACCGGCGACCTCACCGACGACGACTGGGACGAGCTCCGCCAGCATCCGGTGCGCGCCGTGGAGATACTGCTGGCGCAAGGGTACGTGAGCCCGGGGATACTGGCCGCGGTCGTCGCCGGGTTCGAGCACCACCTGAACTACGATCTGACCGGGTACCCCCCATTGGTCAACAAGGATCACCACCTCACCGTGTTCGGACGCATCATTACCATAGCCGACTGCTACGACGCCATCACGACGCCCCGCGCCTACCGCGACGTCAACCTCACGCCCTTCGACGGCGTCCGCTTCCTCCTTGCGAATATGGGCACCAAGTTCGATCCCATCCTGGTCAAGCTGTTCATCGAGCTCCTGGGCGTCTACCCTCCCGGAACCATGGTACGGCTCTCGTCCGGCGACGCGGGCATCGTCTCCCGCTCGCCCCTGCCTGGCGCGGCGCTGGACCGGCCGCTGGTGAGGATCGTGCGCGGCCCGGCGTCCGGTTCGTTCGTGGACCTGGCCGAGGCCACCGGAGGACCGGACGGGGGGCCGGTGGTAGTGGAAGTCATCAACCCGGACAACCTGGGCCTGCTCCCAGCCCTCGACATGTCCCTGCTCCAGGGGCAGAACGAGAACGAGGGCCCCGAGACGCCCGGCTGATATCGGAAACTCGCGCGCTCACATGAGGTCGCCTAGAGGCCCAAGATCGAGGTTGAGCTCCTCGTTCTCCAGGCCAAAGGCCGTTTTCAGCTCCGCCATGCGCTCGTCCAGCTTCATGAACGTCAGACCCAGGCGCTCGATCTCATCGTCCGAAAGCGAGCCCGCTTCCATTCGCCGCACCGCCTGACGCTCCATCAACCGGCGAAGCAGCTCCACAAGCGTGAGGACGAGTTTGGCCAGACCCTGCCCCACCTTGTCGGGGTCGGCGTTGATCCTCGAGGGCAGCGTGCCACCCAGGTGCTCCAATTCCGCCGCGAACTCATCGAGATCGGCCGGTCCGCTCAGGATCTTCCGTCCCAGCTCTCGGGTCTCGGCCAGCAAATCAGACTCCGACGTCCTCGCTGCCCCCTCGCTACACATACGAATCCGCCTTCTTAGAACTCGTTTCGGAACGAAGCCTTGGCCGCCGCGGCCGCACTGGCCGGCGCGATGCTTCGTCCTCGGTCCCGAGGGTGACGGCGCTCAGAACCTCGCCCACGAAACTGTAGGCGGGCCAGGGCCCGGTGCACACAAAGCTCAGCGAGCCATGCTCCTCTTGCAGACGCCGCACCTCCCTCGCGAAAGCGTCAACTCGCTCCCTATCCACCAAGAAGGCCGCTGAGAGAAGGAGTTTGCGCGTAGGACTGATCCGGAGGGTGCTGTCAACCGCGAGTGCGCGCACGACATCGAAGAGGGTCGCAAACTCCAGCTGCGCTCGCGAGCGGCGAGCGTCGAGCCGCCGCTCCTCCTGCAGTCTGCCCAGCAGGTACTCGCGCCCCGATCCGGGAGGCTGCGATGTGGGTGGCTCTTCCTCTCCGGAGAGAGCCAGCAGACCCAGCTCGACATGTCCACGCACCCTGTCCAGCGCCTCCTTGCAGGCATCCGCCCTGCTCGAGAGCAAGTCGGCCAGAACAGCCTCGTCTCTCACGAGCGTGCCGAAACGCACGGGAAGGGTGGCAAGCTCCCGGGACAACTCCTCCACCACCGCTTCGTGCCGCAATGCCAGATCGATGTTCAGCGGCACAGGTCCGTCGCCGTCACGAGGGCTCACGACAGCCGCCAGCTCTCCACATTCCAAGCAGAAAGGTGTCCCGCCCTCCAGACCATGCTGGTTGACCCTGTACCTTGGACGCGCTTCCGTGATGGCGTACAGATAGAGAGCCTGGTTCATAGCAGGTGCGAGAGCACTACGGGAAGGCCGGCCTCCGAGGAGCCAATCCGGCCCTCGGCCGTGGCCCGCTTCCATTGATCGGCGGTCTCCACAGACGTCAGGAGCACCTTCAACCCCAGGTAGATCAGGTCCACATCGGCCACCGACAAGGTGACATCGCCGTAGACCACCACCCCTTTCGTGACAATGCGATCCAGCAGGTCGAGCAGAGCCACGTTCTTCTCTCTGGCCACCATCTCGGTCATCCGCCTGATGCCTCCGCCGCGACGGCCTTCACGAAGTTGTACGCGGGCCAAGGTCCCGTGAGCTCAAACGAGCACCCCAAGGGGCCGTAGTCAAGCGTGAGCCGGTCGAGCTCCCTCTCGAACTCGAGCAGCCTGTGGCGATCAAGAAGGTAGGCTCCATTCAGCAGCATGCGCTCCGCGCGACGCGTGACTTCCTGGTCCTGCAGAGCCAGAACCACCGCGTCCGCCGCCAGGCGGGCAAGGGCTTCGTGGCTGGCCTGAGCCGCTTCGTCGGTCACGCGCTCCACTTCCGCGTCGAGCATCTTCTCGAGCTTCTTCCTCAGAAAATACGCGGTGCCCGGCCCGCCGGCGCCGGTCGTGCCATCGAAAGTGCGCGTCCCCTCGGCCCGCTGTTCCACTCGGCGCCGGACCGCCGTGGAGTCGCAGAACATCTTGACTCCCCACTCGGCCCTTCCCTCGAGCCGCTCGAGCGCCGAGCAAAGCAGAGAGTTGTGATCCACCAGCATCTGGCGAACCCGATCTTCGCTCTGGAACAGCGTGCAAAATCGCATGGGAACAGGAGTCAGATCGCCGGCCAGCAACGCGATGAGCACACGGTGGTGACCGCGCACTCTGCCCTCGACCCAATCCAGATCTCTGAGGTTTCCTGCGAGTACTCCATCCCCGAACTCAGCCAGAGACACCTGGCTGACCACTGCCGCCAATCCGCCTGCGGTGACTAATTCGACGGCTTGATCCTGAGGCTGCTCCCACGTGTACAGCCGGGCGTCTCCAGGCTCCACCGCCCTCAGCACCCCGTAGACGTAGTAGCCGATCCCCGTCGCAACCTCACCGGCCTGGGACCTCAGTTCCGGGGGCGCCAGCGCCGCCTCTTCGAGGCTTGGTGCAGCGAAGACGTCGTTCATGATCCCTCCACGTGCTGATTTCAGCCGACCGGCGTCTCTTGGCGGCAGATGTCGAAGAGCAGGGCTCGCTCCACCGAGTGCACATCGAGAGGGCACGGCACGTCCCTCAGTTTTCCGCCTCCGGTGCCGCGACGATCGTCGCGATCCACCTGCCTGTTTCTCTCCACCTGTGACTCCACGAAGCGCGTCAGCAGCCCGTACGCCCAGCTCAGATCGCTCATCGTGTCCACCCCATCGACCAACGAAGGGTTGCGGTCCGGATGGAACCGGGCAGCGAGGCGGTGGTAGCTCTCCTTCACCTGGCGGGCGGTGACTACCTCGGGTAGCTCCAGAAGACGCCGCGCCCTGTCGATGTCGCTGAATATGGGAAACTCCAGTTCCAGAGTGGCGAAGCTATAGGGAGGCAAAGGCCCGATGCAGCGGAAGGTGAGTCGCCCCTCGAACTCCTCGTCCAGTTTCGGCAGGAGAGCATCGAGCCGCCCGCGACCGGCCTCGTTCGCCAAAAGGGCGACATTCATCACCATGCTGTCATCCATGCAGGGATTGGAGAGCATCTCGATCCCCGGCTCTCGCAGACGAGACGATAAGCGGGCCTGGTAGGCTGCTCGCTTTTCCTCCAGAAGCGCCTGCACCAGGCGACCGGCCAGGATCTGCAGCTCCTTCACCCTCTCAGGGGAGGCCGTCTCGGCATCCGCCCGAAGCCGAGCCACCCTCTCGTCTTGCCCCAAGTCGGCGAAGACATCGCCCAGATCCCATTGCACCAGCACCTCCATCTGCGCACACCCCTCCAGGCGATCCAGCTCCGCGAGAAAGAGATCATGACCCTGAGCCAGGAGATCCACCACCCGGTCCTCGCCGGCCAGCACAGTGCTGAACTTGGCGGGGAGGACAGGGAACGCGCGCATGACCTGCTCCACCACGCGCTGATGACCCAGGAGCACCCTGACCAGATCCTCTCTTCCCATGCCACTGTAGTCCTCCAGGTCACTGGGACCTACGACCGCGGCTATGTCGTTGTACGGCACGGTGTGGATGCCCCCGGGCTGAGCCGAGACCCCGTCCCCCGGTACGGTCACGCACTCGTTGGTGGGAACGATGCCGTAAAGATAGGTGGCGCCCATGTCTCTTGCCTCCTTATCCGCTCGAGAGAGCTCTCTCGAAGTGTTGCCGAGCCACGAAGAACTCCTCCACCTCGCGGTCCGGTTGCTCCAGGAACTCGCGGATGGCAAGGGCCGCCGCACGGCGACAGAGACCCTCGATATCCGCGCCGACGAACCCCTCGGTCAGCGTGGCAAACGTGGCGATGTCTACGTCAGGCGCGAGCGGCATCTTGCGGGTGTGCACGCCCAGAATGGCCAGCCGCGCCTTCAGGTCGGGAGCGGGTAGCTCAAGTCGGAAATCGAAGCGCCCGGGGCGCAACAGAGCGGGGTCGAGCATGTCCGCTCGATTGGTGGCTCCCAGCACAATCACCCCCTTGAGATCTTCGATCCCGTCCAGCTCGGTCAGGAACTGGCTCACAACCCGCTCCACAGCCGCGCCTTCTCCTCCGCCCCTCTTGGGAGCCAGTGCATCGATCTCGTCGAAGAAGATGATGCAGGGAGATACCTGCCGAGCCTTGCGAAAGACCTCGCGGACGCCGCGCTCCGACTCTCCTACCCACATGCTCAGCAGCTGCGGTCCCTTGACCGAGATGAAGTTGACCTCGCTCTCGCGAGCAAGCGCCTTGACCAGCAGCGTCTTGCCGGTGCCGGGAGCCCCCTCCAGCATAATCCCTCGAGCCGGTCGCACCCCCGCGCGCGCGAACAGCCGTCCTTGCGTGAGAGGCCACTCCACCGTTTCCACGAGCAGCTGCTTGACCTCCTCTAACCCGCCCACGTCCTCCCAAGTCACGTCCGGTGTCTCGGTGAAGACTTCGCGGATAGCTGAGGGTTCCACCTCGGCCAGCGCGCCGCTGAAGTCGTCCGCGGTGACCTCCAGGGCGCCCAACTTGTCGTACGGGATGTACGACTGGGCAAAGTCCACCGCAGGCAGAAACCGGCGCAAGGTGCTCATGGCCGCTTCGCGACACAGCGCGGCCAGATCGGCGCCCACGAAGCCATGCGTCCCCGCCGCCAACCGTTGCAGGTCCACGTCGTCCGCCAGCGGCATGCCCCGGCTGTGAATCTCGAGGATCTCCGCGCGCCCGGTCTTGTCGGGCGCCCCGATCTCAATCTCACGGTCGAACCGCCCAGGCCGGCGCAGCGCGGGGTCCAGGGTGTTGGGGATGTTCGTAGCAGCCACGACGATGACCTGCCCGCGTGACTCGAGCCCGTCCATGATGGCCAGCAGCTGTGCGACAACACGGCGCTCCACTTGGCGGTCCCCGCTCATCTCCTCGCGTTTCGGGGCGAGCGCGTCAATCTCGTCGATGAAGATGATTGCCGGCGCCTTGCGCTGGGCTTCGTCGAAGATCTCACGCAGGCGAGCCTCGCTCGACCCGTACCACTTGTCGATGACCTCCGGCCCGTTGATGTGCACGAAGTGGGCGCTGGTCTCATGAGCCACCGCTCGCGCGATGAGCGTTTTGCCGGTACCGGGTGGTCCATGCAGCAGCACACCCTTGGGAGGCTCGATGCCCAGTCGTTCGAACACCTCCGGATACTTGAGCGGAAGCTCGATCATCTCCCGGATACGCTGAGTCTCCCGGTGGAGACCGCCGATGTCCTCGTAGGTGATGGTAGCCCGTGCCTCCCCTTTGGTCTCGCCTTCGGTGCGAACGCTCGTGCTGGTGCCAATGAGCACCGGCCCCGCAGGCACAGTCTGAACCACCGAGAAGTTCTGCATCCTCGTGCCAAAGAGGTTGACTCTCACCCGGTCTCCGGCCACCACCGGGATACCGTCGAGGAGTCGGGCGAGGTAGCGCGCCTGGGCGCCGGCGATCGCACGCCCGCTTTCCACGGGCGCGAGCAGGACCGAGCGTGCCGGCTGCACCACGGCCGGCCGCACCGTCACCATCTCATCCACACCGGCACCGGCGTTTGCGCGAAGAATCCCATCGATCTGCACCACTCCCCGCGCCCGCAGCTCCAGGGTGGGTGGGCATGGTGCGGGCCACCGTAGTGCGTTGGCCGCTAACCTCCACCACGTCCCCAATGCCGACCCCGAGCTGCTCCAGGTCCTGCGGATCCAACCTGACCAATCCGCGCCCTACGTCCCGCGGAGCAGCCTCGGCCACCCGCCTGCTGAGCGCTCTCTCCGGTTCTTCCGTCTGTCCCTTGGTCTCACCCATGCCGGACCTCGGAGCTCCTGTGCGGCTCCACCCAGCCGGTGCCTCGGCAATAACCGCAGGGCAGTGAAGAGTCAGACCAGAAGCCATCTCGAGCCGTCCCCTTACAGGCGGGGCAGCGCACTCCCCTTTCGGGTACATGTACCTGGCCCACTCCGCCGCAGCTCGTGCAGCTCAGCCGGGAGCCGGGGTAGACCCCCGTGCCCCGGCAGAACGCGCAGGGCACTGCCGGCGTCCTCAGCCACCTGCGGACGCCGGTCCCGCCACAAACCTGACAGGTAGCCAGAGTCGACATCACGCCAAACGGGTCGCGTCCCCTGCCGCCGCAGAAAGCGCAGACGACCTCCACACCTCTCCCCTCGCTCATGTCGCCACTCCCAACCGAGTCTCCAGGCGGTCGAGCCGCCGACGCAGAAGCTGGTTCTCCTCCTCGATCTGCTGGGCCTTGCTGGAAAGCGTCGGATCGCTCTCCCACCAGTTGATGCCGATGCTCATGGCCTTATCCACCGAAGCGACGAGCAGACGCACCTTGATATTGAGAAGCTCGACATCGGCTAGAGACACGGTGATGTCCCCGGCGATGACGATCCCCTTGTCCAGCACGCGCTCGAGGATGTCCGCAAGGTTCGTGGATTGCGTAGCATGCTGCACGGTCTGCCTCCTTTCTAGGTCCGAAGGCCCCACGGCAAGCTTCGTTGCATCTCTCCCGGCTTCATCGCTCGTCCATGCCGTCGCCGCGCTGGTATCGCCGGGTGCGGCGGTAGCTGAGCAGACCGCCCTGATCGTTGAGGATCGCCTCGTAGGTGCCCAGCATGTTGGATGATTCGGGAATCTTTCTCATCTCCACAAGCTCCAGAACCACTCTCCAGGAATGCTCCTGTTTCTCGAGGGCTGAGACCGTATCTACGTCCAGTCCGGTCAGCGAGCAGAGTTGCTCTTTTGCTTTGAAGGCCACATCCGCCGGCTTCATCGTCACTCCGTTCCTTCCTGCACTTGATTAGGACTCTTGCCGAGCCGCCCGCCACTCACGGATCTCTCTGAGACGCGCGAGCAACTCGTCTTCCGCGGCCGCGTACTCGTCTTCTGTGATCTCGCCCAGGTCGAATTCGAGCTCGAGCGCCATGAGGCGGCCACGGACCGCATCCTCGTCGTAAGCTTCTCCTTCCGCCTGCTCTTTCAGCTTCTCGGCCAGCCAGAGAACGCCGCCGATCGGCCCGGCCACGGGGAGAGCGAGCAGCTTGCCCAGGAGGCCCATCGTCCGCGCTACCAGTGCACGACGATGTTGACGAAGTTGTACGGGGGTACGCTGCCCACGTACTTGAACATGAGGCGGTGACCGAGGTCGGCGTCGAGCCCCTGTACCGCCTCATCCATCGCAGGTTCGACACTCTTGTCCACCAGGAGCGCAGCATTCACGACCATGCGCTCGGTGATGGTCTTCAAGATCTCGACCCGGTGGGCCAGGGGGCGCAGGCGGGACAGGATCAGCTCTGCGTCCTTCTCCCGCTTGCGCTCCATCGCCGTCTCGACCATCTCGCCCAAGCGCATCCGTTCGAAGTGCGTTTCCTCGGCAGAGCGGCCGATCAAGCTGTCCCGGAGAGCGCGGATGGGTGGGGTTTCGTCCACGATCTCCTGGAACAGCGCATCGTCGTGCCAGAAGGCTTTGAGACCCAGCTCCACGCGGCCGTCCATCTCGCGCAGAAGGGAGACCAGCTCATCGTGCCGCCGGGCCAAGAGCTTCTGCGCTATGACCTCCGCATCGGGCGCGATGGTTCCGAAGCGAACGGGTAGCACCGTGAAGTCACGCATCACCTCCTCCAGCACGCGGGTGTGTGCCATCAAGTTGCGCCGGCGGGCTTCGTACCGCACGATCGGCGAGTCGCTCACCACGGCCGCCAGCTCCGCGTTATGAACTGTATAGACCGGGTCGCCACGTTCGCCGATGCCCAGAGAGGCCAGCTGAGGAGCCTGGTCGCATTGGATGACGCAGTAGACATACTTGCCCTCGGGGTCCCGTGACTCAGGCATCCCTGCCCTCCTCGTCCTCGGAGTAGTCCAGACTGAGCGCGAGCTCCAACCCTCGTTCCTGGAGCAATCCAGCCAGCAGCTCCAGGACACGCCTTCCCCAGGAGGCGAGCGCCGGGCCCGTCAGGTCGGGACCCAGCTCTGCGTAGAGACCGCAAACAGCCCGATAGATGCCCTCCAGCTCGGGCCCCAAGCGGGGAAAGACGTGCTCAAACAGCACCTGTTCCAACATCGCCGCCTGGTCCGATCGCCCCGCTCGGTGAAAGGGCACGGTCTCAAGCGCGAGATCGAGGTAGCCGCGAAGGTCGCCCACCAGCAACATCTGCTCCGCCTTCGCGGCGGACAGCCGTCCTTCGGTGACCTCGGTCTCCACGTGCCGCACCAGCTCGCCCCGCGCCAGCACCCCGCGGGCGGCGGCGGCCATGACCCGCTGGTCAAGGTGAAACAGGTCCTCCGCGAACCCCCCTGTGATGGCGAATTCGTTGGCGAAGATCTCCCGGGGGGCGTAGCAGCACAGCTTGTCGGCCAGCAGCCCTGCGAGGGTGAACAGAGATACCGAACCGCTCGTCGTGTTCTCGGCCTCCTCCCGACCAGTCGCGGTCACCAACCGTAGCCTGCGCGAGGCCCGGGTCGTCTGATTCTCGGAGAGGGGATGCGCGTGCTCATGCGCCAGCAGCGCGCGCAAAGCCGCCGGGTCGCTCCAATAACCCTCCTCGACCATGACCCGCCTGTTCACGAACACGTGACAACCCGAGAGATCGGCGAGGTCGTAGGCATTCATCACCGGGCGCCGATCGACCGCCTGGGAACCGCCGGGGGGCAGATCGCCCACTTCGGCCAGCTGCTGCGCCAACGACTGCAGGTCCTGGAGTATGAATAGATCCACCCAGCTGTGCCGCCAGAGGCCCCGCTCGACGTAGCGCCGCACCACGCAGTCCTCCGCGTCGATCACACCCAGAACCCCGTCCTCGACATCCGAGACCACGCGAAGCTCGATGCCCGCTACCTGGTGCAGATCGAAATGCTTAACCGCCCGCGTCATGACTCGACCCCGATACCTAACTCTTGCTCTTCGTGAGTCTCAGCTCGAGTATGCCGTTCCGGTACTTCTTCTGAAGACTTGCTGGATCCACAGGAGCGGGCACCATGATCTCGCGGGCATACCTTCGTTCACCTGAGGTCTCGAGAACGAGCACATCCCCGTGCAGCTCCACGGTGATGTCCTCCTCGTTGGCGCCGGGCATCTCCGCCACCAGGACCACCTCGTCGAGCTCCTCGAACACATCGACGAGAGGCTCGCGCACGTCCGCCACGACGGGTCCCTCCTCAGTTTGGCGGATGTTGCCGAAGCGCTCGACTCGGGGAATGCCTTCGACGCCCGTACGGATACTGAAGCCGTAGACCCCCTGCGCACGGTCTCCCAAACTCTTGACTCTGAACTGACCCGTGCGGGTTGCGCCCCCGCGCGGGGGCGCCTCAGTCCCCGATGTCTGCGTGTCGAGCTTGTCGATCGCTTCGATCTTCTCGGACAGCACATCGAGGAAGTCCCCAAGGCCTTTGAAGAGGCCGCCGAACCCCAGATCGAGCTTCACATCCCCCTGCCCTCTCCGCTTTTTCTTTCCTCGCTCATCGCAGCCGCCTTCCTCCGCGCCTTTCACTACTCCAGGGACTTTCAGTACTCCAGGGACATGGTCGGGTACGTTTCTTCGGGTCTTGGTTCGTCGCCCGAGGCATCGCCGGGTTGGCGCCCAGGGTCTTCGGCGGCAGTCGTTTCCGCACTGAAGGTTCTTCCGCATCCCTCGCCGGGAAACGTGTCCAGCATCGGCCTCACGGCTGCCAGATGCTCGTGCACGCGCGCGAGCCGAGCCTGGAGTTCCCGCTGGATAACCGTACGCGAGAGGAGCTCGTCCTCCAGACGCGTGCGCTCGTGTTCCAGACGCGCAAACTGTGTGGCCGCTTGGCTACGACTCCGGGGCGGCGACCAGCTCGATAGGCCCGTGAGTGTCGTCACCTCTCTGAACCCCTTCGGCCTTGCCCCACCCCTCTGCAGGCTAGGCACGTTCTGCACGCCTTTGACTCCCATGGCGTCTCACCTCCCCCACGCTGGAGCCGCAATGATGCTGGACAAGGTTCAAGAGCATCTTCCGCTGCTCGGACTTTCGTTCTTTCGCCTTGGAGGTGAACGCGGTCTTGGACTCGAGCACATCCAGGCAGACATTCACAAAGGCAGGAGTCGCTGCGTCCACGCAGATATCCTGGGTAGCGCACACCTTGGCTATCATCACACTGGCGCGCAGGGTCGGCGGCTGGTCGTACTCCCCCGAGGCTCGAAAAGCCCTTACCATGTCAACAATCCGGACCACATCGTCCGGATCCAGGCCCGACCGGGCCCCGGCGATCGCCACCTCGGTATCGTGTTCGTAGTAGTCGAGATCCATGGTCACCAACCGGTCGGCGAGCGCGTCCTGCGCCTCGTGAACTCCAGCGTATTCCTGAGGGTTGCTGGTGAAGATGGCCCGGAAGTCGGGGTGGACCTTGAGGTACTGGTCATCGCGGGCCATGCTCGGCAGAACTAAGATTCGCTCCTCCAGCACGGCCAGCAGCACGTTGTTCGCTTCCGGCCGGGAGCGCGTGAATTCGTCGTACACGAGGGTGAACCCCTCCCGGCACGCCGATGTCAGACGACTGTCCACCCAGCGCTGCACGGCGTCCTCTTCGTACTTGAGCACGGAATGGATGTAGCGATCCACGACACGCTTGTAGTGATAGCCGTACTGGCCGCCTATCAGGTCTGACGTGGAGAAGTCCTCGTCTCCGGCGATGAGCACCACCGGACGTCCCCAGCTGCGCGGCTACATGAAGCGCCAGAGTGGTCTTACCGGTCCCCGCCGGGCCCCGGAAGTGGACGGGGAACCCTGCGTCCAGGTACCCGAGAGCACGGTGCATCACTTCGCGGACCGCGGGCGTTTCGACGAAATTAGGCCGAGCCTGTACCCGGATCACCATGGTAGGCCCATCTGGTTCCGTTTTCATGGGCATCGGTTTCTGCGCGACTGTCATAGCGAGTAGGACCTCCCTTTGGGTGTGCCGGTGGCTGACGCAGAGGCCGCGACGCCCATCTCGAGGGTGAGCGCCATGTACCACCTGTCTCGGGCCGCTTCATACAGCTCGGGATTCGCCTGCCATGCTCTGTGCTGCTGGAACACCCGAGCGAGGCCCGGCTGGGCCAGGCGCCAGGTGCGATCATCGTGAGGAGAAGGCAAGCATGGGGACGCGGCGCCGCCTTCCCCTTCGCCCCCTTCGTTCTGGAATGCCTGGTGCGCAGTGCCACGTTCGAAGTCCGACCCCAATCCGACAATCACACCGGTGACCAGGTACGCGAGTCCATCTCCAAAGATCTGCGCGAGTGCGCGGGTCAGTCCAAGTCTGTACCCGGCAACGGACGCGAGGGCTGCCAGCACCCGGCAGAGGCCTTCCATCCCGCTAACCGATTCCGGCGAACCGACTGAACCGTGGAGAGCACGGTGCCTCAGCGCCAGCAGTCCGTCCGCGTAGGAGAGGACCGGTCGCTCATGGGCACCAGGAGGCGGGAAAAGAGTCAGTGTGAATTCTGCGGGAGAATAGTCGCCGATCTCATCGACCTCGGCGAGACCCACGCCCAACTTCGCCCACACGTCTCGGAACAGCGCCTGCACTTCGCCGAGTTCGGGCTCCAGCACCAGCTCCGGGCGCGCGCCATCCCGGACCACCAGCCGGCATTCGACGCCTTCCAGCACACCGAGTTGCACCGGCAGCGTCACCTCGACGCTGCCGCTGTTGCGCCCCGCCGATCGGACTTTTCGCCTACCCAGGTACATCAGTCCGGACCAACGCGCGGACGCGATACCGGGGCTAGACCGCCTAGCCCTTCGTCTAGCAGAGTCGCCGGCGAAATGAAGACCACGCCTCCCACCTCTCTTGGGGACATCGGTCGACCGCCGGTGAGGCGGTCGGCCGCTTGCACGGTCAGACTGCGTGTCCTATGAGACTGCGTGCCTCGAAACACCGCGGCAGCACAATCGGAGCGTCGCAGCGCGACCGTTAGTCAGACTTGGACAGCTCCTCGGCTTGTTCTATCCAGCTCTCGATCCTCGCCAAGCGGGCCGTGTCGCCCAGCCTTTGGCGCAGCTCGTTGGCATCCGCCTGAGCCAGCTGGGCGAATGAGTGGATGCCGAGTTCGTTCAATCGTTCTTGCATGCCGGAACCAACGCCCCGAATGGGTGTGAGGTCGTCGACAATGGGTTGAGCCGACTCCGGGCTAACTCTAGGTTGCTCCACGGAGAACGATTCACCAGCCGGGACCTCGGCTGGCGTCGTATCAGCCGGCGCTGAACGCGTCGCAAGTGGCTCGGCCGTAGCTACCGCGCCTTGCCGGCGCTTGGCCATGGTGGCGTTGAACGCAGCCCAAGCGGCGTGCGCACCCGCGAAGTCATCGAGAAGCTCCTTGCGGTTAGCTGCCACTTCAGCGGCAAGCCGACCCCGGTCCTCGGCGAGCTGCGCGCGCTGCTCCACAGCCATAGCTTGCCGAGCTCTTTCCAGGTCACCGAGCAAAGCGCCCACGTTGCGGCGCAGGTCGGCAAAGCCTTCTTTCAGCTCCGCGGCCTGAGCGGCGGCCATGGCCGCGTGAGCCTTGTCCAGGTCGCTGAGCGTGATAGCCATGTCATGACGCAGGTCGGCGAAGCCTTCTTTCAGCTGCGCGTCCTGCGCGGCGGCCATTGCTTCCCGGGCTTCGTGGTAACCGTGCAACTCGCCCGCCGTGTCCACACGGATGCCGGCGACCGCGGTGGTGCGCGTGTCCCACGCTTCCACGAAGTCCCGGCTCAGCTTTGCCATGTCTTCGACTAATGCCATACTTCACCTCCGGTTGCCTTGTCCGCGTTGCCGGCGGGTCGGCGTTCCGCCGACACCTAGAAGGGGCGCGGCCGGCGCCGCCGCGACAGCGCCCGAGTCGCCGCACCCCTTCTCCGGAGAACGCGGGTTGGCTACGCAGGAACAGCCGCTGTGGCTGTAAGACCCACTGCTTCGGCGTACTTGAGCCAGGTGTCGACCCCGGCCACCACCACCCGAGCCTCGACCGCGATCAGTTCGATCCCCACCAGGGAGACACGAACCCAAGCGTCGACCACGAGCCCTTTGTCCAAGATCCGGTCGATGACTTCCGCCAAGCTGCTCGAACCAATTGCTTTCTCGACTGCCATTCGAAATCACCTCCTTCTTGTGCCAGATTTGCCGTCCGACCCACAATTGCTCTGTGTCGATCAGCAATTCCAGTATATGACTCTGGCGATAATATGCGCGTTAGAGTAGCGTGTGCACAATGTGCGAGGAGTGTGCGTAGCGTTAGTGTTGCGTTTGTCTGGTGACTACAGGTATGGAGATTGGCATTCACTCAAGACGAGCGAAGAAAAGAGAGGCAGCACGAAGTTTGGCCGAGCAGCCTTGCCTCGCGTTACCGAGAGCTGGCGTTCTGGCGGCGCTCGAACATGTACCCGTGCCGGGCCATGGTGCGAATGTAGGCTGCGTTGGCGGGGTCGCGCTCGATCTTCTCCCGAAGATTCTTCACATGCCACCGTACCAACCCCGGATCACTGGTGTGGGGAGGATAACCCCACACCCGTTCGAGCAGCTGGCGGCTAGAGAACACCTGACCGGGATGAGCCATGAGGAATGAAAGGAGCTTCAGCTCGGCTGGAGTGATGGGAACCGGTTGACCGTCCACCTCCAACGTGCGCGCGCGCAGGTCCAGGCGCAACAAGCCCGCCGACAGCACCCGCGAACCGTCAGGGGTTGAGAGGTTCGCCCCACCGACTCGGCGCAAGAGTGCCCTGGCTCTCGCCTTCAGTTCCCCCAATTCGAAGGGCTTGCAGAGGTAGTCGTCACCCCCCTCGTCCAAACCCTTGATCTTGTCTTCTACCGTGTGCCGCACCGTCAAGAAAAGCACGGGGACCGATGCCAGCGATGGATCACGCCGCAGTTCGCGGCACAGGCCAATACCGTCGAGCTTCGGCATCATCACGTCCAACACCACGAGGTCGGGCCGTTGTTGCCGGGCGGACTCCAGGGCGGCAACGCCATCGTGGGCTGCGTGGACCTCGTAACCCTCGTCCAGCAACGCGTGCCTGACGCCCCACACGAGATCGGGCTCATCGTCTACTACGAGTACCCGCGTCATGTCCTGATAGCCACCTTTCGCTGCTGGCTTACGTCCACGCCCACCTTGACCATCTCGCGCACCTCTTCCAGCGAGAACGGCTTGGCGATAAACCCGATGATCAAGCCAGCCTCCAAACCCCCCTGCACGGCACGGTCCTCGCCGTAGTAGTAGCCTGAGATCAGCACCACCGCCGGCCGCGCGTCGAGCCTCGCCATCTCGGACGCGAGCTGCATGCCGTCGATGTCGGGGAGCTTTGCGTCAACGAACGCGACCTCGTAAGTGTGATCCTCAAGGAGAAAGACTACCTCTTCCCCAGTGTAGGCGGTCGTCACCTCGAAGCCGGAGCGAGTGAGCACATTCTCCAATGCCCAACACACACCAGGCTCGTCGTCCACCACCAGCACCTCAGGCTTCATGGACCCCTCGAGACTGAGGCAAGGAGACGGTGAAAGTTGAGCCCTTCCCAACACGACTCTGCACCTCGATGGACCCGAAGTGCTGCTTGATGATGCTGTAGCTTATGGAAAGACCAAGCCCGACAAAGCTCCCGCCTGGGGGTTTGGTAGTGAAGAAGGGATCGAACAACCTGGGTAGATTATCGGGCGGTATGCCTTCCCCGGAATCCTGGAACGAGATCCGAACCTTGCGGTCCTCACCTACCGAAGTCGAAACTCGCAGGTCGCCTCCGCGAGGCATGGCGTTGCAGGCATTCAACACCAAGTTTGCGAACACCTGCTGCAGAAGATCAGGATTACCCGGCACCGTGACCCCACCTGCACACCGTTTCCGCCGCAGCCTGACCTTCTGGAGCACCAACTGGTCAGACAGCAGTAGAAACGTGTCATCAAGCAGATCGCAGACTGATATCTGACCTACCTTATCGGCTTGCGGTCGGGCGAACTTTAGAAGGTTCTCGATGATCAAAGATGCTCGTTTGGTGGAAGCATTGATTCTCTCCAAGCAGGATTCGCGGAACTCAGGGTCATCCTGCTTCTCCAGCAGCAGCTGAGCGCTGACCGCGATCAAGGCGAGAGGGTTGCGTAGTTCGTGCGCGATTCCACCAGCCATGACGCCCAACGAAGCCATCTTGTCCGACTGGATGAGCTGCTGTTCCAGCTGCAGTTGCTCCGTAAGGTCGCGGCCGACTGCGACCATGCCCACAACCGTCCCCTGATCGTCGCACATGGGAGAGCAGCTCCAAGCGATAGTCAACTCCCGCCCGTTGCTGGTGACCAGCCGTACCCGGCGGCCCTGGACCCCCGACCCGGCAGCCAGCCGTTGGATCATGTGCACCATGGCGTCACGGTCCTCGGCTGTGCACAGCTCGGCCAGCGTCTTGCCCTGCAGCTTGTCGAAAGACCAGCCCGACACTCGCTCCGCGGCCGGATTCCAGCTTACGAGGCGACCCTCGCGGTCCAGGGAAATCACAAAGTCGTTTGCGCACTCCACGACGCTGGCCAGGTGTCGCTCCGCCCGCTTGGCGTCGGCGCCGACCTTCTCCTGCTCGGTGACGTCATCCATGAGTAACATAATCTCCTGAACATCATCACCAGCGGGGATCGGAATCAGCCGGTAGAAGTAGACGTGCGTGGGCAGGTTGGGCGCTCTGTAGGCCACCTTGCCGCCTTCGATGGTGCGGCCTGTGGAGAAAGCCTCTTTGACCTTGTCCACCATGCGCGTCTGCTCGATCAAGGCCGGCGACAGGATATCAGCCAACTTGCGGCCCTCGGTGGCCTTCTTGGTCCGCCGAGTCTTATCCAGGAAATTCCGGTTGGCTGACACAACGCGCAGCCTCGCGTCCACCACGAGGAGCGAGCTGGGGATGCTTTCCAGGATGCGAGTGATGAAGCGCTCGCGCTCCGCCAGCCTGTCGTCCAAACGCGACAGGTGCAGGAAAGCTCCAACCTGCAGGCCAGCGATGCTCGCCAACTGCAGGTGAGCGTGATCGAAGGGGTTGCCGTTTTCCTCGCGGGCGAGATTCATGACCCCGAGCATCTCGCCCGCGAAGACGATAGGAACGGAGACGAAGGGAGCAACGATGGCGCCTCGCACGGAAGCCACCAAAGAAGCGGGCGTCTCTTCATCTGGACAGAGAAGCAGCGGCCGCCGGTGCTTCAGCACCCAACGGCCGATTGCCTCATCAAGGGCGTCACCCGCATTTTCGTTTTCGCAGCGCGGAGGACCAAGGGCCGCCTTCAGCAGCAATGCGCCCGCAGGCGTGTCGAGCACCATAAGCGCAGCGCGGTCGGCTTCTGCCACACGCGCCACGCTTCGCAGAGCATCTCGGAACAGACACTCGTCGAGATCCGCTACATGCCCGAAGAGACTTTCCCAGCAGTCTAACAGGCCGCCAAGAGCCGAACTCACACTGACACCGACCGTCTCGGTCGTTGCGACGACGACACCTACTCACCTCTTCCCCAAGGCCTATGCCAGGGTCACTTTTCAGTGCCATCGGCATCTCTCATGAGAAACATGAGCGCCCGATCAAACGAGAAGCGCACCGCCAACCACTTCGTGTCGATGGCGAAGTTCGCGTTGAGACGGCCTGCATGCCCTCGGGTAGTGCAGCAATGCAGCCGTCATGCCCCGCTTGAGCCGCAGCTTCTCGGCGGGTGTGGGGTCAGCCGTGGGTCCTCCTTCTGCGGCCGGGCCAGCACCCCTCGGGATCCCGCGACATGATAGACGATCCTCGCGGACCTCGGTCGTCAGACTACAAAGAGTCGACGGCATGCGGCCGGTAGCTTTGGGGTACTCGTAACGATAGTTACATCTACGTCCGCAGTCAGGCGGGCCAAACCTCCACCGAAAGGAGGAACGATGGCCGTGGCAGTGTGCGCGGAGCTTTGCGAGACCGCAACCCGCGTATATCAGCATCTCAGTGACGGTGACCTGGACAAGGCGTCGTCCTACCTCAGCGACGATGTCGAGTGGCACGACTTCGCTTTCGACGTGACCTTCCACAGTGCCGAGGAAATGCGCCCGAGCATGGAGGAGTTCACCAAGAGCTTCAGCGACTTCCGTATCGAGGTCACGAATCTCGTGGAGGGAGACGAGTCGGTAGCAGTGGAGTACACGATTCGCGGGACCCATACGGGCCCCATGACGACGCCCCAGGGGGAGATTCCCGCAACCGGCCGGTCGGTGGAGCTCCACTGCTGCGATGTGCTTCACTTCGACAGCCAGGGAAAGATCGACCGCGCCAACAGCTACTACGATACCAGCGAGCTGGGCAGACAGCTGGGGATGGCTTAGGCCGGGGTTCCGCAGCTAATCCCGTTCTAGTCTGCACCCGAACGAAAAAGCCCTGTATATAGCGTTTCGGGTTGGTCAGAGACTCGAATTGTCATAGATACACACTTTCTGCAATGGTTCTTGCATTGATTAGGGTTGCTGTGGCATACTCTAGTCAATGTATCTGCGCTCGACAGCTCAGAAGCGAAAAGACGGCAGCGTCATCCGCTACCTGCAGCTGGCGCAGAACGTGTGGGACCCGGTCAAGAAGCGCAGCCGGGCCGAGATCGTCTACAGCTTCGGCCGGGAGGACGCGGCCAACCGGGCCGCCCTTGAGCGCCTGGTCTCCTCTGTCTCCCGGTTTCTCTCCCCGGAGGCCGCGCTTTCTGCGTCTTCCGGCGAGGACTTCGCCTTCATGGAGTCCCGCCCCCTGGGCGGTGCGTACGTGCTCGATGCCCTCTGGCAGCGTCTAGGGATAGACGCCACCCTGCGCCGGCTCCTGCGGGGCCGGCGCCTCGACCCCCGGGCCGAGCGGGTGCTCTTCTCCTTGGTGGCGAACCGGGCGCTCTCGCCCTCCTCGAAACTCGCCGCGTCACGCTGGGTGACAGAGGACGCGGAGATCCAAGGGCTCCCCGAGACCACCGATGATCAGTGCTACCGGGCCATGGACTTCCTCTTGGAGATAGCCCCCGCCCTGGAGCGGGAGGTGTTCCACCAGGTGGCCACGCTCCTCAATCTGGAGGTGGACCTCCTCTTCTTCGACACCACCTCCACCTACTTCTGCCGGGACGAGGCCGATGCGCCGGTAGCCCGCGACGGGCGCGGCCGGCGACATGCTGCCTCGGTTGACGCCGACACCGACGACCTGGGCACCTCCGCGGGCTTCCGTACCTACGGGAAAAGCAAGGACCACCGGGACGACCTGCCCCAGATCGTCATCGGCATGGCCGTGACCCGAGAGGGCATCCCGGTGAGAGTCTGGTCCTGGCCCGGGAACACCGCCGACTCTTCGCTCATCCGAGAAGTGAAAGAAGACCTGCGGGACTGGGCCCTTGCCCGCATCGTCTGGGTGGCCGACCGGGGCTTCTCTTCCGCGGAGAACCGCCGCTACTTGCGGCGCGGCGATCACCACTACATCATCGGGGAGAGACTGCGCTCCGGCTCTGCCATGGCCACGGCCGCGCTTTCCCGGGCGGGTCGCTACCAGGAGGTGGCCGAGAACCTCAAGGTCAAAGAGGTGAAGATCGCCGAGGGGGAGCGCTTCGTCATCTGCTTCAACCCCGAAGCCGCGGAACGGGACGCTGCGGTGCGGACTCGGCTGGTAGCCCGCCTGCAGGAGATGATCGCGGACTCAGACAAGCTTTCTCCGAGCAAGCGGGCTGAACTGCGCGGGGTGATCTCCACCAAGCCCGGGCTTCACCGCTTCCTGCGCGTCACTGCGGGTGGGCTTCTGCGCCTGGACGCCCAGGCCATCACCGCCGAGGAGAAGCTCGACGGCAAGTATCTCCTGCGCTCGAGCGACCCTTCCCTCTCGGCGGAAGACATCGCTCTCGGCTACAAGCAGCTCCTCGAGGTGGAGCGGGGCTGGCGGGACATGAAGCACGTCCTTGACCTGCGTCCGGTCTACCACCGCAAGGAGGAGCGCATCCGGGCCCATGTGCTGCTCTGCTGGCTCGCGCTGCTGCTCATCCGGGTGGCGGAGACCTCCTGTACGGATACCTGGCTCAACCTACGCCGAGAGCTCCAAAGGCTCCAGGTCGGCACCTTCCAGGGCCCGGCAGGCACCTCCCGGCGCCGTACGCAGATCACCCGGGCTCAGCGCACCATCCTGGGCGCGCTCAAGCTCTCAGAACCGCCCGAGATCCAGGAGCTTGCGGCCGCCGCCCAGGCTTCCTGACCCCCTCCGCAGGACCCCATTTCCATAGATACACGCCTGTGTGGCGTGGAATCGCGGCTTTTTCCTGCTCAGAGGGTGCTTTTGCGGGACTAGTGGGGATGCTAGCTGCGGAACCCCGGTTCGGAGGCTGTTGAAGATCGAAGCCTTGGCCCCAGAACGCACTGGACGACGCGATACGGCGTACCCATGATGGGGCCGCGCCAGGCCCGACCGCGCCAAGCGGATGGGGTGGCCGCGCCCAGGGGCGCGGCCACCCCAGATGCAATCGAGTTCCTACATGCGCCGCAGGGCGCCCACCATCTTGATGGCTTCCGAGACGGCGTTGGAGGCGTTCTCGGAGTAGCCGTCGGCCCCGAACATGTCGGCGATCTCACCGGTCACCGGGGCGCCGCCCAGCATGATCATGACGTTGGGGTTCTTCTCCTTCAGCTTCACGATGGCCTTCTTCATGCCCATCATGGTGGTGGTCATCATGGCCGAGAGGGCCACGATGTCGGAGTTGGTGGAGATCTGCTTCTCCACGAACTCGTCGATGGGCACGTCGGCCCCTAGGTCGTGCACGGTGAAGCCGGCCACCTCGAACATCATCTTGACCAGGTTCTTGCCGATGTCGTGCACGTCGCCTTCCACTACCCCAATGACCACTTCCCCCTTGACCGCTTCCCGGCCCTCCATGTTCACGTGGGGGCGCAGGATGTCAAGCCCGGCGTAAAGAGCATCTGCGCACATGAGCACTTCCGGGACGAAGTACTCCTGCTGGTCGAAGAGCTCCCCCACCACCTCCATGCCGGCGGCCAGGCCGTCCATGATGCCTTCGTAGGCGTCGAAGCCTTCGGAAAGGACGGCCTGGGCGGCGGTGGTGACCCGGTCCTCTTCGTACTCGATGACGCCCTCTTTGAGCTCCTTGAAGAGCTCCTGCTTGCGCTCGTCAGATGCCATTGTGGGCTCTCCTTGCTGGGTGTGAATGACCCTCGAGTGATCTGTGTGAGGACCTGCGCGAAGCTACTGGACGATCGGATAGCGCCCGTACTCCTCGGCGGCCTCCATCATGGCGATGGCGTTCAGCAGCGGGCCGTTCGGCGGGAACTCACAGCCGGTGGAGAGAATGTAGCCGCCACCGGGAGCCAGCACCTGAATCTCCTCGCGGCAGATCTCCTTCACCTGCTCGGGGCTGTGCATCATCATGTCGGGGCTGGGGGGCACGTAGCCGATGAGACACACCTTGTCGCCGTACTTCTCCTTGAGCTCCTGGGGCGTCTTGCAGTCATCGGGCAGGTAGGCGAAGCTGATGGCCGCCGGCTGCATGGCCTCGATCTGCACGTCGAAGTACACGTTGTTGCCGCAGTTGTGGACGATGGGCAGGGCCCCGACCTTGCGGCACTCGTCGGCCAGCTTGGTCGTGAAGGGACCCTCCATCTTCTTCCAAAGCTGCTTGCTCATGATAGAGCCGGACGCGAAGAGCGTGTCGAGCACGATAGCGTGCACGCCCGTCTCGCCCAGAGCCCGGATCTGCTCCAGCAGGACCTCGGTGATGACCTCCTCGGCCGCGATCACCGCCTCCGGATGCTTCATGCAGTCGAGGAAGAGCTTCTCCGCGCTGCGCATCATGGAGAGGATGCCCAAGGGTCCATACACGAAGCTCATGACGCCCGTCTCTTTGCCCAGCGCCTTCATGACCCCATCGGTGTACTTCACCATGTGCTGCATCCGCTTGGCCTTGCGCGGATCGATGTATTCGATCTTCGCGTAGTCCTCCACCGACTTCAGAATCGGGTCACGGTAGACGGGATGCGGGGTGTCCTCGATCGGATAGACCATCGACTGCCCGAAGTCCGCGGCTTCGATCGAGAGATCGACCAGCATGAGCACCCCGTCCATGCCGATCAGCTTGTGAGCGTGAACCATGCTCTGAACGGCCAGATCGGCGTCCTGCGCCCACTCGTCGTAGGTGATCCCGTACACGCGGCGCGCGGCCCCACACACCAGCGGGCCGGCCGGAACGCGGTCGGCTTCCTTGTGTTGGAGCGCCGCCACGATCCGCTCGAGTCCTGTCATCTGTTCCGTTTTGAGCGCCATAGTGCTTCCCCCTTGCTTGGTTCGATGAGGCAGGCCCGCCGGGCGTCGACGTTCCCCGAGGTCGGACACCGGCAGCCATTCCAGGTTACAAAAATCGGGGAGCCGAGGGAATCGCACGATGGGGCGATCCCGGAGCTACCCAGTGGGGTAGAGCATGTCACATCGGCATTACCCGATCGGGTACCCTGGGAGGCTGTTGAAGATCGAAGCCTTGGCCACCAGAACGCACTGGACGGCGCGATGCGGCGTCCTCGGTCGCGCCCGTAGCGCTGGCCCACCACCAGGCAAAGCCGGGCTAGGTCCCGCGGTCCTCGGGGAAAAGCCCTTTGCGCATCGCATAGGCGGCCGCCTGGGTCCGATTCTCCACGTCGAGCTTCTCGAGGATCCGTTTCAGGTGCGCCTTGACTGTGTTCACGCTCACGTGAAGCTCCGTGGCTATCTGCGGGTTGCTGGCTCCCCGGGCCACGAGGCGCAGCACCTCGATCTCCCGAGCCGTAAGCGCCGCCTTGTCGGTCTCGCGGCCGGCAGTGTCGGCCAGACTCTTCAGCATACGCAGAGCGACGGCCCGCGTCACCGCCACCTCGTCGCGCGACACGCCCTCCACCAGATCGAAGAGCTCGGCCGCGTCCAGGTTCTTGAGCAGATAGCCCGAGACGCCCAGGCGCATGGCCCGGTCGAGGTGCTCGTCGAGCTCCGAGGCGGTCAACATCACCACGGCCACCTCAGGGAAGCGGGCGCGAATCTCCGCGGCTGTGTCCAGGCCGTCCCCCCCGGACAGGTAGATGTCGAGCAGGATGAGGTCCGGCTGCAGCTTTTCGCAGAGAAGGACGGCCTCGTCGCCCGTCTGGGCCTCGCCGACGATGCGCACCAGGTCGGGGCGCGTTTGCATCAAGCTGACCAGTCCCTGGCGGAACAGGCGGTGGTCGTCGGCCACTACGGTCTGTAGCGGAAGCGGCTTCAATTTGAGCGGGATCGCTTCACGGACATCACTCGGCCGGCTGCAGCTCGCGACCGCCCCTGTCCAGGGGCACACGCAGACACAAGCGGGTGCCCTCTCCGAGGCTGGAGTCGATCGTGAGCGACCCACCCACGCTCGCGGTGCGCTCGCGCATGGACTGCAGGCCGATGTCGGCCCGAACCGCCGCCGGGTCGAACCCCACGCCATCGTCCTCGATGACCACGGTCAGGTCCTCACCCCGCAAGGCGAACTCCACCCACAGATTGGCCGCCTGGGCATGCAGCCGGACGTTGGCCAGAGCTCCCTGCACGATCCGCACCAGCTGGACCGCGGCCATGGACGAAAGAGGCACGTCGTCGTCCACGGCCGCCACCAGATGCACCTGCACACCCGCCTGGGCGCCGAACTCGCGCAGGTAGTCCTCGAGAGCCGAGACGGGACCGTGATCGCCGGAGAGGGCCGTTCGCAGGCTGAGGATGTTCTCGCGCACCTCGGCGTGGGCTTCGAGGATGCGTGCGCGGGCGTTCCGCAGCTCGGCCACGGTCTCCTCCAGCCGATTCTGCCGCACCAGAACCTCGAGGGATTGCATCTCCAGGTTGAGAAACCCCAGGATCTGCGCAAGGCCGTCGTGCATCTCCCGGGCGATGCGGGTACGCTCGTCGACAATGGCCAGCGAACGCATGCGGCCCGCCATGACGGTATGCTCCACGGCGATGACCGCCTGGTTGGCCAGGCTCTCCAGCACCACCGTGGCCGAGGGTGGGAAGGGCTGCGCCCGCCCCACCCACAAGGCACCCACCACCTCGGCGTCCATCACCAAGGGCACCGAGAGGCAGGAGACCTCGATACCGTGCGGTGTGCGCCCGCACAGGTCAACATAGAGACGGGCGCCGATCTCGTCCAGGCAGCTGCAACCCAGGTCGCCGCAGGCCCCGTTATGGCCGGGCGGGTATCCGTAGAACATGGGCGCCTTGCTCAACTCGAGCCAGGACCCGGCCACACACCGTACCTCGAAAGAGTCGCTCTCGCGGTTCCACATTCCCAAGGCGGCGAACTCGGTGCGCAGGAGGCTGCGAGCCGACTCCACCAGCAGGGGCAAGACATCGTCCACCCCTTCCATCTTCGAGACCCGGTGACCGATGTCGACCAGGGTGTTCACCCAGCGCTCGATCGCTTCATTCAGAACGAGGGCCTCCTCCTTCTTCTTTCGCTCGGTGAGGTCGTTCAGGATGACGACGGTCCCCCGGTACTTCTCGGTGGCGTCGAGCATGGTCTTCATCTTCACCTGGAAGGAGCGCTCACCCGTGGGGGTGTCGATGGGCTTCTCGAAGACGATCTCTTGGTCGTCGCCGGCGGCGAAACGGGTCAGCTGCTCGATGAGCCAAGGGAAGACCTCGATCACCGGATGCCGGTCCTGAGAACCCGGCCTGACCAGGCTCTGCTGATCGAAAAGCTCGGCGGCGGCCTGATTCACATTCTCGATGCGCAGGTCGCCGTCGACGAGGATGACCGGGTCGTACAAGCTCTCGAAGATGGTGAAGTACTTGTTCTTCTCGTTGGTCATGAGCCGGTTCCGTGTCTGGAGCTCCTCGAGCTTCTGGTCGTCGCTCAGAGAGTTCCACTCCACGCTGCAGCCGATCTCGAAGTAGTCGAAGAAGCGCTCGACCAGCACCAGGCAGTCCTTTTCCGTCCGGGCGTCCAAGCCGGACCCACGCACCAGGTCCAGGTAGCTCTGCCGGTAGTACTTCACCAGGCCCAGGAACATGGGGAGGGTGACGCCACGAGAACGGTGGCGCCGCACCTCCTCCTTGCCGAAGGCCACGATGGGAGTGTCATGAGCGAAGTCGTCGGGCCCCAGCTCGGGGATGGTGCCCGAGGTGCGCAGGGCCTCGAGGATGGAGTCCGTGAGGCCGATGATGGATATCTCCCAGGCCTTGAGCTGGGTAGCGGCGTAGCGGGTGTAGCCGTGCTCCTTGGCGTAGCCGAGCACCCGGTCGAGCAGCCAGGCCTTGTTCGCGGCGAGTAGATTGCAAAGCAGGTCAGTGGACCCCATCGTGCCCCCCTCGGCGAACGGGGTGAAGCATCCCGTGACTTTACCACCTCGAGCGGCGAGTGGTGGACACGAGGCCGTAGACGGTGGCGACAACCTACGCCTGAACGCCGGCAGCCGGCCGGTGAGCGTCGAAGCGCGCCGGGCGGCCGGGGGGCCGTCCTCCTACGAGAGCAGCCCGAGCTGGCGCGCCTTGGCGACGGCCAGCGTACGGCTGTGCGCCCCCAGCTTGGCGTTGATGTTCCGCAGGTGGAACTTGACGGTCGGGACCGAGACGAAAAGGTGGTCGGCCAGCGCCTGATTCGACAGGCCGGCAGCCACCATCTGCAGGACCTCCGCCTCCCGCGCGGTCAGGGGTTCAGCGGGTGCCGAAGTCCCCGCGAGCGGCTGCGCGGAGACGGGCCAGGGCTTGGAAGCCGCCCGCACTCGATCTCCCCCGTCCCCTCCCGATAAGATGCGGTCCAGGTATGCCGGGGATATGGATGCCTGGCCATCCGCCGGCTCAAACCCGCGTGTCCTCCTCAGCTCGTCCACCAACCGCAGCACCGGCAGTCCCTCGTCGACGAAGGCGCGCACGTATCCTTCTTGATTCCCGAAAACGAGGGCTCTCCTGAGGATCCACAGGCCCGCCTTCTTGTCGCCGGCGGCAGCGAGGGCCTCGGCCAGCAGGATGTCGATCTTGAGCGCCCTCCGGCGCCGCCGAGAGCTGTCCGCCTTTTCGAGCTCCTCCCTGAGCGGGGCGATGGCCTCCCGAGCCCGTCCGCTCCGTACCAACAGCCGTAGCTCTCCCACTTGGGGCGTTTCGGGATCGCAGGCCGGCATGCCCCAGCCTTCGTAGGCGCGCCATACCGCGCGGTCGTCCCGCCGGCGTGCCAGGCGCTCGGCCCCCGCCACGTCACCCCGCTGCACCGCCAGGCGGACCCGCTCCAGGTGGATGGTAGCGGCCACGCGCGGGATCCGGCGCTCCTCCCCCAGCCCCTCGGCCTCGTCGAGCAGCGCGCCGGCGGCAGCGCCTTCGCCGCGAAGAACCCGGATGCGCGCCAAAGTGAGGTAGGCCATGAGCATCACATCCAGGGGGACACACTCCGGGAAACGGTCTCGCGACCCGGCCAGGAGCCGTTCTGCCTCGTCGACCTCGTCCATTTCGTAGAGCGCTTCCGCCAGATACACGGCGGCCACGGCGTTGGTCTGACTGCCGGGGACCATCCTCTCCGCCCGCTCGAGGGCCGAGCGGTAGTGCATCAGCGCTGAGCGGAGCCGGCCCTGCAGCATCTCGGCGGATCCGGTGAGACACGCCGAGTAGGTCGCCCCGAAGACGCTGCCCGACTGCACGTGGCTTTGGTAGGCGCGCCGCAGGAGGGACTCCGCCTCGTCGAAACGACCGGCTTCCAAGAGCCGCGACGCCAGGATATTGACGAGCACGGAGTATGGGAACGAGCTCCGGTTGGTAATGCGGGGCAGGTTCTGCTCCGAGAGGCGCAGACACTCTTGGACTCTGTCCGTCAAGGATACGACCAGCGCCTCCAGGCAGTAGATCTCGTCGAGCACACCCGGGTCCAGGCGATCCGAGGTCTCGAGGCCCCGGGTGATCTGCTCGAGGACGGCCCGAGCCTCCTCGTATTGGTGCCTCATGGAAAGGGCCCAGCACAGGGCAATCCTGAGCTCGGGGTGCCGGTCGAGGGTGGGCGACGGCAGCCTGTCCACCCAATCGGCCACCGTGCGCAGCTGCCCCAGTTGCACCAGCGTCATGGCACACCGGGCGACCAGCCCGGCGGCGCGATCCAGGTCACCGGCGGCAAGCGCATGCTTGGCCGCCTCGACTGGTAGGTTCTGCTCGGCGAACCAATCGGCCGCCTGGCGATGCAGTCCCGTCGCCCTCCCAGGGTGGCGGCGTTCGAGGCGGCCTCGCAGGAACTCGGCGAAGAGGTGGTGGTAGCGGTACCAGCGGCGCTCGGCGTCCAGCGGCATCAGGAAAAGGCCCGCCCGCTCCAGGTAGGAGAGCAGTTCGTAGCTTCCGGTCCGTTCTCCGACCGCGTCGCAGAGAGGACCCGATAGCCGGTCGAGGATGCACGTCGTGAGGAGGAAGTCCTGCACCTCGTCTGGCTGGCGGGAGAGGACGTCCTCGGCCAGATAGTCGGCGATGTCGGAGAAGGAGCCCGAGAAGGAGCTGATCACGGTCTCGCGGTCGTGATGTCCGGTGAGGGCGAGCGCCGCAAGCTGGAGGCCGGCCGCCCAACCCTCGGTGCACGTCTGGAGACGGGCCAGCTCTTCATCGCCCAGATCGAGGCCCCGTCCGATCCGGAGAAACCGGTCGGTCTCGTCCCAGGCGAATCGCAGATCTTCTGCCTCGACCTCCAGGAGGTGGCCCAGCACCCGCAATCGCCCGATGCCCAGGTCGGGAACTCTGCGCGTGGCGACCGCCAGCAGCTGCCCGGACGAGAGACCGGCCACCACCTCGCGCACCAGACCAAGAACCTCCGGATTGGTGACGACCTCGAAGTCGTCGAGGAAAAGCGCAAAGGGCTTCTCGCACTCGACCACCCACTGGAGGATATCGGGCGCCCGCGGAGAGACGGCAGCTCCGTCGCCGAAGGGGTCTCCCGCGGATCTCCGCACGGCGAGCTCCGGGTCGATCGCCTGGAGGGCGCCGGCCAAATAGGCCATGAAGCGACCTTTGTCGTTGTCGGCTTCGTCGACGGTGAGCCAGGCGGTCGCTACGCCCAGTTCACCTAGGCGTGAAAGAAGCTGGAGCATCACGGTGGTCTTGCCGAAGCCGGCCGGTGCTTGGATGAGCGCCAGCTTGATCTGCGGGACATGGTCAAGCCACTCCTGGAGCCTGGCCCGTTGGATCGAGGAGCCGACCACCGGCGGGCTGAGCTTCGACCGCAGCAAGCGGGGGCCCGGTTGCCTGGTGCTGCGATGGAATCTCGAGTCGGCCCTGTTCGCAGAATCCTGCGGCTGCATCGCGCCCTGTGCCCCCCTGCATTCGATGCGGGCAAGGACCACTGTACCACAGCCGCCCGGCCTCGCTGACCCCGTGCGCCGGGGGCCCGGGCGGACCGGCTGGGCGCCAGCTAGCCTTTCGGTCGGGTCACATCCGGAAAACCGTCCCTACGGTCAGTGTGACGGCAGCGCCCCGGCGTCTACGCTGGAGCCACGTTCCGAAGTCGCGGCCGCCCGGCGCGGCGGGCGACACCTGGGGGGAGTCAGCATGCGAGATGTGGCCGTCGCCGGCGTGGGCATGACCCGCTTCGGCAAGTTCCTGGACACCACCAACAAGGAGCTCGTGCGCCGGGCGGTCGAGGCGGCTTTGGCCGACGCCGCCGTTGAGGCTCACCGGATCGAGGCGGCGTATGTGGGCAACTCCATGGCCGGCCTCTTGACCGGCCAGGAGGCGATCCGCGGGCAGGTGACCCTGGCGGCCATGGGCATCGACACCATCCCCATCTTCAACATCGAGAACGCCTGCGCCAGTTCCTCATCGGCCTTCCACCTCGGGTGGCTCGCGGTGGCGTCCGGACAGTACGACTGCGTCCTGGTCGTCGGGTTCGAGAAGCTCTACCACGCCGACAAGCGGCAGTCCTTCAACGCCTTGAGCGCGGCCATGGACGTGGAGTCGGGCCTCGCCTTCCTGGCCGAGTTCTCGGCGCGGCAGGGCGGTGAGCCCATGATCCAGGAAGGGAGCGGCACGACCCGCAGCGTCTTCATGGACATGTACTCCTACTCCGCCCGCCGGTATATGAAGGAGTACGACCTGACGCAGGAGCACTTCGCCAAGATCTCGGTGAAGAGCCACGCGATCGCCGCGCGGAACCCGCGCTCGCAGTACCGGCGGGAGGTCACCATCGAGGAGGTGCTCGCCTCAGGCGACGTGGTCTTCCCCCTCACCCGCATGATGTGCGCTCCCCTGGGGGACGGCGCGTCGGCGGCGGTGCTCTGCTCGCGCGAGAAAGCCGCCCGGCTCACGAGCAGCCCGGTGTGGGTCGCCGCCTCGGTGGTGGGGAGCGGCACGATGGCCGCCGAGGGGGACTTCGTCGCCCAGACCTTCGCCCCCAAGGCCTACGCGATGGCCGGCCTGGGACCGCAGGACATCGACGTCGTCGAGGTGCACGACACCACCTCGCCGGCTGAGATCGTCTTCCTCATCCAGCTCGGCCTCTGCCCCGGAGAGGACGCCGCCCACTGGATCGACGAAGGCAGGCTGGAGCTTGACGGTTCCCTGCCCACCAACCCCTCGGGCGGCTTGCAGAGCAAGGGCCACCCCGTGGGAGCGACCGGGACGGCGCAGATCTTCGAGATCGTGAACCAGCTGAAGGGGCGGTCCGGCCCGCGCCAGGTCAAGGACCCGAGGATCGGCATGACGCAGAACGGAGGGGGCGTGCTGGGCCCGGGCGCGGCGGTCATGTGCCTGCACATATTCAAGCGCTGAGGGGTGCCCTCGGCGGAGGAAGTCAGTCGTTCGGCAACCTCATGGGAGAAAAGGGGGGACTCGTGAACTTCTTCGACCTGAACCTGGACCTGGGCCCGGAGGACATGGACCTGAAGGCGACGGCGGCCACCTTCGCGCGAGAGGTCATGCGCCCCACGGCGGTGGAGCTCGACCTGATGTCACCGGAGGAGGTCATCGCTGCGGGTTCCCCGTTCTGGAGCTTCATGGCCAAAGCGTACAAGCTAGGCTACCACAAGCTGCCCTTCCCGGAAGCCGTGGGCGGGCTGGGACTCACGCCCCTGCAGATCTCGATCATCATGGAGGAGCTGGCCTGGGGCAGCTTCGGCCTGACGCTCGCCCTCAACACCACGCTGGACGCTGCCGTGGCGCTGGAAGCCGGGGAGGATTTCGTCAACCAGTTCACCATCCCCTATTGCAGCTGCACCGACGGCAGCGTGGTGGGCTGCTGGGCCATCACCGAGCCCGACCACGGGTCCGACACCCTCATGACCGGTTATCCGAGCTTCCAGGATCCGAGCATCAAGGCCCAGTGCCGGGCCCGCCGGGACGGCGACGAGTACGTCATCAACGGCCAGAAGGCCGCCTGGGTCTCCGGGGGAACCATTTCGAAGTCGATCCTCCTCATGTGCCAGGTCGACGCCTCGAAGGGCCACGCCGGCAGCGGCATCTTCATCTTCTCGCTGGACCGACCGGGGGTCTCGAAGGGCAAGGCGCTCGACAAGCTCGGGGCCCGGGAGCTCAACCAGGGAGAGATCTACTTCGACGACGTGCGCGTGCCCAAGAAGGCCATGGTCGTGGGCCCCGACCACTATGAAGCCGCGCTCGCCGCGCACCTCTCGCTGACCACCCCCATGGTAGGCGTCTGGTCCACGGGGCTCGCCCGGGCGGCCTTCGACGAGGCCCTGAACTACTCTCGGGAGCGGCAGCAGGGCGGCAAGCTGCTCGTAGAGCACCCCAACGTGCAGGAGAAGCTCTTCCGCATGTTCCGCACGGTCGAGGCCAGCCGGCAGCTGTGCCGGGCGGCCTTCGTCTACAACTGGAGCAAGCCGCCCGAGAAGCGGGCGCCGGAGTACGGCTTCGCCGCCAAGACCTTCGCGACCCAGGCCGCGCTCGATGTCACCAGCGACGCCATCCAGATCTTGGGGGGCAACGGGCTCTCCCGGGAGTACGTGGTCGAGAAGCTCTTCCGAGACGCCCGGGCCACGCTCATCTGCGACGGCTCTAATGACAGCCTGGCCATCGCCGGCGGGCACTCGGTGGCCGGCACCTATCCCCGAAAGCCGTGAGCGCCCACGGGTCTTTCCCAGCACGCGAGCCATGATCATGAGAGAAGACAGCCTCTACTTCAACCCGGACATGGAGCCCCTGCTTAACACCCCGCCGATGCGGGAGGCGCAGTGGGAGAAGCTCCAGCACGCCATCCGCTTCGCGTACGACAAGGTGCCCTTTGACCGGGAGCGGATGGAGGCCGCCGGCGTCACCCCCGCTGACATCCACTCCCTGGACGACTACGCGCGCGCTTTCGATCCGGTGCGCCAGGCCGACTTCCGGCAGGTGTTCGAGCGGTTCGACATGGACATGCAGAAGAGCCTGCTACACCTGTTCGGCCGGGAGCGGATGGACGACCTCCACTTCATCTCGACCACATCGGGGACAACCGGCGTGCCTACCCCGTACCCCTTCTTCCATAAGACGCTCGACCTGGCCACCGAGCTGTTCGGCCGAGTCGGGTGGCGAGCGGGGTTCAAGCCCGGTACCCGGCTGGCCCTCTGCTTCGGCCTGAGCATGCACGTGGCCGGGATCCCGCAGGTGTTCTGGTTCTCGCGCCTACGGGGTGTCACCGTGCTCCCCATCGGGGCGGAGGCGGGGACCGAGCGCATCCTGAAGTCCATGAAGCTCTTCCAGGCCAACGCCCTCACCTGCACGCCGTCCCTGGCCACCTACCTGGTCGAGAAGGCCCCGGCGGTGCTCGGCCACCCCGTGAGGGAGCTGGGCATCAAGACGCTTCTGCTGGGCGCCGAGCCCGGGGCCGGCATCCCCGAGGTGAGGCGCCGCCTCGAGGCGACGTACGGCGCCACCGTGCTGGACGTGGGCGCCGGCTACGGGGTGTCGTGCGATTACCCCGAGTACCAGGGCATGCACTGGATCGCCGACGACCACTGCCTCTACGAGCTGGTGGACCCGGCGACCCTGGAGCCGGTGCCGTTCACCGACGGCGCCACCGGACTCGCCTGCTTCACGCCTCTCGCCCCGGAAGCGGGACTGTTCTTCCATCACCTGCGCATCTCAATGAACGACCTCCACCAGGTGTCGACGGGACCCTGCCCCTGCGGGCGGAGCGGCTTCCGCTACCGCATCGTCGGCCGGGGAGACGACATGCTCAAGGTGAAGGGCGTGTCGGTGTACCCGGCGGCCATACAGGGCGTGATCAACGGCTTCGTCCCGCGGGTCACCGGAGCCTTCCGCATCGTGCTGACTGAGCGGCCCCCGCTGGTCACACCGCCCCTGAAGTTGAAGGTGGAGACCGGGGAGCAGGTGGCGGAAGCGGAGCTGCCCGCTCTGGAGCGGGAGATCGTCGAGAAGATGCGGGCAGTGGCCGAGATCCGACCCGCCATCACCTGGCTGCCGCCCAACACCCTCGAGCGGGCCACCAAGAAGACTCAGCTCATCGAAAAACGCTACGAGTAGGAGGGGGACATCCATGGGAGCAACCGAAGGCCCGGCGCAGGCGGCCGGCTTTCCACCCGAAGTCGAGGCCCTGGTCCACCCCACCGGCGTGCAGAACGGCGTGATGCGGGCCGACCCGGACGCGTGCACGAGCTGCGGGCGCTGCATCCAGAACTGTCCGTACACGTGCTGGGAGATGGGCGAGGACCAGGTGCCGAAGATGAGGCCGGAGAGGACATGCTTCTCCTGCTTCAACTGCATGGTCGCCTGCGAGGCCGGCGCCATCTCCATCGTCCAGCCCTACGAGGTCCGCGGCGGGGGTTACTTCGACACGGACTTCCCGCCAATCAGATGGCCCCTTGCGCCCCTGGATGCCGCCGGCAACCCCAGCGAGTGGACCGGAACCGAGCGGCTCATCATCGAGCGCCGAAGCGTGCGCAATCTCAAGCAGGACCCGGTGCCCGAGCCCCTCATCCGCCGCATTCTCGAAGCAGGCCGGTTCGCGCCGAGCGGCGGCAACAACCAGCCTTGGAAGTTCGCGGTGGTGACCGACTCCGCGTTTATCGCGGAGCTGGAGGCGACGATTCAGGCCGTGTGGGCCGGCGACCACTTCGCCCTCGAGGACGACGCGGTGGCTGCCAGCCTGGTGGGTGTTCTGCCCAACGAGGTCTTCGACCCCCGGGTGCGGCAGGGACTGCGGAGCACTGCCCTCAAGGAGCTGCCGGTCTTCTTGAACGCTCCGTGCGTCACCTTCATCGGCGGAAACACCAAGATGGCCCTCCCCGTCATCGAGGCGGGGATCTGCGGCCAGAACATGAACCTGGCCGCCTGCGCCCTCGGGCTGGGGTTCACCTGGAGCAACTTCGGGGCCGTGGGCGTGGAGCGGGTGCCCGAGCTGAAGGCCAAGCTGGGGTTCGACAGCACCTGGACCGTGCTCGCAGCTCTCTGCATCGGCTACCCCTCGTTCAAGCAGGAGGGCGCCGTGCCCCGGCATTACCGGCCGGTCACCTGGTTCCGGCCCGGCGCAGCGGGACCGGAGATCGAGGAGTAGCGGAGTGGGCAGGCTCGGAGGCAAGATAGCCGTCATCACCGGGGCCGCTTCCGGCATCGGCCTCTCGGCCATGCGGCGCTTCGTGCGCGAGGGCGCCCAGGTCCTCGCAGTCGACCGGGACGGGGATCGACTCGAGCAGGCGGTCGAGCAAGCGCTCGAGCAGGCGGCAAACGCGGGCGGCGACGCAATGGGGTTCACCGCCGACGTCACGCAGCCCGACCAGGTGGAACGGGCCGTGGAAGCGGCGGTGGAGCGGTACGGAGGCATCGACATCCTCCTGCCCAACGCCGGGATCTGGGGCACCGTGGCGCCCATCGAGGAGTATCCCCTCGACACTTTCAGACGGGTGCTCGAGCTGAACGTGACGGCCGTCTTCACCACCATGAAGTACGCCGTGCCCCACATGGCGCGGCGAGGAGGCGGCAGCATCGTCATCACGTCGTCGGCCGCGGGCGTGGTGGGGATCGCGGGCACGATGGGCTACTCCACCTCCAAGCACGCAGTCATCGGGACCATGCGCGTAGCGGCGGTGGAGCTCGCCAAGCAGGGGATCCGAGTCAACACGGTCAACCCAGGTCCGATCGACACGCCCATGATGCGCGAGCTCGAGTCGGGTTTCTTCCCCGAGGATCCGGCGCAGGGAGCCGCCGCCCTGCAGAGTACCACCCTGTTGAACCGCTACGGCACCGCCGAGGAAGTGGCCGAGCTCATACTGTATCTGGCATCCGACGAGTCCGCCTACTGCACCGGCGGCGTGTACATGCTCGACGGGGGGGCGCAGCTTGCGTGAAGGGCGGGGTACGGTGTGGCGCAGGGCCGTGCGGCGCCGCGGGAGGCAGATGGCGGCGCGGTGTGGCGGCGCGGTGTGGCGCCGCGGGCGGCGGCACGTTGGGCGGGAGTCCGGGCGGGAGTCCGGGCGGATCGAGCGCAAAGAGCAAACGGCTAAAGAACGGGGGACGATGAAACACGAGTTCGAACACATCCTGGCGAACCGCATCTCGAGGCGGGAGCTCATGAAGCGCGCGGGGCTCGGCGCCGGGGCCTTGCTCGTACCGGGTCTGCTGAGCGGTTGCGGCAACGGCAGCTCCAGCACTACGAGCAGCAGCGCCGCCGCCGGCAGCTCCACCACCGCCTCCATGGCCACGGGAGAGCTGATCAAGATTGGCTTCGTGAGCCCGCGGACGGGGCCGGCGGCTTCGTTCGGCGAGCCGGATCCCTACATTCTCGAGCTCGTCCGGGCCACCCTGGGCGCTGGCCTCACTATCGGGGGCAAGCCCTACACCTTCAAGATCATCGACAAAGACGGGCAGGCCAACCCGCAGCGCGGAGCGGAGGTGGCCCAGGAGCTCATCAACTCCGACAAGGTGGACCTGATACTGGCCACCTCCACGCCCGAGACCACCAACCCGGTGGCCGATGCGTCCGAGGCGGCCGGGATACCCTGCATTACCACGGTCTGCCCCTGGGAGGCCTGGTACTTCGGGCGCGGCGCCAAACCTGACCAGCCCTCGCCCTTCAAGTACACCTTCCACTTCTCGTTTGGCGTGAACGATTTCTACACCGCCTACACCAGTCTGTGGCCTCAGATCGAAACCAACAAGAAGGTCGGCGTGATGTGGCCGAATGACGCCGACGGCAACGCCATCCGGGCGGCCCTGGGCCCGATGCTCACCGAAGCCGGGTACACGATCGTCGACCCGGGAGCCTACCAAAACTTCACCAACGACTACTCCTCGCAGATCGCCAAGTTCAAGAGTGAGAACTGCGAGATCTTCCAGAACTTCTCCCTGCCGCCTGATTTCGCCACCTTCTGGCGCCAGGCCGCCCAGCAGGGATACAGGCCCAAGATCGCGCAATGCTCGAAGGCGGGGCTGTTCCCGTCGGAGATCGAGGCCCTGGGCGACATCGGCACGAACCTGGCCGAAGCAGTCTACTGGGCCCCCATCTTCCCATACACGTCCTCGCTCACTGGGGTCGGCGCCCAGGAGCTGGCCGACGGCTACGAGCAGGAGCTACCATCAAACGGTGTGTAAATAGACCAAAGGCGACGTAACCTTCTTCCTGCCAAGGAAAACGCCGGGGAACCCGGCGGGGAAGGAGACATCGCCGTGCAGAAGGATAGACGAGATGGCCAAGATGTACCCGCTCCGGAGGGGGCCACCCGGGAGGGGTGGGCCCGCCTGCAGGTACAAGAGTTCCTGCAGAGGCTCCTGGAGGAAGAGGTGACCGCGCTCCTCGGCCGGCAAAGATCCGAGCGCCGCCGCGAGGTGGACGCGCCCTCAGGGTACCGCAACGGCTACCAGAAGCCCCGGCGCCTCTGCATGCAGGGGGGCACCATCACCGTGCGCCGGCCCCGAGTACGCAACCTGGAGGAGAAGTTCGAGAGCCGCATCCTGCCGCTGTTTCGCCGCCGCACCGAAGAGGTGGGCCGCCTGCTCCCGGAGCTCTACCTGCACGGCCTGGCCCTGGGGGACTTCGAACTCGCCCTGCGCGGTCTGCTCGGGGAGGGGGCGCCCCTCTCTGCCTCTTCCATCGCCCGCCTCAAAGCGGATTGGCACACCCAGTACGAGGCCTGGTCACACCGTCTGCTGGGTGACCGGAAGCCGGTCTACCTGTGGGCGGACGGCATCTACGTGAAGGCCGGCCTGGACAAGGAGAAAGCTGCGCTTCTGGTGGTGATCTGCGCCCATGCCGACGGGCGCAAGGAGGTCCTTGCGCTGACCCCCGGCTTTCGGGAGTCCCGCGAGAGCTGGGCAGGGGTGTTCCGGGATCTGCGGGATCGTGGTCTCATCCCGCCCCGCTTGGTGCTCGCCGACGGCAACACCGGGGTGTGGGCGGCGGTCGCTGAGATCTGGCCGGAGGCAGCGGAGCAGCGCTGCTGGAACCACAAGATAGTAAATGTCCTTGATCGCCTCCCCAAGAAGGTGCAGCCTGAGGCCCGCCAGCTGCTCACCGCCATTCCCTACGCGAGGAGCCGAGCCGAGGCGCAGAAGAGAAGGGACGCCTTCGTGCACCGTTTCGGACAGTGGTACCCGCAGGCGACAGAGACGCTGCTGAGGGACTTCGAGCGCATGCTCACCTTCTACGACTTTCCCCAGGAGCACTGGCGCCACCTGCGCACCACCAACCCGGTGGAGAGCCCCTTCTCCGCAGTCAGGTTGCGGACCGGGGCGGCCCGGCGCTTCAAGAAGACCGAGAACGCCACCTGCCTCATCTGGAAGGTGCTCATGGTGGCCGAGAAGAACTTCCGCCGAGTAAACGCCCCGGAGCTAATGGCCCGGGTGTGGGCCGGAGAGGAGTTCAAAGACGGGCTACCCGTCGTGACCCAAGGAACCGAGGAGAAGGTTGCGGCCTGAGGACTTTTACACACCTATTGACAAGGACTCACGAGCAGAAGAGCGGGAGACAGTGGAACCAGCAGCTGGGCCCGAGCCTGGCCCTGTTCGACGTGGGCATCGCGGCCCTCACGGCGAGCGGCGACCCGAAGAACAAGGAAGCCGTGGCCGAGGCCCTGAAGACCCTGGCGGTGGAGACGCCGCTCGGGAACCTGGACTGGAGCAAGGGCCCGGTCCCCAACGTGACCACCGCCCCGATCATCGACGGGCAATGGGTCAAAGGCAGCACGTGGACGTTCGACTGGGTCTCATGCGAGAACGCCGGCGACCCGAACGTGGCCGTGCAGGCCAAGTTGTTGCCCTATTCCTGAGACCGGGTGTCCGGGAGGCTTGACAAGCCCATCGCGCCCTCGCCGTCAGCCCCGCGAGCCGGCATCAGACGCAACCAGGCAGCCGGAACCCGACAATCAGAGCACCAGCAGGGCCGCGATGATGAGGACGGCCATCAACCCTCCCCACCAGACGACGAGCTCGAGGACCTGCTCGAGGGCGACGCGGCTGACGGCCACCTTGCGCACGTCGTTGTCATAGTAGGAGTTGGAACGGGTGACATGGGGAGAATGCATCGTCCTGCCTCCTTGCAGTTTCGTCTTTTCTCCTGGATACGCAGCAACTCCGGCGCTCGCGGGATGGATGTGAATCCATGCACAACCTCATATTCCCACCCGACCCGTGTGTTAAACAAGCGTTTATTTGGATGGATTGATACTACTAGCCATCGAAGCTGTTTATTGATACCGGTCTATCTATAGATGGAAGGGGCATCCGGCGAGCGTGCACGTCGGTCAGCGTGCCAACCGCCGGAAGGCCCAGAGGGTAGCGGTCTGGAGGATCCCGCCGAGGATTGCCAGCGAGAGCACCGCCTTGCCGAGGGCGCTCCAGTCGTAGCCGCTCACCATGAGCGCGCGCATGGCCTCGATGACGAAGGTGACGGGGTTCCAGTCGTTGACAGCCTGCATCCACCCGGGCATCAGCGCCTTGGGCACGAAGGCCGTGGACATGAAGACCACCGGGAACAGGAGCAGCGAGATCGTGCTGGTGGCCTGCTCGCTCTTGGTAAGCAGAGCGGGGATGAAGCTCGTGCCGGCAAAGGCGATCCCGAAGGCGCCCGAAAGGACCAGGATGAGCAGGAAGCCGCCCACGCCTGTCTCGATCGAGGCCCCCAGCAGCAGGCTGACGACGAGCACGATCCCGGCCATGGCGGCCGCCTGGAAGAACAGCGGCACCATCTCCCCGGCCAGAATCGACCAGCGGCCGATAGGGTAGGCCCGCAGTTTGTCGAGGTAGCCGCTGCGGAATTCGATCAGAAGACCGTAGCCTGACCAGGCCACCGCCATCAAGGCGGTAAAGGCCACCTGCCCCGGAGCCAGGTAGGCCAGGTAGCTGATCTGCCCGCCGAAGCCCGGCAGCTGGACGATATCCTTGTAGAGCTGGCTGAAGACCAGCAGCTGGATGAGCGGGAAGAAGACGATGCTGATCCAGTTCGCGGGCACCCGCACGAAGCGGCGCGTGGTGCGCAGTCCGAGGTGATAGGTCTCAGAGGCGAAGGCGGTGAGCGCGGCCATCGATACCTCACCACCCCATGATGATCGGCTGGTCGGCGGCCTCCTCGCGGATGCGGCGACCGGTGTACTTCAGGAACACGTCGTCCAGACTGGGCTGGGTCACCCGCAGGCCGGTGATCTCGAGACCGTTGCCCTCCAGGCGGCGGAGCAGCGCAGGCACGGCCGCGTTGGCGTTGGGCACGGCCAGGCTGACGCCGACGGGGTGAGCGGAGACCGCTTCGGCCTACACCATGCCCTCGAGGAGGCGCCGCACGTCGGCCACCCGACCGTCGTCGTTGCCGCCATAGCTGTGCGGCTCGATCTGGAGCACCACAGTGTCGGCGGCGATGGCCCGCTTGAGGTCGGCCGCCCGGCCCTCCACCACGATCCGGCCGTTATCGATGATCGCAAGCCGGGTGCAGAGGCGGTCGGCCTCCTCCATGTAGTGCGTGGTCAGCAGCATCGTGGTGCCCGAGGCGCTGATGCGCTCCAGCTCCTCCCAAAGCGCAGTGCGACTCTGCGGGTCGAGCCCCTCGGTGGGCTCGTCGAGGATCAGGAGCTCCGGTTGGTGCACCAGCGCACTTGCCAGATCAAGGCGGCGCTTCATGCCCCCCGAGTAGGTGCCGGTCAGCTTCTTGGCAACCGACGCCAGTCCCATGAGCTCGAGTAGCTCGTCGGTTCGGCGGCGGACCTCGGTGGCCGGCACTCCGTGCAGCCGGCCGGCCAGCTCCAGGGTCTCGCGACCGGTGGAGAAGGCGTCGAGCGTGGGCGTCTGCATAGCCAGGCCCAGGCGGCGGCGCACCTCCTGCGGGCGCGTGGCCACGTCGAAGCCCACCACGCGGGCGGTCCCGGCGGTGGGGCGGAGCAGCGTGGCGAGGATGCGGATTGCGGTGGTCTTGCCGGCGCCGTTCGGCCCGAGCAGGCCGAAGAGCTCGCCCGGCGTGACCTGAAAGCTGATACCGTCGAGGGCGCGGGTCTCGCCGCCGTAGACCTTGACCAGGCCCTCAGTTTCGATAGCAGGATCGGAGTGTGGATCCAAGGCCATCCTCCCAGGGATGATATCCAAACCCGCACCCTAGCAGGCTGCTGAGCAATGACGCTTCGCCGCCGGGGTGCGCTGGGTACGCGCAAGGCAAGGACGCAGGGAGCGCTCGTGGCAGCGCTACGGACGCGACTGAGGACGCCGGATGGCGCCGCCCAGTGCTGCCCGGTGGCCGATGCTTCGTTTTCCAACAGCCTCCTAAGATCGCGACCGCGACGAGCACAGACGTGCCGAAGCGGGGGTTCCTGTTCGGCCCGTCCAGCCGGCCTGCGTACGGCCGGCGGGCCCGGGCCGGGGCGGTGAGTTTCTTCTGCCTAGTGTTACCCCGGATGCGGAAGCCGCAGACATCATAACCGCATAACCCATGACCGTGAGGAGATCGGCGACCGCCTGGCTCAGGGCCACATAGCACAGCCCCTCCACAGATGGTCGTCCGCAACGGGTACCTGGGCAGACGATGCGCCTGGGCCTGCGGGCCCTCGCCGATCGGAAATATCTAGTCAAATCATGCGCCGGCGTGATATGACATACCGGCAACCGCGTCTATGGTTCCGAAGGGGGTAAATCGGATGAGGCAGAGGATACGCTGGGGTAGTCTCGTGTTCACGTTCCTACTACTCGTTGCCTTGGTCAGCCTGCCCATCATGGTGGGCTGCGCCGGCGACGACGCCACTACGACCACAGCCGGAGGCACCGAGACGAGCGATACGTCCATGGCGCCGCCGGAGCAAGACAAGATCATCATCGGGGCGGCGCGGCCCGTTTCGGGCGTGAACTCGTTCTTCGAGGAGAACGCCTTTGGTCCCGCCTACAAGCTGTGGGTGCAAGATGTCAACGCTGCCGGCGGCATCAACGTAGCCGGCAAGATGCTGCCGGTGGAGATGAAGGTCTACGACGACCAGAGCGACCTCGACACGAGCATGCGCCTCCTCACGAAGCTCATGGAGGAGGACAAGGTCGACTTCGTCTTCCCGCCGACCAGCACGGCCTTCCTATTCGCTGCGGCTGGGGTCGCGAACGCGCACAACTACATTCTGATGAGTGCTGAGGGCGGCGCCACCACCCTCGAGAAGGAGATGGAAAAGGGGGATTTGCCCTACTACTTCCAGGCCCTGAGCTACTCGAACCACGATCAGATGCCCGCGTTCGCCGAAATCCTGAACGAAGCGGGGGCGAAGACGGCGGCGGTCGTCTACCTGGATGACCTGCACGGCATCGAGTACCAAGCCCAGGCGGCGGTCTTCCTGTCCGGCGCAGGCGTCGAGATCGTGTCGAACGTCGCGATCCCGGGCGATATCAAGGATATGTCCAGCATCATCAAGCAGATTCAAGAACGAAACCCCGACGTGGTGGCCTTCTTCGCCTACCCGCCGCAGAACATCCTGGCCATGCAGACGATGATCCAGCTCAACTACAATCCCAAGGCGGTTCTGCTGGGTCCGGGCGGAAGCTTCCAGTTCTTCGCCAACATCTTCGGTCCGGCTATGGAAGGGGTGATGTTCGAGGGCGCTTGGAGCGTCAACAGCTCTCCCGAGGCGAAGGCCTATTACGACAAGCTCGCGGACTTCATGGGCACCACTGACAACATTGACTTCTGGGGCGCCATCATCTACCGGGCTGAGCTGGAGTTCTTCCAGCAGGCTATCGAGAAGGCCGGGACCCTTGACCAAGACAAGATCGCCGAAGTCATGAGAACGGAGCACTTCCCCACGGTCATGAGCCCCGATACCTTCTTCACCAACGGGATCTTCGACGTCTCCTCCTACAGCGGCCAGATCGGCCAATGGCAGAATGGCGTCGCTGAGGTCATCGACGTGGGCGACAAGCGGACCGCGGCTCCCATCTATCCCAAGCCGTCTTGGCCGGCTCCCACCGAGACCACCGCGGGTCAGTGATCGAGCGGACCCAGGAACGCGGATAACCGGTAGCTGAGCACAGCGGGCCACCGGCGGCGCCCCTTCGGGCGCGCCGCCGGTGGCTCAGCCTTACCGAGCGGTCATACAAAGGATCTTGATGAATGCATTCAGGGATATCTTTCTCACCGGTCTTCTTCTCGGCGGCATCTTCGCCCTCGTCTCCGTGGGGCTGAGTCTGCAATACGGGGTAGCGCGTGTCCTCAATGTGGCCCACGGCGAGTTCATCATGGTCGGGGCGTTCATCACGTTCTGGATGCTCGGCAGCATCAATCTCAACCCGCTCGTGTCCCTGGTGATCACGGGCCCCGCCGTCTTCATCATGGGTCTCATCCTCCACAAGACGCTCTTCCGCCGCCTCATGGATACCTCACCTTCGCTCGACGTCTTCGAGGGCAAGTCGATGCTCGCCTCCTTCGGACTGCTCTATGTCGTGCAGAATCTGGCCAGGATCATCTGGGGCTCCGACGTCGAAGGGTACAACTTCTTGAATTCCACCGTCACCGCAGCACAGATCCCGCTCAACCGTCTGGTCGCGCTGGGGTTCGTCATCGTGCTGGGAGTGGCCTTTTACTTGTTCCTGGCTCGTACGCGTCTCGGAAAGGCCATCCGGGCCTCGGCTCAGAGCCCGACTACGGCCGAGCTGATGGGTGTCAACATCCACAACGTGCTGGCCATCTGCTTCGGGCTCGGCCTGGGCTTGGCGGGCATCGCCGGCAGCCTGCTCAGCACGCTGTTCGCCATCCAGACCAGCATTGGCTTGGGCTACACGGTCATCGCCATGGTCGTGGTGGTACTGGGAGGACTGGGCAGCATTACGGGCGCCATGATCGGCGGAGTCATCCTTGGATTGGTGTCCAGCACGGTGACCTTCTTCCAGCCGTCTCTCACGATGATCGCGTACTACGTGATCTTCATCGTGTTGCTCCTGTCGAGACCCAAAGGGATCATGGGCAAGTAGATGAAGACGATTCGTATGACACGAAACCGAGGCATCACTCTGGGGCTCCTGCTCATCGCGTTCCTGATCCTGGCGTTCCTGCCGCAAGTCACCAGCGGGTACGTCATTACCCTGCTCATCGATATCCTGAAGTTCGCCATCTTGACCGTCGCCTGGGTGGTCTTCTCCGGGCCGTCCGGCTACATGTCCCTGGCGACGGCCGCCTTCTACGGTCTTGGCTTCTACATCGCCGCCGTGTTCAGCGGCACCTTCCCCTTCCCGGTGCTGGTCATCATGGCCGGGGCGGTCGCCTTCGTCGTGGCCCTGGGGGTCGGAGCGCTCACCTTGAGACTCAGAGGGGTCTACTTCGCCATCTTCACCTTCGCCCTGGTGTTGCTCGTCCAGAACGTGGTTCTCGAGATCGAGCGGGTGGTGACCGAGACGCGCGGCCGTTTCGTGGACACGGTGAGCACCGAGGGGGTCTACTACGCCATATTCATCGTCTTCGTCCTTACTATGCTCACGGCGGTCCTCATTCGTCGCTCCCGATACGGACTCGCGCTGCAAAGCATCGGCGAATACGAAGAGGCCGCTGCGCACAGCGGCATCAACGTGGTCCGGACGAAGGTGTTGACGTTTGCAGTGAGTGCGATCTTCATGGGCATGGCCGGAGCCGTCATCGCCACGCGCCGCACGTATATAGATCCCTACATCGCCTTCAACCTGAATACCTCGTTCCTGCCCGTGCTCATGGCCATGTTCGGCGGCATGACGAATCTGGCCGGTCCGGTGATCGGTGCCGCCCTCTTCACGTATATCGGAGAGATTCTGCTCACTCGGTTCCCGGATCTGTACATGCTCATCTTCGGTGTGGTGCTGATCCTGGCCATCTTGTTCATGCCGAACGGCGTTCTCGGACTGGCGCAGAGAGTCTGGCGCAAGATTAGAGGAGGTCGACGTGCGCCTGCTTGAAGGTGAAGGGTTGACTCGGCATTTCGGCGGCCTGGCCGCTGTGGCCGGCATAGACTTCCACGTCGATCAGGGAGAGATTCTGGGGCTGATCGGTCCGAACGGAGCCGGGAAGACGACGCTGTTCAATCTCATCTCAGCGGCGCTCAAGCCGACTTCGGGAACGATCTCGTACCAGGGCAGCCAGATCACAGGTCTCCCTCCCTACAAGATCTGCCGCCTCGGCATCGCTCGGACGTTCCAGACGGTCAAGATATTCGCCCACCTGCCGGCGGTGAGAAACGTGATAGTCGGTTCCCTTTTCGGGACCGGAAGCCGCACCAGCGGGGCGGAAGCCCTCCGCATAGCCGACGAAGAGTTGGAGTTCGTGGAGTTGTCCAGTCTCCGCAACGTTCCGGCCGGCGACCTGACCCTGGCCGCCCAGAAGCGGCTCGAGGTCGCCAGGGCCCTCGCGACGCACCCGACGCTGCTCCTGCTCGACGAGATCATGGCGGGCCTGACTCACACCGAGGTCGACGAGGCGATGGACCTCATCGCCCGGATCCGCGCGCGCGGGATCACCGTCATCATGATAGAGCATGTGATGCACGCCATCATGAACATCTGCGACCGCATCGTCGTCCTGGATTTTGGGCTCAAGATCGCCGAAGGCACTCCGGCGGAAGTGGCCGTCGACGAGAAGGTCATCGAAGTCTATCTTGGAGAAGAGATCTGATGCTGGAGATTGACGGTCTGAGCGCCTCCTATGGGAAGGTGCAGGTTCTGTGGGACGTTTCTCTCCGCGTGGACGAAGGAGAATTCGTCGCCCTGGTCGGAGCCAACGGAGCGGGGAAGACGACCCTCCTGAACGCGGTATCGGGGGTGATGAGACCTGGTTCCGGTAGCATCGCATTCATGGGGAATAAGGTCGATGGATTCGCTCCCAACCAGATCGTTGACCTGGGTCTCTCGCACATCCCCGAAAGCAGGCAGGTTTTCACCGACATGTCCGTCCGGGAGAATCTCGAGATGGGCGCCTATCCCATCCGGGCCTGGAAGAGCAGGCGGAACACCATGAAGCGGGTCTTCGAGCTCTTCCCGCGGCTCGAGGAGAGGGCCGGTCAGTTGGCGAGGAGCCTCAGCGGCGGCGAGCAGCAGATGCTGGCGATGGGCCGCGGCCTGATGAGCCTGCCCAAGATGTGCATGATCGACGAGCCCTCAAACGGGCTGGCGCCGTTGGTCGTGAGGGACATCTTCCGCGTCCTGAAATCACTGCACGAAGAGGGGATCACCGTCCTCCTCGTCGAGCAAAACGTGCGCCAGACGCTCGCGGTAGCCGATCGGGCCTACGTGCTCGAGAACGGTCACAACGTCCTCGAGGGGCCCTGCTGCGACCTGGCCCAGAGCGAGCACGTGCGCAAGGCCTACTTGGGCCAGTAGCCCCTGCTCGTTCTCCCGTCCCCCGCGTAGGGAACCAGCGCCATCCGGACACAGACCGGTTGTGGACGGTGACCATGTCGCACGCGACGGATGGAGCAATGAACGACCGGGGACCTTGACTCGGCTTGGGGGTTGTGAGAAGAAGAGGCCTTGACTCCGGTGGGCAACGAGCAGGCTGCTGAGAAGTGACGCTTCGCCGCCGGCGTGCACTGGGTACGCGCAAGGCTAGAGCTCGTTTCGCAATGACGCTTCGCGGTCAGGCTGCACTGGGCGCGGGCGAGGCAAGGACGCAGGGAGCGGGCGTAGCGGAGCTACGGACGGGACTGAGGACGCCGCATCGGGCCGCCCAGTGCAGTCGCGGCCGCCAAGGCTTCGTTGTGAAACGAGCTCCCTGGACGCAGGGAGCACTCGTAGCAGCGCTGCGGGCGCGACTGAGGACAACGCATGGCGCCGCCCAGTGCGGTCCGGCGACCGAGGTTTCGTTTTTCAGCAGCCTGCTAGAGTGAGGAGCAGCGATGACCGGACCAGCGGGGACGCTATGCCGGACTCGAACGTGAACCAGGACCAGTCGGCGCGGGAGCATCAGGACTTCCTCCGGGAGATGGTCCAGCAGGACCTGGCCGTGCGCCGCATCAGCGGCGTGGTGACGCGTTTCCCGCCGGAACCCAACGGCTACCTCCACATCGGCCACGCCAAGTCCATCTGTCTTAACTTCGGCATCGCCCGCCAGTTCGGCGGGCAATGCAACCTGCGCATGGACGACACGAATCCGACTAAGGAGGACGTCGAGTACGTCGACTCCATCACGGCGGACGTGAAGTGGCTCATCGCCGGCTGGGCGGACCACTGTCTGGGCCTGAAGCCGGCCGGTCGGCTGGCGGAGAAGCGCGATGTGGGTGGCCGCGAGGACTACTACCTTGCCCCCGTCATGCCGGCGCAGAGCCGCGGTGAAGCGCTGGAGCCATTCTACGCCTCCGATTACTTCGAGCCGCTCTACGAGTACGCGCTCGAGCTGATCCGCAGAGGCAAGGCCTTCGTCTGCGACCACACGCCCGGGGAGGTGGACGCCATGCGTGGCGCGCCGAGCAGGCCGGGGCAGGAGAGCGCCTACCGGGACCGCCCGGTCGCGGAGAACCTCGACCTGTTCCAGCGGATGCGCGCTGGCGAGTTCCCGGACGGGGCCTGCACGCTGCGCGCGAAGATCGACATGCGCTCGCCCAACCTCTGGCTGCGCGACCCGGTGCTCTACCGCATCCGCCACGTCTCGCACCATCACACGGGCGACCAGTGGTGCATCTACCCGACGTACGACTTCGCCCACGGCCTGAGCGACTACATCGAAGGCGTCACCCACAGCCTCTGCACGCTCGAGTTCGAGGTGCACCGGCCGCTCTACGAATGGATCCTCGAGGCCCTCGAGCTGCCCCGGACACATCCGCGCCAGCGCGAGTTCGCGCGTCTCAACCTCACGTACACCGTGATGAGCAAGCGCAAGCTTTTACGACTCGTACAGGAGGGGCACGTCCAAGGCTGGGACGACCCACGCATGCCCACCATCTCCGGCATGCGGCGCCGCGGCTACCCCCCCGAGGCGATCCGGGAATTCTGCGAGCGAATCGGGGTCGCGAAGCGCGAGAACATGGTCGAACTGGGACTGCTGGAGCACTTCGTGCGCGACGATCTCAATCGCCGGGCTCCGCGCGCCATGGCGGTGCTGCGACCGCTGCGAGTGGTGATCGAGAACTACCCCAAGGACCAGGTCGAGGAGATGAACGCGGTCAACAACCCCGAGGACGTATCGATGGGCACCCGCCCAGTGCCGTTCTCTCGCGTCATCTATATCGAGCAGGACGACTTCCGCGAGCTGCCGCCGCCCAAGTATCACCGCCTGAGCCCGGGAGTGGAGGTGCGGCTGCGCTCCGCGTACCTGATCACCTGCACTGGCGTGGTCCGGGACCCGCAGAGCGGCGAGGTGGTCGAGGTGCGGGCACGCTACGATCCGGCCACGCGCGGCGGCGACACTCCCGACGGGCGCAAGGTCAAGGCCACGATCCACTGGGTGTCTGCAGCCCATGCGGTCAACGCCCAGGTGCGGCTCTACAACACCCTCTTCGAGGTGGAGAACCCGGAGGATGTGCCCGAGGGTGAGGACTTCGTTCAGAGTCTCAACCCAGGGTCGCTGGAGATCCTGCAGGACTGCAAGCTCGAGCCGTCGCTGGCCGCGGCGGGCCCGGGCTCGCGATGGCAATTCGAGCGGCTCGGCTATTTCTGCGCCGACCCGGAGGACTCCCGTCCTGGCGCCCCGGTGTTCAACCGTACCGTCACGTTGAAGGACGCCTGGGCCAGGATCGAGAAGAAGCAGAGTGGGGGTCAGTCGCCCGCTCCACCGAGAAGTCGGTGACTGCGATTTTGAGCAGGGGGCTACGTCCCGGCCGTGATGATAAACTTCCAGACGGTGACGCACACGCTCGGCTACCGACTGCGGCGCTCGAGTCGGACCCCGATTTCAGCCTCGAGAGACTCGAGCGCGTGCATCCAATCATTGCCCGGTGGTGTAATGGCAGCACGACTGGCTCTGGACCAGTTAGTCGAGGTTCGAGTCCTCGCCGGGCAGCCATCTTCCCGCGACTGGCACGGGCGCCGTGGCTGCGTGCCCGCGTCGTTTTCGACGTCGCGTCAGGCCAGGGGCTTGCCACTCGAAGAGGTCTCCCGGCCGGCACTCGAATTCCCCTAGCAGGCTGTTGAAGTATGACGCTTCGCCGCCAGGGCGCGAAGGGCGAGTGCGAGACCAGAGCTCGTTGCGCAATGACGCTTCGCGGTCAGGCTGCACTGGGCGCGGGCGAGGCAAGGACGATCGGGTAGGGGCCGGGCTCACCCCGACCCCTCCCACACCACCGGACATGCGGGCCCGCATCCGGCGGTTCGCCGAGCATCCCGCAAGCAACGATAGGACTCACTCAGACTCCGCAGCCCCTGGGCCTGCCAGTAGGCGTTCGGCAGGGCGCGGGAGAGGATGCCAGAACCGGCGATGCGCCAGCAGCCCTTCCGCGAAACCGACCAACTGTAGGCAGTCGGGGCGGGGATACCGAGAGCGCACAAGTTGCGCGCCCGAGCGCGCCACCCTTTCCACTCCTCCCAGCGCACCTGCCGCAGCCTGCGGCGCAGCCACCCGTCTAGCTGGGCAAACAAAGAGGGAGTGTCGACCAGGGCGAAGTAGGCCGTCCAGCCGCGAGTGAAGCGGTTGAGGGCGGCTATGCGCACCGGCATGGAGACTCGCCAGTTACGGCCGGTGAGGCGGCGAAGACGCATCTTCACCGCCTTCAGGGCTTTTGGGTCGAGCCTCACCTTGACCTCTGCCTCTCGGCGGAAGAAACGGAAGCTCAGGAAGGGGCGGGCGGTAGCTGGAGCCACCGCCGACTTGGCCTCGTTCACCTTGAGTTTCAGCTTCTTCTCGACGAACCTGCGCGTGCTCGCCATCACCCGCTCCCCGGCCCGCTGGCTTTTCACGTAGATCATAAGGTCGTCCCCGTACCTCACGAAGTGGTGGCCCCGAGAGGCCAGCTCCTGGTCGAGGTCGTCCAGCATGACGTTGGCGAGCAGCGGCGAGAGGGGGGAACCCTGGGGGTGCCTTCCTGGGAGCGGACCAGGACGCCCTCGGCCATGATGCCCGCGTTCAGGTAGGCGCGAAGGAGCTTGAGCACCTTCTTGTCTTTCACTCGGCGCGCGACCCGGGCCATTAAGGCGTCGTGGTTTACCCGGTCGAAGAAGGCTTCCAGGTCCAGATCGACCACCCAGTCGTGACCCTCCGCGATGGCTTTCTGGGCGACCCGCACGGCTTCATGCGCCGAGCGGCCGGGACGAAAACCATAGCTTTGATCTGAGAAATGGGGGTCAAATAGGGGGTGAGCACCTGCAGGAGGGCCTGCTGGAGCAGGCGGTCCAGTACCGTGGGCACCCCGAGCAAGCGCTCGCCGCCACCGGGCTTGGGGATGGTCACCCGGCGGACGGGGCTCGGTCGGTAGGTGCCCGCCTCGAGCTTTGCGCGGACCTCGGGCCAGTGGACATGAAGCCAGGGGCGTAGATCGGCCGTGGTCATGCCGTCGGGACCGGAGGCACCGGCGTTTTGCTCGACGCGCTTGAGCGCCCGGGCGAGGTTCTCCCGAGAAAGAAACTCCTCGAAAAGAGTCGCCGGGGCGGGGTGAGAGTGGTGGCTTTCCGGCGCCGGGGAGAGGCTCGGCTCTTGGCGGGGGGCGGCGGGCTTCACCCTTCACCCTCACCGTCAAGGCCCCTGGCGGGGATGGCTGCTCTCATCGTCTCTCCCTGCGAGCGCGCAAAGTCCTCCCTCGGCTCGTACGTTCGGCCCTTCCCGGCTTTGGGTTCCTCCCCGCCGGTACTATGGCCTCGGCTGACTTCTCCTCGGTGCGCCGGGGGCGTGGGACCCCGGCCGTCCCCTTCCACCCCGCGAGCACCGCAGTGACGGGGCATCTTAGGACACCCGAGGAGACCTCCCCGGATAAGGGCAACCGCTTTCCCCCTACCGCCGCCGCTTCTACCTGACGACCCCTTGGTGGTGGCGGGCTTCGACGTGCCTGGCCGGCTCACCCGAGTCGCCCCGCCTCTTATGCGGTTCGTGTTCCTCGGTGCAGGGTTTTGCCTCGGGCTTCCTTCCCACCCCGCCTCGCGACGACGCCGTTGCCTTTGGCTAGGAGTTAGCACCACCGCTTCCTCCAGAGGACTTTCACCTCCAAGCTGTTGCCCATGCCGGGCGTACCAGGGAGCGCTCGTAGCAGAGCTACGGGCGCGACCGAGGACGAGGCATCGTGCCGGCCAGTGCGGCCGCGACCGCCAAGGCTTCGTTGTGAAACGAGCTCCCCGGACGCAGGGAGCGGGCGTAGCGGAGCTACGTACGTGACCGAGGACGCCGCATCGTGCCGGCCAGTGCGGCCGCGGCCGCCAAGGCTTCGTTGTGAAACGAGCTCCCCGGACGCAGGGCGCGGGCGTAGCGGAGCTACGTACGTGACCGAGGACGCCGCATTGCGCCGGCCAGTGCGCTCGAGCGCCCACGCCAGCGATTCTCAACAGCCTGCTGGGGCCTCCCCCAGCGCATCGCGGTTGAGCCGAACGTTCGCCCGGCGGTTTGATTGGGTCGCGCCCGATGCGATAGAGTGCGAGGATCAGGACCTTGGGGGGGCATGCGGGGTGCACTGCGCATAATCCTGGTACTCTCGACCGTGATCGTCCTCGTTCTCGGTTCCCTTGCCGTTGCCTCCGCCTCACCGGTGGTCGACATCCAGACCCTCATGGAGGGCTCCGTCCCCGACGCGGCGGTCGTGATCTACGCGACCGGCGTGGACGACAGTATGGTCTACGCACGATTCACGAACGCGTCCGCCGAGGACCTCCAAGTTGAAGTGCCTCTGGGCCTGCGGCTCGAGCCCGCGGACCGCGGGGCCCAAACGATGCTCACCTCGGAAGACCGCACCTTGTGGGTTTCTCCCGGCGGGAGCGTCCTTGGAGAGGACGTGGTGGGCCTCTTCGTCTTTTCGGCCGAGATGGACGACGCTCTCCCGGGAGAGGGCGAGCCGTACTCCTTCGGTGGGTTCGCTACCGGCGACCTGCTCCTGACCCTCGAGAACATCGCCCAGCGGACGGCCCAGTTCGACGCCAACGCGCAGATCGCCGTGTGGCATCTGACCGACGACCTCGACATCTCGGAGAACGAGTGGGCACAGGACCTCGTGGTGCGGGGCGGGGACGGGAGTGCGGGCGACGGCGAAAGCAGCGGGGACGCCGGTGACACGAGTGGCGCTGCCGGCGGCGGTGATGGCGACGGCACCAGCGGAGAAGCCGGTGCGGGCACGAGTGGCGGAGGAGATCGGGTCGGCGACGGTGACGGCGACCGCATCCCGACCGGCGCCGCGGCCGCCGCCGGAGTCGTGGCCGCGGTCCTAGTGGCCGGGGCGGCCGCAGCGGCCGGCGCCCTCTCCGGCGCGGGGGCGGCCGCGGGGGGTGGAGCCGGGAGCGCGACCACGAGCGCCACGGGGGGCCGCCTGGAGGCCCCCGCCGGGCGGCGCGGCGCCGCCCGGCGTCGACGTCGATCGTGCGCTCTACGACCCCGACTACGCGGAGAGCACAAAACCAGACCCGGGGATTGACGTGCCGATCGATCCCGACTCCTACGACCCCTTCCGGGGCGAGCACCCGAGAGGCTCGGGACCAGGCGTGCGTCTTGGCCCCCCGAAGAGCGGATCCGTGCCGGATATCGGCATCGACATCGCCGGCGGCACCTACACGGTCGACTTCGGCGGCACCGGCATCCGGGCCCGGCGCGACCGCGACGGCTGGAGCATCGGGGTCGGCGAGCGGGGCGCGGGGCCGTTCGAGCGCGGCGTGCCCGACTTCGACGTGACTGCCGGCGGCTTCCAGGTCACCAACCGGGGAGACGAGGCCTCCGTGACGGTGCAACATGGCGGCGGGGATTCCACCAGCATCATCTTCGATCGGGGCGACGGCGGCACTAGCCTCATCACGGGCGACCGGGACGACCGCACCATCCTCACCCAGGTCCGGGACCGCTACGGGGTGGGACACGAGTCCGGTCCGGCGAGCGACCCCTCCCGCACCGTGGCCGCCGAGTTCGACACCGAGAGCGGAGACTTCATGGTGGGACGATCCGACCGGCGCGGTGGGGTTGCGGTCATGCGTGAGGGTGACAGCGTCGGCGTCGCGTGGTCCAGCGCCCGCGGCGCTCCGGGCACGGACGACGACTTCAAGCGCTCGCTCACCTTCGACCCTTCGACGGGCGACGTCCGGGCCCGGTGGGGCGACATCACCGTCTCCCGGGATGACGGGGTCTTCACTCTGGGCCGGGGCGGGAGACAGATAGCGTATGACCCGGAGAGCGGCGGCGGCGCCTTCACGTTCGGTCCTAGCGACGGCAGCCGCCCGACCACCATCGGCGCGGGCGGTGGGGGCTACATGGTGGGCACCCGGGTGCCGATCGGCAAGAAGGTCGACCTGGACGTGATGGTGAACCGGGGCATGCGCTGGACGGCCAACGAGGACATGCTGCCCCAGATCATGCCCGAAGCCCAAGACGAGTACTGGGTGGGGGTCAACACCAACTGGCTGAGTATCCGCTCGGGGCGCGTGGGGGCGAGTCCCGGACGTGGATCGAAGCCGTCAAGCGGTTCTGAGGGGGGTGACGTGGGCGAGACGGTCGACATAGAAGCTCGGCTCGAGCGCGGTCTCTCCCTCTTCGCGGATGGGCGTCACGGTGAGGCGTACGGAGCCGTGCTGGACGCGGTGCAGGCCTCACCCGGCGACCCCCGTCTGTGGGACCTGCTCGGCACCATCGCGCTCGAAGGTGACCACCCGTGGCACGCCTACCAGGCATACACCCATCGCCGGCGCCTCCAGGACGACGAAGACGCCGTGCTCTCCCAACTCGCGGCCGCGTACTATGCCATCGACGTGCCGGCGGCACGCGCGCACGCCGAGGAGGCCGCCTCCAGGTTCCCCGACAACAGCGAGGCGCGGCGGTGGGGGGCGAAGATGGCCCGCATCGCGGACGAGCACGACCTCCTGATCGACGTGGGCTGTACCCTCTGTCGTCAACTGCGCTACGCGGACTCACTCGATCTCTTCGTGGCGGCGATGGAGATCCGCGACACGCCCGCGGCCCGCCTGTGGCTCGGGCGTGCGTTCCTGGCCCTCGGCCAAGCGGCCGACGCCGCGCCGCTGCTGGAGAGCGCCGCGAGTGTACTGCAACACGACCCAACGATCTGCGTCGACGTGGCCGCCGCCTACACTGCCGGCGGGCGGGCCGACATCGCCCGGGCGTGGCTCGAGGAAGGGGCCCGGGGCCACCCCGGATCCGCGGAGGTGCACGAGGCACGTGCGCGGCTCGCGCTCGACCAGGGCGACGCCGTCTCGGCGCTCGCGGCGGCGGAGACCGCCATCCGGGCCGATCCCGACAGCCCAGGCGCCTGGCTGGCGGCGGCCGGGGCACGGGAAGCGGCCGGCCACATGGAGAGGGCGCGGATCGCCGTGGACCGTGCGCTGGCGCTAGAACCGAGCCGGCCCGACGGCTGGAGTCTGGGGGCCCGCGTGGTGCTGAGCGACGGCGATCCCGGGCTCGCATCCCACTACCAGGCGATGGCCGCACGCATGCGGGGAGGCCGGCCGGTGGAGACAGGGCCGCCCTCAGCCTTGCGGAGCGAGATCGACCGACTGTACGCCCATGTGCTCCGCGACCCGGGAGAAGTACGGGCGTACCGAGACCGGGCGACCGTCAACGGCCTGCTCGGCCTGAACGAACGCGCGCTCTACTACCTCGATCTCACGATACGCGATGTGGCCCGAGGGGCGACCCCCGAGCTCCTGGTCGAGCGCGCGGGCCTGCTTCTCCGTCTTGGACGCTTCCAGGACGCCCGCGCATCGTGCGAGGACGCGTTGCGCCGGGACCCCGGTTCCGAGCACGCGCGGAGGGGCCTGGACGCTGTAATCGAGGCCGCCGGCACGGTGCAGCCTCGGGCCAACCCCCTACAGCCCGCGGTCGCCGCCTCGCCCGTCACTTGCTCCTGCCGGCAGTGCGGGCTGGAACTCCCAACCAACGCGGCATTCTGCGGCCGCTGTGGAGCCAGGAGAGAGTAGATGCCGCACTTTCTGAGGGAAGTAATCTGGCGCATGGAGGGCTTCTATTGGGACGTAGCGAGCTTTCTGGGGGAAGTAATCTGGCGCGTGGAGGTCTTCTATTGGGACGTGGTCTATGCCACGAAAGAGCACTACAGTGGCACCTTCGGCACCCTACTGAGCGCGATCAGCTGGTTTTCGATCCCCCTCCTCGCGTTCTCGGTGTGGCTGCTCGTACGCAGCGTCAAGCGCCAGAACCGCCTTCGCCTGCGCTCTATCGTGGTACCGCTGGTCACGACCGTCCTCGTCCCGCTCGCCTACGTCGCGATACTCGGGGCCGATCCCCGAGACTCGTGTCGGGAGCGCTGCTGGTGCTGGGGCTGGGGGTCGGCGTCCTGTGGGCGAACACCACATCGTTGGCGCTGCGTGAGGGCCAGGTCTACGGCGTCCGCTCGGTCGGCTACCTGTTCGTGTGGGGCCTGGCGTTCATCCTGTCGCAGGCGCTCGTTCTAGGCGCGACCCCAGAGGTCGTGCGCTACGGCCTGTCCACGCTCTACCTCTCGATGGGCGTCTCTCTCGGCACCAACGGGAACCTCCTCTACCGGCGCTTCAAGGTGCAGTCCGGCAGACCGGACGCCCCGATCGGGCCGGCGCTCCGACGGCCGCAAAAGACCGCATAGCTTTTCCACCCGCCCTACGCAGAACGCCCAGCACGCGTTGCACTTTCTTTTCGTGCGATGGGCTGACCGCTGTACCACTTGCCCGGGAATGGACGCTGCGGCGGGAGACTCTCGGTGGCCAACCGGCCCGCAGGCGCGCTCCAGGGTGACCCGAAGGAGGTACAGGGGCCATGTATCGTCCTCTCTGTGCACCTTGATGTACGACCGATACTTCGCATCGTGCTCCGAGGAGCGCATGCGCTCGTGAGCGATGGTGGCTCGACCTCATTAATTTTACATTCTTCGAAAGATTCGCTATAATCGCGTAGCCCGATGCATGAGCGGCACAGTACGCAGAGACCATCACCAAGATCGAGGATGTTCCGGCGACGATGGACAAACGTGGCATGGCGCGGGATGTAGCCGGCAAGGAGGTGTGCTGTTCGGCTCCGGTTCCGCACGCAGCCGCGGGGGTCCTGGCAGAGGTTTCTGAGCCTCCCGAACCGCCTGCGGCAGAGCCGGGCAGCGGATTGGAGTCGAGCCGACCACGCGCCGCCCTCGCCTGGTACCTCGCGGCCGTCGCGGCCGGCGTCGTGGCATGGTGGCTCGTCTATCGGGAACTCTCTCCGTTCTCAAACTGGCTGACCTTCGATATCCTCGGTCTCAGCGAGGCCGACCGGCTGGGCTCGGCCGTCGCCTTCTTCGTGTATGACGCGCCCAAGGTGCTCATGCTCCTGGCGCTGGTGGTCTTCGCAGTGGGGATCATCCGTTCGTACTTCACGCCGGCCACCACCCGGCGGCTGCTCTCGGGCCGGCGAGAGTCGGCCGGTAACGTGATGGCAGCCGGCTTGGGGATCGTCACCCCCTTCTGCTCCTGCTCCGCCGTGCCCCTGTTCATCGGGTTCGTCACCGCCGGGGTACCTCTGGGCGTGACCTTCTCTTTTCTCATCTCCGCCCCCATGGTCAACGAGATCGCTTTGGTGCTGCTCTACGGGCTGTTCGGATGGAAGGTGGCCGCCATCTACCTTTCCACTGGCCTGGGCATCGCCGTCGTGGCCGGGTGGGTGATGGGCCGCCTCAAGCTGGAACGCTGGGTGGAGCCTTGGGTCTACCAAACCGCCGTGGGCGAGGCCCTGGAGGACCGGCCCGACTGGGTGACCCGCATACACATGGGACTGGACGCCGTCCGGGAGATCGTCGGGAAGGTCTGGCCCTACGTTCTGGCGGGCATCGCTGTCGGCGCTGCCATCCACGGCTACGTGCCTGAGAACTTCATGGCCTCCTTCATGGGCCGCGGGGCCTGGTGGTCGGTGCCATTGGCCGTGATCCTGGGCGTACCCATGTACTCCAATGCGGCGGGCATCATCCCGATCGTGCAGGCCTTGCTCGAAAAGGGGGCCGCGTTGGGCACCGTCCTTGCCTTCATGATGGCCGTGATCGCCCTTTCCCTGCCCGAGATGGTGATCTTGCGCCGCGTGCTCACCCCCAGGCTCATCGCCGTTTTCGCAGGCGTGGTGGGCGCAGGCATACTCATGGTGGGTTACCTGTTCAACGTGGTGGTGTAGGCGGGAGCGTGCAGATCGATCCGCCAGGCATCGGGATGCTCCCTACCTTCGCGGCACTGGCCGGCTGGGCGGTGAAGATTCCCATGGCAGACCATCCAGTCGAAGGAGAACCAGGTGCCGCGCGTCTCGGTTGACCCCGACTCCCGCCTCCCCGCATTCACCGGCCGTCGCTACCAGGCGGTGCTGACAGTAGGGGTGATCGTGATCTTCGCCGTCATCATCGCCTCGAAGGTGCTCGGCCCCGACGCCGGACTGGGAGGAGGAGGCGACGCACCCAGCCAGTCCCGAGCGGATGCGATCGCCACCTTCGAAGAGGCACGCGCAAGCGGCCGTCCGGTCTACCTCCTCTTCCACTCCCTCACCTGCGATCCTTGTGTCGAGATCTCAGCCTACGTGGACCAGGTTGTCCCGAGCTACCAAGGCAGGGTCGAGTTTGTGAACGCCATCACCGAGGACGCTTCGGGGCAACGGCTGGCCACCGGATTCAACTTCCAGTACATCCCCACCTCCTTCTTCTTCGACCAAAGAGGTGCGCTGATCGCCTCATACACGGGCGTCATGAGTGTTGACGAACTCCGCGCCCAGCTGGACAGCATGGTGACCGAATGAGCACCGCCAACCACTTCGAGCGCCGGGTCGCGCCGTGAGCCTCGGGGACGCCCTCGCCCAGCAGTTGGGAGCGGGGTCCTTCGGCCCCGTGCAGCTGACCATCGCCTTCGCAGGCGGTCTCCTCGCCGGCTTCGGACCCTGTGTCCTCCCGATGATGCCTGCCGTCTTCGGTTATGTCACCGGCTCGGTCGCGCAGGCCAACGCCGGGGCGGGCGGGCGGGCCGGATACATACAGGGGCTGATGCTCGCGGGAGTCTTCGTTCTCGGCATGGCAGCGGTGTTCACCGGCATCGGCGCAATCGCTGGACTACTCGGCCGAGCGGTGCTCATCTCGGGTTGGGCCATCTACGTCGTCTCGTTCATCTTGGTGGTGCTCGGGCTGCACTTTCTCGGAGCGGTGCAGCTCCCGGTGGAGCGCCTCAATCGTCGAGCGCTGCGCCACACGGGGCGCTCCGACTTCCTGGGCGCACTTGGGCTGGGCGTACTGTTCGGCTTGGTAGCCTCTCCCTGCTCCACGCCCGTGCTCGCCGTCATCGCCACCATGGCCGCTGCGGGCAGGAGTCCGGCGGCAGGCGCGTTTCTGCTGTTCGTCTACGGACTCGGGAAAGGGGTGCCTCTCCTGCTGATCGGACTCGCGTCGGGCAGCATGCGGGCCATGCGGCCGCTCTCGCGGGCGACTCCAATGTTCACGAAGCTCGGCGGCGTGGCTCTCATCGGTGTAGCCGCGTACCTGACCGTCACGGCCTGACCGAAGCGTTCGCGCCGGACCATGCACGAATTCCCGGACGACGAGGGCGCGCAGGGAGGAGAGGTATGATTGCGGAGAATCAGCGCATCCCGCGCCAACCCTCCAGGCCAACGGCCGGGTTGCCGCGAAGAGTGGGCCTGCCTTCGGCTCGGCGCCGGCGTCATTCTGTAGGAGGCGCGCTGTGACCTACGTGCGGTACCTGGTGGTCAGCGGATTCAAGGGATTCCAGGATTGGAATCTTCTCGACTTATCGCCGCGGGTCAGCGTGGTGGTCGGCGACAACGGCACCGGCAAGAGCAGCGTGGTGGAAGCACTCCTCTGGTGCCTGGGAGCGGATTTGGGTGAGCTTCGCGTCGCGCACCGCCGTGAGATCGTGTTCCAACCGCCGAGCGACGGCTACAGTCGGATCCGCAGTGAGAGCGAGCAGCATCTGCTGTTCCTGACCACCCGTAGTGGGCGGCAGACGCTACAGCAGTCGAAGGAGTTCGAAGGCGGAGCCGAGGAGGCGGTGGTCCACCTCGTTCTGGATGACGAGACGGCGGCCGGCGGAGAGGCGCAGCCGGGAGATGGCTGCTGCTGCAAACCGTCGCGCCAGGGACGCCACGACGTACCCTCTGGGTTGGTCACGGTGACGCGGCGTCTCGATCAGGACGGGGCGGAAACCCTCTTGCTTGACGGCCAGCCCGCGTCGGCGGAGGAGGTCGCGCAGGCGCTCAGCCCGCACGGTCTGGGGCACGCGCAGCTCTCGGTCATTCGTCAGGGGGAGCTCGAGCGGGTGCTCGTTGCCGACCCGGTGCTGCGGGCGGCCATCTTGGCGCGGGCGGCCGGCATCGCGCCCGCGACCCCGGCCCATGGTGCAACCACGCGTCCGGCCTCGAATGACGCCCGCTCTGAGCCGGCCGATCTGCCCTTGGCCGCCCTGCGGGCTCGGCTCGTGCGGGCATGCTTGGCTGCGTAGGGAGCCGGCGACCGGATACCGGGCGGGACCGGGCGACTGCTGCGAGCGCTTGGCCTGCCCGATGACGTGTCCTCCGGGTCGGCCCCCGACCCGCCGCACTTGGAGCCCGCTGCGCTCGTCGCCGCGATCGCAACCGAACGGCGCGCCCACGAGGACCGGTATGAACGAGACGAGGCCGCACGCCGGATTGCGGCAGCGCGTTTCGGCCGGCAGCTGACGGAGGCACACCACCGGGTACAGGAGCGGTTTGCCGGGTTCTTCGAACGACTGGTCCCCGGGGGGTGGGTGGCGCTGGATCTCGACCTGCCCGAGGACGGTGGGCCGCCTGCTCTCGACGTGCAGGTCGCCTTTCCCGGTTGCGAACCGGAGCGGATCGACACCCTTTCCGGAGGTCAGCGCACCCTCGTGGCCTTCGCTTTCGGACTGGCTCTCTTCCTGGAGAGGCCCACGCGGTTGCTCGTGCTCGACGAAGTCGAACCGGCGCTGGACGAGAGCAACCTGCGTCGCTTCAACACCCTCCTGGGTGAGGTGGCCGCCACTCGGCAGGTGCTCTTGGTGAGCCATCAGCGTCGGACCAGAGATGTGGGCGACGTGAGCTTCGGCATCGGACGCTCCGGGGAGGGAGCGTCCATGCTGCACTACCGCTACGAGCGGGCCACGAAAGGCCTGGTGGTCTTCGGACACGTGCGCGGAAACTGGCTCGAGCGCACGGAAACCCTCATGAGTGAGGCCGTGCGTTGAAGATCAGACGCCTCGTACTCGAGGACTTCAAGAGCTTCGCCGGCAGGGTGGAGCTGGAGTTCCCCCGCCGGTGTCGCGGTGATCATCGGACCGAACGGGTCCGGGAAGAGCAACCTGGTGGATGCGGTGCGGTGGGTCTTCGGGGAACAGAACACCGCCCTGCTGCGGGCCCGTGCTGGCGCCGATCTCGCGTTCCGCGGGCGGCCGGGCCCCGGGATAGCCGGATGCCGCGTCACAGCCGTGCTCGGCGCCGTACCCACGCTCGGCGCGGTGGACCCCGGATCGAACGATGGCTCCCCACTCGCGATATCGCGGAGCCTCGGCGCGGACGGGAGTGAGAACTATGTCATCGGCGAGAAACCCCTCGAGCGCTCCGAGTTTCTGAGGGTCCTCCGCCGGCGCGGTGTCGAGGCTCCGCTGCGGACGGTCATAGGCCAGGGCGAGGTGGGACGTCTTTTGTGGCTCCACCCAGGCGAACGGACACGCCTTCTGGCACAGACAGTCGGCGCGTCGCTGCAGGCCGCCAACCACGACGAATATGAAGAACGCGCACGTGCACGTCTCGACCAGGAAGGTGCCCGGCTCCTTCTTGCGTGTGCACCGCGCGCCGACGATCCTCTGCTGCGGTCCACTTTGGCCGCACTGGGGATGGCCTTCCCGCGCGGAGAAGATGTCACACTGGAAGAGGCCGTGCATGCCGTGAAGGTACGCATCACCGGTCTTGAGAACAGTCGCGCCGACCGGCCCGCGCGGCCCGTACACGGTCGGGCCCCGGAATCCTTCGCGGCCCAGGAAAGGAGCCCTGCGTTCCTTGAGCTTCATAGCCGGGTGGAGGAGCGGTTCGACACGTTGTTCCGCACGCTCACGCCCGGAGGAAGCGCCGCCCTCCCGTTGGTGCAGGCGGAGCCGGGCGCAGAGCTCCCGGGCCTCGATGTTGCAGTGCACTTTCCGCGCAGGCCGGCCGTGCCTCTCGACGGTCTCTCGGGAGGTCAGCTGACTCAGGTGGGCTTGTGCTTGGCGCTCGCGGTGTTCCTCGAGGTGTCGTTCTCGCCGCTGGTGCTCGACGAGGTCGAACCGGCGCTCGACGAAGCCCTGCTCCGGCGGCTGACGCGCCTCTTCGCGGAGGTATCTCGAGAACGCCAGATCATCGCGGTGACTTGGGAGCGTTCCAAATGGTCAGCCACCTGCCGAAGTAGTCGGCCAGCAGGCACAGCTTCGCCTTTGTGTGAGGGCACTCGGTCAGATCCCAGGGATCGTCTGGGCGGCGTGGTTTCTTCTGTGCGGTCACGAGTCCCCTCGTCCGAGTTCCGGCGTCTCGTCCATTGTAGAACAGGCAGATGACAGAACCGCTGGTTGCCGGCTCTGCCGTGCAGCACGGTCGGTGGGGCTTCACTGTTTCAGGAGCGCGAAGGCGGATGGCGTCGACATCGGGACGCTCGTTCAGGAGTCGTTTGATCGGGCTCCCCCGGCCCGGCAAGTGAAACCGCAAGTTCCGGGTTGCGATGCATCTTAGGCAAGCTGACTTGGCAGGCGCCCAACGCCGAGTAATCGGACGGGTTGCAGGTGAGGACAATGACCTGCAGGCCGCGCGAGGCGCCGAGGTCCAACATGCGCTGCAGCGTCGCACACGATAACCCTCATCCTCTGGGAGTGGACCGGGAAACGCTCGAACTCGCCCACCCCGTTCAGCCAGTCCGCGGCGGCCCTGAGGCGCACCTCCTGCGCGAGCTCCCGGGCATCTGCGAGCAATCCCGAGTCGGATTGCTCCTCCGCCAGGACCCGGCTCGCGCGATCCACGAGGTCGGCGGCAAGGCCGACGAAGTGCTTCACGAATCGGTTCTCGGCGGTGTCAAGAGACGTCCGCAAACAGAGCTCGGTGACCTCCAAAGGCAGGTGCGGTACCCCGCCTACAGCGAGAGCCCCGGCCAGAGGTGTCGAAGAGAGCCGGTGGCCACCCGGCACCGGGTACCACGAGGAGGAATCGGCCGCGATGCGTTCGAGCGTCTCGACGAAGGTCTCGGCAATCCGAATCCACCTCTCAACTCCCCGCGGTTGTCAGGGTGCCCGTGTCTTGACAGCAATGAGCAACTCCTTGACCAACGCGACGCATGATGCAGCGATGACATCAGGATCCTCGGCGCCCGCGGCCGCCCGTGCAGCCACCAGGCTACCTGGACTTGCGACTCCCCCGAAGAGTTCAGGCATCCGGGCAATCGCTTCCTCGGTCACGCTACCCGCGAGATCGTCCTGGGTGAGCTCGTGCAGCCGCGTGGCTGTCGCTTTCGGGTCGACCGCTCTCAGGAGCCGAAGGATGTCCAGTGCATCCTTGTCTTTCACGCGGTCTTCGCGGCCGCCGCTCGCCGCGTCCGCCACACGTTCGGCAACTTTGTGCACCTTCGAGACCAGAAGAGCCGCCGGACCAGCCACCCGGATCTCAAACGAGCGGACATCCGCTGGATCGAGCGCCCCGAGTACGGTCGGCTCATTGTCGACAACGGCCGCTTCCAGACCGTGTGCCTTCATCGCAGTCCTCTTGCCGTGACTGCCGCCCATGCGTGCAGCCCGTCTGCCCGCGCCGCCCAGTGCCTCGGGAACGAGCAAGTCAACGGTCACGATCGCAGGGATTCCTGCAACGACCTGTCTCAATGACCAGATGCCGACTGCTCCTTGGAGCGTGTCGAGAAAGAAGCCCGCCCGCTCCATGGCCTCAGCGAGGCCCGGCAGCGGCAAGAGGAGGCGCGGATCCACGGCGATGTCGGCATCGGTCGTGTACTCGGCTACGGCCAGGGTCCCTGCGCCGGTATGGAGGTAGATCGCCTGAGCCCCGACCAGCACAAGCGCCTGACGTTGCCCGCCCAGTGCTTCGAGCGCATCCAGCAACGCCCGGCGGGCCGCCACGTATTCACGGTCGTACACGCCAGTCCTCACTGTTGATCTGCATCCACTGGAGCAGTGCCTCGCCCTCGGTCGGGTTCCTCCCCGGGCCGGTCAGAAGATCGACCACAGCCTGGCTCAACGCCACATAGCACAGCCCGTCCACTTCTCGGGTGCGCTCGTAGGCCACAGAATGCGCGGGTTCGACTAGGAGCACATTCGCCCCCGCGTCGGTAGGCGTGAGTCCGAGTTGGTCGGCCAGACGGACGGCATCGTCGACATAGCAGATTCCCATCCGGGCCGGCGCAATCGGAGCAACCGTCCGGGCGGCCAGGGATCCGGTGAGGGCGTAACGCGGCGCGGTGTCTGCGCCCGCAGCGGTGCGCAGCTTCTCCGCGAACGAGTCCACACCGCGAGGGTCGAGGAACCAGAAGGGCCGATTGGACTCCAGGAGTGAGTAGTCCTCCGTCCATCTGCGGAGGAGAGCGGCCCACGCCACCTCCTGGACCTGCCCACGGGGCGGTCGTCTCACCAGGTCCTCGCGCCCGAGCATCTCCAGGATGCGCGAGACATAGCCCGGATCCGTCACGGCAAGCCCCGCGATCTGGCGCGTGCCCAAGGGCGGCACGAAGTCGACGAGGACCCGCACGATGCGCGCGGCCTTGGCACCTTTGAGCGAGCGCGCGGGACGCTCCATGCCCCACGGGTCTTTGCTGGCTCCTTGACGCTCGATGAAGACCGCCGGATCGTCGACCCTGATCAGCAGGTTGCCGGTCAGATCGATGTAGCCCGCGCCACCTTGCCTGATCTTCTCACGCGCTCTCTGCCCCAGGTAGGGAGCCGCGATCACGCCCGTGCCCGGGATGACCCGCAGCAAGGTCCTCAGCTGAGCGAGCACGGCGTCCACGCCTTTGGGATCGAGCCGCGACTTCACTTCAATCACCAGGGTTGCGCTTCGACCGTCGGGGGCCACAATCTCCGCGACTGCATCCGCCCGCAGGCCGGCCTTCGAGACCTCGCGCAGCAGCCATGGAGTCGGAACGAGAGTCGTGAGTTCCTCCAGGGCCTTCTCAAGGACGAAGTTGTCAGATAATGGCTTGTTGCGCATCATGCGCAACATGATAGATTAAGACAACAGTCGAGGCAAGTGGCTACTCATGGGTGCAACGCGGTCTGCAAAGTCACGAATGATGCCGCGAGCGAGGCTGTGCGCCTGGTCGCGTCTGGCCAACAGCACGACTGAAGTGGCTTTCAACGAGCAGAGGACCAGGAATGGTGCCGGCGCTGGCTCCTAGCCATTCGGTCTCCCTGCAGCCGTTTGAAGCAAACGCCGGTCTTCGCACTCGAGACGAATCCGCAGGGCCGGGGTAGCTACATCCCGGTGGATCCTTCAGAGATATCCTCCCCGAGCCGGGGGAAGAGCTTTGTACTCCTCGCGACTCTCGATCATCTTCTGGATGTCCTTGAAGATGCTGCGCAAGGCGACAGCCTCGGGGGCGGTCGAGTCCGAGCGGTCCTCCCACCAGACGTGGTGTTAGGGAGAGGAGCAGCAGGATCGGCAGGGGGAAGTGACGACTGGTCGCGAAGGCCACGAATGAGCTCAGACAGGCTCGCGGCAGTCGCATAGACGTGGGGCATGGCTCCGCCGTCCACGGTCAACCCGGGCGCCGTGTAGCCCAGGTGATCCGGTTGCCCTGTACCGGAACGACTCGACCAGATGTCTCGGGATGCGCACCCGCGCCACAGCTACTCGGCTTCGGCGAGGAGGGCGCATGCCCTCGGTTCAGTTCGACCCCGACATCCCAGAGGACCGCCAACACTGCTTCCTGGAGCTGCGCACACCTTCCTGGCTGCGTTTGGCAAAGCGAACCCCGGGCTGTCCGCGCAGGATGTTCCGCACCACTACCTCCTCATCTAGGCGATCGTCTGACCGCATATCCGTCGTACTTCGCGCCAGCGGTGGCAGAAGACCGTGTGCCTCGGTTCCACCTCGTCGCACGCCGGAGGCGTCTGCGAGCATCGGGGGGATGGCGTGCGCACAGCGCGGATGGAAGTGACACCCGGGAGGCGGAGCGATGGAGCTCGGAGGCTCGCCTTCGAGTGGAGCTACGACCCGGCCGATCTCACTCGCATCCACGACGGGGACACTGGCTAGCAGCGCCCGCGTGTACGGGTGCGACGGCCTACCCACCACGCCCTCCGCCGGCCCCATCTCCACAATCCGGCCGAGGTACATGACGGCTATGCGGTCGGCAATTGCGCCCACGACGTTGAGATCGTGGCTTACGAGCAGGATGGTCAAGCCGTTTTCGTCGACAAGGTCGCGCAGCATGTTGAGTAGTGACGCGGCGGTGGAAGCGTCGAGTCCGGCCGTCGCTTCATCCGCGAAGAGGAAGTCCGGCCGAAGCGCAATCGCGCGGGCGACGCTGACCCGTCGTGCCTGACCACCCGACACCTGGTGTGGGTACTTCGTCGCGATCTCCGCGGGCAAGCCCACCTCAGCGAGGAGTCCCTCCGAGGTGCGCCGCCCCGCCTTCGGTACTTTGTTGATCGCGTATGGCTCCTGGAGGAGCCAGCCTATGCGATGGCGAGGGCTGAGGCTGGCCTTCGCTTCCTGGAAGATCACCTGCATGCGCATCCGCAATGCTCTCTGCGCGGCCCTCGACCCCTCGTGGACCGAGCGGCCATCGAAGACGATGCGGCCTGAAGGATGGCGGACCAATCCCACGACCGTCCGGCCGAGCGTCGACTTGCCGGATCCAGATTCGCCCACGAGGCCAAGAATCTCGCCCCGTTCGACCGTGAAGGAGACGCCGTCCACCGCATGCACTTCGCCGAAACGGACTGATACATTCTCGACTTCCACGAGGGGGGCCTTCCCCGTCATCGCCCCACTCCGGGCACCGGGGGTGAGTCCGCGTAGTCGAGCGATCCGTCGCGGGCATGGCATCGCACCACGCTGTCCTCCACGGCGTTGCGGTCCGGCGGGCGCGTGGTGCAGACCATGCGCGCCAGTTCGCAGCGCGCGGCGAAGGCGCATCCGGGTTGCGGCGACGCGAGTCCGGGGACAGAGCCGGGTATGGTGGCCAGGGCTCCCCGGCGCCGGTAGCTCGGAACGGCGGCCAACAGGGCTCGGCTATACGGGTGAAGGGGGCGCTCGAGAAGTGAGGCCACCGGGGATTCCTCCACGATGCTTCCCGCATACATGACCGCCACTCTGTCGCAGAGTCGGGCTACTACTCCCATGTTGTGTGTGATGTAGAGGAGCGACGTACCATGCTCGGCGCAGACCCGACGCAACAGCTCCACGATCTGAGCTTCCGTGGTCACGTCGAGGGCGCTGGTCGGTTCGTCGGCGATTATGAGCTCGGGTCCCAACATCAGTGCCATGGCCGTCACCAGACGTTGGCGCATCCCGCCAGAGAACTGGTGTGGATAGCACCGGAGGCGAGTCTCCGCATCGGGTATCCCCACCTCGCCCATGGCCCGGACCGCGCGTGCCTGGAACTCCGACCGCGAGCGGCGCACGTGAGCCTTGAACGCATCCCGCATCTGCCGGCCTACCCGGAACAGCGGGTTCAGAGCTGCGGTCGGATCCTGGGAGATGGTGGCGATGTGCGCACCGCGGAGGCGGTGCAGGGCGGCCTCATCGAGCGACAAGACATCCTGCCCGTTGAACCTGATCGCCCCCCCGGTTACGCGTGCATTCGCGGCACCCAGACCCACGATCGTCGCACCCAGCGTCGACTTGCCACAGCCTGACTCTCCAACCAGCCCCACGACATCTGCTCGGCCGACCGTCAGCGACACGTCGCGCAGAACACGCAATGCTCGCCCGTGCAGTTCGTAGGCCACGTCGAGGTGGTCGATCTCCAGCAGCGGCCCGCCCGTGCCGCTCATCGCCGCCACCGGCCGCGCGGGCGATAGGCACCTGCTCGGGGATTGGTCACGTCGCGCACCGTCTCGCTCAGGAAGGTGAACGACAACGTCACGAAGGCCAACGCGATCGCCGGAGCCAGGAGCACCCAGGCCGAATCGAAGATGTGTTGGTAGCCCTCATTGAGCAAGACGCCCAGGTCAGCATCCGGCGGTTGCGTCCCGATGCCGATGAATGACAAGCCGGACGCGAAAATGATGGCGCTGGGGATATCCATCGCGGCTATGATCAAGAGCGGAGGGATGATCCAAGGGAGTATGTGCAGACCGACGACCCGTACCGCAGATGCCCCCAAGCTCCTCTCGGCTTCGACGTACAGCTCTCCTCGAGCGGACAGCACAAGGGAGCGACAGACGCGGAAGTAGTATGGGGCGAAGGCAATGCCTATGACGGTCACCATGATGGTTCGGGACGGGCCGAAGAGCCCGATCACAGCTAGTGCCAGCACGACCGGCGGAAAGCTAAGAGCGGCATCGCTCAGCCCGATGAAGGAGATGTCCACCATCCGGCCGAGGTAGCCGGCCGCCAAGCCCGCCAGAAGCCCAATGACCAGGCCCAGCGCTACGGCCGGCACAGCCACCACAAGCGCCGCGCGAGTTCCGTAGGTGACCCGCGAGGCGAGATCCCGGCCGAGTGCGTCTGTGCCCAACAGGTGGGCAGCGGACGGTGGCGCGAAACGGTTCGCGATGTCTTGAGCGTTCGGATCGTGCGGAGCGAGGACGGGGGCGAAGAGCACTACCACGACCACCAGCAAGGAACCCACAAGGCCGAACGCTCCCGTGGGTGTGCGTGCTAGATCGCGCAGCACCGTCCACCACCCGCCCGGGACAAGGGTGGTGAGAGCCTCAGCGGGCGATTCCACGGCGCTCACGAACGGCCGCTGCCCTGGAGGTCTATGCGCGGGTCGTTCAACCGGAGCATCAGGTCGGCGATCAGGTTCGCAGCGATGACGATAATGGCGATCACCAACGTGCACCCCCGCACGATGGTGTAGTTGCGAGAGCCCACCGCGTCCACCATCAATCGTCCGAGTCCGGGCCGGTTGAATATCAGTTCGACCACGACAGCGCCACTCAGGAGCCAGCCGGCACCCACGCCCAAAAACGCGATTATCGGTGTGATCGCGTTCCTCAAGGCGTAGCGGTACCAGATGGTCCGATTGGGAAGCCCAAGCGCACGGGCGGCACGAACATGTTCGCTTGCCAGCACGTCCAGCATGCTCGCCCGCGTGAGACGGGCCAGGTACCCGCCCCAGCCTACCGCAAGGGCGATGGTAGGCATCGCCAGGCGCGACAGCCAGTCAGCAGGATCTTCGATCGAGCCGGCGCCAGAGGCGGGGAGCCACTGATGGGCAACGGACAGGAACAGAAGAAGGAGCAGTCCGATTACGTAGGAGGGCACCGACAGTAGGGTGATCGAGAACACGCCCACCGCGCGGTCGAACAAAGACCCCGCGCGGGCCGCTGAGATCACCCCCAGGCCGACCCCGAACACGACTCCCAGGACCATGCTGGCAAGGGCCAGCGCGACTGTGCCTGAGAGAGCGTTTGCGACCAGGTCGCGTACCGGGATACCGTTGACAAAATCCTTGCCGAGGTCGCCGCGGAGGGCATTGGTCGAGAATATCCATATCTGAACCGGGATAGGGTCGTCGAGGTGCATCTCCTCTCGCACCCGCTCGATGAGCTCCGGAGACGCCCGTGGTCCGAGGATGACGCGCGCGGGCTCGCCCGGCACCAGGCTGGTCATGGCCGCCAGAACGGCCATGACCAGCAGTACCGTGATCCCGGCAAGCCCGATCCTGCGGAGCACGTGGCGCATCAATCCTCAGGCCGACGCGAAGCCTCGCACAGCGACTTCGCCGTAGGGAGTGAACGCCGGGTTGAGCAACGTGCGGTGGGCCCAGATCCTGGGGGGCCAGACCAGCCAGATCATGGCCGCGCTCTCATCCATGAGCCGGGCCATCTCGACATACTTCGCCGTCCTCGCCTCATCGCCGGAGGTCTGCGCAGCCTCGACGTGCAGCCGGTCAAAGTCCGCGTTGCTCCAGTTCTGCATGTTGTAGGTGCCGATCTGATCCGACGTGAACCACTGCATCTGGAAATAGGGGTCGGGCAGTCCACCGAACTCCACCAGGGTCAGCTGACGCCTCGCAAGTTCCGCAGCGTCGGCGGACCAATAGGTCGCGTCGTCCTGGGGGTTGATCCTGACCGTTACCCCCGCCTCCCCGAGGCTGGCCTGGACCAATTGCGCGATGGTGGGATAGATCCCCGAGGATAGGACCGTGAGCTCGAGTTCGAGGCCCTCGCTTCCCGCCTCCTTGAGGAGCGCCTTGGCCGCGTCCACATCGCGGTCATACTTTGGCGCGTCCGCCCAGACTCCGATGCCCGTTACGGGCGCGATGATCGAGCTGGCCTGCTCCGCCACCCCCTCGTACGCGGTGGCGAGCACGGCTGGAACGTCCACGGCTAGCCGGAGCGCCTGCCGAACGCGCACGTCCTTAAGAGCCGGATGGGTCAGATTCACCGCGATCCAGACGAAACCGAGACTGGAGAACTCATCCACGATCAGGCCCTCGGTCGTCTTCAGACGCTCCACCTGGGCGGGTTCGATCATCGCGATGTCGAGGTCGCCCGAACTCAACGAAGCCTGAACGGCGGCCGCATCGGTGGTAGCGATGAATGCGATCTCCTCGAATTGAGCCGGGGCGCCGGCGCCGCTGTAGCCCTCGAACGGCTTCACCACTACTTGCTGATCGGGCGTGAATTCGACGACTTCGTAGGGGCCCGTACCAATGGGCTTGGTGGCGAACTCGTCTCCACGCTCCTCGAGAGCCTTCTTGCAGAGCACCAGGCCGGACAGGAGGGGCAGCGTGGTCCGATACAGCGGGGAGAATAGTGTGTTGAGAACGATCTCACCTTCGAGAGGGCCGAGCACACGCACTTCTTTGAGGTACGGGGACCAGTCCCCCACATACGGGGATTCGATCGCGGGCTCCGTCAAACCGGCTACGCGCTCGAAAGTGTACTTGACATCTTCGGCCGTCAACTCCCCGTATCCGCCGTGGAAGGCGATGCCGGATTTCAACTTAAAATGGATGGTGAGTCCGTCGTCAGACGGAGTGAACTCTTCGGCAAGCACGTTCTCGAGTTCGTAGCTACCCGGCCTGAAGGCGACCAAGCCTTCGAAGACGCAGGAAGCGACGCTCAGGTCTGCCGGCCCGAGGGCGAACGCCGGGTCGAGACTTTGGACGGGGGTCGACTGTCCAATCTTGATCGCTCCGCCCATCGCCTTCGCCCCGCCGGTGGTCGCGGTCCCCCTGCAGTCGTGGTCGAGCCGCCGTCATCGTCTCTGCCGCATCCCGCGAGCAACGATCCCACCGCCCCCATCGACAGGCCGGCGGCCAGGCCCCGCGCCACGAACTGGCGGCGCGTAAGCCGACCTGTTGATAGATCGTCGATCAGCCGCTGTGGGTTCGACTTCTGCTCCATTCCCCTCCCCTTTCTTCGCTCAGACTCGTTCCATGATCCTCGAGGCCACTCCGAGTTGAATTTGAACCCGTCTCAAAATGAAGCCTCGAGTCGCCGGACCGCGCTGGGCGGCGCGATTCGTCGTCCTCAGTCGCGCCCGTAGCGCTGCTACGAGCGCTCCCTGCGTCCTTGTCTCGCGCGCGCCGATCGCACCCCGGCGGCTGAGCGTCATTCTGAAACGAGTTCTTAGGTGAGATCGCGCGCCACCTCGCCCTGGAACCGGCGGGAGAAGACACGCGAGTCGCCCTCGTACGCGTCGACGGAAGCCGAGACATGATACGTGTCACTCGTCGAGGTCATCTCGGTGGTCACGGTCACCCGCGGCTGCCACGCACCACGTTCCGCGCGGAACGTACCTTCGGACACAAGGCGCGCCGACAAGGGATCGCCCTCTGTGATGTGATACTCGTCGTGCCCGCCCAAGCGGTAGTGGAGGCCGCTGCGGGTGATCGTCTGGGCCCTATCCCACAGTCGCCGGTTCACCGTCACCCTCCCCGAGCCCATTTCCTGGGAGATGACGACAGAAGGGCCGTCGACCGGAAGAGGCTCGAACTCGCGGCTTGGAACTGTCTCCGGCGCGGTCGCCGCCGCCGGCATCCGCGCCGCCTCCCGAGGAGACCCGGCAGTTGCCCGCGTGGGCAACTCAAGAGTCGACCCCGCGCCGGCGACCACCTGCAATCTGACCGTTTCGGGCGACGGCCAGGCCCACGGCCAGTAGGTGGGGGATACGGCCACACGGATCCGGCGGCCGGCCGCGAAACGGTGCCCACAGGCCATCATGGGGAACCGCACCTGCACGCGCGTTCCCGGCACGACCGGGCCCGGGGCCTCGTGCGAATCGCGATGCGCCAGATTCAGGAGGCCCCGCGTGACCAACAGCGACTCGCCGTCCGGAGAGACATCGCACAACCGGGCGGTGACCATCCCCACCGGCTTGTCCGCCTCGAGGATCAGCTCGATGTGTGGCGTGCCGAGCACCTCCACCGCCTCGGGAAGGGGCTCCGTGTCGAAGCAGACAGACAGTCCGTCCTCGCGACGCTGATCCGGCGGGAAGTCGCCCGGAGCCCCGAACGGGCACCAGGCGCCGCCGTCCAGACCGTTCAACAAGGACCCGGCGATCGGCCGTAGTTCCGGCTCTTCCGCCCGCCACTCCTTGGGCTCGGCCTCAACCGATGGGGATGCAGCAGCCGGCGATTCGGCGCGCCGCAACCCAGAAAACGCGAGCCGCCATAAGGTTGTGTCCACGCCCTCCGAAGGCCAGGCATCCTCGTCCACCCACCGCCCCGTCCGTTGCGTGGCCGTCCCCTTCACGTCCTGAGACTCCTGCATCCAGACGGTCAGCATCGGCTCCGTGTCTATCCCGTTCGGTACATCGCGCAGCCAGCGATCCCACCAGCGCACGCACTCACCGACGAAGTCGATCTGCGGTCCCGGGCGCGCCCGATCGGGGTACGAGTGCGCCCAGGGCCCGATAAGTCCCTTGCGAGGACCTCTGTAGCCGGCGAGGAGGCGGAATATCGAACTGCGGTACCCGTCCCCCCAGCCGCCGATCATGTAGATAGGCACCTGCATGGCCGAAAAGTCCTCGCACACCGACCCGTGCTTCCAGTACTCATCGCGCCGCTGGTGTTGGAGCCACTCCAACTGGTGAGGGATTGCCGCGTCGAGACGGGAGAACCACATCGCGCGCCACTCGTCTCCGACAACGGCCGGGTCGGGGGTAGCGCGGAGAAGAGGGTGAGCGAGTTCGACCAGAGGACGGCATCCCAAGCATTGACGCAGCCGCCGATGTAGTGAACGTCGTCGGAATACCGATCGTCGGTGGAGCAGACACTGATGACGGCGGCGAGACCCCGCGGCCTCCTAGCGGCGACCTGAAGTGAGTTGAACCCGCCCCAGGAGATGCCCATCATCCCCACCCGACCAGAGCACCACTCCTGATCGGCGATCCAAGCGATGGCCTCTACCGCATCGTCCTGTTCTTGCAGCAGATACTCGCCACGGAGCACACCCTCGGAATCGCCGGTGCCACGGATATCGACACGGACGCCGACGTAGCCGTGGCGGGCGAAGCCCCCGTGTGTGCCTTGATCGCGCTCCGCGCATAAATCATCTTTGCGATAGGGCAGGTACTCCAGGATGGCCGGGGCCGGGTTCTCCCGGGCGCCCTCGGGAAGCCAGATCCGAGCAGAGAGACGCGTGCCGTCACTCAGTGGGATCCACTCGTGGTCGATGATCTCGACCTTGGACATTCCTGCGGATCCCCCCTCGCCCTGCTCTAAGGTACTGCCGCGCTGCAATGACCAAATCTGGTAAGCTAGGTTGACCATACTAGCCGGGGAAGGTCGTAGTGTCAAGCGCGGTGAGTGCCACTCCGGCCGCCACCGATCGGGGAGTGAGAAGGATGGCGAGATCCCAGCTTTCAGCAGCGAACTGGCAGCCGCCGCTGTTCCAGCCGGTACGGACGTCGCGAACCTACGAAGAGGCCGTGGGGCAGATCGCGGAAGCGGTCCGCATCGGGGAGATCCAGGTGGGGCAGTGCCTGCCCTCCGAACGCACGTTGGCCCAGCAGATGGGCATCAGCCGTCCCACCTTACGCGAAGCCATCAGAGCCCTTGCGGACGCCGGCGTTCTGCAGACTCGCTCGAGCGAGGGGACGGTGGTCTGCTCCGACGTCGTTCCTCTGCACCTCGTCTCGCGACAGACCGAACTCAAGATCTCCGAAGTGGCCGGAGTACTCGAAGCCAGGCGTCTCCTCGAACCACGCGTGGCGCAACTCGCCGCCCTCCGACTCGACGACGACGACGTCGCCCGACTCCGGGCGATCATCGATCTGCAGCGGACTCGAGCCCATGACCAGGCTCTTTTCGAAGTGCTCGAACTCCGTTTCCACCTCGCGATCGCGCGCGCCGCCAAGAACGCGACGGTGTTCGGACTCATGCGGTCTTTGCTGTTGAACCTTGAGATCGCCCGCGATATGGCCATGCGGTTCCTCGGCGACCACTTCTCCGATCCGGCCATAGACATACACGAGCGTACGCTCAAGAGCCTCAGCGGCGGCGACCCCGACGACATCGAAGTCGCGATGGACGAGCACCTCAGCCATCTCGAGAACATCTGGGAAGAGGCGACCGGCAGGGCACGCCTGCGCCGGGTGCCGGACTTCCTGCTGCCGCGGTCAGCACGCTCTCAGTAACCCGCGCCCGCGCGCCACGCAAGGGTAGGCGAAGGAGACGAAAGGAGAACGATGGCCGGCCTTAGGTGGGTCATAGGGAAGATTGAAGTGGTCCAGATTGTCGAGTTGGAGGCCGGAGAGATACTCCAAAAGGCCATCCCACAGGCAACTCCCGACGACGTCCGGTCCATCGACTGGCTTATTCCGGATTTCGCCACGAGGGAAGGAAACTTGAAGGGCCTCGTTCAGAGCTTCCTGATCAGAACAGGAGACCACAACATCCTGATAGATACCTGCAACGGAAACGGCAAGCAGCGAACCGACATCCCAGAGTGGGGCGACCTTCAGACTAGCTTCCTCGAGAGACTATCCAACGCGGGAGTCGACCCGGACGAGATCCACGTTGTCGCGTGCAGCCATCTACATCAGGATCATGTCGGATGGAACACGATCTCCGTTGGCGGAACCTGGAAGCCAACTTTCCCGAACGCCCGATACCTATTTGCCAAGAGAGAATTCGACCACTGGAATAGCGCACCGGACAGCGAAATCGAGGACGACAGGGCGGCCTTCGAGGATTCTGTGCGACCTGTGGTCGATGCGGGCCTATGCGAACTGGTGGGTGAGAGACATACCCTAGCTGAGGGGGTTCGGTTCACGCCTTCGCCTGGCCACACCGCAGCACACGCGAGCGTCGTGATTGAGTCGGAAGGGCAGAAGGCCCTAATCTCCGGTGACTTCCTGCATCATCCCTGTCAGATTGCCCACCCAGAGTGGGATTCGGTGGGCGCAACTCAGCCGGAGCTTGCAGCTACTACTCGACTTCGACTGCTTCGGCAGATCTCGAAGGATGGCAGCCTGCTCATCGGCTCACATTTCCCCAATCCAGTCGCCGGACGAGTCGCGAAGACTTCCGAAGGCTTTGCGTTCATGTCATGAGCATGCTGCGGTTGCGCGTGCACGAGTGCGCGCACGCCGTGAGGAGACGTCTCCTCCCTCTTCCAGTACAGACGCCCTGAAAAGGGAGTGGTGGAATCGCCCACAGCCCCTGAGCCCTTCCACCTCCCAGTCCTCCATGTGCGGCTGGGCGACCGACGAGAGTCACGACATCGCCTTTCGCAAGCACGACACCCGCTCATCCTACCCCCACCGCCCCGCTCATGCCAGAGCTCGGGTGCCCTCGCCCAGCCAGACCTGGATGCACAGGTTGGGGGCGCATCAGGGGGGAGACCGAACGGCGTCGGTTCGAGGTTGAAGGCAAACCGTGGACCGAAGAGGTCGAGTTGCACTCCGGTTGCCGCATCGAAGCTCTGCCAGTGGGTCGTCACGGAGGGGCCGGGCTCGGCATGCTGGAGTATCAACAGGTGATGTGGCATCGCGCCGTGGCCCTTAATGAAGGCGCGGGCGGCGTTGAACCGGGCGTCGCGCGCGTCCATGGTCCTCCCGTCCACAACAACGGCAATCGGCAGCTTCTCAGCGGCCGCGAATAGCTCAGTAATCCGCTCGGCGCCAGGGGCGCCTACCAGCCCGTCGATGGATTGGAGTGAAGCCCACACCGCGCGAAGCTCAATCCGAGAGCCATCAGCCATGAATGGGCGCAACAGCGCGGCCCACCGGATCAAGGCCGGTGTCTCGTCGAAGATGGCCTCCAGCCACCGTCCACGCGACGAGTCCATCGCGAACTTGACCGACGCCGAGGGGCCGAGTGCCTCCAACCCATCGCGGAGGCGTGACGCTGTTCGCTTGAACGAACGGAAGACCGGTCTCAGCGCATCGATCTGTGCCGAGCGACCTGGCAGCAGGCAGACTCTCCGGGCTCGATGCCAATCATGGCCTCCACCGCAACACCACGTGATATGCCACAATGCGGGCGTGGTTGGAAGGGCACCCTTGCTCGACTCTCCATCAGTCGGTAGGTTAGGCCTAGGAGAGATGATCAAGGTCGAGTATGTCGCTCTCGGCGTAGTCCCGAGCGGTGAGATCGTCGAGGGAGGCGACGAAGCCGTCGACCGTTACGAAGCGGCCCTGCGGTGGCACTAGGCTCAGCCACGCGTCTAGCAAGTGTGGCCAGTCAGGCCGTTCGACCGATTTCTGGTGCTCGTCATCGGGTATGAACAGGAACTGTATCTCGACCTCTGGCGCCTGCCAGGACGGCGCAGCCCTGACGCGGATCTCTCGAAGCGAACGCAGCACCTCGCCCTCGCTCGATCGCTTGCTGTGCTTCTCGACGATCCTGTCGCGGAGCCCGGCAACCAGCCGGGTGAAGTCGTCAGGGAAGGCAACCCGACTCCGCTTGCGGGCGAGGGCGCGAGCGAGTAGGCGGCGCTCCTCGTCTGAGTCGCAGCCGGATCGCCGGTTCCAGCGGGCGAGAATCGTTTTCTCCAAGGTCATCGTTCGGTCAAGATCGGCCACCAGCCATTCGTCAGCAGTGCCAGGGACGTAGGCGTAGCCGGGTCAGCGGCCTCGCCGGATCTCCTCTAGGTGGTCCGCGTCGACCTCCACAAGCGGGACGACCTCCACGAACGGCCGCGTAGAACTTGGCCGGACGATGTCGCACGTCTGCGTCGCGACCATCAGCCCGCGAACGGCGCTTTCGCACAGATACCCACCGGTGGAGGCGACATCACGTGATTCGGGAGTCAGCGGCGCATCGGGGTCATAACGGTGCACGAACCACTCGTCCGCCGAGAGGCAATCACCCTGCCGCCAGTCGGACATCGCCTCGTCCACGCGGAGGCAGGCCTCTTCGAAGGCGTCAGTCACATGACCTACTTCGTGGTTCGCCCTGGTCGCGCCACGCGTGTTCGTTCGCCTTCCCGATGGACACGGTCATTGAGGGCGTCGACAAGCTCGGCGGGGGCGGGGGGGTTGCGCGCCGCCCGGGCTTCCGGCGAGAGCGGCCGTCCAACTGCCGCCCGACGTCCACCACCGGGGCCCATCTTCTTGAGAGCCGTTTCCCACCGACCCGTGGCAAGGTCGTCGAACGGTAAGGAACCGTCGGAGGATGGTTCGAACATGATGGAGCGATTCTGCGCGGCACTACCGCGATCCACGGCCCGCAAGACGGCCAGGACTCGCCGGACGCGCTCGAGGTGAGAGGGACTGATGGCCGCACCGCTGACCCAGAAATGCACGCTGCGACGAGAAACGCCGAAGAGCCGGGCCGTCTGTTCCCAGGTGAGTCCCGGCAGGCGACGCACCTCGAAGATTGCGTCCCTGGCCTGGATTGCGGACGGAGTCTTCCGGTCGGGCCCCGAATCGACTTGCGTCTCGGCCGCGCTCCACGGTGACTCTCCCGACGAAGACTCGAGAGGCAGGGCATACCCATCGGTCAACCGAACGTGTGGCTCGGCGCTTGATGTCCCGGACAGCACCAGGAGCCCGCCGACTGGGAGGAATCTCATGCGGCGACGTTTGACGCGAGGAAGGGTGGCCGTCGACGCCGCCGTGCCATCCACGTCGAATGCGGCTGCCATATTGCTCACAGCACTCCTCCAAACTTGGTCAAAAACTGGTCAGTCACGGCCCAGCGAAAGAACGTGTACACCCGTTCCGCCAACGCGCGGGTCTGCGCTAGGAGAGCGTCTACGTCGAAGGCCTGCTCACTCGGGGCGTAGGCATCGAGATCGAGGATCCAGCAGGCCGAATCCGCAGGTTCGAGCACCAATGGATCGACGGTGCCGCCCGCAGGGACGAGGCCCCAGCGCGCCATAAGTGCCGCATCGGACTCCGGTAGCCCGAACACGCACTGGGTAAGTGCTTGAGTGGCTGAATCTCCGAAAGGACGGGCAAGGATTCCGGCCACATCGGGGCGGACCAGACGAGCGAAGTCCTCCGGCCCAGACCAGACGATGCGATCGATGTAGCGGATGCCCACCCGATCGGCGATCTGCGGATCGACGTGTTCTTCGACTGCGTGCAGGAGTCGGCGCATGCGCTCGAGGAAGTCACCGCGGGAGGTGTATTCCGTGGTTTCCAAAGCCACAAAGCCAGGAGCCAGGGAACCTCGCCACGCCCCTGATCGATCATTGAACCGCCAAGTCGTAGACGACGCTTGGGGCTGCACGACGCCGCCGGGGGCAAGCATGACTCCGGCCGCCCGCTCGGCTCGCAGTGCCGGGTAATCTCGCCGGATGGCCTCCTGGAATGGACCGATGAACTCCCGCCGCTCGATGGAGACGATCTCCGGAAACCGGACTTGAGCAACGACACGGGCCAGGGGGGCCGACGGCAGTGGCACCTCGGCAGGAGCAGGAGAGGTCAGCGGATCGGCTATTGAGTCGGCTTGCACGAATCCCTCCTCCGGCGCGAATCGATACGGCCAAATGCGTACGACTCAAGTCTACCTCAAGCGTGCCAGCTGTGTGAAGTGGAGTGTGAAGCGACGGATAGGGCGGCATTGCCGCCGGGGTGCAGGGTCGAGCATACTCGGCTTCAACCGTTCGAACCATACACCTTTAATTGGAGAAGGGACCCGGTTGGGTCAAGTCCCACTTTGTGGTGTAGCTCCCGATCGTCGCTACGGACTCCCGGCTACGCCGCCGGGGCCACCTCCTTCCGTGCAGGATGGATGGACAGGGTGATCTCGTCGGCGTCGATGGTGTCGTCGTGGTAGAGCTTCGCCAGGGACTCGACCGAGAGGTACCGGCGGGAGACGAGCCACTCGTCGTTTTGCTCGCAAAGGAGGGCCCCGGTGAGCCGGAGGAGGCTCTGGTCGTTCGGGTAGATGCCGACCACGTCGCTTCGTCTGCCGATCTCCCGGTTGATGCGCTCGAGCGGGTTGGTCGAGCGCAGCTTGGACCAGTGCTCGCGCGGGAAGTCAAGGAAGGCAAGGAGGTCGTCTTCTGCGTCCTCGAGCAGACGGGCCACCTTGAGAGCCGGCCCCTCGAGCCGAGCGACCACCTCGCCGAGAACGAGACGGGCCTGGGCCAGACCCTCGGCCTGGAAGACCTGACGCACTGCCGCCGCGACCATCTGCTGCTGCGAGCGCCCCACATGCCCCTTCATGTCCCGGAGGAAGTGGACGGTGCAGCGTTGCCAGGGGCAGCCGAGCACCTGAGCGATGGCCTTCTTCAGGCCGGGGTGGGCATCAGAGACGCAGAGCAAGACGCCCGTGAGACCCCGGGCCACGAGGTAACGCAGGAAGTCTCGCCAGAAGGCCTCGCTCTCCGCCTGGCCCACGTCGGTGCCAAGAACCTCTCTGCGCCCGGTCTCGTGGACGCCGTAGGCGACGATGAGGGCCTTCTGGCGGACACCCCCTCCTCACGCACCCGCTCGATGCGGGCGTCGAGCCACAGGTAGGGGTAGCGGCCCTCCAGGGGGCGCTCCCGGAAGAGCCTGACCTGCTCATCGAGCACCGTGCAGAGCCGGGAGACGGTGGAGCGGCTCATAGACTCGATGCCGAGCTGCTCCACCAGGCGCTCCACCTTGCGCGTCGAGACCCCGTTGACGTAGGCTTCGGCCACCACCGCGACAAGGGCCTGTTCGCTTCGGCGTCTCGGCTCGAGGAAGCTCGGGAAGTAGCTGCCCCGCCTGAGACGGGGGATGGCGAGCTCGATGGTGCCCACGCGGGTGTCGAACCCCGGGGCCGGTAGCCGTTGCGCTGGACGGCCCGCTCGGGGGAACGTTCGCCGAAGCTCGCGCCTGTGACCGCGCTCACCTCGCCCTCCATGATCTCCCTGAGCACGCAATGCACGGCTTCTCTCAGGAAGTCGCCATGCTCGGATGCAAGGACCTTGCCCGCGGCTTCGGCAGGCGTCATGCTGTACTGGTCGGCCACTGTGATGCTCCTCTCGTCGATGTTCTTGGCGGAACCCTCGACGATTCTAGGACGCCCAGTGGCCGATTTGCTACTCAGGTCTCGGCTGCCGGGCTGCTACACCACATTACGGGACTTGACCCCCGGTTGCCTCTCGGACCTTCGGCCGAATCGGCTATCGATCCCCCTCACCCCACCAGCACCGCCTCGCCGACATACTCCTTGAACCCGTCTCCCGCGTTCGAGCGTCTCGACGAAGGTCTCGGCAATTCGGATCCACCACGCAACTGCCCGCGGTTGTCAGGGCGCTTGTGTCTTGATAGCGGTGAGCAATTCCTTGACCAGCACCCGGCCGCCACTCTCGTCACCTGAACACCGGGCACTTACCCGAGCGCTACTTCCACGGGGGCGACGATTCGCTCCAGGCCGACCTCAAGCGAACCGTCCGACTTCCGCTCGGCGATGAGGTCGTACTGCGGCATCATGTCAAGACCAGCGAAGGGCAGATGCAGCTGCTCGAGCCGGTCCTCGAGCTTCAGCAAGGTGCGGAGAGTCGCGAGCAACCGGTTGCTTTTCTCCTTCTTGCCCTTGAGCAGCATGCTCGCCGGCATCCAGTCGCTCATGCCTAGCGAGTACTCCAGTCTGACAGTACGATGGAGAACTGATCGGAGTAGGTCAAGCGCCTGGTGGCACTCCTTCATCTCGTCGAACAGTCGGGTACGATAGGCTCCTGTCGAGACAGTCGGATCCGTGCCTGCAGCGTCTTCCACCGCCAGCAAGGAAATGAGCTTCATCTTGGAGGCGAGGGCTGACAAGAACAAGCGCACATCCTTCGGGAAACGGTCCTTCTCTCCGAACAGCTCTTCCCACATCCCCGAAACCCGCGCGGCCGTCAACCCATCTTCGTCCTCGCGAGAGCGCCGAGGGCGAGAGACCAGTTCTTGTCAATGAAGAGCTTCTGGACCGATAGGCCGGCCACAACGTCGACCGGATTCCTACCGTCGATTATCTTGAAGGCCGCTCGTTCACATTCTCTGCTCGCGGCGTCCAACTCGGCCAAGCGTTCGCGGTCAATCTCCTCGATCACATGATCAAGCTTCCTCTCGATGTTCCCTAGTCGAGCGGCGATCTCTGCTTCGAAGTGCCGGCCGACGGCAAAAGCGGCCAGGCCCCACACCGCCTGCGGGCCCAAGACAGCAAAGGCTTCCTTGCTACCCTTCAATGGGTTCAGGACCGCCTTACTCTCGATGCGGCCAGTGACCTTGTTGGCAACGTCGCCGTAGTAGCCACCGCCAGCCGCGTTCATGAGCCTGGGGGTGCCACCGTCTCTCACGGTCACCCGGTAGAGGTCTTTGGTCCGAGATAGGGCCGACGGCACGGCTGATCCCAGGCGACCCAACTCGGTTGAGATTGCAGACGAGGCGGAGATCGTCCTCGTCAGACGGCCTCGCGAGGGCGAATCGTCCTCATGCATGCGCTCGGCAATCACCTGGATGCCTGCACGGGAGCCAATGCCCACAACGTTCTGGACAGTCGTCAACAGGGCCGTTGGGTCCGGACTCGCCTTGGCCATGCGGGCAACGGGAATGGCGTCGACCGCCTGCGAAGTGGCGCCTGAGGGCCTTCGAACGAACCGGCTCGCTACCAACCCCAGGCCGAAGCATGCTGCAAGACCAACAACGACAAGGAAGGTAGTGGCACCAGTCATCTGCTCCCCCTCATGTTCGTGGCACTACGCAGGAATCCATTCGTGGTCGGGGCCGGGCCAGATGCTGCAGATGCGCTCGACCAGATCTCGTGTGCGCTCGGCGATGGCCGTTTCGTCGAAGCAATCGGGATTGCCTTCGACCAGGCGAGTATTGAGAAGCAGCTTCGACTCCCTGTTGAGCTCTTTCTGCTTGGCCGACCATGTACTATTCGAGAGGGCGGCGTTCAGGGGCCCAGCGGTGAGGGTCAGGTTGCCAAGTCGATGGATCGACCGCGTGCGCGCCTCTCGAGCCGCCTCTTCTTCGTCGGAGGAGGGGTCAGCGGCCAACGGCCAATGCTCCTCCCACGCTTGGGGAATCACGTGCTCGAGCGAAAGGGTTGTCGGGATCGAAGGAACATCGACCTTGCTGCCATAGAGCGATCTCTCAACCGCCGCCAGAGCCATCACGAGGCGAGGCCTGGCGATGTTGTTGTATGCATCGTTCGACGTGTAGAAGTCGATAAGCTGGCTATCGGTCGGCCAGCGGCTGACCTCGCCGACACCCTCCCCCAGCTCCTTGAGCAGGATCTCGTCCGCGTGGGCCACATCTTCGGCCACTCGACCGATCAGCACCGGGATCTGGAGGTTGTAGTTCTTCACCGTCAAGCGCAGCAAGGAGCGCCTCACCAGCCAACTCTCGAGGACCTTCAGCGCTCGGAGGCGGCGATCCGGTGGAAGCGATTGCTCTCGAAACAAGAACAAGACTAGGGGCAAGACCGTCGTGACATCAAGTGCCTCGAGGCGCTCGAAAAAGAGAGCTTCGTCGCTGCCGGCCGGCCTCGACTCGAACCCACGCATGATCCCCGCGTCGCGGCATAGCTCGCGCACAACATAACCGGTGTCCGGCGGAGGAATCGTCTGGAGGATCTGCTTGCGAAACGTCGTGAACAGCTCTGTAGCCGGGGTGACTCGGCGCAACTTCATGGTCAGCCAGTGCATCAGGAACAAGTCTGCACGAGGTCGGTTCAAGCGCCCCTGGCGTTGCTCCTCCCTCCAGTGATCATCATCTAGTTCAGGCTTCCATACGGTTTCGTAGAGATCGTCAACGTCCAGCTGTTGACTTGAGGCCGCGTGAAAGACGGCGTTCTTGACGAGATCAAGCGCAAGCAACGGAGTACCCCTCGCATTCAGCGTCTCAAAGATCACCTGCGCATTGTCATCCTGTTCAAGCGTGATGCAGACCATCTTCAGTAGGTCGCACAGTGTGATGCGCAGCGCGACCAAGGGGTCCAGCCCATCGTGACCCACGCTCTCCGCAAGCCATTCGGTGGTACGTCGGACGAAGTACTCGTACGCCTCGTCGATCAGGTTGTCCGGATCATCCTGATGCTCAGGATCGGGATCACCGTCGCGGACCACCGCCATGAAGGCCTTGCGATTGACGTTCGTCGGCCACACCTTCCATAGGTGCTCGCCAGACACTTTGAGTGGTATGTTCTTGATCGGGGATAGCAGCACTGCCGCGTCGTTCTCTGCGCCGTTTGCCGCGGTCACGTTGGCAGCGGCTGCGAGTAGAATCTGAAGCGTCGTCAGGCGCTGCTGACCGTCGATCACCGTATAGACGGGAATCGAGCCTGGAGCCTGAGTTTCCTGGTCGAGCACGATTGCCCCAAGAAAATGCGACCAGAAGGTGTTCTGTCCGGCAAGCGTGCCATTGAGCTGGTGATCCAATAGCACGGAGATGTCTTCCCACAGTGGCTCCCACTGCTTGCTCTCATTCCAGACGTACGGCCCTGATACAAGGGAACAACGTACCGAACATCGAGTTCGAACAGCTGAGTCACAGTTCGCGTTTCTGGCTTCATCGGGGGGCTCCTCCCGCATCAAGGCGTCCATGGCGGATTCCAGCCACGTATTTGGCGCTACGATGCACGCCGCTCTGCGCACGACGCGTCTGCTCTCACCTTACGCCTTTCGGAAACTCGGTCATCAGCTTCATCAGGATCCGCGCCAAGCACATCGGCGACGTACCGATCGCTTAGGGGCGTCCCCTTCTTGATGTGCAGCGTCTTCCCGTGAATGTCACACCATGAGGCCACGCTCTGTGCTGCGCGCGCATAATGCCCCTTCAGGTCGGGAGATGAGGAGACAAGCTTGCTGTAGTTCCACCGACCAAAGACGATGCTGTTGACGAAGCTGACGGCCTCCAGCAGCGGCTCCACGTTCTCTGAGGACGGATCGATGTTAGGGGTCGGATAAGGCTCAATGCTTGCCCACGTACGTTGCCCGGCCTCGGCGAGCCGACGAGCCGCCGCGATGCGGGCTGCAAGAGGCGCAGATCCGGGCTCCCACTGCAAGCGAAAGGCTTCGCTGACGGAAACCAGAGATAGGCCATACTGGTTCCGCGGGCTGAGTGACCGCGTTCGCTCCCCGAAATCCTCAGGATAGACACCCTTCGTGAGAGTCGTGACGCCTATCCCCCGCTCATTCAGGCGCTCGATGATGCGCGTCGTGAGATCGACAACCTCCGCGACCGGACCCCCCACCTCGGCGTCGTACATGAAGGGGTCCGTCGTGAAGCACAGATGGACGCTGTCGATACGGGTCGCGAAACGAAGCAGCTCCGCATCGAGGAGTTCAAGGGCGTTTTCAACGGCGCGCGGGCGACACCACTCCTCGTAGGACTTCACGCGGCCGGTACGCTTCGCAAGCATCATCGCGTAGCACGGGTACCTGCAGCCATGCGCGCACCCCTGGACATGATTGATCGTCCAGCCCCCGTATTCCACCTTGCTTTCGTAGAGCGGCGACTTCCGTCTCATGCGGCGCCATCCGGCGCGATGAACGTAATTTCGGCCGTGAACTGCTCAGTGTCCCCCAAGCGCAGTTGGCCGTCATAGTTCTGCTTCTTGGCGGCGCCGAACATCACTCGTGCCATGTCGGCGATCTTCTTGTTCTTCGTGACGAAGAGCAGGTAGTAAAGCGTGCCTACCCGACCGGGGTAGTCCATGTCGTACGCGACCACATAGTACCCGCGCGACCCGAAAACGGCGCTCGCATACTCCTGCGGGCTCTCGGCGTCCTCGTCCAACCTGACGTCCTTCCCGAGGAAGCGGACGTAGGTCGTCAGCGTCGTTAGCTCCCGTTGCGTGAGCTGCTCTTCGGGCTTCGATGCGATGCCCTGCGCCCTCTTGACGCCCGAAACCATGTAGTTGAATAGGATGTCCTTCGCGGCGCCCACGGCAACGAGGCGATCCATGGTCTGGCGATGAATCTGGAAGCCGGTTGGGTCGATGAGCATGAACAGTGGTGTCTTGCGCGCAAGGGGCAGAGATGAGATCTCTGACCATACATCTGGGCTGTTGCAGTCGCCCTGCATGAGCTTGACGTCGACAATCTCTTTGACCTCGGGATGGGTTTCCATGAACTCGGCCACATTGTTCTTGAGCAGATCGTAGTTCTTCGGCTTCTTCTCCACGAGAAAGAGATGGATGCATATTCCATTTGTCTTCAGTTTCGAGCCAACGCGGGCGATCTGTTCCAGATAGACGAGGGGTGAGCCGCTGACCCGGGCCTCTCCGTCGGCGTATCTCCCTTGCCCGGCAAACAAGTCGATCACGTACCAATCGCTCGACGCCCACCCGCGTTGCTTCGGAGCATTCCAGATCGTGAGCCACCTGCTGAAGTAATCACCGAGCAGGCGCAGCTTTGCCTTGGTGTGGGGCCGCTCGGTCAGATCCTAGGGATCGTCTGTGCGACGTGGCTTCTTCTGTGCGGTCACGAGTCCCCCGTCCGAGTTCCGGCGTCTCGTCCATTGTAGAACAGGCACATGACAGAACCCGCTGGTTGTCGGCAGCGCTTTGCAGCATGGGAAGTCGGGCTTCACTGCCTCAGGAGCGCGAAGGCAGGTGGCGTCGGCTTCGAGACGGTCGTTCAGCAGTCGTTTGATCGGGTTCGCGTGACCCACCAAGTGAAACCGCAAGGTCCGGGTTGCGATGCCTGCCAGCCAAGGTTGACTTGGCAGGCGCGCAACGCCGAGTAGTCGGACGGATTGCAGGTGAGGACGATGATCTGCAGGCCGCGCGACGCGCCGAGATCCAACATGCGCTGCAGCGTCTGCACACGCTCCGGGTCGGAGTAGGCGAACGAGTCGTCGAAGACCACGGGCAGGCAACCGTCATGGCTGGTGGCCAGAAGTGCCTTTGAACCTCGGACGCGGAAGGGGTAGGGCAACCCGCATGAAATGTAGGGCGAACGCCTGCGAGAAGTGCTCTAGGTAGGGAGACGCCAGCCGAAGCCTCGGTCGCGTTCGCACTGCCCTGCGGGAAAGGTACTCGAAAGGAAGATCGTAGATGTCCCTGAAGTCGACAATCATGCTCGACCACCAGAGCTCGTCGTGGGCATGGTCGGCAGGTGGAAGCAGGTGCAGACCCTGGAGACGTCCGCTCGCGATCTCGTTCAGCTTGCTGTTGCTCGCGAGATCCGGATTCACCTCCCGCCACAGTTCCAGTGGGAAAAGGGGGCAACACGCCACGAATCTCGGAGCGGGTGGGTTCACGAGGTCACAGGTTTGAGTGACCACGACGAGATCGAATAGCTCCCGCTCCACGTCAAGCTCATCCGCCCGACCATACTCGGGGCCAGGAACGAGAACCTCGCACTCAAGAAGCACGTCACCCTGATGGAGCCGCGTATCCTCCGTTCTCTCCCAGGGTGGCATCGTGGTTACTACTCGGAGTCATTTGAATGATATGACCGCGGCCGCCCTTTGGTACTGGGGCTCAGCCGCAGGTGAACTCGGCCGGCCTTCTTGCCCGGAACCCGGTGGATGACCGGCTCCCTGTCCTCTGCCAGGATAAGGATCTCCGCCCGATCGCTTGCGTGCCGGTAGACGTCTGCGAGCTTGGAGCGGATGTACCGCCCGTCAGGCCCCTGAGAGAGCTCATCCCGCTGCATCTCGCCGACCAGCGACCGGCAGCCGCTCATCCCACATGCAACAGTGGATTTCACGCTATCAGCCTCCTCGTCTTATCGGTGATACAGGCCTCGAAGATAGTATTCTTCCGCTCGCGCAGTTGATTGAGGTTTTCCCATAACCCGCCAAAGTCACCCCGGATCTCCATCTCACGAAACACATCGATGTCTAGAAGGATGGACGTCACCTCTGGAGATCGTGATTCAGCGGTTGCGATGTTGAGCAAGAGGGTGGCACCTATATCGGCTTGTGGAATCTCAAGCTGCATCACAAACCCAGAGATGGGGTGAGGAATTCCATCTGGGAGCTGCGGAAAAGCCCCAAGGTACTCCGCAAGCTCGAAGTGAAAGGCAGGTACATCAAGCCGGTTGATGTAGCGCACGGCCAATCGGGTAACTAACTGGGGCCGCAGCGCCGACTCGTAGAAGCCCCACAGTCTTCGAGCCTCCTCCCGAAACGAGTGCCAGTCTGCATACGGGGTGAGTCGGCTGACCGTAAAACCGTCCAGACGGTACTGGACCACGGACGGATCGGTGAACGACCTGTATAAGAACCCGATCCGAGTCTGCTTCGCCTGGGCGCCCACCTCGGCACCACCCCGCACGGTAGCCTCAAACAAGAAGCGATCCTGTCTCTCGGGATAGTCGGGCAGCATCTCCCGGCCGAGCCTATCGATATCTCCCAGGTCAATTCCCTCTGGAAGGACGGCGCGTATATCTATGATGGCCTCAGTAATGGGGGCTTTGGTGTAATGAGGCATGGCGCTCTTAGAGTATCTTTCCGACTGCCCGTCGGCAAGCACACCTCTGGCGCCTTCATTTGCCCTGCCCGCCAGCCCAGCGTCAACGAGCGTCATCCCCGGCCGCCGGCACCTGACCCGTCGCGTCCTCCTTGAACGCCTGCACCTACGTGAAGTAAAGGTAGCCGGCCTGGTTCACCGCACGCTGCACGAACTCGGGCTCCTGGAGCAGCACCGCCACCGGCTGGGCGAGGCCCTCCTGCAGGCCATTGGGCCAGGCGACTTCGATCACGCCCAAGAGAGCCCCGGTGTCGGGATCGACGAACTCGTGCATGACCTCCGGCACCGGCAGGGAGTTCTGCTCAACCCAATCGAGGAGGTCCATGGCATCAGGCCACGCGGCGTAAATCTTGGCCAGGGCGAGGTCGCCCTTGGAGAGTTTGGTGCCGCCGCTATTCACCCGATGAGCATGTCAAGAACTGTGTTCACCTTCTTGTCGAGCTCGGCCGGACCATGGTTCTCGCTGTCAAGGAAGGCCACTCTCGTCCGCTAGCAGCGATTGTCAGCTCATGCCTTTCAGCGAAAATCTCCTGCCCTCCGTGCGTCTCCATAGAAAAGTCCCTGCTGGCTATCACTTTATTCGCCACAGATGGTATCATTGCTTCTACTTTTCCTTTGTCGAAATCCTCTATCAGAGTATTTTGGAGGTCAGCGATGGAACGTCGCCACGTAGTTCCTAACCCAAAAGGTGGATGGGACGTCAAGGGCCCCAACGCGGAGCGTGCCAGTTCCCACCACGACACCCAGTCCGAGGCAGAGGCACGGGCCAAGCAAATCGTTGGCCGAGGCGGAGGCGGTGAGGTAGTAATCCACAACCGCCAGGGAGTGATTCGGGACACTGACACCGTCCCTCCGGGCAACGACCCGTGCCCTCCAAAGGACTCAAGACACTGAGCGCATCGGCCCTGCTTCGCGGACGGCACGCGAATTGCCACAAATGGTCGCTCGGCAGCCGGCCCGGTAACAGTACAAAGCGAAGGAATAGTAGCCAACCAGCAGTAGCCGACCGCGTCTCAAAGTACGGGCAGCTGAGACCGAGTTAGGTGTGAGGTGTAGACACCCGGCTGCCTCTCCGGAGAACCGCAAGGTCAGATGAAACGGCTCAACTCGGCGAGGTGTGTACGCAAGCCTAGCCCGGGCCGGGAAGAAGACGTTTGCGCGCCGGCCCATGGGACGACCCGCGGGCGCGTGGGACACGACAAGGACACTTCCGGCCACGGCACCATCACGGAGGACGACCCGCGGCGCGTGGGATACGAAGGACTTCCCACTTCACTCAAGGCCAAGGGAGGTACAAAACGAGCTTCTATCGGCGTGCCGCTGAACATGTTGTGCTCCTTGGCAATCCCACACAGGGTTGGCGGCGCCCGCAGATCGGCGCATTGGGCGCAGTGTTGGCTCACTGGAGTCTGGCTGATCGAGAGCCAACTGTCATAAGCATCCCGACCGGTTCAGGTAAGACAGCGCTGGGGATGGCGGCGCCGTTCCTCAGCGGTAACCCGCCGCGCAGGGTCTTGGTTCTCGCCCCGTCACGCGCCATCCGAACGCAGCTTGGCGAACAGTACTCGACGTACGCTCAGCTTCACCGAGTTGGAGTCCTTCCCGAGTCGATTGGGACGCCGAGCGTTCTTGAGATGTCCGGAAGAGCGGCCGACTGGACGTCACTTGAACCGTACGACGTCGTGGTCGCGCTCCCGAATTCGATCAGCCCGGCGCACTATTCGAAAGGTAGTCTTCCACCACAAGACCTGTTCGACTTGATTATCGTGGATGAAGCCCACCACGCTCCCGCCGAGACTTGGCAGGCTGTACTCGATCACTTCATCACTGCCCGTGCCTTGTTGCTTACAGCAACGCCCAGACGGCGCGACGGGAAGCGTGTTCCCGGCTCACTCGAGTACTACTATCCATTGAGGCGCGCACTCGACGAAGGTCTGTACAAACCGATTCAGCCGGTGTTGCTGGCGCCACCGCACCCGAGCAACCAAAGGGCATCTGACACCGCGATCGCCGAGCAGGTAGCCCAGCTTCTGGCAAGGCAAGATCACCAAACAAGTGTACTCCTCGTGCGCGGCGGTAAGATTGCTCGACTGCACGAACTCCAAACCATCTACGAAAGAGTCGATGTCGATCTGACGCTCTTGCACAACGGGCTGTCCAAGGCACACCAGTCCCAAGTCGTCGAAGGCTTACACAGCGGGGAGATCCGTGCGGTCGGTGTCGTTGGCATGCTGGGCGAAGGTTTCGACCTTCCAGCGTTGCGGATCATCGCATACCACGACAAGCACCGATCACTTCCGGCAACCGTCCAGCTCATCGGGAGGTTGGCGCGCGTTAGCAGCGCCCATCCGCAGCAGTCCCATCTTGTCACAGTGGCGGATGCCGACGTGTTCCCGGAGCTGAAGGGGCTTGTCAGACAACTGTACGAGGAAGACGCGGACTGGGCCGAAGTGCTCCCGGGCATCCTGGACACCGAGATCGCGCTCGACCGCCTCGACCGGGACTTCGTCGAGCGGCTCCCAGCCTCCTGCACCGAGATTAGTCCTGGTCATCTCCACCCTCTAAAACGTGCTTTCGTTTATGAGGTTCCCTCAGACTGGGAACCGCCGTTCCTGGGAGAGCAGCTTTCGTCTGACTTTGAGGTCGGTGCCGCATTTGTGGGCGGTACCGTCATCTACGCCGGCGCACACATAGACGCACGTCTGCTTGTTGTTGTTGTGCGTTACGTCGAACGACCACGATGGAGCAGCGATCCAGCCCTCGCGAATGTGAACTATGATCTTCACGTTGTCGCGCACTGCAAGCCGCCACGTGTCGACCTGCCAGGCCTCGTTCTGCTCAACCTGGGTCGCGATGGGGCCAAGAAGTCGTTCGAATGTGCGCTCGGCCTCGATGGGGTTGGTCGGCTCGCGGGCCCAGATCGCCTTGGGAGTTACCTCGACAGCCTGGAGCGGATTTCTGTCTCGTCCGTCGGGGTCCGATCAACGAACGCGGCCGCGCGCGGTAGGGCCACGTACCGGAACTTCATGGGAAGCGGCGTTGACCGAGGCCTGCGGGCCGTAGACATGACGCGCACGGCGCTCGGGCACGTAATGTTCCAGGTCACCACCAGTTCCGGTGCTAGCAACGCGGGTGCCGCAGTCGAGAAGTCGAAACTGTGGCTATCCCGCTACGCACCACTGCGCGAACTGAGGGCCTGGATGAATGACACAGCCGCACTACTATGGTTTCCCCAGCCGTCACTCCAAGGCCCACTGCTACCCGGGGTTGATCGAGGTCACCACCTTGAGGACTGGCCGGATACACGTCCGTTGGCAGCCGAGATCTACCCGGCGATGCTGGGAATCGGGCTGGAGTTGTGGGACGGCACCGCCCGCCTGGGTGCAATCGAGGATCTTGACCTTTATGTGAATGACGACCCGACGGAAACCCTCCACAACGTTGAGACGGCTCACGGCAATCCCTTGCGCATCGTCGGCGTTTTCAACGACCGGGCCAACGATCGAAGAATGTGCGTGTGGGAGGCCCACATTGACGTCACGGGGCGCATCACGGCTACCCGTGATCTTCACGTCCGCCGGGGCTACGGGAATACCGAATCCCTGGCCGAACTTCTAGAGCAGCAGCCCCCGACGATCTATTTCCTGGACGGCACAACAACCGTGGGCGCCGTTCGATACGAGTCCAGGGGGTCCCTGTCACCATCTGACATGCGTATGCTAGTGCCGGTCGACTGGTCGGGAGTGGACATCACAGCGGAAACGCGACGAACAGCTCGGGCTCGTGCGTCGGGCGAGATCTCCGTGCATGAACGTCTCGAGAGCTATCTGCGCAGTCGGATCCGACGCGGAACAAACCGTTGGATCATCTGCAACGACGGCGCAGGCGAAATTGCCGACTACCTGGTGGTTGAGGAGCTGGCCACCGGCGAGGTGCATCTCGGGCTGTGGCACGCCAAAGCTTCCGGTCAGTCCACCCCCGGCATACGCATCAAAGACTTTCAGGAGGTGGTCGCACAAGCACTGAGGAGTCGAAAGTGGTTTCCTAGCACTGCGCTCTGGAGTGAGCTGGGAATGCGGCTGACCGGTCAGGTCAGCCCCAGCGCCACACTGGTGGAGGGGAGTGACGATATCGACGTACTGAGACGGCGCCTGGGCTTGACGCATCAAGACGATGAAGGTTCAGAGCCGCCCTGGACTCGCCGTTACCCCGTCATTCGAGGCAGCATCGGCGTCGTCCAGCCAGGCCTGAGCGCCCAGGTGTTCGCCGCCGAGCTTGAGCACGATATCGTCGGACGAACAGGCCAGTCACTTCGCGAGCTATTCACGGTCTTGTCCGACACATCGCTGTCCGATGGTGCAGACTTCATTGTGCTGGTCTCTCCTTGATGCAACGGCCATGCAATGCAGCAAATGGCCGGCCCCGAAGCAGTCGACGGAACGTCCGGGGTAGCTCGCGAACCCGGCATCCGTTGCAGGACAGGGTGCGTCGACGAGACTCCCGCGTTGATAGGCCGCCCGCGCCCCAGTCGTCACCCTCGGATCAGCTGATCCAAGACATCCCAATGTCCCCGCCCCGCTGATCCCGGCATCATGGGGATAGCTCCGACACCGCGTACGGGCCTCGGGAGTTCACGAACCGAGTCCACCTTCTTCCGGCTCTCGGCGAAGAAGGCGAACTCCGTCCCGGGATAGAGCACCCAGACGCTAGACACCTCCTGCCCCTCACCCCCGATGGCATCTCTGTAGGCGTGCATCTTGTGGATGTCGGCGTGCTTGAACCACCCTCGCGTCACGGTGCCGCGAGTCTCGGCCACCTCTTCGTCGGCGAGGTCGTTCTCGGTGACCTCGAAGCGCTCAACGCGGAACTTCGCGTCGAACAGGTGGAGCTCAGGTCCGACACGAAGGGTGATATCGGGCCGCAGAGGCACCGAGTAGGATGGGGACGTCGGGCGCTTCCTCGAGAACGTCCGGTTGTACCAGAGCTCCACTGGAAGCCCTTCCGCCGTCGCCGGGAAGCTCAGCTTGATCCCTTCGCTCAGCTTCGTCGTGAAGGGGCTCGACTCTATCGTCTTGACGGCCTCTGTCGGCCGACCGAGCAGCGCCCCGAGGGACTCGGCGATCTCGAAGAACGTCCAGTACTCGTACAGGAGGCTGGCGCTCTTCATCTCGACCAGCCGGGTGATGTCGGCTGCTTTGAGCGGATACCGACTCGCGAGCACCAGCGCCAGATAGTGCACGAGCATCTCCCGATAGCCGAAGCGCTTCTGCATGACCTGGGAATGAACCGGGAAGCGCTCGAACTCGCCCACCTCGCTCAGCCAGTCCGAGGCGGCCAACAGACGCAGCTCTATGGCGAGATCCCGGGCGTCACCAAGAAGCGCCGAATCGGAAGGCTCCGCCGCCAGGAGCCGACCCGCACGGTCGACGAGGTCGGCGGCAAGACCGATGAAGTGCTTCACGAACCGGTTCTCGTCGGTATCCAGGCACGTGCGCGTATGGGGCTCGGTGACCTCCAAGGGCAGATGCGGAATATCGTTCATCATGAGAGCCTGCGCCAGAGCCGTCGACGCAAGCCGGTTCCTGCCGGCCACTGGGTGCCACGAGGAGGAATCGGCGGCGATCCGCTCGAGCGTCCGCGGGGTCACGGACCTCGCCTCCCAGAGCGCCGTCCTTCGTTCCTCTCGAATGAGCTGTCGATGCGGTCGCGCCGTCACCGATGCCCACAGCTCGCCGAGCGAGGGCGTCGCATACCAAGCCGCCCAGCGAAGGAAGAGGAAGGCGTGATAGAGGAGGTCGCGGCCCTCGAAGCTCTCGCGCGAGAAGGGCACGAAGGCGGGAGTACTGAAGTCGAAAGGAAGCTCGGCGACGCGGCTCGTGATCTGTCTGAGAAGCGCGTCGAACCCTTCGTCGTCCAGCTTGGGTGAGCTGACAGCGACGTCGAGCCCTTCAAGGGATAGCCGGCCCACGTAGTCGCCGAAGTTCACCCGATAGCGGTAGGGCTCATCTCCGTGGCGAGGCAGGAGCTCGGGGCGAAGGCCGGGCGGCAACCGTATCTCGTCCTCGGCCTCGATGACGTAGGTCGCCCAGCACTGGAGAGATAGACGACCCCGGTCGTCGACGCGGACCTCCTCGCCTTCATGCCAGACGATCACGGACCTACTCCACGAAGCTGACGAAGCCGACCGACTGGAGCGTCCTGATCATGCGCTTGAGCTTGGCCGCCGAACGCGGGTAGGCCCCTTCGTACGGATCGATCGAGTCCAGATTGACTGCGCTCTGGGCGGCCAGACCCGCGTCCGGGTCGACACACCACTGGAGCAGCTCCCACAGAGGCTTCTCCAGTCGGGCCCGGTTGCCGGCCAGCTTGGGAAGGACCTTCTGGAGCACCTGGAGATCGAAGGCGGCATCGAGCGAGTCTGGGGCCACACAGGCCGCCGCTAGATTCAGATAGCGCGCGACCTCGTTAGCCACCCTGTAGCCAAAGTGCAGATGGTGTGGCTCCAGCAACGCATGAAGGGCCCGCAGCCGCGCTTTCTGCGCCGGCGGAAGATGCTTCCAATCCTCCGGTGACGGCTTCCGGTAGTCAAGGAGACTGTCGAGCCCGGCTCCATCGCGAAGCCGGAACCTGCCGGTCTCAGGCGGGGCTTCGACTCCGTAGCTTGCCAAGTGGACTTCGTTGAACTCGATGGTGTTCGCTCGATCGAGCACCTTGGGACTGAACATGTAGGTGGTCTCATCGACGTTCACCGTACCCGTGAAGAACACGTTGGGGGGAACCTTGAGCCGACGTGGAACGGCAAGAGCCACATCGCCCAGATCCACATACAGGTCCTCGGGGGAATCGTGCAGCACCATCTCGGTCTCCCCCTCCATGGCGGAGAGGAAGTCGGAGAAGTAGTGCTCCACCTTGGCCAGGTTCATCTCGTCGAGCACCACGAAGTGCGACTCGGTCGGATTAGACTGCGCGTGCAGGAGCAGACGCAGTAACTCGGTGGATGAGTAGTTGCCGGTGAGGGGGTTGTAGTAGCCAAGCAAGGCCCGGTTGTCGGTCCAGTCTGGTCGGACCGAGAGGAAGGCGATGCGGCGGCTGGGCCTCCTCTCCATTCGGCGCTCGGTAGCGATGGTCCTTATCTCCAGTTCGAACTCGGGGTCGCCGTCGGCCGGGAGAACACGCATGCCGATGTAGTCGCCGGTCTGGACATGCTCCGCGAACCACGTGAATAGACCCGGCTCCATGTGCACCTGAACGTTGTTCGCATTCGGATGAGCGTAGACTCGGGCAGGCCACTGCTGCCCCTCAGCGTGGACGATGAAATCCATGGGGGCCCCGCGCGGGGGGAGCACAAACCCTTCGAGCAGCGCGACAGGAATAGTGAGTCGGCGGTACTTCAGCGCGCTCACGGGCATCTGCACGGGTGTGAACTCATCACCGAAGCTTGCGGCGTCGGGCGTCGACACGAACTCCTCTTCGATATCCGGCGCGATGAACCCGCTCACGAGTTGGGCCATCTTGGTCTTGCCCGTACCCGAGATGCCGGAAAGGATCACGAGCGGCTTGGTCGCCAGAGAGAGGACGTAGTCGGTCACCAGCCACTGCGGGAAGTGATACCCGCTATTCGCCAGGTGTTCGTAGACGGAGGGAGCCGCTGCCAAAGTGAGCCCGTGTTGAAGAAGCTCATCGCGCTTGCCCGCGTCGAAGACCGCCACCTCAAGCTCATCGTGGTTGTGGAGCTTGTAAGGAGTGCCGGCGTGTTCCCCGAACAGGTGCCGTGCCCCGTCCAACACCTCACCCACCTCAGGCCAAGCCGTATCCCAAGAATCGCGGACCTCCGACATGGGAACGACGCGATCGCGCACGGTCCGATCCGCGGTGAACCCTTCGAAGACGAAAGCTGCGGGGAAAAGTTTGGAGTCTTCCCGTAAAGGGATGATGGCCGCTTGAGGAACCGACTTTTCCGGGCCAAAACCCAAGATGAGCCAGGGGCCGTAGGACAGATGGATGCCACCGTCAGTCAAGGAGATCGCCACCCGGGGGTCCCCCGGGCCCTCGATCCCCAATCGCACTACTGCCTCCTTCATTGCATCGAAGGCCCACTGAGCCGTGTCCCAATCCGGGAACAGACGGTCGAACGGCGGCGCTAGTGCGAGCGGAGTGCGTCCACTGTAGGCGACCCACACGTAGCTCTGGATGTCGACGAGATCGCTGGGCCCGTACTCTGCCAGGTCTACCTTGAGGCTTTCTACCAGACCGAGGATCCCCTCATACGCCTCCATGGTCGGCCTGAAGGCGATGTCGAAACCGGCATCCATCTGCTCCAGGAACCATTTGGTCGCTTGGGGCTTCACGAAGAACTCAGTCTCGGGATGAAGGAGCATGAGGAGGTAGGTCGGAAGAGCCCACTTGGTGGGGAGGTTCCGGCTGCTAGTGTATGTGACGAACCGATCGAGTCGTTCAGGGCCGCTCCCGTCGCCATGAAGCAGATCGAAGAGAGCCTCGGCAAACGAAGACAGATCAAGTTCCTCGCGGAAGAGCAGCGCCAGGTCTCCGTCCCGTGGAACCGCCAGGAAGAGTAGATTGGTCGCCTGCGCGACCTGCCGAATTCGGCCCACGAGCTGGTCGTGACGCCCCTCCTCGATGAGCTCGCGGAGCGACTCTCGGCCGAGAAGCGAGACGGCCAGGGCCGCAGCCGCATCCTTGTAGCCCCGCTCGTCTTTGACGAACCGCGGGTCCGCAAAGCCCGTCCAGTCGGGATAGGTCGCCTGTACCAGACTAAGCAGAGGGACGTCAGGGTGAACGCCGGACCCGCGCCACTGGCGTTCCACGGCGGGGGTATTGTAGAAGTCTACGTCCGGTCCATGGGTCTTGGTCAATTCTTGGCGGATTTCGAGGAGTGCTCGATCTTCATCGAGGTCTTGTGCCCGGTCCGAGCCACCGATCAGGTCGGCGAAGGCGGCCAAGATGGCCTGTTTGTGGTTGCGCGACACGGACCTCTCGAAAGTGTCGGGGAAGAGCAAGTGCAGAATCGCGTTCTGCTGAAGCCTGGCACCGCTGACCTCGGCTGACAGAACATGCTCCCTGAAGGCCCATGGGTCGGCCAGAAGCGGCGGGACAGCATCTGTCGGCACTTCCCGCCAGGAGCGCATCCATTCGATCAGAAATCGGAGCTGGCGGTCCCGACCTGTGCTGAAGTAGGTGCCCGGATTGGCTAGGCCGAAGTCGAGCGCCGCGTCTACTTGGGACGACACGGAGGTGGGCTCGGCCATCCAACCCAGGATGGTCTGAAGGGTCTGCCGCTTCTTGTCCCCCGAGATGTGGTGGTGGATCAAGAGATGCATGAGGACAATCTCTGCCATGAGCTGGATGGCATCATCGCCCGCACCGGTGAGTTGCCGAGATAGCTTCTCTTCGAAGGAGGCCTTGGACGTGTCGGGTTGGAGCACGAAACGCTCGTGGAGTTCGTCAAGCCCCTCGGCCGACCAGATCGGCCGCCCCGGGGTGAGCAGAGAATCGACCGAGGCGAGCGCCGCGTCGCGGAACACCTCTGCGACACGATAGACGCACTCCGCTTCTTGTCCAGCAAGCCTTGCCATGAAACAACTCCCTCCGCGCTTGGGGTCACTCGACAGCCGAGGCTCTACCCCCTCAGGTTCGCAAAGGGATGTGCGCCGTACTGCCGCCGGAAATCCGATAGCAGCTTGCCTTCAAGGCCGGCTGGGTCGGTGTCTGGCCTCCAACCGACCTGAAGTCGCTCTGAATCAGCGAGCTGCCAGATGAGCCGACCGCCCCAGTGCCCAACCGGTCGCCCAGCGCCGAAGTCGAGCAGGGTCTTGATCCTCCTGAGCAGCGCCCCACCAGTACGCCCAATGTACAGCACCGACGCCTGGTGGACCCAGTTGTGCTGAAGGACTTCGGTCGAGACAGTGGGGTCCTTTTCCCTTGAAGTGGCCGCCAGTACTTCTGACCAGAAACACAGGGGCCGAGGAATCAGCGCGTATGACCACGTATACGCCCGGGAGCCTCGGGATGTCGGCCAGACGGCCTTCTCCCAGGGATGCTACCGGGACGAAACCGACGAACCCGGACTGCTGGAGGCCGCCGATCGTGAAGTCGATCGCACTACCATGATCCCACTCACTACCATCGACCACGGCCGTAGCCCGTGAGGAGTCGGGTTGCTGGGCGACATGTGTTCCCTCTGTTGTCATCGAGGCCATCGCGGTGGTCTTCACCTCGTCGGCGGCCAGCACGGCACGCTCAGTGGCGCCGATCAACTCGAGTAGGCGCCCAAGCGTGTCGGCGTCACGATACACCTGACTTGCCGGAATGGTTTCCGTGGACGGATTAGCCCACTTTGGGGTATCCATTTAACCGGAGTAAACTGAGGCGGTGGAGCATCCTCGTGCCGGCATGCATTATCCGAGGTCCGTGGGCGAGTTCCAGGCCTGGTTCCGGACCGATGCGGACTGCTTGGACTACCTGGCGTGGCTGCGATGGCCCGCCGGCTTCGTCTGCCCAGCCTGTGGTCACGTTGGGGGCTGGCGGTTGGGCGATGGCCGGTTCATGTGCTCTGGGTGCGGCGGTCGTACCTCGGTGACAGCGGGCACCATCTTTGACCGAACGCGCACACCGCTCACGATATGGTTCACCGCCTGCTGGCTTCTCGCCACGGGCAAGGACGGCATCTCGGCGCTCAGCCTGAAGCGGACGCTGGAGATCGGCTCCTACCAGACCGCCTGGGCCATGCTGCATCGCCTGCGCTCGGTGCTGGTGAGCCCGGGTCGGGACCGGCTGGCCGGGATGGTCGAGGTAGATGAGACCTACATCGGCGGTGAGGAGCCGGGGCTGCGCGGCGGGCGGGCCCGCGGCAAGAAGCTCCTGATTGGCATTGCGGTGGAGATCCGGGAGCCGAAGGGGCTCGGCCGGTGCCGGATGGGGCCGCTGCCAGATGCGTCCGGCGCTTCGCTGCATGCCTTCGTGCGAGCGCACGTCGAACCAGGCGCGAGGGTCATCACCGACGGCTGGCAGGGCTACCGCGGGCTGGAGAAGCTCGGTTATGTCCACGAGCGGCGTAGCCAGCGCGCCGCCCGGGCCGGCGGGGGAGGGCCCCGGCGATCTACTACCCGCCGTGCACCGGGTCGCCTCGCTGGCTAAGCGGTGGCTGCTGGGCACCCATCAGGGCTCGGTGAACGACGCCCACTTGGCCAGCTACTTAAATGAGTTCGTGTTCCGCTTCAACCGCCGCCGCTCGCGCAGCCGCGGGATGCTGTTCTACCGGCTGCTCGATCTCGCCGTCGGCCACGACCCGGTGCGCTACCAGGACCTCATCGCCAGCCCGCGGCCCCGGGCAGTACCGCCTGCGCCACCCCGGGCGCGCGGGCATCCCCCGAGCTTGGAGCGCCCTCCAGCGAACCGCCCGTGGAGAACTGCCGATCTCGATTACTCCGGTTAAATGGATACCCCCAAAGCCCACTTATTGCGCACGGTCTGCATCTCCTTCAGCCAGTTCCTGCCTTCGTACGGCAGGTGGTGAGCAGCGGAGAGGTCGCGCCAGTTCTGGTCGAACACACGGAGGAGGGCGGCCAGGTCAAGCTGCTCCCAACGCTTCTGCCCGTGCTCGCGAACCGTGCGCTGTTGCTGGGGGGTCAGGCGGTCCACGACTCGGCTCCGCCACCAGTCCGGCGCCAAGGGCTGCAGCACGCGCTGCAGGAATCGGGCAAGCTCCGCGGTCGCACTCAGAAGCAGATCGTTCATGCCGGGCCCTTCGAGGGGTTCACGTCTCATGGACACGGCCTTGCCCGCTCGACTACTCCGAGTCCCACAGGGCCGCAATGTAGGCCAGCTCAGCATCAAGCGCGGGGCCTAGACGGGCGATCGGGACGGTCGGACTGATCAACTTGGCCCTTCTGATATCCAAGACACTCATGATCTCACCTCGAGGGCAGCTTGAGCGAAGGGTGAATTCCATGAGATGAGTGACGATATCAACTCGGTTCTTAGCCAGAGCGTTCGCCTTGAAATAGAGCTTGATCAGGTGTCTTTGCCCGTTCACAATGAGCCCGAGTTCAGGGTTGACAACCACTTCTATCCCTCGAGCGCCGAAGATGCCGGCCGGCGAATCGAACCAAACCAGCGCCTTACTCCCCCACCACTTCCTGTACCCAGTGACCACGTCAGGGTAATTCCCGAGCTTCTTCGGATCAGTGATTGAATCCAACGCTGCCGCCAGTATCGACTTCGGTTCTCCGGTCCGATGTGCATCAACGATGAAGTCTCTGACTGGTTTGTAGAAATCAACTGCGGGTTCGTACTTCGGCCGGTTCTTGACCTGGATGACTTTGGTCGCCTTCGGCGTTCCGCTCTTGCTGACGATGTCCACGAAGTCGGTGAGACTGATTCTGGGCACTTGACCTCCTTCTAGTTACTGCTGCACACTCTTCACTCGTCTGGCGGGAGTTGTTTCTTCCTTGTCGCGACTCTATTCCACGCGCCCGTCACGAGCCACCCTGCTCCCTTTGCGGAACGAACGAGGCGATGGCCGGTCCCCTCCACTGATCCGGATAGACGCATGCGCCCCCTCCGCAAGGCAAGAAACAGCGCCCACGGCGCTTCCTTTCCCTTCGCAAGGTAGTAACGATCAGAACTGTCGCGCACGTAGGCAACGAACGGCTCGTGGACCTCTGCCTCGGTCAGAATCTGTTCTTCGAACCAGAATGTGAACATCTCTCCCGGACCCAGGAGGTGCGGCAGTTGATGGCTCATGCCGTTGACGCTTGGCGGTCCCGTGGCCATCTGCCTTGTGATCTTCTCCCCATGGGCGAACAGCCCGCACTCGTGAATCGAGAGCTGCTGGTTGCTCAGATTGGTCGCATAGACTGCCAGCCGTCGGGAAGACGGCCCATCGTCTCCTCGCGTCTGGAACCACGCCCAGCCCAGCCTCACCCGAAGCCGCGGCTTCTCCAGAAGGAACCGGACGACATTCCACGCTGCGGCGAAGGTCGCGACAACGGCACCATAGGCGGCTAGGAGCCCTTGCATTGTGAGATCGCCCGTGTCTACGGTGAGCTCCGTTCGTCCGCAGGCATCGCGCAATTCTCCTCGGCCGGTCCTCCTCTGGCCGGAGGGCTCAATCGATGGAAGGCATCAAGCGCCATGTGCGCGGTCAGATACTCAGCATGGGCCCGCGCCTCCTGCCGGGCCAACGTCTCGAACGTCGAAAGCACATGTTCGAATTCCTCTCGAGTCAGCCCATAAAGGTGGGCCGCGATCGCATCCACCTCCCGCAGAAGCCCGAATCGTCGCCGTTCGTCCCACACGAGAGGCTCATCAACCCGAAGCGCTGCTCCGAGCGGCGCCAGAGTCCACGTCGTGAAGGTCAGCTCCAAGGCGGTCGCAACGAGCCGGTCTACCAGCACAGCCACGTGCTCACAATGAACCTCAATCAGTGAAGGCGGAGGCATTGGAATCTGTCCGAGGGTGTTGAACTTCAGGCTCTTGCTGAAGAGCTTATTTCGAACGACATAATCGAACGGGAGCGAGCAGAATAGGCCCGCGAAGGCCAAGTACCGACGCGATTCCTCGGCCGGATCTCCGCCGGGTGGCAGCGTGAGCGTCGGAGCCTTGTCACCCGCCGGCCCCGCCGGACAAATGGCCCCTATAGCCGTCCTCAGATCCGGATACACGCCAGCCACGTCACGGAAGTGGAATTGGTAGTCGGATCGCAAGCCCTTCTCGACTCTTCGCTCGTCCCACAGCGACTTGGGAAACCAGTAGCGCGGCATGATCTCGTAGTGAGGGTCGGCAAGCTGCTGCGCCGACGGTGTCGGCGCGGTGGCTTTGCGCCCATATCGTTGTGAGGTCGGCACGTTCTCGAACGTCCCATAGCGGTGGTCCATCAGATAGACGTACTTGCCTTCGTTGAGAGGCCAGTACTCCTCGTCTCCGCCGATGAAGTGGCGGCGCTCGTTCATCTCCAGACCGAGGGCCTCAAGATCCTCGCGGCGGCGGAAGTGCTTCGAGTCGATGGCCATATCGAAGATCCGAACGTAGTCGACATTCCAGAGATCCCTAGGCCGAGTACTATCCCGGTCACCGAGTACGGGGAACTCACTGTAGATCCGGCGTATGATCGCCGCATCGCGGTCTCCTTTGAGGAGCGGCATGGCGCCGTTGTATGGGCTCATCAAGGCGACGTCTTCGGGACTCAGCGTGTACTGACGTCCCGGTTTGGCCAAATCCGCCGGCTCCTGACAGAGAGTGGCGAGGCGAATCGGCTCCCGGGAGCCACCGACGCCTGCGTACGTGAGGAGGCTGAACCGTTCCACGGTCTGCACGGCCGGGAAGAGACCCTTCGTGTTAACGAAATCAAACAGGCTCACAAGCTGTCGCGCGTCGGTGATCTTCTTGATGAGGGGTAGGCAGTTGTTCGCCGATCCGATGCCGGTCTTGACGATCAGACCGACCCGTCCATCGGAAGCGACAAGCTGGTCCGCCAGCTCGGTGAAGAGGTGGTAGGTGTTCAGTTCTCCCGATCCTGTCAGCGGGTATCGTCCGGCGCCACGCGACATCAATAGAGCGTGAGCCTCGGCCATCCGCCGAGCCGCCAACCACTCCGTCCACAAGACGAGGTCGGATAGCGCTAGGTCACGGATCAGCACATCTCGCCGAGCCTTGCCCTTAGTCTCCGCGATCTCCGGATGCCGTCCCGCAAACCACTCCTCTTCGGAGATCGTCAGTTTCTCCCACGGCGGGTTCCCCAGCACCACGTCGAACCCCCCGCTCCAGCCGGTGTGCTCGTTCTCGGCGCGGTCGTCGCCTGCCGCAGTGCGGAAGACGTCCGGGAACGCCAGCTGCCAGTGGAAGAAGCGATACTGGTCGGCCAGACGCTCCACCTCGGCGCGCAAGGGGGTGGGTACGCTGTCGGGATCCTCGGCCAGACGCAGGAAGACGTCGTGGGTCACGGCCGGGGCGCCCTTGGCCTTGCGGCAGACGAAGGCCGCGCACAAGGCGTCGGCGGCCAGCTTGGCCCGGCGGTACTCGGGGGAGGCGGCCAGTCCCCGGTAGCGCTCCTCCTTGGCGTGGACACCGGCCGGGGAGTCGTCGGCCAGGCGGTCGATGCCCGCCACGGTCTCGGCCAGGGCGGAGGTGTCGAGGGCGGGGAGGCTACCGGCGAAGAGGGTGGTCTGTCCGGCCCGCTCCTTCTTGTTCTGCTTGCGGAGGGCGGAGACCACCTGCTTGTCGTCGCCCTCCAGGGGCTTGAAGGCCTCGTCGGGCACCCCAGCCGCAAGCAGGGCGGGCGTGGCCCCCAGCAGGCTGTTGCCCGAGAGGATGCGGTGGTCGAGGAAGGAGAGGGGCTTGCCCGGCTCCAGGGCCTCCATCCACAGGCTCACCTTGCAGAGCTCCACGGCCATGGGGTTGAGGTCGACTCCGTAGAGGCAGTGACCGATGACGTCGCGGAGCGCGGTGCGCTGGGCTTCGGGGGAGGGCTCCTCGTCCCCGGTGCGTGCGGCGGCCAGGCGCTTGGCCAGGCGGTGGGCGGCCGCCACCAGGAAGTGACCGCTCCCGCAGGCGGGGTCGCAGACGCGCAAGGCCAGGAGGGCGGCTTCGGGGTCGGGGGCGCGCAGGGCGTCGGTCACCACGGGCTCCAGGGCGGAGTCGAGCAGGCACTGGATCAGGCTCGTGGGGGTGTAGTAGCTACCGGTGGTCTTGCGCTCGCTGCCGCCGGCGCTCCGGAGGGCGAAAGTGCGGGCGGCGACGTTCACCTCCGGGTGGAGCTCGAGCAGAGCCTCGTAGACCGAGCCGAGCTCCTCGCTCCCCAGGTTGCGGTAGTCGACGGCCCGGCGCACCTTGCCGTCGCTGGTGGAAGCCAGGCTGCGGACGGCGGTGAGGAAGTCGCGGTTGGCGATCTCGAGAGTGCCGAGGGCAGCCGGCCCCTGGTCGGCAAAGAGGAAGCTCCCCAGGGCGGGCAGGGCGATCTCCGGGCAGCCCCCGTCCTCCCCCAGCTTCCCAAGGATCAGGCGGAGGCCCTGGTAGAGGTCGGTGTGGCGCCCGCCCCGGCGGCGCTCGGCTAGGCGGCGAAGGCGGGCGGTGGAGTAGAAGCGGGTGTAGAGGTCCTTGGTCTCGGGGGACGCTCCCGGATCGAGCAGCAGCCCCCGGTCCTCGGCCACGAAGATGAAGAGCAGGCGGTAGACCAGGCGGAGGAGATCGCGGTAGTAGTCCTGGGTGGGGAGAGCCCCGTCCTGGAGCTTCTGGCGGAGCTCGATGTTGGCCGGATGGGCGAGGAAGCCCGTCCCCAGGGCGGTGATGCTCTCCTCCACGCCCTTGCGCAGCTGATCGAGGGCCCGGGTGCCCTGAGCCTCGGCGGCCCGGCTCCAACGCTCGAGCCAGCACTCTTCCGGTCGCTCCGCCTCCACCCGGCTCTCGTGGCAGAGGAGGTAGAGGAGGGCGAAGTCGGCGTAGGCCTCGCCGGTCATCATGGCTTCGAGGTCGAACTCCACGAAGGCCTGGCGGGTGAGAGAGCGGTTGTCGCGCAGGATGCGCAGCTCTAGGCCGTTCGAGACGAAGCCCCAGAGGTGCTCGTCGGAGCGGTTCAGGAACTCCTGGAGCAGGGAGTGGGGGCTCGCCTGGGCGGCGCCGGCCACACCCGGCATGCGCCGGTCGAGGTCGACGTTCAAACCCACCAAGTGGATGGGCACGTGTGCCCAGCCGTGGGAGACTGCGTAGCTGCGGCCGTCGATCTCCTGGGCCTTGGCGGTAGCCAGGCGGCCGTAGCCGAGCTCTTGGAAGAGGGGCAAGAGCCACTTCTCCCGGGTGGGGGTGGTGCCGGGGTCGGGCCTCCTGCCGTCACGCAGGGCGGCCGTCTCGTCGCCGAAGGCGGCCCAGGCGCCCTGCAGGCGGTTCCAAGCCCGGTTGGTGGCCTCGTTCAGTTTCTCCCCGGAGAGGTGGTAGTCGTCGGGGATGAGACCGCCGAGGTCCTTGTCGAGAGCGGCCACCCGGGCCAGGAGGTCCCGGGGCAGGATCGCGCCCTCGGTGCGGATGGTGGTGAAGCCGTCGCGGTGGCGGGGACGTGGCACTTACAGAACCTTGCGGCGGTTGTCAGGCATCGACATCTGACCTGCCTTCCCGCAGTCTCCGGGCGATGCTCTCCCGCACGACCTCCCACGGTTCGCCCGCGTCAGGATTGCGCGCGTGCTCGGCCAACCGCTCATCGAGCAACGCCTCCATCCAGGGCGGGACTGCGAGCTCTGGGCTGTCAGGGCTGATGCTGTCCCACAGATCTTGGGCCAGTAGGATGCGCTCCTCGACGCTGAGATATTCGATGTCGATGATGGGCCGCCTCGCCGTGACCTGCACGTTCACGGTCTCGACGGAGACCGGATCCCCTCGCTCGGCCCGCACCTCCAGACAGAGCGCTATCGCCTCGCGGGCGTTCTCGACGGCCTCAGCACGGGTCGCCCCCTGGCTCACGCAGCCGGGCAGCGCCGGACATTCCGCGATCCAGACACCGTCCTCATCCATGTGGAGTGTCACAAGGAGATCCATGTCAGACCTCACGCCGCACACCGCAGGACCTCCACCTCGGCATGGCGCGCGACGGCGTCCTCCCCCAAAGAATGGATGCGCTCCGCGACGGCTTCTTCGAGATAGTACCCGCCGCAGTCGGCGCACACCTGAGCGGGAACGCCCTTGATGACCACGACCGATTCCCCACGCTGCAGGTTAACGGTCACCCTGCCGGGACTGGTCTGGCCTGTCTTACAGATGGTGCAGTTCACAACCGCATCGCGCCACTGGTCGTTGACCGAAATCGAGTACTGGCCTTTGCGGTCTCCTTCGAGCGTGTGAAGTCGATTTCCGAGCGGTGCACGCAGGTCCTCGACTCGGATCGCCAGATCTATGTACTCGAGCTTTCGCACGGCCCGCTTGATGATATCCGGCGGCAATCGACGCGATCGACCGGTCAGATAAAGAGACTCCCGCGGGCGAGCCGCAGGGCGCGTAGTGGCACTCACGGTCACACATCCGTCCAACAAGACCATCGTGTGGTCCTTCACGGTGAACAACACTCGGGCGGCACCATCTCATATGCGCAAGCGGATCTCCCGCAGACCCGGCTCCAGCTTGCGGACCAGCGGCATCCCGACCGACCTCAGGCTGCAGTCTCCGACCATGGCCTGATGTGGGCCAATTCCTCGGCCAGGGCCGCCTCGGCGACCTCGGTGTCGTGGGCTGCCTGCGCGCGCAGCCAGTAACCGCTGGAAAGGCCAAAGAAACGGCACAGGCGCAGGTCGGTGTCGGCGGTGACGGCACGGCGTCCGGCGACGATCTCGCTGATGCGCTGGGCCGGCACGCCGATCTCTTTGGCCAGGCGGTACTGCGAGATGCCCATCGGCACGAGGAACTCCTCGCGCAACAGCTCTCCGGGGGTCACAGGCTTGAGCTTGTCCATGGGAGCGCTCCTAGTGGTAGTCCACCATCTCGACGTCTTCGGCGCCGCCTGCCGTCCAGCGGAAGCAGACCCGGTACTGGTCGTTGATACGGATACTGTATTGGTCGGCTCGATCGCCCTTCAGCGACTCGAGCCGGTTGCCGGGTGGCACGCGGAGATCCTCAAGTCGACCCGCGATCTCCAGCTGGCGGAGCTTGCGGCGAGCGACCGCCTCGATGTTCTCGAACCGCTTCACACGACGGCCGCCGGCGAGCGCTTCGGTGTCGCCGTCCTTGAACGAGACGATCATAGGATGATAATAACGTTGTACGTGAATAACGTCAAGCGTGATGATACGGCACCACTGGGGTACCTCCTCCGCTCTGCCCTCCACCCGAACTCACCGGCAGGAACACATACAGCCCCAGCACATCCGCCGGCAGTTCGGGGGTAACGGTCGCGGCCTTGCCGGTCGCCCGCGTCCAAGCCTGACGCACGCGCTCGTGGGAGCCGGCGAGGCGCGCGGCCCGTTCCTCGGCCACCTGATCGAGGTAGGGCCGAACCTGATCGAAATCGGCGAGTATCCGCTCCAGCGCAGCCTGGGCCTGGTCGGGGGCGATGTTGCTTGTGGGAGCCGCGAGCAGCAGGGTCTCGACCTCGTCGTCGGCGAGCCACTCCGCCTCCGACGGCGCTCCCCGGAGGGCGACCGCCCGGCATTCCTCGGCCAAGAGCGCGCCCCGGCGACCGAGGGAGTCGGTGATGTGGAACCGCAGCCGCAGAAGCAGCAACGTGGTGCGCTTCGCAACCTCGCTCGTGCGGACGACGCCGAGGCGCTTGGCGACCGCCTCCTCGAGGGCGTCCAGGGCCGAATCGGCCACGTGGGTGGCCAGGCCCTCCACCACCGGGTGGGTCCGCGAGAGGTAGATCTCCTCATCCCCCACCGGAAGCTCGAAGCGGCCCCGGAAACGGGTCGCGTCCAACAAACCCATCGCCTCGCGCAGGGCGGCTGGAGACTCGGCCAGATCGACGGTCATGGTTCCGTCGCCGGCCACCACGGCTTTGTAGGCCACAAGGGCGTCGCGAACGAACTTCTCCACGTCGAGACCGCCGCCGATGGCACCGCGAACCTCTGCGAGCTCTCCCCTCACCTCGTCCACCTTGATCGACTCCTGGGCGAACATGGTGCGGGAGCGCTTCTCCCGGTCGGCGGCCGCTTCCCACTGGCGGTGGGCGTCGTCGCGCTTTCGCTCGGCCAGATCCCCGAGATCCAGCATGAGCTGGTCGGGTCGGCCTCCGGCCTGCTCGCGGAGGAGAAGCCCCTCCAGGAGGGCCTCCACCAGTTCCTCGGTATCCACCGGCACGGGCACCGAGATGCCCAGGGAGCCGCGGATGGCCTTGTGCTTGCGCAGGAGTACGTCGAGCACGATGCCGTCGATCTGGTTGTCGGTGCCGTAGTAGGTGAGCACGCGCACCGTGGGGTTCTTCTGCCCGTAGCGGTCCACCCGGCCCTCGCGCTGCTCGTGGCGGGTGGGGTTCCAGGAGAGGTCGTAGTGAACCACGGCATCGAAGTGCTCCTGCAGATTGATGCCCTCGCTCAGGCAGTCGGTGCAGACCAGCACGCGCCGGGGGTGCTCCCCCAGCGCCGCGACCCGCTCCTCGCGCTCGGCCGGCGGAAGCGTTCCGGTTACCGAAGCCACCTCGGTGTCCTTGAGGGCCTTACGTAGGGCGCCGGCCACGTAGTCCGCGGTGGGGATGAAACGGCAGAAGACGATGGGCCGGTAGCCCTGGTCGAGGAGCTCGGCCACGAGGGTCGCGGCCTTCTTGAGCTTCGCGTCGCCCGGGCCCATCAGGCGCTCGGCCTCGCGGGCCATGTCGAGTAGGCGGCGACGGGCGGAGGCGTCGCCTGCCTGGTCGGTCTCGTCGGCGTCGGCCCCAGGGATGACGTCGGTGCCTTCGGCGGAGTCGGCGTCCATGAGGTCGAGCACGGTGCGGCGGCCGATCTCGTCGGCCTCCTCCACGCTCGTGGTGTCGGCGGTTGCCGCCCGGGTGCGCATGGTGGCGGCCGCGGCGGCCGGGCTGGAGGCCAAGGAGCGCAGGAGGGCCAGCGCCGACCACCAGCGCACGCGCTGGCGACGGCGGTCGGTGGCGGTGTCGGTTACCGTCTCCCGGGCGTAGCGAAGCACCCGCTCGAAGAGCTTCTTGTACTCGGGGGAGAGCTGGTAGGTGTCCTCCCGTTCCTCCCGCTCGGGGAAAGGAGTGTCCTCATCCAGGTAGCTACGGATGTCGCCCCGGCGACGCTGCACGAAATGGCTGGCCAGACGCCGGCGGTGGGCCTTGTTCTGGTCGCCGCCGAGCTCCATGGGCAGCTGGAGGAAGTCCCGGTCGAGGAATCCGAGCAGCGAGCGGAAGGCTTCCTCCTTGCCGCTGTGAGGGGTGGCCGTCACCAAGATGAGGTGGCGCCCCGGGTCGGCCGCCAACCCGGCCACCAGTTTGTGGCGCTGGATCTGGGCGCTCCGGCCGTCGGCGGCGGAGGCGCAGGTGTGGGCTTCGTCGACGATCACCAGCTCGGGGCAGGCGTTCTTGAACTCCTCCACGTGCTTGGGCGACTTGATGAAGTCGGTCGAGACCACCACGAACGGATGGCGGTCGAAGAGCGACTCGCTGATGCCGAGGCCGCGCTCCAGGCGGGCGGCCGTGGAGGCCAGCACAAGCTCGGCGTCGATGTGGAACTTGTCGGCCAGCTCCCTCTGCCACTGCTCGGCCAGGGCCGGCGGGCAGAGCACGGCCAGACGCTCGACCTCCCCGCGGGCCAGCAGCTCCTTGGCGATCAACCCGGCCTCGATGGTCTTGCCGATACCCACGTCGTCGGCGATGAGCATGCGCACCGGGTCGAGCTTCAGCGCCATGAGAAGGGGCACCAGCTGGTAGGGCCGGGGCTCGACGCCGATGGCGGCGAAGGAACGGAAGGGCCCGGCGCTCGAGCGGAACCCCAGCCGGACGGCGTCGCGTAGAAGCCGGGCCGAGCGGTAATCGCCGATCTGGGCGGGGTCGCGGGGATCGGGCAGGGCGAAGGTGGCGGGTTCTACCGACTCGAGGGCCTGCAGGATGCCGGCCACCTCGTCCTCGGTGCCGCCCAGGGGACGCAGCACCAGGAGGTCACCCTCCGACTCGGGCAGGACTACCCACTCGCGCCCACGGGCGCGCACCAGGGAGCCGACGGCGTAGGTCACGACCGACCCCCGAACACGTAGGGAAACCGCTCGATGATGGCCCTCCAGTCGTCCTGATGGTGGAAGCGGATGACGGTGAACCCGGCGTCGTCCATGGCCACATTCCGGGCTTCGTCCCGCGCCTGACGCTCGGGGTAGTCGTGGGGCGGACCGTCGATGTAGACGGCGGCCTGATACTCATCGTAGAAGAAGTCGGGGCGAGCGGAGCAGGCCTCGATCAACCGCTGGGCCGACGAAGGCAGCCGGAGGTCGCGCTCCTCCAAGAAATCGAGCCAGCGCCGCTCCAGCTCAGAGCCGGCCAGCCGCTTGAGCTCGGCCAGATGCTGGGCGCGCGGGCGGGCGGTACCCGAAACGGCCACCCGGGCGGCGGCGAGCCGCAAGAGCAGTTCGCGGATGAGCCGGCGGTCGAGGAAGCCGTGGTAGCGCTGGTTCTGGTAGCTAAGCAGGCAGTCATAGCAGGCGGCCTCGCACTCTTCGACGGCGCCCGGCCCCTTCCGCTGGTCGGCTCCGGTTGCCGGGTCGAAGTGGCAGATCGCCAGTGCTTCGCGGGCGACCTCGGCCACGGCCTCGGGCGAATCGAGCAGCCGCCGCAAAGCCCCTGCTCCTCCCTCCGCTGCTTCGTAGAGAAGGATGCGCCGAGGGTCCTTGTCGGAGGGCAGGCTCTCCACCGCGAGCTCGCTGTCCTCCAACTGATAGAGCGACTGGATCGCACGCTTCAAAGACTCACGCAGCGAGATCACGAGGTCCGCGTCCACCGACTCCGCCAAGTCGATGATGAGGCAGTTGCGCCGATCGTCCACGAAGGGGATGACCCGCTGGGTCCGGGCGGAGAGGGGATCGTCCTCGTCGCCCTCGGCCAGGTCCTTCTCGCTGCCCCAGTACCCCCGCTCCGTGTCGAGGACGAAGCCCAGCTGATCCTGGTTCTTCCGCCGAGCCAAACCCAGGTTTGCCCTCCAGATGGTGGCAGCGTGGCCGTAGGTGAGCGTGGCAAGCACCGTCCCGTCCAGCTCCGCCGTGGCCGTGTGGAACTTGGCCTCTCCCCCCCGCTCGGCGAAGCGGATGCCGGTGAGGAGCTCGTAGCCGTAGCGCATGCGCTCCTCTTCGTCGGAGTTGATGTGGTCGCGGCGCTTGGTGGAGACGTTCTGCATGCGGAAGAGGTTGGCGTAGGCGTGACCGAGGAGCGTACCGCAGCTCTCGCAGAGGTCGGGGCCGTCTCCTGCGGGGATCTCGTGCAGGTAGCCGCAGTGGCCGCAGAGCTTAGCTTTGCGGGTGATGACATCATCGTCGCCCACCGGGAGGATGGCCTTGTTGATCGTGTAGCGGGAGCCCTCGTGATAGACGATGGCCCGAGGGCCGAACTCCGAGATGGCAAGAAAGCGGGGTCGCGACAGGAACTCGTCCCGCTGCCGTCCACCGAAGCGGCGCCCCGGGATGTAGGCGGAGAGGGGCAGCCGAGGGAAGCTGTAGCCGGGCAGGAACCCTTCGCTCGCGAAGTACCGGTAGCTATAGAAGTCGGACTGGGCCAGGGTGTCGACCTGAGTGAGCAGGTTCAGCTGCTGCTCGGCTTCGGCTCGCAGGCGCCTGGCTTCGTCCTTGGCCCGAGGGGCGGCCGAGGCATCCAGCCTGATCTTCTGCTGGGCCACGGCCTGGGCGTGGGCGCTCCGATGGAGGTCGCGCCAGCGCTGGCAGGCCCGATCGAACTGCCGCACCACCTGTCCCAAGACCTCGTCCAGCCAGTCGTCGGTGAACCAATCTGAGGCTTCGAGTTCGTCGCGGAAGGTGGCCAGGATCGCCGCCGCCCGCGTCCGGGCCCGCTGCCGGGCTCCCTCGGACGAGAGACTGTCGAGCACGCTCTGTTGGATGGCGAGGGTGGGCTCATCACCGGCCATGTCGAGCACGTTGACCAGCGACTGTCCCAGGGACTGTCCGGTCTCCGCCAGCCAGACGGCGTGCACGTGGGCGCGCACCAGGTCCTCATTGGCCAGATCGATGCGGGGTGGCGCCACCGCTCCGGAGACCATCAGTCCGGGCCGGCGGAAGAAGTGCTGGTCGTGGGGGCTGCCCGTGGAGCAGTAGGTATAAACCAGGGCGGGCTGGCCGCTCCGACCCGCTCGACCGCTACGCTGCGCGTAGTTGGCCGGAGTGGGCGGCACGTTGCGCATGTTCACCACGTTGAGCTCGGCGATGTCGACCCCCAGCTCCATCGTGGGCGAGCAGAAGAGAATGGGGAGTTTCCCGGCCCGGAAGCGATCTTCCCGCTGCTGCCGGTCGCCTCCCGGCACCTGGGCTGTGTGCTCGCGGGCCTCGAGTCCCACCAGGCCGCGCGCTGTCTCCCGATAGAACTCCACGAAGAAGGGGTTGGGCCGGGCGCCGCCGGCGTCGGGCACGTTCGGCACGCGGATGGGGTCATGGGGCACGCAGGACGCATCGCCGGCCCGCCAGATCAGCGCCGAGGCGGGCACCTGGTAGCCGGAGAAGCCGTCACCGTCGGTGGGGCGCGCCGTGGTCGGTTGCTTCTGCTCGACCAGGCCGGCCACCCGCAACGTCTTCAGCAGATCGCGGATGACCGTCTCGGTCTCGGGCACCTTCAGCCTCGCACCACAGTCGGGGAAGGTGGCCACGCGCCGGAGGTACTGTGCGAAACCGCTCCGCGAAGAAGTGTAGAGGGCAGTGCCGTCGTCGCCCCTGGCCTTCGCTCGTGGGTACAGCACGGCGGCCCGCTCCCAGGGCTCCTTGTCGTCAACGGCCCAAGGGGGACAGAGCCGCTGGCTGCTCTGCAGCGCCAGGCGTTCCTGGAAGTCGGCTTCCAGGTAGTCGACCTTGATGCCCAGACCACGGCGCATCAGGTCGAGGAGCGCCCCGGCAACCTTCGCCCGGGTCTCAGGCGTGGCCGTGACCAGCGCCGGATGGACCTCGGTCCACTCCTCCTCGGCCGCGCACAGTTCCTCCAAGGACTGATAGCCGATCTCCAGAAGACCGCATTGCTCCAGGTTGGGCAGGGTGATGCGCCATCCCCGCTTCAGATCCCGATAAAGGCGGTAACCGAGCATGTTGCGCAGGGCGGCCTGGGTTTCGTGGAACGCAGCGAATTTCACCTCGGGGTCTTGGGCGTAGGCGGCGATGGGCAGGCCAAGCGCGTCGAACACTCTGGCCGCCAGCTCGTCGTGTCGCAGCCCGGCGGGACCCGCCGCTTCCGCGGCACGGTAGAGGGCCGATCGAAGGAGGCCGACCTCCACGAAGTCGTTCAAATGACCCGCCTGCAAGGAGGCGTCCTGCCGGTTGTCTGTGAAGCTGAGGAGCTTCCGCGCCGTCTCGGAGAGGTCGCTCTCGCGCAGGGTGCGGATGGTCGAAAGCCCCATGACGGTGGTGGCCGAACTCCGACCACCTGAGCCCAGCTGCCCCAGCTTGCCGAAGTCGGACTTCACGGTGAAGGCATAGGACACGCCGCAAGAGAGGCAGAAACGGAATGTGCCTGGAATGAAAGCCGCCTCCACGCCGTCAGCGCTCTCGCGCCCGGCAGGGTCGATGCGGATCGCCCGAGGCAGGGACTTAACCCGGTCCTTGATCAGCCTCCGCTCTCCTCCAGCGCCGGCTTCCAGCCAGTCTTCCGGCACCCGTTTGAGGATATCCTCGGCGTCGATGGGCCACGGGTTCTCGGAGTTGATAAAGAGCAGCCCCGGCTGCGGCCCCCCGCCCCCGACATCCGCACCCGTCAGGCGGTCGGAGAGCTCCCGGGGGGTGTACTCCGTTCCGCCCAGGGCCTGCGCCCCCGTGGCCACCGTCGCGTAGTACTCCTGGCCGCATTCCCGGCAGAACACCAGGGGCAGGAATACCCGGTCACGTTCTCCGGGCACGAACTTCTGGCCCTGCAGCGAGATCTCCCGCTTGTCCTCGGGCTCGGGAGTCGCGAAGACCGTCTCCCCCGTCCCACGAACTGATGCAGGCGGAACGCAAACACCGGAAAGCCGGTATCGGGATTGAGACACCGGTAGGCGCCCAGGAGTAGATTCTCGACCGCTTCGGCACACGCCTCCTCAGGCACGCCGCAGAGCGCTTCGAGCCTGGTCGCCGCCCCATTGGCGCCCCGGATGCTGATCGGCTGAGCCCGGACCAGACGTCCGCTCTCCGGGTCGGGCTCCACGCCGAAGGTGCTCTCGACCCAGGAAGCGAGCGGGTCGCCCACGAACTCCGCATGCGTCATGGCCGCCGGCCATCCGTCGCGCGCGACCTCCTCGACCCGGGCCTTCAACTGCCGTACAAAGTCAGGGTCATCGCCACCGCGGGGCGGCGTCGCTCGGCGCAGGGTCTCGCCGATCACCCGCTGCGGCGCGACCGGTGCCCCGAAGATCTGCGTAGCCACGCGGGCCACCTCCGCCCGCTGTTCGTCCAGCGTGCCCCCGCCCGCCAGGGTGGCCGAGGTACCGACTACCTGCAGGTCGGCGGCCGCGAGGCGATCGCGGACGCGCCTCGTCAGCAGGGCTACGTCCGATCCCTGCCGGCCCCGGTAGGTGTGTAGCTCGTCGAGCACCAGGAACTTGAGGCCCTGGGCCGCCTTGATCAGGTTCTTCTCCCGCTCGCGGGTGAGTATGAGTTCCAGCATCACGTAGTTGGTCAGGATGATGTCGGGCGGGTTGGCCATGGCGTCGAGCCGGGCCTCGTCGTTCTCCTGCCCGGTGTAGCGGGCGAAGGTCACCGGTCCCTTGCCGTCGGGATAGCCCTCGCACAGGAACCCCTCGCACAGGAACTTCTCGAGCTCCCCCAGCTGGCTGTTGGCGAGGGCGTTCATGGGATAGACCACGATGGCCTGCACGCCGCGCCCCGACCCCCGCCGGAGCACGTGATCCACGATGGGGACGATGTAGGCCAGGCTCTTGCCGGAGCCGGTGCCGGTGGTCAGCACGTAGTTATCCCCGGTGCGGGCGGCGCGGATGGCCTCCACCTGGTGGCGGTGGAAGCGCAGGGGGCGGGCAGGTGCGGCGGCCGCGGTGGAGTTGCCGGTCGCATGTGCGCTGCCGGGTCGGGTGGCGCTGCCGGGCCCGTTGTAGCCGCCGGTCACGCCCGGTGCGCAGCCACCCTTACCGGTCCGAAAGATGCGCCCGCACTCCGGGTGCAGGGTGCCGTCTGCCACCAACTCGTCGACGGTCTCGGCGGCCTCGAAGGTGGGGTTGAGCTGTACCAAAGGCGCCGGCCACAGGAGCCCGGCGTCGATGGCCTCCTCCACCGTGCTCCGGATGCGTTCGTCCTTGATCCGGATGAAGCTCTCGACGTACTCGCGGTAGTCCTCGACGAGTTGGTCGCGCAGGTGAAAGACGTCCAACGATTGACCCTCCGTCTCTCGATGGCTTCGTGCGTCATCCTACAACCTTGGTCGGACAGAAAGAAGAAAGGAGGCACTTCCGCGCTACACTGCCCCATGATCATCCACCTGGTCGACGGCACCTACGAGCTCTTCCGCCACTTCTATTGCCTGCGCCGCTCACGAAAGGGCACCAACCCGCCCCTCGGTGCCGTGCGTGGAGTGCTGAGCGCGGTGGTGCGCATGCTCGAAGGCGGGGGCACCCATGTCGGCCTGGCCACCGATCACGACATCGAGTCCTTCCGCAACCAGCTCTGGCCCGGCTACAAGACCAGTGCCGGGGTGGAACGGTCGCTGCTCGCGCAATTCCAGCCCCTCGAGGAGGCCCTGGCCGCCATGGGAGTGACGGTCTGGCCCATGGTCGAGCTGGAGGCGGACGATGCCCTGGCCTCCGCCGCCTGCCTCGCCGCGGCCGACGCCCGGGTGGAGAAGGTGTGCATCTGGACGCCGGACAAAGACCTGGCGCAGTGCGTCCGGGACGATCGCGTAGTGCAGGTCAATAGCAGGACCGGCACGATCCGCGACGCGGAGGCGGTGCGCAGGAAGTTCGGTGTCGAACCCGGCCTGATCCCCGACTATCTGGCGCTGGTGGGTGACGCGGCAGATGGATACCCGGGCATCCCGGGCATCGGCTCGGCGACCGCCGCCAGGTTGCTGAACCGGTACGGCGGCATCGAAGAGTCCCCTTCGACGTATTGAAGAAAGAGCGCGACCTGGCCCTGCTTTTCAAGGACCTGGCGACACTCAGGACCAACGCCCCCCTGTTCACCACCGTGGACGAGCTAGCAGGCTGCTGAGAAATGACGCTTCGCCGCCGGAGTGCACTGGGTACGCGCAAGGCTAGGACGCAGGGAGCGCTCGTAGCAGCGCCACGGGCGCGACCGAGGACAACGCATGGCGCCGCCCAGTGCGGTTCGGCGGCCGAGGTTTCGTTTTTCAGCAGCCTGCTCAAGTGGCGCGGCCCGCTGGATGCCTTCGGCGCTTGGGCCGAACGCATGGGTGATGCCAATCTGCTGGAGCGGTGCCAGGTCAAGTCCCACTTTGTGGTGTAGCTCCCGATCGTCGCTACGGACTCCCGGCTACGCCGCCGGGGCCACCTCCTTCCGTGCAGGATGGATGGACAGGGTGATCTCGTCGGCGTCGATGGTGTCGTCGTGGTAGAGCTTCGCCACCCCCCAGCTTGCCCTATCTGACAGTCGCCCCAGAGCCTGACCGGTCAGCCTGCCGACCACCCGGCGACCCACGCGCCGCCCGACCGTCCCGCGCTCGTGATGGGCAGGCGCGTCTCTTCACGATATCACTCCGCCCGCAGGGCGGCCGCCGCCGCAGCCTGTCGAGGGCTTGTGGACCGGTTGCCCGCCCTACCCGACTGGGTAGAAGGCCTCTGCCGTCGTCAAGCATCCCGCCAGAAAGGAACCGTATCCATGGACGAATCCCCGCCTCTCTCGCCTCCCTCCCCCACCAGCCCGACAGAGCGCCCACCCATCGCCTACGACCTCCTCCTGTCCCGCCGCAGCATCCGCCGGTACGAGGATCGGCTCGTGCCCGACGAGCTCGTGACCCGCCTGTTGGAGGCGGCCATGGCGGCGCCCTCCGCCTCCAACGAGCAGCCCTGGCACTTCGTGGTGATCTCGCGGCGCGAGCTCCTCGACGAGCTCTCCGAGAGACACCCCTACGCCGGCATGCTGCGGGAAGCTCCCCTCTGCATCGTCCCCTGCGGCGACCTCGACCTGGTACCCGAAGGCGTCTCGGGCGAATACTGGGTGCAGGACGTGGCCGCGGCCACCCAGAACCTGCTGCTGGCCGCCACCGCTCTTGGCCTGGGCACCGTGTGGTGCGGCGTCCATCCCCGGCCGGAGAGGGTGGACATGGTGCGCGAGGTACTCGGTATCCCGTCTCGGATCGTGCCCCTGTGCCTCGTTCCGGTGGGCTATCCGGCGGAGCAGAAACCGCCACGCACCCAGTTTGACCCCGCCCGAGTGCACCGCGACGGCTGGTGAACACGCGCCGCCCGGGCGTACGTCGCGCCCGTTCGTGTCGCGGCATCTCGTAAGGCCGCAGGCGCACTTGATGCCGAGGCCATGCCTTCGTGGTGGCCCGAATGCGACCCTGTCAGGGTGATCTTCGCTACAATAAGGTAGTGTACGCTCTGCGTTGCACCAAGAAGCTCCTGGCTCGCGTCGGGCCGCCGAGCACGGTCGTCGAGCCGACCACGACTACCCTGGGCGACTGGTTCGCGCAGCCCCTTGCATTGGGCCAGCGACGCTTCATCCTGCTGGCCGCTGAACATTCCCGCCTGCCGGTGCTCATGCCCGCGCGTAACGCCAAGCACCTGGCGCAGACCTTCCCGCAAGAGCTCGTCACCGTGCTCGATCGCCTCCAGATCCCCATGGAGGCCATCGAACGCGAGATCGGTGAGATGCGCGAGTGTGTGATCGCCGCGACCAACAACCGTTCCGTGCTCGGCACGCTGAACGACTTCTCGTTCCTGCTTCGCACGATGATGGAACGCGGCGCGGGCGACGATCCCTTCGACAAGGCACTCTCGCTGTGCGACACGCCGGTGGGGCCGCTCGGCTACGACACGCCCGCCCGGGTCACTGCCCGCCTCCTCGCGGAGGCATTGAAGCACGCCACCCGATCTGTCGCCCAGAGGGCCATCACGACCGCCGGGGCCCCAGCCGTCGCCGAGCCCGCCTCGGGTCGGAAGCAGGTGACCCAAGCTGCAGAGCAGAGGGGGAAACAGGCTGCACGCAGGACCGCCAACACCTGGATCACCGACATGCGACATTTCCTCGACGAGGCGGGGCGGATCCCCGACGACCTGCCCGGGCCGGCGTTCGGCGTGGCGGCGTTCATCGGATCCATCGTGACGTGGGTGACGAGCTCCCGGGGAGTGGCCGACCTGCGCACCAACGTCGCTTGCCGCTGGAGCCCAGCCCGGCGACCGTGTACGGGAATCATCGAGGCGGGCCTGGCCGGAGACGGGGAGACTATTCTCTGGCACTGCCCGGTCTGCGGAGACAAGGGCCAAGTGCGGGGCTGGGAAGGCACACCCTGGGACCGGCGCCGGAAATGACCGGGACACAGGTCCGGGTCTAGCAGGCTGCTGAAAAACGAAACCTCGGCCGCCGGACCACACTGGGCGGCGCCATGCGTTGTCCTCAGTCGCGCCCGTAGCGCTGCTACGAGCGCTCCCTGCGTCCTAGCCTTGCGCGTACCCAGTGTACTCCGGCGGCGAAGCGTCATTCCTCAGCAGCCTGCTAGTGTCCTGAGTCATAAGTTAGCAGGAGAATGGGACTGGGTGGCGAACTTCATCGTTAGGTGCGACGATGGAGGAGCCATGGGACGACCGACGGTGCAGGTTACGCTTTGTGATGAGGAGCGGGAGATCCTTGAACGCTGGGCCCGGCGGGCCAAGACCAGCCAGGCCTTGGCCCTGCGCTGCCGTATCGTATTGGCGGCGGCCGAAGGAACTACCAACCAGGAGATCGCCCGGCAGCTCGGCTGCCATCCGGTCACGGTGGGCAAGTGGCGGACCCGCTTTGCCATGAAACGCCTTAACGGCCTGCAGGATGAGCCCCGGCCGGGGAAACCTCGTACCATCACGGATGAGCAGGTGGAGCGGGTGATCGTGAAGACCCTGGAGGAGACCCCCAAAGACGCCACCCACTGGTCCACCCGCTCCCTGGCCCGGGCCGTGGGCCTAAACCAGACGGCCGTCAGCCGCATCTGGCGGGCCTTCGGGCTAAAACCCCACCTGGTGGATGAGTTCAAACTCTCCCCCGACCCCCAGTTCATCGACCAGGTCAGAGACATCGTGGGCCTCTATCTTAACCCTCCGGAGGCAGCGGTGGTGCTCTGTGTGGATGAGAAGAGCCAGATCCAGGCCCTAGATCGTACCGCCCCCATCCTTCCTCTTCTCCCCGCCGTACCCAAAAGGCAGACCCACGACTACCGCCGCTTCGGCACCACCAACCTCTACGCCGCCTTAAACCTGGCCTCCGGGAAGGTGATCTGCGCCCTTACCCCCGGCACCGGGCCGCTGAGTTCATAAAGTTCCTTAAGCTCATCGACCGGGAGGTCCCCAAAGAGCTGGCCGTGCACCTGGTGGTGGATAACTACTCCACCCATAAGACCCCGGCGGTGAAGCGCTGGCTTCTTAGCCACCCCCGCTTCGTGTTGCACTTCACCCCCACCTACAGCTCCTGGCTTAACCTGGTGGAGCGCTGGTTTTCTGAGCTCACCACTAAATGGCTACGGCGAGGCACCCACCGCTCCGTCAAAGAACTTACCGCCTCCATCCGCACCTGGATTGCCCTATGGAACGATGACCCCAAGCCTTTCATCTGGCATAAGACCGCCGATGAGATCCTGGAGAGCTTGGCGGCTTATTGTGAGCGGATTAATGCCTCAGGACACTAGGAGGCCGTTGAAGAACGAAGCCCCGGCCACCGGGCAGCACTGGACGGCGCTATGCGTTGTCAGTCGCACCGGCGTAGGCGACATATGAGCAACCGTTCCCGAGTCCGGCGCGCTCGTGCTACGCTCTCGGCGGGTTGTCCGCAACCGACACGGGAGCACTCCATGACACCGCCGAAAGCCTACAAAGTTCCCCACGCAATGCAGGCGCGATATGAGGCCGTCACCACGATCACCGACCGCGTTTGCCGGGACGAGCTGGGCGACGAATACGCCGATCTTTGTCGTAAGGCGGCCGCCGAGCTCAGCCGCAAGAGACCGTCGCCGCTCGGCCGGGGCCGCGAGCTCTCGTGGGCGGCCGGCATCCTTTACGCGCTCAGCCAGATCAACTTCTTGTTCGACAAGGACTCCGACCCCTTCTTGAGCGCCCGCGACCTCTGCGAGAAGGTCGGGGTCAGTCAAGGCACCGCATCCAGGCACGCGAAGGAAGTTCGCGACCTGCTCGATCTGCGGTTCTTCCATCCCGAGTACACCCTGGAATCCCTCGCGGCCGAGAACCCGTTCGCCTGGATGATCATGGTGGATGGCATGATCGTCGATGCCCGTACGCTCCCCCTGGAGCTGCGGGAGGAGGCCTTCGAGCTCGGACTCATCCCGTACGTGCCGGAGGGAATGGACCCAGACGATGGGGTGGTCGAAGTCTACGACGCGCACCGGGCTCCCGACCCCGACCCCTGGCTGGAGCTGGACGAAGACGAGCGCATCGCGCTTGTGCTCGAGCACCACCGGCAGGCCGGCGAACAGGCGCCCAACATGGAGCTCCACGCGATGATCCATGCTGTGGTCGAGACTCAAGTGGCTTTGGGTGACGAGGAGCCGACGGCCGCCACCCTCATCCGTCTACAGGAGGAGGGGCTGGACCGGCACGACGCCCTCCACGCCATCGGGTCGGTGCTGGCCCATCAGATGCACCGAGCGGTCACCGAACGCGGGGAAGTCGACGATCCGCAAGAGACTTTCCGCCTCGATCTGGCGGCGCTCACCGCTACGGGCTGGCGCGCGAGCGGGTAGTCGGGCACCACGACAGCACGAAGCTGCCGCACAGGTTGCCGACTCTGGGCCGGGCGCCGGAGGTCCTCTCGTGTCCGAGGATCAGTGGACCTTTCGTCGCCTCGCGTATGGGCTGGGCTTCACGCACGTTCGCATGCTCATGTTCCTCTCCCAACATGCGGGTGCGCGTCAGGAGGACATCCGCTCCTTCATCGATGCGGACAAAGGGGGGGTGGCACACGCGGTCAAGCGGCTTGTGGAGCTCGAACTGGTCGAACGACACGCGCATCCCGAAGACGGCCGCGCGTATGTGATCGACCTGACACAACGAGGACGCGAGTTGCTCGACGAGGTCGCGAGTATCGCCCGGGCGTGGAACGATCAGATGATCCGGGGGTTCTCGGCAGCCGAACTCAAGATCGCAGAAGAGATGCTGCAGCGCATGGCCGACAACGCCGGCGCGCTGCTCGAAGACGAAGGTGAGGGCCCGCGCGAATGCAGCAGAAGGCACGACTGACAGAAGGTCCGGTAGCGACGACGCTCGTGAGGCTTTCTCTGCCCATGTTCGTCGCCATGTCGGCGATGATGGGCTTGAACATCGTCGACACCTACTTCATCGGCCGCCTGGGAACCGAGCAGCTCGCGGCCATGGGCTTCACGCTCGCCGTCGTGATGGCGGTCAACTCGGTGAACATGGGGATCGGCATGGGCACCACGGCCGTCATCTCGCGCGTCATCGGGCGGGGGGACGTGCGGGAGGCCCGCCGGCTCGCCGTCGACGCAATCGCGCTGGGGGTCACCGTGGCGCTGGGCATCGTCACCATCGGCCTCACCACGATCGACCCTCTGTTTCGAGCCATGGGAGCGGACGGCCAGGTGCTCGAGTACGTGCGACAGTACATGATGATCTGGTACCTGGGGTTGCCGCTGATCGTCATCCCGCAGGTGGGCAACAGTGGGGTGCGGGCGACGGGGGACACGAAGACGCCGGCGATGATCATGGTGTCCGTGCTCGTGGTCAACGCCATCTTGGATCCGCTCCTCATGTTCGGATACGGACCGTTCCCGGAGTACGGTCTGCGCGGAGCCGCCATTGCGACGGTCATAGCCCAGGCGATCGCGATGATGATCTCTTTGCTCGTGCTCCGCCGGATGGGGCTCTTTGCGCTCGAGCGTCAGCGGGTGACCGAGGTGCTCAGCGCCTGGAAGCGCGTCCTTGCGATCGGCATTCCGGCCGCGACCACGCAACTCATCACACCGATCTCGACGGGTGTCGTCACCGCGATAGTCGCGGGCTACGGAGTGGCTGCGGTGGCCGGGTTCGGCGTCGCCGGCCGCTTGGAGATGCTCATGCTCATGTTCGTCATGGCACTGGGTGCGGCGTTGATCCCTTTCATCGGCCAGAACCTGGGGGCAGGCCTCAGGTCGCGTGTCTCCCAAGCGACGCGGGCCGGTATCATCTTCGCGCTGGGTTGGGGTCTCTTCGTGTGGATGGTGGCGCTGGTCTTCGGCCGTCACATCGCCGGCGTCTTCAACGACAACCCCGCGGTCATCGCGGTTGTCACCTCCTACATGGCGATCGTGTATCCGTCCTACCTGATGCTGGGTGCGCTCCAGACGGTCACGAATTCGCTGAATGCCCTCCATCGGCCGATGCGTTCGCTTACCATCTCGCTCCTGCGCATGTTCGTGCTCTACGTTCCGCTCGCCTATCTGGGCGCGTCGATATGGGGCCTCACAGGCGTTTGGTGGGCGGCCTTTGCCGCAAACATGAGCGCCGGTGGGGTTGCGATCGCATGGCTTCGTTCCACGCTGCACCACATGTCTACCGAGGAGCCTGTGCCCGCTTCAGGCACCGCACAGGCTGCGCGGGCTGCGTCGGTAGTTGTCAAAGGGGGGGCCTGACTCGCCTTGCGGCGAACGCCGGCGCTCCTCGTTCCTCCTCTACCGCCCGCCCTCCACTACACTCACAGGGAGAAGTCGGCTCACAGCGAGCTGCAGGCTCCTGGCCCGCCGCGACACCCCTACGTCAGGTCGAACCCTACGAACCGGTCGAACAAGGGAGTGCGGCGAACCTGGTAGTAGCGGTAGCCGCCAACGTCGAGCCGACCCCCGTCAGCGGGCGGGTCGGGATGAGGCCGGCGTTCCAGAAGCCCGAAGCCCACCAGGGGAGCCAAGATCCGGTTCTCGAAGCGCCACAACGTCTCGTCGAAGATGCTCGCCTCCTCCTCAGGGTCGCGGATCTCTTCCAACACCACGCGATCGCGCAGGTCGAGCGGCGAGAGCCACTCCCCCGCCTCCCGGCTCAGCATGAACAGCGTGTACGGAACGGTGGCCTGCAGGAGGGAGTCCTCGCCCATCTGGTCCAAAAAGGCGAGGTCGAACGGCCCGAAGAACGTACGGAAGAGTAGTGCCTGCAACGTACCGGCGGCACCCTCTGCGAGAAGGCGGAATCCCTCGTCGGTGACGGCGAAGGAACGGGGCTTCTCTTCCAGGAGCCCGGCGAGCGTCAGCACCGCCCGCAAGGCCCGGAGGGCTCTGAAACCGTCCTCCCGCCTCGGTCTGCCGTACGAGAACCAGTGCTCCTCATCCGCCGAGAGATGCATCCCGCCCGCCATGTAGTCCACGAAGGCCTGGTTCAGGTTGCCCTTGGCGGTGGCCCGGACGTCGGCCGGGGCCGCCTTCCCCAGGAAGAGGCGGGCGTTGAAGAGGTAGGCGGAGCCGGCGAGTTCGGGGAGCGTGAGCTCGTCGCGCAGAACGACGGCGCACCCGGGCGTACCCAGAGGAGATGTGATCAGGCGCATCACGACGTCGGCGTCCAAGCCGGAGGGATCGCCGGCGAGGGTGGCGCGGAGGTCGTCGACGAAGGAGTCGGAAGCACTGCCCCGCGCTGCGCGCGACCTCCGGGGCGCGGAGGCGGGCGCCGGGCGGGAAGCTGGCAACAACGCCGTCTCCTCTTCCAGCCACCACATGGCGGGGATGTCCCGGATCCACGCCCGGCCGAGAAGGGTCACGGCGTGGTGCGCTTCGGCCTCGAGACGGTCCCGCGGCGCGGGTTCTTCCTCGTCCTCGCCGATGAGCAGGTCCGGCACATGTGGGTTCGCCCGTTACGCCTTCCGCAGTTTCGCGCGCCCGGACGACGGCCCTTTCTCCTTGAAGGTTAGCAGGGCGTCGCCCCACAGCCAGACGGCCGTGTTCTCCCGATACCTCCCGACGAGCTCCCGGGCAAGCACGAGCTCGTCGATGTCCAGCAGCCAGCCGAGCAGGTAGTAGCGCACGCCCTGAGCGTCTTGCTCGTTCAGGGACAGGATGCGGGGCAGCTGCTCCACCGCGGCCAGGCGCGCACCGCGCGCCCATTCGGCGAGGCCCAGTCCGAAGAGGGCTCGAAGCAGGGGGCGTCCGGGCACGTGCCCCCACAGGTGGGGTAGGTGTTCCTCGTAGCCGGTGCCTTCCAGAGCCCGCTCCGCCGCCGCCAACGCCTGCTGAAAGAGCTCCATCTCCTCACGCTGGTTCCGGGCGGTCTCGGTGGCCAGGATGATGTGGGCGTCGGCGCAGTCCTTGCTGAACCCGAGGGCCTTCCGGGCCAGAGCGACGCGCTGCTTGCCGCCGACATCCATGGCACGGTAGACGAGTTGCTGTGCGCGGGCCAGAGGGGTCGCCGGGAGGGCCGAAGGAAGGGGGCCGGCGGTGGTCGCCTCCCGCAGGAAGGCGTTCGCCTCCTCGATGCTGCCGAACTCGCGGCCGGCAACCATCGCCGATATATCCGCCATGACCGCCTCGGTGGGGCTGGGCAAGAGGGGATCGGGTCCGACGATCGTGGGGAGCCCGTCCAGCTCGAGGGGCGGGGCGCCCCAGGCCCAGAAGCCGTCGAGACCGGCACCGCCGCCGGCGCCGGCGGCGAGATCTCCCGTCCGGCCGGCGCCGGCGCCACTACTGCCGGTCCCGGTCCCGCCCGACCGCACCCCGGCTTCGCCCTTGCGCGGTCCCGCGCCGCCCGTTCGCCGACTTCGCTTCTTCCGTGCCATGCCGCCTCCGCTTCCCGATCGCTTCCGGGGACGCACGCACACCCCCGGGGCCGCCCGCCGATCGACAGGCCGGGCCTTGTGATGGTACACCGGTGCGACGGAGCGTGCGACCTCGCCCGCCGTTCTGTTCGAGCGGTGTCGCCGTTCCGTCCGAGCGGTGGTGTAGGATCGTTACACTGCTGCAGCATCGTTCCACCAGTGTCCCCCCGATAGCTCCGGAGGTGAAGGTGCGTCTCCTGCACACGGCCGACTGGCATCTGGGCCGGGTCTTCTATGGGGCCTCCCTGATCGAGGATCAGGCCCACGCCCTGGAGGAGTTCTGCGCGCTGGCCGCCGATCTCCGTCCCGATGCGATCGTGATCGCGGGCGACGTCTACGACCGGTCCCTGCCCCCCGCAGAGGCGGTGGCGTTGCTCGACGAGACCCTCACGCGGCTGGTAACCGGCGTGCGGGTGCCCGTAGTGGTCATCGCCGGCAACCACGACAGCCCCGCGCGCCTGGCCTTCGGCAGCCGCCTTCTGGCGCGAGGCGGGCTGCACGTGGCCGGCCCCGTGGAGGCGGACCCCGTGGGCGTATCCGTGTCCACTCCCGCGGGGCCGGCGCGCATATGGGCCCTCCCGCACGCGGACCCCCCGGAAGTGGCCTGTGCGCTGGAGGACGACTGCGTGCGTGGTCACGAGGCGGCGATGGCGGCCATGCTCGGGCGAATCCGGGCGGCTGGAGTCGCCGGTGAGCGCAGCATCGTGGTGGCCCATGCGTTCGTCACCGGGGAGGCCGAGCGAGTCCGAACGGCCTCTCAGCGTGGGCGGCACGGCCCAGGTCGCTGCCCCCTGTTCGACGGCTTCGACTACGTGGCCCTCGGCCATCTCCACCGCCCGCAGTCGCTGGCAGATCGGCGGGTCCGCTACTCGGGGTCTCTGCTCAAGTACTCGTTCGACGAGCACGACCACCGCAAATCCGTCACCCTCGTCGAGATCACCGGCGCGGCCCCCACCATGGCTCCCACCATCGAGGAGTACGAGCTCCCGGTCCGGCGAGACGTCCGCAAGATCAGCGGCCGCCTCCGTGATCTCCTCGCGGCCCCGCCTGCGGGCGGACGGCACGACTATCTGTGGGTCGACCTGCTCGACGAGCTCCCGGTCCCGAGTCCACTCGAGCGGCTGAGGGCCGTCTTCCCCAACGTCATGTACGCGGCGCGGGCCACAGCGACGGCGCCCCAGAACCGTCCGGGCGGGCCGGTGGCGGGAGAGATCGCGCGCCTCGGTCTTGCCGACTTGTTCGAACGATTCTTCACGGACACCACAGGTGAAGCCCTGTCGCCGGACCAACAGGCGGTGTTCGCCGACGTGGTGCAGGAGTTCGAGCGCGGGCGCAGGTCGGCGTAGCGATGAGGCCCCTCCACCTGACCATGCAGGCCTTCGGCCCTTACGCGGGCACCCAAATCATCGACTTCCGCGCGCTCGGCGACTCCACCTTCCTCCTTATCCACGGCCCCACCGGCGCGGGCAAGACCTCCATCCTCGATGCCATGTCCGTCGCGCTCTACGGGCAGACGACCGGAAGCGAGCGCACGGCCGAGCAGATGAGGAGTCAATTCGCGGATCCCGATCACCCCACCGCACTCTCCTTCGACTTCGCCATCGGCGGGGACAAGTACCGGGTCGAACGCACCCCCAGACAGGAACGGCCGGCGGCGCGTGGCTCCGGCGGGATGGTCGAGGCGCAGCCGACGGCCACCCTGTGGCGGCGAACCGGTCTGGATCGCGACGATGACAGCGGCGACGTGCTGGCTTCGGGCACGCGGGCGGTCACGCAGGCCGTCGAGGGCCTGCTCGGCTTCTCGGTGGAACAGTTCCGGCAGGTGGTGATGCTGCCGCAGGGCAGGTTCCGGGAACTGCTGTCGGCGAACTCCTCCGAGCGCCAGCAGATACTCGAGGAACTGTTCGGAGCCCAACTGTACGGCGGGTTCGAGGAGTTCCTCAAGGGCAAGAAGAAGAGCGCGGCGCAACGACTCAAAGAGCTCGAGAGCCGCATGAACGAGGCCCTCCGGGGCCACGAGGTGGAGACGAAGGAAGGGCTCGAGGGCCTCATCGAGGCGGCGGCCGTTACCCGAGACTCGGCCGCGGAAGCCGAGCGAACGGCCAGATCCGCCAGGGAGGCGGTCGAGAAGGCACTGGAAGAAGGCAAGGCCGTCGCGGATCTGATCCGAGCCGCGCAGAACGCACGCGCCGCCTGCCTCGAAGCGGAGGGCGGCGTGACCCGGGCGCAGACCGAGCTGGAGACGGCCTCGGCGGCACTGCTCGAGGAGCGCGGCCGCGATCCGGAGCGCGAGACTCTGCGTGCCACCATGACACGCCTGCGGGAGCTCGGCCCCAAGGTGGCCGAACTCGCTCAACGGACGGCGGAACTCGAACAGGCGAGGGCCGACCGGGACGCGTCGGAGAAGGCCGTGCTCTCGGCGGAGGAGCGTTCGCAGGCCGCCGCCGCCGCGCTGGACGAGCTTCGGGCTCAGCGACTCGCCGCACAACAGGCGGCGTCGAGCCTGGCTGCTGAACGCCCCGCGCTCGAACTGGCGGAAGACCGCCTGCGGGGTCTCACGAGCCTCCAGAACCTCGACGAGCAGATACGGCGGGCCGGCGAGGCCGAGACCCAGGCACGGAGTGCACAGGAGACGGCGCAGCGGGATCTCGACCGCGCGCTCGCCGGCCTAGACGCCGCCGAGAGTGAGTGGCGGGCCGGGCAGGCTGCGGTGTTGGCCTCCACCCTCGTGGAGGGCGAGCCGTGCCCGGTCTGCGGCTCGACGGAACACCCGCTGCCCGCCCACGCGGCGGGCGCGCTCGTTTCCACGGAAGACCTCGAGCTCGCCAAGGCCCACGTCGAGAGTCTCCGCGCGACGGCCGACGCTTTCCGTGAGCAGGGGTCCGGAGCCCGCACCGCCGTCGAGGGCCTCCGCGCTCGGCGTGCCGACGCGGCCGGCGCGCTCGGCGATGACGGCACCCTCACCGCGGCGGCCTTGGCCTTGAGGATCCGCGAGCAGCAGGCGCGGGTCGCCGAGAGGGGCACGCTCGTGGACCAGCTGGAGACCGCCGCCGAACTACCACCCGGCCACGAGGAACGCGAGGAGACGGCCCGGCTTTCGGCCGAGCGGGCCGCCGGCGACAAGCAGCAGGCAGAAGCGGTCTTGGAGACGCAGAAGACGGCCGTGAGCACGCTCGAAGGCACGGTCGAGGCTCGCGAGCGGGATGTCCCCGAGGAGTACCGGCCGCCCGGCGTCCTGGCCGCGGCACTGGCGGAGGCGGAGACCCGCCTGGGTCACCTCGACGGAGCCCTGGATCGGGCCGCGGCGACCGAGCGCGAGGCTGCGAACGCGCTCGCGCAGGCCGAAGCACTCCGTGCGAGAGAGGCCGCGTACGCCGAGAAGGCGGAGAGAACGGTGGCGGGTGTCGTGCCGCCCGATCTCCCCTCGCTCGAACACGACGCCTTCGTTGCCCGCCAGGCCTGGGAGACGGCTTTCACGGAGGCCACGCGAACGCTGGAACGCCACGAGTCGCTGAAGAAGACACTCGGGCGCGTCCAGCAGCTCCACGCCGAATACGCCGCTCTCGAGAACGAGTACTCGGTGATCGCGCTGCTGGCCGATACCGCCTCCTCCAAGACCATGACGTTCCAGCGTTGGGTGCTCGCCGCGTTCCTGGACGAGGTGCTGGTCGCGGCCACGCGCCGCCTCCTCGAGATGAGCCGAGGGCGGTATCGCCTGCACCAGGCGGCAGGCCCGGCGGACGGCCGCCGCGTGGGCGGCCTGGACGTGGAGGTGTTCGACGAGTTCACCGGCCTCGACCGGCCCGCGAGCACGCTGTCGGGGGGCGAGGGGTTCCTCGCGAGCTTGGCGCTCGCACTGGGGCTCGCCGAAGTGGTGCAAAACTTCTCCGGGGGCATCCGCCTGGACACGGTGTTCATCGACGAGGGCTTCGGTACCCTCGATCAAGAGGCCCTCGACGCGGCCATCGAGACGCTCCTCGATCTCCGCGAGCACGGACGGCTGGTGGGCGTCATCTCCCACGTGCCGGAACTGCGGGAGCGGATCGACTGCCGCCTGGAGATCACGCCGGGGCCGCGGGGGAGCACCGCGACCCTGGTGGTGCCGTAGGGTGGGGCCGGTCACGGCCGAACGGGAGCGCCTGACCCCTACCGCTACACCAGCTTGACGGCAAGGCCGTCTGCGGCGGCGGCCACCTCCTGCCGCCGATCTGCGGTGACGAAGAGATCGGGACCCACAGCACGCGCGCACCCGAGCTGCATCGCGTCCAGAGTGCGCAAAGCGTGACGCTCCAGACAATCGACGGCGAGGTCGACCACCTCAGGCACGACGTGACAGATGATCGCGTCAGCCAGGTCCGCCAGCACCGTACCCTTCAGCTGCTCGTACTCCCGAGGCGACAGGCGGCCTTCGCGGACCAGGCGCCGGAAGGCCGACACGCACTCTGGCAGGAAGAGGGCCGACACGATGAGGCTCTCCGCGCCTTCGAGGAGTCGGGCGACGGTGTCGCTCTCCGGCTCTTCGATGTATCGCTTCACCAAGGCAGACGTGTCGAAGAACATCCTCATCCAGAACCCTCACGGTCTTCCGCCAGAGCCGGGAGCAGGGTCCTTCACCGACCCTTCCGCCCGTCCTTGGATGACCGCTTGGGATGCCAGCCCTCCCCGCACCGCCAATCGCGCAACGGGACGTTTCCAAGCCGGTTCCGCGGCCGGGATGGGTACGATGTCGGCGATCGGACGACCGTTTCGATACACACGCACCACGTCGCCCTCCTCCACTGCATCGAAGTAGTCCTTGGCATGTCGTCTGAGCTCGGAGAATGTGGTCTGGCGCATCACAGGGCCCCCGCACGTATATGTACATTGTTCTGTACATCATACCAGGTGACGCAATTCGTGCCGGGTGATCCGCGTCGCCCGCAGCGGGTAGGCCGACACCCAGCGAGGGGAAACCTCGTCCGCGAGTATTGTACAATCACAAGGTCGGGGAACGTCCGAATCGCCATCCCTTCGCGCTCGCCAGGGGGACTCATGCCGAAGATCATCGTTGCGCTGGGTGAGCTGCGCCGGACTCCACGAGGCCGCTGGGCGATGTTCGCCGTCGCGGGAGCGGCATTGGTGGTACTCCTTCTTGCTGCGCGCCAGTCATCCGGCCTCTTTGTCGTCGCCCCCCTTGCTCTGGCCCTCGCGATCGTGGCTGTTCTCACCCTGCCTTCCGGCGCGGCGCTCGCGCGAACTGCCCCGCCCCCCACGGGTGATCGGCACGACGAGCGGGCACGCACCATACTCGCCATCGTGGAGATGTCGCTGCCGATATTGAGGACCGGACTCGGTCCCGGGTCGGCCGGCGACCTGGTACGGGTGCTCTTCCGCGAGCTCGACTTCGATGCCATTGCCATCACCAACACCGAGCGCATCCTGGCCTTTGAGGGAGCCGAAGCTGAGCACCACCTTAGGGGCGACCTGGTCGCCACCGAGGCCACCCGCACCGCTCTGCGGGACATGCGCGTGGCGATGGCTCACAGCCCGGAGGAGATCCGCTGCGCCTACCCCAGCTGCCGCCTCGCCTGCGGGGTGATCGCCCCGCTGGTGGTGTCGGGTAAGTCGGCCGGTACGATGAAGTTCTACCGCACGGCCCGCGATACCATAGGCGAGGAAGACCGGGTCCTGGCCGAGGGCCTCTCCCGCCTTCTCTCCACCCAACTCGAGCTCAACGAGATCGAAGTGCAGCGGCAGATGGCCACCGAGGCCCAGATGCGGGCGCTGAAGGCCCAGATCCACCCGCACTTCATCTTCAACGTCCTCAACACCATCAGCTCCGCCTGCGTCGTCGACCCGCAGGTGGCCCGGACGGTGGTGCTGCGTCTCAGCTCGCTGCTCCGGCGCACGTTCCGCATCCGCACGGAGTACATCACTCTCCAAGAGGAGCTCTCCCTCGTACGCGAGTACCTGGAGATCGAGAGCATCCGCTTCCCCGATGTGATCAGCTACCACGAAGAGGTCGATTCGGAGACGATGCACTGCCTGGTGCCGGTCCTGATCCTCCAGCCGCTGGTGGAGAACTGCATCATCCATGGCCTGCAGGGGAGCCACATCCGGATCATCGCGCGGGCGCGCCTCGCCGACCAAAGGCTGAGAGTAGAGGTGGAGGACGACGGGCATGGGCTGACGGACGCCGAGCTGGCCGAGCTCCTGGACGAGTCCAGCGACCTCCGCGAAGGAGTGGGCATACGCAACACCAGGCGCCGGCTCCAGGCGCTCGCCGGCGAGCAGGGGAATCTGACCGTCGAGAACAGGGCCCCCGGTCTGAGACTGATCGTCTCGCTGCCCGCGACCCGAGCCGATTCCGACAACCGCACGAGGAGGGATCTTGCGCCCGCTGATAGCGCTCGTCGTTGACGACGAACCATTCGCCCGCAGAGAGATCAGGCATCTGCTGCTGTCGTTCCCCATGATAGAAGTGGGCGCGGAGGCCGGGAATGCCGCCGAGGCCCAGCGGTTCTTGCGGGAAAGGCCGTTCGACATCCTGTTCCTGGACGTCAACCTGCCCGGCGACAACGGCATCACGGTCGCCGAGACGGCGAGCCGGCTCCATCCGCGACCCTACATCATCTTCGTCACAGCCTACGAGGAGTTCGCGCTGCGAGCCTTCGAGGTGGCGGCCCACGATTACCTGCTGAAGCCGGTTCCGCCGCAGCGCTTCGGTCTGGCGATGGCCCACCTGCTAGAGTTCTTCCACGCGGCGGAGGCCAACCTCGTACCGCCGCCCAGGGGCCTCATCGACCTTTTCCCGGTACGGCACTCCGCGGACACCATCAAGCTCCTGCCGCTCGAGGACATCGTCGTGTTCGAGGCCGAGCGTCAGTACTGCCGCGTGCACACGTCCACCGAATCCCTGCTCTCGAGCAGCTACTCCCTCGCCGAGCTGGAGGAGCTCCTTCCCCACCCGCCCTTCCTACGCGTGCATCGCTCGTTCATCATCAACCTGCGCATGATCGAGAAGATCGAGGTGGTGAGCCCCTCCAAGTACGAGCTCCGCCTGCGGGCGGGCCGGCTCCAGGAAGTGCCGGTGTCGCGCCGGGCGCTCCCCGAGCTCAAGAACGCCCTGCGGTTGTAGAATCCGGCTCACTCCTCGTAGTGCGCCTCGGTGAGCTTGGCCTTGTACTCGAACTTCGGCAGGGTCCCCGCCGGCACCAGCGTTACGTCGCTCGGGAATATGAGCTTCTCCCGCAGGAGGTGCTCGATCTCCCTCTTGAGTTGGGCCAGATCGCCGGGCTCGGGGCCGTGTTCCACCCGGATCTTCATGGGCGGCCTCACGGTGGGCGGTTTCTCGTGAAGCTCGATCACCAACTCACCGGTGATGCGCGGCTGGAACCCGCCGATCACGTCACGCACCGCGGCCGGGTACACGTTCACCCCGGACACGATGAGCATGTCGTCGGTCCGGCCGATGCAGCTAACGGCGACGCCTGTGCGCCCGCACTCGCACTCCATGCGCACCACCAGCACGTGGTCGCGGGTGCGGAAGCGGACCAGGGGTTGGCACTCGCGGTCGAGGGAGGTGTAAACGAGCTCGCCGGTGAGGCCCTGGCGGATCTCGAGCGACTCACCGGTCTCTGGGTCGATGATCTCGGGATGGCAGGCGCCCTGGCCGATGAAATGCATGCCCGGCCCCGCCTCGCATTCCGCCCAAATTAGCCCGAGCATGTCGCCGTTGCCCATGCACTCCCGCACCGTGGCCCCGAAGGCGTCCTCGATCCGCCGCCGCACCTGCGGGATGCCTCCGCCGGGCTCACCCCCCACCATGAAGCCCTTGATGCCAAGCCTACGCGTGTCGATGCCTTTGCCTTCGCAGTAGTCGATGAGATAGAGCGGGAACGAGGCGGTGGAGAGCACGAAGTCGGCCCTCAGGTTGCGCACGGCCCCGAGGAAGCGGTCGGTGGCTCCCACCCCCACCGGCACCAGCATGGCGCCAAGATGCTCGATGGCCTCGCCGTAGGAGGCGGCGATGAAGAAGGTGCCGATGGGCAGCGGTACCACATGCTCCGGCCGCATGCGGCACGACCACATGGCCCGGTTGGCGGTCTCCATCCAGACGTCGCGGTCGTGAGCGGTGAGACCGATGTAGGTGGGATTGCCGGTGGTGCCGCTGGTGGAGTAGACGCGGATCACATCATCCAACGCGCAGGCCCGGTGACTCCCCAACGGTGGATGCTGGGCGAGGCTGTCGCGCAGCTCGCTCTTCTCGGTGAACGGCAGCTTGGCCAGGTCGTCGAGACCGGTCACGTCGCCCCGTTCGAGGCCGGCGGCCGCCCATTTGGCCTGGTAGAAGTCCGAGTGCTCCCACAGGTAGTCGAGCTGGCGCGAGAGCGCCGCCTCCTGCACCCGCCGGAACTCCTCGGGGGACACCGTCTCCATCCGCTCGTTCCAGTAACTCCGCTCAGGCGTCACGAGCACCCGCTCCTCTCACGTGATCGCGAATCGTCATCAGGCCAACGAGCAAGGCGGCTCGATCGGTGCTCGGCGGCACCTCGCCGTCGGTGGTGACAAGGAACAGTCGCCCGTCGCGCATCCGCTCGGCAACTGCGTGCCCCCGCAGGTACGCGTCGATCACGTCGACCGGCTGGGCGGGTAGATTCGCGGGAAGAGCCAGTCCGATGCGCCTGAAGCCGTGGTCGAGCACATCGCTCCAGTGCTCGATCAATGCGGGAGGAGCCACCAACCCATCGACCACCCCGGCAAGCGCGAGTAGGCCGGCCGCGGAGTACGCCGAGGCGGATTGCGCCGAAGGCCCTCCCGCGCCGGCGCGGGCATCGTGCCTGCCGCCGACGACGTCACGCGCGCCTTCACCTCCGAGCGCAAGCAACGCCGTAAGACCGTAGAAGCGCGCCGTGTTCCAGATCGACGAGTACAGGCGCGCGATGTCTCCGGCCGACACGCCGTCGGTGGGGACGAGTAGGGCCTCCTCCCGCACCAGAAGCAGGTCCAGACCCGCGTCTCCGAGCGCTTTGGCGTACGCCAGGCAGGCCTTGGCGGCGACGCGCACCCGCTCGAGGCCTTCCCCAGGCGTGGAGTCGCCGGAGTCCGGGCCGCCCGCACCCGGACCGGCCAGCTGCCGGGCCAAGGTCACCGGACCGGGCATAGTGCCCACGAGCACGGTGTCAGGAAGCAGGGAGCCCAAGCGGCGCACGACGTCGGTGGCCACGCCGGTGGCGCCCGCCACCCCGATCCGGCCGAGGTCTGGGGCTACCTCCGGCGGTGGCGCTTCCACCACCGCCGGAGGGTATGTGCACCAGTCGAGCGTGCAACTCAACGTGTCCGCGGGCGCGGTATCGTCGCACCAGCCGGCCACGCCGTCCACGTCGAACGAGGCGAACACCGTCCGCAGTCCGTTCGACGCCTTCGTCGCCGAAGCCAGGAACGCCTCGGGCGTCAGCTGCTCCAGCGAAGCGGCGAACGAGAACACGAGCGGTACGAACAAGCCGCCCTGCCTCAGACGCTGCTCCCGCACCCGAGAAACGCCGCGCTCGCGCACGCCCCACACCCGCCTACGGCCGGAACACCGGCGCCACCATCTCGGCGTCCGGCCAGGTGCCGTAGAATCTCAGGAGCGAGTCGTCCGGTTTCATGGTAAGCCACTCGGCCTCGAACTCCTGGTAGCTCCTGCCCCGGCCCAGCCGGGCCGCACGCTCGGCGTCACGGGCGGCGGCCGTGGCCGCCTCGTCCAGACGCATGGTCGCGGCCTCGTACGTGACCTTGTAGACGTTCTCGGCCGACCATTCGGAGATGATCTTGTCTTTGATGTCCTGCATCACCAGCTCCGGGTCGCGGTCGAGCGGATCGCCGTAGCCGGCGCCGCCCGTGGCGAAGCCGAAGGTGATGATGTCGCCCAGATTGTACGGGCGCACACTGCGACCGAAGAACTCATACTGCCAGTCTCCGCTCACGGTCTGCTCCGCGAGGATCTTCATCGCGTCCAGTGCGAACTCCCCGCCCTCGGCCATCTTCTGCATGATGTCGGCGCCGCGCACGCTGATGCCCGGTACGGTGGCCGGCGCGTAGCCGCCGAACAGTGGCTGCGGAGTCTGCATCTTGCTGTTGTCGGAGATGGCCATGAAGTAGATGGCGGGCGCATGGTGGGTCACCCAGATCTGCACAGTGCCCACGCCGCCCCGGTATTTGCCGTGACCGCAGGAATCCACCCAGTGATTCGAGAGAGGGATGATGACCGGTAGGTCGTTCTCCATCTCTTCCACGTCCGGGGTGCGTCCGTAGACGCACCAGGGGAAGCCGAAGGCGTTCACGCCGTCCATGGTAGGCCGGCCGCCCTGGCCCTCGCTGTTGAGCGAGTAGGCGGGCATGTCGGCGAAGGGCAAGCCCCACTGGGAGAGACCGGCCACCACTGTGGCATTGCCGGCGTTGCCCTGGGAGGCCGACACCTGGCGCCACATCTCCTGCGTGCAATACATCATCTTGCCGAACGCGTTATGCACGCCGCTCATGACCCCGGTAGCGATCATCACGGAGCAGCTCGTGGCGGCCCGGGCGTCCGGGTTCAGGCAGGTGTTGGGCGGGAAGACGAAGTCGATGGGCGCGAAGGCCGCGCTCGAAATGGGCAGGTCGTGGAAGATGTACTCGTACACGAAGTTGGAGATGTGTCCCACCACGGCCTGCACGTGCGCGTTGTAGGAGTAGGGGGTCTCCGGTGAGATGCCGGTGAAGTCGAAGGTGAGGTGATCGCCCTTCTTCCGCAGGGTGAGATGGCTAGTGCGCAGCAGGCCCATCTCGATGCCGGCGCTGTCGGCGAAGTTGACGCAGGTGAAATCGCCGTCCGGCCAGGAGCTGATGCGCTTACGGGCACCCTCCTCCGCCACCAGCAGCATCTTGCGCAAGAGGCCCACGACGTAGTCACGGCCGCGCTCATCGGCCAGCTCCACCAGTCGCTTGCGGGCCCGGTCGGCCCCGGTGGCCCGAGCCTTCAGATCGATGACCACCATCTGCGGCGCCCGCATGCCGAAGATGCCGATCATTTCCAGGAAGTCCTCGCGGATCTCGCCCTTCTCACCGATCTTGATGGGCGGGCAGTTCATCCCCTCCGAGAAGCGGGAGGTGGCCGTCACCGGCATACCACCCGGCTCGATGGCCCCGGTCTCGCTGGTGTGCACCGCCGCGCCCGTCCAGGCGATGAGCTCTCCCTGGTAGAAGACGGGGATGAGGATCAGCTCGTCGGGATTGTGGATACCTCCGTAGAGAGCGTCGTTGGTGAACCAGACGTCCCCTTCCTTGATGCCCGGGTTCTTCCCGTACTGCTTGAGGATGTACTTGATGATGATGGGCTGGATCACCGCGTGCAGATAGGTGCCGCAGCTGGCGTTGGCCAGGTCGCCCTGCGCGGTGAACAGGGCCACCATGGAGTCTCCGGCGACTCCCATGGAGCTGCGCGAGGAGCGGGTGAACACCTCCATGGCCTCGTCGAGGATGTTGTTGGTGCGCTCGAAGCCCACCTCGTACTCGCCCTGACCGAGCGCGTAGACGCACCGGAGCTCGTCAGCCTCGGGCGGCACCACCTTGATCATGGCCAGTTTCTCTTCAGCTGTGGGGAACGGCATCGTCCCTCCTTTCAGGCCCGCACGATGTGGCCGAACATGTGCTCGTCGATGCTGCAGTGGAATGCCGGGGGCACCACCACGGTGGTGTACTCGGTCTCGAGGATGGCCGGGCCCGCGATCGCGTGACCGGGCGCCAGCCCGTTGTAGTCGTACACCTCGGTCTCCTCGAAGCCTCCCGCCTCGCCCCAGTAGCACTTGCGGCTCCCCTTGCGGGCCTTCTCCGGGCCGGCGCCGTTGCCGGTGTAGGTGCGGATCTCGGGCTTCTCGGTGGGGACACTCGCCGTGACCACGAAGTTCTCCACGTAGACCCCCCCGTCTTGGTGCACCACCAGGGGGCTGAAGGTCTCGCTGAACTCGCGCTCGAACTCCTCGTAGACCGCGCGGGCATCCGCTTCCGACTCGATCCGGAGCAGGGGCGAGCTCGCCCGCTTGCGGTGCACCTGCCCGCCGTAGAGCATGTCGAGCTCCAGACGGAACACAGCCGTGTCCACCGGCAGCCGTTCGCCGGCCAACTCCTTCTTCGCCTTCTCGATCAGCGACTCCACGGCCTCGTTGAAGGCGGCGAAGTCGGTGGCGAAGGTGCGGGTCATGGGCTCCATGAGCATGAAACGGCGAGAGAGCTCGTAAACGTGCACCACGTCCATCACCGACGAACCCTGGGCCGAGAAGACGGGCGAGAAGGGGAAGACGACGGCTTTCGGGATGTCCCCCATGTAGCCGGTGAGGTGGGTCGGGCCGCCTCCCCCAAAACCGAACAGGACGAAGTCCTTGGGGTCGTAACCCCGCAGGTGGATCTGCTTGCGGATGGCGGCGCCCATGTTCGAGTCGACGATCTTGCGGATCAGGTAGGCGGCTTCCGGTATTTGTAGGCCCAGAGGGTCGGCGATCTTGGTCTTGATGACGTCCGCCGAACGGGCCTTGTCCAGGAGCATGCGGCCGCCGAAGTAGAAGTCGGGGTCCAGGTAGCCCAGCACCACGTCGGCGTCGGTAACGGTGGGCTCCTCTCCTCCCTGGTCGTAGCAGGCCGGGCCCGGGTAGGAACCGGCGCTTTGCGGGCCGACCTCGAGCCGCTTGCCCACCAACTCGTTGATCCGGGCGATCGAACCGCCCCCGCTCCAATGGAGATGGTCTGCAGCATCGTCATGCCCACCATCCACTGATCGATGATGGGCCGGAACTCGTAATTGCGCACGTTCTGGTCCACCACCACGCCCACGTCGAAGCTCGTCCCCCCGACGTCGCTGGCAATTACGTTGCGGTAGCCCAGCTTCTTGGCCAGATGGTGCGACCCGATGAGACCGGCCACCGGCCCGGCGCTGTAGGTGCGCACGGCGTCGGTCTTGAACACCTCGGCCATACCGCCCGAGTTGTGCACCATCATGAATGGGCCCCGGTAGCCGTAACCGCGCAACGTGTCCCACATACCGGAGAGCTCGATCTGCATGGCCCGGAACAGGTAGGCGTCGAGCACCGCGGTCATGGTGCGCTGATACTCGCCCAAGCGGCCGATGACCTCGCCGGCCAGGACCACCGGCAGGTGCCCCAAGGTGTAGTCCTTGTACTCCTCGCGGATGATCTCCTTGATCCGCCTCTCGTGCACCGGGTTCACGTGCGACCAGAGGAGCGAGACCACGAAGCCACGCACCCCCTTATCCACCAGGTAGTGGATGCTCTCGCGCAGGGCCGCCTCGTCCAACGGCCTTACGACCTTGCCCAGGCTGTCGACCCGCTCCCTGGCCCCCACGATCATCTCGCGCTGGATCAGCGGTTCGGGCTTCTGCTGGATGGCCAAGTTTCGGCGCTCGGAGGGAGTGGTGCCGTCCACCCACTGGGCGCCGCGGCCGATGAGGATGCAGTCTTCCTGCCCCTCGGTGGTGATAAGTCCAAGGGCCGGGCCCTTACGCTCGATCAGCCGGTTCATGGCCACGGTGGTGGAGTAGCGCACGAGGTCGATCTTGGGCAGCAGCTGGTCGAGCTCCATCTCCAGCTCGCGCCCGCCCTCCTCGATCACGTTGAGGAAGCAGACCGAAAGGTCGTACTGAGTGGTGGGTGCCTTCTTCATAACGGTCTGCCCGTCCACCCGCAAGACGAGGTCGGTAAACGTGCCGCCCGCATCGATGTCGATCGTGTTCACCGACTCACCTCCATCCGCTTGTCGACGATCGTCAGCTCGCCGCCGTCGACGCGCGCCCGCAGCGCGGCCACGTCAAGGTCGATGTCGTGCGTGACGGGATGGCCCAGGGGCAGGTATTCGGTCTCGACCTGCACCCCGCATTCGGGACAGTAGAACTCGATGATCCGCACCCAGGCGGGGTCGGGAGCGAAGTTGTACTCGGCTTCGAAGACGGGGTTGTGGACCTCACGCGGATCGCGTGCGTGGACCAGGCACCCTTTCTTGTAGTTGTCGTCGGCGTCGATGAGCTGTGCGCCGCAGGCGGAGCACAGCCACTTCATCTCGTCTATGTCGACGTCGAGGTACTCGGTGATGGCGACTCGTCTACCCACCGTGCCTACCTCCTCTCCATCTGTCCGTTGCCAAAGCTGTCGATTCTGAGGTCCCAATGCTCCGGAACGAGGTAGGTGGTGTCGACGCCCTCGATGACGGCCGGGCCTACGACGCGCGCGCCGGGCTGAAGGCGGTCCCACTCGTACAGGGCGGAATCCACACCGCCCGCCGCATTCCACCACACCGTGCGGCTGCCTTTGCGCGCGCCGCTCGGGTCCTCGTCACCGGGGGCCTGCTCCAGCAGGGCGGTCTTGACCGCCGGCACCCGGGCGCGCAGACGTACGATCTCCACTAGTGAATCCTTGCCCGGCCGGACACCGGCAGCCGTGAGGCAGGGACCGGTCTTGCCCGGCTCCGGCGGGCCGTCCACTGCGAAGCCACATACCAGCTCCTCCACGGCGTGATGGTCGGGGGACTGGGTCACGGTGAACTCCACGTCGGCAACGATGTCCGCCTCGACGAAGCCTTCGCCGCGGAAATCCCGACGGGCTTCCGCCCACATGTCGTCGATCAAGGCCTCGACCCGATCCGTGTCTTCCACCGGCAGGAACGGGGCGTACTCGTAGGTGTGGGCGACGTCGGCCACGGAGGAGCCGAACGCGCTCAGCACCGAGCCCAGCGAGAAGACCACGACCTTCCGGATGTGCGCCTTCTCGGCCACACGCGCGGCCGCGATGCCCCCGTTCCCCCAAACGCGAAGAGCACCTGGTCCGGCGCCTCGGCATGGAGCGTGGCCAGCGCCCGGCGCACGTCGTCGGCCACCAGATCGGCCGCCACCTCGGCCACCTTGGCGGCCGCCGCGTGCTCATCGATCCCCAGCGGGCCCCCAACGGCCTCGGCCAACGCCTTCTTGGCGCGCTCCAGCACTACCCGTTTGGTCCCCCCGCGAAGTAGTCGGGATCGAGGAAGCCGCTCACCAGATACGCGTCGGTGACCGTGGCCTCGGTACCCCCGAGGTCGTAGCATGCGGGGCCCGGGTACGCGCCCATGCTGTCCGGGCCCAGAGTCAGGTCGCCGCCGGCCACCCGGGCGACCGTCCCTCCGCCAAGCGAGATGCTCTTCAATGAGAGCATGGGCTGGTTCAGCGGTATGCCCAGCACGTCCGCCGGGCGTGTGAGAGCGGGCCTGCCGTCCTGCACCAGACCCACCTTGGCGGTGGTGCCGCCCACATCCAAGGTCACCACCCGCGGCAGCCCGTACTTCTCCGCGAAGTAGGCGGCGGCATGGATGCCGAAGATGGGTCCCGACTCGATGGTGTCCACCGGCTTGGTCTTCGCAACCCTGGTGACGCCCCCGTTGATGTGACCCACCAGGAGAGGCTTGATGAAGCCTTCGTGGCGCAGATCGTCCTCCGCCTTGAACATGGCCTGGGCCATCGGCCCATGGACATACGCGTTCAGCAGGGCCATGTGCGTGCGGGTCATGTCGTCGGGATGCTTGGAGATGTCGCTGCCCATGAGGAGCGGGATGGTACCGAGGTAATGGTCGGGATACTGGTCTTCGAACACCCGCTTGACGGCGGCCTCGTCGGCGCTGTTCTCCAGGCCGTCCTTGAGGCTGATGCAGATGCGGCGCACTCCCTGGTCGAGGAGCGATTTCAGCCGCACCAGCAGGTCCTCCACGTCCACGGGCTGACTGACGCCGACGATGTTCTCGGCGCCCACCACGTGTCCGATGGCAGGACTCTCACCGTTACCGGAGTAGAGGGACCGCTCATGCCCCTGCGTGACGAACAGGCCCACTCGGGGCCCCTTCCGCTCCGCCACGACGTTCGTGGCTATGGTGTTCGTCCAGCGCACGATGTCGCATCCGCGCAGAAGGTCCTTGACGTTCGCCAGACCGAACGCGACGGCGCCCGCGTAGAGACAGTTGAAGAGGGAGATGGTGAGATCGTGCGGCGTCGTATCGACCTTCGCCCGCCGGCTGGAGGTGCCGTCTCCGAAGAGGCCGTCGGTGAAGGTCCCCCCTGTGTCGATATCTACAGTGAAACCCATGCTGCTCCTTTCCGCACCCTTCGACGAAGCCTTTCCTGTGCCCCCATGGCGCTCCTTTCGTCATGTCGCGGGAGGATACAGACGGCGCCCGGCGCCCACGCACCGGCGCATAAGCGCCGGCGCGCGGGCAGCGCGGGCGGCGGGCAAAGGCGTGGATGCAAAGAATCCCCCCGATGATTCCCCACTCGCATACCATCTTACGTAGCCGGGTGGCCGGGTCGAAGCCGCGTTTCCGAACGGTCGGCGTGACGAACCGGTGGAGGCGAACGGCGACCAAGCGGTCAGTTCAGTGATTGGTCTGGACGGACTAGCGGCGGTGCGCTACACGAAGCGACGGCCGGCCCCAGGCGGTACGTGTAGATGTGTGGCACGCACATCCCGGCCGGAGACCGGCCTATGACCCCATTGTACTCACCGGCGGTGGGTTCATCCAGTTATCGCCAGGCGATCGCGGACGCGCCTCACCAGCAACGCTACTCAGAGCCCTGGCGGCCCCGGTAGGTGCGCAGCTCGTCGCGCACCAGGAACTGCAGGCCCTGGGTGGCCTTGATGAGGCTCTTCTCCCGCTCGCGGGTGAGGATGAGCTCCAGCATGAGCTATGGGTGCCATCCTACAACCTTGGTCGGAGGGAAAGAAGGAAGTGGAGGCATTTGCGGAGGTCGTGGGGAAGGTGACTGCATATTCCACGCCTCGAGCGAGGCCCAAGTTCAGACCAAAGGCCTATGCCGCCCACATTCCTCCTGCCGCAGACTCAACATCCACGGGCTGCTCTGTCTTGGGGGTTGGAGGTTGGTGCGCTTCGGAATCTTGCGAACTGAATTGTCGATCGGCTGTCTGGAACAGCTGGAAGTCGACCGGCATACGGAATTCCCACGGCCTAGCTGCCCTCCTGTTGCTATACTGCCAACATGAGGGGCGGCCACCCCGACAAGGAGGTCGAAGATGCCCTTCGGTTCGCTGAGATCCACGGTTGGAAGGTCGAGCAGGGCAAAGGTCAGAGCAAACACGCATGGGGTTCGATGTACTGCTTGGGTAAGTCGGGCAGAGGCCAATGCCGAGCTTCGATATGGTCGACTCCCCGCGTTCCTCAGGACCATGCAAAGGAGCTGAGAAGACGAGTGCTCCAGTGCCCATGTGGGCGGTGAGAGACATGCAGAAGTTCGAGTTTACACTGCTTCTTTCCGCACCCCTAAGCTTCCCCACGGACGAGCAGCTCGACATCTTGTTCGAGGCCGGCTGCGATGACGCTATGTTCGGTCGCACCGCCGGTGTTGCTTATGCCGACTTCGTGCGCGAAGCTGCCGGCTTACCCCAGGCTGTCATGTCGGCCATCCGAGCCATCGAGCAGGCGATTCCGGGCGTTCGCATCTCACGGGTCGAGCCGGACGACTACGTGACTCTCACAGACATATCGAAGCGAACAGGGTGGAGCAGAGAATACGTTCGATTGCTCGTGATCGGCAAACGCGGAACGGGCTTCTTCCCGCCCCCGCTGACGAGACTGGGAAACGCCCGCAACCGTATCTGGCGGTGGTCTGAGGTCTCGCGGTGGCTCGCGGACCATCATGGGGCCGTCGTCCCCGGCACCTCTGCGTACCCGTTCGTCGCGGCCCTCAACAACGTCTTGGAGCTTCGCGACACCATTCCCGCGCTGAAAGACAACGGCTGCGACGAGATTGCCGAGATTCTTTCCAAAGAACAGGAGAGTCTCGAGCTGTGCCGGGCTGGTGGTGCATGAGGCTCGGCATCACGTGCCTTGCAGCAGACGAGCGGAGATAGGGGCGCGAACGTCTTCCCACGGGTGGCCGGAGCCAGGGTCACTCGAGGAGATCTGGGCGTGATGGATGCGCTCAGCGACTGCGAGCCCGCTGAAGTCGAAGACCGTGTTCTTCGTCCGCACCGCTGCTTCATCCACCGGGTGACTGCACCTTCCGGCAGCGACCGCACGTCGTCCACGTGCGGCCACCCCGCGACCCGCCGGTGTACAATGGGTGGTGGCTTGTCCAGCTCAAGAGCATGGGAGACTGAAGCGCCGCCCATGCGGTCGGGGCTGGAACGCGCAAGGGAGGCATCCATGAAGTATCGCGTCCTAGTCGAACAGGACGAAGACGGCATGTTCGTCGCGGAGGTACCCTCGTTGCCCGGGTGCATTTCCCAAGGGAAGACGCGCTCTGAGGCTGTGCGCAACATCCAGGAAGCGATGCAGGCCTATCTGGAAAGCTTGAAAGCCCATGATGAACCCATACCGCCGTCGATCAACGAGGAGGTTGTCGAGGTAGCGGTGTGAGCCCTCTCCCACGAGTATCTGGCCGGGAGGCGGTGACGGCCCTGACGAAGGTCGGGTACGAGAAAGATAGACAAAGAGGCAGCCACATCGTCATGCGACAGGTCGCCCGTCCCCACCGAAGAATCACGGTCCCCAACCACAGCGAGATGCCAAGGGCACATTGCGGGCCATCATCCGGCAGGCGGGCCTAACAATCGAGGAGTTCAGAGAGCTCCTGTAACCCCCCAGTGGTCAGTCGAGGAGTCGCGGCAGGTTCTCCCGGCGGGGCAATCGCCATCCCGCTACGGCTCGCATCCCGCACCACCCGTCCGTCCCCACGGGAAGCCAGTGGCCCAGGGCTGAGCCCCGAGAACCCCTTTCACCGACCTCACCGCCCGCAGCCGCGAGCCGCCTGCTCCGCCAGTACGCGAAGGCCCCTCTCGTCGACCACTTGCACGCCGCGCTCCCGGGCCAGCCGAGCCGCCTCGCCCGAGAAACCCGACGGGCTCACCAGCACCGCCCTCGCCCCGGGATCGTCCGCCGGGACCGCCCCGATGAGGGCCCGGACCGTCTCCACCCCCACCGGCGAAGCATGGTTCTTGCACTGGATGTACAGGCTGGTCTCGATGCCCACCACGTCCACGTGGCGCGCGACGGCATCCACTCCCCGGTCGCGGGTGGCCGGCGTCAGCTCGACGGAGAACCCCAGGGCCCGGAAGAGATCGGCCACGTACTCCTCGAACTCCCGGCCGGTCATCTCCGCGAACGAGCGCCGGCCCTTGGCCTCCGGGCCGCGGGGGCGGCCAGGAGGCCGCAGTCCGAAGAGTCCGAACAGGTCCTCCGCTGTCAGCAGGCGGTCGAGGTCCATGCTGACCTCGTCGACCACCAGGTCGAACAGCCTCTGCTTCTCCTCCAGAAGCTGCGCGATGCGCTCCTCGATGGTCCCGGCGCAGGTGTACGTGTAAACAGTCACCGGCACGGTCTGGCCCAGGCGGTGGCTGCGATCCTCCGCCTGGCGCTCGGTGGCCGGATTCCACCAGCGGTCGAAGTGCACCACGTACGAAGCCTCCTGCAGGTTGAGGCCCTGCCCTCCGGCGCGCAACGATAGCACCAAAGCCCGGTGCAGCGGGTCGCTCTTGAAGCGGTCGATCCGGCGGCTCCTCTCCTGCAGGGTGAGCTCCCCCGTGTAGGTGAGCGGCTTGAAGGCGCCGATGCCGTGCGCGATCGCCCGGACGCCGAAGATCTCGTCGGTGTACTGGCTGAAGACCAGAACCTTGTGGCCCTCGGCGGCAAGCACCTCGAGCCGGCCGGCCAGGTCGGCCAGCTTGGCCGAGGCGCCGGTCTCCGGGCAGAAGTTGCAGACCTGCTTGAGCCGAGTGATGAGCTGCAAAACATGGGTCAGCTGAATGGTCTCTCCCCGGCGGCGCAGCTCGAGCACGCCTTCCTCTTCCGCCCGTTCGTACGAGCGCCGCTGCTCGCCGAACAGGTCGAGGAGCACACGGTTGACGGTCTTCGGGGGGAGCTCCTCCAGCACGTCCATCTTCCGGCGCCGCAGCTGCACCTGCTCGTGTCGCTGGACCAGCGAGGCATCGAAACGGAGGGGGCGCGCGGGCTCACCCCGAGGGTTCGGCTGCAGAAACTCCAGGATCGACGCGAGGTCGTCGACGCTGTTCTCGAGGGGCGTGCCCGTCAGAGCCCACGAACGTGTCCGCGGCAGCATCTTGCACACCGCGCTGACGTCGGCATCCCGATTCTTGACCTTCTGCGCCTCGTCGAGCAGCACGATACCCCAAGTCCGGCGCCGGGGCCCCGAACCTGGGTGGGGGAGAAGTCGGAGCGCAGGGTCTCGTAGGTCACGAGGAAGACGTGGGCCGCCACAGTCCAGGCAAACAAGCGCTGCTCCCGGGAGCCGGCCACCGTGCTGACGCGCAGCTCGGGGGCCCAGCGGGTGAGCTCGTGCCGCCACTGGTGGATGAGGCTGGCCGGCACGACCGCCAGTGCCGTCTCGACGTCGCCCCGGTGCAGCAAGATGCGCAAGGCGGCGATGGCCTGCACGGTCTTGCCCAGGCCCATGTCGTCGGCCAGGAGGACCTCAGGCTTGGCGAGGAGCACGCGCACGCCGTCGAGCTGAAACGGGTGAAGCGAGGCCGGCCAGTGCAGGATGGACCCGGCCCGAGGAAGGAGCGCGACCACCGGAGGCGCCAGAACGGCGCGCAGCCGCTCCCGAAGCGAGGCCCGATCCTCGGGGACGCTCCCCCGGCCTGCACCGACTCCGGCGGGTGCTTCGCCGGCCACGCCCTCACCGTCCGCCGCGTGCCCCGCACGCGCCGCCCGCCCGGTGAGCGGTCCCACCCCGGCCGTTGGCCCCGCGCGCAGCCCGATCGACGTGGCCGGTGGGGTGGCGAGCCCGAGCGCGAGGGCTCCCGCCGAGCTTCGCAGCGTGTCCCCGGGATGCGCCACGGGGGCGAAGCTCCTGGCGGTCCCGGCCCTCTCGTTCAGACGAGGCACCGTGAGCCGCACTGCCGTCGATCCCCGGGGGTGAGGCACCCGCGCGCGCAGGGTCCGAGCCGGGCCGGGGCCGCGGGCGAAGAGGCTCATGGCTCCTCCGGCCCCTCGCTTCTCACTTCCCGCAGCCCGGCCTCGGCCCGCTCGAAGGGCTCCGTGAGGAGCCCCGAAGCCGCCAGCCGGTCGATCACCAGCCGGGCCGGCTCCCCATCCCGAGGGGGTTCGGGGAACCAGAAGAGGTGCAGAGCCTCCTCCCCCGACGCCTTCTCTTCCCGCTCCTCCGGAGACACCACCGCCAGCGAGAGCGACGAAGCCACCCGGCAGACCGGGATCTCCACCAGGAGCTCCTGCCCGAGCACATCCGGGCCCACCTCTTCGGCCCGGGCGAGCAGCAGGAGGGGAGAGGTGGAGCAGACCTCCAGCAGCGATTGAGTCAGCTCCACCGTAGCCCGCCGGGCGAGATCTCTGGGCCGCCACAGCGCGGTACGGGGCGTCTCGATGCGCGAGAAGCAGAACTCCACCGGCTCGCCCCGGGCGTCCATCACAAAGAGTGCGCCGTCGTAGCCGCCGCCATCGACGAAGGGGATGACCCGCAGGAAGGCGGCCTCACCGAGCTCGACGGAGTCCGACGGCCGGAAAGGTATCGCCATGGGATCCTCGGTCAGTCCTCGCCGTTCTCGGGCGGGCGCTCGAGCACGACGTTCTCGGTGTAGTCCACAGGCATGGGAAAGACGACGGGATGAGCCTCGTGGTCAGGCGCGAAGCGCCGGAGGTCCCAGCGCGTGATCCAGGAGCGGACGTACTCCCTCATCTGCCAGGTCCCGTCGAAGATGACCGGGGGCCTTTCAGGTGGGACGTCGTAGGCGGCCTGGTAGACGGCGGCCAGACGGGCGAAGGTCGCCTCGAGGGTTCCCTGCTCGGGCCGGCGGATCGAGAGGAAGCCGCCGCGCATCCGCTCCATGACCCTCTCAGCCAGGACGGCTGTGAGCTCGCTTTCGGCGTCGCCGCGGGCCCGCATCCGGAACCCGATCTGGTTGTAGTCGTCCTTGCCCAGAAGCACGGCGGACTCGAAGTCGGGGGTGATGGCGCCCACGGTGAAAAGCCCTGGGATGGGGCCCTGATCGTCCAGGCCCAGCAGGCGCGCCAGCTCTCCGTAGGAGCGGGCTCTTTGGAGCACGCTGTAGCGCCCGACCAGCTCGAGCTCGTCGAGCAGGAGCAGCCAGCCGTCGTAACCGGCCGCCTGGAGCAGCCGGGCCAAGAACACGAAGCGCTCCCGGGCGAGATCGCGGGCCCGGATCTTCTCCAAGGGATAGTAGCCGGCCCGACCGCACAGCCGCAGGTCCTTCTTCAGCTCCGTAAGCTTGAGCGCGCCTCCACCCCAGAAAGCCACCAGCCGACTCTGCAGCTCGGCGTTCGCCCGAGCGTGCTCGAACAGCCACATCGACGCCGCGAAACAGGCGTTCAGCCCGCTCGTCTGCAGCCAAGCCCCAAGCTCCGCGAAGCGATCGCGGTGGGGGTCGCTGTTGAGGCGGGTCGTGGCGATGTCGTCGAACACAGCGCCCGTGCGGTCATCGACCGCGAGGTTGTCGACCGCCGAGCGGAAGAGCTTCAGCGGATCGAAGAGCTGGGTCTCCTTGGAGACCACCACCTTGCTGACGGCGATGTTCCGCTCGAGCGCGCGATGGCGCAGGTACTCGAGCGCGTGCGACTTGCCTCCTCCGAACTCCGCCGCCAGCAGCAGACCGCCGCCGTCCGGCGCACCGGCGGCAAGCGTGTCGAGCCGCCGGTCGAGCTCCTCCACCAGGGGGTCGTCGGCGAAACCCAGGGCCCGAACCGCGTCCCGGTTCGGCACGCCGGCCCGCAGCGCTTCGATGGCCCGCCGGGCGTGCAGCGCAGTGATCTGATCGATCATCAGCCCCCTCCCCTGTCGCCGGCGATCCGCACCATGGGGGCGCACGGGTTGACTCGGTTCCGGTCGCGCACGTCGTCCCAGATGCGGTTGCGCAGGGCCGGGTAGGCCGCGAAGCCCCGCTTGCTCTCAGCATCGAGGAGCTCGGCGGGCGCGACCACCAGGATCATCACGTGCTCCATCTCATCGGTGGCGTCGATGAACTGCCGGAGCACCTCGTAGGCATCCATCACGGCGGCGGGGGTGTAGTACAGGCCCTCGTCGGCGACGTCGCCCCGCCGGCTCACCGCCAGGCGGCCCGCGTTGATCACGAGACACAGGCCGGGGGAGCCCGCTTGGTGCACCCAACGCGCCGTCGAGGCGAGTATCGACCGGGCGTTGTGCCGGGCTATCCGCTGGAAGATCGACATCTCCTTGAGCGCCGAGATCAGCCGAAGCTCTCCCCGCAGCCACTCGAGCACGGCGAGCCGGCCTTCCTCGGTGTACGCCTCGGGTTCGAGCTCCGCCAGGCAGAGATGCATCATGGCGATGCGGAAGTCCTTCGCCAGCGCGTAGTTCCGGAGGACGTCGTTCGAAAGCGCCTTGCCGACTTCGGTGCGGACAAGAGTCTCGTCGAGCTCGGTCAGGCGAGCCACTTGTTCGAGGGTCCCGGCGCCCCGAACGTCTTCCCCATAGATCCGCACCAGCATCGTGTCGACCACCTTGCGGGCGTAGGCCGCCCAATCGAGCTCGGCGGCCACGGCGAAGAAGATCTGCTGGATCAGGTGGACGCGCGTGCAGGCTGAATCCACCGCGACGGCCGTGTAGCTCCGGAGCCCCGCCCGCCGCATCACGTCGTCGTTAAGGGCGCCTGCGTGGCGTGGGTCGGGAACCACGGCGACCTTGACAGCGGAACCTCCGGATCCGACGAACGATTCCAGGTACTCCGCGCTCAGAAAGGCGGCATACTCCTCGACGCCGATCTCAGGAACCATTCGCCGCCGCCTCCTGGAAGGAGATCGACGAGTACAGAACACGCTTGCCGTCTTCGCGCACGATGGTGATGACGCCCCGGCCGCCCTTGGTACCGGTGGAGCGCGAGAAGTGAATCTCAGCCTCCTTCCTCGTGCGCCGTTCCCCGCTGCTCTCGAGCAGGAACAGATCCCGGCCGAACTCCTGGCGTGAGTACTCCTTTCCGCTGCCGGGAGCCACCGTCAGCACCGCGTAGATGCGGTCAACGGGGACATCCCGCAGCGGACCCTTGCCTTTCCCGTCGGCGTGACGCGCGTACTTCCACGCGGCGTAGAGCGCTTCCAAGAAAGGGCCGGCCTTGAATCTGACGGTCTTCGTCTGCTGGGCGCGCAGGTGGGCGGCCAGCACCGAGGGTCGCACCGCGCGGTGGGGCTTCTTGTCGACGGTCACCAAACGGCGGCCCGGATCCACCCGTATCACGGAGGGGTAGCACATCAGCCGTCCGTCCTCCTCCGAGATGGCGAGCTCGATCTCGCCCGCGGCTGCCAGAAGTTCCCGGGTGAAGTGCCCCGACTCGAAGTAGTCCTGCTCCTGCTCCTCATCGAACGGCCAGGCGGTCACGGCGTCCGCGAATTCGACCTCCACCACGCGCAGCATGTCCCGGGCGTCGGCCAGAGCCTTCTTCATGGCCGCAATATCGCCCCCGGTGCTGGCCCGGCGGGCGCTGAGGATGGCCTTAGACAGCTTCTTCGCCGAAGCCCCGGCCGCCTGGGTCCGCATCTCCATCTCGGCCAGCGCGCTTTCGAGCGTCACCCGTTCCTCCAAGGATCCTCCCCTCCACCGTCGAAGCCCGACGGTCTGCACCAACAAACGCGGCGGCCACCTTATCGCCCGGCGACCCGCCCAAGTTCCGGCCGAACATGCTCCGCCCCGGCCGCAAACTGCCTCTGAGAGCTTCTCACGCCGCGGCGGCCAACTCAACCCGCCTCGATGCCCGTGCCGGGGGCGCTCAGACCGTCGACCGGGCTCCCGCGAGCCGAGCAGGCGAGGGACCGGTGGGTGCTCCTAATGCCTCCCGGCCGTCGACGCGGCCGGGATCATCAGCGACCCCGCCGCCCCCAGGGCGGCCGCCGCGGCGGCCAGCAGGAAGGCCGGGTTGAAGCTGCCGGCGGCGTCGGCAATGGCTCCCGCCAGTGACGGTCCCACGGTCTGGCCCACGGCGAAGAACAGGGTGATGAAGCCCAGGGCCGCCGGCGCCAGCCGCGGCCCGAGCACATCGCCGCACGTGGCCGCCATGATGGCCGGGATGCTCCAGGCGGTGAGGCCGAAGAGAACGGCCGAGATCGTGAAGCCCAGCGGCGCGATCCAGAGCCCGAACAGAGCGAAGCTGACGGCGTGAAGGGCGTAGACAGCGGCCAGGGCCCGCTTTCGCCCGATCCTGTCCGGAGATGGAGCCCCAGATCACTCCGCAGGCGAGGCTGGCCCAGCCCATGACCATGAAAAGGGTGCCGGCCTGGGCCTGGGTATACCCGCCCTCGGAGATGAGGTGCTTCGTGAAGAAGGTGGTGTAGATGACGTAGCTGAACCCGAAGGCCACATACACCAAACCCAGGTGCCACACGGCGGGCGCACGGTACACCGCGCCCCACGCGAGCCGGCCCCCCGGCTTGGCGACGGCCGAGGCGGCGCCCCTCGTTCGAACTTGAGCGGACGCCTCCCCACCCGGGTCCGGCATCCCTGGTTTCACCGAGCCCACAGGCTCCAACCGTTTCACTGAGCCCAAGGGCTCCAGCCCGATGTCGGCCGGGCGGTTTCGCAGCAGCAGGAAGCTCAGCACGGCCAGCGCCGTCGACATGGCCCCCAGCACAAGCCAGGCGGCCCGCCAGCCATCAGGGTCGTAGGCGGCGACGATGCGCGGCGCCAACGCACCCACGACGATGAGGCCAACCGATATCCCGGATACAGCGATACCAGAAGCCAGGCCCCGCCTCCTGGCCGAGAACCAGGCCGCCAGCAGACCCATCACCGGCACGTTGCTGGCGCCCGTGCCCATGCCGGTGACAAGCTGAAAGACCGCGGCGGAGAGGAATCCTCCGGCGGCGGCGGTCAGGAGCATGCCGGCGCCAGTGGCCAGCAGGCCCACCGAGATCACGATGCGCGGTCCGTAGCGCGACGCCAGCAGGCCCCCTCCGACCGCCAGCACCATGTACCCCACCAGGCCGGTGGTGGCCAGCGCACCGGCCTGGGCGTTGTCAAGCTCCAAGCCCTTCTGCATCGAAGGCAGCACCATCGTGTAGCCGAACCGACCCAGGCCGAGCGAACCGAAGGTCACGAGGGCACCCATCACGAGGACGGCCCAGCCCCAGTGGAAAGGAAGAGTGGACAGGGTGCTCGGTGCCGATTCGAATGCCCCGCCGCGGTCCCGCTCCATGATCCCCCTGGTCCCGAGTAACCCAGTGCTCGCGGCCTCGCGTCCGAGCCGCCAGGCTGCCGGTCCTCACGATACCCCAACTGGTGTGCAGGTGCGACCTCGGGGATCACGCGCCAGCGTGATCACGCGGGTGTTGGCGTGGACGGCAGTTTCTCCGCGTGGGCGGATCGCGCCTACTGAAAGGACTCCGCGAACTCCTGGAGCCAGGTCTCCCACATATGGGCCTCCTGCTGCCACGCGTGCCGGTAGCACGCGACGGTGTTGGGGTTGAAGTCGGCCAGGAGCAGCCGGGCGGTGTGCATGATCTGGAGCAAGGCTTCGCGGTAGCTAAGCTCCGCCCACTTGGCGGGCCAGGGAACATCGGGCAAGACGGCCATCGCCGCCACTGTCTCGGGCAGATCGGTCAGACAGAACTCGGCGCTGGTGCGGTAGATCTCTTCGTCGCTGCTCTCCTCCGGAGCGACCTGAAGGAAGGCGCCGGGACCCCGGTCGACTCGACGCAGCCGCAACGAGACCAGGATGTCGGCGTACTCGTCGAGCTGCGCCCCCCGGATCCCGGCCGCGATGTCCGCCGAGACGGCCGTCTCCACGTCCACCACGGTCGCCGCCGGTCCCGCGACCGCACTCCCTCTCCCACGGCCGGCTGGACTCCACCAAAGCCCCATGATGTCTCCTCCTCCGAGGGTCGTAGGCCTCAGAATCACGCTTCGCCTTCTGGGCGCGATGGGTGGTCGACATCACCGTACACGACCGGCATGAGATTGCTTCTCACATGAGAGGAATCGAATGTTTGACGAGGTCGCGCGTCGCTGAGCGGGACGCATTGCCCACCAGCGAAGCCGGCCACAGCTCCATGGCGGGCCGCGGGCGCGCTCCGTTCCGCCGGCCCAGAGCGCCGGGACTCAGAGGCTGTCGGAAAACGAAACCTCGGCCGCCGGACCGCACTGGGCGGCGCCATGCGTTGTCCTCAGTCGCGCCCGTAGCGCTGCTACGAGCGCTCCCTGCGTCCTAGCCTGGCGCGTACCCAGCGCACTCCGGCGGCGAAGCGTCATTTCCCGACAGCCTGCTCAGGCAGGCCGACCGGGACTTACTCCACGTACAGGTGGGCCCGCGTCAGAGGTAGGTCGGCGCGGATGCCCTTGCTGAAGGTCGCCTGGAACACCCGGATATCGCCCCACTTGAAGCCCGCCGAGCAGGCGTTGAGATAGAAGCGCCACATACGTATGAAGCGTTCGTCGAAGCGGGAGGCCACCTCGTCGAGGTGGGCCTCGAAGCGCTCGGCCCAGGCGTCTAAGGTGCGGGCGTAATGAGGCCGTAGATTCTCCACATCCATCATGCCTAACCCTTGGAGACCCACATGGTGCGCGATCTGCGCCAGCGTGGGCAGAAACCCACCGGGAAAGATGTACCGGGCGATCCAAGGATCGGTCTCGCTCTCCCGATCCTTGCCGATGGTGTGGAGCACACCCAGGCCCCCCGGCACCAGGAGCTCGTCGACCTTGGCGAAAAACTGGCCGTAAAACTCCTTGCCCACGTGCTCGAACATGCCGATCGAGACGAACTTGTCGAAAGCGCCTGTGGCTTCCCGGTAGTCACGCAGCTCGACCCGGACCTTGGGGTAGAGACCGTCCTCCCGGAAACGCTCGTTGGCGTAGGCGTGCTGCTCCTCGGAGAGGGTGTAGCCGATCCCCTCGATGCCATGATTGGTGGCCGCGTAGCCCAGCATCCCACCCCAGCCGCAGCCAATGTCCACCAAGCGCTCCCCCGCCCGCAGTTGGAGCTTTCTGCAGATGTGCTCGTACTTGGCGCGCTGGGCCTCCTCCAGGCTCTGGCAGCCCTGGTCCCAGTAGGCGCAGGAATAGGTCATGCTCTCGTCGAGCCAGAGGCGGTAGAAGTCGTTGCCCAGGTCGTAGTGGTGCTGGATATTCTCCCGAGCCTTCTTCATGCTGTTGCGGTGGCGGGCGTACATGGCCAGGATCTTGGCCTTGTCCCGCGGGCGCAGATGCAGCTCGCGCACGGCCGGGTGGAAGGCGAAGCGCACCACTGCCTGGAGGTCGCCCTCCACGTCCACGCGACCGTCCATGTAAGCCTCACCGAAGCCCAGGGAGCCGCGGGTCAAGATGTCGGCCAGCGCATCCTCACTACCTACGGTGAGCACGAAACTCTCGTCGGCCTGCCCGTAGCTGCGCTCGCTCCCATCCCACAGGCGGAGACGGAACGACACCTCGGGGATGTCGCGGTTCAGCTGCCGGAAGATGGCGTCGACCGTATCGATCATCGCTTCCCCCTCCTGGGGCCAGGATCGCGGACATTGACCGTGCGAGGATATCGCAGGAAAGACCTTCCCCGCCACTCGACCGGGCAGCCGGACAAGACCGCCGGCCGGGCCGGAGCCCCTCCGAATGCCGGGTGCAATGCGGGCGCTCATGCTGCACAATGTCGGTATGCGAGCCCCCCATCCCAAGGAGGACGGATGTCGGCCAAGTCTGATTTCTTCAGCGCCAGCAGCTTCGCGCTCGTGGGCGACACGAGCAGTCGCAAGTTCCCCGCTCTCACCCGCGGCTATCTGCAAGACCGGGGGAAAACCGTGCACGCCGTAGACCTGGCCGGCGGCCGGCCCGGCTTTCTGAGCTCCCTCGACGAAGTGCCCGAGGAGACCCAGGCCGCCATCATCGAGGTAGCCAAGGAGCGTACCATCGAGGCCGTGCGGGCCGTGCTCGATCGAGGGATCACCCGCATCTGGATCCACCAGATGACCGACACCCCCGAGGCCCTGGAGCTGGCCCACTCCCGCGGCGCCCAGGTGCTCACCGGTAGCTGCGCCGTCATGTACAACGCTCCGGCGACCAGCTTCCACGTACTGCACCGGGGCCTCTGGAAGTTGCTCGGTCGCTACTAGGAGGCCGGTGCGCGGCCGGCCCGCCCGCCGGCTGGCTCCCAACCGGCCATCTCACTGCGAAGCCGAGCGGCCACGGCGTACGGGTTGCGGGTCAGCACCGTGAGCCCGGTGGCCACCTCGAAGCCGGCCCGCACGTTCACGCCCGAGCGGGGTACCACCTCGGCGTGCAGGTGTCCCACCTGGAGTCCCAGCCTGAGGGCCACGTTGTAGGCGGGCAGACCACCCAGCCGCCGATCCAGGCAGGCCGCCGCCAAGAGCAGGCCGCGGGCCAGGTCTTTCAGGGGATGGACCTCGCCCAGACGCGCCGTCTCGCTCCGGGGAGCCACCAGCAACGTGAGGTCACGATCGGGCGCCGGGTGCACGGCCAGCGCCACCTTCCCCACATCGGCCACCCACAACCCGGGATCGGCCAGCACGGCGCAGACGGGACAGCCGGCTGCCGCCCGTCGCCGGGCGATGGCCTGGTAGAGGGGCGGGGCGTCCTCCGGTCCCACAGCCACCACCTGGCTGTGAAAGCAGCTGATACTTTGACCGGAGGCCCGGTCTTTGCCTCCGTTGATGAAGGGCACGGCCGTGAGGCCCTGTACCGAAGCCCAGTCGTCGAGCGCCTGCCAGCAACGGACCACGGCCGTCACCACGTCCACGGGCAGCACCGGGGTGGCCACGGTCCGGCGGATGGGAGCCAGGTCTGCGTCGTGATGAGCCGGCGACACCGACACCACGAAGGCATTGGCCGGGCTCTCGCGCGAAACCAGCGCCGGGGTCAGGTTCAGGAAGACCCGGGCCAGCCAAGGCTCGGGCGGATGGACTAGGGGCACCAAGCCTTCGCCCGCCCCCGTGCGAGTGCGATCCCCCAGGGCCTGCACCACCTCCCACGCATCGGCCGTGCCCCGGGCGGCCAAGGCGCCGGCCAGCGCGAGCGACTCCGTCTCGCCCTCCACCACCAACTCCGGCCCTCCCGGCCGGTCGGCTACATACGCCAGCGTCGGCGGGGTGCGTCCCGCGCAGTACGGGCAGGCGTCTGAGGAGATACGGGTGCGTTCACGGCGGGCGGGGTTTAGCAGCACCCCGGTGCCGGAGAAAGGGTTCTGGAGGGCGCGTGTGTGGATGGCCGCGCACCTGGAACGGCAGCTCCAGGCAGGCGCGGATACGCGCATCGAGCGCCCCGACCAATCCCTTGGCGCCCATCACCACCCCCGACTGCCATAAGGAGGGTCAGAAGAATCTCTACTTCTTGTTCTTAAGAATAGCGTTGTTTCTTGATCCCAGTTATCACTCATTCTTTGCATGAGACACTCTAATACGATATCATGGAGATCACATGTTCCGCAGCGATATTAGTGCGCACACCGTAGCACGCCATGAGTGAAGCGTTCTCTGCATCCGGGAGCGGTAAGGTCCCGATCGGCAGCTCCGCGCGCAACCGAGGCAGCACCAGGCCCAAGAGCGTCAACGGCTTCGCCGTGCGCGACTGCACGCTCCTGACCCTGTCCACCGCCGTCTCCGCTGAGAACGCCAAGGAGTTCCACGGCGCCCTCCAGCTGATCCCGGAGAGCAGCATCTATCACCACTTCTGGGGCCGCCTCATGCGTACCCAGTTCGACGAGCCGGAATACAGCAACGACTTCGCCGCCTGGACCTACCATCACCTGCGCGACAAGGCTCTGGCCGAACGCCTGAGCGCCGTGGACCCAGCCGAGTTCGACAGTCTGGGCACGTTGCGACAGGAGCTCATTGAGATCGTCGAGCAGGCCCTCGACGAGAACCCCATGCTCAGCTTCATAAGAGCCGAGCAGCCGCTCCACTTCGTCCAGTCTGAAATCATCGTTCTCGATTCGGGTATTGTCTACACTACCCCCGGGAGATGGCCGACGGCATGCCCGGGCTCTCTCTGGGCAGCGTGTACTATCACTTCATCGACGCCCACCGGCGCACCAGCGACAGGCGCGACGACCTCAGTATCTGGCTAGACTCCTGGGGACCCGAGTACGCCCGGCTGGTCACGGCCCTCTGCAACCTCGATCCCTACTTCTCGTCGCTCAAAGAGATCCGCCGCATGCTGGTCTGCGCCTTCGGCTCGTTCTTCGACCTGCCTACCGAGCAATGGGACCCCCGGGGCGTGATGCCCGAAACGATCCCCTGCCCCGACGAGGGACGGCCGCGATGATGGCCGACATCCTGGACAGCTACGCCCAGGCGGCCGGGCAGGACGTGGTCGACCATCTGCGCCAGCTGGCCAAGCCACTGGCGGGCGCCCGCGTGGTCCATGTGAACTCCACGCGCGAAGGCGGTGGGGTGGCCGAGATCCTGGGCAAGCTCATTCCCCTCAAGCGGGCCCTCGGCATCGACGCCGGCTGGGAGGTCATAACCGGAGGCCCTGGTTTCTACCAGCTCACCAAGAGCCTCCACAACGGCCTGCAGGGCCGGGCGGTACCCTTACCGCAACACCTCCTGCGCGAATACGAGCAGGTCAACGCTGAGAACGCCGAGCTGCTCCGGGGCGTGCTGCAGGACGCCGACTTCGTCTTCATCCACGACCCGCAGCCGGCCGCCCTGCTCAGCCACTTCCCCGACCGTAAGGGCATCTGGATCTGGCGCTGCCATATCGACGCCCAGCGGCCCCACCGGCCCACGTGGCGATACGTGCGCCAGTGGGTCACCCCCTACGATGCCAGCATCTTCTCCCTGCCGGAGTTCGCCCAGCCCCTGCCGCACCGCCAGTTCCTGGTGCCTCCGAGCATCGACCCGCTCAGCGAGAAGAACATCGACCTGCCCGAAGGCGAGGTGGCCGCCGTCCGCCAGAAGCACGACCTGGATCCGGAGCTCCCCATGATCCTGCAGGTCTCGCGCTACGACCGCTTCAAAGACCCCTTGGGCGTGATCGCCGCCTACCAGCTGGTAGCGCACCACACGCCCCTGCAACTGGTGCTGGCGGGCGGCGGAGCGAGCGACGACCCCGAGGCCGAAGCCGTCCTGAGCGAGGTGCGCGTCGCCGCGGAGGGCGACCCGCGCGTGAAGGTGCTCCTCCTCCCTCCCGACGCCCACCGCACGATCAACGCCCTGCAGCGGGCGGCCGACATCGTGCTGCAGAAGTCGCTGCGCGAGGGCTTCGGGCTCACGGTGACCGAGGCCATGTGGAAGGGCAAGCCGGTCATAGGCGGCGACACCGGGGGCATCCGCCTGCAGGTGGTGCAGCACTACACAGGCTTCCTGGTGCGCACCCCCGAGGGGGCAGCCCTGCGTGTCCGCTACCTGCTGCACCGGCGCGACGTCTTGAACATGATGGGGGAACGGGCTCACCGCTTTGTGTGGGAGAACTTCCTGATCACACGCCACCTGCGGGAGTACCTGGCCATCATGCTCGGCATGCGGGTCGGGCAGACTGAGAGGATCGAGGTTGGTTTTGACTGACATGACGACACGATGGACTCTGACCCCCCCCGGAGGGGCCACCAACGGCGCGACCACCCAAAACCCACGTGAACACGCGCCTGAGCGAAACACCGCCGGCGCCCGCAACCTCGAGACGCGGGTCGACAGAGACGCCCTACGTTTCGTAGCTGTGTCGAACCGTCTCCCTGTGGTCGTGGAGCACGGCGAAGAAGGCTGGACCACCCACCCGGGGTCCGGAGGGCTGGTCACCGCTCTGGCGCCGGTGCTGCGGAACCGCGGCGGGCTCTGGATTGGCTGGGCCGGAGTCAGCGACGAGGTCGATCTGCACCCGCTGCTGGACCAGGCCTCCCGCGAGGCCGGCTATCGCCTGCACCCGGTCCGCCTGACGCCCGAAGAGGTGCGCCTGTTCTACCGAGGCATCTCGAACGAGGCCCTGTGGCCCCTGTTCCACGACCTCTTCACCCGGGCCAAGTTCGCCCCCGAAGGCTGGCGCGCCTACCTGGAGGTGAACCGCAAGTTCGCCCGAGTGGTCGCCCGGCGCGGCCGGTCGGCCGACTACATCTGGGTGCACGACTACCATCTGATGACCCTTGGCCGGGAGCTGCGGGCTTTAGGGGTCGAACAACGCATCGGCTTCTTCCTGCACATCCCCTTCCCGGCCCTGGACATCTTCCTCAAGCTCCCCTGGCGAGCCCAGATCCTGCATGCCCTGCTCGACTATGACCTGGTCGGCTTCCAGACGGCCCGCGACCGCCGCAACTTCCTGGACTGCGCCCGCATGGTCGTACCGAACGTGCGGGCCCGCGGGCAAGGCGCGGTGGTCAGCCTGAGCTACGCGGGCCGCGATGTGCGTGTGGGCGCCTTCCCCATCAGCATTGACTACGACGAGTTCGCCCGCCAGGCGGCCGGCCCTTCGGTGTCGGCGCGCACCCTGCGCCTGCGCGAGGAGCTGGGCGGCCGGACCATCATCTTGGGGGTCGACCGGCTCGACTACACCAAGGGCATCCCCGAGCGCCTGGAGGCCTTCCGTCTGGCCCTCAGCCGCTACCCGGAGCTGCGCTGCAACGTCACCTACGTGCAGGTGGCCGTGCCCAGCCGCCAGACGGTGCCCGAGTACCAGGCCCTGCGGGCCGAGGTCGACCGGCTGGTTGGCGAGATCAACGGCCAGTTCACCCAGATCGGCTGGGTGCCCATCCACTATTTCTTCCGCAGCTTCGACCGCGAGGAGCTGCTGGCCTACTACCGGGCGGCCGATATCGCCCTGGTGACCCCTCTCAAGGACGGCATGAACCTGGTGGCCAAAGAGTACTGCGCCGCCCATGTGGACAACATGGGCACCCTCATCCTGAGCGAGTTCGCCGGCGCCGCCGCCCAGCTCCACCGCTGGGCCCTCACGGTCAACCCCTTCGACGTCGAGGGCATGGCCGAGGCCATCCACTCCGCGTACCACATGGCTCCCGCCGAGAGGCAGCGCCGCATGAAGCGACTGCGTGAGTCGATCCGCCGGAACAACATATTCCGTTGGGTCGACGACGTCCTGGAGGCCTCGGTGGCCAAACGCCTGGTCGACTTCCCCTACGAGCCGGACTACATCCCGCCCCTCGAGGTGGGCAACGACTTCTGACCCGGGTTCAGGCGCTGGCCCTGGCGGACGGTCCTCGCGCCGCTCCTATCAGGCGTCGCCGTACACGGTAAAGTGCCAGCCCTTGCGAGCGCCGCCGGTCAGGTCGGCCATCACGTGTTTGACCGTGGTGTACTCCTCGAAGCTGTACCGGGACAGATCGCTGCCGAAGCCCGACTTCTTCACCCCACCGTGAGGCATCTCGGAAGCAAGGGGCAGGTGGTCGTTGATCCACACCTCGCCGAACTCCAGCTCCTTCGAGACCCGCAGGGCCCGGAATACGTTGGTTGTCCAGACCGAGGAGGCCAGACCGTACTCCACGCCGTTTGCCTTCTCGACGATCTCCTCCTCCGTGTCGAAGCTCATGACCACCACGGCGGGCCCGAAGATCTCTCTCTGCACCACCTCGTCCTCGTGCCTGGCCCCCGTCAGGATGGTGGGCTGGAAATAGAAGCCGGGGCCGTCGATGACATGGCCGCCGAGCGCGACCTGGATGCCGGCCGCCCGCGACCGCTCCATGAAACCGACCACCCGCTCCCTCTGGGCCGCCGAGATCAGGGGACCCATGTCGGTGGTCTCGAGCATCGGATCTCCCACGCGGATCGCGCGGGTCGCCTCAACGAACCTTTCCAGGAACTCGGGGTAACGGGCTCGCTGCACGTAGACCCGGGTAGCGGCGGTGCAGTCCTGCCCGGTGTTGACGAAGCCGCCCACCACGGCGCCCTGCACCGCGGCCTCCAGGTCGGCGTCGTCGAAGACGATGAAGGGCGCCTTGCCCCCCAGCTCCAGATGCAGGCGCTTCACCGTGGGAGCCGCCTGCGCCATGATCAGCGCCCCCGTAGCCGTGTCGCCGGTCAAAGAGATCATGTTGATATCCGGATGGGTGGTCATGGCCTTGCCCACTTCAGCGCCCGGTCCGGTGACCACGTTCAGCACGCCCTCAGGGATACCCACCTCCAGCGCCACTTTGGCGATCTCGATGGAGGTGAGGGGCGTATTCGACGCCGGCTTCAGAAGAACGGTGTTCCCCGCCGCCAGAGCCGGGCCGATCTTCCAAGCGGCCATGAGGTACGGGTAGTTCCAGGGAGCGATGGAGCCCACCACCCCCACCGGTTCCCGGCGGATGATGCTGGTGTAGCCCGTGACGTACTCCCCGGCGGCGCTCCCCTCGAGCACCCGGGCCTGCGCGCCCATGAAACGGATGTTGTCGTTGGCGAAGGGCACGTCGGAGTTGGCCGAGAGCTTGATGGGCTTGCCCGTCTGAGCCGTTTCCAGCTCGGCGAGCGGCCGCGCGTACTCGTCCAAGCGGTCGGCCAGGCGGGTCAGCAAGGTCCCCCGCTCTCCGGGCGAGAGACGCGACCACGTCTTGAAGGCCTTGCGCGCGGCGGCCACCGCCCGCGCCACGTCCTCGGAGCCCGCTTTGGGCACGCTGCCCACGACGGTCTCGTCGGCCGGGTTAACGACCTCCATCCGCTGCCCGCCGGCGGCCTCGACCTCCTCGCCCCCGACGATCATCTTGAGATCCCTTTCTATCTCGATCCGCAACATTCGAAGCTCCCTTCCGGCCGCCGAGGCCCTCCGGCCCCGCGGGTCTCACGCTCCTGAGGAGGGGGACGGGCCCAGCCCGCCCGCACTTTCCAGTGGGAAGTATGCCCGCACGCGAACACCGGTAAGCCCAGCCTGCCGAGCCGGAACAGACCGGGGGCGGGGCGGAGGAGCTGTACTATGTGCGATCAACGAGCGCCCCCCCGACGACCACCAATCAGCTGCCTCGGACCTCGGGGCGGTAGCGAAGCTCGAAGATCGACCTCCCCCGGGGGAGCTTGAACACCCGCCATCCCTCGGCCCGCTCCCCCGAATCGAGGGCCACCGCGGGCAGCAACGCGTCTTCGTGCGCACCGCCTCCAACGATGGCCACAGTGCGACCGCCTCTCTCGTCGATCAGCGCGAAGTCGAGCGGGGTCACCGTAGCCAGGTGGTCGCCTTCGTTCACGACGGTGAGATAGACGGCCAGGCGCCCTTCTCCCCGTTCGACCCCGGTCTCCACCCGTTCCACTACGACGTGCACATGACCTTCTACAATAGACCACGGGCCCTGCAGCAAGGCCGATGAATCGTTGCCGGGCACCGCCGGGGACGACTCCGACCCGCGAAGCTGGAGGTCTGCGCTCGGGTACCCGCCGACCGGTTCAGGCCGGCCACCACCCGCCCCCTCCGCGATACCTCCCGCCAACGCCCCGACCGCGATGGCCGTCAGAACAGCTCCGGCCGCCAGTGACGCCCACCGTGCCCCCCGCCCTCTCGAGCGCCTCATGCCCGCACCTCCTGGTCCTGATCACGTGGAACGAGCATAAATGGGAGCTCGGACGGAAAACGGCGGCGGTCATCGGCGAGATCGCCAAGCTCATCCCCAGACCCATCAGCATGAGGAAGGGCCGGATCGTCGCGTAGGGATCTCCTGCGTCGACCCGCGTCATCAGCAGGAGGTTCCTCCCGGCGAACGTGAGTCCGGCCACCATGGGCGCCCGCGAGCCGATGCGGCCCGCTATCTGGCCGCCGATCGGAGCCGAAGAATGAAGATCCCGAACAGGCCGAAACTGATGATGGCCGCCACCGCATTGGCGGCCGCGAAGGTGGGGTCGCGGAAGGAGTGCAGCTGCAGCATCGGGCCGGCGGTGCGCGACTTAACGACGAAAAAGCTCGTGAGCGTCGCTACCGAGACGGCGAAGAGCGCCAGGATGAGCGGAGAACTCCAGCCGCGCGCGTTCGCCTCGATCAGAGCGTAGGCCGGCGATGCGATACCGGCCTTTCGCGTGTTCGCCTCGCGGACACCAGCGGCATCACCCAGGTCGGTCCGGCCAATGGAGATGGCTCCGGCCTCACGAAGCGAGGAAACCATCGATGCGTCGAGAGGTGCGTCGAGTCGTGCGTCGCGGGCCTGGCGCTCGTCCGCCTCCCCCGCCGCCCGCTGGGCCTGCTCGGCAAGGACAACGGTAGACCGCTCCTCGCGCCGGGTCTTGATCAGTTCACCGGAGAACGGGCACCGTCCTCAGCACCGGCAAACAGGGGCCCCGCAATCGCTGAAGTGCACCTTCACCGCGGGGAAACGGAGCAGCTGCGTGGCCCCCGCGCGGTCGGACATGGCCATGGCCAGGAGCTCGGTCCAGAAGCCCGCCCGGGTGTCCGAAGTGGACCCGTCCGCCGTCATGAGCGCGGCCTCGATGTCCCCAAGGATGCACCCGACCTCGCAGCTGGAGAAGCAGCCCGACGAGATCATGACGCGGGCCTCCTCCTGCTTCCTACGCACCTGGGGAGACACATCCGCCCCCGGCCCCTGAGTTGGTCGGCCCAGGCCGCCAGTACCGCCCACCGCAGCCCATACCCCTCGAGCACGGAGCCATCCACGGCTTCCTGACGCTCTCTCGCTGTGTCAGCACCCGCGTTCATCTGCAGACCCCCTGAGCGCGCAGGACCCAATACTTTCGTGTACCATACCACGAACGGGGAGGATGCGCCTCCCGACCTTAGACCACCGCCCCACTGCCTGATCGAAGCAACACCGTGACGCGCCGGTAGATCTCGTCGGCCAGCTGGGGATACGTGGCCTGCAGCGCCGGGGTCATGGTCTCCGCGAAGGTGCAGACGTCCTCGACCTCCACAGCGAAGATATGGACCTGGGCATCTTCGGGCACTTGAAGGCCCAGGCGCCGGCCGAGCGCGAGCGCGGTCGCCAGATTGACGTCGTGTACGTTGCGAAGGTGTAGAGTCTCGCGCAGATCGCCGGCTGTGAGCTCGAACCAAGTGCCCGGCACGCCGCCGCGGGTTTTGATGGCGTCGAGCACGATCAGCCGGTCGTACCCGACCACCATGTCTAGGAGGCTCAGTCCCCCGCAGGCGCACTCTTCGACCACGTCCACCGCCTCAGTCGCGCGCCCGTGCCCCCGCGCGTGGCCGGCTGCGGGCGGACCCCCCAGCTCGCCGGCAGTCGCGGTCGACGCCGCCCCAGCCACCCCAACTGCCGCCAGACTGCGCTTGAGATCGGTGGCCAAGAGCACACCGACGGCGTCGTCGCTCACGATCGGGTTGCCCATGCCGATGATGAGCGTCCTCCCGGCGGCGCCCGTCGAGTGCGACTCGACCGAGCGATCTCCACCGCCGTAGCCCGACCGGCCTCCGGCAGGCGCCTCGGCCCCGCCGCCCTCGGCGGACGCCTCGGCCCACACTGCCGGCTGTCGCCCCGACCCTAGCAGTTCCGCGTCACCCGGCGCCACACCTCACCTTCCCTCCAGACGATCAGCTCCAAGGGCATCTCTCCGGGCAGTGTGTGGGTGGCGCAGCTGTAGCACGGGTCGAACGCCCGAAACCCCATCTCGATCATGTTGAGCACGCCCTGGTCCGGCTCCACGCCGGGCTTGATCATCGCCTGGGCCACCTTCTTCGTCACCATCTGGATGGGCGCGTTGTTGTTCGTCGTGCCCACGATCAGGTTCGCGCTCGTGCAGATAGCTCGGTCGTCGCAGGTGTAGTGGTGCGTGAGAGTGCCACGCATGGCCTCGACTATCCCCACGCCCTCCCCGGTGATCTCCTGCGGTATCACCCGGAATGCGTCGCCCGTGATCTCGGGATCGTCACAATAGGCAAGCAGTGCCTCGGAGTTCTGCACCATCTCGACGAGTCGCGCCCAATGCTGGGCCAACAGCGCCCGGCACGGATGGCCACCAAGGGTCGAGAACATCTCCTCAAAGGCCTCCTGGGCCTTGGACGTAGCCATGCGGTCGGCCACGTTCAGGCGCGCCAAGGGCGTGGCGCAATAGATGCTCGTGTCGATTCCCTCCACGAAGCCCTTCCAACCTCGCTTCTTCAGGTAGGGGAACTTGAGGTACGACCACGACTCCACGTGCTCGGCCACGTAGTCGGCATACGCCCGCGACTCGTAGCGATAGAGCTCGTTCCCTTCGAAATCCACCACCCGCACCTGGCCGTCGTAGAAGTCGGGAGCGTTAGCCTCGTCCACCAGTCCCATGTTCTGGACGTTCAAAGTGTAGGGCCCGTTCAGGATCAGCTCCACATAACCATGATTGCCCAGCACCACGTCCCGGAACAGCTGTAGCGAGAACAGAGCGAAGTCGTGGAGCTCGCGGGCCATGGGCTTGATCTGCTCGAGCTCCTCGGGTTTCAGCCCCTTCGCCACCCCGCCCGGCAGGCACCAGATGTCTTGGGTGCTGCGTCCGCCGATGATGCGCTGGATCTCCTGAGCCTGGCCCCGGGCTTTGATGACCGCGCCCCCGATCTCCAAGCCCACCTTCCCCACCACGCCCAGGATGTTGCGCTCGGCGGGATCGGCGTCGGGCCCCATCACGAAGTCCGGCGCCGCCAGCGCGTAGAAGTGGGCGATATGGCTGTGCATGTAGTGAGCGTTGTAGTACATGTCGCGCAGCTTCACCGCAAGGGGCGCCACCTCGCCGCCAAAGCAGCCGTCGACCGCCTTGGCGCTCGCCATGTGGTGGCTGGCCGGACAGACTCCGCAGATGCGGGTCACTAGGCGCGGCAACTCCTCGATGGGCCTCCCCACCACGAAGCGCTCGAAACCACGCAGCTCCGGGATTTGGAAGAAAGTGTCCTGAACAACCCCCTCGTCGTCGAGGAACACCTCGATCTTGCCGTGGCCCTCGAGCCGGGTGATGGGATCGATGGTGATCAGTCTCGTCATGGCCGGACGCTCCTTTGTAAGAGAGAGGCCGGGAGGCCGAAGCGGTAGGCGTAGCCGGTGAAGTCGGGTAGGCCCGCGAGGATCGTGTCGATCTCGTCCGGGTCCTTGCTGTCGATGATCGAGGTCACCGCCGAAAGCAGCTTTGCTCCTTGATCGACTACTCCCGGCAGCGGCCCGTAGCACCCCCGGCAGGGGATGCCGCTCGTCGGGCAGCGCACCCCGCACCCCGAGCGAGTGGCCGGCCCCGAGCACAGGATCCCCCTGCTCCAGTAGGCAGGTCTCCGGATCGGCCATGATCTGCCAGGGACGCTTGAACTCCTTGACCTTCTTCTCGGTCTTGGCGCGCGTGCAGTCGTCACATAGCGCCCGGTCCCCCGCGCCCACCACCGAGCCCTTTGGCGGCACGGCCCCGGATGCGATCACTCCAAGGACGGCCTTCACCTGGTCGGCCGCCGGGGGGCAACCGGGCAGGTAGTAGTCCACATCCACGACGTCGTCGAGTTTGTACACCCTCCGGTAGAAGCGGGGGATATCGAGCGAGTAACCGTTCACCGAGGTGCGCGCCAGCGGGACCGTGGTGTTGCCCGGCTCAATGGAGGGGTTGTGGAGATAGGCGCAATCGTAGATCTCTTCCTTCGTCACCAGATTGGCCAGCCCAGGGATGCCCCCCATGTACGCGCACGAGCCGAAGGCCACCAGGAGCTTGCTCTTTTGGCGCAGAAGGCAGGCGATGTGCTCGTTCTCGGAGTTGCGCACGGCTCCGTTGAACAGAGTGAGGTCGAGCTCCAGGTCGGCCATCGCCTCCACGTCCCGGTACTTACCGTCCACCGCGATCGGCCAGAGCCGTATGTCGGCAAGTGCGGCCACGTCCAGGATGAACTCGTTGGTATCGAGGACGGCGACGTCGCAGCCGCCACACCCCGCTCCCCAGTACAGCGCGATCTGCAACTTCCTCTCGCCCATGACTCACCTCTCCGCGCGATCGGTAGCCAGCGCGATCTTGATCTTGCTGGGACCCAGTGCACGCAGCCGCTGCGTCATGTCGTTGACCACGTCGGCGAACCGCTGCCCTTCGCTGGCGCTCACCCATTCGAGCCGCACCCGCTCGTCCTCGATGCCGAGATCGGCCACCATCTTCTTGAGCAATGGGAAGCGGCGCATGGTCTTGTAGTTGCCCTCGGAGTAGTGGCAGTCGCCTGGATGGCACCCGCAGATGAGGACCCCGTCCGCTCCCTCGGCGAGGGCTTTCAGGACGAAGGTCGGGTCGACGCGGGCCGAGCACATGACCCGCACCACCCGCACGCTGGCGGCGTAGTGGGTGCGGCTCGTGCCGGCAAGGTCGGCGCCGGCGTAGGAGCACCAGTTGCACAGGAACCCGACGATGCGCGGCTGGAACGACGCCGCGGCGCCCGCCCCCGAGCGCCGGGTATGCCCGTCGACCATCGTGGCGGTCCGGCCGCCGTCGGCCACGGCCGCAGCCGCGCCGTCGACCGCGGTGGCGAGGTCGGTGTTCATGCCAGCACCCCCTCGATCTCGGCAAGGATCTGTTCGTCGGTGAAGTGACGAGCTCTGATGGCGCCGGACGGGCACGCCGCTACGCAGGCGCCGCAGGCCTTGCAGAGGGCAGAGATGACCCGGCTTCGCTTAACGTCGGCCTTGTACTCGATGGCCCCATACGGGCAGAGCTCGTTGCAGATGCGACACCCCGAGCACGCCTCCTCGTCGATCTCGGCGAACACGGCATCCACCTCGATGATCCCCTTGGCGATCTTGCCGAGGATGCGGGCGGCGGCGGCCCGAGCTTGGGCCACCGAGTCGGGGATGTCTTTGGGAGCCGCGCACGTGCCGGCGATGAAGACCCCTTCGGTGGTCGTGGCCACCGGATCGAGCTTCGGATGGCTCTCGATGAACCACCCGTCCTTGTCCTGGCTGATGCGCACCAGGCGGGCGACCTCGGCGGCGTCCGCCCGGGCTTCCATCCCCACCATGAGGATCACCAGGTCAGCGGGGATCTCGATGCGCTCGCCCGAGAGCTGCTCGCTCACCTCGATCAGCATCTCGCAGTCGTCCCCCGGCTCCGCCTTGCGGATCACCGGGTAGTCGTTCTTTCCATACATGATGAAGAGGGTCTTGACCTCGGAGCTCCGCCGGTAGAAATCCTCGCACCCCTTGCCGAAGGCATGCATGTCGATGTACACGTCGCTGACGTAACAGCCGGGGACGGCGGACTTCAGCTCGTGGGCGTACTTCAGGGCGGTCATGCAGCAGACGCGCGAACAATAGGCGTGGAACTCCAGGCTCCGGCTGCCGACGCAATGCAGGATGGCGGCGTACTGGGGCCGGCGTTCCTCGGCCGTCTCGATGCGCCCCTCGCGCACCATCCGCTCGAACTCGAACGACGTGATGACATTCGGCAACTTGCCGTAGCCGAAGTGGGTGATCCGCGAGGCGTCGAACTCCTGGTAGCCGGTGGCGACGATCACGCTCCCAACCTCGAGAACCCGCGAAGATCGATCGGCACCGCTTCCGGCGGCCGGCCGGGCACCGTCGCCCCCGGCAGGACCACGGTGGCCGTGAAGTTCCCCACGTAGCCTTCGAGCGACTTCACCCCAGCGCCTAGGAATGTCTCGATTTGAGGGTGACCCGCCACCCGATGGATCCGCTCGCGCAGGAGATCGTGGGCCGAGTCCAGGTACGGGGCGGTCAGGTCCACCCGGGCCAGGTTGCCGCCCAGATGGTCCGCCTTCTCCACCAGGTACACCTGGTAGCCCGCGTCGGCCAGCTCCAGGGACGCAGTAAGGCCCGCGATGCCCCCACCCAGGACCAGGGTGTTCGGACACATGGCTACCGTGCGGCTCTCGAGAGGCTCGTGTAGAATCACCCGGCCGACAGCCGCGCGCACCAGGTCGATAGCCTTCTGGGTGGCCTCGGCCCCGTCTTCGTGTACCCAGCTACACTGCTCGCGGATGTTCGCCATCTGTAGGTAGTAGGGGTTGAGACCGGCCTTATTGACGGCCTTTCTAAAGGTGATCTCGTGCATGCGCGGCGAGCACGAGGCCACCACTACCCGGTCCAGCTCCTTCTCCTGGATGTCGGCGATGATCATCTCCTGCCCGGGCGTAGAGCACATGTACTTGTAGGTGGTGGCCACCGCAACCCCGGGGATCCCCTCAGCTGCGCGCACCACCTCGTCACAGTCCACCACCTTGGCGATGTTGGTCCCACAAGCACACACGTATACGCCGGTCCTGTGCTGTTTCATGGCGTTCTCCCTCAGCTCGCCGCGGCACGTCGCGCGGTCTCGGCCCGCGATCTCGAGGGGACCGCCCGTGGTTGCAGATCGGCGAAGTACATGGCCAGCGGCCGGTAGGCCATGTGGGCCCATTTGCCGAACGGCACCTCCAGCACCAGCATGGGCACGACGCCCATCAGGTGCATCACGTAGACGACGTTGGCGGCCACGTCGAGGTCGGCGCGGTGCAGGATGTGCTGGAGGACTCCCGTGCCCGCCACCACGAAGAGCAGGATAAGGAAGATCCAGTCGGACTCATGAGAGTGCTTGTAGCGCATCTCCGTGCGTTTTGCCCGGCCCCACATAGCGTAGGCGGTGGTCACCACCAACCCCAGGGCCGCAGCGTAGCCGAAGGCGTGCACCCGCCAGTCGATGCCCGGCCCCGCCTGCATGAAGCCGAGGAAGAACATGATGAGCACCAGCATGGTCACGTAGCTCAGCATCAGCGCCAGGTGGACCACCCACGGACGCTTGCGCTCACACCGGGCATAGCGCGCCTGGGTTGCGAAATGGAAGGGGAGTAGATAGGCGCGGGTCAGGTATTCCCGCAGCGGAACGTGGAAACCCGCGTCGCGACCCTCCCTGCCCAGTGTGAACCACCACATGCGGGCGCAGTTGATACCGAGAAGGATCACCAGCACCACGGCCATGCTCCAGTCGAACCAGTGCACGATATGGCTCGGCAGGAAGGCGCCGGGACCGTCATAGACCCCGATGTTGCCGTGCAGGAACCCCAGCAACAGGAAGCCGATCGCCGCGAGAAGGGCCACCAGAAGGATAGCCCCGAGCTCCGCTTTCCAGGAGAGGTAGAAGAGCCGCGAGATCCCGGTGAAGTCGTACCGGGAGGTCAGCCACCGCCGCAAGCTCATCATGGTCTCGCCGGGCTCCGCCTCCCGGGGGCAGTCCTCGGAGCACTCCCCGCAGTAGTAGCAGAGCCAGGGCTCGAGGTCTCCCTCCAGCCGCTTCTCCAGGCCAAGCTGCAGGTGGCGCATGGACCGCCTCGGAAAGATGCGGGTACCCTGCGAGAAGGGACACACGGCCGAGCAATTGCCACAGTGGTAGCACTTCGAGACGTCCTGGGCGCCGTAGCGCTCCAGGTCGTCGATGAGCTTGGGGTTCACCCGCGTTGCCATCAGGTCCCCTTTCCCGCGGCGAGCGCTCGCGCTCGCGCCTCGACGTCGCTGAGCGCAAGGCTGCTCAGACTGCCGTAGCCCCGTCCGCTCGCGATGCTCTTCAGCACACCGGCGGCCGCCGCGGAGGCCTGGGCAACGGTGTCGGGAATGTCCTTGGGACCCTGGCACGCGCCGGCCACGAACACCCCGCCTCGTTCCGTGTCTGTGGGATCGCCGTTGTAGTCGAGCTCGCTGAACCATCCATCCACGTCGCAGCCCACACCCAGCAACGCGCCCGTGAGTTCCGACCCGTGCGCTGGGACGAGGCCGACAGCGAGAAGCACCATGTCCACCGGGAACTCCAGGAGCTGGTCGCTCAGAATGTCCTCCCCCGGATCAGCATGCGGCCATCGGCGGCGGTGACCTTGGCCGACCGCCCCCGCACCACGAAGGTCCCCTCCTGCTTGATGCGCTCCGCGAACTCCTCATAGCCCTTCCCGAAGGCCCGCATGTCGATGTAGAACTCGTAGCACTCTGCGTCGGGGAGCTTCTCCCTCACCAGGTGGGCGAACTTGAGTGAGTACATACAGCAGACCCGCGAGCAATACGGGTTATGGTTGTGGTCCCGGGAACCGACGCAGTGCACGATGGCCACGCTTCGAGGCGCCGAACCCGCGAGGTCGAACACCCACTGGTCGGCCTTGGCGCGCTTGTCGTGGCGCAAGGTCCGGGTCACGATCCGACCTCCGGTCGGCCCCGAGGCATTCGTGAGCCGCTCGAACTCGAGAGCGGTCAGCACGTTGGGGTAAACCCCGTAGCCGTAACGCTCGATGCGGGTGGCGTCGTAGACGTCGTAGCCGGTGGCGAGGACGATACTGCCCACCTTGACCTCGACCCTCTCCACTTCCTCGTCGAGATTGATGCACTCCTTGGGGCACTTGCGGGCGCACACCCCACACTTCTCGCCACCGGACTGTACGTAGCGACACGAGGCCGCGTCCACCAAGTACGCGTTGGGAACCGCCTGAGGGAAGGGCATGTAGATGGCGTTTCGCGAAGCGATGCCGCAATCGAACTCACTCGGCACCGTCACCGGGCAGGCTTCCGAGCAGGCGCCACAAGTCACGCAGGCGTCCTGGTCCACGCGGCGTGGCTGCCGGCGGATCGTCACCCTGTAATCGCCGGGCACACCGGCCACTACCTCGACCTCGCTCATGGTGAAGAGCTCGATCATCTCGTGCTGTCCGACGGCCACCATCTTCGGTGTAAGGATGCACGCGGCGCAGTCCAGGGTGGGGAAGGTCTTGTCGAACATGGCCATGTGGCCTCCGATGGTGCCGGTCCGTTCGACTAGGTACACATGCTTGCCCGCCTCCGCGATCTCCAGAGCCGCCTGGATCCCCGCCACCCCTGCACCGACGATCAGCGTGTCGGGATGCACAGTTGTGAATTTCGGCACAGCCGCGAGCCAAAAGGAAACTCCGCTGACCGCACAGGCGAGGATGGCCTTAGCCCGTTCGGTCTCGTCGTACGAAATGGCCCCGTGCTCGCGAAATGATGCCAGCCGCACCTCCCCCGGATCCCCGCCGGCGAGCGCCATGGCTCGAGTGAAAGCGGGCTTGAAGTAGCCGGGCGAGTCCCCGCTATGACGAGCCTGTCCAAACCCTGCCGGCCGATCTCGGCAGCAAGCGGCTCCGGCAGCAGCTTCGGCCGCACACCCAGCGACCTCACTTGGGCCACGTCGGGGAGATTGGCCGCGTACTTGGCGACAGAGTCGAGATTCACCCCCCCGCCGGCTTCTGGGTTCTCCTGGCAGATGTAGACTGCGACCTTCATAGCACGCTCCCCAGGGACGGGCGAGCCGCGCGCCGAGACCGATGCGATCGCAGAGCTTGGCCCGGGATGGGATGGGAGAGACCGGAGGAGGCATGGGGGTAGCCCGGAGCATGAACCGCTATGTCTGGCCGCCCAATTGCGCCACTTTTCACAAAACCCCCGCTTCCACACTCAACAACACAGCGGTTACCAAACTTGTACCACGAAGCGGAACCCAACGCAAGCGGCTTTGTTCGCCAACGATCCTTCTCGTTGACTCTTGCCCCACCTAACCGGCCGCCTAGACCGCCGGGTTCGCCATGACCCGCGTGGCGGACCAACTCCTACCCCGCCCGGGCGCGCACGAGGTGCTTGAGGCGCAGGTGTTCCTCGCGCTCGCGTTCCTCAAGGGTACGGCGCACGGCGGCCATCTGATCGCGCAGAGCCGGCGCCACCCGCAGGTCGAGCATGTTCACCTGTCGCGACGTCTGAGCCAGGGCCTCCGCCAGGCGGCGGATGAGCATCTCGCGCGGAGCGGCGTCCAGGAGCAGGTCGGCCAAGATCTCGAACTCGCCGGCCGCCAGGGCGGTCGCGACCCCTGTGCTACCCGGCGGCGTGCCCCGGCTGGCCAGACTACGGCTCAGTGGCGGACGCTCTACGATGTCGGACACGGAGATGCCCCACACCTGGCCGGCGCGCACATCCACCGTGAGGTCCCGGGCCGGCCAGCCGAGGGCGCGTAGACCAGGGCGCCCGTGGGCAGCCAAGGCCTCGAGAAGCAGGGGATACGCTCGGGCCGTCCGCTCCTCGATCTGGGCCCGCGAGTCGATCGCCGGACGGGCCAGCTGGAAAAGCTCGGTGACCAGAGCCTCCCTCTTGCGGCGCAGCAGCTCCACGCCCTTCTCCACCCGAGAGAGACGGCGCTGGACCCGCAGAAGGTTCATCCTGGTGGCCGCCACGCCGTGCAGGCCGCTCATGGCGCCTCCCGGCGGGCCCGGCGGGCTTCCCACACCTGGTCGCTGATGCGGAGCAGGTCCTCACGCGGCAGAGTCTCCAGGAGGGCCCAGCCGACCTCCAAGGTCTCCTCGATGGAGCGGCGGCGCTCGCCCTGATCGACGAACTCCCGCTCGAACCGCTCGGCGAACTCCAGGGCGCGCCGGTCGGACTCACCGAGGCCGGCCTCCCCCACGATGGACACCATCGTCCGCGCTTCCCGGCCCCGAGTGTAGACGGCGTAGAGCTGGTTGGCCCATTCGCGGTGCTCGGGAGCGGTCTTGCCCGGCCCGATCCCGGCGTTCATCAGGCGCGACAGGGAGGGCAGGACATCCAGGGGTGGGAAAACACCCCGGCGGTGAAGGTCACGGCTGAGCACCAGCTGTCCCTCGGTGATGTAACCTGTGAGATCCGGGATGGGATGGGTGATGTCATCGTCCGGCATGGTGAGGATGGGGATCTGCGTGACCGAGCCCTCGCGGCCGGCGATGATACCGGCCCGCTCGAAGATGCCCGCCAGGTCCGTGTACATGTACCCGGGGTACCCCCGGCGACCCGGTATCTCCTCCCGGGCGGTGGCGATCTCGCGCAAGGCCTCGCAATAGTGGGTGATGTCGGCCATGACCACCAGCACGTGCATGCCCGCCTCGAAGGCCAGGAACTCGGCCTGGGTCAGAGCCACCCGGGGAGCTAGCAACCGCTCGATGGTGGGGTCGCGGGCCTCGTTGAGATAGAGGATGCTCCTCTCCATGGCCCCGCTCCGCTCGAACCGGTCGAGGAAGGCATGGGTCTCCCGAGCCGTAATGCCGATGGCCACGAAGATCACGGCGAAGGCCTCGCCGCGCGGAGCCCGCGCGTTCTCCACGATCTGCGAAGCCAGCTCCAGCCCGGGCAGGCCCGAGCCGGAAAATACCGGCAGCTTCTGTCCCCGCACCAGGGTATTCATGCCGTCGATGGCCGACACACCCGTCTCGATGAAGTCCGAGGGCCGCTGCCGCCGGGACGGGTTCATGGGCGCGCCCCAGATGGGCCGGATGGCCTCGCCCACCGGGCCGGGCAGCCCGTCGGCCGGGGACCCGGTGCCGGTAAAGGCCCGGCCAAGAAGCTCGCGCCCCACCACCGTGGTGGCCGTCTCCCCTGTGAGGGTCACCTCGGCCCGAGCCGGGGGCAGGCCCAGGGTCTCTTCCAGCACCTGAATCACGGTGACCCGCTCACCCGCGTCGATGACCTGCCCCCGGCGGGCTGGTTGACCGGGGACCTCGATGGCCACCCATTCCCCCAGACAGACGTTGCGCGCACCCTCCAGGTAGAGAAGAGGCCCGCTGGCCGCTCGGGCCCCGCGGTACGTGCGCTGCAGAGGCTTCATGCGTCCGCCCGCCGTTCGGGAGGGGACTCCAGAACGGGAAGGGGCTCCGGCGCGAAGGGGGGCTCCCGCGCGGAAGGGGGCGCCTCCGCCGTCACCTCCGACCCGGCCGCCCGCAGCGCGTCGATGGCCGCCTCGACTCGAGCGAACGCCGCTTCCAGCTCCTCCGGCGGAGCGTAGCGCGCCACCACCAGGGTGTGCCTGGCCGGGCCCAGGTCGAGCGCCTCGAAGGGAACCCCCGCCCGCAGCGCGTCGCGGGCGGACTCGTAGAGCGAGCGTGCAAGAAAGGCCAGCCGGTAGGTCTTGCCGAGGGGCGATACGGCGTCGTTGGGATCGTAGGCGTTCTGCCCCAGAACCGCCTCACGCACTACCGCGGCCGCCTCCAGCACCAGACGGTCGGCATCCTGCAGGGCCTCGGCGCCGATGAGGCCGGCGATTTCCCGAAGCTCCCGCTCGCGTTGCAGGAGCTCCAGTATGTCCCGGCGCAGATGAGTCCAGTCCTTCCCGGCGGCATCGGCGAACCAGGGAGCGGTAGCGTCGGCGTAGAGCGTGTAGCTGGTTTCCCAATCCACGGCCGGGAACTGGCGTTGATGGGCCAGGGTCGCATCGAGGGCCCACAGGGCCCCGGCCACACGCAGGGAGGCCTGGGTCACCGGCTCGGAGAAGTCGCCCCCCGGCGGCGAGATGGCACTGATGAAGGTCAAAGCTCCGGTCCGCTCCGGCCGGCCCTGGGCCACTACCCGCCCCGAACGCTCGTAGAACTTGCCCATGCGGTTGCCCAGGTAGGTGGGGTAGCCTTCCTCTCCCGGCATCTCCTGCAGGCGGGCCCCGATCTCGCGCAGGGCCTCGGCCCAACGCGAGAGGCTGTCGGCCATGACGGCCACCGTGTAGCCCATGTCCCGGTAGAACTCGGCCACCGTGATACCCAGGTAGACCGAGGCCTCCCGGGCGGCCACGGGCATGTTCGAGGTGTTCACGACCAGCACGGTACGGTCCATCACGGACCGGCCGGTATGAGGGTCGGTGAGTCGGGGGAACTCGGTCAGCACCTCGGCCATCTCGTTGCCCCGCTCGCCGCAGCCCACATAGACCACGATCTGTGCGGCGGCGAACTTGGCGAGCGACTGCTCGATGACCGTCTTGCCGGTGCCGAACCCGCCGGGCACAGCCACACTCCCTCCTTCGGCCACTGGAAAGAGCAGGTCGAAGACCCGCTGGCCGGTGACAAGCGGTCGGTCTCCCGGCAGCCGCTCGGCCACCGGACGGGGGCGGCGCACGGGCCAGTGCTGCACCAGGCTCAACTCCGTACCGTCCACCAGTCGGCCGAAGGCCTGGTCCACCGAGAGCTCTCCCGAGCGGATCTCAGCGACGATCCCGGCGGTCTCGGGGGGAAGGAGGACCCTGTGCTCGAATCCGGGACGCTCCTCCACGATTCCCAGCAGGTCGCCCCCTCGACCCGATCGCCTGCCTCGGCGGTGGCCGTGAAGCCCCAGCGACGCGCGCGGTCGAGAGTGGGCGTGGCCATCCCTGTCTGCACGAAGTCCCCCGCCTCCTCAGCCATCCGGGTGAGGGGTCGTCCCACGCCGTCGAGAACAGAACCCAGCAGGCCGGGGCCCAGCTCCGCGGTCAAGGCGCGCCCCGTCAGCACGACCTCCTCGCCCACGGTCAGGCCGGTGGTGTCCTCGTAGACCTGAAGTGTTCCGATGTCGCCCTCGAGCCGGATGACCTCCCCCAACAGCCGGCGCGTGCCAACGTGCGCCAGCTCGTACAGGGCGGCCTCCCGCATGGGGCGGGCCTGCGCCAACGCCCCCGTGATGCGCACCAGGCGCGCGGAGCCTCGGGGGCCATCGGCGGACTGCACGGAGCGCTCGGCCTGCATCCGCACCTCCTCCCCCTCAACGCAGCCGTACGCGGTAACCGATCGCCTGGCGAAGGATCTCGACGATGTAGGCCTCAGGACCGGCCAGGCGCCCCTGCCAGGTCGGTCCCGGAAAAGGCACCACCATGGGCAACGGCCGGCGACCCAGGTCGCGGCGCACCTCCTCGGGGAGGCCCTCGTAGAACTCCTCCTGGGCCAGGATGACCCCTACCTCCGGGCGACCTCCCAGCTCGACGATGGCGCGCACCCCGCGGTCGATCGAGTCGGCCTCGAGCACGTGCATCCCGGCAAGCGCGAAGCCGGCCGCTACCTCGGGACGGCATACCACCCGGACGCCGTGCCTCATCATCCGGCCTCTCCACCCGCGAGCTCCCCACCGGGAGCGCCCAGGGCCACTCCCCAGATCACCCGCCTGAGGACCGTCACCTCCCGGCGCAGCCGTAGCCCGTACAGGAGAAGAGGAGCGGGGCCCAAGGGTTCGCGCCGGGCGTCCCGGAAAAGCGCCTCGATGCGCGTCTCGAGCCAGGCCTGCTCCATCGCCTCCGGATCGCCGGCGCGGGATTCGAAGACCGCCGCGTAGGGCGTGTGGGCGAAGACGCGGACCAGGCGCTTCAGCACGGCCTCCAGGTCATCGAGGGCGGTGGCGGCCTCGAAGGCCTTCCGATCGAGCCGGACGCCCCCGACCAGAAAGCACTCCCCACTGGGCACGTCGCTGCCTTGGCCCACCAAGCCCAGGACGGCGGCGGCATTCTCGAGATCGATGGAGTCCTGGACATAGGCCACCAAACGGCGGCCGCCTCGCCTCGCGGCCGCCAGGGCCCGACTCGCGTACGTCCGGTTGACGGCGGTCTCGAGCCGGAAGAGGTCGGGTTGAGGGCTGCGCGCCTCCCGCAGCACGGCGCTGCCGTACGGGTCGCCCCAGGACACCAGCAGCGCGGCGATCGCTCCCGGCGATCCCAGGCGCGCGAGCTCTTCGAGAACCCTCTCGGGCAGGCGCGGCGTCGGTATGAGGCCGGCCGTGCGCAGCTCGGCGGACGCTCCCTGCACCGCCCCCCGCAGCAACGCGCGCAGGCTCCGCCGGTCCTCGTCCTCGAAGACCACCGCCAAGGGAGCGGCCCGCCCGCGGGCCCAGCGGGCCAGCGTCTCCAGCCTCGCGCCGGCAAGTCGGCGCGAGGCCAGGTCGAGTGCTTCGGGCGAGACCGTTCCTGCCAGATCGCTGGGCAGATACCCAAGGGTGCTCAGGGCCTCGGCCAGAGCCGGCAGGTCGGACGATTCGGCCAGCGAGTGCAGCTGAGCCCTGGTGAGCAGGCGTCCCGATAGCCCTCGGGCTCGGGAGTTCAGATCCTCCCAGGATACAGGGGCCTGGAGCCTCATGCCCGTCCCCCCGCCGTGCTCTGGAGGCCGGCCGCGCGCTGGCGGCCGGCCCCCAGGCCCCGCTCAACCCGGCGCACGACCTCCAGCGAGAGGACCGGCCGCAAGCGGGCAAGCAGCGCCTCCAACGTACCATCCACCCGCACCGACCCGTCTCGAGCCTCGAGGCTGAAGCCGCTCCCTAGATCCGGCTCCTCGACGACCGTCACGCCCGCGCGCCCGGCGAGGTGGCTGCGTAGCTCGCCGGCGAGCCCCGGTGAGGCGCGTAGGACACAAGGCTCATCCCCCATGTAGGCCTGGGCAACCTCCAAGCGCTCACCCAGGGCGATCCGGCAGGCATCCTGTTCGAGCAGCGCCGCCAGCCGGTCCTCCGCCGCAGCAAGGACCCGATCTAGCATCCTCTCCCGGGCGAGCAAGACCTCGCGCCAGCCTTCCCGACGGGCTCGAGCGAGCTCCAGGTACGCCTCGCGACGCAGCTCCTTCTCCCAATCCCGGAGGCGCGTTAGCCGCTGCTGCCCCCGCTCGCGCTCGGCTTCGGCCAGCAGGCGGTCCACTTCCGCCCGGGCCGTCTCCAGCCGGCGGCGCACCCGGCCTTCGGCGTCCTCCTCAAGAGCCCGTATCAGGTGCTCGAGCGCCAACCGTCATCCTCCCCGCAGGATGATCAGCACGGCCACCACGAAGCCCAGGATCACCATGGTCTCGGGGATGGCCAGCATGATGATGATCGTCGAAGTCATCTCCGGCTTCTCGGCGATCGTAGCCGCCCCGGCCGACCCGATCCTGGACTGGGCCCACCCCGTGGCGATGGCCGAGAGCCCCACGGCCAGGGCTGCGCTCAGGGTCACCACGAACATCTCCATGACGCTTCCTCCTTCCGTTTCAGATCCGTGCACCGGCCTCGGGCCCCCAACGGGCGAGCGGTCGGTACGGTACACCTCCGGCGCTGTAGAACTTCCCGAAGAACTCCACGTAATGCAGACGCAAGGCGTGGATGGTCGGGCTGAACACCCCCAGGACGAAATTGAGCAGGTGGAAGAGCAGAGCCACCAGCCCCCCCAAGATCAGGCTGCCCATGGCTCCCGCCATCTGGTTCGCTACCAGCGCCAGCATCACAGAGGCCGTCCCCAGGGCCATGAGCCGGGCATAGGAGAGGATGTTGCCCAGCGTGGAGAGGAGCTCCACGGCCGCGATGACTCCCTCCAGGGCCAGCAGGAGAGGCAAGGCCGCCACCAGCCCCCCGATGGCCGGCCGAAGCAGCCAGGCCGGGAGCGGTCCGGCGCCCGCTAGCACGGCCACTCCGACCAGAACCACCATGACCGCCGCTACGCCCCGCCCGAGGGCCAGGCGCCGCTGATCCCGCCAGGCGGATCGCACCCCCAGAGCCAGGCCGAGCAGGACGTGACCGAAGCCGATGGCGATGGCGAGCCCCAGGAAGGTGAGCATGGCCTCCTCCCGATCGAAGGCGAGGGCCCGAAGCCCGAGCCGGCGGCGCCCCAGGTCGCCGAGAAGCTCGCCGAACAGCAGGCCGAAGACGATCGTCCAGCCGGCGCACACCGTGGCGATGACCGCAGCCGACCGCAGCACCGTTCCGGGACGGGAGCGCAGGCAAAGGAAGGCGCTGACACCCGCGAGCATCACGCCGTAGGCTACGTCCCCCAACATGAGTCCGAAGAAGAGGGGAAAGAAGAGCGCTACGAAGGGCGTGGGATCCACGGTGTGGTACCGGGGCAGAGGAAGCAGGCGGATCACCAGCTCGAAGGGCCGCAGAGCGACCGGATTCGAGAGCGCCACCGGCGCCTCCTCGCCGGTGTCCCCCAGCTCCCGGATTACCACCAGCCTGCCGAACTCCCGCGCCAGGGACTCCCGCAACCCCGCGACCCGAGCCGCGGGGGCCCATCCCTCGATGACGAAGGCCCTGCGTGTCACGCCCAGCAGAGGCAGCGCTTCGAGCTCGCCGAGGCGATCGTGCAGAGCCGAGCGGACCGCTCGCAGCCCTCCCCCGTGCTCCGCCGCCAAAGCGTCCAGCCTGCGTTGGCCGGCCGCCAGCTCCTCGGGTATCGCCTCCAGGCGGGCCCGCATGCGCGGCACGGCCTCGGCCAGCGAGCCTCCCCCAAAGCTGACGGGAACCGGAATCTCCTGCACCCGAGCCTCGGCCAGGAGGCGCTCGACGCGCTCCGCTCCCGCGGCAGCTACCAGAAGCAGCACGGCCGTCTCTCCCGTCGCCAGGCGGCGGCTGCGCAGGTCGAAGGCATCCCCGATCACGGCCTCCAGCCCCGAACGCAGCCTCTCGACCGCCTTCGCCTCGTCCGGCCGCAGGACGATGTGATAGGCGGCCAGGTGGGCCGCCCGGGTGGCCTCGGTGAGCAGCGGTCCGAAGGCGGAGAGGAAGTAGCGGTACTTGAGGATAAGGGCGCGCTCCTCCTCGAGTCCGGCGGCCCGCTGGCGCAGATACGCGATCTCCTGGCGCAGGCGGCGGGCTTTGCGTGCCCAGTTCATGAAGGAGGAGCGGTCGAGTGCGTGCGGCGGCGACCCCGGGGGGAGCTTCGCGATGCGGCCCGGGCAGTGGAGGTCGTCAAAGACGACCTCGACATCCTCGAGCACCCGGCGTAGGCACCGTCGCTCCCGTTCCTGCGTGGGAGACAATCTGAGCGGCTCGAGCTGCGGCCCGGACGGCGGGCTGGCCAGGTGCAGCACCCCCGCGTCCTGCAACGCCCGGACGACCCCGTCGTACGCGTCCCGAGGACCCAGGATGCGCAAGCGGGACATCTCGAGGATCATGGCGTTCCTCCCGGCTGTTCCGGGCCGGCCTCCGCCGGCGAAGCCGCGAGCGCCACGAGCACGGCCAGGTCGGCCGCCAAGCGTTCCAGCTCTGCGCCCCGGACCCGCTCGTAGCGGGCGGCTTCGGCCGCGGATTCTGCGGCGATGCGGGCGAGAGACTCCTCGGTGTCCGCTTCGATCTGCCGCCTGAGAGCGCGCCGAGTTTCCTCGAGCTCGGCCTCCAGCCGGATGTCGGCCTCGCGAATCCTCGCCTGGGCGACCTCTTCGAGTCGAGCCGCCTCCTCGTCGGCGGCCGCCAGTAGTTCGGCGAGCCGCTCCTCCACACTGAGCAGACTTGCGAGATCGCTCTCTCCGGCCGCGGCGGGCAGATCGACCGCCACGTGCGCTTCACGGCCCGGTTTTACGCGGGGCGCCATTCCGAGTCCTCCCTCACCGGCGCCGCCCCGGGGCCCAGCACCCAGCCGAGACCCCCGCGCCACGACTCCAGCAGACAGCCTACCCAGTCGCCCTTCGGCCTACACGCACCGGCGGTGGAAACCTGTCCCAGGCCTACTCGTAGCGCAGCGCCTCCGCCGGACGGACTGCGGCCGCCTGTCGAGCGGGGATGTAGGTGGTCAGCAGCGAGGCCGCGTAGGCGACCAACGTGACGACCAGGATCGAGAGCCAGGGCGGATCGTAGGTGAGGCCTTCGATCTCCTGGGCCAGGCTGTCCATGACCTGTCCGGAGACGGCGATGCCGAGGGCCAGCCCGATGCCGATCCCCAGTAGAGCGATGAACGAGGACTCCAACAGGAACGAGGCCTGTACCATGCCCTTCTGGAAGCCGATGGCCCGCAGCACCCCGATCTGCTGGCGCCGCTCCACCACCGACCGGGCCGAGATGACACCGAGGGCGGCGATGCCGACGACGAGCCCAAGGGCCATGAAACCCTGTAGGAGGGTGTTGATCATGGTGTTGGCCTCAGCCGCCTTGTCCAGCTCCTCTCTGAGATCGAAAGCCTGCAGGCCGTTGGCGAGGAAACGCTTCTCGAGCATCGTCGCCACCGCTGAGGCGTCGGCGCCTTCGTGCAGACGTAGGTAGTATGTCTGGGGGGGCACCGGGCGCCCGACCAAGCTCTCGAGGGTGCGGCGCGAGGTCATCACTCCCCCGCCGAAGAAGGCGCTCGCCGGCAGCACGCCGACGACCCGGAGCTCCTGGCTGTAGCCGCTCGCAGGATCCGTCACCTCGAGCATGACCTCGGGCAGGCTCTCGTCCTGCTGGTAGAAGCCCTCGAACTGGAAGGGAGGCTGCTGCCCTCCCACGTTGAAATTGGTGCGGCTCGGAACGAGCATGGCCGAGATCACCGCCGTAGCGGGTTCGTCGCGCAGGGCCCGCCACACCGACTCGCCCGAGTCGTAGCCGGCGGCCCGCAGGGCGAAGTCGTACGTGACCGAGCCGGCGTAGAGGTCGTCCACCGCCGTCACCGTGATATCCGCAGGCTCCTGCTGCGACCCCTGGGGGCGCGCCTGGACGGGCACCGCGCCCGTGCCCCCGAACGTCTCGATAGCCGCCAACGCCCGAGCCTCTTCGGCCGTACCCACAGATGACGCCCGCAACTGGGCCAGCTCGTGTCCGAAATCGGAGATGGGATTGGCGTAGCTCGCGGTAGCCAGGAGGTCGTACCCACCCGTGAGGCGGTAGGGATCGGCGAAGAGGCCGCCGAGTCCGCTGATGATGTACGCCATGACCACCAGAGTGAAGATCACCAGCGAGAACATCGAGAGGGTCATCCCCGTGCGGAAGCGGTTCTGCATGGGGTAGGAGACGGCGGCCTTGAGCACCGGGGGCAGGCCCTTCAGCCGGCCCAGGACCAGGACGATCGCCCGCAGTCCCAGATCGGCGTTGAAGATGACCACCCACACGCCACCCAAGACCAGCATGATGCCCGAGAGGAAGAACATCTCGATGCCGGCCTCCATCTCCGGCAGGATTCGCTCCGTCACCGAGGCCGGCAGGAGCCACCAGACGATGAGGGCCACGCCGGCAGCCGTGAAGGCCACCCGGTCGGGCGCACCAAGCCGGCGGGCCACCAGGGCCAGCCCGATGATGACCAGCGACACACCCAACGCCGTGGGGCCCCACTGCAGGCTCCGATAGCCGCCGGCCGTGACGAGCACCCCGCCCAGAACCAGCAGGATGGCGGCCGCCAGGCGCAGCCGGCTGCGACGGGACACCTTCGGCTCCGGGATGTCCCGTATGGCCCGCACGATGTTCAGCCTGCTGACCCGCCACGACGACGCGAGCACGACCACGAAGGTGAGCACCATGCCCATGACGAAGGCGATAACCACGCTCTTCCAGTTGAAGCTGAAGGCCAGCTGAAAGTCGACCTGGCCCAAGGCCACGGCCATGATGCGCACCATGCCCCAGCCCACAGCCACGCCCAGAAGACTCCCCGCAGCCGCGGCCATCAAGGCGTACACCACTCCTTCGAACACGAACATGCGCACTACGTGCCCCCGCTGCGCGCCCACCGCCCGCGCGATACCGAGCTCGTGCTTGCGCTCGGCGGCCAGCATGACGAAGATCAGGAAGATGAGCAGCACGCCGGCCGCCACGGAGAACTGGGCGAACAGCAGGAATATCGAGGCGAAGGACGCTCCGGCCTGGTCGGCCTCGTCGAGTGCGTCCTGCTTGACCGGTTCGGCCTCCAAGCCCGTACCCTCCAACGCCGGCTTCAAGGCGCCCACCACCGCGTCGGTGTACCGGGCGCCCTCCACCAGATGGCCGGTGCTGGTGATCAGGAGGGCGTTGACCCGGCCCTCGTTGCCGGTCAGTTGCTGCAGCCGAGCCAGGGGCATCACCAGGGAGATCTCGCCGGCCGGGTGCGCTCCCGAGTCGTAGACGCCGGCCACCGTCATGGCTGCCGGCTGCGGGCCGAAGTAGACCTGGACACCGTCCCCCAGGGCCACGCCGAGATTCTCGGCCGCCTTGCTGCTGAGGAGCACGCCGTCACCGGGAAGGGAGCCGACCGGCAGCTCCTCGCCCCCGGCGGTACGAGGCGGAGAGAAGCCCGACATGCGCGCCTCATCCACGCCGAGCACAGTCACGGCCGGTTCGTTCAGCCCGGAACCGCCGGCGACCACCGGAGCGGTCTCCAGGGAGACCGGCATCGCGGAAGGCGCGACGTCCTCGAGGGTGGCGACCCGCCCGGCCAGGTCGTTGGCCAGGGCTTCGTCGAAGTAGGGCCGGCGGCCGGAGCCGTCATCGCGGCCCCGCACGATGACGTCCACCTCGCCGATGTCGTCGAGGGCTTGGACCCTCAGCGAGTGGGTCATGGTGTCCCCGGTGGAGAAGGCCGCCGAAAACAGGAGCGTGGCCAGCATCAGGCCAAGCACGATGAGGGCCGTCTGCGTGGGCCGCCGGGGGATGTTCCGCACGGCCAAGCGGAAGGCCACCCGGCTGCGCAGGGCGACCACAGTGGTGACTAGGCCCGCCGCCAGGAAGAGCCCGAGGAACACCAGCATAAACTGGTCGATGGGTACCCCGAAGATCTTTTCCATCACCGACCCCCTAGCGGACGGGGGCCCGCCCGCCGAAGCGGCCGCGCTTTGCGTGTGGTTGGGACCGTCGCTCTCGATCCGACCCGAGCGCATGTGTACGATCCGGCCGGCCCGGGCGGCCACCGCCGGGTCATGGGTCACCAGGACGAAGGTCTGGGTCTTCTCCCTGTTGAGACGGGAAAGGAGCTCCATGACCTCGGCCGAAGTCTCGCTGTCAAGGCTGCCCGTGGGCTCGTCGGCCCAGACCAGCGCGGGCTCGTTGACCAGAGCGCGGGCGACGCTCACTCGCTGCTGCTGGCCCCCGGACATCTCGGCGGGCCGCTTGCCCTCTTCGCCGGCGAGGCCTACAAGCCCCATGGCCTCCTCCGCCTGCCGGCGGGCACGTCCGGGCTTGACGCCGGCGACCAGCAATGGGAGCTCCACGTTCTCCACGCCGCTCAGCACGGGCAACAGGTTGAAGAACTGGAAGACGAAGCCCATGCGCTCCGCCCGGTAGCGGGTGCGCTGCCTGTCGGACATGGTGTTGAGCGGCCTACCCTCGACGACCACCTCGCCGGCATCGATGTCGTCCAGTCCGGAGAGCGTGTTCAGCAGGGTGGTCTTGCCGCAACCCGAAGGGCCCATAATGGCCACCATCTCTCCCCGGGCGATGGCCAGGTCGATGCCACGCAAGGCGTGCACCTTGACCTTGCCGGTGTCGTAGGTCTTGTGGACCCCGACGGCGCTGATGATGGGCTGATCCACGGCGTTCTCCTCTCCGCCCGCGGCCGGATGCCGACGAGGGCTACTTGCAGCTCGTCTTGAACGAGCCCTCAAAGGCGCTGCACGATCCTGGCGAAGCCGTCGACCATTTGGAGCTGGGCCCGACGGCAGAGGCCACGCGCGCCCCGTGACCAGACGGGGGCGGGGACGGAGGCCGCCAAGTCAGGCTCCACGACCTGGGCGCGGAACACGGCCAGCACGGAGGGGTCGGTGATCAGGGCCACCACCTCCTGCTCCAGCCGGTAGCTCACGAAGTCGAAGTTGGTGGAGCCCACTACCAGCACACCGTCGTCCACCAGCATGGCCTTGAGGTGGGTCATGGCCGGGTAGAGTCGCAGGTCGATGCCATATCGGTGACACTCCCAGGCGACGTAGTCGTCCATGGTCTTGAAGTTGTTTTCCCGGGGGGCCACCACGGTAACCGCCACTCCCCGCCGGCTCGCGTGACCGAGACGATCCAGAAAAGGAAAGGTCAAGTAGGCGCTCTCCACGAAGATCGAGCGCTCCGCCCGGTCAATCAGGTCCAGGATCCGCTCGAAGCGGGGCTCGTTGGCGCCCCCCCGGAAGACATGGATCTCCGCCCCAGGGATGACCTTGGTCATGCACAGGTTGCGGCCCTGCCAGGTTTGCTCGAAGTCCCAGCCCAGCGCCCGCGCCACCTCAGAATCCTCGAATCTGAGCATGAGGTCGTGCCACTGGAAATTGTGGTCGCTGAAGTTGACCCCCCCGATGTAGGCCACTCGCCCGTCGATCACCGCCAGCTTCTTGTGATTGCGAGCCGGGTAGCGGATCAACAAGGGCCCCATGGGGTTGGTGAAACCCACCCGCACGCCCGCGCGGCGGAGCTCGCGAACAAGACCGCCGGTGCGCCTGCGCTCGCGGAAAAGCTCGTGGTCACCAAAGCGCAGGGGCGAGTAGAGGAACTTGTCGCTGATCTTAACCAGCGAGTAGGCGTCGATCAGCAGGCGGCGGTCCGGGCAGGCGGCCCGCAAGAGGAGATCGGTGAGCTCTCGGCCGGCGTCGTCGCCTTCGAAGGAGAGAGTCTGCACGTACACGTGCTCCCGGGCGGAGACCACATCGTCCCTGAGCCGCGTGCGGAAAACGGGAGAATCGACGAGCAGCTCGGTGCCCACGTCAGCCGGCCGCCCTCCGGGCGGCCAGGGCCCCGCAGAACCACCCGCCGGCCGCCGGGCAGCACTGGGCGGCGCCATGCCGCGTCCTCGGTCGCTGAGTCGCACTCATCGCGACCATCTTAGCAGTCGCGACGGGCGTCGCGGCTGGGTCGGGGTCACGGCTGGCCGCCGACATTGGGGGCGAGCGGGGGAGTCCGGGGGTCGATATGGGCCAACCGGCACGGTATCCTGGGGCGCATGAGCACCGGCGCCGGCATCCTCACCATCTGCACCCTCGATTGCCCCGACCGCTGCTCCATCCTCTGCCGGCCCCATGGCGGCAGCCTGCGTCTGCGCGGGAACCCCGACCACCCGTACACCCGAGACTTCACCTGCGCCAAGATCCGCCGCTACCCAGACCGGCTGAGGAGCCCTTCCCGGATCACCCAGCCCCACATGCGCCGGGGAGGCCGGCAGGGCGACTTCGAGCCCGTCTCGTGGGCGGAGGCCCTCGACGCCGCCTGCGCGGCCCTGTCCACCGCCTTGGCGAATGACCCCGCTTCGGTGCTTCTGCTGCGGGGCTGCGGTTCCATGGGAGCGAGCAAGGACTTCATCGAGGCTTTCTTCGCGTCGCTGGGTGCTCGCACCACGCGGGGGAGCCTGTGCGAAGCCGCCGGCGGCGCCGCCTGTCGGCTGGACGCCGGAGCGGTCGACATGAACGACCCCACGGAGATCGACAAGGCGGAGGCGGTCGTCCTCTGGGGCAAGAATCCACGGGCCTCTTCGATCCACACGGCCTCGCAGGTAAAGGCCGCCCGCGGTCGGGGAGCGCCTGTCGTGGCGGTGACACCCGATGGGGCCACCGCCACCGCGCTGGCCGACCAGGTGGTGCGGGTACGCCCCGGCCACGACCGCTTCCTGGCCTTGGCCGTAGCCGCGCTGCTGCTCGAGCTCATCGACCGGCCCGTGCCGTGGGAGCAGGCGGCTGATCGGGGAGCGTTCGAGGACCTGCTGCGCCGTCACCCGGTGGACGACCTGCTGGCCGCCAGCGGTACGCCCCGCGCCGGCGCCGAGCTCCTAGCCCGCACATACGCCCGCACCGCGCGCGTCGCCACCATCGTGGGCTGGGGCGCACAGCGCTACCATCGGGGAGGTGAGAGCGTGCGCGCCGTGCACGCCCTGGCCTTCCTGGCCGGCACTCTAGGCGTGCCCGGGGGCGGCCTCTACTACAACATGCCCTCGGCTCGGCATCGGCGCGAGGTCCCCTGGCCGACGCGGCCAGGGACGCGCCCCGCACCCCTGATCATGCCCCTCCTCGCGCGGGAGCTGCCGGCGGCCGACCCCCGGTCCGCTTCGTCTGGACGGTGTGCTCCAACATCGCCAACCAGGGCCCCGAGGCCCCGGCCATCGCCCGAGGTCTGCGCGCCGTCGACACGGTGGTCGCCGTCGATGGCTTCTGGACCGAGACAGCCCGGGCGGCCGGCATCGTGCTGCCCCCGGCCCTCTTTCTGGAGGAGGAGGACGTGGTCGCCTCCTACTGGCAGAATCAACTCGGAGCGGCCCGGCGGGTGGTGAAGCCTCCCGAAGGCTGCCGCACCGACTTCGAGGTCATGCTCGAGGTGGCCCGCCGGCTGGACCGGCCGGTGCCCCACGAGACCCTGGACGCCTGGCTCGAAGCCGGCCTGCCCCAAGGTGCGCCCTCCCTGACCGAGCTGCGGGCGCGAGGCTGGGCGCGTATGCCCTGGCCCGCGGTCGCCTGGGCCGGCGGCTTCGCCCATCCCGACAGCCGCTTTCGCCTCCTCGACACGCTCTCCCCGCCGGATCCGGTTGACCCCGAGTACCCCCTACGGCTTCTGACCTCTGTTCGGCGCGGAGCTCTGCACTCGCAAATCCTGCCCGAGGAGCACACGGGGCCCCTCCCGGTGCGCGTGAACCCGGCTCCCGCCCGGGCCATCGGGCTCGACGACGGCGCGCCTGTGCGGGTGGTGAGCCGGCAAGGACAGCTGAAGGGCATCCTCCGCCTGGACCCCTGCCTTCATCCGGAGCTGGTCGCCTGCCCGCGTGGAGGCTGGCTGGAACACGATCAGGGCGTGAACGCCGCCACCCAAGCCGTCCTTACAGACATGGGCGAATGCGCCGCCTTCTACGCCACCCAGGTTCGGGTGGAGCATCTGCTGTCTATCCAGGCAGAGTCTCCCCAGGGGACACGCGTGTTGCCGGCCCGGGGTCACCCGCCCGCCGGAGGGGAGATCAGCGTCACCTCGTCGCCGTCGGCAGGCACGTAGTCCAGGCCATACCGGCGGCCCTGGACGATGACTCCCATGACCAACCCGTGCGGCACTCCCAGATCGGCCAGGATCTCGCGCATCGTGCGAGGGCCGGCCAGTGACACCGTGAACTCCTCGCCCCCGCGGGCAGGTACTCGCCCACGTGGCCGGCGGACCGCAGCCGTATCGTGCGTCTTTGTTGCGTTTCGCTATTCATGCAGTTTTTGTTGCACAAGAACGGGCGGGTAGGGACGGGCTCGACCGCAGGCCGGTCCGCATCCTTCAGCGGACACGTCAGCCGGCGCCCAGCGCCTCCGCCACGTCGTCGAGACCGAGCTCGCGCAGCTTGGCGGCCGTCGGCAGCCCGTCCTCCGTCCACCCGCGCAGGCGGTAGTAGTCGTCGAGCAGGGCGTGCACCGTTTCCAGGGGCACCGAAGCACCCGCGCTCGGGCCGGTTGGCACCGGGTCCTTCCAGACGCGGGCCGGGGGCAGGTCCATGGCCCGGCCGTAGCCCGGGATCTCTCGGACATTGAAGGCCCGGGTAAGGTTGAAGACCTTCTCCGAGATACGCAGCAGGTCGTCCCAAGTGTACTCCACGCCGGCGAGGGCGCTCAGCATCTCGGCGTACCGCTCCACCGGCATCCCCAGTTCGATCCACTGCAAGCGGCACACACCCAGGGTGTCGAACATGGGCCGGGTGTGCTGCAGCTCGACGACCTTGGCCGCCTTGCCCTCCACGCCCCGGCGCTCGGTGGCCAGGTCGTGGGTCACCGCCCAGGAGCGGTTGTGCGCGGCGCCGATGTCGGCGGTCATGTACGAAAGCAGCATGGCAGTGGCGTTGCGCGAGTCGTAGCCCGACATCTCCAGGCCCTTCACCTGAATGGCGAAATCCAGGGAGTCGCCCCCCACCTTCGCCGCTGCCAGGCGGGTGCCGTCGGCCAGTAGGCGGCCGATGTAGCCGTCGCGGGCGGCAATCTTCTCGCAGAGCCAGAGCACCGACTCCAGGTCGCCGAACGTCAGCTCCCGGCCCTCGACCTGATCGCGGGTGATCAAGCCCTTCTCCAGACACTCGAGCGCCCAGGCGACGGTGGAGCCGGCGGAGATGGTGTCGAGCCCCAGCTCGTCCATGACCCAGTTGACGTAGGCCACCTCCTCCATGGAACCGAGCATGCAGTTGCCCCCCACCAGGGCGGTGGTCTCGTACTCGGGGCCCTCCACGTGGGCCTCGAGCTCCACCCCGGACGCCGTCTTCACCTTGGTGTGCGAGTACTTGCCGCAGGCCAGGGGACAGGCATAGCAGGCCTTGTCGTTCACGATGATGCTCTCCCGCATCACCTCGCCCGAAAACCGCTCGAACTCTTCATAATAAGAAGTTGAGAAGTTTCGCGTGGGGAAGCAGCCGATGTCATTCACCCAGGTGGTGACCGAGGCGGTGCCGTAGTCCTGCCACTCCTTGAAGAGGGGCGCAGCCGCGCAGTGGGCGAACATCTCCTTGCCGAGCTTCATGACCCGGCCCGGGTCGGCGGCCGGGAAGCTCCTCGAGCCCCGCACGGCCACCGCCTTCATCTTCTTGGAGCCCAGCACCGCGCCGATGCCCGTGCGGCCCGCCTGGCGGCCGAAGTCGTGGCTGATGCAGGCATAGCGCACCAGGTTCTCGCCGGCCGGGCCGATGGTGGCGATCTGGAAGTCCTCGCCCAGGTCGTCCTTGAGGGCCTTCTCGGTGGCGAAGGAGCCCTGACCCCAGTACTTGTTGGCGTCGCGCAGCTCGACCCGGCCGTCGTCGATGTAGAGGTAGACCGGGGTCGGGGAGGCGCCCTGGAACACCACCACGTCGTAGCCGGCGTACTTCATCTCGGCGGCCAGGTGGCCGCCCATGTTGCTGTCGCCGTAGCCGCCGGTGGCCGGAGACTTCGCCCCGAACTCCACCTTGGCGCCGGCGGGCACGAAGGCCCCGGCCAGGGGGCCGCTGGCCATGATCACCCGGTTGTCGGGCCCCAGGGGGTCGGCGCCGGCGGGTACCTCGTCCCAGAGCAGCTTGGCCACGAAGCCGCGGCCTCCCAAGTACTCGCGGGCGAGTACCTCGGGCAGGGGCTCCTTGACGGCGGTGCCGGCGGTCAGGTCGACCCGCAGCAGGGTGCCCGCGTAGCCGGGGAGGGCGGCCTTGGGACCGCCCGCGGGGGCAGTGCCGGCGCCGGCGGCGGAGTTGGTTGCCCATGCGCCGACGGCGGCAGCCGTGCCCGCGGGGGCGGCGTGAGTGGCGGCGGCAGCCGTGCCCGCGGCGACAACCGTCGCGCCCGTGCCCGAGTCGACCACCGACAGTACGCCCCGGGGACAGATTTCCACGCACTCGCCGCAGAGGTCGCACTTGATGGGCGTGGCCGCTTCGCGGTGGGTGAACATGACGTTCTCGGGGCAGGCGTCGACGCACACCCCGCAGTCCGTGCAGAGCTCGGGGTCAATGACGTACGCGCCGCGGGTCTCGTCGAGCCCGATGGCCTCCGTCGGGCAGACGTCGGCGCACTCGCCGCACTGGGTGCACAGGCTCAGGTGGTAGGCACCGGGGGCCGGGAACTCTCCGTGCACCCTCAGGGCCGCCTTCCTGGGGTTCATCTCCCCGAAGCGACTGAAGGCGCACAGGAGCTCGCAGGTGCGACATCCGGTGCAGAGAGGTTCCTGAGCGGCCAGCTGGTTCATCTGTCAACTCCGTGGGCGTGGGGGCCGGCGCATCGAGTGGACGAGCGGCGCGGGTCCGAGAAGGGGGACCCCCGCCGCCCGCCTGTCGCTCGGTCACGGGGGCCGTCTGGTATATCGGCGGTCTGACCAATTACGACGGCATCATACACTCCAGCCTCACCTGAGGGAAGGGGCCCCGGACTTCGGACCAGCTCCCTGGGGAAGCGCATGGTCCCGGCAGAATCCGGGCCGGGCTCGACTCCGGACCCGGCGTGCTATCGTGCGCGTGAGCCTCGACGATCCAGCCGGCCGGGAGGGAGACCATGACTGACGAGCACACCATGCAAGCCATCAGTCACCAGCTCGAGGTCCTGACCAAGAAGCTGGACTCCCTCGGCCGGGTGGCCTTCGGCATCTTCATCATCCTCGTCCTTTGGTCGGTAGCCTGGGTCTTCTGGCTGGCATACCTTCTGGTCGGCTGAGGCGGAGCATGCCAAGCCCCGCTCCGTTGTGCGGGGACTCTGTCAGCTATCGGAACCTTGACCTCCAGAGAGGACCAATCCCTGCTGGACGCACAGGCCGAGGTGCCGGTGGCACGACTCAGAGTCGCACCGGGACGAGCCCCTTCCGCTTTAAGCGTTCGAGGATCTCCGGGAGAGCGTCCGCCGTACGCCGCCAGGACCCGGGGACGGCGTAGTGATCGGCATCGTGGAGGAGAATGATCTCACCGCCGCAAAGGTCCCTGGAGGCGAGGTCGGCGATGGACCCGCCTGAGGCATCCGCCTCCCAGTCCCTTCCCCAGCGGGTCCAGTAGACGAGACGCAGACCGTGCCGCCGGGCCATGATGAGGTCGCCGACGGTGAACACGCCGTAAGGCGGACGGGCAAGGCGCGGAGCGACTCCGGTCGCCGACCGGATGACCTTGGCCGCCCGGCGGGTATCCTTTTCCAGGCGCCAAGGCCCGAAACGGGGCAAAGCCCCGTGACGGTACGCGTGCAGGCCGACAGCGTGCCCCCTCTGCGCGATGCTGCGGGCGAGGTCGGGCCTACGCTCGACCTGCTCACCTACCAGGAAGAACGTGGCCTCGACCCCCGCCCCTTCGAGCAAGTCGAGCACGGCGGGCGTACCTTCGGGGTGAGGCCCGTCGTCGAAGGTGAGCGCCACGGCGCGACGATCATCCAGCCGGTCGCGGATGCCGAGCGCATGACGCAGAGACGCCGAGAAAGCCGCCACTCCCGGAGCCCAGTAGGCCGCACCCAGTGTGGCCAAGGCGACCCCCGACCAGAGCGCCGGTCGCTTGAGGTTGTCGAAGGTCATGGCAGCTCTCCCGGTCGCCGGCAGGCCGGCGTGCGAAAGGCCCGTCCACGCAGCCGCCCACCCCCTCCCCAAAGTATCACTCCCCACAATATCGCGCACTCACCTACTGGGAGGGAACCTCCCTCGCCGACACGAGAACCGATCGCGTGCCAAAATGGTCTGTACATCCAGGTCGCAAGGGGGACACGCCATGATCCAGGCTCTTCTGCACCGCGCTCCGCAACCGATCCTCCTGCTCTTCGTGGGTCTCGCGCTCATCACCGGCGTCGTCCTCGCCGCCCCGGTAGGCCTGCCCGGCTCCCCCGCCTCCGCCCACGCCGCCCTGGCCAGCCCCGAGTCGATGTTCCTATACGTCTCGGCGGGCGCGGTGCGCAGCTTCGACGTCGCCACGGGCACCGCCGCCACCTTCGTGACCGTCCCCGACGTGGTCCCCGGCATGCCCTCGCGCGCCCTTTCGGGCAAGGCCACCTCCTACAGCGTGCGCCCCCTGAGCGGCCCCATGCGCACCTACCTGACCGAGGAGGCCACCCACCCCGGACAGCCCACTGCCCACGTACTCACGGCCGATCTGGCCTTCGCCAGTCGCGTCTCTCCCGACGGGGGCACGCTTCTCTATGTCGTCGAGGAGTTCGTCCCGGACGAAGGCATCGTCAACAACCTCTACCTCTGGTCGGCGGCCACGGAGAGCGCCATCCTCAAGCTTGAGAACGCCGACGGCGCCGACTGGTCGCCCGACGGCACGCGCATCGCCTACCTCAGCTATCCGCGAGCGGCCCAGGATCCGCAGATGGTCATGCTCTACCTCTACGACCGGGCCACCGGCTTCTCCAGCAAGGTGTCCACGGCCCGGCTGACCGCCCTCCACGAGGTCAACATCTACTCGCCGCGCTGGTCGCCGAGCGGCCAGTGGATCGCCTTTCAGCGCTACGACTTCGAGCATGAGACGGTCAGCTTGGTGCGCACCAACCCGGCCGGCACCGCCGAGACGGTGCTCCTGACCGCGCCGATGGGCACCGTCGGCCAAGGCATGGAGTGGGTGCGCCTGCCCGGAGGCGGCGAGCGGCTGTACGTGGAGTCCCTGGTGCCCGGCGGCGCCCCTTACGTGCTCGTGGACGTGGGCGGTGTGGGACCGGGCAGCGCCGGCCCCGACGTCTTGCACGGCGCGTTCAGCTTCCCGGCCCAGCCGAAGTTCGTCGACGTGGGCCCGAGCGGCACCTTCGCCAGGGAGATCTACGACCTCGCCTCGCTGCGCGTCGTGGGCGGCTTCGACGACGGCAGCTTCCGCCCCGGCCAGCCGGTCAAACGGATGCAGTACGCCAAGATGATCACCATCGCCCTAGGTCTGCACGACGCGGCCTGGACGAACTACGACCACCCCACCTTCCCCGACGTGCCGCCTCCACCCGTGAAGGACGACGCTTCCCGCTACCCCTGGGACTACATCGAGGAGGCGGCGGCTGCCGGCCTCGTCAAGGGCGACACCGCCGGCCGCTTCAAGCCCGCGGCCGATATCTCCCGCGTGCAGCTGGCGCTCATGATCGCGCGGGCGGGCCAAGGCCAGCTCGATCCGGCCACCCCCTCCGACTACCAGACCTTCGGCGACACGGCCGGCCTCACTCAGGAGGCCCGCGACGCCGTCGCCCTCGCGTACCACAACGGCATCATCAAGGGCAAGACCGCCGCCGCCTTCCAGCCCTACGCTACCGCGACACGCGGCCAGGTGGCCGTCATGACCTGGCGGCTCATGAAGGCGCTGGGGCTGCTGGGGTGACTCGCGGCCTGAGGCGCCGGCGCAGCGGCGCCGGCCGCGCATAGTCCGCTGCGGGCTCGGGAACGTGACGATCATGACCATGCCAGCACCCGATCAGGACCGCCGGCGCGTCGTCATCGAGGCGGTGACCCCCGAGATCGACGGCGGCCGGTTCCCGATCAAGCGCACCGTGGGCGAGGAGGTGGTGGTCGAGGCCGACATCTTCACCGACGGCCACGACGCCCTCTCGGCCGTCCTGCTCCACCGGCACGCCGGCGAGACCACCTGGCGCCAGGCGCCCCTCGAGGAGCTGGTCAATGACCGCTGGCGCGGGCGCTTCGCGGTCGACCGCCTGGGCCGCCACCTCTACACTGTGCGCGCCTGGGTCGACCACTTCGGCACCTGGCGGCGCGATCTCGAGAAGAAGGTCGAGGCGGGTCTCGACGTCACCGTCGACCTACAGGCGGGAGCCACCACCGTAGCAGACGCGGCCGGCCGAGCCTCGGACGAGCACGCCGCCGCTCTACGGTCGCTCGGCCGGGCCCTGGTCGATCCAGGCACCGGCCGTCAGGCCCAGGTGGAGGCCGCCTTCGACCGCCATCTGGCGGATCTCATGGCCGCGCATCCCGAGCCGGATGAAGCCACCACCTACCCGCGCGAGCTCGAAGTGGCGGTGGACCGGGAGAGGGCCCGGTTCAGCGCGTGGTACGAGCTCTTTCCCCGCTCGTGTGTCGAGAACCTGGCCGGGGCCGCCCACGCCACGCTGGCCGACTGCGGCTCCCGTCTGGAGTACGTCGCCGGCATGGGCTTCGATGTCGTCTACCTCCCCCCTATCCACCCCACCGGGCGCAGCCACCGCAAGGGTCCCAACAACGTCACGACGGCCTCTCCCGAAGATCCGGGCAGCCCCTGGGCCATCGGCTCCGAGGCGGGCGGTCACGACTCCGTGGAGCCCCGGCTGGGCACCCTCGCCGACGTCCGCGCCTTCATCGCGCGCGCGGAGCAGCTGAACCTGGAGGTGGCCCTCGATCTGGCCTACCAGTGCTCGCCAGACCATCCATGGGTCAAGGAGCATCCCGACTGGTTTCATCGGAGACCCGACGGGACCGTGCGCTACGCCGAGAACCCGCCCAAGAAGTACGAGGACATCTATCCTCTCAACTTCGACACCCCAGACTGGCGGGCGCTGTGGCAGGAGCTAGCCCGGATCGTCTTCTTCTGGATCGAGCAGGGCGTGCGCATCTTTCGGGTGGACAACCCCCACACCAAGCCCTTCGCCTTCTGGGAGTGGCTCATCGGCACGGTGAAGGCCGAGCATCCGGATGTCATCTTCCTGTCCGAGGCCTTCACCCGGCCCAAAGTGATGTACAGGCTGGCCAAGCTGGGCTTCACCCAGTCCTACACGTACTTCGCCTGGCGCAACACGCGCTGGGAGCTCACCGAGTACTTCACCGAGCTCACGGATACCCAGGCGGCCGAGTTCTTCCGGCCCAATCTCTGGCCGAACACGCCCGACATCCTCACCGAGTACCTGCAAACCGGGGGCCGCCCGGCCTTTCTGATCCGCCTGGTGCTGGCGGCCACCCTGGGAGCCAGCTACGGGATCTACGGCCCCGCCTTCGAGCTGCTCCAGAACCAGCCCCGGGAGCCCGGGAGCGAAGAGTATCTGGACTCGGAGAAGTATCAGGTGCGCCGCTGGGACCTCGACCGCCGCGACAGCCTGCGCCCAGTGATCACCCTGATCAACCGCGCGCGCCGGGACAACCGAGCGCTCCAGTCCGACCGGGGCCTGCGCTTCCACCGGGTGGACAACGAGCAGCTTATCTGTTACTCGAAACAGACCGAAGACGGCGAGAACGTGGTCATCGTGGTGGTCAACCTCGACCCCTACCACACCCATCACGGCTGGGTGGACCTGGACCTGCGCGCCTTGGGCCTTGATCCCGAGCACCCCTTCCAGGTCCACGATCTCCTGAGCGGCGCCCACTACCTGTGGCAGGGCCCCCACAACTACGTGGAGCTCGACCCCCACACCCTCCCCGCTCACATCCTGAGGGTACGGCGGCACGTGCGCACTGAACAGGACTTCTCGTACTACATGTGAGAACGTGTCGCATGTCCGCCGGCGCCGCGCCCGATGGTACCATCGCGGTGTTCTTGTCGTCTGGGAGAAGAAGCCATGCGCGGAAGGAGAGGGTTGCTTTCGCTCCTGCTCGGCGCCGGTCACCGAGTCCGAGAGGGCGGTCCCGGCGATGGCGGGTGTCGAGCCGGTCCCGGGGTCCCAGCCATTCCGATCATCGTGCCTTGGAGCAGCGGGGCGGAGGGCGATCTCGTCGTCGACGAGTCCCACCGCTGCGAATGGTTCAGTCTCGAGGCGGTAGCTGGAGACCGCATCGCCCTGCGGTTGGAGGCCCAGGTGCCCGGCCCTGGAATCGTGGTGCGAATCTACGGCCCGGGGAGCATCCAGCGGCCCTTGGCGGAGAAACGGACCGGACAGAAGGGCCGGCTGACCCTTTCCGCCAAGGCCACGGCCACCGGAACGCAGTCCTTGCAGGTTGAGCTGGCAAGCGGGAGCGGGGGAGATCGGCAACCCTACGCGTTGCGGGTCGACGAACCCCGTCTCGTATGGGAAGTCGATCAGAACCCACGCCCGCCTCGCCACTTCGAGGACGCGCCGCGGTGGCACCCTTACTTCGAGGCCATCGAGGAGCTGACCGCGTGCGGCGTGATCGCGGCGCGACGGTCGAACTCGGGTTGGGACTTCCGCCCCGATGGGACGATGTCGGTGGCAGACTTCGCGAGAGTAGTCGGTGCCTGCCTGCACGTATCGGGACCCACCGCCGGCGCTGCTCTGTCGGTCCGGGCTCAGAACGCGTCCCGCCCCGCGGGCGTTCCCCGTCGGGAAGCGGTAACACGCTCTCTTGCGGTCTCCACGATCGTCCGAGCATTGGAAAAGAACCGTCCGAGCCTGCTGGTCCCCCCGCCCGCGGATTTCGTTACTGCGCTCCCGCAATCCAGGGGAGAGCACTATGAACCGGACGTTGCCATCGCCGAGCACAACGGCCTCCTGACCGGGCTTGTCGGGTTCGGACCATACTGGGACCTGTCCCGCAGAGCAACCCGAGGGGAGATCGCGCAGATGCTATGGGCGATGAGGCGGCTGGCCGGGGAGGATCCCCTGGGACCGGCAACTGCTTCGATCGCCTCGGAGCCTTCCATGCGCCGAACTGGAGGGAGGGCGGCGAATCCTAAGCCACACCCTCCTGATTGGACCTCGATCGGCGTTCGCGCGCCCGAGTTCGTCGACCGCGCCAACAAGGAACTGGAGTCGCTCATCGAAGCCACCGCCACGGATGGGGCGGGCAGCACATCGACGCCGCAAGAGCCGACCCAGGCCGAGGCGTCAGCCGCGGTAGACCCCGACGCCATTCGCCGGCGCATCGAGGAGACCCGGGTTCGCCTCAAGGCCGGCCTGCCCCATCCTGCGGGCGACGCGGGGCCGGAGGGCGCGCCTGAATTGGAGCGCCCCCACCCCCGATCGTCCGGCTGTTTGAGCCCCACACCCCCGGCCAATAAGGAAGATTGTGAGCGTGCGCCACAAGACAGCCGAGCCCGTCCTCATCCCCGACGACCCCCTCTGGTACAAGGATGCCGTCATCTACGAGATCCACGTGCGGGCCGCCTTCGACAGCAACAGCGACGGCGTCGGAGATTTCCGGGGCCTCGCCCAGAAGCTCGACTACCTGCAGGACCTGGGTGTCACCGCCCTGTGGCTGCTGCCCTTCTACCCCTCACCCTTGCGCGACGACGGGTACGACATCGCCACCTACATGGACGTGCATCCCGAATACGGCACTCTGCAGGACTTCCGCCGCTTCCTCAAGGCCGCCCATCGCCGGGGCATCCGGGTGGTCACCGAGCTGGTGCTCAACCACACCTCCGACCAGCACCCCTGGTTCCAGCGCTCCCGCCGGGCTCGACCGGGCACCAAATGGCGCGACTTCTACGTGTGGAGCGACACGCCCGCCAGGTACGAGCAGACGCGCATCATCTTCAAGGACTTCGAGCCCTCGAACTGGACCTGGGACCCGGTGGCCGGCGCCTACTACTGGCACCGTTTCTATGCGCACCAGCCCGATCTCAACTTCGACAGCCCCCACGTGCGCCAAGCCATGTTCCGGATCGTCGACTTCTGGCTGGGCATGGGCGTCGACGGGTTGCGCCTGGACGCCGTCCCCTATCTGTTCGAGCGCGAAGGCACCACCGGCGAGAACCTCCCCGAGACCCACGCCTACCTCAAGCGCATGCGCCGCCATGTCGACCAGAAGTTCAAGAACCGGGTGCTGCTGGCCGAGGCCAACCAGTGGCCCGAAGACGCCGCCGAGTACTTCGGCAAGGGCGACGAGGCCACCTTGGCTTTCCACTTCCCGGTGATGCCGCGGCTCTTCATGGCCATCCGCCAAGAGGACCGCTTCCCCATCATCGACATCCTGCAGCAGACCCCGGCCATTCCCGAGAACGCCCAGTGGGCCCTCTTCCTCCGCAACCACGACGAGCTCACCCTCGAGATGGTCACCGACGAGGACCGCGACTACATGTACCGCATGTACGCGGGCGATCCCCAGGCCCGTATCAACCTGGGCATCCGCCACCGCCTGGCGCCGCTCCTCGACAACGACCGTCGCCAGATCGAGCTCATGAACGGCCTGCTCTTCAGCCTGCCCGGCACGCCGGTGCTCTACTACGGCGACGAGATCGGCATGGGCGACAATATCTTCCTGGGCGACCGCAACGGGGTGCGCACCCCCATGCAGTGGAGCGCCGACCGCAACGGCGGCTTCTCACGGGCCAATCCCCAGCGCCTCTACCTGCCGGTGATCATCGACCCCGAGTACCACTTCGAGGCGGTGAACGTGGAAGCCCAGCAGAACAACTCCCAGTCGCTGCTCTGGTGGGTCAAGCGGCTCATCGCCCTGCGTAAGCAGCACCAGGCCTTCGGCCGGGGCGAGATCGAGTTCCTCTCCCCCGAGAACCGCAAGGTCCTGGCCTTCGTGCGCTCCTGGGACGACGAGCGGATCCTGGTCATGGCCAACCTCTCCCGCTTCACTCAGTACGTGACCCTGGACCTCTCGCGCTTCGCCGGCATGACCCCGGTGGAGCTCTTTGGTCGCACACCCTTCCCGGAGGTGCCAAACGAGGGCTGGTACCCCTTCAGCCTGGGGCCCCACGCCTTCCACTGGCTCTCGCTGCGGTCCACGCAGGCCGACCTCGACGGCGGCCGGGCGGGCCGCGACGCGGCCCTGCCCAGTCTGTCAGTGCGCGGCACCTGGCAGGCGGTGTTCGAAGGCAAGGCGCGCGCGGATCTCGAATCCGTCCTGGCTCACGCCCTCGCCGGGCGGCGCTGGTTCCGGGGGAAGTCCCGCTCCGTCGTGAGGGTCGGTATCCAGGAGACCATCGTCGTGCCCGTGGAGCAGGGGAGAGAAGTCGTGATGGTCCTGGCTCGGGTGGAGTACACCGAGGGAGAGGCCGAGACCTACGTGCTGCCCTTGGCTTTCGCCGCCGGCGAGCACACCGAACGCGCCCGCGAGGAGATGGTCTCCAGCCTGGTGGCTCGGCTGTCGGTCCGGCTGCGCGGAGGCGCGGAGGTCGAGGGTCTGCTTTACGACGCCTTCGGCGAAGGGCCGTTTTCCCGAGCCCTCATCGAGCTCATCGGCCGGCGGCGACGGCTCCAGGGAACAGCCGGATCCCTCGGGGCGGTGCCCACAAAGGCGTACAAACGCCTGCGCGGTCCCGAGGAGCTCCCCGCCCCCGTGCTCCTGCGAGGCGAACAGACAAACAGCTCCGTCAGCTACGGCGACCGCCTGATCCTGAAGCTCTTCCGGCGCGTGGAGCCGGGCGTGAACCCGGACCTGGAGCTAGGGCGCTTCCTGACCGACCGTACGGACTTCCACCACATCGCTCCTGTGGCCGGCGCCCTCGAGTACCGCCGGGGCCGGGAGGAGCCCCTGACCGTGGCCGTGCTGCAGGGCTTCGTCACCAACGAGGGCGACGCCTGGCAGTACACGCTTGACGCCCTGGGCCGCTACTTCGAGAGCGTCCTCACGCGCGAAGGAGAGCTGCCTTCCGTCCCCGCTGCGCCGCAGCCCTTACTGGACCTGGTCGGGCAGCCGCTCCCCGAAGGCGCCGAGGACCTCATGGCCGGGTACGTGGAGTCCGCCCGCTTGCTGGGTCACCGGACGGCCGAGATGCACACCGCCCTGGCCTCGGACCACGAGGACCCAGCCTTCGCTCCCGAGCCGTTCACGCCCCACTACCAGCGCTCGCTCTATCAGTCGGTGCGGGGCATGGTCCGCCAGAGCTTCGAGCTTCTGCGCCGGCGGCGCCATCTGCTCGCCGAGGCCGATCGCAAACCGGCCGACCGCGTGCTCGCCGAAGAAGATGCGCTGGTCGCCCAGCTACGCCAGGTCCTCGACGAGCCGCTGGGCGCCCTGCGCACGCGCACCCACGGCGACTACCATCTGGGGCAGGTGCTGCATACGGGGCGCGACTTCGTCATCATCGACTTCGAGGGAGAGCCCGCCCGCCCGCTGAGCCAAAGGCGCATGAAACGCTCTCCCCTGGTCGACGTGGCGGGCATGATCCGCTCGTTCAACTACGCGGCCACCACCGCGCTCCGCCAAGGGGCGGTACGCCCCGAGGACGTACCGGGGCTGCTTCCCTGGGCCCGCTGCTGGCACCGGTGGGCCTCGGCCACCTTCCTGACCGCATACTTGGAGGCGGCCGGCTATCCACGCTGGCTCCCGCGCCGCCGGACGGCCTTACACCATCTGCTCAGCGCCTTCCTTCTCGAGAAGGCCTCCTACGAGCTGAGCTACGAGCTGAACAACCGGCCCGATTGGGTCGGGGTGCCTTTGCGGGGGATACTGGAGCTGATCGAGGAGCGCCAGGATGAAATCCGGGATGGAGAGTGACATGATCGGTCCGCCTGACCACGGGCACACCCTGCTCACCGACGAGGATCTCTATCTCTTCAACGAGGGGAGTCATCTTCGCCTCTTCGACAAGCTGGGCGCCCGGCCGCTCGTGGTGGGAGGCACTGCGGGCACGCACTTTGCCGTGTGGGCGCCGAACGCGCAGCGGGTCTCGGTCATGGGCGACTTCAACGGGTGGAGCCGGGGAGCCCACCCCTTGCATTCCCGGGGGACTTCAGGCATCTGGGAAGGATTTCTGCCGGGCGTAGGCACAGGCGCACTTTACAAGTACCACATCATCTCCCGCCACGGGAGCTATGAGGTCGACAAGGCCGACCCCTTCGGGCGCCTGCACGAGACGCCGCCCGGAACCGGTTCGGTGGTGTGGGATCTGGACTACCAATGGGGCGACCGTGCCTGGATGGAGCAGCGGGCTGCGCGGAACGCCTTGAGCGGGCCCCTTGCCGTGTACGAGGTCCACCTGGGCTCCTGGATGCGCGACCCGGCCGAGCCCTCCCGCCTGCTCTCCTACCGGGAGATTGCTCCCCGGCTGGCCGAGCACGCGCGTATGCTGGGCTTCACCCACGTCGAGATCCTACCGATCATGGAGCACCCCTTCTACGGCTCCTGGGGCTACCAGACCACGGGCTACTTCGCCCCCACCAGCCGCTACGGCACCCCCCAGGACTTCATGTATCTCATCGACCACCTGCACCAGCAGGGCCTGGGGGTGATCCTGGATTGGGTGCCCTCGCACTTCCCCAGCGACGAGCACGGCCTGGCCTACTTCGACGGCACCCACCTGTACGAGCACGCCGATCCCCGCCAGGGTTTCCACCCCGACTGGGAGAGCCTCATCTTCAACTACGGCCGCCACGAGGTACGCAGCTTCCTGCTGAGCAGCGCCCTGTTCTGGCTCGACCGCTACCACGCCGACGGGCTACGGGTGGACGCCGTGGCCTCCATGCTGTACCTGGACTACTCCCGCAAGGAAGGAGAGTGGATCCCCAATACGTACGGCGGCCGCGAGAACCTGGAGGCCATCGACTTCCTGCGCCGGCTGAACACCGAGGTCTATGGCCACCACCCCGATGTCCAGACCATCGCCGAGGAGTCCACCGCTTGGCCCATGGTTTCGCGGCCCACCTACGTGGGTGGGTTGGGTTTCGGACTCAAGTGGGATATGGGCTGGATGCACGACACCCTGGACTACATGAGTCGCGACCCCATCTACCGCAAGTTCCACCACGATCGGCTGACCTTTCGAGCGCTCTACGCCTTCACCGAGAACTACGTGCTGCCCCTTTCTCACGATGAGGTCGTCCACGGCAAGGGATCCCTGCTTGGCAAGATGCCGGGTGACCCCTGGCAGAAGTTCGCCAACCTCCGGCTCCTGCTGAGCTACATGTTCGCCCAGCCGGGCAAGAAGCTGCTCTTCCAGGGGGGCGAAATCGGCCAGTGGCGGGAGTGGACCCACGAGGAGAGCGTCGACTGGCACCTGCTCCACGACGAGCGCCACGCCGGCATCCAGCGGTTGGTCGCCGATCTCAACCGCCTCCACCAGACGGAGTCCGCGCTGCACGACCTGGACCTCGAGGGCGCCGGCTTCGCATGGATCGACGCCAACGACTCGGAGCAGAGCGTCATCAGCTTCATGCGCAAGGGAAAGGGGGGCGAGGTGGTACTGGTCGCTCTGAACTTCACCCCAGCACCGCGCCACAACTACCGGGTGGGAGCCCCCACGGAGGGCTTCTGGCAGGAAGTGCTGAACAGCGACGCTCACGATTATGGGGGAAGCGGCCACGGCAACATGGGGGGCGTAGAGGCGGCTCCCTTCGCCTTCCACGGATATCCCTACTCCCTCATCATCACCTTGCCGCCCCTGGGCGCGGTCTTCCTCAAGAGCCCCGTCCAAGAGGCGTAGCCGGAGGCTACGGGCGCCGCGGAGGACGCCGCATCGCGCCGCCCACCGGGCGGCCGCGGCGGCCGGGGCCCATTCCTTACGCGGAGGGCTCCCGCTGCAAGCGCCGGAGCTCCTCGGTGGCCACCTGCAGGTGTTCCTCCATGAGGGCGGCAGCACGCTCGGGGTCGTGGTCGCGCAGGGCTTCAACGAGCTCCAGGTGCTCGCGCACAAAGGTCTCACAGCGGGCGGGGTCATCGAGCAACCGGCGCCGGCTGGGGCCGTAGGCCTCACGCATGAGGCCGGACAGCACGGTCATGAGGCCGGACAGCACGGTGTTATGGGTGGCCTCGGCGATGAGCACGTGGAAGGCCACATCGGCCTCATCCGCCGCCTGCTGCTCGCGGATGCAGTCCCGCATGTCGAAGGCGGCGGCTCTGATCTGGGCCAGGTCGTTCTCCTGGACTCGCTCGGCCGCCAGGCGGACCACCCCCCACCTCCAGGATTCGCCGGGCCTCGAGGAGGTCGAAGACGTTGTCCCGCTCCTTCAGCATGACCGTAGCCAGCGGGTCGATGAGGCTCTCGATGCGGGCCTCGCGCACGTACGCTCCGCCGCCGGGCGTGATCTCGATGAGGCCCCGGGCCGCCAAGGCCGTCAGCGCCTCGCGCACGGCCGCGCGGCTCACCCCTAGTTGCTCGGCCAGCTGGCGCTCGGGCAGCAGCTGATCGCCGGGAGCCAGGGTCTTCTCCCGGATGAGGGCCTCGATCTGCTCCACGATGCTCTCGTAGAGGCGGGCCTTGCGCTTGCGGACGAGGTCGGCCATGGACCAGCAGCATACTCCACAGACCGGCGGTCGGGCCAGGGGGCGTCCCGATCGAGCGCTCTCCCCTCCGGCCGCGGGCGCGGGGCACTCACCGCAGGCGATGCCCGCGGACGCGTGCGCCGACTGAACGCGCGGAACCATCTCTCGAGAGACTTCGAATCTCCCCGGAACACGATACGATCTCCGTGCTTGAACAGGGTACGATGCCAGCACTGCCAGCCACGGACGCAAGGAGAGGGTCGCGAGGTGGACAGCAAGATCGGCATGACTCTTACCCGTCACATCTACGAGGGTGAGCGGGTCCACCCCGAAGCCACCGGGGAGCTGACCGGGATCCTGAACCAGATTGCCCTTGCCGCCAAGATCGTCTCCCGGGAGGTCAGGAAGGCCGGCCTGGCTGAGATCCTGGGCTTCACCGGTCAGAGGAACGTGCAAGGCGAGGAGGTGCGCAAGCTCGACCAGTTCGCCAACGACGTCTTCATGACCGCCTTCAGCCACCTGGGGCACTTCTGTATCATGGCCTCGGAGGAGGTCGACAAGCCCATCCCCATGCCGGTCGACGGGAGACCCGACGGGGGGCGCTACAGCGTCGTGTTCGACCCGCTCGACGGGAGCTCCAACATCGACGCCAACGTGGGCGTAGGCTCCATCTTCGCCGTGCACCACAAGATCAGCCCCGGACGGGACGGCACCATCACCGACCTGCTGCAGCCCGGGCGCCGGCTGGCAGCCGCCGGCTACGTGGTCTACGGCAGCAGCACCATGCTCGTGCTCAGCACCGGCCACGGCGTCCACGCGTTCACCCTCGACCCTTCGGTGGGAGAGTTCCTGCAGTCGCACCACCACATCCGCATCCGGGAAAGAGGCACCATCTACTCGGCCAACGAAGGCAACTATCCCTACTGGTCTCAAGGGGTGCGCCGCTTCGTCAGCCATATGAAACAGCACGACCCCACGACCGGCCGGCCATACAGTTCACGCTACATCGGGTCCATGGTGGCCGACATCCACCGCACCCTGCTGTACGGCGGCATCTTCATGTACCCCGCCGACAGCAAGGACCCCAAGAAGCCCCACGGCAAACTGCGGCTGCTCTACGAGTGCTCGCCCATCGCCTTCCTGCTGGAACAAGCGGGAGGGGCGGCCAGCGACGGGCACCGGCCCATCCTGGATATCCAGCCCACCGAGGTCCACCAGCGCACGCCTTTCTTCGCCGGCTCGGTGGAGAACGTGCGCGAAGTCGAGACCTTCATCGCCCGGTACGACGCCGTCCGCGCGTGAGCGCGCCCAAACCCCAAGGCCGCCGCCCTGGGGTTTGGGCGCGCTCACGCTCCACGCCCGCGGCTTCGGCCCCGGCGATCTCACGGCGCAGCTTGAGGTAGCTCCTCAGACGCTCCTCCGGTAACCGGCCTTCGCTCACGGCTTCCCGAGCGGCGCAGCCCGGCTCGTTTCCATGCGTGCAGTCGCCGAAGTGACAGCCGGCGGCTAGCAGCTCCACATCGGGGAAGGTCTCGGCCAGCCCCTCGGAGTCCTCGGCCAGGAGACCGATCTCGCGCATACCGGGCGTGTCTATGACCAGGCCGCCGCCCGGCAGGAGGACGAGCTCCCGGTGGCTGGTCGTGTGACGGCCCTTGCCGATGTGGCGCAGGTCGGCCACGGCCTGCTTCTCGAACCCTAGCCAGCGGTTGACCAATGTCGACTTGCCCACACCCGAAGAGCCAAGAAGAGCGGCCGTGACATCATCGGTCAGACAGGTCCTGAGCTCTTCCAGTCCCAGCCCGCTGACGGCGCTCTCCAGATACACAGGCACGCCCGGAGCCACCCCTTCGACCGCGACCACGGCCAACCCCGGATCGCCGGCACTGAGGTCGGCCTTGCTGAGCACGATCACCGCCCGAGCACCGCTCTCACCCACCACGGTCAGGTAGCGCTCCAGGCGGCGAAGGTTCAGGTCCCGGTCGAGGGAGGTCATGACGAACACCAGATCCACGTTGGCCGCTATGACCTGCTCCGACACCCCGTGACCGGCGATCTTCCGGCTGAGCTTGGTCCGGCGCGGCAACACGTAGTGCACCAGAGCGCGCTGCTGCTCCTGCCGAGCTTCGAGCGCCACCCAGTCGCCGACCGCCGGCCTGGGGGACTCGCCGCGCCGAGCGGCGTAGCGTAGGCGCCCCGACATCTCCGCCTCGAGCTCGCCTCCCGCCACCCGCACCACGTACCCACCGCGGAACTCCGCCATCAGCCGGGCCACGGTGTCGCCTTCCCCCTTCGTATGCGCGCCAGGCTGAGGTGAAGGGTTCTCTCCAGCCGTAGGCACGCAACGCGTGCTCTGTTGCCCGGCCGCTTGGGCGCCGGCGTGGCCCCGCGGGATGTCGCCCCGACTCACTGATCTGCGGCGCCTCCCCGGTTCACGAAGACCTGTGCCCCTCCAGAGCGAAGAGCCGAGCGAGCTCATCGACCTCGAAATGGGGCCAGACAGCCGGGCGGCCGTCGCGCACGGCTTCCACTCCCCTGCCCTTTCCCAGCACCTCGCCGATGACCGCCACCTCCACCCCCGCCGCACGCACCGCCTCCACCAGCGCCGGCGCCCCTTCGGCGGCACAGCAGATGAGCAGGCTGCCCGAGCCGATCAGACCCAGGGGATCGAGTCCGAGCAACGCACAGACCCGCCGAGTTTGCGGGAAGATGGCGATGGCCCCCAGGTCGACGCGGATCCGGCGGCTGCAGGCCGCGCTCAGCTCATCGAGAGCCGAGGCCAGGCCCCCTTCGGTGACGTCGTGCATGCCACTGACCCCGGCATGACCGCGGGCCACGGCGGCCTCCTCCAGCACGCCGATCCGCTCCAGAAAGCGGGCGCACTCCGCAATCTCCTCGTCGCTCATACCTCGCTCCGCCAACCGGGCTCCGAACTCGCGCGCTAGGATGGCCGTCCCCTCCACCGCCACCCCCTTGGTCAGGAGCACCCGATCGCCGGTACGTACGCCGCGCTTGTCAACCAGGCCCACGCGGGCGACCGTGCCCGCCAGCATCCCCACCAGCACCGGCCGGGTGACCGCGTCGGTGATCTCGGTGTGTCCCCCGCAAAGGGTGATGCCGCGGCGCCGGCAGGTCTCGTGCAGGCGGCGGAGGGGGCCAAGATGTCGGAAGGAGTGGCTCCCGGCGGGAAGAGGGCCGTCACCAGCAGCCAGCGGGGAGTGGCGCCCGAGGTGGCGATGTCATTGGCGTTCACCATGACCAGGTAGTCGGCCACCGAGTCGACGGCGAAGGTGATGGGATCGGACTTCAGCACCAGCACCTCGTGGCCGGCCACGTCGAGCGCGGCCACGTCCTCCCCCCACCCCGGCCGCCACCAGTACCGAAGGATCCCGGAACTCCAGACCGGACAGGTAGACCTCGAGCAGATCCTTGGGAAGCTTACCCTGAGGCAGCGGGCGGCCCAAGGACACGATCTCCTCGACCTCGGCCAGCGTCCTCACCAGGAAATCGGGGCCGTCACCCGCACTTTCCGCTCCCTGCGGAACCAGCAGAGCCGTCAACGCACCGGCGGCCGCTCCGGCGGCCATGTCGTGCGCGTGGTCGCCCACCATGAGCACGTGACTGATATCCAGACCCAGCAGCTCGGCCGCCAGGTGCAACCCGTCCGGAGCCGGCTTGGGACTGGCTGGTGTGTCGCGCGAGACGACCACCTCGAAGTCGGCCAGCGAGAGCCCGGCGAAGTTCCGGAGCGAGCGCTTGATGCTGGCCAAGCTATTGCGGCTAATGACGCCCACCCGCACACCGGCGGCCCTCAAGCGGTGGACCGTGCCTTCCGCGCCGTCGTTGGGCTGGGAGGCAGCCGCGGCCTCGGCCTCGAAGGCATCCAGCCGGGCCTGCCCGTCACGCCGAGCCTCGGGGGGCAGCCCGGCCAGGAACTCCAGGATGGGCTCCCCTGGCGGGCACCCGATGGCCCGCCTGATCGCTTCGAAGTCGAGAGCTCCGGGACGTGTCAGGGTCCCGTCGAAGTCGAAGATGACGGCGTCGATGCGATAGGGTGTGGCTCTCATCCTTTGGAAGAGGATACTCGAAGCGGGGCCGCATGGGTACCATACCGCGGAAAACGTAAGCCGCATCGTGCCGGCCAGTGCGGCCGCGGCGGCCAAGGCTTCGTCTTCAATCCAGCTCAAACACGACCCGGGAGTACCCATGAACGATACGGCGGTCTCGGACACCGGCAGCCGGAAGGTAGCCATCCAGGACCTCTACCCGGACCACTACGCCCACTGCTACGGGTGCGGGAGATTGAATGAGCACGGGCTGCACATCAAGAGCTACTGGGACGGCGAGGAGGCGCTGGCCACCTTCGATCCGGCCCCATACCACACGGCCATCCCCGGCTTCGTCTACGGAGGGCTGATCGCCTCTCTCATCGACTGCCATTCCACCGGCACCGCGGCGGCCGCCACCTTTCAGGCCGAGGGCCGCCCCCCGGAAGCGCTCCCCCGATCCGCTACGTGACCGCCTCCTTGCACGTGGACTACCTGCGCCCCACGCCGCTGGGTGAGCCTCTGGAGCTGCGGGCGACGGCGAAAGCCATGGAGGGGCGCAAGGTGGTGGTGTCGGCCACCCTCTCCGCCCAGGGCCAGGTCTGCGCCACCGGTGAGGTGGTGACGGTCCGCCTGCGAGAGGAGTAGGCGATCCGGGCCACTGGGGATTGCCGGCAGTAGTGCGGGCAGGCCGGGCACCGGCCGCCCTCATCTACGACAGCGAGTAGTAGACAAGCGTTCGAGCTGCTAGAATCCTTCCCGCGTTGGACCCGAAGAACCCACACTCCGTCCTCTGACCTTGGAGGAACACCAGGACTCAACCCCGCCCGTGCGCCGCCGTCGCGTCCGGAGCTTACGGCTGTTCAGCTACGCCGCCTCGGCGGGAGTGCTCGTGTACGTGGTCTCCCAGCTCCACCCGCGCGCCCTGGCGGCGAGTGTGGCGCAACTGGCCTGGCAGTGGCTACTGGTGGCCGTCGCCCTGGGAGCCTTCTCCATCGCTCTGCAATCCTTCCGCTGGTGGTACCTGCTGCGCTCCGGCGGGGTCGGCTACCCCTCGGTGCTGCAAGCCTCCTTCCTGGGCAGCCTGGCGAACCAGCTGCTCCCGCTCCGACCGGGAGAGATCATCCGCGGCGTCGTGGTTTCCCGCAGGAACGGCGCACCTCTGGCGGAAGTGCTCTCCACGCAGTTGGTCGAGCGGATCACAGACGGCGTCGCCATGGCCGCCCTGATCGTGCTCGCGCTGCACGACCTCCGCCTACCACGGATCGTCGGCGTAGCTCAGATGGCCTTCGCAGCCGGCGTCGGGGCCCTGGTCCTGCTCGCTGGGCTACTGGCCTGGCGCGAGCGGCAGCTGCACGCGCGTCTCGAAGCCTGGGCACCGAGTGAGGGCTGGAAGCCCAAGGTGCGCACTGTGCTCCTCGCTGCCTCCACCGGCCTGCAGGCGCTACGCGACTGGCGCCGGGTGGCTGTCTCGTTCACGGTGGCCCTGGCCATGATGACCATCCAGGTTGCGATCCTGTGGCTGGCCCTCCGCTCCTACCACGTCCCTCTCGGTCCGGGGCAGGCGGCCGCGCTCCTGGCCATCATCAGCGCGGGCACCCTCGTGCCCAGCACACCGGGCAACGTCGGCTCATGGCAGTTCTTCAGCGTGCTCGGCCTGGGAGCCATGGGTGTCGACGGCACCCTCGCTGCCGGCTTCAGCGTGGTGGCCTTCGCCGCACTCTCCCTGGGCGCGATCGTGGGGGGGTTGGTAGCCCTGGCCGCTTCACCTTTCTCTTTCGCGGAGCTCAGACGCGGCCGCTTCGCTCCAGAGCGGCCCGCGTCCCTCGTCGAGCCCGAAGGCTAGCCCTTCGCGGCCACCGGTCTCGGCGAGTGGCCTTGTGACCTGGTCTTCCGCTCTCAGCGCCTCCAAGAAGGCCGACCCGTAGCGTTCGAGCTTCTTCTCGCCCACCCCGTTGACGGCGAGCAACTCGGCCTCGGTGCGGGGACGGCGCATGGTCATCTCCTCCAGGGTGGCGTCGGAGAAGACCACGTAAGCCGGCACACCCTGCTCCTCGGCCAGCCTGCGGCGAAGGGACCGCAGCCGGTCGAAGAGCTCTCTGTCAAGACCGCCGGCCACCGCCGGGACACTCCGCGACCCTTCCTTCTTGCGGCTCACCTTGGGGAGGGCCCGGACCCGCGGCCGGGCCAGGGTCAGCGACACCTCGCCGCGCAGGAGAGGCCAGGCCTCGGCAGTGAGGGTGAGCACCGAGTACCGGGCGATGTCCTGGTAGAGGTAGCCTCGATGGATGAGCTGGCGGAAGACTCCGGCCCAGTGGTCCTTGCTGCGGTCGGCCCCCAGGCCGTAGGTGGAGAGCCGTTGATGTCCCAGGGAGCGGATGCGCGCGCTATCCGCCCCGCGCAGGACGTCGATCACGTGCATGAGTCCGAACCTCTGCCCCACTCGATAGACGCAGGAGAGAGCCTTCTGCGCTTCCTCGGTGGCGTCGTAGAACTCGGGCGGATCGAGGCAGACGTCGCAGTTGCCGCAGTCGTGGCGCAGGGTCTCCCCGAAGTAGCCGAGGAGCGCCCGCCGCCGGCAGCCCAGCGATTCGGCGAAGCCCACCATGGCGTTCAGCTTGTGCAGATCGACCCGTATCTGCTCGGGGTTCTCGCCCGACTCGATGAGGGAGCGGGCCACGACGGCGTCCTGCAGCCCGAAGAGCAGCAGAGCCTCGGCCGGCAGCCCATCGCGGCCGGCGCGGCCGGTCTCCTGGTAGTACGACTCCAGGCTCTTCGGCATGTCGTGGTGGACCACGAAGCGCACGTTCGACTTGTCGATCCCCATGCCGAAGGCCACCGTGGCCACCACCACTCGCAGCTCATCGCGTTGAAAGGCCTCCTGTACGCGGGTGCGCTCCTGGGCGGGCAGGCCGGCATGGTAGGCGGCGGCCTCGATGCCGGCGCTCCGGAGCCGGCCGGCCACCTCCTCCACCCGCTTCCGGCTCAAACAGTAGACGATGCCCGCCTCACCGGGCCACTTCTCGAGGAATCCCGCGAGCTGAACCTGGGGTTTGTTCTTCTCCGCCACCAGATAGCGGATGTTCGGGCGGTCGAATCCGGCCACGTACAGCGGCGCGCTGGCCAATCCCAAGCGCTCGCGCACGTCGGACCGTGTCTGATCGTCGGCCGTGGCGGTAAGCCCCACCAGCGGGACGTCGGGGAAGTGGCCGCGCAGTCTGCCCAGCTCCACATACTCGGGACGGAAGTCATGGCCCCACTGCGAGACACAGTGGGCCTCGTCTATAGCGAACAGAGCCACCGTGACATCGTCGAGCAGCTCGAGGAAGCCGGCGCTCAGCAGGCGCTCGGGGGTCACGTAAAGCAGGTCGAGGGCCTCCGCCCGCAGCGCCCGCAGCACCCTCCCTCCCTCTCCGGCCTCCAGCGAGGAGTTGAGTTGGGCCGCCGCCACCCCGGCCCCCGCAGGGCGTCAACCTGGTCCTTCATCAGCGAGATGAGGGGCGAGACCACCACCCCCACTCCCGCGCGGTGAAGGGCCGGGATCTGGTAGCACAGCGACTTGCCGCCTCCCGTGGGCATGAGCACGAAGGCGTCGCCCCCGCCGATCACATGCTCGATGATGTCTTCTTGGTTGAGCCGGAATTCCTGGTACCCGAAGACCCGGCGGAGGGTCTCCCGGGGAGTAGTCGTCAGTGGAGGGGTCATGGACCTCCTTGGCTCCGCACGCCGGGGAATGCTGGTCAGCCAGATGCTATCAGGCCGCACGGATGGACTGGGCGCCCTCGGGTGCCTCGTGCGAGCACACGGTATCCGCGGATGGTCGCGAGCAAGTTGCCGCGGCGCCGTGAGAGTCTCTCGCGCTTGCGGGCCGTGGCGTTGTACAATCGACCCGTTACCACCACGACATCCGGGGGGAAAGGGTGACGGGCCCGGCACCGTTCTGTGCAAGGTGTGGCGCATCGATCGTTTCCGGGAACTCGTTTTGCACCCGGTGCGGCACTCGAGTTACAGGCGCCGCTCCCAGCCTGGGGTCGGCTTACGGCGCCGTCGCGAGCATCGCCGGCATGGCCGGTATGAGTCTGGCCCTCCCCTGGCGGACTGTCTACGAGGCCGAGGACCCCGATATCCGCGGGTTCCTGTCGGCGGCCGCCCTCCCCGCGGCTCAGCAGGCGGTCCGGGCGTCGCTGCGTCGCCCCGGCATCGCCATGGCGGTCACCGCGACGCTCGATCTGGTGGTCGCAATCGTAACAGGCGGAACCAGCGCGGTGGCAAGCACACTGCCCCGGTTCCTACTCGGGGGCGCGACCGCGGTCCTTTCCCTTCTCACGGGGCGCAAAGGGGGAGCGCTGCGCATGGCCACCGGGGTCGCTTCCCTGGTCACGATCGCCGTGCAGCTGGGCTTCGCCGGCTTTGCGCTCAGTTCGGGCGTAGCGGAGGGGGCCTCTCTTCTGCTGCTGGTTCCCCGTGTAGTGGCCATGCTCTCGTCGCTCGTGATGGCGGTCAAGACGGCTGTGGTGGCCCTGAAGAGATGAGCACACTGGAGTATTCGATCCGGTGGCGGACCAGGCCGATCAAGGCAATCCGAGCCGGACTGGTCGCGCTCGTCGTCGTGATCGCCCTGCTGTGGCAGGCCGCTCCGGCCTCCGCGGAATCCTTTCCCGGGGAGCCCTTCAACGGGTTGCAGGTGTTCTACTCGGTCTCGGGTGCCTCTCTCGGTTCCCCGGTGGACGAGCCGGGCTTCACCTGGCAGCGAACCCTTACCGGAACCCTTCAAGGGGGGCGGCTGGAAGTCTCGGGGAACGTCATCGCCTCGTGGGGCTATGGTGCCGGAGTCCAGGTCGATGTGTCCGTCGACGGTCAGAGCGACACTTTCGGCGCCTCCTGGACCAAAGAGGGCGAGGGCGATGCGTGGAGTCAGCCGTTCACGGTGGGCGTCGACATACCTGATGGGGCTCAATCAGGCTCCTTTTCCGTGTCGCTGACCGGCGACTACAATGCGGGGTCGCGAGGGGTCGTCGTGCAGGGAACCTTCACCGGCGCGGGGGCCGGCGAGGGAACGGGCTCGGCTGGAGGCGACTTTCCCGCAGATGGTTCTTCGGGCGGCGCGGACGGAGACAGCGCGGTTTCGGGGGAGGACGGAGGCGGGGCCTCCCCTGGCGGACGGTGACCGGCGGCCTGGCGGCGATCGCGGCGGCCGCCGCCGCGATCGCGGGCGCAGCGGCGAAGGCAGCCACGGCCGAAGGCCGCGAGCTCGACCCGAACAAGCCCGTCGGCTATGTCTTCCATCTGAGCAGGAGGAAGCTGCAGATCTCCGGCCGGCAGTCCGCACCGCTCGAGGCCACCGTCTACAAGGTGATGCCCGACGGGAGCGCTCTCCCGGCCGAGGATGCCGTCATCACCGCGCAACCGCCCCCGGGAGTCGCTCTGCAACCCGGGAACGCGACCACCCAACTGGACACGCTCGCATGGCAGACGGGCGCCGTCCAACCGGGTGCGCAGCTGCTGCTCACCGCCACGGCGGCGCAAGGGGGCACGAGCGCCGCGGTCGAGGTGACGGTGGAGGAGGAGGCCAAGCTCGAGGTAGGTTTCGAGCCGGCCGACAAACGTGTACTTGCCGCCAACGGGAGCGATGCAGTAACCGTGGTGGGGACCGTCGAGCTGGCAGCAGAATACCTGGCGGATCCTTCGGTCGATGTGGGCGCGGTCCGCCAGTCGATCGATTTCTCGGCCGAGAGCGAATGGATCGACATGTCGGTAGCGGTGGATTGGCCCGGTGTGGCCCGGGCCGTCCGCGTGCAGGCCTCACAGCCGGACCCAACACATCGCGTGCAGCCTCCCGAGTCGGTTTCGATATCGGTGACGGCAACGGTGGGGCAGCAACAGCTCCGGAAGACCGTAGCCATCCCGCTCGCCCGCCTCCCCGAGATCGAGGCGGCTCCCGACACCTTCACCTTCTCGGCCCAATCCGGTGAGACGGCGGAGTCCCGCGTGTGGGTGGAGAACGGCGGCGAGGGCGTGGAGTGGTCGTTCGACCACGCATGGCGCGACGAGTCTTCAGCCCTGGCGCAGGTGAGCTCCGAGAAGACGGGGCCAACCAGCTGCACATTGACCCTCACCGAGAGCGCGGGCGATGCGCTCGACCCTTCGCGCCCGGAGAGTAGCGCCACACTGCGCGTGGTTGCCTCCGCCGACGGCTACGAAGATCTCGAGCGCTACATCAAGGTGATCGTGGCCCAGGAAGGCCTGTTTGTCGACCCGATCGGTCGCCACCCCGAGGACGGATTATACCGAGTGGCGGCCGACGGCTCGGCCAAGATCACGGAGATCGACTTCCGCGTATACGTGCGCGACCCCGCCTCAGGACGGGTGGCGGCGGATCTGGGTCTCGCGGCTACCGTGGACTTGGCACCCGAGGGCCGGGAGGGCTCGCCGGGCCGCGCGATGCTGGAGAACGGCGCCGTCCGGTGGGAGCCGGGGGGCACGCGCCAGCTCAACGACCCGGCCGCAATCGTGAAGCTCATGAGCCCGCGCAAGCTGCCCACCGGGGGCAAGGTCCTGCCGGCAGGGCTTCGCGCCTCTATTCCAAGCCAATCCGACGAGAAGTTCAGCGCACTGGTGTCCCTCGGGCTCCTTGGGGTCGACACCGAGCCCTACTCGGCCGAGTGGCGCACCGAGCTGGAGCGCTGCCGCCGCGTCATCGACGAGTACGTGCCCCAGGAGCATCGCGACCGCCTGCACAAGCTCCTGGACGAGCGGGCCAAGACCTTCGGGGCCGAGGGTCTCTACGAGATGCGGCACAAGCTGTGGTCCTTCGCCCACGACCAGCTGGTCAAAGAAGCACACGAATACCTGGATCAGGCCTGGTGGTACGAGCAGACCGAAGCGGTGCTCGACTGGGTCTCCTGGTGCGGCGACATCGCCTTCGGGGTGGCGACAGGTTCCCTCGTGGGGAGCGCGGCAGTGGTCGGTTTGGGCCTGCTCAAACCGATGCTCGTCTCGGCGGTGGAGTGCTGGATCTACAACCGCCCGTTGGAGGAGTGGGCGTGGCAGCAGGTCGGGATTCTCGGCAGCGTGGTCGAAGGGGCCGCCACCGACGTGGACCTCATCAAGATGTTGGGCGCCCGGGCTCCCCTCGCCTGGGCGGGCTTCCTCGCGTACTACTTCGCCAAAGAGCTTTACAACGACCCCGAGGTCTCGGTGGCGAACGCCATGCGGAACGTGGCTCGTATGGCACGCGATGAGGCCCTGGTGATCTTCCTACGCCGCGTGACCGGCGTGAAACCGGGCGTGCACCCGGGTGCCGCCGCCGACGGCCCCTCGGGGCCGCGCAAACCCGGTGCTGCCGCCGCCGACGGCCCGGCCGGTCCGCGCAAACTCGGCACGCAGGCCGACACCCCGGCTGGTCCGCGCAAACCCGGCACGCCGGCCGACACCCCCGGGGGACCGGCCAAGCCCAAGACCGGGCCCGGTACCAGCGCCGAGCCGCCCGCATCCACGAGGCCGCATCCCGAGGGCGATGGCGCCGCAGCCAAGCCCGACTCCGGAGCGAAGCCCGACCCCGACGCCACGACCGGGCCAGGCAAGCCGCAACCGGAGCCCGCCGACCCGCACGGCAAGAAGCCGGATGCCCCCGAGAAGAAACCGGACAGGCCGAAACCGGATGGCCCCGAGAAGAAGCCGGATACCCCCCAAAAGAAGCCTGATGCCCCTCCGGATCATGCGCCGTCCGGAGGTGCCGACGCGCGCAAGCGCGGCCGGGAGACGGCCACGAAGGTCCGGGAGAGTATCCGCACCGAAGGGGGCACGAAGAAGATCCCACCGGAGCTGGTCGCCGAGATCATGCGCGACCCCGACGCTGCCCGCGAAATGCGCAAGGTGGACCCCGAGGCCTACAAAGCGTACGACGACACCCGGCAGGGAATGCGCCGCGAGCACGATGCCAAGCTGACCGAGGCGGTCAAGAGCAGGCCCGAGTTCAAGGACAAGAAGATCAAAGTGCTCACCGTGGGGACGGAAGGCGGCATCGATCGCGACTTCCGCGTGGTGATGGAAGTGCCCGACCCGCGCAACCCCGGGAAGACGATGGACATCGAGATCCCGAAGGAGAAGTGGGCCGGCGATTCGCACAAGATCTTCGCCGAGCAGACCGGCGGCCCTTCCGATCCAGCCGGCTCCGCACAGTGGGCCGATCGACACCAACAGCTCGCCACGGACGGCTACCACGGCGAGGCGGCGGTGGACATGGCCGATCAGGCCTGGCACACGAACCCCGACGGCAGCAGGACCCGCGTCCAAGTGACCCCGCAGGTGGAGATGGTCAAGAACGGCCAGGGCACACTCCGCGATCCCGACGGTCTCGGCAAGACATACGAAACGAAGGTGGCCGAGTCAAGCAAGCACGGCAAGCTCGACGGCTACACCCAGGCGAAGAAGGCGTGCGATACATTGGACAAGGTGCGCGAAGGCTACAACATGCAGGGCTACGACCTTCCCGACCTCGACCCCAAACTGAAGCAGGGAATGAACATCGTCGAGCTCACTGCCAAGGGTGATCTCACCCCCGCCGAAGCCGACCGCATGCTGGCGCAGAACAACCTGGGCTCCCTCGAACAGTTCATGGGCAAGGTCTCTACTCAGTTCGCCTCGCTCAAGTGGGCGAAGGCCCGGTGAAACCGGCAGGAGCGCGTATGGATCGGCCCGCTGCCGAGACCGAGACGGTCGGCCGCGACGGCAGCGTCATCTGGACCGCAGACGTCCCCATGCTGAACGATCGTTTTCTTCTTTGGGAGTTCACCAAGGTTTCCGTCCTTTCCGTGGCGATCATGGCCATCCTGGTCGCCGCGATGGGTTGGCTGCTAGAGGGAGAGCCCGTGCTCCTGCCCTGGCGGATCCTGGGAATCGGGGTCGTCGCCTTCTTCGGGGCGTTCGCCCTCGTGTCGCTGTTGATGGGCAACAGCTACCGCGTCACCTTCGGAATCTCTCCCGAAGGGGTCATCTACCAGAGCGGCCGGCGAGAGAGGCGCCTCAACCGGCTGGCCATGCTGGCCGGAGGTCTCGCAGGCAACCCGAGTGCGGCGGGAGCCGGGGCCCTGGCGGCAAGCCGGGAGGCGCTCTTGGTGCCCTGGCAAGAGGTCCACACCGTCCGCATCCATCCAGGGCCCCGCGTCATTGTGATCAAGAACTCGTGGCGCACGATGCTCCGCCTCTACTGCCCGGTAGACCTGTTCCCGCAGGCGTGCGCGGCAGCCGAAAGATTCCACCGGGAGTTCGGGCCCCCTCCGGCGCACCTCGCGGCCGCCACGCGGCCCCCAGTCTCCTGGCCACAAAGAGTCGCCTGGATCGTCGCCGGCCTCGCCCTAACCGCAGGAGCCCAAGCCTGGTACTGGAACGACTTCGAGGTTCTCGCCCGGATCGGGATAGCCGGCGGCGGCCTGGTGGCGCTCTGCGCCGTGCTCCCGGGTCCCGCCCGACGCTTCGCGGCATTGCTGGCCAGCTTCTCCGTCCTCGCGCATGGCGCCGGCCTTACCGTCTCGGCGCTCGACCCGGTCGAGGGGCTTTTCGGAACCTCGCCAGCGGCGGTACTGGATACACCCGTCCTGGTCGTGGCCGGCGCCTGCACGGCCGCCCTGACATTCATGGCCGGGTGGTGCGTGTTCGGGCCGAGATCACGAGGGGAGGCCCGGCGATGAACTGCCCGGCATGCGGGGCCCCGGCCGCGCCGTCCGACGCGTTTTGCGGCTTGTGCGGAGCACCGATAGGCGGCGGCCGTCAGGCGCCCCCCTCTGCCAAGCAGAGCCACGCCCAGCAGGCGCCACCGCTCCCGCCGGTGGGGTTCAGTCCCCTCACCCCACCGCCGCCGCCCGGATGGCCCGGTCCGGGCGCCCGCCCGGGTGGCATCCCGGGAGCTCCGCCTGTGAGGAGCAGCTCCATCCTCCTCATCGTGGCTTCAGCGGTCGTCGTGGTCCTCCTCGCCGCCGCGGCCGGCGTCTATCTGCTGTTCTTTCGCGGCGGCGGTGAAGGTGTGGCAGCGTCGACGACCCTGGCCGCCACCTCCACCACCCTGACGGTCTCATCAACGACACAGACCTCGGCCCTCGAGACGACTACGACCGCCGTCGCCGCGGGCTCCGGCGGCGCCGCGACGGCCATGGAAGCCCTCACGGAACAGCTACCCCAGGGATGGATATCGAAGCTCGTCGAGGACGGTCAGACGGCCAAGACCTACTGGGCCGGCCCGCTCAACAGCGAATGGGCCACGGTGTTTGTCGTGCAACTGGCCGAGGGCGAGGGGTGGGTGGTGACGGATTCCTACCCCTTCCAGGGCGGCTCCGACGTGCCCGCCGCCGATCAGGAGCAGGCCGCGTACGTGGTGGAGGACTTTCTTCGCGCGGTCCAGGAGGACCGCGCCGACGACGCCCATGCACTAACGATCGAGCCATTCGCTCTGGATCCTGCCAGCGCTTCCTACAGCAACGGCGACTTCCTGTCCTTCAGCATCGACGGAGTCGAACCGGTGGGCGACGGCACATACTGGGTGCTCACCACGGAGGAGTGGCGCTACGGCACCGGCACTTGGCGCTACCGCGTAGTACCGACCGAGGCCGGGTGGATGATCCAGGACCTGGAGCCGCGCTGACCCGACCCGGCCAGGCGGACGCGAAGCTCACCTGGACCTGGCACCGGCGTTGGGACCTCCATGATGTACGCCGGCTGGTCCGGCCCGCCTACGGCCACTCGCCCTCCGCTCTACCGGAGGCATGGACAAGGAGAACAGGGGGATGTCTCTGTTTGTTTTCCCGAAGCCGAGTCATCCAGAACTCGGCCGCCGGCGACACTCCAGCAACTCAGAAGAGGGAGGCAGGGCCGATGAAGCGTTTCGTGGAGGCGATGAAGGCCGGCGCGCTGCAGAACGGCGAGATGGTGAAGGTCACTCTCGGGAGTCGCGAAATCCTGGTCGCGAGGGTGAGCGACAAATACTACGCGGCCGACGCCCGCTGTCCTCACATGGGCGGCGACCTTTCCCGCGGGACTCTCGACGGGACAATCGTCACCTGCCCGCGCCACGGGAGTCAATTCGACCTCACCGATGGCCGCGTCGTGCGCTGGACGGATTGGACGGGGATCCTATCCCTGGCCAAGCTGCTGAAGACGCCGCGACCGGTGACCACGCACGAAGTCAAGGAGGAGGGGGACGCGATTCTCGTCGGTCTCAGCGAATCGTAGGTGAGCCCGCAAGGGATGACGACCTCCGCTTCGCCGCCCCAGATGGCCCTCATGATCACACGGGCCACGTACTCCGCGCTGTGAGGAGCCGGCCGGCCCGTTCGCACGATCTTTCCGGCCCGCAGGCTCTCCCGGAACTCGGTGTCGGTGACCCAGGGACGAACCAGGGAGCCGACGATACCCTCCGACGCGAGCTCCTCGCGGGACAGCGCCTCCAGGCGGTTGGGTCTCTCCCATGTCAGGTGAAGCTCGCAGCTCGAACCGAAGAATACTCGCGCGGCCGGTTCTCAGCCGCCCACGTGGCGGCGCTCGAGTTCCCAGCCGGCGACCCTGTGATACTCTGATGCTCCGATCCCGAAGCCAGCCACCAACTGGGCGAGGGCACCTTCCCGACGTGGGGCAGAGAGCCGGAGGAGGAGCCGCATCTCGGGATCAATCTTCAGTCGCCAAGGGGAAAACGGGCGCAGCCCGAGACGGTGGGAGGAACGCGTGAACGTCTTGGTCGTCGGAGGCAGCGGGCAGTTCGGACGGAAGACGGTGGCGAGACTGCTTCGCGACCCGGACGTGTCCAGAGTGGTATCGATGGACGTAGCTCCACCGGCCCCCTGGTTCCTACGGTCCATCGAGGAGCACGCCGACAAGTTCCGGTTTGCCCGAGGAGACATCTCCCAACTCGAGGACCTCCTGGACATCATCAGCCGGCACTCGATCGACCGGCTGGTCAACTGGGCGATGGTGATGACCCTCGATCCGGTACCGAGGCTCAACACGAAGGTTGGGATCCTTGGAATGTGCAACGTTTTCGAGGCGGCCCGGCTATCAGGCGTTAAGCGCGTTGTCTACGCCAGCTCTGAGACGGTGTACGGAAGCCAGGCAGACTACGGCGACCGAGACGTGACCGAGGACGACCGCCTCTACATGGGCCCGGGCCATTTCTATGCACTGGCCAAGCGTCTGGCCGAGATCATGGCCGAGGAGTACAGCCAGGTCTACGGCCTGGAGTGTACCGGTCTGCGCCCGTGCATCGTCTTCGGCCACGGCGCGAAAGAGCCCTTCGTGGTGCGATGGTTCTCCGACATCGTGTCCCTGCCTGCCGTGGGCGAGCCGATGCGCTACGAAATCGACGGCAAGAGCCTGTGGTCCCTTTTGTGCCCCGACGACATCGCGGAGTTCACGCGCCTCCTCCTGCATGCGCCCTCATCGCCCCACCCGGTCTACAACTTGGGCGGGCCGCCCCTAAGCCTCAGAGACGTGGCCGACGCGGTGCGCCGGTACATCCCCGATGCCCAGATCACCTTTGGTGACGAGCGGGGCCGGGAGGAGCTCCCCTGGAAGGTGAGTTGCGCCCGAGCCCAGGAGGACTTCGGTTTCTCCGTCATGCCGCTGGAAGAGGCCGTGCTCATCCACATCAACGACGCCCGCCTGGAGGCGGGACTGCCACCGATAGGCGCCTGAGCCACCGATCGCAGCCAGGAGGCCGGTCGTCAGGGCTGTCGCAGATCTGGTCCGGCCACCACAGGTTGATGCGCCGCCAGATACTCGTCGGGATCGGTGAGGTACTTGATAGCCGAGCGCGTCTGCAGCAGCAGGCGCGCCGTCGGCACCCGGGACCTGCGGAGACCCGCCAAAAGGTGCCACAGGTTGTCGATGCTCAGCATGTTCCGCAGCGAGTAGACGCTTGCGTACAAGCTGGAAAACTCCTGGTAAAACACGCGCGGGTCGAGCTTCATGGGGAGCACGGCGTGCTGAAGGTCGAACAACTCCGGATCGCGCGTGGTCAGCGACGATCTCAGCTCGTGGAACAGCCCCGTCCCCGGAAGGGGCGTCAAGACCGTGAAGGAGGCCCCCCGCAGGCGCCAGCGCCGCACATAGTCACGGAGTCTCTGGAAATCGGACCGGTCGAAGCCCGGATCAACGATGAACGAGGCGGTCGCACTCACGCCGGCACGCGAAAGCACGCGCAGCGCCGCCTCGTTGCTCTCGACCGTGTTGGCCTTCTGCACGCTCTCGAGTCCCGCCTCGTCGATCTTCTCGAGCCCTACGAACACCGAGCCTAGGCCCGCTGTGCGCCAGAGAGAGATCAGCTCGGGGTGACGCGCGATGGAGTCGGTCCGCGCCTGAATCACAAACCGCTTCCTAATCTTCCTCGCACGCAGGAGGTAGGCAATCGCTTCGGCTCGCGAGGGGTTGGCCAGGAAGTTGTCGTCGGTGACCAACACATGGGATTCGTCTATCGCTTCGATCTCCTCCACCACGCGCTCGGCCGCCTTGGCGCGATACCGGCCCCGGTAGAACTGCCACACGCTGCAGAAGCGGCAACGGTACGGACACCCGCGGGCCGTCTCCAAGCTGGCGACCGGACCGCGGAAGCCGAGGTGGTAGCGACGTCGCCAGGGAGCGCTCAGACTGCGCACCGGCAACGGTAGCTCATTCAGGTTCTCGAGCAACTGCCGGGAGCCGGTCAGCGTCTGCCCGACGTGCGTGTTCAAGGCCAGACCGGGAACATGGAGCAGCGCTGGGAGCCCATCGGAGATCGCCTCGATCATCTCAGGCACCACGCCTTCCCCCTCCCCGAGCACCACGGCGTCGATCGCCGGCCGTGCGAAGTCGGTAGGGTTGAGCGCGGCGTGGTGGCCTCCCACGAACACAAATGGGGACGCGGAAGAGCTGCGCAGAACCTCGGCGATGTTGATGGTCTGCTCCGTGTCCACCGTGAAAGAGCAGCTGATGCCGCACGCTTCCGGTTGGAACGAACGAAGCTCGCGTTCCAGGCTGCCGGGGTCCAAGAGGTCGGCGATCCGGACTTCATGGTCCCCGAGAAGCGCACCGGCAACCATCTCGAGTCCGAGAGGTTCCGCCACCGAGAGAGCCCGGAGGCCGGCTCGGCAGCCTTTGCGCCCCGGCTGACGAGGTTGAATGAGCAAGACCCTCAATGGTGCCCCCTGCTAGATCCGGACACGAACTGGCCTGTACCCGCCGGCGCCCGCGGACTATGCACGCGGGAAGCGCCGCTGTGCTCGTCATCGAGCGTATCTCGCCACCGCCTTGGTCGTTCTTGAGAGCGAACGGCAGCGCGGAGCCGACAGGCCGGCCATCCCTTGAGGAGCAGAAAACATGAGGCGCAACCGTCATCTCGCTTGGGCCCCGACCGCTCTGGTCATGGCGGCTCTCGTCCTTTCCACGGCGCTCGGGGTCTCCATCGCCCAGGCCGCCGGCTCTGAAGGCGGCGACCCTGCCACCACTGACGTCACGACGGTCTCCGGCGACACACCGGACTCGACTACTACGAACCCCAGCGAGCCGGTGACCGAAACGACGACCACGGACACGACCTCGCCCACCACAGACACCACCGAGCCCAGCACGGACACAACTTCGCCGCCGGAGGGCGACGGTGACGGTGATCCCACGGACGGAGACGTCGAGCTTCCGCCTCCTCTGACCCTCGACGGGGGATGGTTCACGCTCACGATCGGAATGGACACCATCACGCTGATCATCCACAACGATAACGGCAGCGACTCTGTCACGGAGATCCCGGTGAAGAACACCTCCAACCACGGCGGGTACGTGAGCGCCCTGGCCAGAGCCGCCGAGACCGGCAAGGGAGCGGGGCACGGAGCGGTGGTCGGCCTGCTGGCCAAGTCCGACGCAGGCAAGAAGACCAAGAACAGCTCGGAGACAGCCGACGATGGCGCCACCGGTGACGGCGCGGAGTCCGGCGGCGACCCGGGGAACGGGATCGACACCGGCGCCGCGGATGAGGCCGGCTTGGCGGCGCCGGCGCCGGTCGGAGACGACCTGGGAGAGAAAACCGCCAACAGCACAAAGGGCAAGAGCGTCAAGGGCCCGCCGGCGAAAGGGGGGCCGGGGGGTAGCACCGGGGCTCCTCAAGATGCAGGTCCGCAACTTGACGGCGGGTCCGTTACGAACAGCGGATCCGTTGCGAGCGGCGGGTCCAACTCCACCAGCGACGACCCACCCGGGGTGAGTGCCCCTGGTGGGGGGAAGAACAAGCAAAGCCAGTCAACCGGTCAGGGAGCCGCCCCTCAAGGTGATGCAGCTCAGACCGGAGGAGGCAAAGGAAACAGTCAGAGCGATGACAGCAATCCGAGCAATGGGAACGGCTCCGGAGGGGTCAACGGCGCCGCCAGTGGGTCCGGCAAGGGCAAGGGAAACTAGACGCTCGAACCCACCCGGGCGCCCAGGGTTGCGCGCTAGGAGGCTGTTGAAAAACGAAACCCCGGCCACCGGGCAGTACTGGGCGGCGCGATGCTGTGTTCTCGGTCGCGCCCGTAGCTCTGCTATGAGCGCTCCCTGCGTCCGGCGAGCTCGTTTCACAATGAAGCCTTGGCGGCCGCGGCTGCGCTGGGCGGCGCGATGCGGCGTCCTCGGTCACGTCCGTAGCTCCGCTACGCCCGCTCCCTGCGTCCTTGCCTCGCCCGCGCCCAGCGCAGCCTGCCGGCAAAGCGTCATTCCGAGCCGAGCTCTGGCCTCGCCCGCGCCCATTGCAGCCTGACCGCGAAGCGTCATTGCGCAACGAGCTCTGGCCTCGCGGGTGGCCAGCGCACCCCAGCGGCGAAGCGTCATTCTTCAACAGCCTGCTAGAGCTCGATCTCGCCAGGCACCGGGCGCTGATCGCTGAACCACTGCGTACCGAAATCGCCTTCAACGATCCTGTCGATCGGCATCCTGAGATACCTGCCGGTGGCCTCGACGGCGATGCTTCCGTCGTCGAGCAGGATCTCGCCCGACCCTTCGAACAGCCGGCTCGAGTCCTTGGTGATGCGGGCAACGGCGCGGACTTCACGGTCCAGCGGCACCGGCCGGCGAAACCGCACGGCGAGGTCGACCGTGACCCCCCACGACTCTGGATCGACGAGGTTGACCGTCCGGCCGATCGACTCGTCGAGTATGGCTGACGCAACTCCCCCGTGAAGCCTGCCCGGATACCCCTGGTGCTGTTCGAGCGGCCGGAACACTCCCAGCAGCTCACCGTTGTCCAGCTCGTAGAAACGGCCTTTCAGACCCGCGGGGTTGTGCGTGCCGCACACCATGCACATGCGGCTCACGTTCTGCGCACCCACCACCTTGTGAATCACCGCCTGTCCCCTCCCTTCGATCCGCGCGCCCGAATCATACGCCGCGAGACCGAGCGCTGCCGTGGAGTCTCCGGCGCCATGCCTCGTCCTCGGTCGCGCCCGTAGCGCCGCTACGAGCGCTCCCTGCGTACTTGCCGAACGTTGACCATGATCGGCCAGAACCGCGCGGGCCCTCAGCTTGGCCTGATCAGGACGGTCTCGGCGGCGGCTCCCCGCCGGCCGACCGCACGGCCCGAGGCCCGGTAGAGGAGCGGGGTGGTCGCGAGGAAGGCCCCGCCGACGAGCCACGCCACCGGAATGGACGCCCGCTCGGATAACCAGCCCAGAGCCGGCTGACCGCCCGCGCCACCGGCGTCGGCGAAGAACGCGTCGAGCGAGAGCACGGTGGCCCGTTGAGCGGAGGGGATGTAGGTATTGATGTACGCCATACGCACGGGACCCGATACACCAAACACCAGCCCGAACGCCAGCCACAGAACTATGGCGGCACCTGCAGGTAGGATGCCGGGCCCCCCGCCCACCAGCCCGACGGCCGCGATACCGAAGGTCAGAGCTGCGCTCAGCCAGCCCGCGGCCGCCAGCACGCGCCAAGGCTCGCGGCGGTCCGGCCCCTCGCGCATGATGCGGCCGACTAGGGCGTTGCCCGCGATGCCCATCACAGAGAACGCCGCCGTCACCACCCCCAGCAGCCACACGTAGTTGCGACCAAGCAGCTCGAGTACGTACGGCTGCCAGACATACCAGCCGAAGATGAAGAATATCCCGCCTGCCCCGGAGCTCCAGAGAAGCGGCCTGATGATCGGACTGCGCCAGCCATACGTTACGCCGGCGTCGAAGATCCGCCGGGACTCGTGGCCGAAGGTAGAGAGCTTCAAGGGCCGGGGGGTGAAGCCGACGTCCTGGACGAGGATGGCCGCCACCAGGAAGGCCACTGCCAGTAGCGCCGCCCGGACCACATACGGCCACGACAAGCTGAACTGGCCCAAGACTCCCCCAAGAGTGCACCCACCAGCACGCCGGCGCCCGAGGCCATCTGTCCCCAGGCGAACACCTTCTCCTTGGGCTTCTCCCAGCCGGTCGCGTCCAGCGCGTCCACCAGCCAGGCATCCAGCGCTCCCGTCTGGAAGGTGAAACCCAGGCCCAGGATGACGCTGGCACCCATGAAGCCCCAGATCCCCAGCCCCCAGACCGGGGTGGCCACATAGAGCAAGGTTGAGAGCATGAGGGTGACCATGCAGAAAAGGAGCGAGGCCTTGCGCCCGATGGTGTCGGCCACCACGCCGGTAGGCACCTCGAACGCCATCTGCCCGACTGTGAAAACGGCGTTCACGATCATGACCTCAAATATGCTGAGCCCGCCATTCCGGATCAGGAAGATGGTATTGATCGCCCAGATCAGGGAGGAGGCGAGCGTGAAGAGCGTGGAGACGCTCAGGTAGCCGACGACGACGCGCCGCGAGGAGTAGTCCGCCGAATTCGTCATAACCCGCCTGCCAGCGCTCGATGCTCGACCAGAACGAACCGTCTCCCCGCGCCCGTACCGCAGGCGGTCAGCCATGCCCCGATGGCCCGCGGGGGGGCTCCGCAACGCGGAGGGGGGGTACGGACGAGGCAGGGGACCACGGACCGCCCTCCGGGGCTACGCGTATCGAGGAAGCTACTCACACTGACGTAGTACCCCACCGGGGTATCGAGCAGACCTCGCGCGGGGCGAGGACGGCGCACCGCTCCTCCCAATACGGCCGCGGCAGCCGGCGAATTGGTCATGAACGAGTGCTGAGACCCGGCCCTGACTCTCCGGGGCCGGTGGCCGGCCGACTGTCTTTGCGATATCGTCCGGGGATGATTACCCTCTATGTCGATGCCGATGCCTGCCCTGTCACACGGGACGCCATCTCCGTCGCCCGCGCACATCGCGTGCCGGTGGTGCTCGTCGGGAACGAATCGCAGAACCTCGCTTCCTACGCCTCCCGGCCGGGGGTGCAGGTGATTCAGGTAGGCACCGGGCGCGACGCTGCCGATTTCGCCATCGTCGAGAGACTCTCTCCCGGCGACGTGGTGGTGACCGGCGACACCGGCCTCGCCGCCATGGCGCTCGGCCGGGGATCCCAGGCGGTCAGCCCAAGGGGTCGCGTATTCTCCATGGTCACCATCGACGCCGAGCTCGCCGTCCGCCACGCCGAGCAGCGACTTCGACGAGCCGGAGGTCGCACCCGCGGGCCGGCCCCGTTCGAAGACGAGGATCGCGGGCACTTCCGCGAGTCGCTCGGACGTCTGCTCGAAGGTGATCGAGCATGGGAACCACGCCCTAGCGCGTAGCCACGTTAGAGCGCGCGCAGAGCGCGGGCGCGCCGAGTGTGCTCATGTGTGAAAGAGGGGCCGGGGTCACCCCGGCCCCTCAGTCGTTCGCCGCCGCGATCAGAGCCCGTACGTTCTCGATCTGCGCGCTGTACGGGATGTCACAGCCCGATGACAGGATGAAGCCGGTCGGGCCGAGGTCGCGAATCAACGCCGAAGCGTAGTCGTACACCTCGTCGGGCGTCCCCAGGGTGAGCAGAGGGGCCGGCGTGTCCCCCATGAGGCACATGCGGTCCCCCAACAGCTCTTTGGCCCTGCGGATGTTGGTGGCGCCGTCCGTGGACAAGATGCACTTCTTGGCGGGCAGCTCCCGCAGACGCTCGAGGTCGCGGTTCCAGTTGGCGTCGAAATGAAGCACCGGGATCCCCCCTTCCTCCAGCACGACATCCACCATGGTCGTGTAGTAGGGGAAGACGAAACGCTCCCAAAGCGTTGGGGACAGGAACTGGCTCGCGGTCCTCCAACCGCCTACCCACACACCCATGGCCGTCGGGAAGGCGCGCAGCATTCCCCTAGCTCCCTCGATCATGGCCGGCATCATGGCGTCCATGGCCGCCTGGACCCTATCCGGCATGCGGATGAGGTCCAGCACGAAGGCCCGCAGGGAGCGACCGCCGCACAAGGCCTCGAAGGGTATGGTGACAACCCCCGACGCCAACACCGGAAGGCCCTTCGCTTCCCAGGCCGCCACCGCCGCCGGGGCCGATTCCATATACGGCCCCACTTTGACGAGCGGGTCGCCCAAGGTTTCGGCGTAGAATCGCTCGAGGAAAGCTCCGTAGCCCCCATCGATGATGGTGTCGTAGTCCTCCGGGGTGATGAGCTCGAGCTCTTCAACCTGCCAGAGCGTGTCGTCCGGCAGGTCGACGCCCGGGACCTTGACTCTGGAGTTCCATAGCAGCTGGAGCAGCCAGGGACTGTACCCAGGCTGCTGCGTGGCGTCGATCTCACCCAGGCTCGTCAGTCCCTGGATGATCGTCTCGTAGGCCAGCACGGGGTCGGCGCAGAAGTCCTTCAGGGAGACCCCCACCACCTTGACGGTGAAGGCGTTTGCGAGGGGAACCACCGGCACCCGTTGCGTCTGCCTCAAGGCCACTGTGTCGCGCAGAAGTCGTCTGCGCTGCTCGAGAAGTCCCGTCATGTCCCCCATGTCAGCCCACCCCCAAGAGCCGTTTGGCCGCGTCCACCGCCTCCTGGGCGTTGCGGCAGCAGGCGTCGGCGCCCACATAATCGGCCACCACCTGATCGGTGGGACCGCCGCCAATGAGGATCTTCACTTGATCGCGGAGCCCGGCGGCCTTCAAAGCGTCGATGGTAGCCTTCATGTCCTCGTAGACCGTGGTCAAGAGGCAGGAGATGCCCACCAGCCCCGGCTTGTGCTCCTCCACGGCTTCCACGAAGCGCTCGTACCCCACGTTCACGCCCAGGTCGACCACCTCGATGCCGTTCGACCGCAGCACCATTCCCACGATATCCTTACCGAAATCGTGAATGTCGTTCTTGACGGTCCCGAGCACCATGGCGCCTATCATGCGGCCCGCCCGCTGCTCGAGATCGATAGCGAGATAGGAGTTGGCTTGCTTGAAGATGTCGGCCGCGAATATGAGCTCGGAGAGGAAGTACTCGTCGCACTCGAACCGCTCACCAACGAGGACCATGCCCTTTTGGAGCTCCTCGAGAACGGTGAGCGCGGGGACCCCATCCGCGAGCTCCCGCTGCACCTGCTCGAGGACCGCTGCTTCCTCGAGGTCTCCCAATGCCTGGACCAAGACGTGGGTGGTCAAAGCTGTCCCTCCTCGAGAGTGCCCCGGCGCTTCCCCGCACGGGAGTTGCGGGTATGCTACCTTTATATAGATAATTCCGCAAGATGTATATATAGATGTTTAGAGTCCAGGCGGATGAGCGGCTCCCGGCGGCGGTGATGAGCGACTCGACCGAGCACCCAGGTACAGCGACCAGCGAGCCAGGAATTCGCCCGGCGCGCGACCCAGCACACGCAGGGGAGCGGCGGCGCTGGCCGGACGGGCCTACCGCGGGACCGGCGTACGAGCGGATCGTGAATACCCTGACCTCGCGGATCGCGAGAGGAGTCTACCGGCCCGGGGGCCAGCTCCCCACCGAAAGGCAGCTGCGCGATGAGTTCTCGGTGAGTCCCATGACCGTCCGGCGCGCCGTCAATATCCTCATCGATCGCGGGCTGGTCACCACCACCCGGGGCAGGGGGACCTTCGTTCGATCCCTCGATCTGGGCGAAGCCGTCTTCCGGCTTCAGGAGGTCACCGATCAGTGGGCCTCCGGCGGCGAGGTGGACGTCCAGCTGCTGGAGGCGTCCATCATCCCCGCAACCGCCGAGGTCGCGGCCGTGCTCAAGATAGCGGCGGGCGCCCGCACGGTCTACCTGAGGCGTCTCCTCCTGCGGGAAGAAGTGCCCATCGTCTACCACCGGGAGCATCTCATCTACGACGAAACCCGCCCGCTGGTGGAGGCGCTGCTGCAGGTCACATCGCTGGAGGGGCTGCTGCGAGGCACGGAAAGCGCGGGGCTTCCCAGCGGGGATCTCACTATTCAGGCCACGGCTCTGGGATCGCGGGCCGCCGAGCTTCTGCGCATGCCGCCCGGTTCGCCGGCCTTCTGTCTGGAGCACGTGTTCAACGACTTCGATGGAAAACCGGTCAGCTGGGGATGGTTCCTCTGCCGCTCGGACCTCTTCCGGCTGAGTACCCATGTGGGCGCCGATCGTTACGCCCGAGGTCATGAGGAGGCGTGATGGATGATCGTCTGGAGACTCTGACCCTGGCCATGACCGCTCTCGACGAGCAGACGGTGCTCGCTCTGGTCAAGGAAGCCCTCGCGGACAGCACGAGCGCCTTGGCCGTCGTCCAAGCCTGTGAACGCGGCATGCGGGGCGTGGGCGAGCGCTATGAGCAGGAGGAAGTGTTCCTCACCGGTCTGATCATGGCCGGCGAGATATTCCGGCAGGTGTTGACCCTCACCCAGTCCGACCTGGAGCAAGAGCTCGCCGGCAGCGCTTCGGGGAAGGTGCTGCTGGGCACGGTTGCGGGGGACATCCACAACATCGGCAAGAACCTCGTGGGAACGGCGCTACGCAGCTTCGGGTTCACGGTCACCGACCTCGGCGTGGATGTCTCGCCGAAACGGTTCGTGGAAGAAGCGCGAGCCTTTCAGCCGGACGTGGTGGGCCTCTCCGGTCTGATCACCGCCTCCTACCAGAGCATGAGGGAGACGATTGGCCTCCTGCGCGAGCACGCCGCCGATCTGGGGCGCCGGGTGCCGGTCGTCATCGGTGGGGGGACCATCGACGAGCGGGTGCGCGAGTTCGTGGGAGCGGACTACTGGACCGTCGATGCGCTGGAAGGGGTGCGCATCTGCCAGCGGATCACGTCTGCCGGATAGTGCCGGCTTCGGCGTCGCCGGCCGGAGACGGGGCCGAGTCATCCTCTGGGAAGCACGCGGTCTCCAGGCAGAGACGCCTGCGCACCGGGAACAGGTCTACCGGCCAGCGGCGCACAAGCAGGCCCCAGATGCCCCGCTTGGCCCAGACGGCGATGAGGGCTGCCACGGCCCCGAACAGGATCAGGTACCACGTTCCGTAGTCGGACAGCACCTGCTGGAGCGTGAAGAAGATGACTGTGCCGATGATGGGTCCCTCGAGCGTACCGATCCCGCCGATGACCACCGTGAAGATCATGAGGGCGCTCCACTGAAGCCCGAACGCGGCGTCGGGCTGGATCCGCAATAGATTGAGGTAGATGACGGCTCCAGCCACTCCGCAGCCAAACGCGGAGATGATATACACCCAAAGCTTCGACCTGAACACGTTCACGCCGAGGCTCTCGGCTCCCGTCTCGTCGTCGCGGATGGCAGTCAGGGCCAGACCGCGGCGGGAGCGCAAGAGAACGTAAGCGAAAGCGATCGCACCCGTGGCGACAGCGAGGGCCAGCAGATAGACCACCACCTCGCGAGTGCCTCGGTCCACGCGACCCACGCTCGTGATACTCACTCCCGAGCCCCCTCCCAGCCAGGAGATGTTGATCACCAGGAGACGATACACCTCGGCGATGACCCAGGTGCCCACGGCAAAGTACCCGCCCCGCAGCCGGAATGCCAGCGCGGCGGTGGGGACGGCGATGATCGCCGCGATCAGACCGGCGAGGGGGACGGCCAGGAAGGGGTTGATGCCAGCCCTCTCGGAAAGAGCCCAGAGGGCGTAGGCTCCCAATCCCACGTACGCCTGCTGCCCCACCGACAACAGCCCCCCGTAGCCCGCAAGGAGGTTCCACATCTGGGCAAGGGCAAGCAGGGTGAGAAACGAGACCGCCGTCTTCATCAGGTTCGACGAACCCCACAAGGGCACGCTCGCGGCGATCGCCACGACCACCGCGGCAGCAGGCAGGGCGGTGCGACTCGCCCGTGTGTGCCGTTCGACGCGTACCGCCGGCCGGCTCACTCGTGCACCTGCTTCGCGAACAGTCCTTGGGGCCTGAAAGCCAAGACGGCCAGGAACAAGAGGTTCCCCGCGAGCACGCCCCAGCCGGGAGAGAGATGGGAGCCTAGCGTCTGCGCGACTCCCAGCAGCATACCGCCCACCAGTGTCCCCCACAGGGAGCCGAGACCGCCCATGATTACTGACTCGTACGCGAAGATCAACCGGGCCGGCCCCACGCTGGGGCTGAAGGTGGTGCGGATACCGATGAACACTCCAGCGATGGCGACGGTGGCGAGCGAGATGGCCATGGCCAGTCCGTAGAGGTAGCGGTTGTCGATCCCCATGAGCTGTGCGGCCTGCTGGTTGTCGGAGGTGGCCCGGAAAGCCCGCCCCATCCTCGTACGCCCCAGAAACAGCGACAGGCCCAGCAGGACAACGACCGCGGTCAGGGTCGTGATCAGCGGGAACCACCCGATAGCCAGCTGATCGCTGAGAGTGATGGCCTGATGCTCGATGCGGCCCGCGTCCAGACCCTTGCTGTCGGCCGAGAAGCCCTCCAGCAGCAGGTTCTGGATAACGACCGAAAGGCCGAAGGTCGCAAGGATGGGCGGTAGGGGGCCGGCGTCCAGCGCGTGGTTCAGGAGGCCCCGCTGCAGCACATAGCCGAAGACGGCCAGGAGGAGCATCACGGCCAGGATGGAGAGGAAGGGGTTGATGTCGAGGGGCCCTACGATGACCAAGGCCGCGTATGCGGCCAGCAGGCTGAGGTCGCCGTGGGCCAGGTTAACCAGCCGCATGACGCCGAAGATGAGGGATAGGCCGGCCGCGAACAAAGCATAGAGACCGCCCAGAAGGATCCCCTGGATGATGTCATTGACCCAGGCCACCCGTCACATTCCAAAGTAGGCCCGGGAGATCTGCTCCCGGGTGATCTCTCCAGCGAGCCCCTGCAGGGCCACACTGCCTTCCAGCAGGCAGGCCACCCGGTCGGCCACCTTGAGGGCCTGTCCGATGTCCTGCTCCACAACCAGCACGGTGGTCCCGGAAGCGGCGATGGCTGGTATGGCCCGGTACAGCTCGGCCACCACGATGGGAGCGAGACCGAGCGATACCTCGTCTAGTAGGAGGAGGCGCGGGTTCGACATCAGGCCCCTGCCGATGGCCAGGGTTTGCTGCTCGCCCCCCGAAAGACTCGATGCCTGGTGGTCTCTGATCCTGCCCAGCAGTGGGAACAGCTCGTAGACCTTGTCGGTGGTCCAGGCACCTGTTCGGCGTGAGTGAGCCCCAACCAGCAGATTCTCGTGCACGCTGAGGCTGGGGAAGATCCACCGGCCTTCGGGCACGAGGGCGATGCCGAGAGAGACCCGCTCGAAGGCGGGCAGATCACCGATCGGACGGCCGTCGAAACGCACCTTCTCCGCGGCGGTGCGCAAGAGGCCCGCGATGGTCTTGAGCAAGGTCGACTTACCAGCGCCGTTCGCGCCGATGATGGCCAGCGTCTCGCCCTCCTCGACGCTCAACGACACGTTGAACAGGGCCTGAAAACTGCCGTAGCCGGCCGAGATGTCAGCAAGTTCGAGCAGGCTCATTCCGCTTCGCTGCCCAGATAGACATCCCGCACCTCGGGACTGTTGATCACCACGGCGGGTTCTCCATCCGCCACTTTGCGCCCGAAGTCGATGGCCAGGAGCCTATCCACCACGGCAAGGAGCGCGTGTACGATGTGCTCGATCCATATGATGCTGAGGCCCTCGGCCCCGAGGCTCTTAATGGTGGCTACCAGCGAATGGACCTCGTGCTCGGTGAGGCCACCAGCGATCTCGTCCAGGAGAAGCACCCGCGGATCGGTGGCCAGCGCCCGCGCAAGCTCCAGTCGTTTGCGTTCGAGCAGGGTCAGGTTGCCGGCGAGGGTGTTGGATCGTGGCAACAGGCCCGTCCGGTGAAGCGCCAGGGCGCAGGCGTCGTACGACTCGCGCTCGTTATGCCTCCGGCCGAAAGTGCCTCCCACCAGGACGTTCTCGAACACCGTCATCCCCTCGAATGGCCGAGGGATCTGGTAGGTCCGACCGATGCCCGCGTGGCAGCGCTCGTGGGGCGCCGCGTGGGAGATGTCACTGCCCGCGAACACAATGCGGCCGGCGTCGGGGTGCACGGTGCCGGTAATGAGGTTGAGCATGGTGGTCTTGCCCGCCCCGTTCGGCCCGACGACCCCCAGCGCCTCCCCGGCATCCAGGGAGACGCTGAGGTCGTCGACCACTTTCAAAGCCCCGTAGGACTTCGTCAGGTGCTCGGCCTCGAGCAGCACGGTCATTGCCGCCGGTCTCCTCGATCCGACAGCCTCCCCGTCCGCAGAGGGGTTATCGCCCTTGCGGGCCGCTCGATCCGATCAACCACCAAGTGGGATCAGCTCGCCGCTCGTGGGGATCTCCGGGTAGTGAGAGTTATCCACGACGACCACTTCCCAGGGCCACTTCGTGCCGTGCTGCCATTGACCGCCCACCAAGGGAGTCTTGGCCACGTTCGGGACCGGGCCGGCGGCGAAATCGATCGGACCGAGGATGGTGTTCAGATTGGTGGCCTTGAGGGGGTCGCGGATCGAGGCCGGGTCATCCACGTTCTGCGTGCGCTTGAGCACGTCCACCGCGACCTCAAAAGCCGCGCCGGTCAGGCCGACCGACGCGTTGTACCCTTTGTTCATCTCCTGCTCCCAGGCATCCGCCTGCTGCTGGCAGGTGAAGCCGGTCAACGACGACGTGAATGGGTGGGTGGAGGCCCACCACGCCTCGGTGCACAAACCCTGGCCCGTGTCTCCCACAGCCTCCATGTCGGGGCGCACCAGGATGGCCCTGCCCATGGTCACCATCTTGGGCTTGAAGCCCTGCTGCTGGGCCTGGGACCAGAAGGTCGGGAAGTCGGGGGCGATCATCAGCCCGGTGACGATCTCGCAGTTCGCGGACTTGAACTGCGAGATGATGCTCGAGAAGTCCTCGGTGCCGTTCGTGTAGCGGCCGGGGTCGACGATCGTGAAGCCCTGCTTCTGCATCTCTGGGGGAATCCGTTCGTTGGGTCGGCCATGGCCTGGCCGTCGGGGTCATTCGGCCAGAGGACGCCCACCTTCTTGTTGGTCTCCACCTTGTTCCAGAGGCTAGTGTAAACCGCGATCATGTCCTCGGCGCCCCAGAAGAAGTGATAAGTCCAGTCGAAGCCCACGGCCGGATCGCCACCGCGGCCGAAGAACCACGCCTGCCACGGGGCGCCGTACGAGATCAGCGGCACACCGTTGGCCTCGCACTGGTCGGCGACCGGGTTGCAGACAATGGGCGTCATGCCGGTCATCATGAGGTCGACCTGGTCGCCGGTGATGAGGTCGCCCGCCACCTCCGCCGCCCGGTTGGAGTCGGACTGACTATCTTTGACTATCCAGCTCACCGGGTGCCTGGTACCGTTGATGACCAGCCCTTCCCCGACGGCAGTCTTGGCCTGCGCGAGGAGGAAGTCGTCGGGCTCGCTCAGGCTCGCCAGTACACCGGTGGTCATGGTCACCCAACCCACCTTGATCTCGCGGCCCATGGTCTCGCCCACCGAGACGCTGGTGGTCGCCCCCGGTGCGGTGGTCTCGGTGCCGCCCGCGGTGGTCGTGGTCTCCTCGTCACCGCCGCAGCCGGCCAGGACACCACCCAGGCTCACCGCGGCGCCCGTCGCGCCCACCCATTTCAGGAACTGGCGCCGGCTCACGGAGCCGTCTACAGCGCCCCCAAGCCCTTCGTCTTCGCGTTTCTCGTCGTTTACACTTGACATGGATAACCCCCTTCTCACTGGGACCTCCTGCCGAGCCCCTCGCGGTCGACCACACTTGACGCCGACTCAGACGTGGCGCGCAAAGCGTGGACCCTCCATCGCGGCGTCGACGCGGGACGCCCGCGTGCCACTTGCCCCGGCTGGGGCTCGTCCTGTACGATATCTTTATATAGATAAATCTGTCAAGTACCTGTTCACCGATGCTGTACAGGGGCCGAGGCGGGTCCCGGCGGCACGCAGACCGCGAGGGGAGAGGAGACGTCGGTATGGCACACGAGCTGGTCGAGGCACTCGTAGGCATGAAGGAGAAGGAAGTCCTGCGAATAGCCGAGGAGCTGCTCGGCCGGGGCGAGGACCCGCTCGAGATCCTGAGGCTGTCCCAGGAAGCCATGGGCATCGTGGGCGAGCGCTACGAGGAGGGGGAGTACTTCCTTCCCGAGCTCGTCATGTCGGGTGAGATTCTGAAGAAGGTGGCCGCCCTCGTGAAGCCGCGCATGGCCGCCGGGGCGCCCGCGGCCCAGAAGCTGGGGAAGGTCATCCTCGGCACGGTGCGCGGCGACATCCACGACATCGGCAAGGACATCGTTGCCTTCGTCCTCGATGTGAACGGATTCGAGGTGACCGACCTGGGCATCAATGTTCCCGAAGAGAAGTTCGTGGAGGCCGTCAAGGCGAACGACGCGCAGGTTCTCGCGCTCAGCGGCTTCCTGACCCTGGCCTTCGACTCGATGAAAAGCACCGTGGCGGCCGTGGAAGGAGCCGGATTGCGCTCCAACGTGAGGATCATCATCGGCGGCGGCCACATGGACGAGACCGTCCGGCAGTTCACGGGGGCCGACGCTTACGGCGACGACGCCATGGCGGCTGTAACATTCGCCAAGCAGGTCGTGGGGGTGAACTAGATGGCAACCACAGAGAAACCTTGGAAGGAGCTCTCCGCCGCCGAGAGGCAGGCGTTCCGCCTGAACGCCTGGCTGAACCCCGAGGGCCTGGAGTTCGAGAGCTCCGAGGCCGAGGCGGCCTACAAGGCGCGCGTCACCCGGCTCACCGACGCCATCACTCTCGAGAGGACGCCCGACCGCGTGCCCGTCTACGCCTTCGTGGGCTTCCACCCCGCCAGCTGGGCCGGCCTCAGCCCGTACGAAGCCATGAACGACTACGATCGGGCCGCCCAGGCCTGGCTCGACTACAACTTGGACCTGCAGGCCGACGCCCAGATCCCGCCCATCTTCAACGCGGTCCCAGCCCGAGCGTTCGAGCTCCTCGACTACCGGAGCTATATCTGGCCCGGCCACGGCTTGGAGAAGCACCAGGGCTACCAGTACGTCGAAGCCGAGTTCATGAAGGAAGACGAGTACGACGCCCTGATCGACGACCCCACGGATTTCTTGTTGCGCACATACCTTCCCCGGGTAGCGGGGGCCTACGAGGGCTTCGCCAAGTTCCCGGCGCCCATCGACCTCGTGGAGCTGCCTTTCGCGCCCTCCAACATGCTGGGGTATGCGGCTCCGGAGCTGCTGGCCTCCTTCGAGAAGCTGGCCGCCATAGGCAAGGAGACGGCCGCCTGGGGCGAGAAGATGTTCCCGGTCATCGGGCGCCTGATGGCAGCCGGCCTGCCGCTGTACGACGGCGCGGCCACTAAGGCGCCGTTCGACCTGCTGGGCGACACCCTGCGCGGCACCCGGGAAATGATCTTTGACATGTTCCGCCAGCCCGAGAAGGTGCTCGAGGCCTGCGACCGGCTGGTGCCCCTGTGCGTGAAATGGGTCACGGCCCGAGCCACCTCCGGTTCCGTGCCCCTGGTGTTCATCCCGCTGCACAAGGGCGCCGACGGCTTCATGAGCGACGAGCAGTTCCGCACCTTCTACTGGCCCAGCCTGCGCAGGCTGATCGACGGGCTGGTGGCCGAGGGTTTCATCCCCCGCCTGTTCGCCGAGGGCAAGTACGAGTCGCGGCTCGAGGCGATACGCGACGTACCCAAAGCCTCGGTCGTGTGGCACTTCGACCAGACCGACATGGCCAAGGCTAAGGAGGCCCTGGCCGGCATCGCCTGCATCGCGGGCAACGTGTCGCCCTCGCTCTACTACACGGCCACGCCCCAAGAGGTGACCGCATACTGCCGAGGGCTCATCGAGAAGGTGGCTCCCGGCGGGGGCTTCATCCTGGATGTGGGCGTAGTCGCCGACGACGCCAAGCACGAGAACCTGAGGGCCATGGTGCAGGCGGCCAAGGACTTCGGAGCCTACTAAAGCCTGAATCAGACCTCGCGCCAGGCAAAGACACAGAAGGAGACGGATCGTACATGGAAACTCGAGTGGCCGGCGCCTCCGGCGAGGTGATCATCGGGCACGACCTGCCTACAGTGCTCATCGGGGAGCGCATCAACCCCACGGGCAAGAAGAAGCTGGCCGCGTCGCTGCGCGAGGGCGACCTCTCTGTCGTGCGCGAGGAGGCCCGCGGGCAGGTGGCGGCGGGCGCCGACATTCTCGATGTCAACGTCATGATCACCGGTGTCGACGAGGTGGCTATGCTGCCCCGGGCGGTCGAAGCCGTGGCCGGCACGGTCGACGTGCCTCTGTGCCTCGACAGCCACAACGTGCGGGCCCTCGAGGCGGCCCTGCAGGTGTGCCCCGGCCGGCCCATCATCAACTCGGTGACAGGCGAGGCCGCCTCGCTCGAGACGATCCTTCCCCTGGTCAAGGAGCACGGGGTGCCGGTGATCGGTCTGACCCTGGACGACACGGGCATCCCGGCCGACCCGGCCGCCCGAGTGGCCATCGCCCACCTCATCGTGGAACGAGCGGCCGCACTGGGCATCCCCCGCGAAGACATCATCATCGACTGCCTGACGCTGGCGCTGGGAGCGAACACCAACGCCGGCCTGGGAACCTTGGAGGCGGTGCGCCTTGTGAAGCGGGAGCTGGGTGTCAACCAGACCCAAGGGGCCAGCAACATCTCACATGGCCTGCCCAACAGGCTGTGGTTGAACGGCGTCTACCTAGCTCTGGCCATCGAAGCGGGGCTGACGTGCCCCACCGTGGATGCGGCCCAGGTGCGCTTCGCGGCGCTGGCGGCCGACTTGGTCCTGGGCCGCGACGACTACGCCATGAGGTTCATCTCGGCCTTCCGCCAGGCCGAAGGCGCCTCGGCCGGGGCGTAGCTGAGCGCCGAGGCCGAGCCCAAGGGCCCCTGACTTCTGCGAGAGAGCGCACGGCCGGCTCGGCCGGCCGATCGGCCCTTCGGCGAAGCTCCGGCCCGGTCTACGACTGCGCGTCGGGCGGGATGGTAGGCGCCTTGCGCGCCATCTCGTTCACCAGCTCGGCGTAGCGGGCAAGATCGGCGCTCAGGTCCAGCCGCCCGGTGTAGAGGGCTTCCACCGCCAAGTAGATGACCAGGTGAACCCAGAGGACGTCGCGGTTCGAGTACTCGAGGTCCCAGCCGGTGCGCATGACCACATGCTCAAGAGCCCCCTCCAGACTGTACGCCACCAGCTCGTCGGGCACGGGGGGAGGGTTTTCCGCCTCCTCCCGAAGGCGAACCAGGTCCTTGAGGATGCCACCGGTCATGTCCTGGTAGGTGCCCTGGGCCACCTCGCGCATCTCCCCGCCCTCTTGCAGGGCCTCGTAGCGGACCAGGGAGAAATGATCGGGGCTGACGGCCTGCACCCCCAGGTGGGTGGAGACCCGGCGCAGCAGGCGCACGCCCAGGTCGGGCTCTTTCTCCAGCTGCGGCTCCAGGAAGCCGCGCGACCACTCCACGAAGAGGCGGAAGGACTCGACCAGCAGCTGACGCTTGCTGTGGAAGTGGCCGTAGAAGGCGGGAGGACTAATGCCCACTTCCTCGATGATATCGGCGATGCGGGTACGCTTGTAGCCCTTACGGGCGAAGTGGCGGGCGGCCGTCTCCAGGATTGTCCGGCGGGTCTTCTCGCTCTGCTGGGCCACCAGATCGACCTCGGCGTGCCGGCCGGACTCGATCTTGGGGGCCAGCTTGGCCTTGATGACCTCGAGAGGGAGGCCCTCCCGCTTCAACCGATCGATCTCCTGAAGCAGCTCCAGGTGGACGTCGGCGTACAGGGCCCGGCTGGCGGCCGCCTTCTGGGCGGGGGGATCAGACCCTCGCGCACGTAGTAGTAGATCGTGCTGCGCGGCACGTCCGATGCTTGCTCGAGCTCGGTTATCGTCATCGCCCGCACGCGGGAGCCTTCCCGTGGTCGCCGACAGGTTATCGTCGTATGCGACCAACGATGATGACAGTAGAAACTGAGCTTGACAAGGGGTCGTGCCCACCCGAGCCTGCAGGCCGCGCCCGCCGCCGAGTGGCGATCGACCCTCGAACTTCACACGCGTAGACCGCCGTCCACCTCGATCACCCGCCCGGTGAGGTAGTCGTTTTCCAAGACAAAGCGCAAAGCGCTGCTCTGCTCGGCGGGTTCAGCTACCCGACCGAGCGGTATCTGGGTCACGATGCGCTCCCGGACATCCACCCGCAGGGCCGAAGTCAACTCGGTGGTGGTGAACCCTGGCGCCAGAGCCACCGCCCGCACCCCATAGCGGGCGAGCTCCTTCGCCCAGGTCACGGTCATCGCGGCCACCCCCGCCTTGGCGGCGGAGTAGCTGGTCTGGCCGTACACCCCTCCCCGAGCCACCGAGGAGAGGGACACGATGACGCCGCCTGATCCATGCTGGACCATGTGATAGGCGGCTTCGCGGCCGCAGAGAAAGACGCCGGTCAGATCGACGTCGATGACGCGCTGCCAGTCGGCCAGGGGGAGCTTCTCGAGCCTCCCCCCACGTTGCTTGACCAAAAGACCGTCGCGAGCGATACCCGCGTTGTTCACCGCCGCGTCGAGGCCCTGGTGGTAGGCGACGAATTCGGCGAAGAGCGCCTCGACCGAAACCTCGTCGGTGACGTCGGCCCGTTTGCTCCACAGGGAGGAACCGGCCCGCAAGGCCTCCTTGGCCACCGCGCGGAGGCCTTCCTCGTCGAGGTCGCACACCCCCACCCGCGCCCCGGCCGCAGCCAGGTCAAGGGCGAAGCGCCGGCCGAGCCCGTGGGCACCCCCGGTGATGAGTACGCTTGAACCCGCGATACGCATTGCTGACCTCACCTCTCCGTTGCCGCCGCCTACCGCCTGAGATTTTCGAATAGCCCGGCCGCGCCCATGCCGCCCGCGATGCACATGCTCACGAGGCCGTACCGGTCCCCGCGGCGGATCATCTCATGGAGAAGGGTAGCTGTGAGCTTCGCCCCCGAGCACCCCAGGGGGTGGCCCAGGGCGATGGCCCCCCCGTTGACGTTCACCCGGGCGGGGTCGAGGTCCAGGCGGCGCATGACGCAGAGCGCCTGGCTGGCGAAGGCCTCGTTGAGCTCGATGAGGTCGACGTCCCCCAGGGACAGCCCGGCCAGCCCCAACGCCTTGGGGATAGCCGCCACGGGGCCGATGCCCATGATCCCGGGATCCACGCCCACCGCCGCGAACGAGGCGAGGCGGGCCAGAGGTTCCAAGCCCAAGGAGACGGCCTTCTCCCCGCTCATGACCACCGCCATGGCCGCCCCGTCGCTCATCTGCGAGGAGTTGCCGGCGGTCACGCTGCCCCCGGCCCGGAAGGCAGGTTTCAGGGTGGCGAGGCCCTCGAGGCTGGTGTCCGGGCGGGGGCCTTCGTCCACGCGGTGGACGAAGGCCTCGGGCTGCACCAGGCCCCCCTCGGCCGGACGGTATCGGGTGACATGCACCGGCACCAGCTCCTGGTCGAACTTGGCATTCTCCTGAGCCACCAGCGCCCGCTGGTGGCTTTCCACGGCAAAGGCATCCTGGTCCTCCCTGGTCACGCCGAACCGCTCGGCCACGTTCTCGGCCGTCAGCCCCATGTTGAGGTAGGCGTCAGGCAAGGTGTCCAGCAGGTCGAGATTGGCCATCGGCGTGTTCCCGCCCCCGGGGACCCGGGTCATCGACTCCGCTCCCCCCGCCAGCACGACCTCGGCCATGCCTCCGGCCACCATTTGGGCCGCGAAGGCGATGGCCTGCAGACCCGAAGCGCAGAAGCGGTTGACGGTTACTCCTGGGACCGACTCCGGCAGCCCGGCCCGGAGGGCGGACTGCCGCGCGATGTTCATCCCCTGCTCGGCCTCGGGGAAGGCGCAGCCCATGATCACCTCCTCGATCTCGCCCGGATCGAGGCCGGCAGTGCGCTCCAAAGCGCCGCGGATGGCGACCGCGCCCAGATCGTCGGGACGGACGGCCCTATAGGCACCTTTGAATGCCTTGCCCACCGGCGTCCGGACGGCTGTCACGATCACGGCTTCTCTCATCGAAGATCTCCTCCCTCCTCTCGCCCACTTGCCCCCGTAGGCCGGGCCACCGCCGGCCGCGCTCTCAATTCCGGAGCGGTTTCCCCGTTCTCAGCATGTGCTGCATCCGCTCGATGGTCTTCGGCTCGTGACAGAGCGCAATGAAGCCGGCCCGCTCCAGGTCGAGCAGGTACTGCTCGTCGACTACGCTGCCCGGGTCGACCTCCCCCCCGCAGATGACCCAGGCGATCCGGTCGGCCACTACTCGGTCGTGATCGGAGATGAAGCCTGCTTGCCACAAGTTGTAAAGGCGGGCGCGCAGGTTGGCCAGGCCGTCACGACCAAGGACCGCCACCTTCACCGGGACTGGGGTCTGCCAGCCGCACTCGAGCAGCTGCCGAGCGGCCTGCTTGGCCGCGTGGACAAGCGCGTCGGGGTTCATGGTCACCCCGTCGCCCCAACGCAGGTAGCCCAGGTCGAAGGCCTCCCAGGCCGAACCGCTGACCCGAGCGCCGGCGATAGCTTCGAAGGCGCGCAGCACGGCCGGGTAGGGCACCGCCGCGGCGGCGGGCACGGCCATCGCCCGCAAGAGGGACTCCTTGACCCCTCCCGCACCCGGGATCAAGCCCACCCCGGCCTCCACCAAGCCCATCTGGGTCTCGAGCCCGGCCTGGAGCCGGTGACAGTGCAGGCAGACCTCCAGGCCACCGCCCAGCACCCGGCCGAAGGGAGCACCCACGACCGGGACCGGCGCGTACTTGAGGGCCATGGCGGCCTGCTGGGCGGCCCGGAGGACCGCGTCGATGCCGGCCCAATCACGGGCGACAGCACGGGAAGACATGGCCGTCAGGTCCGCGCCCGCTGAGAAAAAGGGGTCCCTGGTTCCCGATCACGAGGGCCTGGTAGCCGGTCCCACCCCGTTCCAGCACCTGCCTGACGAAGGTCAGCACACCTTCGCTCACCACGTTCATTTTGGTGCGGAACTCCAGGCAGGCCACCCCGTCGCCCAGATCGACCAGGGCAGCGTCCTTGCTCTCCAGGAGGGTCCGGCCCGCCCGCCTGAAATCGGAGAGCACGATCTGCCGGGGACGAGGGGGCGGGGGACGGTACCCCCGAGCCGGGTGATCGTACGCTCGGACGACCCCCCTCTCACGGAGGTAGAAGGAGGGCGCGTTCGACCCGGCCAGCACGCGCACCCACATGGGCACCTGGCGCCCTTCGTCAGCCATGCGCCGCAGGGTGGCGGGCAGCCCCAGGGCATCCCACAGCTCGAAGGGACCAAGCTCCCAGGCGTAGCCCCAGCGCATGGCCCGATCGATGTCGGCGATGTCCTCCGCGATCTCGGGAACACGGTGCGCCGCGTAGAGCAAGGTCGCCGCCGTCACGTCCCAGGCGAATCGTCCGGCGGCGTCGCCGGCCTGGATCAGCCGCGCGACACGCTCGCCGGCCTCGCGCGCCTGGGCCGCTTCCGCCAGGCTGGGGTAGGCAGGGTCGCGCCGGGGACGGTATTCGAGGGTCTGGGGATCGATGACCTTCTGGCGGCGCTCGGTGTAGAAGCCACCCCCGCTCTTGTTGCCCACCAGGCCCCGCTCCGCCATGGACGCCACCCACGCGGGCAGGCACACCAGGTCGTGCTGCTCGTCGTCAGGCGCACCCTCGGAATGGGTGCGCACAGCGTTGGCCAGGATGTCCAGGCCGGCCAGATCAGCCGTGCCGAAGGTGGCCGTCGGTGCTCGGCCGAGCGCCTTGCCTGTAACGGCGTCCACCCCCTCCACGGTGAGCCCATGCGTCTCCATGGCCCACATGGCGTAGACCGTAGCGAAGACGCCGATGCGATTGGCCACGAAGTTGGGCGTATCCTTGGCGCGCACCACGCCCTTGCCCAGCCGGTGCTCGGCGAACTCGTGGAAAGCAGCCAGCGGCTCCTCAGCGGTCTGTGCGGCCGGAACCAGCTCGAGAAGGCGCATGTACCGGGGCGGATTGAAGAAGTGGGTTCCGAAGAAACGCGGGCGCACGGACTCGGGCAGGGCGGCCGCCATGGCGTTCACCGAGAGACCGGAGGTGTTCGTGCTGAGAACCGCCCGCGAAGAAAGATGCCGGGCCACCTCGCGCAACAAGGTGGTCTTGACGTCGAGCCGCTCGACCACCGCCTCCACCACCCAGTCGACCTCGGCCAGGGCGGCCAGATCGTCCTCGAGGTTCCCCGGGGTGACCAGGTCAACCCGGCTCTCGTGTGCGAACCCGGGCAGGCGGCCTTTGCGGGCGGATTCGATGCCCTTGAGCGCCAGGCGGTTCCGCACCAGAGGATGGGACAGATCGAGACCCTTTTTCCGCTCGTCCTCGGTGATCTCGGCCGGGACCATGTCGAGCAGGAGCGAGGGGATACCCGCGTTGGCCAGATGGGCGGCGATGCCGCTCCCCATAGCTCCGGCGCCCAGGACGGCCGCCTTACGGACGAGCAAGGGCGACCTCCTCGAGCGGCGGCCTGCGTAGGTCTCCGTCGCGGCCGAGCTCATCCGGCCTCCAGGACACTCCGCGCCAGGTCCTCGAACACCTCGTCGGAGAGCGACCACTTGCGGATGCTCGCCTCCGCCTTGACCCGCTCCAGGATCGTGCCCGCCTGCTCGCGGTCGGCCTGCAGCCCCAGCTCGGCCAGCTTCTGGATGACAATCTCCGTGCCGCTCATCTTGCCCAGTACGTAGCCGTAACCCCTCCGGCCGATATACTCGGGCAAGAAGGACTGGAACGGCCGGCCGGTGGCCCGGATCTTCTCGATGAGGTAGGCCACCTGGCCCGACTCGAACAGGAACTCGTTCTCGCCCACCACGGGCTTGTTCGGGGCCACCGGCATCTTGGTCAGCTCGGCCACCAGCTGCGAAACGGGGTAGAGCCGCTCGGTCTTGACCCCGGTGTCCACCCTCAACAGCGCCTCCAGCCCCAGCACCACCTCGTCGGTGGCCGCGTTGCCGGCCCGCTCCCCGATGGCGTTGGTGGAGGTGTGGACCACCGAGGCGCCGGCCGCCGCCGCCGACAGCATCACCGAGGTGGCCAGGCCCCAGTCGTTGTGGGCGTGCATCTCGACCGGCGTGCCCGGCAGCCAACCTCTGAGTGTCCGCACCAGGTGGGCGACGGTCCAGGGCAGGCCAAAGCCGAAGGTATCGGCGATGGTGACGTGGTCGGCGCCCGCTTCCACCACGCTCTTGTAGGCCCGCTCCAGGAAGGGGAGGGGGGCCCGCAGGGTGTCCCAGGGCATGATGTTCGTGAAGAGCCCGTGCTTCTTCGCGTGGGCGGTGGCCTCGGTCATGCGCCGCAGGAGCTCGTCCTCGCTCCACCCCAGCACCGTCCGAGCGACGAACGGGTTGCCCGGTCCTTCGACCACCACCCCGTCGGCACCCGCCTCGAGGGCGAACTCCACCTCGTCGATGTTGAAACGGCAGAGGAAGAAGACCTTGGCGGTGCGCCTCTTCTTCACCAGCTCCAGGGCCAGCTCGCGGTCGTCGGCCGAGACTATGGGGAAGAGCTCCACGCTGTAGACGCCCATCTCATCCAGGGCGTCGTAGATGCGCAGCTTCTCCTCGGGCCGGAGCACGACGTGAGGGGCCTGTTCGGCCTCGCGCAGAGTGACCTCGTGGACGCGCACGCTCGAGGGCGGATCGAAGTGCGAGCGGACCTCGGGCAGATGATTGAACGGGGTCAGATACAGCTGATCGGTCAGCCAGCGCGGGTCATTCTCTTTCATTCGGCCTCTCCTCGCCCGAGGGCTTTGATAGCGGAGGTGGGTCTGAGAGGCTGCTGAAAAACGAAGCATCGGCCACCGGACAGCACCGGGCGGCGCCATGCGGCGTCCTCAGTCCCGTCCGTAGCTTCGCTACGCCCGCTCCCTGCGTCCTTGCCTCGCCCGCGCCCAGTGCCGCCTGACCGCGAAGCGTCATTGCGAAACGAGCTCTAGCCTTGCGCGTGCCCAGAGCACCCCGGCGGCAAAGCGTCATTTCTCAGCAGCCTCCTAAACGGGTTCGAAGGCGCCGATCTCGGTCAGCGCATCGAGCATCCTCAGGTACAGCAGGTCGCGCTTCTCGAGCACCTCGGCCTCGCTCCGATCCCCGTAGTCGTATAAGCCTCTGCCGGTCTTCACACCCAGATGGCCCTGCTGGACCTTCCGCTCGAAGTAGGCGCTGGGGCGCCCGAGGCTCGCGAAGATGTCGCGCACCAGGTCGAGCCCGTTGAAGTCGGCCGTTTGAGCCACGCCCACGACAGGAAGACGGATGCCCAGGCTGAGCTTCACGGCCCGATCGATGTCCGCGGGTTCCGCCCAGCCATTCTCCAGGAGCTCCCCGACGGCCAGGCCGATGGCGTTCTGGATGCGGTTCACGATGAACGAGCGCACGAACCTCCGCAGTACGACCGGGGTCTTGCCCGCCGCCTCGAGCACACCTACCGTGGTCGCGATGGTCTCAGGCGAAGTCATCTCCCCGGCAACCACCTCCACCAGGGGGATGATGTGGGCCGGCAGAAAGAAGTGGGCGATGATCAGGCGCTCCGGGTGGTCCATCTCGGCCAGCTCGAACACGTCCAGGCCGGAGGTGTTGCTGGCGATGACCGCGTCGGGACGGCAGAGGGCATCGAGCTCGGCGAAGACCTGGCGCTTGACCGCGGGAATCTCAGGCACGGCTTCGACCACGAAGTCGGCGTCGCCGGCCGCCGCCGGCAGGTAGGTGGCAAACTCGATGCGGGTGACGACGTCGGCGACGGCCTCCGATGGGAGCTTCCCGTACTCCACCAGAGTGCTCACACCCGACCTGATGAGAGCTTCCGCCCGGGTCAGGGCCGCCGAATCGGTGTCGACCAGCGCCACCCGCCGACCGGCGGTGGCCAACACCTGGGCGATCGAGCTCCCCATGACTCCGGCGCCGACCACCAGCGCTCTCTGGACGCCGTGCGGGCTCACCGCTCCTCCCGTCCGCGTCGCTTCAGGCACGGCTCTGCTTCCGCAGCCACTCCTTGAACATCACGTCCTCGTACTCGACCCGCTTCCTGATCTGCTTCGCCACCTCGGGGTCGTCGGTGTCGAGGTCGACATCCCGGCGGTCGACCACCGACCAGCACAGAGCCGGCTCCGTTGGGGGACAGCCCGGCACATGGAAAGCTTCCACGCCGGCGTCGGCGAGCTTCTTCTTCATGGTCTTGGTGCAGTCGCCCATGAGCACCACCGCCTCGGCGCCCTCGATCCCGGCCGGTACCTCCTTGTGCCGGCCAAGGACCATGGCCACACCCGCGTTCTTCTCGTACTCGCCCAGCGATTTCAACTTCGACATGGTGAAGGCCGTGAGGCCCTGGCAGGTGCTGCAGGCGTTGCGCACGCAGAAAGTGTATTCGGGAAAGGCGCCGAACCCGTCGAGGTAGGGCAGGTACAGCTGCGTGAACACGTCGGCCACCGGCTCGCCCAGCACGTCGATGTCTTCTTCGCGGTAGTGGCCGAGACCCTTCTCTTCGGCCGCCACGAAGTATTCCGCCTTCTCGATGGGTAGACCCACCATCCGGCAGGCAGTGGCGTCCACCGCCACCAGGTCCTTGCCGGCCAGGATGCAGCCGAACTCCACCGGGTTGCCGGAGTGGGGGCCGAACCCCTCCATGGGCCGGTAGAGGTCGGCGATGGCGAAGGTCTTTTCCTGCAGGAGCTCGCCCAGATCCATCATGGCGCCGGCCAGGTTGGTGGTGTGCATGACGTAGTGGACCCGATCCTGCACCACGCCCTTGAGGTTCTTGAGGGCGCAGCTGAAGACCATGCTCACGTGCGTCTTGAAGACCGGCACGTCGACGAGCAGGTCGGCCTCGAGAAGAAACCGAGGCAGGTCGACGTGCTTGATCGATGAGGTGGGATTCTCGATGGGCACGCGCACCAGGTCCTCGTCGCGCTTGATGTCGCGTATCTCGTCGACGCCCGCTTCCTCGGCCGCCTGCCGGATGCCGCTCACCTCCAGGCATTCGAGCGTGTCGCAGCCGATAGCGGCCGACTCGGCCAGGATGATCTCGGCGGGTTGGGCCTTGCGCACCAGTCTGATGACCGCGGCCACCACTTCGGGCGTGGTGTTCACGCTGCTTCCCGGGGCGCCCACATGGCCGGCGTTGGGCTTGACCACGACGGTCGACCCGAGCCGCACGATCGAACCGATGCCTCCGAGCAGGTCCACCACACGCTCGACCATCGCCTCCACCGAACCGCCCTTGGCGATGGCTACCCTCGACCTTGACATGATGCCTTCCCCCGTTCTGAAGCTCGTCTCAGAATCAAGCCCTGACCGAAGCCTCGACCGCGACGCCACGGCCGGCCATGAAGCGCGTCCTGGTCGCGGCCGCGGCCTCTAGCGGTACGGCAGCCAGCATTCCATCAGCTCCTCGACCGGCCACCGCGAGAGCAGTTCGTAGCCATCCCTGGTGACCAGGATGTTCTCCTCCAAGCGGACGCCGTCCTTGCCGCCCTTCTTGCCCGCGTACGTCTCCACCGCCAACACCATCCCCTCCTGGAAGGTCTGGGGGCACGCCCACCGCCTTGTGGGCGGGCAGGAAGAAGGGGCGGTCATGCAGGCTGAGACCCAAGCCGTGGCCGAGCACATAGGGCCCCACCTCGTCCCAGGTCTCGTACCCCCAGTAGCTGGGTGACTGCGGCCACATCTCGAGTACTTCGTGGTCGGTGGCGCCGGCCCTGATCCTGCTCATGCCGCCGTAGAGCATGGCCCGGCATTCCTCGTAGAGGTCCTTCTGCTCCTGGGTGGCCTTGCCGCAGCAGAAGGTGCGATAGACGCAGGACTTGTAGCCCTGGTAGGAGGCGCCGTCGACGTCCACGTAGACGAGGTCGCCCGGGCGGATGGGCTTGTCGGTGAACGACCAGCCGTAGGGGTTGGTGTTGTAGCCCGAGCAGCAGACCAGGTCCTCGGTGTGGTCGTCGCCCTCCTCGTAGAGGGCCTTGATGCCGATGCCCACCAGGTCGCACTCGCGCACGCCGGGGCGGATGGCGTCGACGATGGCGGCGAAGGCCTTCTCCGAGTTCGCGCAGGTGATGCGCATGAGCTCGATCTCGTCCCGGGTCTTGATCATGCGGGCGTGGTCCATGGTGGGCTTGCCGTGCACCACCTCGATGCTCTTCTTCTTGAAGGCCTGGGCGAAGAGGTACTGGCTGGTGGTGCCGTCGAGGCCCAGGGGCTCGCCCAGCACACCGTAGTCGGACATGAGGCCGGCGACGCCGTCCACCCAGCGGACCAGAACCGGGTCGTCGGGACCGGAGGCCGTTAGACGGTGCAGGCCGAAGGACGCGTGCACGCGGCTGGCCATCCAGGGCATGCGCCTCTCCGCCTCGGTGGGGGTCGCGCCTCCGATCAAGTGGGGCTCGCCGTTGCGGGGCACGAAGACCGCCTGGGCCTCGAGTACGCGCAGCGGCGTGGTGACGTAGTAGGAGGTCAAGTAGCGGATGTTGGCCTCGTCGAAGGTGAGGAGGGCGCCGAGCCCGTCCCTTTGGATCTGCTCCTTGGCCCGTTGCAGCCGCTCGCGTCGCAGGCGCTCGTAGTCGATGCGTTGCTCGTAGTCGACGGCGTACTTGCCTAATGCCATGTCACATCCCCCATCGATTCAGCGCTCGGACGCCGGCGGGAGCTGCAGACCGAGTCCCCGGAAGACGAACTCCATCAGAAAATCCACCTGCGCGGAGATCCTGCTGGTGTCGAGGTTCCAGCCGCGCAGAGCCAGAAAGACCACGATGAAGGCCACCAGGTTGGCCGCCGTGTCCCGCCGGGCGGCGTCCAACTCTAGCCCCGGGATGTCGGCCAGCAGGTGCCGGTAGAACCCCACCACGTTCTTGTCGTCGAGCTCCAGGACCAGCTTCAGGTGCTCGCGCTCCAGGTGCTTGCTCTCGGTATACAGGAAGAGGTAGAGCTGGCGGTGGCCCTCGATAAACTCCAGCGACAGGCGCAGGGCGCGGGCCAGGCGGGCCACCGGGTCGGTGATGCTCTGGAAGCCGGCGTCGCGCAGGTGCTCGTACCAGATCTCCTGGCTGTAGACGTGAATCAGGTAGAGGATGTCGTCCTTGGACGAGATGTAGTGGTATAGCTGCCCCATCGACATGCCGCAGGCGGCGGCGATGTCGCGGATGGAGGTGCGATGGTAGCCCTTCTCGAAGAGCACGCCGCTCGCGCTCTCGACGATCTGCCGCTGGCGCTTCTCAGTCAGCTCGCGATCGAGCGCCGACCCGAGGATCTCGTGCTGCGTGACCCTCTTGTGCATCTCCTCCAGCTGGACCTCTATGGAGCCGCTCATGGCTTCACCTCCGGACGTACGCCCATCCCGCCGCCCAAGTCACACGCCTCTCCACCTTCACACGCGCGGCGGGAACTCGGGCAGCTCGCTGTAGATGGCATCATACGACCCGTCGGCAATCCGCGCCGCCCGCTTGGCCGCCGCCTTGTAGCGGTCGAAGTCGGCCAGCTCCAGGATGGAGAGGCGCTGCGCCGCCAGAGAGCCCTCGGCGTGCAGGGTGATGACGTCCTCGTAGGAGGAGCCCAGGTCGCGGATCAGCTTGATCAGGCGCAGGCGGTGCTCGGTGGGCACACCCAGCTTGGCCCCCAGATACTTCTCGATGAGGGGACGCAGCTCGGGATTGTCCCAGTCGGCCGCCGAGGGCGCTGTGGCCACGATCCCACCGGCGATGTCCTGCACGTACTTGATGGCCTGGTGCCAGTTGTCGGCGAAGAAGAGCTTGGCGATGTTGGCGTGCATGGGGTTGGGGTAGGCCAGGCCGGAGTCGGGGTCGCTCACGCTGTGCTCGCAGGCGGCCAGGCCCAGGATCTCCACCGCTTCGGTGTAGTAGGTGAGCCAAGTGAGCTTGTCGCGCACGTGCCCGGCCTTGGCGATGCCGTTGTACTCGGCCATGAGGGCGGCCGCCCCGGCCACCATCTCCAGCTCGGCCGCCTTGTAGGTCTCGGCGGAGAGACGGTGGAAGTTCCCGAACATGTGGGCGATGTGCCCGGCGAACTGCCACTCCCCCTTGAGGAAGATGCGCTCGTTGGGGATGAAGACGTCGTCGAAGATGACCAGGGCGTCGTTGATGTAGACGCTGGCGCTCAGGGGGTAGTCGAAGAAGTTGCCCGCCTCCTTCATCTCCGGCTCGGCCGAGATGAAGGTGATGCCGGGGGCGTTGGCCTGGATGCCGAAGGAGACCGCGTAGGCCTTGTCGTCCTCGCGCATGGCCCGGCAGGGTACGACCACGAGCTCGTTGGAGAGGGGGGCTTCGCTTATGTGGGCCTTGGCTCCGCGCACCACGATGCCGTCGGGCCGCTCGTCCACGACGCGGATGTAGTAGTCCTGGTGGGGTTCCTGCTGGCTGGGCCGCAGGCCGCGGTCCCCCTTTGACGTCGGTCATGGCCAGAGCCAGGCTGGAGTCTTTGTCCTTGAGGTACTGCCGGTACCACTCCACGTTGGCGGCATAGTTGGTGCCAAAAGCCTTGTCCACTCGGGGAGCCACCACCGTGACGGCGTTCAGGCCGTCTTTGCCCACGAACTTGGCCCCCGAGGGCTTGCCGAAGCAGACCCGCCCCCACAGCTTGACGATCTCGCGCAGGCGCATAAGATCCGCGCGGGTCTTCTGCTGCTGGAAGACGAAGCTCACCCGCTCGCCGTCGGGGGTGAGATCGGTGACCAGATCCTGGTACTTGGGATCCTGCTGCATGACGTAATCCATCGCCATCCAGTCGATGCAGATCTTGAGGATGGGGTGGGTGGTCACGTCCTGGACCCGCTCGCCCATGAAGTAGACGACGCGCTCGTCCCTCAGGCTGTCGATATACTGCTGCGCCGTTCTCAGGGCCACTGGGCCTCCCCTTGCCGTGCTGTCGTGTCGACCTGCGTGCGCGAGCGACTGCGGTCGTGGACGACCTGCGCCGCATGAGAACTCGTTTCAAAATGAAGCCTTGGCCGCCGCGGCCGCACTGGCCGGCGCGATACGGCGTCCTCGGTCGCGCCCGTAGCTCTGCTACGAACGCTCCCTGCGTCCTTGCCTCGCACTCGCCCAGCGCACTCTGACGGGGAAGCGTCATTCTGAAACGAGTTCAGGGGCGCAACACGATCCACCGGGAGCCCGCCCGCTGCTGCTGGTGGATAGAGCGCTCGCTCTACGGCATTGTTTCAGGTTGGGCTCCCTGTGTCAAGCGCCGGGCAGGACGGCGCTACGCCCTTAGGTCATCAGGGGTCATCTCCTCACGAGGACTCACCGCATCCTCGATGATCGCGAGGAGTTCGCCTTGCGGCGAGCGTCTATGCCCCTTCGCCCGTTCCTGCAGGCCGCGCCGCGATGTCGTCCGGCCGCCGACGCCGCCGCGCGCGGACTATGCCGGAAGCCTGAGCACGAACCTCGTCCCCCCTTCGGCGGGGACCTCCGCGGCGATGCTACCGCCGTGCGCTTCCATCAGCCGGCGGGCGATGGCGAGTCCGAGGCCGCTCCCTCCCGAATCGGCCGCCTTGACGTACCGGTCGAAGATGTGGGGCAGTTGCTCGGGAGGGATGCCCGGACCCGAGTCGGTGACCGTTATGACGGCCTCGCCGGCCGCGCCCGCGCGACACTCCACCCGCACCCACCCCCGGACGGCGTGAAGCGAAGTGCGTATCAGCAACCGCAGGCTGGTGGGCTCGCGCTCGAGTGTCAGCACCCCAGCCTCAGCCATGGATAGCGTGCGCAGGTCCTCAAGGAGGCGAATCATGTGCTCGGTCTCCTCCAGGATGGGCTCGAGATGGGCGTCGTCCCGCGGATAGAGGCCGTCGATCAACCCCTCCACGCTGCCCCGAACCACGGATAGAGGAGTTCGAAGCTCGTGGGCCACGTCGGCCAGCAAGGCGCGCCGGTGCCCGTCGCTCGCTTCCAGCCTCTCGACCATGGCGTTGAAGGAGGATCCCAGGCGTCGGATGTCGGAGCTCCCCCGCGGCTGCACCCGAATCGAATAGTCTCCTCCGGCCAGGCGGTCGGCTGCTTCCATGACTTCGACGATGGGGGCCGCCGTCCGGCGGAAGAGGTGCCGCAGCACGGCCATGAGAAGCAGGAGCAGGACGACGCCCAGAAACACGGCCGGCAGAGGAATGAACTGCCCTCCATGGCGGGCAAAAAGCGCGAAGGTGAGAGCGTTCAGGAGGAAGAAGAGGCCGATGATCAGGGCGAAGAAGAGCGCGGCGCGGCGCAGGAAGAGCCGCCGACCCGGCCACCCGCCTCGCGGGGGCCAGTCCAGCCGTGATACCCGTACCCCGGGTCCACCCTATCTCGCGGCCAGAAGTCGCCTCCGGCGCCCGCGTGCAGCCCGGCCTGAAAGGCTCCGAAGCCCACCAGCAAAGCGACTACCACAACCAAGAGGACGACCAGCCAGGTGTTGCTTCGGCTCATCATCGAATGCCTCCTTCGCCAGAATGTTTCTGAGGCCATTCTGGCTGGCTGCTGTGAAGACGTGGTGAACGGCATGCGGAAGGAGTGTGGCCACTCCCGGCAATCGGCCTGGGAATTCATGCAGTGCAAGATCGGCGACCAGCCGGGCGGCGGCCCGCCGGCCGGAGCTTCATGAAACCTGCCACCTGCCTTCACCATCCGTTCACACCCGCCGGGGAGCATGTGAACTGTCATCGTCGTCAATCGGGAGCGTACTAGCCAGATGGAATACGTCGTAGAGACCCTTGATCTGAGCAAGCATTACGGCGAGCACATCCTGGCGGTGGAGAAGCTGAATCTCCGCCTTCACCGGGGCGAGGTGTATGGCTTTCTCGGACCGAATGGTGCCGGAAAGACCACGACACTTCGAATGCTGCTCGGCCTGATCAGACCCACCCACGGCACGGCCCGGGTCCTGAGCCAACCACCGGGGGCCCCCTCCGGCCTGGCCCGCCTCGGCGCGCTGGTGGAGACCCCGGCCTTCTACCCCTACCTCTCTGGACGCGACAACCTCAACGTGCTTGCGCGCCATGCTGGTATCCCGCGCGAGCGGATCCTGCCCGCCCTCGAGCAGGTTGATCTCGCCGACCGAGCGGGAGACGCCTTCAAGACCTACTCACTGGGAATGAAGCAACGCCTGGAAGTTGCCGCTGCCCTCCTGAAGGATCCAGAGTTACTGATCCTGGACGAACCCACCAACGGCCTGGACCCGGCCGGCATGGCCGAGATGCGGGTGCTCATCAAGAGTCTGGGCCAAGGGAACCGCACGGTGCTTCTCTCCAGCCACCTCATGAACGAGGTGGAGCAGATCTGTGATCGGGTAGGCGTAATACATCTGGGTGAACTGGTCGCCGAAGGCACGGTGGACGAGTTGCGCGGGCAGGGGCGCCTCCGGCTGCGGGTCAGCCCCCTTGAACAAGCCCGAGAACTGGCCGCTCATATGAACGGTGTTACCGACGCCGAGGTCTCGGACGGGCGCCTGCGCATAGCGGTGGACGCCGGCGAAGCCGCCCGCATCAACCGGGAGCTGGTTCTCGCCGGGGTAGAGGTGAGCGAGGTGTACAGAGAGCGGGATTCGCTCGAGACCGTCTTCCTGGGATTGACGCAGAACGGGAGCGCGAACGATGTGGAATAGCATAGTCGCCGAAGTTCTCCTGCTGCGCAAGCGGCTCAGCACCTGGATACTCCTGGGCGTCTGGACCATCATGCACGCCGTCTTTGGATACGTCTTCCCGTACGTCATCTACCTGAATGGCGATGCCGGCTCCGCGGGGCTCCCTGCCGGACTCACACCGGCGCGGCTGGTGGGCACGTTCCTCGAAGGCTATCCCTTCTTCGGGGGGGTCATCGCCCTCATGCTGGGTGTCCTCGCCTTCGGCAGCGAGTACGGCTGGGGCACGTGGAAGACCCTCTACACCCAGGGCCCCGGGCGACTGCATTTGTTCCTGGCCAAGCTGGGAGGCCTCGCCTTCCTCCTCGCCGGCTTCGTCCTCGTCACCTTCGCCGTGGACTCCCTCTTCAGCTACGCCCTCAGCTTGGGCGAAGGCGCGCCCATCGACTGGCCCGGAGTCTCGTCCATGGCTCAAGGATTGGTGGCCGGCTGGTTTCTCATGGCCGTGTGGGCTTCCTTCGGGGCGCCGCTGGCCGTTCTCTCCAAGGGAACCTCCTTGGCCATCGGGATCGGAATCCTCTACGGTCTCGTCATCGAGGGCCTGATCAGCGCGTTCGTGAACTCGGTGAGCGCCTTGCGCTCGGTGGCGGAGGCCTTTCTCCGTGCCAACGGCTACTCTCTGGTGCAGCCGCTCGGTGTGGGAGGCGAGGCGGCAAGCAGCAACGGACCCGGGGCGTTCTCGGGACCCTACGTGGGCGGCGAACAGGCCGTCGCGGTCTTGGCGGCTTACCTCGTCGGCTTCCTCTTGCTCAGCGCGCTCCTTCTACGGCGGCGGGACGTAACTTGACGCTGGCCGGCCAGGATGGGCCGCCGCGCGCCGTGTCTGCCTAGCTCTGCTCGGTCCGTCTCCCCTCCGTTCCGCGTAGCTCGGTTCACCGCGCACGGACCGGGAAGGGCTAGGAGGCTTTCCTGTTTCGTTTGGGTTTCTTTCCGACCTCGATTACCCCGTCGTGCTCGCGGCGGGCGCCGTCAGGAGCACCGGCAGGTGGACCGCCGCGCTTCAAGTCCATGTCCCTCCACCAGTGTTGTCACTATTACAGCGTTTTGCCATGTAAATGACCGGTATTTGATGTCCGGTCGCCTACCCGATCGCTCGCCGTCCTTTTTGCGCCCGACCTGGCGCCGGGAATTCTCGCTCAAGCGCTGCAAGGGCAAGGCGCAGCCACGCCATAAGGTCGATGACTCCGCCCTTCGAACGCGCTGAGCGCCGCGGGAGCAGAGCTTCATTCAGCGCGGCATCGAGAGGCTCAGTGGCCCGAGGATCAGGGAGCAACTTTAGTCGTCGATTGGCTCAACACCAAGTCGCTTGAGTCGTTCAAGGTTGTCCTTCATGGCTGTGAGCACTTGGGGGGAATGCCCCTGCCAATCCTTGCACTCGCCCGTGACCCGCAGCGCCTCCCGGGAACGGTATGACTTCGTCGCACCAGGATACTTTTTGTCCGTCAAATTGGGGTCATCTTCAATCGGGCCGGTCGGTTCCACTATGTAGATTCTTCCCGGACCTTCGCCGAGGGCCAGCTCCGCCCCCCAAGCGGCCGCATCCAAAGTGCCGGTCAGGTAGACGTAGCTTGTTGCCCGATCCCGTTTGCCAAAGTTAGGGGGATGGCCGGGCTCCATCAGGTCCCCTGGCTTCAGGTCGGACTTCGTGCCATGGTAGAACCGCTGCGAACTCAGATCGTCGGTAGCTGCCACCGGCTCGCTCCTGTCATACTGCGCGCCTGCGCCGCCGCGCGCCGGGGCAGGTCCGCCGGCGTCAAGAGCACACGCATTTCGAGACTCCTATTTACCGTACTTTCCGGCTTGCGGCCGTTCATTGTACGGCACGACCCGGGGCTTGCCGCAAGCCCCCACCTGCGCTGTAGAATTGAAAGTGGAAAGTCCGTGGTGTTGTCCTTTCCTTGGTCGCGGCACGAGAAGTTCTTCACCCTCCTCAGCAAGGCCGGCTCGATTGTCGTCGAGAGCGCCAGCATTCTCATCGAGTTCGTCGCAGCGCTGCACGAAGCTCTCCAACTACATGCACGACGCCGAGGACGCCGACGACGACACCACTTCAGTCGGCAGCCAGATGAGGGCGGCGGCCACGACGAGCGGGATTGAACACAAGGATAGAGGCGAAGCGCAGGAAGCGGTGGGGATTCTGCTGGACATCGTTATCTGCTGGACATCGTTAAGGGGTCCGACCAGAGGCACTACGACTTGCTCGCTCCTAGTACCGCTGCCGCATAGCGCCGACTGGCTGAACCCTGAAAGGCCGGGGAACTAAGAGCCGTGCTCGGCGACTAGGTTCAGAACCTCGGTCCGAAGGTTCAAATGGCCGGATCGGCGGTGGTGATGGCCGGGCGCGCCGGCGGCGAGGAGATCGTTGTCGAACGGCCCTCCCTCTTCCTCATCCGTCATCGCCCGAGCAGCGACATCCGCTTTTTCGGGCAGGTGGTTGATCCGGGCGGTGGGTAGAGGCGTCAGGAGTTCGGTTGGACACACCGCCGGCCATGGTCCGCTGGTAGCTGCGCTTGTGTGTCTTACAAGGCCAAATGGTCGCTTGGGCGGATCGCATGGGGGATCGAACGACCGTCCGCGTTCATCGACTTGGATGACGGCGAGACTAAGACCCTCGACACCTTTGGCGCCTTCTTCCCGGACGTCGCGAGCCATGGCCGCTACGTGGACCGGACCGGAGGCGAAAACGCCAGCGGAGCCCGGGCATACGTCTACGACACCCAGGCTGAATGGGCCATCGAGCTCGACAGTGCCGACTTTCCGCGAAGCGCCGCTCTGGGCGCAGCCGCAAAGGCTCCAAGTGGCTGGGCATCGCTCTGGAAGAAGCCGCGCTTGCCGTCACCCGCACCCCTAGCAGCTACTTGCAAGCTCAATATCAAAGGCTGCGCCCCCGCATCAGCCACGGCCGCGCCCTGGAGGCTGCGGTCGCATGAGCAAGGTGGTCAAGTCCCACTTTGTGGTGTAGCTCCCGATCGTCGCTACGGACTCCCGGCTACGCCGCCGGGGCCACCTCCTTCCGTGCAGGATGGATGGACAGGGTGATCTCGTCGGCGTCGATGGTGTCGTCGTGGTAGAGCTTCGCCAGGGACTCGACCGAGAGGTACCGGCGGGAGACGAGCCACTCGTCGTTTTGCTCGCAAAGGAGGGCCCCGGTGAGCCGGAGGAGGCTCTGGTCGTTCGGGTAGATGCCGACCACGTCGCTTCGTCTGCCGATCTCCCGGTTGATGCGCTCGAGCGGGTTGGTCGAGCGCAGCTTGGACCAGTGCTCGCGCGGGAAGTCAAGGAAGGCAAGGAGGTCGTCTTCTGCGTCCTCGAGCAGACGGGCCACCTTGAGAGCCGGCCCCTCGAGCCGAGCGACCACCTCGCCGAGAACGAGACGGGCCTGGGCCAGACCCTCGGCCTGGAAGACCTGACGCACTGCCGCCGCGACCATCTGCTGCTGCGAGCGCCCCACATGCCCCTTCATGTCCCGGAGGAAGTGGACGGTGCAGCGTTGCCAGGGGCAGCCGAGCACCTGAGCGATGGCCTTCTTCAGGCCGGGGTGGGCATCAGAGACGCAGAGCAAGACGCCCGTGAGACCCCGGGCCACGAGGTAACGCAGGAAGTCTCGCCAGAAGGCCTCGCTCTCCGCCTGGCCCACGTCGGTGCCAAGAACCTCTCTGCGCCCGGTCTCGTGGACGCCGTAGGCGACGATGAGGGCCTTCTGGCGGACACCCCCCTCCTCACGCACCCGCTCGATGCGGGCGTCGAGCCACAGGTAGGGGTAGCGGCCCTCCAGGGGGCGCTCCCGGAAGAGCCTGACCTGCTCATCGAGCACCGTGCAGAGCCGGGAGACGGTGGAGCGGCTCATAGACTCGATGCCGAGCTGCTCCACCAGGCGCTCCACCTTGCGCGTCGAGACCCCGTTGACGTAGGCTTCGGCCACCACCGCGACAAGGGCCTGTTCGCTTCGGCGTCTCGGCTCGAGGAAGCTCGGGAAGTAGCTGCCCCGCCTGAGACGGGGGATGGCGAGCTCGATGGTGCCCACGCGGGTGTCGAACCCCCGGGGCCGGTAGCCGTTGCGCTGGACGGCCCGCTCGGGGGAACGTTCGCCGAAGCTCGCGCCTGTGACCGCGCTCACCTCGCCCTCCATGATCTCCCTGAGCACGCAATGCACGGCTTCTCTCAGGAAGTCGCCATGCTCGGATGCAAGGACCTTGCCCGCGGCTTCGGCAGGCGTCATGCTGTACTGGTCGGCCACTGTGATGCTCCTCTCGTCGATGTTCTTGGCGGAACCCTCGACGATTCTAGGACGCCCAGTGGCCGATTTGCTACTCAGGTCTCGGCTGCCGGGCTGCTACACCACATTACGGGACTTGACCAGCAAGGTGGTACTTTCCATCAGATGAACCACTCAGGCTGGGTCACTTCGAACACTAGACTGGCGTCTACCTTCTACCGCACATCGTCCGGCCGACCAGGAGCCGACATATCACGACGGCTTGGATGGGATGAGGGGTTCGACGGTAGCCAAGAGCTCGGGCAGATCGTTCTGGACAGTCCGCCACACCTCCTCGATGTCTACCTCGTCATACTCATGGATCAGCTTGTCCCTCATACCAGCCATGAGCCGCCAAGGGAGATTCGGATGCTGCTCCCGGAACTCCTCCGACAAACGCTTCACCGCTTCTCCCACGACGAGCAATTGGTGAATCACTGAGGACTGAGTCTCGAGTCGTCAGAGAAGTCGGCGAAATCCTGACCAGAGACGAAAAGGAGCGCAAGACGGGCTGCTCGCGCGACATCCAGCAGAGCGGCTTGATCACGCGGCAAAAATCGTCTCCGCGTCGGAGAGAATCTCACCTCGCCGAATCCAATTACGGCTGCGCTCCACCGACCTACGGGTGACCAGGTCTACTTCGCGACCAAGCAGAAGTGAGAGTTCTTCCTGCATTGCCAAGTGGTCCAGAAGGCTCCATTCCGCATCCGGCCGGAAAGATACGAGTAGGTCAATGTCACTGCCCGGCCCGATGTTGGACCGCAAAGCCGAGCCGAATAGCGCCAGCTCTGTGATCTTCCAGCGCTGACAGAAGTCGGTAAGACTTTCGTCGTGGATATCGAGGTTGCGCAACGCCGTCATGCCCAGAATCTTACTCCTGCCGCGTTCAGATCGCCAAGGCGGGCTCCGAAGGTCATCCACGTAAACGGCGTTGCTGACCATGCGCAACTTCCGCATAATGAGGGTCTCGATCTGGGGGGACCGCTGCTGCCAGGTGCGCCTTCTCGACGAAGCGGGCGAGGTGACGGAGGAGGTCAGGGTGGCGACCAAGCCGAGGCCCGCCGGCGGCGCTTCCGCGGGATCAATCCGGTGCGCATCGTGCATGAGGCCGGCACCCGCTCTCCCGGGATCAGCCGCCTCCTTACGGAGCTCCGACGCGAGGCGATCGTGGCCAACCCCCGCAAGCTTCGTGGCTCACTTGTGAGAGTGTCGCTGACGGCTCAATACTCAACACCCTGTGACGGTCGAAAGCTGACCACCCCTGTAGGCTACAGGACTCGCTCTTGAAGGTGGTCAACTTTTCGATCAACGAATGGGATCGAGTTGAAGCGCTTCGCGCTTGAGTTCATCGATGGTCATGGCAGCTCACCTCACCGTCGTCGCGGCGAAGCACGTCCGCTGCTCGAATTCGTTGTTATCCCGCAACTGTGCCGGAATATTCCGCTGCGTAGCGTGCCCCCGGAACACCCTCGAAGTCCGCGTCCTGAGTCCAAAGCGTCGCTCCATATGCTCGAGCGGTGGCGAGTATGACGCTGTCCGTTACGTCGGGTCGGCGTATACGGCCGCGAGAAGCTCAGCCGGATCGGATACGGGAAGCACCGACCGCGCGAAGTCCTTGCCATTACGAGTCACAATCGCGGCCTGCAACGTCGCGGCCGCCTCATGCAGGACGGCATCCTCGGAGTCTCGTGGCCGTTGTCGAGCAGATGATCCCGTCGATCCTTCCTGTGTCAACGAGATTCAGCAGCCGCGGAGCCGGCGAGTACGCCGCGAAGCGAGCGGACGCGGGGCGTGATATCGACGTTCCTGTCTTGAGCGTCGATCAAGGCGAAGAAGTCGGCGACAAGAGGCGAGACCGACTTGCCGGACTCCGCTGAGTGGCGTTTGGCGCTTGCGACGAGCCTGTCATCGAGCCGCAGGGTGAGCTTGGTGTTCATATCGCACGGACAGACGTCCGTGTCGCCGATGACCACGTTGATCTGCTTGACGGCGGGCCCGGAGTCTCGGCCTCGATCTGCGGCAGAACGGTGTCCAGGCCCTGTCCGATGTCCATGCCGCCCGAGTAGACGTTGACGAAGCCCACGTCGTCCACCCTGATGATGGTGCCGCAGCCGTCGGAGGCGCGGGCAGCGGAGAAGTCCTGCGGGTAGAATCTGGTTGCCGCGGGGCCATGACAGCGACGTACGCTAGAATTGGAGATAGAAGCAGTGCCGTTCGGCGATCGCAGCCACCCCCGCTTCCAGGGCTCAGCGTCGTCGCGACACCGAGTATCGGCTTACCCACGACAAGGATGTCTGGGTGGCCGGGGCCTCGGCGGACGGTGCGCCGTATCTGGTGCCGCTGTCCTCGAATCCCTGACTCACACTCAGCAAGTTCCGGCGTAATGGATGGAGACACTTTGACCATGTCCAGGAGGACCGATACGCAACCGCCCGCGCCGCACATTGCCGACAGCCACGATCTGATCCGCGTGCACGGCGCGCGCGTGAACAACCTCAAAGACGTCAGCCTCGAGCTCCCGAAGCGCCGGCTGACGGTGTTCACCGGCGTCTCCGGCTCGGGCAAGAGCTCGCTGGTGTTCGACACGATCGCCGCGGAGTCGCAGCGGCTGATCAACGAGACCTACAGCGCCTTTCTGCAGGGCTTCATGCCGACCCTGGCCCGGCCGGAGGTCGACGTGCTCGATGGTCTGACGACCGCGATCCTCGTCGACCAGGAGCGGATGGGTGCCAACGCCCGCTCCACCGTCGGCACCGCCACCGACGCCAACGCCATGCTGCGCATCCTCTTCAGCCGACTGGGCGAGCCACACATCGGCTCGCCCCAAGCGTTCTCCTTCAACGTCCCCTCCGTCCGGGGTGCCGGGGCGATCACCATCGAGCGCGGAGCCGGCAGCAAGACCGAGAGACGAAGCTTCACCGTCACCGGCGGCATGTGCCCGCGCTGCGAGGGCATGGGCAGCGTGACCGACATCGACCTGACCCAGCTCTACGACGAGAGCAAGTCGCTCGCCGAGGGCGCCATCACCATCCCCGGCTACACCGCGGACGGCTGGAGTGTGCGCATCTTCACCGAGTCGGGCTTCCTGGAGCCGGACAAGCCGATCCGCGACTACACCAAGACCGAGCTGCACGACTTCCTCCACCGCGAGCCGACCAAGGTGAAGGTCAACGGCATCAACCTTACCTACGAGGGGCTGGTCCCCAAGGTCCAGAAATCGTTCCTCTCCAAGGACCGGGAGGCGATGCAGCCCCACATCCGGGCATTCGTGGACCGGGCGGTCACCTTCACCCCTTGCCCCGACTGCGGCGGCACCCGGCTGAGCGAGGCGGCCCGAGCTTCGCGGATCAGGGGAATCAACATCGCCGACGCCTGCGCGATGCAGATCAGCGACCTGGCCGAATGGGTCGGCGGCCTCGACGAGCCCTCGGTGGCGCCGCTGCTCGCCACACTACAACGGACCCTCGACTCGTTCGTGGAGATCGGGCTGGGCTACCTCTCGCTCGACCGGCCGACGGGCACACTGTCGGGTGGCGAGGCACAACGCACCAAGATGATCCGCCACCTCGGCTCCTCGCTTACCGACATCACCTACGTCTTGGACGAGCCCACCACGGGGCTGCATCCCCATGACATCCAGCGGATGAACGACCTGCTGCTCAGGCTGCGCGACAAGGGCAATACGGTGCTCGTGGTGGAGCACGAGCCGCTGACGATCGCCATCGCCGACCACGTCGTCGACCTCGGCCCCGGCGCCGGTAAGGCGGGCGGCAGTGTCTGCTTCGAAGGCACCGTCGAGGGGCTGCGGGTCAGCGGCACCATCACCGGCCGCCATCTCGACGACCGGGCCCGCCTCAAGGAGACGGTGCGGACGCCCACCGGCAGGCTTAAGATCCGCGGCGCGACGGCGCACAACCTGCGCAACGTCGACGTCGACATCCCGCTCGGGGTGCTGGTGGTCGTCACCGGTGTCGCCGGCTCCGGTAAGAGCTCGCTCGTGCACGACTCCATCCCCGCCGGCGCGGGTGTGGTGTCCATCGACCAGGGTGCGATCCGCGGCTCGCGACGGAGCAACCCGGCGACCTACACCGGACTGCTCGAGCCGATCCGCAAAGCCTTCGCCAAGGCCAACGGGGTGAAGCCGGCGCTGTTCAGCGCCAACTCCGAGGGCGCCTGCCCCGTCTGCAACGGCGCCGGCGTCATCTACCACGACCTGGGGATGATGGCCGGCGTCGAGACCATCTGCGAGGAGTGCGAGGGCAAGAGGTTCCAGGCAGCGGTGCTGGACTACCACCTCGGCGGCTGCGACATCAGCGAGGCGCTCGCCATGTCGGTGACCGAGGCCCAGGAGTTCTTCGGCGCTGGCGAGGCGCGCACGCCGGCCGCGCACGCCATCCTCGAGCGGCTCCGCGACGTAGGGCTCGGCTACCTCACCATCGGCCAGCCCCTCACCACGCTGTCCGGCGGCGAGCGGCAGCGGCTGAAGCTCGCCACCCACATGGCCGAGAAGGGCGGTGTCTACGTGCTCGATGAGCCGACCAGCGGCCTGCACCTCGCCGACGTCGAGCAGCTGCTCGGCCTGCTCGACCGGCTGATCGACTCCGGCAAGTCGGTCATCGTCATCGAGCACCACCAGGCGGTCATGGCGCATGCCGACTGGATCATCGACCTCGGCCCCGGCGCCGGCCACGACGGGGGACGGATCGTGTTCGAAGGCACGCCGGCCGACCTGGTCGTCGCCCGCTCCACCCTCACCGGCGAGCATCTGGCGGCCTACGTCGGGACGTGACCGCGGCGCTCGCGGGAGGGCAGGCCGCCGCCGCGACCACCGCCGCGCGCGACCTCACTGCAGCCCACGTGTCCCCCGAGAGACCACCCGTCGGGAGGGCCCGCAAATCCCGTTCTGGCACCGCCCAAGGCGCCGCTGATCCGGCTCCCGTCTATGAAGACGCATGATCCACGTGTATCATCGCGTCGTGATCCTGATGCTCGCGAAGCTGTTCATCACGGTTTCCGTGGTGCTTGCCGCCACGGCTATCGCCGGCCGATTCCCGTCAGCCGGCGGCCTGGTAAGCGTCATGCCGCTCACCGGAGCCCTCGTCCTGGTCTGGACGTACGTGGAGAGGAGCGACAAGCCGGCGGTCGTGCAGGACCTGGCGAGAGGTGCCTTGTGGGGCATCGCTCCCAGCCTCCTCTTCCTTGGTATAGCCCTGCTGCTCCTGAAGTGGAATCTTTCCCTCCCGATCGTGCTGATGGGGGGCTTCGCGGCCTGGCTGGTCGGCGCTGTGGTTCACCAATGGCTCTTGAGTTGAGGCGGAGAGCGAGGCGTGCGCACCAGGCGGTGACCGCCTCCCCTACGGGCGTCGACACGGCGCTTTACCATCGCTCGCTAGGTCGAGTCTATTGACGCCCCGCGACCAACATCCGCATCTCGTTGAAGTGGGTGCCGCGTCGGAGCAAGTCTCCAAGGTCGACCTGATGCTGCTCGGCCTGCTGGTCCGGCAGGCGACCTACGGCTACAAGGTTGCCGAAGAGCTCTCCGGGCCTCTCATGGAGCCATGGGTCAAGCTGGGGCGGACCTCGGTCTACTACGCCCTCGGGCGTCTGGCCAGAAAAGGGCTCGTCTCCAAGCACGCCGAGCGCCACGGTGGCAAGCCGGAGCGTGCCGTCTATTCGATTACCGACGCCGGCCGGCGGGCGTTCTTCTCCGCCCTGCGGCAGGCATTCATCGAGCGGGACGAAGCCACCGACGCATTCGACATCGCCCTCTACTTCTCCAACCATCTCGAGCGGGGGCAGCTCCAGGAGGGGCTGGAGGAACGAGTTCGTGGCCTCGAGCGACTCCTATCCAGGCACATGGAGGCTCTTGCCGCAGCCCGTGGGGCGGGCGACGGCGGGCTCGTGCTCGTTCTCGAGAACCGGGAGAAGGTGCTCACGGCTCAGATCGAATACGCGCGCCGGCTTATTGCCGGCTCCACTGCTTCGGGCGATCCCCGGAGCGCCGTGATGGCCGGACGGCTCCGGGACAGCTTGCTCCAGGACGTTCTGCGCGGGCTGGCCGTTGGCTCGCGCACAGGCGTCCTTCGCCTCACGCTGTCCGGGGGCCAGCTCTCCCTGGTATTGAGAGCGGGCGTGCCGATCGAGATGGCGGCCGGCGGTACGGGAGGGCCGGCGAACCTGTTGCGGCAGGCCTTCACCGAATTGACCGGCAGATACGAGTTTCGGGAGGGTAGGGCAGAGGTTGAGAATGCGCAGAGCGTGGCCGGGCTGCAGAGCATCATCCTGGAAGGCACCCGCGGGGTCACGGCCTCTGAGCTCCTGGTCCGCATGCTGCCAGACAGGACCACCATACTGGACGTAGTCTCGGGTTATGAGTACGAGATCGTCGGGCTCGACCTAACCGACGATGAACGCCTTATACTGTCAGAGTTGGACGGGGTCCGCTCCGCTGTGGAGCTCTCCCGGCGCCTCGAGTGGGGATTCCCCCAGGTTGCTTCGGTGGCATACCCGCTGTGGGCCGTTGGCTGGGTGCGCCAAACCGACACCGCTAAGCGGGACATGGTCACAGCCATGGTCGACTACCTGGACAGGTGGCTCGAGACCATGGATGTTTTTGCTGGGAGGGAAGGTACCCGCAAAGTCTGTGCGGATGTCAGTTTCGCGGCGGCTGGAGCAGGCCTGCCCGATTTCCTTGCGGCTCGGGCCGACCTGGCTTCAGTGCGGTTCGCTTTGGACCTCGAAAGGCTGGGGAGGCCGGACGGGCCTTCGCGGATCTCCTGAAGAAAGCCGCGGCCGCCCGTCTGGGTGCCCGATTCGTCGACGAAGCGGCTGAAAGCGTTCGGCAGCGGCTCGGCCTCAGCCACGCGGACCTGCTCGCGCAGTTCGCCATCGATTAGGAGAGCGAAGGGGCCCGTGGTGGAATTGAGGGATCAAGCCCTGTTCGTCATACAGGCCATATACGGTGTCAGCTTCCTTGTGATGGCCGGGTTCTTGTTTCTCCAGTGGGAGCGAACGGCCAAGCTCGGCGTGGCGGGCCGCTTCATCCTCCTGGCCCTGTTCGCATTCACTCACGGTGCTTCCGACATCGCTGCCGCGGCCCTACGACTTCCGCACGTCGACGAAGGAGCGACCTCTCTGGCGGCGATACGTCTGCTGCTGCTCATCGTCTCCTTCCTCTTCCTCCTACAGTTCGGGCTTTCTCTACTTGTGGACGATCGTCAACTCTATCGTGGCATTCTCGGCTTTGGCGCCCTGGCAGTCCTCGCTTTGATCTCGGGTCTCGTGGTCGTGTACGCGTCGTCGCCCGAAGCGGTGAGGGCCGTTGAGCGCCTTTCTCGTCAGCTCATAGGCGTTCCGGGAGCGATGCTCGCTGCATTGGGGCTCATGCGGATATCCGCCCGGTGCGGCCGGCTCAAGCTGAAGGGCTGCAGCAGAGATTCTCTCTGGGCGGCCGGAGCCATGGCCGTCTACGGCTTTCTTGCCGGCGGAATCCTCTACAGCCCCGGTCCGGTCAGACCAGGAACGACACTGAGACCCAACGTGTTCGAAATCCTCGGCCTGCCCATCCAGTTCTACCGCATGCTTGCGGCCGTTACCCTTCTCATCGCCTGTCTCAGATTTCTCAGTCGATTCGATGTCAGGGTCGAGGGCCAAGTAGCCAGGATGCCCGCGGAGGAAAAGTCGCTCCCGTAGCAGGCTACTCAGAAAATGACCGTGCATGTTCATGGTTCGCGGGTGCCGCCGCAAGGGCGGCATGGGGAACTGATGGGAAATAAGCATTTCACTCGTCCGCGTATGCCCGCCCGGCGGGCAGGGAAACTGTCGGGAAATGACGCTTCGCCGCCGGAGTGCGCTGGGTACGCCCAGGCTAGAGCTCGTTTCGGAATGACGCTTCGCGGTGAGGCTGCACTGGGCGAGTGCTAGGCAAGGACGCAGGGAGCGGGCGTAGCGGAGCTACGGACGTGACCGAGGACGCCGCATCGCCTCGTCCAGTGCGTCCTGGCGGCCGAGGTTTCGGGCTGGCGCGAGCTCATACAAGCAGCGCTACGGGCGCGACTGAGGACAACGCATGGCGCCGCCCAGTGCGGTCCGGTGGCCGAGGTTTCTTTTTTTGACAGCCTCCTAGCACACCGGTGCTACCGCAGCTTGGCGGACCCGGTCGACGGCCGCACCGGCTCAGTGATGCGAAATCTGTTGCTTTAGGCCTTGCGGACATAGTCCGCTTTGTACTAAGCTGGACGAGCAAGCTTCCGTGTCGGTCGCCCTGATGTCGCGGAAAGTGAGCGCACCGCTTAGTGTATATGTTCACAAAGAGCGCTCAAACGGCGGCACTGGGGCGCACGAGGGTCCGTCGATCGGAAAGGAGACCGATTCTGTATGAGACGTCGTAGTATGCTCGTCCTGATTCTGCTGATCCTGGCATTGGCCACTGTGCTGGGGGCGACCTCCGCCTTCGGTGCAGCCGGTTTCAGCGATGTACCGGCCACGCACCCGTTCTACGCCGACATCACCCGGCTGGCCGACCTCGAGATCGTGGGAGGCTTTCCGGACGGCACCTACAAGCCGGATGACCCGGTCACCCGCCAGCAGTTCGCTAAGATCATCGTGCTGGCCACCGGCAAGCACACCGAAGCGGTCGATAACCAGAACGACCCCACCTTCACTGACGTGACGCCCGCCCTGGGCATCCCGTACCCCTTCGATTACATCGAGGAAGCGGCCGAAGCCGGCTTCGTCATGGGCGACGAGGGCAAGTTCAACCCCGCCAACAAGATCACCCGGGTGCAGCTGGCTCTCGTCATCGTCCGGGCGGGCGGCAGCGCCTTGGCTGAACCTCCGGAGGGCTACTCCACGGGCTTTACCGACGTGCCCGACTACGCCCTAGCCGAGGTGGCCAAGGCCAAGTTCAACGGCATCCTCGACGGAAAGACCGCCACCACTTTTGACCCCTATGCCAACGCCACCCGGGGGCAAGTGGCCAAGATGGTCTCCCGCCTGCTCGATAAGATCGGTGAACCGGGCACGACCGTCCTGCAGGGCACGGTGACCAACACAGCCGGCGCCGGGGTGCCCGCGCACATCGTGGTCTCCAACCCGGCCACCCACGAGAGCATCGTAGAGACTGACACTGCCGCCGACGGCACCTACTCCGTCGAGTTGGCCACCCACACGGGCGGTACCTACGTGAAGGCGTTGCCCACCGCGGCCGATCAGTACTTCGAGAACCAGGAGTACAAGTCCGTGGTGGCCAAGACCACGAATACCCGCGATATCAAGGTCTCGGCCAAGATTCCGGCGGGAGCCAGCTACGTGGGCCTGACCACCTGCCGCGGCTGCCACCCGACCCAGGGCAACAGCTTCCCGAACACGTTCCACGCCCGCTCCATCCAGGAAGACCTCTCGGAGTTCAACCCGGAGGGCTGGCCGGCGATAGGTGAGGAGCTGGAGCTCGACTTCATGGTGGCCCTCTACGGCGAGGGCACGGCCACGGTCAAACCCGTGCTGCAGCACCCGGCCGAGAACCACTATCAGGTCCGGGTGGGAGACATGGTGCTCCACGTGGACGGCACCTACGGGGGTCTCGACGTCCCCTCGGGCAACCCCGAGTGGAAGCAGCGCTACCTGACCAAGGTGCCGGCCGACGCCTCCAACCTGGACGAGACCAGCAACCAGGACTACCTGATCATTCCCATCCAGTGGAATCAGAACACGGAGTTCGACCGTTCCAGGTGGATCGCCTACAGCGGGACCAACTGGTGGAACGCCAACACCCGCACCTTCGCCACCCAGTGCGCCGGCTGCCACAACACCGCGCCGCACATCCTGTTCAGCGACGACAACAAGGTCACCCATTACGAGTACAAGGACCTGAACATCAGCTGCGAGAACTGCCACGGGGCGGGCTCGGCTCACGTGGCCGCGGGCGGGGGCAAGGCCAAGGCCATCGTGAACCCCAACTTCATGATGGACCTGACCAGCCAGGAGATCTGCGGCCAGTGCCACAGCCGGGGCGACTCGGTCGACCCGGAAGGGCACGAGTACCCCTGGAACCAGTCCCTGGCCGGCGCCTACCCCATCGGAGCCGACCTCTCCGAGTACGTTAGCTGGACCTTCGCGGACAACAAGGGCTCGGGTTTCTACTGGGAAGCCGCGCCCGATGACCCGGCCTACCCGAGCGGCTACATCGCTGCCAACAAGCACCACGAGCAGATCAACGACCTCGTGGAAGGCAAGATGCCCATGGTGAAGTGCGCTGATTGCCACAATGTGCACGGTACCGACTTCCGGCGCAACCTGCGGGGCGACCCCAACGGAGCGACGGCGGCCACCAACAGCTGCACGGCGGCCGGAGCCTGTCACGTGCATGACTCCGTCTTCGAGGCGAATAGCACTCACAACCAAGCGGGCATGCTGGACATGGGTCAGGTCAACAACGACTGCACTTGGTGCCACATGGCCGAGACGGCGAACTCGGCACAAGCCTTCAACGTGGATGAGGCCGGCACCTACAAGCAAGGTGACATCGCCAACCACACCTTCTGGCCCATCCGGCCGGACACCATGGACAAGGACGGCAAGCGCGTCCCCGACTCCTGCAACATGATCGGTTGCCACGCCTCGGGCGGGCTGTTCCCGATGACGGGAGCCCTGTTCGATGCGAAGGCCGCCATCATCGAGGGCCAGTAGTCCCGGGTCCAACAGGTTAGAAGCGGAAAGGAGGGGCTCCCTTGGGAGCCCCTCCTTTGTATTACAAATGTAGGACACAAGCGCACCCAGCCTCACCACCCCGGATTGCGATCGTAGCGCGCCCGAGCCCCACAGGAACCCCACGGCGCCGATGACCAGGCACCAGACCACCGCCAGGATGGCGTCACGCCCGATCGGGGCGCCGGTGAACAATCCGCGCAGGGATCGGATGATCGGAGTGAAGGGCTGATTCTCCGCGAACCAGCGCACTCCGGCGGGCATGGAGTCGGTGGGCACGAAGGCGCTGCTGATAACCGGCAAGACCACGGGGAGGAGCGAGAGGCTGTTGGCGCCGGCGGGAGTCTTGGCCACAAGCCCGAAGGCCACGGCCAGCCAGGTGAGGGCGAGCGTGACCGGGGCCGTCGAAAACGCCCAGCGGGAGCCCGGGAACGGCGGGAAACTTCGTGCTACGTTTCCAGCGAGTCGCCCCGGCGTTGGTTTTGTAGAGCCGTTGCGGTTGATGGATCCATGTCTGTCACCCGGCAGGGCAGCCGTCACTACCCGAGCCAGCCACGTATCTCTTGCACGAAACAGTGAGCGGCTTCCAACAATTCCACCACTCGTTCGTCGTTGAAAGACACCAGCTCCAGACAATCACCGCGTTGCCGAGGCGAGGGCTTCGTCCGACTTCTCCAACCACTACTCAGAAAATGACCGTGCATCTTCATGGTTCGCGGGTGCCGCCGCAAGGGCGGCATGGGGAACTGATGGGAGATTGGGGAAGCAAAACGCACTCCCGCTCGCGCCTGCCCAGCGCATCCGCGCCGGGGAAGGGGCCTCTTGATCGGCGGGCGCAGGCTCGTGCACGCGTCACGTGGTGCACGCATCAGGCGACCGGGATATCGAAGTGCAGCACATCCTCGCGCCTTCCGAGCTTCGTGTAGAGCGCGATGGCGGCTTCGTCTCCCAGATCGGCCTGGACGAAGATGACCCACGCTCCTCGGGCTCGTGCGATTCTCGCGAGCTCGGAGATCAGGGCGGTGGCAATGCCCCGGCGCCGGTGCTCTCGCGCCACCGCCAGATCGTAGATGTAGATCTCGCTGCGCTCCTGCTCGAACTTCCGTAACTCGTAGGCGGCGAGGCCGCCCACGACCTCGCCCTCTTGCAGGGCCGCGAGCGCGAGGAAGGTTTCGCTGCGGAGGAGACGCTCGAGGTAGGCGCGACCGGGCCGGGCACTGCCGTAGGTCTCGACATCGTCGAAAGCCTCGCCGAAGGTCCCCAGCAAGGCCTCCACAAGGTCGACGTCGCTGGGGCTGAGCGAGCGTATCGTGAAGGGGGCCATGGTCGACACGGTTGGATCCGAGCGCAGTCAGGCCGGCTAGAACGAGCCGGTGACGAGCTCGCCCGCCGGCTCGTACCTACCGATCACAACGCCGGTGGTGGACACCTTGCTGTCGACGAGCTTGAGCGCAGCGGGGATAGTGCCGTCCGCGAACAGGCGTTTGCCCGAGCCGATGACGACGGGGAAGATCCACAGACGGTACCGGTCAACTAGGTTGTGGCGCATGAGCGTCTGTATCAGGTTCCCGCTGCCGTGCACCTGCAGCTCGGGGCCGTCTTCCCGTTTGAGTGCCGCGACGCCTTCCGGCGCGTCTCCCTCGATCAGTACCGAATTGCTCCACTCCACGGTGGGACGGCTCCGCGAGGCGACGTATTTGGTGGCCTCGTTGAACGGCTTTCCGATGGCATCTTCTAGGGCGTTTGGCCAGTATGCAGCGAAGATGTCGTAGGTCCTGCGTCCGAGGACGAGCGCGAACGGCTTGCTGAGCGCCTCGCCCATGACCTGACCCATCATGTCGTCCCAATAGTTGACAATCCAGCCTCCGTACGCGAAGCCGCCGCTGTCGTCCTCGGTGGGTCCGCCCGGGGCCTGCATGACTCCGTCGAGAGTCACGAAGGTGGTCACACGCAGCTCTCTCATCTCCTGTGTCCTTTCGGTCGATTCCTGGAGTCGCGTCAAGGCCACGTCAGGATCGTCTTGCTTCCCGCCTTGGGGTGACGTCGGATTCTTTCCCCGTCCCCCCCGGTATGAACCACGTACGGCGATACGCGCGAACATGCGCGCCTGATCTCGATGGAGCCCGGACCGGTTCATTCCCTCAGGACAGCATTGACGAGATCGACCCTCGTTCCGAGCAGCTCCTCGAGCTCATCGAGCATGTCTTCCAGTATCTGAACCATCCCCCTCCTCCTCGCTCATCTACTCGGAGGAACGGCACCACCGCCACATCACCGCGCGGACTAGGCGGTCGACCCCCTCGTGCAAACGGTGGCCCGCCGCCATGTCGCGCACCTTCACCGAACCTCTCTGGTTGGGGCCAACGCCTTTGCCGGCGTCGCGCGAGTGAACACGGATGCGGGCGCGGGGGCCGCACCGGGGACTCAAGGGACCACGAGCCCGGGCTGTAGCGAGCGCTTGCGCGGGCGCCGGTCGGGGTAAGTCCAAAGCGGAAAGTTCGCCCGCCCGGTCCGCCATCCGGGCCGAAGAGGAGAAGATGGTACGTGGCCACTCCCAGGGTGCCTCCAAAGGACCCAGGCGTCATGCGCTTTGAAGCCGAGCTCCGCGACGCCGAGCGCGGGTGGCACTTATATCGAGTTCCCGTTCGATGTGGAGGAGATGTTCGGGACGGCGGGGCGCATCCCGGTGCGCCTGACTCTTCGCGGGCCGGCCGGCGAAGCTCCCTATCGAGGATCTCTGGTGAAGTACAGAGGCGTGATGATGGTCGGCATCACCAAGGCAGTGCGGGAGCGGGCCGGGGCCGCTGTCGGCGACCGGGTGCATGTCAGCCTGGAGCTCGACCGAGGCGAACGCACGGTGGATCTCCCGCCCGACCTGGCGGAAGCTCTGGCCCGGGACGAAACGGCCGCAGCCGGCTGGGACCGCTTCAGCTACACCCACCAGCGAGAGTACGTGCAGTCCATCGTCGAGGCCAAGCGCAACGAGACCCGGGTGAAGAGGGTAGCCGCCGCCGTGGCCGCCGCTCGGGAGAAAGGTGCCGGCACGAAGACCTGACTCGGCGCGCCCTCACGACGTTGGCATCGACTTGGATTCGGTGTACCTTCTCCCGATGATCAATCGAGAAGGGCTGCGTCTCCGGCTCCAAGGCGCCCCGGATCGGCGGACGTTCGCCCCCAACCGCGAGGGCAGGGACGGCTCGCTCGATCGCCCTGCGCTCCGAAGCCCCGGCCTGTCGGCCGCAGTCCTCATCGGCATCGTGGGTTACTCCGAGGGGCCCCGGATCATCCTGACCGTGCGAACGACCCACCTGCGTGAACATGCCGGCGAGATCAGCCTGCCCGGCGGGCGGATCGAAGCCTCGGACGCGAGCCCCGAAGAGGCCGCCCTTCGGGAAGCCCGCGAAGAGATCAACATAGATCCCTCCCGTGTGGACCTCCTGGGTCGGCTCCACCCCTATGACACCGTCACCGGCTTCCACGTACACCCGGTCGTGGGCTGGATCGAGCCGCCCGTGACCTACTCCCTCGACCCGTTCGAGGTGGCCGAGGTATTCGAGCTGCCACTGGCGTTCGTGCTCGATTCCGGCAACCGCCAGGAAGGGCACATCGAGGCCGGGGGACGAACAACCCGGTTCTACGTGCTCCAGTACAAAGACAGGCGTATCTGGGGAGCTACCGCCGGCATCCTGGTGAACTTCGCCCGAGTCCTGGACCGATGCGCCTGACCTCCCACTACGTGGTGGCCTTGCGGGTATTCTCCGCCACTCTGAATTCGACCATCCGGTGGATCAAGTCCGTGGGCAGGGGCTCATCCAAGGGAAACTGCATCGAACCCTTACCGATCTTGTAGTGGCTGAGTTCCTCCTTGAAGGCCCCGAGCCCGCTAGGGATCGGGTAGAACCCCACGTGCTCGGCGTAGCCGGCGAAGTGAACCAGATGCTTGCCGTTCAGGTCGAAGGTGGGGATGGCGTAGCTGATCGTCTCGATGGCCTCGGGCGCAGTGTCCCTGATGAGTGCGCGCAACTCTTCGAGCACCTGTCGGGTCGGCGGGGGAATCCGGCAATGTAATCGTCAATGGATGCAGCCTTGGCTCGATCCGCCATCATGGGCTCCTCTGTGTGTAGATCGCTCCCTACGGAGTCGTCCGGCGCGGACGTGGGGTTCCCGCTTAAGCAGAACGTGGGGCAGGACGTTTGCATTGAAGAGCACGCTCACCGGTACTTCTCTTCGAGATGCCGATGATAGTCCTCCTCGGTTGTCGTCACTCCCTTGAACGCACCGATGAGGGAGCGGACCCGGGGGCTGATCTCCGTCCCCGGTATCTCCTCGTCAACGTCCATCAGGGAGAAGTAGTCGGCGACCAGCTGAGAGACGGACTTGCCCGAACGATTCGAGTAGCGCTTGGCTTTGCGAACCAGCTGGTCATCGAGCCTGAGTGTGAGTTTCGTGTTCATGGCACGGCCTTCGGACGTATTATTGGTGCAGGGATTATTCGTCACTAGGGGCGGGAGGCAAGCCAATCACATGGCGACTTGAGCCTCGCAAGGGTCTTCCCAACGTGTTTGCGTTTCACCTGCGAGATGAGGCCGTACGGCCTCATCTCGTCGAGCTAGCTCGCGGGCCTCATTTGGCAGCGTGGAAGCCGCCCATACACTCCTCGGCCACTCCTCGCTGGACGGTCGCACTCCTGATGAGGCATACGTCACTGACCTGCTCAAGGCGGCGTAATGGACACCTGCCGGTTCAACCTTCACTTTGCCGCCGACCTGTCCAAGGAGTGGGGTCCACCGCCCCTCCACCTTTTGAGGGGCGCCCTTCGTACGGAGATCAGCCGGATTGTCGCGCCGCGGTACGTGGCGATCGCCGACCAACGCCTGCCTGCGAAGCAGTGCGGCAAAGACGAGGCGTGTTTCCGATTCCGAGCGAGCGGCGATACGCTCGAGCTGTACCGCTAACTGCTAACGGTCTGGCGCATCAGCGGCAGCGCTTCGCGCCGTCCGTCCGCAAACGCGTGTTCGGCACCCGGCCTAGTCGCGAGCATACGGGACCAACAGATCATCGACCATGGGATAGTGCCGCTTGTTGAACGTCACCAGCACCGCTCCTGCGGACTTCGCCGACATCGCCACGATCGCGTCCGCCAGGCCGGTGCCATAACCGGGCTGATAACTCTGCCTACATAAGCCTCCGAGTCGAGCAAGCACCCGGTCCAGCGGTACGACCTCGAACGCGTCCAGAAACCGCTCTAGTGCGGTATCCTCGTCGCTGCCCTTCACCCCGGAATATAGTTCTGCCACGGTGATCGCGGAGACACAGAGGTGGCCTTCCAGAGACTCGATGAAACGAGTCGCCTGCTCGCGGCCGCGTAGATATTCAATGATGACATCGCTATCTACTAGGTATCGCTTCACCATCAGGATTCGCCACTGCCGCTGCTGGTTCGATCCAGTTCCCCTCGAAGCGCACCGAAGTCGGGAAGATCCTGCCGATCCCTCCAGAGACCTCGCCCAGTCTGGAAGCAGCTCGAGTCTGTCGCGAGAGCTTTCGTGATCGATGAAGCGGTCGACCGCGGTGCGGATTACCCCACTCTGCGTCGTGCCGAGGCGTCGAGCGATGGACTTGACCGCTTTCTTCTCCTTGTCGGTCAGATAGATCTGGGTTCGCTCCATGGTGCACCTCCGTGGGATATACACCATGACTATACACCGTCGCGCGTTTGTGGCCCACACGGGTGCGCCTATCGACCGTTCAGGGACATGCACTGTGCCGCGGCCAGCGGCATCTGCTCGATGTGCGAGTCCGGTCAGTCCCCGGCAAGCTCGTCGCGGCGGATCAGCTGGCTCCCGTGCCGGACTGAAGCAGCCCTCCGTTGGTCCATCCGACGCCAATGCCATTCAGCCGCCCGCAATGCGGCGTCGGTCTGCAACGGCCTGTTCGACATCGCCTCAATGGCCAGGCACCACATCAACGCCGAAGATGACGAGTTCAAGCTTCTTCTGGGGCACGACCCCGACCCGGTCCACCAGGGAGTCCCGGTCGAGAGTGAAAATCTGGGATACGTTGGCGACAGAATCCTTGGGCAGCCCGGTCGTCTTCGAGGTAAGCAGGAGGTTGCCGGGCGCCTCGGCCCAGCGCAGATTGCTGGTGAGCACGACGCAGACGACGGTGACGATGCGACTCCGGCTGAAGGAGTCGCCCTGAACGATGACGACCGGGCGCCGGAAGCCCGGCTCGGATCCGACGGGATCCGGCAGCTCCGCCCACCAGACCTGGCCCTAGGAGATTACCAATCGGATCGCTTGAGGATCGGCCGAGCCGCACTAGCGGCGAATTCGCTGTCGCTCGCCCTTACGGCTCCGAGCATCTGATCGAGCGCCTGCGTCACCTGATCGCCCGAGTGCCGGGCGACGTACTCCCGTACCGCGTCAACGTAGAGACGACTGCGGGACTTCTTGAGTGTTCGCGCGAGCCTTTCCGCGTCTTCGAACACATCGTCGGGAATGGAGATGGCGGTCTTCATACCGGAAGTATAACCATCAAGGGCCGCGCTGGCCGACTGCATGCGGTTATTGTGCGACCTTGAGCGGCTTGATCCGGTCTACATCGGCCCCGATCGACTGCTCGCCCTCCCACAGCTCTACGGCCCGCTGCGCGTTCAGCCAGAACTCCGCCGAGTTGCCGAACAGACGGGCGAGACGGAGGGCCATCTCCGGACTCAGGGAGCGGCGCTCACGCAAGAGCTCATTGACCGTCTCCCGGGAGACGTCGAGCGAGGCGGCCAAGCAGCGGCGCAGCTCGCTTACGTCGTACTTGAAATCGCGCGCGGCTGCGTCCGCTCCAGCAAGCTGCTAGGCGGCCGATTGATTCTGCTTCACAACCGCTTACCCAGGCGAGACTTGGAGAAGGTGCCCGCGGAAAGCCGCCCTCGATAGCGAAGTCTCTCCCTGTCATGCCTCGTCAAAGGCCTTATGAAGGTCCGCGATCACGATCTTCTTCATCTTGAGCATCGCGTTCGTGGCGGCCAGGGCTTTCTTCCTGTTGGGGCTACCCAGAAGTTCTCCCATCTGTCTTGGAATGATCTGCCAAGAGAGGCCGAACTTGTCCTTGACTCACCCGCACTGCTCTGACTCGGGAACAGCAGAAAGGCGATCCCAGAAGTAGTCGACCTCGTCTTGGTCCTCGCATTCCACATAGAAGGACACAGCCTCGTTGAACTTGAAGCTCGGGCCCCCATCCAAGGCCATGAATCGCTGGCCATCGAGCTCGAAGATGGCGGTCAGGATCTTGCCGACCATCTCTTCCGCCCCGGGAACCTGCATACCCTTTTCGTAGCGCGTGATGCTGATCGTCTTCGAATCGCCACGCTTGTGAGGTGAGCCGTTGAAGGTTGTGATGTAGAAGTTGACCGCCTCTTCGGTTTCCTTATCGAACCATAGCGATGGCACGATCCTCTGAGTAGTATTCATCTGCTCCGACCCCTTTCACAAGTGATACCCCTAGGATGCTCCCGTGGTTCCCTATCGTAGGGGATGCAACGGTGCCTTGCCTCTGGCGTGCTGGCCGCCCAACGCTCGGCGCATGACCCGCGAAGCTCGTCGGGTTGATGCGCCTGTTGGGCGGCGGCGCCATGCGTTGTCCTCAGCCGGGCCCGTAGCGCTGCTACGAGCGCTCCCTGCGTCCTAGCCTTGCGCGTACCCAGTGCACCCCGGCGGCGAAGCGTCATTCTCAGCAGCCTGCTAGGTCCGGAGGGAATCTGGCCGAGCGTCTCGGCGCTTCAGCTGCGCGCCGACGACTTCTCTCCGTAGCGTACAGCGTTGCGCGTCAGCTGGAAGCGCTTGTTGGACGCACGCCTACTCCTCACCCTCCGACGCATCGAGTACCGGCAGGACCGCCGCCAGGTCGCTCATCGCCCCGAGTGCTCTGCCCGAAACCAGGCTGCTCTCACCACAGTCCGGTAGGCGGGCCGCCCCCGGGCAGGCCCATGCGCTCGCTCCAGCGCATGACGGCGATCTTCCAGATCCCGTTCTCGCGCACGTAGTCCATGTCGTAGTAGCCCTGCACCCAGAAGAGCGCCTGGCCCGTGCGCGGGTAGGCGTACATCATGTAGAGGAGCCAGCTGCCCTTGGCCCGGTCGCCTTCGAGGGAAAGCACCGGGTGGACCAGGACGTCGCCCTCGTAGCCGGCGTGCGTCTGGGAGAGCTCCTCCTTGAACCACCGCTCGATGGCCACCTTGCCCTTGACGGGATCGTGGCGGTACACGTCGATTATGGCGTCCTCGGCGAAGCAGGCCACCGCGTCGTCCCAGTGGGTCTGGATCAGAGCGTCGACGTAGCGGCGCTGCAGCTGCTTGATCTCGTTGACGTCCTCCGTCGCCTGGACCCGCGCCGACAGCGCTCCCACGGCGTCTTCCAGCGCGCGTACCCTGGCCTCGAGCTCCTCGACGGTCACTACTCCTCCTCCCTCGCGACCCAGCCTGCGGCGGCCGACGACTGTGGGTCAGATCAGTTGGCCGACCCGCCATCCCGAGGCGACGGCGTCGACGATCATGTTGGGTTCCCTGCAGTCGCCGACCGCGTAGACCTCGGCGACCTTGCCCTCCAGGCTCTCGGCCAAGGACGTGTCGGGGTCGAGAGGCGACGTCGGCATGACGGTGTCGGCCTGGATGGTCCGGGTCGCCCCGTCCGGCAGGGTGAAGCTCACGCCGGTTGCGGTCACCTTGAGGTCGGCCGCGCCGGTGACCAGCTCGACCCCCTTCCGCTCGAACCAGTCCATCAGCAGCCCCAGGCGGAAATCGAGCACGCCCTTCCCGATCATGTCGCCAGGCTCCACGATCGAGACCTTGCGGCCCCGCTTGATCAGGAACTCCGCGACCTCGCACCCCTGGAACCCGCCTCCGATCACCACCACGCTCTTCCCGGCCGGCAGCCAGAACCGGGTGAAGCGATCGAGCATCTTCGGTCCGAGCGCCCGCAGGTACGGCTTGACCCGGGCATGGAGAGCGGGAGCGGTCAGTACGTTCGGCCCGCCGACTCCTTGGATGTCGGGGATCGTCAGCTTCCCTCCGGTGGCGACGACGACGGCGTCTGGGTTCAGCGCAAGGACCCGAGCGGGGTCGGCCTCGGTTCCCAGCTGCACGCGGACGCCAAGCTGCCTGATCTGGCGCTCATGGTAGGCGATCATGTCCGGCAGGTTCTCCGGTTCCGATCCCTTGACCAGCGCCGCCATCGGCATGAGGCCGCCCAGGATCTTCGACTTCTCGAGCAAGGTGACCCGATGCCCCCGCAGCGCCGCCACCCGGGCGGCCTCCATCCCCGCCGGGCCTCCGCCAATGACCACCACCCGCTTGAGCGTCTCCGCCGGCGCCAGGGAGTAGTTGGTGGTGCCCATATGGGCGTTGATGCGGCAGCGGCGCTCCATGCTGAGGCTCTGGTCGAGGCAGGTGCCGCAGGCGGTGCAGGGCGCTATGTCACCCCGGCGGCCGGCGGCCAGCTTATTGGGGAGCTCCGGGTCGGCCTGCAGGCGCCGGGTCATGGCGATGAAGTCGGCCTTGCCCTCCTGCAGGTACCTCTCCCCCAGTTCGGGATCGAGCTTGCCCACCAGGATCACGGGGATCGACAGGGCGGCCTTCATCGAGGACGCTAGGTGCACGTTGGCCGCCACACCGCGGCCGCCGGCGTTGTACTCCTTCGGAAAACGCTCCGGGGGGATGGGCGGCTCCGGGTAGAAGAAGTAGTCGGGGAAGAAACCGCCCACGTGGTAGCCCAGCCAGTGGTTGCGCACCTGGATGGCGTCAGCGCCGGCCTCCTGGAGCAGCCGAGCGACCTGCAGGGCGTCGGCGTGCGAGAGGCAGGCGGCGTCGTTGATGCCCATGGCCCGCCCGAGCTCGATGCCGTTGATCAGGACCGAGACGCCGAAGTCGTCGCCCGTGCGCCTTTTGATCTCACGGACGACCTCGGTGACGAAACGGGCCCGGTTCTCCACGCTCCCGCCGTAGGCGTCCTCGCGCCGGTTCCAGAAGCGCGAGAGGAAGTTGTGCAGGATGTGGCTGCTGGCGGCGTTGATGTCGACGCCCTCGAAACCGGCCTTCTGGACGCGCGTGGCCGCGCCGGCAAACTTGTCGACGATGTCCTCGATCTCGGGGATGCTGAGCGGCCGCGGGACGTCGCGGTGGAAGTCGAGCATGGTGTCGAGGTTGACCGGCGAAGCTCCGATGGGCGGGCCCTGGAACATGGCTGGGGGCGCGAAGAGCGGCGACTGCCAGGGGCCGTCGTGCCAGAGCTGCATGAAGGTCGGACATCCATGCTGGTGGATGGCGGCGGCGAGCTCGGCCAGGCCCACGATGTACCGGTCGTCGTCGGCGCGGAAGCGCTCCTTCCACCGAGTCCCGCAGGGCCAGTCGACCACCGGCGACTCCACGATGAGCAGGCCCACCCCGCCCTTGGCCAGGGCGCTGTAGTACGCCTTGGCCTTCTCGCTCATGTGGACGTCGTCGGAGTGCCAGTAGCACGTGGACGCTCCGGTCTTGACGGTCCGGTTCCGCGTCCTGACTGACCCGATCTGGGCCGGTTCGAGAAGCTTGGCATAGCTCATGACATCGTCTTCTCCGACCCGCCGATCATCCCGACCTCTCTTCCCGTCGCCGGCTGCTGCCTCAGGGTCCTGGCGTGCTCGGCGGCATTCTCCCCCGCGATCCGCCCGGTGTTCAGAGCGAAGCCCATGGTGTTACCGGGAAGGATGAAGACGTAGCTGTCGCCGTAGATCGTGCACGCGTCGGTGCCCGCCGCGTACAAACCGGGGATCTTCTCCCATCGCCTGTCGAGAACCTCGGTGCGGTGGTTGATCTTGATGCCGCCGAGGCTGCCGTAAGCGCCGGGCAGGTGGCGGGCCGCGTAGAAAGGAGGGGTGGTGACAGAACGCAGCAGCTTGTGGTCCTTGTTGAAGAGGTCGTCGTGCCCGCACGCGCAAAACCGGTTGTACTCTTCCACGGTGGCTGCCAGACCCCCGGGGTCGATACCGGTCTGCTCCGCCAGCTCCTCCAGGCTGCCGGCCACGAAGACGTCCTGGTTGCCTTGCTCCTTGCTTTGGGCGATCAGTCCGTCCAGGTCGTGCACCTTCATGAACGGGAACACCGAGTGGATGATGTCGAAGCCGGCGGTCTCCATGTGGTGCTTGATGCCCCCATCGAAGATCAAGAAGGCCGTCCTGTCCTTCTGGGCAGCGATGGCGTTGCCCGCGAAGGTGGTGTTGCAGAGAATCCCCTCATTCATGAAGCGCTGGCCCAGCAGGTTGACCATGAGGTGCGGTTGTCGAAAAGTCTCGTGCAGCTCGGGGTTGACGTCGCCGTTGCGCATGCCGTAGATGATCTCCATGGTCATCTCGGTGGGCGCCGCCCCGACCTCCCAAGCCATGCGGATCCCGTCCCCCTCCATGCCCGGGATGCGGAACGAGAAGATGTCCTTGCCCCAGTCGTAGCCGGTGTAACGCTTGATCATCTCCGGGTTGTCGCCGAAGCCGCCGGTGGCGACGACGACGGCTCCGGCCTGGGCCTCCACCGGCTCGCCCGCCCGGTCCTCAGCTACAACCCCGGTCACCCGCTCGCCCTGCTTGACCAGCTTCCTCACCGGGGTCTGCAGGAGGATCCTGGCCCCCATCTCCTTGGCCCGCTCGGTCAAGATCTTCATCAGGGTGGCCGAAGCTGTGGGCCCGACCTCACCGGTCTCCGGCTTGACGATGTGCCAAGTGTACTGACCGCCGGGGAAGTAGGTGGCCGGCTCCAGGAACTCCACCCCCAGACCCTCGAGCCAATCGATGGTGGTGGCTGCTTTGTCGATGTAGGCCCGCACCAGCCGGGCGTCGACCCGCCAGTGCGTGTAGTCCATGAGCATGCGGAAGGCCTCGTCCTTGGTGGGGCCCATCTGCTTCAGGCGCTGGAGCCGGCTCTCCACCCCGAAGGGCCCCATGCCCATGTTGCCGGTGCCGCCGGTGGTGGACCCCTTCTCGAAGACAACGACACTCGCGCCCTGCTGCGCCGCCGCGACGGCGGCGGACAATCCGGCGGCCCCTCCTGCTACGACGATCACATCTGCTTCGAGCCTGCCCATGTACGCATCCTCCCTCGTCGGTTCAACGTCGTATCTTCGGGTGCATCGAATGTCTCACGCTCATCAGTAGTCGCCCCAGTAACGCGCCGGGGTGATCTTCAGCCGCAGATCGCAGCGCAGACATCGCTCCGCTTCGGCCACCGCTTCGCCGTCGTCGAGCCGGGCCAGGACCGGGACGAAGCCACCCGCCCGGTCCGGTGCGGGCAAGAGAGGTGGGCGACAGCGGTTCAGATAGGCAAACCCGTCGCCAGGCCCCAGGTACGGCGAGGCCTCCCCAGCGGGGGCCAGGGTCTCCTCGATGCCGCCGCTGCCCCCCAGGTACCGGTCGATGGCGACGGCCGCCTGCCTGCCCGCGGCGATGGCCCGTACCACCGAGGCCGTGCCGCTTACGGCATCGCCCGCGGCGAACACACCCTGGCGGCCGGTGTCCTGCGTGTAGGGATCCAGGTCGACCGTCCCGGCCGGCGTCAAGGCCAGGCCCCAGTCCTCGGGAATGTCCGGTCTCTGACCGACGGCCATGATCACCGTCTCGGCCGGCAGGTGATGGTCGGAATCACCCACGCAGTCGATCTGCAACCGCCCGAACTCGTCGAAGACGAACGACTGCACCAGACGGCACTCCACCGCGCTCACCCGGCCGCCGTCACCGGCGATGCCCAGGAAGGCACGCGACGGGTGAATCACGACGCCCTCCTCCTCGGCCTCCGAGATCTCCTCGGCAGAGGCCGGCATGTGGTCGCGGCACTCCAGGCAGGCCACGTTCACCTGGGTCGCTCCCAAGCGCCGGGCCACCCGGGCACAGTCCAAGGCCACGTTCCCGCCCCCCACCACCACCACGCTGCGGCCAACGTCCACGGGCTCCCCCAGGTTCACCCGCCGCAGGAAGTCGAGCCCGGCGAGAGCCCCCTCCAGGTCGGCGCCGGGGACGGGCAGTGTGCGGCCCAGGTGGGCGCCCACGGCCACCAGCACGGCTTCGAAGCCTTCCGTGAAAAGGCCGCCGAGGGACCAGACCCGGATGCCAAGCCGGATCTCGACGCCGGCCTGCTCGATCTCGGCGACCTCCCGGGCGAGCGCCTGTCTGGGTAGGCGGTAGGCGGGGATCCCCACCCGGAGCATGCCGCCCGCGAAGGGCAAGGCCTCGAAAACGGTGATCCGATGGCCGCGACGGCGCAGGTAGTAGGCGGCGGTGAGCCCCGCGGGCCCCGAACCCACGATGGCCACCCGCTTGCCCGTGGGCGGCTCGTTCCGAGCCTTCGCCTTCCAGCTGCCGTCGTCGCGCTCAGCGGCGTGGCGCTTCAGCTCCCGAATGGCGAGGGGCTCGTTGACCTCGCCGCGGCGGCAGACCTCCTCGCAAGGGTGGTCGCAGACATAGCCCAGGGCCAAGGGGAAGGGGGCCTTCTCCCTGACCACAGCAGTAGCCCCGGGATAATCCCCCTCCCGGGCTAGAGCGACATAGCGGGGTACGTCGATCTCAGCCGGACAGGTGTACCGGCAGGGGATGAGAGCGCTCCGCCGGTTCTTGCCCCGGGTCAGCTCGTCGTTGTCCCGGAGGGCTCCGGTGGGACACACCTGCACGCACGCCCCGCAGAACCGGCAGCCCCCCTCGGCCAGGGAGCCGCCGCAGGCTACGCCGACCGTGGTCGTCAGGCCCTTGTCAATGTAGGAGAGGGCTCCGACTCCGCGCAGCTCGCCGCAGGCACGCACGCAGCGGGCACAAAGCACGCACTTGGTCATATCGCGCACGAAGAGAGGGTTGCCGGTGTCGACCGGGATGGGCTGCGGGTGCCTGTGCACCCGCAGCTCCTCAGTGATGCCTACGAACTGCTTGAGCGACTGCAGCTCGCAGTTCAGATACTGGCTGCAGGTGGTGCACTCGGCCGGGTGCCGGGAGAGGATGAGCTCCATGGCCGTCCGGCGAAGGCCTCTGACCGCGTCGCTGTTCGTATCGACCTCCATCCCCTCCGTGATCTCGGTCGAGCACGAGGGCACGGGGCCGTCGTACCCCTCGATCTCCACGAAGCACAGGCCGCAGACACCGGCCACGGGCAAATCGGGGTGGGAACACAGGTGGGGGACATACACACCCGCGTCGAGGGCAGCCTGGAGCACCATGGTCCCAGGTCGGCTCTCCACGCGGCGGCCGGCGATGGTCAGCGCCACCCGGTCGTTCGCGGCGCTCACGAGGCTGCTCCCCCTCGTCACGAGGCTCCTCCATCCATAGCGCACACTCCGGCGGGGCACACCTTCCTGTGCGCGTGGGCTTCGAGCTCGTCCCGAAAGTACTCGAGGGTGGTGAGCACCGGGTCGGCGGCCGACCTACCCCAAGAACATGGCCCGGTGGAAGCGAGGGTCCGGGCGAGATCAGCCAGCAGGTCCAGGTCGTGGGTACGCGCTCTCCCCGCGGCCATGTCGGAGAGGATCTCGGCCATCTGCATCGTACCCTCCCGGCACACAACGCACAGGCCGCACGACTCGTGCTCGATGAGAGACAAGGCGGCGCGGACCAGATCGAGGGCACAGGCACCGGCGCCGACCACCACCAGGCTGCCCGCGCCGGCCGTGCAGCCGGCGGCGGCCAGGTGGTCGTGATCCGCCGGCACATCGAGGGAATGCGCGGGTAACCAGCCCCCGTGAGACCGCCTACCTGCACGGCCTTGATGTCCGCGGCGCCGGCGGCTCCGCCGCCGGCGCCCTCGACGATCTCCCGCAGCGTCGTCCCCGCCCGCACCTCCACCACCCCGGGCCGCGCGACCGCGCCGGCCACCGTAAAGCAGCGCGTACCCGGCCCGCCGCCGGACGCCAGGCTGGTGTACCAATCGGCGCCCTTCTCCAGGATGGCTGACACGTGAGCCAGCGTCTCGGCGCTCGCCACTGCCCACCCGCCGGCCTCGATGGCGGTGCCGCCCGACCAGGAGGGATGAGGATGCGGCACCGGGCGGCCGCCGCACAGAGCCCGCATGACCGCCACATCTTCGCCGAGGACGGAGACGGGCGGCACGTCCATCACCTCGATGTCAACGCCGAAGGCGCTGCCGAGGATCGCGGGCCCCGCAAAGCTCCGTGCTTTCATCTGCTCTGAGGCCGCCTTGACCGTCTGGACGGCGAGAGGGTGCCGGTTGTTCAGCACCACACATGCGCGTCCGGCGCCCGCCGCGTAGGCCGCGATGACCAGCCCCTCGAGGACAGCGTGCGGATCGGACTCCAGCAGCATCCGGTCCACGCCCGCTGGTTCGGAGCCGGCGGAGTTGCAGACCACCATAGTGGGGCGACCGGCCCCGGCCGTCGCCTCCAGACGGTGCGCCGGCGCGGCGGCGCAGGCACGCAAGGCTTCAGCCAGGGGAGCGCCGCGCCGACCGCGGACGCCGGCGCGGGCCAGCTCCTCGATCACGCTCTCGGGAGGCATCAGCACGGCCCGCCTCAGGCCCTGGTAGCCCCCGGCGCCGATGTACTGCTCCATGTCGCCCGGGTCGATGCGACCGCAGTGGCGCAGGACGATCGATGGCGATTCGTGTACTCGCGGCGACATGGCCCCCTTCTCGCACCCGCAGTCTTTGCGGGCAAGCTCAGGTCGGATTCGCCGGGGAGCCGGCGAAGACCCCAGCTCGGAGAGAGCCCCACTCCGGACGCCGCATCCCCCGGCCGGCGGCAGCTCCACTTTACACTGAAGTACTTGCCGATACAAGTCCTATAGTACAGCGAGCGCCAGGCGAAACTGCCGGAGAAACGCTCCGCCCCGCGTGCTGCGGCCGGACTCACCACATGCTCCGGCCCCCGTCGACCAGGATCGTCTGGCAGGTCATGAAGTCGCTGTCTTCCGAGGCGAGGAAGAACGCTGGGCCGGTCAGGTCCTCGGGGAGCTCGTTGCGCTGGTCCAGCGCTTGGGCCCGGCGCTGCATGTCGGCGATCTCCGCGTCCTCGGGGCCGGACCCCGGATTGACCTCGGTGAGAGTGAAGCCCGGCGCCAGCGCGTTGACCCGAATGCCCAGGGGCCCGAGCTCCTTACCCAGGGCCCGCGTGAACCCGATGACCCCTCCTTTGCTGCTCGTGTAGTGGATCAGGCCGGGAACACCCTCGAAGAACGACGAGGACGCCAGGTTGATGATCTTGCCGTACCGGCGGGCCTTCATGTACGGAACGACGGCGCGGGCGCAGAACCACTGCCCCCGAACGTTGACGTCGAACTGGTAGTCCCAGTCGTCGACGGTCCACTCGTCGAACGGCCGGCGCCCCTGGCCCGCAAGGGCGCCCCTGATGGCGGCTGCATTGTTCACGAGGATGTCGATGCGACCATCCCACGCCTGGGCCACCTGCGCGGCCGCTGCTTCACATTGTCTGAGCACCGTGACATCGCAGCCGATTCCCAGGGCCACGCCCCCACCGGCACGGATCTCCCCGGCCACCTTCTCCGCCCCGGAGGCGTCGATGTCAAGAACAGCGATCCTGGCTCCTTCTTCAGCCAATCGAATCGCGATCGAGCGCCCGATGCTGACTGTGCCGCCGGCGCCGGTGACCAGCGCGACCCGGTCCCTCAGCCGCTGATCCGAACCATGTCGTAGTCTCACGAGCACCCCCTCAGGCCGCGGTCACTCCGCCCCCGGATACGGTCGACCGCGGGCCCCAGGTACCTACTCGACGGCCGTCACGAACTCGGAGGTCGAGATGCGCTCCCGCGGAAAGCGGTTCACGGCGGCGTCGGGATCGGGGTACCCGAGAGCCAGGGCGGCGATGAGTGCCTTGCCCGCCAACTGCGGGAGCACGGCCCGCAGCGAATCTGGGTGCCGGACGATCGAGGTCATGATGCAGGAACCCAGGCCCCGCGCGTGCGCCGAGAGGGCGATGGTCTGCGCCATCAGCCCGGCGTCGAAGCAGCCGAGCCCGCTGGCCACCTCCCTGTCGACCGCGATCAAGAGAAGCACGGGGGCCCCGAAGACATCCGCCAGGGACGCCCAGGGCGGGGCCGCCGGCCCACCATCGCCGCTGGGCGGCGATCCGGCGGCCACAAACGACGACCGCCTTTCGAACAGAGTGGCCATCCTGGTCTTGTAGGGCTCCGGCCATGCCACCGGCATATCGACATCCGGCGCGGGTGGAGCCCCACTCTCGAACCCCGCTTTCAAGCCCGCGCGAACCCGTCGGAGGGCTTCCCCGGTGACTATGTACACGTGGGTCGACTGCGTGTTGCCCGCCGAGGGAGCCCACCGGGCCTCCGCCAGGATCTCCGCCACGAGCGCAGGCGTCACGGGCCTGGAGAGGTACTTCCGGATGCTCCGCCTGTCGCGGATAAGGCTGCCCGCTTCGACCATTCCCTGCTCCTCCTCTGCTCGTTTGGCACAGTTCGCCGACCGGGCGCCGTCACGGCCTTGACTACACGCCGCGGCCGAACTCCCGGCCCGCGGCCACGAAGGCTTCCATGTTCTCAGGCTTCGTGTTGATGGGCGCGTCACATCCGGGGCACAGCATGAGGCCGGTGGGTCCCACGTCGCGCACCAGGTCGCGCACATAGACGTGGATGTCCTCAGGTGTGCCCGCCGCGAACAGCGAGGCGGGGACGTCACCCATCAGCGCGAAACGATCGCCCAGGATCTCCTTGAACCGACGGGCGTCGGTGAAACCGTCCAGGTTGAAGAGGCAGCTCTTGGGAGGCAGTTCCCGGAAGCGGGCCAGGTCGCGGGTCCAGTTCTGGTCCAGATGTAGAACCGAGACCAAGCCCTTGTCCCACATGGCGTTCACGATGGCCTCGAGGTAGGGCCACACCATTGCGTCCCAGATCTTCGGCGAGACCAGGGCGCTGGCCGAGCGCCACCCGCCGATCCAGAGTCCAGGCGCATCGGTCATCCCAGCGAACGAAAGGCCTTGACCGATCACGTCAGGCAGGATCAGGTCCATGACCTCCCTGACCTTCTCCGGCCGGCGATAGAGATCGGCGAAGAACTCCGGCATGGAGCGGGCGCCGCACAGCGGCTCGAAGGGTGGGTAGGTGGCCCCGTTGCACACGAACGGCAGGCCCTTCTCGCGGAGCGTCTGCAAGATGCGGCCCATGTTCTCCTGCAGGTACTGGCCGTTGGTGGCAAGATCCGCCATGTCCAGCACCCGAGGCAGGTATGAGCCCACGTACGCCTGCCAGCCCATCTCCAGAATGGTGTCGTACTCCTCCACCTTCATGACTTCGGCCTCCTGCACCTGCCAGAGGCTGTTTTCGGGCAGCTCCCGGCCCGGCACGGCGATGTGCGACATCCACATCAGGCTGAGGATGGGAGCGATAAGGCCCGCCCCGAGGAGGTTCCAGCCGTCGACCCCCAAACGCTCCATGGTCTCGAGGTTGGCCTGGAAGCTCACGTCGGGATCGTTGCAGTACTGGGCCATGGTCCGGCCGGTGTACTGAGCGCTGAAAGCGGTACCCATGTAGATCACCGGGATCGTATCCACCGGCTCCAGGTTGATGACCTTGCGAATGCGGGCGAGCCGCTCATCGTAGAGAGACGGCCCCTTTTCTTGCTCGGCGACGCTCATCGAGCCGCCTCTGTCCACCCGTCGGCCAATCTCACCGCCGCCGGAGGGTCGGCTCCCAGGGCGTCGGCCCCGGCATAGACGCGCACCGACTCGGTCACCGGGCCGCCACCCAGCATGATCTTCACTCCCGGGCGCAGGCCGGCTGCCTCCACCGCTTCCACGGTCTCCTTCATGGGGTCGAAGGAAATGGTGAGCAGCCCGGAAAGAGCCAGCACACTGGCTCCGGTATCCTCGAGCGTCTGCACGAAGGCCCGCGGCTCGACGTTGATACCCAGGTCGGTGACGTCATAGCCGGCGGCCCGGAGGGTGGAAACGACCAGATCCTTGCCGATGTCGTGGATGTCGCCCTTCACGGTCCCCGCTACCACCTTGCCCCGCGTGGCCGCCGCCTGCCCCGCGGTCAACGGCTCGAGCCGGGCTATCACCTTCTTGAAGATGGTGCTCGCCATCATGAGGTCGCTTACGTAGTAGTCGGTCGCTTCGTAGCGCTCGCCCACAAGGCGCATGCCCTCCCGGCACTCCGCCAGAACCGAGGAAGGGTCCGTGCCGTCCCTTAGGAGCTCCTCGACGAGAGCATCCACCCCCGCTCATCGAGATCAGCCAGCGTCGCCGAAAGTCGGCTTGCCATGTCCACCCCTTTCTCATGACGTTTCTCCACCGTCACGGCGCCGGTGCACCGGTTCGGCCTGCAAGCGCCTGCTGCCGGGGTCGCGGTTACGACTGTGCCCGCAAAGCCGGCTACCAGAGCTCCGGGTTCTCCATAAGCTCCACCAGATTACCGGAGTTGTCCCGGATGAAGGCGGCTTTCATGCCCCCGTGCTCCCGGACGTCCCACACGATGTCGGCGCCTTTGGCCCGCAAGTCCTCGACCAGACGAGTGACGTCGCGCACCAGGTAGGAGATGTGCTTCATGCCGTGGGTACGTATGTCACGCTCGACGTACCGGCGATCGTCGGGCAGGGGCGCGGCCCCGGGCACCTCGAAGAGCTCCACCCGGAAGTCGCCGCTCTTCAGAAAGGCGAGGCGCCCGGTCCCCTCGGGGATGTCCATGACTATCTCCAGGCTGAAGCCTAGCATGTCGCGGTACCAGGCGATGGAGGCCTCCAGGTCGGGGACGCTGATACCGCCGTGGTGCGGTTTGAGCTGCACGCTCGGAGTGGGGTCGGTCATGAAGGTCCTCCTCTACGTTCGCGCTTGGAGCTCGTTTCAAGAACGAAGCCTTGGCCGCCGCAGGAGCGCCGCGAGGCCCTCCTGATTGCCGGCTTCCTCCCCGGCTCGGGCGGTCCGGTGCGGCCTCGTCGAACGACCCGGTTCGAGGGGCCACCGCCACCTTGATCAGCGTTTTGTCCGTGGCGAGCCTGTGGAAACCCCTCTCCACGAGGTCGCTTAGGGGGATGATGTCGGACAGCAACCCTTTTGTACTGAACCTGCCGCTCGACAGAAAGTACAGACACTTGGCCACCTCCTCCCCCCCCGTACCCCAGGCTGGACTTGATATCCAGCTCTCTCCTGACGATGAAGGCCGGCGCGACGGCGGCCGTCTGCTCGGTCACCCCCAGGTTCAGTACCTGCCCTCCGGCCCGAGCGAGCGTCAGGCACAGTTCGAACGAACGCGGGACGCCCGCGCTCTCCACCACCACATCGGCGCCCACGCCCCCATGGAGAGCCATGATGCGCTCGCTCAGGCGGTCGCCGTGCTCAGTCGGGTCGAGCACCAGGTCGGCCCCCAACTCCCGGGCGAGTTCCTTTCTCGCGTCGACGATCTCGAGGGCGGTGATGTGTCGCGCCCCGCCGATCCGCAGGAATTGGATCGCCGAGAGCCCGATGGGCCCGGCGCCCGACACCACGATGTTGTCGCCCAGCCGGAAAGCCGACTGGATGATCCCCCGGTAGGCGGTGGCCATGGTATCGACCAGGACGGCATCCTCGAAGGAGAGCTCGTCGGGGATCAAGAACAACATCTGCTCGGCGTCCCTCACCAGCATGTACTCGGCCATGCCGCCGTCCCGCCGAAGCCCGTTGGTGTGCTCGAAGCCGTCGATACAGATGGACGGCCGCCCGTGCAGACACTGGTAGCAGCGCCCGCACGGTCCGGGAGGTCCGGCTACCACTCGATCGCCGACCTGGAATCCTTCCACCCCCGGGCCCACTTCCGCCACCGTGCCCACATTCTCGTGCCCGAGCACGATCCCCGGAGGCAGGAGGCCTTCGAAGTACACGTGCATGTCCGTGCCGCAGATGCCGCAGTATTGGATCTGGAGCACAGCCTCCCCCGGGCCGGCCACCGGGACAGGGCGATCGACCAGCCGGACCGTCCGGACGCCTTCATACAAGGCTGCCTTCATGCACTCCCCCTTCCGGCCGGCGAACAGCGCGAGGTTCGCGCGGCCCCTCACGCGTGCAGGCCGTGCCAGGAGACGAGCTCCTCGTCGGTGGCCACCGTCCCACTGACGGAGCGGGCGTCCTGCCTGGCCAGGAAGACGGCGCAGGCCACCATTCGGTCCGGCGAGCTCCAGTCGATCCTCTCATCCTCGTCCGCCCACATGCGCATCCCCTCCGTGTCGATCACTCGGGAAGGCTTGAGGGCGTTGACGGCAATGTTGTGGCGACCGACCTCGGCGGCCAGGGCCCAGGTGAAACGGTCGAGTGCGGCCTTCGAGGCTGCGTACGCGGCACTGTAGCCCACGGTGCCACTGCCCCTCTCGGCCGCGGCCAGCGACGAGATGTTGATGATGCTGCCCCCACCTTGCTGGATCATGGTCGGAAGGACTGCACGCGCGCACAGAAAGGGGCCCGTTACGTTGACCCGCAGTACGAGCTCCCAGCGCTTGACGGGCGTTCCCAGAACGGGGTAGGCGAAGTCCACGGCGGCGTTGTTCACCAGCACGTCGATCCGTCCGAACTCGCCAAGGCTCCTCTCTACCATCGCCGTGACGCTTGCTTCGTCAGTGACATCGCAGCGTACCGCCAGGGCCCGACCCCCCAGAGCCTCGACCTGGGCCGCGGTCTCGTGGATGGTCCCGGGCAGCTTCTCGTGCGGAGCCGTCTCGCTACGGGCGGCCACCACGACCGCCGCTCCCTCCCGGGCGAAGCCGAGGGCCACGGCCTTGCCGATGCCCCGGCTGGCTCCGGTCACAATCGCGACTTTCCCCCGCATCAGGCAACCACTCCCCCTTGTTCGGCATAGATGAGCGGCAACAGCACCCGCAAGTTCGAATACTCCTCGACGTTGTGACGCGCGAGTCCGCAGGTCGCCTCGAGTGGCACGCTCACTCCTGGAGGAACCAGGAGGACGGGCACGCGCTCCCGAATCGTGTAGCCCAGCCAGAAACGGGTCCGAAACTCGATCCCTCCGGGAACCTCGCGGATGAAGTGGCACATCGCGGCCGGCTCCCGGGGTGCGTCCGGCGGCGCGCCGGCCGTGGATGCCCACCCAAAACCGCCCACGACCGTGCCCACGTTGGGAGCCACGAAACGTTCCATGTCGAAGCCCATGTCCTCCGGGCGGAGGAAGTGGATGTCGATGGTCTGGATCCCCACGCCGACGTCCTCGACCACCGTGTGGACCCGACCCTGGAACTTGTCGGTGAGCGGAAGGTTCGGGTCGAGGATCTTGGCCCGGTCGTCGTCGCCCACCGAGACGGACAGATGGCCTTTCGGCCACCAAATCTTGTAGCGCAGGGCTTCCAAACCGTGCCAGGCGAACCACCAGTTCACCATCTCCACGGTCACCCCCGGCATGATGGTGTGCACGGCGACGTACCCTGCACCATTGGGCAGCACGCACCACCCTGTCTCCACAGGAAGATAGCCGGGCTCGAGGAGACGGTCGAGATCCTCGATGGCGAGCGCGGCCTCCGGATCGATGGGGTTCTCCGGCCGGAGCTGCGCAAGGAGACCGGCATCGGGCTCGGAAAGCCTCATCGAGTAGTACTTAGCATACGGCTTGCTCTCTTCTTCGGGCGTCAGCCCAGCGGATGCAGTCATAGCCCAAAAACCCTCTCGGCGTTGGATTGGTAGATCGCGCGCCGCTCATCGACCGCCAGGGCGAGGTCGTCCATGACGCCATCCATGTCCGCGACGGCCTGCGCCTGGTCCTCGAAGGGATAATCAGCCGCGAACAGGACGCGTTCCAGACCGAGCGCGTCGAGCGCCGCGCGCATCGGGGCTCGGTAGTTCATCCCGCTGCTGGTGATGACGAAGTTGTCTCGCGCGTACTCGCTGGGCAGACGTTGCAGGCGAGGGAGGGCGAAGGTGGACGCCTCCCACCGGTAGCGGTTGTCCATGCGACCGAGCAGATAGGGGAGGGTCTCGCCCAGGTGGCCGAGCACCACGCGGAGCCCGGGGAAGCGGTCGAAGACCCCCGCGGAGATCAACCTCAGGGCGTTCGTCCCCGCCTCGACCCCGTATCCCCAGCTCACGGTGAATCCCGGGATGCCGGCCGCAGCCAGCTGCGGTGAGGGCTCCCGCGGGTGGATGTAGACGGGCGCATCAAGCGCTTCCGCGGCCTCGAACAGGGGCCACACGCCGGCGTCGTCCAAGTAGACGCCATGTGTATGCCCGCTGATCATCGCTCCCTTCAGTCCGAGCCGGGTCACGGCGCGCTCGAGCTCACGAGCCGAGGCCTCCGCGGCCTGGGGAGCCATCGTGGCGAGTCCGACCAGACGATCCGGATGCGCCTTGACGGCGTCGCTCAAGCGGTCGTTGACGGTTTGAGCCAGGCTCAAGGCCGTGGCCGGGTCGAATGACTGCACACCCGGGCCGGCCAGAGCGAGGATCTGCACACCCACCCCGTCGGCGTCCATCCGGGCGATCCGCCCGTCACCGATGTCCAGAAGGTCCTCCATGAACGCCCCTGCGATCGGCCCGCTGGCCCACGACGGGACGGCATTGAACAGCTTGCTGGAGGCCTCCACGACCTCAGAGGTCGAGAACCCTTCCTCGCAGGATATGCGCCGGATAGGCGGCAGCGCAAATTCCTCCACGGACTCCTCCCTTTCTCGGTTGGCGATCAGGTCGCGGTGGGGAGCGGACGCTCCTCCCGCGCAATCCTCGCGCACGCGCACGTGCTCGTGCGCGTTCTCTTGCGTGGGGCGGGGTCGTTCCGACCCCGCCCCACTCGACCTCCCGAAGGGAGCCAACGTGCCTCCCGCTACATGCCGGCGGCGTTCAGATCCCGTATGAACTCGAAGGTCCCGTTGGCGATCTTCCACTGGGCCAGGCCGCCGTGGATACCGACGTGATCGGTGGGCGAGTAGTTGAACACACCCTGCATCCCTTGCCAGTTCGTGGTGTTCTCCAGGGCGTCGCGCACCGCGGCCTTGTCGTCGCCCCCGGCGGTGATCATGGCGTCCACCAACAGATGCAGCGCGTCGTACCCGAAGCCGGCGTAGAAGTCGGCCGGCTGGCCGGTCTTCTCCTGGAAGCGGGTAGCAAACTCGACCATCTTGGCCTGGCCAGGGAAGTCCTCGGGCAGGGCGAAGGCGTTCACGGTACCAGTACCGATGGCGATCATGCCCTCGGCGTCCTGCGGTCCCTGCATGAACATGGCCGGAGACGTCGCAGCCGGACTGCCCACGATCTGCGTCTCGACCCCAAGACCGCGCAGATTCTTCTGGATGCCGGGAGCGTGCAGCGGATTGCTGAGGATGAACAGCGCATCGGGATTGGCGCTCTTGGCCGCCGCCGCGATCTTGGCGGAGATGGGACCGAGGTCGGTCTCCTCGAGGGTCCAGGTGTCGCTCAGAGCAGTCAGGTTGATACCCGCCGCCGGCAGGCTGTCCTTCAGTAGCTCCAGGGTTTCCTGGTGGATGCTCAGGTTGTCGGCGATGCTCACGATGTTCGTGTAGCCCTCAGCCTTGGCCAGCTTCACCAGGGCGTCATTCAGAGCGTCGGGCCCGGCGGTGCAGAGAAAGGCCCATTTGGCATCGGTAATCTTCAAGCTGTCGAGGGTGGGCGGCATGTACAGCACGTCCACTATCTCCGCCTTCTCGGCAACGTCGCGCGCGGCCGCCTCCACGTACTGCGGGAAGGGGCCGATGAGGGCGGAGACGCCCGCCTGGTCGATCAGCTTGGTAGCCGCGGCCACGGCGGCCGAGACGTCGGATTTGTCGTCTTCGGTGATGATCTCGATGGGCCGGCCGTTGACCCCGCCGTTGGCGTTGATGTACTCGGCCTCCACTTTGACGGCTGCGACGATGGCTGCAGCCGGGGCGGCCCCTGTACCGGTGAGCGAGACGAGCTGGCCTATTTTGATGGGCTCGGTCGACTGGGGTGCGGTTGTCTCCGACGATGCCGGGGCAGTGGTCTCCGAAGAGGCCGGCGCCGTCGTCGTGGTCGTGGCGTCGTCGCCGCCGCAGGCAGCGACGACCAGGGATAGGCCCAGAAGCAGTACCAAGACCGTCGCTATCCAGTGACTTTTCCGCATGACCCCTTCTCCTTGTTCGTTTCGCTCGTTCTGCTCTGATCGCGCAGAGCTCATCCTCGGCCCCGGCCGAGGTAGCATTCCCGCACGCGATCATCCTGTCGAAGCTCGGTAGACTTGCCGGAGAGGACCACGCTCCCCGTCTGGAGTACGACCGCGCGGTGGGCGACCGAGAGCGCCATCTCCGCGTTCTGCTCGACCATCAACATGGTAAGACCCTGCTCGTTCAGCTTCGCCAGCGCTTCGAAGATGCGCTCCACCGCCCTGGGCGCGAGACCCATGGAAGGCTCGTCGAGAAGCAGGAGGTCCGGTCGCCCCATGAGGGCGCGGCCAATGGCCAGCATCTGCTGCTCGCCGCCGGAGAGCGTGCCGGCCGCTTGATGGCGGCGCTCCGAGAGAATGGGGAACAGCTCGCACACGTAGGCGAGGTCCTCTTGTTGCTCGGCCGCTACGTTCTTGCGGCCGGAGGCTCCAAGAAGCAGGTTGTCCTCGACCGAGAGCGTGGGGAAGAGCTGCCGGCCCTCGGGCACATGGCACAGGCCGCGCGCTGTGATCTTCTCGGGAGCCACCCGGGTAATGTCGCGTCCCCGATAGGAGACGGTCCCGGCGTTCGAGCGCAGGATGCCGGAGAGCGTCCGCAGCAGTGTCGTCTTTCCCGCTCCGTTCGCTCCCAGTACGGCGACCACCTCCCCCGGCGCACGTCCAGACACACGCCTCGCAAGGCCTCGATGACGCCGTATGAGGTGGAGAGGCCGTCGACGACGAGAATCGGCTCGGGTTCAAAACCGTCTAGATCCCGCGTGGCGCAGAGATCGCTCCCCTGGGCATGGTCCACGCCCAGGTAGGCCTCGATGACCGCGGAGTCGCACCGCACGTCCTCCGGCAATCCTTGGGCGATGAGGAGCCCATAGTCGAGCACGCTCACCATGTCTGAGATGCCCATGACGAGCTCGATGTCGTGCTCCACCAGAAGCACGGTCACGCCGGCGTTCCGTATGGCGGCGATTCGGCCCACCAGGAACTCCCGCTCCTCGGCGTTCATGCCGGCCGCCGGCTCGTCCAGCAGCAGCAGGCGCGGCTCCGACGCCACGGCGCGGGCGATCTCCACCAGACGCTGGCGGCCGTAAGGGAGGCTTGCCGCAGGCTTTTCGGCCTCCCGGGCGATGCCTACCGTTTCGAGCGCGGCTATCGCCCGTGCCCGCGACCGGCGCTCCTCGGCCCGCTGAGTAGGAAGGCCCAAACCGGTCGCGAAAAACCCCGACCGCTCATGGCGGTGGCAGCCTACCAAGACATTCTCGAGGACGCTCATGTTGGGAAAGATGCGGAGGTTCTGGAAGGTCCGGGCCATACCGAGCCGCGAAACATCGGCCGGGGTGATGGACGTGATGTCCTGGCCGGCGAACCATAGACCGCCCGCGGAAAGGGTCTGGAGGCGGCTGACGGCGTTGAACAGCGTCGTCTTCCCGGCGCCGTTAGGCCCAATCAGAGCGGCGATCTGCCCTTCCTTCACTGAAAGTGACACATCAGCGACGGCCCTGAGGCCCCCGAAGTCGACCGATAGCCCGTCTACCCGCAGGAGCATCTCGCCGGGATCCGTGGCGGGAGCAGAACCCGGAGCTCCGGCGAGATCCTCGGCCGGCGCGGAAGGGCCGAGAAGCGGGGCCTGCGGTCCGGGCGATGGGACCAGGGCCACTTGGGTCTGGCACTGCTCGACCAACGCGCCGCTCTCGGCGGCGACCGCGCACTCCACCGCGTCGGGCTTGCGCCCCGGTCGGAAAAGGGCGCGCAACCTGGCCCATTGTTCCGGACGGAGCCCGCCGGCGATGCCGGCGGGCAGAAAGATCAGCAGCAGCACCATGATGATCGAGAAGACTACGCCGCTGTACTGCTGCAGGCTGGAGAAGCCGTTCCCCACCCACGTCAGCACGATGGCGCCCACGACGCCGCCCCACAATGTCCGATCGCCGCCCACGAGCATCATGACCACCGGGAGAACAGCGGCGTTGAAGGAGAAGGAGTTTGGACCGATCGCGCCGGTCACAAGGGCGAAAAGACCGCCGGCCAACCCCCCGTAGAACGCGCTTACCACGAAGGCGAGCAGCTTCCAATTGGCAGTGCGCACGCCCAGCGTCGAGGCGGCGATCTCACTGGTCGCCAGAGCTCTCAGAGCCCGGCCCACCCGATACTTCAGCGCCCGCTGAGTGAGGAGCAGGATCGCGAGAACAAACACCCAGACGAGGTAGTACTTGCCCAGGTAGGAGTCGAACTCGAAGCCGAACACGCTCAGCGCCGGGATCGGGCCCATCCCGTGCTCCCCGCCGGTGATGTTGCGCAGCTGGAGCACGAGCACCAGGAAGATCTGTCCCAGGGCGATGGTCGCCAGGGCCAGGTAGAAGTACCTCAGTCGCAGCACGGGCCGCCCGATGATCAAGGCGATAAGGGCGGGGACGAAGGGGCTGATGGCCAGGGCGAGCAGCGGGCTCACGTCGTAGTTGATCGTGAGTATGGAGACCGTGTACGCCCCCATCCCGTAGAAGGCGACATGCCCGAACGAAAGCTGGCCCGCCTGTCCTAGGATCAGCCCGACGCTCATGGTGAGGATGGCGAACAAACCGGCTGTGGTCATCATGTTCATGCCGTAGAGGCTCGTGTACACGAGAGGCCACGCCAGGAGCACGGCCACCAGCGCGAGCTTGAGGAGGAAGCTCCGCTCCCGTATCTGGGGCATGACCCGATCGGCCAAGCCGGGCCGAGCCTGTGTCGAGGCCACGTCGCCCATCAGTCCTCGCCTTCCGTGGCCGACTTACCCAGCAGCCCCGAGGGACGGAAATACAGGATGAGGAGGAGCAGCACGAAGGCCACCGCGTTCTTGTAGCCGGCGGGCATGAGGCCCGTGGCCAGGGACTCGAGGATGCCTAGTGTCAGGCCGCCGAGCACGGCCCCCATGCTCGAGCCCCAACCGCCCAGGATGGCGGCCACGAACCCGTTCAGCCCGAAGATACCGCCCGAGACATAGGCCACCGGCACCACTGAGCCGATGCTGATGCCCCCCAGGGCGCCGACGGAGGCGCTGATGGCGAACGCCGCCAGCACCATCTTGTTGGTGGATATGCCGCAGAGGCTGGCCGCCATCGGCCGGGTGGCGGTCGCGGTCATCTGCTTGCCCAGGCGGGTGTAGTTCGCCAGGATGTGGAGGGCGACGAGCACGGCAGCTGTGAGACCCACCACCCACAGAACCTGGGGAGCAACGGCCACGTCGCCGACCCAGAGTGGCTTCACGCCGGTGAACGGCGGTAGACCCTTGCCATACCCGCCCCACCTCAGTAGAGCGAGATTCTCGAAGAGAATGCTGAGCGCGATGGTGGCCAGGATCATGCCCACGAGCGACATCTTGATGATAGGCCGCAGAACCAGCTGGTACATCGCCAGGCCCACCAGGACGACGCCCGCCACCGACACCGCCCCCGACAGCCAGAAAGGCCAACCCAGCTCGTTGAGGAACGAGTACGCGAAGAGCGCTCCCAGCATGACGAAGCTGCCCTGCGCCATGTTGACGACCCGCGAGGTGCGGTAGATAGTCACGTAGCCCAGGCCGATCAGGCCGAAGATGGCTCCCTGCGCGATACCCATGACCAGCAGCTGAAGCCAGTCGGTCAGTGCCATGAATTCCCCCGTCCAGGAGCCCGTTTCAAAACGAAGCCTTGGCCGCCGCGGCCGCTAAGCGCGGCCCGATGCTGTGTCCTTGTCGGGCCCGTAGCCTCCAGCTACGCCCGCCTCCTGCGTGGCAGGCTCCTCTCGCCCGGCCCCCAACTCCGGCCCCCATATAGTACTGTGTCGCAGAGGCTTAGCATACTATAGTGACCCAAACGCCCTGTCAACACATGGTTGCTGCCGGCCGATGACCTGGCTCCACCCCGGGTCGGGGGGCCGTCTCAGGCTGCCGCCTGGGAAACCCGGGTGTAGCCTGCTCGCGCCAAGCCGGCGTCTGTCCCAGCAGTGCCGTACGCCGGATGAGGTCCCTTAGATAGAGCGCTCGCTCTAAGATACATACCAGAACCCAAGGCTGGGGTCAATCTGCTGCAACATGCGTGTGCGCGCTGAGCAGCGGCAGCACGCCGCCGCTCATGAAGGTCCCCACGCGGTTACCCCGGGTGATCGGCACGAGCAGGTGCGAGGGGTGGTCGTTGTCGTGGTAGACAGTGATCTCGGCCCGATTCTCCCGCCAGAGTCGCCCCAACCCATGCCCCTCAAGGAAGCTGGCCGGCTGGTCGTCCTTGTCCGCGCCCTTGATGCGCAGGCCCAGCCGGTAGCCCGGCCTCAACAGCACCCCGGTGGCGAGGATCTCGATGTTGAACTCGTACACCTCCCCAGGGGTGAGAGGCTCCCGCCGATCATGGGGGTGGTAAGGCTGCCAGGGCTTGGAGCGCTCCGGATCGACGTGCCGCTGCGAGCCTCGCAGCCAGCCTTTGCTGAGCACCCGGCTGCTGTCTTCGGGATCGATCTCCAGAAGGTCGACAAACCAGAGGACCTCCGTGTCGGTGGTCGAAGCGAAAAGATTGAGCACCAAAGGCCCGCAGACCTCGGTGTTCTCCACCAGACGCGGCGTAAGGAAGGTGAGCGAGCCGTGGAAGTCCTTGTCGTCGACGAAGCTCGTCGACGTCTCATCCGGCCAGATCTCGTGCTCGGAGAGCAGACCATCCTTGTGCAGGAAGAACTCGGTCCACCTGGTCTCGGGCAGGGGCCACTCGTAGGCACTCTTCCACTCCCCGGTGTTCTGAATAAAGAGCTGTATGGGAGCCTCATCCATGATCCCGGTGTCGATGCCCTTCAACCAGTAGTCGAACCAGCGCAACGATTCGAAGGCGTACTGGTAGACGGGCCGGTCCATGTAGAGGGGCGGGCCGATGGTGAGCTTCTTCGGGCCTTTCCAGTTTTCGTAGCTGCGGATATCGCCGGGCAGATGCAGGTTGTACATGGCCCAGCAGCCGCCAAAGTAGCCGGGGATTTCCACCTCGGTATCGAAGCGCACCGCCCGTTCCTTGTGGAGCCGGGCGTCCAAGGGATTGAGGATATACTCCACGATCATCATGAGACCGTCTTCGTCGGGATGCTCCAGAGCGTAGACCAGGTCGGGATGGATGTTGATCTCGGGGTCCTGAAGCGCCGCCTCGATCTGCCTCTGGAACTCCTCCTCACCCACCCACTCCCGGTAGCGCTTGGCCAGACGGAGGTTGTCCAGGCTCTGCAGGAACCAGCGGTGGAAGACGAAGGAGAAGATGCCCCCGTTGTAGACGGCGTCCCGGTACTGGTCGGTCACTCCCCAAGGGGCGAAGATGGTCTTGAGGGAGGGCGGTTTCAGCTCGGCTACCCGCTTGGGAATCATAGCGAAGTAGGAGGCCCCGAACGTGGCCACCTGACCGTCGCACCAGGGCTGAGTGGCCAACCATTCGATAGCGTCGTAGACGTCCTGCACGGTGCCGTCCCCCAGGTGGTCGAACTCGCCCCCGACCGCCCCGTGCCCCGCAGGTTGCAGAGGGCCATGGCGTAACCTCGGCGCACGTAGAAGTTGAAGTCGCCCGACTCGATGGCCACTCGGTCCCCGCCCACAGCCACCGGCATCATCGGCTCCATCATCCGCTCCTTCTTGAAGGGAAAGAAGCCGCAGATGCAGGGAAACTTCTCCGGAGAGTCCGGGCGCAGGACGTCGCAGTCGAGCGTGAAACCCGCGCTCACCGGGATCGAGACGTTCTTCTCGTGGACGATGCCGTACCGGCGCTTCGAGGTCTCCCAGGTCTTCGAGAACATGCTTGCCTTCCTTTGTGTCCGCGCGCGCTCTCCTGGTCCTCCCTGATTGCTCGGGAGGGAGGGTATTGGTCTAGACTATGGATATCTATTGCCAATGTGTCAATCGGCTCCGCATCCGGCCGGCCGCCGGCCTGGATGCGACGGAAGGGCGGCCGCGTCGTGCGCGACGTGCGCGAGATCCAAGTATCCAAGCCCCGGGTTTCGTTGACGCCCACCACCACGACGGCTTGGGGCGTGCGGCCCACAGCACGGCCATCGGGGAGGGGTAGGCCGGCCGCTCCTCTTCCAGACCTCGCGGCCTCCAGGTATAGTCTTCCGGCGGGGGTCGCCTCTGCCGGCGCTAAGCCCGGTCTATCGCGGGGGTGCGGCCCGTCCCGGGGCGGCACCGAAGCGGCCCGTCCGCGGCCGGGCGTGGCCAGAATCGCCGGGCTTCTCCGCCCCGCCGGGAAGACGGTCCACCGGAACCCACCCGACCCCACCGCGCGGCGAACGCGGATGCAGACCGCCCGGAACCGACGGCAGGAGGCCATGACGTGACGGACACGAGGAACGCGCTCGCCGGCATAGTCGGTCGGGAACATGTCTCCGACGATCCCGAATCGCTGCAGGTGTTTTCCGGAGACCACAGCTTCGTCCTCCCCATCCCGCCCTGGTTCGCCGTCCGACCAGGCAGCGAAGGGGAGGTGCAGGAGGTGGTGGTGTGGGCCAACGCGACCCGCACCCCGCTGGTCCCGGTCAGCTCGGGCAGCCCCCATTTCTACGGCGACACCGTGCCCGGCGCTCCGGGAGCAGTGATGGTGGACCTCAGCCGTATGAACGCTATCAAGCGGATCGACCGGCGGAACCGGATGGCGGTGATCGAGCCGGGGGTCACGTATGGCCAGCTCCGGCCGGAGCTGGCCAAGGAGGGCCTGGCGCTGGTCGCCCCCTTACGCCCCCGGCCCAACAAGTCGGTAATCGGCAGCCTGCTGGAGAGGCAGCCAACCCTAGTCCCCCGGTACCATTACGCCTTCCCCGAGCCCCTACGAACCTGCGGCGTCGTGTGGGGCAACGGGGAGAAGACCTACACGGGCGAGGCCGGCTACGGGCCCTACTCCCTGGAGGACCAATGGAGAGCTGGACTCCGGCAAGTGGACCCCAAGGGGCCGGCGCAGACCGACTTCGTCCGGCTGCTCTCCGGAGCCCAAGGGACGCTCGGCATCGTGACCTGGGCTTCGGTGAAGTGCACCCTCCTCCCCAGCGTTCGTAGGTTCTTCTTCGTCGCAGCCCGCACGCTCGCAGAGCTGACCGGCCTCGCCTACCGGCTCCAAAGGCTGCGGTTGGGCGAAGAGGTCTTCCTGGCGAGCGGCGCCCTGCTCGCCCGCCTGCTGGCAGCGGAGCACGGAGTCGCCGCTCTGAAGGAGGAGCTGCCGTCCTGGGTGCTAGTCGTGGGAGTGGCCGGACGAGCCTTGCTCCCCGAAGAGCGGGCCGACGTACAGGAAAAGGACATCAGTGAGGCGGCCCGGGCTTGCGGCCTGGAGCTGCTCCCAGCCCTGCCGGGAGCAGCCACCGGACAGATCGAGGACGCGCTCACCGGCTGCTCCCCCGAGCCCTACTGGAAGCTCGCCTACCGGGGCGACACCGCGGACGTGTTCTTCCTCGCCGCCCTCGACAAGGCCTCGGGGTTCGTGGCGACGGCCCGGACGATCGCTGAAGAGCACGGCTACCCTGCCGGGGATATGGGGGTCTACCTGCAGCCTCAGCATCAGGGGGTCGCCCATCATTGCGAGCTTTCGTTCCCCTTCGATCCGAGCGACCCCCGCGAGCTCGCCCGAACCAAGGCCGTCCACACCCAGATCGGCGAACGGCTTATCGGGCAGGGGGCCTACTTCTCCCGGCCGTACGGCTCCTGGGCGGACCTGGTCTACAACCGGGACGCCCAATCGACGATGCTCCTCCGGAAGATCAAGGGGATCTTCGATCCCAACAACGTCATGAACCCCGGCAAACTCTGCTTCTGAGAGCTCCAGAAGCTCGGCTCGGAATGACGCTTCGCCGCCAGGGTGCGCTGGGCGCGGGCGAGGCACGGACGCAGGGAGCGGGCGTAGCAGAGCTACGGGCGCGACCGAGGACACCGCATCGGGCCGCCCAGTGCGGCCTGGGGGCCGGGGCTTCGTTTTGAGACGAGCTCCAGAGCTCGTGTCGGAATGACGCTTCGCCGCCAGGGTGCGCTGGGCGCGGGCGAGGCACGGACGCAGGGAGCGGGCGTAGCAGAGCTACGGACGCGACCGAGGACACCGCATCGGGCCGCCCAGTGCGGCCTGGGGGCCGGGGCTTCGTTTTGAGACGAGCTCCTACTAGGCGAAAGGCACAAGGAGGGAACCTGGATGGCACTGGCGGACTATCGCGCCGACGCGATGCGGTGCACGCGCTGCTCTTATTGTAAGTGGATCCCCTTCGACCTGGTCAAGAGCTCGCGGTTCGCCAAGGGCTGCCCCAGCGTCGACCACAACAACTTCCACAATTACTCGGGCGGCGGCCGGCTGGTGACCTACCTGTCACTCCTGGACGGCCGGAGCGAGGTCACCGACCGGGTGGTCGACATCGCCTTCAAGTGCCAGCTGTGCGGCAACTGCGACGTGGCCTGTAAGGTGTGCCGCTACGACATGGAAGTGCTGGCGGCCCTGCGCGAGTTCCGGTTCTGGCTGGCGGAACAGGGCCGGGTCCCACCGCGGTACCAGGCCGTCATCGAGGGGTTCCGCCGGCGGGGCACCATGCTCGGCGCTCCCGAAGCGGACCGTGGTTCATGGGCGCAGGGCGCTGGCGTCAAGGACCTGTCCCGCGAGAAAGCCGAACTGGTGTTCCACCCCGGCTGCCGGCACTCTCTCGGCGGCGGTCTGGAGTCCGTGGCCCGAACGTCGCTGGACATCCTGCGAAAGGCCGGACTTGATGTCGGCCTGCTCGACAACGGACAGTGCTGCGGCGGGCGCGTGTACCACATGGGCTACCGCGAGGAATTCGCGCGGACGGCCGCGCGCGTCCTCGGGGCCTGGGAAGATGCCGGCGTCAAGACCGTGGTGACGCCCTGCGCCGACTGCTACCACACCTTCAAACACCTGTACGCCCGGGAGGGCTCGAGGGTCGAAACGATACACATGGTGGAGTTCGTCGACCGCTTGGTCAGAGAGGGGCGCCTTGAGTTCACTACTCCGGTACCCCTGAAGGTCACCTACCACGACCCCTGCCACCTGGGACGGCAGGGCGAGCCCTTTGTGCCCTGGGAAGGCGCCGAGAAGAAGATCTTCGGCCAGGCGGTGGTCTACGATCCGCCGCGACCGCGCTATAACGGCGCCCAGGGAGTCTACGAACCGCCGCGAGACGTCCTGCGGGCCATCCCCGGCATCGAGCTGGTGGAGATGGAGCGCATCCGGGAGGCGGCCTGGTGCTGCGGTGCGGGCGGCGGGGTGCGGGAGGCCTATCCGGAGTTCAACGCCTGGACCGCCGCCGAGCGGGTGGAGGAGGCCAAGAGCACGGGAGCCGACGCCCTGGTAAGTGCCTGTCCCTGGTGCGAGCAGAACTTCAGCGAAGCGTTGCGCGACGGGCGCGCCCCCGTGCGGGTGTTCGACGTGCTCGAGCTCGTGAGGCAGGCCCTGTGACCCGGCCGGGGGTGCTCTCGCAGCCCGCCCGTAGCAGCGTTACGGGCGCGACCGAGGACGCCGCATGGCGCCGCCCAGAGCAGCCCGGCGGCCGATGTTTCGTTCTTCAACAGCCTCCCAGATCTTCTGACACAAGGAGAGGAGTGCGGTGACCCTTAGCCGAGAGACCTACCGGCAGCTGGAAGATATCGTCGGCGCCGAGAACGTCTCCGACGATCCGGTGGTGCTCGATGCCTACGCCTTCGAGGTGCTGGCCGACCTGGTGCGCCCCGAGCAGAGCCACTTCATGCCTCGGCCGGTGGCGGTGATCATGCCCCGGACCACCGAGGAAGTGCAGACCATCGTCCGCCTGTGCAACCGGCACAGAATCAAGGTCAAACCCCTTTCCACCGGCTGGTACCACTTCGCGGCCCCCCAGAGCGACGCCCCCACCCTCCAGCTCGACATGCGGCGCATGGACCGTATCCTCGAGATCGACGAGAAGAACCTGATCGCGGTGATCGAGCCCTACGTGATTGCGGCCCAGCTGCAGGCCGAGACCTTGAAGCTGGGGCTCAACATCAACATCACGGGAGCGGGAGCCTCCTGCTCCGTCCTGGCCAGCTCCTGCGCCTACGCCGGCCAGGGGCCCATGGCCTACTGGATGGGCGGCAACGCCGAAAACCTGCTGGCCCTGGAGTGGGTCACCCCGGCTGGTGAGATCGTGCGTACCGGATCCTTGGGCTCAGGCGACGGATGGTTCTGCGGAGAGGGGCCCGGGCCCAGCGTGCGCGGCATCTGCCGCGGCACCATCGGCTCGCGGGGAGGGATGGGCGTCTACACCAAGTGCGCCGTCAAGCTCACCCACTGGCCCGGGCCCACGGAGTGGAAGGTCCGGGGAACGGTTCCCGCCTACCGGCTGCCCATCCACGAACATTTCCGGGTCTACACCTTGGCGGTACCCTCCTGGGATGCCTGGGCCGACCTCTACTACCAGATCTACGACAACGAGCTTGGCTACGTCTTCCACCGCCAGTTCAACCTGGCGGGGGCCGACCTGGCGCCGGCCTTCTGGCTTATGTACAACGATCACACCAAGACCCTGAACGATGTGGAATGGATGGCCCAGGAGCCAGGCATGCGCGAGCTCACCGAGGAGATGCGCATCTCGTTCCAATTCATCATGGCCGGGCGCTCGGTTCGAGACATCGAGCTGCAAGACAGGATCCTGGACGCGATCCTGGCCGAGGTGGGTGGCTGGAAGGTGAAACGCTTCGCCGAGGAGGACATGGCCGAGTTCACCAACATGTACCTGCAGCGCCTCGGGCACAAGCACATCAACTACGTGTGGGCGGGAGGCTACATCGGCAGCTGGATGCAGGTGGGCACGCCCGACTGGGTCAAAGGCTACATACCCATCGCCTCCGCCGGTCTGGAACGAGACGCCGCCTCCGGCCTGCTGGTGCAGTGCGGCGGCGATGCCATGATGGGCTCGGGAAGCGGTTTTCCGGGAGGCGGCGGCACGGGACTCGAGCAGTTCGTCTCGTACGATCCCAACGACCGGGAATCGACCAAGGCGGCCGTGCGCCACATGGAAGACGCGGTCAGGGACGCGACCTCGTACGGCTTCCCTCCCGGCAAGGAAGCCCTCTACCTGGAGCTCAGCAAGACCGACGAGCAGGTCTGGGCTTCGCTCGCCGCCGCCAACCAGCCCGCCGTCTTCGAGTTCCAGAGGAAGATCAAGGAGGCCCTCGATCCCAACAACATCGGAGACCGGCTCTATTCCACGCTCCCGGCGGACAGGACCATCCCGGCGGACAAGACGCCCGCGACGGACAGGAGATGAGAATGGGCACCTTGGTGCACACGTCGAAGATCACCATAACCCGGGAGAACGGCCCCACACGCAAGGCTCTGATCACCGGACTCGACCACCCCGTCTACTACGGGGTCCACGGCGGCATCAAGCGTTTCTACAAGGTCGAGCCCGAGGAGGAGCACGCCGCCACCCTCGACCACATCGTGGGCGCCATCGGTGGCTGAATGATGGGGACGCTGGCCGGGGTGCTGGCGACACACAAGATTCCCACCGGTGCCGACCGCTTCCGGGCCGATGTCGAAGGCGACATCGAAGATGTGGACGGAGTCCTGCGTATTACCCAGATCCGGGTGTGCTACACCCTCCGTGTGCCGCCGGGCACCGGCGGCGCCGTTGACGAGGCGCTGGCCGTGTACCTGGATCGCTGCCCGGCGGCCATGAGCGTGCGGGGAGCGATTGCCATCAGCCATAGCGCCGAGGTGACCGAGGCCGCCCGCTGACGACAAGGCAATGAGCGGCGCCCAACGACCGGGCGGCTCGCGGGTCCGCGACGGGCACCCGAAGCACGAGCTGCCAAAGCCGAGCCTTCAATACTCACCCGCCACGCCCTTCAGGACGTGTCGGCGGCGCTCTCCGACCCGCCTCCCGCTGGGCCGCCGGTGGCCGTGTCGTGGGCGCGCGCTCCACCGCCCACAGCGAGCTGGTTGATCATGTTGGCCTGGTATCCGGCCCCGTAGCCGTTGTCGATGTTGACCACCGAGACCCCGGGCGAACAGGAGTTCAGCATGGCCAGCAGGGCGGCCAGACCGCCCAGACTGGCTCCGTAACCCACGCTGGTGGGCACGGCGATCACCGGGCAGGGCGCCAGTCCACCGATGACGCTGGCCAGGGCTCCCTCCATGCCGGCCACCGCTACGATGGCGTTGGCCCGGGCGATGACATCCCCTTTGGCCAGCAAACGATGGATACCGGCCACCCCAACATCGTAGAGACGCTCCACCCGGCTGCCCAAGGTCTCGGCGGTGACTGCCGCCTCCTCGGCCACGGGGATGTCGGATGTGCCCGCCGAACACACGCAGATGAGACCTTGCAGCGGGATCTCCCGGGGGTTGATGACCACCAAAGATGCCTCGCGGTGAAGCCGGACGGGCACCAGCTCCTCGAGGGCGTCCAGCACCTCGGGCCGCGCCCGGGTGGCGAGGACGTTCGTGTGCCCGTAGGCGATCATGCGCTCGGCGATCTCGATCACCTGGTCGGTGGTCTTGCCTGTGCAGAAGACGGCCTCGCCGTAGCCCCGACGCAGCGTGCGGTGGTGGTCGAGCTGAGCGAAACCGAGCTCCTCATAGGGCAGGCGGGAGAGCCTGGTCTGGGCGTGCTCCAGGTCGATGCGTCCGTCGCGGACGCCCTCCAGCAGGAGGCGCAGCTCGGCGGCGTTCATCGGGCCGCCGGTCCGGCGGCCCGGCCGGCAGCCGGGGCAGAGGTCGGCTCGTCGGGTGCGGTGGACTCGTAGGACGCGGTGGACTCGTAGGACGCCTCGTTCATTGCCCCGGTGCGATAGCCCTCCAGGTCGAAGGCCGCGTAGACGAAGCCGGCCTCCTTGATGATGGCCACCACCTGCTCCCGCACGCCGGGCTCGAGCAGCCGGCCGAACTCCCCGGGCACGACCTCGAGGCGGGCCACGTCGTTGTGAAAGCGCAGCCGAAGCTGGGTGAAACCAAGGTCGCGCAGGCGCTCCTCGGCTCTCCCGATACGACCCACGCGGTCGCGGGTGATGGCGGTACCGTACGGAAACCGCGACGAGAGGCAGGCAAAAGAAGGCTTATCCCAGGTCGGTAGGCCGAGCCATCGGGAGAGGTCGCGGATATCCTGCTTCGTCAGGCCGGCCTCGCGCAGCGGGCTGCGCACGCCAAGTTCGGCGGCCGCCTGCTTGCCGGGCCGGTGGTCACCCTCGTCGTCGAGGTTCGACCCGTCGGCCACCCAGGCCAGGCCTTCCTCGGCGGCCACCTCGAGGAGCTTGCCAAAGAGCTCCTTCTTGCAATAGTAGCAGCGGTTGCGCGGATTCACGCGGAACTCGGGCAAGTCGAGCTCCTCGGAGACGATAAAACGATGGGCCACACCCAGCTCGGTGGCCAGCCGCGCGGCTGCCTCGGCTTCGCGCCGGGGATACGTTTCGGACAGGGCCGTCAGCGCCAGGACTCGCTCGCCCAGAGCCTCCTGGGCACCCTTCAGAAGGAAGGTCGAGTCCACCCCACCCGAAAAGGCCACCACGACTCCGCCGAGCGCCCGCAGGACTTCCTGCAAGGAGGCCCACTTGGCGGCGATGTGCCGGGGGGACCAAGCTCTCGCGCCATCCTTCTTGGGTACACCATCACGTTCCCTTCTCCTGAGGGCAAATCCGACCAGCCGGGTGGCCATCGACAGACAAGACCCGGCCGGTCATGAAGCCCGACGCCGGCGATACCGGCAAGAGTACCGGCCCCACGACGTCTTGGGGAGTGCCGCGCGTGATCGCCCGTGGCGGCCCCTCCAGATCACGCCGATCTCAGGCCCCTTGCAGCTCAGCCACCAACCCCTCGTAGCAATCGAGCGACTCCGGGTTGGCCAGGGCGTCCCGGTTGGTGACCGGCCTCCCGTGGAGGATGTTGGTGACCGCCGTCTCCACCTTCTTCATGTTCAGGGTGTAGGGGATATCCGGCACGGCGATGATCTTGGCCGGCACGTGCCGGGGCGAGGCCTTGTCGCGCAAGGTCCTTGCGATCGTCTTCTTGAGCTCCTCGGTGAGCTCCTCTCCCGGGGCCAGCTTCACGAAGAGGATGATGCGCTGGTCGCCCTGCCAGTCCTGGCCGATGGCCAGACTGTCGGCCACCTGGGGGAGCTGCTCCACCTGATTGTAGATCTCGGCCGTGCCGATGCGCACCCCCGAGGGCTTGAGCACCGCGTCGGAGCGCCCGAAGAAGGTGATCCCCCCGTCTTGGAGTCGAACATGACGTAGTCGCCGTGGCGCCACACCCCGGGATAGACGTCGAAGTAGGCCTCGTGGTAGCGCTTGCCCTCGGGATCGTCCCAGAAGTAGAGGGGCATGGAGGGCGCCGGCGCCTCGCAGACCAGCTCGCCTTCTTGGTCGCGAACCGGCCGGCCGGCCGCATCGTAGCACTCGATCTTCATGCCCAGGCCCGGGCCCTGAAGCTGCCCGGCATGCACCGGCTGGATGGGGCTGCCGATGGCGAAGCAGCCGTTGATGTCGGTGCCTCCCGACAGCGAGTTGAAGTGCAGGTCGGGCTTGATGGCCTCGTAGACGTAGGCGAAGCCCTCGGGGGAGAGGGCCGAGCCCGTCTGGCAGATCTCGCGCAGGTGCGAGAGGTCGACGGCGTCCTTGGGTACGAAACCCTGGGCTTTGAGCAGGCTGAGGTAGCTGGCGCTGGTACCGAAGATGGTCACGCGAAGATCGGCGATGAGGCGCCACAGCGCCCCCAGGTCGGGATAGGCGGGGTTGCCGTCGAAGAGCACCACCGTGGCCCCCACCCCCAGGGAGGAGAGCAGCCAGTTCCACATCATCCAGCTGGCGGTGGTGACGTAGAAGATGGTGTCGTCGCGGGTGAGGTCGGTGTGCAGGACGAGCTCCTTGCGCTGGTTGAGGAGGATCCCGCCGCCGCTCTGCACCAGGCACTTGGGCTTGCCGGTGGTGCCCGAGCTGAACATGACCACGGCCGGATGGTCGTAGGGCAGCTGCTCGAAGGCGAGCTCCCCGCCCGCCTGCCCGGCGATGAAGTCGTCCCACCGCACGGCCCCCCGGATGGCGGAGACATCCGCAGCTGTGTCACCCGCGTAGTGGGCCACCACCACGCGCTCCAGACTGGGCATGCGCGCGACCACTTCGGCCGTGTTGGCCAGGCAGTCGAAGACCCGGTCCTTGTAGCGGTAGGCGTCCACCGCGAAGAGCACCTTGGGCCCGATCTGGCCCAGGCGGTCGGCTGCCGCCGCCGGCCCGATGTCGGTGGCGCAGCTCGACCAGACGGCCCCGATGGCGGTAGCGGCCAGCATGCCCACGGCGGTCTCGATCATGTTTGGCATATAGGCGGCCACCCGGTCGCCGGGCCGGACGCCTGCTGCCCTGAGGGCCCCGGCCACGCGGGACACCAGATCGTAGAGCTCGGTGTAGGTCATGCGCACGGGCGCGGCCGTCTCGCCTACGAAAATGAAGGCCGTGCGGTCATCGCGGTAGCGGAGCAGGTTCTCGGCAAAGTTGAGGCGAGCGCCCGGGAACCACGAGGCGCCGGGGAAGTGGCTGAGGTCGTCGACCACCGCCTCATACGGGACCGAGGCCTCGATCTCGAGGAACTCCCAGGCGGCCGCCCAGAAGGAGGGGATGTCGTGCACCGACCAGCGGTACAGGGCGGCGTAGGAGTCGAGGACCATCTGGTGCCGCTCGTTGACGAAGGCCGTGAACCGCGTCATGTTGGCGGCGGCCGTGCGCTCCGGCGATGGTTCCCACAGCAGCGAGGTCAATCCGATCCCTCCTCAGTTGGTCTGTTCCGGGGTTCAACATGCACGCCGGGGAGACTTCGACCGCAAAGGGCAGAAGTCACTCCCATATTGGGCGCACCCACTCGAGGCCGAGTTGCCGCGCTCCGTTGGCGAGCCTTCCATCGGTGGTCCACAGGTCGACGCCCGCCGACTCGGCCACTGCCAGGTAGGCCGCGTCATGAGCGACCCACTGCCCCAAGCGCTCGGCCCACTCGAGCGCTCGCCGATTTAGAGCAGTCGAGGGCGCAACCCAATGAACGTCCGCAGCCAGCAACTTCTCCACCGCGTCGGCCGCCTCATCCGTGGTCATCAACCCTCGGGCCACGGCCTTGCGAAAGATGGACGTCACCTCGTAGCTCAGCAGGGTGGGAGCTACCAGGAGTTCGTCCCGCGCGATCCACGAGCTCATCCTGGCCAGCGCGGATTCGGAGTACGGCAGTGGGAGAACCACCGCAGCCAGAAGTCCGGCGTCGATTGCGACCGTCACTCACCCACCCCCCACACGTGGTCAAGCTGGACCTCTCGTTCTTCTCTCGCCTCGCGGACGAGATCCACCCCGAGGACGCCGTGCCTGGACCGTATCTGCTCCTGCAACCGGGAAAGGCTTTGGAGGGCCGCCTCCCGACGTCGTCTGCGCGCGATCTGCGTCTCGTCATGCAGGAACTCCTGTACTGCTTGTCGCACGAGGTCGGACACACTCCTGCCTTGCTCCTCCGCTAGTTGCGCAAGAGCGCGCTGCTGATCGCGCTCTAGGAGGATCTGTGCTCGGTACTTGGTCGCCATGTCCCACACTCCGATCAAGCATGCACCTACACGTACACCTGTGTAGTATCATACACCGGCCTGAAGCCTGGTCACACTTGCCGGCCCGCCCCTGCCTTCTATCCCCCGTCCCATTTCTGCACCTCCACCAGGCAGGAGTTAGCCGCCATGGCGTGCGAGCGCGTGATCATCATGCGGCTAGGGGTGAGTAGGTTGATGCACCCCCCGCGGTCGGGCGACGCCCCCGGTTCCCCGATGGGGTCGTAGACGGCGCACGACTCGTAGGAGTGCACCGTGCCGGGAGGCAGCCGTTCGGTCAGCTGGGCGGCGCAGACCACCACGCCCCGGTCGTTGAAGACCTTCACCAGGTCGTGCTGTCCGATGCCCCGGGCCGCCGCGTCTGCGCCGTTGATGCGCACGATCCAGTAGTAGTAGCCGTCAACGAGCACCCGGTGGTCGTGGACGTCGTTGATGGTGCTGTCCTTGCCATCGCTCATGGTATGGAAGGTGAAGCGCGGGTGGGGCGAGATCAGCTGCAACGGGTATTTCTCGTACAGATCGGCCGCGTGCGGGCCCTCCCACGCGGGGATGTACTTCAGGATGGGGGGACGCTCGGGGTCATCGGGGTCCAGGCGCTTGAGGCTCGAGGACTCGAACTCGATCTTGCCCGACTGGGTCTGTAGGCCCGTGCGGAACTTCTCGGTGTAGTCGGCCGGGAGCGGCTGTAGCTCGGGAGTGTCCTTGGGGCGCCCCTCCGCGAACCAGCGGTACGACACCGGGTCGCGCCGGGCTGCCGAGGGCGCCGGCACCACGTAGTAACCCTTCTTCACGAACTCTTTCCAGGAGATCTGGTCGGACAGGTGGGTGGCGTCGAAGACCCGCTTGCACCAATCGAGCTCGGTCATGCCTTCCGAGTAGACGGCGCCCAGCCCTAGGCGCTTGGCGATGTCGAGGAAGATCTGGTAGTCGGAGCGCGACTCGCCCAGAGGCTCGATGCACTTGTGCTGCATGACGGCCACCCGGTGGTTGTTCTGGGTGAAGGAATGGTGCACGTAGCCGCCGCAGTTGCCGAACTCGCTGATGTCCCAGCGCTCGAAGCTGGTGCAGGCCGGCAGGATGATGTCGGCGAACTTGGTCTCGCCCTCGAACCAGATGGACTGATTGACGACGCACTCCAGCTTGTCGGCCCGGTACATGCGCGCATAGCGGTTGGTGTCGGTCATGGTGCCGAAGTGGGAGCCGCCGTACTTGTAGTACATCTTGACCTCGGAGTGGCCGGGCGCGGGGTACTCGAAGCGCCGGAACTGGCCCTCGATGGTGCGGGGCTCGGTGGGGTAGCCCTCACACCAGCCATCGAGGATGGCCTCGGGGATCTTGAGGCGCGGCACCACCTGGTAGGAGGTGTTCACCGTGGCCAGCTGAGGCATGCGCTGGTACATGGTGACGCTCATGGCGGTCCCGTGGAGGTCGCCCGAGAAGCCGCCTTCGGCGTAGCCGGGGAAGAAGAAGCGGGTGTCGACCGGGGTCCCTTGCTGCATGCAGCCCATGTTGACGCCGGGCTTGCCCAGACCCTGCATGGCCATGAGGCACACCATGCCCCGGGCCCAGTCGTTGCCGGTAGCGGTGCGGCAGGCCCCCCCGAAGCCAACCAGACCGCCGGGAGCTAGATAGGTGCGCTTGCGGCCCCACTCCCGGGCCAGGGCGCGCACATCCTGGGCCGGAAGGCCCGTCTCGGTTTCCTGCCATTCGGGCGTCTTGGCGACGCCGTCCTCCTCGCCCAGCACGTAAGCCCGCCATTTCTCGAAGCCTACGGTCCGCTCGGCTACGTAATCCGTGTCGTACAGCCCCTCGGTCATCCACACATGGGCAATGGCCAGGACCAGGGCGCTGTCGGTGCCCGGCCGCGGTGCCAGCCACTTGCCCCCGAGCAGAGCCGCCGTGTGATTGTAGTAGGGGTCGATGTGCACGAAGGGGATGCCGAGTTCCTTCAACCACTGGCGACGGACAGTGCCCTCGTGGGCGCCGTACACGCCGCTGGTAGCCTCGGGATCGGCCGACCAGAAGACCACCATCTCACAGTGCTTCAGGCAATCCTCCACCGTGCTGTAGGTTTCCCCCGCCCCCAGGCGACCGCTCTGGCCCCAGTGGTGCACGGCCCCCCAGTGCCAGCCCTCCCAGCTGTCGGGATTGTGGGCGACCGGAGTCCACCCGATCAAGTTGAAGAAGCGCATGCGCGCGCTTAGCCAGTAGCCCAAGATGCCCCAGGTGTGGTGCGAACCCGAGCCGTTCATGATTGCGCCCGGGCCGTGCTTGCGCTTGACCCGCTGGATCTCACCGGCCACGAGGTCGAGGGCCTCGTCCCAGCTGATGCGCCGGTAGCCGGAGGTGCCCCGGTTCTGGGGGTTGCGCTCGCCTTGGGGGTCGAAGTCTTCCCGGATCATGGGGTAAAGGATGCGGTCGGGGGAGTAGACCATGGACTTCCAGGCCAGGGTGTGCGAGTTGACCGTCGTCTTGCGAGGGGGGGTGAACGACCGTCCCCGGGCGTGGATGGTCCAGGGTTGGGCGTCGTCCTGGCCGAACTCGATGGGGGTGATGCGCAAGATCTTACCGTGCTTGACATAGACGAACACCGGCCCGCCGTTCGTGTTGCTGGTGTAGCGCCGGACGCCATCACCCACGTCGGTACCGTGCTCGGTGCCCGCGGTCAGCATCATCTGGAGCGTCTCCGAGAACCACACCGTGAGCTCGTCGGGACCGTCGAGGCCCATCTCGAAGTTCTTGAGGGCGCTCACGAACTCCAGGTAGTCGCGCTTGGGCTTCATGAGCTTGACCGCCACGGCGGCCGTGTCGAAGACCATGGCCATGTCGGGTCTGGGGTGAAGACCGGCCTTCGAGCTCACCGCTCCCCGCTTGATGATGAAGTACCGCCCTTGCGAGCCGTCGCGCAGCATGATCTGGGCGGTGAGGTCCTTCTCCCTCAGGCGGGCGGCGAACTCGGGGTGCCGGCGGGCCGCCCGCTTCAGCAAGAAGTCGAGCCCCAGCAGGGTCATCGCGAATTGTCTTTCCGCCAGAGCCATGCCCGCCTCCCTAATGAACTCGTTTCAGAACGAAGCCTTGACCGCCGCGGCCGCACTGGACGGCACGATGCGGCGTCCTCGGTCGCGCCCGTAGCGCTGCTACGAGCGCTCCCTGCGTCCTTGCCTCCCGCTCGCCCATCGCGGCCTGACGGCGAAGCGTCATTCTGAAACGAGTTCTTGGCGCAGTTCGAGGTGGATGGGATCGGCCGTGCAGCTCCCCTGGACGCTGAGGGCCGCCTCCCCGGCCGCGAAGCCCTCCAGCTCGGCCGTCACCGCGTAGTCACCCGTGGCCACGCCGTCAAAGACGTAGTCGCCGAAGGCGTCGGCCTGCGTCTCACGCAGGACGGCATCCCCGCGGTGCAGTGCCACCCGCGCTCCTTTGGCGCAGTCGATCACGCCGTCGCGCGCCAACGTGACCGTGCCGGCCACGCGGATGCCCTCCCAACGAGCCAGATTGCGGTAGACGACCGTGGGCCGCGTCTCCGCCTCGGGGAGCAGGGACTGCAACCCCTCTCCCTCGACCCGCGCGGCGAAGTCAGCCTCCTCTTCGCGGACCAGCCGGAGCGCCCCGGTGGGACAGGCCTGCACGCAGCGCGTCTGGGTCCAGCCGGCGTCGAGCAGATGGGCGCAGAGGGTGCACTTCTGTGGGAGCTGCTCCTCCTCGTTCCACCAAATGGCCCCGTACGGGCAGGCGTCGAGCAGCTCCTTATGGCCGCGGGCGCGCTCGGTGTCGATCAGCACGATGCCGTCGGAGCGCTTGAAGATCGCGCCCTTGCCCGCCTCGATGCAGGGAGCCTGCTCGCACTGCATGCACGTGAGCGGCAGATAGGCCACGTCCACCAGGGGGAACTCACCCCGCTCCTTGCGGCGGACGTCGATCCAGCGGTGGCCGTGGCGCGGCTGGGGGGCCGTGTAGCCCGGCCAGGCGTTGTCGACATGCTCGTCCTTGCAGGCGAGCAGGCAGTTGTTGCAGTCCTCGCAGCGGTCGACGTCGATGATCAGGTGCCACGTGCTCATTGCAGGTGCCTCCACGGAGTCAGCCGGCGCGACCCGGCGTCGAGGGCAGCTTGAGTATATCCACCACCTCGGCCACCGTAGCCGGTTCCCGCTGCAGCATGCGGGCGACGCCCACCAGCCGGGCCACCAGCTCGGCGTTGCTGGTGGCCGGCCGGCCCTTCTCCAGCATGAGGGTGTCCTCCAGCCCGGTACGGGCGTTGCCGCCCATGGCCAGCCCGATGCTGGTCATGGGCAGGTTGGCCTTGCCGACGCCGATCACCTGCCAGTTGGTGCCGCTGGGCAGGTGGGCCACCAGGTACGAGAGCAGGGCCGGGTCGGCCGGCATGCCTCCCCGCACTCCCATGACGAACGACACCTGCAGTGGCTCCGCGAGCAGCCCCTCATGCAGGAGCGCCAGACCCATCTCCAGGTGACCGGTGTCGTAGATCTCGAGCTCCGGTTTGATGCCGAGCTCCATCATCCGCGCCGCCAGCGTACGCATCTGGTGGGGCGGGTTGCGGAACTCGCCGGTGCCGAAGGTCATGGTGCAGGGGTTGAGGGTGGCCATGGCGGGGCGGGCCTCGGCGATCTTCATCCGATCCTCGTACGGGACCTCCAAGCCCGCCCCGGTGGACAGCTGGATGATGACCTCGGGGCAGGCCTCGCCGATCGCCTCCACCACCCGGCGGGCCACGTCGAGATGGGCGGTGGGCCGACCCTGGGCGTCACGCAGATGCACGTGCACGATGGCCGCCCCAGCCTCGTAGGCTCCCTTTGCGCTGACCGCGATCTCCTCCGGCGAGGTGGGCAGGGCCGGATTGTCGTCCTTGGTAGCGATGGGGCCGGTCAGAGCAGCCGTGATGATCACCGTGCTCATGGGTGTCGTTCCTTCCGGGTTGTCGCCGATGTGCCCGCTGTGGCCCGGCCGATCCGCTACTGGTCGCCTTCGTCCACGATGGCCACCAGGCGCACGATCGAGCCGTCACCCTTGACCCAGCGGATGGGGAACCCGGCGATGGTCACCCGCTTGCCCACCACCTGGTCCAGGTCGCCGCCCACGTTCTCGTAGCCCATGATGCCGTTCCGGAGCAACTGGTGGTGGCAGGGCTCCCACTCGGGGAAGTCGTCCAGGACGTCGCGCCCGGTCTCCCGCTTGTACTCCTCGCACACGTCGGGCCGCAGCGGGCCGGGGCCGTGCGGTCCTATGGCCGTGGCCAGGGGATGGTCCAGAGCCTGCTGATCGACGCCCACCGCCTTCACGCCCTTCTCCACGAACCACTGCCCCGCTTCCTTGTACAGCCCGGGGGAGTAGCAGAAGTACTCGGTGCTGTCCGAGTACTTCTTGTACCAGCCCGTGTGCACGATGACGATATCGCCCTTCTCGATCTTCGGTCGAGCGTTCTCCAGGTCCTCGGGCGTGATCACGCCCCACTTGCCCTTGGGGATGTCGACCACGACGCCCGTGCCGTAGTACGAGTCCAGGGGGATCTCATCGGTGAACATGCCGCCCTCGAACACGTGGGCCGGCGAGTCGGCGTGGGTGGTGCAGTGCATGGTGGTGGTGATGACCTGGGAGAGCACGCCCGACTTGGCGTGATAGTGCATCCGCTCGATCTTGACGTCGGCGAAGTAGGGCCACAGCGGCACCTTGTCCCCGAACGGATGACTCAGATCTACGAGCTTGACCTTACCCATCTTTCTTTCGCTCCTTCTGTCTCGTGATACACAGGGTCGCTGGTGCACCGTCTCCCGCCCTAGGAGGCTGCTGAAGATCGAAGCCTTGGCCCCCAGAACGCACTGGGCGGCGCAGCGTCATTCTTCAACGGCCTGCTAGCCGGCGCGGTCGTTTTCACCCTCCTTACCCGCAATGACGCCCACCAGGTAAGCAAGCAGCCTGTCGCGCGAGGCCTGAGCCTGCTCGGCAGTCCATTCCTGGAACCCCCGGCCGGTCTTGAAGCCCAGGTCGCCCGTCTCGACTTTCTGCCTCAGCAAGGGCGAGGGCTCGGGCGAAGCCTCCAGGTGGGGCAGGATGTAGTCGTGGATGCTTAGGGTGAGGTCGAGCCCCACCATATCGGCATTCTCCATGGGCGCCAGCACGGGCAGGCGCAGCCCGAAGCCGTAGCGGATGCACTCGTCCACGGTGGCCGCGTCGGCGATGCCCCGCTCGACGATGGAGATGGCCTCCCGCCACAGGGCGTGCTGCAGGCGGTTGGCCACGAAGCCGGGCACGTCCTTCTCTACCCGCACCGGATGCTTGCCGGCCGCCCGCAAGATGGCCACCGTGCGGTCCATGGTTTCGGGCGTTGTCTCAGCCGCCCGCACCACCTCCACCAGAGGGATGAGGTAGGGAGGGTTCCAGAAGTGGGTGCCCACGATGCGCTCCCGCCGCTCGGCCCGACTCGCGATGGCCGTGATGCTCATGACCGACGTGTTGGTGGCCAGGACCGTCTCCGGCGGGCAGCAGGCGTCGAGGGTGCGGAACACCTCCTGCTTGAGGCTCATGTCCTCGAACACGCATTCCACCACGAAGGCGGCTCCTCCGGCCGCCTCCTGCAGGTCGGTGGTGATGCTGATGCGGGCCAGGGCCGACTCCACCGCTTCCTCGTTGCCCAGACCGCGCTCGACCAGGAAGGCAAGGTTGCGGTGGATGCCTTCGACAGCCCGCTCCAGAGCCTCGGCGCTCACGTCCTGGAGCGCGACCGGCCACCCGCCGGTCGCGAACACTTGGGCGATGCCGGAGCCCATCAGCCCCGCTCCGATGACGGCGACCGGCTCCTTGGCGCTCGACACCCGACCCTCCACCGTTCTATCCGGCCGAGCTGCCGCCGTCGACGTACATGATCTGACCGGTGACAAACTCCGACGCGTCACTGGCCAGGTACACGATCATCCCCATGAAATCGCGGGGTTCTGCGGCCCGACCCCAGGGAATGCGGCTCATGAAGACTTTGTAGAGCTCGGGGTCGTTGAGCACCTGCTCGGTGAGCGGGGTCCAGAAGATGCAAGGCGCGATTGAGTTGACGTTGATCTGGTACTTGGCCCACTCGGTAGCCAGCTGCCGGGTGAGCAGGTGCACGGCGCCCTTGCTGGTGCCGTAGGCGGAGTAGCCCCCGGGGTGGCCCAGGAGCCCCCGGATGGACGACACCGTGATGATGTGGCCTTGGCCCCGCTCGATCATGTGCTTGCCCACGGCCTGACAGCATAGGAACGTGCCCCGGACGTTGATGTCCATGATCTTCTGCCACTCGTCGATGGGGAACTCCTCGGCCGGGAAGCGGTTGGCGATGCCCGCGCTGGTGACCAGGATGTCGATCTTGCCGTGCTCCTCCAGGGTCTGCCCCACCATGGCCTCGACGCTCTTGGAGTCTTTCACATCGCAGCTGATGGTGGTCACCTTGCGCCCGATCTCCCGCACGCGGGCCGCCGTCGCCTCCAGACTGGAGACGGTGCGGCTGGTGAGCACTAGGTCGGCGCCGTAGGCGGCCAGCGCTGTGGCCGAGGCCTCACCCAGGGCTCCCGAACCGCCGGTGATCACCGCCACCCGGCCGGTTAAGTCGAACAGGTTGCGTATCTGGTCGACGGACAGGGACTTCGGTTGGGGGACATTCATGGCGCCCTCAGCTCTCGTCGGGGTAGTTGATCACCACCAGCATGCTGGCCGGCTTGTTCGTACGATTGACGATCTCTCGCCCCTCGTTGGGCGGCAGGTAGATGGAGTCCATGGGGCCGAGCGTCACCTCCTGGTCGGCGGTCTTCACTGTGACCTCGCCGTCGAGCACGAAGTAGATCTTCTCCAGGGGGTTGGTGTCGAAGTCCGCCCCGCCTCCCGGGAGGAAGTGCGAGAGGCCCATCCAGAACCGCTGAGCTCCGGTTTCCGCCTTCCCGTGCAGCCTCAACGCCACCATGCCGAAGTGGCCGGGAGCCTGATATGGCTGCACGTCCTCGAGCTTCACCTTCTTCACATCCGACTCCTTCCTAGATCGCCCTATGCTTCTCTCGACCCGGGCGGCGAGCGACGCCCCCGGCTCCCAGCGGCCCGGTTGGGCCCCCATCAGCCTCCGTGCAGCGCGGCTTGTATCTCCTCCCGCGTGCGGAGCACCGCCTTAGAGATGACATCTTCGTGTCCTTCGAAACGCGCCGTCGGCATGACCACCGTGAAGGCGGCCATGTTGCCCACGGCGTCTTTCACCACGGAGCCGACCGCCGAGATGCCCAGCGTGTGCTCCTCGCAGTCGAAGGCCAGCCTGTCCGTTCTCGCTCGGGTCAGCTCCGCCAGCAACTTCTCGCGCGTTGTGAGGGTGTTCTCGGTCAAGGCCGGCAGCTCCTCGGGTACCAGCCGCTCCACTTCGGCCAGGGGGAGCTCCGCCAGAAGGGCCTTACCGTTGGCCGTGCAGTACAGGGGGAAGCGGGCCCCGATCTCCGATACGATGCGCAGCTGGCGACGAGAGGTGTACTGGTCGATGAAGAGCACCTGTCCCCCGTCGAGCACCGCCAGGTCCACCGTCTCATGGAGCTCGTGCGACAGCCTCTCCAGATAGGGCGCGGCCTCGTGGCGCAGGTCCTGCCGGCTGCTCACCACCAGACCGATGAGGGCCGGGCCCAAGCGCAGCTTGCCGCTGGGCGCCGGCCGCACGAATCCTTCGGCATCGAGCGCGCCCACGATGCGGTGCACGGTGGAGCGGGGCAGATTGACGCGCTCGGCCAGCTGACCGTGCGTGAGACCTTCGGACGACGCGGCCAGCAGGCGCATCATCTCGGCGGCCCGGGCGATCACCTGTACGCCCTCCCGCCTGGGGGCCTTGCTCTGGGCCGGCGGCACAGCGGGGCCGTTGGGCTGCGACCGAGCGGCCCGGCCGGACTGATTCGCCTCGGCTTGGTGGTCAAGCGGCCGTGCTACGGCTCGGCGGTCGGGCCGCCCCTCGGAAAGGTCGTGCGCCTCCAGATGGGTCTTCATATCTCCTCGGGCTCAAGCTGATCTATCGCAGCCGGTTGACTTGAGCGGCGCTCGGGTGGCTCCGTTGGGGGAAGCGGCCGAAGCTCGGTCGAAGAGTGAGGCCTCCGATTCCGCGCCGGCCGAGCTCACATCACCCCGGGCGACCCCCGGCCTTCGTGCGTCCGCATAGCGGACGCTATATACCATAATGCAGACATGATGAGTGAATCCAGGCGCCCTGTCAAGCTGAATGTCGGTCGACCGGACGGAGTACCGCCGCCCGATTGGTCGGCAAGGCTGCCGGCGCGCTACCATAGGGATGACCCCGCGGTCACCCGACCGCGACGATCCGATGGGGCGAGGTGGCTTGGTGATCGAGGAAACCTGGAACAAAGCTGCGGAGAAGGTCGTTGCGACCGTTCAGCTGCGCCACATCGCCGGATTCTCGGCAGTCGTGCTGACGACCAAGAGGGCCCACCGGGATATCCCCCAGACCTTCGCCCGCCTCAAGACCTGGACCGAGGGCATCGACGTCTATCCCACTGGCAATCCCCTCGGCATCGTCTACGACCGCCAGACCACGTCCGACGGCGCACCCACCCGCTTCAGCCTCTGCCTGCCGACTTCCAAGCCCGAATCGGAACTCGCGAGGACGGCCATCGCCGGGCTCCCCAGCGAGGGCGCGGCGGCCCGCTCCCCGCTCCTTGCCGGCGACGTCGTCGAGGTGCGGGAGTTTCCCCCGATCCTGGCCGCCGTCGCGTACTATCGCGGCCCGGCCTACGACCTTTCCGAGGCCTACGACCAGATGGCCGCCTGGATCAAGGAGCGGCCCTATATCCCCTCGGGCGCCGCCCGCGAGGTGTATCTGGCCGAACCCGGCCTGCTCGGCCCCGACCACGTGGAGCTCGAGCTGCACCAGCCGGTGCTACCCAGCAAGCGCTGAGGGGCGGCGGGGGAACCTCGGCCGGACTGCCGCGCGCTCGACCGGCGCTCCCGCTCCCAACCTCAACGAAACGCCTGGGGGCGGAGCAGCCGGAGGCTCGAGGACCGCGACGCACGTGCTCACTGTCTGCTTCGGGGGACGCCCGAGCACGGGCAGAGTCGCGCGTCACGCAACTCTTCGATCGGGATCATCCGGCCGGGACGGTCGAGCTCGAGCCTACAGTGGTGGTGGTCGCCGTCGACGTGGTGGTAGACAGCGGCAACGAGGTGGTGGTCGTGGTGGGCGGCAGAGTGGTGGTCGTGGTGGGCGGCAGAGTGGTGGTCGTGGTGGGCGGCGGGACCTCGTACGAGGGCAGGTCGAGGAAGCGGGTCATCACCACGGCCACGTGGGCCCGTTGGGCCGCGGACCACGGGTCGAAGCGCAGGCTCGAGTATTCCGTCATCAGTCCGAGCTCCGCCACGAAGGCAACGTCGCCGGCGGCATAGTCGGGAACGTCGGGGAACGCGGGCTTGCCGGCGCCCCAATCCGCCGGATAGCCCTTGAGCTCGCGTGCCATCCGGGCCAGCATCTGGGCCAGCTGCCCCCGGGTGATCGAGCGGGCCGGGTCGAAAACCTTCCCGGAGTCGCTGTTCCGTCCGGCGAGGATGCCGGCCGCGGCTGCCTCCTCGATGTAGTCGAAGGGGTATGCGATCGGGTTGCCGTCGCGGTCATGCTGCAGCCGAACATCGACGAAGGTGGGGGCGGCGGCGTTGTCCACCTCCGGCGTGTGCAGCCCGGCCACCAGGACGGCCACCTTGGCGAACTGGGCCCGGGTCATCGGGTCCGCCGGACCGAAGTAGTTGCTGTCGTAGCCGTTCATAAAGCCGGCGCCAACCATGCTCAGAACGGCCTTTCCCAGCGCAGTGGCTTCGGCCACGTCCAGGAAGCGGCGCTCGCCTTTCAGCAACTCGGAGACCGTGACCAGCTCGTAGCCTCTCGCGCGCAGCCCGGTGATGATGCCGGGGAGCGCCTCCGCCGTATGCGGAGCCGAGAGGTGCATGAGCACAATAGCCCCGTTGTGCGCGTGGCGTAGCACGTGGTCGCGAATGGTTCCGCCGGAGAGACCCCGCCAGTCGTTCGTGTCGACGTCCCAGTTGACCACGTAGAGAAAGCCCTTCGCCCCCGCGGCCGCGGCCACGGTCGAGTTGGTCGCTCCGTATGGAGGCCTGAAGAGCGGCACCGTCCTCCGGCCGGTCGCGGCGCGGTAGGCCGCCGTGCCTCCACCGATCTCCCCTAGCAGCGAGGACCAGGACAGTCTGGTGAGCTGCGGGTGCGACCGCGTATGGTCGGCCACCTCGAAGCCCCCGTCGGCGATCGCCCGGGTGATGGACGGGTAGGCGTTCACAGCGTTGCCGATCACGAACATGGTGGCTTCGACATCGTAGCGTTCGAGGACGCCGAGGGTGGCCAGCGCGCGGGCGGTATTGAAGTTGTCGTCGAAGGTCAGAGCGATCCGGGGGCGATCGGTGGGGCCCTGTCTCACCACGGTCGCCGGGGCGGCCAGGATTGGCACCACCCCGATGGTCGTGGCCAGGAGCAGGGCAAGCGCCAGAATGATCGCCAGGCGCGAAGCCCGGCGCGACCACCCGCCCGCCGGGCCGCGAGAGCAAGGTGTGCCCCTGGCCATTCCCATGGTTGTAGACTAGCGGACGGAAGCAGGGAGTTGAAGGGTCTTGTCTCCTCGAATCCTGCCTGGCTTGGTCGGGCCGCCGACTGCTGTGCTACATTTTGATTCGATAATTGTCGATTCGCGTCTGAAGGTTGAGCGGTGGATCTGGAGAGCGCGTACGGCACGGCCGAAGCGCTGGCCGATCGCTCGAGGTTGCGAACACTGCACGCACTCCGGCCGGGGACTCTCTGTGTGGAGGAGTTGGCGCGGGCCCGCTTCATCTGAAGAAGCTTGCCGGCGCGGGCCTGGTCACGGCCCGCCGGGACCAATACTACGCCGTTTACTCCCTGAGGCCGGAGGCGCTCGACATGACGCTGGGCCGGTTCACCGATCTGGACGATGCCGGGCCGGCGGAGCGGACGGCGCGACTCGAGAAGGAGCGGCGCGAGGTGATCGACACCTTCTTGTCCGGGGACCGGCTGACCAGGATGCCGGCGCAGAAGCGGAAGCGCTCCGTCGTGCTCGAATACTTCGCGTGCCTGTTCGAGCCGGGACGGACGTACGAGGAGCCCGAGGTCAACGATCTGATTACCCCCTGTTCCCCGACTACTGCCTGGTGCGCCGCCTCCTAATCGACGAGGGCTACCTTGTCCGGGCTGACCAGGTGTATCGGCGCACAGATAGAGCCTGCTCCAGGCCCGCGGGCGCGAGGCGCTATACGATAACCGAAAGGCGAGACATGGACGACACGAAGAAGGCTCTCAAACGCCGGTACAAACTCGAAGGCAGGCCGGCCGGGATCTTCCGGGTGCGGAACGACGTCACGGGCAAGGTCTTCGTGGGATCGAGCCTGGACCTGAACAGCCCCCTCAACCGCATCGAGTTCGAGCTCCAGCACGGCATCAGCCGGAACCGTGAGCTCCAGGAAGACTACGGCCGGTACGGCCGGAAGAGCTTCACCTTCGAGATCGTCGAGGTGCTGGACCCTGCGGGCGACCCGGCGTTCACGGTCGAGCGCCGCCTGGAGGAGCTCGAGCAGGCCTACGCCGCAAACCTTGATCGGACCAACTCGTACAACACCAAGGAGCGCCTGCGTTTTCCGTGAGAGCGGGCCGTGCGCGCGTCCGCGTGGCCTTGCCCTCAGAGGCCGGTCGGCGGGGATAGCACCCCTGGCGACTCAGGCCACGAGGTCGCCGAGATCCTCCCCCAGCATCCGGGCGACCAGCGCTTCGGCCAGGAACAGCAGGGCCTCCTGGTCAAGGTAGTCGAGCACGCCGCGGTCCAGCAGCAGGGAGACCCGGGCCGGAAACTCCTCTTCGCTGTCCCAGAAGAGGAGCAGAACGTCCACCCGAGGAAGAACCGCCAGCCTATACGCCCTGCCGGCCGACCCGGGCTCGACCGCGACGCCACCCAGGCCGCGGACGGTGAGGTCCAGCCGCTCGGGATCGCCGGCGAACTCCGCGGCTATGCGGCAGGTGCACTCCTCGAAGGCCTTCGACTTGCTGACGGTGTTGGGGAGGTCGCGGTAGGCGACCCAGGACCCGCCGCCAGGACGACCCGCGGCCCGCGTGAGGTAGATGAGCAGGAAGATCTTCACCCAGACCGAGGGCTCCCCCCGCCCAGTGCCTCCACATCCCGGCGGGTGACCAGGTACGCCTCGTCGAGAAAGGCGAGCCGCACTCCCTCCTCCGGCTCGGTCACGACAACCCCGCCGCCGCGTTCAGCCAGAATGGCGAGATCTTCCTGCCGAAAAGTTTCGAGCAGCGCCTCCACCGCGCGCTCGCTGGACGCCGGCCGCCTGCCCTCACCCCGCTCACGGCCCTCGTCGAGGCGGTTCTGCATGGCCGTCCGGGCCTCCGCCTCCACGTGCGGGCACTCCTCGAGAGGATGCGCCTCGAGATACACCGCCGAGGCGAAGGCGAAGCACGATCCCTTTCCGCAATGGCCACAGTTCGTGCGGGGCAGATCCTTGTAGATGTCGAGCACCTTGTACGCCATCGTGCATGGAATATACACTCACCGCCGCGGAAGGCCGCCCGCTGGTAGTCGACCGACCCGGGCACGCCGGTGCAGCCTCCGGCACCTCCCTGATTGATGATACTGTTCCGAGGGTAAGGCACGGCCGGGGAAACCATCAGGGGAGGTCAGCATGGGACTCATGGATCGACTCCGCTCGCTCTTCGGTGGACGTGCGGCGCCCGAGCAGACCGCGCGGGTAGCGCCGCAGCCGACGCCGCCTACCGCACCACCGCAAGCGCCGCCTGCAGGGATGCCCCGAACAGCGGCCGACGCAACGGCGGCTGGCGGCGGCGCCGGCCGGCTCGACTCGATCGAGGCGGCCGCGATGCAGCTCATCGGAGAGGATGGTGGCAACCTGAAGGGTCTGGTCGACAGGCTCCGCTCCCAGGGTCTCGGGGAGTTCGTCGACACCTGGATCGGAACGGGCGACAACATGCCGGTGTCAGGCAGCCGTCTGACCTCGGCCCTGGGCTCCGACACGATCGCCGACATCGCTCAGAGGCTGGGCGTCCCGGCGGAGGTAGCCGCTTCCCAACTGGCCGATGCCCTTCCCAAGCTCGTCGACAAGGTGACGCCCGAGGGCAGGCTCCCCGATGCCGATTCGCTGACGAAGCACCTCAAAGCGCAACTGGGGCACTAGGAGCTCGGCTCGGAATGACGCCTCGCCGTCAGGGCGCGCTGGGTGCGGGCGAGGCCAGAGCTCGTTTCGCAATGACGCTTCGCGGTCAGGTCGCGATGGGCGCGGGCGAGGCACGAACGCAGGGAGCGGGCGTAGCGGAGCTACGGACGTGACCGAGGACACCGCATCGCCCCGCCCAGGGCGGCCTGGGGGCCGGGGCTTCGTTGCGAAACGAGCTCCCCCCCTGCAGGGAGCGGGCGTAGCAGCGCTACGGACGCGACCGAGGACACCGCATCGCCCCGGCCAGGGCGGCCGCGGCGGGGTGGAACATCACGCCCCGCGGAGCCAGGCCCACCGGGCAACATGCCGGCGGGCCTGGCGAAGCTCGCGGCGCAGCTGATCGCAACCCGGCTCCCGCCGCGCGAACAGCTGCCCCAACGGGTGCGCTGTCCACGCACGACCACCCTCGCGAAGGAGAGCCCCTGCTCCCAGCTCAGCACCGCCAGCCAGAGCCGGAGATGACGCCGCGCCTTGCGGGTGAGCCACCGTTCGAGGGCCGTCCGGCACGCCGCACCGTCGTCGATACACCCCGAGACCCGCACCCGGTGGCCCCTTTGCTCGACCGCCGCGACGTGCGGAGATGGCGTGGCTCGGTATTCGAGAACCCACTCCTCGCCCACCGCTACAAGCCGCGATAGGAGCGCAGAGGATACTGGGTGGATCGGCCTCGAGCGCCGCCCGCGCCAAGGCCACACACTCCCGGGCCCGCGCGGTCCAGGCGGCATTGTTGCGCAGCAGCCGCGGCTCCAGCGCGGCGTCCTCAGGCACGGGCAGTGGAGCCTCTCCGCGGGGACCGATTCACCAGGTAGGTTCCGGCGGCGACCAGAGCGAGGCCGGCCCACAGCAGGAGCGGGAGGTGGTCCCCGAGGAGAAAGCCCGCGAAGATCACACCGAAGAGCGGAGCGAAGAAGGTGAACGAGTGCAGCGCCGAAGCCTGGTTGCGCTGCAGGAGCCAAAACCAGACCAGGTAGCTGAATGTCGCGACCACCACTGTCTGGTAGACGAGCGCAAGCACCGAATCCAGGCGCCAGGCTTCCGGCTGGGCCTGTCCGGCCACCACCGCCGCGAACACGAGCAGGGGCGCGGAGAAGGCCACTTGGTAGAAGAGAGTTTGCAGGGGACTCACCCCGAAGGGCTGAATGAAACGCTTGATGTACAGCGTGGTCGCCGCCCATGAAATGGCAGCGCAGACCTCGAGCACGTCGCCCCGGAGGTGGCTGGGAGCCAGCCCGCCCCCCGGCGCGCGGAATACCGCCAGCACGCCCAAGAACGACAGAGCCAGACCCCCGATCTTGACCGCCCTCAGCCGATCGCCAGGCAGAAGCCAGTGCGCCCCCAGAGCGACCCAGAAGGGGCTGGTGTACACCAGGAGGGTTGCCCGCGACGCCGAGGTGTAGCTGGTGCCGGCATACAGGAAGATGAACTCGAGCGCGAAGAGGAACCCGGTCACCGTTCCGTGCAGCAGGAGTCGAGGCGGACCGCCCAGACGCTGGCGGCGAGCCACGGCCCACACTCCGATCAGCACGGCGGCACCCACCGAGCGCAAGGCGGCGGCCAGCATGGGCGGGAACCCGTTGTTTCCGACTTTGATGGCCACAAAGTTCAGGCCCCACAAGGCGCAGAGGGAGAGCAGGGTCAGCCCGGCCGTGGCGCTCAGCCCGGCCACGGGTCGGTGCGCCGCCGCATTCTCTCGCGGGACGAGAGCCGGCTGCGCATCGTCGATGGGCGCGACCGCCCGATCCCCTAGCTCCATGAACGACAGTCTATCAGCTGCCGGTCGACTCCCCGGCTGAGCAGTCGCCCGAAAGGCGCGGGGAGACCGCACCGCGTGCGGGGCGAAGCGACCATCTCCAGCTCGCCGGTGTACCGCCCCGCCTCTAGGAGGCCGTTGAAGAACGAAGCCCCGGCCACCGGGCAGCACTGGACGGCGCTATGCCTCGTCCTCGGTCGCGCCCGTAGCGCCGTCACGAACGCTCCCTGCGTCCGGGGAGCTCGTTTCACAACGAAGCCTTGGCGGCCGCGGCCGCACTGGCCGGTGCGATGCGGCGTCCTCGGTCACGTCCGTAGCTCCGCTACGCCCGCTCCCTGCGTCCTTGCCTCGCCCCCGCCCATCGCGGCCTGACCGCGAAGCGTCATTGTGCAACGAGCTCTGGCCTTGCACTCGCCCAGCGCGCCCCGGCGGCGAAGCGTCATTCTTCAACGGCCTGCTAACTCGCCAGCGTACTGCCGAACACCTGCCAGGCGAGCGCCGACTTGGCTACCAGGCTCAGCAGCACGTAGGCGCGCTCGCCGAACAGGTAGTCCCGCCACGGCCCGACGCGCCTGTACTGCAGTGCCATATTGATAGCGAAGCTGTTGAAGAACAGAAAGATCGATATGAAGATGGCGTACACGAACCCCGGAGGCTCGGCCGCGATGGTCGGGCTCCATAGGTAGACGCCGATCACGATCCAGGGGACGGCTCCGGCGAACAGGCCGAACCAGAAGGACAGCCAGTTGGGCCTTCCCGGCTTCTCATAGTGCTCCATCAGCAGCCCGAAGAGGATCATGGCGGTGTTCACGCCGAATATGGCTCCCAGTGCGGCGACGTCGCCGATGCCGGTCAGCATGGCGATCAACACCACCATGATCGAGGAGCTCACGGAGTACTCGATCCAGCGGGCGTAGTTGCGCGTGCGCAGCAGGTTCCGCGCGTACCACCCGAAAACACCGGGGGAGGCGATCACGAAGTGGGCCAATGCCGACAGGAACACGAAGGCGATCACTCCCCAGGCGATCCGGATATCGAAAAGGCTGGTGGGCTCCGGCCGCGCACTCCCGGGAGGACCCTGCATGAACGTCGCGGTCACCGGAAGGCTGAAATCGTTGGCCAGGATCAGGATCGCCACGCCTTGCGCCGCATGAAGGGCACCCATGATCAGGTTGTACAGACGCAGACGTCGGATGGGCGCGTCGAACTCAGTCATCACTCCACTCCCTTCCGGACAATTGGTTGCTTTCGCTTATCACCCCGAGCAAAGCCGGACAAACAGTTCGGCCAGCGACAAGAGCGCCAGACCGGAGCTCGGTTCGGAATGACGCCTCGCCGCCAGGGTGCGCTGGGTGCGGGCGAGGCAAGGACGCAGGGAGCGGGCGTAGCGGAGCTACGGACGTGACCGAGGACGCCGCATCGCGCCGCCCAGTGCGGCCGCGGCCGCCAAGGCTTCGTTGTGAAACGAGCTCCCCGGACGCAGGGAGCGGGCGTAGCAGAGCTACGGACGTGACCGAGGACACCGCATCGCCCCGCCCAGGGCGGCCTGGGGGCCGGGGCTTCGTTTCGAGCCGAGCTCCACGTCACCCCCTGCGACTCGATGAGCTATACTGGGCCCACACCACCGAAGACTCGGTTGTCCCGCGCGCTCTTTTCCCTGAGACTCGATCGGATCAACTGCGTCTATGACCGCAGTGCGATCCACGTGAGACGCACGGCAAGGAGCTCGATGCCATTCTCCGCCCTCGGCCTGGAAGCAGGCCTTCTGAAAGCTGTCCGCACGCTCGGATACGAGCGCCCCACCCCCATCCAGGAGCAAGCGATCCCGCTTGCCCTCGCCGGGCGTGACGTGGTGGGCTGCGCCCAGACCGGTACAGGCAAGACCGCCGCCTTTATCCTCCCCGCCCTGCAGCGCACAGGCCGGCGCCGGGGGCTGGGTACCCTTGTCGTGACCCCCACCCGGGAGCTGGCCGGCCAGATCGACGACGTTGCCCGTGGCTGCGCGCGTTTCACGGGCCAGCGGGTAGCCGCCGTCTACGGAGGGGTCGGCTACTCTCCGCAGGCAGACCGGCTGCGCCAAGGCGTCGAGTTGCTGGTGGCCACGCCGGGGAGGCTGCTTGATCTGCACGGGCAGGGCGACGTCGACCTGAGCCAGGTACGGCTGCTGGTTCTCGACGAGGCCGATCGCATGCTCGATATGGGTTTCTGGCCCGACGTGCGCCGCATCATGGCTCTGCTCCCCACCGACCGGCAGACCATGCTCTTCTCGGCCACCCTCTCCGGCGACGTGATGCGGATGGCCGGCTCCACCCTGCGCGATCCGGCCCGGTTGGAGGTCGCGCCCAGCGCCACGCCCGTGGACGCCATCGAACAGGCGGTCTACCCGGTGAACGGACAGCAGAAGACCGACCTCCTCGTGCGCCTGCTGGAGAAGCACCAGCTCGACCGGGTGCTGGTGTTCACCCGCACCAAACACCGAGCCGACAAAGTCTGCCGCCAGCTGGAACGGAGCAGCATCCGCGGCGCCGCCATCCACTCCAACCGCAGCCAGGCGCAGCGCCAGCGGGCTCTCGACGGCTTCAAGCAAGGCACCTACCGTGTGCTGGTGGCCACCGACATCGTGGCCCGGGGTATCGACGTCCAGGGCATCTCGCACGTGATCAACTACGACCTGCCGGTCAGCGCGCCCGACTACGTGCACCGCATCGGACGAACGGCTCGGGCCGGCGCGGCGGGCACCGCCATCAGCTTCATGTCCGAAGAGGAGCTGCAGGAGCTCCGCGACATAGAACGGCTGATCGGCACGAGGCTGCCTTGCCACGACGTGGAGGGCTTCGCCTACGCCCAACGGACCTTGCCCGATCCGGGCAGGAATGTGGCGGGAACACGGCCCGCCGGCAGTTCGAAACCTGCCGGCGGCTCCGTCAGTTCCGGCGGCTCGAGACAGACCGCCGGCGCGGGGCGTTGGCGAAGCGATCAGCGCCCGAGCCGACCCGGGGAGCGAAGCACCCCCGCGCAACTCGGAAGCACACTGACGGCCGGGGTCATCACAGCGGGGCGGGACGCCGAGGCGGCTGAGAGCGCGCCGGCGCGCGTGGTCCGTTTCCGCTCTGTGCCGCACCGGGCAGGACACCGGTGGAAGACGTACCAGGGCTCGAGGTAACGCGATCTCGTGTGGCATCAGCGGGCACAGACGATAACCGACCTCCTGAAAGAGACAGCCAGAGAGTGGCTCGACGACAAGGTTCCCCGCCATGCCGCCGCACTGGCCTTCTACACACTGCTCTCTCTTGCCCCACTCCTACTCCTGGTGGTCAGTCTCGTAAGCCTTGTCGTGGCCGGCGATGTGGCCCGCCAGACACTGGTCGAGGAAACCCGGCGCCTCGCAGGGGACACCGGCGCAAGCGCAGTGGAGACCGTACTTCGTAATGCCGGCACACGCTCCTCGGGGATCATCGGTACTGTCGTGAGCATTGCCGCCGTGCTGTTCGGCGCTACCGGGGTTTTCGCTCAGCTCCAGGGGGCTTTGAACGAGATCTGGGGGCTCGCACCCAAACCCGGGCGGGCGGTCCGAGCGGTCGTGGAGGATCGCCTGCTCTCCTTCGCCGCCATTCTGGGCATCGGGTTGCTCCTGCTGGCTTCCTTCGTGATCAGCGCGGGACTGACTGCCGTGGCTCAGGCTGTCGGAGGAGCCGTTGCTGGCCCGGAGGCCGCTTTACGAGTGCTCAACCTGCTCTTCTCGCTGGCACTCTTCACCCTGCTCTTCGCCCTGACATTCAAGATCCTCCCCGACGCGATTATTCGCTGGCGCGACGTGTGGGTCGGCGCCGGGGTAACGGCTGCGCTCTTCGCCACGGGGAATCTGCTGATCGGCCTCTATCTCGGCCACAGCACCGCAGGCTCTAGCTATGGAGCCGCCGGGTCGTTGGTGGTGCTGCTGATCTGGATCTACTACTCGGCCCAGATCGTCCTGTTCGGAGCTGAGTTCACCCAGGTGTACGCCCGCCGGCACGGCGTGCGCATCCGGCCCGACTCGAAATCGGTGCGCGTGCGCCGGAAGACGACAGATACGGGGGCACAGAGCCAGACCCAGACCCCGGTCTCGACCCAGCCCGCGCCCGGCAAGCGGCCCGAGCCACCTCGCACGTAGCGGCGAACCCCAAGACCTGCTATCCTGCTGAGCGTTGGGGAGTAGTTCGCTCCGCCTGTGCGGAGCCGGGGTTGCCGACATCACGGCCGCGAGGCCCGGTGCTCCACCTCACAGTCGAGGCGAACGAGACCTTCGTCCGGTCGAACCAGCCGGGTCCTGTAGCGCAAAGGTGCTTTCCGCCGCGCGGCGACCCGGCCCTGTACACGGAGGAGGTCGCACCCGTTGCTCCCCTGGCATGTCAAAGCCGCCGTCGCCCTGCTCGTCTCACTCCCAGCCCTGGTGCTGCGCCTGGCGGGAGTCGAGCTTCCACCCCTGATATCGCTGGTGGCCTTCGGGTCGGCCATCGTGGGGGCCGCCTTCCTGCTGGCCTGGGCCGCGGAAGCCGCCCAGATCGACATCTCGGCTAGCCTGGCCACGGCCGTACTGGCCCTGATCGCCGTGCTGCCCGAGTACGCGGTCGACCTCTACTTCGCCTACGCATCGGGAACTCGCCCCGAGTATGCGCAGTACGCGGCCGCCAACATGACGGGCAGCAACCGGCTGCTGCTGGGACTGGGTTGGCCGGTGGTGGCCTTCGTCTTTGCCTGGGGCCTGAAGCGGCGGCGCGAGCGGCAGCGTCCCCTGACCCTCGAACCCCGGCGGCGTGTGGAGCTCGGCTTCCTGGTAGCCGCCGGGGCCTACGCCTTCCTCATCCCGCTCACCGGGCGGATCAGCCTTCTCGACACGGTCGTCCTGCTGGCGCTCTTCGCCCTCTACATCGGGAAGGTGGCCCGCCAGGAGCGCAGCGAGCCCGAGCTGATCGGCGTGGCCGCCGCGCTGGGGGTCTTACCCCGCGCCCGGCGACGAGCGGCGGTCGTTGGCTTCTTTATCGCCGCGGGGGCCTTCATCCTGGCCTCGGCGGAACCCTTCGCGCATGCCCTGGTCGAATCGGGAGCCGAGCTGGGCCTCGACGAGTTCCTGCTCGTGCAGTGGCTGGCCCCGCTGGCCTCCGAGACTCCCGAGTTCCTGGTGGCCGCCCTCCTTGCCTTCCGGGGCAGGCAGGACGCCGCCCTCGGTACCCTCCTCTCGTCCAAGGTCAACCAATGGACCCTGCTCGTGGGGAGCATCCCCCTTGCCCACCTGGCTGGGGGCGGGGGTTTGGCCCTGGCCCTGGACGCGCGCCAGAACGAGGAGTTCTTGCTCACCGCGGCCCAGACCGTGCTCGGTTTCGCCATGCTGCTCAATCTGCGCTTCCGGCTCCGCGAGGCGTGGACCCTCCTGGCGCTCTTCGGTGTCCAGTTCGCCTTTCCGCAGCCGGAGGTCCGAGTGGTATTCTCGGTCGTCTACTTGATCCTGGCGGCCTTCCTGATCATGCGTGAGCGCCGTATGTTGCTGGCCGCTCTCCGCGCGGTAGCCCCCGACGGCATGATGCGGCGTCCTCGGTCACGCCCGTAGGTCCGCCATGTGCGCTCCCTGCGTCCGGGGAGCTCGTTTCACAACGAAGCCTTGGCGGCCGCGGCCGCACTGGGCGGCCCGATGCGGTGTCCTCGGTCACGTCCGTAGCTCCGCTACGCCCGCTCCCTGCGTCCTGGCCTCGCCCGCGCCCATCGCGACCTGAGCGCGAAGCGTCATTGCGAAACGAGCTCTGGCCTCGCGGTGGTCCGGCACGCTCACACAGATTCCCGCGTCGAGAGCCACGTCATGGGCGTGACCGCGTAGAGTGCGTCGGCTGCCGGCAGCACTTGTGTCATAGGTGGCTGGCAAAAGGCCGTCGGCTGTGCAATAAACGTACGTGCCGGGAGTGTCGAGGTCGGCTCGCGTCAACGCTTGGTGAAGGGCGGGTCCAGCCTCGGCTCGGAGGAATCCCTCGAACCGGAGGCACAGGAAGGAGCCGGTTTGGTCCTTGAGTTGATCCGCGACATGGTGATCGTGCTCGTCGTGGCCGTGGTCGTCATGGTGGCGTTCGAGCGGATGCGCATCCCGGCCATCGTCGGCCTCTTCGTCGCCGGGTTGGTCCTGGGTCCTGGAGGCCTGGCTGCCATTCACGAGCCGGAGAGCGTAAGCGTCCTGGCCGAGCTGGGGATCGTCCTGCTCCTCTTCACCATCGGTATGGAGTTCTCCCTACCCGAGCTCATGCGCCTGCGGAGCCCACTGCTGGTGGGAGGGTCCCTCCAGATGGGCTTGACAGCCGCCGCCGGCATGCTCCTGGCCACGCTGGGGGGCCGCGGATGGCACGAGGCCCTCGTCCTGGGGCTGCTCCTGTCGGTCAGCAGCTCCGCCATCGTCTTGAAGCTGCTGCAGGTCCGAGGCGAGCTCAGCACCCCACACGGTCGCAACAGCCTGAGCATCCTCGTGTTCCAGGACCTCATGGTGGTTCCGCTCATAGTCGCGCTGCCCCTCCTGGCGGGTGCGACGGGTGAAGAGATCGAGGTGACGGAGCTGCTGGGCATGGCCGCCTTGACGGTGGGCGTCGTGGCTTCGGGCTTCTGGCTGGTTCCCCGGCTGCTGTTCCAGGTGGCCCGTACGGGGAGCACCGAGACCTTCCTCATCACCGTCCTGGCGCTCTGTTTGGGCGTGGCTGCCCTTTCGGCCTGGGCCGGCTTGTCCTTAGCCCTAGGAGCGTTCCTAGCCGGCCTCTTGATCGCTTCTTCCGACTATGGGCGGCAGGCCCTGGGCTCGGTAACCCCGTTGCGCGACGTGTTCTTGAGCTTCTTCTTCGTCTCGGTGGGCATGCTGGTCGACCCCGGGCTCCTGGCCGAGCGCATCTGGGTCGTGCTGCCTCTCGCTGCCGTCGTGGTCGTCCTGAAGACGCTCACCGGCGGGCTCGCGGTGGCCGCCCTGGGTTTCCCCGTGCGCACGGCCCTCGACACCGGCCTTTCCCTCGCCCAGGTAGGGGAGTTCTCCTTCGTCCTCGGCCAAGCCGCCGTCGGGGCGGGACTGCTGGCCCGGGCCGACTATCAGACATTCCTCACGGTGTCGGTCGCCACCATGGCGGTCACTCCGTTCGTGATCGCCGGGAGGGAGCGCGTCATCGAACCGCTCACCCGCAGCCGGGCTCTGGCCCGTTTCGGGCGGCGGCGGGCGGAGGAGACAGCCCTCGAGCTGCAGGACCACCTGCTCATCGTGGGCTTCGGAGTCAACGGGCGGAACCTGGCCCGGGCGGCCCGGGCGAACGACATCCCCCACGTCATCGTGGAGCTGAACCCGGTCACGGTGCGCGCGGAGCGCGCCCGGGGCGAGCCCATTGTCTTTGGCGACGCCGACAACGAGGCGGTGCTTCAGCATGCCGCGGTGGGCGCGGCGCGGGTTGGAGCCGTGGTCATCAACGACCCGGCGGCCACCAGGAGGATCGTGGCCCGGCTGCGTGCTTCCAACCCTGGTCTGCACATCATCGCGCGGACCCGCTACCTGGCCGAGGTACCGGCTCTGCACGACCTAGGAGCCGACGAAGTCATCCCCGAGGAGTTCGAGACCTCGGTCGAGATCTTCGCCCGAGCGCTGCGCCGGTACATGATCCCCGAGGACGAGATCCAAGCCCACGTGGCCGAGATCAGAGCGCTCGACTACGGCCTCTTGCGGGGAGACTCGGCCACCGGTCCTGGCCGGTACGGCGGAGCTGGTGGTCAGGAGCGCGAGATGGACGTGCGCACGGTCAGAGCCGCCCCCCACGCCGCCCTCCTGGGCGTCACTCTGGCCGATTCGGGGCTCCGGCGCGACCACGCCGTCACGATTCTCGCCGTGCGGCGCGGAGGACGCACGATCGCCAACCCGCCCGCGGATACGGTCATCCAGGCGGGGGATGTCTTCGTACTGCTAGGCCGCGGCTCCAACCTGGCGCGAGCGGCGTGCCTCTTCGGTGTCCCTTCGGAGGTCTGCCCCATCCTTCCGAGGCCGGGGGGCGAGTAGGAGCTCGCTCCAAGACGAAGCTCCGACAGCCGCGGCCGCGCCGGACGGCCCGATGCGGTGTCCTTGGTGCGCCCGGACGGCTCCGGCCGCGAAAGTAGGGAGTTGGCGCGCGCCGGTACGCGCCAACGGGTCATCGATCCGCGGTGTGCGGCCCGATCCCACCGCCCGAACGGCGGGCAGCCAGCACATAAAGCAGCTCGAGCGCCAGGGTCGCGGCGGCGAGCGACGTGATCTCGGCGTGGTCGAAGGGTGGCGCCACCTCCACCAGGTCCATCCCTACGATCTCGACGCTCACCAGGTCGCGCAGCACCTTGAGGAGCGCGTCCGTGCTGAGCCCCCCGATCACCGGCGTACCGGTGCCGGGCGCGTAGGCCGGGTCCAGACAGTCGATATCGAGGGTCAGGTAGGCCTTGCGCCCGGCCACGATTTCCTTGATGCGGCCGGCGATCTCGGCCGGCCCTCGCTCATTGCACCAGGCAGCGTCGAGCACGTTGAACCGGTGACTCTCGCGGTGGTACTCGGTACGGATGCCCACCTGCACCGAGTGGGCCGGGTCGACGGCGCCTTCCCGATCGACTTCGCGCATCATGATGCCGTGGTCGTAGGGTCCGCCCTCGTCATAGCTATCGGTGTGCGAGTCGAAGTGGATCAAGGCGAGCTCGCCGAACTTCTCGGCGTGGGCCCGGATCAAGGGCAACGAGACGAAATGGTCGCCGCCCAACGTGAGCATGGTCTTGCCGGCGCCCAGGACGCGCTGGGCATGCGTCGCCAGACTGTCGAGCAGGCTCTGGGGGCTGCCCGAGTCGAAGGCCACGTCGCCCATGTCCTCAACCTTCAAGGACTCGGTCAGAGAAAATCCCCACGGCCAGCGGGCATGCTCCCAGGCCAGGTTGGCGGAGGCCAGACGGATACCCGTGGGCCCGAGGCGGGCCCCCCGGCCGGCCGGTGGTGGCCAGATCGAAGGGAACACCGCTGACGATGACGTCGGCTTCCGAACGCTCCGGGTCGTCGCAGCGGGGCACGAACATGAAGGTGGAAGCCATGCCGAAGAGCGGTTGCGCCGGCACGGATGGCCGGACAGGCTCTGCCATCGGACTCCTTTCTCGATCTCTGCGGCGACCCTACCGGGCGGCCTACCATGTGTCAAACGCCCGCCCGGCGGCTGGCCGGGGCTGGTGACGGGAGCCCGCGGCTCGGCAGCCGGCCCACACGCCCGCGCCGCATGGGCTAGCATGAACTCATGAACGCCTACGCCGCCATCATCCTGGCCGCGCTCGTGGCCGAGTATCTCGTGGCTCGCGGGGCCGATCTGCGCAACCTGCGTGCCCTAGACGACGTGCTGCCCCAGGAATTCGCGGGTGTCTTCGACCCGGAAACTTACAGCCGCTCCCAGCGCTACACCCGGGAGCGCACCCGTCTGGGGATGGTCACCTCGAGCTTCAACCTGGTTCTGCTGCTGGCCTTCTGGTTCGCCGGCGGGTTCGCCGCCCTCGACCGCTGGGTGGCCGGGCTCGACGCCGGCAGCGTCGGCCGCGGGCTGGTCTTCATCGGGGCACTGGTGGCCGCGCGCACCGTCCTCGACCTGCCCTTCCGCCTCTACGGTACCTTCGTGCTGGAGGAGCGCTACGGGTTCAACCGTACGACTGCCCGCACCTTTGTCGCCGATCTGGTCAAGAGTCTCGGCCTGGCCCTGCTGCTCGGCGTGCCCGCCCTGGCCGCCCTGCTCAGTTTCTTCACGTACGCGGGCTCCCTGGCCTGGCTCTATGCCTGGACAGCAGCTGTCGCGTTTACTCTCACCGTGCAGTTCATCCTACCTACCTGGATCATGCCCCTCTTCAACCGCTATACCCCTCTCGAGGACGGCGAGCTCCGCCAGGCCATCTCCGACTATGCCACTTCGGTGAGCTTCCCCCTCAAGTCGGTCATGGTGATGGACGGCTCCCGGCGCTCCACTCGGGCCAACGCCTTCTTCACGGGCTTCGGGAAGAACAAGCGGATCGCCCTGTTCGACACCCTGATCGCCCAGCACTCCACGCCCCAGCTGGTGGCCGTCATCGCCCACGAGGTGGGCCACTACAAACGGCGTCACGTTCTGATAGGCCTGGCCGCCTCGGTGGTCCACATGGGCCTGCTCTTTGCCCTCCTCAGCCAGTTCCTGAGCCGAGAGGGCCTCTTTGCCGCTTTCGGCGTGCAGGAGCCCTCGGTCCACGCCGGGCTGCTCTTCTTCGGACTGCTCCTCACCCCGGTGGAGTTCGTTCTCTCCCTGGGGCTGCAGGCCCTTTCCCGCCGGCACGAGCGCCAGGCCGACGCGTATGCCGCCCGCACGACCGGCGACTCGGAGAGCATGATAGGCGCCCTGAAGACGCTCTCGAAGAACAACCTGTCGAACCTGACGCCCGACCCCTTCTACGTGGCCCTCAACTACTCCCACCCTCCGGTCCTGGAACGGATCGCCGCCTTGAAGACGGAGGCAAGTGGAGGGACCTGAGAGGGCCCGAGCATGCGCGCCCGACCCCACGCGCGAGATGCGAGCGGAGTTCGCGCGTGATCTCAGTCGGCGCCCGCCTCCTCTGAGCGAAGCAGCACCGTACGGATCGGGAACGGGATCTCGATCCCCTCCCGGGCATACCGGGCGTGGAGCCGCTTGATGAACTCGTGCTTCAGCAGATACTGGTCGCCATACTCCGAGGCCCGCAGCACCATGGTGAAGTTCACGCTTGAATCGTCGAAGGTATGAAAACGGACCACAGGCTGGAAGTCGGGCACGGCTCCCGGCACCTCGCGCAGGGTCTCGCGGGCCACGTCGACGCTCACCGCCTCTACCGTCTCCAGGTCGCTCCCGTAGCTCACCCCCACCTGTACCAGCACGCTCAGCTCCCGGTCCGGGAGAAAGTAGTTCGTCACGATCGAGCCCGCCAGGGTGGCGTTGGGAACGATGATGAGGTTGTTAGGAAGGGCCCGGATACGGGTGTTTCGCCAGGTGATGTCCTCGATGTAGCCCTCTTCGCCGGAGGCGAGCTTCACGTAGTCCCCCGGGCGCACCTGCCTCGAGGCCAGGATGTGAAAGCCGGCGAACAGGTTCGAGAGGGTGTCCTGCAACGCCAGGGCCAAGGCCAAGCCGCCCACCCCGAGGGCGGTCAGCATGGGCGTGATCGAGTAGCCCAGATACTGGAGCAGCACCAGCAGCCCGATGAAGGCCACCAGGGCCCTGGTCAGGTTGGAGAAGATAGTCATACCGGGCAGCACGCCTTCGCTGCGATCGGCCCATAGCTGCACGAGGGCGGCCGCGGCCCGGGCCGCCACCCAAGTCACCGAGAGGACGGCCACCACCGCGATGGCCTTCTGCGCCGCGTCGAGAACCCCCGGCTGGAACGGGAGCGCCCGCAAGGCCCCGTACAGGCCCGCCAGCACCAGCCAGAGCACGGGCATGCTCCCCAGTGCGGCCAGCACCGCGCTCCCTCCCGACCACCGCCAGCGCTCCACCCGATGGCGGAGAACGTTGAGTACGATCAGACGGTAGGCCAGTCCCAGAACGAGGCCGGCGCCCAGGGCGCCGGCCGCGGTCGCGGCCTGCTGCAGAGTCGGACCCGCGCTCAGCATCGGTCCACCTCCACCCGGGGTGGCGACTTGCCGGTCAACGAAGACCCTCCCCAAAACCCGGCGGACGACGACCGCCGGCCGTAGCCCAGGGCGTCATCGATCCAGACCAGGGGGCGGTTCGCCAGCGCCGTCCGCTTGATGAGCCCCCGAGCCAGGCCGTGGATGCGCCCCGCCGGCTTGTTGAAGGGGCACACGCGGATGCACACCGCGCAGTCCATGCGGTTCTGGCCCCAGTACTGGAAGCAGCGCTCCCCGTCGACGTACCACTTCTCGATACCCGAATGGCTGGAGATGTTCGGACCCTCGGTAGTCATGCCCCCCTCCGGGATGGCTCGTGACGGGCAGCCGGCGGCGCACTTCTTGCAGGTGCGGCAGAAGTCCACCACCCCAAAAGGCCGGTAGCCGTCGGCGGTCAGGGGCAGATCGGTGAACACCTTGCACAGGCGGACACGCGGCCCGAACTCGGGGGTGACCATCAGCCCCATGCGGCTCCACTCGCCCAGACCGGCCGACAGCGCCAGGGGGACACTCAAAGCCGTGTCGTTGCCGCAGGGGATGGCCCGGTACCCCAGCCCCCGGATGAACATGGCTACCAGACGGGCCACAGCCGCCATGCGCGAGTAGCCGAGGCCCGTAGCCGCGCCGCCCACCCCACTGGGCGCGGATCGCAGGGCCTGGTAGTCCATCTCGATGGCCAGGACGACCGCGTGGTCACAACCCTCCGGCAGCTCCAGCGGGCGGTGCTCTCTCTCGAGCACATCGAACTCGTGGGAGTACACCCAGTTGGGATGCACCTTGGTCACGCCCACCGCGCCGGCCCCGAACAGACGGGCCGCGCGCTTGACGGCTTCGCTCATCTCCGCAGGCGGAAGCTCCACCGGAGCGCCGGCCTCCACGAAGTGGCGGGCCTTCTCGGGAATACCTTCCCAGGCGTAGAGCAGATCGCCCGAACGGGCGTTCCCGTGGCCAAAGGACCACTCGAGGTCCCAGGAGGCGTTGCGCAGGGCGTAGTCGATCTTACGGTACCCGGCCCGATCCTGGTAGACGGCCTCCCGGTAGAAGCGGCGGCCGGCTTCAGCCAGGGATTCGTCCCAGAAGCTGCGTTTGAAGATCTCGTTCCTCTGGTCAAAGCGAGTGGCCGGCACGGACAGCGCAGAAGCGTCGTTCATTTTCCCCTCGGGTCGGTCGTCAGGGAGGTACAAGGCATTCCCCCGGGACATGCTATCGTCCGGCTCGCCGCTCGTCCAACATTGCGAACCCTCGACTTGTCCCCGGACGCGAGCCCGCCGAGGCCGGCGCGACCAGGTTCCAGAGCAACTGGGCCTCCTAGCTTCCGGATGCCGGACAGACGTCTGCGCCGCCCGGAGCAGCTCTCGACAGGGTTCAGCCATGATATAATGGTCAATGACTGACTATTGCAACAGGTTGACCAAACAAACCGGAGCCACTTGGGGTGAGAGGACGAGCGTGTTCGAAATGCCCTCTGTCGATTTCCAGGAAGTCAGCCGCCGGCTGCGGGCGCGCGGCATGCGACTGACCGGTCTCAAGCGGGCCACTTTGGCTGAGCTTGCAGAGAGTGAGCTTCCCTTGTCCGCCGATGAGCTGGTGCAGAGACTCGAAGGTACGGAGGACCCTTCGCCCATATACCGCTGCCTCGCCTCCCTGGAGGAAGCCGGAATCGTCTGTCATCTGTATCTTGGCGAGACCCCCCGGCGCTGGGCCCTCAGCGAGAACCTGGGGGGTCACCACGACTATCTGGTGTGTGAGGAATGCGCTTCCGTCGAAGTGCTCGCCGACTGCGCCCTGGGCGATGCCGTTGTGCAACGAGTGAGCGACCGCGGCTTTACCCTGCTCGACCACCAGGTGATCTTGACCGGCATCTGCTCGACGTGCGCGGGCTCGGCGGAGGTAAAGGCTCCGGGGACTGCGGACTGAGCCATGGCCCGCCTGCAGAATCTCCGCCTGGTCATCCTCCCCCTGGTTGCGCTTGCGGCCGTGCTGGTCGGCTGCTCTGGCGGCCCCTCCACAGACCCGGCGGCCACCACGGTGACCGGAGCCGGCCTGCGGCAGATCAGGATCGTCGCCGCCGCGAGTTTCTGGGGTAGCATCGCCTCCCAGATCGGTGGGGACCGCGTCGCCGTCACCTCGCTCATCACCGATCCGAGCGCAGATCCACACCTCTTCGAATCGGATGCTCAGAGCGCCGCGGCCATTGCCCAGGCCGACATGGTCATTGCCAACGGCGCCGGGTATGACGACTTCGTGAACAAGCTGCTCGGAGCGAGCAGCAACCCCAGCCGGACGGTTCTTTCGGTCGCAGAGGTGCTGGGCGTGTCTGACTCGGACGCGAATCCCCATCTGTGGTACGACGTGCCCCGGATTCCCCTCGTGGCCAAGGCGATCGAGCAGGCTTTGGCGACCAAGGACCCGGCGAACGCGGCGCTGTTCAGCGAGAATCTGGCCCGCTTCGAGGCGGATCTGGAACCCGTCCTCAGCGCCATCTCGGACATTCGGAACACGTACTCAGGAGCGCCGGTAGCCTACACCGAGCGGGTCTCGGAGTACCTGCTGGCGGCCGCCGGTCTCGCGGTGAAAACGCCGCCCGGATTCGCGACGGCGGTCGAGGAGGGGTACGAACCCGGCCCCGCCGACACCGCCGCGATGGAGGCGCTCATTACCGGCCACCAAGTGAAGCTCCTCCTCTACAACACCCAGGCCACCAGCCGGACGACGCAAAGGGTGCAGGATCTCGCCCGGGAAGCCGGCATCCCGGTGGTCGGCGTGACCGAGACGCCGCCGCCTGAGTACCCCACCTACCAGAGCTGGCAGCTGGCGCAGGCTCGAGCGATACTCCAGGCTCTGGGTGGTTGATCGGATGGCGGCTTGGAGACGACACGCGGCCTGTGAGGTCGCTCCGGGAAGACCGGTCGTCCGACTGCAGGAAGCCACGCTGGGCCACGGCGGCCGCACCATCTGGGAGGGACTGAATCTGGCCGTGTCCCCCGGTGAGTTCCTGGCCGTGCTGGGGCCGAACGGAGCCGGCAAGACCAGCCTGCTGAAGGTCCTCCTCGGCCTCTTTCCCCTTACCGCCGGCACGGTCGAAGTTCACGGGCAGCCCCCCCATCGCGGTCGAGGCTGCGTCGGCTACGTCCCGCAGCAGCGTGCCTTTGATCCCGACCTACCCATCCGAGGCCGTGATCTCGTGGAGTTTGGACTCGATGGCCATCGCTTCGGGCTGCCGATCATGACAGCCGGGAAGCGTAGGAGAATAGACGGAGCGCTCCGATCGGTTCGAGCAACGGGCTATGCCGACGCCCCCGTCGGACGGCTGTCAGGCGGCGAGCAGCAGCGCCTGCGGATCGCCCAGGCCTTGCTCACCAATCCCGCCCTGCTGCTGTGCGATGAGCCGCTCTCCTCGCTCGACCTGTCACACCAGCGCGAGGTGTCGAGCTTGATCGACGAACGCCGGCGTCAGGCCGGAACGGCCGTCATCTTCGTCACCCACGAGATCAACCCGGTGCTGCCCTACGTCGACCGGGTTCTCTACCTGGTAGCCGGGCGCTGGGCGGTCGGTACTCCGCAGGCGATCATGACCACCGGACGCCTGAGCGACCTTTACGGCACGCCCGTCGAGGTGGTCGAGGTCGGGGGTCGAATCGTGGTGGTAAGCGCCGAAGAGATAGCCGGCGAGCCGCTCGAGCAGGGGCATCACATCGGTTCGCCTGCTGAACGCGAGCAGGTGGGGGGCTGATGGGTCTCGGTTTCTTCCTCGAGCAGGCGTTCGCCCAGCACGCGCTCATCGCCGGCACGCTGGTCGCTCTCACCTGCGGACTCATCGGTCCTTTTGTGGTGGTCCGCGGGATGGCCTTCGCCGTGCACGGAACCGCCGAACTCGCCTTCACCGGCGCCGCCGGCGGCCTGCTGGTCGCGGACAACCCGGTTGCCGGCGCCCTGGTCGGGGCGCTCGCGGTGGCCGGTATCATCAGCGTGCTCGGCCGCCGGGAGAGGGAACGCGACTCGGTGATCGGCGTGATCCTCGCCTTCGGGCTCGGCATGGGTGTCTTTCTGCTCAGCTTCTACCGGGGTTTCGCGACCGCAGCCACCAACATCCTCTTTGGAGACATTTTCGGCGTGAGCCGCGGACAACTCGGCCTGCTCCTTGCCATCGGTCTGCTGGTGGTGGTGGTCATGCTCACCCTCTACCGGCCGCTGCTCTTCGCCTCTGTGGACCCTGAGGTCGCCGAGGCTCGGGGGGTGCACGTGGGCGCCCTGGGGACGGTTTTCCTGCTTGTTCTGGCCTTTACTGTCACCGAGGCTGCGCAAGTGGTCGGCACTCTGCTGGTCCTCAGCCTGGCCATCACCCCAGCCGCCGCCGCTCAGCGGCTCTCCGCCAACCCGGTGACGGTCGGGGCGCTGTCCATCGTTTTCGCCTTGGTGGCCGCAGACGGCGGGCTGCTCGCCAGTCTTGCACACGGCAGCATCAAGCCGAGTGTCTTCGTGACGGCGATCAGCTTCGCCATCTACGTGTTGGCCCGGTTGGCGGGGCCCCGTCTCAAGGCGACTTCCTGACTCGGTGCCCCATGTGCGCGCCCTTGACGGCACCCTCGCTGGGAGGTAGGCTGGCTCTCCTTACCTCGATGTACAGAAATTCTTTCTGCCTACAGAAATTCGGAGAAACATAACATGCCCGTTTGCCTCAAGCGCCGGGACCAATGCTCGACCTAGATACCGACCCCAGCGCTCGGGCCAAACCCGGTCCATGCAGCTATGGCCAGCAGGTGCCCGCGGTCGACCAGGCGACCCGCGTGCTCTTCCACCTGGGCCAGGCGCCGCCCGAACAGGCCAACCTGACGGCCATCTGCCGCGCCGCCGGTATCCACTACAGCAAGGGCCATGCCATCCTCAACACCCTGCGCGCCGCCGGGCTGGTCACGCGCAACGAGGCGAGCAAGACCTACAGCTTGGGCCCGGCGGTGCTGACTCTGTCCCGCTGCTTGCTCGACCGGACCGACCTGGCCCAGGCAGCCGAGCCACTCCTGGCCGAGCTCGCCGACGCCTCGGGTGCCACCGCCCTTCTCGGTACCATCACGGCCGACCACGTGTACGTGGTCGCTCGCCGGGAGGCCCCCGCGGGCATCGCTGTCAGCATCAGGGTGGGCCATCGCTACCCTTTGACCTGGGGTGCTCACGGCAAGGCGATCGTCGCGCACCTGGCCGAGGCCGAGCGGGACAAGGTGCTCGCGGCGGGACCGCTCCACTTCCAGGGCGACCCCACCGACCTCTGTGACCTCGGAGCTGTCCGCCAGGAGCTAGCCGAGGTCCGCCGCCTGGGCTACGCGGTAGACCTTGGTGCGGTCCAGACCGGGATCAGCGCGGTAAGCGCCCCCCTGCTGACAGGGCGCGGGGAACCGGCGGCCGCCGTCATCCTGGTGGGCACGTTCCCGCCCGAAGACGCCGCCGCCCTCGGGCGGAGGGTGGCGGCTACGGCCCGAGAGATGAGCCAGCGGCTGGGACCCTATCTGGGGGGCGCGGGTTGAGCGCGCGCCCAACACCGGTGGGCGGAGCCCGTACCCGGGATCACACCGCCGTGGAGCCCAGCCGCGATCGTAGTAAGCAGGAAGCCAAGGGGGATCGATGACCGAGTTCCGCTACGCCAACGCGCCCCGCGAGATGGAGGCGTACGGTTACGACCGCGTGGTCAAGAGCCATTGCCGCATGTGTCACGGGGGTTGCGGCATGCTGGTCTACCTCAAGGACGGCCGGGTGGAGAAGGTGGGCGGCGATCCCGACTGCCCCATCAGCCACGGCACCGTCTGCAGCAAGGGACTGGCCTCGGTGCAGCTGGCCTACCACCCCGACCGGCTGACCCACCCGCTGCGCCGCCTGGGCCCCAAGGCCAGCGGCAGGTGGGAGCGCATCAGCTGGGATGAGGCGCTCGACACCATCGCCGAGCGCATGCTCGCCTACAGGGAGGAGCACGGGGCCGAGTCGGTGGTGCTGGGGTACGGCACAGGCCGGGAGAACGAAGCCGTCATCTACCGCTTCGCCAACTACTTCGGCAGCCCCAACGTGCTCACCGCCGGCCACTTCTGCTACGGCCCTCGCATCGCCACCACGGTCATCACCTGCGGCTCGAACGTCATCGTCGACTACGACAACAACCCCCGCTGCATCATGGTCTGGGGGAACAACGTCACCATCAGCAACCCCGACTGCTACAAGGGCGAACCCTTCAGCCAAGCCCTGAACGCCGGGGCCAAACTCATCGTGGTCGACCCCCGGCTGACCCGGGTGGCCGCTCGGGCCGACATCTGGCTTCAGCTGCGGCCGGGCACCGACACCGCCCTGGCCCTGGGCATGGCCAACGTGATCATCGAGGAGGAGCTCTACGACCACGACTTCGTGGCCAACCAGGTGCACGGCTGGGAGGAGTTCAAGGCCCGGGCCGCCGAGTACCCCCTCGAAAAGACGACCGAGATCACCTGGGTGCCCCAGGAGAAGATCCGCGCCGCCGCCCGCCTCTTCGCCACTACCAAGCCGGCAGCTGTGCAGTGGGGGGTGGCCATCGAGCAGCAGGTGACCTGCGCCGACAACAACCGGGCCCTGCTGGCCCTCATGGGCATCACCGGCAACATCGACGTGCCCGGCGGACAGATGCTCTTCAAGCAGCCGCCCATCCGCAACGTGAGCCAGTTCGGCGCCCACAAGGCCCTGCCCCCGGAGCAGGCGGCCAAGCGCCTGGGGGGCGACGTCTTCCGCCTGGCCGGCAACTTCGGAATCATCAACCCGAAGTTCGTCTGGGACGCCGTCCTCACCGAGCAGCCCTACCCGGTGAAGATGCTCTTCTTCATCAGCTCGAACCCGCTCATGACCCGAGCCAATGCCCGCGAGGTCTACTCCGCCCTGGAGAAAGTGGACTTCATGGCCGTGGCCGACTTCTTCGTCACCCCCACGGCCGAGCTGGCCGACATCGTCCTGCCCGCTGCCACCTGGCTGGAGATGGACTACATCGGCGACTTCTGGAAACGACACGGCTGGCTGCTGCCCCGGCGCAAGGTGATCCAGGTTGGCGAGTGCCGCTCCGACCACGAGATGCTGAACGACCTGGCCCACCGGGTGGGGATGGGCGAGCACTTCTGGGACGACTTCGAGCAAGGGCTCGACTGGATCCTTGAGCCCAGCGGCATCACCTTCCAGGAATTCCTGCAAATGGACCACTTCCGCCGCGCGGTCACCTACCAGAAGTACCTGGTGAAAGGCTTCTCCACCCCCACGCGCAAGTTCGAGCTCTACTCCACCAAGCTGGAGGAGTGGGGCTACGACCCCTTGCCTCAGTATCGCGAGCCTCCGGAGAGCCCGGTGAGCCGGCCCGAACTGGCCCGCGACTATCCCTACGTGCTCATCACCGGCGCCCGACAACCGGGTTTCTTCCACAGCGAGAACCGCCAGCTCCCCTGGGCCCGGGAGCTCCACCCTGATCCCATCGTCGAGATCCATCCGGCTACGGCCGAGAAGGAGGGCATCCGCGACGGCGACTGGGTGGTCATCGAGTCGCCTCGCGGGCGGATCCGGCAGAAGGCCAAGCTCACTGAAGGGATCCTCCCCCAGGTGATCGCCGCCCAGCACGCCTGGTGGTTTCCCGAGAAGCGCGATCCCGGCCACGGCTGGGACGAATCCAACGTCAACATCCTGATCGACAACGGCTACGACCACTGCGACCCGGCCATGGGCGCCACCTCCATCCGCACCCTCCTCTGCAAGGTCTCCCCGGAGGACCTGCGCGACCGCTCCGCGGCGGGCGACTGGACCGCAGCGGGCTGGGACCGGCCGGTGACATCGTCAGACCTGGGACGCGGCGACGCCTCGGCGCGCGCGGGTGCGCCGCCCGCGGGGGTGCACAGCGACAGCAAGGAGGGGGAATGAGCTCGGAGACGCCCTGGATCCCGGTGGGCGACCTCGCCAAGGGATTCGAGCACGACAGCTACAGCCTGAGCCCGACGAACGCCCTGGCCGGGAAGACGCTCTCCCTGTCCTACGAAGACGGCCGCGTCGTGGAGCACCGCTTCACCAGCGAGAGCGCGCTCACCTGGACGGTGACCGAGGGGGCGGAGCAGGGCCGAACGGCCACCGAGCAGTACCGAGCCATCGAGATCCGCGAGGGCATCTACTTCGTCGACCTGGTCAAGAACGGCGAGCGGGCTACCAGCCTGAGCATCGTCCTCGATCTCTGCCGGGGGATCTGCACGGCGGTGATCGGCAGGCTCCCCGACGAAGCCCGGGCCCGCACCGACCTGCTCAGCCGGCGCGCGTCGAGCGGCGTGGACTTGACACCAGTCGAGGCGGCTTTCCTCAGCGGCGCCATCGACGCAATCTTCACCGACCAGACGCCGCGGCACGAGCCCACCGCCGACCTCGTCGGCAGGCGCGTGCAGTACATCTACAGCCCTACCGAGGCCTACGAGCACATCTACCTGAACCAGCAGTTCTACACCTGGCACTGCCTGAGAGGCGTGGAGAAGGGACTGGCCGACACCGACCGCTGCCACTACTACAAGCTCGGCGACGAGCTCTACCTCTTCGTGTGGCGCGAGAAGCTCATCCCCACCCTGGGCGTGGTGGTGGTCGACTACCAGAGCATGCGCAGCAACGGCAAGATCTTCGGCTACGAGGGCGAGGACTTCGGCACGCTCTCGAACTTCCCGGTGGGCTCCGCCGCCAGGCTCCAGAACGTGACGGTGCACCCATGAGCCGCTACCGCCTACGCATCCTCGACAAGCTCTGCTGGGGATGCAAGACCTGCGAGGTCGCCTGCAAGCAGGAGAACCGGGCCCCCACCGGGGTCAAGCTCATCGAGGTGAGCGAGGACGGGCCGTACTGGCGCGATGACGAGCTGCGCTTCGTCTTCCGAGTGGAGCGCTGCCGCCACTGCGGCACGGCCCCCTGCGCCGATGCCTGCCCCACCGGCGCGATCTCCCAACGGCAAGACGGCATCGTGGTGCTCGACCGAGACGAGTGCACAGGCTGCCGGGACTGCTTAGCCGCCTGCTCCTTCGACGCCATCGCTTTCGACGACGCCCGCGGGGTGGCCACCAAGTGCAACCTGTGTTATCACCGCATCGACCGGGGATTGCTGCCGGCCTGCGCCGACAACGTGTGCCTGGCGCACTGTATCCACCTGCACGGAGCGGATATCATTGACTAAACGGCGGTAGACGGCCGCCGCGCCGCGCGGCGGCCGTCTGCCTGGCCGCGGCGCCGGTTGTGACGCACGCACTCCTGGGGGAACATGAACGACCAGCAGACCGAGCTCCTGGCCGACCTCGAACTCGACGAGGCGCCCCCCGGTGCACGACGAGCGAGGCCGGCGAGCGCCGCAACCGGCGGCCGCCCACTGCCCGTCGAGAGCGCCGCCTCTAACCGAGCCGCGCGCGGGGCGACCCCATGAGCGCCGGCCTCACCCTCTTCGACGAGCGCCTGGCCCGGCTGAACAAGGCCATCCGGCTGGAGCCGGTCGACCGGGTGCCCGTGGTCTACATGGGGCTGGCCTTCTCGCCCCGCTACATGGGCATGCCCATGTCGAAGTATGTCGTCGACGGGGACGCCGCTCTCGAGGCGGGGCTCGCCACCGCCGACAGGCTGGGCGACGTCGACGGCTTCAACACCTTCCCCGGATGGATCGTGCGCTACGACCTCACTGGGCTGTGGCTCTCGCGCATCGCTCTGCCCGGCCAGGAGCTCCCCGAAGACAGCCTGTGGCAGGTGCGCGAGGCCGAGGTCATGACCGAGGACGACTACGATGCCATCCTCGACCAGGGCTGGCCCGCCTTCCTCGAGGGCTACCTGCCGCGCGTGATCGACATGGACGAGTTCCTCGCCTATGACGCCTGGTACAACAACGCCCTGCCCGCTGCCATGGACCGCGCCCGGGAGCGCGGCTACCCCAGCGTGGCCGTGGGAGGCACCACCATTCCCTTCGAGCCCCTGTGCGGAGGACGCTCCATGCCCACCTTCTTCGCCGACCTCTACCGCCGGCCCGAGAAGGTCAAAGCCGTGATGGACGTCATGCTGCCCCACATGATCGAGTTGGGGATCAGCTCGGCGGCGCCCGACTACGCCCCTGGCCTGTGGGTAGGCGGCTGGCGGGCGGCGAGCGCCATGCTGGCCCCGCGCATCTGGGACAAGCTGGTCTTTCCCTACTACGTCCAGATCGTGGAGGCTATGCACGCTCAAGGGCTGGTCTCGGTGCTCCACCTGGACCAGGACTGGACCCGCGATCTGGCCCGCCTGCGCGAGCTCCCGGCCGGGAGTTGTATCCTGAACCCCGATGGGATGACCGACGTGCGCAAGGCCAAGGAGATCCTGGGCGATCGCATGGCCATCATGGGAGACGTGCCCGCCACTCTGTTCGCGGCCGGCACCCCCGATGACATATTCGCCTACGTGCGCGACCTGGTGCGGGACGTGGGGCCCACCGGCCTCATCCTCTGCCCCGGCTGCGACGCCCCCATCAACACCAAACCCGAGAACATGGAGGCCTTCGTGGCCGCCGCCCACGAGTTCGGCGTGACGGCTTCGGCGTAGCGAGACGCGTTCGAGAATCTCATGCCCCTGGGCCTCGGTTTCCCGGGGGGACACCGGCAAGAAACGGAGGGGGCTGGCGCGGGCCGCGGCCCCGAGGAGGAGGACCATGCCCACGGAGGACGACCGCGTATCCCGGATGTCACGCGACGAGCTCACCGAGCTCCAGAACGAGCGGCTGGTGCGCCAGGTGGCCTACGCCTACGAGCGCTCGTCCTTCTACCAGGCGCTCCTCGACGCCGCCGGCGTGACTCCGGCCGATATCCAAAGCCTGGACGATCTCCCCAAGCTCCCCTTCACCAAGAAGAGCGACATCCAGGACCGCTTCCCCTACGGCCTCTGCGCGGTGGAGCCGAAAGACATCGCCCGCATCCACTCCTCCTCGGGCTCGACGGGCAGGCCCGTCAACACCTGCTACACGGCCAACGACATGGCCGCCTGGGGCCAGTGCATGAGCCGGGAGATGCGCAACGCCGGGGCTACTCCCGAGGACGTCTGTCAGATCGCCTTCCGCTACACACTCTTCACCGGCGCCTTCGGGCACCACCTGGGCGCCGAGACCCTGGGCGCGGCGGTCATCCCCACCAGCTCGGGCCAGACCGATCGCCAGATCCTCATGATGCAGTCCTTTGGCACCACCGTGCTGCACTGCACCCCCTCCTACGCCGTGGTGATCGCCGAGAAGATGGAAGAGATGGGCATCGACCCAAAGGCTCTCCCCCTGCGTCTCGGCCTCCACGGCGCGGAGCCCATGACCGACGGAGTGCGCGACGAGATCCAGGAGCGCCTGGGCTACCGCATCGCCCGCGACTACGGCCTAACCGAGCTGGGTGGCTGCGGTGTCTCCTGCGAGTGCGAGGCTCAAGATGGCTACCACGTCAACGAGGACCACTTCTATCCCGAGGTGGTCGACCCCAACACAGGCGAGCCCCTGCCCGAGGGTGAGATCGGCGAGCTGGTCTTCACCACCCTCACCAAGGAAGCCACCCCGGTGCTGCGCTACCGCACGCGGGACCTGAGCTCGCTTTCGCGCGAGACCTGCTCCTGCGGCTGCACCCTGAGCCGGCACGGCCTGATCCTGGGACGCACCGACGACATGCTCATCGTGGGCGGGGTCAACTTCTTCCCCACCCAGGTGGAGTGCGTGCTCACCGCCTACCAGGAGCTGGCCCCGCACTACGTCATCCGTCTCTCGAAGCGGGGTTCGCGCGATGTGGTCTGCGTGGAGTGCGAGCTCGAGCCCGACGCCTGGGCGGCCCGCTCCGGCGACGGCTTGGCAGCCCTGGGCGAGCGCCTGCGCAAGGACCTGCGCGACAACCTGGCCTTCGGCATGGACTGCGCCTTCCTGGAACCCTTCTCGGTGGAGCGCTCGGAGGGCAAGACCAAGCGGGTGGTCGACGAACGGTAGAGCACCGAGGGCCCGGATCCCCAATCCCGACACCTTTTCGCCCGCGCTCGAAGCGGCCCGGGCTTTATTCGGAGGAAGCTCTGCCGAGTGGCACACGCCCGAACTCGTACCCGGACCCGGCAGCATATCGGCTAGCCTGGAAATGGACCGGCAGGGCCGGCCCGTACTCCACAAACCGGGGCCAGCGCGTGAACGGGGTTCAGGACCAAGCCGCCAACAACGTCCGCTCGACCAAGCTCTTCGCCAGCGCCACCTTGTAGGTGTTGCCTCGCAGGGGCTTCGCGCCCGCCAGGGCCGCTTCAGCCGCCAGGGCCGCCGCGCTGTTGTCCACCGTCCGGCCCACCAGCACCCGCTCGGCCGTCGCCGCCCGTACCGGCCCCGGAGCCACCCCGCCCAGCGCGATCTGGGCCTTAGTGCACGCTCCGCCCTCGCGAGCAACCAGTGCCGCCACGCTCACCACAGCGAAGTCCACTGGCTCGCGCACCGTGAACTTCACGAAGCTCGTGCCGGCGTCCGCCGGCAGCGCGGGAATACGCACCTGAGTCAGCACTTCGTCCGGCCCGAGGGCGAGACGGCTGGGCTCGTAGAGGTCGGCCACAAGTACCTCGCGCGCGCCGTGGGGCCCCTCGATCCGCACCACCGCCTCCAAGGCGGCCAGGGCCACGGCCGTATCGGACGGGCAAACGGCGAAGCAGCCCTTACCGCCCGAGATCGCGTGGTAGCGGCTGTCACCCTTGACAGCAAGGCATGGCCCGTTCCCCTTGCGCAGGCAGCCGATGGGGCCCCCGACATGGCGCGGATAGCGGTAGTACCAGCAGCGCACCTCCTGACAGAGGTTCCCACCCAGGGTAGCCACGTTGCGGATCTGGGGCGTGGCCACGGACCGGGCCGCCTCGGCCAGGAGCGGAAAGCGTTCGCGCACGATCGGGGAGGCAGCGAGGTCGGCGAGACGGGTGAGAGCGCCGACGACCAGACCGCCCGCGGCGTCGGTGCGGATCCGGTCCAGGCCGGGAATGGTCTTGAGATCGATGAGGGCCTCGGGGTAGGCGTCGTGGATCTCATCCTTGAGCACGCCCAGGAGGTCGGTGCCCCCGCCGTTCACGCGGGCGCGGCCTTCGTAGGCGGCCAGCAGAGAGACGGCCCCCGCGACCGAACTTGCCCGGTGGTGCGCGAACGGCTTCATGCCGAGCGCTCCCCGCGGCGCTCGGCCGTGCGCTCGCCCGGCGACCCGTCGCACTGCGCCGCCCCCCGTCCCGCCGGTGGACCGGCCCTCCCCAGAGCCCGTAGCACGCGCTCGGGGGTCACCGGGTACTCGTCGATCCACATGCCAAGGGCGCTCGAGACGGCCATGAGCACGGCCGAGGGCCCGGGCGCCGTGGCCACCTCGCCCACGCCGATGGCGTGGAAGCGGTGGCTGTCGACCGGGGTCTCGAGGATCACATTCTCGAGGGCGGGGAGGTCCACGAACGAGCGCCACTTGTAGTCGATCATGTTGGCGTTCAGGATGCGGCCCGAAGCGCGGTCGAGCACCGTTTCCTCGAAGAGGGCGCTGTCGATGCCGGCCGAACCCAGGCTGCCGTTCAGCTGGTTCGTCAGGCCGGGAGGGTCGATGATCGTGCCGGCATCGGTGGCGTTCACCACCCGCCGGAGCTCGACCTTGCCCGTCTCGCTATCGACGGCCACCTCCACGAAGGTCATCATGCAGTTGGCCAGGGTGAAGTCGGGGTCGAAACGGCCCTCACCCATGAGGGAACCCTCGCGCCCCAGGACGGCGTTCCAGCGGACGGCCTCGCCCGGAGCATCGCTCGCGAAGACCAAGCCGTCGCGGGTGTCGAGGTCGGCGGGATCGCGCCCGAGGATCGGAGCGGCCCGCTCGAGCAGCTTGCGCCGGGCGTCCTCGGCGGCGGCGATGGAGGCGCCGCCCATGGCCCAGGTGCCCCGGGAGCCCACCGGGCCGAACTCGTAAGGAGTCACTGCCGAGTCGGCCGGCGTCATCCAGACCCGGTCGAGAGGCAGCTGCAGCACCTCCGCCACCATCTTGATGAGGTTGCTCGGCTGCCCGGTGCCATGCTCCGTCGCGGCCGAGTAGATGGTGGCGCGACCGTCGGGATCCAGGCGCACGTAGGCTTCCGACACCGATTCGCCGATGTCCACGTTGCCGTGCACACCTACGCCCACCCCCATGCGCACCGCGCCGTAGATCTCGGTGGGCCGCAGCCAACCACGCCACCGTTCCCGCCAGCCAAAGGCCCGGGCGCCTGCCTCCATGGCGACCGCGTAGTCGATGCCCCGGTAGGTGTACCAGCGGCCGTCGCGCCAGAAGTAGCCATCGCCCGGCTTGATGTAGTTCTTCTTGAAGAACTCAAAGGGATCGATCTCCAGCGCGGCCATGGCCCGACTGAGGACGGGCAGCAGCGAGCACTTGAGCTCCTGGCCCCCAAAGCCCCGCACGATGCCCGAGGCGGTGCGGTTGGTGCAGACGATGGTGGAGCGCAGGTCCCAATTGGGACAGCGCACGACCAGCTGGGCCTCGCCGCAGCCCACCGCCACCTGGGCCTGGGTGGTCATGGAGTAGTAGCCGGTGTCGACGAACCAGTCGCCGGCGAGGGCGGTGACGGTGCCGTCCCGGCGCATGCCTACCTTGGCCCTCACCCGCGAGGCGATGCGGAGCACGAAGGCGGCTAGGTGCTCCTCCTTGCTCATGACGAGCCGGACCGGCCGGCCCGTCGCCCGGCTGAGCGCCGCCGCCTGCAGCACAAGCTGGGCCGACATGAGCTTCGAGCCGTAGCTGCCGCCGCAGGGCCCGCCGATCGTCCGTACCTCCACCTCCCGCCCGAAGGCGTAGTAGAGCACCACCTTGTCCTGGTAGGAGGCCTGGCTCGAGACCCAGAGGGTGACCCGGTTGGGCTCCTCCCACTGGGCGATCACGCCGGGCGGTTCGGGAGGCAGCGGGTTGGGGATGTTCTCGTAGCCGCAGGCGCCCTCCACCACCACGTCGGCCTCGGCGAAGCCCCGCTCCACGTCGCCCATGCGCACGCCCGTAAGGCACTCCGGGCCGAACCAGGCCGTGCCCGGCTGGACCACGTTGCCGGGAGCCTGGGGAAAGAGCTCGGGAGCGCCCGGAGCCAGGGCGTCGTCGATGTCGAAGACGGCGGGCAGCGGCTCGTACTCGACGTCGATGAGCTCGAGGGCCCGGGCGGCCGCGTCCTCGCTCGTGGCCGCCACCAGGGCCACGCTGTCGCCCACGAAGCGCACCGTGCTGTCGAGCACGCGCAGCACCCGAGGGGTGCCTCCCCGCCAGTCGGGCACGTCAGCGTGGGTGAGCACTGCCTCCACCCCGGGCAGCGCCCGGGCGGCGGCCACGTCGATGCGGGCGATGCGCGCGTGGGCGTGGGGGCTGCGCAGCACCCGCCCGTGGAGCAGGCGCGGCACCTCCAGGTCGCCCAGGTAGCGGATGCGCCCGGTGACGATGTCGCGGGCGTCGGCCCGCTCGGTGGCTTTGCCGATGTGGCGGTAGCCGGCGGTCACGCCGCTACCGCATCCTCTCGACGCCGTTCGGCGCCCCGGCCTGCGTCCTCGGTACGGCGTCCTGTGCCGCGGCCTGCGTCCTAGCGACGGCGTCTTGCACGGCTTCGAGCACGTGGTAGTGGGTGATGCAGCGGCAGTGGTTGCCCGAGAGGGCTTCCTTGATGTCCTCCAGAGTGGGGGCGGGGTTCTGATCGAGAAGGGCCTTGGCGCTCATGAGGATACCGGGTGTGCAGAAGCCACACTGGAAGGCGGTGTGGTCGATGAAGCTCTGCTGCAGGGGATGGAGGGCTCCGCTGGCGGAATCTGCCAGCCCCTCGATGGTGGTGACATGGCCGCCGTCGCACTCCACCGTGAGCAGGGTGCAGGAGGCCACCGCCCGGCCGTGGAGCAGGACCGTGCACGCGCCGCACGCCCCTCGGTCGCACGAGACCTTGGTGCCCAGCAGGCCTAACGTGTGCCGCAGCGTGTGGGCCAAGGTATCGCCGGCCTGCACGTCGGCCCGCGGCCCCCGACCGCCAGCAGGTGCTCCCGGCCGTTGACGGTCAACCTCACAGCCTCGCCCCCCTCCTCCCCGCCTGACGCTCGGGCGTCAGCCGGCCTTCGACGTCCCAGCCGCGGCGACGGCAAGAGGAGGTAAGCGCCGCCGCGAATTCCCTGCGCTCGACAAGGCTGCCGGCGGCGGGGCCGAGCACCTTCGAGTTGTTCCAGAGACGGCGCACGAAGTCTACAGAAGAGAGCCTAGGTGCGGGCTCATCTCCCGGGCCGTGGCCGCCACCCGGGTACCGTACTCCTCCACGCTATCAAGCGGGAATGTTCCCACAACGACCAAGCAGCCCACGACGCGTGACGAGCCGAAGCGCGACGTTCCCGAGGGCTCGTCGACCAGTGCGGCACTGACGGCATTGACGCCCGGCCGGGTCACTCCCAGATCGTGACCATAGCCGGCACGGCGGCATTCATCCAGTTCGGCGCGCAACGCCTCAAGGTCGAGGACGGGGTCCCCATCCCGGCCGTGCACGAAGACGGGACCCTCCGCCAGGATGCGCTCGCGCTCCTCCTCGGGCTGCGCAGCCAGGATCGCCTTGCCGTGCGCCCCCCAGGTGAGGGGGAAGCGATGCCCTACATGCACGGCGATGCCCATAGCGATGGGCGCCTCCCGGCGGGCCACGACGAACACCCGATCGCCCGAGACCAGCCCCATCAGAGCCGTGCAGCCGGTCGAAACGGCAAGCCGATCCAAGAAGGGCGAGGAGATCTGAGCTAGATCAGTGTGGTCCAACAGCGCGCGCGACAGCGTGAGCAGTCCCGGGCCTAGTCTGTAGGTCTTGGAGCGCTCGCTCCGCGTGACCAGGCCTGCGTTGCGCAGGGTGTTGAGGATGGCCAGACCCTTGCTCTTGTTGATGCCGACCGTCAGGCAGATCTCGGTGAGCGACGCCGCCCCGTTCCACTCGTGGGCCAGCGCGAACAGAATGCGGTTCGCCTGGTCCACCGCCGGCACCAGCTGCACATAGCTGACCTTCTCAGGCGAGCCCGTTGCGGGCGCCAGACCCTGGACGTCAGTCATGCAACCACACTCCATGCGAAGCTCGGGGTTCTCTATTCCCTGGCTCAGTCGAACACCAGCACCGGCTTGATGGTGACTCCGGCATGGGCGTCGGCAGCGGCTTGCTCGATCTGCTCGAAGGGATAGTGGCGGATCAGCCGCTCGAGGGGCAGCTTGCCCAGCTGGAACAGGCGGACGAGCGCGGGGATGAACACCTGCGGCAGGCTATCGCCCTCGGTGATGCCAATGACCCGCCGCCCGTTCAGCATGAAGTTCACGTCGGTGGGGCAGGTCGCGCCGAAGGAGGGCGCCCCGATCAGCGCGCAGGTACCGAGCGGCGCGAGCGCTCCCACGGCCTGCTCGGACACGGCGATGTTGCCGGTGGCCTCGATGGTGTACTCCACGCCCAACCCGGAGCTGAGCCCCTTGAGAGCCTCGACCGGGTCGGTGGACCGCGCGTCGATGGTGTGGGTGGCGCCTAGCTCGCGGGCCAGCTCCAGCCGCGCGGGCACCATGTCGACGGCCACGATGTTCGCGGCACCGCTGAGGGCACCCGCCATGACCGCGGCCAGCCCCACCCCGCCCGCGCCGAACACCGCCAGGGTGCTGCCCGGCTCGGGGCGCAGGACGTTCAAGACCGCGCCCGCCCCGGTCTGGATGCCGCAGCCCAGCGGCGCGAGCATCTCGAGGGGAGCGTTGGCGTCGACCTTCACCAGGCTGCGCTCGTCGATGACCGCATGGCGGGCCAGCGTGGATTGGCCGAAGAAACGAGCGTTGAGAGGCGCGCCGTCCTGGTGCATAGTATGGCTGCCGTCCGGGCGGGTCCCGCCCAGGAGGTTCGCGGGCAGGAAGTCGTGGCAGTAAGCCGGATGGCCGCCGGCGCAGTTGGGGCACTCGCCGCAGGAGGTGAAGGTGGCCAGCACGTGATCGCCGGGAGCGACCCGGCGCACCGCCGAACCGACGGCCTCCACCACGCCCGCCCCTTCATGGCCGAGCACAGCGGGCAAGGGAAAAGGGATCACCTGCGACCGCACCGAGAGGTCGGTGTGGCAAAGGCCGGTGGCGACCATGCGCACGAGGACCTCGTTGTCACGCAGCTCGTCGAGCTCCACCTCCTCCAGGGCGAACGGCGCGTCCTTCTCATGGACGACGGCGGCGATGGTCTTCACGGAGTCTCCCTTCCTCTCAACTGTTTCCTCGAGTTACCGCCGTCGCGGGGGCTGCTCGACGTGGCCCCTTGAGCCGAGTTCTGCTGACACAACTACGTTTTGCATGACTCGGCGCAACGAATTAGTAACGGATATACTGGACGTTGTCAAGTGATCGGCCGGCGGCGGCGCCGCAGGCGGCGCTGCCGCCCTCAGCCGCCGGCCGCGGGCGGCAGCAGGAGCACCTCGTCGCCCTCGACGAGCACCGTGTCCGGGCCGTGCTCCAAGAAGCTCAGCTGCCGTCCGTTCAGCAGCACGCGGATGTGGGCGTGCATGACGCCGTCGGCGCCGGAGAAGGCGGAGGCCCCTGAGCCGGCCCGCGCGGCCAGGTGGGCCAGCAGCCCGGCCACCGTCATGCCCTCCGGGACCTCCATCTCCAGCTCCCTGCCACCCAGCACCTCCACGAGATGCAGGATGGTCGTGACCTTCACCCGCATGGGCGGTCCTCCGGTCAGACTCCGGCTGTCTTGCGATCAGGCGTTCGGGTTCACACTCCCAGCTGGTCGGCGGCGTAGCCCAGGCCCAGGCTCTCCAGACGCGCCCGGGACGGCGTGCCGGTGGAGACGTCCCAGCCGCGGGCCGCGTAGTACTCGTCGAGCATGGCGTCGAGATTGGCCTGCGGGATGCACTGACCTTTGGACCCTCCCTCCGCCAGAGGCTCCTCCATGAGGCGCCGGGGCAGGGTGTCGTCGGCCCGGCCGAAACCCTCACGGGCGTTGAAGGCCCGGGCCAGATTGTTGACCCGCTCCCCAAGGGCCCACACATCCTCGGGCGTGCAGGCCAGCCCGGTGACCGCCTCCAGAAGCGCGGCCGTGTTCTGGGCGGCCGTGGCCGGGAGGGTGGTGTCCAGGAGGAAGGCGCACATGGTGGGGCAGTCGCAGGTGGCCGTGCGGATGTCCTGGTTCCACTTGCAGAGCTCGCCCTTGCCCTCGTAGGCCAACCGGTCGTACTCCTTGGGCACGGGGATCCCGAAGATCTCCTGGAAGGCGTACCCGCGGTTGTGATCGGCGCCGGTGTACGAGGTGGCGTAGTTCAAACCGTGGGCCTTGGCCCCCCGCACGTCGTAGGCGGGCAGCTCGAGCCCTTTGACGTGCATGGCGTACTGGGCAGCCTCACCTCCGAGCTTCTCGGCGGCCGCCTTGACCCCATCGGCCAGGATGTCGCCCAGACCTTCCCGGAAGGCCATCTGGTGCAGCAGGGCCATCATGGCCTCGTCGTTGCCGAAGGTGAGGTCGAGCCCGCCGGCCGCCTCCTTGCTGAGAAGCCCGCGCTCGTAGAGCTCCATGGCGAAGCCCACCACCACGCCGGCCGACATAGTGTCCATGCCCAGCTCGTCGCAGAGACGGTCGGCGGCAATGACGGCGTCCATGTCGTCAACCCCGGTCTGCGTGCCCAGCGAGTAGAAGCTCTCGAACTCTGGACCTTCGGCCAGCGTGCCCGCGTAGCGTCCGTTGCGGGCCAGCTTGAGCTGGCTGCAGGCCACCGGGCAGCCCTGGCAGGGGTTGCGGCCCACGTTCACCTGCTTCTGCGCCTCGGCGCCCAGGGTCTCCACCGGAACGAACTGGCCGGTAGCCGACCAGTTCTTGGCGGCCAGGATGCCAAGGGCCGACGTGAGATCCACCACCATGGGAGTGCCCAGCTTGGCGAACTCCGAGTAGAGCACCGGGCTTTCCCGCATCTGGCGGCGCATATCGTCCCGAGCGGCCTGGTACTTCTCGCCGTCGGCGATGACCACCTCGTTGCTGCCCCGCACCGCCACGGCCTTCAGGTTCTTCGCGCCCATGACGGCGCCCAAGCCCTTGCGCCCCGCGGCCCGCCGCTCGTTGATGATGCAGGCCACTTTCGCCTGCCGCTCACCGGCCGGCCCAATGCAGGCGATGCGGATGTTCTGATCCTTCAGGTCGTCCTTGAGCATCTGCTGGCAGTCGCCGCTGGTGGTGCCCCAGAGGCCGGAGGCGTCACGGAACTGCACCACGTCGTCCTTGATCCACAGGTAGGTGGGCGTCTCGGCTCGGCCCTCGATGATGAGAGCGTCGTAGCCGGCGAACTTGAGCTCGGCCGGGAAGAAGCCGCCGGTGAGGGCCATGCCCACCGCGCCGGTCAGCGGTGACTTGCCGGTCACGGCCATGCGGCTCGCGCAGGGTACAGTGGTACCGGTGAAGGGGCCCGAGGCGAGGATGAGCTTGTTCTCGGGGCCCAGGGGATCGGCGCCGGCCGGCACCTCATCGAACAGGTACTTGATGCCCAGTCCGGCGCCCCCGACGAAGTCGCGGGCCACCTCCGGGGGTAGGGGCTCGGTCGTTGCCTCCTTCTTGGTGAGATCGACCCTCAGGATCTTTCCGGTGAAGCCTCCAGCATACATGGGTTCCCCCTCGCTCGCTCTGGACACTGCAGCATGCCTATGCCGACGTCCGGGCTCGGTAGTCCCGGCCGTAGGCATCTACCGCCTTGATGGCGTTCAGAATGACCACGTGATCGAAGTACCTTCCCTGAGCATCGGGATGGGCCCAAGCTCCGGCCATGGAGGAGATGAGCACCACATCGCAAGCGGCAGCCAACGCCAGACGTTCCAGGACAGCCTCTGAGGTATCCGTGAGGGTCAGCTCCTCGAACGTAGTGGGGAGTCCCACCGCCTGGCAGAAACCGAACACCGTGTCGAGGAACTCCGGAGGGCGGCTCTCGAGCATGAGCTGAGTCAAGGTGCCGTAGGCCACCACCTCACCGTGGTAAGGCTGCCTGGCGAAGGCGTCGGCGATGTGGTAGAAACCGTGGCCCACCGCGTGCGACCCCGAGATGCCCCCGCTCTCGAAGCCCAGGCCGCTCAGGAGGATGTTCGCCTCGACCACGGCCTCCAACCCGGGACCGGCCACCCCGGACTCCGCCTCCAGCTTGGCCTGCACCCCGTAGGTCATGAGCAGGTCGAAGCAGAGCCGGGCGAGGGCCTGGGCCGCCCGCGTGCTGTGGCAGCGGGTGACGACGGCCGGTGACCCGGTGCGGTGACACATGTCGGCTTCGAAGTACGTGGCCAGCGCGTCCCCCATGCCGGCCACGAGCAGGCGCACCGGGGAGCCGGCGATGACGCTCGTGTCGACGAAGACCATGTCGGGGCTGGTAGGAAAGATCATGGTTGCTTCGACCACATGGTCCTCGGTGTAGATCAGGGACACCGACGACGTCGAGGCGTCGCTGGCGGCCACGGTGGGGACGTTGATGCAGGCCACCCCGGCTCCGAGGTCGGGGATGAGCTCGGGCGGCGACTTCTCCACGTTGAGAGCCGACTTCGTGGCCGCCGCTCGACCTGTGTCCAGGGTCTTGCCGCCCCCACAGCTGATGATGGCGTCGTGGCCGCCGGCAAGGCAGATGTGCTTGACCCGCTCGATCTCCTTGCGGGTGCACTCCCCCGGAAGTCGACGAGCGCGTAGGGGATGCCCCGGGCCTCGAGGCTCTCGCGGAGAGCCGGACCAACTGCCTTCTTGGCGCTGGGCGAGGCCAGGATCAGAGGGTTTTTCAGCCCCAGGCCCTGCAGCTGCTCGCCCATCTGGAGGGAGGCGCCCGGCCCCTGCACGTAGCGGCCCGGCGCGTACAGCACCTTCAGCGTCATACTCGACTACCCCCTTGTACCGTTTGCTTGAGATTCAGTTACTCCGTACTTGGGAACCCTGCTCGCGCCCGCAGGTGCGCTCAGGAGGCGCAAAGCACAGGCTCCAACGCGCCGCGCTCTGCCGCTGGCCGCAGACGGTCCCGCTCCCGGCCGCCCAGGGCGGCCTCGAACTCGCCCCGCTCCACGTCGCGCAAGGCGACCGGGAACACCTCCGCGAAGGCCCGCCGCAGGTGCCGGCGCACCGCCTCCATGCCCACGGACCGTCCGAGGTCCTGTTCCAGCGAGGTGACCGGCCTGTGCCTGAGGCCGCACGGTACGAGCAGCTCGTAGTGCTCCATCCGCGGGCACACGTTGAGGGACGCTCCGTGCATGGTGACCCAGCGGCGCACCCCTATCCCGACCGCGCCGATCTTGCCCCGGGCGGTCCACGCGCCCGGGTAGGCGGGGTCGCGGTAGGCCGGCACATCCAGAGCGGCGATCGTACGGATCATGACCTCCTCCAGCCGGCGCACGTGCGCGTGCACGTCCTTGCCGTACTTTCGGAGATCGACAATCGGGTAGCAGACCAGCTGGCCGGGACCGTGGTAGGTGACGTCGCCCCCGGTCGGTGTAGTGGACGCGGATACCGGCCGTGGCCAGCGCCTCCTCTCCGGCCAGGATGTGCTCCTCGCGACCCCCGCGGCCGACGGTCAGGCACGGCGGGTGCTCCACCGCCAGCACCACGTCAGAGATCCGCCCGGCGCGGCGCAGCTCGCTCAGTTCGTGCTGCAGGTGGAAGACAGCGAGGTAGTCCTCGGTGCCCAGATCCACCCACAAGGTCTGCCCCGCCGCCTCCATCGCCCGCATCCACAGCCTCCCCGGCCGCACGTCCCCCGGCGCCTAGTCCTCGAACTCGTCCAGAGCCGGGATCAGCACGCCCCCCATGTAGGCAAGGGCGGGTGACCCTCCGAAAACGACCCCCATCTGGGCTGCCTCGAGGATCTCGTCCCGCGTCGCCCCCAGCTCGTAGCAGTGCTCCACATGGTACGCGATGCAGTACGAGCAGCGTGTGGCCACGGAGATGGCCACCGCCATGAGCTCCTTGTGCTTGCGGCTGAGCGCTCCGTCGGCGTAGGCCGTTCCGTCCAGCCGGTTGAAGGCGGCCATGAACTTGGGCGATTCCTTGCCGGCGGCTACCAGGCCCCGTTTCATGTCGCGCAACTGCTCTTGCGGGTTCATCGGTCGACATCCACCTTTCCCTGCCTCCTTGCCTGGCACTCACCCGTCGCGCCCCGGCGGCGAGGCGTCCTTTCCTACACGAGCATCTGAAGAGGGTGCTCCAGGCAGTCCAGGAGCGTCTTCAACCACTCCGCCACCGGACCGCCGTCGACAACGCGGTGATCGAAGGTCAAAGAGAGCCCCATCGTGGGACGCACGGCCGGCTGCCCGTCCAGGGCCAGCACCTCGTCCACGATGCGTCCCACCCCCAGAATGGCCGCCTCGGGCTGGTTGATGATGGGCGTGAACCAGTCGACCGAGCCGTAGCTGCCCAGGCTGCTGACCGTGAAGGTCCCTCCGGTCACGTCGTCGGGCGTGAGCTTGTTCCCCCGGGCCCGGCGGGCGAGGGTCCCCACCTCGCGGGAGATCTCGCCGAGAGTCTTCGTGTCGGCCTGTCTGACGACGGGGACGATGAGCCCGTCGTCCAGGGCCACCGCCACCCCGACGTTGATCTCGTCCCAGAGCCTGATGGTGTCGCCGGTGAGACTGGCGTTCAAGCGCGGTACCTCCCGCAGCGCCCTGGCCGCCGCCATCACCACCGCCGCCGTGACCGAGATCTTCTCGCGACTGGCGCGGCCCTCGTTGACCTGTGCCAGGAGCTGCCTGAGCTCGTGCACGTCGGCCCGCGCATGGTGGGTGACCATGGGCGACACAGTCCAGCTCGTGGCCATACGCTCCCCGATGGCCCGGCGCATCCCGCTGTAGGGAACCTCGGTGCTGGGACGCAGGCCCGCGTCCCCAGCCGGCTCGGCCGGCAGAGCGGCGACAACCTCAGAGGATGTCACCTGAGGAGCGGTGGGCACCATAGCGGCGCTTTCGGCCGCGCGGGTCACATCGTCCAGGGTCACGCGGCCTCCCGGCCCCGACCCCTGGATGCCGGCAAGGTCCATGCCGAGCTCCTCGGCCAGCTTGCGGGCGGCAGGCGAGGCCGGCACCCTGGCCCCGCCGGCTCCCGCGGAGGAGGCGGCGACTTGGGCCGGGGCCGCACTAGAGGTCGGCGCGGCGCCGTCACCGCCAGCCGCGGCCACCACGGCGCCGGCGGACCCGGCCAGGAGCGCTGAGATGTCCTCCCCCTGCTCCCCGACCACTCCGATGAGGGCCCCCACCGGGACCTCCTCGCCCTCGGGCACCACGACCTTCAGCAGCACGCCGGCCGCCGGCGTCTCGACCTGATAGGTGATCTTCTCGGTCATCACCTCGACGATCACCTGCCCGAGGTCCACGTGCTCACCTTCCCCGACGTTCCATTGCGCGACGGCGCCGGCGGTCATGGTCAGACCCAGCTTGGGCATCACGACTGGTGCAGCCATATGGGATCTCGCTCTCGCTTTCCTCGGGATCGCGCTACAGGAGGCTCAGCACGGCCGCCTTGATCTTGTCGGCGTTCGGCAGGTAGGCGTCCTCCAGCACCGGGCTGAACGGCACCGGCGTGTCGGGGGCAGTCACGCGCACGATGGGGGCGTCGAGCAGGTCGAGCCCCTCGCCCGCCACCACCGCGGCCACCTCGGCCCCAAAGCCGGCCGTCCGCACAGCCTCGTGCACGATGACAAGCCGGTTCGTCTTGGCCACCGACTCGAGCACCGCCTCCTTGTCGAAGGGCACGATGGTGCGCAGATCGATCACCTCGGCGCTCACACCCTCAGCAGCCAGCGCTTCCGCCGCCGCCAACGCCTGGGCCACCATGGCCGACCAGGCCACGATGGTGACGTCTCCGCCCTGGCGTTTGACTTCGGCCTTGCCGATGGGCACGATGTACTCGCCTTCCGGCACCTCTCCCTGAATGTTCAGGAGGGTCTTGTGCTCGAGGAAAACCACTGGATTGTCGTCGCGGACGGCGGCGATGATGAGACCCTTGGCGTCGACCGGGGTGCTGGGGGCGACCGTCTTGAGACCGGGAACGTGGGCGCACCAGGCTTCCAGCGATTGGGAGTGCTGAGCGGCCGCCCGGATGCCGGCCCCGCAGGAGGCTCGCAGCACCATCGGGATGGCGACCTTGCCGCCGAACATGTACCGGGCCTTGGCCGCCTGGTTGCCCAGCTCGTCGAGGACGATGCCGAGGAAGTCGTCGAACATGATCTCGGCGATGGGCCGCAGTCCCGCCATCGCGGCGCCCACGGCATGGCCCACGATGGCGGTCTCCGAGAGCGGCGTGTTGCGCACGCGCTTAGGACCGAACTCGTCGATCAAGCCCAGGGTCACCCCCAGGCCTCCGCCGAACATGCCCACATCCTCTCCGGCCACGTAGATGGTCGGGTCGCGCCGCATCTCGACGGCCATGCCGTCGCAGACGGCCTGGCCGTAGGTCATGGTCGTGGTCTTGATGGCTTGGGTGGTCATCTCACGCGCCCCCTCAGTCCGCGTAGACGTCGGTCAACAGCTCGGCTTCGTCGGGCCAGGGGCTGCTACGGCCGAACTCGACCGCCGCCTCGATCTCGGCCTTGATATCGGCCGTCAGCTGATCGATCTCCTGCTCGCTGGCCAGCCCCCGACCGATGAGGGCCTCGGTTCCGCGCAGGATGGGGTCCTTGCCGAGCCACTCCTCGTGCTCGGCCGGATCGCGGTAGGCGCAGGGGTCGCCGACGAAGTGGCCCTCGTGGCGCCAGGTCTTGCACTCGAGCAGGGTGGGTCCCCCCCGCTGCGGGCCCGCTGCACCGCCACCAGACCCGCCTCGTGGACCGCTTCGACGTCGTTGCCATCAACCACGTCGCCGGCGATGCCGTAGGCGGCCGCCCGATCGGCGATGTCGCGGATCTTCATGTGCTCCCGCTGACAGGTGGAGACTCCGTAGAGGTTGTTCTCGCACACGTAGACGATGGGCAGGTCCCAGACCGCCCCGAGGTTGACCGCCTCGTGGAAGGTTCCCCGGTTCGAGGCCGCGTCGCCGAAGAAGACCACGGCCACATTCCCCGTCTCTAGATACTGGAGGGCCAGCGCGGCCCCAGTGGCGATCGGGATGCCTGCGCCGACAATGCCGTTGGCGCCCAGCATGCCCAGATCCAGGTCCGCTACGTGCATGGAGCCGCCCTTGCCCTTGCCGTAGCCGGTAGCCCGCCCGTAAAGCTCGGCCATCATGCGCTTGACGTCACCGCCCTTGGCGATCAAGTGGCCGTGGCCGCGGTGGGGAGCTGGCCACGAGGTCGCCGTCCTTCAGGGCCCCGGTCACGCCCGCTGCGATGGCTTCCTCCCCCAAGTAGAGATGCAGGAATCCCGGAAGCTCCCCGGCCAGAAAAAGCTCGTGGGCTCGCTTCTCGAACTGCCGGATCTTCACCATGCACCGATACAAATCCAGCAGTTCCGCGCGCTCGACCGCGGTCACGTCCACTGTCATGAGCCCCCTCCCCCGGAGATGCCTGTAACCGCGGTGCGGCCAAGGTCAGATGGTTCGCGACGGTGCTTCTCTGCGCCCGAACACCCCAGTCGCGCGGAGCCGCCGCCCAATGCATGCTACAACCTAGCAGACTCCGGGGCGAAGTCAAAGCGTTCCTGGCGAGCGCCGATTCCGATTTCAGCAGGGAAAACTCCCCGAAACCGAGGGCGAGTGATACTCAGACGTCAGTCCTTGCTTCCGCGCTGCCGCGATGGTAGGTTTTCGTACCACGACGCGCCCGGTCCACGGGTGGGCTTGGAGTCCGCAACTGGATGACGCGCCCGTGGCGCGCGCCGGGTGAGGAGTCGCCGTAGCAGCCGGTCAGAGGGGGGAAGCCATGAGCGAGAGACTGCAAGGCAAGGTGGCCCTAGTCACCGGAGGTGGTTCGGGCATCGGCGCGGCCACCGCGCGCCGGTTCGCCGATTCGGGTGCGAAGGTGGTCGTCACCGGCCGGCGCCCCGAGCCCATCCAGGCGGTGGCCGACGAGATCGGTGGCCTCGCCCTGACCGGCGACGTCAGTGACGAAGACCATTGCCGCGCGCTGGTGACGGCGGCCGTCGATACCTACGGCGGCCTGGACATCCTCGTGGCCAACGCCGGCGTCGAGTTCTTCGGCGCAGCGGTCGACGTCCCCCTCGAGCAGTGGCGCAGCGTCCTGCGCATCAACCTGGACGGCGTGCTGCTGTCAGCCCGGGCGGCCATCGGGCCCATGCGCGAGCGGGGCGGAGGCGCGATCGTGATCCTCGGTTCGGTGGCCTCCCTCTTCGGCGCGCCCCAGTTCGTCTCCTACGTTACCAGCAAGCACGCCGTGATCGGCCTGACCCGCTCCCTGGCCGCCGATTACGGCCCGGAGGGTATCCGGGTCAACGCCGTCTGCCCGGGCTGGACGCGCACCGAGATGGGTGATCGGGCCATTCAGGGCTTGGGCGACATGAAGGGCGTGAGCTTCGAGGAGGCGGTACGCCTGGCGGCCAAACACTACCCGCTGCGCCGACCCGCCGACCCGTCCGAGATTGCCGGCTGCATCGAGTTTCTGGCCTCATCCGACGCTTCCTTCGTTACCGGAGCCGTGCTCCCCGTGGACGGCGGCGCACACGTCGTCGACGTCGGCATGGTCGCCTTCGCCGACTGACGGCAACGAGCCCCGACGAGGTCAACGACCATACTGGAGGTGCAGCATGGTGTCCGTGTCCGCGGAACCCGAGCCGCTTGAGATCGATCCGGCGCGCACGGCCGTAATCGTGGTCGATATGCAGAACGCGTTCGCCGCCAAGGGGGGGATGCTCGACCTGGCCGGCATGGATATCACCGGCGCCGACGAAGTGGTACAGGTCAACAAGAGGGTCATCGAAGCGGCCCGCGCGAACGGTATCGACGTCGTCTACCTGCAGATCGGCTACGACGCCGAGCAAATGAACGCGGGCGGCCCGGAATCGCCCCACCCTCTGAAGGAGCTCGGCCTCTGTCTCATGCGGGCCCAACCGGAGCTCCGCGGCAAGATTCTCACCTACGGTACCTGGGACTTCGAGGTGGTCGATGAGCTGAAGCCCCAGCCGGGTGACCTGGTGGTCTACAAGGCGCGCTACAGCGGCTTTGCCGGCACCAACCTCGACCAGCTGCTGCGGGCCCGCAACAAGCGGTATCTGCTCTTCACCGGCATCGCCACGAACGTCTGCGTAGAGTCCACCTTGCGCGACGCCTACTTCCTCGAGTACTGGCCGCTCATCATCAGCGACGCCACCATGCAGGCCGGCCCGCCTTCCCTCCAGGAGGCGACCCTGTTCAACGTGCGGACGTTCCTGGGATGGGTGACCACCAGCGAGTCGCTCTTGGGAGCCCTGGACTCGGCGGGCTGAGCTCCGGGCTAGGGGAACGCACACCATGCTGGCCGGCTCGAGACCGCCGCTGAGCTTCGCCCCCGCGGCCGTCGATGCGACCGACCTGCCCGGAGGCGGCATGCGGCTGCGTTCTCCGCTGAAGCTGGGGCCGTATCCCGACAATCTGGGCGAGCACCTGCGCCGCTGGTCCCAAGAGGCGCCCGACCGCACCTTCCTGGCCGAGCGCGACCTGCAGGGAGCCTGGCGCACCGTAACCTACGGGCAGACTCTGCGCCTGGTGGAGGGCTTGGCTCAGGGCCTGCTCGACCGCGGCCTCGGCCCCGAACGCGCGCTGGTGCTGCTGTCGGAGAACAGCGTCGACCACGGCCTCCTGCAGCTGGCCGCCATGTACGTGGGCATCCCAGCGGTGCCGGTGTCTCCGGCCTACTCCCTGGTCAGCCAGGACCACGCCAAGCTGATACACCTCTTCAACCTGGTCCGGCCGGGCGGGGTGTACGTGGCCGACCAGGGCCGGTTCGCCCCCGCGCTCGCCGCCCTGGACCTTGCCGGGGTCGAGCTCATGGCCGGCGCCGCAGCGGAGGGCGGGGCAACCAGCCTCCCACAGCTCGCGGCGGCGACTCCCGGACCCGAGGTCGACCGGGCCTTCGCCCGCGTGGGTCCGGATACCATGGCCAAGATCCTCTTCACCTCGGGTTCGACCGGCTGGCCCAAGGGAGTCGTCAACACCCAGCGGATGCTCTGCGCCAACCAGGAGCAGATGGCCCGGGTCTGGCCCTTCCTAGAAGGGAAACCGCTGGTGCTGCTCGACTGGCTGCCCTGGAACCACACCTTCGGAGGCAACCACAACTTCAACATGGTGCTCCGCAACGGGGGCACCCTCTATATCGACGAGGGTAGGCCCGTCCCAGGAGCGATCGAGCGCACGGTGGCGAATCTGCGCGAGGTATCGCAGACAATCCACTTCAACGTACCCCGAGGTCTTGGCGCCCTCCTGCCGTACCTGGAGGCCGACCCAGGACTTCGGGATGCCTTCTTCCGCGACCTCGACATGCTCTTCTACGCGGCGGCCACGCTGCCGCAGCCCTTGTTCGAGCGGCTGCAGCGGCTCTCCCAGGCCTCCCTCGGCCGCCCGGTGTTCATGGCCTCGGGCTGGGGTTCCACCGAGACCTCACCTACGAACACCCTGGTGCACTTTCCCGTCTCGTTCGCCGGTGCGATCGGCCTGCCCGTACCGGGAGTGGAACTGAAGATGGTGCCGAACGGCGACAGGCTCGAGATGCGGGTACGCGGTCCCAACGTGACCCCCGGCTACTTCCGGCAGGACGAGCTCACCAAGCAGGTCTTCGACGAGGAGGGCTTCTATCGCATGGGCGACGCCGGCCGGCTCGCCGACCCCGACGATCCCGCCAAGGGCCTCGTCTTCGACGGCCGGGTGGCCGAGGACTTCAAACTGTCCACGGGCACGTGGGTCCACGCCGGCGGCCTGCGGATCGGCGCTCTGGAGGCAGCGGCTCCCATGCTCCAGGACGCGGTGGTGACCGGACACAACCGCGACTACCTGGGGTTGCTCGCCTGGCCGAACCTGGATGCCTGCCGGGAGATCGCCCGGGGCGAAGATCGCTCGATCGAGGGGGGCGCGGAGGCCCTGATCGCCTCCCCGGCGGTTCGTCAGGCAGTGCGCACGGCGCTGCAGCGGCGGAACGAGGCCCAGCGAGGCTCCTCCACCCGGATCGCCCGGGTGCTGCTCATGGCCGAGCCCCCCAGCCTCGACGCCAATGAAGTCACCGACAAGGGCTACATCAACCAGCGAGCCACCCTCGAGCGCCGGGCGGACCTCGTCGAGCGCCTGTACGGCGAGCCGCCGTCCGACCAGGTGATCGTGCTCTGAGGAGCAGGCCTCTACGGAGACCGGCGAGCATGTCAGCTGTAATCGCCGGATCAGGGCGGTCGCCCGACCTTCAGACCTCCGGCCCCGAAACGGCAGGCTCCTCGGTTGGCGTCACTGCCGGCGCCGCCGAACGGCCGGTCCGGCCCAGGCCCCTCACCCGGTAGCCGACGGGCATCAGCTGGATCCCGAAGCGCTCCCCGACCGTGCCCCACAACCCGCGGGGCAAGAGGAGCGCGAAGAGGATGGCGGTCATGCCCAGGCCGACCAGGTACCAGACTCCCTGGTCGGCGAAGAGATCCTGGATGCCGAAGAGGATCACCGCCCCGATGATGGGGCCCTCGAAGGTGCCCAGTCCCCCCACCAACACCATGAAGATCATGAAGGCGGTCCATTTCACGCTGAAGATGGACGAGGGCACGATGAACAAGGTGTTCGCCAGGGTCATCGCCCCCGCGGCGCCGCACCCGGTGGAGGCGATGATGTAGAGGATGCGCTTGCCGGCCATGACCTTGACTCCCACCGACGCGGCCGCGTCCTCGTCGTCCCGTATGGCCTGGAGCGAGGAACCCAGGCGGCTGCGCAATAGGACGAAGATCAGGCCCAAAGTGATGGTGGTGGCCGCCAGAGTGAGCCAGTAGGTGAAGGCCTGACGGTCGGCGGCGCCGTAGCGGTTGAGCTCGATGAGGGAGATGCCGGTGCCCGCTCCCAGATCGACCCGCAGAGTGACGATGATGGCGAAGACCTCCGCGAAGACCCAGCTCGCGATGGCGAACTGGCCGCCCTTCATGCGCAGGAGCAGGTAGGAGGCCGGGACGGAGACGAGCCCGGAGAGGACCACGGCCAGCACCATGGCCGCGTAGGGCTCGAGGCCCTGGTGGGCCAAGAGCACCGTACCGTAGGCGCCAATGCCGATGTAGGCTTGCTGGCCCACAGACACCAGGCCGCCGTAGCCGGCCAGGGCGTTCCACATTACGGCGATCATGATGAGGATGAAGAGCGAGGTCAGCTTCTGGGTGACATTCGCGCTCAGGAGCACCGGCACGAAGATGAGGGCCGCGGCCAGGGCGAGCGCTCCGCCCGTAAAGGCGCGCGACAGGGGCGTCCAGCGCTGGATGCTGAGCGCGGAGAGGCGTTCGGTGCCCCCCTGAGGGCCGCTCATGCCTCCGCCCCCGAGCCATCAGGATGCCGCCGCTGCGGAAGGCCAGCACGGCCAGAAAGACGAGGTGGCCGGCCAGCGCGGATGACTGAGGATCGATCTGCGCTCCGATGGTCTGGGCCACCCCCAGGACGAAGCCGCCCAGCAGCGTGCCCCACAGGGACCCGAAGCCGCCGATGACCACCGCTTCGAAGGCGAAGATGAGCTGGGTGGGTCCGCTCGAGGGGTCGACCACGGCCCGGATGGCGAGGAAGGCCCCGGCCAGGGCGGCGGTAACCACGGCGATGCCGGCCGCCCGCGCGTACACGCTGCGGGAGTCCACCCCCACCAGCTCGGCGGTGTCAGGATCCTGGGCCGTGGCCCGCATGGCCCGACCCAGCGAGGTACGGGCCAGGAACAGATGCAGTCCCCCAAGCACGATTATGGCCACCCCCAGAATGAGGATGCCCAGGGCGGAGATGGAGAGCTGGTCGGTGATGCGCCAGCTGGCGGTGGTGACGACCCCAGCGTTACCGCCCAGCGAGCGCACGTCGGGGGAGAAGGCTTCGAGGAGCAGGTTCTCGATCACGATCCCCAGGCCGAAGGTCGTCAGCAAAGGGATGAGCATGCCCGAGCGCAGGCTCCGCTCGAGCAGGACGCGCTGCAGGGCCCAGCCGACCCCGAACATGACGATGAGCGCCAAGACGAGGGAGACGATCAGCGGGAAGTGGGTCTTGTCCACCAGCACCCAGGTGAGGAAGGCCCCCAGGACGGCCAGGTCCCCGTGGGCCAGGTTGATGATGCGCATGACGCCGAACATCAAGGAGAGCCCGCAGGCCAGCAAGGCGTAGAAGCCGCCCAGCATGATCCCCTGGATGATGGCGTTGACCCAGGTCACGCCCCGACTCCGTTCGCGACTCGGCGGTTGAGGCCAAAGTAGGCTTCGGTGATCTGCTGGCGGGTAAGGCTGTCGGCCGCTCCTTCCAGGACGATCCGCCCCTCGAGCATGCAGGCGATGCGGGTGGCCACCGCCGCCGCCCGGCCCAGGTCCTGCTCCACGAGCAGGATGGTGGCTCCGCCGGCGATGAGCGTCTGCAGGGAGTGGTAGACGCCTTCCACGGCCAGGGGCGAGAGGCCCAGCGAGACTTCATCGAGCAGGAGCACGCGGGGGTTGGTCATGAGAGCGCGCCCGATGGCGGCCGCCTGCTGCTCCCCCACCGGACAGGTTGGCGGCCCGCTTCTTGTAGAGGGGCTTCAGGATGGGGAAGGCGTCGAGCACACTCTCCACGTTCCAGTGCCCCTGCTTGGAGTTTTGCCCGGCCACCAGGAGGTTCTCCTCCACCGTGAGCTCGGGGAAGAGCCGCCGGCCTTCGGGCACCAGGGCGATGCCGGCCCGCACCCGCTCATGAGCCGGGACGGCGGTGATATCGGTGCCTTCGAAAACGATCCGGCCGCCGCTGGGTTTGTGGGCGCCGGCGATGGCGCGCATCAGCGTCGTCTTCCCGGCTCCGTTGGCCCCTACCAGCGCGAGGGTCTCGCCTTCGGCCACGGCGAGGCTGACGTGGCGCACGGCCGGCAGCAGACCGTGGCGGACGTCGAGGCTCTCCACCTTCAAGATCGGCATGCCGCGCTGCTCCCCAGGTACGCGTCGATGACCGCCGCGTCGCCCATGACAGCCTCCGGATCGCCGTCGGCGATGACCCGCCCGGCGTCCATGCACACCAGCCGGCTGACCACCTGCACGAGCACGTGCACGATGTGCTCGATCCAGACGATGGCCACCCCCTCGCTGCGCAGCTGCTGAATGGTCTGTACCAGCTCGCCCGCTTCCTCGTCGGTGAGGCCGGCGCCGATCTCGTCGAGCAGCACCACCACCGGCTCGGTGGCGAGCGCGCGCGCCAGCTCCAGGCGCTTGCGGTGCAGTAGACCCAGACTCTCCCCCGGCGGTTCGAAAGCTCGAGAAGCCCGCACAGATCGAGCACCTCCAGGCAGCGGCGGTAGGCCTGCTGGCCCCGATGCCCGCCGCCGGTCGAAGCCGCCACCAGCACGTTCTCGAAGACGGTCATGTCGCCGAAAGGACGGGGCACCTGGTGCGCCCGTCCGATCCCCAGGCGGGAGTGCTTCTCGGGCGGAGCCCCGGTGATGGTCTCGCCGCGGAACAGGACCTCGCCTTCCGTCGGCTTGAGCGATCCGGCGAGCACGTTCAGAAGGGTGGTCTTGCCCGCGCCATTGGGACCGACGATGCCCACGGCCTCGTCAGCTGCGACCGCGAAATCCACCCCGTCCAGGACCGTGAGCGCTCCGAAGCGCTTGCGTACGGAGACGGCGGAGAGCACCGGGGTGTCGTTCTGGTGCAGCACGTGTCATGCCCCCCCCTGCAATGCGGCGTGACAGAATCGCAAAACCCTAGCACCCCCAGTGCGGCCGGTCAAGGACGATCATTCTCATCCCTCTGGCCGATAACCCCTGCACAACCCACTAAAAAGCCGCCCACCACCATCGGGCGGCCGCAGTCTCCTTGACATTCATGGCGTGTGGCCGAGACGGCCGGCGGAACCCCGGGATCGGCGGGCAGTCGCCCGCCGATCCGCCCATTCTACGCGTACGGCACCAGCTTTGCGTTCGCCGGGATGTTCGGGTCCTCGGTGTTGTCGATGCACACCCAGTCGAACTGCCACTTTGTTCCCTTGACCCACTGCCCGTTCACCAGCACCGTCGGCACCACGTTCGGGATGGGGAACTTGCCCCACTCCAGCACACCGATGGGCGTCTCCACCTTGAGTGTCTTGACGGCGTCGGCCACGGCTTCCTTGTTCTTCGGATCGCCGCTCGCCTTCAGGGCGGCGACGCCCACGTCGAAGAGAGCCAAGCTCGGGCCGAGCTGCTGGTTCCACTGCTTGCCACTGGCCTGCTCGTACCCGTCGCACAGCTCCTGGGCGCCGACCCCAGTGAGCGAGGATGTGTATGGGAAGATGGGTGCGAAGTAGGCAGCTGCCGCCAGATTCACTCCGATGTCGCCCAGAGCCTCCAGCTGGGATGGGAACAGCCCGGTCTTTGCAATCTGCGCGATCTTCGGCTTGAAGCCCTGCTGGGCGGCCTGCCGCCAGAAGGTGGCGAAGTCCGGGGGGATCGGGAACGTGTTGAACATCTCGCAGTTCTCGCTCTTGAACTTCGCGATCTGCGAGGAGTAGTCGTTGGTGCCGTTTTGATAGGCGCCCGGGTCGATGACCGTATACCCGGCCTCGGTGAGCTTCGGGCCCAGGGCCGCTCGGATGGCGTTGCCGTCGGCGTCGTTGGGCCACATGACCCCGATCTTCTTGTTGGTCGGCACCTGCGGCCACGAGGCCGTATAGGTCACGGCGAACTCGTCCACCCCGAACGAGAAGTGGTAGGTGTACTTGAAGGGAGAAGGCTGGTCCGGCTGGGCGCCCCGGCCGAAGTACCAGGCCTCCCAGGGGCAGACGGTGGTGATACAGGGCACCCCGGCCGCCTCGGCCGCATCGGCCACCGGGTTGGTGGTCTCGGGCGTGGAGGTGGCCAGTATCAGGTCCACCTTGTCGGAGTTGATGAGCTCCTGGGCCACCTCCGCTCCGCGCTGCGGGTTGGCCTGCCCGTCTTTGTCGATGATCTCGACGGAATAGGTGGTGCCCCCGATGTCCAGCCCGCCCTCCAAGGCCTTGCGGGCCAAGTCGATCACGTAGGGATCGGGCTCGCCGAAGCCGGCCGCCGGGCCGGTGCGCGGGCTGACAAACCCGATCTTGATCGTGCCGCCGCTGGCGCTGGCCGCGCTTGTCGAGCTCCCCGCCGGCGCGGTGGTGGCGGACCCGCCCGCCGCGGCCGTGGTGGTGGTGGCCTCGTCTCCCCCGCAACTGCTCAGGAAACCCGGCACCAGCAGTGCACCGGCGCCCATACCCGCGCGCTTCATGAGTTCCCGTCTGGAGATGCGGTCTTTCAGGATCCGTTCGATCTCGTCAGCCATCGTACCCCCCAAGCAGTGACTGGATGCCGCAGATGCATCGGACTCTAGCACCGGCTTCATCCGACTGTCAAGGACACGTCTAACGTCTGACGATATGATGATGGCGGCCAGACCCACCACCTGTTTGGAAGGAGTCATTTCGATGACCGTCAGCCCTCCCACTCCGGAGCAGGTTGCGCACATGGCCGCGGGGCTCGGGCTCACCCTCGCCCCCGGCGACGTCGCAACGTACGCCGACCTCCTGGCGGGAGCGATCGGGGCCTACCAGGCCGTGCACGAGATGCCGGACAACCTGCCCGAGCCTCCGCCCTTCAACCGAGCGTGGTCAAGCCCCGATTCGGCTGCCAACGCCCACAATGCGTGGTACTGCCATACCCACGTGCGGGGCTCCCGGGAAGGTCGGCTCTCGGGCCGGACCGTCGCCCTCAAAGACAACATCATGCTGGCAGGTGTGCCAATGATGAACGGTTCGGCCACCCTCGAGGGCTACATCCCCGACGTCGACGCCACCGTAGCCGCTCGTGTCCTCGACGCCGGCGCGACGATCGCGGGCAAGGCCCACTGCGAGTGTTTCTGCCTCTCCGGTGGCAGCCACACCGGGGCCGCCGGGCCCGTCCACAATCCGTACCGGAGGGGATACTCGGCGGGGGGATCGTCCTCCGGCTGCGCTGTCCTGGTCGCCCTCGGCGAGGTCGACATGGCCATCGGCTGCGATCAGGGAGGTTCGATCCGCATGCCGTCGTCCTTCTGCGGCACCCACGGCATGAAGCCCACATACGGTCTGGTGCCCTACACCGGCATCATGCCCATCGAGATCCATGTGGACCACGTGGGTCCCATCACGGCGAACGTGGCCGACAATGCCCTCCTGCTGGAGATACTGGCCGGTGAGGACGGCCTCGATCCCCGGCAGCGGGGCGTGCAGACATATCCGTACACTCAGGCGCTCGGCCAAGGAGTCGCCGGTCTTCGGATCGGCGTGGTGCGCGAAGGTTTCGGCCGTCCCGAAGCCGAGCCCGACGTCGAGGCCAAGGTGCGAGCCGCCGCCCGGCTTCTTTGCGACCTCGGCGCTGAGATCTCCGAGATCTCCATCCCCTGGCACAAGGACGCGAACTCCGTGTGGATGCCGATCGGCGTGGACGGATTGACGCACACGATGCTCTACGGCGACGGTTTCGGCGCCAGCCGCTCCGACCTCTACGTCACCAGTCTGATGGACGCCCACCGCGGGTGGCGGCAACGCGTGAACGAGCTACCCCCCACCATCGTCCTGTTCCTCCTGCTCGGCACCTACATCCGGGAGCGCTACGGCACCCGCTATTACGGCAAGGCCATGAACATCAGCCGCCGCGTGCGGGCCGCCTACGACGCCGCCCTGACCAAGCACGATCTCCTCCTCATGCCGACCACGCCCATGAAGGCCACCCCCTCCCCCGCCGGACGCCGGCATTGCCGAGTACATCCGCCGGGCGAACGAGCCGACCGCCAACACCATGCCCTTCGACATCACCCATCATCCGGCCATGAGTCTCCCCTGCGGAATGAGCGACGGGCTGCCGGTGGGCATGATGCTGATCGCCCGGCACTGGCACGAGGCCACGATCTACCGGGCCGCTCACGCCTTCGAGCAGGCGGCCGACTGGCGGGGTCTCTGACAAAGGCGCCGCTTCATACTGCCACGGGGACGATGCGTGTGGTTGCACCGCCTCTGCCGGCGTGTAGACCTGTACAGTTCGTGTACACGCCGGCAGAGGCGGTGCGAAAGACGATACAGCATTAGGAAGAAGGAACCACTTCAACAAGACAGATGGGCCACCCGTTCAGCGTCCGGGGAAGCCGTCTCCGGAGTCGCCGGTCGCCGCAGGGAGGGCCCCGCACTCGACCCGGGCCCGCAGCAGCGCCCAGGCCTCGTCGACCTCGGCCTGCAGCCGCTCCTTCTGCTCCGCCTCGAGGTGCCGGAAGCGCTTCTGGGCCTCGAGATAGCGCTGCACGGGCATACCGCGGGGGCCGTGGTTGATGGTGTAGCGCACGCCGTCCTCGACCTCGAAGAGGGGAAAGAATCCGGTCTCCACGGCCAGGCGCGAGACACGAACGGCGCCGTTCTCGGGAAGGCCCCAGCCGTCGAGGCACGGGGTCAAGACGACGATGAAGCGCATACCCTTCAGGTCGCGGGCCTTTGCCACCTTGCGGGCCAGGTCGTCGGGGTAGCCGATGGTGGCCGTGGCCACGTAAGGGATGCGGTGCGCAGCCATGATCTCGGCGATGTTCTTCTTGCCGGTGGTCTTGCCGCCCGGAGTGGAGGCCGTGGAAGCCAGATGCGGGGTGGAGCCCGACTTCTGCGCCCCGGTGTTCATGTAACCCTCGTTGTCCAGGCAGACGTACACCATGTCCTCGTTGCGCTCGGCCGCTCCGGAGAGGGCTTGGAATCCGATGTCGTAGGTGCCGCCGTCGCCGGCCATCACGAGAACGTTGACGTCGTGTTTGCGCTGGTGGTTCAAGGCGCGCCTGACGCCGGCGGCCGAGGCGGCGCTCGACTCCAGGGTGCCGTGTACGATGGGGACGCGCATGGAGCTGTTGGGCTGCAGTCCGGCGATGATGGCGATGCACGACGGAGGTACGATGGCGATGGTGCGCGGTCCCATGGTGTTGATGACGTAGCGCACGGCCAGGGCCTCGCCGCACCCGGGGCAGGCATGGTGGCCGGAGAGGAAGACGTCGCTCTCCTCGATGTCGTAGTTGGCCTCGGCGTGGTGGAAGCGTTCCACGGGACTCACCTCTGCCACACCGACTGGGGAACGGGCTCCTCTTCGAGCGCCCGGCGGACCAGCGCCTCGATCTTGGCCGGAGAGACGTTGACGCCCCCCACGCCGGCTAGGTAGCCGTGCACCTTGGGCGGATCTTCCATGCCGCACACGGTCGCCTTCAGCTCCTGATGGAGGATGCCGCCCGCCCCGGGCGAGAAATTCCTCTCCATCACCACCAGCTTGGGCACGCCGGCCACCGCCGCGCGCACCTCGCCGATCGGGAAGGGTCGGAAGAGCTTGAGCTTGACGAGTCCGGCCGATATCCCGGCCTCGCGCAGCGCGTCCACCGCGACCCGAGCGGTACCGACCATGCTCCCGAAGGCCACTATGGCGATCTCCGCTCCTTCCATCCGGTAGCGTTCGACGATCTCGTAGCCCCGGCCGAACATCTTCTCGTACTCGGCGTCGGCCTGAAGAGCCAGGCCGGGCACGCGGTCCATAGCCTCGCCCACGGCTTGACGAAAGCGGAAGTAGAGGTCCTGGTTCACGGGATTGCCCCAGGAGCGGCCCAGGCCAGGGTCGAGACGGACTGCGGGGTCGAACGGAGGCAGATACGCGTCCACCACGTCCTGGGCGGGCACGGTCACCGGTTCGAGGGCATGCGAGATGTAGAAGGCTTCGTGCACCACCATGACCGGCAGCAACACCTGCTCGGCGACCTTGAAAGCCTGGATCACCGTGTCGAGCGACTCCTGCCCGCTCTCCGTGTAGTACTGGATCCAGCCCGTGTCGCGCTGGGAGAGGCTGTCGGTCTGGTCGGGCCAGAAACCCCAGGGCGAACTCACGGTGCGGTTCACGTTCACCATGACGATGGGCGCCCGCGCCCCCGAGGCGAAGTGCAGCATCTCGTGCATGAGCATGAGGCCCTGAGAGGCGGTGGCCGTGAAAACGCGCACCCCGGTCAGCGAGGCGGTGATGCAGGCCGACATGGCCGAGTGCTCCGACTCGGCCGTCATCAGGTCGACCGCGAACTCGCCGGCCAGCTGGAGGTCGCTGATCTTCTCCAGAATAGGAGTCTGCGGCGTTATGGGATAGACCGGCACCACGGCCGGCCGGGCCAGCATCACCCCGTAGGCGACCGCGTGGTTGCCGGTCAGCAGCATGCGCGTCTCAGTGGCAACCGTCACAGGTTCACGCCCGCAATAGCCGCGCGACCTCGTGCACGTTCTCGGGCGGCGCCGTCCGCGGGATGCTGCAGCAGGCGGCCAGGCTCCCCGGCGGGCAGACCTCGGTGCGCCAGGCGGAAAGCGCCTGCGCCAGATCGCCGGCGCCTCCCTCGAGGAGGGCGGCCGGCAGCCCGGCGGCCAGACGCTGGTCGCGCCGGCCGGCCTGCTCACTCACCGAGCCCAGGGGTACCCCACCTTCGACCAGCAGTCCACCGGCTCCCAGACCGAGGAGCTCCTCCACGCGGGCGGCATCATTCACCTCGGTCTGGAGCAGCACGCGAGCCTCGTAGAAGTCGGCCACGTTCCAGAGCGAGCGCAGGACCGAAGCCACCCGCGGATAGTGGGCCGGATCGACCCGGCCGAGGAGCGGATCGGACACCACGAGCTGTTCGAACCCCATGTCCAGGTACTGCCGGGCCACCCGCAGCATGACCTGGCCGGCCGTTTCCAGGGTCCGGTAGGCACGTTCCGGGGTCTCCTCGAGATCGATCCAGAAGGCGGGGCCGCCCAGATGCGAGGCCAGGGTCATTGGGCCCGTCACGGCCGGGAACAGGGCCACGTCCTTGCCGATGACCGCGGCGAGGCGCCTGGCGGCCTCAAGGAGGCCGCCAGGCGCCCCCGTCCTTCCACACCCTCCAACGGGACGCTCTCCGGCCATTCGTCGGACCCATCCGCGGGATGTGACGCCACGTGCGGCTGATCGTCCTGCCAGGCGATCTCACACCCGCAGGCCTCGGCCTCAATGGTAGGGTCGGCCAGCAGGATGAGGCCGTCGCAGCCGAAGAGCTTCTGCGCACTCTGCAACGAGTTGGCCAGGAGGGTGGCGTCGCTGCACATCTGCTCGTAGCTCATTTGCTGCAAACGGGCCGCGTAGGGCCCCAGGTGCATCACGACCGGAAGCCGCTCGGTGGACCGTCCTTCGAGATAGCGTCTCACGAGCTCGCGAGACGACGTGCTGCTGGCCATGATCCCCCCCCCTCAACCCGCGCGTGGAGCTTACGGGTTGGGCCAATCACCGTACCGCTTGATTATCTCATCGGCCGGCCGCTTCTGTAACCACTCTTTCTCGAACTCCGCGTAGGGCCGTCCCCGCTTCTTGCGGGCTTCGCGCTCGGCGTCGCGAGCTCTGGCTGTGGCCTCGTGGTCGGCCCGCAGCGTGTCCGCGTGATAGACGACTCGGTAGACGTTCTCGGCCGTCCAGTGGGTGGTGACGCCCGCCTTGAGGTCGGCCATCACCAGATCCGGATCGCGCTCCAGCACGTCACCGTAGCTGCTGCCACCCAGCGAGGGCATGAGCATGATGTCGTCACCAGGCACCGGCCGGAACGGCCGGATCATACTCTCAATGGCGTAGTCGCCCTGGACCTCCCGCTTCTCGAGCATCTCGTAGACATCATAGGGGATCTTCTTGCTGGAGGCGGCGAACAGCTCGGGCAGATCGCTCTTGGTGATCGAGACGGCCGGAGCGGTCATGGCGGCGTAGCCGCCGAACAGGCCCTTCTCGGGCGGGAACTTGTTGCCGCCTTGGGAGGAACCACACACGAGGAAGGGCACATTGTGCGGCGCGTATCCGATCATGACACCAGTGCCGCCCCGGTACTTGCCGAAGCCGTGGTTGTCCGCCATGAAGCGATTGCGGAAGAGGTAGAACCAGGGAAGCTGCAGCTCGACGAACTCCGCGTCCTGCAGGACACCGGTGGGGCAGAAGGAGAAGCCGGCCACGTTCTCGCCGTCCCGATCTTGCCGCGCGCCCCCACCCTGCGTATTCAGGGCGTCGGAGGCCAGGCCGGCCACCGGCAGGCCGTACTGGTTCAGCCCCCCGTACATGAAGGGCGGAGAAGGCGTGCCCCAGCTGGCCACCGCCCGATCGCGCCACCGGCTGTCGAAGAGCATCTTTGCGAAGCTGGCGGGGATGGCGTAGAAGGCCAGGAAGCCCGAGGTCAGCACCCCGCACGCCACAGCCGCGTCGGGGCCGGCGTCAAGCAGGGACCCGGGGGTGAACTCGTACTCGAAGGGGGACATGGCCCCGGCGGTAGGAGGCAGGTCGGAGAACAGGAACTGGTAGATGTAGAGAGCCGAGCCGGCGATGACCACGTGCTTGTAGGTGTTGAAGGGGCCGTCGGGCGTCTCCGGTGAAGTGCCGCTGAAGTCGAGCACGATCTCGTCGCCCTGCTTCTTCAGTGTCACCATCATCCGCACCAGCCCGTAGTCGGCGCCCACGGCGTCGAGGAACATGACCGTGCGGTAGACACCGTCGTTCAGCTCGCGCACCATGGCCCGGCCGGCCTCGACGGCCACGTCGATGTTCTTGCGCATGAGGCCGATGAAGAAGTCGACCCCCTTGCGGGCGATGACCTCCTCGCGCACCCGCTTGATCATGCGCTCGCAGGCGGCAGCCCGGGCCTTGAGGTCGATGGTGTGCATACGCGGGTCGCGAACCTGGTTGGCCATCATGTCGACCAGGTCCTTCTTCAGCTGGTAGTCCTCCCCCACCTTGAAGGGGATCCAGTGCATGCCTTCCTCGTAGCGGGTCTTGGCGGCCACCGACATGCCCCCGGGGTCGACGGCGCCCGTCTCGCCCTCGTGCAGGGCGGCCAGCGTCCAACCCACCAGCTCGTCCTCGTGGAAGATGGGCATGATGGCGATCATGTCGGGGTTGTGGATACCGCCGAAGGTGGCCTCGTTGACGAAGAAGATGTCGCCGTCCCTGACGCCCACCGTGGAGTCGTCCAGGTAGGCCTGGATGATGTACTTGATCGGGATCTGGCCGGTCACCAGGTGCAGATAGATGCTGACATCGGCCGCCGCCAGGTCGCCCTGGGCGGTGTAGATGCCCAGGGCCACGTCGCCTGACTGCAGCATCTGGGCGGCGCCCATCTTGACGAAGATGACGCGGGCCTCCGCGCAGATGAGGTCGAGCTTCTTGCTGTAGATCTCGAAGTCGGCCGCCTCTACCAGGTCGACGCAGGCGAGCTCGCGCTCCGAGGGCGGGCTCGGCTTCCACATGGCGGCTGTGTCGAGTTTCATGCCCATGTGGTCCCCCTATGCTTCCTCGATATTGCCGTTTAGGTACCGGTCGATGCGGAACAGCCTGTCGGGCGGGACGACGTACGTGGTGTCCTCGGCTTCCACCACCGCCGGGCCTTCCACCACGTTGCCCGCGCGCAGCAGGCTGCGGTCGTAGATGATGGTGTCGCGCTGCCCGTCCTCCCACCAGACGGGCCGCTGCCCTTTACGGGCGGCGCTCGGGTCGGCTCCCTCCAAGGGAAAGGCGGGAAAACGGTACTTCTCCATGGGCACGGTGGCCTTGAGGACGAAGGTGTCGATCTCGACCCCGCCCTCCGGATAGGCGGCGATGGCCCCATAGACCACCTTGTACTCGCCGGTGTGGGCGTCGAGCACGGCCTGCACGTCTTCGGGGCTGTGCACCAGGATGCGCGGAGAAGGCACGCGGGCCGAGTTGAGCTGGGTGCCGTAGCGCATCTCGAGCTCCAGGCTCCAGATGATGCGGCTCGGGTCGAAGCCCTCACCCTGCATGTCGCGGGCCGCGAGCGCCTGCAACTCCTCAACCGTGCGGTTGAAGACGTCGTAGTCGTCCAGCAGCGAGCCGGTCTTCGGGTCGAAAAGGATCACGTGCTTCGAGAGCTCGTACTGGTGCATGATGTCCATGGTCGAAGCGCCGAAGGCGCAGAAGACCGACGCGAAGGGGAAGGTGACCACCTTGTTCACTCCCACGTACCCGGCGTAGCCGCTGCAGTGGGTGGGGCCGGCGCCGCCGTAGGAGAAGAGCACGAACTCCCGCGGATCGAAGCCTTTGAGGGCGGTTTCTTTGAAGATCTCGTTGCCCATGTTGCCATCGACGATGCGCTTGATACGCAGAGCGGCCTCCTCCACCTCGATGCTCAGGGGATCGGCGATGTGCTCCTTGACGGCGTCGATGGAACGCTGCTTGTTCAGCCGGGCGCGGCCGCCCAGATAGTAGTCGGGGTTGATGTAGCCGAGCACGATGTCGGCGTCGGTGACGGTGGGCTGGGTGCCGCCCATGTCGAAGGCGGCCGGTCCGGGCATGGAGCCGGCGCTCTGGGGCCCGATCTGGATGGTGCGGTAGGTGGGGTGGATCCAGGCGATCGATCCACCCCCGGCCCCGATGGCCTTGGTCTCGATCATGGAGATGTTGACCTGCCAGCGATCGATGATGGGGTTGAACTGATAGAAGCGGATGCTCCCCCGAGCCATGACCCCGATGTCGAAGCTGGTGCCGCCCATGTCCGAGACGATCACGTTGTCGTACTCGTAGAGGTTCTTGGCCAGGTAGGCTGCCCCCAGCAGGCCGGCCACCGGACCGGCATTGTGGGTGGCCACGGCAGTCGTGCGCGAGGTCTTCGCCGTCCCGCCGGTGTTGTGCACGATCAGCACCGGCTTGCGGAAGCCGTCGTCGCGCAGGTCCTCGGCCAGGGCGGTGAGCTCCTCCTTCATCTCGGCGTGCAGGTAGCCGTTGAGGACGGTGGTCATGGTGCGGGCGTACTCGCCCAGCTTAGGAGCCACCTCGCTCGAGAGCATCACGGGAGCGTTGCCCAGGTACACGTCGGGGTACTCGTCGCGGATGATCTGCTTGACCAGCTGCTCGTGAGCCGGGTTGAGGAACGACCACAGCAGCGAAACGATGAAACCCCGGCAGCCCTTGTCCACCAGGTACTGAACCTTCTCCAGCACCTCCTGGCGCTCCAGGGGGACGACCACCTTCCCGAAGCAGTCGATGCGCTCCCGCAGGCCCACGGTCATCTCCGAGGGGATCAACGGGTCGGGCTTGCGCATGGCGGCTACATTGCGCTGCTCCTCGTTGGTGAGGCCGTGGGCCCACTGGCTGCCCTTGCCGATGAGAACCGTGTCCTCGTGCCCCATGGTGGTGATGAGACCCAGCTTCGGACCCTTCCTCTCCACCAGGGCGTTGGTGGCGATGGTGGTCGAGTAGCGCAGCGTGTCGGTCTGGGCCAGCACGTCCTGGAGCGACAGGTCGAGCTTGCCGGCCGCCTCCTTGAGGGCTCGCTTGAAGCCGAGGCTCAGGTTGTGGCGCGTGGTCAGGCTCTTGCCCGTGACCGTGCCCTCGTCCCAGACGACGAAGCAGTCGGTGAACGTCCCGCCGATGTCGATGTCGATGGTTCTGGTCATCCGTTGCCCCCCGCGGCTTCGTCTCCCCCCAGGTGCTTCCGCTTCAGCGCATCGATGTCGAGCTCGATGTCGTGGGTGACCGGGTGGCCGGGTGGCAGGTACTCCGTCTCGATCATGCCTCCGCAGCCCGGGCAGTAGAACTCCAGAAGGCGGCACCACTCTGGGTCGGGCGCGAAGGTGAACGGACCTCCCTCGATGACCGGCCGGTGCACCTCACGCGGATCCCTCTCGGCCACCAGGCAGCCTTTCTTGTACGGCTCGCGGGCCGAGATGAGCTGCTCGCCGCAGGAGTGGCAGCACCACATCTCGCTCACGAGGTCGATGTCGAGATACTCCGTGATCTGGCGTTTCACCGGGCTCCCCCTCCCCTGGCGATCTCGATGATGCCGTTGCGGTACCGATCCACCGTCAGGCCGGCCCCTTCGGGCAGTACGTAGGTGGTGCTGTCGGACTCGATCACCGCCGGTCCGTGGACCACGTTGCCGGCCTGCAGGCGCTCGTAGTCGTAGACCTTGGTGTCGCGCAAGCCGCCCGCCCAGTAGACCGGCCGCTCGGTCTTGAGCGCGGCCGAGGGGTCCTCCGGCCCCAGCTCCCAGGCCTGCATGTTCCAATGGGGGATCGTTCCCCGAGCTCGGAGCATGAAGGTGTCGAACACCACGTCGCCGGCGCCGGGCACGCAGGCGTCGCATACCGTGCGCAGCTCCTCCTCGCCTGCGAAGTCGAGCAGGGGCGAGCGCACGAGGCGCGCGTTCCCGTCCGGGGTGCCGGCGATGAGGTCGAGCTCGAAGGTGACCTCATCGGCGCCGAAGCCCTCCCCGCGGATGTCGTGCAGGGCCCGCGCCCGCAGGTCCCCGATGATGGCGTTGAAGCGCCCGGTCTCGAAGGCGTGCACACCCTGGCTCCTCGAGCGGGCGGCCAGCGGCTCGGTGTGGGTGTAGTGGTGCACCACGTCGGCGGTGGAAGACCCGAAAGCGCTGAACACGGCCGAGTAAGGGAACGTGATGATGCGGTCCACCCCCAAGGCCGACGCATAGCCGCAGCAGTGGGTGGCACCGGCGCCGCCGTAGGCCAGCAGGGCGAAGTCCTCGGCCCGGCGCCCTAGCGCCTCCACTTCGCGAGCGATGCGAGCGCCGATGTTACCGTCGACTTTCTCCTTGATGCGGAGGGCGGCCTCCTCCACCGACAGGGAGAGGGGACCCGCGATGCGGTCGGCGATGGCCTTGACCGCCTTCTGGCGGTCGAGCTTCATGGCTCCGCCCAGGAAGTTGTCGGGGTCGATGTACCCGAGGATGATGTCGGCATCGGTGACAGTGGGCTCCATCCCTCCCAGATCGAAGGCCGCCGGGCCCGGCTGCGCGCCGGCGCTCTGCGGGCCGACCTGGACCTCACCCGACGAGTCGACCCAGGCGATCGATCCGCCCCCGGCCCCGATGGTGGTGACCTGGATCATCGGCAGGTACACCGGCACGCCCTCGATCTCGGGCTCGATCTCGTAGTCGTAGGCCCCATCGACAATGAAGCCGATGTCCATGCTGGTTCCGCCCATGTCGGTGCTGACGAGGTTCCCCAGCCCGTACAGCTGGGCGATACGCGCGCTCCCCAGCATGCCGGCCGCCGGGCCGGAGTTGTAGGTGTTGAGGGCGGTGGTCTTGGCCACCCGGGCCGTCCCCCCGCTCGAATGGGTGATCAACAGGGGCCGGTCGTACCAGGCGCGGCGTAGCTCCTCGTCGCCCCGGTAGAGGTACTTGACCATGTCGCGGTGCAGGTAGGCGTTGATGAGGGTGGTGGCCGTGCGCTTGAAATCGTCGCGCCGGCGGGAGAGGTCGGTCGACAAGATGAGAGGCACGATGCCCAGGTAGTGGGGCTGGTACTCGAGCTCGAAGGCGTTCTTGACTGCCCGCTCGTGCACCGGGTCGTACGAGGCGTTCCGCAGGCTGACCACGATGGTGCGGGCGCCCCGGTCGATCAAGGTCTCGATGGCATGCAGGGCCTCGTTGACATCAAGGGACCGCACGACACCCTCTATCCCCACCTCCTCGTCGAGACCGATGACCATGTCCTCCGCCACGAACACGTCGAGCCCGTTGCCCTCGACGCCGTAGAGGTCGCGCTCGTGCCCTTTGGTCACCAGCACGCCCAGCTTCGGTCCGGATCGCTGAATGATGGCGTTCGTACCCACCGTCGTCGAGTAGCGGATGACGTCGGTCCCGCCGAGCAGCTCCTCCTTGGGCAGCCCGAAAAGCCCCGCGCCCTTCTCGATGACGTCGACCAGGCAAACTGTCAGGTCGTGGGGGGTCGTGGGCACCTTCGCGTAGCGCACCTCCTGGTCGCTTGTGAAGAAGCCATCGGTGAACGTCCCCCGGTGTCGATGTCTATGGTGAAGCCCATCAGCCCCCCTATACCGTCTAGCTTGCCAGTGGAGTCTGCGGCGATCGGCCCGGTGTCAGCGGGCCTCCTCGTAGGCTTTGCGCACCAGCTGTCCTTTCATGTCGTACCGGGGCAACGTTTCCGGTGGAACCAGCTCGACCTTGCTGAGGATGGTGAGGCGGTCCTTGATCAGCCCCTCTATCTTCGTCTTCAGCGCGGGCAGGTCGGTGACGTCGTTGCCGTACTCGGCCATGATGCGCAGAGGCGGGGCGACCTTGGGTCCTGGGGCGTCGAGCACGATCTGCATCTCACCGGTGGTCTCAGGCACCAGGGACGAGATGGTGTCCTTGACAGCCGACGGGAAGACGTTGACGCCCAGCACGATCAGCATGTCGTCGGTGCGCCCTACGCAGCGGATGCGGAAGCTGGTGCGCCCGCAGCTGCATTCGGTGGCGGTGACGATCACCCGATCACGAGTGCGGAAACGCAGCAATGGGCAGCATTCCCGGTCGATCGCGGTATAGACCATCTCGCCTGAGACGCCTTGTTCGATGGCCAGGCGCTCGCCGCTCTCGGGATCGATGATCTCGGGGATGATGTACTCCTGGGCGTTGAAGTGCATGCCCCCCTGCTCGAAGCACTCGCCGAAGATGATGGGCGCCATGTCGGCGTTGCCCATGCCCTCCGTGAGCCGGGCCCCCCACTCGTTCTGGATGCGCTGGCGGACGGCCGGAATGCCGCCGCCCGGCTCCGCCCCCACCGTGATGCGCTCCAGCCCCAGCTCTTGGGGAGCGAGCCCGTAGTTGGCGCGCACGTACTCAGCCAGGTAGATGGCGTACGACGGCGTGCAATGGAGGACGTTGGCTTTCAGCACCTGCAGGGCCATGACCGCCTTCTCGGAGGCACCCGTACCAATGGGCACGAAGGTGGCCCCGATGTGCTCGATGGCGTCCTTGACCGGCAGGCCGCCCACGAACATGGTGAGGCCGGCGGCATGAAGCACGATGTCCTGCGGCCGGAGCCCCTGGGCGTGCAGCGAACGGGCGGTCAGGTCGGTCCAGACCGACGCGTCGTGACGAGTGATGCCCACGAAGCTGGGACGGCCCGTGGTGCCCGTGGAGGAGTGCACCCGGATGGCGTCGGCCAGGGGCACCGCCGCGTGGCTCCCCAGCGGCGGATCGGCCAGCTGGCTGTCGCGTAGCTCGTCCTTGGTGGTGAACGGGACACGCGCGAGACCCCCCAGGGTGGTCACGTCCTCCGGCCTGAGGCCGGCTTCCGACAGCTTCTTGCGATAAAATGGCGCGCGCTCGTAGACGTAGCGCACCTGCCGGGCGAGCTTCTCTTCCTGGATGCGCGCCAGCTCAGCGGGCGTCATGGTCTCGATCTCGCGGTTGCGGAACTCTCCCCCCAAAGCGACTCCCCCCTTTGTTCCAACTTTGGACGTGATCGCTTGCGAGAAAGCCCGACGCCCTCTCGCGCCTGCCCACACGTACCGACACTCCCTCCGCACAACGGCTCTCTGCGAAGGCTCCGCGCACCCTCAGGAGGTCTAACGTCTGACGATAGCGAATCATAAGCGGCGGGGCCCAATGATGTCAACCAGCAATTGGCGGCCGAGTACACCTGCGACGGCGCCGTTGCCGGTCTTCCCGCAGCCTGCACGAGGGGAAGGCTACACCGTCGGCTTGCCCCCCATGGCCTCGAGCACGATCCCGTCAGGGTCACGAAAGTAGAAGAGGCGGGTCTCGCCCAGATCCTGCGGCGGGCAATGGAGCCGGACACCGTTCTCTGCCAGCTTCTCGTAGAGACCGTCGATGTCGTCGGTGAGGAAGCACACGTGCGGGCTGCCGATGTCGCTCGTCTTGTTGCCACCCTGCGGCTTGCCGGAGGGCGTGAAGGTCATGAGCTCGAAGAGATCGCCGCCTGCCTGCAGATACACCACGCGCTGGCTCGTGCCCGGGCAGCCGGTCACGGCGTCGGCCATGGGGCCGCTGAGATCCAGACCCACCGCCTGGGAATCCCACACCACTTCCGCGTCGAGAAAACGGTGGTAGAAGTCGATGGAGCGTTCGAGGTCGCTGACGGTCAAGCAGGTATGATGAATGCCGGTGATCACGATCCCCCTGGTAGCGATGCCGACGTCGAGATGCCGAGGTCGACTCCGAGGACTCCGTAACGTTGACGGAGTCTAACGTCTGACGATACGATCATAGGTGGCTGCAACGGCCACTGTCAACTGGCCGCCCCCCGACCGGGGGCGCTCCAGATGGTCGTCACGACCACCGCGACGGCGCGGAGAGCGCAGGTGAGACGCGAATGGCAAAGATGTTCAAAGCCCTCAAGAACGAGCGCTTCTTCGAGAAGGTGGCCGGCAGCATCCAGCGGGAGATCCTCCTCGGCAACCTCACGCCCGGGCAGAAACTGCCCAACGAGACCGAGCTGGCCAAGCAGTTCAACGTCGGGCGCTCGGCCATCCGCGAGGCGCTGAAGGTCCTGGAGCTCACCGGCCTGCTCTACGTCAAGCGAGGCTACAACGGGGGCACCTTCGTCAAGCCGCCCGACCCGGCCGACGCCTTCGCCGCCACCACCCCCATCGGAACGGCCACCACCGGCTGGGAGCAGCTGATGGAGGCCCGAAAGCTGATCGAGGTGAGAACGGCCGAGCTGGCCTCCGCCAGGGCCGACGAGGAGGAGATCGCCGCCCTGGAAGAGGACATGCAGCGCATGCGCGCGGTCGTCGGAGTCCCCGCCCGCTTCATCGACGAGGACGTGGGCTTCCACCTCCACATCGCCGAGGCGGCCAAGAACGAGGTGTTCTTGTCGGTCATTAGCTCGGTGCGCACCTCGCTCAAGAAGGAGACGAACGAGCTCCTCGTGCAGGATGGGGCCGTGGAGGAGATCCTGGCCGACCACGAAGCCATCTACCGGCGGATCGCCGCCCGCGACCCGGCGGGGGCGGCTCAGGAGATGGGGCGGCACCTGCAGAGCCTCGAGAGCCGCATGGAGCGCGCCAAGCAAGACGGCTGAGCGCTGGTGCCTGGCCGCCGGACCCGTCGCCGCGACTCCTACGCTCGCCGGGCCGCGTGGGACGGACGGGTGAATCCCTGCGGAGCACGGGCAGCCGACCGCCCGGTGGGTGGGCGGTCGCGACCGCCCACCCACCGCAATTTCAGCCCGTAGGAGCGGAAGCTCCCCAGCCGCAAGCAGCCAAGCGCCACTCCGACCTGGTAGGCGGCATGCTCGGCCACCGAGAAGAGCAGGAAGGTCACAAAGCCCAGCCGCGGCCGCTGCACCGAGTACTCCACCATTGCGACATAGACCACGGCGGCGGCCGCCAGCAGCCAGAACCCCGGTGCCAGGAAGCCCGCCGCTACGAGCACCAGCAGGTAGTAGCGGACGAGATGGAAGAAGGCGGCGTAGACGAACGACAGGTGCCCGCGGGCGACCGCCAGCCAGACGCGGCGCGGGCGGACGCCGGCGTCCGCCCGCGCCAGCCGTAGCCGGCTGCGCAGCCCCCGACCACGGGCGGGAGCAGGCAGAAGGGCAGCAGGCGGGGCTCCGCGGCGGCGAGCGCCGCCCCGAGCAACCCGAAGGTCAGCAGAGGCGGCGCGCGCACGGCGAACGTCTTGCGTTTCTCGGGATGGAGGGCCTGCAGGACGGCCTCCGAGGTGCCGTACTGGGCGCGCCGGCGCAGCATCTGGGGCAGGCGGCTGCGGTGCCGGTGCAGCACTCGCCCGGAGGGCGAGTACACCAGGTAGGAACCCGTCCGCCGCAGCCGCCAGCACAGGTCGACGTCCTCCCCCACCCGTAGGTCCTCCCGCAGGCCGCCGGCGGCCAGGTACGCCTCCCGCCGCACGAGCAGGTTGCAGGTAGGCACGTAGAACGAGCTCGGGTCGTCGCCTGCCAGGATCAGCCGCTCGCCCATGTTGAGCGACGAGGCTGCCTGCTCGTAGCGATCGAGTCGAGTCTGGTCATGGTGGCCGGCCACATAGCCGCCGATCGCGGCCACCCGCGGCCAGGCGAAGAAGGGGACCAGCTCCCGCAGCCAGCCCGGGTCGGCCACGCAGTCGGAGTCGATGAAGGCCAGGATCTCACCGGTCGCCCGCCGGGCTCCGGCGTTGCGCGAGTACGACTGGCCACGATTGCGGTCGTTGGCCAGGCAGAGACACGGGTACCGGGCGGCCACGCCCGCGGTCCCGTCCTCGGAGCCGTCGTCGACCACGATGACCTCCAGGCGGTCGGCCGGATAGTCGAGGGCGAAGAGAGCGGCCAGGCAGGCATCCAGCTCGGCCGCCCGGTCCTTGGCCGGCACGATGACAGAGACCGAAGGCGCAGGCGCCGGATCGCCCGCACCCGACGAGACGTCGGGCCGCACGTCACCCGGACACGGGATGATACCCAGCGGGGCGACACCCGCAGGCGACACGTCAAGCATGCCCCGATGGCGGAAATACTCGCAAAGCCCGAGCACACGCTCCTCATCGGAGCCGGAGGCGGCCGCCAGCTCGGAGACGGAGGATCCGTCCCGGGTGAGCTCCAGCAGCCGGGCGGCCGCCGCGTTCACCTTCACGACACCCAGCGGGAGGTCGCAGACCGCCCGCCAGGCCCCGCCTGCCTGCTCCACCCGCACGCCCTTGCGCAGCCGGTAGGCGAGGGGAATCATTCGGGGCTCCCGCCCCCGGGGCCCTCGGTCCCGGCGCCCTCCCCGCGAAGGTCGTCGAGCCAGCCCTCGTCGCGCAGGGCCTCGAAGATCTGCTCCGCCAGGTCATCGGGTTCGCCGCGCACGACCCGCCCCGCTCGGCGTGTCACCGAGCCCTGCACCAGCCCCAGGATGCGCTCGAAGGCCGGCAGCGCCGAGTCGGGGACCGGCGCCGAGTGCACAGCCGGACGCGGCGCCGCCGGCGGCCGGGGGCGGAGAGGCCGGTCGGCTTGCCGGACGTGCTCCCGCGGAACGCCGAGCTCGGCCAGGCTCCACACCGGGATATCCTGGCGCTGAGCCTCCAGGAGCGCCGGCAGCGACGCGAGGCGGGCCTGCGTCTCGGCGGCCGCCACCGTGACCACCGCCGGGAGATCGACCTCCACCACTTCCCGGAAGCCCCCGGCCAGGGCGCGGGTCACCCGGACGACTCCGGCGGGAAGCACCTCGAGGTCGATGGCCTGGGTGACACAGGGCACCCCCAAGTGGGCGGCGGCCAGCACGCCCACTTGGCCGCCGGCGCCAGCGGCGCTGGCCGTGCCGGCCAGCAGGAGGTCGAAGCCGCTCACCCGGGCCGCCGCCGCCAGGATCATGGCCTTGCCCTGGGTGCGGGCCGCGGCGCACTCCTCGTCCCAGACGCGCAGCGCCTGATTGCAGCCCCGGGCCAGTGCGTCGCGCAGGCAAGACTCGTGCTCCTCCGGGCCCAGATGCAGCGCGAGCGCCTCCCGGGCCCCGGCCCGGGAGGCGAGGGCCACATCGAGCGCCCGGGCGGCGGCGGGGTCGACCTGGCGGACCTGCCAGCTTGCCCGCACCCGTCCACTCCGCGGATGGCGCTGGGGTGGAACGCGCACGTCGTCCGAGAGCTCCAGAAGGACGACCATCCTCAGTCCGTTGCTCACGCCGCGCTCCTCGTCCGGCGTCGCACCTCGCGCGCACCGCGCTCCTTGCCGCAATGGCCCATCTCGACCCCCACCCCTGTCACGTCACCCGGAAGCGCACGCCAAAGCCCCCGGCCGGGTAGTTCCAGTCGAGGGCGCCCCGGTCGCACACCAGCAGGCAGGTGCCGCATTCGAGACACGATTCGTAGGCGAAGTCCACCCGCGCCCGCCCCTCGTTCCACTCGTAGCAGCGAGCAGGGCAGGCGTAGGTGCAGGCCCGGTGGTCGCAGGCGGGGCAGCGCTCGTGGTCGACCTTGATGTGGGCTTCGGGGTGGATGCGGTAGCTCACCAGATCGAAGATCTCGTCGACGATCACAGATACGACCTCCCCACTCCGGATCACGTCGGCCGCCAGGTCGCGCACCGGCAGCCGCCCGCGGAGAGCCTCCCGCAGGATGCTCCCGAGTCTCCGCTTGGGTCGCCCGTCCGACGCGTAGAGCCTCTCCATGACGGCTCCCACGACCTGAGGGTAGGCGGTGAACAGGCGATCGCGGTGCAGCAGCCCCACCGCCCGGTCGTAGGTCCTCATGTCCTCGAGCACGAAGCTCGCCCGCAGGCTTTCGTTGTAGGCTTTCAAGCGAGCCGCTCCCAGATCGCCGGCCTGAAGAGCGGCGGCCCCGGCGGCGCCGGCCAGCCAACCCGAGGTCAGGGCCAGGTTCATGCCCTCCTGGGTCAGCCCGTTCGTGTAGCAGAGGCCGGCCGCGTCCCCGGCCACCAGCAGCCCGGCGGTAGAGAGGCGAGGCACCATGCGCAGACCGGCTTCAGGCAAGAGGTGGGCCGAGTACTCCACCAGCCGGGCGCCCCGCAGCAGGGGGGCCACCGGAGCCGAGCGGCAGAACCGCTCGAGCAGCTCGTAGGGGGCCGTCCGCCGCTCCTTCACCGAGTCGAGGTGCAGCACCAGACCCACCGAAAGACTCTCGGCCTGCGTGTAGACGAAGCCCCCGCCGCGCACCCCGGCCGTGACGCCCAGGAACTCGTGGGTGGCTCCCTCTCGGCCGGTGAGGCCGAAGCGCTCGTTGATGGCCTCCTCCTCCAGGGAGTAGAGGGCCCGCACCCCCACCGCCATCTGCTCCGCCCGCACCCCCCGATGCAGACCGGCCTCCCGGCCGAGGAAGGAGAGGGCGCCGTCACAAGCCACCACCAGAGGAGCCTCCACCACCCCGTCGGGCCGGCCCACGCGCACGCCCCGCACCCGACCGTCGCGCAGCAGCAGCCCCTCGACCACGCAGCCGGTCAGCAGAGTCGCACCGGCCGCCTGCGCCTGGTCGGCCAGCCAGCGGTCGAAGTGGGGACGGAACAGGGTGACCCGCCCCCGGAAGGGCCGGCCGCCCTCGTCGGAGCGGAAGACCATCGAAGTGCTCGATCCGTGGCCGCTCACCGTCAGCGTGCGCGCGACCACCTCCCGCTCCCAGGGGCCTGCTCCCAGAAGCCGGGCAGGAGCTCCTCGGGAGCGGGGCACCAGGCCAGCGTCCCCCGAACATGTTCTTGGCGCCCGGGTACTCCCCCGCTCGAGGAGCAGGGCGCGGAAGCCCCGCTGGGCCAGGGTGAGCGCGGCCGTCGAGCCGGCCGGCCCGGCCCCCACTACCACGGCGTCGAACTCAGTCGCCATCGCGCCATTCCTCGATCAGGCGCACGAGCGCCGGCAGCACCCCCGCGCAAGTCGGCCACGTAGCCGGTGTCGGCGAACTGGAAGATGGGGGCCCGCGGGTCGCGGTTCACCGCTATGATGGTGCCCGCGCCCTGGATGCCGGCCACGTGGTGGGGCGAGCCCGAGAGCCCCAGAGCCAGGTAGAGGTCGGGCGCCACCGTGCGGCCGGTCTGCCCCACCATGCGCTCCTTGGGGAAGCGGCCTTCGTCCACCATGGGCCGGGTGGTGCCGATGGATCCCTGGAGCAACTCCGCGAGCTTCTGCGCCGAGGCCAGGAGCTCGTCGCCGTCGCCGCCCAGCCCGGCGGAGACGATGCGCCGGGCGTGCACCAGATCGACGGTGCGGAAGTCGGGCGGGAGGTGCTCGAGGAGCCGGATGGCGGGCTCCCCCGATGCCGCAGGCACCTGGAGGTCGCGGATCGGCACCTGCTCGAACTCCCCGCCCGTGGGCGCGGCCGCCGCCAAGGCGGCGGCCGCCAGCGTGGCCACCTCCACGTAACCGGGGAGAAGGACACGCGCTCCTCCAGCCAGCCGCCGTACACCGGCTTGTGATAGGTGATCGCCTCTCCGCGCACGGTCACGCCGCTGCAGCCCAGAAGAGCGGCCGTGCCCAACTCGTGCGCCAGCCGGGGGGCCAGCTCGCGCTCAAGGTCGCCGTCGACAAGGAGCACGGCACGGACGTCCGCCGCCAGCTGGCCGGCCAGAGCCCGGGCGCAGACCTCCACCGATGATCGGGCCTGCTCCGGCAGCCGCACGGCCGCGACCGGCCCGCCGAGCTCCCGGGCCACCCAAGCTCCGGCGGCACAGAGGCGCGCGGCCTCCTCCTCGCGGCCTGGGACCGGCGGTTCCAGCACCACCAGGACTGCGGCGCCCCCGCTCATACCCGCTTTCCGGCCGCGTACCCCTCGAGGATGGCCATGTCCACCTTGCGCGGGGCCACGCAGTCGCCCACCCGGTAGAGCTCGGGCACCTTTCCCTTGAGCGCAAAGTACAGACTGTCGTGGGCGTCATTGCCCATGGCCGTGACCACGGTGTCGTAGGGGCCGAGGACGTCCCACTCGTTGGAGTACACATTGAAGCCGTGGATCTCGGTGCCCTTGATCTCCATGACGGCGAAGTCAGTGGTGAAGGTCACGCCCCTCTGCAGGAGGCGCTGCCGGGAGAGGTAGAGGTCCTGCGAGGGCCCGAGGTCGGAGCCCACGAACAGGCTCGAAGTAACCACGTGCACGCGCAGGCCGCCGTCGGCCAGCGTCTCCGCCGTGGCCGTGGCCTGGTGGTGGCCGTCGTAATCGATGAGGGCCACGTGTTCGCCCGGCTCCACCTCGCCGTTCAAAACCTGCCAGACATTCACCACCTGGGGCCGTCGGCGCCGGCCACCGGGCAGGCTTTGGGACGCGACCCGGTGGCGACGATGACGGCATCGGGCCGGAGCGTGGCCACCAGCTCCGGCGTCACCTCGCTGCCCAGCACCACGGGCACGCCCAGGCGGTCCAGCTGGCTGCGCTCGTTGCGCACGATGACCCCGAACTCGTCACGCCCGGCGCCCTTGGCGGCGATGAGCACCTGGCCGCCCAGCTGCTCGGCCTTCTCGTGGAGGGTGACCTCGTGGCCGCGCAGAGCGGCGATCTTGGCGGCCCACATACCCGCCGGCCCGCCCCCCACCACCAGCACCCGCTTGCGGTTCCTCGTGGGCTTCAGATGACGTTCGCCCTCGGTGGCCTCGCTGCCGGCGGCCGGGTTCTGCACGCAGCCGATGGAGCGGTTCAGCCCCACGCGCCCGTAGCAGTTCTGGTTGCAGGCGATACAGGCGCGGATCTCCTCGGTGCGACCCTCCCGGGCCTTCAGGGCGAAGTCGGGATCGGCGATCTGCCCCCGCACCACACCGATCATGTCCGCCTGCCCGTCGGAGAGCACCCGTTCGGCCAGAGCCGGGTCGTTGATGCGCCCGGTGGCGAAGACAGGCAGGCTGACGGCCTCCCTGACCCCAGCGGCCAGCGGCACCGTGTAGCCCAGGGGCAGGTGCATGCTGCCTCCCACCAGGTACAGGTTGTAGAAGGTGGAGAGGGTGAGGTTGATGAAGTCGATCTGCCCGGTGGCCTCCAGGCGGGCGGCGATGACCTTGGCGTCGTCGAGGGTGAGACCGCCGGGGATGAGCTCATCGGCGCAGAGCCTCACTCCCAGCGTGAAGTCGTCACCCAGGGCGGCCCGCACTGCGGCCACGAGCTCCAGGGGGAAGCGCAGCCGCTTCTCGGCGTCGCCGCCGTACTCATCCTGGCGGAAGTTGGTCAGGGGAGACATGAACTGGCGGGCGAGCGAGCTGTGCCCGAACTGGAGCTCCACCCCGTCGAAGCCCCCTTCCCGGGCGTGCACCGCCGAGCGGCAGAAGTGCTCCTGGACTTCCTCGATGTCCTCGATCTCCATGGCCTTGGGGACCTCGCGGTAGAGCACGTCGGGCACCGGCGAGGGAGCCCACACCGGCAGGCGCGAGAGCGCCCCGCTGCACTGCTGCCCGTTGTGGTTGAGCTGGGCGAAGATGCGGGTGTCGTGCTCATGCACCGCCCGGGTCAGGCGTCTGTAGAGAGGGATCACCTCCGGCCGGAAGGCCTCGATCAGGTGCTCATAGGCCTGGTCGGTGGGGTGGACCGACTGCTCCTCGGTGATGATGAGACCGGTGCCACCGCGGGCCCGGGCGGCCAGATACTGCGTGAGCCGCTCGTTGGGCAGACCGTGCTCGGCCAGGTTCGTGAGGTGGGCCGAGAAGGAGATACGGTTGGCCACCTCGACCCGTCCGATGCGCAGCGGGGAGAAGAGCAGGGGGAACTGCATCAGGCCACCTCCGCGTGGGGCCTCGAGGTTGCCGCCGGCGCGGAGCCCCCCAGGGCGGCGGCCGCCCTGCGTGCGGCCGCCAGCGCGGTCGTCGCCGGCGCCGCCACCCGCAGGCACTCGGGATCGGGCAGCCCCAGGGACTCGGTCACGAACCAGGCCACCGCCGGGCAGCCTCCATTGCAGAGCGAGAAGCGGTCGCAGGCCTGGCAGGGCTCGACCTCCAGGTCCCGCAGCCGGCGGAAGATGGGGGCGTGCTCAAAGATGGAGCCCAGTGGCTCCCGCACCACGTTGCCCGCGAGGAAGGCCGGCTCGCACAGGAAGGCGCAGGGGAACACGCTGCCGTCCGGGCCCACGGCGCAGGTCATGCGGGCCGCCCCGCACATGCGCAGGCCGCGATCCCCGGCGCCGCCGTTGGTGAGCGCAAAGAAAGAATCGCCGGTCAGGACATCGCCGTGCTCCTCCAGGAAACGGGCCAGCCAGGCCAGCTGCTCGCGGCTCAGGCGGTAGTCGTCCCACACCCGGGCGCCGTCGCCGGAGGGCCGGAAACGGGAGAGGCGGGTGCGGGCGCCCAAGCTCGAGGCCAGCCGACGGAACTCGGCGATCTCCTCGAAGTTGACGTGGGTCACCACCATGTTCAGGCTGAGATCGGGGAAGGAGCGCCGCCGCAGCAGCTCGACTCCCGCCAGGATGCGCTCAAAGGTACCCGGCCCGCGGATGGCGTCGTTGGTCTCCGACCGGGCCCCGTCCAGGCTGACCTGCAGGAAGAGAAGGTCCATGGCGGCCAGCTCGTCGACGAGGGCCTCGGTGAGGAGCGTCCCGTTGGTACTGACGCAGGTGACGATGCCTTTGGCCTGCGCGTAGCGCAGGATGTCGAGGAAGTCAGCCCGCAGGAAGGGCTCCCCTCCTCCGAAGTTGATCTGGAAGACCTGCATGGCGGCCAGCTCGTCGATGAGGGCCTCGCATGCGCGAGGGTCGAGCTCGCCCCCCTCCCGCCGGCGAAGATCGGCCGACAGGCAATGGCGGCAGCTCAGGTTGCACCGCTCGGTGATCTCCCAGGTCACGTTGACCGGGGCCTTCAGAGGAGCACTACTCAGGTTCTGTGGCAACGACCAGTCCTTTGGCCTCGAGGCGCTCGAGCACGCGCAGCAGAGGCTCCTCCTCGGCCGCCGTGCGGCAGACGATCCCCAGTGGGCGCTCCCGCTCGTCGAAGGCAGGGGCGACCAGGCCGCCCCCAGAACGCACGAAGGTCATCGTGGTGCTGCGGGTGTCGTAGAAGAGGAGCCCGAAATCCTCCTGCCGGACGCGGGCCCAAGGCGCCAGACGATACGTCTTCACCCGCAGGCTAGTACACCCCGCAGATGCCGTCGACCGCCAGGTCCTCCACCTCGATCTCTTCGAGCACCTCGGGTTCCTCGCCGGCCGTCGGGCCGTGAGGACCGGTTTGGCTTGCCGTTGGTTTCATCCGGAATCCTCCGTCAGCGCGCAGAAGGTCAACGTCAGCTCGTCATCCAGTACCGTGAACCGGACGCAGCCGCGTCGTCGAGCGTCCCGCGGTGTCCGGCATGAGGCACCATAACAACCGCCCCGGTCTCCGTCAACCGCCCACCTACGACCAGGTGACTTCAGACGTCTGCTCATAAAAACGTGTCTCGGCCTTCCGTTCCGTGCGAGATTGCGAGAAGATTCGTCTCCGGGGATCCGATCGAGAGGGGGACCGATGGCAATCAAAGACACCTGCTGCAGCATCCATCCTTATTTCACCGTCAAGGAGGGCAAGCTCCAGGAGTTCAAGGCCGTCTGCGAACGGATGGTGGCTGCCACCAGCGAGGAGCCCGGCTGCCTCTACTACGGCTTCACGTTCGACGGCATCGAGGCCTCGTGCCGCGAGGGGTACGCCGACGGCGACGCGCTCCTGGCTCATGCCCAGCACGTGGGACCCCTGCTCGGGGAGGCGATGCAGTACGCCGACCTCACCCGCATGGAGGTGCAGGGACCCGAAGAAGAGCTGAGCAAGGTGCGGGGCCCCATGGCCGACCTGTCGCCGCGCTTCTACTCGCTGGAGGTCGGCTTCCGCCGCTGAGCACCGCCGCTGCGGCTTGGCTCGGCACAGCGCCGTTCAGCGCGGACCGCCCCGATCAAGGGGCGTCTCCTGTGACGAGCCCAGGGCCACACGCTACCTGTCCCGGGCGTGACCCGGCGGGAAAGATACCGATCCACAGACCGCGGGGGGAACGAATGGGGCTGCAGGACATCTTCGGGCTCGACGGCAAGATCGCCCTGGTCACCGGAGCGGCCAGCGGTCTAGGCATGGTCTTCGCCGAGGCCATGGCCGAATGCGGGGCCGACGTCGTCGTGTCCGACATCGACACCGAGGGCCTCAAGACCACGACGGCCAAGGTCGAAGCGCTCGGTCGCAAGACGCTCGCGCTGCGGTGCGACGTCACCAACGAGGACGAGGTGGCGCGCATGGTCGACCAGACCGTGGCCGCCTTCGGCCGCATCGACATCCTCTTCAACAACGCGGGGGTCGCCGACAAGGAACCCAAACGCCTTCACGAGCTGACCACCGAAGAGTGGCGGCGCGTGCTCGATGTCGACCTCAACGGGGTCTTCTACTGCGCGCGCGAGGTCCTGAAGGTCATGGTGCGCCAGAGGAGCGGGAAGGTGATCAACATCGCCTCGATCTGGGGCCTGGCGGGCTCGTCGAGCCTGATGCCCATCCCCGTCTACAACACGGCCAAAGGCGCCGTGGTGAACCTGACGCGAGAGCTGGGCCTGGAGTACGCGCCTCTGGGCATCAATGTGAACGCGATATGCCCGGGCTTCTTCGTCACGCGCATCTCCGACGGCGCTTTCGACGATCCCGAGTTCGTCCGCACGGTGAGCGACTTCGCCCCCATCGGACGGCCGGCCGCGGCGGCGGAGCTGAAAGGCACCGCCATCTTCCTGGCTTCGAGCGCATCCGACTACATGTGCGGGTCGCTCCTGGTCAACGACGGCGGGATCCTGGCGAAGTAGCCTCGGGCGGACCTTCCGCCCGAGCCAACACAGCAGAGAAGGGAGAGACATGGGGCGGCTGGAAAGCAAGACCGCGCTGATCACCGGAGCCGGGTCGGGCCTGGGTCTGGCGGCGGCGAGGCGGTTCGCAGAAGAAGGGGCGAATGTCCTGGCGGTCGACCTCGACCAGGGTCGCCTGGACGACCTCCAGGCGGCGGCCGGCGAAAGGATCATCGGTTTCGTCGCCGACGTCAGCCGGCCGGAGCAGGTGGAGGCGGCGGTGGCGGCAGCGGTGGAGCGCTGCGGCGGCCTCGACATCCTGCTCCCCAACGCGGGCATCTGGGGCACGGTCTCCGACATCGTGAACTATCCCATCGACATCTTCCTCAAGGTCATAGAGATCAACCTGACCTCGGTGTTCTACACCATGAAGTTCGGGATCCCCGCCATGGTCGACAGTGGAGGAGGCAGCGTCATCCTCACCTCCTCGGCGGGAGGGACGGGCGGCAAGCCGGGGAACGTGGCCTACGCAGCCACCAAGCACGGGGTGCTCGGTATCATGCGCACGGCCGCCGTCGAGTACGCCCTGGCCGGCATCCGGGCTAACGCAGTCCTGCCGGGCACCATCGACACGCCCATGATCCACCAGCTCGAGCGCACCTTCTCGCCCGACGACCCCTCCGAGGGTGCCGCCAACCTGCAGGCCTCGTCGCTGATGAGACGCTACGGCACTCCAGAGGAGGTCGCGGATCTCATGCTGTTCCTCGCCTGCGATGAGAGCTCGTACTGCACGGGCGGCGAATACTATGTCGACGGGGGCTTCCAGCTCGTCTGAGACGTCCGTCCGCGACGGGACCCTGCCGCCCGCAGCGGGCGCGCGCTCGGCCGCCTCGGTTGCTCCCGGAGAAGCCGGGGCCTCATGGCCGCGCCGCCTTCCGGCCGGCCGTGAGGCCCCGTAGAGATCGATCCAGTCCTTGGGCCCGAGCTAGGAGGCTGTCGGAAAAAGAAACCTCGGCCGCCGGAGCGCACTGGGCGGCGCCATGCGTTGTCCTCACTCGCGCCCGTAGCGCTGCTACGAGCGCTCCCTGCGTCCTAGCCTGGCGCGTACCCAGCGCACTCCGGTGGCGAAGCGTCATTTCCCATCAGTTCCCCATGCCGCCCTTGCGGCGGCACCCGCGAACCATGAAGATGCACGGTCATTTTCTGAGTAGCCTGCTAGTAGACCCCTAGATCCTTGGCCGCCTTGACCACGGCCTCGACGTTCTCGGGTTTCGCCGAGTCGAGTACGCCGCCAAAGTCGAGGATGTAGCCGCCATCCTTGCCGGCGGTCTGGATCAGCTCCCGGCAGTAGGCGGTCACCTGCTCCGGGGTGCCCGCATGGGCCAAGGAGAGCGGTACGTTCCCTTGGATGCAGGCCACCTGGCCGATGGTCTCCTTGGCCCGGGCCATGTCGGTCTGATCGAAGAGCCACACCGTCTTGCCCTTCGGCAGATCGCAGATGGTCTCCAGACGCGAGCCGTACCGTCCTTCCGCGAACAAGAAGGGCGTGAAGCCCTCCTCGATGAGGCCGAGGATGACCTTCCGCAGGCTGGGCCAGTAGAAGGTCTCGAACTGCGCCGGCGACATGAAGCCGTCGGCCCCTTTGTGCAGCGGAATGAAGATGCCGGGGATGGTGCTCGGGGTGGCACGCCGCAGCGTCCATCTGACCATGAGCGGCGCCAGTCGGTCACAGGCGGCCAGCACCTTCTCTGGTTCGCGGTACAGGTCGAGGAGCATGCCCCGGGTGCCCCGCAGCGAGTCCCCGATGAAGTCGAAGGGGGCCTTGGAGGCGCCCCCCCAGATCTGGATGAAGCCGTCGGACTGCAGCGTCCCCACCGCCGGGAAGATGGCCCCGGCCCAGGCTCCCACCTCCTGACCGGCGGCCACCAGCTTCTCGAAGCTGGTCTTCACACCGGGAGCGGCCCAAGGCCCCATGGCGAGCGTGCCGAAAGGCATCTCCACGAGATCGAAGGCCGACCCCAAATGGGAGAACATCTCGTAGGCGCCCGAGATCCGCGGCAGGTAGACCGAGTAGAAGAAGTCGGTGGGGTCCTCGATGAGATGGTCGTACTCCTCGGGCTTCATCCACTCGTCTTCGTTGTACTGGAAGCCAGCGTCCTTGGGGGTGCCGTGGCCCGGCCAATGATAGAGACGGTACTCGAGGAGGTCGAAGGCCCTGCCCGGCAGGGTCATGAAGATGGGGTTCGCCATCACGTCGGCTTGGAAGTGGCGGTTGAAGCGCACGTACGCATCGGCCGCCTTTCCATAGTCATGCATGGCCTCGTACGGGCTGAGGCCGGCCCAGGCCACGGGATACCAGCCCATGTTCATCGAGACGGGCACCCGGTCGGGCGTGCGCAGGCTGTACGCGTCGGCAACCCGGGTCGCACGTGCCTTGTACGTGGCTTCGGCCTCAGGGCTGACGAACTCCACGCCCTCCGGATTCAGCCACGAGTCGTAGCGCCTCTGGCGCTTCTCCTCGGGTGTGAGCTCCGCCCAGCTCTTCACGGTGGTGACCATGCTAGCTCACCCTCCCGGTATTCTTGGCGAAGGCGACCGCGGCCATGGCATCCTCGCCGTAGGCATCGGCACCCGTGAACTGCCTCACGGTCTCGTCCATCTGGCCGCCGCCGATGATGACCCTTACGCCCTCCCGCAGCCCAGCTTCCTCCAGCGCTTCGATCGTCGACTTCATCGAGTCGAAGGCCAGGGAGAGAAAGCCCGAGAGCGCCAGGACCTGGGGCTGCCGCTCGCGCACCGCCGTCACGAACTTCTCCTCGGATACGTTGATCCCCAGGTCGGTCACTTCAAAGCCGTTGACATCGAGGACGAACCCCACGATGTCCTTGCCGATGTCGTGGATGTCGCCGCGCACGGTGCCCAAGACAACCCGGCCCAGCTTCTCGCGGGTGTCGGCCTGGGCCGCCATCCGGGGCTTGAGCAACCCGGCGATCTTCTTCAGCATCTCGCCCGAAAGCATGAGCTCCGGCAGGAAGAAGGAGCCCTCCTCGTATCGATCGCCGACGATCTGCATGGCCTCCTGCGAGAGCTGGAGCACCTCCTGCGGATCTTCGCCGCGCTCGAGCATCTCCTGGACGATGCGCAGGGCGTCCTTTTCCTTCATGCCGACCATCGCGTCTACAAGTTCATGTGCCATACGTGTCAACTCCCCTCGTCCGTGGATGGAGACGCCTCAGCCCCGCCTCGGTGTCCCAGTTAGCAGCACAGCAGTGTGTACACGGTCGCTCGCGGGGGAAGGGTTTCATCTCGACCAAGCCCGGCCTCACCCGCTTTGCTCGGCGGAGACCGGCTGTCACGACACCTGGCCGCATTTGCGTCGGAGCTATCCGGAACCGCGGACTCTCTTCCCCCAGTCCGGCACCTTCTGGCCGAGCCCCATGATGCCGGACGGTAGGAACAGCATCACCAGTATGATGACGACCCCCGAGAGGATCGGGCTGTAGCCCGTGAAGTACTGGTCTCCGTACCAGGACAGGAGATAGATCAAGAACGCACCCACCCACGGACCAAGGATCGTCCCCGTTCCCCCGAGCACGACCATGAGGATCGGGTAGAACAGCCAGTTCTGAGTGAGGACGTTGGACGGCGTCACCTGAAGCAGGTAGTAGCCGTAGATGCTGCCGGCCACCCCCGCCGTGGACGCTCCCACAGCGAAGGCAATGACCTTGTACTTGAGTACATTGACGCCGTGGGACGCCGCGGCGACCTCGTCTTCCCGGATGGCCTTCAGAGCTAGCCCGACCCTGGAAGAAGTCAGGAAGTAGACCACCAGAGTCACCAGAACGGCTACCAGGAAAGCTACCCAATAGTGAGTGCGCAGGTTGAAAACGACGTCCGGGGGCATCTTCGAGACCAGCATCCTGCCCTCGGCGCCACCGGTGAAATACCCCCCGTTGATGAAGAGGACTGTAACGATCATCCCCATCCCGAGCGTTCCGAAGGCGAAGTAGTCGCCCCGCAGGCGGGACAGCAGCGGCAGTCCGACCAGGACGGCGACGATGGCCGGCGCCACTGCGCTTGCGATCATCAGGACCGGGTCGAAGTAATACCCGGTCTTCGTGACGTCGTTGAACCACAACAACGCCATGGTGTAGGCCCCAATGCCGAAGAAGGCATTCTGGCCCAGACTGATCTGCCCCGTGTACCCGCCTATCAGATTCCACCCCTGCGCAACGATGGCGTACACGAAGACGTTGAAGAAGAAGACGCCGTACTGCCCATTGTGGACATCGTAGTAGAAAGGCAGGGTGCCGAAGAACACGACCGCCAAGACCCCGAGGCCCGCCCAGATCAGCTTCCGCTTGTTCAACCCTTTGGTGCCCGCCACGAGCCTCACGTCCGCGCTTTCGATCCTCTCGATTCCTCCCATGATCAGACCTTCTTGACCAGAGCCCGCCGGCCGAACAAGCCCTGGGGTAGGAAGATCAGCACGAGCATGAAGACCCCATAGGAGGCTATCTCGATCCAGGCGATCCCGACGTAGTAGGCGGCAAGGTTCTCGATGATACCCAGGAGGAGGCCCCCCGCCAGAGCGCCGAACACGTTGCCGATGCCCCCGAGTGCGAGTGCGACCAGGGCCTTGATGGCGAAGACGAACCCGAACTGGTAGTCGAAAGAGTAGACCGTCGCCATACCGACACCGGCGACCCCGGCCAGGGCGATCCCGATGGCGAAGCTGATCGCAGACACCCAGACGGAGTTGATCCCCTGGATCGTCGTCGCCTCCATGTCCTCAGAGGCCGCCCTCACAGCCGTCCCCACTCTCGTCTTCTTCAGGAAGGCGTACACAACGAAAGCAGACGCCAGCGCGAGCCCCAGGAGCGCCAGGCGCAGCCACGACACCCGGAGGCCCCAAACCACGATCATGGCGCTTGAATACGAGATGTTCAAGCCACGCGGCGTGGCCGACCAAGCCTTCAAAATGAGGTTGTCGATCAGGTACATCAGACCCACCGCGAGCAGCAACGAGACGTTCCTGTCCTCGAGCGCGGCCGCCTTCCGGAACAGGAGATAGAACAGCCCCAAGCCCAGAACAAACGCCAAAGGCACCACCGTGAGCAAAGATAGATACGGATCGATGCCGGCTTTCTGGAACGACCAGTAGACCAAGTAGGCGAAGAGGACGATCATCGTCCCTTGGGCAATGAAGATGATCCTCATCGTCCCGAAAATGAGGCTGAGACCAATGGCCGCGATCCCATACATGGACCCCAGGAGAATGCCGTTGGTCAGGACCTGAACGAGCGAACCCACTACAACCTGCTCCCCCTCTCGCCTACATAGGCTTTCCGTACATCGTCGTTTGCAAGAAGCTCTCCCCCGGTGCCACTCAACACCATGTGTCCGGTCTTCATCACATACGCCTTGCTGCAGATCTTCAGGGCCATGTGGATGTTCTGCTCGACTAGGAGAACTGTGGTGCCTTGCACGTTGAGCGCGACGATCAGATCGAAGATCGTCCTCGTCAGAATGGGGCTGAGGCCCAGAGAAGCTTCGTCGATCATGACAAGTCTTGGTCGGGCCATAACGGCCCGCCCGATCGCCAGCATTTGCTGCTCGCCGCCGCTCATCAGACCGGCCTTGCCGTTCATCCGATCCTTCAGCACGGGGAAAAGCGCAAAAACTCGTTCGAGAGAGTCATCGTAGTCGGCCCGAGCCTTCGGCAGATACGCTCCCAGCCTCAGGTTTTCGAGGACGGTGAGAGACTGGAAGAGCCGCCGTCCTTCCGGCACCATGACGATGCCTTTGTCGACGCGGTGCTTCGTATTCAAATGAACCAGGTCTTCACCCTCGAAGAGGATGTGTCCAGTGATGGGGTGAAGAAGGCCCGAGATGGACTTCAGCAAGGTGGTCTTCCCGGCACCGTTGGCCCCGACGAGGGCCACGATGGACCCTTCCTCGACCTCCAGGGAAACGTCCCACAGAGCTTGCACGTCCCCGTAGGCAACGCTCAGTTCTTTGACCTCAAGCAACTGGTTCGCCAAGATACGCCTCTATGACTTTCGGGTTGCACGCCACGTCGTCCGGACATCCATCGGCGATCTTGGCCCCGTAGTCGAGCACGCCTACGCGGTCACAAAAGTCCAGAACCGCGTCCACCTTGTGCTCGATCCACAGGACGGAGAATCGCCGCTCATCTCGTGTCGCCCCGATCACTCCAAGCAGGCGCTGTATCTCCACTTCGGTCAGGCCGGCCATGGGCTCATCGAGCAAGACCAGCGCCGGCATCGATGACAAGCCCATCGCGATTTCAAGCAGGCGCCGGTCGGACAAGGTCAAGTGCGCCGCCTTGATGTCACGCTTGTCGGACAACTCGACCAGCTCAAGGGCTTCCATGGTGCGTTGCTTGGGACTCTGGCTGAGGTGCTTGGCACCATAGACGGCCGCCGTCATGACGTTCTCCATGACCGTCATCTTCAGAAACGCTCTCACGAGCTGGTAGGTCCGGGATATTCCCAGATGGCAGATCTTGTGAGGGGCGAGGCCGGTGATCTCGTTCCCCTTGAACTTGATGCTGCCGCGATCCGGCTGATAGATGGACGTGATGAGATTGAACACCGTGCTTTTTCCGGCCCCGTTCGGGCCGATGAGCCCCACGGTCTCCTCCTCGTGCACGACGAAATCCAGGTCGTTGATGACCTGCAGACCGCCGAAGTGCTTTGAGACTCCGCTCAGCGTGAGAAGGGGCGCCCCAGCAGGCATTATGGTGTACTCCCTCCCAAAAAGTGATTCCCCCCTAGGGACCGATAGCCGCAGCAAGAACCGCTCATGCGCAAGCCAGGCGACACCGTAGCAGATGGCGACAGCTTTGGGAATACCGGAGCCCCCGACCCTCCTCGATTACCGAGGAGGGTCGGGTCCCTGTCGTCAACCTGTCACCGTGCCAGCTCGGTCAGCCGTGTCACGAGCTTCGAGTCGCCGGCAGTCTGGCCGCTGTCTACCTCTGGTCCCAGGGGACGAACGTCACCGTCTTGCCGGTGGCGAATTCCGTCGGGTAGAGGACCACGCGCTCCCCGCCTGGTGCCCATTGGAACGCCAGGAACGGGATGTCCGCGATGCCTTGATCGTTGTACGTGATATCGCCCATGGTGGTGCCCGGGAAGGAACCGTTGAAGACCTGGTCCCTCACGGCGCCGGGATCGGTCGATCCGGCTCTCTCAATGGCTGTGAAGAGAATCTGCGCCGCGGCGTAGTAGAGACCGACGCTATTGGACGTGTTGCCGTCGTGGTCATCCTGGAAGGCCTGCCCTAGTTCTTTGGCGTAGGGGAACGGCAAGGTTTCCGACCAGAAGCCGTCGTAGCTGATGTAGTTCGCGTCATCCCCGAGGGCTGCGTAGAAGTCGACCGGCCAGAAGCCCTTGTACCCGAACAGGTACTTCGGCGACCAGTTCTGCTCCTTCATCTGCTTGACGAACGTGATGCCGTCGCTGGGGGCGATCAGCGTGACTACCGCGTCGACGTTTGCCTGTTTGAACTTCAGGATGATCGAGGAGAAGTCCTTGTTGCCCTCGACGAACTTCTCGTACGACGCGACTTTCCAGCCTTGCGCCTCGAGCCCGGCCTTGGTGGCATCGCCGAAACCTACGCCGTCCGGCGTGTTCTCCGTCATCACTGCAAAGGTCGTGGGCGCATCGGCCGGATCCAGCGCCTTGGCCCCTCCGATGGCCACGAGGCCGGAATCGCCAGCCGACTCAAACATGTCGGTGGCCCACTTCAGGTCCATGCCGCCGATGAATCCCGGGAACGATCCGTCCGGGCTCGCCTCGTCCGTCCAGCTCGAGGTGATGTGGAAGTAGGCCTGGTACTTCTCGGCCACTTGCGCCGCTGCCTGGTTGACCGGAGTGATGTTCGAGCTCAGGACGATCTTCAAACCATCGGCCTTGATGAGCTTCTCCATGGCCGCGGCGCCCTCGGTAGGCTGGCTCTTATCGTCGGCGAACTTCAGCACGACGTTGTGTTGCTTGCCGTCGGCGAGCTTGATGCCACCCTTGGCGTTGATGTCGGCGACGGCCTTCTCCTGGGCCCATTTCTCCTCTTGGCCGGTCAGGACGTTCGAGCCGGTCAGCGAGTTGATCGCGCCGATAACGATGTCATCGCCCATTTCAGCGCCGGCGGTGGTGGTGTCGGACGATTCGGCCGGCGCGGTCGTGTCGGACGATTCGGCCGGCGCGGTCGTGGTCGTGGTGTCATCGGAACCGCAGGCCGCCAGCGACACGGCGACGAGAGCGAGCACCACGAGTGCCGCCCCGATGAGAAGAAGCCTTTTGTGTTTCACGAAACCCCTCCTGGAGAATGTGACGAAAGACGCGGAAACGCGCGTGAAGAACCCTACTTCGTTCATCTCATAGCCACCCCCTGATAGCACCCGACATCTTCGTGAGACAGATGGTATGACTCCCGGTCGGCGCATGCCGTGACCCTTCGAACGCCCCCCCTTTGCAGTCTGTCCCGATATGCTCCGCAGGAACGGTCGCATTGTAGACCATTCTGCGCCGGCCCGGCCACCTAGTCGCGGCACCGCGACCTTTCTTTCTTGGCGATGCACACCTTCACGGACACCACCAGATCCTCGGCCCGAAGTCCGAAGTGTATTTTCAAGTCATCTCGTTCCGGGGTGATGAGCCCCGACTGACTGAACTCGTCCTCGATCCCCACCCGCACCAGCGGCGCGGGCAGGTTCTCGCAGAGCACGGCGGCCACTCCCTCGCCCAGACCGCCGATGATGCTGGCGTTCTCGGCGGTCACGATGGCCCCCGTCCTGCGGGCCGCCTCGATGATGGCGGCGTCGTCCAAGGGCTTCAGGGTGCACATGTCGAGCACGCCCACGTCGAGGCCCTCATCTTCCAGCAACTCCGCGGCGGCGATGGCCTCGGTCAGCATGTAGCCGGTGGCGATGATGGTGGCGTCGGTGCCGTCCTTGACCGAGTAGGCTTTCCCGATGTTGAAGGGGTAGTCGTCGGTGAACACGCGCACGGGCGTGGGGCTCGACTCCTGGCGCAAGAGCACGGGCCCGTGGTACTGCAGCATGGCCTCGGTGGCCTTCTCGGCCTCCACCACGTCGGCCGGATTCAAGATGATCAGATTGGGAAGCACCCGGCTGAAGCCGACGCCCTCGATGGTGTTGTGCGAGATGCCCACTTCACCCCAGGCGCCCTCCCGGCCGATGATCTTCACGTTGAAACGGTCGACTAGGATGCTCTGCCGCACCTGGTTGAGGGCCCGGCCCACGTTGGCGAACAGGAAGCTGTACAACACCGGTATGAAGCCCTCGGCCGCCAACGCTCCGGCTACCACCGCCCCGTTCTGCTCGGCGATGCCCACCTCGACCATGCGCTCGGGCATGTTCTCGGTCCACCAATCGATGCCCGGGAAACCCATGTCCTCCAGCAAGGCGATGATGCGCTGGTCCTTCAGCGCCCCCGCCTGGAGCGCCTTCTCGATGCCCTTTGCCGGCAGGACGGGCTCGCCTAGCTGGATGTGCTCATTGAACTTGGCCATACTTCTCCCGTCCTTCCCGCACGCCCTTCATCATCTCCTCGCCCCGACCCAGGTGCATGCGACGCGACTCCCAGTGGGAGACGCCGTAGCCCTTGACCGTGTGGGCGATGATGCACTTGGGCTTGTTGTCGCCGTAGAGACGGTTGGTGAGGTCGAGCACGTCCAGGATCTGCCGCATGTCGTGCCCGTCGATCTCGCTCACCCACCAGCCGAAGGCCTTCCACTTCTCGGCCAGCGGCTCCACCGGCATGACGTCGTTGGTGGGGCCGTCCAGACACCACTTGTTGTAGTCGATGATGGCAACGAGGTTGTCGAGCTTGTACTTAGAGGCGAACATGGCCGCTTCCCAGACCTGGCCTTCGTGCAGCTCCCCGTCGCCGAGGATGCAGTAGGAGCGGTAGAGAGGGTCGAAGCGCTTGATGTACCGGGGGAGGAAGGTCTCCTCGGCGCTCGGGGGCCGCAACGCCATCTTGAGCTTCTCGGCGTAGGCCATGCCTGCGGCGAAGGAGAGCCCTTGACCCAAGGAGCCCCCCGAATAGTCGATGCCGGGCGTCGACCAGCGGTCGGCGTGCCCCTGGAAGGGCGAGCCGTAGCAGTAGTACGTGCCCAGGGTCTCTTCCGGGAATACGCCGAGCTCGACCAGGGCGGCGTAGATGGCCTCGCAGCAATGGGCTTTCGACATGACCACGCGGTCCCGCTGCGGCCAGTCCGGGTTCTCCGGATCGAACTTGATGTGGTGCAGATAGAGCGCGGTCACCACGTCGACAATGGACATGGTGCCGCCGGCGTGGCCCTGCTCGAACGTACAGAACTGGGTGAAGCAATGGTTGCGCAGCTTGTCCGATTTCGCCTCCAGGGAGGCGACCAGGCTGTCGTCATGCGCCATGTTTGGCTCTCCCTTCGACGACCACGTTGACGGTCTGCTCCGAAAGAGCGCCGCCGCAGCGAGGGCAGACGTTCCCGTAGAAGCCAAGGACCGTTTCCTCCGACGGGATGGCCCGCATGTACAGCCGCCTCTTCAGCTCCTCCCCGAAGTAGAGCAACATGTCGCACTTCCCACAGAAGATCTTCTCGCTCATGCTCCGTCTCCCTCAAGCGCCGTTCACGGCTTGATCAGGATCTTGATGGCCCGGCCTTGCTTGTGGCTCTCAAACGCCCGCTGGATCTCGTCCAGGGGGATGATCTCGCTGATGAGCGGCTCCACGTCGAGCTTGGCGAGCAGGTCCAGCGAGCGCGTGAACGAGTAGGGCGAGATCCAGCACCCCCGCAGGGTGAGCTCCCGAGCGTACAGATCGAAAGGCCTCACCCCCAGCTCCGCGTCGGCGGGGTAGACGGCGCCAAGGACGATGGTGGCGCCCCTGCCGGCCACCGCCAACGCCTGGGCCGCCGCCCGCATATTGCCGCTCGCGTCGATGACCGCATCAAAGCCGCGCCCTTGAGTCATCTCCGCCGCCGCGGCCGCTAGATCCCCCGACACGGGGTCAACCGTAGCGTCCGCCCCCAGCCGCTCGGCCAGAGCGCGCTTCTCGGCCACCGGTTCCGACACCAGCACCCGGGCGGCGCCGCTGGTGACGGCCACCTGCAGGGCCAGGAGCCCGATGGGGCCGGCGCCCAGAATGGCGACCGAGCCACCCGACCGCAGATCGCTCAGATCGACGATGTGCAGCGCCACCGAGAGCGGCTCCAGCAGGGAGGCCGTCTCGAAGGACATGTCTTCGGGCAGCGGGAAGATGGCTCCCTCTTTGTACACGGCGTACTCGGCGAAGGCGCCCGAAGCCATGGCGGCGTACTCGCAGAAGTGCTCCATCTTGTTGCGGCAGTAGTAGCAGGCGCCGCAGGAGGCCCGGAAGTTCATGGCCACCCGCTGGCCCGCCTGGTAGCCCTGGCGGGTCTCCCGGCCCACCTCCACAATGGTGCCGGTGGCCTCGTGGCCCTCGATTTTGGGCCCCTTGGGCCACCCTTCGGTCTTCATAAGGCCGAACGTGCCCTCGTAGATCTCCGGGTCCGTGCCGCACAGACCGCAGTAGGCGATCTGGACCTTGACCTCGTCGGGACCGCAGACCGGCTCGTCGACCTCCTCGACACGCAGGTCGCGGGGACCGTACTGTACGGCAGCCTTCACGCTCAGTCCACCCCCGGCGTGCGCAGCTCGATGGCGAGCTCGCCGATCGCGGTGGGTTCGAAGTAGACGAAGCTGGGGGCGTCGTCGCGGTAGGAGCTCGTCCACACCTTCTGGCCCCGGGCGACCTGCTTGGCCACGTCGCCGTGCAGGTCCTCGGTCAAGAAGCCCAGATGGTGCAGCCCCTCGCCGGCCGCCTCCAGTGATTCGCTGAGGGCCTGCCTGCCCCGAGCCGGCTCGAGCAGCTCCAGCTCGACCTCGCCGATGCGCGCGTTGCTGACCTTGGTCTCCCATTCCGCGGGCTCGCCGTGCAGCTCGCCCGTGAAGGAGATGGTGAGGATCTTCTGGTCGCCCATGGTGAACGGGCCGATGCCCATGGCCTCCAGGTGCGCGATCGTCTTCTCGATGTCCCTGACCACCAAGCCCACGTGGTGCAGGGGACCGGCGTATGGTGAGTCATCGTAGGCTGGGCTCTCCATGCTGTCTCCTCCTAAGGCTTGAGCAGGACCTTCAGGCACTGGTCCTTGTGGTTTTCGAACAGGTCATAGGCCGCCACAGCCTCATCGAGGGCGAAGGCATGGGTGGCAATGGGGCTCACGTCGACCCGCCCGTGCTTGGCGAGATCCATCAGCCGAGGCACGTGACTGAGATTGCCCAGACTCATGACCACCTTCACCCCATGGTAGATGAGCGTGTTGATGGGAAACTCGACCGGGTCTTCGAACAGGCCCACGCAGGAGACGGTGCCGAAGCGGCGGATCATGCGGATGGCGCTCTGGAAGGCTTTGGAGTTCCCGCTCGCCTCGAGGACGGCATCGGCTCCCCGGCCGCCGGTGGCGGCGAGCACCTGCTCAACCGGATCGCCCGCCCGCAGATCGATCGGCACCGCACCGAACTGCTCGGCCACCGCCAGGCGGTTGTCGAACATATCGATGGCGAAGACTTGTCGGGGACCGAACTGCCAGGCAGCCAGGATGGCACACAGGCCTACGGGCCCGCAACCGGAGACCACGACCGCGTCGCCCGTCTGGATCCTCGCCTCATTAGCCGCGTGGTAGCCCGTGCTCAGCATGTCGCCAATGAGCACGCCCTGCTCGTCGGGCACGTTGTCCGGGATGGCGCACAGCGCGAGGTCGGCCAGCGGCACACGGACGAGCTCGGCCTGGACCCCGTCGTTGCCCATGGGAGCCATAGCCTCACCCCCTCCGTACATGGAGAGCTCGGGGCAGTTTTGCGGCGTGGCTGCGCGGCAGGCCGGGCAGACGCCGCAGGAGACGGCGGGAATGGAGTCGACCCGGTCGCCGGGCTTCACGGAGGTGACTGCGGAGCCCACTTCCTCGACGACCCCCACGAACTCGTGCCCGATCACAGTGCCCGGGGCGATGCCGGGGATGTGGCCGTTCTTGATGTGCACGTCGGTCATGCAGATGGCGGCCACGGTCATCCGTACCAAGGCATCGGTGGACCGCTGGATCCGAGCGTCCGGCACCTCAGCCACTTCGACACGGTTGCCGTCCGCGAGCACGACCGCTTTCATGTGATCCCCCCTGTTCTCTATCGGGCCCCGGCGCACCCCCGGGCTCCTCACGGAGCTCGCCTGAAAACGAAGCCCCAGCCGCCGCGGCCGCACTGGGCGGCGAAGCGCTCGCGGACGTCGACAGAACTAAGGTCTGACGTCTGTTCGCGGAAACTAGCAGGGGGAATGGGCGAAGTCAAGTGCTCCTCGCCCCTGATGACCACTGCCCGAGAGCTCGACCGGCCGGCCTCCCGAGGCCGCCGCGGACCGTAGGGGGCGCTGCTCCAGGCCGATCCGGTGGCGGCCGATTCGAGCTCAGAGACCGCGGCGGCCAGAGCTTCGGCTTGAGACGAGCTCAGGCCGTAGCGTTCGCCGACTCGAGCGTGCGGACCAGAAGATACAGCGCCTCGGTGAAGGGGACCTCTATGCCCAGCGCTCCGGCTTCCCTCACCACCGCTCCGTTGAGCGACTCCACCTCGGTCCGGCGATGAGCCGCCATGTCCTGCAGCATCGAGGGCTGGTGCCCGCGGTGGGCCGCCAACGCCCCCTCCATGGTCTCTAGGACGGCCGCCAGGTCAGCCTCGATCCCCTTACGGTTGGCCACCCGCACCACCTCCCCGGCGATGCGACGAGCCAGGTCCCGCGCCTCGGGCGAGTCGGCGATCGGCCCGACGGTCAGCCCGGTCACAGCGGTCAGGGTATTCAGGGCCGCGTTGAAGGCGACCTTCTCCCAGATAGCCGCGGTCGCTCCCGGGGAGATCTCACAGGAGAGGCCCGCGCCCTCCAGGGCCGAGCAAACCTCTTCGAGCCGGGGAGTGACGCGCCCGTCGAGGGCCATGATCTTCGTCTGGCCCGGACCCAAGGAATGGACACGACCCGCGGAAACGAGGTCGGCCGGGAAGGTGGTGATCCCCTGAACAACGCGCTCGCGGGGCACGAAGCATTCCATGATCTCGGCGTTGCCCAGGCCGTTCTGGAGGGTCAGCAGGGTGGTAGCCGGACCGATGAATCCTCGAGCCGACTCGAGGGCGGCTCGAGAGTGCAGCGTCTTGGTGAAGACAATGAGAAGATCCGGCGCGATGGCGACCTCGCCTGCGAAGCGGGCCGGAACGGGGATACGGAGCACCTCTCCATCCCGCTCCAGGATGAGGCCGTGCTCGTTGATCGCCCGGATCTGCTCCACCGAGACGTCGACCAGCGTGACGTCGTGCCCGGCTCTGTGCAGCAGCCCGCCGAAGAGGCAACCCATGGCCCCGGCGCCCAGCACGCCTACACGCACCCTACCTCACCTCCCGTTGCTCGGCCCAGTGGCCGCGGAACACGCTGTCCAGAAGGCTGCGCACCTTGTCAGCGGCAGCCTGGAACGACGCCAGCTGAGACGGGGTCAGCTCCAGCTCGATGATCTCGGCCACCCCACCCGGACCGAGACGGACCGGCACTCCCAGGCTGACACCCGAAACCCCATACTCGCCCTCGAGCACGGCCGAGCCGGGAAGCGGGTCGCCGCGGCCCGTCGTCACCGCCTCCACTATCCTCGCGATGCCGACGGCCGAGGTCCAGCCCGAGGTGCGGCCGCTCTGGAGTCCTTGATACGTCGAGAACCAGGACCGGGTGGAGATCTCGACCTCGCGCTGCTGCTCCTGCGTGAGCTCCACCGGCCGCGAGCGTACAGTGATGCGATCGAAGAGCGGCACCTGCATCTCCCCGTGCTCGCCGAGGACGAGACCACCGACGTCGGCGACGGCTTCGCCGAGCGTCCGTGCGACCGCCCAGCGGAAGCGCAGCGTGTCGTTCCAGGAGTAGCCCAGGAAGCGGCGCTCGTCCATACCGGTGAGCCGCGCAAGAGCGGCCGTGAAGACGTCGACCGGGTTCGTCGCCACGATGACGACCGCCCGCGGGCAATGGGCGGCCAGGTACCCGGCCGCCTCCCGGACGATGCCTAGGTTCCCCGTCAAGTACTCGTCGCGCGAAGCCACATTGCGCTCGGGCAGGCTCGCGGACAGGACGACCACCCCGCAATCCCGCAGGTCCTCCCAGGTGCCGGCGCGCACATAGGTGGGACCAAGCTCGGCCGCGGCCTGCTCCAGATCCATGGCGTGGCTCCGGGCCATGTTCTCCCGGGCGTCGATCAGGACGATCTCCGAGGCGACCCCGAGCCCCGCCAGCCGGAAGGCGGCCGACGAACCGACCGTGCCCCCTCCGCCGATGATGGCCACCTTAGCAGGCTGCTGAAGAACGAAGCCTCGGCCGCCGGACAGCACTGGGCGCCGCCATGCGGCGTCCTCCGTCGCGCCCATAGCGCCGCTACGAGCGCTCCCTGCGTCCGGGGAGCTCGTTTCGCAACGAAGCCTTGGCGACCGCGGCCGCACTGGCCGGCGCGATGCGGTGTCCTCGGTCACGTCCGTAGCTCCGCTACGCCCGTTCCCTGCGTCCTTGCCTCGCCCGCGCCCATCGCGGCCTGACCGCGAAGCGTCATTGCGAAACGAGCTCTGGCCTTGCGCGTGCCCAGCGCACCCCGGCTGCGAAACGTCATTTCTCAGCAGCCTGTTGGGTCTCACGAACTTCCCTCCCCACTCTGCGACGTCCCATACGTCGGCAGGCGAACTCCAGCCGCTTGTTGACAAGGGGCGCAGGTGTGTCGCGACTGGAGGCCGCGGGCGACTGCGAGGCGGCGGCGGAGGGGACCCTCCGCCGCCGCCTCGCCCTTTTCTCGGTCAGATCAGTCCCACTCGCAGACCCAGCGGCCGTTCAGCTGCCGCTTCTCCATCTTCTCCGCGATGTCGTTGATCTCTTCCAGCTTGAACTTGCCCTCCACGATCTTGTCGAGCTTCATCTCCCCGGTCATGGCGAGGTCGCATAGTTTGGGGATGTCGTCGTGGGTGGAGATCGACCCGTAGAGGCCGCCGATCATGGACTTCTGCTGCAAAGGCATGAAGGTCAAGGGCATCTCGGCCACCTTGTCCTGGGCCATCACCCCGATGACCATGAGGCGGCCGGCCATGGCCAGCGCCCACCAGGCCTGCACGATGGCGCCGGGATCGCCGATGGCTTCGAAGGCGATGTCCAGCCCGCCGCCCGTCAGGTCTTGAATGATGGGCACCGGATCGTCCTTGGAGCTGCAGATGAAGTGGGTGGCCCCCAACTCCATGGCGACGTCCCGGCGGGACTCTTCGAGATCGACGGCGATGAGGGGGTTGGCCTGGCGCATCTTGGCGGCCCGCAGGATGTTCTGCCCCACGCCGCCCAGGCCCCACACGGCCACTTTGTCGCCCGGCTGCACATTGGCCAGATTGGTCACCGATCCCCAGCCGGTGGGGATGCAGCAGCTCATGAGAGCGGCCCATTCCAGGGGCATGTCCTTGCGGATGGGGACCACGCCGGTCTCGGGAACGACCGTATAGTCCGAGAACCCCGACACGAAGTTGCCGTGCAGCACCGGATTGCCCTTGGCGTCCCTGATGCGGGTCGTGCCGTCGAGCATGGTGCCCGCTAGGAAATGCGGGAAGTTGCCCGTGCAGACGTTGCCGAGGCCGCTACGGCACTCGGGGCAGTCCCCGCAGGGGATCATCCATGTACTGGCCACGTGATCGCCCACCTTGACCCGGGTGACCCCCGGACCAACGGCTTCGATGACGCCGGCGCACTCGTGCCCGGCCACCAACGGCTTGGCAATCTCGATGCGGCCCATGGCCACGCTCAGGTCGCTGTGGCAATAACCCGTGTAGGCGTACTTGACGAGGACCTCCCCCTCCTTGGGGGGCTCCAGCTCCAGCTCCTCGATGCTGTAGCCCTTCTTCACCTCTCTCAAGACCGCAGCTCTGATCTTCACGCGCTCTTCCCCCTTCGGGATCGCTTTCCCGGCCGCACTCCGCGTACCCTGCGACTCCGCGGCCGCTCACTCCACCCCCGGCGCACACCCGGCGCTTTCGTCAAGCGGAAGGCGAGGCGGCCCCAAGAGCTCGCTCCCGGCCACATGTCAACAAGTCAGGAAGCGTGCGGTTCCAGTCGGACCGAGGGTGCCCCGCCAGACCTGCGCCATCCCAACGCTCGCCGGGGCCGGTGGGCGAACCTTAACAACCGCGCCCGAAGGTGTCAACGATGCGCCGGGAGGGTGCGTACCTCCGGACCGGCCGTGCCTGTCTGCTCGCACTATTCGCCAACAGGTTTACCACTGTAGCGCTAGGGAATACCATTGGGCGCAGCAGCCGATGGCCTATGATAATCGCTGCACGTGAAGGACACCGCGAGTGAGGCAGGGAGCCATGGCAACCAAGACCGAAGTCCTCGATGCCTTGAAAGACATCATCGACCCCGAGCTGGGCGTCAACGTCGTGGACCTGGGGCTCGTCTACGACGTCGACGTGCGTGAGGGCGAGGCGTTCATCCGCATGACGCTGACCTCGATCGGGTGCCCCATCGGCACAAGCCTAGCCGAGGGAGTGCGGAGCGGTGCCTTGAGGGCGCCAGGCCTGAAGGACGCACACGTCGAGGTGGTCTTCGATCCCCCGTGGACACCCGAGCGCATGAGTGAGACGGCCCGCACCCAGCTGCGGTGGAAGTAGGCCGCGATGAACGCCGACGATCATGCCCCCATCCCGGTGCGACCCGACCAGAAAGTGGCGGCCGTCCTCAAAGAGCACCCCGAGCTCGTCGATACGTTCGTAGCGCAGAGCGATGCCTTCAAGCGCCTGCAGAACCCGTTGATGCGCAAGACTTTCGCCCGCATGGTCACCGTGAGCCAGGCGGCCGCCGTGGCCAACATACCGGCCTGGCGGCTGCTTCAGGTGCTGAACGAGGCCGTGGGCCGCTCCCTCACCGACGAACAAGCTCGGGCGGCTGTGGGCAACGAGCCGGAGGCCCCGGCCGGCGAAAGGCCGGGCACACCCGCACCTGCGTCCGGTGACCCCGCCGCGACCCAACCCGAGTGGTTGGCCTCGGCTCCGGTGGCGGCCGAGATCGACGCCCGCGACATGCAGGTTCGAGGGGAAGATCCCTTCTTCACCATCATGGACGCCGCCCGCGCGATCCCGGTGGGCCAGACACTGCGCCTCAGGAACACCTTCCGGCCCACACCCCTGCTGGGTGTGCTCGCAAAGAAGGGCTTCGTCCACCATGCCGAGCAGCTGGGGCCCGAAGACTGGAGCATCACTTTCCTGCGCGAACGCGCGGTCGACGCCGAGGTCGAAGCGGACGACACGCACCCCCACGGTGCCGAACGTCCGGCGGTGACCCCGGCAGCCGCTGCTGCCGAGCGCCCGACTTCGGTCGCCCAAGCCGCGCCCACAGCCGCCCCCACCGATCCGGAGGCCCTCTTCACCGCCGACCAGCCGCCGGCCGACCAGACGGTGGCCGCCGTGGTGACCATCCTGCCCGAAGACCTGACTCCGCCGCTTCCCATGCAAAAAGTACTCGAGGGCCTGGCTCCGCTCCTGCCGGGGGACCTGCTGCTGGTGCACCACATGCGGATGCCTCCCCACTTGACAGCCAAGCTCGAGCAGCAGGGCCACCGCTACCGCATCTGGGACCTGGCCCCGGACCGCAAGGACATCCTGATCCAGAAGGCGGACGCATGAGTGTGGGCGGCGGGGGCATCTCCGGCAAGGAGGCGCCCTCTCTCTCCGTGCCGTACCGCTACATCGCCGCCGCCACCATAGCGCTGGCGGTTTTCGCCGCGTTGCTGCCCTTCGAGCGGGAGGCCCTAGTGGGCCTCTTCGCCACGCCCAGGACTTTGTTCCTGGTGCATCTGGTCACCCTGGGTTGGATCACCATGACCGTAGTGGGCGCCAGTCTGCAGCTGGTGCCGGTTGCCCTGCAGGTGCCGGTAGCCTCGGAGAGACTGGCCGGCCTGGTCTTCTATTTCCTGCTGCCCGGCCTGGTACTGCTGCTGTACGGTTTCCGGGCCTCGCAGTCGGGCGTGCTCATGGCCGGCGGCATCCTCGTGGCCCTGGCCATAACCCTGTACCTGGTCCTCATGGTGGCCACCATGGTGGCGAGCGAGGTGGAGAGCCTGGTGGCTACCCACGTCGTGGTCGCCTTCGCCTACCTCCTGCTCAACGCCACCCTGGGCGTGCTCCTGGTCTTCAACCGTCGCTACGGCTTCCTGGGCCCCGGCCATATCCCGAGCATCGGGGCCCACGCAGCCCTGGGCCTGGCCGGCTTCTTCACGACCATGACCTACGGCGTGGGCTACAAGCTCATGGGCATGTTCACCCTGGCCGAGGACCTCATCAACCAGCGGGTGGCCTGGACGCAGCTCTCGGTGACCGGCGCCGGGTTGCTGCTGATCGGCGGCATGACCTTCACCGGCGGAACACGGCCCCTGGTGGCCATCGCGCTGGCGCTCGTGCTCCTGGGAAGCGCGCTCTTCGCGTGGCAGGCCTGGAACCTCTACCGGCGCCGGCGGCGGCGTCTCCCCGACATTATCTATCCCTTCGTTCTCTCGGCCGTAGTGCTGTGGGTGGTGGCGGTGGCGATCGCCCTCACCGGAGCCCTGCGGGCCGACGGAGCCGATGCCTGGACGTGGCGGGTGGCCCTCTGGCTGGGCGTGTTTGGCTGGATCGGCATGATGATCTTGGGACACATGTACAAGATCAACACCTTTCTGGCCTGGCTGCACAAGTACGCCGACCTGGTGGGCAAGGCGCCGGTACCCAAGCTGGAATCGCTGTACGAACCCGGGTTGGGCAAGATGGGATGGGGGTCTACGTGGCAGGCGTGCTCCTGGTGGCCGCAGCCATGGTCGCCGGCTCCTCGGCGGTGGCGTTGGCCGGCAGCCTCGCACTGGCCGGGGGGGTGGCGCTGTATCTCGTGAACATGGCCCTGATCCTTGTGCGCTGACCAGGGCCACCATGCTCGGGAGGGCTGCATGTGGAAACTGATGCGGAAGCTGATCGTGCCGGTGCTCGCCGGTCTCCTGGTGCTGGCCCTGGCCATCCAGATCGTGCCCTACGGCAGGAGCCACACCAATCCGCCCCTGATGCGCGAGCCCGCGTGGCGCTCTCCCCAGACCAGGCAGATCGCAGTGACGGCCTGCTATGACTGCCACAGCAACGAAACGGTCTGGCCGTGGTACTCGTTGATCGCCCCGGTATCCTGGCTGGTTCAGAATGACGTGGACCGGGGGCGCGAGACCTTGAACTTCTCGGAGTGGCAGAGCGGCAATCAGTCGGAGGACGACCCGGCGGAGGTGGTTCGCGAGGGCGAGATGCCTCCCTGGTTCTACACCATCACACACCCGGCGGCCAGGCTGTCGCCCTCGGAGCGGGAAGCCCTTGCCCAGGAGCTCGGACGCAACTGAGGAGGCCGCATCGTGCCGTCCAGGGCGGTCTGGCGGCCGGGGCGTCATTCTGAAACGAGCTCCAGAAGCTCGTCTCAGAATGACGCTTCGCCGCCAGGAGACTGGCCTCGTCGTCGCTCAAGCCGAGTGACGCAGCGACCAGTGGTCCTTCGGAGGCCAGCTCGCTTGATGCGACGGCGCTTGCCAGGCTGTGTCAGCGGACTCCGGGTGCGTCGAGGGTGGCAGCTCCGACGCGTACGGGCCCGCGCCCACCGGAGTCTGCTGCCAGCCCGCGTCGGCCGGGTCGGCTTGCCAGCCCTGATCCTGCTGCCAGCCGGCATCCTGTTGCCAGCCGGCATCCTGGGAAGGCTGGTAGGGAGAATGGTACGCAGCCGCGGAGCCGCCGGTCACGAGCGTGCCATTCTTGAGCTTGTCGGGCAGCACCACCAGTACGATCAGGCCGATCAGGCCCGTGAGGCCGATGAGACCGAGAGCACCGGGGTAGCCCTTGCCCTGAGCGTACGACCAGCACCCCCAGGCGAACAGGACGGCGCTGACCAGGATCAGCAGCAAGGCAAGCAGGGCAGCGGCGAGGCTGTTCGTGAGCGTGAGACCGCCCACGGCCACCACCTCGAGCAGTATCCCTCCACCAATGCCAATGTTGGCCGCCCTTTTCTTCTCTTCGAGCATCGACCCTCCCCTCTTTACGACAGACGTGCTCGTTGTATCGGCGGGGAAGGCTCGAGCCTTGACAGATCCGACCGCACCGTCTCCCCCGGGCCCCCTGCTACCATGACAGGGCCATGAAGGCCGCCGACTACCTCGCCACCACCAAACCCCGAGTTGTCCTGCTGTTCCTGGCCACCAGTGGTGTGGGGATGGTGCTCGCCGGAGGATGGCCGCCGCTCCCACTGACAACGGCCACGCTGCTGGGAGTCGCCCTGACGGTGGGTGGGGCGGCCGCCCTCAATGAGTACCTGGAGCGAGACATCGACCGCCTCATGCCCCGCACGGCCGCGAGACCCCTCCCGGCGGGCAGACTCGCGCCCGGTGCGGTGCGGAGCTTCGGGCTGGGTCTCTGCGCTCTCGGCGTAGTCGAGCTGGGCTTCCTGGTCAACCCCCTGAGCGCTCTCCTGGGGGCGGCCGGGGCCTTTTACTACGTGGTGGTGTACACCCTGCTGCTCAAGCCACACAGCCCCCAGAGCGCCATCCCCGGGGGGCTGGCCGGTGTCTTCCCGCCCCTCATCGGCTGGGCCGCCACGAGCCGTCCCTGGACCATGGCGACCGCGTATCTCTGCGCACTGATCTTCCTGTGGTCGCCTCCGCACTTCTGGTCGCTCACCCTGGCCAGGGCGCACGAGTTCTCCCGGGCCGGCATCCCCACCATGCCCGCCACCCGCGGCGAGGGCCCCACCCGCCTGGAGATCCTGACCTACGTGCTCGCGGTCGTGGGCGTTTCGCTACTACCGGTGGTCGCCGGACTCCTGGGCTCTCTCTACCTGGCGCTGGCCACAGCGGCCGCAGTCGCGCTGGTCGTGCAGCTCGTGCGGGTCCTGCAATCGGCCGACCCGCGCCAGGCTTTCATCCTTCACAAGCTGACCGGCTTCTACCTGGCGATCGTCCTGGCTGGGATGGTCGCCGACCGCCTCCTCTGACGCACAGCGCACGATTCGCGGCCAGGCGATTCGAGGGCGCCTTCCCGCCGACCCCGGAAGGAGAATCACCGGCCTCCGCGTACCTTTAGGGAGCACAACAACCGCCGGTGCCTTCCAGACGAGGGACGGCCGGGATCCACAGGTGCGCATGTGAGCGACGAACCGAGTTCTCCGACTCTCGAACAGGCAGCCTCCCCCGAGGAGCGTGACCTGGGCGACTTCATTGACGACGTCATCGCTCGCACGCTGCGGCACCGGGAATCGGACCAAGGTCAGCTACGCAGCCGCCACGGAGAGTGGCTCTCCTCCCGCCAGCCTTTCGAAGAGGAATTCCGCCGGCTCGCTGACTCGCTGGCCGCCGAGACGCGGGGACGTGCCGGCGCAGGAGACCCGCCGGCGACGGTCACCGGTCCGTCACTGCCGGCCCACGGCCAACCCAGCCGGTTCCTTGCCGCCTTCCTCGAGGAACGGGCCCGCGGGCCTCGCCTCGTACCAAGTGGTCTGCCGCAGCTCGACAGGCGGCTGGGCGGCGGCTTCGACCGTGGTCTCCACCTGATCGCCGGGCCTCCCGCGGCTGGCAAGAGCGCCTTGCTCCAAGCCATCGCCTGGGAGGCCGTCCTCTCGGGCCGCCCTGTCGTTTACTACAGCCTGAGGGGGGGTGGCCGTGGTGTCTGGGAGCGGTTAGTCAGCACCCTCAGCCGCGTCGTGGACGACCATCCTACCCTCGCGCTGGCCGATCTACGGGCCCGAGACATCGACGCCAACCGGCTCCCCTCCCTCACCCTGATCGATCGATGCCTGCAGAGGTTCGTGCTCCCGTTCCTGACTCTTCTGGACGCGGCACCGGCCGGTGCCGGTGGACTGGACGGGTTCCTGTGCGACATGCGCACCCGGCTTCGCCGGCTGGAGGAACGGCAGGCCGTCACCCCCCTGCTGCTGGTCGACGATCTCCAGAGGCTTACGGCGCTCGCCGGAGAGACCGATCCTCACGAGGTCGCCACCCGGCTGGGCGAGACACTGCGCCGGATCTCCGCTCCCGGCCTCGTGACGACCACCTCTGCGGGGGCGCCGGTGAGCGGCACCGAAACCCACCTGGCTCTCACGCCCGGGTCCACGGCACCCGATGGGATGCTCTCCCGGATCAGCCTTCGGGTGCACACGAACCGACGCACGGGATGGCTGGGGACCCTACCCCTGGTCTTCGACCGCGGATCGGGTATCTTCGCTTCGGTTGAGCCGGACTGAGTCACGCGGATCGGTGCCGCAAGGCACACCACGGGGAGGCCGCTGATGACCGACATCGAGATCTACACCAAGGAATGGTGTCCCTACTGCGCCAAGGCCAAGGCGCTCTTGAGGACAAAGGGGCTCGCTTATCGCGAGCTTGATGTCGGCGGGGATCTCGCCCGCGAACAGGAGATGATTGAGCGTTCGGGCATGCGCACGGTGCCCCAGGTCTTCATCAACGGTGAGAGCATCGGGGGCTACGACGCCCTGGCCGGTCTCAACGCTAGTGGTGAGCTCGACCGGCGTCTGGGCCTGGCCGTGCGGGAGCTCACCACCATCTACGACGTGGCCGTCATCGGGGCGGGCCCGGCCGGCCTGGTGGCCTCCCTCTACGCCGCCCGCAAGAACCTCTCCACGGTCCTGGTCGCTCTCGACGTGGGCGGCCAGGTGGGGACAACCCACGAGGTGGCCAACTATCCCGGGCTGGGAGTGGTCAAGGGCCCCGACCTGATCGAGCGGCTCTACGAGCAGGTTCGGGAGTACCGGATCGACCAGCTCATCGGCGAGCGGGTCACCGCCATCTCCGTCGACCAGCGCATCCGTATCCTGAAGACCGCCTCGGGCCGCGACGTCTGCGGCCGCTGCGTGATCATCGCCACGGGAGCCCAGAAGCGCCATCTCAACATCCCCGGGGAGAAGGAGCTCACCGGCAAAGGCGTCGTCTATTGCTCCACCTGCGACGGCCCCCTCTTCCGGGGCCTCGACATCGCCATCGTGGGCGGCGGCAACTCCGGTCTGGAGGCCGCAATCGAGATGGACGGGGTGGCCCGCAGGGTGACGCTCATCAGCCGCGATGACTGGACGGGGGACCACGTCCTCCAGGACAAGGTCTCAATGTCGGCCACCGAGGTGTTGAAGTACCATGAACCGGTAGACATCCGGGGCAGCGACAAGGTCACCGGCCTGGTGGTCAAGAGCACGAAGACGGGCACTTCCCGCACCCTGCCGGTTGACGGCGTTTTCATCGAGGTCGGCTTGTACCCCAACACCGATCTCGCCCTGGACCTGCTCGACTGCAACGAGCGAGGCGAGATCAAGGTCGACGCTCACGGCCAGACCGGCGTGCCCGGCATCTTCGCGGCGGGCGACGCCATCGACACCCACGACAAGCAGATCATCATGGCGGCCGGCCAGGGAGCCCGGGCCGCCCTGGGCGCCTTCGAGTACCTGGTCAAACAGGTCTGAAGTCGATGGGGTCGGTGGAGTTCAAGAAGGCAGCGGCTCGAAGGAGACTCCGCGCGCGCCTACGCGCCCGGCGACACTCGCCTATGCGCCCGGCGGTACGATGATGTCCTCGAGCGCCCGCTTGGGCACGTGGTGGACGTTCTCCGCGTCTCGCCAGTAGGCCACGTCGCCGTCGCCGCCCAGCGGCTCGAGCACCACCTGTTCCGCCGGCTTGCCAATGCAGAGCACCATGAGGATTCGGTACCGGTCGGACAGATCGAGCACCTCGCGCAACGCCTCCCTGTCCATGCCGGTCATCATGCAGCCCCCGAGGCCACGAGTCAGCGCCCCCAGGAGGATAGTCTGCGCCGCGATGCCGTGATCGCAGTTGATCTCGCCGGCGATTTGGGTGTCGCCCAGCACAACGATATAGGCCGAAGGGCGCTCGCCGGGCGCCGGGCCACCCCAGTCCTTGAGCCTCCCCGCCCACTTCAGGCACGGGAACACCCGCGCCCTTGTCTCCGCGTCGGTGATCAGGACATAGGCGAGCGGCTGCAGGTTGGCGGCGGACGGGGTGACACGGGCCAGGTCGACGAGATCGCGCAGGATAGCGACGTCCACGACCTCCGTCTCATTGAAACGGCGGTAGCTACGCCCTCTACGGACAAGCTGGGCGAACGACTGCGAGTCGATCATGACGTCCTCCTCAAGACGTGTGCGAGCTTCTTCGGAATCGCCCAAGCGCGGGGATTCCCCTGACCCTTCTAGGGTATCGAACAGAATGAAGAACGCAATCCGTAACAGGAGACCGAGATGATGGCTTCCACTGCCACCAGCAGGCTGGCCCTCCCCTTCGCCCTAGTTCTGGCCGCCGCCCTCGCCGCCTCCTGCGGCAGCGCCCTGCCCGACGGGTCGCAAGACGACTCCAGGCCCGTGCTGACGGTCGAGCAGGCCCTGGCCGCCCCCGAAGGCGAGACCATGCGGGTCCAGGGAAATATCCTGGCGTCCGGGGACGACATGCGACTGTGCAGCGGACTGGCCGAGTCGTATCCGCCCCAGTGCGCCGAGCCCGCCCTGCGCCTGAGCGGCTTGGACACAGGGATGGTCGTGGGCCTGAGCCGCCCGAACCAGCCCGGCTTCGCCGACGTCATCTGGAGCGACTTTCTGATCACCCTCGAAGGCGTCCGCTCCGCCGGCGGCCTAGCTGTAACCAAGGTGCTCCAGAACGTCGCTGTCAGAGAAACCGCCGGCATCCGCGTGCGTCTGGCCTACGCTCCCGATCCCCTGCGCTCGCCCGGCAACGTGGCGTGGCTCCTCGACGTGACCAACGCTCTCTCCACCCCACTCACCCTGCGTTTCAACGACGGGCAGCTGGGCGAGGTCGTTCTGCGCCGGAACGGCGCGGAGGCCTACCGCTGGAGCGAGGGCAAGGTGTTTACCCAAGCCCTGCAGGAGATCGCACTCGCTCCGGGCGAGACGCGCGCCATCAGCCTGAACGACGAGCTGAGCCTCGAACCTGACATCTACGACGTCACCGCCTGGGTGACCGCCGAAAGCCCGGCACTGCCCCAGGTCGAGACCGAGATCGAGATCCTGGGCTCGACCCAGCCGTGATCAGCTGGGCCGGCCTACCTCCACCGGCGCCGCAGTCCGACCAGGTTCTCGTTCGGATCGGGCAGGCGCCGACGTGAGCACCGGAGGAGGCTCGGCGGCGGGTCCACGTGACGCCCGTTGGCGCTCTCCGACTAGCCTCCGAGTGCCATTCGTCCGTACGCCTGCACGTCCGAACGTGTCCCTCACCCCGCCCTCGGGATAACCCGAGTGCCCGCACACCCTGCAACCCCCGCCGACGGCGGGCTGTACGTGCTCCGCTTGCACGTGGAGGTCCACCTCGATCTTGAGATCGGCCATCTGGATCGCCACCGTCTGCCGCCCGGCTGGTACGTCTACATCGGGAGCGCTCGCCGCGCCCTGAGCTCCCGGGTACGCCGTCACTTGGGCCGTCACAAGAAGGTGCGCCGGCACGCCCACCACCTGACCACCCATCCCCGGGTGCGCGTGCTGGGAGCGGTCCACCTCCCGCAGGCGGCGCTCGATGACTGCGCCTTGAACCTCCTGATAGCCACGCGCATAGGAAAGCGGATTCCGGTCCCCCGCTTTGGCGCGAGCCGCTGCCCGGCCGGCTGCGGTGCACAAGCGCCCGGCCTACCTCGTCTCCACTCCATCAGGCCCCGCACGCCGATGCTGAGAGGATCCCACGGAAAACACCCCGGGTTTCCGGACTACCGTCGTTTGAGAACCCTCAATCGATCCAGACTCTGCATGCTGACGGCGGCCAAGAGAATCCCTCCTTTTAGCATCTGCTGTATGAAAACGGGGGAACCGGCCATGGTGAGACCGTTCGTCACGACGCTAACAAGGATTACCGCCACCACCGTCCCCGCGATGTTGAACTCCCCCGACGGAAGGTCACGGCGCCCAAGAAGGCGGCTGCGAAGGCGTCCAGGAGAAGGCCGTCACCTGCCTGAGGGTGCCCGAGCCCTAGGGTGGCCGCAAGGAGCACTCCGGCCAGCCCGGCGCTGACAGCGGAGATCATGAAGGAGAGTATGCGGACCCGCGCCACCGCAACGCCCGCCAATCGAGCGACCTCCGAACTACCACCGACGGCCTTCATGTGCCTGCCCAAGGCAGTATGATTGAGTAGGACCCACAAGACGAACGCGTATGCCAGCATGATGAGCACCGGCGCGGGGACACCGAGGAAGCTACCTCGGCCGAGCGCATAGAAGCTGACCGGGAAGACGCCTCGGACCGGGGCTCCTCCCGTGTACCAGAATATGCCACCAGCCACGACCGAGGACATCCCGAGTGTAGCTATGAACGCCGACACTCGAATATAAGCGACGAAGACGCCGTTCAGCGCGCCCACCACCGCCGCGGCACCGAGAGCAAGGGCTATCGCGGCGGGCGTTGCCAGCCCGGTCTGGATGATGAAACCCGCGGCGAGAACCCCAGCCAGACCGGCGACCGGACCGATCGAGAGGTCGAAGTCACCGAGGATTAGCGCAACAGTGAGCCCGACGGCAACCACCGTGAGGACAGCTCCCTGCTTGAGGATGATGACGGCGTTGTTCACCGAGGGGAACTGGTGCGGTTTCAGGACTGAGAAGACCAGGACCGCAAGCGCCAAGGCAAGCAATGTGCCATAGCGCATGAGATCGGTGCCCTCGAGGTGCCGGCGGCGAGGCCTAGCGCTGGTGGAGTCAGCTGGTGGAGCGCTTGTAGCTTCCATATCTTGTTCCTTCATGAGTGGCAGGCCGCCAGGATCTCCTCTTGCGACAAGGGCGCGTTCAACTCCTCGACGATCCTCCCATGGCTCATGACCAAGACCCTGTCGCATACGTCGACCAGTTCCTCGAGGTCTCCCGTAGCGAGCAGGATGGCCACGTTCTCGGTGGCGAGTTCCTTCAGGAGTCCGCGAATATCTGCGGCCGCGCCGACGTCAACCGCCTGAGTAGGCTCCTCGAGCAGCAGAACTGAAGGCTGGGTCAGCAGCCACTTGGCCAGAATCGCCTTCTGCCTGTTCCCTCCGCTCAAAGTGCCCAGGCTCTGATCGATGTGACGCATCTTGACGCCCAGTCGCTCGGCAAGCTTCCGGATGCGAGCGTACTCGGACCTCTGATCGAGCAATCGAAAGCGCCCTCGTAGCTCTCGCAATGATGGCAAAGAGACATTGTGCCGGACCGAGTGCATGAGGATGGCCTGATCTTCGCGATCGGCGGGCACGAACGCCAGACCGCGGCGCAGGGCGTCACGGGGAGCCTTCAACTGGGCTTTATGTCCGTGCACATAGAGAGCACCGCTCGTCAGAGGAAGAACGCCAAAGAGCGCCCGCAGCACGTCTCTCGTCCCGGATCCCTCCAGTCCGGCCAGACCAACGATCTCACCCTGGTGAACGGTCAACGAGAAGTTGGTCGCCAACCCGCAGGAGACGCCGCAGCACTCCAGCGCAACCTCTCCCTTGAGGCCGTTCTCCAGGGCGGTCAGCTCCCGGCGTCCCCCGGCCAGATGCCGGATCAGCGAGTCCTTTGTGAGCGTTCGGGCCTCTTGCGTGAGCACCACCCTTCCGTCCCGCAACACGGTTACGCGATCCGCAACGGCCAGAGCCTCGTGCAGTCTGTGGGTGACATAGATGACGGCAGTCCCTTCGCCGGCCATTCTACGAAGCGTAGCGTGCACCTGCTCGGTCTCTTCACCCGTGAAGGCCACCGTTGATTCGTCCAGAACGAGCACCCGAGGAGAATGAAGAACGGTTCGGGCGATGGCGACCAGCCACTGATCCCTCGGTTCGAGGTCACGCATGAGAGCGGTCAGGCTGGGTGGCTCGAGCTCGCCAAGCGCCCGGCTCCACTGATCAGCAGCCCAGCGTCCAAGCTGCGACCAATCGATGAGCCTTATCTTGCGACGCGGATAGGGAAACCCAAGAACCAGGTTCTCCTGCACGCTCATCGAGTCTATGATCGGCGCATTCTGATACACGACCCCGATGCCCGCGTCCCGAGCTTCGGCAGGGCTTTGAGGTGAGAAGGGGACTCCGTCCAAGAGAATCTCACCCGAGGTCGCCGGGGTCGCCCCCGCCAACACCTTCACAAGGGTCGATTTGCCGGCTCCGTTGTGCCCCAGCAAGGCGAGGATCTCGCCCTCTTTGAGAGTCAGGCCCACACTGTCCAGTGCGCGCTGGCCAGGGTAGTCCTTGACCAACGAGTTGATCTGAAGAATGGTGGAGCCGGGCGCCGGACTATGGCTCAGGTCCGGCGCCCTCAGTGATGCGGACATGCCTACGCCTGGTTAGGCCACACGTAGTAGGTGCCGGCGGGATCCGGATCCGTGCCTGCCGCAGGCAGATTGGCCAGGTGCGGGCTGATAAGAGGCTGATTGACGTATAGCTCACGAGACTCAATGGGTTGGCCCAGCACGACCAGATCCATTTGGTGGAACAGCTCGACCGCCATGGATTCCCAGTCGACCCAAATGTCTCCATCGAATGAGCTTCCGGAGCGCATCATCTCGATGACGTCGGGAGCGGCGTCGTTACCTATGACGAAGATGTCCTTGCGACCCGAAGCATCCACTGCCGTCGCCGCCCCCACGGCCGGGTCATCCCATCCTCCCCAGATGGCCTGGATATCACCCTCTTGCGGATACTTGAGGAGCCACGTCTCCACAGCCTTGCGGGCATCGTCGATGGCTTTGGTCGGGTCGACCGTGTGAGTCTCTATGATGTTTATGCCCGGGTAAGCGCCCAGGATCGCCCGCAGCACGGCTTCGCGCCTCGCGACCACTTGGATGGGCTCGAAGGTGATGACGGCAACATTACCCTCGCCCTGCAGGCGCGAGGCGATCCACAATGCCTGCTTCTGCCCCATCTCGTAGGTGTTCTGGTTCACGGAGCACTCGAATCCCGGCGCCCACGGCGCAGACTCGATGAAGGTCGGGATGCCGGCCGCGTTCGCCTTGGAGACCGAATCCCCCAAAGCTCCCGGATCGATCGCCGAATCCACGAGAATGTCAACTCCGGCTTGGATGAATGTCTCAAAAGCCCCCGGAGCTTTACTGTAATCACCGCCGGTGTCGGATACCTGAAGATCCCAACCTCGGCGTTCGGCCTCCGCTTCGCAGGCCTTGATCATGCGAGCCGTACCCGCACAAACGCCGCACAAGGCAACATATCCGATCGTCTTTGCTCCTGTCGCGGCGGCCTGATCGGCAAGGTCCTCCTTGCCCACTCTGCTGAGGCCCGAAGCCTGCGTCGTATCCCCGGTGGCAGCGGTGGAAGTTGTTCCTGCCGTAGCGGCGGTCGAGCTGGTTTCTTCCGCGCCCGTGGTACACGAAGCGAGCCCTGCACCCAAACCTATGGACGCAGCGCCCAGGCCGGCATACTTCAGAAAACGCCGGCGCGAGACTCCAGTCGCAAGTAGGGTGGCTTCGTCGAATGAGTGCTGATCGCCCACAATTTCCCCCTTTGAATTAGGCATCCGGAAGGCAGGGCCCCGAGCCCTCCCTTTGTCTCTATGTCCTAATGTAAATACAAACCTACCGTCAAGCCCCTTTCCTGTCAAGGGGGCGAATCCCAGCAGGCTGCTGAAAAGTGACGCTTCGCCACCAGGGCGCGCTGGGCGAGCGCGAGAGAAGGACGCAGGAAGCGGGAAGAGCTCGCGCCGGCTTGACGCTTCGCCGCTGGGGTGTGCTGGACGAGTGCGAGGCTAGGACGCAGGGAGCGTTCGTAGCCGCAGGCTACGGGCGCGACCGAGGACGACGCATTCGTGCCGTCCAGTGCGCCCCGGCGGCCAAGGCTTCGGGCCGGCATGAGCTCAAACAGGCAGCGCCACGTACGCGACCGAGGACGTCCTATCGCGCCGGCCAGTGCGTTCTGGTGAGCCAAGGCTTCGATTTTCAGCGGCCTCCTAGAGACGCAAGAGCGTTCGCGCTTCGGCGTACCGCGCCGGGCGCCGACCCAAGGCTCGGACCAGGGTGAGAGCCTCGTCAACGAGCTCGGCACTTGACCGCACGACGCTTCCATCCAAGCTCACGAGGGAGTCCTCCATCCCCACGCGTATCCAACCCCCAAGCCCCAGAGCGAGCGCGTGGGTTAACCCTCGGTGGGCCGCTCCCCGCGTGACCGACCAGAATGCGTCACCGATTTCTTCCACCGCCCGAACACGGTCGAGGACATCGGCGGTGGTGTCAATAGGTCCCCTCTCGGCGGCTTCGAGTTCGAACACGAGTTCGAAGATCAAGGGGGCCGGCAATTGGCCCTCCATCAGGAACTCCCCCGCCATGCGGATCATGGAGACGTCGAAAGCCTCAATGACCGGCCGCACTCCGAGTCGGCGAAATATCTCCGCTCTCTCTCTCGCCTTATCCGGTTCGTCCTTTAGGTTGAACGACGCGAACTCCGGACGTGAGCCGAGAAACGCGGGCAGGGACTCAGCCGGTTCACCGGGCAGGTTTCCCGTGGAGACCTGAACGAGCGCGTCACAGCCCGCGCGCACCCGCCGCACGATATACTCCATGACATCGGGGTCGAATGTGGGCTGCCCGAGTTCGTCGCGCGCATGCAAATGCGCCATGACGGCCCCGGCTCGTACCGACGCCACGACGTCATCGACGAGAGCGTCAGGAGTCGCAGGCAGGTGGGGGCACTCCTCGGATATCCATTTGCCCCCGGCTGTGGACGCGGCGACTACGACTGGATCGTCGGCTTTCAGAGTTCGACCCCTCTCGCCCGCAGTTGCCTCCCTGATGTGTCAATGTTACTATATTACTACAATATGTCAAGACCCAAGTCCCAGGGAGGGTCGGTGAGCAGAGGACTGACTATCAGCCAAAAGATTCTGGCCCGTGGCAGTGACCGGGACCGGGTGGAGCCGGGCGAGGTCGTCGAGGCCCGCATCGACCTAGGCGTCATCCTCGATAAGGTGGGACCCCACGTCGTGAACGCCTTTCGGGGACTCGGGGCCAGGAAGATCTGGGACTCTTCGCGCATCCTCATCAACCATGACATGATTCCCGCCTCCACGGTGAGGATGGCCGAGAATCAGCGGATGCTGAACGCATTTGGTGAAGAACAGGACATCGACTGCGGCATGTTCGGCGAAGGGATCTACCACGACGTCGTGGTCGACAAAGGTTATGTACGGCCGGGATATGTGATTATCGTGACCGATTCTCACGCGGTCACCTTGGGAGGGTACGGCGCCTTCGCCACGGGTGTCGGCATCAGCGACATGGCCATGGCCATGGCCAAGGGGAGCCTTTGGTTCAAAGTGCCCGCGACCCTACGGTACGAGATCAGCGGTACATTGCCCGGGCGGGTCGCCGCGAAAGACCTGATGCTTCAGTTGCTGGGGCAAGGAACCGCAGCAAAGGCCACATACCGGGCCGTGGAGTACGGAGGACCGTCCGTCGAGTCCATGAGCGTCGATAGTCGATTGGTTCTTGCCAATCTCTCGGTCGAGCAAGGGGCCAAAGTCGGGATCGTGGAGCCGAACGAGGCGACCATGGCCTTTCTCTCCGAGAGGCTGGCGGGTGAAAGACCCGAATCCGTGACCAGCGACCCCAATGCCGAGTTCGCCGAGTTGATCAGGATGGATGCATCTCGCGTTGAACCGCTCATTGCGAAACCCCACTCACCCGACAATGTCGTGGCCGTTTCCGAGGTGGCAGGCACTCGGGTCGACCAAGTGTTCCTGGGAACCTGCAACGGCGGCCGGGGCGAAGACCTGCGCGCGGCGGCCCGGATCCTCGAGGGTCGTCGGGTGGCGCGCGGGACGAGGCTTATCGTCATCCCCACTTCCGCGCGCGTCGCTCGCGAGACGGAGGCAGACGGTACCATGCAGGTACTTCGCGAGGCAGGTGCGATCTGCTGCAACGCCAACTGTGGCCCGTGTTTTGGGCAGCACCAGGGAACGCTTGCCCCGGGGGAGGTCTGTCTGTCCACAGGCAACCGGAACTTCCAGGGCCGCATGGGGAGCAACCAGGCCTTCGTCTACCTTGGCTCGCCCTACACCGCCGCGGCCACGGCCCTGAACGGAGAGATCACCGACCCACGAGAGGTGTGAGCGATGACGGCGATCAGACGAGACCGCTCGTCCCGCGACTGGACGTTTTCCGGCCGCGTCTGGAAATACGGAGACAACGTCAATACCGACGTCATCTATCCCGGCGTGTACTTGGAAATCACCGAGATCAGCGAGATGGCCAAGTACGCAATGGTGGGGGAAGGCGAGCGCCTAGTCCGCGGCGCCCGGTCTGGAGACATCCTCGTGGCGGGCCATAACTTCGGTTGCGGCTCCAGCCGGGAGCACGCGCCCTTGGCCCTGCGTGAAGCGGGAATCGCGGTGGTGGTCGCGGGCTCTTTCGCTCGCATCTTCTATCGGAACTCGCTGAACGTGGGGCTTCCATTGTTTGTGTGTCCCGGAGCACACGACGCAGTGAGAGAGGGCGACAGCGTGATCGTCGACCTCGAGCAGGGAACCCTTACGGACGCCGCCGGCAGGGTGATCAAGGGTCAGGCAGTGAACGAGTACGAACTGGCGCTTCTGGCCCAAGGAGGGGCGGTTGCCAGTTTCCGCTCTGGCCTGGCGCCGGAGAGCAGCGGGTGACTCGACTCACCACAGATCCCCGGCGCTGCGTGGCCTGCCGGGCCTGTCAGCTTTGGTGCAGCTTCTCCCATGGCGCACTGACGCACCCGAGCCGAGCCCGCCTCGACATCCAGCAGCCACCGGACACCGACGTGCACTTCCACCCTGATTGCGACGAGTGCGGGATGTGCGCCCGCGTGTGCCCCACGGGGGCCATTGAATCCGCCCCCGAGGCAAGGGGGGAGGACTCTTGAGCTGGCGACCGCAGCTGGCTCTGGTCGATCTCGGTTCAGGATCGGTCACCCACGAGCGGCTGGACGAGGACCAGCATCGAACCTCCATCGGGGGATTCGGCCTCAACGTCTCCCTAGCCGAGCGTTTTCTCCCGCCAGGGACAGATGCGCTGTCTCCTGAGAATCCGATCATCGTCGGTTCCACCCCTTTCGCCGGTACACCCGTTCCGGGGGCGGCGCGCCTGTCGGTGGTCACCAGACTCCCGTTGAATGGAGCGGTCGCCGGCTGCAACGGATCCATGGCCTTCTCATCCCAGATGAGGTGGAGTGGCGTGGACCACCTGGTGATCATCGGTAAGGCCGATAGGCCCAATTACGTCCTGATAAGCGAAGAGGGCATCGAGATTCTGGAGGCGGAGGATCTGTGGGGCTTGGACACATACGAAGCCACCGAGGTGCTGTGGCAAAGGTACGGTCGCGCCAGCTCCGTGATCACAATGGGCATGCTTGGTGAGCGGTTGGCCCCGATCTCGCTGGCCTTCGTGGACAAGGCCGCAACGGCGGGCAAAGGCGGACTGGGCGCCGTCATGGGCAGCAAGAATCTCAAGGCCGTGGTGGCGGTCGGAGGCGCACCGGTGGAGGTGGCTGAGCCGAAGGCCTTGCGCCGGGCCCTGGTTGAACTTTCTCGGGAGATGCAGGCCGATGGCGCAAAAGATCGCATGATCGATCTGGCCACCATGGCGGGCTGGGAGAAGCGGGGAAAGCTCGGGTTTCCCTACCAGAATTGGAGTCGGCTGTTCGACAAGGAGCGGGCAACGGCCCTTTATGGTCCGGTAGCCTACAGCCGCGAGGTCAAGCTGGCCCGAGCGGCCTGCCTAGGATGCACGCTGCCCGACAAGGAGATCTTGAAGCTGCCCGGCGGTCCATCCAAGGTGAGCGGGGGCTGCGAAGGATTCACCTATGCGTCGAGCTTCTCGGGCAGAGCCGTGAACTACGGGATTCGCGCCGGCGTGGGCTCGGCGGCTCACGTGATCGCGGCCCACGATGCCGCAAACCGGCAGAGCATCTGCGACCATCACTGGAGCGCCGGCCTGGACCTGGCCTTCGACTTGCGGGCGCGAGGAGTGATCGGCGAGGACTGGAGAGGAGCATCTCTGCTGGCACCGGGCTTCGAATCGAGCATGAAGCTCCTGGAGATGACCGCTTCGGGGGAGGGGATCGGCCAGGTGCTGGCGCGGGGCATCCCCGGGCTGCTGGAGGAGTTCGGTGAGGAGGCTGAGAAGCGGGCGATTCATATCCAGGGTATGGACACGGTCTTTGACCCGCGGGCCGAAGGGCTGGGGACGAAGGAGCTGGCCCAGGTGGTGAGTCCGCGGCGGCATTGGATATCAGGCTACACCGATCCCTATCGTAGCGGCATGGCGCCCCTGGAGCTCCGGTTGGCCGGGCAGGCGATTGGCCTGCCGCCCGATTCGGTCGAGCGCATCTTGCCTCGCCCGTCCGAGTACCACGTGGGGAGAATGCTGCCCCACGTGGAGAACTGGTACATGGTGCTGAGCTCGGTCGGGGTATGCACCCGAGCCGTAAGCCGCTATTACTCGCCCGCCCGCGTGGCGACCCTGTTGACTGCCATTACCGGGATCCACTGGACTCCCGAAGGCCTCCTCCAAGCCGGCGCACGAGCCTGGGATCGCCTCCGGCTCCTGAACGCCCGCGAGGGATTGGGCCGCAGGCAGGACAGGTTCCCGGCCCGTTGGGTTCGGGAGCCGATTCTGGGTTCAAGTGGCGAGGAGCATTACATCCATGACGTAGGACCGGAGCGACGTCGCCTGGACGCGGACGCTCTGAGCAGCGTACTGGACGACTACTATCGAGAGCGCGGCTGGGACGTGACTGCGGGCCTACCGAGCCCGGCGGCCCCACCGGATCGTTCGGAGAGGAGGTAGCAATATGAGTGCACCCATGACCGCCACGGAAAAGATCCTGGCCGCGCATGCGGGCCTTGACCACGTGACACCCGGGCAATTCGTGAACGCGCAGGTAGATCTTCTGCTGGCGAACGACGCCACCGCCGGGAAGGTCATTGCTCAGTTCCAGCACATCGGCGCCGATAGGGTTTTCGACCCGGAGAGAATCGTCTTGGTGTTCGATCACTACACCCCGTCAAACAATATCGCTTCGGCCACCGTCTGCCGTCAGGTGCGTGAGTTCGCCCGCGAAGCGGGAGGCATCGACGTCGTCGAGGTGGGTAAGGGGGGCATCGAGCACTGCGTGCTGCCCGAGCGTGGGCTGGTCCTACCCGGCGATCTCATTGTCGGCCAGGACTCCCACACGTGTACCTACGGAGGCCTGGGAGCCTTCGCCACCGCCGTCGGTGTGACCGATACGGCCGCCACCATGGCCCTTGGCGAGATCTGGCTCATGGTCCCAGAAACCATCCGATTCGAACTCGAAGGGCAGGTCGACCCGTGGACCGTGGGAAAGGACCTCATCCTCCATACCATCGGGCGCATTGGGGTGGATGGGGCCCTCTACAAAGCCATGGAGTTCGCAGGCTCCGCTGTCTCAGATCTATCGATCGACAGCCGGCTCTCACTCTGCAACATGGGGATTGAGGCTGGTGCCAAGAACGCCATGATCCCCCCCGACTCCACCACCGAGGAGTACCTCCGGGACCGCGCCGGTCGGGAGTACGACAACGTGCTGAGTGAGCCCGACGCCCGCTATGCAGCACTTCACCGCTGGGACGTCACCGGGCTGCGACCACAGGTGGCCCAGCCGTTTCTTCCCTCGAATGTCACGTCCATCGACGAGGTGGATCCGGTCGCTATCGATCAGGCGGTGGTCGGCTCGTGCACGAACGGACGACTCGAGGATCTCGCTCAAGCGGCAGAGATCCTTCGCGAACACACGGTGGCGCAGGGTACCCGACTCATCGTGATACCAGGGAGCCAGGAGGTGTACCTGGAGGCCACCCGGCTGGGGTACATCGAGATCTTCGTGAAAGCGGGCGGGGCTGTGAGCACCCCTACATGCGGGCCCTGTTTCGGAGGCCACATGGGCATCCTGGCCGAGGATGAGGTGGCCGTCTCCACGACCAACCGCAACTTCGTTGGAAGGATGGGCCACCCACGCAGCAGGGTCTATCTGAGCAACGCGGCCGTCGCAGCGGCGTCGGCCGTTGCGGGCTACCTGTGCGCTCCCGAGGAGGTGCTCTCGTGACTGGACCGAGCAAGGCGGGTGTTCTGCGGGGAAAGGCCTGGGTCTTCGGAGACGACATCGACACTGATCGCATCCTCCCCGGGGCCTGGCTTCACTTGACAGATCCCGCAGAGATCGCTTCTCACTGCCTCGAGGGGGTGGATCCGGATTTCGCGGGCAGCGCCAAGCCGGGTGACTTCATCGTGGCAGGGAAGAACTTCGGTTGTGGCAGCTCGCGCGAACCCGCCACGTTCAGCATCAAGGCCCTGGGGATCGGGGCCGTCATCGCCCGCTCTTTCGCCCGCATCTTCCTGCGAAATGCGATCGGAATCGGGTTGCCGGTCATCGTCGCCCCCGGCGTGGCCGATGAGGTCTCTCCTGGCGATGAGCTCGAAGTGGACCTGACTGCCGGCAGAGTGAGCAACCTCACCACCGGTGTGGTCCACCAAGGTCAGGAATTCCCCGAGTTCATGAGGCGTATCGTCGCAGAAGGCGGCATCATTCCGTATGCACAACGAAGGGTGACCGAGCGAGCACAGAAACGCCTGCTTGACCACTCAAGGGAGGACAGAACATGACGGAGCTCGATCGTCCGCGCATCGGGATCGTGGCGGGCGACCCGCACGGCGTGGGTTCCGAGATCATCCTCAAGTCGCTGTCCCGCCCGGAGGTGACCGATAAGCTCATCGCCTGCGTGGTGGGCTCGGTCGAGCACTTCCGCCTAACTCAGGCCGCCATAGGAACATCTCTTGAGATACTGGAGATCGATACGCCAGAACAGGCCGTGGGCGAGGCGGGCACCCTGGAGATCATTCCGGGAGAGGAGCCGGAGTGGGACAGCTTCGAATGGGGCAAGCCCAGTGAGGCGGCCGGCCGAGTGTCTGTGGACCACCTGCGCCGGGCGGCCGAACTGGCTCTGCAGGAGCGGGTCCAGGCCCTGGTCTACGGTCCGCTGCACAAAGGCAACATGCAAGGCGGAGGTCTGGGGTTCCCCAGCGAGGCCGAGTTCCTGAAAGATCTGACCGGAAGCCGAGAACTTGTCATCTTTCTGGTGGGAGAGCGGACCATGGTCACCCGCGCGACCACGCACGTCCCGCTCAGAGAGGTACCGGCCCTCATCACCAAGGAAAAGGTTCTGGGTGTCATCCGCATGACCGCCCAGGGACTCCGCAGACTGTCTTTCGAGAATCCGACCATTGGAGTCGCCGCCCTCAACCCGCACATGGGCGAGGGCGGGAAGTGCGGCACCGAGGAGGTCGAGCACATCATCCCCGCCATTGAAGCGGCCCGCGCAGAGGGGATCGCAGTCAGCGACCTCCTGCCGGCCGACACGCTTCATCTGGCCTTCGATGCCCCAGCGCCAGATGGTGGCATCGACGCCGGTATTTACATGTACCACGACATCGCCGGACTTTGCTCGAAGATCATCGAGTCCTTTGACATGTTCACATACACGATGGGGCTACCGTTCCCGGTGTTCACCCCGGGCCACGGCACGCGTTACCGGCGAGCCGGTCGGGGTACTGCCGGAGACGAGGCGCTGCGGAACGCGCTCCTCTTCGCCGCCCGCACGCGATGAGGCAATTCGGCGGCTTTCTTGTTTCTCAAGCCGGAGGCAGGGCAGTAATCTCAGCTAGGACGCTTTCCAACCTCCGGACCACCCCGAAGTTGCGGTCGATGTTCTTGATCGCGGCCGCCTGCAGCTCCCGGGAGAAGGTGGCCGTGGCTTCTTCGACCATGATGACACGGTAGCCCCGGTCGGCCGCTTCGCGTACGGTCGACTCCACGCAGTTGTTCGTCGTGACGCCGGCTACCACCAGCCGCGAGATCTCCATGTTACGCAGGATGAGATCGAGGTCCGTGGATGCAAATGTCCCTGACGTGGTCTTGCCCAGGACGACCTCGCCCAGAAGAGGTTGAGCTTCGGGGAGGAACTCGGCCTCGCGGCTGCCGCGAGGCACGATCAAACCCAGACTCCGATGCCGCCATCCGACCTCGCGGCCATCTCTGGACTTGGCCTCGACATGTGCGTGGATGACGGGCAGGCCTACCCCGCGAAAGGCCGAGAGGAGAGCAACAAGAGCGGGCAGTGTCAGGACCCGCAATCGATCGAAGTAATACTCGAGCTGCACTTCGGTTCCTAGCTGCTTGGCCTTCTTGCCGATGCCCCAATCCGGGTGCGCGTCCAGGAACTGCATGTCAATCACGAGCAGAGCCGTGGCCCCCGGCAGGATATCGATGTCGGGGAGCCTGCTCGGGGCGCTGTATAGCGCCAAGTCCATCGAACCTTCCAAGTGCTGCTCCTGCGCCTGCGTTGGGTGCTCGGTGGCGGCCGCCCTCGGCGGCCGCCACCGACCCAAGGGGGTCCCTACGCTCGGGTGGCCCGCAGCTGAGCCGTGCGGGCCTGGTCCACGCTTTCGCTCAGAGTATTAATCGCCACACCGTAGTCGCGTTCGGCGATCTCCAGAGTTATCAGCTCGTCAAGGTAGTCTTCCAGCACCAGCGCGGGGTCGCGCTCGAAGGGGTCGCCGTACCCGCCTCCGGAAGGTGAGGTGAAGCGGAACAGGTCCCCTTCGGCGACCGGCCTCCCCTCGACTTTGGCCGGAAGCTCGGTCTCACCTGAGGTCCCCGGGTTCAAGCGGAAGCCTGAGGCGTAGCCCTGGTGCCCGCCGAAGATGCCGTGTGGCAGATCGACACCCGACGCCCGCTCCGCCTCCGAGGAGAGGAAGGCCGGGGTCAGGAAGTGGTTCTCGCGGATCACCCCGATGCCCCCCCGCCACTTGCCTGCCGCCGGGGGCTTGTCGTCAAGCTCGTAGCGCATGTTGCGGACCGGATAGTGCCAGTCAAGCTCCTCTATGGGATTGTTGCGGGCATTCACCAGCAGGGTATCGACCGCGTCCATTCCGTCCTTGGTGGCGCGTCCCCCGTAGGCGCCCTCATTGACCTCCACGTAGATCCAGTAGTTGCCGTCTTTGACGCCGCTATAGGCGATCGCACCCACGACTGCGGAGTTGCCGGCAGTGGCCCTCGCGGGCATCAGGGGAGCCAGGGCTTTGATCACGAGGTCGGCCGCCCGGTTGTTGGGGCAGAAACGGGCCGTACAGGCCGCCGGAAACGCCGGGTTGTAGATGGTCCCCTCGGGAGCAGTCACCTTCACTGGGCGTATCATGCCGTCGTTCTGTGGGATGGGCGTTTCCAGCAAGAACTCATCCAAGAACAGCATGCGGATGATGTAGTAGGCGCCCACGCAGGTAGAACCTTCGAACGGAGAATTGAAGGCAGTGACGGTTTGGGGGGATGAGCCCGTGTAGTCGATCTCGATCTCATCGCCCTTGATCCGAACCGTCACCTTTATCTTCAGCGGCGTGCCTCGGTTCCGGCCGTCGTCGTCTAGCCAACCCTCTTCGGAGTACTCGCCATCGGGCAGTTTGGCGATCTCCTTGCGGAGCATCTGCTCCGAATAGTCCATCCATTGATAAGCCCCGCCCATGACAACGTCAATGCCGTACTTCTTCACAAGGTGCAGGAAGCGCTCCGCCCCCACCCGGCACGAAGCCACCTGGGCCTCCATGTCACCCATGGTGATGTTGGGCACACGGATATTCCCCTTGATGAAGTCGTACACATCCTGGTTGAGCTTGCCTCCATCGTAGAGCTTCAAGGCATTGAAGATCTTGCCCTCGGCAAAGACGTCGAGCACATCTATCACCAATCCGGGCACCGCTCCCCCGGTATCCAGCCAGTGTGCGGTGTCGGCGGCGAAAGCGATCAACTCTCCTTCGTGGAAGATGGGGAGCACGATGGCCACGTCAGGGTTATGCGAAGCCCCGGCATAGGGGTCATTGTGGATGATTATGTCGCCCTCGTTGATCTGGCCGTCGAGCTTCTTGAGGATTCCTCGGATGTAGAAGGGCATGGATCCACAATGCATGGGCGTGGAGTCAGATTCGCAAATCAATCTCCCCCGGGCATCGAGAATTCCCGCGCCCAGGTCTTCGGTCTCCCGAATCAGGCTCGAGTACGCCATGCGGTAGAGGACGTAGCCCATCTCCTTGGCGATCGAGGTGAAGGCGCCGCCCAGTACGCGGAAAGTGATGGGGTCGATTTCGACCTTTCCATAGCGTTCGATCAGATCCGTCATGCTAGGCCCCCTTCCGCCCGATCTCGATGATGATGTTGCCGTAATCGTCAACCCACCCGGAGAGATGGGGAGGGATCAGGGTCGTGGAGTCAACCTGTTCGATGACAGCAGGTCCGGAGATGACATTTCCGGCCCTGAGAGCCTCCCGAGCCCAGTGAGCTGTTTCCATCTGCTTGACCTGGCCGTCGAGAAGGAAGGTGACCGGGCGTTTCGAGTTTAGGGCCTGAGCGTCCGGTTCGATGCCGGCTCGCCCCAAGGTCTGCCACTGCACTCCTCTGATCTTGCCGACCGCCTCCACCCGAATGTTGACGATCTCGATGTCCCAACCGTCGAAACGTCGCTTGTACTCGTTCTCGTGGATGCTGTGGAAGCTCTCGCTCAGCGAGGCCACGTTCTCCTGATCCACCTCGCCCGAGGCGACCGGGACGCGCAGTTCGTAGCCCTGGCCGACGTACCGGCAATCGGCCAGCCGCCGGATGAGGACCTCGTCTCCGGTCATGCCATCCTTCCCCAGCCGCTCACGGGCCTCCGCTTCGACCTCGGCAAAGTCGGCGTTGAGCTTCTGGAGGTTTGGGTTGGAGGTTAGAGTCAGCTCGGTCCGCGAGAAATCGTACTTCAGGTCCGTGGCCAGCAGCCCGACGGCGGAGGTGTTGCCCGGGTTCGGTGGGACAATGACGGTCGGGATGGAGAGCTCTTCGGCCACTTCACAAGCATGCATGGGACCGGCGCCCCCGAAGGCCACGAGAGCAAAATCTCGCGGGTCGAAACCTTTGCGCACACTGTTCAGCTCGATCGAATGCACCATGCTCTGGTTGAGGATCCGGATGATACCGAGGGCCGCTTGCTCCAGGTCCAGGGAGAGCGGCCCGCAGATATGCTCCTCGATGGCCTTGCGCGAGAGCGCGGGGTCCAGAGTCATCTTGCCGCCCAGGAACCAATCTGGATTGAGCCGGCCAAGCGCCACGTTGGCATCGGTAGACGTAGGCTCGGTGCCGCCCCGGGAGTAGCAGGCCGGCCCGGGATATGAGCCCGCTGAACGAGGACCCACATTGAATATGCCGCCCTCGTCCACAAAGGCGACGGAGCCTCCCCCCGCTCCGATGGTGTCGATGTCGACCATGGGAATCATCGCGTCGTAGTCGCCGATCTTGGTGTCTAGCAGGTGCTTGACGCGCATCTGGCCGCCAGGCGCAACGCCGATGTCCGCTGAAGTACCTCCCACATCAAGCGTGATCACCGAGTCGTAGCCGGCCAATCCGCCCGCCCAGATCCCGCCTATCAAGCCGGCGATCGGACCGGACATGAGCAGATTGACGGGCTTGTCGATCGCCCCGGCCATGGTGGTGACTCCACCGGCCGATTGCATCAGGTGCAGTTCCGAAGCCATCCCCTCCTGGCGTATGGCACTCCCCAGGTTGCGCACGTAGCGACTGACCTTGGGTCCGATGTAAGAGTTGAGGCAGGTGGTGGTGAAGCGGTAGTACTCGCGATACTGGGGTATCACTTCGTGACTGACCGAAAGGTAGGCCTCCGGGAACTCCTCGAGGATGATCTCCTTTGCCCGTTGCTCGTGGGCCGGATTGAGAAACGAGAACATGAAGCAAAGAGCGACGGCCTCCACCCCCGCAGCCCTGAGCTTGCGAGCCGCTTGGCGAACTTCGTCCTCGTCCAGAGGCACCAACACGGTCCCGTCAGGAGCGATGACCCGTTCGTTGACCGGCAAACGATGACGCCGCTTGACCAGGGCGTGCTTCTGCCACGGGAGGTCCTGTTGCAGGCTGAAGTTGTAGGGACGCTTGTGACGGGCGATGTAGATGATGTCCCGGTAGCCCTTGGTCGTGATCATCCCGGTCTTCGCACCGTTATGCTCGATGATGATGTTGGTGGCTATGGTGGTGCCGTGGAAGAACAGGCCGATCTCCTTCGGGGAGATCCCCGCCTGAGCGCACATCTCGCGGACGCCGTTCATGGTGCCGATAGACGGGTCTTCGGTGGTGGTCGGCACCTTGTTGAGGAAGACCGAGCCTGTATCGTCGTCAATCAAGACCAAGTCAGTGAACGTGCCGCCTACGTCAACACCTGCGCGCTTCATTCGCCCTCCAAACCCGTCGACTCCTACGCACCGTGCTTCTCTCACCCACCCATGAACTCTCGGGGGTCGGCGATCTTTCCCCTCACCGCCGAGGCCGCGACCGTAGCGGCGCTCGCCAGGTAGATCTCGGCTTCTCTGCTCCCCATACGCCCGCGGAAGTTTCTGTTGCCGGTAGAGATGCAGACTTCCCCGTCGGCTAATACACCGGCGTGAATGCCTGCACAGGGTCCACAGCCAGGGGGCAGCAAGGTGGCGCCCGCAGACACGAGAGTAGCCGCAAAGCCCGCCTCGATAGCGGCAAGGTAGGCACCAGACGAGGCGGGGGCCACCAGGAACCGAACTCCCGGCGCGACCTTCCGGCCCTGGAGAATCCGGGCAGCCACTTCCAAGTCCTCGAGACGACCGCTGGCACATGTCCCGAGAAAGGCCTGGTCTATCGTTACGCCCTCCGTCTCGTCCACCGCGTGGACGTTCGACGGGAGATGCGGGGCGGCCACCATCGGAGGGAGGGAGCTGACATCGTACTTGCGGTCGATGACATAGCGTGCGCCTTGGTCCGGATTGAACGCGGGCGGCTCCTCGCCGGCCGCCTGGGCGAGATACCGGAGGGTGACTTCGTCAACCTGGACATACGCAGTCTTCGCCCCCATCTCTACTGAGAGGTTGGCAAGCACGAATCGCTCGGAGACCGAGAGATCGTGGACGGCCTGCCCGGTCCATTCCACCGACTGATAGAGCGCCCCATCAGTTCCAAGGTCCCCCAGGGCAAGAAGAACCATATCCTTACCGTACACGCCCGGAGACAGATTGCCATCGAAGCTCAGACGCGCGCTCTCGGGCACTCTCATCCAGATCTCACCGGTGGCCAGGTAGGCTGTCATGTCGGTTGCTCCAACAGGAGCTCCGAAAGCTCCCAGGCAGCCGTATGAGAGAGTATGGCTGTCGGTGCCGATGATGAGCTCGCCAGGTTTCGGGTATCCGCGCTCCACCATGAGCTGGTGGGTGATCCCGCTGCCGACGTCAAAGAGCTCAACCCCGTGGCGAGCCGCAAATCGCCGCATGAGCGCGTGGACGTTCGCGGATCGCACAGACTCGGCTGGGGCGTAGTGATCCATGGCCGCAACCACACGACCGCCCGGAGCCACCGTGTCGAGCCCGAGCTCCTCAAAACGGACCAGACACTCCGCGTCGGCGTCCAAGGTGATGGATCGGTCGGGACGAACCTGCAGCATCTCGCCGGCACGCGCGGAGCCACTGCCATCCACTCGAGTGCGTGCCAGAACCTTCTCGGCAAACGTCATACGGTAGGACCCAGCCCGATTCACCTGCCCAGCTTCTCCTTCAGAAGAGGCATGATTCCTCCGGCCAGGATGATTTCCTGCACGTTGGGGGGGAAAGGCGCGAAGGCGAACCGGCGCGTACCCAGGAGGATGACGGAGCCAGTCAGGTCGATGGTCGCCTCTTCCCCTTCCTCCACCGCGGCAACTGCATCCGGGCACTCGATCACCGGCAAACCCACATTGATCGAATTACGGTAGAAGATGCGCCCGAACGATTGGGCTACGACGCCCCTGATCCCCGCGCCCAGCAGAGCGTTGGGCGCTTGCTCCCGAGCGCTTCCTGAACCAAAGTTGCGCCCGGCGAAAACGAATCGCACGCCTTCGAGTCTGGCGGGATACTCAGGGCCCAATCCCTCCAGCACGTGCCGGCCCAATTCCTCCGGCTCGTACAGGCAGAGATACACCGCCGGGATGATGTAGTCAGTGTTGATGTCATCGCCGAGCAGATGGACTTTGCCCGTCTCCCTCAGGGTGCCCTGTCGATTCCTCGCCACATCCTTCATCGTGCTAGGCTCTCCATCTCCCCGACGGCATGATTTCGTCAGCGCCGGACTCATCAACAGCCCGGAAGCGGACAAGATCCACCCGATAGCGGAAGACGTCGCTCCGAAAGACGAACTCGGTTAGGTCAACCGGTCGCCCGTCTCCCAAGTAGACTGCAACCGTGACCAGCAGAACCGGATCGGCAAGCGGAATCTGGAGCAGATCCGCGGCTTGGGCGGTCGCCGCTGCCGCCTCCATGATCTGAGTGCCTTTGCGAATGTCGAGCTTCTGGTGGTCCTCGAGGATCTTCATGAGAGGAGACCGCTCAAGCTCTGCTCTGGTGACGAGCTCACCGAACTCCAATGGCAGGTAGTTCACTATGTACGAGAACGGGATGTTCCTGTGGAACCTGATGCGCCGGATGCGGGTGACCGGCTCGCCAGGCCCAACATCCAGGAAATCAGCCACGCGCTTGGGCGGCACGGCTTGATCGAGGTCCAGCAGCTTGACCACATAGTGTGAACTGCTGGAAACTAGATCTCCGAAGTGCCCGGCTAGCTCAACCACCGACTTGACCGGAACCTCGGGGGCGACGAAAGTGCCCTTGGCCTTCTTGCGCACCAGGTAGCCATCGCCAACCAGACTCGCCAAGGCCTGACGCACGGTGACTCGGCTTACACTGTAGATCTCCGTGAGTTCGTTCTCCGTGGGAATACGGTCTCCAGGCCCGAAGTCGCCGTTCTCGATCTGCGTCCGTAAAAGGGACGCGATCTGATAGTAAAGGGGTATGCCGCCGCTCTCGGTATCGACCATGTCGCCCTCCAAAGTACTATTATAATAACAATATACCTATATGGGGAGGCCGGGTCAAGGACTTCCGGCCGGAAGGAGGGGATGTGCATCCTACCATCGGAATGCTCGGGTACGGACAGATGGCACAGCCTATCGCCGACGTGCTGCGCAAAGCAGGATATCAAGTCGTCGTATTCGCCCGCCGCGAGGAAGTCCGGCGGCGCGCGCAGGCATCCGGCTGCAGGGTAGTCGACGCTCCGCGCAAGCTCCAAGGTGCGGATGTCATGCTCGACCTTCTCACAGACACCACAGCCACCTGGGACGTGCTCGGGGAAGTGGGCGGTCTTGCCGAAGGGTTGAGACCGGGACAAACGATCGTGGACATGACGACATCAGACCCCGACGAGAGCCGTCGCCTGGCCGAATACCTGGCCAGTCGTGAGGTGAGGTACCTGGACGCGCCGATCACAGGGGGTGTCGCTGGAGCGAAGGTCGGACAGCTTGTATTCATGGTGGGCGGAGACCCCGCTGCCTACGCAGACATCCAGCCTCTTCTCGGGCACCTCAGCAAGGCCTGCTTCTACTTGGGACCCACGGGGAGCGGCCACGCGATGAAGCTCGTGCACAATCAACTCTCCCATTCGACCTTCCTAGCGACGTGCGAGGCGGTCCTGCTCGGACGTCGTCTGGGCTTGGAGGCACACACGATGATCGATGTCTTCAACGCCGGCAACGCCCGCAGCTACGCCACCGAGGTGCGCTTCCCGAAGTTCATCTTGTCGGGAAGCTACGATGCCGGTGCGACGTTTGACACCGTATACAAAGATATCAGCATCGTTGCGCGCAAAGGCCGGGAACTCGAGTTAGAGTTGCCGATAACGGCGGCGACCCTCCACCACTGGGAAGCCGGCATCGCTCGAGGCCTCGGACACGAGGACTACTCGACCGTCCTCAATGCCATGGAGGAAGCCCAAGGTCGGCCCTAGAAGGCTGGCCACGCAAGTGCGCTTAACAGGCTGCTGAAAAACGAAACATCGGCCGCCGGAGCGCACTGGGCGGCGCCATGCGGTGTCCTCAGTCGCGCCCGTAGCGCCGCTACGAGCGCTCCCTGCGTCCTAGCCTTCCGCATACCCAGAGCACTCCGACGGCGAAGCGTCATTTCCCATCAGCCTCTTAGGAGCCCAGTTCGAGACCCGCAAGCAGCTGCTGAGACGGAAGACCGCTATCGGGCGCCCAACCCCGAGCCTCGTAGTAGTCGCCGATCATTCCCTCTACGTCTTGGCGGCTCAAAGAGCGAGCGCCTTCATAGTCCATGACAGCCGGCAGTTCCCCGCCTCCTACTCGCTCAAGGGGCTCGAACCACCGAGGCGGGACCAGGGTCCGGTCGTCCACATGGCCCTCGCGCGAGTTGAGCATCTTGAAGAGCGTCCATCCGCGCTCCGCCGCCGCGCGAAGTTCGGACCGGCGGAGTTCAAGCCCGGTGGCGGCCTCCAGCAGCTGACTCACCACGTCGATGTCGTAGAGCGAATCGATATGTCCACGCGTGCAGACGCCCACTGAAGAGAGCAGGGCGTACCAGTCTTCAGCGTGCCGAGTCAGCCTGGGTATGTCCACCGAGCCCCTGGGACCGAACAGCTGCTCGGTCTCGCGTTCATCTAGCCCAATGCGCGCCCCAAACGAGCGGAAGGCTTCGCTCGACCGCGCCTTGGCGTAGGTGGGGGAAGCTCCGGCCACCCAGTGGTGTCGAGGACTGACGAGCTGTTCGAACTCCACCGTGCCGAGACCACCGTCCCGAGGGTCAAAGATGACGTCGACGCCATGCAAGTGGACGGCCCGAGCTGCCGCCTCCTCCCCGAAGCGACCAATGAGCGCGGGGTATCCTCCAGCCACGGCCTCGCCCAAGCCCTCTCGGTTTGCCGCCGCCTGAATGAAGGCCATGATCGGCCGGAACCCCCGTTCAAGCGACAGACCGCGCAGCTCCGAGGGACCGATGATCCCCACCTCCTGGAGCTCGAGGCAGAACTCGAACAGCGCCACCAACGAGTGGCCGCAGAGCCCCTGGCGGTTGGCAAGATCGTGGGCGGTCAGGGCCTGCCCGTAGTCGCCGGCCCCGCAGCGAAGGCCGAATCCCAGCATACGACCGAGGAAGCTGTTGCCGTAGGTCACGAGCCCCTTGGCCGGACCGTCACGCACACAATAGCGGTCCTTGTCGGGAACCGGGCACGACGGGCACCCACGGCGGGCATCGAGCGCCTTTCCCACATAGACTTCAGGTCCGTATCGCTCCCTCAGGCCCTCCTTGGGAAAGATCCTACGGTAGTTATCGAAGAGGATCCCCCGGAAAGATCGAGTCCCACTTCGCCATGCCCCCAGTCTTATCCGAGACTCAGTGGAAGGTTGGGCCAGGGCCTTTCTCTTCAGATCGCCGGCGAGCTGAGCGAGCCTGTCGCCGTCTCCTCCATGAAGCTGACCGCCGCCATGCGCCACGATTGCCTTGAGATTCTTGGCACCGAAGACAGCTCCGAGCCCCCCTTTGCCCAATGTTGAGGTCCTATCGACCAGAGTGAGAGCGATGGCCGCCAAGCGCTCCCCAGCCGGCCCAATAGCGATGACACCGGCACTCTTGCCGTGCGCTTCATACAGGGCATCCGTGGTCTCGTACAGATCGCGACTCCACAAGTGGGCGGCACTCTTCAAATGAGCGCGACCTTGCGCGATAGCCAAGTACACCGGCCGAGCTGACCTCCCCAGAATCACGGCATGGTCAAAGCCGGCAAGACGCATCTGGCGCGCGAAACGCATCCCCCCGTTGGCAGTAGCCACGGCGCCGGTCAGGGGTAGCTTTGCGGTGGCGCACACCCGGCACGCGGCCGCGACACCAGTGCCGACCAGCGGGCCAGTGCCCAGGACGATGGCATTCTCGCCGCCCAAAGGGTCTGCCCCCGCCTGGATCCAGTCGAATGCCAGCCGCTGGTTCAGTCCGAAGCCGCCCAGGTAGGCAGCGCTGGTCTTTCCCGGGATATCTTGAATATCGATGGAGCCCGAGTCCAGATCTACGACGAGTAATCGAGCTCTCACCGCGCCGCGTTCCCGAAGCGCATCCGGAGTTCTCCTAAGAGCTGGTCGAGCTCGACCAGATCGCCGTAGCGCTTGTCAATGTCCTGCAGGTTCACGCGATGCGCTAGCGGGTCCATGTCCAGAGTGCACGAGCTCGTCACCAGTGCGCGAAGACCGTACTGAAACGCATCCACCACGGTGGCCCGCACGCAACCTCCCGTCGTCCCGCCGCACACGATCACGCTGTCGATGCGCGCGGCGTTGAGTAGCGCCAGCAGGTCTGTCCCGAAAAAAGCCGAGGCCATGCGCTTGGGCAGGACGATTTCGTCTTCTCGAGGTGCGATCTGCTCTGGAATACGGGTCCAGCGAGAGCCCGCCACGCAGATGGGGAGGTGGCGAACCTTTAAGGGCCAGAGCGCCATATCTCTGGCATCGGCGCGGTAGCCAACCGTCGTGTAGAACACAGGAAGGCCAACTTCTCGCGCCACTCGGAGGAGGCGGGCGGTGGACGATAGCGCCTCGTCCACCGCCTCACCTCCGTACATGGGGGATTCCGGGTCGCACAGCAAACCCTGGAAGTCAATGACGAGAACGGCCGGGCGGTCGCCCAGACCAACACGCCCGCTGCCGTATCCCCTGGCCACGTGGCCGTCCATGGGCCTAGCGCTCGGACCGCAGCCTGGAGGTGGCGCTCGTGTCGACTACCAGCATATCCTCGTCGATGACCACCCCGTAGTACTGCTGGGCATGCTCGGCGTCGAACAGTTCATCCAAGAAGTCCTTGAGCACGGCCTCGGGATCCCTCTCCAACGCATCACCGTAGCCTCCGCCGCAGGGCGATTCGATGCGCAGGATGTCTCCGGGGGCGACGCGAGCTCCGGTGATCTTCGAATACCATTTCTCTTCTCTCTCGGTACCGGGGTTGAGGGTCAGCGCACCCGTCATCCCCGGCTGTCCTCCGAAGAGGCCGACCGGCTTCTCGTAGTGACGGTCGGACTCGATCGACACGAACCCCTCTCCAAGGAACTGGTTCTCCCGGATGATGCTGAGGCCGCCGCGCCACTTCCCGGGCGCCGGTGGGTCGGGACGGAGCTCATAGCGCAGATTGCGCATGGGGTAGTGCCAGTCGAGATCCTCGATGGGATTGTTTCGGGTGTTGGCAATCAGGTTGTCCACCGCGTCGGTGCCATCTTTCCCGAGCATGGCTCCGTAGGCGCCTTCGCTGACCTCCAGATTCACCCAGTATTGCTGCCGTTCCGGCACATAACCGCTGTAGACGATCGCGTATGCGTGAGCCGAATTGCCGGCCGTGACCCGCTCAGGGATAACGTCGGCCAGCGCGAGGATCACGCAATCGGCCATGCGCTGACATTGCATGAACCGAGAGGTGCACGATGCGGGAAACCGCGGATTGAAGATATTGCCCTCGGGCGCGATCACGGTGATCGGGCGAAAGATGCCCTCGTTTTGCGGCACGTACTTCCCGGTTGTGGCCTCATCGAGGAAGATCGTGCGTACGATGTAGTGGGCCGCCACCAGGGTGCTGCCGTCGAACGGCACATTGTATGAGGTAGCCACCTGGGGAGACGAGTTGGAGAGGTCGATCGTGATATCGCTGCCCTCGATGGTCACGTCCACGGAGACCTTGAGGTGTACGTCCCTGTTCTTGCCGTCGTCGTCCAGCCAGCCCTCGGAGTGATAGGTCCCGTCGGGGACCTTTTCAATCTCCGCTCGAAGCATCCGTTCGGCGTAATCCATCCAGTGATCCGCGGCGCTCATGACTACGTCGAGCCCGTAGCGTTCGATGAGGCCGAGAAAGCGCTCCCGCCCCACGCGGCAGGAGGCGATCTGAGCCTCCATGTCACCTCTGTCATTGGTCGGCGTGCGCACGTTGTCGAACAGGAAGCGCTCCACCTGTTTGTTGCGCACACCCTTCTCGTCGATCTTGATGGCCTTCAGCAACTTGGCCTCAGCCCACACGTCCACCACGTCGACGTTGAGTCCGGGGTACGCGCCGCCCGTATCGATCCAGTGGGCAGTGTTGGCGGCGAAGGCGATCAGTTTGCCTTCATAGAAGATAGGTATGGCGACACAGACGTCGGGTGAGTGGGAACCACCAAAGTAGGGGTGATTATGCAAGATGACGTCACCGTCGTCGATGTCATCTCCCAGGACCTTCATGATGCCCCGTAGATAGCCGGGGATCGAGCCCACATGCATGGGGGTGCTGGCGCTCTCGCACAACTCCCGCGCGTCGGTGTCGTAGATTCCCGCTCCAATATCCTCTGACTCGCGAATGATGCTCGAGTAGGCCATCCTGTAGAGTACCTGGGCCATGTCCGAGGCTATGGCATTGAAAGCCCCGCCGAGCACGTTCAGAGTAACGGGGTCGACCTCTACTCGCCTGTACATTTCGCTCACCACCCTCTAAAGCCTGATGACGATGTTGCCGTGGTCGTCCACCGTGCCTGTGAAGTCAGGCGGGATCACTGTGGTCGAGTCTTCCTGCTCGACGATGGCCGGGCCCACTATCTGGTTGCCGGCAAGGAGCTGCGCCCGGTCATAATGGGGGTGTCGAACTCGCGCGTGGCTCCATCCACCTGGAACACCACCTCTCTTCGCGCTGTGAGAGCGCCGTCCACTGGAACGGCCTTCCCCTTGCCCAGGGGCTGCCACTCGAGCTTGGGCATGCCCCCGAAGCCCATCACCCTGATATTGACGATTTGCACCTCGCTCTCGGGGTTCAGCGTCTTGTACTGCTGGAGGTGGGCTTGGTCGAACGCATCCCGGAGGCTCGTGATGGTAGCCCCGGTGATCGCCCCTCCGGAATCCACTCCCACGCGCAGCTCGTAACCCTGGCCGAAGTATCGGCAATCGGCCAACCGCTGCAGGACGATCCGGTCGTCGCTCATCCCATCTTTCCTCAGTCGCTCGGTGGCTTCCCTCTCGAGCTCCGCAAAATCCGCGGAGAGCTTCTCGAGATCGGGATCGCTGATGAACATGAGCTCCGTCTTGGAGTAGTCGTAGGCAATGTCGGTGGCGAGGAGACCGAGCGCCGACGTGATACCCGGATTCGGCGGGATGACCACTGCGGGAATGGACAGCTCACGAGCGATCTGACACGCATGCAGCGGACCGGCCCCCCCGAAAGCCACCAGGGCGAAGTCTCGCGGATCGTAGCCTTTGCGCACGCTGTTCATCTCGATGGAGTTCATCATCGCCGCCTCCAGGATCTTTATGGCCCCCAGAGCAGCATCGACTCGATCCATGTTGAGCTGCGGCAAGAGATGGTCATCGAAGGCCTTCTCCGAAAGGCTCGGATCGAGCGTCATCCGGCCGCCCAGGAAGTTATTGGGGTTCAAGCGACCCAGGGTAAGGTTCGCGTCGGTGGCCGTTGGCTCAAGCCCGCCCCTCCGGTAACAGGCGGGACCCGGCTCCGCCCCGGCGCTACGTGGCCCAACCCGGAACATGCCCCCCTCGTCCACGAAAGCCACGGAACCGCCGCCCGCTCCGATGGTGTCGATGTCTACCATGGGGACCATGGCGTCGTAATCCCCGATCTTTGTGTCGAGGAGGTGCTTCATGCGCATCTCACCACTGGGAGCCACACCGATGTCGGCCGAAGTGCCGCCCACATCCAAGGTGATCACGTTGGCGAATCCGGCGTTCCTCCCCGCCCATATGCCTCCGATAAGACCGGCGATGGGCCCCGACATCAGCAGTGTCACCGGACGTGACAAGGCGCCCTCCAGAGTGGCTACCCCCCCGCTCGACTGCATGAGGTGCAGCTCCGCTCCGAAGCCCTCCTGCTTCATTGCGCTTGCCAAGTTGTTGACGTACCGACTCACCTTAGGGCCCATGTAACAGTTGAGGCAAGTCGTTGTGAACCGATAGTACTCGCGGAACTGAGGAATCACCTCGTGGCTCAGAGAAACGTAGACCCCGGGCCACTCTTCTTCGATGATCTCCCGCACTCGGAGTTCATGTTCCGGGTTTAGGAAGGAGAAGAGGAAGCAAACAGCGATGGACTCAACCTGTTCCGCTTTCAACTTGCGAACGGCTTCCCGAACCTCGTCCTCCGCCAAAGGAACGAGCACTTCGCCCTGCGGAGCAATCACTCGCTCGTGCACGGGCAAACGGTTGCGTCGATCCACCAGCACATGCTTCTGCCAGGGCAGGTCCTGACGAAGGCTGAAGTTCAGCGGCCGTTTGTGTCTCGCAATGTAGATGATGTCTCGATAGCCTTCGGTGGTAATCATGCCCGTCTTCGAACCATTGTGCTCGATGATGATATTGGTGGCTATCGTTGTGCCATGAAAGAACTGATCGATACCCGAGGCCGGCACGCCGGCCATGTCGCACACTTCGAGGGCTCCCGCCATGACCCCAACAGACGGATCGGTGGGCGTGGTCGGCACCTTGTTCAAGACAATGGCACCGGTTTCCTCATCGATATAGAAGAAGTCGGTGAAGGTGCCCCCTACGTCTACTCCCAGACGCTTCATTATTCATTCCCTCCATGAGCTGCCATGACCTCGTCGCTCCTCAATCTCTAGAATCTGAGCAAGGCAGCAAGATCGGTGATCTCGAAGTCCTCGAGACCCGTGACCGCTTCAAGAACGGCCTCCGCCCGCTCACGCCCCACCACAGGCGCTGCGTTCGCCAGAAACTTGCTTTCGACCTCCTCCCTCGACATGGGGTTTTGCCTGCTTCCGCGGTTGAATTCCTGGAACTCCTCCAGCATTCGTCCGTCCTTCATGCGCACCTTGATCCATCCGGAGTAGTAGGGCTTTCCGGCGAACGAGAGCTCATCGGTCACCGTGTGGCTGATCCTGCGCCCAAGCGCGGTGATCGCGGGGTCCCGGATCGTCGGCTCCTGGAAATCTTCCAGCCTAGCCCGCCCTGTGTGAAGCATGAGAGCCACGGCGTAGCGCAGACTGAATTGGGCCACGTACGGCGTTTCGGGAGGCGGCTGTACACTGGGTGCCTCGCAGGTCAGACTGGCTCCCGTCTTGCTCACCAGGAGCTCTACCGACTCAACCTGGCTGGAATCGAACCCTTCGCTTTCCCTGATGCTCTTTGCCGCATCGAGATAAGGATGGAGGTAGTGCGAGCACGGATAGGGCTTGATCAGGCAGTCGAGCGTCTCCCACACCTGACCGAGTGAATCGACCTCGGCCGGATCGAACGTGCCCTCTCCAAGATGGGAGCGGTAGAGACCGAAATGACCCTCGTACACCGTGCGGGGGCCGGTGAAGCCCTTTTCTGCAAGCCGCGCGGCGAGGATACCCGCATGGGCCGACCATCCGGGGTGCATCCGTTTGACCATCGTACCGTCGTAGCGGCACTCCATGAGGGCGGCAGCCTGGCTCCCGCAGATACCCTGAGCGGTAGTCAGCTGGAAGGAGCTGAGGCTCATGAGCTTCGAAGCGATCACCGCGGCACCGAAGGGCCCGACGATTCCAGTGGCGTGGAACCCCTTGTCGTGGAAGTTCAGCAGTGTGCTGCCCACTCGCGTCATGACCTCGAGCCCTGCGACCAGCGCGGTTAGAGCGTCTCTGCCGTGAACGCACAGCCCCTCGCCCACGGCTAGAGTCGTGGGAACCGCTGTCGCTCCGTTGTGAGTGCCCGATTTCAGGTGAGAGTCATCGAAGTCAAGGAAGTGGGCCAGCGTACCGTTTGCCAGCGCCGCATTCGGGGCCGGCACCATCTCCGTTCTGCCAACCACGCTGCTCTCGGGTGTTCCCCCCATTGCCAGCACAGTATCGGGGAACACCTCAGCAAATAGCTTCTTCGTGGAGGCAAGCGTGATGCCAATGCTGTCTAGGACGAGCGATTTTGCGTGCGCCACCACCGGTCTTGGAATCGCGTCGTATGTGAGGCGGGTCGCGAAGTCTGAATAGCGCTCGGCGTAGCTGCGTTCCAAGGTTCGGCTCCCCCATTGTGGCTCGGCGAGTCTCTGGAGCCCCATCCATGTTTGGCGCCGTTGCTTGAACCTCGCCGATAAACGTATTAAGGTTAGGACAATATAACCAAAGGGGGGATTGGGGTCAAGTCTCGCATCCGTTGGCGCAAGCACGGCAAGGTAAGGGAGACTCCCCCGAAACTCGTCAGCACGGTGATTCGGGCCGTGGACGACGACTCATGAATCCCCGTACGCAAACAGAGAGTCCATGACAGCAGCCCCTCGGGATGACCACTGGCGACGGCCCGTGTTCGCGCTCAGCGCGGCAAGCTTCATGGTCCAAGCGGACAGGTGGGCCATGCCAGCTTTCCTGCCCCTTATGGCACGGGACTTCGGCAAGACCGTGCCCTCACTGGGCGTGATCGTGGTCGCGTACCTTCTACCCTACGGACTGCTTCAGCTCGTATACGGGCCCGTTGCGGACCGTTTCGGCGAACGACGCGTGATCGAAACCGCGTGCGGACTCATGTCGGCGGGCATCCTGCTATCCGCCCTGGCGCCTTCATTTGGGCTGCTTGTTCTGGCGAGGGGCATTACGGGCGTAGGCGCGGCCGGGGTACCTCCCCTGGGCATCTCCCTTCTCAACGACTTGGTCCCGAGACTCCAACGAGCTCGGTCTCTCAGTAGATACATGAGCATCTCCTTCATGGGGCAGCTGCTCAGCATGCTTGTGGGCGCGACCGTGGCGGGTATCGTTGGGTGGCGACCGGTCCTCTTCGCATATGGACTGCTGTCGTTCGTTACCCTTCTGGATCTCTACCGGAGCTTGGCAGTCGCAAGAGGCATCGAAGCCCCGGGCCACCGGCATGGCTTCCTCTGGTCGTATTCGGAGCTGCTTCGCTCCCCTGGAGCCCGAACCCTCTTCCCAGCTATCGCTCTGGAGGGGTTTCTCATCAACGGACTCTTCTCATTCCTGGGCGGCTTCTTCTCCGAGGAGATTGGCCTCTCATCTCTGAACATCGCGCTCATTCTAAGCATGTTCGGTATCGCCGCCGTTGCCATTGGCCCGCTGACGAAGTTTCTTTGGTCAACCCTTCCGCTCGGCCGCTCGACAGCCGCGGCCGCTCTCATAGGGGCTGCCGCCGCGGCTCTGTACCTGTTTCCGCCATCCAGTGCTCTGGTCAACCTACCGGCCACCTTCCTCCTGGGGTTCTCATTCATCCTCGGACATAACGCCTTCCTGTCGGCGGCCGGCAACATGGGACGGGGGGCACGATCAACGTCCATGGCCATGGTCGCGCTGTGCTTCATGGGAGGTGGTGCACTAGGGGTGCAGGCCGCTTCGTGGATCATCTCGCATTGGTCCTATCGAGTGCTGTTCGCGGTTTGGAGCGTGGCTACCCTGGCCTCGGCCCTGGGTTACATGAAGACTCTTGATCAAGACCCGCGGATGGAAGCCACACCAGGCGTCGCCGGCGGTACGGACGACCCAGGCTGATTTGCCGGTATCCCCACGCCCCAAGAAGGAGGACCCCGGGTATGAGAGCTGGTAGCGGCCGGACGGCTGCTGCCGCATTTGAAGGCGCGACTGAAGCCGAGCGAAGGAGAAAGAGCATGAGTGTCAAGAGCAGCGGCGCGGCCCTGAGCCGGCTACTTTCGGAACAACGGCCTCTGGTTGTCCCCGGGGTCTTCAGCGCCATGAGCGCGCGGATCTTCGAGAAGGCCGGATTCGAAGCCCTCTACATGACCGGATTCGGAGTGTCGGCCAGCCTGCTCGGCATGCCCGATGCAGGACTCATCACCATGAGTGAGATGCGAGACAGCGCCCGCCTCATAGCGCAGGCAACGCGTGTTCCACTCATAGCCGACGCAGACACAGGCTTTGGGAACGCGGTAAATGTAACCCGGACCGTACGCGAGTACATCCGCGCCAGCGTGGCCGCGATCCAGTTGGAGGATCAGGTCTCGCCGAAGCGGTGCGGCCACGTAGCCGGCCGGCGGTTGATCCCGCTGGCCGAGGCACAAGGCAAGCTCCGAGCGGCCGTGGACACGCGCAACGCCTGCGACCCTGACTGCTTGATCATTGCGCGGACTGACGCAAGAGGCGTATCTGGAGGGGGCCTCGAGCACGCCATAGAGAGAGGCCTCGCGTACGAAGAAGCGGGGGCCGACCTGGTCTTCCTGGAAGGGTTGGAGACAGAGGACGAGATCGTCATCGCCGCCGAGCGCGTCTCCGCTCCGCTCGTATACAATGTGGCCGGAGGCTCCCCCCGCGTGTCCGCCCAAGACCTTGGGCAGATGGGCGTCTCGCTTGTCCTAGTTCCCGTCCTGCCCCTGGCCGCAACCATGGCCGCCTTGTGGGAGATTGCTGCTGCCCTTCGGGACCAGGGTCCGATCGTCGGCGACGACATCGACCGCCGGCTGTCGGGGAGCCCCCTGCAAAACATGTTCGCGTTCTTGGGGTTCCCTGAGATACGACAACTGGAGCAACGCTACCTACCGCCCGAGGAAATGGACAAGTACGAGGGCGCATCGGGGTTCCGGCCATGATCGTGATCAAAGAGCCGACTGCGGGATGCTCCAGCCTGGAGCGCAGCACTGAGATCTCAGAGACGGTGGCCACCATCATTCGACGGGTTCGTGAGGAGGGTGATTCCGCTGTCCGAGAGCTTTCTCAACGCTTCGACGACTGGTCACCAGAGAGCTTCCGATTGCATGACGAAGAGGTGAGGGAGAGCACTGATCGGGTTCCAGAAGCAGACATTGAGGCGATCTCATTCTCGCTTAGCAGATTCAGCGGTTCGCCCGGGCACAGAAGGACTCTATGAGAGACGTCGAGGTGGAAATCATCCCTGGGGCGACTCTCGGCCACCGGAACATCCCGGTGAACAACGTCGGTTGCTACGTGCCCGGGGGACGCTATCCCATGGTAGCCTCCGCGCTCATGAGTATAGCTACCGCCAAGGTGGCCGGCGTGAGACGGGTGGTCGCCGCCACGCCGCCGAGCAGGGGCAAACCCCATCCAGCCACTATCGCCGCCATGCACCTGGCCGGCGCAGACGAGATCTACGTACTTGGTGGCATCCAGGCAATAGCCGCCCTCGCATTGGGCACTGAAACCATCGCCCCGGTGGACATGGTGGTCGGTCCCGGGAATACGTACGTCGCTGAAGCCAAGCGTCAATTGTTTGGCCATATAGGAATCGACTTGCTTGCTGGCCCCACAGAAGTCCTGATAGTGGCGGACGAATCGGCCGATGCAGTCATGGTAGCCACCGACCTCCTCGGACAAGCCGAACACGGGCCGAACTCCCCAGCCACGCTTATCACCACGAGTAGCCCACTCGCCCAGCAGGTCCTTGTCGAGATCGATCGCCAACTCGAGCACCTGGAAACGGCGGAGATAGCGAGGCAAGCCTGGCAGGACCACGGACGCATCGTGCTGGTGAAGGACGAGAACGAAGCTGCGAAACTGACCGACGAGCTGGCGGTGGAGCACGTCGAGATCCTGACCCAGGATCCCGACTACTTCTTTCGGAGGCTCACCAACTACGGCTCGTTGTTCTTAGGCCCCGAAACGAACGTCGCATATGGAGACAAGACCATAAGCACCAACCACGTCCTGCCCACTGGTCGCGGAGCTCGCTATACCGGGGGCCTTTGGGTGGGGAAGTTCCTGAAAACGGTGACATATCAACAGTGCACCCCCGAGGCGAGCGCGCTGATTGGTCGATACTGCTCCAGGATGTGCGAAATCGAGAGTTTCTGCGGACACAAGGCCCAAGCCGACCTGCGCGTAACACGGTACTCCCGTTGATCAGTCGTATCGCAGTCGTCATCGGAGGCTCTGGTGGCATAGGGTCAGCCATATGCCAACGTTTGGCCGAAGCGGGCGCGCAGGTAGTGGTCACCTACCACAGCAACGAAGCCCGGGCACAGCAGATTGCGGAAGAGCTGCCTGGCCAAGGACACCTTGTCCGCCGGGCGCCAGTCGACGACACCCCGGCGCTGAACGAACTGGCCACCGAGATATCGAGAGTGTGGGGGCGTATCGACATCCTCGTGAATGCGGCCGGCACTACCCGGTTCGTGCCCTGTGACAACCTCGACACGCTCGATGACTCCTTGATCGATGAGATCTTCCGCGTCAATTGGCGGGGCGTCTTCGCTCCAATAAGGGCGTTCCGACGGCTCCTCGAGGCCGGGGGTGAGGGTCTGGTCGTAAACATATCGTCAAGCGCAGCCACCATGGCAATCGGCAGCAACGTCGCCTACTGTGCGTCCAAGGCCGCCGTCAACAACCTCACGATATCCCTGGCCCGCGCTCTCGCCCCGAGAATCAGGGTGGTCGCGGTCGCTCCGGGCGTGGTTGACACCGAGTTCATCCAGGGACTCGATCCGGTTTGGCGAGAAAACCAGCTGGGCCGGACGCCGCTCGAAAGGTTCGCCACGCCCAAGGATGTCGCTAGCCGTCTATTGTCTCGCGAACGACCTCCCCTACCTTACCGGCTGTGTCATTCCGGTCGACGGGGGTCGGACGATCAACTGGTAGCCACTGACCCTGTCTCCCCACTGTTCCGCGTCGGCTCCGGCGCAAAGAGCCACCGCAATCCCTCCGCGCGTTGACAACCCCGCGAAGGCCTGGTAGCGTCGAGTTGCGGCAGAGGTGCGCGAGCTTAATAGGGAAGTCGGTTCAAGCCGACGCGGTCCCGCCACTGTAGCCGACGAGTCTCCTGCAGTGCCACTGGCCTCATCTCGAGGGGCCGGGAAGGCGCAGGAGGCGTTCGAGTCGGGAGCCAGGAGACCTGCCTTTGCCATTCGGAGCAAGGACCCTTCGAGGAAAAGGGCAGGCTTGGACGTGTGTACGAAAGCCTCATCCTCGATCGGGATGGGGCTTTTTCTTGCCCCCCGATCGAGACCTACGGCCGCTGTATTCCGGCGGTGACTTCCATCCCGCGTGGGCTGGTCAAAGGCCGGTCCCCTCCCCTCTCGGAAAGAGTCAACCACCGGCTGCGATCCGACACACGTAGAGGGGAGGGATTCTCACATGCATCTTGCCGAAGGTGTTCTTCCGGTGGAATGGGCCGCCGTCTGGTTTGCTCCCGCCGCCGCCACGACGGTCATCGGGGTTCGCAAACTCCGAAGCAAGACCACCCAGATACCTCAGCGCAAGGCCCTCACCGGCATCATGGGGGCTTCGGTGTTCGCCATCAGTCTCATGCCCATACCGGTGCCCGTGGCCGGATCGGTTTCACATCCGTGCGGGACGCCCCTGGCCGCCATTGTTCTCGGCCCTTTCGTGAGTGTGGTCGTGGCCGCGGTGTCTCTGCTGTTCCAAGCTCTCTTCTTCGCCCACGGGGGCCTTTCCACCTGGGGCGCCAACATCGTCTCCGAAGGCGTTGCCGGCTCTCTTGTGGGGGCAGGCGTGTTCTTAGGCTCCCGCCGGCTTGGACTGTCGCTCTTCGCGTCTGGATTCCTCGCCGGGTTCATAGGCGACCTGTCCGTCTATGCCGTCACCGCTCTCGAGCTCAGCCTGGGGCTTTTCGGCGTCTCGGAGCTCGGCCGGCAGTGGGTCTCGCTTTTCGGAGCCTTCTTGCCCGTCCAAGGGCCTCTCGCCCTGGGGAGGCGTTGCTCACCGGTGGGGTCTTGAGCTACGTAGCCAAGGTGCGCCCCGATATTCTCCAGGCTTTGCGAATTCTGCGACCGGCGGATGTCCGTGGGGCCGCGCGCGAGGAAGTCGGTGTCCGATGATGGCTGCCCTTTGGTCGAAAGGAGTCAGAGCATGAGCCTTCGTCGAATCGCGACGGTGCTGGTCTTCGTGGCGGTGGTTGCCGCCGCCGTCACCCCCACGGCGCTTCATCGAGGCAAGGGGGCGGGCGATTACGTGGGCATCGACGAGAGCATCATGGAGGCACGTGCCCAGGAAGCCGGGCGAGAGGCCCGCCCTCCCTTCATCAACACAGATCAGGGCGACCTCTTGCTCTTCGTCTTCACCGTGGGTGGCCTGCTGGCGGGTGGAGCGCTCGGCTATCTGGGCCGCATGGTGTTCGTGGAAGGGGCAACCAGCCGCGAGCGCACAAGAAGCATGGTCGATGGCCGGTAGGCTGCACCAGGCGCTCCATGCCCTGGCTCCCCACCACGATCCGCTCACGGCCGACGCGGAGGCTTGGAGAGGCACATGGCTTTCCAAGGTCGACCCTCGTCTCAAGATTGCCTTTCTCTGCACAGCCGTGCTGGCCAACTTGGTGAGTCAAAGCTGGATTACCGGCGCGAGCGCCATCGGGATCTCCTTGGTAGGGTTGGTCTTGGGACAGGGACTCAGGGTGCGCCGGACCCTGGTGCGACTTACTCCCGGCCTGGTGGCGGCGGTGCCCCTGGTGGCTTTGCGCTCCCTGCTCGGTCCACCCCCCTATCTCTGGACCTGGACCCTTGGTCCCATCGGAATCCACCCATCAGCTGCCGGAACGGCGGCCGCGACCGTACTGTTCTGGAAGGTGACCGGAGGTCTGGCGCTGGTGGCTTTGACCACGGCCAGCACGCCACCCCCATGCTTCCTCTCCGCCCTGCGTTGGTACCGGATGCCGGAGGTCGTCCTGGAGACGGCCTCCCTCATGTACCGATATCTCTTCCTGCTCTTGGAGGAGAGCGAGCGCCTGGGGAGCGCCCACAAGCTGAGGAGTCGCAACTGGCGGGTCGGCCGGCAGCCGCGGGTGACTGCGATGATTGCAGGTTCACTTCTCATCCGGGCCTACGATAGGGCAGAACGAGTGGCGGAAGCTCAGTCTATGCGCCTGAGCGCACGCCGAGAGCACCAGATTGCCCTCGCTCCGCCCCGCTGGGACCAGCTGGGAGCGGCCCTGGCCGCTTTGGTTGTCCTGGTGGCTACAGTTCGTCTCTGAGACAGTGAAACTCGAAGGAGAGCCAATGCAGTCGCGACGCAACGTGTGTGCGATCTACCACCGCCATCCGCTTCCCGCTCGGCCCTTCGAGCAGAGAGAGATCGGCGACCTCGTTTCGACGGAGGCCATGCGCCAAGCGGGCGAGTTCTATCCCTTCCGCGACAGGGCTACCCACGCAAGGCGCGTCGAGGCTATCCATAGGGGCATCGTGCGGATGCTCGAGGCGGGCGCCGCCACCATCGAGTCCGAGCGGGTGCTCTTCTGGAACCCGCTCCGGGGAGCGTACGATGAGTACACACATGCCTATCACAGCATGATGGTGCGGTTCATGCGTGACAGCTTCGGACGTCCAGCAGGCCGTTGAAGAATGACGCTTCGCCGCCGGGGTGCGCTGGGCACGCGCAAGGCCAGAGCTCGTTTCGGAATGACGCTTTGCGGTCAGGCGGCACTGGGCGAGTGCGAGGCTAGAGCTCGTTTCGCAATGACGCTCCGCGGTCAGGCTGCACTGGGCGCGGGCGAGGCAAGGACGCAGGGAGCGGGCGTAGCGGAGCTACGGACGGGACCGAGGACGCCGCATCGGGCCGCCCAGTGCAGTCGCGGCCGCCAAGGCTTCGTTGTGAAACGAGCTCCCTGGACGCAGGGAGCGCTCGTAGCGGAGCTCCGGACGTGACCGAGGACGCCGCATCGGGCCGCCCAGTGCAGTCGCGGCCGCCAAGGCTTCGTTGTGAAACGAGCTCCCCGGACGCAGGGAGCGCTCGTAGCCGAAGGCTACGGGTTGCGACCGAGGACGACGCATGGCGCCGCCCAGTGCTGCCCGGTGGCCGGGGCTTCGCTTTTCAACGGCCTCCCAGGCATGGACGAGCAGCGGGACAATCGCGCGGCCCCTCCGGAGGGCAGACAGCCAGATTGAGCCAGCGACCCTTTGCGAATCAGCACCGAGGCAGGAGGCACCAACGACGGCGGGGGCCCGATTCGGGCCCCCGCCGTCGCGTGATCGAGCGTGTGCTTCAGACCGCCAGGATCAGCCCTCCACCGCCTGGGCTTCGGCCGCGCTGGTCGCGGATGAGTTCTCCACCTTGATGCGCATGCGGTAGAAGGAACGCCACACGAAAAACACCGACACCAGGAAGAACACAGCCGCGATGATGCGCGTGAGGAACGTGCCCTGCTCGTTCGCCATGCTGACCGCCAGCTCCACCGCCAGCAGGCCGAACAGCGTGGTGAACTTGATGATGGGGTTCATGGCCACCGAGGAGGTGTCCTTGAAGGGATCGCCCACCGTGTCACCCACCACCGTGGCCGCATGCAGCTCGGTGCCCTTTTCTTTGAGATCCACCTCGACCACCTTCTTGGCGTTGTCCCAGGCGCCGCCCGCGTTGGCCATGAAGAAGGCCTGGAAAAGCCCGAAGAGGGCGATGGAGATCAGGTAGCCGATGAAGAAGAACGGCTCCACGAAGGCGAAGGCCAGAGTGGCGAAGAAGACGGCCAGGAAGATGTTGAACATCCCCTTCTGGGCGTACTCGGTGCAGATCTGCACCACCTTCTTGCTGTCGCTGACCGAAGCCTTGGTGATTCCGCTGTCCAGATCGATGTTGCGTTTGATGAACTCCACCGCCCGGTACGCGCCGGTGGTTACGGCCTGCGTGGAGGCGCCCGTGAACCAGAAAATCATGGCGCCCCCGGTGATGAGCCCGAGCAGGAACGGGGCGTGCAGGAGCGAGAGGTTTTCGAGACCTGTCGTGAGACCGTCGGTGAGGAGCACGATGATCGAGAAGATCATGGTGGTGGCGCCCACGACCGCCGTACCGATGAGCACCGGCTTGGCGGTGGCCTTGAAGGTGTTGCCGGCGCCGTCGTTCTCCTCCAGGAAGTGCTTGGCCTTCTCGAAGTCGACGTCGAAGCCGAACTGGCCCCTGATCTCCTGCTCGACGTTGGGCACCGACTCGATCAGCGAGAGCTCGTAGATAGACTGAGCATTGTCGGTCACCGGCCCGTAAGAGTCCACGGCGATGGTCACCGGGCCCATGCCCAGGAAGCCGAAGGCCACCAGGCCGAAGGCAAACACGGCGGGAGCCACCATGAGGTCGACCAGACCCTGCGTGCTCACCAAGTAGGCGATGCCCATGAGGCCCACGATGGCCAGGCCCAGCCAGTAGGCGGCGAAGTTGCCGGCCACGAAGCCGGAGAGGATGTTCAGAGAGGGGCCGCCTTCCCGCGACGAGGTGACGATCTCGCGCACGTGGGCCGACTTGACCGACGTGAACACCTTGACCAGCTCGGGGATGATGGCCCCCGCCAGGGTGCCGCAGGTGATGACCGTGGAGAGCTTCCACCACAAGGACCCGTCACCCAGGTCGCTGATCAGCAGGTAGCTGGCCAGGTAGGTCAGGCCGACGGACACCAGCGAGGTCAGCCATACCAGGGAGGTCAGCGGCGCCTCGAAGTTCATGGAGTCGGCCTTCTCGTAGCGGGTGCGGGCCACCGCGCTGTTGATGAGGTACGAACCCACGCTGGCCACGATCATCATGACGCGCATGGCGAAGATCCAGACCAGCAGCTGCACCTGCACCACCGGCTCGAGCACGGCCAGCAAGATAAAGGAGATCAGGGCCACACCCGTGACGCCATAGGTCTCGAAGCCGTCGGCCGTGGGGCCCACCGAGTCGCCGGCGTTGTCGCCCGTGCAGTCGGCGATGACGCCGGGGTTGCGGGCGTCGTCTTCCTTGATGTTGAAGACGATCTTCATGAGGTCCGAACCGATGTCGGCGATCTTCGTGAAGATGCCCCCCGCGATCCGCAGAGCAGAGGCGCCCAGCGACTCACCGATGGCGAACCCGATGAACACCGGGCCGGCGTAGTCACGGGGCACGAAGAGCAGGATGAGCAGCATCACCAGGAGCTCGACGCTGATCAGCAGCGTACCGATGCTCATGCCTGCAGTCAGAGGGATGGAGTAGCAGGGGTAGGGCTTGCCCTTGAGGCTGGCGAAGGCCGTGCGCGAATTGGCGAAGGTGTTGATGCGGATGCCGAACCAGGCCACCCCATAGCTGCCGCCGATCCCCACCAAGCTGAAGATGAGGATGACCAGGACCTTGACCAGAGAGAAGCTCTGCAGCACCCCGAAGTAGAAGGCCATGATGACGCCGATGAAAACCCAAAGGATGAGCAGGAACTTGCCCTGCTGGACGAGGTAGGTCTTGCAGGTCTCGTAGATGAGCTCCGAGATCTCCCGCATGGAGGCGTGCACGGGGAGGTTCTTGAGGCGGGTGTAGATGATGAGGCCAAAGAGCAGACCTGCGGCGCAGACAATAAGCCCCAGGGTGAGAAGCGTCTGACCGCTCATGCCCAGGAAGTCGACCGAGCTCAGGTCAGGAAGCACCAGGTTGGCCTCGCCGCCCGCCGGCTCAGCGGTGCCGTCCGCGGCCAAGGCTACAGGAGCCAGGACCAACGAGAGGAGGAGGCCCATCAGCGCCGCCAGCGCTCCCCTCCGCAAGTATCGACCCCGGCCGCTCCGGGCGAGGACGGTCGATGACGATGTACCCTCCATACAGCGGTGACCTCCTTGTTAAGTTGGGACGACGACATTATTAAGGGGGCTTAAACCCAGGGCATGCTACCGCCCTCCCCCGCGAGTTGTCAAGAAGAGGCCGCCCACCGGCCATTTCGTCCCCGCGAAACGAAGGTATAGAATCCAGGGTCATGACGCGCCTGATCCCCATATCCACACCTTTCCGGCCTGCGGTGGCGCCGTGGTGATCTCGAGGACGGCCGCCCCGATCATGAGCAGCGTCCGCTTCTTGCTGCTGTCGATCATCGGCTGGGAGATTTTCCAGACTCTGCGGGAGGTCGGACCAGAGAGCACCGGAACCTGGCCCATCAACCCCTTCGACTTGGTGTTGCTCGCAGTGATGCCCGGGCTCGCGACCTTCGCCTTCACCCGCCTGTTCATGGCGGTCACCCAATCGGGGACCGGGTCGCTCAACACCTACGCGCTCACCTCGAGCCCCTGGGCCTGGATTTTCTGGCTGGGTGTGGCCATCGCCATGGTGGGACAGGGGACCCATGTCACCGCTAATGCCTTGAACAACGCCGTCCCCCAGGTGGTCCGGCTGGGCGACTACGGCACCATGGTGGACTTCTGGGACGAGCAGCTGGGCCACTGGCTGCTGGGGTCTGGATTCTTCCTCATGACCTTGGCCGTCTTGGTCCTGGGCCAGGGAGCCGCTCAGCGGATCATCGGGGGAGAGCGAACCCTGCTCACGCTTGGCTCGCTCCTGACCTACGGCGTCACGGTGCTCTACATAGGGGTCGAAGGCCAGCAGATCATCCCGGCCATTCTGGGGAGCGCCGCCCTCACTGGGATCGGATTGTGGATCCTACCCCCTTACGAGCTCAGCCGTGACCCGGTGAGCCTGCTCGTGATACCGGGCACGGCCGCCGCCGGGCTGGCGCTCTTCGTGTGGGGTTTGCTCGTTGGAGGGCAGCCCTCCTGGCCTTGGTAGAGGGGCTCACCGGGCCCTAGTAGTACTTTGTTACTCCAGCCGATGGAACAGCACCAGCTGGTTGAGGTCGACGGTCTGGTTACAGGTCTGGCAGCGGCCGTGCCAACACCGCAAGGCGGGCTGCAGGATCAGCACCGCCTGGGGCAGTGTCAGTCCGGCCGCCGGACTTTTGGGGAGAGCCGTTCGAGCGTGAGGAAGGCATGGGCGCAGGTCACCAGAGCGCAGTGATGATGGAAGCCCGGATAGCTTCGACCCTCGTAGTGAGCCAGACCGAGCTCGCCTTTGAGCTGCCGGTAGTCGAGTTCGATAGTCCAGCGCAGGCGGGCGAGCCGGGCGAGATGCTCGGACTCGCTGTCTTCCGGCAGGTTGGAGAGCCAGTAGTCGGTGGGAGCCTCCGTGTCTTGGGGCCACTCGATGATGAGCCACTCGGTGCGGGGCTCCTCTCCTCTGCGCTCTACGGCGTTCGCGGCCCAGACCCGGACAAAAGCGAAGCGGCTTACCACCTCCTCCCCCGCTTTGGTCGTCCGGTAGGGGAGCGTCTGCCAGGCCCCAGGGTTAAGCTCCCGGGCGAGCGCGCTCACCGAGACGGGCTTGCGGTCGGGCCGGTGGCGGACGACCGGCCGGCCGGGTCGGGCGCTCTTCGCAGGAGCTTTAAAGCCGGTCCCCGGTTCGAACACCCCGAGCTGGGGCGAGACGGCCACCAGATAGGTGAGCTTGAGATCGTGCAAGCCCGTACGGAAAGCCGTGTCGTCCCCGTAGGCTTGGTCGGCCAGGATGGGGGCCCGGGGGATCTCCCAATCCGCCGCCTGCGCTGCCAAGGCCGTGGCGAGCTGCGGTTTGGTCTTAAAGGTGACCCCCTCCGGTATCTTGGCCTTCTCCCGCCGGGGCCCGTCCCCACACCACTCCTCCGGCAGGTAAAGGGCCCAGCCCAAAGGAGCCGTGCCCCGAGAACCAGCCGCATGCAGGCTCACCGTGATCTGGCAGCTGTCTACCTTGCCCAGCGTGCCCGAGTACTGGCGCTTCACCCCGGGGGAGTGCGAGCCGACTTTCGGGATGCCGGTGTCGTCGATGACCCAGGCGCTCACCTCGATCTCGGGCACCACTCGCTCGGCGCAGGCGCGCACGAGCATATCCGGGTCCCAGGGGGAATCCGCCAAAAACTGCTGCAGGCTCTCATAGCGGGCCGCGTCTTCTCCCAAGCGAAAGAGCGTGGGCCAGAGGCTCTTGCGCCCCCCGTGCTCGACCAGACCGCGCACATAAAGGAGGGCGTTCTCCCTTTGGCGCACGTGGGAGAAGCTCGCCACCATCTCGGCGACGAAGGCCATAAGACGCTCACGCGCGTCGGCCGCGGTCGCATCCGTCTCCAGGGCCCGCTGCATCTTTCCCTCCTTCCCGACATGATCCCATCCGCGGACCATGTTCGGCGTGGGGTGAGGGGGTCCTGCAATAGTCTAACAAAGTACTACTAGGAGGCTGTCGGAAAAAGAAACCTCGGCCGCCGGAGCGCACTGGGCGGCGCCATGCGTTGTCCTCAGTCGCGCCCCGTAGCGCTGCTACGAGCGCTCCCTGCGTCCTAGCCTGGCGCGTACCCAGCGCACTCCGGCGGCGAAGCGTCATTTCCCGACAGCCTGCTAGCGAGAACTCGTCGGGGGCCCTTCTCGAGCGGGACTGGGGCCGAATATCGTTCTGCTATAATCCACTGTCGTTTCTGGCGGCCTTGCGTTCGCGGAGAGGTGTCCGAGCTGGCCGAAGGAGCACGACTGGAAATCGTGTAGGCGGGGGTAACCCGTCTCGAGGGTTCGAATCCCTCCCTCTCCGCTTTAGCAGGCGCGCGCGGGTGGTCCGCCGCCTGCACCCTCTCGGCCATCTGCTGTGAATCCCACGTGAAACTCAACGATGCCCTGCGGAATATGGCCATCCAGAGGCAAGGCGAAGAAGACCTCTTCCGGTACCCCCTCAACGACAAGCCCCTGGATGTTCCGGAACCCGAAGCGCCTGTAGTACTCCGGATGTCCCACGAGGCAGCATCCCTGGGCACCAAGGTCCTTCAGACGTGATATCCCTTCCTGTATCAAGGCACTGCCAGTCCCCTCGCTGGCATTCCGGCAGAACCGACACAGGCCCAAGTCCGTACCAGTTCGGGGAACCGTCTGAAATCGTCACCGGGGAGAATGCGATATGTCCCACTACGCGCCCATCCACTTCGGCTACGAGCGAGACTGTGAGCGCCTTGGCAGCGCGCAGTGCGGCAATGATGAATTGCTCCGTATGATTGCTGATTGCCAGAGTCTTGAACGCTGCGACTGTGATCTCGGTGATGACGCTGACATCGGCGTTTGTCTCACTTCTAATTAGTACCTTGTCCGTCACGTATTGATTCCTCTCTATATTGGCCAACCTTAACAGGCTCCTAAGAAATGACGCTTCGCCACCGGAGTGCGCTGGGCACGCGCGAGGCTGGAGCTCGTTTCGGAATGACGCTTCGCCGCCGAGGTGCGCTGGGCACGCGCGAGACAAGGACGATCGGGTAGGGGCCGGGCTCACCCCGACCCCTCCCACACCACCGGACATGCGGGCCCGCATCCGGCGGTTCGCCGAGCATCCCGCAAGCAACGATAGGACTCACTCACACTCCGCAGCCCCTGGGCCTGCCAGTAGGCGTTCGGCAGGGCGCGGGAGAGGATGCCAGAACCGGCGATGCGCCAGCAGCCCTTCCGCGAAACCGACCAACTGTAGGCAGTCGGGGCGGGGATACCGAGAGCGCACAAGTTGCGCGCCCGAGCGCGCCACCCTTTCCACTCCTCCCCGCGCACCTGCCGCAGCCTGCGGCGCAGCCACCCGTCTAGCTGGGCAAACAAAGAGGGAGTGTCGACCAGGGCGAAGTAGGCCGTCCAGCCGCGAGTGAAGCGGTTGAGGGCGGCTATGCGCACCGGCATGGAGACTCGCCAGTTACGGCCGGTGAGGCGGCGAAGACGCATCTTCACCGCCTTCAGGGCTTTTGGGTCGAGCCTCACCTTGACCTCTGCCTCTCGGCGGAAGAAACGGAAGCTCAGGAAGGGGCGGGCGGTAGCTGGAGCCACCGCCGACTTGGCCTCGTTCACCTTGAGTTTCAGCTTCTTCTCGACGAACCTGCGCGTGCTCGCCATCACCCGCTCCCCGGCCCGCTGGCTTTTCACGTAGATCATAAGGTCGTCCCCGTACCTCACGAAGTGGTGGCCCCGAGAGGCCAGCTCCTGGTCGAGGTCGTCCAGCATGACGTTGGCGAGCAGCGGCGAGAGGGGGGAACCCTGGGGGGTGCCTTCCTGGGAGCGGACCAGGACGCCCTCGGCCATGATGCCCGCGTTCAGGTAGGCGCGAAGGAGCTTGAGCACCTTCTTGTCTTTCACTCGGCGCGCGACCCGGGCCATTAAGGCGTCGTGGTTTACCCGGTCGAAGAAGGCTTCCAGGTCCAGATCGACCACCCAGTCGTGACCCTCCGCGATGGCTTTCTGGGCGACCCGCACGGCTTCATGCGCCGAGCGGCCGGGACGAAAACCATAGCTTTGATCTGAGAAATGGGGGTCAAATAGGGGGGTGAGCACCTGCAGGAGGGCCTGCTGGAGCAGGCGGTCCAGTACCGTGGGCACCCCGAGCAAGCGCTCGCCGCCACCGGGCTTGGGGATGGTCACCCGGCGGACGGGGCTCGGTCGGTAGGTGCCCGCCTCGAGCTTTGCGCGGACCTCGGGCCAGTGGACATGAAGCCAGGGGCGTAGATCGGCCGTGGTCATGCCGTCGGGACCGGAGGCACCGGCGTTTTGCTCGACGCGCTTGAGCGCCCGGGCGAGGTTCTCCCGAGAAAGAAACTCCTCGAAAAGAGTCGCCGGGGCGGGGTGAGAGTGGTGGCTTTCCGGCGCCGGGGAGAGGCTCGGCTCTTGGCGGGGGCGGCGGGCTTCACCCTTCACCCTCACCGTCAAGGCCCCTGGCGGGGATGGCTGCTCTCATCGTCTCTCCCTGCGAGCGCGCAAAGTCCTCCCTCGGCTCGTACGTTCGGCCCTTCCCGGCTTTGGCTTCCTCCCCGCCGGTACTATGGCCTCGGCTGACTTCTCCTCGGTGCGCCGGGGCCTTGCGACCCCGGCCGTCCACTTCCACCCCGCGAGCACCGCAGTGACGGGGCATCTTAGGACACCCGAGGAGACCTCCCCGGATAAGGGCAACCGCTTTCCCCTACCGCCGCCGCATCTACCTGACGACCCCTTGGTGGTGGCGGGCTTCGCCGTGCCTGGCCGGCTCACCCGAGTCGCCCCGCCTCTTATGCGGTTCGTGTTCCTCGGTGCAGGGTTTTGCCTCGGGCTTCCTTCCCACCCCGCCTCGCGACGACGCCGTTGCCTTTGGCTAGGAGTTAGCACCACCGCTTCCTCCAGAGGACTTTCACCTCCAAGCTGTTGCCCATGCCGGGCGTACCAGGGAGCGGGCGTAGCAGAGCTACGGGCGCGACCGAGGACGCCGCATCGGGCCGCCCAGTGCAGTCGCGGCCGCCAAGGCTTCGTTTTCGGCAGCCTGCTATGCGGACAACCTGCGCGTCTCAAGCTTACAGGGTAGCCGCTTTCGGGGGCGCGTCAGGTTGATCCCCGTGTTGGACGGCGTCGAGTTCCTGGACTTGGCTGAGACCCGCGAAGGCCAGCGCCGAGGGCTTGGGGTTCATCTCCGACCAGCTGAGCTTCACCGGCCTACTTCTTCTTTCGGGCCGGCTTTATCTTGGCCAGATTGTGTTCGACGCCTGCACGGATGAGCGCTTTGAGCGCGGCTTCGTTGAGCGTGCCTCCCTCGTAGAAGTCGATAGCCCGCGACTTGTTGCCCTCCAACTGAGCATTGAAGAGCTTGTCGGGGTCGGGCAGACTCGCGCCCTTGTCGAGGACCAGTCTGACCCTTTCCTTCAGAAGGACCCCGATGCAGACGATCCCGTTGTGCTCGAAGACGGCCGAGCCCATAGGGTTGCTGGGCCGTCTCCACTTCACTTCCTCGGCGATTTCAGGGTCAGCCTCGTGAATGACCCTGCGCAGTTCTGCTAGCTTCGCCCCGCGCCAATCGGGCGTACTTGCGACCATGTCGTCGAGGTGTTCGCTTCGACTCGGCATTCTTCCTCCGGCGTTCGGCTTCATGGGCGTTGCGCTCACAAGGGGCTGCGCCCCGGGCACTATCTGTCGTCCGTCCAACGCACCGCGGATAAGCCGCGAGCGCGACGACTTCTGATGTCAAGGTCGGCGCTGCTGCGAGCCAGCTTGATGCGCTTGTTAGGCGGCCCGCTCACGTCGGCAGTTCGAGCTGGCGCTCGCTGCGCCAAACGCGGACCACGCGGACGCGACCCTCACCGAGGCGATAGACGATGCGGAACGGCGGGTGGATGATCTCGCGTAGCTGGACGAGCCCGAACTCCGGCGCCACGCGGCCGCTCTCCGGGAAGTCGGCGAGCCGCTCGACGTGCGCGACGATCTCGCGCAGCAGGCGCTCGCCGACCTCGGGGACCTGCTGGCCGGCGTACCGGGCGCGAATCGCCTCGAGGTCCGCGACTGCGGAGGCGGCGAAGCTGATGCGCGCTCGGCCCGGCACGCTTACTCGAGGCCGAGCCGCTGCTTGACGTCGGCCAGGTCGAGCTCGCGCCCCGCTTCGAGGTCGACGATGCCCTCGACGACGGCGCGCAGGAAGGAACGCTCCTCGGCCTCGGCCTCGTAGTCGGTGAGCGCCTGCACGACGGCGACACCGCGGCCGCGGCTGGTGAGCAGCACCGGCCGGTGCGTCTCGTCGACCTGGTGCACCACCCTGCCGGGGTTCGCTTTGAGGTCGCTGAGCGGCACGACGTCCTCGGAGAACTTGGGTGCGCTACGCAATGGAACCTCCACCTGAAGGCCGGTGTACAGTACCGACTATAGCACCGGTTCACAGGTCCGGGAAGAGGACCTTGCGTCCGTGCCGCCGCCACGGCTGGGGTTCGCCCAACGTTCCGGTTCAGGCGCACGCGGCCTCATGCGTGTCGCCTGCAACCGGCGGTTAGCCGAGCAGCTCATCGTAATCAGCGTGGGAGCCGATCCAGAACCAGACGAAACCATCTGCGCCTTCCACCGCCACTGCGCGATAGCTGCCTCCCACGCGCGCAGACCAGAAACGCCCGACCTTCTTGAAATGAAGCGATGGATACTGCGGATCTTGCTTGAGATGTTCGTAGGCTTGATCCGCGAGCTTCCGGACGTCCTCCGGCAAAGACCGGTAACAGACCCAGAAGTCTGGGGACGCATGATGTTTCAAAGAGGTGTCGTCTTTCCGGCCGCGTGATCCCGAAGCGCTTTTTCCGCAAACGCATCGAGTTTCCCAGCTGCAACATCGCGCTCGAGCTGTTGTTCCCAAAGCGCCCAGTCGAATTCAAGAAACCATGCCCGAAGCTGCGCAATCTCTTCCGGCGACAGCGACTTAATCTGTTGTTCGATCGACTCAACTTTGCTCATGGCCGTAACCTCCGAACTGTAAGTTTTGGCACCGCGCATATTCTGCCGGCTAACGTGGAGTTGAGGGGCGCGCCGCCGATAGGCGGAGCGTCCCCTCGAACGCAGGGTTAGGGTGCTTATTCATCGAAGACACCCCAAGCATTTTCATATCCAAGCGCGATAAGCGTCTTGGGATGGATGCTCGGCATTTTCGGATCCTTGAAGTACTTCGTAAATTTCTCGGGCTCGTTGGCAAGATCGCCTCCAGGAACCACGAAGTATTGGACCGCTTGGCCTGGCTTGTTAAGCAGGACGAATACATATACGTGGGCCGGTTCAACTTCGCCATGAGCGATAAGAAAGAAGTTCTTCTCCCGAAGGGCTTTAACTTGAACGGTGAAAGTTCTTCCGGTCTTGGCGTTATGCGCAAATAGGTCAATGGCCTTTGCGTTCCCGAAAGTTACCGAGGTCTGAAGTCCGCGCTTCAGTAACTCAGCGGCTACGAAAAGCTCCCCAGCGAGGCCAGTGACCTGGCCGTCTGCGCGTTTCGGCTTAGTTGCGGACGGCATAAGCACCCTGACCAATGATTATCCGGTCTGCAGAAGTCGAATGCCGCAGCGCCACGGTGTCTGCATAACAATGATTTCGAGCCTCAAGATGACCAGCCGTGTCGGCCTGCGACGGATTTCGCAGCGTGAACGCGTCCCGTAACGTCGCGGATATGCAGACTGTATATGCCGCCCTACAGCGCGTCAAGCGGGCTGCGGACGCCTTGACCACCCCGGTAGAGCACATGCGTGTAGATCATGGTGGTGCGAACATCCCTGTGGCCGAGCAGCTCCTGGATAGTACGGATGTCGTAGCCTGCCTCCAGCAAATGGGTAGCGAACGAATGCCTGAAGGTGTGGCATCCTACGTGCTTGACGATACCCGCCCGGGTGGCAGCATCCTTCACGGCCCGTTAAACCAGGGTCTCGTGAACGTGATGCCGTCCCTCTTCTCCTGTCCTTGGGTTCTTCCAGCGGTTGGCCTGAGGGAACACCCACTGCCAACGCCGGTCGGCCGGCGCGTTCGGGGACTTCCGGTCCGGGGCGGCAGGCAACACAACCCGGTCCCAGCCATCGGCGAGATCGGCGTCGTGGGCGATCTTCACTGAGCGCAGCTGCTCGTGCGTCGGCGTCGCGAGCGACGCGGGCAACATGGTGACGCGTTCCTTCCCGCCCTTGCCGTCGTGCACCGTGATCTCTCCTCGGGAGAAATCGATGTCCTTGACCCGGAGCCGCAGGCACTCCAGCAGTCGCAGCCCGCAGCCGTAGAGCAAAGAGGCGATGAGCCACTTGTCACCGGCGAGTTGGCTCAGAACGTCTCGTACTTCGCCGCGGGTCATGAGCACCGGCACATTGAAGCTACGCCTGGCGCGGATGACTCCGTCCAAGTCGCCGACTTCGCGGCCCAGGACATGCCGGTACAGGAAGAGCAGCGCGGCCAGGGCCTAGCTCTGCGTGGAAGCGCTGACGTTCTTTGTCACGGCGAGGTAAGTGAGGAGGGCGTTGATCTCGGGCTCGGCCACTGAGTCTTGGCGGCCTGTCCATCTTCGCCACGGTGGCACGCATGCTCGCCGCTCCGCAATCCAACCTTGGGTGGATGATGAGCGCCACGAGACCCCCAGCTGAGGACACCGTGAACAGCGGCAACCACAGGGACCCGCTATCGAGCCGCCGCGGCGAGCCGGTTGCCCAACTCGTAGGCGCGCTCGCAGTCCTGCGGGAAGATCTCCCGCCGTCGGCGGGCCTTGACCTTCGGGTCCCAGCGTGTGGTCAGGTACTTCGAGTAGTCGTCGAACTGGTAGGTCTCCGTGCTCAGCAGGACCTCGCAGCTTCCGAAGATGTGGGTCATGATGCCCCGCGAGGCGGCGACGCTCGAGTCTTGGTGGGCCAGCGGCATCTCCTCTTCCGGTGCGTTCATGGTGTAGACGAACGCGGTCTGGATCTTCCCAGGGAAGAGGGAGGTCCGCTCAGGAGTGTACGTCAGATACGGGAACAGCAGCCGCTCCATCAAGGAGCGCATCGCCCCTGTCTCGGTGTGGAAGTAGAACGGCGAGCCCAGAATCAGCACATCGGCCTCGGCCACGCTCTTCAGTATAGGCGTCAACCCATCCCGCACGTTGCACCGGCCGTAGCTCTCTCCCCCGATCCGCTTGCAGGCGAAGCAGCTGATACAGCCCCGGTAGTCGTGGTTGTACAGGTGGAGCAACTCGGTCTCGAAGCCGGCGTCCGCGCAGCCGCGCAAGGCGTGCTCGAGGAGCGTCGCGGTGTTCCACGTCTTCCTCGGACTGCCGTTGACAGCTGTCGCCTTCATGCATCCTTCCTTCGGATCTGGTGACCTCCACACGCCTGGGCTATCTTACACTCCGCTTGCTCCCGGCCGCGGCATATGCGTCGGCGATGTGCTCGAGATGCGTCTCGAAGTCGAAGACGCGCCCCGGGTTGATGCGGCCGGTCAGGACGTCGTCGAGGAGCTCGGGGATGTAGGTACGCGCCGGCGACACGCCGCGTACTCCGATGTTGCGGACGATGACCATGCTATCTTCGGGTTAAGTGTTAGTGTAGACACATGCTCAACCACCGCCTACAAATCTTGCTGGACGACGAGCGCTATGGCAAAGTCGCGCGCGCTGCAAAGCAGCGTGGAGTGTCGGTCGCAGCCGTGGTCCGCGAGGCCATCGATCGGCTCCCAACTGATCCGGAGCGGCGCCGGGCGGCCATAGACGCCGTCTTGGCCGCTGAACCGATGCACGTGCCCGCCTCCCCGACTGAGCTGCGCCGGGAACTGGATGAGGCGCGGGACAAGTTCGGAGTTCGCGCACGTTAGGGCCCGCCGGAGACCGCGATCTGATGCGTTTGACTCAGTGCTGGCGGCGGTTGCTACTAACCGACACGCCGAGGCTCTTGTATCAGCAGACAAAGCGTTCGCGGCTCTCTCGCAACTCCGCTGGATCGACCCAGCGACGACGGAACTGGACAAGCTGATCCGCGCTTGACCTGTTCGAACAGCCCCGCCGAGCAGTCTTCTGATCTCCCGCCATGCTATCTTCGGCTTCGAACGTTGTCCCACAAGCCCGCCATCACCTACCGGAGCTGTCAAGATGGATCGTGTGAGACTATCCGCCCGTCGGGCCCGGCGTCGCGCCTTTGTGATCGCGGCCGTGCTCGCCTTCCTTGCGCTCATACCGGCGGCCTGCTCGCAGACCTCGGCGTCGGACACCGGCTCCACGAACGCATCCGAGTCCACCGTCCAGGCCGCGGTTACCTCGACCACGCAGCTGCCACCCGCGTACGCCACCCCCGAGTCGAACGCCTACGCCCGGGAGCTCAAGCGCACCTCCTACGCCGTGGCCCAATTGGGCGACGAGCTTTCCCAGGCCGGAGCGCCTCCCAACGACCCCCGGGTCGCGACCATCTACGCTCTGCGCGCCCGGGGCCAGGCGATCACGGCCGCCAAGGCCGTCCTGGAGAAGCAGTTCGAGCTGGCCGACGGGGCCGCGCGCGAGCTGCGCTCGCACCTTTCACGAGCCCAGGCCATCGCGGAGGGGCCCACTGCCGAATCGGTCACCCAGGCGATGGCCGATCTGGAGGGCATGTCTGTTCCCTCTGTCGATCCGCAGGCGGCCGGAAAGGTGCTCGACGTGATCATCGCCGACCTCCAGCCGCTCATGCCTCCGGAGGCCACCAGCACCACGGGCCCCTGACCGGCGTGGGCATCCAGTGCGGCCGGTTTCCGTCGCACCCGGCTGATATACTCGTCCTGACCGTGCTAGGTGGGGAGGTAGCGGTGCCCTGCACCCGCAATCCGCTATAGCGGGACTGAATCCCCACCCGAGGAGCGGACCTGTGAGGTCGAGCTGCCGCCAAGTGGCGTTGACGACCGGGTCCCGCGCAATGGGAATCCGTGAACCGGGTCAGGACCGGGAGGTAGCAGCCCTAAGCGGACACTTCCATGTGCCGCGGGGGTGCTTGGTCTGAGTCGGCTAGCGGCGGGCGCTTGGAGGCCTGTCTTCGACGGTGGGTGCACGGTCTGATCCTTTTTTTCGGGGAAGGAGCCCTCCAGCCAGTGTCGATCTCCCTCTACCGGAAGTACCGCCCCACGGCCTTCGAGGATGTCGTGGGGCAGGCGCATATCACCCGGACGCTCACGAACGCCATCAGGCAGGACCGCGTGAGCCACGCCTACCTGTTCGCCGGCCCCCGCGGCACCGGCAAGACCAGCACGGCCAAGATTCTGGCCATGGCGCTGAATTGCGACGAGGGTCACGGCAAGGCTACCACCCAGCCCGACGGCACCTGCCCCCACTGCCAGGCCATCCGCCGCGGCAGCTCTATGGACGTGCTCGAGATCGACGCCGCCTCCAACCGAGGCATCGACGAGATTCGTGAGATCCGCGACCGGGTGAACTTCGCGCCCGTCGAGGGACGCATGAAGGTCTACATCGTGGACGAGGTCCACATGCTCACGCCCGAGGCCTTCAACGCCCTGCTCAAGATGCTCGAGGAACCCCCTCCCCACGTGGTCTTCGTGCTGGCCACCACCGAACCGCACAAGATATTGCCCACCATCCTCTCCCGCTGCCAGCGCCTGGACTTCCGGCGCCCGTCGGTGCAAGACATCGTACGGGTGCTCGTGTCGGTGGCGGCCAGCGAGGGCATCGACGTCTCGGAAAACACCCTCTCGGTCATCGCCCGAGCGGCCGCGGGCAGCTTCCGCGACGCCATCAGCTCCCTGGACCAGCTGTCCGCCTACTGCGAGGGGGCCGTCACTCTGCAGGACGCCCTGGCCATCTTGGGAATGGCCGAGCAGGACCTGCTCTTCGAAATGGTCGATGTGGTAGAGGAGCGCGACACTCAGGGGGCCCTGCTGTTCGTGGAACGTTTGAGCCAGGCGGGCACCGATCTCAACCAGTTCATGCGCGACCTGCTGGGGCATCTGCGCGATCTCTATGTAGTGCAGCACACGGTGGAGCCCCCGGAAAGCATCGCCGCCGGTCAGGAACACCTCGACGGCCTGCGCAGCCAGGCCAACCGCATCGGCGCCGCCGATCTGGTGGCCTTCATCGATCTGGTGGGCGAGGCCCAACGCTCCGTGCGCCAGGGGCCGACCCCCGACTCGAGCTCGAGCTCCTGCTGATCAAGCTCACTCGACCGGAAACCGAATCCTCCGTCCGCGGCCTCATGGCCCGCCTCGACAAGCTCGAGGCGGCGCTGCAGGGGGGAACGGTCGCCGGAGTCCGAACCACCCGCACCCCCACACCTTCCGCGAGGCCGGCCCCAATCGCCGGGAACCGCACGGTCGCCCCCGCCACAGCACCGGCATTAGAGGACTCCGCTACCCCCTTGGAACCCGCTGCGCCTGAAGCGGCGCCGGCCGCGCCTTCCGAGGGGGCAGATCGAAGCCACCATAGACAACTTGAAGCGGGCTTGGACCATCATCTTGACCGCGGTGAAGCGTCGCCGTCCCAGCCTGTATGCCTTGCTCAACGAGGGCCGACCGGAGGCTCTCGAGGACGACGTGCTGGTCCTCAAGTTCCCTCCGGGCTTGGAGTTCCAAGCCGCCCAGGTGAACCGCGCCGACAACGAGTCCCTGCTTTCCGAGACCCTGCGTCACCTGACCGGGCGCGAGATGTCCGTCTCCGCCCGGGTGGCGGAGGGCACTTCGGCCCCCCAGGATGCCGCCTCGGAGCATGCTACACTCCTGTCCAAAGAGGAGCTCATCGATCTGCTGAAGAAGGAGTTCGACGCCCGGCCGATCGACGACGAAGCCGCCCGCTGACCCCAGGGAGAGCCCGCATGAACCCCAATTATCAGAAGATGATGAAGCAGGTGCAGAAGATGCAGGCCGACATGGCCAAGGCCCAGGAGGAGCTGGCCAAGGAGGTCGTCGAAGCCTCCGCCGGAGGTGGCATGGTGACGGTGAAGGTGACGGGCGCGCTCGAGATCGAGAGCGTGAAGATCGACCCGGCCGCCGTCGACCCCGAGGATGTCGAGATGCTCGAGGACATGGTGCTGGCCGCCGCCAACGAGGCCCTCCGCTCCGCGCAGGACCTGGCCAACAAGAAGCTCGGCGGTCTCACGGCGGGCCTCAACCTGCCGGGCATGCCCTTCTAGCCGGCCACCCCGCTCGATCCACCCCGCTCCGAGGCGCAACCTGTACAGCCCCGCCATACAACGCCTCATAGACGAGCTGGCCAAGCTCCCGGGCATCGGGCCGAAGACGGCCCAGCGTCTCACCTTCCATCTGCTGCGCCTCGCTCCCGAAGAGGCGCTGCCCCTGGCCCACGCCCTCATCGAGGCCAAGGAGACCATCGGCTTCTGCACCCGCTGCTTCAACTTGACAGACCAGGAGCTCTGCGAGATCTGCCGCGATCCACGCCGCCATATCGCTCTTCTCTGCGTGGTGGAGGAGCCGGGCGACATCATCCCCATCGAGCGCACCCGCGAGTACCGGGGGCTCTATCACGTGCTGGGCGGGGCGCTCTCCCCCATCGACGGCATCGGCCCCGACCGTCTGCGCCTGGCTGAGCTCTTCGCCCGGGTGCGGGCCGAGGGCATCACCGAGGTACTGGTGGCCACCAACCCCACCATGAACGGCGAGGCGACCGCCCTCTACATCGCCGAGCAGCTGAAGCCCGAGATCCAGGCGGGCAAGGTCAAGGTGACCCGCCCGGCCGCCGGCCTGCCCGTGGGGGCCGACCTGGAGTACGCCGACGAGGTGACCCTGGGCCGGGCCCTGATTGGGAGACGGGAGCTGTAGACACGTCGGCCCAAGGAGGCGCGAGCGGCCCGCCTTCGCTGTCGAGTCGCGACGCGAGCGGACGGTTTCCCAGCTTGTGCATGATAACAGAATCAAGTAGACTGTTATCATGATACGGACCCAGATCAGTTTGACCGAAGAAGAGTATGCGGCGGCGAAGCGCGAGGCGACGCGCCTGGGGGTTTCGCTGGCTGAGCTCCTGCGACGCTCCCTCAGAACAGTTCTGCCCGTAGACGACACCAAGCCATGGATGCGCTACGCGGGCATGGTGGAGACCGGCGATCCCGCGTCCAGCCGGCACATCGACGACGTGATCTATGGCCGGAAGGACTGAATCCTATGTCGACACGTCGGCTCTCATAGCGTTCACCGACCGCTCGGATACACATCATGTCACGTTCCGTCGCCTTTTCTCGGAACCGCCGCCTCTGCTGACCACGGCCCTGGTGGTGGCCGAAGGGCACGCCTGGTTTCTACGCCGCTACGACCGGACGCGGGCGCTCCAGTTCCTGGCCATGATCGAGGACATGACACCCTTGGCCGTCTCACCGGTCGGTCCTGAAGAGCAGGCGGCGGCCGCAGGGCTGCTGCGCCGCTTCTCGGACCAGGATCTCACCTTGACCGACGCCGTCGGCCTTCACGTCATGAGCGAGCATCAGGTTCGCATGTGCTGGTCCACGGACTCCCATCTCGGACTCACGGGAGTACCGCTGGTGATCAACGCCCGTTGATCACCAGCGGTACTCAGCCCGACGACAGGCCTGCAACTGATGCGAAGCCACCCGCCGCTACGGTTGCCTGGTGGCGGTTGCGTCGCGGACCCTGAGCAGGTGAAGGAGGGAGCGTTAGGCTGCGCACAGAGACATCGGGACGAGCGGGAAACGCTCCATAACCGGATTGCCAGACTCGAGAACCTGTAGTTAGATGAGGAGCCGATGCCAATGACTACCACCACGACGGACTCGGTCGTCCCGCCGAAGTTCACAGCCAGGCAGGGGCAGTACCTGGCATTCATCTACTACTACAGCAAGATTCACAGGATCCCCCGGCGGAAGCCGATCTGCAGCAGTACTTTCGTGTGAGCCCGCCCGTGGTTCACCAAACGATCTTGGCGCTGGAAACGCGCGGGCTCATTGAGCGAAGCCCTGGCAAACCACGTTCGGTCCGGCTGCTGGTCTCGCGATCGGAGTTGCCGGACTTGGAGTAGGCTCAACTGCCTTGCGCGTGCCCAGCGCACTCCGGCGGCGAAGCGTCATTTCTCAGCAGCCTGTTAGCGGAATGGATCGACCACCGACAGCCCTTCGATCCGCTGGCCGTGCTGCAGATCCTCCGATAGAAGAGTGACGCACCCCGCCTCCAAGGCCGCAGCCACGATGAGACTGTCGTAGAAACCGTACCGCCAGCGCGCCGAGACATCGAGGGCTCGGTGGTAGAGGTCGGCCGACGGATAGACCTGGCAGAGCGGCATGAGGACTCGATCGAGATACAGCCGCAAATCCTCGTGGCTCAGGGGCTTCTCGAATTTCGAGCCGGCAACATTCAAGAACTCCTGCACCACCTGCGAGCTGATGAGTCCGGTCCTGTCCTCGAACGCGCGAGCGACGAGCTCACGCGCCTGGTCCTTCTTCGCGGGGGACCGGTCGTCGAAGGTGTAGATCAGGATGTTCGTGTCAAGGAAGAAGCTACCGTTCATTGAGCTCGTGCCGCGTGAAGGCGCGGCCTGCCCGAACGTAGTCAAGCTCATTCATGAGTGCCTCGTACTCAGCGGTGGCGCGGCTCTGGCCCGCGTATCCTTCCAGCCATCGACGGAACTCCTCGTTCAACGTCGTGTTCCGCTGCCGTGCCCTCTCCCGAGCCTGCTCGATCAGTCTCTTGTCTGCACTGAGAGTGATGTTCCTACGCATGCTGCATCCCGTGTCGCGTGTACACTATTGTAGTGTACACCGTTGCCGCATGAGACAGCAAGTCCCGTGCTGTCGTTCAGGCCCCGCCTTGCTCCCTCCGGGCCCGCTCCAGAAGCTGCGAAACACTCAGCACCTCGATGTCGAGGCCCCGTCGGCGGGCGCCCAGGGCCAGCTGCATGATGCACGCTGGGCACTCGGTGATCAGGATACCGGCCCCGGTGTGCTCCACGTTCCCGGTCTTGCGCTCGAGGATCTTCATGGAGATGTCGTTATGCATCACGGTGTACGAGCCGGCCGCACCGCAGCAGGCGTCGGCCTCGTTCAACTCCCGGAAGTCGACCCCGGGCACGGCCCGGATGATCTCCCGGGGCTGGCTCACCACGCCCTGATAACGCTCGGTCATGTGGCAGGGATCGTGATAGGTGACCACCGCCTCCACCGGCTGCAGATCGGCCGGATCGACCCCGACCAGCTCCACCAGCAGCTCGGTAAACGCCCGCACCTTCCTCACCAAGCGGGCGGCCCGTACCGAGTACTCCGGGTCGCCTGCCAGTAGTCCGGGATACTCCTTGAGGTGCCCGGAGCAGCTGCCGCACTCAGAGACGACGAAGTCGAAGCGGTCGAGGTCGCCCAGGCTGTCGATGTTGCGCCGGGCCAGGGCCCGGGCCCCCTCCAGGTCGCCGTAGCCGTAGACGGGCAGGCCGCAGCAGGCGTTCTTGAGCACGGTGACGGCCGCTCCTTGACGGGTGAGCTCGCGCACGGTGGCCTCGCCCACCTCGGGCAGCATGTAGTTGAAGCCGCAGGAGATCCAGTAGCCCACCCGCAGCCGGGGCTGGGGCGGGGTGGGTACCGTTGTGCGCAGCCGGTCACGCAGGAAGCCGGCCGGGACCTCGTCGCGGAGCGCGAGGGCTTTGGGCAGCTTGGGGTTGATCATGGCCAGCAGGCCGAGCCGGTTGGCCGCGTCGACCAAACCCAGGCGGCGGGCCGCCCAGGCCAAGCGGATGACGCACGCCATACGACCCGGAGAGGGCAGGAGGTTCCGGAAGATCCACCGTTGCACCCACGGCCGTCCGAAGCGGCGGGCGTACGACTCCCGGAAGGCCACTACCAGCCGGTCGGTCTTGACGGCGCTGAAGCAGTTGGCCGTGCACGCCCGGCAAAGGAGACAGTTCTCGAAGGCCTCGGTGAGCTGCTCGTCCATGACCGTCCGACCCTCGATCAGGTTGCGGAAGAGGGCGTTCTTGCCCCGGGCCACGTGGGACTCGATGCTGGTGGCCCGGTACACAGGGCACGCGGGCTGACAGAAGCCGCATTTGCCGCATTTGGCCACCTCGTCGTAGAAGGGTCGGAGCTCTTCGATGCGGGTGGGCGCGGCCGCCCGCGGGGCGGCCGCCATCACAGGCCCCCCACGAAACGGCCGGGGTTGAGCATGCCCCCGGGGTCGAACTTCGCTTTCAGGGCGCGCATGACCGGGAAGTCGGTCCGCACCGAGCCCCAGGTCTCGAAGGCGCCCCCCAGGGCTGCATGGCCATCGAGCAGCACCAGGCTGCCGCCTTCGGCTTCGGCCGTGGCCCGCAGGGCGGTGAGCAGCTCGGTGGCCTGCGCGGCCTCCCCCGACAGGAAGAGATGCAGCTGACCGGTGCCGGCGGCGACCGCGAAGGCCAGGTCGAGGCCGAGGGCCGCAGCGCGGTCCTCGGCCTTCTCGGCGAACGCCCAGACCCGCGAGAGCGGCACGCTCACCCGGGCCGCCACCGTGAAGCCGGCGGCGATGGCGGTCCGGCGCAGGCCGCCGTACTCCTCCCAGAAGGAGCTGGGACGCTCGACCACCTCGGCCGCGCCGCCGGCAGCCTCCCGGGTGCACAGGGCGACGATGTCGCGAACCTGGCGGTCGACGGCCGCGGGATGACCCTCGAGGCCGGCAAGGAACAGGTAGCCCTCGCCGAGCGCCACCGCGGGGAGCAGCCCGGCGGCCGCCGGCGAAACGACCTCGAGGGCGGCCGGCCCCAGCACCGAGTCCAGCACGGCGGCCACCACCCGAGCGGCCGCCCCAAGTGAGGGCAGGGTCCGCACCAGGAGGGCTTCACGCGGGGGGCGGGGCAGCAGACGGAAGGTCACCTCGGTGACCACCCCCAGGGTGCCCAGCGAACCGATGAAGAGCTTGCTCACGTCGTAACCGGAGACGTTCTTGATGGTGCGGCCCCCGAACTCGACCGGGGTACCGCCGGCCAGAGCCACCCGCACCCCCAGCACCACGTCGCGCAGGCCTCCGTGCAGCAGCCGTTTGGGCCCATGGTCCGCGCAGGCCAGCACCCCGCCTACGGTGGCCTCGCCGGGCCGCGCCGGGTCGAGGGGCACAAGCAGGCCGTCGGCGGCTACCCGGGCGGCCAGATCGGCCACCCGCACCCCGGCCTGGGCGGCCACGGTCAGGTTCTCAGGGTCGTACTCGGTGACCGTGTCGAGAGCTGTGGTGTCCAGCAGCAGATCGAGGCGCGCGGGTGGGTTACCCAGCTCCAGCTTGGTACCGCCCCCGCACGGAGCTACAGCCAGGCCGGCCGCCGAGGCGGCGGCCAACACGGCCCCCAGGGCTTCGGGGCCCGCCGGGCGCACGCGCACGGCGGGCCGCACACCGGCCACCGTCACCGGTGGGTCGAGGTTCAGAGCAGCGGAGCCCCCGGCCGCGGTCAGAGCGTCCACTGTCTCGGCGAGCAGGGCGGCCGCCAGCGGGGCACGGAGCTCAGCCTTCCCCGCCGTCCGGCCCGGAAAGATCTTGCCCGGGTTGCTGAGATCGCCGGGATCGAAGGCCTCCTTGACCCACTCCTGGGCGCGCAGGTCGTCCTCGCCGAAGACCATCTTCATGGCCTCGGCCTTCTCCAGGCCCACCCCGTGCTCTCCGCTCACCGTACCCCCCATGTCGGCGCAGACCTGGAGAATGGCCATGCTCGCCTCCATCACCCGCCCGGTCTGCTCGGCGTCACGGCTGTCGAATAGGATCAGCGGATGCAGGTTGCCGTCGCCAGCATGGAATACGCTGGCCACCCGCAGGTCGTAGCGCCGGCCGATCTCGTACATACGGCGCACGGTCTCGGGCAGGCGGCTGCGAGGCACGGTGCCGTCGGCCACCAGGTAGTTCGGCGCCAGCCGGGCCACCGCCCCGAAAGCTCCTCGGCGGCCCTTCCAGAGGGCCTCCCGCTCGGCCTCGCTCGCGGCCACCCGCACCTCGCGCGCATGGTTGGCCCGGCAGAGGGCGGCGATCTCGCCGGCCATCTCCTCCAGGCCGTCAAGCAGGCCGTCGAGCTCGAGCAGCAGCACGGCGGCCGCATCGCGGGGGAAGCCGGCAGCCATGGAGTCCTCCACGGCCTGGATCACCGCGCCGTCCATCATCTCCAGAGTAGCCGGCACCATGCCGGCGGCCACGATGGCCGAAACGGTGTCGCTGGCGTCGTCGATGGTGTCGTACACGGCGAGCAGCGTCGTCACGGCCTCGGGCTTGCGCAGGATGCGCAGCACGATCTTGGTGCAGATGCCCAGGGTGCCCTCGCTGCCCACGAAGACCCCGGTCAGGTCGTAGCCAGGCATATCCAGAGCCTTGCCCCCGAACCAGGCCACCTCGCCATCGGGCAGCACCACCTCCAGGCCGAGCACGTGGTTGGTGGTGACCCCGTACTTGAAGCAGTGGGGCCCCCCGGCGTTCTCGCCCACGTTGCCCCCCAGCGAGCAGGCCTTGCTGCTGGCCGGATCGGGAGCGTAGTAGTAATCGAGGTGGTCGACGGCCTGCGATGCCTCCAGGTTGTAAATGCCCGGCTCGACCACCATGCGCTGGTTCGGCACGTCGATCTCGAGCACCCGGTCCATGCGGGCCATCTCGATGACGATGCCCCCGCAGGCGGCCAGCACCCCGCCGCTCAGGTTGGTGCCCCGCCCCCGGGCCACAAAAGGGATGCCCTCCCGGGAGGCCACCCGCACCACGGCCGACACCTGCTCGGTGCTGTGCACGAAAACCACCGCGTCGGGCAGCCGGGTCTCCAGGTAGGCATCGTACTCGTAGGTCTGCAGGTCGGCCGTCCTGGTCAGCACGTTGGCGGGGCCCACCACGGCTTCCAAGTCATCGACGACACGGGGGCTGATCACACGACGCTCCTTCTCGGGTGCACCGTCATCATATCCGGGAGGCGCGGCGCCGTCACCGGCGGGGGACTTCCGCGCCTGCGGTCTCGGCGGTCGGCTCAGGGGAACAGCTCGAGAGCCAAGACAACATCCCATCCTTAAATGAAGAATTTAAAGTTGTTTTTAAAAGCGAACATGTCGGTGAGCCCCACTTGCTGCGCACTTCCCCCCATGCTAGAATCCGCCCCTGCAGCGGTCGGTTTGTACGGTCGTTCACGCGGCGGCCGATACCTTTCCGCGGTCCGTGCACCTCGGGGGGATCCCGAATTCCGAGTCACCAAGCGGAGCTTTCGAGTCCTGCATCCGGTGGCCGCACTCCCAGGGCGGATCGCGTTCGAACCTTCCGGAAGGTCCTGGTGGTTTCGAGAAGGAGTGGTGCGATTTGAGCGCGAGACTCACAGAGGTCCGGTGGCACGCGCGCGGGGGACAGGGCGCGGTGACGGCCGCCAAGATGGTTGCGGAGCTGGCCGTGGAGCGCGGCAAGCATTTCCAGGCCTTTCCTGAGTACGGCCCGGAACGGTCGGGGGCGCCCATCGTGGCCTTCACCCGCATCAGCGACGAGCCCATCCAGATCTACTCGCCCATCGAGAGCCCGAACGTGGTGCTGGTGCTCGACGCCACCCTGCTCGGCGCCATCGACGTCACCGATGGGGCGCCCGACGACGCCGTCGTGATCGTGAACACCGACCAATCTCCCGCCGACCTCAAGGCGCAGGTCGACTTCGGCACCCGGCGCGTGCTCACTGTGCCCGCCACCGAGATCGCCGGCCAGACCATCGGCAGGCGCATCCCCAACACCCCCATGATCGGCGCCATCGCCAAGGCCACCGGTCTCTTCACCCTCGACGAGGTCGAGGAGCACCTGCGGGCCAGCTTCGGCAAGAAGTTCTCGGAAAAGGTGGTCGAGGGCAACGTGGAGGCCGTGCGTCGCGCGTACAACGAGGTGCGGGAATGAAGTGGGACATCAGCGACATCAAGAACTGGGGCCCCGATAGGCACGAGCCCGGCGCCCTCATCCCTGAGGCGGGCAACGCCAAGTACTACAAGACCGGGGGCTGGCGCACCGAGCGGCCGTTGCGCGACGACGAGACCTGCACCCAGTGCCTTTTCTGCTATTTCTTCTGTCCCGACGCCTCGGTGATCGCCGAAGGGCAGAAGGTGGTCGACTTCGACTACGACCACTGCAAGGGCTGCGGCATCTGCGCGGTGGAGTGCCCGGTCGACGCCATCACCATGCATCCGGAGAGCGAGTTCCGGGGGAAGAGCGAATGAGCGCCATCACCACCACAGCCAAGGTTCGGGCCGTCACCGGCAACCAGGCGGTCGCGCTGGCCATGAAGCAGATCGACCCCGACGTGGTGGCTGCCTACCCCATCACGCCGCAGACCGACGTGGTGCAGACCTTCAGTCAGTACGTGGCCGACGGCGCGGTCAGGGCCGAGTTCGTCACCGCCGAGTCGGAGCACTCGGCCATGAGCGCCTGTATCGGCTCGGCCGCCGCCGGGGCCCGCACCATGACGGCCACCAGTTCGGCCGGCTTCGCCCTCATGTGGGAGGTGCTGTTCGTGGCCGCCTCCATGCGCCTGCCCCTCGTCATGACCACGGTGAACCGGGCCCTCTCGGGACCCATCAACATCCACTGCGACCACTCCGACTCCATGGGCGGCCGGGACACCGGCTGGCTGCAGATCTACAACGAGGACGCCCAGGAGGCCTACGACGCCACCGTCATGTCCTTCCCCATCGCCGAGCACGCCGCCGTGCGCCTGCCCCTGATGAACATGTACGACGGGTTCATCATCTCGGGCGCCATCGGGCCGCTGGTGCCCCTCTCCGATGGCCAGGTGCAGGCTTTCGTGGGCGAGGCCCCGCCCTACAAGCACCTGCTGCAGCCCAACGACCCGATCACCGTGGGCCCCTTCGACGGCCTGCACGGCTGGTACTTCGAGCACAAGATCGCTCAGAACCGGGCCATGGAGGCGGCGCTGCCGGTCATCCAAGAGACCTACGACCGCTTCGCGGAGCTCACCGGCCGCCGGTACCATCACCTGATGACCTACGGCATGGAGGACGCCGAGGTGGCCCTGGTGGTCATCGGCTCGGCCGCCGGCACGGCCCGCTCGGTCATGAAGCAGCTGCGCGAGGAGGGGATCAAGGCGGGCATCGTCAAGATCCGCACCTTCCGCCCCTTCCCCACCGAGGAGCTCGCCCGCGTGCTCTCCGGCGTCAAGGCCGTGGGCATCATGGATCGGGCCGACTCCTACGGGGCCCAAGGCGGGCCGCTGTACCTGGAGGTCCTGGCCGCCCTCTACCAGCGGGACGTGCAGGCTAAGACGGTGAACTTCGTCTACGGCCTGGGCGGGCGCGACCTCTTCCCGCAGAACATCGAGGACGCCTTCCGCACCCTGGAGGCGGCGGCCGGTGGCGCCGACCTACCCTACTACCGCATCTACCTCAACATGAAGGGGGAATGACGTGGCGACGAAGCTTTCCCCCAAGGAGTACATCACCCGTGCCGACCGTCTGGCCGGGGGTCACCGCCTGTGCGCCGGCTGCGGCGCCGGGGTGGTGGTGCGCCAGGTGCTGATGGGGGCCAAGGACCACCCGGTGGTGGTCTCGAACGCCACCGGCTGCCTGGAGGTCTCCACCACCATCTACCCCTACACCGCCTGGAAGGACTCGTTCATCCACAGCGCCTTCGAGAATGCCGCCGCTACGATCAGCGGAGTGGGAGGCCGCCTACAAGAGCCTGAGCCGCCAGGGCAAGATCCAGAGCGACAAGCCCTACAAGTTCCTGTCCATCGCCGGCGACGGCGGCTCCTACGACATCGGTCTGCAGGCCATCTCCGGAGCCCTGGAGCGCTGGCACGACATCGTGATCGTCTGCTACGACAACGGCGCCTACATGAACACCGGCTTCCAGCGCTCGGCGGCCACGCCCCGAGGCGCCTGGACCACCACCAGCCCCAACGGCAAGGTCAGCCCGGGCAAGACCCAGAACCGCAAGAACCTGACGGCCATTGCCGTGGCCCACGACATCCCCTACGTGGCCCAGGCCTCGCCCCACAACTTCCGCGACCTGATCGCCAAAGCCGAGACCGCCTTCGAGACCGAGGGGCCCGCCTTCCTGAACGTGCTCTCGCCCTGCCCGCGGGGCTGGCGCTCAGCCGACAAGGACAGCATGGCCCTGGCCAAGATGATGGTGCAGTCCTGCTACTGGCCCCTCTACGAGGTGGTCGACGGGCGCTACACCCTGAGCTACGACCCCAAGAAGCGCAAGATCCCGGTGCGCGACTGGATGAAGCTGCAGGGACGCTTCAAGCACCTGTTCGCGCCCGAGAACGAGCACCTCATATACGAGATGCAGGCCTACGTGGACCGCGAGTGGGAGCGCCTGCAAGAGCTGACCACCTTGGGAGGCGGCCAGACCGAGGCGTAGCCCGCCGGCTACGGCCGTGGCGGAGGACACCGCATAGGACCGCCCATCGCATGGCGGTGGCGCCCCCTCGGCTCGCACAGGCCACCGGGGCGCGCGTGCAGAAGAGGGCTCCCAGCCGGGAGCCCTCTTCCTCGTTCCGCCAGGTCCAAGAGGTCGCTCCGTGCGGTTCCGTATGCGATGCTGTGGGAAGTCTGGTGCGATTTGACCGTGAAACGGCTGCCCGCATCTTTGAGTGCCCGACCTAACACCGCCCTTTGACGATGGTTGAGTTCGGCGCCCAGCGCCAGTTTATGTTGGAGTTGCTGGTCCTCCTCAGCTTTCTGCTCCACGTAGGACCAAAACTCCTCAAGAGCTTTCTCCACGCAGTGCAGATTGAAAGTCGAGAAGTATGTGATGTCGGCGTCTTCAAGCCGTCGCCCACAATGATGTCGTCATCGTCAATCGGAGTCCGCAATCTCCCCACTTCGCCGGGGTCGGCGAGCGTTCCCTCGGTCAGCGACGCCTGGAGTTCGAGTAGAACACTCGTGGTCAGGGGCTTATCGCCCAGGTCGCCTATCCTGCTCACGGTTCGAAAGTTGTTCAGAATCATGCGCTCGCCCCGAGTCTGGGGAGGTCTGCCCGTACGGAGCATCTCCTTGGCCACTCTCCGGGTGGTGGCCGCTCCCTCGATCTGGCTCGAAGCGATCGCCTCGTCCATGAGGCGGCTCAGCAGATAGCGACGCTGAACGTCGGGAGTGATACCTGAAGCGGAGGAGCAGATTCTTCCGCCGGCTTGCTGGTCGATGGCCATCAGGCAACGCTGGATCTCATCCGTGAGCGCATACCAGAACGAGTGGCCGTGAACGTCGGTAATGGGTGTGCTCTTCCCGCTCAAGAGCCCGTATCCCGCGACTCCGACGACGACTCGCCGTCCGGCGGGGCCTCCCCCTCCTGATCGGGGACTTCCCCCCTGATGGCCACCTGATTCCGGCCGCGCGCCTTGGCTTCCTGCAACGCCTGGTGGGCGGCGTCGACCAGCGCGAGAGCGGTGACACCATGCGGGGGATGTACGCCGATGCCCAGCGAGGCTGTGACGCGCTCCACCACTCCTCGCTGGACTATGAAGGGATGCTCCTCGATCTTCGCCCGCACCCGATCGGCCACGGTCAAAGCGGCCTCGGCGTTAGTCTCGGGCAGGAGCAGGGCCAGGCGACCACCGCTGATGCGGGCCAGGATGTCGGAGGAGCGGATGAGGTTTCGGGCCAGCTGCGCCACCTCCGCGATCACCTGGTCGCCCCCGCGGGCGTCATACCGGTCGTTTATGCGGCGCAGGTTGTCGATGTCGAGGATGAGGCACGATACGGGGCGCGAGTAGCGGTTGCTGCGGGCCATCTCGTGTCGCAACGTCAACAGGAAATGGTCGTAGGTGTAGGCCCCGGTCAGCCCATCGCGGATGGCGGCGTCGCCCAGCTCGCGCAGGTACATCGCCCGGCTGAAGCCCAGGCTGATGAGTGGTTGTGCCCGGCGCAGGATCTCGGGCGGCGGAGGCACCAGGGTCGACGAGGCCAGCAGCAGGACGCCCGCACCCGGCCCCCGGTGGTCAAGGGCCATGGCGATGAAGCTGCGGGCCTCCGGGAAAGCCGGGTCCTGGCTGAAGGGCAGGCCCGACTCGGCGTAGAAGCCCCGGCGCAGGGCCCCCTTGACCGGTGGAGGGAGCGAGGTCTTCCGGTAGCGCGGTCCCTCTTCGGATGCCGCGCTCTCCTCCACCGGAGTACCGCCGGCCGCGTGGTAGAGGATCTCGAGGTCGGCCTGGGAGTCGTCCCGGTACAGCAGCAGCACGTGGTCGGCCGGCCAGAACTCCCGGATGAGGGTCGCCACCTCAGGCCCGAACTGGGCCACTGGCTCGGCCGTCCTCAGAGATTCGGCCAGCCGGGCCGCCAACCGGTCGGCGGCCGCGTGCGCGGCCGCCCGCTCCCGCAGCTCATCCGTGATCTCCTGGGCACGCTCGAGCTCCAGCCGACTCGCGGCGTACCTGTCCCGGACCTGCTCGGTGGCCCGGCGCAGGGAGTTCAGCAGCACATCGCCCTCGGCCCGCCAGGGAGCCCGGCCTTGGAGCTCGGCAGCAAGACGCTCGATGGGCCGGTGCAGGCGGGACTTCACCAGGTAGTACTGCACGGGGAGGTTCAACAGCAGACCGGCGCCCACCACCAGCGCTGCTACCCGAGCGATGTCCCCGGCGTCACCTTGCAGATTCCAGACCCCGAGGACGAAGACCAGCACGGCCATGCCGAAGGCCACCAGCACCGTGAACGGCGCCAGGGTCCCCCAGAAGAACTCCATGGCGCCTCGATGCGCGTGCGACGGGCGGCCGCTTTCGGGCGGCGCGGGACTCGCGGGCGGCACGGGACTGGTCCTCGGCGGGGGCTCGCGGGGTGCGGCTTCCTTCAAAACTCCCCTATCGTCCGGTAAGATTCGGTATTCGTGTCAGTGTATCGTCAGCGTCTGGACGAAGGTTGAACGTTTGTCGCCTGATCCCGTAAACAACCCCGCCCTAACGGGCAGAGCTTTCCACTGCAACAGGACGGACCTGATGCGCGAATTTAGGCTGGTTTACAACAGCCCTTGCCGAACCGATAGGCTTGGCAAACCCGGCAATGTTCTTGGACGCATTCACGTCCGCGTGCAGCCGTGTTCCGCACGCACAGGAGAAGCGATGCCGCTCCCGGTTTCCGATCGCCCCGCAAGCCGAACACGTCTGGCTCGTGTAGGCCGGTTCCACGAAGACCACGCGCAGCCCGCCCGCTTCGGCCTTGTAGGAGACAAAGTCCTGCAACTGCCGGAAGGCCCAACGGTGCAGCCTTGTCCTAACCCGCTTTCCGGCCTTGATGTTGGCCCGGATGTCGGTCAGGTCTTCCAGGCGGATTTCGCTTGCACCGACGCGAAGCGCCTCTTGGACGATGGCTTTGCTGGTCTCGTGGTTGACGTGGCGGACACGCCGTTCCTCGCGCCCGGAGATAGCCTTGAGCTTGCGCTTAGCGGCGCGGCTACCATTGGCCTGAAGGCGTCGGCGATGGGCAAGGTGGATATCCCGCTGGTGGCGGAGGTTTCCGCCGCCCCAGATCTTGCCAGTGCTGGTGGCGGCGAGATTGTTTTCTCCAACGTCCACGCCGAGCACGCCACTGCCAGAGGCGGGCGAGGCATCAGGCAGATCGAGGACCAGGTTGAAATACCAGACACCCTTACGGAGGACGAGGCGCGCTTCCTTGGTGGCGCCGCACGCCAACAGATCGCGCTGGTGCTTGCCGGAAGCAAAGGGAACCTTGATGCGGCCCGCCAGGGTGAACAGCGAGAGCCTATCGCCCTTGAGCGAATAGGTGCGCTTGTCGAAGTTGACCGAGGTTGGCCGAAAGACGATCGCGGGGACCGGCTTGTCTTTGGCGATCCCCTGGTTGGTCTTGAGCGTCTTGTAGGCGTCCGCAACCCGGTGGACCGCTTGGCAGACCATCTGACTGCCCAGCGCCGGAAAGCGCTCGCGCACTGTGTAGTAGGTCAGGTGGTGCAGAGCGACGCGGTTCCAGCAGCGATGCTCTTGGACGAAGGGAACGATGGCGTAACAGGCTTGGGCATAGGTAGCTGCGAGCGCAGCCAGCGCCGATGCCTGTTCAGGCGTAGTCAGCAGTTTGAGGGATACCGTGCGTTTATTCATATAGGAGGACATCATAGGGCCATGCGTCGCAAGAGTAAAGACTGGCAGCCCTTCCGGCCACCCGCTATCCCTCCCCGGCCTGAAAGCCGGGGTTTCTCGGGGAGGTACCGATGAAAGAAGAACCTCTGCCGAATGACGCCCAGACCGCGGCAGCTCGGGCCGATGCCGCCGATATGGACGTAACCGTCCTCGACGCCAGGGCTCCCCGGCCGGCCCGCACGAACACGGTGGTGATGAAGTTCGGGGGACGTCGGTAGCCGACACCGCCTGCATGAAGCGCGTGGCCCGGCGGATCGTCGAGACCCGGGCGGCCGGCCATCCGGTAGTGGCCGTCGTCTCGGCTCGGGGGAGACCACCGACGAGCTCATCTCCTTGGCCCGCGAGATCTCCGACGATCCGCCCCACCGCGAGATGGACATGCTCCTCTCGGCCGGCGAACGCATCTCGGCCGCCCTGGTGGCCATGGCCATCCATGACCTGGGCCACAACGCCATCTCGCTCACCGGTTCGCAGGCGGGCATCGTCACCGATCAGGCGCACACCAAGGCCAAGATCCTGGACATCCGACCTCACCGAGTGCAGAAGGCCCTGGACGAGGGCAAGGTGGTGCTGGTGGCCGGCTTCCAGGGCATCTCCACGATTACGAACGACATCACCACCCTGGGTCGAGGCGGCTCCGACACCACCGCCGTGGCCTTGGCGGCCGCCCTGGGTGCCGAGGTCTGCGAGATCTACACCGACGTCGACGGCGTCTACACTACCGACCCCCGCATCGTTCCCGAGGCCCGCAAGCTCCCGCGCATCTCGTACGAAGAGATGCTCGAGATGGCGGCAACCGGCGCCAAGGTCCTCATGCTGCGCAGCGTGGAGTTCGCCCGTCGCTACGGCGTGGCCCTCCACGTCCGCTCGAGCTTCACCGACGCCCCCGGCACCTGGATCGTTCAGGAAGAGGAGAACATGGAACAGGCCATCGTCTCCGGCGTGACCTACGCCCTCGAAGAAGCCAAGGTGACGCTGCACCGCGTCTGCGACAAGCCCGGGGTGGCGGCCCGGGTGTTCACCGCCCTGGCCGGAGCCAACATCAATGTGGACATGATCATCCAGAACGTATCCGAGGGCGGCACCACCGACATCTCCTTCACGGTGGCAGACGACGACGTGCTGACGGTCACCTCCCTTCTCTGCGGACTCCAGGAGGAGCTGGGCTTCGAGCGCCTGGAGACCGACGACAACATGGCCAAGGTCTCGCTGGTGGGCGCGGGCATGAAGACCCACCCTGGCGTGGCCGCCAAGATGTTCGAGGTGCTGGCCGAAAACGACATCAACATCGAGATGATCTCGACCAGCTCCATCAAGATCTCGTGCGTCATCGAAAAGCAGCACACCGAGCAGGCGGTGAAGGCCCTGCACCAGGCCTTTGGCCTCGAAGCCGAGCAGATCGAGCACGAGGAGACCCTGGGACGCTGACCTGGGCGGCGAACGGGCCTAGCAAGGCGCCAGGGCCGGCCGGCTTCGCCGGTAGCTGAGTGCCAATGTCGTTGCCCGGGCACAGGATTGTCGATCCGACGAGCGGCAAGAATCCGAAGGCGATGTAAGATTGGTCCAACTGCCCGCCGGGCGGGCACACGCGGACAGATGCAATGAGCTATTTCCCATCGGGGGATTGGGGCTTTCATGAAGACAGCCAAGGAAGAAATACGGGAGTTGCTCGAACAACTACCCGAGAACACGTCCATCGAGGACATCCAGTATCACATTTACGTCCGGCAGAAGATTCAGAAGGGGCTGGATGCGGAGGCCGAAGGCAAGGTGATCTCGCAGGCCGAAGCCGAGCGGCGAATGGCTCGATGGCTCGGGAGGTAGTCTGGACGGATCCTGCCTGGAACGACCTGGAATCCGCCGCAGATTACATCGCCCGAGATTCTGTCGCCTACGCAGCCGCCTTCGTGCAAGAGGTGAAGGCTGCTGCCGCCTCGCTTTCCGAGTTCGCCGAACGAGGGCAGGTCGTTCCCGAGTTCGGCGACCAGACTATACGTGAGCTGCTGGTCAAACCGTACCGACTGGTCTACAGGATCAGTCCGGACCACATTGCGGTACTCGCTCTTGTTCATGGCGCGACCCGCACTTGGCGGACATAGGTCTTCGGCACCGCATGATACGTGGCTGAACCTGACAGCCCCTGGTGTCGCGCGTCTTGCATGCGCGAGCCGCGCGCCACTTCGGCCTGCAGCCTACGCCCAACCGTTGAGCAGGCAAGGTGATCACGACGTCGGAGCGTGAGAGCCACATTCGGCACCGCCGTCAAGAAGGCCAAGAGGGACGTTGACCGCGCCATGCGGGATGTGTGACCAGACGGTCGAACCGAAACCGTGGAGGTCGTTTGATGACGATGTGGTCACAGCGTACTACAGACGTCGAGATGATCTCCACCAGCTCCGTCAAGATCTCGTGCGTCATCGAGAAGCAGCACACAGAGGTTGCGTGCCCGGCAGCGCCATCGTTTCCACTCCTCCCAACGTACCTGCCGAAGTCTCCCCCGCAGCCATTCATCGAGTCCCTGAAAGACCGAAGGGGTGTGGGCCAGGGCGAAGTAGGCCGTCCAGCCCCGGGTGAAGCGGTTGAGGGCGGCTATCCTCACCGGCATCAAGACCCGCCAGTTACGCCTGGTCAGGCGGCGAAGACGCATCTTCACCGCCGCATAGGCTTTTAGGTCGAGCCTCACCTCGACCTCTCCGTCTCTGCGGAAGAAGCGGAAGCTGAGGAAGGGGCAACTCCAACAGCCGGGGCGGGGTTGAGGTCCGGTCTTTCCGGCGCCGGGAAGAGACTCTGCTCTTGGCGGGGCTTTCGGGCCTCACCCTATCCTCACCCGCCCAGGACCCTTTCGGGACGGTCCACTTCCTACCCGGCGAACATGAGTGGCCGGGCATCTTTAGGCACCCGAGGAGACCTCCCCGGATACGAGCAACCGCTTTCCCCCTACCGCCGCCGCATCTACCTGACGGCCCCTTGGTGGTGACGGGCTTCACCGTGCGTTGCCGGCTCACCCGGGCCGCCCCCGCCTTCTATGCGGTTCGTGTTCCTCGGTGCAGGGTTTTGCTTCAGGCTTCCTTCCGACCCCGCCTCACGACGACGCCGTTGCCTCTGGCTAGGAGTTAGCACCACCGCCTCCCCCAGGGGACTTTCACCCCTAGGTGGTTGCCCATGCCGGGCGTACCAGGGAGCGCTCGTAGCGGCGCTACGGACGCGACCGAGGACGAAGCATCGCGCCGCCCAGTGCGGCCTGGGGGCCAAGGCCTCGGTCCGAAGCGAGCTCCGAAAGCCGGCGTCGATGCTTGACTCCTTCATGGCTCGATCCAGTGGCTCACCGGCCGGGACAGAAACTCCTCTACGGATAGGCCGTCCCCGCCCACAAGCAGAGTACGCCCGGGCTTGAACGCCGCCACGAACGCTTCAAGCCCAGGCAATGCGTCGCGCCGGCGCCCCGATTTCACCTCGATCGCCACCAGCTGGCGGCCGTTCTCAACCACGAAGTCCACCTCACGGTTGCGATCGCGCCAGTAATAGAGCGAGCACTCGCCGGCAGCCGCCGCCCCCGCTACATGCGCGCCGACCGCCGACTCTACGATGCGCCCCCACAGCTCCGGCTGGGCACGGACCTCGACCGGCGTTAGCCCCAGCATAGCCGTCATGAGGGCGGTGTTCAGCACCTGCAGCTTCGGGCTCGACCCCCGGCTGCGCGCGGCGGAGCCCGCGTACTTCTGCAGGCCGGTCAGCATCCCCGCGCCGGCCAGCAACTCCAGGTAGCGTGCCAGTGTGGTCGTGTTTCCGGCGTCCTGCAGCTGACCCAGCATCTTTGTGTACGAAAGCACCTGCCCGGAGTAGCGGCAGCCGAGTTCGAACAGCCGGCGCAGAAGCGCGGGTTTGTCGACGCGGGTCAGCAGCAACACGTCGCGGGAGATCGTCGTCTCGATCAGCGCGTCGCGCACGTAACGGACCCAGCGCTCCGAGTCCCCGATGAGAGGCGCCGCTCCCGGGTAGCCTCCAAAAACGAGATACTCCTCCACCGTGAAGCCGAAAGCCTCGCGCATTTCGCCCAGCGACCAGTGCCCCACCGGGATTCTTTCGAAGCGCCCGGCCAGACTCTCGCTGAGGCCGCGCTGCACCAGCAGGGGAGCCGACCCTAGGATGACCACCCGCAGAGGGACCCCGAAGCGGGTGTCCTCATCCCACAGCCTTTTCACGGTCTCGGACCAGCCGGGGACCTTCTGGATCTCGTCCAGCGCCAGAACGGCCCCCACCTCGCCCGCCTCGCGCGCCGCCAGCCGTGCCGCCTCCCACTCCGCCGCCAGCCACGCACGATCACGCAGCGTCGGCTCATCAGCCGAGGCGTAGCGTGCCCGTTCCCCCAGCCGGCAAGAGCCTGCAGCACCAACGTGGTCTTACCGACCTGCCGGGGTCCGGCAACGACCTGGAGGTAACGTCGCGGCTCTGCAAGCCTATGGGCCAGCAGGAGCGCCTGGACGCGGGTGAATCCAGGTGCGGGCTGTTTGCTCATAGCACTGAGTAATCTCACTCAATGCAGTGAGTTCGTCAATGGGCGAGCGGCTCAGGCGACTCGTGGTCGATGTAGGTACGGCCGCTTTGCAGATGGAATGCAGTTACTTGGGAGGGTAACAGTCGCGCAACGAATCTGCCGAGGCCTCATAGTCAGGACGGACGCGAGCGTCTTGAGGTTCTGGAGGCTTCTCGCTGGTCTCAGTCAGAAGGCTATCGCGGGGTGGCCTCGGCCTCTGACCGAAGCGGCTCACGAGTGAGTCCTTGTCAATAGGTGTGTAAAAGTCCTCAGGCCGCAACCTTCTCCTCGGTTCCTTGGGTCACGACGGGTAGCCCGTCTTTGAACTCCTCTCCGGCCCACACCCGGGCCATTAGCTCCGGGGCGTTTACTCGGCGGAAGTTCTTCTCGGCCACCATGAGCACCTTCCAGATGAGGCAGGTGGCGTTCTCGGTCTTCTTGAAGCGCCGGGCCGCCCCGGTCCGCAACCTGACTGCGGAGAAGGGGCTCTCCACCGGGTTGGTGGTGCGCAGGTGGCGCCAGTGCTCCTGGGGAAAGTCGTAGAAGGTGAGCATGCGCTCGAAGTCCCTCAGCAGCGTCTCTGTCGCCTGCGGGTACCACTGTCCGAAACGGTGCACGAAGGCGTCCCTTCTCTTCTGCGCCTCGGCTCGGCTCCTCGCGTAGGGAATGGCGGTGAGCAGCTGGCGGGCCTCAGGCTGCACCTTCTTGGGGAGGCGATCAAGGACATTTACTATCTTGTGGTTCCAGCAGCGCTGCTCCGCTGCCTCCGGCCAGATCTCAGCGACCGCCGCCCACACCCCGGTGTTGCCGTCGGCGAGCACCAAGCGGGGCGGGATGAGACCACGATCCCGCAGATCCCGGAACACCCCTGCCCAGCTCTCGCGGGACTCCCGAAAGCCGGGGGTCAGCGCAAGGACCTCCTTGCGCCCGTCGGCATGGGCGCAGATCACCACCAGAAGCGCAGCTTTCTCCTTGTCCAGGCCGGCCTTCACGTAGATGCCGTCCGCCCACAGGTAGACCGGCTTCCGGTCACCCAGCAGACGGTGTGACCAGGCCTCGTACTGGGTGTGCCAATCCGCTTTGAGGCGGGCGATGGAAGAGGCAGAGAGGGGCGCCCCCTCCCCGAGCAGACCGCGCAGGGCGAGTTCGAAGTCCCCCAGGGCCAGGCCGTGCAGGTAGAGCTCCGGGAGCAGGCGGCCCACCTCTTCGGTGCGGCGGCGAAACAGCGGCAGGATGCGGCTCTCGAACTTCTCCTCCAGGTTGCGTACTCGGGGCCGGCGCACGGTGATGGTGCCCCCTGCATGCAGAGGCGCCGGGGCTTCTGGTAGCCGTTGCGGTACCCTGAGGGCGCGTCCACCTCGCGGCGGCGCTCGGATCTTTGCCGGCCGAGGAGCGCGGTCACCTCTTCCTCCAGGAGCCTCTGCAGGAACTCTTGTACCTGCAGGCGGGCCCACCCCTCCAGGGTGGCCCACTCCGGAGCTGGTACATCTTGGCCATCTCGTCTATCCTTCTGCACGGCGATGTCTCCTTCCCCGCCGGGTTCCCCGGCGTTTTCCTTGGCAGGAAGAAGGTTACGTCGCCTTTGGTCTATTTACACACCGTTTGATGGTAGCTCCTCACGAGTCTGCACGCAGGATACTATCCGACGCCACAGCGCCTGAGGTCGGCATGCCCTTCTGGAGGGTTTCCATCTCACCGTCGGCCTCCATTGTGAGTGGGGTGATGCTGCGCCGTTGGCCAGGAAGTACGAGAAGTCCCGGTGGGAAAGAGAAGACGGACTCATACGCGCAGGGCCTCGGCCTTGCGCGGACCACTTGGTCTGGAGGCTCAATGTTTGGCCCCGCAGGCCGACAAGTGTATTGTCGTCTGGTCCAGACCAGGAGGCAAGGAAGGGGTCCACATGGCGAGCGGTTCACGTTGGTCTCGAACGTTAACCTACCTCCTCCTGGGTGCGTTCATGGTGGCAGGCCTGGGAACCTACGAGAGTGTGACCGCTTTCTTCGACGCCGACTTCAGCGAAGATGCAGTGGTGGTCATGCTCATCACGGGGTTCGCGTGGCTGGTGTCGCTGGCGCTCTTCGCCCGCGCCATCTTTGGTAGACGGAGGGTGTGATACTGACGCCTCGCCCAAGACGCTGCGGCTCCCGCTGGATCTCGGGGCTGATCATTCCTTCTCTGGCCTTCGAAACCCTTTGTAAGCGAGAGCGCACGCGGATCAAGTCCGTGTCAGCTGCTGACCGTTATCCTGGTTCTCGGCGTTGCTCGCGATGGCCTGTCGATCGAACAGTGCCAGATAGTCGTCGAAGCGGTAGAGCCGGTTGCGCTGTTGGCCCGTGATCTCGCGCAATATGCCCGCGTCCTCCATGGCTTCGACAGCGTTCCTGGCCGTGACGTAGCTGCACTGCAGGTGACCCTCGGCGGCGCGAATAGAGATGATCGGGCTTTCAAACAAGAAGTCTAGTAGCCGCAGACTGTTGACCGCCCCGCTTCCCCTGCCTTGAAGCAGCTCTCTGTCCCGCTCCCGTAGGCTTAGAATGGCGCGCGCGGTCTCGGTCGCTGTCTGGCTGACCTCGTATACCCCGCGGAGGAAGAACCGCAGCCAGCCTTCCCAGTCTCCGTCGGTCCGAATAGCCGTGAGGCGGTCGTAGTACTGAGCGCGGTGCGCCTTGAGGTAGTAGCTCAAATACAGTAGGGGCTTCTGCAGCACCTCGCGTTCACAAAGAAGAAGAGTGACCAGCAAGCGCCCGATTCGGCCGTTGCCGTCAAGGAACGGGTGGATGGTTTCAAACTGAGCGTGGGCCAGTCCGCATTGGATAAGGACCGGCAGGCCTTGGCGAAGATGCAGGAACCTTTCGAAGTTGTCGAGGGCGGCCATCATGTCCTGTGGGGCCGGCGGGACGAAGTCAGCATCCTTGAGTAGACAGTTGCTCGATCCGACCCAGTTCTGCGACGTCCGAAACTCCCCCGGGGTCCTCTCGGAGCCTCGTACGCGATGCAAGAGTTTCTCGTGCACTTCTCGGATGAGCCTGAGGGACAGGGGAAAGTCGGCCGCGAGCCGCCGCAGCCCATGGTTCATGGCGGCCACGTAATTCACGACCTCCTCGATATCCCGTGGACGACCCCGCTCGGCGCCCACCTCGTACTCGAGAATGTCTTCCAGGGTGCTTTGCGTGCCCTCGATCTGCGAGCTGAAGACGGCCTCGTGACGCACGTACATGGCAACGAAAAGATCAGGATTGGGCAGGACCGTTGCCACCCCGTCCAGACGCCCTAAAGCGCGGTCAGCGTCCGACAGAAGCTTGGCGAGCTCCAAACCGATACGGAGGGGCGGGCTGGGCGGAAGCGGTGCCGGGACGAACGCCTTGTAGCCCTGAGGCTGAGTGACGTACCGCCCGGCGCGTGTCGTAGTTCCTTCGAGTACCATCGCTATTGTGGTCTCCTGAAACTTGGCTTGCCCGGTCGGATGCTTATTTTAGCATACGGCCGTTCTTTAAAATAAAAGAAGTCGATGGCGGCCACTATTATTGAAGACCACAGCAAGGCTCGCGGAGGTCGACGTCTCTCCCATTCGGTTGACTGGCAAGGAACCTCATGGCTCACGAGCGGCGGGTTGACTGGCAAGGAAGCTCATGGCTCACGAGCGGCGGGTTGACTGGCAAGGAAGCTCATGGCTCACGAGCGGCGGTATGCGGCGCGACACAGCCAGAAGCACAACTTCACCAGCAACCGGGAACCTTTCCCATGCTCCGAAGACGCGAGCACTCGCCGGCGGCCGCCGTGCCCGCCGGTGCCGCCGACGTGAGGCCTCTTTCCGATTCTGGCCCATCATCCTGGGATTGTGTCCGGCTCTACCCTGGGGTATGGTCCCGGCCGACCATTTCTTCTGTCCGACCGCTCTGGTAGGTTAGTTGTAATCGATGGCTCGAATGGCATTGATTGTCCGGCGATCAGAGCTGGGGAGGCTTGGTTGAGCGACGCGTCCGGCAATTTGGGGGAAGGTTCTATGCCAAGGGACTTCGGAGACCTCTTCGAAGCAGCGGTTGGGAACGCGCCCTTCCCCTTCCAGCGGGAATTCGCGCAGGCTTCTTCACTCCCGCAGCTGGTGCAGATTCCCACGGGGCTTGGCAAGACCGCAATGGCAGTAGTCGGTTGGCTCTGGCGGCGTTTGAGCGGTAACAGATGAAGCGTCTCGATATCAACCTTGCACTCCTCGCGGACTTCTGCCAGCGGCACGCCATCCGGCGCCTCTCGCTTTTCGGTTCCACGCTCAAGGGCACGGCGCATGGGGATAGCGATGTCGATCTGCTGGTCGAGTTCGAGGCTGGCGAGAAGCCCGGTCTGCTTGGCATCGCCGCTATGGAGCAGGAGCTCTCGGATCTGCTCGGCGGCAGGCGAGTCGATCTGCGCACGGAGAAGGATCTCTCGCGCTACTTCCGCGATGAGGTTCTCCGCACAGCCGAGGTGCAATATGCGCGCGGATGACCGCATCCGTCTCCGGCATATGATCGAGGCTGGCGAGGCGATGGCACAATTCCTGGCCGGTCGCAGCCGGGCCGACCTCGATTCGGACCGCATGCTGCTCTTCGCGGTCGTCCGCGCCATCGAGGTGATCGGCGAGGCGGCCGCGCGCATTTCCGAGGACGCGCGAGCGAGCGCCGCGGCGGTGCCATGGAAGGCCATCGTCGGCATGCGCAACCGCATCATCCAAGCCTACTGGGACATCGACACCGACATCGTATGGAAGACGGCCGCTGAGGAAGTGCCTGTGCTCCTACCGCTGCTGCGCTCCGTCCTGGAAGAAGGAGACAAGGCGTGACTGGCAGCTCGGGCAAGAACGACCGACGCTGCCAGAAGCTCGCACTACTGGTCGGCTCCAACCCGCTGCCGAATTACCTGGCGGCAACCGTGCTGGCGCCCGCGGAGGTCGTGCTCCTGTACTCGCCGGAGACACAGGAGCCGTGCGATCATCTGCGGACCGCATTCACGGCCAAGGGGATCCGCGTGTCGGAGGTCTGCATCGACGACGCGACGGACGCCCGCAAGATCCACGACGCGTGCGGGTCGCTCCAAGGGATGGACCACCTCCACTACTCGGGTGGCACCAAGCCCATGGCCGCGCGTGCGCGAGCGACGTTCACGCTGTTGGCCCCGCTCTCCTGGCTGGCGCCGCCGGATCCGCAAGACTGTGCGTGCCTCGCCCTCGCCGCGCTCGCGACCCGGCACGGAGGTCTTGCGCGCAACCGGGGCCGCGGTCACCTGCGCATCACGATCGATGGGGACATGGAGCAAACGCGGGCGATGGCGCGAGGTGACGGGGGCAAGGACTGATGAGTGAATTTGACGAGTTCTTCAAGCTCCTTGCGGGACATCCGCGCCATGGGTGGCAGGCACGGTTGGCGCAGGACAGTGCCTGCCGGAATCGCTTCATCCGCATCCCCACTGGGTTCGGCAAGACGGCAGGAGTCACCGTCGCGTGGCTCTGGAACCGCGTACACGAGAAGAACGAAGACTGGCCGCGACGCCTCGTCATCTGCCTGCCAATGCGCACGCTGGTGGAACAGACGGAGCGGGCGGTCACCGACTGGATCGATCGTGCGTGGCTCGATCCGGAAGCCGAGTGTGCATGTTCTCCTTGGTGGACTGTCGCCTTCGGATTGGCACCTCGAACCGGAACGAGATGCGGTCCTGATCGGAACCCAAGACATGCTCCTTTCTCGCGCGCTCAACCGCGGCTATGGGTCGGGTCGGGCGCGCTGGCCGATGGAGCACGGGCTACTCAATGTTGATTGCCTTTGGGTCATGGACGAGATCCAACTCATGGATGTCGGGCTAGCGACCAGCGGACAGCTCCAGGGTTTCGCGAGCACTGACGAACGCGACAAGAAGCTGCCGCGCCCGCGTCGGACATGGTGGATGAGCGCGACCCTGCAGCGCGACTGGCTGGACCGTGCACCAGCGTTGAGTGAGGTAGATTCGCTTCCGCTGGTCGAGCTCGATCGGTCCGAACAGAGTGGTCCACTGTGGGCGGTACAGAAACCGATCCGCGTCGAGCACGTACCGGCGGCTGACGACGGGAAGGGGCAAGCGTGGGCCGATATCGTCGCCAACTCCCACAAGGGGACCGGGGGCGGCGTCACTCTCACCATCGCGAACACGGTGAAGAGCGCGCTTGCGCTGCACGCGGCGCTCGAAAAGCTCAGGAAGCAAGGCGACCTTGCTCATGACGTGGACCTTCGGCTAGTCCACTCACGGTTCCGCGGCGCGGAACGGAGACTCTGGGCGACGGAGTTTCTCGCCCGCGAGCAATGCGTGCCGGGCAAGAACCGGATCATCGTCGCGACTCAGGTTGTCGAGGCGGGGGTGGACATCTCCGCCGATGCCCTCGTAACCGAACTTGCACCGTGGGCATCCCTCATCCAGCGGTTCGGACGCTGCGCGCGATACGGTGGCAAGGGCGACATCGTGATCGTCGATCGTCGCCACACCGACGAGAGTGCCGCCCGGATCGAGGTGAAGAAGGGCAAGAAGTCCTCCGGTGAGGACGACGCGGCCGAGCGTCTCAAGAAGCGCAAGGAGGCAGATCAGGCGGTTGCCTTGCCGTACGACCTGGGAGAGATTCAGGCCGCCGCCGAGGCCATCATGCTGCTGGATGGGGATGCAGGACCGCCAGCGCTGGACACGTTCGAGAAGAGCCAAGCGGCGGCAAGCAAGGACGAGAGCCTGCTGCCTCGCCTCTACCCCTATGTGCCGCTGCACATCCTCACACGCCGGGAGCTCCACGATCTCTTCGACACCGGGCCCGATTTGACCGGTGCGGATATCGACATCTCTCGCTTCGTACGCGAGGGTGATGACCGTGATGTCACCGTATGGTGGTGGCCGGTGCCCGAAGGAGAGGCGCCGCATCTCCGGCTCCGCCCTTCACATGACGCGCTTTGTCGCGTTCCGGTCGGCGACGCCCGGAAGTGGCTACTCGCAGGCCAGCAAAGCGACGACGGCGACAGTCACTTGCCCATGCCGGAGGAATCGACTGGTGGTCCGAAGAAGGTGCGCCCACGCGCCTGGGTGTGGAGCTACATCGAGGGTTACTGGGAGCGTCTCGAGGAACGCCACATTTATCCGGGGCAGACTATCCTCGTGGATGCAACCGCGGGTGGGTATGACGTGCGGATCGGCTTCACTGGAAAGCCGGGCACGGTTCCTGTGGAGCCCCAGCACGCGCGCGCGATGGATGCCGCGGACGCTGCCGATTCTGCAGACGAACAGGAAGAGCTTAGCGAAGGCCTCGGCGATAGCCGCTTCCAGTACAAGACCATCGCGACGCACGGCACCGAAGTTGCACAGGAAGCACGGGAAACTGGCTCCGCGCTTGGCCTGAACGGCAACGCTTCACGGACACTCGAGCTCGCGGGGCTCGCCCACGATATCGGCAAGGCACATCCGGCGTTCGCGGGCGCAATCAAGGACCGCAACGGTATCTCGTTCGAAACGCCTTTCGCGAAGGCGCCCAAAGGGCGCTGGCACGGCGTTCGGCACATGTACGATCACAGCCCGCTCGGGAAGCGATCAGGGTTCCGGCACGAGTTGGCCAGCGCCCTCGCGCTTTTCGATCTGGTGTGGCGTGCGCGCCCTGCGCACCCCGCGCTTCAGGGCGGGCGCGAGGAGGTTCTCGACGCCACCGTCGGCCGAGCCGTGCCGGAGGACGACGATCGAATTGGGAACCCCCAGGGGATTCTCGCCGACCTCATCGGGCTCGACGAGACCGCCCTCAACCTCGTCCTGTATCTGGTGATGTCCCATCACGGGAAGGTCCGTGCAACCTTGCCGATGAGCGCGCGCGACCAGGAGAACGACGGCCAGGATGGTAACTTGCCGATACGCGGCGTGCGAGACGGAGACTCGATCCCGGCGCTCGACCTTGCCGATGCAGCAGGTCATGCCTTTAGTCTTCCTCAAGTGAAGCTGCGGCTCGGCCCGGCGAAGCTCGGTCTATCGCAGCGCTATGGCCCGAGTTGGGTCGAACGCGTACTGGCTCTGCGCCGGCGCTATGGCGGGTTCCAGCTCGCATGGCTGGAAGCGCTCCTGCGGGCTGCGGACGTTCGCGCGTCGCAGATAGCACAGCCGCGGGATTCGCGCCTCCGACAGGATCTGGTAGAGGTATCAGCGACGCCGGGTGCGCCGGACCCCGACGCTGACCTCCGACGGTGGATCGAGGAGACGGTCGCCGATGGGAGAGTGCAGCAGGAAACGGCAAACGCGAGGGCAAGGGGTGCCCGGACGAGGAAAGTCCGAACGCCCGACTCACTGGAACCCCCGAGCCCCATTGCCCGGGGGATGTGATGACCGCTGTCCACATCGAGCTTCAACGCGTCCAGGCCTGGCTTTTCGCCGTCCCGCGGCTGCGTGCGATGGTCGGGGCAAACGTATTGATCGGCGAAACACTACGCGTCGAGTTGCCGAAGCTGGCGCGTCAGACTGGCACGTGGCAGTTGGCTCCGATCAACGGGCGATACCCCGCAGCTGACGCGGAAGACCCGTTGCAGGCGCATGATGATCCTGCAGCAGACGCGCGTGACGGCATCCTGTCGCGCGATGGTGGTCACTTCGAGGCGCAGTTCAACAACGGCGCAGAGTCTTTTGCGCATGCTGCCGCGGCGCTGTTGCATCGAGAACTGCCCGGCATTCGCTTCCGCGTCTCCATCGACGGCGTCGAGCAGCAGAAGGGCGCGGTTCACCTGTCGACGGAGCTGCCGGTGTTCGCCCCCTGCGAGTGGACCGGGCGGGGGCTGGCCTCGGTGGCGATCGAGCAGGAGACGAGCGCCCGGCGGTGTCGCTCGACGTGTCGCGACGCCACGAGGCCGCGCGGCGGGGCGAAGACGGCAAGACCGCCGACCTCGTGAGCCTGCTGAGCACGAAAACGAAGCTGAATAATCTTCAACGCGCGCAGGAGCTCAAGGAGCTCGTCGGCTCCGGCTATCTCGCGCTCATACACGCGGATGGCAACGGCGTCGGCAGCAGCGCGGGCACGACCGATGTCGAGCGAGCTCGCTTCTTCCACCGGAATCGCGTGCTGCTACGCCGCGCGGTACAGAAGGCGATCGACGTCGCGTGCGAAGACGCTTCGACGGCGCCGCTCATTCCGCTAATGCTCGGCGGCGACGACCTCCTTGTCGTCTGCCGAGGTGCAACAGCGCTGCCCTTCGTCGTCACGCTGTGCCAGACGCTCGCCGATCTCCAGCGCGACGCCAAGAGCGACTTCACGCTGACCCTCGGCGTGGGGGTCGTCATCGCGAAGTACACCATCCCGATCCACCGACTCCACGAGGTCGCGGAGCAACTAGCCAGCTCCGCGAAGCGCCGGTTTCGAGGTTTGAAGGACGACCGGGAGAAGGGCCGCTCGGTTTTCGACTGGGCGGTCCACAGCACCGCCTGGGTCGATGATCCCGGGGAGGTTCGCCGGCGCGACTGGCTGCGCGGCAAAGGACAGGATGTGCGTGTGCTCTCGCAACGCCCGATCGACGTGCTCGGCGAGGGGCTGGGCACTCTTCAGGGGCTCGTACGCGGGGCGGATAAGCTGGTGGGAGCGCCGCGCTCGCAGCTTCGCTATCTGGTCGACCAGCTCCCACGTGGTCGCGCGCTCTCGGAACTCGCGTTCGCCGAGCTGTCGAAGGAAGCGCGCGCCGCGCTCGACGAAGCAGGCGTGAAGTCTCCTTGGCGACGTGCCGCAGGCAACGGCCCGTGGCTCACCGACCTGCTGGACCTCGTGGAGATCGCTGAGATCGGACGGCTCGGTAGGAAAGCAGCCGACTCCCGCCCCACGAAGGAGGCCGCTCATGGCTGAGCGCTGGGTTCGCTACGCCCTCACCGCCGAGCTGCTCTCGGATGCTCATCCAGGCTCGGGCTCGGGCGCCGGCGGGATCGATGCGCTCGTTGCGCGCGACCGCCACGGGCGTCCTGTCATCTGGGCTTCGCACGTCGAAGGTGTACTGCGCGACGCCGCGCGCAGACTCCGCGGCGATGGGGCTGCCAGCGGGTTCTTTGGCCGAGCGGGAGGCGATCGGCAGCGCGCGGTGTTCACGTCGCTCTACGCCGACGAGGATCCCGGCAGCCACGTCTGGCGCTCGACCGCGCGCGCGGCGTTCGACAACCGCGCACCGAAGGACGACACACTGCGCGTCGTCGAGTACGTTCCGAAGGGCACGAAGCTCACCGGGCAGGTCGAGTTCCCGGAGAGCGAGATGCCCGTGCTGCAGCGGCTGGTGCAGGAGGTCGACGCGCTCGGTGGTGGACGCGCCACCGGCGCTGGCCGCGTCAAGCTCACGCTGGCCGAGAGCCCATCGAAGCCGCGCGCACTCGGCAACGTGACCGGCCGCCTCGTGCTCTTGCTGAAGAACCGCGACCCGCTCTGCATCACCGCGACGGCGACGCCGGATAACCTGATTCCAAGCTTGGCGTTCGTGCCGGGGCGGACGCTGCTCGGGGCCGTCGCCGCGTGGCTCATCGCCGAGGGCGATCGAGATACCGCCTCGCTCCTCGTCGGCGGCAGTGTCTCGGTGAGCGACGCGCTGCCTCTTCCGCACGCACCAGGGAAGCTCGAGTCCGTCGAGGTGCTCCCCGCGCCTCTGTCCCTCCAGAGCGAGAAGCCGAAGGGCTCGGCGGGTGAGGTCCCGTGGTGGGCGCAGCCCGAGGGGGCGACGCGTCGACTCGATGTGTGGAGAGCCCAGGAGAAGTTGAAGCGCCCCGAGGACGATCTCTTCGTCTACCGCGGAGATCCGACCGAAGCGTGGGTGACCTTCCGGCCCGCACGCCGCGTACGTCTGCGCAACGGGCGCCCCGATCCGGAGCAGGCCGATGCGTCGCTCTTTGCGATCGAGCAGATCGTGGAGGAGACGCACTTACTCTGTGAGCTGCGCGGCTCCCGCAAGGACATGAATCGCCTCACGAAGAAGCTCGCTCCGGTCCTCAAGGGGCAGCGGTGGCTCCGCGTCGGCCGCGCCGGCGCTCCGGTCGAGGTCGCGCAGCTCGCGTGGTGTCACGACGCCTCGCCTGCGCAAGTCTCGACGACGGCGCGGCTCACCCTGACCTCGGACTTGCTCGTTCGTGACGAGCATCTGCGCTGGCGCACAGCCCTCTATGAAGACTCGCTGCGAGCGCTGCCGGGCTGGCCCGGAGACGTGCAGCTCTCGAATAGCGTCCAAGACAGCGTGATGGTCCACGGGTTCAACGGCACGTCGCGCTTGTGGCGCATGCCCGCAGCGGCGATTCGGCGCGGCTCGGTCTTCGAGGTCTCGGGGGCGGGCGTCGTCAAGCTGGCGCAACTGGCCGCGAGCGGACAGTGGCTCGGAGAAAGGACCCACGAGGGCTTCGGCCGGTTCCGGCTCGACGCGGCGCTCCCCGGCGTGACGAGCGACTCTCCCGCAAGCATCGAGAGCGCGCCGATCGATGATGCTGATGAGGAGACAATCGCCGTGAAGGCGCAAGAGTGGTTCAAGGGGCACGGCGCGCTGGCGAAGCCGGGCGGCGGATCCGACGGAAAGCCGAGCCTGTCGCAGTGGCTCGATCTCGTCGCCGACCTCGAGCGCGGTGACGCGACGGCCATCGACGCGCGCCTCGCGCCAACGACGGCGGGCGCAAGAAGCTGGAAGCACTGGGACGCGAAGGCGATCCTGGACAAGCTCCAGGCACTACCGAAGCCTTCGCATCGGGCTTCTCACGCACGCCTCTTCGTTCGCTGGCTGCGCGCTGATTTGCGCAAGGGGGCGGAATGACCACACGACTGACTCTATTCACGGCCACCCTCGTGCAGGACTCGGCGCTCTCGGTGTCGGGCCTCGACCGGGAGAGCACCGCCGACCAGCCCTTCGCTCTCATCGACGATGTGCCGACCCTCGTGGGACGTGGCCTCAAGGGCGCGGCTGTGGCGATGGCGCGGCGCTTCTTCGACCCGCTGCCGCGCGCCGTGTCCGACGACATTTGTAACGGCGCGCTGCGCCGCTCGGCGTGGGAGTTCGCGGACGCGACCACCGCGGCAGCCCCGCGTGTTCGCGCCGGCGTCGGCATTCGCCACAAGACGGGGGCACGCGCTGGGGGCGTGCTCTACGACCGCGAGGTCGTTCCTGCAGGCACGAGGTGGCAGCTCAGCTTCCGCGTCGACTGGTCGCACGTCGTGAGCGAGGACGAAGGGCGGGAGACCGAGGGCATTCTCGGCTACGTACTCGCGTGGCACTGGGCCCAAGGCCGCTGCTGGCTCGGCGGCGGCTCGGCGCGCGGGCTCGGCTGGTGTCATCTCGAGGATCTCCGCACCTACCGCTTAGACGAGGCGAGCTACGAGCGCTGGGTCGCGTCGGGGCGTACGCAGTTGCCAGCAGCGCTCACCGAGGTCCCGACGGTCTTGCCGACCCGCTCGTGGTGCTTCCGCACGCTCGACGTGGAAATCTCCTTCGGCGAGTACCGGCCCGAGCCGAGCAAGCCGGGTTGGGGCCTCGACATGCTCGCCGTTGGCCCGCACGACTCCGAGCGCGCGGTGCAGCCAACGGGCGACGGAAGCTGGGCCAAGCCCTCGTGGGCTGCGGCAAACGCGCCGTCACCGGAAGCGATCAGCACCGATCGCGCGGTCCTCATGGAGGGTGATCGTCCGCTGCTCCCTGGCGCGAGCGTGCGCGGACCGCTCCGGCACGCGTTCTCCCGCGCCGAGCGCGCGGCGGGTCGCGCCGTGCAGGATCCGCACCTCGTGCAGGGTGACGTCGGCGACGGCGATCCCGGCGGGCGGGCCTTCGGCACGGCCGCGAAGAGCAGCCGCGTCCTCATCCGCGACGGGCGCGCCAAAGGAAAGTGGGCGGCGGCGAAGCTACACATGCACGCCGAGGACGAGTTCTCCGCGGGCTCCTACGGCAGCGCCAAGCGCGACGCCGTGCGCGTCCTCGAGGGCACATTCCCGATCCAGATCGTCATCGAGGGGTCCGAGCCGAGCGCCGTGGAACCCCTCGTCACGCTCGTCGACCGGCAAGTGGCACTCGGCGCGCTCGGACATCTGCCGGTCGGTGGCCACAAGACGCGCGGCGCAGGCTGGGGGCACTGGCAGCCCAAAGCATGGCGGGTCGGCGACGTGCACAAGGTGCGGAACTGGGCGCCGCCGCTGGAGCCAGCGTCGGCGTCACGCCAGGCTGCGCGCCGGACGACCGACTTCATCGAGCGACGAGCCTCCACCGATGCGTGGGTGCGAACCAGCCATGACTCGCTGGACAGCACGAACTTGACGCTCGGGGAGGCGGCGCAGCTCGCGAAGTCGGCGTTTGGCGCTCGCGATCTCGTTGCGTGGTGGTGTGATCCGACGATCGATGTCTCCTTGACCGAGCCGCCGGCGACGTTCGGCCGACAATGGCCGCTCGACGAGAAGCTCCAGATCGACGAGGTGGCGTTCTACGCGGAGCGCGCGGTCTGGCGTGCCGCGCGCACCACCGGAGGCGCGCGCTACGTGCTCATCGAGGAGGTCGCTCCGAACGAAGGCAATGTTGCCACCGTCGTGCACACGCCCGCACGGCTGCATGGCTTCAACCGTTTCTCGGCAGCGAACACCGGACAGGGCAACGTGCTCCTGCGCGAATGGCACGATGGCGATGAGGTCCTCGGCTTCACCATCGCGAAGGAGGAGCGCTGATGCCCGGCAAGCCCGACAAACCCTATCGCATCCGCGTCCGCGCGCTCGACGGCAAGCCGCGTGAGCCGAACAAGCTCAAGGGGCTGTTGGTCCCGCATGTCGACGTGATCGACGCGAAGGACAGGGTCGAGTTCGTCATCTGCGCCGTGAAGGAGGCACATCTCGAGCAGGTTCGCGCCAAGCTCGGCGGCGCTGGGCTCGAAGAGCTCGTGGGCGGCGACACGACTGTCACGGCACGCGCGGCGCCGAAACCGGCGAACGCGCAACCGGCTCGGCAGGGAGGGCCACAGCATCGAGGAGAGCCGCAACAACGTGGCGGCCCGCAGCGCCAGCAAGGGCGACGAGCACCCGCGACGACGAACGCGCAACCGCTCCCCGGAAAGCCGTATGGCTTCGTCGCGCTGCCCACGGAACTCGCGACCGCCGCGCCCGTCTGGCACGACGGCACGAGCAGCGAAGGTCGGCTGTCGGGAGAGATCCGCTTCGAGATCGAGACGCTCACGCCGCTGCTCGTGGGGTGGGAGCGTCGCCTCGTTGGTGAAGATCGCGACGAGCTTTGTCCGGTCCCCGCCACCCTCCATGGCATCGGTCAACTCGCCGCGAAGAAGTCGGTGCTGTGCCCGCTGCGCGCACCGTGGGGGCAACGCCCGGTTGTCCTTCCCGGCGACTCACTCAAAGGCCTGCTGCGCCACGAGCTCGGTGCGCTCCTCGGCGCGCCCATGGAGCGCGTCGCCGAGCGCTCGTACTCTTACCGCCCCAACAGCATGTTCGCGAAGGGTGCTCGGCTGATCCCTCGCCTGGCGCGAGTGGCCGAGGACGGTGTCGAGACGATGCCGCTCGACCCAACTCATCAAGTCCGCGTGCTGACGCGGCTGGAGCTGCTCCCCTCGAACCTTGAGTTCGACAGTCCGAGGCTGAGGCACCCGCCAACCTCGAACTACTATCGCTTCGACGACGGAAACGGCGCTGCCTATCGGGGCGGTCAGGGCGCAGGCGAGAAGCTCAACTCGAAGCGAAACCTGCACAAGAAGCTGATGGCGAATCCCAATGCGCCCACGGAGACGGTCGATGTCCCAGAGTCGGTGCAGCAGGGCTACCTCGCGACGCTCCGTCACCTCACCAGTCTCACGCACGGTCACTTCGGCGAGCGGCATCCCGACGTCCCGAGGACCGTGACGGGAGACACCGCGCGCAAGCGCATCCTCGAGGCCGCGGCCAACGTCGTCTTCCAGCCCGGCGATCTCATCTGGGTCGAGTGGGACACCGACCGGAAGTGCATCGTCTCGCTCGGCTGGCACTACTACTACCGCTGGGCGTACACAGACTCCGTTCGCCGCACTGGCAGTCGCTATGAGCGACACGGCCTCTTCCCGCTCCCTGCCGAGCTAGCGCATGACGACGACGGGGCTCCACGCCGCCTGTCTTCCATTCGCCGGATCTTCGGGTACACCGGTGACAACGAGGGTAGCGCAGGCATCGGCAAGGACGATCACGCACAGCTCATGGGCCGCGTCTCTATCAACGCTGGCCTCGAGGTTGTCGCGGATGGTGACACCGACGACACGCGCTTCTTGCCGCCAACGTTCTTGAAGGAGCTGGGGATGCCCCGGCCGAGCGCCGTCGAGTTCTACGTTCAGCAGCCGCATCACCCGAGGTCACGCCCGTCTGACAAGGCGGCTCTGGTAACCTACGGCGACGCTGCCGGATACGACGAGCCCGGCGAGCTCGCCGGCCGCAAGTTCTACCTCGATCGCAAGGACGCCTACACCGGCGAGCCATGGAAGGATGACTCGCCGGCCAACCGTGCCAGCGACCGCAGCACGCTGGCGCTCGAGGCATCGCGTCCCGGTCGCCGCTTCCGCTTCACCGTGCGCTTCCGCGACCTCGATCCGACGGAGCTCGCGGCAATCATCGTGGCGCTGTGCCCTCACCAGCTCCGCGACGTACTCGGTGGAAAGCACGCTGACGGCTACTGCTCGAAGCTCGGCTACGCGCGGCCACTGGGCTGGGGCAGCGTACGCATCGAGGACAAGGCGCTCTTGCTGCTCGACGCCACGACCACCCCTAAGTTGAATGCTGTGCAAGACGTCGTCGAGTGGGTGCGGGCGAACCATCAACCTGCGGTCGCCCAGCAAGAGTGGCTGGCGGCGCATCGCCACAAGCACCCCAACGCGGCCGACTACCCGACGAAGGACGGGCAGATTTACACGTTCCACACCTCGCTCCGAGCAGAGCACACGCGCGCGCGCCGCAAACGACGGGAGGGAAGTCCATGACCACGCTCCTCGTCATGACGGCTGGCCAGAGCGACGTGCAGCTTGTGGTCGACGGTGTCCGCCGCGAGCTGCACAAGGAGCGCTCCGCCGCGCTGCATGATGAGCTCGAGCGGCGCGCCGACTCCTGGCGCCTGATCGACTCGCCTCCCGGCAAAGTCGACGTCCCGGTCGATGCGCTCCCCGAAGGCGAGCTGCTCCTGTGCACGCCGAAGCTCGATGCCGTGTTGCGCGAGACCGCGCCGACGTCCGCGCTGGTGCTCGCAACGCGGCGCGATGCGAAGGCGGCACCCGGCGATCCGCGCTTTGCAGGCGCTCTGCTGGAGGAACGCCTCAAGAACAAGGGCGTCGCGCCGGTGCTCCGCCAAGCGTACCTCGAGGGCACCGAGCGACTGGAGGACCGTGACCGGCCGCGTGATGCGGTCATCCGTCACGAGGTCGTGCAGAGAATCGAGCGGGCCGTGCGCGAGACCCTTGAGACCTCCAAGCCGTCGCGTATCGTCGTCGCGACGACCGGAGGCTTCCCCGTCGTCAGCAACTTGGTCGAAGAAATCGTCCGGCTGCACGCTCCGGTGGGTGTTCCGGTCGAGTTGCTCGAGGTCGCCGACGGCGCCAAGGCTGACCCGCCGACCAACGATCGCGCGGTTCGACGGAACTGGACGCCTGAGCCATCGGCTTCTTACCAGGCACGCCGGCACGCGCTGGAACTCATCGAGAAGGGGAACCTGCTCGGAGCCTGGGGTGCCGTCCAGCACCTCAACAAGGACGAGATAGAGCGCGAGTGGACGCAGGTCGTCGAATGGCTTGCGCGCTTCGCGTGCTCGCTTCCGATGCCAGAGAGCTGCGACATTCCTGTCCTCAAACACCACCGCATGGCCGTGCGCGCCGCACTCCGCGTCGAGCTGGCGCTGCGCTCGGGCGATATCCCCCGAGCCGTTCACGGCACCGTCGCGTTCTTTGAATGTGCTCTCTGGGATCACCTCGGCGAACTTGTGGAACGCCACCCTGATGAAACGAAGCGCCGCTATTACAAGATCAAGAGCGGCGAAGCTCCCGCCGAGAAGCTGCGGCGGAAAGGCGATGGCTCTGACGAGGACCGAAAGCGTCCGTTCATTCCCAAGGAACCGGTGAATCGGACCCAATGGTATTGGATTGATGACAGTGAAGTCTGTGCCATCCAGCTCGCCAAGCACTACCTCAAGCGCGACGGCTTGACAAAGCTGGGGCAGGCCGTAAGCGCCATCCGCGAACTGCGCAACGACGTGGCTCACAGCGAGCCAACACCCGCTCTCATGCACGGTGCGCGTCAGCGCCTGGCCGAAGCGAAGCTGTGGTCAAATCAGGACACATTCCTGGCGCAGCCGCTGGTGCAAGACGCTTTGCGTGAACTCGGAGTGCAACAGGCAGAGTCGATTTGCGATGTCATGATCTCGACCGTGAGGAACCGAGTCCTCTGTCCATCGGGCTACTTTGGAGACGGGCCGTGACCAGCGTCCACGTCCACGAACTGACGGGCCTCAAGCCTGACGCGCTTGCGACGTATCTCGCGGCGCTTGGGATGTTGCGCCTGGTGGCGGAACAGAAGGACATACACGTTCGCGGATTCTGGCGTGACGAGCGGTTCGTGCTCGTGAGCGTACTCGACCGGAATGAGCTTGAAACCTTCCTGCTGAATGAGTACGCGCCAACGCCGGTTCTTGCTCCTTGGAATGGTGGCGGCGGATTTCTCGACACCCCGGACGACGCAGGTGCGGTTAGCCTGATCGACCACATCATGCGATTCAAGTCTCCGCGCTTCGCTGCCATTCGGGAGGCGATTCAAGAAGCCCAGGCCGTGATACCCCGGCGTCTACCAGAGGTGCGCAGCGAACGAGACCGCCTCACAGTACGGCTACGCAATGTGCGGAACCAAATTAGGACTCTTCCTGCCGGCAGCATCGAACGCGACCGGGCAAAAGAGGAACTGAACGAGCTCGAGAGGCTGCGCTCGGCCGCTCGTGAGCGAGTCGAGGAGGTCAAGAATGAGGTCAAGGCGACGCTGCTACAGGAATTGGCACGCCGTTGGAGCGGATCAGCGCGGGAGTGGTTCGATGCCTCGGTAATCTTGGATGCCGCCGGGAAGCCCGGATATTCGTTTCACCTTGGTACCGGTGGTAACGAAGGAAACCAAGACTACACCGCTGGGTTTCAGCAAAACCTGCTCCTTCTCTTCCCGGACGGCAATCCGGCGGACAATGCTCGATCGCAGTTGGCGTCGCTGTTATTTGGAGGCAGCGATCGAGCGCTCGTCGTTCAGGCCGCCGGTCAGTTCAATCCTGGGCAGGCCGGAGGCACAAACATGGGCGCCGGTTTCTTCGCCGACCCTGCGGTGAACCCCTGGGAGTTCGTCCTCATGCTCGAGGGAGCGGTCGCGCTCGTTGCCGGCATGAGTCGCCGAGGAGAGGTGGGTCGGGCGCGCGTCTCGTCGCCCTTCTGGGTAGAGGCTGCTTCCGCCGGATTCGGAAGTGCGTCTGAGCTTGAGGGCTCCCCGCGGGGCGAGCAGTGGCTGCCGCTATGGGCGCATCCGCTTGAGTACGGCGAACTGGTCGAATTGATCCGCGAAGGACGTGCTCAAGTCGGGCGACTTCAGACGACGAGAGCCGGCGACCTCGTGCGCGCGGCAGCGCGACTGGGGCTCGCGCGTGGCATCGAGTCGTTGCAACGTTTCGCGTACCTTGAGCGTAACGGGCAGTCGAACCTCGCGGTATCGGCCGGGCGCTTCCGAGTAGCCTCGCGCTCCCATCAGGTCCTGCTGGAGGAGGTCGCACCTTGGATCGATCGCCTCGTCTGGCACGCCAGGCGGACAAAGGACAACAACGTGCCGCTCAGCCTCGGCACAGTCGCTCGCCGAGCTCAGGAAGCCCTCTTCGCGGTATGTCGGCACGATGCGACCCCGACGGAGTGGCGCGAGTTGCTGGTCGCACTCGGTGAGGCAGAGTTCGCGCTCCTACGTTCAGGAAAGAATCCCGCGCGGCGACCTCTGCCCAGGCTGAGCTGGGGCTGGATAGCGGCTGCCGATGACGGCACTCCGCACGGCAGAACGGCGCTCCGTCTGGCACTCTCCCTCTCGTCGCAGCACCGTCCTCCCGACAAGGATGGCACCGCGATCCGGGACTCGATACGGCGGCACTTCCTCCCGCTGGTCGAGAGTAACCGGGACTGGCCGCGGTTTCACCTCGACGACCGCGGGCGAGCCGAGCGCGATCCTGAGCTCGTGTGCGTGGGCCGAGATCTCGTCACCGATGCGATTGCCCTGGTGCGACGCCGCTCGATCTGGGCCCGCACATCGGACCCTGAGCGGGACAGAGCCCCGCAGCTTCCGCTTTGGGCGGCGGGCTCCTGCGAGGCAACCCTCGAGGAGATCGGCGCGTGGGTCCGAGGTGAGGTGTGCGACGACGCCGTGTACGCGCTCGCGCGTCCGTTGCTAGCCCTGGACTGGGGCAAGATCAACAAGAACCGCTTGGGCTCCACGCTGTCCACAAAGTACGACGGAGTGGCTGAGCCGCTTCACATGTTACTGCGGCTCGCTCACCTCCCATTCGACGTCCCCATCGAAGGATCGAACGGAGGACCCGAGGTCTCAGTCACGGTCCGTCTGGACCCGGAACCGCTGCGGCGGCTTGCGGCAGGGGACCTCGACGGGGCGTTGAGAGTGGTCGTGCGACGCCTCGGCGCGAGCGGGCTTCGACCGGTCTTTCGACGCGGTGTCGCGAGGTCCGGACTGGCCCGTCGTCTGGCAGCCAGTATGGCATTCCCGATCTCACGGGCCGACGGCGCGCGCGCCGCCCGTCTCGTCTGCAAGCCCTACGAAGTCAAGGACCCCGAAGAACAACCGGCCGCCCAAGCCTAAGGAGCGTCATCATGAGCATCGATCTCACGTCACTCGACAATCATCACGACCTGCTGTTCGAAGTCGCGCTCAAGGTTCGACAGGGGCATCGGTTCCAGCCCACGGGCTTTCCCGATCTCGGGGCGGCCGAGTTCGACACTCCGAACGGCAGATCGCTACTCGTCGAGTCTGCGCAGAGCATGGCCAACCGGCTGGAAGCGGTCTGCTGGGACGAGAGCGCCAACAACCTCATCGAGCCTCTGCGTGGCCTCAGCTACGTGAAGGTGACGCGCGACGACGGCCAAAATACCGAGGAAGGCAACTTTCTCACGAGCTCCGTACTGGAGGCACACCGCCTCAACAGCCCGTACATCGAGAAGGCGAAACCTGGCATCCACCAGCAGATCAAGCAGGAGATCGGTGTGGGAAAGAGCGGGCCGATCGATCGTCCCAAGTTCGTCAAGACGGTCTTCAAATACGATGCTGGTTCGCTCGTCCACGGCGTCTTCCTAGAGAGCATGGACGGGCGGCTACGGATTGCGCGCGCGATTTCGGCGTTCATCGAGGCGGACGGCGTCAAGACGGCAGCCTCAGGTGGGGTCAAGAACGACCGCGTTCAACCGAGCAAGGACGAAGCGGGAGGGCGCACCGCCAGCGAGGGGTTTGGGAATCTCCCCTTTCCCCGCGACGAGTACACGGCCGAGAAGATCACGCTCTATGCGAGCATCGATCTCGCGCAGATCCGCGGTTATGGCCTCGAAGCGGACGCCACCAAGATGCTGATCCTGCTGGCGCTCTTCAAGTTGCGCGCTTTCGTCGACAGCCCGATGCGCCTCCGCACGGCCTGCAGTTTCGAGGTGAAAGACGTCGGCGCCATTGCGAGCAAGAACGTCAATGACTTCAGGCTGCCCGAGCGCAAGGACATGGTGGGCGAGATGGAAGAGAACGGCAAGTGGTCGGGCGAACTGCCCACGCTCATCGGCAGGCTCGCTGTCGCCAAGGATGACCAGCCGGAGAATGTGGAGAAGATGCGGGTGACACCGGTCTTCTTCACGGCCTGAGCGAGTTGGAAACGAAGCTGCGCCTCCGCTTCGACTTCCCCGCTGGCCGCTATCACGCGACGCCGTGGGGACACCACGTGAACGAAGGGCTCGTGGAATGGCCCCCGAGCCCTTGGCGCATCATCCGCGCGCTGCTCGCCACAGGCTACACCAAGCTGGGCTGGCAACAGGTCCCCGATGAGATGCGGCGGCTGGTCGAAGCGCTGGCCGCGAGCGAGCCGATATATCGGCTGCCCGACGCAACCAGCGGCCACACTCGCCACTACATGCCGATCAAAGGGTGGAAGAAAGGCGTGCAGAAGACGAGCCTGGTGATCGACGCGTTCATCAAGCCTGTCGGCCCGCTCGGCGTGGAGTGGCCCGCTGCGCTAGCGGAGGATCAGCGCGACCTTCTCGCGCAGCTCCTGTCTCGTCTCGGGTATCTTGGCCGGGCCGAATCTCGAGTCACAGCTCGACTCACGTCGGTGGACGAAGATCTCCCTGACCTCATCGTGTCGACGCGACGAGCGGAGCCCGACGACGAGCCGGTACGGTTGCTTGCACCTGTAGCAAGCGCCGAATACGACGCTTGGCGTTTTGACTCGCCGAGCGCGCCGGACGATCTCCTTGCTGCGCTGCACATAGACACGACCACGCTTCAGCGTGAGGGATGGACCTTCCCGCCCGGCGCCCGCGAGCTCTTGTATTGGCGTCCAGCGTCCGCGCTGTCCTTCGCTTCCGCTACGGAGGCGCTCCCTGCCGCCATGCACGATCGTGATGATACGGCGCTGTTTACGCTCTCGACCGACAAGAAGCGCGATGTTCTTCCGCTCATGCAACGAGCGCTCCCGACGATGGCTCTGTTCCGGCGTGCCCTGTTGAGCCAAATCGGCGATGAGCAAAGGCTCGGCCCGTGCCCAGAACTCACCGGGAAGGACGGCGAAGGACAGCCTCTGAGATGCGAGCATCGCCATGCGCACTTCATTCCGGTGGCGCTCGACGCTCCGGAATCCGAGGCGCATCGATCACGTCCTCGTCCACGCGCCGATGGGCTTTGGTCCGCTCGCCAAACGCGGGCTCCGCCGTCTTCGAAGGACGTGGGCGAAAGGGATGGATGACATCGCGGTCACGCTCATCGGAATCGGGAAGCGATCGTCATTCCGGAACGTGGGAGGCGAGCCGGTAGCAGAACTCGGGTCGGGCGCGACATGGGTGAGCCGGACGCCTTTCGTGCCTCCGCGTTTCCTCAAGTCCCACGGGAGGGACTCCTTGGAAGGGCAGATACGCTCCGAACTGGAACGACGGGGCCTTCCCGCCCTCGCTGCACCTCCTGCCATCGCCGTTCCATCGGACGCAAACGCTGCCGGTAGACAGGCGCGATGGTTCAGAGGTTTCGCTCGGACACGCCAAGGCAAAAATGGGACGCCGCCCGCTGGCGTGTTCCACGTGACCCTGACGCTAACGCGCTCGGTGGACGGGCCGCTGTGCCTCGGATGGGGTTGCCACTTCGGCCTCGGCTTGTTCGTGCCTGAGGAACAGGATGTGCATCGGAGGGTGAGCGCCGATTCCCCATGATCACCCGCTACCTCCCCTGCACCCTCTCGCTGCAATCACCCGCCGTGCTGACGTCGCTCGGCGGCGACCCCAACACCTCGCGCACGCTTCCGTTCATCCCCGGCTCGGCGCTCCCGCGGGCGATGCCGAACGGCTGCGAAGGTTTCGAACCATGATCCTCGACAGCAGCGTTCGCTTCCTCAACGCGTACCCGCGCGCCGGTGGACGCAGGACGCTGCCAGCCCCGGTCTCGCTGCAGTTCGAAAAGGGCAAGGCCGCTGGCGCCGAGGATGAGATCTCGGCGTGGGACCTGGCGGCATTCACCGGTGACCCCAACGCGGATGACGCGCCGTGGCCCGAGGTGGCGATGTCGTCGTTGGCGGAGCCTTTCATCTCGCTTCGCGCCGCCCAGCCGCTCCGCGTCCAGCCGGTTCGCGGCAGCCGCATCCACCAGCAACGCGACCGTTCGCGAGGACGGGCGTGCAAGGAGGAACGCCATGGCCGCGAAGAGGCGCACGGCGCCATCTTAGCCTTCGAGTTTCTCGACCCCGATCAGGAGTTCGACGGTCTGGTCCAGTTTCGCGGCGGCGGCGCCCTTTCCTGCGATGCCCTGATCGACACCGTCAAGGATGCGCTCGCACAGCCCCTCCTCCTCGGGCGCTCCCGGCGCGCGGGGTACGGCGGCGACGCAACGATCGCATGGAGCCTGGTGCGCGACCGCGAAGTGGATGGGCAAGGCCTGGTGAGAAGCGACCTTCCGGACGACGCTGTCTTCCACGCGCTGCTCACGTCGCCATACTTGGGTCGCAATACCGACACGGGGCAGATGGATCCTTCCCAAATCGAGCGGGAGATCGTAGCGGCGCTCGCGGGTCGTGTCGTGATCGTCCGGCGCCGCTGGCGTTTCGACCTTGCGGGCGGCTTCAACCGCAAGTGGCGCTTGGAGCTTCCCCAGGCGCTCGCATGCGCCGCGGGCTCGGTCCTGGTCCTCGAGGCTACCGCGCCGATCCCGTTCGCCGACCTGCTCGTTGTCGAACATGCCGGCCTCGGAGAGCGGCGCGCGGAAGGCTTCGGACGTCTCGCGTTCCTCGAGGCCCCGCGTCAAAAGCTCACTCTGCGGACGCCTTCCGCACCAGCCCCGCGCGCAGCAACGGGACAGCCGCCGGCGCTCGTGCGCTTCGTCGAGGCTCGGATCCTGGATTCAGCGATCGAGCGAGCGATCAAGGAGGAAGCCGCGCGTCTTTCTCGGAGCGCGAAGCCGTTACCGGCCCCCAGCCTTATCGGTCGCCTGCGAACCGCCATTCTGGCGGAGCCGGAGCCGGCTCGCTCGACATTACGGACCTGGCTCGCGCAGGAAGGACCTCATCGTCTCAAGCGGCCCCCGATGGAGCAGCTTGAGCGCTGCCGCATCGGGGGTGTTAAGAAGCGCTTGTCCGGCTGGCTTCGCGAGATGGCCGGCGGGCAAGACGATCAGCCGCTGGCGACGCTCCTCAGGCGCGACGCCCTGGTCCAGCGCTTCCATGTCGTGTCCGTAGCGACGGCACGCGAGCACTGGGAGAGCCGCGCACTGTGGATGCGCGCGCGGCTCATCGATAGCACGCTCGCGGCCCTTGCCCGCAAGCAGCGCCAACGGAGATCGGCATGACTCGGGAGATGGTCATCCAGACGATGGTGGATCGCATCGTACAACAGTTTTCTCCGCTGCGCGTGATCCTATTCGGCTCGCATGCGCGAGGTGATGCCACCGCCGAGAGCGACGTCGACCTGCTGGTGGTGCTGAGCGAGGCGAGCGACAAGCGACGCGCTGCCATCGAGATACGCCGCGCGCTGGGCGACCTGCTCGTGGCGAAGGACATTGTCGTCACGACGCCCGACGAAATAGCCCGCCGCGGGGACCTGGTAGGGAGCGTGCTGCGGCCCGCGTTGCGCGAAGGGAGGAGCCTCTATGAGCAGCGGTGAGCTTCACAATGAAGTCCGTCGCTGGCTTCGCTTCGCTCATGAGGATCTGCGCGCCGCCGAGGCGTTGTTGACCGAGGCCGAGTCCCGCCCTCGTCACGCCTGCTGGTTGGCGCAGCAGGCGGCCGAGAAAGCGATCAAGGCCGCCCTCGCTCACCAGCAGATACCTTTCCCGTTCCGGCACGACCTCGACGCCTTGCGCAACCTTCTGCCCGAAGGTTGGACGGTCAAAGCGCAGTACCCCGATCTCGCTGAGCTCACTGAATGGGCGGTCGAAGCGCGTTATCCCGGCGACTGGCCCGAAGCGACCGGCGACGATGCTCGGCGTGCAGTCGACCAAGCCAGGGGAGTGTGGCAGTGCGTCGCCCATGATCTGACCGCTCGCGGCGTACGGGTAGAAGAATTGCCATGACGCCCTCTCTCAGCGAGCCCGGAGGCGTGCGGCCCGTCGTCGCTCGATGGACGATCATCGGCGAGCTGATCCTCGAGACCGCGACCCACCTCGGAGGCGGCGCGGGAGATATCGCGGACATGGTGCTCATCTGCGACGCGCGCACGGGCGGGCCGCTTCTCCCGGGGACGTCGATCGCCGGTGCGCTGCGCTCGCATCTGGGCGACGTGCTGGGCGGCTACCGCAGTCAGGAGGACGAGCGGGTCGCACTCCTCTTCGGCGGCGCGCGCGGCAGTGATCTGGGTGCCCAGAGCCCGCTCATTGTCTTCGACAGCCTCGGTGCCTTGCCAGACCACCATGCAAGCGAGATCCGCAACGGCGTGCAGCTTGATGCGGCGCGCGGGATCGCCGAGGAACACAAGAAGTTCGATCTCGAGGTGCTACCGCCTGGCACGTCGTTCCCCATGCGTTTCGATCTCGTTGTCTCGTGTGCCGACGAGGAGCCCGACTTGCTCGCCCTGCTCGTCGCGGCTCTGAGCGGGTTCTCCGGCGGCGACATCGCGCTCGGAGCTCGCCGATCGCGTGGGCTCGGCGCGGCGCGCGCCACCAGGTGGAAGGCAACGCGCTACGAGCTGTCGTCGCGAGAAGGGTGGCTCGCCTGGCTGCTTACCGATGGGAATGCGCCTTCGGCAGAGAGGGAGTTAGACGACGTGCGCGAAGCCTGCCTGCGGGCGTTTGGCAGCTGCGCGCTGCCCGAGGTGCGGGATCGCCGGCGACGTCTTCTTGTTGATGTGGATGTCAAGGCGACCGGCGGCTTGCTCGTTCGCAGTGCGCCCGGCTTCCCGGATGCTCCCGATGCCGCACACATCCGATCGGCGGGGCGTTCGGTTTTGCCCGGAACCTCGCTAGCTGGCGTCCTGCGCAAACAGGCGCTGCGCATCGCACGCGTGGTGCGCGGCGAGAAGGGCGATGGAGAGCACTGGATCGATCGCCTCTTTGGCCCCCGGATGGAGGGCATCGCGGACGCGGGGGACCGCGAGCTGCGCGCGTCGAAGCTGCGCATCACCGAAGGCGTCGTCGAGGGGGCACGCGCTCGCGGCCGTCTCGGGTTCGCATCGACCGGTTCACCCAGGGCGTCGTGCCAGGAGCGCTGTTCGATGAGGAGCCTGATCACGGCGGGCGGGTACGCCTACGGTTCGAGCTGCGAGAACCCGCGCCTGGGGAGCTTGGCCTCGTTGTCCTCGTTCTGAAGGACCTGCTGACCGGCGAGATTGCCGTCGGCGGGACCTCCTCCGTCGGGCGGGGTAGGTTCATCGGAACCGCCACGCTGCGCCTCGAAGACGGCCGGACCGTGGATCTCGACCCCGCCAAGCAGCCGGACGCCGCCGTAGAGCATGCCATCAGCGAACTCTGGTCCGCGCCCATCCTCGGGGGTACCGCATGACGCGCGTCGAAGGTTGCGAGATCGACCGCATCGATGGCGCGGTGAGCAAGGCATGGCTGGACCACGTTCTGGGACGCGCCGCAGCACCCATCGCGCTCGGCGATCCTGCTTGGCTCCTCTGTCACTGCGACGACGGCGTCACGTGGGGGCGGTTCGAAGGCGGCGTGTGGCGACTCGGCTCGACTGTCTTTCAGGACCTCTGCCCCCATCCGTCCGCTCTCGTGCTCCTGGAACTCCGCGTCTTCTCGGCCGTCGCCGAGGTGCTGATCTGGCGCGCGGACGATGGCCTTCGCGGGCGCATCCTGCGCGACTCCGCAGCCCCCATGAAGGACGTCTCGTGTTTGCCTCACGACGAGGAGCGGCTTCTGGTTTCTGGTCGCGCGGGAGAGCACCAGAACGGCTTCACGCGCGTAGGCGACGGGACGGGTGCCGAGCAGGCCCTTCCTTTTCGTGTCACAGAAGGGTCGGCGCACTCGTGGCCTCGGTTGCGCGTGCGTCACTACTTCGCACGCGACAATGAGAGCGGCTCGGTTCGCGTCGTGGCCACCCGTCTCGTGGAGGTGAAGTGATGCCCCGTCACGTGAGTCCGACGAGCCCCGATCGCACGGCGACCGCGCCCTACAACTTCGTTCCGCTGCCCGCGCGCGTTTTCGAGGTCGCAGACGGGATCGAAGTGGGCGGCGAGAAGATCAAGCCGTGGGAGATGCACGACCGCTTCGTGCCCGGCACGCACAGCGGATCCATCGAGCTCACGATCGAGACGCTGACCCCTCTCTTCATCCGAGGCGCAGTCGGCCAGCGGCAAGACGGCGCCTGGGACGACCGCGATTCGCGTCGTCGGCCGGACCCGTACACGACGCCCGATGGTCGCCCGGCAATCCCGGGGTCGAGCCTACGCGGGATGGTGCGCACGCTCGTCGAGATCCTGTCGTTCTCGAAGATTCAGCCTTTAACCGAGACGAAGCCATTTTTCCGCGACATCAGCCCGAGCCGGATCAGCACCGAGTACCGGCGGCACTTTATCGAGGATCTCGGGACGCTTCAGTCGGGCATCGACATTGCCAGTGGGACCTCGGCGTCCCGCACCGCTCCATGCTACCGAGCGCGTGTGCGAGCTGGGTATTTCCGTGATACCACTCGCACGATCCGTGAGTGTGACCTGTTTCGCATCGAGCACGCGCTGATCCAGAGCACTTTCAATGGCTCCTCGGTGCTCACGGGCTCGGGCCCGATGGCCACTCCGAATTGGAGCCTCCAACAGAGACGAATCTGGGTTCAAGCGGACGCGGCCGACCGAGATTACTTTTTCTACAGGAAGACGACGAGCAACGGCAGGCAGAGACATCCAGACCTCTACCTGCGGTTTCGCAAGGTGAATGCTGCCTCGCAGACCGAGCGCTCGGGCTACCAGAGTGGCCTTCTCGTCATTACGGGCGGCATTCCAAACAAGCATCTTGAGTTTGTGTTCCTCGATCCCCTTGAGGGGGCGGCTGCCGAGTTCAGCGTCCCGGACGCGATCTGGGATCGCTTCCACGACGAGGACCAGATTACCCAGTGGCAGGAGAAAGCGTTCCCGGCGGACAGGCCCACTAATGGATGCCGAAGGGCAAAGGGCCACCTTCGCGAGGGCGAGCCCGTCTTCTTCCTCACGGATGACCATGGCGACCTCGTCTTCCTCGGCCGCGCTCAGATGTTCCGCTTTCCGTATGACATGAGCCCGGCTGACCTCGTGCCGCGTGAGCTTCGCGAGGGGCGTCTCGATCTCGCGGAGGCGATGTTCGGCAAGGTGGATGAAAGCGCGGCGATCAAAGGACGGGTGCAGTTCGAGGACGCGATCGCCACCGTGGGCGGCCCGCCTTGGTGCGAGGACGCTATCGTGCCCCGCATCCTGTCCGCACCGAAGCCGACGACGTTCCAGCACTACCTGACGCAGGACGGCATGAAAGGGAAGGACCAGCTCACGACGTACATCGCTGGGGACGACACGACGATTCGCGGACACAAGCTCTACTGGCACCGGGATGACGGCAGCGGCCTCTCGCGAATCAAGGAAGGCAACAATCACGACCCGCTGCTCCAGGATCTCCTACGGGTCAGTCCTCAAGACACGCAGCACACGGTCATTCGTCCCGTGAAGGCGGGCGTCACCTTCGTCGGGCGCGTCCGATTCGAGAACCTCACCGACCTGGAGCTGGGCGCGCTGCTGCACACGCTGCAGCTTCCGGATGGGTGCGCCCATCGGCTCGGGATGGGCAAGCCGCTCGGCCTCGGCAGCATCCGGATCAGCGCGCGCGTAAGGGTCGTTGACCGCGCTGCCCGCTATCGCACGTGGCAAACGACAGGGATCGCCGAGGATGAAGACGGCAGCCGCTTCCGTGACGCGTTCGCGCTGGCGATCGGCCGCCACGCGGAGCAGCCGAAAGAGACCATGCTGGATCAGCCGCACGGGATCCGGCGGATCGCGCGCATCGACGCGCTGTTTTGTCTTCTTGAATGGGCGAACCGTCCGCCGCCCACGGCGACGGCGTACATGGATCTGAACGGATTCCGAAAGCGTCCGGTGCTGCCCACGCCCCACCGGGTCGTTGGCGCCAGCGAACCTTCCTGGCCGGCGGATCCGCCCGAGCCGGCGTCGGGCGGCGCGGGTCGCGACCCGCGCCGCGGAAGCTCGCACAGGAGTGGACGCCAGACTGCCCCGCGTGCCGCGGGTTCACGGCAACAGGAGAGAAGCGCCACCCGGCCCGCGCAGAAGCCGACCGCTGGTGTCAAGGCAGGTGACACGGTCGAGGCCGTGCTGCTCGAGGAGCGCACGAGGAAGGGCGGCTGGAGAGCGCTCCACGAGCCGACCGGCCTCGCCGGTCATATCCACAACAGCAGCGATGTGCCTGCCGAGGCGAAACCGGGAGATCGCCTGGCGCTCGTGGTCGCCTCCGTGAGCGCTCGTGAGATCGCGTTTCGCTTCCCGACGGCGTCAACCGCGTCCCGGTCGGAGAAGAAGGGGAAGAAGTAGATGGACCAGACCCCGCCCACGCTTCTCGTCTGCACCGTCGGCGGCAGCCCGAAGCCGGTGGTGGCCGCGCTCAAGCAGTGGGAGCCCTCGCGGGGTTCGCTTCATCCACACGCCTCAGACGAAGGAAATCATCGCCAAAGTCCTTGTGAAGGCGAAGGAAGAAGGCATCAGCCTGGACGCCGGACGATACTATCTCTTCGAGCTTCCCGACGGCCAGGACCTGGCCAGCTGCCTCGACCGGCTCCGGCAGCTGACCTCGAAGGTTGCTGAGTGGGTGGCGCGTGGCGGGGCATTTCGCGTAGTCGTCGACTTCACCGGTAGAACGAAGTGTATGTCAGCGGCGATCGCCGTTCATGCCAGCCGGTGGCCGTGCCTGTTCTCCTACGTAGGCGGCAGCGAGGGCCGCTGACCAAAGGATTGACCACACATGGGACGTGGCCGTGCCTGTTCTCCTACGTGGGCGGCAGCGAGCGGACCAAGGACGGCGTCGGCATCGTCGTGTCTGGCGCCGAGAAGGTCATCCAGCAGGCGAACCCATGGGACGCGCTCGGCCATCAGGCGGTCGAGGACTTCATCCTCCTGTTCGACCAGAGAGCGTTCGTCGCAGCAGCGCAGGTGGCTGCCGCAGCGAAGACCCAGGTCAGTCGCGAGAATCGCAAGCGCGAGTTTAGCGTACTCGAGCAGCTCGCGAAGGCCTTCGATACTTGGGATCGCTTCGACCACCAGGCAAGCCGAGCCGAGTTCAACAGGGTCGAGAAGGCGGCCAACGACCTGCGTGCGGTGCTCGGCTCCACCAAGACGGATCGGGTTCTCGACGGCGTCGCGCGTTTCACGAAGCACCTCGGGCAGCTCTGCGATGCGTCGCCACCGAGCCGGCACCACGTCATGGACTTGCTGACCAACGCGCAACGTCGCAAGGAGGAAAGCCGCATCGACGACGCCGTCGCCCGGCTCTACCGCGCAATCGAAGCAGCAGCCCAGGTTGCTCTGAAGGAACTCCACGAGATCGGGAGCACCGAGAAGGTGCCGCTCAATCGCGTTCCGGCATCACTTCAGTCAGAATGGGAGTCGAAGGCCAAGGATGGCGTCGTCGCGCTCGGTCTGCAGGACGCGTACGCGCTCCTTGCGAGCCTGAATGATCCCTGGGGAGAGAAGTTCCGAGAGGCGGGGTTCAACGACACGAAGTCTCCGCTGACCGCGCGGAACCGTTCCATCCTCGCGCATGGCTTCGATCGCGTATCCGAGAGGATCTTCGACAAGCTGTGGACCACAGCGCTCGCGCTCGCCGACATCAAGGAGGCGGACCTGCCGTCCTTTCTTGCCCTGGACAACAAGCGGAGTTCAGACAAGTGAGGGACTACTGATGGCTAGGGTAGACATCCCTGTTGACCTGTTCAACCCCGTGCAAGTGGCGGGCGGCATTCGCAGGCCGCGACGAGAAGCCAACACCGCGCGCCTGGCTCTTGCCGGCAAGCCTCTGGCGCGGATAGAAGATGCCGTACGGATCGGCGAGTTGGTCCGTCTGGCCGCGATCAAGAAGGCCGAGTACCTTGGGGAGGGCATCCCACCAGTGCTTTCCGGTCATGATCTACCGGAGGATAGCACCCATGGTCACGCCTTCTACCTTCCGGAGGCCAACGACGACGGCCGCATCGACCACGTATTGGTCTACGCCGCAGACGGACTCTGTCGCAACAGCCTGCGGGCGCTTGACCGGATTACCCGCCTCTGGCAGCACGAGGGATCGGAATGGCAGGTACTGTTAGAGCGGTACGGCCGGGAAGAGGACTTCAGCCATCTTCCGTACATGGGCCACAGCTCCACGTGGGAATCCATCACACCCTATCTCCACCCTTGGTTCCGCAAGAAGGGGTTTGGCACTGAAGACCAAATCCAGCGCGAATGCCGGGAACGCGGCCTGCCCGAACCCGACCTAGAGCCACTGCCCGCCGTGCACATCAAAGGCCGCGACCGCCGACCCGTGCACTTCCGCCGTTTTCGCAGCAAACACGGTCTGCGTCAACCGGACACACACGGGAGCTTCTGGCGCCTGGTTTTCCCCGAGCCGGTGAGCGGGCCGCTGGCGCTGGGATTCGGCTGCCACTATGGACTGGGTGTATTCTGGTGTGTTGTCGACGATGGAGCTCACAATTGCTCGGAGCAGTCGCCATGATGGCAGCTCCCTGCGGGTCTTCAATGAAAACACGGCCCGTGCAGCTCGAGGCCGGAGACGATCCGAGAGTCCCCGTGTCCAATGTCGCTGTCGAAACCGACGGATGAAAAGGCCTCGAGCCACAGAACCTTGACAATCGAGTAAGTTGCGAGCGTCGCGGTGATGTTCGGGGGTGCCGCAGGTGCTCGCGGCGGCAAAACTGGCTGGTAATGGAGTGTTGAGCGTCATGCACATCGCCCCATGAGGCTTGGCGGGGCGCGTGTGCGAAGGCCGCGCTCGGTGGCCATGCTCCGATGGTGTATGATCAGCGGGATTCCGGCGCAGGCTGTATCCGCGGTTTCATCGCCGCGGCCCCATTGAAGCACGAATCCTCTCAGTTGCTTGACGCAACGGGCCTCCCGTATCCGCGGTTTCATCGCCGCGGCCCCATTGAAGCCCACTCATCTGGGTCAGTATCTGCACCAAGTGCGCGCGGTATCCGCGGTTTCATCGCCGCGGCCCCATTGAAGCAAGAACAGGCTCGCGCCCACGATCCAGCCGCCGGCGTATCCGCGGTTTCATCGCCGCGGCCCCATTGAAGCCCGGCATTCGTCGAGTTGGCCGTCGGCGCCGTGCGGTATCCGCGGTTTCATCGCCGCGGCCCCATTGAAGCAGGATGAGGAAGCGCTTTCCGTTGGCCGCCTTGTCCGTATCCGCGGTTTCATCGCCGCGGCCCCATTGAAGCGTCAAGGAGCCGGGGAGCAGGTTCTCGAGCCTGCCGTATCCGCGGTTTCATCGCCGCGGCCCCATTGAAGCCCTGCCGATCGGTAGAGGTTGGTCGGGATGGCGAAGTATCCGCGGTTTCATCGCCGCGGCCCCATTGAAGCAACAACTACGCGGGCACAGCCACAGCGGCTAAGGTGGCGTATCCGCGGTTTCATCGCCGCGGCCCCATTGAAGCAGCGACAGGTGCTCGGCTACCTGGTGGCCCCGGAGTATCCGCGGTTTCATCGCCGCGGCCCCATTGAAGCCGGGCCACCCTAGATCACCCGGTCCTCGATCGTCTGGTATCCGCGGTTTCATCGCCGCGGCCCCATTGAAGCTCGGCTACCGTGCCCCCTTTGGTCAGCTTAGCCGCGTATCCGCGGTTTCATCGCCGCGGCCCCATTGAAGCGGGATGTATCTGGGCTTGCTGGTAGGTGCCACACGTGTATCCGCGGTTTCATCGCCGCGGCCCCATTGAAGCACCACACCAGCGGTCGTACGTGATGGAGCTGATGGCGTATCCGCGGTTTCATCGCCGCGGCCCCATTGAAGCGTGAGTACGGGCCGGAATCACCGCCCGAGTTGTGACGTATCCGCGGTTTCATCGCCGCGGCCCCATTGAAGCGAGTCGCCCTCGTCCGCCTGGACCAGGTTGTGCGGTATCCGCGGTTTCATCGCCGCGGCCCCATTGAAGCCAGGTTGGCCCGCTCTTCCGTCCCACCCCGCGACCTCGGCGTATCCGCGGTTTCATCGCCGCGGCCCCATTGAAGCAAGGTTACGCAAATCCAACTGTGGGTAGACGGGTCGGGTATCCGCGGTTTCATCGCCGCGGCCCCATTGAAGCGCCCTCGGGACCAGCCAGAATGGTGTTGAGACAGACCGTATCCGCGGTTTCATCGCCGCGGCCCCATTGAAGCGCCGCCGATACCGTGGACGTGGAGCTGGGGGATTTGTATCCGCGGTTTCATCGCCGCGGCCCCATTGAAGCACGACCAAGGGTACGGGTACCGTGCGTCTGGGTCGTATCCGCGGTTTCATCGCCGCGGCCCCATTGAAGCCAGGCCACGGTGATGGAATCGCCCAGGAGCACAATCGTATCCGCGGTTTCATCGCCGCGGCCCCATTGAAGCCAAAATACGGCCATGAGCAAGTCGGTGTACGCGTGATACGTATCCGCGGTTTCATCGCCGCGGCCCCATTGAAGCAACATAGATGTCATCCTCTACGATGATACGGCCCTGTATCCGCGGTTTCATCGCCGCGGCCCCATTGAAGCGGAGGCCAAGAGTCCCCGGGATGACCCCGACCGAGGTATCCGCGGTTTCATCGCCGCGGCCCCATTGAAGCACGACCTGCCCGGCCTGCACCTGCCTCTGCCTGTGGTATCCGCGGTTTCATCGCCGCGGCCCCATTGAAGCAGGCGTCCACTCTTGCCACTCCGGGTCGATCCACGACCGTATCCGCGGTTTCATCGCCGCGGCCCCATTGAAGCTTGCTGCCCTCGCTCCAGTTGCCCCCGGGTCCCAGTATCCGCGGTTTCATCGCCGCGGCCCCATTGAAGCTTTGAGACCTTGATGGATTGGGCCAAGGGATGCGGGTATCCGCGGTTTCATCGCCGCGGCCCCATTGAAGCGGTGTCCATGTTCTCCTCCTCTGGATAGTGGGCGCGTATCCGCGGTTTCATCGCCGCGGCCCCATTGAAGCCGGAAGAACCTCGACCACCCGGTAGCCGAGCGGGGCTGTATCCGCGGTTTCATCGCCGCGGCCCCATTGAAGCTCGGGCAGGTGGCGGATGATGGATGCGCTCGAACAGTATCCGCGGTTTCATCGCCGCGGCCCCATTGAAGCGCCAGTGGGGTTACGTAGTTAGACGGGTGGACGCAGTATCCGCGGTTTCATCGCCGCGGCCCCATTGAAGCCTCCCCTTATGTGAGGGCGCGCGCGCCCCTAGGGGGTATCCGCGGTTTCATCGCCGCGGCCCCATTGAAGCCGCATCTCACGGAGTCGCGGGTAGCTGAAGCACTGGCGTATCCGCGGTTTCATCGCCGCGGCCCCATTGAAGCTCGATCAGGTGTCTAGCGATCTCCCGGATGTCGGTGTATCCGCGGTTTCATCGCCGCGGCCCCATTGAAGCTCCGCCATGCACGAGAGTCTGACCATCCTCAAGCCGTATCCGCGGTTTCATCGCCGCGGCCCCATTGAAGCTTGGACGGTCTTACTCATGATTCCTCCCTGTTGTCGTATCCGCGGTTTCATCGCCGCGGCCCCATTGAAGCTCAGTCTTGGCCTCCACCTCGAGCGTCACCTTGGGGGCGTATCCGCGGTTTCATCGCCGCGGCCCCATTGAAGCGGGTAGGCCATCTCCAGAGCCGCGCGTAGGGCGTCGGCGTATCCGCGGTTTCATCGCCGCGGCCCCATTGAAGCGCCAGCGCTTTAGCACCGTCGTCGGCGTCACGTAGTATCCGCGGTTTCATCGCCGCGGCCCCATTGAAGCTTCGAGACCTTGAGGGACTGGGCCAGGGGATGCGGGTATCCGCGGTTTCATCGCCGCGGCCCCATTGAAGCTCTACGAACTCGACCCACTCGCCATTTTCTTGCACGTATCCGCGGTTTCATCGCCGCGGCCCCATTGAAGCGAATCGCCCTCGGGGACATGGAATCGTATCTGCGCCGTATCCGCGGTTTCATCGCCGCGGCCCCATTGAAGCGTGTGGTCCTGCGGTCCATGTCAGTGTTCCTCTCCCGTATCCGCGGTTTCATCGCCGCGGCCCCATTGAAGCCATTGGACGGTGGCTGCAGAATCCCGGCCGGTGCCCGTATCCGCGGTTTCATCGCCGCGGCCCCATTGAAGCACCACGTCCGCGAGCTCCGCGGCGGTGAAAGCCGTCGTATCCGCGGTTTCATCGCCGCGGCCCCATTGAAGCCGGCATCAGGGATCCTCACCATTGCCGGGGTGGTCGTATCCGCGGTTTCATCGCCGCGGCCCCATTGAAGCAGATAGACACTGCGGTCGGTCCCCTGCGTGGAGGGGTATCCGCGGTTTCATCGCCGCGGCCCCATTGAAGCCCCAAAGGCTGATCCTTCCCCTCCTCGCCCCGCCGTATCCGCGGTTTCATCGCCGCGGCCCCATTGAAGCCGGTTCATCCAGGCCAACGAGGACCTGGCCGGCGGCGTATCCGCGGTTTCATCGCCGCGGCCCCATTGAAGCGCCGTCACCGTGACCGGCACAGCGGCCGATGACAAGTATCCGCGGTTTCATCGCCGCGGCCCCATTGAAGCGGAGCTCGGCCACCTCGCGCAGTGCCCGATTGAGGCGTATCCGCGGTTTCATCGCCGCGGCCCCATTGAAGCGTGGCTGATAGCCGTCTGCTGCGGGGCTACCAGGTAGTATCCGCGGTTTCATCGCCGCGGCCCCATTGAAGCTAATATTAGCAGCGCGGCTGCTTGACCAGGTGAGCAGGTATCCGCGGTTTCATCGCCGCGGCCCCATTGAAGCGCCGGGGACAAGAGATAACCCTGACGCAGCTGGCGGCGTATCCGCGGTTTCATCGCCGCGGCCCCATTGAAGCCCGGCACGTAAGACGGCATAGTATCCGGGGGTCGCGTATCCGCGGTTTCATCGCCGCGGCCCCATTGAAGCCGATGGCATACAGGGCTACTCGCCTATCGCCATGCAGGTATCCGCGGTTTCATCGCCGCGGCCCCATTGAAGCGGGCCGGTGATGGTATATGCCTTGGCCTCAGTCCGTATCCGCGGTTTCATCGCCGCGGCCCCATTGAAGCATCACCACGTTGGTATAGCCGCCCAGCGTCAGGCCGCTCGTATCCGCGGTTTCATCGCCGCGGCCCCATTGAAGCGAAAAGGTGGCGCGGTCCAGGTCCCCAGTCTTGTGGTATCCGCGGTTTCATCGCCGCGGCCCCATTGAAGCATATATGCCCAGTGTGAGGTGGAGTGGGACCCTGGGGTATCCGCGGTTTCATCGCCGCGGCCCCATTGAAGCCCATGGAGCTCTGGGATCAGAACGTGGGCGAAGTGGTATCCGCGGTTTCATCGCCGCGGCCCCATTGAAGCGTTTTACCCCGGTACAATTGCGCAGTCGCATCCGGGTATCCGCGGTTTCATCGCCGCGGCCCCATTGAAGCGATCGTCTCGAAGGTGTCCCTACCATGGGAGGTCGCAGTATCCGCGGTTTCATCGCCGCGGCCCCATTGAAGCCAGTGGGAGAAGATCTCGGCTACCAAAGCGCTCTTGATGTATCCGCGGTTTCATCGCCGCGGCCCCATTGAAGCAAGATATTCGTGCCCGCCGTGAATGTCTCGGTGGTGTATCCGCGGTTTCATCGCCGCGGCCCCATTGAAGCTCGAACTCCGGATCTTGGGCCGCCATTTGCACCCGGGCGGTATCCGCGGTTTCATCGCCGCGGCCCCATTGAAGCATTGAAATCGAGGAGCGTCCGGGTACGGATTACGAGTATCCGCGGTTTCATCGCCGCGGCCCCATTGAAGCCATTGGACGGTGGCTGCAGAATCCCGGCCGGTGCCCGTATCCGCGGTTTCATCGCCGCGGCCCCATTGAAGCAGATAGACACTGCGGTCGGTCCCCTGCGTGGAGGGGTATCCGCGGTTTCATCGCCGCGGCCCCATTGAAGCCCCAAAGGCTGATCCTTCCCCTCCTCGCCCCGCCGTATCCGCGGTTTCATCGCCGCGGCCCCATTGAAGCATGCCATGGACGGCGAGAGCCGCGCAGCTCACACCGTATCCGCGGTTTCATCGCCGCGGCCCCATTGAAGCTGAAGGCGACGGCAGCTAATCATGCTGTCCCCCGCTGTATCCGCGGTTTCATCGCCGCGGCCCCATTGAAGCGTATCCCATTCGAATGTCCTTACCCACATCGTAGAGGTATCCGCGGTTTCATCGCCGCGGCCCCATTGAAGCATGATCATGATATGGGCGGGCTGAGCAGTCCCGATCAGGTATCCGCGGTTTCATCGCCGCGGCCCCATTGAAGCAGTCCGAACCTTGACCCGCCGATACCACGTCCCCACGTATCCGCGGTTTCATCGCCGCGGCCCCATTGAAGCATACGATCGCGTTGCTCTAACTGCCGCTGTTTGGCGTATCCGCGGTTTCATCGCCGCGGCCCCATTGAAGCGCCGTGCAGGTAGATGTGCTCCTCATGCGTGCTCGCCGTATCCGCGGTTTCATCGCCGCGGCCCCATTGAAGCGATAGCCACGGCGAGCTTTTGGCAGGCGATCCAGGCGTATCCGCGGTTTCATCGCCGCGGCCCCATTGAAGCCACGCCACCATGGTGGTAGGACTGGTTCAACGTGGTTGTATCCGCGGTTTCATCGCCGCGGCCCCATTGAAGCAAAGCCGGTACCGATCCTCCGCTTATCCGCCAAGCGGTGGTATCCGCGGTTTCATCGCCGCGGCCCCATTGAAGCTAGTAGACGCCTACCGGCATGCCCCATTGCTCCACGTATCTGCGGTTTCATCGCCGCGGCCCCATTGAAGCCCGTGTCGCCGATTAGCTCAGCAGAAGAGTTGTTGTATCCGCGGTTTCATAGCCGCGGCCCCATTGAAGCTTGAAGAACTGCAGCTGGTAGAGCTGAGCCGCTTCGTATCTGCGGTTTCATAGCCGCGGCCCCATTGAAGCTTGGGCCGATCGGCCAGCGGCATGCCCGCCCTCAGCTATCTACGGCTCCCCCACACCTCGAACGGACCGCGCCCGAGTTCCCTCATGCCTCAACTTCCGCGGCCATCCTGCCGATGCATCCAAGGCAGGCCCACTAAGAGGTGTCGGACATGACCGACGAATCACTTTGGCCGGCTCGGAATGTAGCGGAGTACGCCTACTGCCCGCGCCTTTTCTACTACATGCATGTAGAAGGCGTGTTCCTCCCTAGTGATGACACCGAGAAAGGCCACCTTGTCCACAGCAGGGTGAATAGGCCCACCGCCCTCCGCGAGCTTCCCGGAGATGAGGAGTCCGACGCCGATCGTCCCGAAGTTGTGCGGAGCCTGGCTTTGACCAGCGAGAAGCTCCGCCTCACCGCCACACTCGATCTGGCGGAGATGAGCGGTGCGGTCGCGGTACCCGTCGAGTATCGCAAAGGCAGGCCGAAGCACGTCTACACCGGCCGGTCCTCGGGCGGTGAAGAAACAGCAGCCGATCCTTCCACCCCCACGGTGGAGGCTTGGCCTACCGACCGGGTCCAGCTCGGGCTTCAGGCGCTCCTGCTCGAAGAGGCCGGCTACACCGTAACTGATGGTGTCATCTACTACGCCGCCGAGAAGCTGCGGATGGACATCCCGGTGGACTCGGAACTCAAGGGGGAAGCCCTCGGTGTTCTGGAGGCAGCCAAGTCGTGTGCCGACGGGCCCCGGCCACTGCCACTCGTCCACGATCCCCGGTGTCCGCGCTGCTCCCTCCAGCCGGTCTGCCTGCCGGATGAGATCAATCAGCAGCGTGCCCTCGTGTCTTCGGCGCTCAGACCCCGGAAGGTTTGGCCCCCGCGGGACGACGGCATTCATGTGGTCGCGCAGAGGGAAGGGATGCGGGTAGGCATCAGGGGAATGGGACTCAAGATGACCGACAGGGACGGCGCTACGGTGAAGGAGATGCCGCTCGCCAATGTCGAAAGCCTGTCCGTGCTGGGGTCGGTCCAGATCAGCACTCAGGCGCTGCATGCCCTCGCCGATCGGGGCATTCCGGTGGCGTTCCTTTCTGCGGCCGGCCGTTTGGTGGCCATGGTCGACCCCCTGGACTCAGTAAGCGCCGACATCCGGCGGGCACAGATCCGCCGACTGGACGACCCCCAGGTACGGCTGGAGCTGTCGCGGGCGCTGGTGACCTCGAAGATAGCGAACCAGCGTACGCTGCTCATGCGAAACCATGTCTCGCTGCCCAAGGTGGTGCCAAGGGAAATGGCCAGGGAGGCCGAACAGGCCCTGAGGGCGGAGTCCGTTGAGGCTCTGCGGGGCCACGAGGGGCAGGCGGCCGCCCTGTACTTCGACGGTTTCGCCGGGATGCTCAAGGGGTCTCTCGCCGCCGAGTTCGACACCCACGGAAGGCAGCGACGGCCGCCCCCAGATCCCATCAACTCGTGCCTGTCGCTCGCCTACACTATGCTCACCCTTGAGTGTGTGAGCGCCCTGCGGCTGGCGAGGCTCGAGCCCACGATCGGAGGGTTTCACGTGTCCCGGCCGGGACGGCCCGCCTTCGCGCTGGACTTGATGGAGCCGTTCCGCCCTCTCATCGCCGACTCCATCACCGTGTCGGCATTCAACCGGGGGAGCTCACGGAGGGTCACTTCCTGCGAACCTCCTCCGGCTGCGCCCTCACCGATTCGGGACGGCGGGCGTTCTTCAACGCCTACGGAAGGAGGATGACCACGGAAGTGACTCATCCGGTGTTCAAGTACCGCCTGAGCTACCGCCGCATGCTCATCCTGCACGCGCGGATGATCGCGGCCTGGCTTCTGGAAGAGGTCCCTTCGCTCGCGTTCCTGACTACCCGCTGATTGGCGACCATCCCGCCACCGCACCGGGGCCCGTATGCGCTGCTATCTGGTCTGCTACGACATTCGCCATCCCAAGCGACTGCGCCGCGTGCACCAGGTCATGAAGGGCTACGGTGAACCCTGGCAGTACTCGGTGTTCTTCTGCCGGCTCAAGGACATCGACCGCGTGCGACTGCAGGCTGATCTGCAAAGAGAGATGAATCTCAAGGAAGACCAGACGGTCATCCTCGATCTGGGGGCAGACGAGGCGAAGGCCCGGGAAGCCGTCTGCACCATCGGCCTCCCGTTTCCAAAGCCGGGCAGCAGTACCGTGGTGGTGTGAAGCTCAACCCTTCCCCGGACTGTACGCCGAAACTTCAACGCGACCCTTTGCCGCGACCGCGGCCGAACATGCCCAGAAAAGGCGAACCAGCGCCAAGCAGGAACCCGAATTGGTACCAGCCCCCGTCGCGGACGATATCGTAGACTGCGAATCTTTCCCATCCTCCGAAGACGTGGATGATCAAGAGGGGCCATGCAGTCAGCCCGTTCCACAGCCCCCACAAGAAGTCAGTCATGCCTTCCCTCCCACACCAGCCCTGCCAACCTCCGCCTGGCGCCCAGGCAGTTACGCGGACCCGGTTCCGGCGCGCACCGTCTCGCCCATCCCGCGCTTAGTGATGGTGCTCCCCGTGGTGGTGCCCACAGGTGGCCTCCGACGGCACGAGCTCGCCACGCAGGTAGGCCTCCACCGCCTCGGTGGCGGTTCCCGACACCCCGCACAGCAACTCGAAGCCCGCCGCCTTCAAGGCCTGCTGCATAGGCTCGCCCATCCCGCCGGCCAGGACCACGTCCACGCCCCGGCTCTTCAGGAAACCTGCCAGGCCGCCGTGGTTATGCTGCAAGCCCTCTACTGAGTACACGGCTGACCCCACTACCTCGCCTTCCCGCGCCTGGGCCACCAGGAAGGTCTGGGTGCGCCCGAAGTGCCCGTTCACCTGACCGTCCACGTACGGCACCGCGATGATCATGCTCGCTCCTCTGCTCGGTTCTGACTTGTCGGCACCCACTCTTTCGGCGGCGGCCCAACACCGGCCCCGCCCACCCCAGGTCCGTGAGTCCGGCGGCCGCTCGATCGCGACCGGACCGCCCTCGATAACCAGGGCCTTGCCCTCCACCAAGGTCTCGGCCACCACCCGGCGCGCGTCGGCTGCCAGCCGACTGACGGTGGAGCGCGAGACGCCCATGCGCTCGGCCGCCTCCTCTTGGGTGGCGCCTTCAAGGTCCAGGAGCCGCAAAGCCTCGAGCCCGTCGAGGGAGAGCGTCACCTGCTCCAGAGCCGCGGCAGGCATGCCGGACGGCTTGAAGAGCCGCGACTGCGGAACTTGAGCGACGCAACGCCATTTGGGAGGCCGAGGCATGCGCGGTCACCCGCCTTCGGGCGGCGCTTGAGGCGATGGGGAGATTTTGCACATATGTGCATAATACCCGAGCCGGCTGCAGTTTGTCCACCCCATCGTTGTCGCTTCCTCCGGTCGACGGCGGGCGAGGGAGGCTGGTTGCTGGCTGGGCGTCACAGGACAAAAGCTCAGGGCGCCGTCACCGGCGCCCTGAGCACCTCGACCGGACCCGCGGGGCCCGGGGATTTTCAGCAGTACCTACTGCTGGGCCGCCTCATACCAGCGCCACATCATGGCCGCCGCCTGACCGCGGTTGGTGGCGTCTTGGGGATGGAACAGGCCCTGCTGGTCGCCATGTATCACCCGCATCTGATACATGTGGGCGATGTGATCCTCGGCCCAGGTGCCGGCCACGTCGTGCAGCTGCTGCCTCATCTGATCGCGTATCTGCTGCATCTCCCCGACTGTCATCGGTCCGGTCCCCCGGTCCATGAACTCCCAGGCGCGATCCATCATGGCCGCCATTTGCGCCCGCGTGATCATGGCGTAAGGCCCGAAAGTGCCGTCCGCGAAGCCCGAGACGACGCCCAGCTGGGCGAGCGACTGCACGGCGCCGGCGCCCCAGTAGCTCTCGAGGTCGGAGAAGTCGATGGTCCCGTCAACCGGATCGAGCCCCATCATGCGGGCCATGACGGCCGCGAACTGCCCGCGAGTGATCCCTTGATCAGCACCGAAGGTGCCGTCGGCGAAGCCGCTCATGAACCCATGCTCGGCCATGTGCCCGGCATACGTTCCATACCAGGCATCAGAAGGGACGTCGGTGAACATGTGTCCCGGTCCCATGGCGCCTGCCTGTCCGGCCGTCGATCCCATCCCAGGGCCGGAGCCCATGCCCGTGCCGGAGCCGGAGCCCATGCCGGAGCCGGAGCCCATGCCCGTGCCGTGTTCGCTCTCGTCGCCCATCATGCCGGCCGGCGCCGTCATCGTGGGCGTGCTGCTCATCATGTCGCCAGGCGTCGTCATCGTGGGCGTGGTGCCCATCATGGCGCCGGGGCCTGCGCCCGTGGACGTATGACCCGGGTCCATGGGGCCGGCCCATGCCGCGGCGGTTGCTCCCAGGACGAGCGACCCGGTTAAGGCCACCCCGGCGATCGTGCTCCGAATCTTCATGCGCGACTCCTTCCACTCCGCGGTCTTGGGACCGCCCGTTCTCTTGGCATCAGCGTACGGGAGGCGCATGAAGCCAGTGTAAGACAACCGTGAGAATGTCCTTAGCAGGCTGCTGAGAAATGACGCTTCGCCGCCGGAGTGCACTGGGTGCACGCAAGGCTAGGACGCAGGGAGCGCTCGTAGCAGCGCTACGGACGCGACTGAGGACAACGCATGGCGCCGCCCAGTGCGGTCCGGCGGCCGAGGTTTCGTTTTTCAGCAGCCTGCCAGAGCTCGTCCGTCTCAAGACGAAGCTTTGGCCAACCCCGAGGCGTCACTCGGGCAGGCCGACCGTGAAACGCGCGCCCGCACCCAGCTCGCTCTCGACCTCCACCGACCCCTGATGGGCGGTGACGATCGCCCGGACGATCGCCAGACCCAACCCGGCCCGCAGACCGCCGCCGCCCGTGTCGTCGCCCCGGAAGAAACGGTCGAACACCTTGTCGCGCACATCGGGCGACATGCCCTCCCCCTCGTCCCGCACCCACAGTCGTAGCCGGTCGGAATCACGGTGGCCCCCCAAGGCCACCACCTGGCCCGGCTTGGTATGACTGACCGCGTTCTGCATGAGGTTGAGGAACACCTGCGTCACCCTGTCCTGGTCGGCGGTCACGGAGCCTCCGGGGAGCTCATCGAGCATCCAACGGCGGTCGCCCAGATACTCTCCCTGCGCCACCAGAGTGCGGAGCAAGGCGTCGACCTCCACCCGTTCCGGCCGCAGGAAGTCGACCCGGCTCGCGCGGGCGAGGGTCAGGAGGTCGGCCACCAGGCGATTCATGCGATCCAGCTCGTCGATCACCAGTACGTGCTCCTGCCGCACCAGCTCAGGAGTGGGCGCCTCCTGCCGGTCAAGCACCTGCAGGTGGCCCCGGACGATGGTGAGGGGGGTGCGGAGCTCGTGCGAGACGTCGTAGATGAAGCGCTCCTGGGCGTCGAAAGCCTGCTGCAAGCGGTCGAGCATGGCGTTGAGAGTCTGGGCGAGCTCGCCCACCTCGTCCGCCGGGCCCGCGTACGGCACCCGTCGAGCCAGGTCCTCGCGAGAGATGGACGCCGCCGTGCGCGTCATGCGCCGCACAGGGTCGAGAGCCCGGCCGACGAGCAGCCACGCGCCCAAAGCCGTGCCGAGCGTGCCGGCGAACGCCCCGCCCGCCAGGGCCAGCAAGACGCTCCTGAGCGTACTGCGCAGAGCCGAGAGAGGGGCGGCCACTTCCACCGCCGCCAGGCGCCGAGCGCCCAGGATGACCGGGGTGCCCGCGAGGCGATACGACCCTTCGGGGGCCTCGACGGTCGCCAGCACCTGCGTCCCGGCTTGCAGAAGCGGCCCGCTGGCCGGGAGCTCCTCCAGGCGCAGCTCTTCGGAGTTCGAGACCACGCCCCCTCGACCGTCTGCAAAGCCAGGATCATCCCGCGCTCGCGAAGCGAGCGCGACCCGGCGCCCGAGAGGTATTCTCGGGTCCGCGTGAGAAGATCGGGGGCGTCGGCCGCCCCGGCCACAGCGTCGCCGTATAGCCGGAGCTCTTCGAGAAGGTCAGCGTCCATCTGAGACTGGAGCTGCCGCGCGAGCAACCCGTAGGTGACGCCCACCCCGACGACCGCCACCAGGGCGACCGCCAGAGCGAAGAGCAGCGTGAGCCGCAGCCTCAACTCGCGTCTCCGGCGCCGGCCCGAAGGCGGTAGCCTCCTCCTCGTATCGTCTCGATGATCGAGGGCTCCGCCCCCGATCGAGCTTCGTGCGCAGGTAGCCCACGTAGACATCTACCACGTTGCTACCCGGGTCGAAGTCATACCCCCAGACGCCGTTCAGCACCTGGCTCCGGCTGAGCACCTGGCCCGGATGACGCAGGAAGAACTCGAGCAGGGCGAACTCGCGACTGGTCAAGTCGACGCTCGAGCCGCCCCGGGTCGCCCGCCTGGTCTTCAGATCGAGTGCGAGGTCGCCCGCCTCGAGCAGGAACGACGCGGGCTGGCGGGCCTGTCGCAGTGCGGCCCGCATGCGCGCCAGCAGCTCGTCGAAATCGAAGGGCTTGGGTAGGTAGTCGTCGGCCCCGAGGTCGAGCCCCTGCACCCGGGAGGGCACGTCGCCGCGGGCGGTGAGCATGATGATGGGGGTTGTCTGATCGACCGTGCGCACGTCGGCCAGCACGGCGAAGCCGTCCTTGTCGGGCAGGCCCACGTCGAGCAGCACGATGTCGAAGCCGGGTTCGCCGAGGATGCGGTCCACCGCGCCGGCCCCGGTGCCGACCACCTCAGGCACGTAGCCCGAGTCCTCGAGACCGCGCGCGATGAACGAGGCCACCCGGGCCTCGTCCTCCACGATCAGCACCCGCATCAGTGCATCATCCCTCCGCCCGGACTCGTAGTCCCCGGGCCGGGAGACCCACCGGCGTCGTGGCCCATCGTAGTGGTGGTCACCGTCGTGCTCACGGAGCCGGAGTCGGAATCACCGCTCGTGGTTGGCCCATCCATCAGGTGGCCTCCCCCGCCGGTTGTCGTCGAGCCCGATGAGGAAGCCGGTCCCGTGGATGAAGTGTGCTCCTGCGAGCCCCCCATCATCGTGCCGCCCGGGGCGCCGGCCGAGGGCATGGTCGTGCCGGCGTTCGAGCCCCCGTGGGCGGCGTCTGCAGTGCCTTCCGAGGCGTGGGCCGGCACCGCCTCAGAAGGCGATTGCACCCGGAGGGCCTCGGTGACGGTGACCCTTTGCGGGGCGGTTGATGGCGGCGCCGACTCGGCCGGGGCCTGGGTGGCAGCCACCGGCCCTCCAACCGCCACCACGGGAATCTCGCCCGCCGACACGGAGGACCCGGCCGCCAGGCTCCACACCCCGAGGGCCAGGCCGGCGACCGCGAGCAGCCCGGCGCTAAGCCCGAGCAGGGAGGCTGTTCTCTTCATGGACATCTCGGTGTTCCTCCTGATCCAGGATACCGCACGAGCGCGCATGGCAAGTATGCGCCGGTGAGCTAAGGCGACGCTAAGGGCCGGGTGAGAGAGCTCTCATCCAGGGCCGCGCCGGCTCCGCGGGCCGGGCCGCCTTGAAGGGCCCGGGGCCCCTTGTTAGAGTGCTGGTACGACTCCCGACGGACCAGGACGCATGCAACCTTCCACCATCTCTCCGATCTCCACGACCGCGGGTCTTGCCGTGCACGGGAGGGACCTCGACGCCCTCTTCGCAGCCGTACGGGCGGCCACGGGCGAGCTGCCCCGGGCCACCGCAGCCTCAGCCTTCGACAACACGTACCAGGTGGGCATGAGCTCGCTGCTTTTCGTGGGCCACTTCCGCGATGCCCACGGTGGTGCGGTCGTGCGGGGCATCCTGCTCGACGGGTGGACGCCGGCGCTGGTGGGGGAACGGGCTGATCTCGTGCCGCCCCGGAGCTTCTATCACGATCATCAGGGTCTCCTCTACCGCTGCGCCTTGAGCTACCTCAAGAACATCCCGCTGGCGCTGCACGGGCATACAGGGGTGGGCAAGACCGAGCTGGTGCGCTACTTCGCCGCGCTCCTCGGCGCCCCCGTTTACCGTATGAACCTGCACGGCCTGTCGACCACCGACGACATCGTGGGCAAGCTGCTGCCGGTGGGCGACGGCCGGGTGGGCTTTCAAGACGGTCTGGTGACCACCGCGGTCCGGAAGGGCGGCCTCCTGCTCCTCGAGGAGATGAACGCCACCGGCCAAGAGGTCTGGTTCGCCCTCCATGGCCTGCTCGACGGGAGCCGCGCGCTGGTGCTGGTCGAGAAGGACAACGAGGTGGTGCACCAGCACCCCTGGTGCCGCATCTACTCCACCTTCAACCCGGCCGAGTACCCGGCGCTCTACCCGGGGACCAAGGAGCTTTCCGCGGCCTATCTGCGTCGCTGGGCGTCGGTGCGGGTGGGTTTCGCCGCACGGGAGGTGGAACGGACCATCCTGGTGACCCGTTTCCCCGAGATGGACCGGGGGGAGAACCGCGAGATCCTGGAGATCATGCTCGATGTGGCCCAGGTGGCCCGCAAGCTGTTGACCGACCGGGCGCGCGCCTTCGACTTCGTCATGAGCACGGGCCTGCTGGTCGCTTGGGCCGAGCTCACCCTTCTTCTCGGTCCCATCGAGGCGGCCCGCATCGCCTTCTACGACATCCTCGACCAGAAGACCAAGTCGGTGTTCCGCGACCAGATCTTCAGCTACGTCACCAACTGGAGCACCGATCAGCTGGACGGCGAGCGCTAACGCCACCGGCACGAAGAGCGCCACCCGAGTCGCCGGCACGGCGGGGAGGCGGAGCCCCGGCCGGCACGCGGCGGGACAGGAGTCGACGTGACACAGGCAGCCCCGAGCGAGCCCTCCGATGACGCTCTCACTCTGAGCACCGAGAGCGCCGAGGCATTGGTGGCGCGGCTGGGCGCGCTGGCCCAGGCTGCCCGGGTGTTCGGCTCGGGCCTGGCCGGCGTGGACGTCCACATCGGGTGGTCGCTGCAGGGCGAGAAGGAGGAGATCCGCTGGACCGATCCGGGCTCCGGCCGGCCCCGGGTGCGCGTGCAGCTCGACCTCGGCCGCATGATCCAGCTGCTCCAACCCGAGCGCATCGATGGCGAGGCGGCGTATCTGGACGCTTTCAAGACCGGCTTCCTGCACGAACTCGGCCACATCCTCTATTCCGGAGAGAGCATCTGCGCCTTCACCGACCTGGAGCAGAACCCCTTCGCCTGCGTGACCCTGGAGGGCGCGCAGGCCGCGCTCGCGGCCATGCCCGGGGTGCGCGAAGTGCTGCGCCAGGTCTGTCTCACCTTGGAAGACGCCCGCATCGAGCGGCAGCTCACGGGAGCGTTCCGTGGAGCCGGCCGCTTCCTCGAGGGCCATGCGCGCCGGGCTCTCGACATCGCCCACGGTCGCGACGAGTTGGAGGCGTTCTCCTGTAGGGGCGACGAGGACGCGCGGAGCGCCACGGACCACATCACCCGGCTGGTGGCCGTACTCTTTCTCCAGATCTGGGGCCTGGACCACCGGCTCGAGCGTGATCAGGTTCCGGAGCGGGTGCTGGCGTCCGCGGAGAGCCTGCGCGACTCGCTGCGCGCGGCCGTGGAGGGAGAGGGCCCCCTGGATCTGGCGGCCTGGGTGGGCCGGTACATGCTGCCCGAGATCCAGCAACAGCTGGAGCAAGTGGCGGGCACCACGCCGGGCACACCTTCCGTCTCCGGCGGACAAGCCCAGAGCGACTCCGTCCCCCCCGAGGAGAACGTCCTTGACGGCTCCCCCGACGGCGCTTCGCGAGAGGCCGCGAGGCAGCGGCCGAGCACCTCCGAAGGTGGCGCTACCCAGCATGTCGGCCCCCGAGATGACGCCGGCGAGCAGACCGGATCGACGGTTCCGCATGATTCTGCCGGCAAACCGGCGGGGCAGGAATCCCTGCCGGACCTCTCTCGCGAGATCGAGGAGCTCTTCGCGGCGCCTGACCTACTCCTCTCCGGCGGCCGGGGGCACCGCTTGGCCGAACGCGATCCCGAGCAGAAGACCGGCGCCATCGACTCCCAGATCATCCTCTACCCCCATGTCGATGGGCGTATGGTGCTCGACGAGCTGCCGGTAGCCCAGGCCGCGAGCGTACAGCAGACCGAGCGCACGGCCGAGGTGGCCCGCGACGTCGTCGAGATCTACGGTCCCATGGCCCTGGCCGCCTTCTCGGGTGAGGCCGCCGCTCTGCGTCGCGCCTTCCAGGTCAACTACGAGCGCCGGCTGAGCGGACGCTACCGCACGGGCAAGCGGGTGGGCATCGCAAACATCCGCCGTTTCATAACCAGCGAGGACCTGCGTCTCTTCCAGAAGATCGAGCTCCCCGACCGCCTGTCGTACTACTTCCACCTGCTGGTGGACGTGTCGCCGTCCATGCTGACCAACAAGAACGCCCAGAAGGCGATCGCCACCGCCTACGCGTTTGCCGACTCCCTGGACCGCCTGCGCGTGCCGGTGGATGTGACCCTGTATTCCTCGGCAGTGACCGTGCTCTACGACCACCGGATAGAGACGCTCGACCGTTTCTTCGGAGGGGGCTTCGGCTACCTGAGCTCGGGCACGCATGAGATCGAGGCCATCGCCTACGCCAAGCAGTGCGCCGACACGGTGGCCGAGGAACGCAAGGTGCTCGTGGTCGTGACCGACGGCCACCCGAACAGCCTGGCCCTACGCCGGGCGGGAGCGGCGGACCTGCGCGAGTACTACCGCTCGGTGCTGATCCCGTGGCTGGCCAAGGCGCGCATCGACCTGATGGCCATCGGCATCGGCACCTCACCCTCCTACCACGAGGACGCGGTCACCATCAGCTCAGGCTGGGAGTCGATCGGGGTGCTCATGCGCCTGCTCGACGACATCATCGCCCGGGGGGAGCGGAGCCACTCGGCCCTCTGGGTCTGACGGAGCATGGAGACTTTCGTAGCGGCGGCGCACGAGTTTGGCTTGGCAGCAGACTAGCGCGGGTGGTAGACGTCGGCGCGGTGATCGATCCGGACGACGCGCACGGTGACGACGGCCTCGTCGATCCGGTAGATCACACGGTAGTGGCCCCGGCGGGCGACGTGGTACCCGGCCAACTCTCTCATCAGCGGCCTGCCGACCCGGAAAGGCTCCTCCAAAAGCGGGCCGGTTGCGAACTCAACGATAGCGGCGGCCACTGACTCGGGGAGACGCTGCAGGGTCCGTTCGGCTGATGGCGCGAGACGCAGCTCGAAACGGCCCATGCTGCCGGGCTACCTCTTGACGTACTTCGCCCGCACGTCAGCTGCTGAGAAGCCCAGCCCCGCGTCGAGATCGGCTTCGGCCCGACGGATCTCTTCCATCGCGTCCGGCTCAGACAATAGGTCGAGCGTTTCTTCGAGAGCTTCGAGGTCATCCGGGCTCATGAGCACGGCCGCGGGCCGGCCCCGACGAGTGATGAGCACCCGATCATGCTCGGATGCAACGCGTTCGACGAGCTCCGAAAGTCGAGCCTTCACATCGGCAAGTGGCAACGTCTCTGACATGACCATTATTATAGTCATGAATGCGTTGCAGCGCAAGATCATCGAACCTGAGTCCACGCGATTCCGTTCGCCGAGTTCGCCCAGTCGCCTCCGCCTGCTGCGCTACCCGGACCGCTCGGCGGCCACCGCCGCCCGCAGGCGGGCGGGCGTGATGGGCAGGTCGCGCAGACGCAGACCCAGGGCGTCGTGGAGGGCGTTGGCGATGGCGGGCCCGGTGGGCATCTGGGCACACTCGCCCGCGCCCGCCGCACCGAAGGGGCCCCGTTCGTGGGGTGTGTCCAGGTGCACCACGTCGATCGCGGGCATGTCCTTCGCCCGCGGGATACGGTAGTCGCGGAAGCTCTCGGTCTCGCCCGGCAGATACTCCTCTTGTAGAGCGAAGCCGATGCCCATGAGCGCGCCCCCTTCGAGCTGACCCTGCACGGCTTGGGGATTGATGACCGTGCCCACGTCGTGGGCCACGTGCACCGCCAGAATCTTGACGGCCCCCCGCCGGGGATCGACCTCCACCTCGGCCACCTGCGTCCCGAAGGTGTAGGTCTCGTAGGGGACTCCCTGCCCGTCAGCATCCAGGTCGGAGACGTCAGCGGCGTAGGCCCCGAAGTAGCGGCGGGTGTGGCCGGCGGCCACCAGCTCACGGAAGGTCACGCACTCCTCGGGCGCCCCGGGAGAGCGAACCTCGCCGTCGGCCACCAGCAGCCCCGCAGGGGGGCGCCCCATCATCTCCGCAGCCGCCACGGTCACCGACTCCTTGAGCTGCATGGCGGCCACCCGGACGGCGTTGCCCGTGTTGTACGTCTGCCGGCTGGCGCAGGTGAAGCCGCCGTCGGGAGAGCCGTCGGTGTCCTTGGTGCTCACCAGGACGCGCTCGTAAGACATGCGCAGCTCCTCGGCCGTGATCTGGGCCATCACCGTCTCCAAGCCCTGACCGATGTCGGCGGCCGTAGTCACCAGGCGCACGTCGCCGCCGGCCTCCAGTTCCAGGAAGGCATAGGACTTCTCGGCCAGACTGGTCTTGCCCGGTCCGAACCACATGCTGGCCAGCCCCACCCCCCGGCGCCGGCCGCCGCGCTCGGCCTTGGCCGAGACGTTGAACTCCGCCGCCGCCTGCCGCGCCCGGCGGTAGGCGGGCTCCACCGCCTCCAGGGTGCGCAGATAGGGCACCCGGGCTTCCAGCTGCTGGCCGGAGGCGGTGAGGTCGCGGTCGCGGTAGCCGTTGCGCCGCCGCAGCTCGAGGGGATCCTGACCCAGTTTGCCGGCCAGCTCGTCCAGCAGGCACTCCAGGGCAAAGGTCATCTGCGGGACGCCGAAACCCCGCATGGCCCCGCTGACCGGTCCGTTGGTGTGGACCGCCCGGCCCACCGTCTCGATGTTGGGGATGCGGTAGGGGCCGCCGGCGTGCACCACCGCCCGGGTCACCACGCCCGCTCCGAAGGACATATAGGCACCGGTGTTGGCCGTAAAGTCCACCTGCAGGGCGATGAGATCGCCCGCGCCGGTGGCGCCCAGGCGCAGGTGCATGCGGAAGGGATGCCGCTTGGTGCTGTCCAGGAACGACTCCTCCCGAGTCAGCACCAGCTTGATCGGCCGGCGGGTGACCCAGGCCGCCAGGGCCAGCAGGGCCGGGAAGGGCACGTCGAGCTTCCCGCCGAAGCCGCCCCCGGTGGTGGTCTGGATGACGCGCACACGTTCCGGATCGACAGCCAGCACCTTGGCGATCTCGGTGCGGCAGTGCTGGGCATTCTGCGTGCCTACCATGACGACCACCCGGTCGCCGTCCATGCACGCCAGTCCGGCCTCGGGCTCCAGATAGGCGTGCTCGTTGTAGGGGGTGGAGAACTCGCCTTCGACCACCACGTCGGCCGCGGCCAGGGCCCCGGCGGCGTCACCCCGAGCCAGGCGCCGGGAGAAGACCTCGTTGGGCACGTCGTCGTGGATGCGGGGAGCGCCCTCGGCCAAAGCCTCTTCGGGCGTCATGACGGCGGGCAGCACCTGCCACTCGACCACCACCAGGTCGCGGGCCGTGCGGGCAGTCTCGAGGGAATCGGCTACCACCAGAGCGACCGGCTCGCCCCGGTGGCGCACCCTGTCCGTAGCCAGGATGGGTTGGTCGGGCCGGAAGATGGCCACCGCGTTGCGCCCGGGTACGTCGGCGGCGGTGATCACCGCCGCCACCCCGGGCAGCGCCCGCGCCGTTGTCGTGTCGATCGCCAGGATACGGGCGTGATGGTGCGGGCTGCGCACCACCTGCGCGTGCTGCATGTCGGGCAGGGTGATGTCGGCGGCGAAACGGGCTTCGCCCAGCACCTTCTCCCAGGCGTCCCGGCGGGGGAGACTGCGGCCGATGGCCCCGCGGCTGTTCCCACCGGCGACCGTGGCCTCGATCCCCAGGGATTCGGTCACCTCGGCGGCCCCGGCAGCCTGGGCTCCGGCGGCCTCCACAGGAGTCGTCTCCCCGCGCAAGTGACGGCCGGCCAGCTGCACGGCGTCGACCAGTTTGACGTAGCCGGTACACCGGCAGAGGTGCCGGTTGAGCGCGGCCACGATCGCGTCGCGGGTGGGGTCCGGGTTGGCATCGAGCAGAGCCTTGGCCGAGATGATGGCTCCCGGAGTGCAGAAGCCGCACTGCACAGCCCCGGTCTCGACGAAGGCCCGCTGGACGGGGTGAGGCGCCTCCCGCGTCCCGAGACTCTCGATGGTGACGACCTCCCGGCCGGCAACGTCGACCGCCTTCACGTGGCAGGAGAGCGTCACCTTGCCGTCAACCAGCACGGCGCACGTGCCGCAGTGTCCCTTGGAGCAGCCCTCCTTGGTGCCCGTCAGGCCCAGATCCTCGCGCAGCACGGCGAGCAGACTCCGCTCAGGCGAGACCTCCAATTCAACGGGCGAACCATTGACCACGAGGCGAAGCCTCTCCGATGTGTCAGACACGGTCCACCTCCAGGCGCGCCTGCGCGTCCTCGATGGCCTCCACGATCTTGACGTAGCCCGTGCACCGGCAGACGTTGCCCTCGATAGCCCTTTTCAGCGCCCCGCGGTCGTGACGGGGGCTGTTCCGCAGGTAGTCGGTGGCCGTGACGATCATGCCCGGGGTGCAGAAGCCGCAGTGAACGGCCCCGTGCTCCACGAAGGCTTCCTGCAGAGGCGTGAGCTCTCCCTCCGGCGCCAGACCTTCGATGGTGACGATCTCGTGGCCTTCCATATCCACAGCCAGTAGCAGGCAGGAGTTCACCGCCCGGCCGTCGATCAAGACCGAGCAGGCCCCGCACTCGCCCACGCCGCAGGCCTCCTTGGTGCCGGTGAGGAGAAGCTGCCCGCGCAGCACCGAGGCCAGCGTCTCGGTGGACCGCACGAGGAGCTCGTGGGTCTCGCCGTTGACGTTTAAGACGATCGGCTGCTTCACGCCTGGTCCTCCTTCTTCTGGAGCGCCCGCACGATATCCTCCGGGGTGATGGGCAACCTCGTGAAACGCACCCCGATGGCGTCCTCGATGGCTCCCGCCAGTGCCGCCGGGATAGGCGGCTGTCCCAGCTCGGCCACCCCTTTGGCTCCGTAGGGCCCGTAGGGGTCGTGGGTGTCGGTGTAACGCACCTCCACCGGCGGCATGTCGTAGACGTTGGGCGTGCCCGTGCCCAGGAAGCCCGCCTCCCGCAGGTGGCCCCGCCGATACTCCATGTGCTCCGACAGCGTGAAGCCGATGCCCTGAAGCACGCTGGCCTCCACCTGGGCGTCGGCCATGAGCGGGTTCAGCACCCGGCCGCAGTCGTTGGCCGTCCAGATGCCCTCGATGGTCACCCGCCCGGTGTCGGGGTCAACCGTCACCTCGGCCACCTGGGCGGCGAAGGAATAGGCGCTGCAGGGGTTCGACTGGATCTCGGGATTCATCATGCTGGTGGAGGGCTCCTCCTTGCCCACCGTGCGGATGACACCGCCGTTCAGCCGGTAGAGGGCCGCCTTGGCCACCTCGGCCACGGTGGATGAGCGTTCCGGATCGCCTTCCACGAAGACGCGCCCCTCGGCGATGCCCAGGTTCTCGGTGCGCACGTCCCACATGACGGCCGCCTCCTCCAACAGCTGGTTGCGGGCCGCCTCGGCGGCGTAGCGGACGGCGTTGCCGCCGCTGATGGTGATGCGCGAGCCCCAAGGGCCCAGGGCGTAGGCGCTGATGTCGGTGTCGGGAAAGCGCACGCTCACGTCCTCCAGAGGCACGGTCAGCACCTCCGCCGCAATCTGGGCGAAGGTGGTGTGAGCCCCCTGACCGAACTCGCCCTCTCCCGAGGTGATGGAGACCCGGCCGTCCTCGAAGATCTCAAGGGTGGCCTCCGAGCCGGCGAACCCGGTGGAGTGGCGGTCGTCGCCCTCGTGGATGGTGCCGGCCACGCCTAGTCCCCGGAAGGGCCGCCTTTCGGCCCGCTTCTGAACCCAGCCCGAGCGCTCACGCACGATTTCCAAGGCCTGCGGGTAGCCGCAGCTCTTGAGCTCCCAGCCGTGCACGCTCACATCGCCCTGGCGGCTGGCGTTCTTCAATCGCAGCTCCAGGGGGTCCATATCCAGCTCCCGGGCGATGCGATCCAGCTGCTCTTCGTAGGCAAAGGTCATCTGCGGATTGCCGAAGCCCCGGTAGGCTCCGATGGGCGACTTATTCGTGTAGACCATGCGCCCATCGAAACGGATGTTGGGGATGCGGTAGAGGGAGTCGCTGCGGTGCGACATCACCTCGAGCATGGCGGCCGCCATCTCCACGTAGGCGCCCACGTCGTTCAGGAGCTTCACCTCGCGGGCCAGCAGGCTGCCGTCGCGCCGGGCGGCCGTCTTCAGCCAGATGCGGTTGTTGACCCGGGGCCGGCCGGCGAAGTACTCCTCCTCCCGGGTGTAGACCGTGCGCACGGGGCGGCCGGTGACCTTGGCCAGCCAGGCGGTGGCCGGGTAGAGACCGGCGTTCGTGACCTTGCTGCCGAAAGAGCCGCCCACGTTGGGCTGCACCACCCGCACCCTGGAGATGGGCAGCTCCAGGGAGTTGGCCAGCATCCAGCGGATGCCCGAGGTGTTCATGGAGCCGATGTACATAGTGAGACGACCGTCGGGCGACCACTCGGCCAGGCAGCCCATGGGCTCCATGTAACACTGGTGGACCCGCTGGGTCTCGTAGGTGCCCTCCACCACGACCACGTCCGGCTCGGCGAACGCCGCGTCCACGTCTCCCTTGCTGAAGGCCAGGGTGCCCGCGATGTTGCCGGGGGCGTCGTCGTGGAGGAGAGGGGCGTCACCGGCCAGGGCGGCGTCGAAGTCGAAGACCGGGGGCAGGGGCTCGTACTCCACGACGATGGCCTGCAGGGCTTCGGCGGCGGTCGACTCGTCGACCGCCGCCACCGCCGCGATCTCGTCGCCCTTGAAGCGGGCCTTGTCCCAGCTCAGAGCGTACATGTCTTGGCGGTGCCGCCAGCCGAACCCGTACCTGACCCGGGGCAGGTCGAAGCCCGTGACCACCGCCTTCACCCCGGGGATGTGCAGGGCGGCCGACGTATCGATGGAGACCACGCGGGCGTGATGATGCGGGCTGCGGAGGATCTTGCCGTAGAGCATGCCCGGACGGTGCAGGTCGACCGTGTACTGCGTACGCCCGCTCACCTTGGCCCGGGCGTCGACCACCGGCACCGGCTTGCCCACCGCCATGTCACACCCGCCTTTCGTCGTTCGCGGCCAGCTCCTCGGCCGCTTGGGCCGCCAGCACACGCAGCACCCGCTTCTTGTAGGCCACGCTGCCGCGCACGCTCGAGGTGAGAGCCAGCTCCGCGGCGGCCGTCGTACCGACGGCCGCCGCCTCGCCGCCCTCCCCGGCCAGGAAGGCGGCCAGCTCGTGCTCCGCTCGCGGCGCCCGCAGGGGGCGCGAGGCCACGTGCCCCACCACCAGCCTCACCCATCCGTCACCGGCCGCCGCAGCCAGACTGAGCATGGGGAAATCCACGGTCTCGCGAGCGGCGTAGCGCCGATGCACCGCCCGCAGCTCCGCGGCCGGGGGCAGCACTGCCGCCGTCACCAGCTCGCCCGGCCCAAGGGTGGTGGCCTGGAGCCCGTCGTTGGCGAACAGGTCCTCGACGGGCTGCCGCCGTACCCCAACGGCCGAGGCCACCTCCACCTCGGCCCCCAGCGCCACCAGCAGCGGGGCCAGATCGGAGGAGGAGAGGGCGTGGCAGCGGTCGCCTTTGGGCACCACGTAGCACGAGCGGCCGCCGGTCTTGCGGCAGTCCGGGTACTCGGCCCGCCAGAAAGGCGACTGGTTGAAGTACGTGCAGCGGGTGTCGAGGCAGAGATTCCCCCCGAGCGTGCCCCGGTTGCGGATCTGATAGGAGGCGACCGTGTCGGCCGCCTGGGCCAGAGCCGGATACCGGCCCGCCACCTGGGGCGAGCGGGCCAGCGCGTGCAGCGTGGTGGCGGCGCCCACGCGCAGCCCCCCTTCGAGCGTGTCGGTGATGCCCTCCAGCTCCGGCAGCCGCTTCACGTCGATCAGCGCCGCCGGCGCGGTCAGACCACGCTTCAGCGCGGGCACCAGGTCGGTGCCGCCCGCAAGCAGGCTCACCGACCCCCTGGCTCCCTCGAGCAAGGGCCAGACCTCGGCCAGCGCCGCCGGCCGGTGATAGGAGAACTCCCGCACCGTCACTGCCTCCTTACCCGTCGAGCCCCCTCGGACTTGGAGCTCGTTTCAAGACGAAGCCTTGGCCGCCGCGGCCGCACTGGGCGGCCCGATGCGGCGTCCCTCGCTACTTCCAGTAGCGGATCTCGAAGGTCACGCATCCTTCGGGGATGTCGTAGGGACCGTGGATCATGCCCGGCGGACGGCAGGCATAGAAACCCGCCTCGTAGGTCTCGTTCTTGGCGATGTCGTGCAGCTTGCCCGAGACGATCCACACTTCTTCCCAGAAATCATGCACCAGAGTCTCGGTGGTGCGGGTGCCCGGCTTGAACTCCAAGACGCGGGTATAGTCGCCCGAGTCCGGGTCGCGGCTCACGATCTTCTCGTGGATCATCCCGTCCGAGCCCTCGATCTCCTGCCAGGGGATCGGTTCCGGATCGAAGAACTCCAGCTCCGGCTTCGGCATGTGCTTCCTCCTTCTCGTCGTCGCGATCTAGCAGGCTGCTGAAAACGAAACCTCGGCCGCCGGACCGCACTGGGCGGCGCCATGCGTCGTCCTCAGTCGCGCCCGTAGCGCTGCTACGAGCGCTCCCTGCGTCCTAGCCTTGCGCGTACCCAGTGCACTCCGGCGGCGAAGCGTCATTCTTCAACAGCCTGTTAGTCGATGTTGCCCTTGAACCAGTCAACCGGAGTCGCCCGGTAGGCGCACACCAAGGAGTCTCCCGTCGTCGGATCGCTGAGCTCGCACTCGAACACGCCGGCGAAGGTGATCTGCTCCTTGGCGGCGACGGTGCCCAAGAAGAACACGGTACCCTCAGGATCGCCCTCGATCAGGGCCCGGGCCCGCTCCACCAGCTCCTCGGGCCGCATGAGGGCGGCCAGCGGCGCCTCCTGAAAAAGGCGGCCGCGACCTTCGCCCACCCAGGCTCGGAGGATCAGGTTGTCCCAGTGGTCGAGCACCTCCTCGTACCGCCAGGCCCTGCGGGCCACCATGTTGGGATAGACCTGCTTGGACTTGATGATGCTGTAGCCCTCCAGGTCGCGGTCGGTGTGGTCGCTGCCCACGGTGACCAGCAGCCCCCGAGCGGTGAAGAGAACCACCGGCTCGGCCTCGCCCCAGTTGCCCGCTTCGCCCACCACCTGCAGCTCCTCGGCCTGGGATACGGCCGTGCGCACCAGTGGATAGAAGGTGGGCGTCTCACCGGGGTCCTTGACGCCCAAATGCGCCAGTTCTTCGATGTGGGCCCGCACCTGGGCCTGGTCGCGGCCGGCGAAGCCCCCGTTCAGGACCCGCCGGACCGGCATGACCACCGTCTCCGGCCGGCTCCCGCTCACCTCGAACGTCAACTCGAGCACGCGCTCCTCCCCTCGTCGTCGTGGCGGCTCACAGCTTCAGCACCCGGTCCCGCAGCGGCGGGAAGACGGCGCGGACGCGGCCCACCATGGCCGGGTCCACCGCGGCCCAGACCACCGTCTCCTCGTCGCCCGAGGCGGCCACCACGGCCCCCCAGGGGTCGACCACCTGGCTGTGCCCGCAGAACTGCTTGCCCCGGGTCACGCCCACGCAGTTGCTCGAGACCAGGAAGGCCTCGTTCTCCAGCGCCCGCACCCGGTTGAGCATGAGCCAGTGCTCCAGCCGGGGGTAGGGCCAAGCCGAGCAGACCAGGAAGAACTCGGCCCCCTGGTCCACCATCCGCCGGAAGAGCTCGGGGAAGCGCAGGTCGTAGCAGGTGGCCAGGCCCACCCGGCCGAAGTCGGTGGCGACCGTTACCACCTCGGTGCCGGGGGTGAGCACCTTGGTCTCGTCGGAGCCGAATCCGAACAGGTGCATCTTGCGGTAGCCGGCGATCGTGCGACCCTCGCGATCGAGCAGGACGCTGGTGTTGGTGAAGGTGCCGTCGCCCTGTTTCTCCACGAAGCTGCCCACGTGCACCCAGGCGCCCAGAGCCCGGGCCTGCTCGGCCGCCGCCCGCACCGTGGGGCCGTCCAGAGCCTCGGCTTCCTCCCGGTAGCGGTCGAAGGCGAAGTAGCCGGTGTTCCAGACCTCGGGCAGCAGCACCAGGTCGGCGCCCTTGCAGGCGGCCAACAGCCCCATGGTCCTCTCGAGCCGGGCTTCCTTGGCCTCGTCGTCGCGGATGGCCAGCTGTATGGAAGCGATCCTCACGACATCCTCCTAGCGGAAGTCCCCCAGGAAGACCTCGCCTTCCATGGAGATGGCGTCCTTGGGGCAGAGAGAGGGGCAGAGGCCGCAGCCGTCGCACAGAGCGGGGTCGATCTGCGCCTTCTCGTCCTGGTCGTAGGTGATGGCGTCGTAGAAGCACCAGTTCCGGCAGAAGCCGCAGCCGTTGCACTTCTCCTTGTCCACGCTGGAGAGGTGCTTGCTCTCCCGATCGACCTTGTCCCAGGTGAGCAGCTGGGGCAGGGTGAGACCGATGAGGTCCATGGGAGAGGCATAGCCGTGGCTTTCCAGGTACCCCTCGAGGCCTTTCAGGAAGTCGCCCACGTGGCCGAAGCCCTTGGTGCCGTACATGAGGGCGGTGCAGGTCTGCACGGTCCCGGCGCCCACCATCATCATCTTGACCACGTCCCGCCAGCTGCTCACGCCGTTGGTGGCGGAGATGGGGACATCGAGGGCCCGAGCGATCTTGCTGATCCATTTGAGGGCGATGGGTCGCATCCAGGGGCCGCCCACCCCGGCGTAGCTCGAGTGCAGGAGCGGCCTGCCCGTATCGAGGTCGACCTCCAGGGCAGGGAAGCGGTTGATGGCCGTGACGTAGGCGGCCCCGGCGGCCCGCACCTTGCCGGCCACCAGCACCGGGTCGACCGCCTCGGCTGTCAACTTGATGCCCACCGGGATGGAGACGGCCTCGGCCACGATCCGGGTCACCTGGGCGGCCGCCTCCGGGTCGCTGCCCAGCTCCTGGCCGCTCTTGTAGCCCAGGTCCCGGGGATGGGGGCAGCCGAAGTTGCATTCCAGAGCGTCGGCTCCGGTGGCCTCCATCATGCGGGCAAGCTCGGCCCAGTGCTCCAGGGTGTCTCCGGAGATGCTGGCGATCAGGCGCACATCGTACTCGTCGCAGTATTCGCGGGCCCGCGTAAGCTCGGCCACCCACTCTTGGGGTGAATAGGTGGCCAGAAACTCGGCCGAGTAGTTGGAGTAGACCCAGGGCCAACCCCGCTTGTGCAGGACGGTGAAGCGCGGCGACACGTAGTGCTGCAGCTTCTCCTCGAAGGTGACCGTCTTGGCGATGATGCCGCCCGCGCCCGACTCGCAGCAGCGGCGCATGTACTTGGCATCCTTGGACGGGGTGGCCGAGGCCACGATGATGGGGTTCTTGAAACGGAGCCCGGCGAATTCGATGCTGAGATCGGGCATGAGCCTATCCCTCCGTTCTTGATGTTCGAGGCCAGGTAACGTTGGCGGCGTGGCTTCATCCCGCTTATGGGACAGCCAGCCGGGTCGATAAGCGAGAACAGGGCCTCACTCGCGAACCTGCTACGCGCGTAGTATATTACATGGAACATGCAGTGAGTCAATCTATCGTCGGCTGGTGAGCAACAGATGCGGATGCTGAGCCCAGGAAAACAGCCTCGGTGAGAACTCTCGTTTGCGACGTTCTCGTCGTCCGGAACAGGCGGCGCCGGTTGCCGAGCCGCCCTCGAAGCGCGTGGTCGGGGAGCCGACGTCATCCTCATCGCCAAGGGCCCAATCGGCCGCTGCGAGCTGACAGCGATGACAATGCCCGGCTTTGGAGCTCTACTGCCCTCCAACCCGCGCGATTCGGTTGAGAACTACTTGATCGACATGCTCGACGCGGGAGCCTACCTGAACGACGCAAACCTGGTGGAAACGCTCGTTCGAGGCTCCTCGGAGGCCGTCGAATTCCTCGAGGGTCTAGGCGTGCGCTTCGATCGCCGGGAGGATGGCACTTTCGCTTTCTACGGCGGTGTCGAGCACACGAAAACGGCCACTGCGCGGCAGCTTGGCGTTGACGATTGCATGGGCAGGGCTTTCTACAACGTCCTTTCGGGAGAGATCGGCCGCTCAGGTATCCGCCTCCTGGAAGACACCTTCGCACTCTCCTTGCTTGTTGACGAAGGCCGAGTATACGGCCTCTTCGCCCTCGACATACGACGAGGCGCCCCGATGCTGCTTTGGGCGAGATCTGTAGTGCTGGCCACGGGCGGCCTGGTCGGCCTCTACAGCGTGCGGACCGGACACCCACGCGACACGGGGGACGGGCACGCTCTCGCCTTGCGCGCAGGGGTTGCGCTGAAAGACATCGAGTTCGTGCAGTCGAACCCCGCGGCTTTCTTCTATCCGGATTCGGTGCGCGGCGTGGTCGTGCCGGGCTGGTATCTGGTCATGGATCGAGGTGCTAGGTACTACAACGGGTTCGGGGAGGAATTCCTACACCTGCACGACCCCGAGCGCAGGGAGAACACCACGAGAGACGTAAAGGCGCGGGCCATGCACGCCGAGATCCTTGCCGGAAGGGGGAGCGAACACGGCGGCATATATCTTGACTTCACCCAGGCCGAGCTGGAGTCTCCGCTCGAGGAATACCTCTCCGAGAACGCCCCTTTTCTTCTCGACTACCTTCGCCGCATCGGCCTCCCGCCCGGAACCATCTTCTCCGCCCCGATGGAGGTGGGTCCGGCGGCCCATTACAGCTGCGGAGGGGTGGCCATCAACGAGCACTGCGAGACTTCTATCGCGGGTCTGTACGCAGCCGGCGAAGTGACAGGGGGGGTCCATGGGGCCAACCGACTTGGCAACAACGCGATGACGGACATCTTCGTGTTTGGCCGCGTTGCCGGTGAGATGGCAGCTGCGGCGGCCTTCGGCACGCCTCCTCCCCATCCCTCTGCCCGCCTCCTGCGACGGGTCGAAGCTTTATGGCTGAATTTGGAGGAAGTTAGCGAGCGCCGTCCTCCCGAGCCTGTTTCGGCTGCTTGGCTGAGGCGCGAGATAGAGACCATCATGGCGGAGAAGGTCGGTTTCGGAAGAGACGAGCGCGGTCTCCTCACCGCCGCCGAGCGAATGTCCGAGCTTGAGGCCGACTACCTACCGCGAGTGTGCCGCAGCCGGGGGAGCAGGGCCTACAACTACGACCTCGTGGAGGTTTTCGAGCTCGAGAACATGCTTGAAGTTGGGCTGGCAGTCGCGGCCGCGGCGCTTCGCCGCACGGAAACCCGAGGTTGCCACAACCGGATGGACCATCCCTTCCTCTGCGACGAGCATTGGAGAGTGCACCTCCTGGTGACAAAACGCGGCCCGGATTACGGTGTGGAAAAGATTCCCGTTGTAGCCAGGGAACGGAGAGGGAAGGCGTCATGAGCGAGGTCGCTCGGCTCACGATATTCCGCTTCGATCCCGAACACCAAGTGCCTTCCTACCGTGACTACGTCGTGCCACTGGTCGAGAACCTGACGGTGATCCGTTCGCTCTTCTGGCTCGCCGAGCAGGCGGACGACCCGCCCGCCTTTCGTCGCTATATGTGCAATCGCGGGCAGTGTGCGAGCTGTGTGATGACCATCGACGGACGCACGCGGAGAGCGTGCACGACAAAGGTCAGGGCCGGCATGGTGCTCGAGCCGCTCCATGACTACCCAGTCGTTCGCGATCTGGTGGTCGACTTCGGGCGCCGGGTGGCCGACTCTGCCTGCGGCTACCACACAATCCGGGAAGGCGCCTTCGTTTTGCCTTCCACAGGTGGCGGGACCGGCAACCTGATGGGGCCCTGGCTGTTCATGAAGGTGGACCAGACGGTTTGCCTAACTTGCTCCCCCAAGCCCTGTGTGCGAGCCTGCTGGGTCAATCAGATCGGAAACCTCGAGGACCGCCGGGGGCGACGCGTCCCCCCTTGGTCCGCCCCGATCCGAATCGAACGCGGCAGGGCCGTTCTCTCGGGGGTATGCGGAACCTGCACGGATGCACCCTGCCGCGACAAGTGCCCGGTCGGCGCCTTCCGCCTGACGGCTGGGGGTGTCGGGTACGGCATCAACCCACGCCGCTGCATCGGATGCGGCCTCTGTGTCGCCGCCTGCCGAAGTGAGAACATCTGGCTGAACCTGGAGCGCGGGCACGCCGTCAAGTGCGATCTCTGCGCAGGGCAGCCGGCCTGCGTCAAAGCCTGTCCATACGGAGCGATCTCATATGAGGTCATAACGAAAGAAGGTCTGACGCGAAGGAGCCCGGATGATGGCAGCGACGCGGCAAGCTAGTGCTCGGAGCTATAGCCTAGTGGTCTGTATGTGATATACTACAGCGCGATTGTGCACCGAGTCCGGAGTCGGTGCCAGCGTGCTCGTCCCTCCTGCCGCTGGCCAAGCAGGGAGAACATGCCCCTTGGCCTTGGTCCTTGCTTTGTGATCATTTGTCCGAGGGGGTCTGCCTCTTGCACGGGGCCGAAGAGCTTTACCGAGAGAGGCTGGCTCGCTACCAGGGAGCGATCCGCCTGCAGCCCATCGATCGCGTCCCCATCGCCTGCGGCTCCAACTACTTTGCCGAGATTTACGCTGGGCACGACAAACAGCAGTTCGTGTACGACGCCACGCAGTGGGCGGTAGCAGACGAGGTCTTCGTCCGCGACTTTCCCGCCGTCGACGCTCATCGTTCGGGCCGGTTCTGGGGCCCCTTGCACGACGCCGTCGGCTTCTCGTTCTACAAACTTCCTGGCCGGGACCTGGCTCCCGATGTGCAGTACCAGTTCGTCGAAGCCGAGCGGATGCGAGCGGACGAGTATGAGCTACTCATCCACGACCGAGCGGCCTTCCTGTTCGAGCGGTTCCTGCCCAGGGCGCTGGGCGAGTTCGGAGCGAGCCGTGCCCGCTCCTACATGGCCTTTCTCAAGGGGGGCATCGCCTGGATGCAAGCGGCGGCGCACACCAAGGCGCGCGTCGAGCACCTCGAGAGGCAGCTCGGGATGCCCCCTGGCCATGCAGGGCGCCATGCTGGCGCCTTTCGACTACCTCGCCGACGGTCTGCGCGGCCTAGAGGGGATCATGCTTGACCTGCGCCGCCAGCCAGACAGGGTCAAGGAGGCGTGTGACGCACTTATCCCCGAAGCCGTCAGCTACGCCCTCGCACTGGCCGACCCGCTCCGCCGCTACCCGATCTTCATCCCGTTCCACCGCGGTTGCCGCCCGTTTCTCTCCCCCGCGCAGTTCGACGAATTCTACTGGCCGTCGCTCCAGCAAGCCATGCTGCTGCTTATCGAGGCCGGCTACACCATCCGCGCCTACCTCGAGGGGGACTGGAGCCGCAACTGGCACCACATGCGTGAGCTGCCGGCGGGCACTGTGCTCTGCGACATCGACGTGCAGGGCGACATCTTCCGGGCCAAAGAGGAAATCGGTGACTGGCAATGCCTGGCCGGGGGCGTGCCCGACTCGCTACTTATCCTGGGGGCACCGAAGAAGGTGCGCGAGAGGGTCAAGTTGCTGTGCGAGAGGGTGGGCGAAGGTGGAGGCTTCATCGTCAACGGTGGCTGCCAGATCCCGTACGACACCCGTCCGGAGAACTTCCGGGCGCTGACCGAGGCCGTGCTTGAGTACGGGGGCTACGGGCAGCCGCTCTCCCTCGCGCCCATGCCGGCCGCCGAACCTCCCGCCAGTTGGTCGCCACCGCGCACCCCGCTTATAACCACGTGGGCGACGAAGCGCAAGGAGCTCGGAGACATCCCGGGCGACGAGGCTCTCATCGCGGAGGGTTGGGAGTCACTGGAGAGAGCCGCGCACACCTGGCTGTGGTCGTGGATCTGGTAGGAGCGAACCGCTGCCCGGCAACGCCAACGAGGAGGGAGGGAGTGGGCCCTTGGAACGGCTGCTTGAGCTGACCGCCGCTCTTACCGAACTCGACGAGGGACGCCTCGGACGGTCGCTGCAGGAGAGTCTTGGGGCCGGGGACGACCCACAGGAGATCCTCCAGGCCTGCAACACTGCCATGGCCGAGATCGGCCGACGCTTCTCGTTAGAGGAGTACTTCTTGAGCGAGCTGATGTTCTCCGCGGAACTGTTCAAGGGCGTCATGCGAGAGTTAGAACCTTTGCTAGGGAGCGAAACGGCCGCCAGTGGCCGAGGCTCTGTGGTCATCGGCACCGTTCAGGGGGACATCCACGACATCGGCAAGAACATTGTCGCCACGCTTCTCAAGACCGTGGGTTTCACTGTGGTGGATCTCGGAGTTGATGTGCCCGCCGCCAGCTTCGTCGCGGCGGTGCGCGAGACGGGCACCAAGGTGCTAGGCCTGAGCGCCCTCCTTAATTCGACCTATCCGGAGATGAAGAACGTCGTGGACGCGCTGGCGGCGGCCCGCCTGCGGCAGAACGTGACCGTCGTCATCGGCGGTGCGCCTTGCAGCGAGGAGGTGCGCGTCTTCGCGGGGGCCGACTACTATGCGCCGGACGCCGGGGTGGGAGTGGACCTGTGCGCCAAGATCATCGGGTCGGCCGGCTGAGGGCGGAATCAAGGTACAACCCGAGCTCATCCTACAGCGTCCGTCGGGATAGGGACTGGCCAACCCGGCGGATAGTCTCCTCCGCACCGGACTCACCGGCCCAAGGGGGATCAGAACTAGACTGTTCGTCCGGCTTCGCCGTCGCCCGATAGCTCTCGCTCCAGGTCGCGTAGCGCGGCAAGAACTTTGTGCGGCGTGATGGGGAGCTCTTTGATGCGCACGCCGACGGCGTGATACACCGCATTGGCGATGGCGGGGGCGGTAGGGGTCAACGCTGGCTCAGCCAACCCCTTGGCGCCATACGGACCGCAGGGATCCTCAGACTCCACGAAGACACTGGTCGTGGGAGGCATGTCGGTGATGCGGGGCATGTGATAGCTGCGGAAGGTGTCGGTGGTCACTCTGCCGTCGACCCAGACCATCTCCTCGCTCGTGGCGAAGCCGAGCCCTTGGGCAAGTGCACCTTGCACCTGGCCTTCGGCAAGAAGCGGATTGATTGTCTTACCTAGGTCGTGGGCAGCCGAGAGGCACAGCACGTTCACCTCTCCCGTCAGGCGGTCTACCTCGACCTCGGCCACCTGTGCAACGAAGGGGTACGCGCAAGAGATGTTCCCGTACTTGGTGTTTGGATCGACGACCCTCACACCGGGAACCACGAAGCTTCCTTCGCCTGTGAGTGTGCCGCCCGCGTGGTCGTACGAGTACTGACGGGCGACGTCGGGGACCGATATGTTTTCATCTTCGCCGCGGTCAAGGTAAATAACGCCATCCTCGATGCGCAGGTCTTCCTTGCGGATCCGCCGTTTCGAATCGACCGACCGCAACGAACGCCCTCCACCTGCTGTGGCGACCCGGGGAAGCGCCCCCTGCCGCGCTTCCATGGCCTCGGCTGCCCAGGCCAGCAGCTTCTCCTTGGCCGCTCCGGCCGCCTGCTTGACGGCGTTGCCCCCGAGGGTGGTGGCCCGGTCGCCGAAGGTTCCGAGCCCGTGCGGGCTGACATCGGTGTCGACCCGAGCGACCTCCACCCACTCCACCGGTATTCCCAGCTCCTCTGAGACGATCTGAGCAAAGACGGTGCGGGCGCCCTGGCCCAGGTCGGTCTCACCCACCTGCACGAGCACCTTCCCCTGCTCGTTGATCCGGAGAAAGGCGCTGGCCCCGTCGAAGTAGGGCAGGAAGCTTCGGTTCCCCGAGACGTGCAGGCAGCAACCCACGCCCACTCCCTGGCAAAGCGACCGCCGTCCCGCTCTCGACTCACGATCGGCGACGACCACTTCTCTCGCCAGCCGATGGCCTGCGTGGCCTCGCGCACGCAATCGCCCAGGCCACAGCTGCCCAGCACCCAGCCGTGGGAGGTGACATCGCCGGGCTGCGAAGCGTTCTTGAGGCGGAGCTCAGCCGGATCCATCGAGAGTTCGACGGCCAGCATGTCGAGGATGGACTCGAAGGCGAAATGGCTCTGCGGGTTGCCGAATCCGCGGAAGCAGCCGGTGCCCGCCTTGTTCGTCCAGACGAGCTCCGCCTTGGTATGGATGTTCTCGAAGCGGTAGAGGTTGTCGTGCCGTGTGGCCGCACTGAGCAGGATACCGGGCCCGTAGTTCGTGTAGGCGCCATTGTCGGCCAGGAAGTAGGCATCTTTGACCAGGATCGTGCCGTCTCTTTTGGCCCCGACCCGCATATGCATGCGCATGGGTACGCGCGGCGTGGCCGAACTGAACTCCTCGCGTCGCGTGTTGACCATCTTGACAGGTCGGCCCGACTCCTGGGCCAGCAGCGCGCACAGAACATGCAACTTGTACTCAAGCTTTCCCCCGAAGGCCCCGCCCATGGGCATCTGGATCACCCTTATCTGATCCTGCCTGATACCCAGAGCGTTGGCGTAGGTGATCCGGGCAAGCTCGGGAGTCTGCATCGAGATCCATACCGTCAGCCGGTCTCCCTGCCAGGCGGCGATCACCGACTGCGGTTCGAGGTAGCCCTGGTGCACCATGGGGGTGGTGAACTCGTCCTCGACAATGACATCCGCCTCCATGAACGCCCGCCGTGGATTCCCCCGTTCAAACTCCATGCTGACTGCCACGTTCGAGCCAAACTGCTCGTGAAGCAGAGGCGCTCCCGGCTCGGCAGCGTCGCGGGGATCGAACACCGGGGGTAGTTCCTCGTACTCCACCCCGATGAGGTCGAGAGCCTCCTCGGCGGTGTCGGCGTCGTAGGCCGCTACCGCCGCCACCTCGTCTCCCACGAAGCGGACTTTGTCGAGCGCGAGCACCCGGTCGTCGAGCCGGGGTTGGCCCGCCACACTGTAGTTGGGGAGCTCGACGTCCCGGCCGGTCACCACGGTATGAACCCCGGAAAGACGACGCGCCCGGCTCGTGTCGATGCTGCCGATGCGGGCGTGTGGCAGCGGGCTCCTGAGCACCTTGCCCCAGAGCATGCCCTGCACGGCGAAGTCGGCGCCGAAGACCTGCCGTCCGGTCACCTTGTCGGGTCCATCGACGATCGGAAGGCGGCGTCCGATCTGACTCTCACCCATCGATCAGCACCCCCTCGGAGCGACTCATCTGTGCCGCCAGTTGGACGGCCTCGAGGATCTTGGCATATCCGGTGCAACGGCAGAGATGCCCGACGAGGGCGTTCTTGACATCCTCCGGGGTGGGGTCGGGGATACGGTCGAGCAGAGCCTTCGCTGCGAGGATCATCCCCGGCGTGCAATAGCCGCACTGCACCGCCCCCGCCTGGATGAACGCCTCCTGCAACGGTTCCAACTCTCCGGTCGCCCCAAGTCCTTCGATAGTCGTCACCTCCCGACCCTCGCACTCGAGCGCCAGGAGGAGACACGAGTTGATCGGCTTTCCGTCGACCAGAACGACGCAGGCTCCGCAATCGCCCTCGGCACAGCCCTCCTTGGTTCCGATAAGCCCCAGCTCCACCCGGAGAAGGTGAAGCAGGCTCTTGCGCGGCTCCACCGCCGCCCGCACGGAACGCCCGTTGACGATCAACTCTACCTCGGTTCTCATGGCCGAGCACTTCCTCTCTGGTCGTGTCTGTCCAGCGCCGTCGAGACTGCCTCCTGAGCAGCAAGCACGGCGCGGTGCTCGACGTACCAGCTCGGAACCTGCGGATTCTCCTGCGCATAATGGCAACCCCGCACCTTGCCCGACTGCTGCGCGAGGGCCGATCCAAGCATATCGCCAACCGTCTCTCGGTCACGCTCAGCCCGCCCGCTGAGATCGACAAGGAGCTCGATCGGGCGCCCGCTCGCGGGGGTCACCACCAGCCGCGCGCGCGAGCGGGGGACCGTCTCCTCCAGGATGCATGTGGCAGAGACCAGGGTCATCCCCATGTGAGAATGTGTCGCGTAGGAGGCCACGCCCCAAGGGCTTGCGGAAGCATCGACCGATACCCCTACGCCGGCCAAGATTTCTCCGGCACCGAGGGCCGTCCGGTGCGGTGCGCGGAAAAAGCCCCGAACCGGGAGCCAACGCTCGCTCTCCTCCGATACGAGGTGCACTCGGGCCTGAAGAGCCAACAACGGCGCCAGGAGATCAGCAGCCGGACTGGCATTGCAGATATTGCCGCCGAGGGTCGCAAGGTTCCGTATCTCGGGGGAGGCCACGCCAGACGCGACCTGGGAGAGGACAGGGATGTCGGCCTCAGTTTCCCGCTCCGCCAGGCGGGCGAGCGTCGTCATAGCCCCGAGATACCACTCGTCGCCGCTGCGCTCCACTCTGCGCAGCTCCTCCAGCCGCCTGAGGCTGACAAGGCACTCCGGGCGCATCGCCCGTTTCTGCCTGTAGGGGGAACCGAGATGCCGGTTCCGCATCTGCGGGATCAGGCACGTACCCCCGGCCAGAGGTCTCGATCCGCCGTTGGAGTCGCCCAGGAACGCCAGGGCCTCTTCGATCGTGTCGGGGGCGAAATAACGGAAATCGTGCATGCCTCTCCTCCCCTGGCTCGCGGTGCCGGCTGCTCGCAGCTGTCAGGCGACGCCGAGATAGGCTTCGGTGATGCGCGGGTCATCGAGCAGCTCAGCGCTCCTGCCGCTGCCCACCATCCGGCCTGTCTCGAGCACGTAGCCGCGGTCGGCCAGCTCGAGAGCCAGCCCCACATCCTGTTCCACGATGAGAAGACCCATGTCCGCCTTCGCCTGAATGTCGCGGATCGCGACGATCAGACGATCGACGATGACAGGGGCAACACCGAGCGACATCTCGTCGATGAGCAGATATCGCGGACGCGCCATGAGGCCCCGAGCGATCGCGCACATCTGCTGCTGGCCCCCGGAGAGTGACCCGGCCGGGCGATCTTTCAATGGCACGAGTTCGGGAAAGAGTTCGAAAGCCCACGCCATGTCCCCCCGCACCTCGTTCTTGTCCCTGCGGCAATAGGCGCCCATGGACAGGTTGTCGGTCACGGTCATGCCGGAGAAGAGCTTGCGTCCTTCGGGTATCTGGACGACGCCCCGTCTCGTCCGATCGTGCCCCGGGACGGACGACAGATCCTCGCCCTCGAGGAGTACGGCTCCCGCCCGGGGCTCGAGTAACCCGCAGATGGTATTGAGCAAGGTCGTCTTGCCGGCGCCGTTCGGACCGATGAGAGCTACTGTCTCCCCTTTATGCACCTCGAGGTTCACGTCCCACAGCACCTGGACGTCCCCGTACCCCGTCTCGAGGTTCTTGACCTCAAGCACCGCTGGTCGCTCCCCCATTGCGTCGCTTCTGTGTGAAGCGTTGTCCCAGATACGCGCAGATCACGTCGTCGTTGCGGCAGACCACATCAGGCTCGTCGCAGCAGAGGCGCTCCCCGTAGTTGAGGACCATGATGCGGTCGCACAGGCCCATGACGACCTTCATGATGTGCTCGATGAGGATCACTGTGGTACCCCTCTCACGTATGCGGCGTACCATATCCATCACCACCTCGATCTCTTTCTGATTGAGACCCGCCATGACCTCGTCGAGAAGAAGCAGTTTGGGCTCGATGGCAAGCGCTCGGGCAAGTTCCACCCGTTTGCGCTGAGCCACGGGCAGATCGGGAACCAATGCGTCCCGCTTGTCGGCGTTCCCGACAAACCGCATGGCTGCTTCTACCACCTCGTGCACGTCCGCCTTGCGCCCGCCGCGCGGGCGGCCGAAGACCGCCCCCACGGCCACGTTCTCCCGCACGGTCAGGCCTTCGAACGGCCTCGTTACCTGGAAGGTGCGACCGATACCCAGCCGGGTGATCTGGTGGGGCTTCTTCACTCCAGAGATCCGCTTGCCACGGAAGTGGATCTCGCCCCCGCTCAAGGGTACCAACCCGCTGATGCCGTTCAGAAGCGTCGTCTTCCCCGCTCCGTTGGGGCCGATGATCCCGAAAATCTCACCATCGCGCACTTCGAAGTCAACGTCCTTGACGGCCTGCACTCCGCCGAAGGATATGCTCACCCCAAATCCCTGCATCAAGTACTCCATGTCCGCCTACTTTTCGGCGCGGGGTCGGCTCAACCCGATCCGGTCGAGCAGAGTTCGCGGGTTTAGTCTTCGGAAGTAGTGCATGAGTCCCTTCGGGACAAATAGTGTAATCAGCACGACGAGAGCACCAAGAATAAGATAGTGGAGCTCTGTGAAGCGGGCCCACACGAACTCGGAGAGAAGCTCCAGGATGCCGGCGCCGAGCAATGGACCGAGCACCGTGCCCGCTCCTCCGAACACGTGCTCGATGTACATCCGCACCGTGGTCGTGATCTCGTAGACCGCTGCTGGCTCGACGTAGGCCAGGAAATACCCGTAGACGGCCCCCCCATACCGGTGAAGAAGGCGCTCACGGCCCAGGCCGCCGTCTTGTAGACGGTCGTGTTTATCCCCATGGCTCGGGCGGCCTCCTCATCGAACTTGATGGCACGAAGGGCGAGCCCGATGTTGTGGTTCTGGATCCACCAGGTGGCAAGCGCCGTGAGGAGCAGTAGCCCGAATCCCAGATAGTAGAAGAGGCGGTTGGCCAGCACAGGGTCACTGGTGACCGAGGGAAATATCTGGCCCTGGGCACCGCCGGTAATGTCGAGGTTCAACACCACCTCCCGTGTGATCTCCATCAGGCCCAGGGTTGCCATGAGGAAGTACCGCCCGCTTAGCCGAAGGATGGGCAATCCAAGCACGACGGCGTAGGTGACGCATCCCAGCCCGGCAAGGACGATGGCGGGGGCAAGTGAGACGCCCAGCTCATTTGCCGCTATAGCTGCGACGTAAGCGCCGGTCCCGAAGAAGACGGCGTTTCCGAGAGCAGGGTAGCCCGTGTACCCGGCGATGATGTTGACCGCCTCGGCCATCGTGGCGAATATAAAGACCACCGTGAGAACGCGCATCCAATACCCCCCGAGGGCAAAGGGGGCGGCAACGAGCAGCAGCGTGATGGCCACGAGCACGGCCATGAGCGGCCAGTTGCGCGTTTGCGCTAGAAGTCGGTTGCGGGCAAGTGCTGCCTCTTGCTGTTTGAACTCCAGGTCCCTCATTTGACGAACTTCACCCCCCGCAACCCCTGGGGCCGCACGAGCAGGACCAGGATAAAGATGCCGTAGCTGATCGCGAGCTGCCAGCTCGTCCCGATGAAATGGACGCCAACGACCTGCGCGACACCAAGCACGATTCCGGCGATGACCGCCCCGCTGACATTGCCCAGCCCTCCAAGCACGGCCACCGAGAACACGATCCCAAGGAGCGGTCCCCCCATGAACGGAGTGATGGACGAGATGGGACTCAGAAGGGCCCCGGCCATGCCGGCCAGCGCCCCTCCTATCCCGAAGGTGATGTTGTAAATGCTGTAGACGTCGATGCCCATCAAGACCGCGGCCTCGCGATTCAGGCTCACCGCCCTGATGGCCTTCCCCGTCTTGGTTCGGATCAGGAACAGCCAAAGCACGTATGTTAGCAGCAGGGAGAGCGCCAGAATGATGATGCGAACCAGTGGGAAACGGATGCCGAAGAGCTCAAACGCGACGCCGCTGTACGACGAGACGACTCCGCGGTAGTCGGCCGACCAGATCAGCAGGGCCACGTTGATCAAGAAGAGGTTGAGTCCGAAGGTCGAGACCACCGTCATTCCCATGAATCCCCGCCTGATCAGGCTGTTCAGGAGGTACTTCTGCACGAGCCACGAGATCACGAACAGGGCGGCGGCAACCAACGGGATCGAGAGGAACGGGTCCAAACCGATGCCGGAAAACAAGCTGAACGTGAGGTAGCTCCCGATCATGACCATGGAGGCGTGGGCAAGGTTGATGATGCCCATCACGCCATAGACAAGAGAGAAGCCCACCCCCAGGATCGCGTAAAAGCCGCCCAGCAGGATCCCGTTGACCAGTGCCTGTACGAGTCCCTCATTCACCTACCCGAACCTCCCGCGTCAAGATGAGGGAGGGGCCTAGAGGCCCCTCCCTCCAAGGTCGACTGCTACCAGGGCTTCGGATATAGAAGATCGGCGGTCTTCACGTCGTCGGGGTAGGTGACAACCAGTTCACCGTTCTGCACCTGCACCGACAGCGGCTTGCCTTTGGTGTTGACGTTGGTCAGGGTCTCGCCCTTGTACTCCATGGTCCCGAACTTGACCGGATGGTTGAACGTCTCTATGTCGAGATTCAAGAGGGCTTCGCGCACCTTCTCGTTGTCCAGACTGCCGGCCGCCTCGATGGCCTTTTGCAGAACCACGCCGGCCGTGGCTGCGGCGGCCTGATGGTAGGTGTGGGGATGCCCATACTTGGCTTCGATGCCGTTCGCGAAGTCGACGCCCGAACCGAACACGTCGTCCTTGTTGGCTTCGAGGGGCCAGAACTCGGAACGACCGCTGACACCCTCAGCCAGCTGGGAGCCGACGGCGTCAATGAAGTCGGGCTGCAGGTTGACCGCATCGTGGAAGGCCACGAAAGGCGGCTTCACACCCTGCTCGTTCATCTGCCTGAGGATGAGGGCGGCGTCCTCGAAGAAAGCCGTGGAGATGACCGCATCGGCATTGGCCTTCTTGATCTCGGCGACCACACCCGACAGATCCTTCAGACCCTTCGGATACTTGATGTCGACATAGGGGATGTTGAGCTGCTTCGCCGCCTCAATGGCGCCCTCCGCCCCGGCAGCGGGGAAGAGGTCGTCGGGGTAGACAAACGCGATCTTCTTGACATCGATTCCGTTTGCAGGCAGCATCTCAACGAGGTTCGAGACGTCAATGGACGTGGGCCACAGGATGCTGAACAGGTACTTCAGGCCCCGGTCGTAGATCTTCGTTGCGTTCGCCAGCGGAGCGATGTTGACCTTCTGGTATTTCTCGGCTGTTGCGCTCGTGGAGATCGTCAAACCGCTACTGTATGGGCTCAGCAGGAAGTCGACCTTGTCCTCGGTGATCAGCTTCTCGGTCAGTTTCGCGGCCGTGGGGGCATCGCTCTTGTCGTCGTAGAGCACCAGCTCGACGGTGTACATGTCGTTCCCGACTTTTATGCCACCCTGCCCGTTGACCGTGTCCCGCCAGAACTCATAGCCTTCCTTGACGAGCTGCCCTTCCTTGGCCAGAGCTCCCGTTAGTGGCACCGACGAGCCGATCTTGATGACTCCGGCGGGCGCGGAGGCGGCCGTTGTCTCGGTCGATCCGGCTGGAGCAGCGGTGGTTTCGGTGGGGGCAGCGGTTGTGTCGGTCGTGCTTCCCCCGCATCCTACAAGAACCGCCGCAAGCAGCACAGACATCGCGACGAGCAGTATCAGACTCTTTCTTCCACCCATTTTTCCCCTCCCGTGAATGGCCTCGGTCTAGAAGGTTCCGTCCTGTTCGGCCAGGGCGGAGTCGACGATGCCCGTTGGCAGTGCACCTCGCTACGGGATGATATGCGACGCGTGCCCCCTTTCTGCCTGGTGTCTAAGGCAGATGATCGGATGCAAGCCGACAACTGTCTGACCCGAGGCAACCTAAGCGCCCAGGCTTAGTACGCAGTATATTACATGGAATAGAAGCCGTGTCAAACCGTAAGGCCGGAGCCGTGAGGCGGAGCACAACTGCTGGCCGCGAGGGCCGATGGGCCGTGGCGCATCACGCCCGATGTATCAGCCCCAGTGGTAGGTTAGGCCCTATGGAGGGCCGGATGATCAAGTTCTGGCGCCGCTGTTCGGAAGGTTATCGGCTGGAAGTGCTGGTATATTGCATTAGTAATTCGGCGTCGGGCTGGGCAATGCACCGGTTTCCGGGATCCCAAGGAGCATGAACAGAGTATGAACAAGATTCGGGCGATCGACCAGCCGCTCTCTCTCACGCGGCTCGCCTACAAACGACTGCGGGAAACGATCTTGAGCGGCCAACTGAAGGCCGGAGAAATCTACAATGAAATGGCGCTGGCTAGGGAGATGGGAGTATCCCGTACTCCGGTTCGGGAAGCGCTCCTCGAGCTGTCCTCGCAGGGCCTGGTGACATTCCTGCCTCGCAAGGGAGTGCAGGTCAACTACTTTGACGACCGAGACGTCGAGGAGGTGTTCGAGCTCCGCAAGCTGATCGAGCTTGCCGCGGTCGAGAAAGCGGTGGTAAACGGCACCGCCCCCGACTGGGACGAGGTCGAAGAGATCCTCCAGCAAAGTCGGAGGGCCGCTGGGAAGCGAGATCTCGAAGCCTTCCTGCAAGCTGACAGGCGGTTCCATCATCAGCTTGTCGAGGTGTCCAGGAACAGCAGGATGCACAGCATCCTCGACAATCTACGCGACCTCGTTCAAGTCATGAGCTACGAAGCGATCAACCGGGTGGAGCGCATGGACGAGGTAGTCTCGGAGCACGACCAGATCATGCGCGCTTTGCGCGCGGGCAAGGCTATAGAAGCAAGGGACGCGATGGCAACCCACCTCGATCGCAGCGAGCGGGCTGTACTGGACCAGCACCGGGCGCTGATGGGGTCGAGCGAGGAGTAGCCTCCGCAGCCGCTGGCGCGTCCGCCGGTCCAGCGCTCATCGCGCCCAGCCTCCGCGAGTTAACTCCGATTCCTCTCCCCGTCCTCAGGAACCAGCCGGTCGGCCCGCAGCACGGCTCCTTCGTGCGTCGGCCCCACCAGCGCCCGTACTGGGCCAGTGCGCCGCGCCCCGCGTGCCCCCGGACGGGCGCGCAGGCCGCAACCCGTTGCGGCAGCTCGTCCTCGGGTATCAGCAGGTCTAGTCTCCGCTCCTCGATATCGATCGCAATCTCGTCTCCGTCGCGAACTACGGCAAGCGGCCCGGCCTCCCCCGCCTCCGGGCTCACGTGAGCCACCGCCAGCCCGCGGATAGTGCCGGAGAGCCGGCCGTCGGTCACGAGCGCCACGCGTTCGTCGAGGCCGAGGCTCTTGAGGAGCCAGACGGAGCCGTAGAGGCAGGGCATGCCGGGTGCGCCCTTGGGCCCGCTCCCTCGGACCACGATCACCTCCCCGCCCCGAATCTCACCACCTAGGATGGCCTAACCGGCCGCTTCTTCCGAGTCGAAGACGCGGGCAGGCCCTCGGAAGGAGGTAACGTGGCTGCCCGACTGCTTGAAGACGGCGCCGTGCGGGGCGAGCGTGCCGTGAAGCACGGCGAAAGCTCCCTCTGCCGAAAACGGGCGGTCGAGAGGGCGGATGACCTTGCGGTCGCCGTCGAGGGCTTGTGCGAGCTGATCCTCTAGGGACGGAGCCGCCACCGTCCGCACTCCAAGATCGAGGAGCGGCGCCAGGGCGCGCAGGGTGGCCGGGACGCCTCCCGCCCGGTGGTAGTCGGCAACGGAGTGCCGTCCGGACGGAAGGACGTCTACCACCAAAGGAGTACTCCGACTCAGCCGGTCGAAGTCCTCGAGCTCCAGCGTGAGTCCCGCCTCGTCCGCGAGAGCGGCCGCGTGGAGCAAAGCACAGGTCGAGCCGCCCACGGCGATGATGGCGCGAAGGGCGTTCTCGAAGGCGGCGGTGGTGAGCACTTGCGAGGGCCGCAGGCCTTCCTCGACCAGTGCCACCGCCCGGCGGCCGGCCTCGCAGGCGAGTTGCTCGAGCTCGACACTGGCCCCTGGAGCAACCGCGTTCCCGGGCAGGGCGAGGCCGGCCGCCTCGGCGAAGACCTGCATCGTGTTCGCAGTGCCCATGACCCCGCACGCACCGGCGCCGGTGCAACAGGAGGCCTCAAGGGCCTGGTACTCGGCCTCGCTCACCGTTCCCGCCTGGAGGCCGGCGTAGCCGGCGGTCATCTCGCCCGCCCAAACGGGCGCATCATGCAAAGGCGAGCGACCCGGGTCCATGGAACCGCCCAGCACGAGGAGGCAAGGCAGGTCGATGCGCAGGGCCGCGATCAGGTGGGCTGGTACCACCTCATCGCACACGCCGACGAAGACGAGACCGTCGAACATGTTGCCCCGGGCCACGGCCTCCAGGTAGGAGACAGCGATGTCGCGCCACGGGAGATTATAGCGATTGAAGCCCGGGGCGGCCGCGCAGGTGCCGTCACAGAGCCCGGAGAGGACGAACTCGACCGGGGTGCCGCCGGCCGCAGCGACGCCGGCCTTGGTCCGCTCCGTCAAGCGGCCCAGGTGTTTGGTGGCCGGGCTGATCTCTCCCCAGCTGTTGGCGACGCCGATCAGCGGGCGGCGGATCTCGTCGCGGGAGAAGCCGGCACCGCGGTACAGCGCGCGCCGGAACCCGAGCAGGAAGGAGGGGGATTCGCGTTCACCCCGAGGGACGGTCACTGCATGGTCCTTCCCCCGGTCCACGCTGAAGACCTGACCGGTGATGTAGTCGGCCGCATCGGAGGCCAAGAAGGCCACCATCTCACCGAGCTCTTCGGGCTCGGCATACCGTCCCAGTGGGATGGCCGACCGCATGAAAGCCTTGAACTCGTCGCTGAGACGGTCCTGCATAGGCATGTTGGCGGCCCCAGAGGCCACCGAGTTCACCCGCGCGCCGGTTCGGCCGTCTCGCGGGCGAGTGCTTTGGCGAAGGCGATGACGGCGCCTTTGGCCGCTGAGTACGCCGCCAGGTTCGGGCTGTCCACCTTGCCGGCCGACGAGGAGATATGGATAGTGCGCCCTCGGTCGCGCCCCAGCATGTGGTTGATCACCGCACGGGTCACCAGAAGATAGCCGCGCAGGCCCACGCCGAGGTCCTTCTCCCAGTCCTACGGGGTGCTCTCGGCGAAGGGCACATTGACGCTCGGGGCCACCGCATTGTTGACCAGGATGTCGAGCTGTCCGCTGGTCTCCACGATCTCGTTCACCAGTGCGTTCAGCCAATCGTAGTCGAGCACACTCCCCACAGCCGCCTGGGACTGACCGCCTTCGGCCCTGATTCGCTCGACGGCCGCCTGGGCGCGCTCCGGGGCAAGGTCATTGACCCAGACATTGGCCCCTTCCCGGGCGAGCACCCTGGCGATACCAAAGCCGATGCCCTGTCCGCTCCCAGTGACAAACCCCATCTTGCCGTCTAGCCTGCCACGCATGACGTGCGCCTCCTCATCACTGGCATGGACTCCAAATCCCCTAGAGTCTGGAGCAAGCCTGGACGCCGAGAACCCGGAAATTCCCCAACAGCGCTCATGCTTGCCAAACCCTAGACGCCGATGCACTCCATCGTAGATTGCTCCTTTACTGGCCCTCAGGTCCGGTTCCCAGCGGAGGTCCGAGGTGGTCAGAGACACTACCTGACCGCAATGCACTCTATTTCCACGAGAGCGTCCTTGACGAGACCGGCAACGGCCACCGTCGATCGCGCTGGATAGTGGGAGCCGAACATCTCTGCATAGGCTTCGTTGAACTCGGCGAAGGCATCGATGTCGACGAGGAAGCAGAGAGTCTTCACCACTCGGTCGAGGGAGCTGCCCGCTGCCTTCAGGACGACCTCGAGGTTCTCGATCACCTTCTTGGTCTGCTCACCGACCGTGCCGCCCACGACCTTCCCGTCCTGATCAACCGCGATCGCTCCGGCGCAGAACACAAGATCGCCGGTCGCGATGCCAAAACTGTACCATCCCCCCGGGGGAGCCAGCTCAGGTGACACTATGGTGGTCAGGGATGCCATCTGTCACACCTTCCTTGTGTCGCTCTCACACTACCGGGACGCGGTCGCTCACAAGACGCGCCCGCCCACGATGCTTACGGCCGCCTCGGGACAAACGGTCGAACAGAGACCGCATCCGCGGCAGGTGTCGCCGACCTCGTATCTTCCGTCACTCTCCCGGGTCGAGTGGTAGTAGCAGCGTTCCGCGCAGATCCCGCAATCGACGCACAGGTCGTAGTCGATCTCGGCCTTCTCGGGAGGCAGGGCCATGATCTCGTCGTAGGTCAGAGCTTTTCTCGCGGCAATGCCCACGATCTGGTCTATCGACTGGTACTCTTTGCGCTCTACGAAGGCATCCACCTGCCTGATCACCTCGGTGAAGTAGGGGTAGCCCTTCAGCATGACTGCCGAGCACATCTGGACGATGCGAGCCCCCGACATCATGAACTCGAGTATCTCGTTCCCGTCATAGCAGCCGTTGCTACCGGTGATCGGAAGATCGGGCATGGCGACGTGCGTCTTCGACACCGAACGCAAGCTGAGGGGCTTGATCCAGGGACCGCCGACCCCGGCCCATCCATAGAGCTGGGGCCGCTCGTTCTCGATGTCGACCGTGAAGCCGACAAAGCGGTTGGTGAGGGTGACCGCCGAGGCGCCGGCCTCGCGCACGCGACGCGACATCTCGACCATGTCGGTGACTTGAGGAGTGAGTTTCGTGATGACGGGAATGCTCACGGCTCCGGCGACCGCAGCCATTGCTTCGCATGGGGCCTCCGGGTCCTGTCCGACCACCATCCCCGTCTTCTCACCCACCATCTGCGAAGGATGGGGGCAGCCGAAGTTCAGCTCTATCAAGGGAATGCCGCAATCCTCGATGATCTTGGCAAGCTCCGCCCAACCCGCCGGGCCGGAGGAGGAAGCCGCGGAGCCGATCACCACGGCGTCGTGCTCCTCGGCGCAGGCCGCGGCCTCCTTGAGCTCGACGGCCCACTCCGCGGGCTCCTCCTCGGCGAGCCCGCTCCTGCCATAGAAGAAGAACTCCCGAGGCAGCTTGCCGGGGGAGACCCGGTGCTTCTCGTTCAGGAACCTCCACTTGGAGTTCTTCCTGGTCTGATTCCGCATAGCCTCCGAGTCGGTGAGCGTCTTGGCCACAAGGCCGCCCACGCCCGCATCGATGCACCGCCTCATGTTGGCCGCGTTGAGCGTGAGCTCGCTGGAAGCGGCGATCACTGGGTTCTTGAAACGGACCGCGTAGAACTCGATTGAAAGATCAGCCATCAGCTTCTATCTCGCCTGTCGTCTCAACCGACGGCCCACGTGGCGTCACCTCGGTCGGGTCACCGTGATCCCGTCCCCGCTCCTTCAGCGCGGCCAACACCTTCTCCGCAGACATGGGGAGCTCATTGAATCGGATGCCGATAGGGTCGTAGACCGCGTTCGCCACCGCAGCGGCGACCGGATTCAAGGCCGGCTCTTTGATCCCTTTGGCACCGAACGGTCCGCTGGGATCGACCGGTTCGGCGAAGTGCGTCGCGACCCGCGGCATATCCTTCGAACCGGGGATTCGATAGTCGAGCAGCGTGTGATTGATGATGCGGCCGCCCTGGGTGATCATGTCCTCGGTGAGCGCCCAACCGATCCCCATGCTCACGCCGCCCTGCACCTGACCTTCGAGTAGCATGGGGTTGATCATGCGGCCGACGTCGTGGGACGCCCAGTAGTTCAGCACCTGGATCTCCCCGGTCTCGGTGTCAACCTCAACCTCGGCCACGTGGGCTCCGAAGACGTATGCCGGAGCGACATTGCCGTACTTCGTGACCGGGTCCGGCGCAGACGTGTCGGGGACTCAGATGCCCTGGGCCACAATCGGCAGGCCGCCATGCGTGAGTACGAAATCCCGTGCGGGCTTCGCGAACGCGATCCGCCTCGAGGGGTCAGCCTTCACGTAGGCTTCAGACTCCTCGGTGTCGAGAGCGCCGATCTCCACGCCGAGCTGTTCGGCGGCGACCTGGAGAACCATCTCGTTGGCCGCTTCTCCCCCTTTCTTGACACCCATGCCGCTGAGCGTGGTCGCGCGAGTGGCAAAAGACCCCAGACCGAAAGGCGCCACCTGCGTATCTTGGACTGCGATGGTTATGTCGGAGAGCTTGGCCCCCAAGGCCTCAGCCGCGATCTGCGAGAAGATCGTCGTTTGCCCTTGGCCCATGTCACACTCAGCGTGGAAGACCGTCACCTTGCCGTCCTAACCGATGCGGAAGATCGAGGCCGAGCCGTCGAAGGGTGGGAAGAAGGCTTTGTTGCCTGATACGTGGTTGCAGGCCGCAAGGCCCATGCCGCGGCGCTTGGTGCCGGTCTGAGCGCAGAGTGTCCGCCGAGTAAGGATGCCCGACATGCTCCCGGTCTCCTCTAGGCACTCTACGAGGCCCGAGGTGCCCACTTCCCATCCGTGCACCGAGGTCCACCCGGAGGAGGGTGGTGCATTCCGCTTGCGCAACTCGATGGGGTCTATCCCGAGCCGGAGCGAAGCACCGTCGATCATGGTCTCGAGGGCGAAAGTCATCTGCGCGTTTCCGAAGCCGCGGAAGGCTCCGGTCGGAACCGTGTTCGTGTCAACGGCGTATCCGCGGGCGCGCAAGTTCTCGAAGAAGTAAAGCGTGTCAACCCGGTAGCACGCGGTGGACATGATCGGAGGCGAGAACACCGTTCGGCCGCCGTTGGACGCGACGATCATCACTTCCTTGGCCGCGAACTTCCCGCTGCGCATGAACCCCATCTTCAAATGGATGTGCATAGGGACCCGGGGGTTGCCGGCGATCATATCCTCCAGCATCGGGCCCTGGCCGATGGAGCCGGGCCGTAGACCCGCGCGGCGATGGCGCCGGACGATCACGCCGATCCGGCCGGCCGCGGGGACACGGTCTCCACAGCTACCTGTCCGCGGGACGCGCGGGCCAGAGGCAGGTACCAGGCGACGGCCGCCACGAGCCCCACGCTGGTGAAGGCGAAGGCCACGAAGTACGCAAGCGGGGGATACTGTGAGACCGCGTCCCTAGTGAAGGAGCCGATGATGAGCCCCATGGCCCACTGGAGCAGGGCCGCACCGCCGATGCCGAAGACGTTCAGGGCCGTAACCGCCCTCCCCCGCAACGAGGGAGGGAAGCAGGCGCGCACCTGCACGAGCAGCAGGATCTGGAAGGCGCCGCTGAAGCCGAACAGGAGGTACTGCGCCGACAGAACCACCACGACCGGCCTGACCGCCATGGCCAGGAAGGCGAGCTCGGCCAGCAGGAATACCACGGCCGAGAAGAGCAGCACCCGCACCAGTCCGACCCGGTCGGCCAGCCATCCGCACACTACGTAGCCCAAAGCCGCTCCCACCGACAGGAGCGTGAGCAGCCTCCCCGTCTGCAGCGTCGAGAACCCGGCCACGTCGAACAGGAACGGCCCCGCCCACAGGCTCTGGATGGCGAGCATCGCCCCGCCCATGAAGAGATTGAGGGGAGCGATGCGCCAGAACGTGACGCTACGGAAGACGTCGCCCAGGCCACCTGCGGAGACAGAGGCCGCCGATCGCGCCTCGGGAGGATCGCCGCCCCAGACCAGGATGGCGACCGCTGAGACCACCACCCCGGCCGCGCCCAGGAAGAACACACTCCGCCACCCGTAGCTCTCGCTGAACCAAGCCAGGGGCGAGGCGGCTCCGAGGCCGCCCAACGAGCCGATGCCCACCAGAAGCCCGGCCATGGTGGCGAAACGCCGGGCCGGGAACCAGTGACCGAACGACATGTAGGAGCCCATGAGGACGCCGGCCATGCCCAGACCAAGCAAGCCCCGGCCGGCAGCCAGGGTGCCGAATGAATGGGCGGCTCCGAACAGTAGCGCGCCCGCCACGGCCGCCGACATCAAGGCCGGCGTTACCCAGCGGGCGCTGAAGCGGTCCAGGGCCGAGCCCAGGGGAAGCTGCGCCAGGGCGAAGACGCCGTAGAACAGGCTCGTCATCAGACCCATGCGGGCGGCGCCCAGCGAGAGGTCCCCGGCCACCTCCTCCGAGATCACGGCGTTGGCGTGGCGAAAGAACTGCGACAGGAAGTAGGCCAGCGCGAACACCGCGAAGACCACCAGCGGCCTGGCGCCGCGGTATCGAGGCGATAGGGTCTCACCGCGCATCGTTCGCCGAGCCCGAATCCCAGACGATCAGGCGGCCGTCATGACAAGGTTGATGGCCGCCTCGGGGCACACGCAGCTGCAGATGCCGCAACCTCGGCACTGCTCGCCGATGAGGTAGCGTCCGCCCTGCTCTCCGATGGCGTTGTAGAAGCAATGCTCCTGGCATACGCCGCAGTCGATGCAGAGGTCGCGGTCGATCTCCGCCCGCTCGGGCGGCAGCGCCTTGATCTGCTCGTAGCTCATGGCGGCACGCGCGGCAAGGCCCACGATCTCTGCCGGCGAAGCGTAGCCCTTGCGGTCCAAGAACTGCTCCACTTCGCGCACCACCTGGCCCAGGTAGTGATAGCCTTTGAGCATCACCGCCGAGCAGATCTGCACGATGGCGGCTCCCGACATCATGAACTCGACCACGTCCATGCCGTCGTGCACCCCGTTGGAGCCGGTAATGGGCAGATCGGGCATGGCCACGTGGGTTTTCGAGACCCAACGCAGAGACAGGGGTTTGACCCACGGGCCCCCGATACCAGCCCAGCCGTAGATGTAGGGCCGGGCGTTCTCGGCGTCCACGGCGAAGCCCATGAAGCGGTTGGTGAGCGTAACGGCCGAGGCGCCGGCCTCCCGAGCCCGGCGGGCTATCTGCACCATGTCGGTCACCTGCGGCGTCAGCTTGGCGATGAGGGGCACCGTCACCGCTCCGGCGGCGGCGGCCACCGCTTCGGAGAGAGCCTCGGGGTCCTGCCCCACCACCATCCCGGTCTTGGCCCCCACCATCTCCGAGGGGTGCGGGCAGCCGAAGTTCATCTCGATGAGCGGCACGCCCGTGTCCTCGACGACCTTGGCCAACTCAGCCCAGGCGGCCGGCTCGGTACCGGCCACACTGCCGATGACCACCGCCTCGTGCTCGCGAGCGTAGGCGACGGCCGCCCGCAGCTCATCCGCCCAGGCGGCCGGGTCTTCTTCCGCCAGTCCACTACGGCCGTAGAAGGAGAACTCCCGCGGCAGCCGGCCGGGGTTGACCCGGTGCTGCTCGTCGAGGAAGCGCCACTTCGAGTTGCCGGTCTGCTCGCGCATGGCCAGAGAATCGGTAAGTGTCTTGGCCACCAGGCCACCGGCGCCGGCGTCCACGCAGCGTTTCATGTTGCCCGCGCTGAGGGTCAGCTCGCTCGAGCCCACCACCACTGGGTTCTTGAAGCGCACGCCACAGAACTCCACCGAAAGATCCGCCATGACCTTGCTCCCTACTCGTCGCGGCCCTTTCAAGGGCCGGGTTTGTCGAGCCTGCCTTGCCTACTGGACCCGAAGGACGGCCCCTTCCTCGGCCGGGCCCACCAGCGCCCGGTACTGCGCCAGGGCTCCCCGGCCGGCGTCGCCCGCCGCCGGCCGGCAGGAGGCCACGCGCGCTTCCAGCTCCCCCTTGGGCAGCAGGAGATCGACCCTCCGCGCCTCCACATCGATGACGATCTCGTCGCCGTCGCGCACCACGGCCAACGGCCCGGGTTCTCCCGCCTCCGGACTCAGGTGGGCCAGGGCCAGGCCCCGGATGGTGCCCGAGAGACGTCCGTCGGTGATCAGGGCCACCCGGTCGTCCAGGCCCAGGCTCTTCAGCAGCCAAACCGAGCCGTAGAGGCAGGGCATGCCCGGAGCTCCTTTCGGACCGCTCCCGCGCACCACCAGCACCTCCCCGCCTTCGATTTCGCCGGCCAAGATGGCCTCGCCCGCTACCTCCTCGTCCGCGAAAACGCGGGCCGGGCCGCGAAAGGTCCGCACGCCGCTACCCGATTGCTTGAAGACGGCTCCGCCCGGAGCCAGCGTCCCGCGCAGGATGGCGAAGGCCCCCTCCGCGGCAAGCGGATCGTCCAGCGGACGGATGACCCGGGGATCGCCGGCCGGCACGCCCGCCAGTTGCTCACCCAGGGAGGGGGCTACGATCGTGCGCACTTCCCGATCCAGGACCGGAGCCAGGGCCTTCAGCGTGGCGGGCACGCCTCCCGCGCAGTGATAGTCGGCCACCGCCAGGCGGCCCGAAGGGAGCACGTCGACAAGCCAGGGTGTGGCCCGGCTCAGGCGGTCGAAGTCGTCCAGCTCCAGAGACAGACTAGCCTCGTCGGCCAGGGCCAGGGCGTGCAAGATGGCGCAGGTCGATCCGCCGACTGCGACCGTGGCCCGCACGGCGTTCTCGAGGGCGCCCTGGGTGAGCACAGCCGAGGGCCGCAGGTCCTGCTCCACCAGGGCCACCGCCAGGTGGCCGGCCTCGAGCGCGAGCTGCTCGAGCTCGAGGCCCCCTCCGGGGGCCGTGGCGCTGCCCGGCAGCGCCAGGCCGGCCGCCTCGGCGAACACCTGCATGGTGACGGCCGTACCCATGACCCCACATGCTCCCCCGCCCGTGCAACACGAGGCCTCGAGAGCCTCGTACTGGGCCTGGCTCACACTGCCGTCCTGCACCCTGGCGTAGGCCGAGGTCATCTCGCCGGCCCACACCGGGTCGTCGTGCAGTGGTGAGCGGCCGGGCTCCATCGACCCACCCAGCACCAGCAGCCCGGGCAGGTCGACCCGCAGCGCCGCCAGCAGGTGGGCCGGCACCACTTCGTCGCAGACGCCCACCAGCACCAGCCCATCGAACATGTTGGCCCGGGCCACCGCCTCGATGTACGAGGCGGCGATGTCCCGCCAGGGCAGGTTGTAGCGGTTGAAGCCGGGGGCGGCCGCACAGGTGCCGTCGCAGAGGCCGGAGAGCACGAACTCCATGGGCGTGCCGTCCGCCTCCCGAATACCTGCCTTCACTTGCTCGGTCAGGCGGTTCAGGTGCTTGGTGGCCGGGCTGATCTCACCCCAGCTGTTCGCCACTCCGATCAGTGGGCGGCGAACCTCATCCCGGGAGTAGCCGACCCCTCGATATAGTGCCCGCCGAAAGCCCAGCAGGAAAGAGGGCGACTGGGCATCACCACGAGGCGGCCGTGTGGGGCCGTCCGCGGCGCGGAAGGGGGACCGCGCCGCGGAGGCCTTCTCATGTGCCGGCGGCGGGGCGAGCTCGCCGGGGACAGGTTGTCCCGGCCGCTGCCGCTTCCGCGGCCCGCTCACTGCATGGTCCTTCCGCCGTCGACGCTGAAGACCTGGCCGGTGATGTAGTCGGCCGCGTCGGAGGCCAGGAAGGCTACCATCTCGCCGATCTCCTCCGGCTCGGCGTACCGGCCCACGGGGATGGTGGAGCGCATGTGGGCCTTGAACTCCTCGCTCAGCCGATCCTGCATGGGCGTGTTGGTCGCCCCCGGCGCGACCGAGTTCACCCGCACCCCGGTGGAGGCCAGCTCCCGGGCCAGGGCTTTCGTGAAGGCGATGATGGCTCCCTTGGCGGTCGAGTAGGCGGCCAGGTTCGGGCTGCCCACCTTGCCGGCCGACGAGGAGATGTGGATGATCCGCCCCCGATCTCGCTCCAGCATGTGGTTGATGACGGCCCGCGTCGCCAGCAGATAGCCGCGCAGGCCCACCCCCAGGTCCTGCTCCCAGTCCTCGGGGGTGCTCTGGGCAAAGGGCACGTTCACGCTGGGGGCAACGGCGTTGTTCACCAGGATGTCGAGACGGCCGCACGCCCCCACGATCTCCGCGACCAACCCGGTCAGGCGATCGTAGTCCAGCACGCTCCCCACGGCCGGCCGCGCGTCGCCTCCCTGGGCGCACAACCCGGTCACGGCGGCCTCGACCCGGTCGGCGGAACGGCCATTGACGAACACAACCGCCCCCTCGCGGCACAGCACCCGGGCGATGCCCAGACCGATGCCCTGGTGGCTGCCGGTCACCAGGGCCACGCTGCCCTTCAAGCGCTCACACATCTCGCCCTCCCCCGAGGGAGCCTTGCGGCTCGTTTCAAACGAAGCCTTGGCCGCCGCGGCCGCGTTGGGCGGCTTCGCGAGCGCGCAGGGCCGCCAGCACCTTCTCCGCCGTGATGGGCAGCTCGGTGAAGCGGATGCCGATGGCGTCGTAGATGGCGTTGGCCACCGCTGCCGGTACAGGATTCAGAGCCGGCTCGCCGATGCCTTTCGCCCCGAAAGGACCATTCGGGTCCACCGGCTCCACGAAGTCGCACGTCACCCGAGGCACGTCCTTGCTTCCCGGCACCCGGTAGTCGAGTAGAGTGGGGTTCGCTATGCGGCCTTCGCGGGTGATCATGTCCTCCATCAGGGCCCAGCCGATGCCCTGGGCCACGCCGCCCTGCACCTGGCCCTCGAGCTGCATGGGGTTGATGGCACGACCCACGTCGTGGCTGGCCCAATAGCCGGTGACCCGCACCTCGCCGGTCTCGGTGTCCACCTCCACCTCGGCCACGTGCGCCCCGAAGACGTAGGCCGGCGAGACGTTGCCGTACTTGGTCTTGGGGTCGGGCGCGACAGTGTTCGGGACGTAGTGGCCCTGAGCGACCATGGGCAGACCGCCGTGAGTGAAGATGAAGCCCCGGGCGAGGTGGCCGAACGAGACCCGCCTGCTAGGGTCGGCCTTGAGGTAGACCTCGGACTGCTCGGTGTCGAGGGCCAAGATGTCGGCGCCGAAGTGCTCGGCAGCGGCCTGCAGCAGAAGCTCCTTGGCCGCGTCGGCCCCCTTCTTGACGCCCATGCCGCCGATGGTGGTACCCCGGGTGGCGAACGAGCCCAGCCCGTAGGGCGAGACCTGAGTATCCACTTCGGCCACCGTGACGTCCTCCAGGCGGGCGCCCAAGGCCTCGGCCACGATCTGGGAGAACGCGGTCGTCTGCCCCTGACCCATGTCACACTCGCCGTGGAACACGATCACCTTGCCGTCCTCGGCGATGCGGACGATGGAGGAGGAGCCATCGAAAGGCGGGAAGAAGGCTTTGTTGCCGGATACGTGATTGCAGGCGGCCAGCCCGACGCCTCGCCGGACAGGGCCTGTGTCCGCCGCTTGGCGCCGGCGGGAAGCCAACCCCGAGATGCGGGCCACGTTGTCCAGCGTTTGCTCCTGTCCCGAGCTGCCCACCTCCCAGCCATGGATCGAAACATAGCCCGTGGGGACGGCGTTGCGCCGCCGGATCGCCACCGGATCGAGACCCAGCTGCGCGGCCGCCTGGTCGATCATTGTCTCCAGAGGGAAGGTCATCTGGGAGTTGCCAAAGCCGCGGAAGGCACCTGTGGGGACCGTGTTCGTGTCTACGGCGTACCCTTCCGCCCGCACGTTCTCGAAGGTGTAGAGAGTGTCGACCCGGTAGCACGCCGTGGCCATGATAGGCGGCGAGTACACAGTGCGGCCGCCGTTGGCGGCCACGATGCGTACCTCCTTGGCGGCAAAGCGGCCGTCGCGCATGAAGCCCATCTTCAAGTGGATGTGCATGGGCACCCGCGGGTTGCCCGCCACGATGTCCTCATGGCGGGTGTTGACGATCCGCACCGGGCGCCCGCACTTGCGGGCCAGCACGGCGGCGACCAGGTGCAGATCGACCTCCATCTTCGCGCCGAAGGCTCCGCCCATGAAGGGCTTGATGATGCGGATATCCTCCGGCCGGACGCCCAGAGCCTTGCCGTAGGTCAACCGAGACTTGTTGGGGATCTGGATGGGCAGCCACATGGTAAAGCCGCCGTGCTTCTCGGGACGCACCACCCCGGCCATGGTCTCCATGTAGGCCTGGTAGACCTGGTTGGTGTAGTAGTCCTCCTCGAGCACCAGGTCGGCGCCCGCGAGGGCCCCGTCCACGTCACCCCGCTCCAGCGAGAAGGGCATGACCACATTGCGCTCCCGCCCGTTGATGCTGGGGGCGCCGGGCTTCATGGCCTCGACCGGGTCGAAAACGGCGGGCAGCTCCTCGTATTCGACCTCGATGAGATCCAGGGCGCGCAAGGCGGTGGCCTCGTCCACCGCAGCCACGGCCGCCACCTCCTCACCCACGAAACGGACCTTGTCTTTGGCCAGGATGGTCCAGTCCTCGAACGCCGGTATGGGGCCGAAGGACACTCCGGGAGTGTCCGCCCAGGTGGCCACCGCTTTGACCCCAGGCAGGGCTTCGGCGGCCGAGGTATCGATGCTCGCGATGCGCGCGTGCGGCAGGGGGCTGCGAAGAATCTTGCCGTGCAGCATGCCCGGCAGCTTGATGTCGGTGACATACTGGGCCCGCCCGCTGGCCCGCTCCTCGCCGTCTACGGGCGGGAGGCGCTTGCCGACGTAAGTGAAGGCGCTCACGCGGCACCTCCCTCACCCGGGACTGACTCGGCCGATCCCTGGCCGACCAGTGCCGCGGTGACCAGTACAGCGTCGACGATCTTCTCGTAGCCGGTGCAGCGGCAGAGGTTGCCGGAGAGCGCGTCGCGGACGTCGTCCTCGCTGGGCGCCGGGTTGTCGTCGAGGAGCGCCTTGGCCGTCATGATCATTCCCGGGCTGCAGAAGCCGCACTGCACCGCTCCGTTGTCCAGGAACTGCCGCTGCAGGAGGCTCATGGTGCCGTTCGTGGTCAAGCCCTCGATGGTCACGATGTCGGCCTCGGCCGCCTGGGGTGCCAGGACCAGACAGGCGTTCACGGGTAGACCGTTCATGATGACCGTGCAGGCTCCACACTCACCCTCGCCGCATCCTTCCTTGGTCCCTTTGAGCTCCAACTCGTCGCGGATCAGGTCCAGCAGTCGCATGTCCGGGGTGACCGCGACCTCGCACCGGTCTCCGTTCACGGTGAGGGTGATTAGCTGCTTTCTCATACGGACTCCTCCGCAAGCTGAATAAGCGCTCGGCGCACGAGGACCTCGACCATCGCGAGCCGGTACTCGGCCGTGGCCCGCACGTCGGTTATGGGTCGGGCCGGACAGCAGGCTCCTTCGGCGGCTTCCTGGATCACGGAGTCGGTGAGAGGGCGTCCCACCAAGATCTCTTCCGCCACCGGTACTCGGAAAGGAACCGGGGCCACGGCGCCCAGCGCCACTCGGGCATCGACGCCGACACCATCCCCCATCTGGACGCCCACCGCGACATTCACCAGCGGGATGTCCATGGATCGCCGCAGGGCCCGGCGTACGTAGGCAACACGCAGACCTGCGTCCGGCTTGGGGATGCGGATCCCCGTGACAAGTTCGCCCTTCGCCAGCGCTGTTTCACCAGGGCCTTTGAAGAATTCCGAGATCGGCAGCCGACGTTTGCCCCCGACTCCGTCCAAGTCAACAGCAGCCTCGTAGACGAGGAGCGGAGGGCCCATTTCCGCGGACGGCGAGGCGTTGCACAGGTTGCCACCGATCGTGGCTCGGTTTCGCACCTGCCAGCACCCCATCGCCGCTGCGGCGCTCCCCAGCCCGGGAAGAACCCGGTTGACCACATCCGAGGCGCAGAGCTTGGTCATGGTGGTCAACGCGCCTATCCACACGCAGTCACCCCAGTCCTCGACGCCCTTCAACTCAGGCAACGATGAGACGTCAACCAGAGTCGAGACCGACATTCGGCCGGCGAACGCCGCGACCAGAACGTCAGTTCCACCCGCCAGAACGACCGCGCCTTCATCATTCGCAAGAAGGCCAGACGCCTCGTCCATGGTTGAGGGTCGGACATACTCGGTTCCAGACAGCATCGTGTACTCCCTCGGTCTTTACTGGTGGCGTGCCTAGGACGCTGAAGCTGCTCCGGGAAAAAGGCCCGCATACGCCTCGGGCACCCGGTCTGCAAGAATATCCAACTCAGCTCGAACCCTCGTCAGGTCCTGGTACTCGAGAACAACGAGACCGACATCCTCATCAGCGCCCAGAGCGAGTCGGTGCCCGTCGGGGTACGCCACGACACTGCCCCCGCCGAGAGTGTCCCCGCTCGTCGGGTGGACCCCGACTGCGTTCACCACGGCCACGAAAACTTGGTTCTCGATCGCCCGAGCCGCGGCCAGCACTTTGAAGCGGTTCATGAGCCATTGAGGGGCCATCGTGGGATAGACAAGCACATCGGCCCCCAGCAACCTGAGACACCGTGCCGGCTCGGGGAATGCAAGGTCATAACAGATCTGCAGGCCTACAGAAAAACCGCGCACGTCGACTGTCACAAGCCTGCGACCTCTCGCGACCACACGCTGCTCAGGAGGATACGTGTGTATCTTCTCGTAGCCTTCTGATCGAGCGCCGTCGGGCCCCACGGCAAAACAGGTGTTGTGCCACCTCTCCGGCCCGACCGAGTACGCGGGCGCGATCACCGTCGCACGCACCTCGGCCGCAAGCCCGCTCATGGCCTCGAGTATTCTTTCGCTGGAGCCTGCGATGGTCGTCTCCGGATCTGCCAGGGCAGATGCGGGACCATCGAAGGCGAACTCCGGGAACACCACCAAGTCGACCACCTGCTCCGCCTGACCCAAGTCGGCTAACCGTCTCCTCACTAGCGCCGCGCCGTGCTCGAGATTCGCCTCTCGCTGGTCGTGGCCCATGCCGGCGCAAAGCCAGGGAGCCATCTGGACGAGAAGGATGCGGAGATCGCCGTCTCGGTGCTCTGTCATCATGCTGCCGTTGTCGGGATGGAGGAAGTTGATGATGCATTCATATCCGTTGTCGGTTGGCAGGGGATGTGTTCCCTGTGCCCGTGCCCGATACGACTGAGACACAGGGAACACCGGTCATCCACGACCTACGCGGCCATAGAACCTGCCCCCAGTTTCTACTCGACGAGGAATTCAGAGGCTGGGTAGAATTTGATCTCCTTCCATTCGCCAGCGGTGGCGACCATCGAGGCGTAGCTTCCCGCCACGTTCCCATACTCGTCGAAGTCAAGCGGGCCGGATACACCCTCGTAATTGATCTCCTTGCCTTCCGCGAGCAGCTTGGCGCCCTCCTCGAACGTGTAGACCAGCTCGCCGGGAGGACTGGCGATAGCCTTGTAGTTGGCGTTGATGCCTTCGCCGGTCGTCTCACCCGCGGCAACCATGGCCAGGGCGAGGACAACCATCTGATCGTACGAGTTGGATTGGAAGCCGCCGCCGGCCTCGATGCCGAACTCCGCGGTGAACCTTTCGGCCCATTCCACGAATCGAGGCTCATTCGGATCCGCGCTCGGCATCTCGGTCAGAGTGCCTTCGAGCACGTCCTCACCGATGAGCTCGAACATCTCCGCCACGGCTATATCGGAGGCAACCATCCACTGCCAATCGTATCCCCGCTGGCTCGCATCCTTGAAGAGGATAGTCGCGGACTCCTGGCCGGCTCCCAGCCAGACACACTCCGGATTCGAGTCGGCGATCTTCTTGAGCTCGGCGGAGTAAGTCGATTGCTTGGGAGCAAACGTGACCTCCTCCAGGATTTCCCCACCCAGATCGAGGAAGGCCTGCTTGGTCACATTCGCAATGCTCTTTCGACCTTCGTCATTCTCGTAAAGCAGGGCGATCTTCTTGTATCCCTTTTCCTCGAACATCACCTGCGCGGCCACGCGGCCGTCGAAAGAGTCGGACGCCACCGTGCGGAACTCGTAGTCACCGCCCATGTTGTCGAACTTGGTGGTTCCGGCCGCTTGGGAACTCACAACCACCTTGCTGTCCTTGGCGATGGGCCAGACCGCCAGCAACACGTCCGATGTGGGACCGGCGATCGCCACGACCTTGTTCACGTTGATGAGCTTGCGGGCCGCCCTCACACCTTCCTCGACGTTCGTCTGGTCGTCCTCTGTGTAGAGCTTGATCTGCTTCCCGAGCACGCCTCCGGCGGCGTTGATCTCGTCGACCGCCATCTTCGCGGCGCTGAACCACATGTCGCCGTAGGCCCCAAGCTCACCGGTATACGACGTCAGGAACCCGATCGGTATCTCCCCGCCTTCGGCAGCTCCGGTCGTTTCGGTATCGTCAGACGTCGTCTCCCCCGTAGTCGTGGTGGCCTCCTCGTCGCCTCCACACCCCGCGACCCCAAAGGCCAACATCGCGACCAAGAAGAGCGCTAGCAGTAGCGCGACCAATCGACCTTGACCAACTCTGATCCTCATCTCGTACCCCCTGTCTCCACTCGTGTGCATAGAGACTCCCTCATGACCCTCAGACAAGCTCTCTGGCGAATCCTCCTTTCGTCCGGTACCTCTCAGGTCCCCGCCCCGAGGAAAAGCTCCTCCAGGCTGTGCTCACCGAGGAACTCCCCTGGATCACCAGTCTTCTTCACGGTTCCAGAGTCCAAGAAGTACACGCGTTCCGCCCTTCTCAACGCCTCCTCCGGGTTTTCCTCGACAACCCAGACGATGCTGGTGCCTCCGCTGTTGATGTCGATGATGATGTCGTTCAGCTCTCCCCTGATCTGCGGCGCGAGGCCGGAAGTGGGCTCATCCAGCACGAGCAGAACAGGCTTCTGCATGAGGGCACACCCGATTGCCAACATCTGGCGCTCGCCGCCGCTCAGTGTGCCGGCGCGCTGTCTTCTTCGCTCTCCGAGGACGGGGAAGCGGTCGTAGACGGATCTGAGCGTCTCGTGGAACTCCGCCTTGTCAAGGAAGCTGATGCGCAGATTGTCCTCCACGGTCAGATCGGGAAACACATTGTGATCCTGGGGCACGTAGCCCAGACCCAGGGCGGCCATGTCGTGAGCCTGGAGCTTCAAGGCGTCCCGGCCTCTGAAACTGATCTCGCCGGATGTGATCCACAGCAACCGCGCGATCGTCTTCATGAGAGTGGATTTGCCGGCCCCGTTGGGACCGATCACGAGCACCATCTCCCCCTCTTCCACGCTGAAATCGATCTCGTGCAAAACGGGGATCTTCCAGTAGCCCGACTTTATCTTTTCAAGCTTCAGAAGATTCATGCGCCGTCCCCAAGTAAGCTTCGATGACCCTGGGATCTCTTGCCACTTCGTCGGGTGTGCCTTCGGAGATGATCGTGCCTCGTGCCATCACGTAAATGGAGTCGCACAATCGCATCATGAAGCTCAGATTGTGATCGATCACCAAGAGGGTGAGACCCTCTTCCCTAAGTTCCCGTAAGAGGCGAATCAGCGAGTCGGTGATGGCGGGATTGATGCCGGCTGCCGGTTCGTCGAGCAGAAGAAGCTTCGGGTCGAGCATGACCTGCCGAGCGAACTCGATGACCCGCGCATCACCAGCCGCCAGATTGCAGACGAGAGTGTTGCGGTAGTCGCTCATGCCGAGCCTCTCGAGCAAGTCGAGAACGCGCGCCCGCAACACCTTTTCCTGCTTCTTCGCCTGCTTTGGCCACATGATGGACCCGAAGAGGCCTTCCCCCGCCTGATTCACCGGAGCCACCATGAGGTTCTCGTAGACAGTGATCTCCGGGAAGCCGTGCGGCGTCTGGAAGGTGCGTGCGACGCCCTTCTTCACTCTTGCCCACGACGGAACGCCCGTGATGTCTTCGCCGTCGAGCGCCACTCTCCCGGAGGTGGGCTCCAAGAACCCCGCGATCACATTGAAAAGGGTGGTCTTGCCGGCTCCGTTTGGCCCAATGAGTCCAATGATCGAGCCTCGCGGCACCCGTAGAGTACAACCGTTGACTGCCTTCAGTCCTCCGAAATGCTTCGACACTTCGTACGTCTCGAGCAGTGGTATCTCCATATCCCTCCCCGTGCCGGACACGTCAGTCCCCCACCAATGCCGAATCCGTTTGCGGCCGCTCGCCCAAGATCCCCGCGGTCTCAGCCTGATGATCACCACGAGGAGCACACCCATGGCCACCAGTCGGGACGCGGCGAGCAGGGACGCCATATCCGCCGACGCTTGGAAGAAACGGGTGGCCTCTTGGGCGGCGAGAAGAATGGCCGTCCCTAGGATCACTCCGCGATAGTTCCCCGACCCGCCAATGACCAGAGCGATCCACGCCGTCCAGGTGACCTCGGCGGCAAACATGGTGGGGACCACCAGGGTGAAGTAGCTCACGTAGAAGCAACCGGCCAACCCGGAGATCATTCCCCCGATCACGAAGGCCTTCATGCGGTAGCGGGCCACGTTCTTCCCAACGGAGAGAGCGACCTCTTCACTCTCACGGACCGCCCGGAATGCCCTGCCCAACGGTCTGATCTCCATACGCGTCAGCAGCCAGTACACCGCTGCGACAGCCACTGCCAAGAGAGCAAGAAACACGTACTGGTAGCTGTTCCCGCTCTCCACCACAGAACGCAGAGGCTGGGAGAGGTTGCTGTATCCCCTGACTCCGTTGGTGAGCCAGTCCTCGTTGGCGGCGATAGCCGCAACCACCTCGGCGCCGGCGTACGTCGCGATGGCCAGGTACTCTCCACGTAACCTGAGAGCGGGCAGACCGATGATGAACGAGAACACACCGGCGGCTATGGGAGCGGCAATGAAACCCACCCACAAAGGCAGGCCTAGCCCGATGGCATACGTCTGGCCGGATTCTCCCGGGGGGGCCGCGGTCAGCAGAACGTAGGTGTACGCGCCGACCGCGAAGTACCCCACCACCCCAAGGTCGATGAGCCCGGTTATCCCGAACTTGAGATTGAGCGACATCGTCAGCAAGGCGTAGACGCCTATGATGGTGAGGATGCCGACCGCGAACAGCAGATAGCTACTCACTGCGACCACCTCCGAAGATGCCCTGTGGCCGCACGGCAAGGACCAGCATGATCACCACGAAGGCGAACGCGTATCGGTATGCCGGATTGATGAGGTTGACACTGAAGTCCATGCCGATGCCGATAAGGACGGCGCCTATCATTACGCCGTAGATACTGCCCAGCCCACCGAGGACGGACGCGGAAAGGATCACGAGGATGATGACCCAACCCATGTCACTGAACACGGCGCCCTGAGCTCCGGTGAGAATGCCGGCCAGCCCAGCCAACGCCGAGCCGATGATCCACACAACACCAGAAACCGCTTCAGTGTTGACCCCACGGACGCGAGCGAGATTGAACTCGCTGGACATAGCGCGGATGGCGATCCCCGTTCTCGTCCGTGTAAGAAGCAGGTGAAGCAGACCGACCGCAGCGAAGGCAGTCGCGATGATGATCACCTCGAGGCCGGAGGCCAGGTACTCCTCACCGATTCTCACGGTGAAGAGTTGGGGGAGCCTGAACGTCTTCGGCGTAGTTCCCCAGATCATCTCGATGGCGCCGTGGATCACGAATGCGACGCCGACCGATGTGAAGAGCAAGTAGAGCGGACCATGGTCTCGAATGGGGCTGAAGATCAGCTTGTACGAGATCCACCCGAGGAGGCCGGTCGCCACCATCGCAGCCAGCGAGGCCAGTACGAACGGGAGATTGAGCTCCTGGTAGAACGTGTATCCGAAGAAGCCGCCCAGCGCCACCATCTGCCCGTGGGCGATGTTCAGGAAGTTGTCGACCCTCCTGATCATGGAGAAGCCCACCGTACCCAGCAGCAGGATGGTGCCGGTCACCAGGCCAAAGACGACGTACTGCAGATACTGCATATTACGAACCCCCTCCCGAGACGCCGCCATCGGCAGAGAAGCGGACCCCCGAGGAGGAAACAAGCAGCCTCGAGGACGCCGCCGGCCACCGCCAGAGCCTTGTCGGACACGGTGAAGCAGTGTTCCCGGGTCGCTCGGGGATCGACGTCGCCCACCTTGAAGCCCTCGGTCACCTCCAGGCCCTCGCGCACGAGTCCCCGAAGGACCCCGTCGATGCTCGCGACAACCTGTCGGCCGTCCACCAGACCCACTACGTCACCGCGCACGACCGTGTCGCCGATCCGGCGGCGGGGCGTGAAGCGCCCCGCCGCCGGAGCCCGCAGAACCCGTTCGGCGCCCTTGCCGCCGACCTCACCCGGCACACCGGTATTTGGTAGAGCCTCCCCCTCGTAGAGCACGCGTCCCAGGGTATGCCCTCTCATAGTCTCGACCACGGCGTGCACGTCCTCGCCGGCCACGAACCCGGGGCCTAGAGCCACCACGACAGGCGCATGCTCCTTGGTGGTGCCCAGATTGCGCTTGGCGATGATGGCGTCCACCAGAAGAAGCGGCGACAGGTCGTGCCGCACGCGGGCATCCGGATCGACCAAGACGGCGACCCGGCCGGCTCCGATCTCGGCGCGGGCCTGTCGGGCATCGCTCACCAGGACCCCCTCGAGTCCTTCCACGACCGAGCGTCCTTCGTAGACAGCTTCCGCGAACGCCACCGTACGCCGCACGGCGGCCGGTCGGTCGATCTCCGTCATGACCACGTCGAACCCGGCCCGCTGCAGACGGAGGGCGACCCCGCTGGCCAGATCCCCGGCCCCTCTGATCAGGACGAGTGGCCTATTCCGCACGTTCGGATGGTCCTCCTTCACTCCTGCCTCATACCCAGCCACAGACACCCTCCCGGCCTTCGCGACCCGACCCCCGTGTCACGCGATCCCTCCCTGTCCGTCGCCGGCCTCCCCGACCGGCGGTTTGCCGTGGACGATCGGCAGCACCTACTCGTCTTCGTCGACCCTGGCTTCCACCGCAGCCACACCTCCTAGTGCCCTCGCCTCTATCGACTTCTTCCAGGCGTTCGGCCGAAAAGTCTCGAGGTGGGTGCGCATGCGGGCAGCGGCCTCGTCGGGATCCCGCCCCCGTATCGCCTCCAGGATGATCTCGTGGCTGTAGACCACGTAGTCCAGCCGCCGGTCCGGATACGTCGGCTCGAGGGCCGTCTCGTAGATCAGCCCCTCGAGGGCGTCGATGAAAGCTACGAACACCGGGTTGTGGGCCGCCCTGGTGACGGCCACGTGAAACTCCACGTTGACACGTGCCGCGGCCTCGGTCTGCTCCACGCCGATCAGGCGCTGCCACTCCAGGTTGAGCCGCTCGAGCCTCTCCAGATCTTCCGGTAGAGCCCGTACGGCGGCCAGGCGGGCGGTAAGGACCTCCAGCTCCATCCGCGCCTCCACCAGATCGTCCGGGGTGACATCGTGGAAGGCCCCATACAGATCGATCGAACGAGAGAGCGACTGGCTGGTCGGATACGCGCAGAAGATTCCGCCGGCCGGACCCGGCTTCACCCTGATCACGCCCTCCCTCTCCAGGATGCGAAGCGCCTCGCGCACCACGGCGCGGCTGACGCCGAAGTGCTCGATGAGATCGAGCTCCGAACCGATGCGCTCGCCGGCCTTGTACTCTCGGGCCACGACCATTTCGGTCAGGCGCTTGACCATGATGTCCGCCGAGCGCGGACGCAAGACCTGCATTTTACGCGAGCTGAGCTTCATGCTCGTGACGTGCCCCCTGCCCTTCCCCCCGACCGAGCTCTTCCGCCGGTCAAGTCCAGGCTATTGAGTGTACTCATAATACTCAGACATCTCGTTGTGTCAAGGATGTTGCAGCAGAAGCTGCGGAGAGTCCGGGAAAGACGGGCCGGCGGGAACGCGCGCGGGGGGCAGGACGCGCAAGACGCGTCCGGCCCCCCGCGACAACACGCGTCTGGGTCGGTCTAGGACACGTGGGTCACCGGGTATCCGGCTTCCTGGAGGTCGGCCACGATGGCGTCGGTGCCGTTACCGGCCACCCGGATCAGGAAGGTGTAGTGTTCACTCTGGCGCTGCGGAAAGGTGATGATCGAGCTGAACCGGGTCTTGTGGGCGTCGAGGATGTCGATGATGCTGCGGATGGTGCCCAGACGCGGGGGCATGTCCTCGATGGTGATGCGCCGGTCACCCTCACCGCCCTGCAAAATGCTCATGATGATGTCGAACAGGTCCTGCTGGGTGATGATGCCCACCAAGCGTCCGCCCTCGATCACGGGCAGGCAGCCGAAGCGGTGCCGGTAACCAAGCAGCGCGGCGTCCTCCACCGTCGTTTCCGGAGACACCGTCACCGGGTCGGGCGTCATGATGTCCCGCACCTGGATCTGATCGACCAGGTAGTTCACCTCTCCCACCGAGAACGTGGTGGCCGGCGATGGCGAGGCGCGGCGGATGTCGTTCAGGGTGACGATGCCGACCAGCCGATCCTTCTCCACCACCGGGAGATGGCGGATCTCGCTCTGGGACATGAGCTGAGCGGCCTCCTTCATCGAGGCCGAAGGAACGATAGTGATGGGGTCGGTACTCATCCAGGTGCGCACCAGCATAGTGGCTCACTCCCTTCGTCAGATCCTCGGCAACGCCGCCCAACAGGCTGCTAAGTGTACCCTCTCAGCTACGCGATCTTCTCGCCCGCGTTCGGTCCGGCGGTCATGTCCCAGACCGAGTCGACCAGGATGCGCACCACATAGGTGATGGGCGGCAAGCCCATCTGCAGGCCGACAATGGCCTCCGACACCTTGTCGAAGAGCTCCCCCTGCTGCACCATGTCGGCCATCCCCTTGACCTGCACGGCCACCTTCTTATCGGGATCGAAGATACCTACGGCCACCTTGCTGTTGTACAGCAGGTTGTTCCGCGTCTTCTTGGAGAAGATATCGGCGAAGTAGATATGCTGGTCATCGAGCAGCGCGCCGCTGCCCTTGATGGCCACGTTCGGCCAACCGTCCTCACCGATGGTGGCCACCCACACGTTGTGACCGCCCTTGAGCAGCTCGGTCACCTGTTCGGGAAGCTTCGCCATGACTCACGCCCTCCTGTCGTCTTCTTGGACGGCGCGGATGTCTTCGGGGTGCGAGATCAGAACCACCCGATCACGCACTCCGTCGGCCGGCGCCGGCCCTAGATACGGATCGAGGGTCCATTTCCCGTTTACGAGGTTGAGTAACCGCAAAGCCCCGTCGAGCTCCACCAGGCCCTTGGCCCGTACCAACCGGTCGGGCAGCGCATCCACCCAGGCCCGAAAAGCAGATTGGGCCCCCGGTGCCCACTCCACGACCAGGGACTGGAGGCGATCGGGAGGCGTCACTTGAGCGGCATTGTCGTTCAACAGCCCGTCGATGTAGGCTTCGAGCTCCTCCTCGGACAGCCGAGTGGGGCCGCCATCACCCGAGGCGGCGCGGCCGGGCCCGCACGGTGCGGGGGACAGGCTCCCCTCGAGCCTCCCTTGATGGAACAGATCGGCGAACGGAACTTCGGCGAAAACGGCCTCGTAGAAGCGAGGTGCGGGATGGAACTCCCCCACCACCTCCTTGATCCGCCCGATCTCGCCCGGATCGCACAGGTCGATCTTGTTGATGATGAAGGTGTCGGAGGCCGCCAGCTGCTTCTCGATGGCCAGGAAGGACTGGTAGGTGTCGAGGAAGTTGGCCGCATCGATGAGGCAGAATCTGTCGCGGAGTTGGAAAGCTCCGGCGAAGATGGGCAGCTTGAGGTCGCGGTCCAGATCGCTGGGGTTGGCCACACCCGTCGTCTCGATGAGCATCACATCGGGCTTGACCGTGTGTGCGATCTCGTGCAGGGCCTTGATGAAATCGGTCTTCACGCAGGCGCAGAAGATAGAACCCTTGCTGATCTCCAGCATGTCCAGGTCCTCACCCTCGACCAACGTTCCGTCAAGGCCCACCTCGCCGAACTCGTTCATGAGGATGAGGAAGCGCGCCTCTTCGGGCACCACCTTCACCAGCCGGTTGAGAAAGGTGGTCTTGCCGCTCCCCAAGAAGCCGGAGATCAGATAGACGTCGGTCTCACGCCCCATCGCCGCAGCGCTCCTCGATCAGCCGCGCGATCTCCTCCGCGGCCAGCACCCTACCCATGGAGACCACCTCCTCGCCTATGACGAGAGCAGGCGTGACGGTGACCCCCAATCGGAAGAACACGTCGACGTCGTCCACTTTCTCCACCGAATGGGCCCCCTCGGCGAACCGGCGCGTCGCCTCCACGGTGTGGTCATAGAGCTCGTTGCAGCTCTTGCAGCCGGACCCCAGGATCTGCACGCGCACGGCGACCTCCTCGCTTGTCCTCGGGCGTTGGACTTCCGAGATTTCGACTGACTTCGAGATATCTTAGCAGAGTGCTTCATCGGGGTCTTGTTGCCGCTTCGGTCGCCGTTTCGGAACAGTTGTTCGAAACAAGTTGCCGTAATAGACCCGGACTCCTAGACTCGAAGGCATGACCCGCAGGCCGCACGGCCGTACGGTGGGGAAGAAGCTTACGCATCGCTTGGCATCGGGGAGGTTTTGGAAATGGGCGGCAGGTCGATGCGGTCCCTCAAACGAGATCGACGGCGGGGCACATACGCCCGCGCCACCAAGGTGTTGCCCGGCGGCACCAACTCCAACTGGAGGGCCTGGGGCGAGGACACCGTCTATGTCGACCGGGGTCAAGGCGCCCTGGTGTGGGATGTCGACGGCAACGAGTTCGTCGATCTTCGCCTGGGCTACGGCCCGGTTATCCTGGGCCACGCCGACCCCCGCGTGGACGACTACGTCGCCGAGCGCATGCGCACAGGGGTCAGCTTCTCACTCACCAGCGAGGACGAAATCCGGGTGGCCGAGCTCATCACCAACCTCACCTTCTGCGACATGGCCCGCATGACCGTTTCCGGCACCGAGGCCACCATGCACGCCATCCGCCTGGCGCGCGGCTTTACCGGCCGCGATCGTATCGTCAAGTTCGAGGGTCAGTACCACGGCGTGCACGACTACGCCCTCATCAGCGTGGTGCCCAACAACGTGGACGACCTGGGCGACCGCGATAACCCTGTCCGCCTCACTTTCGGACGCGGCATTCCCGAGGCCGTCACCGACACCGTCATCCCCGTCCCCTACAACGACCTCGCCACCCTGCGCCGCGTGTTCGAGCGCTCCGGCGACACCATCGCCGCCGTTATCATCGAGCCCATTCTGGGGAACGCTCAGGGGATCCGTCCCGGCGAAGGGTTCCACCAAGGCGTACGAGCCCTCACCAAAGAGTTCGGCTCGCTGCTCATCTTCGACGAGGTGAAAACGGGCTTCCGCGTGGCCAAAGGCGGCGCGGCCGAGTACTTCGGCGTGACCCCCGACCTGGCCACCTATGCCAAGGCCATGGGCAACGGCTATCCGGCGGCCGCCTTCGGCGGCCGCCGCGACATCATGAGTCTGCTCCCCGAGCGAGTCAGCCACGGTGGCACCTACGCCGGCAACAGGGTGGCTGCGGCCGCGGCCGGGAAGACCCTGTCCATACTCCGGGACACCGACGCTTTGGCCACCATCGTGGCCACGGGTAAGCGGATCCAACGAGAACTGGGCGCCATCATCGCGACCCGCGGTCTGCCGTGCAGCTTCACCGGTGTGCCCAGCATGTTCAGCGTGGTCTTCAGCGAGATCGTGCCCGTCGAGTACCGCGGCTGGGCCGAGATGGACAACGCCCTCTACGACGCCGTGGCCGCCGGCATGTGGGAGCGGGGGGCCATGCCCGAGCCCGACTCGCGCGAGCCCTGGTTCATCTGCGAGGCCCACGCCCGGGACGACCTGGTGGACCGCGTGGTCAGCGCCTTCTCCGACTCGCTCGACGCGGCCCTGGAGGCGCGGGCGCGAGGGTAGGCAAGGCCGGGGGGCCGACGGAGCCACGTTGATCCGCCCGTTGTCGCGTCCGGAGCCCGTGGCTTCCTTTGCCGACACCGCGACTCCGGTGTTCCGGGCCCAGATAGGGTCACCCCTTCCGGCTAGTGGCTGGCCAGACGAAGTTTTCCCCTCAAGTCATTGACGAAGGCCCCGAGGGAGTGGTCATTCTTGCTGGCACGGTACAAGTCCATGGCGTCGACCAACTCCTGCGCGAATTCCAGCCCGCCCAAAGTTGGTGGATGACCAGCCTCACGGACAGCTTTCATCAGAAGGTGCTTGTAGGGTCGGGGCACGCGACAACAAGTCGGTCAGCGAAGGACGTATTCGTCGCTCCCTCGATCTCGGTTCGCTTCCTCGCAAAGGTAACCCCGCTGATTCTTTGTCGCGGGCGCTGGAGGGAAAACCGGCTTCTCGAAGGAAGGGCTCACCTTCTCCCAGCCGGACCCGTCGGGCAATCGTGTTGGCTGGTTTCCGACATGAACACATGCTCAAGCCCGGGGTGATGGGTAGAAGCAGAGCACAGTGTGACTAGCAGCTACTCTACGTCGCCGCAACTAGGATGGCCGGAAGCGACCGTTGCAGCTCTTTAGGGTAGCTTCCGATCGGTCCACCCCTGGATGGTGGTGCCGCGAGCCCCCCGCCAGCCCAGACACCAAGGGGCCATATTTCTCAGAAGAGATCCCACCAGTGGCCACGAGAGAGCGCTACTTCTGCGGGCTCTTCCAGGATGATCTTTCCCGTTCGCAGAAAGTACGCCCGATCACTAACCCGCAAGGCGACCCTGACGCTCTGCTCCACGACCAGTACGGAGACCCCGTCGAAGAGGGCAAGCTCCCGGATCCGCTCGAGCACCCGCTGAGCAAGAGCCGGGGTCAACCCCAGGGATGGCTCGTCCAAGAGCATGAGCCGAGGCCCCGACATGAGAGCGATGCCGATGGAGAGCATCCGTTGCTCCCCGCCGCTCAGCGTCCCCGCCAACTGCTGCTGCCGTTCCCGCAAGAGGGGAAAGGTGGCGAGCACCTTATCGAGCCTGTCCTTGCGCACGGCTGAGTCCGTGATCGTGAAGGCTCCCAAGTCGAGGTTGTCGGTCACCGAAAGGTCGGGGAAGACGGCCGCTTCGGCGGGAGTGAACGACATGCCCGCCCTGACGTTCTGCGAATGTGATCGCCCGGCGCACGCTCGACCGTCGAACTCGACCTCCCCACTCGTCGCTTTCAACAGCCCGAACAGGGACTTCAACAATGTGGTCTTGCCGGCTCCGTTGTGCCCCAGAAGGGACACGATCTCCCCCCGGCCGACATGAAGGGTGACATCCGATATCGCCTCACGCTTTCCGTACCCGGCTGTCAGGTTGCGAACTGACAGAAGGGCAGCGTCCTGGGATGGAGCCGAGTCGGGGTGGAGCATCTCAGGTGCCAAAATACACCTCCACGAGATGAGGACGGCTGGTCAGATCTTTCATCGTCCCCTCCTCGATCACTGCTCCGTGGTCGAGGAAATAGACATGGTCGGCCAGCTTGTCTACCACGTGGACGCTGTGCTCAACTATGCACACGGTCTTGCCGAAACGACACAGACGTAAGATCAAGTCGATCACCTGGTTAACGGAGTTGGCATCGATACCCGACGTGGGTTCGTCGAGCAGAAGGACATCGCCTTCCGTCGCCAGCAGGCGCGCGATGGCCACGAGCTTCTGCTCTCCGAAGGACAGGTTGACCACCAACTCGTCCGCTTTCTCTGACATCCCCACGAAATCCAGGTAGGCATGAGCTTTGGCGCGAGTCTCTCTCTCGGCCCGTCGAGTGCGCCTTGGCTGGAGCCCAAGTCGCACAAGATTCTCGCCTGGCTGGCCGGGAACTGCCATGGCGACGTTCTCCAGGGCGGACAACTGCTGAAAGACCCGCACATCCTGGAAGGAGCGCACGATGCCAAATCGGGCGAGCTTATGCGGCTTCTCTCCAACCACGTCGGTTCCCCGAAACCAGACCTGCCCCGAATCGGGCTTGAGCTCGCCCGTGACCATGTTGAATATGGTGGTCTTACCCGCGCCGTTTGGTCCTATCAGCGCCGTTATCCGACCTCGACGCAAAGCCATGTCTACCCCATCGACAGCCCGAAGCCCTCCAAAGTTGCGGGCCAGTCCCGAGATCCTGACAACGTCCTCGCCTTCGTCCCCTTCGTCCCCCGACGCACACGTTTCTGCACTGTCCGGGTAGTCAACCCCCAGGGACCATGAGCCAGGCGCGGCTCCGGTCAGTTCCGCGCTCGCAGAGCGAGCTGCATGTTTGAACCAACGAGGCGACAGGCCCTCCGGGAGGATTCCCTGCGGTCTGAACCGCATGATGATCACAAGGCCGACGCCATAGATCACTCCCTGCCACGGGATACTGTTCGAGGATCCGATCCACGCTATGTTCTGCAGCAGCGGCGTCAACGATCCGAGCACGATTGCCCCGAGAATCGTACCTATGAGATTGCCTGCCCCGCCGAGGACGACCACAGCAACAACGAAGATCGACAGATCCAAGCTGTAGTTTCCCGGTGCGATGAACTGGTAGTAGTAGCTCGCCAGGGCGCCCGCCATACCCGCGATGGCGGCGGCGACGCCGAAGACAGTCACCTTGACGATGAGGGTGTTCTTGCCCAGCGCCCTCACCGCGATCTCGTCTTCTCGTATCCCCTTCAGCAACCGCCCGAACGGTGATTCACCAATGCGCCAAGTGACGAACACGGCTAGAAGTGCCGCTACCACGAAAAAACCCAGCGCCTGCGGTGGACTGCTCAACTCGTGCCCGAACAGGCTGAAGGGAGGGATCGGCGTGAGACCGTAGGGACCGCCGGTCACGGTCGTCAACGAGTTCATGAGCTGGTTCACGACCACCTGGAACGCGAGAGTAAGCAGAATCAAGTACTCCCCCGTGACGCTGACCACAGCTGGGATGGCTATGATGAATGCGAACACAAGCGGTACCGCCACCGCGATCAGCAGGGCCGGGAGCCAGTTCCATCCCAGCCCAGATGTCACTCCGCGTGCAGCGGCGCCCTCCGCCGCCTCGAGCACCGGCAGGGTGAGCAGACCGGCGGTGTAGGCTCCTATTCCGTAGAACACCGCATGGGCCATCGAGACTTGTCCCGCATACCCGAGGAGCAGGTTAAGCGACACGCCCAGAATGATATAGATCAGAATCGTAATGCCGACATCGGCCAGGTAGTCCAAGACAGCTCCCTTAAGCCGCGGCTTTTCCCAGAAGCCCTTGAGGCCTCACAATGATGAGCACGAACATAAGTCCGAAAACGACGACAGGAGAGTAGTCACCACTCAGCCACAGACCGGACAACGAGGTAGCCAGACCGAGCACGAAGCCGCCGAGCGCTGCGCCGGAAACGCTCCCGATCCCCCAAGAACACGCCGATGAACCCGATGAGGATCGGAGAAAGTCCCATGTTCGGGGAGGCAACCCCACCCAGCGTGAACAGCAGGGCCGACACGCCCACGAGTACCGATCCCAGCATGAAGACCAGAAGGCTTACGCCATCCATTTCTATGCCCACAGCCATGGCCATCTGCTGATTGGATTGGGCCGCGCGTGTCGCTTTCCCGTACTTGGTCTTCTTCAGGAAGACCACCACGCCGAATATGCAAACCCAACTCACGATGACTGTGAGCAGGTGCAGATTGGTGAACGTCACCGCTCCCACAGCGAAGGTCTTCATCGGAAAGCCTGGGAGCGGTTTGTTCTCGGGGCCGAAGACTATCTGGATGAGATTAGACCCCGCGATCGTAAGGCCAAGCGAGGTGAGAAAGAGGGCCAAGGTACTCGCCCCTCGGCGACGCATGGGTCGATACGCTGCCAGTTCGATCAAGATACCCAAGGCTACAGCGACCACTAGACCAACCATGAGCGCCAGCCACAATGGAAGACCCGCTTTGGCTAGAGCCGTGACCGAGGCGTATGACGCGACTGTGTAAGCGATAGCGTGAGCGAAGTGGAATATGCGCGTAGTAGCGTATATCACTCCAAAACTCACCGATAGTAGGGCGTAGCTACTCCCTATGACTATGCCGGAGACGAGCAATTGACTGAACAGCTGGAAGCTAAACATCACTCCGCCCGCAGGGTCGATGGCTGACGGCTACGACCCTGTCTACTGCAGCTGCTACAAGCAGCAGGTGTCATTTGCACTCCTGAACGATTCGCTTGACGGTTCCGCGCTCATAGGAATGAAAGCAGCCCGGGGGGTTCTCCGCAGGACCCATTATGACGCGCGGCGGGGCCCACTCCAACCAATCCGAAGCCTCCCGGACTTCAAGAGTCCGGGAGGCTCCAACGATTGAAGCTCACGCGGCTCCTTCGACTGCCAGAATCATGTGGTCGCCGAGACTATCCAAGCAGTGCACTTGCCGGATCGTCGCTCGCCGATACCTTCTTGATGGGTGCAAGAAGGTACGGTTTCCCGCCCTTCACGCCGAAAACGCCCATCGGCTTGGAGATGCTGTGATCGTTGAGGTCGAAGGACATCGTGCCCACCGTGCCCTCGTCACCACCGTACACGGAGTAGAACTCTGGCTTGTCGATGAGCGCTTGCTGAAGCTGGGCCGAATCCTGCGGATCCCCACCGTTGGCAATAACGCGCCTCATGAGTTCCCAGATCACGAAAACCTGCTCGTAGTAGTTCGAGCCGTAGTACTCCGGCGGCTCGCCATACTCGGCGATATGGGCTTCGACGAACTGAGCGGTGAACGGGTTCTTCGACTCGACATCGAAGTAGTCGGTGGCAAAGACGTACGTGTCGTAGGTGGCTCCCGCCACCTTGGCCGCCTGGTCGGTGAACTCGATCCCCACTATCGGACCCTCGTAGTTGGCCTCGCGGAACTGCTTGACCATATAGCCGAGATCGTCACCGAAGGAGACGGTGAATACTGCGTCGGCCCCCGCGGCCTTGACGCGGGCGATGACGGCGGCAAAGTCCGTCGCGCCCACGTCGTGGATCTCGGTCGCCACGATGGAGCCGCCGCTGAGTTGCGGCCAGATCCGTGGCGCCTTCTCCTTCCACACCTCGACGCCGTTCTCGTTGGTGCCGACAACCGCCAGCTTCTTGACATTGGGTTGGTTCTTCGCGAGCCAGGTCAGGGCCCCGTCCGTGGGGTCGTAAGCGAACAGCATCCGCGTCATCCACAGGTAGTCCTTGGAGAGCTGGCCTGGGCTCGATCCGCCACCGTTGAAGGTGAGGACTTTGTTGTCCTGGACCAGCGGGATGATCGCCTCCGAAGGCGCACCGTAGGAGGTCTGCAGTGTCTTGATCTTGTTTTGCGTTATCAGGCGACGCACGCCGGTGACGGCGGGTGGGACGAGACCACTCTCATGGTCAGCGATCGTGATGACAAATTCCGGGCCGCCGTTCTCCTTGATCTGCTTTGCCGCGAGCTGAGCTCCCCGGCTCATGACCTTGCCGAAAAACGACCCTTGCCCAGTCATGGCAAGCATCATCCCGTCCTGGAAAGCGATGCCCTCACCGGCAGCCTGTCCGCCCGGGAAAATATCCGCAAAAGCCAAGCCGCCAGTCGCCGCGGTCGCCGTAGTGGCGCCTGCGGTGGTGGCTGTGGTGATTGCTGTGGTCTCTGTCGCTGCTGTGGTTGTCGTTGTGCTCCCGCTGCACGCGGATATCAGCGCTGGAAAACTCAGCAAACCGCCCGCGGCCAGACCGGCCTTCCCCGCCTTCGCGAAGAAACGCGCGGCGGCTCAACTCCTCCTGCATAAGATTCCGCTCCAAGGAATTCTCTGTTCCCTTGTTCCCCTTCTCAGGCATGGACCCCCTCCGTTGTCTTGGTATCTGAGCACCCGACGGCCAAACTGTTCGGCGTGATGCGCTGCAGACTTCACCAGCGCGTATGAATGGACTGGTTCGTGGGCTTTCTACCTACGCATGATCGTTCAGGCCCTTATCCCCCTTCTTGCCTCAGACGCCCTGTTCCCCGCGTTTCCGCAGCTACCGCAGAAAAGAAAAAGCCCAGCCTCAACCGCTACCCGGTTGCGCTGGACTGCACTCGCATCCTACATGCGTTCCTTGGAAGCAGGCCGCAGGATGCGCTCCACGCACAGGGACCGCCTGCCTAGGGCGTCGACGACCCCGATCTATGTAGTCAATCTGTCTGTGTCAGTCCCGGACCACTTGCTCGCCCGCGCTCCACCAACTCGCACGAGCAACGGCGTGATCAGGTGCTGGCCCGGCCAGTGTACAACAGTCGGCTCATGGGTTCAAAGGGGGATTCTCTGGCGGCGCGACAGCACTCTGACCAAGATACTCCAGGTATCGCTGGACCATGTCCCGGTAGGCATGCTGAATGGCCTTCCTCGAGTTCCCCAGAAAATCGCGGTCCACGCGCTGCATGAACGACGCCGTGTCATCCTCTGAGGTGAGATCGTACCCTACCATCGACTGGCTCACCCAGCGCCCAGCCGTCTTCGTGATCAAGGTGATCGACGCGTCGAGGATGTGATGGGTCTCGCGGTCGATTTCGGCAGCCATCGTCAGCACGTGGTAGAGCTGACCCGATGCGGTGTTCGAAGGCAATAGGCCGTATCCAACAGCGAGAATTGTATCCTGAGGCATCTTCTGCGACATGAGGTGTACCACCCGAAGTCTCCGCCTGTTTCGCAGAATGTAGCAGCGTCGCCCAGCGCGCGCAACCACCGGTAGCTCATGTGCACCCGGGTTGACTGGACCCTGGGAACGCTGGTACAGTGAGCACCATCCACGCTGCTTGACCGCAGGGTTCGAGCCGACGCCTCGGCACCATCGCCAAAGGCGAGCCTAGCCCATTGTCGCGTTCCGCCGGCCCACGGCGATGAAACCCAGGAAGCGACCTATAGGGTGATTGGGGGCAACGAGCCATGGGATCCGAGTGGGCTCTTTCCACGGAAGCAGCTATCCGGGCCTATCGGAGATTTCTGACCGCCGATCCAAGCAGCTGCCCCTCGGCAATCTCACCCAAGAGCCCGCCCAATGCCGAAGATTCGCTCGGAAGGCTATTCCCGCACGAGCTCGGGTAAATCGAATGCTTAGCCATGGTCTCGACCCCTAGCCGGCTCTCTGATGCCTGAAAGAGGAGGCCTGAAGAAGATGCAGGAAAGCGCAGCACATGAGGTGGGAAGTCGACTCGGGATGGAATGGCGCGACGGCAAGTCCGCCGAAGTCGGGAGCACCCGTAGGATCCAGCAACTGAATCGTCTTCTGCACTCCAACCGTCCGAGCGTCGATATCCATCGCACACGGTGCTTCACACGAGTGTTCCAAGCGACGGAGGGCGAGCCATACATTCGCCGTCGCTACAAGGCCTGCGCCGAAACTTACCGCACGCTCGAGCCTGTCATCTACGAGCACGAGCAACTGGCAGGATGGCAAGGCAACCGCATCCGGTGCGAGCAGATCAACATCGAGATGCATGCCGACTGGCTCGAGGGCGACCTGGACCAGATGCGGGTGAGGCAATTCGATCCGTTCGAGATCGATGACGACGACCTCCAGGAGTTGCGCGACGTCCACATCCCGTATTGGCGGGACAAGACCCTAACCGCGGTCTGGGCCAAGCAGGTCCTCGAGCCGCTGAAGATGGTCAGTTCGGGCATCGCCGACTGCGTGAACTACTTGGGGAGCGCGGGATCGCACTTCATCCCTGACTACGGGCATCTGCTCGCGACGGGGTACAAAGGCACCTATGACATGGCGGTCGAGCGGGCGGCCGCGGTAGACCCCGCCAATCCAGACGACATCGGCAAGCGAGACTTCTACTCCGGAATATTCGAGGTCCTCGAAGCGATACGAACTCTAGCAGGCCGGTACGCTGCGGAGGCGCGCCGATTGGCCGAGACGGAGACGGGGCCCGAACGTCAGGCTGAACTCCTAGAGATGGCCGAGGTGATGGATCGGGTCCCGTGGAACCCTGCCCGCACCTTCCGTGAGGCCATCCAGACGGTGTGGCTCACAGAGATGTTGCTCAGCATCGAAGGCGCCGGCCCGAGTCTCACCTTCGGGCGCTTCGATCAGTACATGTACCCGTATTATGAGCGAGACATCGCGGAAGGGCGCCTGACGCCTGAGAAGGCGATGGAATTGATCGAGGAGATGTACATAAAGACCACGAACATTCCGTGGTTCCAGTCCTCTCAGCTCGCGTATTACTTCGGAGGCTACTACCGCTTCCCCCACTTGGGCGTCGGCGGGCTCACCAAGCTTGGCCGGGACGCCTCGAACGAACTCTCCTACCTCTGCCTCCGCGCGATGCGGCACGTGCGTACCACCGGGCCCACCGTTTCCCTCTATCTTCACCAAAAGACCCCTGACGAACTGCTACTGGAAGCGGCGAAGCTGAGCGTCGAGGGAATGGGCCACCCTTCCTACTTCGACGTCGAGACCTACTCCCGTATGCTCGAGTACCGTGGTGCCGGACTGAACGGGAAGAGTCCGTACACGCGCGAACAGATTCTTGAGCTGGGCTCCCCCATCGGATGCGTGGAACCAGGGGTGGCCGGCCTGCAATACGGCCACACCGACTCTGGCATCGTCAACCTGGGTGCGGTGGTCAGCCTGGCCCTCAACAACGGAGTGAAGCCGGCCGGACTACCAGGATGGGGCCCAGGCGAAGTCGCGGGGCCGCAGACCGGCGACCCGCGAAACTTTGCCACCTACGGCGACTTTCATGACGCGGTGCTGACACAATTGGAGCATGCGATCCGCGAGCTGCATGCCCACATGATCGTGGCCGAGAAGATCATCACGGAGCAGCATCAGATCCCCCTATTCACTGCCTTGAGCCGGGGCTGCATCGAGAAGGGGGTAGACGTCGCAGCCGGCAGCGCCGTCTGCAACGTGGGACCCACGATCCAATGCGTCGGCTTGGCCGACATGGCCAACTCTATGGCCGCTGTCAAGAAGCTGGTGTACGAGGACCGCACAGTCACCATGGACGAGCTGTGTACCGCCCTCGACGCTGATTTCAACGGACACGAAGAACTGAGACTCAAACTGCGCGACGCCCCGAAATATGGCAACAACGACGACTACGTGGACGACATCGCCGCCGAGGTGTTCCAGTTCTTCGCTGATGAGGTGCGCGCGCAGCGTTGCTATCGGGGCAACTATTCCGATCCCGCCGTTCAGATGGTCCAGGCCAATGTCGGATTTGGCGAGATGACGTGGGCCACACCAAGCGGAAGGCACGCCATGCGGCCGCTCGCCGACACAATGTCGGCCGAACAACAAACGGATGTCAACGGACCCACGGCCGCGTCGCTGAGCTACGGCAAGCTCAATTTCAGCGCGTTCACGAACGGCACCCTGCTCAACATGTGGATCAGCCGCTCCGAGCTCGCAAGAGTGATCGCAGACTAAAGAAGCCCGCACCGACCAAGGAGGCACAGAAATGCTCACGCTGGACACCCCAGAATCCACGTATCGAGAGCCGGAGTACAACCCGGCGGGTATCCGCAGCTTCATGAACCTGGTGCGAACCACCCTCAATGACCACGGTGTGGAGCACATCCAGTTCAACACGTTGAACAAGGAAACGTTGGTGGACGCCCAAGCGCATCCTGAGAAGTACCCGACGCTCATGGTCCGGGTGGCTGGATACAGCGTGTACTTCACAGACCTCGGGCGACGGGTGCAGGACGACGTCATCAGCCGCACCGAGCATCGCTTCTAGAAACGACGGTCTCGAAGAGCTCCGGGACCGATAAGCACCGGTAGTGCGTCCCCCGCCGGTACTTGTGCGGCGCACCGGTTTGAATCGCATCCCCACCGAATCTGTGCCCAGGCAACCCACCAAAGCGATGGTATTCGACATCTCCCGGTACATGATTGAGGACGGACCGGGAATCCGTACGAATGTGTTCTTCAAAGGCTGCCCGCTGCGATGCGTCTGGTGCAGCAATCCGTTCGGCCTCTCCCCGCGGCAGGAAGTCGCCTACAACCATCGCAAGTGCACCCTGTGCGGAGCGTGCGTCGGGGTATGCCCCGAGAACGCCTGCAGTATCGAGGGCGACCGAGTGGTGACCGACCGGCAACGCTGCACGGCCTGCGGAAAGTGCGCCGGCGCCTGCTTGACACACGCTCGGGTTATCGTAGGTACGGAATACTCCCCGCTGGAGATCGTCGAGCGGGTGAATGAGGACGCGACCTTCTACCGGCGGGGCGGAGGAGGCGTCACTCTGTCGGGTGGCGAGGTGCTTATGCAGGCGGATGCAGCACTCGAGGTGCTCCGACTCGCCCGCGGTCTCATGCTCCATACCGCAATCGAAACCTCCGCCCACGCGCAGTGGGAGCGACTTGAGCTGCTATTGCCTTACTGCGATATTGTGTTCGTCGACCTGAAGCACGTCGATTCTGAGAGACACCGGTGTCTGACCGGGTGGTCGAACGAGCTCATCCTCGAGAACATACGGAGACTCGTCGACTATTCCGCAAGCCACGCATCGCCGGTGGTCGTGCTCCGCCTTCCGGTCATCCCCGGTCTCAACGACGATGAATCCACCATGAGCGAGACGGCTCGGTTCATCGCCAGCCTACGGACAGCCATAGCCGTCAACATCCTTCCTTACCACAATCTGGGAATCACGAAGTACGAGATGGTCGGCCTCGAGTCAACCATCGACGGCGATCTGGACGCGGATGCGGCTGGGCTCCAACGCTACTGCGACCATATCCGAGCCCTGGCCGCGAACGCAGTCTGCTCCATCGGAGGCGGAGAGATTGACTACGATCGCCTGCCCAAGAGTAGCAAGGCCTAGGCACATGTGGCCGGGCCGGAGAGGAGAAAGCCCCTTATGGACGCGCCGAAGCTGACCGCGTCGTCACTCGAGATCGAAAGTCGGGTCGCCACGCTCACCTTCGACAGGGACGATGTACGCAACGAACTCACGGGAACCGGATTGGTTAATGACATAGTCGATTCGGTCGCGTGGTGCAACCGGAATGCCGAAATCTCGGTGCTCGTCATGACCGGAGCCGGATCTGCCTTCTCGGCGGGCGGCAACATCAAGGACATGCGCGACCGAAAGGGGAGCTTCGGCGGTACCCCTGTGGAATTGCAGGACACCTACCGGCGTGGCATCCAGCAGATGCCTCTTGCCCTGCACGGCGCCGAGATCCCGCTCATCGCAGCGGTGAACGGGCCGGCTATCGGAGCCGGCATGGACCTGGCCTGCATGTGCGACCTGCGCATCGGGTCGACCAAGGCACGGCTTGGCGAGACTTTCATCAATCTGGGGATCATTCCCGGGGACGGAGGCGCCTGGTTCCTGCAGAGACTCATTGGCTACCAGCGAGCCGCAGAACTCACACTGACCGGGCGCATCGTCGGTGCCGAAGAGGCCCTTCAGCTGGGGATACTCATGGAAGTCGTAGAGCCCGACGAGCTCATGCCGCGGGCCCTCGAGCTGGCACATTCCATCGCGGCCAAACCACCCGTCACCACCCGCTTCACGAAACGTCTACTGAAGATGGCCCAGAGAGAGCAGTTGCAGGACTTCCTTGACCTTTGCGCGGCGCTGCAGAGCATGTGCCATCACACGGAGGATCATCTCGAGGCGGTCAACGCCTTTCTTGAGAAACGTTCGGCAGTGTATCTATGCAGGTAGGGCGAGCTCGCTGGCGGCACGGCCACGAGGCCCTCGGAGCTAAGTCGCTCACGTTGACGAACTGGAGGTACGGTGCATCAGGCGCTTGACGGTATCACGGTACTGGATCTCTCTCGCGTTCTCGCCGGGCCGCTCTGCACCATGATGCTGGCTGACCTGGGAGCCGAAGTCATCAAGGTGGAACGACCTGGCGAAGGGGACGAGACGCGGGAATGGGGTCCTCCATGGGCGGGCACCGAATCCGCCTACTACCTGTGCGTCAACCGCAACAAGCGCAGCATCACCGTCGATCTGAAGAAAGAAGAAGGAAAGGAAATCATACGCCGCCTGGCGCGAACCGCGGACGTTGTCGTGGAGAACTTCAAGACGGGCACGCTCGAGAAGCTCGGCTTGGGGTACGACGATCTGATCGAAATCAGCCCCCGCCTTGTCTACTGCTCAATCACCGGCTACGGCCAAACGGGCCCGGACCGCGACCTGCCCGGGTACGATTTCGCCATTCAGGGACGCGGGGGCATAATGAGCATCACCGGGGAATCCGACGGTCCACCGATGAAGGTGGGCTTGGCCATAGTGGACGTCACTGCCGCCATGAACGCGGCCGTCGCCATCCTGGCCGCCATCCGAGCCAGGGACATACTGGGACGCGGGCAAAAGATCGATATCTCCCTCCTCGACACCCAGGTGGCGTGGCTCGTCAATCGGGCCAGCAACTATCTGGTGGGGGACTCCGAGCCCAAGCGCTATGGCAACGCTCACCCGAATATCGTGCCGTACGAGACGTTCAAGGCCAAGGACAAACACTTCAACCTGGCGGTCGGAAACGACGCGCAGTTCTCGCGGCTCTGCGACATTCTCGGCGCTCCGGACCTCTGTGCCGACCCACGCTTCTCGACTAACCCAGCCCGGGTGCAGCATCGCTCTGAGGTGGTCGCGGTCTTGAGCGAACATTTCACAACGCGAAGCGCCGATGAGTGGCTCGATCTGTTCAAGGCCGGCAAGATTCCAGCGGGTCCGATCAACACGATTCCTGAGGTTCTCGCTGATCCTCATGTCATCGCTCGTGACATGGTAGTGCAGATGCCACATCCGACGGCCGGGACCGTTCGGTTGGTCGGAAGTCCCCTGAAGTTGTCCGCAACCCCGCCGCGCTATAGACGCCATCCCCCACTTCTCGGTGAACACACCCGCGAAGTGCTGATCGAGCTGGGATTCAGCGAAGGCGAAGCCGTTTCGCTCCGGGAGGGAGGCGTGGTCTGACGGTCGGAATGATGTCAGGCACTCGCTCTGCGGCTCGCTCGGCGGAGGTCAGACGTTCGGCAGCGCGAACTCGAACCGGCCCGCCCTCAGCGGCGCCTGAACGCCCCCGGACAGGACCACCTGGCGCAGACACCAGCCGCCCGCCAAGCCGCTGACGGCCGCGAGTGCGGCCACAACCGCGGCACCCGATCCGTCCAAGGCATACGCACTCAGCAGCTCGAGGACGAGCGGCACGGCCAGCCCGAAGGCGGCCACCCCGAGCCAGAACAGCGGCGCAACGCTGCCGCTCAGCACCAGCCTGGCCGCCGCTCGCGACTCGGGAACGCGGTGGGTGGCCTGCAGGTACATCACGATCACGATCGCCTCGAGCACGAGCAGCACGATATCGACACGCGCCAGCGTCGAGACCGGCCCCGAATGGCCTTCCCCGCCCAGCGCCGAGATCAAGATGACCGCCATCGTCCCCGTGGAGAGCGCCGACACCAGGAACAGAACCGGCACCAGCGCGGTGCTCCAGAAGGCGATGGGCCGGTTGGCCCCCAGCAAGAGTCCCGTGTAGATCATGGTCCCGAAGGCGAAGACAGCCCCCACCACGCCGATGACATGGCGCACACCCGATCCCTCCTCCAGCACGCCGAACGGCCACAGCCAGAGGGCGATGTGCAGAAAACCGATGACCATGAAGATCGAGATGATGATCGTTCCCCGGGCCACCCAGGATGTGCCGGGGCGCATGAAGGCCCGCCAGAAGTTGGCCGGCGTGCCTAGGTCGGCAATCAGAAACACGCTCCCCACGAGGACACAGGGGAAGCCGAGAGCCACCCCGATCTTGGCGAGAGCCGCCCAGTCCCCGCCGACGAAATCGGCGACCACGCCAGTCACGTAGGCCCCACCGCCCAGCCCGGCCAGGAACAGATACGAAGCGATCAGCCAACCCCATTTGCTCTGCGCTTTCAGCTGCATGTCATCACCTCGGTGGTAGATAGAAACACGCAGGGTCGGTCCCGAACTCCGGGTTGAGCTGGAAACCGTACTCGCGTCTGATCAGGATGGAGATCTCGCTTTCGGGATCGTCCAGATCGCCGAAGTGACGGGCCTTGGCCGGACAGGATTCCACGCAGGCGGGGAGACGGCCTTCGCTCACGCGGTCCTTGCAGTAGTCGCACTTGGTGGCCATGCCGTATCCGTGCGTCTTCTCCCATTCCTTCTTCGCGTAGGCTTCGTACGGATCGAGGCCGCCGTCGGCGTCGGGGAAGTAGGTTTGCCACTTCTCCGCCGTCTGCCGGGCACCATAGGGGCAGGCCATGATGCAGGCCTTGCATCCCATACAGAGGTTCTTGTCCACCAGCACGATGCCGTTCTCGTCTTGCGAGGTCGCGCCCGTAGGGCAGACCTCCTTGCAGGCCGGTTCTCTGCACTGCTGGCAGACGAGGGGGAGCATCTGTCTCAGAGCGGTGGGATAGGTGCCCGTCTCGGCCGGAACGCACCGGGCCCAGTCAATGCCTTTCGGCGTATGGTTGGCCGCCTTGCACGTCACTTGGCACGAGTAGCAGCCGTAGCATCTCTTCAGATCGATGACAAAGCCATAGCGTGGCATCCCGCTCACCTCCCCCCGGCCTTGTAGATCTTCACCTTCGCGCAGGCGTCGGACCCCTGCGTCAGCGAGTCGGTGTGCTTCAGGTCGGGATTGATGAGGTCGTCGAAGAATTGACCCTTGCCCTTCGAGATGGGCGTGCCCCTGGCCCAGTGGCCGTGACACCCAGCAATCCCGAGATGCTCGGGGTGCATGCCCTCGACGAGCTTCACCGGGCCTTTGATCTTCTGTCCATCCGCGTTCTCCACCCAGACGACGTCGTGGTCTTTCAAGCCCTTCTTCCTGCCCGTGGCGGCGTTGATCTGGATCAAGTAGACGAAGGGGTCGTTCACCGACACCTCATCGAGCCAGGGGTTGTTCTGGGTGGACGATTGGGTGTGGAACGACGGCCGCCAGCTGAAGGCCCAGAGGTCGAGCTCCGGATCATCCTCCTCGTGGGAAGGGCAGGGGAACCACTCGGCCAGCGGCGTATAGAACCGGAAGTCGGCCATGTCCTCCCGGCCGAACGACCGGAGCGTCTTCTCGAGCTTCTCTCCGCTCTCGAGGAAGTACTCGAAGTAGATCGGCACCCGGACGGGCGTGAACCACCGCCAGTACATCTCCTCCACCCTGGTGGGCCATTTCTCGAGCCCCGTCTTCTTCAAGGCCTCGAGTCCCTTGTCGGGCCCCAGCCGGTCCTTGAGGACGCGGTCGATCATGTCCTGCCACGAGTAGTCGCCCTTGGGGTCGAGCCGGTACTCGGGGTCCATCTCCCCACCGTAGCGGACGGGGATGAGGTCGTTGATGGACTGGTAGTACGTCTCCTGGACGCCTAGGCGCTTAGCCAGCTCGAGCATGACCTCGTTGAAGTCGCGGCGCTCGTACAGAGGCTCGACGACCGGCTGGCGGATCTGCCAGACCCAGTGATCCATGCCGGTGGGATGAGAGAAGGTCGAGGGAAGGTCACGCAGGGGGTGTACCGCTCCAGGAAGCTGGTATCAGGGAGGACGATGTCGGCCACCGCCTCGGTGAACTCGTTCTGGAAGATGTTGAACGACAGCACGAAATTGAACTTCTTCAGGAAGTTCTCGGTGACTGCTTCTGCGTTGGCCATCGTCATGACCGAGTTCGAGCCGAAGTTGATCATGATCTCGGGCTCGTAGTCGATGTGGAAATCCTGGCGGTATTTCTCCCATTCGGGCGTGCAGATCGTGAAGGCGTTGTAGACGGAACAGGGATACATATCCTGCAGGTCGAGCCGCTGGGGAGGCGCCGGATCCCTGAGCGGGTACGGCTTGTGATCGTAGACCCATCCCTTGACCACCATGAGGCCGTCCGGGCAGGGGTAGGGTATGGTTTCGGGCTTCCCGGTGTCGGGATGGCCGTAGGAGACGGGCGGTCCGTGGCCCATGGAACCGCCGGGCACGTCGGCGGCCCCCACGATCTGGTTGAGGAGGTCTATCTCCAGGCAGTTCCAGCCGGAGTTCACGTGACCCTGGCTTCCCCGGAAGAAGATGGCCGCCGCCGGCCGCAAGGGGATCTCCTTGCCGTCGATGGTGATGGTCCGACCGATCTCGGCCGCCTCGGCGAACTCAGCAGCGATGCGGCGGATGGTGGAGGCCGGAACGCTGGTGATCTTCTCCACCTTCTCCAACGGATAGTTCTCCTTCACATGCTGCTTGAGGAGCTGGAAGGCAGGCGTGCAGGGGGTCCCGGCGACCTCATAGGCGCCCTCGAGAGCGTAATCTCCTACGGACGGGTCGTCGAAGGGCTTGGCCCGGCCCGCCTCGGCGTCCCAGACGAGAGGCTTGCCGGTCTCGGGGTCCCTCGTGTAGTGCTGGTCGGGCTGGATCAAGTAGGGAGCGTTTGTCTTCAGCTTGAGGTAGCGGGCGTCCCAGACGCCGAGCTCGTTGAGGATGACGTTGATCATGCCGAGCGCGACGGCCCCGTCCGTACCGACGCGGATGGGCACCCACTCGTGGGCCTTCGAGGCCTGCGTGGAAAGGTAGGGGTCGAACACCACCGCCTTCATGCCCCTGGCCCGAGCGTCGGCGGCCCATTGGGCGCTTTGCAGGGCGGCATGCCCCGCACCGTGCCCCTTCGAGCACCCGAAGTAGATGGTGTACTTGTTGTGGTTCCAGTCCGGGATGATCGACCAGGCCGCGTGCATGATCCCGTTCATGAAGTGGGCGCCGTTCCCGCACCACAGACCGCCCCCGATACCCAGTAGTTCTTGAAACCCCAGGCGCGCATGAAGGCGGGGACGGCGAAACGGATCTCGCTCGTCTGGACCGTGGTGGCTTGGAAGTACGTGCCCCGCGGGTCCTTCATGTTCTCGAGCTTGGAGATGATCGTTTCGAGGGCTTCGTCCCAGGAGATGCGCTCCCACTTGGGATCGACCCCCACGCCCTTCTCCGGGTTGGTCCTCTTGACCGGATAGTTCACGCGGTGCCGGTCGTAAAGCATCATGAGCTGGGCGGTGCCTTTGGCGCAGATCCGGCCGCTGCCCGCGGGTGTTTCGGGATTGCCCTCCAGGCCGACGACCACACCGTCGACCCGGTGCGCCTTGATCCCGCACTGCGCGTAGCAGCCCCCGCACGATGTGGGGATCCACACATCTTCGTTGACCGCCGTACGCTGCTCGCTCATCGTTGCACCGCCTTGTCTCCGATCATCCCTCGGCCACATCGAAGGTTGTCCCCCCGCTCCCTCAGAGTCCTAGCGGGCTGTTGAAGAACGTGAAGTCCTTCACGTGTATCTCGTTGCTCCGCCACCCAACGGGAGCTCCCGGCTCCGCGTGCACGTGCCCGGCATCGCCGGATCCCGATGGCTCTCAGACCGGCGCCAACGTATCATGGCGCGATGGAGGGGGCAAGAACCTCGGGCCACCGTCGCTGGGCGGGTCTCAACGGGCGGGCACCCACCCGCTACGGCAGACCGACCAGGAACCACAATCCAAGCAGGCCAACGGCTCCCGACACGATGACTCTGAATCGCGCAGGCGAAAGACCGAGCAGCAAACGCTCGCCGAGGAGCGTCCCCGCCACCACTCCGATCACAGTGACTGTCACAAGGGGCCAGAGCCCCGCTAGGCCGTCTCCGGCTTCGTACACGTAAACCGGTGTCCGCGCCAGATCGATGAACACGCCAACGACCGTCGATGTCGCGACGAAGGGCGCCGGAGCGAGGCCGAACACCGACAAGGCGGCGGCGCGCATGCCGCCCTGGTTGCCAACCACGCCTCCGAAGAAACCCGAGAGTGCGCCGATAATCCATACCAACGCCTTTGGAGGCTGCCATCGATCCGACCACCCGGTCAATCCGGCAGCCGCGGTGAGCACCAAGAGCCCGCCCAGGATGGGAGTGAGAGCCGCCGGGGTCAATCGGGCGAAGAGAAGGGCGCCTGCGAGCCCGCCAACCGCACTCAGAAGGCCGAAGCGGACGATGATGGACCTGTCGACGTAACGACGCAGACGCCATCCCCGCAGAAGGCTGCCCGCGAGATGAGGCAGCGCGACGACCAAGATCGCGGTGTCGGTTCCAAAGCGCAGGGCGATCAACGGTGTCAGCAGGCTGCCGATGCCGAATCCGACAACCGACGCCGTCGCTCCGGCAACAAGCGCGACCGCGGAGACCAGACAAAGCAGCCACAGCGACATGCGCTAAGCATTCCCAGCATGCCGGGCCGAATCAATCGCCAGGGTCGCGGTGAGGTCCACGACCTGCCCTTGCATCATGACGGCCACGGCATCGAGGGTAGCAGACTCACACTTGAGTTCGTGCGTCCGAAGCGATGGCCTGCCCCGCCTCCTCCGCCCCCGGACGGCCCCCTGGGGAAGGGCCGTTCTCGCCGCAGAGACGGCAGATCGCCACGAGCACGCGGTGGCGTCACATCGAGCGACATGCCACCACATGAGAGATGCCGAGCCGAGCGAGGAACTCCCGGCTCAGGATCCCACCGGATGCGCGGGGATCACCCGTCTTGCTGACATCAAAGGTTTCGTTCCAGGTTGATTGTTTTGGAGGGATTAAAATGATTTGTGCTAAAGAAATGTATGAGTTGATAATCATTCCAGCCGACCAAAGTATATATCTTCTGCACTCCAAGTCTTCGCAAGTGATTTACAAACTCGCTAATTAACTGTTCCCCGATGCCCCTATTCTGGTAGTCCGGATCAACACCAATGGTATCAAGCGTTGCCTCTTCCTGGAAGATACCATACTCACCCATATATAGTTCCCCCATTACAAACCCTACCACCGTTCCATCTTCTTTCGCCGCCACAAGTGAAGTGGGTAAGTAGTCTTTAGATCTAAAGAGTTTCTCAAACTTCATTGCGTAATATTCCGGGCGGGAGGCCTTGAGCACCTTGGTGTCAATGCCAACCACGGCGGCAAAATCGTCGGCCTTCATGAGTCTGATATCAAAGTCGCTCTCGTTCATGGGGCTCCTTTCCATATGAGGATCGTATTTGGGCGGCGCCATGCCTCGCCCGCGCCCAGCGCACCCTGGCGGCGAAGCGTCATTCCGAGCCGAGCTCCTTGCCTCGCGCGTGCCCAGCGCACGCCGGCGGCGAAGAGTCATTCTTCAACGGCCTGATGGAACAAGAGTCTGGAGCATCCCGGCCTGAAAAGCAAAGTCCAACGCGAGGTTCCGGGAGAGCCGGGGCAGGGACCCATCCTTGATCGGCAGTTGGTCTGCTCGACGCGCTTGTTGCGCCGCACTCACTGACGGGGCTGCTGGGGCAACGTCCCAGGTGTTTCGGCTTGACCGGCGAGTGTCGCGATTCCGGTCAAGACCCGGACGTACGGTCTGCTGGCGGCTGTCGCATACGGCGCCTTCGCGATTCGCGTCGGCGGAACCCGGCGGTCACCGGGGCTCAATCTACGGAGTGTCTACAGCTGGCACCATGCCATCGGTCTTGGTGAGCCCGATACTCGAGGGATCACTGCACACGTAGACAAGACCGCTGAGAGCCGGATCGAAATCGGGAGCAATGAAGATCAAGCCGAAGATGCGGACACCGTCCGGCGTGCTCGGTACCTCCCTCGGGTCCGCCTTGGGTCTCCACTGTTCGAGACGAACCCCCTTCATGAAGAACTGCAGATCGTTATCCGAAAACCAGAACGGCGACCCGCTCCTGTTGCGGATCTCGACGCTGGCCATCACCTCCGCTTTCGAAGACCGGCTGATCGAGACCGTGAGACTCACGTCTTCCCGGGGCTTCACGTCGAGGCGAGGAGCCGAGTAGTACACGATTGTCTGCCCCGTCGTCCGCGAAGAGGCATCGGGGGACCATTGTCAGGTCCGGAGATTACAGCGGTGCTGGTTGTGATCTCGCGGGTCACGTTCGGATGGTCGGGATCGGTCGGGGAAGCCGACCCACTCTCGGCATCATTGGCCCCATCGCACCCGACCAGAACCATCGAAGCGAGCAAGACAAATCCGAGAAGTAGCAGAGCGGTCTTCCGCACGCTCGTCATAGCGCCTACCGCTTCCTGCAGACGAGCTCACCTTTGGCGATCGGAACGACCATCGCGTCCACACGCTCGTCGGACAGGACACGGTCGAGCATCGGCCGCAGAGTCGCCACGTGATTGAGGGCGTTGTCGGCAACGAGCAGGCCTCCGCTGGTCATTTGCGGGATCAGCGCCTCGTAGCACTCGCCGTAGACCTCCTTCTCGGCGTCGAGGAAGCAGAAGGCGATCTCCTTCAGGTCGGCAAGATGATCACGGGCGTCACCGTGGACGAAGTCGACGACGTCGTCGACGCCGGTGAGCGCGAACGTCTCCCGTGCCAGGGCCGCCTTCTCGTCCATCACCTCGAACGTGGTCAGCCGGCGCCCCAGAGCGCGGCATGCCAGGGCGATCCAGAGCGTCGAGTAGCCGGCGCTGGTGCCGATCTCGACGTAGCGGCCGGGAGGGGCAGTGGCTGCGAGCAGGGCCACGAATCTGCCGGTTTCGGGCGAAATCTGACGTAGACGTTGGAACCGGGTCGTGCCGTCGACGCGGTCGCGGGCATCTATCTCCTCGAGGTACTCCATTCGGGTGGCGATGGATGGCGGCATGTCGTGGAACACCGAGCCCTCCCCTGTTGGCCTAACGTTGGGTGTATGAGCAGACGCCCAGCGCCGTCTGCTCAGTTTACCCTCTGGGGTTCTGCTCGATGCGCTTGTCCTGGGGTCCACCTCGAACGTTCTCAGCTATTCCCTCGGTCGGGAAACGCTGCTGGCCGAAGGTGCTTCGGAAGGTACCGGTCCTGCCAATCACGTTCCTTGGTGGTGGCAGCGGCTGAGCCGGTGGGGCCGGCGGCGTAGGTGGCAGCGGCGACAGCGTAGGTGGCGGCGTGACCGGCGTGATCGGCAACGTGGGCGGTTGCGGCGGTGTGACAGGCGGCACGGGCGGCGACACGAGCCGCAGCTTGATCTGCGTCGCGCGCGGCGGAGTGGGCGGCAAATGCGGCCGCGCGCGCCTCGCTCAACGCTATCTCACCACGCACCCAGGCACGCCCTGCTTCGACAGCTGGCTCGAACTCTACGAGGAGGTCGACATCGCTGTTTTCTCCATGCAGCTCACTCCCTCGCAGCTGCCGGTGCGTCGCAGTCACGCAACCGGCGCCGGCAACCCGCGAGCACGGTGAGTCGATCCGCCCCGTTGCTTCGCGACTCTCAGCCGCTTGATTTGCGTACCCTTGCGCTCGAGCTCCCGGGACGAGGTTGGGAAAATGCACCCATTAGTTCCCCTGCCCGCGCATCGCGGGCATACCCGGGCAGATGAAATTTGGGATGATCAGGGGGGTCGCCTGCTGACGCCGCGTTTTCTATGGTGCCTGTGCGCCCGTGATTAGTTTGGCGTGGGAGTCTCCCCCGGGATACCGGACTGTTGCCCAAGAGCACGCCCATCAGACTCGTCTGTCTTGGAGACCCCTGCAGGTGACTCTTGGTTGTTGTCGTCGGGGAGGGGAGGTTTTGATGGAGACGATCTTCGAGCGAGTGGCCGCCCTGGACGTGCACAAGGCCCAGGTGACCGCCTGCGTGCGGGTGCCTAAGGCTGCAGGTGGACGCGAAGAGCACCTGGCGGAGTTTCCGACCACGGTGCGGGGGCTGGTGGCCCTTAGGCACCGTCAAGCAACAACTAAGCGGTCATGCGGACGGATCACGTAGTTCCATTCGGGGTGGAACTCATCCCGGGTGAGGTTGACCGCCGCCAGCTGTGCGTCTGAGACCTTGATGCCGCGCTGGTAGGAGCGCTCGTCGAGGCGGGCATAGACCTCAAGCCCGGCGCTCGAGGTGGTGGCGCCGATCAGCGACACGATCGCCTGGCGCGAGACGAGCGGCTGCCCGCGCCAATTGCGGGTGATGAAGCTGAACAGGCGGTGTTCGATCTTGTTCCACTTCGAGGTGCCGGGCGGGAAGTGGCAGACTCTAACAGGCCGCTGAAATACCCCGGTTGGAGCCCCTCCGATGTGCGCCGTTGCTCGGCCGCTTGACCCACGAACGGTCGGTTCTCGGATTGCCCGGGCGAAGACCGGGATTATGCCCCCTGGAGAGGCCGATTCCCCGCCCCTATTTCCCTATCTGGCGAAGCACTCCGGAAGCAGCGATCTCATTCTCACCAGGTTGTAGGCGGCGGCCGTGAACTGGAAGATCCATCGGGCCTTGGCCCGCCCGCGGTGCCGGAGCTTGTGAAGCAGTCCGACTGTCTTCATCCAGCCGAAGGCCTCCTCCACCAGCTTGCGCTTCTTCTGGCTGAGGGCGTATCCCTCCCACCGTGTCGTGCGGCCATCGATGGCCGAGTACTTCTCTTTGCGAGCCACATGCGGGGTAACAACGTTAGTCCGTAGTTCGCCCACGAAGTCCTTGGTGTCGTAGTTCTTGTCGGCTGCGACAGTGAACCGGCCCTTGGTCTTTTTGCGCTCCTCCTTCACCAGCTCAAGACCCATCTCCCGCTCGGCGGTACCGGTGGCCCGGGAGAGATCGGCCTGGACGATGAGACCGTGGCGGTTCTCGGTGAGGAGATGGCCGGCATAAGCGAGCCGGGCCGCTTCTCCGGGAGAGTGTTTGGCAAGAAGAGCTTCCGGATCGGTGGTGGAAGCGTGGGTGTCATTCCGGCGCCGCTCGCCGTGGAAATCCACACTCGGGTTGCGGTCGCGGCCTGCGCTTTCCGAGACTGGCTCGGCGGGGCTCGGGTCCTCCCCTGCACCCGGGTCATCTTTGCCTGGCCCCCGGCCGCCCTCCTGGCCCTCGGCCAATTCCTGTTTGGGCCGGAAGCTCTTGAGGGAGGCCGCCGCTTCCACCAAGGTGCCGTCCAGGCTGAAGTGCTCCCGGGAAAGGAGTTTCCCCGCCTGGGCCTGCTTCCTCACCTCCAGGAAGAAGGCCTCGGCCACCTCGCCCTCAAGCAGGCGCTCCCGGTTTTGGGTGAAGGTGGTGGGATGCCAGACGGGCTCGTTTAGATCGAGGCCCACAAACCAGCGAAAGAGCAGGTGATACTCGAGGTGTTCGCAGAGCTTGCGCTCCGAAGGGATGGCGTAGAGCACCTGAATAAGCAGGGCTCGCAGAAGGTACTCGGGCGGGATGGAGGGGCGGCCGGCTTCACAGTAGATCTTGTCAAAGAGGGGGGAGAGACCGCAAAGCGCCTTATCGGTCATCTTGCGGATGGCCCGCAAGGGGTGCTATTTGGGGATGCGCTCCTCCAAGGGACCCAAGAATACAAACGACGGCTGCCTTGCCTCTTCTCCCCGCATCCCAACCCCCTCGCTTTATGCCAGTTTGCAGGGTAAACACTACCAAAAAGGGGCGCAAAAAGATAGGAAGTTGAGGCAATCGGAGGGCTAGGCGGGGGACTTTTTCAGCAGCCTGCTAATGGCGAGATTGGTCTCGTCGGCGAGCCGCTGGAGTTCGGTCTTCCACAGGCGCAGACGATTGCCGTTGGAGCCACCGCAGTCGGCGGTGATCGTCAAGGTCGTGGCGGTAGGGTAGCGCTGCCCGCCGAGGTGCTCCCACCAGCTGCGGATCGCCTCGACCGCAAACTCAGCGGTATCGGCGTCGATGCCGACTCTCACCCAGCCCGCGTTGCCGCCGATGTCGAAGACCCCGTAGGGGTTCACCTTGCCGAGCCCCTCGTCTTTGAAGTCGTGTACGCGGACCGGCACCGGGGAGCCCTTCGGGCGCCACTCGCGTCCGGCGGTCTTGAAGTCGCCGACGAGCTCCTTCTTCTTGGTGGCGACGGAGATCACTGGCTCGCCGGCCTCAAGCGCCGCCGAGACCCTGGTGTTGATATGGTGGAACTGCGCGTCGCGGTCGGGGTGCGAGGCGCCCTCCTTGGTCTTGCGGTTCCCCTGCAGGCTGTACCCCAGTCGGCGCAGCTGCTTGGCGACCGTCTCGTGGCTGACCCGATGGCCGCGCTCGCGAAGCGCGCCGGCGAGTGTGCGCACGCTCTTGGCCGTCCAGCGTAGCGGCGACTCGGGGTCGCCGCGGGCATCGTCGTCGACGAGGGCCTTGAGGTCGGCGAGCAGCGTCGGATCGGTCTCGGCGAGGGGCTTGCGGCCGCCTCCCGCGCGGCGCACCCGGCTGGCGGAGAAGCGCACGGGAGAGTCCAGGTCGGCGAGGCCGCGCCTGATGGTACCCACCGAGATCCCCGTGGCCCGGGCTACGGCGGCGGTCCCGCCATACCCGCACGCGCGGGCCTCCGCCGCCGCCCAGAGGCGCCGGCGTCGCTCATCGAGTTCCCCCGCCAGCGCCCGATAACGTTCTCCGATGGCATGTTCGTCGATCACAGGACACTACTTCGCCACCCTCAGCCGATATCCTACTTGTTTGTTGACGGTTCCTTAGGGACTGGCTGGAAGCCCACCGGGTCACCCACCTGGCCATGGAGGCCACCGGAGTGTACTGGCAGCCGGTCTGGCATGTGCTGGAGGACGTAGTCGAGCTTACCCTGGTGAACGCCCGCCACGTAAAGCAGGTTCCCGGCCGTAAGACCGATGTCTCCGATGCTGCTTGGCTTTGCCGGCTCATGGAGGCGGGGCTCCTGCGCGGCAGTTTCGTGCCCCCCAAACCCCAGCGGGCCCTGCGCACGCTGACCCGCTACCGTAAGACGTGAGATCCAAGAGCGGCAACGGGAGGCCAACCGGCTGCACAAGGTGCTGGAAGACACCGGCATCAAGCTTAGCTGCGTGGCCTCAGACATCCTGGGCGTCTCCGGGCGGGCCATGCTGGACGGCTTGGTGGCCGGCACCACCGATCCCGAGGTGCTCTCTGAGCTTGCCCGGGGCAGGCTGCGACAGAAGCTCCCCGCCCTGCGCGAGGCCCTGGAGGGGCGCTTCCAGCCCCACCACGCCCTGGTGATCGGGGCCATCCTCTCCCACCTTGATTTTCTTGACGAGCACATCGACCGGCTCTCTGAGGCCATCGAAGAACAACTTGCCCCTTTCGAGAGCGCCCTGGGGCTGGCCTGCACCATCCCCGGGGTCGCCAGCCGCACGACCGAGGTGCTATTTTCTGAGTAGTGGTACCTCTTTCGATGCCTTTGATACCACCAAGAGTAACGCACGCGAGCTTCGCTCACCCTAGTAGACGACCTTCTCGAACAACATTTCGCTTTACGACCATCCTATTCGCTCAGGAAGCAGTGAGCTGCGCGTAGGTAACCGGTTCTGTGTAGAGCAGGCAGCGGTTGAGCACACGGCGGAAGAGATCGGTGCGCACTCGGCGCCGGTTGAGGCGGTAGCAGAACTCATCCAGGTAGGACTGTAGATGCTTGGGGCTAACCCCGTGAAAGACATCCAGGATCCAGCGTTTGAAGTTGCCGATGACCACGTGCACCCAGGGAAGCAGTTCGGCCGCCCTCTTGGGGTCCCCCTGAACCACCGGCGCATGGTGGTAGCCGAGCTTGTTCAGCCGGCCATACGCGCGCAGGCCGTCGGTCAGGATGAATGCCCCTGGAGCCACGGCAGAAGCAGCGGCCTCCCCCAGGCAGAGGCCATCTACCCGCTCCACCACCTGCATGTGGGCCTGGGAGAGCCCGCCCCCAGAGCTACGGGCGGCCATGACGGCCACCGGGGTCTTACCCTCCGCCCCCGCCCCCGTTTGCCCGGCTTTTTGCCGCCCACGTAGGCCTCGTCCATCTCCACCAGGCCCAGGAGCATGAGCTCGTTGTCCCGCCGGGACATGGCCTGCATGATCTTGCGCCTCATGGTCCAGGCCGTCTGGGGGACGATACCCAACTGCCGGGAAAGCTCGGCGCTGGAGAGAGTCTTCTTGGTGGTGGCCAAGAGGTAGATGGCCAAAAACCACTTGCGCAGCTCCACCCTAGCCCCTTCCAGGATGGTGCCGGCCGTAAGCGAGGCTTGATAGCCGCAATGAGCGCATTCAAACAGGGGCCGGGTCTTCAGGCGGTAGGCGCGCCGGCCCGAACAGCGGGGACAGACAAAGCCGTCCGGCCACCGGTGCGCAAAGAGAGCCTGCCGGCAATCTTCCTCCGTTTGATACATATCCATGAACTCCATCAGGGTCCCCGGGCCTTTCATGACCGCACCTCCTGTTTTCCGATGCCCACAAACAGAAGGTAGCAGCCGGTTCGGACGGAACCTGAGCGAATAGGATGGTCGTTTTTCGCTTTGCTAGGGGGTCGGAGATAGATCCATTTTCGTGCAGACGATCCATCCCGCCCCAATCGTGACCTCTTCAGACATGCGTGACACCATACTTCTTCAACGAGGTGAGGTAGAGAAGGGCAAGGACAGTCTCATCTACTCTGTCTTGGTTGGATGGCACGTTCACCGGGGACTCAGGAGTTCGTCCACAGTGAGACGAATGTCCGCGGCGATCTTGCGGAGCAGCGCTGGCGAGATATCACGACCGACGTGGAAGGGCACGGTGGTAGAGCGGCCGTCGGCGTGACGGAACTGCTTGTGCGATCCGCGCCGACGTACCTCCCGAAAGCCGTGGGCCTCGAGCAGAGCGACGACTGCCGGGGGCTTGAGGACCGGCAGGCTGCCCACAGGTCAGGCGACCTGGATGGTTCGCACGTCGACGAACTCCGACTCCAGTTCCGGTTCGCCTTCCTCAAGCAGCATCTCGATGACCTCGCGCAGGTTGTGCTGCAGTTCGTCGATGTCGGCTCCCTGAGTATGTGCACCCGGCCAGCCAGGCACGTAGCCAACCAGCAGGTTGGTCTCCGGGTCGCGCTCAACGACGAAACGATACGACCGCATGATCTTGCCTCCTTACGACTCTTCCACAATAGCGCACGCCGGACCGCGCGCACCAGAGCTACCGAGGAATGTCCACCCAACTGTACTTCTGCAGTCTGCCGAAGTCCCACAGGCTGCATGCCCTCGTGCGAGCTTGAGCACGATCTTCCGGACCCGCTCCTCCTCCAGCATCCAGAGGAGTTTCCCGGCTCGATCCTCCGCCCGGATCCGCGCGATCCGCTCGGCCAGCTTCGGGTTCTCCGAGAGCAGACGCCGCACTTTGTCCCGGTCGACTCCGAGCGGATCCGTCGTCCCGCAGCACACTGCCGTGATGAAGCACGCCAGGTACTGCTCATCGAGAGAGAAGCTGTTGTTACAGACCTCGCACGCCGCCACGACCGGCAGTTCCCCCGGATAGGGGTCGTCGAGCGTCCCAGCGTTCCGCTCCCCCTACGCCGGAGGGTTCTTCGAGGCTTTCGCTTCCAGAGTCTTCATCTCTTGGCATGGCCTTCGCGATCGCTGAAACGCTCGGCTCCCTCTGGCTCCCCTTGTGGGGCTAACATATCGACGCTGCAGGATTCCCTTCATGGTGCGGACTGCTTCCTTGCGCTCCCTTCGCGGGAGGATACTGCGCTTCACCACACCCGGTCACCCAGGTGCAGCGGCAGCCGGCTACGTGGCTCTCCTGGCGATTACCACAGCCGGACTCCCACCGGCTAGTCATCAGGACCTTCAAGGCACACCACCGGCTTTGTTGGCAGATCAGCCTCCGCCGCAAAGCTCTAGCTTGCCTTCTCGAGCCGCTCGGCTATCCAGATCTTGATGATCGACTGCCTGGTGACACCAAGACGGCTGGCTTCCCGGTCCAAGGATTCGACCATCCAGAGCGGGAAGTCCACGTTCACGCGACGCTGTTCCTTGTTCGGCCGAGTGGCTGTCGCCATGTCGAGGTCGTCGATGATGTCCTCGACGCCATCGGCGAACTTCTTGTCGAATTCACTCGCTTTCATACGCCTCCACCTCCAAGGGGCGCGCCCTCCGCACAGAGATCAGCCTGATCGTTTCGCCGCGAAACGTGGCTATCGCCGACCAGTGCCTGCCGTTGAGTAGTCCACCGAAGACGAAGCGTGCCTATGTTTCTGAGCGGGCGGCGATGCGGAGCAGGTCCGCGTCGAGCCACAGGCCCTGAGCCTGCACGAAGTCGATTCCGTGCTTCTGCTTGTCCGCACGGCTCTTGGCCTCGTCGAACTCAAAGGAGTACTCCACCCCACCTCCCGATTGTGCCGACGGTATAGATTATATACCCTTTCCGTCCGCCGACGCAGGGGGGACGAGCGCTCGAGCTGTACTGCTGACGCCTACGGCATCACCTGCAGCCGCGAAGCGGTGGTTAGGTGTATGCCGTTGTTATCCGGCACCGGCATCTTCCGGAGTTTCCGGGATCTGCGCTGCGTGCCAAGCTGCCACGACCCATACCGTTCCGGCTTCGACGCGGTAGAAGAAGCGGTACGGGGCGACGATCACCTCCCGGAACTCCAGATCCGGAAACTCCGGCACCACGCGACCCGAGTCCGGAAAGTCCACCAGACGAGCGAGAGCGTCGTTGACTCGCTCGCGGAAGACCGCGGCGGCGGAGGGCCGATCCCCACGGATATAGGCGAGCGCCGCCAGGAACTGGGCACGGGCCGGTGGCGTGAGCCTAACCCTGAGGGTCACGACTCGTCGAGCAGCGCGTCGGCCTCCGCCATCACGACGTCCAAGTCATATCCCCTACCGGCCGCGATGTCGGCCTCGCCTCGAACCAGCAGACGCAGGATGGCCAACTCGTGCTGCGTTCGCTCATACGACCCCACGCTGACCAGTACCGCCGAGGCGCGCCCCCGTTGCGTGATGAAGACCGGCTCACCGGAAGCCGAAGCGCGCTTCACAATCCCGGATGCGTCCTGTCGCAGGTCACTTATGGGGACGATGTTGGGAAATGCACTCATCGATGGTACCTCCTTCGATAGCTTTGATTGTACCACCAACAGAAACGCGAGCGTGCGTGCTGTAAAGGATAACGTCTCAGCCGGTCAGCGGCAGCCGCAGGCTGTCCGGCGGCACCGGCTTGTTAGGCCGTCCCGTGACCCAGCCCTATTCGATTCCATGCGTCGCGGAACTCCTTTGCTTCGTAGGACCGCGGCTGGAGCCAGTAGGAGACACGGAACTGGGTCCCGCTTGCTGAGTGCTTTCACTTGAACACCGATGAACTTGCTGCCGGTCCGATCATAGGCCACCACATCTATGCCGCGCGCATTACGTGCGGTGGGCATGACATTCCATCCGAGCAACGAGAGGTGATAGCAGACGTAGTGCAGACCTGCATTGCCAACGACCTGAGCATCCAGCTTCACCATTGCCTCCATCGGCCTAACACTACTTCTACAGTCCGCCGAAATCCATGATCGTCGGCCTCCTGTCCGTCTAAGCAGCCCGGCGGGGCCGGCGGCGCCATTCGTTGCGTGGGGCTTTCCTCAGGGGAGGAAGTCCCAAGGCGAGCGAATGCTGTGCGTAGATAGGCAAACTGTATGTGTCGTGGCTTTCAGTCGTCAAGCGGGCTCCGCACCCCGTGGGCCCGCGGTTCAGTACATGCGTGTAGACCATCGTGGTGCGCACGTCCTTGTAACCCAGAGCTCCTGTATCGTGCGGATGTCGTATCCCGCCTCGAGCAGGTGGGTAGCGAAGAAGTGGCGGAACGTGTGACATCCCGCGTGCTTCGCGATGCCGGCCTCGCGCACGGCCTGCCGAACCGCACGCTGCACTACCGTCTCGTGGACATGGTGACGGCCCTCCTGGCCCGTTCTCCGGTTCCTCCAGCGTCGTTGCTGATGGAAGACCCATTGCCAGCGCCACTCTGCCGCGGCGTTCGGGTACTTTCGGTCGAGGGCGTCCGGCAGCAGTACGCGGCCCCAACCGGCTGCAAGGTCGTCTTCATGAGTGCGCTGCACGACACGAAGATGCCCGCGCAAGGGACCATAGAGGGATGTCGGGAACATCATCAACCGGTCTCTGCCTCCTTTGCCGCGCGCACGGTGATCTCGCCACGGGATAGCTCGAGGTCCTTCACGCGGAGGTTCAGACACTCCATGAGGCGGAGCCCAGACCCGTACAAGAGCGAAACGATCGACCAAGGATCCCCGGCCAGGCAGTCGAGCACAGCCCTGGCCTCTTCCCGGGTGAGCACGACCGGCAGGCGCCTTCTATGCCGAGCACGAACGACTCCATCAACGTCGCCCACCTCCCGGTCGAGGACGTAGCGGTACAAGAATAGAAGCGCCGACAGCGCCTGGTTCTGGGTCGAAGCGCTCACCTTCTCGGCGACGGCCAAGTGCGTGAGGAAGGCGTTGATCTCGGGCTCGCCCATGTCGGCGGGATGCTGGAGACCGTGGAAGTAGACGAAGCGCTTGACCCACGCCCGATAGACCTCTCCGGTACGAGGACTGTAGTGACGGGATTGCAGCGCCTCCGTCAGCCGGTCCAAGAGCCTGGGGCCATGGGGATACCGGTCGGGTCCGGCCGGCGAGCCGCCGGTCGAATACGCCGGCCGCGGCGCTTTCACGAGCCGGGGTGGTCGTCCGTCGATGGCTTCGCCCCATCACAGTAGTGAAGTTGGCCCGTGAGCACCCCGTCCCCACACCGGCGCGGGCTCTCAGCCCGAGGCCGCTCGCCCCGCCGCGATCCCAGGCAGGTCCGCTGCCTCCGCGGCCGCTTCGGCCGCCAGCTCCGCCTCGGCCTCCTGGGAGAGGAACTGCCTCCGGTAGAGCCCCGCATAGACACCGCCGGCCGCCAAGAGCTCGGCGTGGGTGCCCCGCTCCGCGATCAGGCCGTCGTCGAGCAGCAGGATCAGGTCGGCCCGGCGTACGGTCGAGAGCCGGTGCGCCACCACCAACGTCGTTCGCTGGGCCGTCAGGCGCTCTAGCGCCTCCTGGATCAAGGCCTCGGTGCGGGTGTCGACGCTGGCCGTGGCCTCGTCGAGCAGCAGGATCCGCGGATCGCGCACCACCGCCCGCGCGAGAGCCACCAGTTGGCGCTGCCCCTGGCTCAGGCCGCCTCCCCGCTCACCGACCTCGTGCTCGTACCCGTTGGCGAAGGCCATGATGAAGTCGTGGGCTCCCACCACCTTGGCGGCGGCCTCCACCTCGTCCCGGGTGGCGCCGGGCCGCCCGTACGCGATGTTGTCGAGCACCGTCCCCGAGAAAAGGAAGGGCTCCTGGAGGACGAGCCCCATGTGCGCCCGTAGCGACGCCTGGGTGACAGTGCGGACGTCGACCCCGTCGACCAGGACGGCGCCGTCCTCGACGTCGTAGTAGCGGAGAAGGAGGCTCAGGAGAGTGGTCTTGCCGGCGCCGGTCGGCCCCACGATGGCCACCGTCTGGCCGGGCTCAGCCCCGAAGGAGACGCCGCGGAGAACGTCCTGGCCCTCGATGTAGGCGAAGTGCACGTCGCGGAAGGCCACCCGCCCCCGCACGGGACCCGCGACCGCGTCCTCCAGCGCCTGCGCGCCGGGGGCGTCGAACACCTTGGGCTCCAGATCGAGCAGGTCGTGGATGCGCTCCGCTCCGGCCAGGGCCGCCTGCGCCTGGGCGTAGAAGGTCGAGACCAGCTGCACCGGCCGGAAGAACTGCTGCACGTAGGTGAGGAAGGCCACGACCACCCCCACGGTCACCACCGGCGGCTGCCTCAGCGCCAGCCAGCCGCCGTAGAGGGCCACGATGGCGGTGGCCACGGTGCCGAGCACGTCCATGACCGGGGTGAAGGCGCTGGTCACACCCACGGCGCCCACGTTCGCGTCGCGGTTGGCGGCGTTGCGGGCCCGGAAGCGCTCGGTATTCGCCCGGGTGCGGTTGAAGGCCTGGGCCACCTTGACCCCGGCGATGTCCTCCTGCAGGTTGGCGCTCACGTCGCCGATGGTCTCGCGGGTGCGGCGGAAGGCCCGCCGCGCCAGCCGCGCGAAGACGCTGGTGGTTAGGAACATGAGCGGGATCACGATGAACGAGGCCAGCGCCAGCCGCCACTGCAGCGCCAGCATGGCCACCACGATGCCCACCAGGCCCACCACGCTGCCCAGGGTCTGCACAGCTCCCTGGGTGAAGAGCGTGTTGAGCGCCTCGACATCGTTGACCAGCCGGCTCATGAGGTCGCCGGCCTCGTGCCGGTCGAAGAAGCGCTTGTCGAGCTTCTGCAGGGCGGCGAAGATGTCCGAGCGGAAGCGGGCCAGAGTCTCCTGGGCCACCCGGCCGATGAGCCGGAACTGGCCCCAGATAGCGACGTAACCGCCCACATAGGTCACCAGCAGCAGAAGCATGGTGGTGCCCAGGCGGCGGGCGTCGCCCCGGGAGATGGCCTGGTCGATGGCGCGCCCAATGAGGTAGGGACCGGCCGCCGTGGTAAGCGCTCCGAAGACCGTCAACGCGCCCACGGCCGCGAACTGCGGCCAGAAGTCCCGCACCGACCGGGCCATGCGAGTGATCACCGCCCAGGTGTCGGCGGCGCCCTCGCGGTCGCGGGCCAGGGTCTCCAGGCTGCCGTGGCCCCTCACGCTGCCGCCTCCTCGCGGTCGAGCTGGGAGTCGACGATCTCGCCGTAGAGCGGGCTGGAGCGCAGCAGGTCGTCGTGGGTGCCGATGGCCGCCACCCGTCCCCGGTCGACCAGCACCACCCGGTCGGCGGTGCGGACGGTGGAGAGCCGCTGGGCAATGATGAAGCTGGTCCGGCCGCGCATGAGCTCGAGCAGGGCCAGCTGCATCCGGAACTCGGTCTCGGCGTCGACGGAGCTGGTGGCGTCATCGAGCAGCAGGATCTTGGGGTCCAGCAGCAGGGTGCGGGCGATGGAGATGCGCTGCCGTTGCCCGCCGGACAGGGTCACGCCCCGCTCGCCGATCACGGAGTCGTAGCCATCCGGCAAGTCGGAGATGAACCCGTGGGCCTGCGCCGCCCGAGCAGCGGCCTCGACCTGCTCGGCGGTGGCTTCCGGCCGGCCGTAGGCAATGTTCTCGCGGATGGACCCTCCGAAGAGCACGGCTTCTTGCAGCACGATGCCGATGTGGCCCCGCAGGCTGCTCAGGGTCACGTCGCGCACGTCGACCCCGTCGATGCGGACGGCCCCCTGAACCACGTCGTAGAAACGCGGGATCAGGTTGATGATCGACGACTTGCCCGATCCGGTGGCCCCGAGCAGCGCGACAGTCTCGCCGGGCTCGGCGGTGAACGACACGTCCTCGAGTACCCAACCCTCCTGTCCCACATAGCGGAACGAGACGCGATCGAACTCCACCCTCCCCTGCACCGACTCGAGCACCCCTGCCCCCGACCGGTCGCGCACCTCACTCTCGGCGTCGACGACCTCGAAGACCCGCTCAGCGCTGGCGCCGGCCCGGGAGATGCTCCCTGCGATGAACCCCAGCTGGAAGATGGGCATGAGCAGGAAGCTGAGATAGGTGTTGAAGGCCACGAGGGTCCCCAGGCTGAGCCCGCCGCCGATCACCTGCAAGCCGCCCACCCAAACCACCCCCAGGGTGCCCAAGTTGGCCACCAGGAAGATCACCGGGAAGGAGCCGGCCAGAGCCCGCACCACCCGCACGTTCTGGTCGAGCAGGTCGGCGTTGGCGCTCCGGTAGCGCTCGGACTCGAAGGGCTCTTGGGCGAAGGCCTTGACCACGGCCATGCCGGCCAGGTTCTCCTGCAGGATGGTGTTGAGGACGGCCAGACGTCGCTGCACGCCCCCGAAGAGCGGGAAGACCCGGGCGATGAAGAAGCCCAGGATGGCCAAGATCACCGGAACGATGGCCAGGGCGACGAGCGCCAGCCGCCACTGAGTGAGCAGCAGGATCACGGCGGCCCCGCCTAGGGTCAGGATCGACGAGATCAGGATCAGGAACCCCTGGCCCGCGAACATGCGCACGTTCTCCACGTCGGAAGTGACCCGGGTCATGAGCTGGCCGGTCTGCGCCCGGTCGTGATAGCTGAACGAGAGGTTCTGGAGCTTCTCATAGATGATGTTGCGCAGGTCGAAAGCGATCCCCTGGCCGATCCTCTCGGAGAGGTAGCCCTGCAGGAAGTTGAAGAGCCCGCGCACGACCGCCGCCGCCAGCAGGCCAAGAGCGGGCAGGACGATCCAGCGCCACCGGCCGGCGCTGATGCCCCGGTCGATGAGCAGGCGCACGAACTGCGGCGTGACCAGGGTGGCTCCGGTCACAGCGATCAGCGACACGAGCGCGGCGAAGGCTGACAACCGGTAGGGTCGAAGGAAGGCCAAGGTCCTCCCGAGCTCCTTCCAGGGCACCTTCCTGAACGAAGGGGGTGCTGTTCGGTCGCGGTTTTGGTCGGCAGGCATGCATCAGCTCCCACATCGGGGGGACTCTCGCCGGCGGCGAGTCCAATCACGGCACCACGAAGTATAGACCCGTGGGTGGAGCTCGACGGGCGTGGCCGAGAGGAGTCTCGGATGGAGCCATCGGGTACCATACGGGTCATGGACGATGTGAGCTACAGGACGCTGCGCCCCGGACGGGTGGTCGTGATCGAGTACCGCCCCGACGACGACACCGCACAGAGCTCCTCCCGGGGCAACCAGCCCCTGCTCTCCTGGGCCATCTACCTGGGAGAACGCTTCGAGGAGGACGGCCCCCGGGGCTGGTTCGGCCTGCCCGACGGCGGGGAGATCGACGATCGTCAGATCCTCTGGCACTTCATTCCCCTGGGCCCGTCGGACCACCCGGAGACCCAGGCGGCCTTCTTGCGCCGGTTGCGGCTGCGCACCATCAGCCTGCGGGCAGCCCACCGGAAGTGGTTCCCGCGGGCCTTCCATGACGCGGGCAACCGGTAGTTCTCCGGAAGCGATCCATTCAGCAGGCGGAACCGCCCGCGCGGACACCGTCCGGGGTTGCCGCCAAGGCCGGCAGGCGGTAGTCTATATGCATGCATCTCGATAACTCCATACTTGTGCCGCCGGTGGACGCGCTTGCCCGAATCTTCAAGGCCCTGAGTGAGCCGGCCCGCCTGCGGATCGTACTGGCGCTGTCCGACGACTGCCGTCCCGTCTCCGACGTCGTCGAGGCCACCGGACTCCCCCAACCCCTGGTCTCGCACCACCTGCGCATCCTGCGCGACGCGGGAGTCGCCCAGCCCGACAGGCGGGGCGGCTTCGTCTATTACTGACTCAAGAGCTCGACGGTCCGGGAGACCATCGCCGCCGCCTGGAACGCCCTGGACGCTCTGGAACACGCACGCGGGTTGCCCTCACCGCGGTCGCAGGAGAGATGACACCGTGACCCACGCAAAGCCCGCGAGCAGCGGACCGCACCGCTCCAGCGGGGAGCCAACCCGGGGCGAGTCCTGCCTGATCTGCGGCCGAGCTCTCGACTACCTCGACGCGGCCGCCGACCTCACCTGCGCCGTCTGCGGGCGGGCCGGGCGGGGCCACGTCGTCTGCCCTCGGGGACACTACGTGTGCGAGGCATGCCACGGGGCGAGTTTCTTGGAACACCTGCCCGGGCTCCTCGCCGCCACGAGCGAGAGCTCCCCCTTCGCCCTGGCCGAGATCCTCATGGCCCACCCCGACCTACCCATGCTGGGTTGCGAGCACGCCTCCCTGGCCGCCGGCGCCCTGCTCACGGCTCTCGCAAACCGGGGAGACGTGGGAGTGACCCAGGCCCACGTGACCGAAGCCCTCGAGCGCACCGCCCGCCAGGCGGTCAGCGCCTACTGCGGCCTCTCGGGAGTGTGCGGGGTGGTGCCGGCTCTGGGAGCCTGCTACAGCGTTCTGGTCGGGGGCCAGTGCGGTCGCGGACCCCAGACCAAGGCCGCCATGACCCTCGTGAGCCGTCTAGCGGCGGCCACCGCCGGCGAGGCTGATCCCGGCTGCTGCAAAGCCTACGTGCGCCGCGCCTTGCAGGTGACGGCCGCCACCCTCGCCAACGATCTGGGCGTCGTCCTGCCGCTGCCCGAACCGGTCGTCTGTGCCCATGTCCAGCGCCATCCTCACGGCTGCCGGGGGCCGCTGTGCACCTGGCACCCGGAGCACACCCAGGCCGGGAAGTCCCCGCTCGCCGGGGAGGGACCACCGGCCGGCGCCGGCTCACCCACAGCGCACCCGGCGCCCACCTTCGTGGCTGTCGAGGTGACCGAGCAAGCAGGCGGCGGCTGAAGCACCTGAGGCGACGACGACGCCCGGGCGGCGTCCGCGCAGTGACCCACAGATCAGGAGGGAGCTACCGGTGACCAACGCACGCAGACCCCATGTCGACCTCATCTCGAAGGGACCTTCCTGAGTGCTCTGCAATCTCGCCGTGGGCGCGATGGAAGACGTGCAGAGGGAGCTCCCCGACTCGTTCACATGGACCGTGGTCGACGCCTCCACCCGGGAGGGCGTGAAGCGCATGCAGGAGCTGAGGCCGGCGGCCGGTCGTCAGCTGCCCTGCCCTGGAGTCCTGGTCGACGGTCAGGTGGTCTTCGAGCGCATCCCCGATATGGAGGAGTTCACCGCCTGGCTGCAGGAGAGCACGAAGCGGAGCCCCGAGCTCTCGAGCAGCGCTGGATAGGGTCAGATCGATGCCGTCCGCGTGACGCCCTCTCAGCGGGGCGCCAGGTGCCGCACATCCACCCGCTGCAGCACGGCGGCCGGCGAGGCGGTCACGGCCGCCAGCACGGCCCGGGCCACGTCCTCGGGCGCGAGCTTCGCGCGGCCGGAGAACTCGGGCTGGGCGGTCATGTCGGTGTCCACCATGCCGGGCAGGATCTCGGTCACCTTGATCCCCCGCCCGCGCACCTCCTCGCGCAGAGTCTCGGTGAAGCCCATGACCCCGAACTTGCTGGCCGCGTACGCCGACGAGCCCTCCCAGCCGTGCACCCCAGCCCCCGACACGATCTGCACGATGTGCCCGCGCACCCCGCCCGGAGCCTCCCGCTGACCCAACATTTGCCTGACCGCGGCTCGGGAGCAGAGGAACACGGCCGTGAGGTTGACCTCGAGCGACTCCCGCCAATCGGCCAGGGTCGTCTGCTCCACGGGGGCGCGCCGGAGCACGCCGGCGGCGTTCACCACGATGTCGACGCGGCCGCGAACCTGGGCCGCCGCTTCGAACAGGGTCCGAACCGCCTGGGGATCGCTGACATCGGTAGGGACGGCCAGGGCAGCGGGAAGACCGGCCAGAGCGACCTCCAAATCCGCCCGGGTCCGAGCGGCTCCCACGATGAAGGCCCCTTCCCGTCCGAGCGCCCGCGCGATCGCGGCTCCGATGCCACGGCTGGCCCCCGTCACCACCGCCACTCGGCTCCCCAGGCTCCCGCCGATGGGGTCGGTACCGCCGGCGTCGCCCCGTGTGGATTCCCAGCTCCCCATCTCGATCATCTCCCTGAGAGCTCGCTGCGCCGCTCCCGTACCTGATGGACTCCTCCCTTCCCAACCGGGGCGGATCTCAGACGCGAGAGGGCGCACGAGAGGCGTCCGTAACCCAGTCCCGCACCTCGGCCACCACCTCCGCGGCCAGCCCCGAGGCTGGGCTCAGGGAACCGTCGGCCAGCCCGTCGAGCAGGCGCCGGAAGAGACCCACCAAGGACCGGTTCAGCACCAACAGACGGTGGTCGTCCTCGCCGTCTCCCAACCAGAGGTCCTGAGGCAGACCCGCGAAGATGTGCCGGCAGCACTCGGCCATGGTCTCGGCCAGGAAGGCCACCCGGGGGTGCCGGTAAGGGACAGCGCCCTCGTACGGGTTGCTCGGCGACACCTCGAGCCGACCTTCAGCCAGGGCGGCGCGGTAGGCCGGAGTGGGGCGCAGAAGGATCTGCTGGTGATAGAGCACATTGGCCGTGACGGAAAGGCGCTCCAGCAGGTGCTCCTCCTCGAGGAAGGCCAGGTTGACCCGCACATCGTCGAGAGAGCTCTCTGGCTCGAACATGATGAAGCCCACATTGGGCTCGATGCCGTAGGCGCGCAGGATGCGCAGGGCTCGCCGGTTCTGCTCCACGGTGGTGTGCTTGTTCAGCCGGCGCAGGGTGGCGTCGGAGCCGCTCTCCAGCCCTATCAGCAGCTCGTCGAAGCCGGCCGCCACCAGGGCCTCCACCAGGGCCTCATCGATGTCGTTCACCCGCCCCTCCAGCCCGAAGCGGATGTCGAAACGCTCGGCGATCATGCGGGCCAATGTCAGGGCCCGTTCCCGGCCCCGCCCGGCCGGCCCGAAGAAGTTGGGATCGACGAAATAGAAGCGGTTCTTGTGCGGGTGTGCTTCAAGAATGGCGCTCATCTCCCCGACGACACTCTGGGGGGAGCGAGGCCGCCACCGAGAGCGGCCTCCGTAGAAGGGGTTGATGGTGCAGAAGGTGCAGGCCCCGTAGCAGCCCCGGCTGCCGGCTATGTTCACCTCGCGCAGCGCGAGCATCTCGGGAGTGCGGCGCGGAAAGGGCAGTGCATCGAGGTCCTGGACGAGGGCCCGGGAAGGGGTGAGTCCAGCGGCGGCGCCGCGGGTCCGAACCGCCAGCCCCGGCACCACCGCCAGCGCCCGTTCGACGACGCCGCCGCAGGCTACGGCTTCGGCCGCCTCGACCACGGTGCGCTCAGGCTCGCCCAGAACCACGGCCGCCACCTGGGGGTGCCGGGCGAGAAGCTCCTGCCACGCGAACGTGGGGTAGAAGCCGTAGAGTATGACGGGCACGGGCCCCACGGCCGCGCTCAAGGCGTCGAGCAAACGGACCACCTCGCAGCCGTCGGACCAGTCGTACACCACGTGGAGCCCAACCAGCTGCGGGCGCGCCTCGGCCGCCCGCACCACGACTTGCTCGACTGTCAGGCCGGCCAGATGCCCCTCGACGACGGAGACCTGGTGGCCGGCATGTTCCAGGGCGGCCGCCACGTAGCCGGTCATGAGGCTGCTCGACAGCGGTGTGTTGGCCACGTCGTTCATATGGACCCAGCTGCTCTGCCTGGGGTGCTCGATCAGCGCGATGCGAAGGGGACGGGTCATGTGGCGCTCTCCCGATCATTCTCGGCCGCTGCCGTCGAGGCCCTGCGGCGGCAGGCGCGGAGCTGGTGCCTCTCCTCGAGCTCGTAGCGCAGATGACAGTACGGCGCTGGGTTGTGGTAGGTAGGATAGAGGAGATCCTGCCCGGAGGCGAGCACCCCAGCGCGCGTGAGCTCCCGGGCCAGCGGCGTGCGCGGGTAAACCCGCAGGTTGTTGAAGACCACGGCCCCCAAGGTGCCCTGGGGCTCGTGCAGGTCGTGCAGGCGCTCCACCAGGTCGTGAGCGTCGCGGACGACGGCGGCGTCGGTCCCCGGGACGTTCACCATGAAGTGATAGACGGTCAGGGCAGTGGTGGCGGCCGCGTGGCCGGCCGCCCGCAGGATGTCGTCCCGGGCAAGGCCCTTTCGCAGGCGTGCCAGCGTGGCGTCGCAGGTTCCGTCGCCGGAGAACTGGAAGGCGGCACAACCCGCGCGCACGGCCAGCTCGGCGTCTTCGCGGGTCAAGACCCCCTCCCGGAAGAAGCCCGTCCAGCGCACGGGGGCGCCTCGCTCGATCAGCCTCTGGCAGACCTCGCGGAAGTGGTCGGGCGGATCGTTCAGCACCGGGTCGGTGAAGTGCACCCACTCGACGCCGGCTTCACGATGCAGGAGCTGCACCTCCCCCACAATGGTCTCCGGGTTGCGGAAGCGAGTGCGGTGACCCTGCAGGGCCGGGTAGACGCAGTACGAGCAGCGCAAGGGGCAGCCTCGCTTGGTCTCGACGCCGGCTGCGGGCGCGTAGGAGCTCGACTCGCTGTACGGGGCGGCCAGTTCGGGCAGCCAGGAGCGCACCCGGTTGAGGGCTTCCTGGGGAACCCGGCCCCGTCTGGGACCGACAACCAGCCCTTCCGGACCGGGTCCGACGCGCACCACCGTGCCGGGTAGGCCGGCGGCACATCCCAGGTATCCGCCTCCCTCAACTCGGCCACTTCTGGCGGGGCGGCCCCGGGGGCCGCCCCGTCCATCTTCGATCCGCGCTAGGAGCTCGGGGAAGGTGAGCTCTCCTTCCAAAAGCACGCCGGCGTCGATGGCCGGGTAGCGGCGCATGATCTCCAGCGGAAACATGGAGAAGCCGGCCCCGCCCACCACCAGGGGCACCTTGGGCAGCGCCGCACGCACCGCCTCCAGTACACCGGCGAACACGGGCAGGTAGGAGTGGCGCCGGTTGGCCAGGGGGTCGATGTTGCGCAGGCCCACGCCGACCAACTGGGGGTCGAAACGAGCGAGGGCCGTGGCCAGGGCGGGGAAGGGGTCGCCTTCCAGGTTGAGGTCCACGAGCTCTGTGTCGTGGCCGCCGCCGCCGGAGCGGCGGCGGCCACCAACGCCAGCCCCAACGGAGCCACGATCTCCCCGCTGGAACCCTCCACCGAGGGAGCCTGAACCAGGAGAATACGCAGGCCCATCACTCCACCAGCAGGAGACCGATGTACGTGACGGGCGATTCACGATCCGGTACCGGCTCCAGAGGCCAGCCAACGGTGGCCGCGGCGGCGTAGACGTCGATCCCCGAGGCCTCCATAGAGGGGCGGGCCTCGGCCGGCCGGCGGCAGTGACCGGGCTCGCACTCCGCGCAGAGGGGACAGGGTCCGGCCGTGAAGGCCAGGGCCCGGGGGAATCCCTGCAAGAAGGCGGCCCGTTCAAGAGCCAGCATGCGTGTGTGGAAGTCGAGGGTGGGCGGCGCACCCCGCACGAGCAACGCTTGCCGGTATTCATCCAGCAGGGTCCGTGTGTCCGCCGGAGCCGGGGACCAGGGCGGGCACCGCCCGCCCTGGTCGTGGCCGGCGCAGCCGAAGCGGCACTTCTCACGCACCCAGGCGGCGGTGACCACCTGTTCGGGATCGATGGGCGCCGTCCGCTCGAAGCCGATCTCGAGAGCCGCCGAGGCCACCCGCTCTAGGCCCCCGGCATCCACCGCAGTCAGTGCTCTAGGATCGCGCGCGCCCACCACCAGAGCCGTGTCTTCCGCCTGCACCCCCTCACCCAGCGATACGGGGGCAAGGGTGGTGAGGCCCGCGACCGCCAAGCGGTCGCGGGCCCAGCTCCACGGATAGACGCGCCCCTGGTAGGTGTGCAGCAGCATGTGCAGGTCGAAGAGGGCGCTCTTGGCCGGACCGCGGCCCGGGCCGTCGGTCCAGAAGTCGTGCACGACCACCAGGCCGCTCGCGGCCACCGCGGTGGCGGCCGCGTCGAGGAGCATACCGGACTCGGGCGCGCCGAAAGCATGCACGATATTCGAGAGCACGACGACGTCCCAACCGGCGGCGCCATCGGGAGGCTCGGGGAACGGTTCGCTCAAGATGTCCACCTCGGCGAAGGACAGCCGAGCCCCGGGACCCTCGGTCAAAGCATCTCCCCGCTCGCTCCACACCTGCCGCGCCTGCTGCACTATCTCGGGCATGTCCAGCACCAGCGCCTGCCAGGTGGGATTCCGGCGCAGCAGCTCGGCGGCCACCGCCCCGGCCCCCCGGCCACGTCGAGAACGGCCCCACCGTGCCGGGACCGCCCTGCCAGCAACCGATCGAGGTGCACCCTTTCGGCGATGCGCTGGGCCTTATGGCGGGCCACATCGTCCATGGCCAGCAGGTAAACGCGCACCCGGGCGCGGTAGGCGACCTCATCTTCGTCCTCAGCCACCTCCAAAGGCGATCCGCCAGTGCGCACGGCCTCCGCCAGCCGAGACCAGTGAGTGGCCAGCCCGCGCCGGTAGGCCAGGGAGTGACCCAGGTAGCCGTCCGTACCCCTCCGCAGGTGGCGCCGGGCCACGGTGCCGCAGGCCACCCGCCCGTCGTATTGAGCCACCAGGCCCAGAGCTGCCAGGACGTTGACCAGCCGGCCGGTGGCATCGCGGTCCGCTCCGCAACGACGGGCGAGCTCGCTCACCTCCAGGTTTTCGGTGCCGAGAGCTTCGAACAGGCCGAGCTCCAACGCCGCGAAGAGGGCCTCCGAGAGCCAGGCGGCCGTGGCCACGTCCTCCAGGTCCTGAGCGTCGCGCAGGGTGAGGTCTCCCGACCAGATGCTCACTCGCCCTCCCCCGAGCCGTGGGCCTCGGTTACGCCGGCCTCATCGAACGTGGCCATCTCCCGCAGCAAGGCGGCCGCGCCGTCGACCAAGGGCATGGCCAGAGCCGCTCCCGTACCTTCCCCCAGCCGGAGGTCCAGATCGAGCAGGGGCTCCAACCCCAGATGGTCCAGCATGACGCGGTGACCCGGCTCCAGCGAGCGATGACTCGCGATCAGGTAGCCACGGGCCTCGGGGGCCAAGGCGCAGGCCACCAGGGCCCCGGCCGTGGAGATGAAGCCGTCGACCACCACCGGGATGCCAGCCGCCGCTCCCCCGAGGATCACGCCGGCGATCACGCCGATCTCGAGACCGCCGACGCCCGCGAGGGCGCCCACCGGATCGGTGCACTCGGGCCGGTTGACCGCCAGAGCCTGCTCCACCACCAGCCGCTTGCGGGCCAGGCTGCGATCGTCGATGCCCGTGCCCCTTCCGGTAACCTCACCCGCCTCCCGTCCCGTGAAGACGCAAGCCAGAGCGCTGGAGGGAGTCGTGTTCCCGATCCCCATGTCGCCAGTGCCAACCAGATCCAGGCCATCGGCAGTCAAGCCGGCCACCACCTCGACGCCGGCATCCAGAGCACGCACGGCCTCCTCCCGGCTCATGGCCGGTCCGCGGCTCAGATCGCCGGTACCCCAACGGACCTTGCGGTCGAGCACGCCCCCGTGCTCCAAGACGCCGGCCAGGTCGGCTCGGATGCACGCCCCCAGAAGAGGCCGGAGGTCGGCCGCCACTCCGGCGTCGACGACCACCACGCGGGCGCCAGCGACGCCGGCCAGAGCGTTGACGGCCGCCCGGCCGCGTACGAAGTTGGCCACCATCTGGGGCGTGACCTCGGCCGGGAAAGCGCTCACGCCCCGGCGCACGACCCCGTGGTCGCCGGCGGCCGTCACGACCGCCTTGCGGGGGAAGACGGGCAGCAGGGTCTGCTGGATGGCCGCCAGACGCACCCCCAAGTCGAGCATGCGTCCCAGGCTGCCAGCGGGCACGGCCAAGCCGGCCGCCCGGGCGGCGGCCCGGGAGGCGCTCTCCGGATCCACCGGCCGGATGGCTTCCAGCACACGGCCAAGGGAGACTCCATCGGCGGCGGTCGACATCACGTGTTTCACGCCGTCCTCCCTCGCGCCAGGAGCTGCCGGACCCTGCGGATCAGGCTGCGCATCTCCTCCCCGGCGGCAGGCGCAACCCCGCCCGGCGCGACCGGGTCGGCGGCCGGGACCGCTGGCTCCTCCCCAGCCTCCGCTGCCGCCAAGGCCCGCCGCACCCCGCGCCCTAGCGGTATCGGCACCCAGCCTTCCAGCCGGGCGGGCCGCCCGGCCAGCACCGCCACCCGGTCCCCCAGCAGGACGGCTTCGCGGACATCGTGGGTCACCAGTACCCAGGTGGCCGGATGGGCCTCCATCACGTCCAGCAGCCAGCCCTGCAGCTCAGCTCGGGTGAGGGCATCCAAGCTGCCGAAAGGCTCGTCGAGAAGGACCAACCCCTTGCTCAGCACCAAGGTCCGGGCCAGGGCGACCCGCTGGCGCATGCCCCCCGAAAGCTCCCGGGGGAGAGCCCCCAGGAACCCGCCCAATCCAAATTCCTCCAGGATGGCCCGCGCGTGGCCCTCAATTTCGGCCCCCGCGGGCCTGGAGCCACCCCACCGGCGGCGGCCACGGCCACTGTCCCCGCTACCCGTGCGGCGAACACCGTGTTCCCCAGCACCGGTTTCCAAGGCAGCAGCAGGTCCCGCTGGAACATGCTGGCGGCGTGGCCGGCCGAGCAGCTTGAACCGCCGGAGTGCGCATCCCCCGCCGTCGCCACCACGCGGCCGTCGACCAGCACCTCGCCGGCGCTGGGAGGGTGCAAACCGGCCAGCACATGAAGAAGAGTGCTCTTGCCGCAGCCGCTCTCTCCCACCACCGCCAGACGCTCGCCGGGCGCCAGGGCCAAGTCGAGCCCGGCCAGCACGAGGACCTCGCCCTGCCGGCCGGAGTACCCGGCCCGCAGGCCGCGAACGGTGACCGAGGCGGCGGAGGCGCCTCCGCCGCCCACTCCGGGCCCGGCGACCGCCGGGCCCCGATCCAGGGCCACGCCCACCCTCACGGCGCCGCCAGGTACTCGTTGCTCACCACACCCCCCACGTCGACGGCCTCCGCCAGCAAACCCGCCTCGACCATCCACGTCGAGAGACTCGCCCAATTGGCCAGATCCTGCCGGCCGGTCGCCTGCCCGTCCCCGGTGGCCATCGAGGGGATGGCCGCTTCCCACTGGGCCATGAGGAGCTCCTTCTTCAGCTCGGGGTGCCGGGTCACGTAGATGTCCACGGCCTCCTGGGGATGTTCGGCCGCATAAGTCAGCCCGGCCATGGTCGCGGCCACGAAGGCGCGCACGGTGTTTGGGTTCCCCGCAGCGAAGTCCCGGTTGGTGATGACGTTCATGAAGGCGTAGTCGGGGGTGCCCCAGTCGCGGAAGTCCATGTATGCGAGCTCCCTCCCGTCAAGCTCGGCTTCCACCAGCTCACCGAACTCCGTGAAGGCCACTGCCTGGTAGGTCCCGGCCAGGAGCGGCGCCACCAGGTCAAAACCGGGATCCACCAGGGTCACCGCGGCCGGATCCACCCCGCCCGCCTCGAGCAGCGAGTCGTACGAGGCCCGCACCGAGGGGATCATGGGAACAGCCACCACCTTGCCGGCAAGGTCCTCGGGCTTCGTGGCATCCAGGCCCGGCCCAATGGCCAAGCCCACGGGGGCGTGGCTCATGAGGCCCGCTACCGACAGCAGGGGCGCACCCTCGGCCACGCCCATCAGTACGTCGGGCGCATAGTAGAGGCCGAACTGGCTCTTGCCGGTGGAAACGAACTTGACCACGTCGGTGGGCCCGGCGGGCAAGGTCTGGACGATCTCCAGGCCGGCGTCCGCGTAGAAGCCCTTCTCGATGGCCACGTCGATTGGGACATCGAGCACCCAGGGAACCCAGTCCATGATCAGGTCGACCTTGGCCACCTCGGGTTTCGCGACGACTTCGATCGTGCCGGATGGCTCGGCGTCGACCGCGGCTACCGTGCTCGTTGTCGTGCTCGTCTGCGAGCTGCCGCAACCGGTTAGGCCCACCAGCAGCACGGTGCCGGCCAGCAAGACCGCCAGCCCCAGAACTACCCCGCGCTGACTAGCAGGCCGTTGAAGCATGACGCTTCGCCGCCAGGGCGCGATGGGCGTGGGCGAGGCAAGGACGCAGGGAGCGGGCGTAGCGGAGCTACGGGCGTGACCGAGGACGCCGCATCGGGCCGCCCAGTGCGGCCGCGGCCGCCAAGGCTTCGTTGTGAAACGAGCTCCCTGGACGCAGGGAGCGGGCGTAGCGGAGCTACGGGCGCGCCCGAGGACGCTGCATCGCGCCGGCCAGCGCGTTCTGGTGGCCAAGGCTTCGCTCTTCAACAGCCGCCTAGAACGGCTCGTTCTCTCAAGATCTTTTCGTGTTCCGTTCGACCTCATTGCCACCCTTTCTCCTTCTTCTCCCTCCGGCCCGCCGGGGCCGGACGATTCCACCAGCAGATCTTGTGTTCCAGCGCTATAGCCCCGCCATAGGCGGCCAGACCGAGCAGCGTGATCAGCAGCACAGCGCCGAAGGCCTGGGCCGTGGCGAGGCGGGAGTTGGCGCTCAGCACCAGGTAGCCCAAACCTCGGTCGGTGCCGGTCCACTCGGCCACAACGGCCCCCACCAGGCTCAAGGTGACCCCGGTGCGGAAGCCGGCGGCCAGGAAGGGGGCCGCCCCGGGCACGCGCACCCGCCAGAACACGTCCCAGCGCGAGGCGTCCACCGAGCGCAAGAGCATCAGCAGCTGCGGATCGGCGGAGCGGAAACCCTCGAGCGCCGTCACCGCCATCGGGAAGAAGGCGATGAGTGCGCAGATGACCACCCGAGGCAGAGCGCCGTAGCCGAACCAGAGCACCAGCAGCGGCGCGAGGGCGATCACCGGGATGGTCTGCGACACCACCACCAAGGGAGTCAGCACCCGGTCCAGGGATCGGGAGTGGACGGCGGCGGCGGCGAACAGCAGCGCCGCCGCCGCCGCCAACACCAACCCCGTACCCGCCTCGTAGATGGTCACGGCAGCGTGCCGGGCGAACAACGCGGGCGCCTCCGCCAGCTCGCGCACAACGGCCGAGGGGGGCGGCAGGATGAACGAGGCCACCTGGGTCAACCTCACCATCACCTCCGCGGCCAGGGTCAGCCCCAGGAAGACGGCGAGGGCGGTCGCTACGGCTCCGGGGCGGAGCCGCAGCCGCGCTCGGGTCCACCCCGGCGCCCGCGCCCCGCGGCCGGACGGGGCCGTCCTGCCGGTGGATTCGCTGGCGAGATGGTTCATCGCCCTCTTCGGTCCCCTACCGCTTGGCCGGCGACAGCGAGTCGCCGAACAGGGCATCGGCGTTCTTGGCGGCGCAGAAGTTGCCGCACATGGTGCAGGTGTCCTCGTCGGCCGGGGTGCGACTGTCACGGATGGACCGCGCCTCCTTGCCGAAGAGCCCCAGCTCGAACTGCCGATCCCACTGCATCCGCCGGCGAGCCTTTGCCATCTCCCGATCGAGCAAGCGCCCCCGCTCGCCCAGTTTGACGATGTCGCCCATGTGCACGGCCAGGCGGGCCACCCGTACGCCCTCCCGCACATCCTGCTCATCGGGCAGGGCCAGATGCTCGGCCGGGGTGATGTAGCAGATGAGGTCGGCGCCGTAGCGCGACGACGAGGCAGCCCCCACGGCGGCCGTCACGTGGTCGTAGCCGGCGCCCACGTCGCAGGGCAGCGGGCCCAGCACGTAGTAGGGGGCATTGCCTGACATGCGCTTCTGCAGCTGGATGTTGCCCTCGATCTCATCCAGGGGCACGTGCCCGGGACCCTCCACCATCATCTGGCAGCCCATCTCCCGGCCGATCTCGGCCAGCTCGCAGTTGATGATGAGCTCGGCCACCTGGGCCCGGTCGGAGGAGTCGTCGATGGCCCCCGCTCGGATGCCGTTCCCCAAGCTGAGCACCACGTCATAGCGGCGCAGAATGTCCACCACCCGGTCGAACTTCTCGTAGAGGGGGTTGTCGCGGCGGTTGGCCAGCATCCAGGAGACCATGAAGGTGCCGCCCTTGGAGACCAGGCCGCCGTAGCGGTACCCCTGCCTCCGCAGCCGCTCCACCGTGTACAGGTTGATGCCGCAGTGGATGGCCATGAAGCTCATGCCATCGGCGCACTGCTGCTCGATCAGGTGGAAGAGCAGTTCCTCGTCGAGCTTGTCGGGGTCGTGATAGCGGCGGGTGGCCTCGCAGAAGGCCTGGTAGAGAGGCACGTTGCCCACGGGCAGATCAGTGGCGGCCAGCACCTGCCGCCGCACGTGGTCCAGGTCGCCTCCCACCGAGAGCTCCATGAGTGTGTCGGCGCCCTCTTCCTCGGCCGCCCGAGCCTTGCGGATCTCGGCCTCGATGTCGACGATGTCGCTCGACGTACCGATGCTGGCGTTCACCTTGGTGCGCAAACCTTGGCCGATGCCCACCACGCGGTGCTCGCGGTTGGTGTTGTTCGGGATGACGATGGTGCCGCGCGCCACCCGGTCACGCACCACCTCAGGCTCGAGCCCTTCGTCCTGGGCCACCGCGAGAATCTCGGGAGTGATCTCCCCGGCCCTCGCGCTCTCGATTTGTGATGCCATCTCCGCCCCCTTTCCGCGTCGCCTGTACGTCGGCGCGCCCCGAGCCCGCGCACCATGCGTGAGATCGGCGGGGGCAAAAAGAAAAGCCCCCAGCCTGAAACAGGCCGGAGACTTTGCCATCATCTCCAGGCAGGGCCCCTTTTCACGCGAAGGGCCTACCAACCGCGGGGCAGGTCTGCTGACTCACGGATCGTCGCTCGCCCGCGCCTTCCCATCTCACTTGCCGCCGACTCGACGACGGACGTGGACAGTGGCCATCTAGGGAGCCCGTACACAACGAAGCCTTGGCCGCCGCGCTCTGATGGCGAAGCTTCATTGTGAAACGAGCTCTGTGCGGGTCCGCTCCCCGTATACAGCGGCGGGACCGTTCGGGACTCTCACCCGATTCCCATATTCTCCGCCGGCTGCCCGGAACCCCGACACCCGAGCTCCCGGACCGGCGGCACCCAGCGGCGTCGCTCGGTTCTGGCCTACATGAGTAGCACGTGGACCAGCGGGCGTCAAGACCCGTCCGCCCCTGGTCCAAGTTCTGGTCCAAGTTGGAAAGTGGCTGCCTTTTCCCTACAATGTCGGCTATGAGAGACTTGGACGACCTCACCGGTCTCCTCGAGCAGCTGACGGATGCAGCCTCGTTCAGTGAGGCCGGAGAATGCCTCATCGCCTGGGCCCGCGAGCTGACCGGCTGCCGCACGGCCCTCTTGCGTTTCACCGAGGAAGGCGAGGAGCAATCCTGGGCGCCGCTCTGCCTTCACCAAGGCGCCGACGAGCGCTTTGCCCGCGATGAGACGCTGGTCGCCAGCGCGGAGTGCATCTGTGGGCGCGTGGCCACGGGGGCGGTGGACACCTCGCAGCCGTTCTTCACCGAGCACGGCTCCTTCGTCTGGAGCAGCGTCGGCACCATCACGCAGGAGTTCACCCCCTGGAACTTGGGCCCGTGCGCGGCCGATGCATCGCCGAGGGCTACCAGTCGGTGGCCGCCTTTCCCCTCATGGGACCCGACGGCCCCATTGGCTGCCTGCACGTGGCCGACCCGAAGCCCGGTCGCTTTCAAGGCAGCGAGCAAACCGTGGAGGCCGCCTGCCGGTTGGCCGGTCGCATCATCCTTCGCCACCAGGCGTCTGAGCGGGAGCACGCTTTGCTCGAGGCCATCCAGGCCGCGCTCTTGCCCAGCACGCCGGCCCAATCGGCCCACCTGGAGGTGGGGGTCTGCTTCGCCTCAGCCACCGATGCCGCCCGCATCGGCGGCGACTTCTACGACATCATCGAGCTGGGGCGGGGGCGCACCCTCGTGCTGGTGGGCGACTACTCGGGTCGGGGAGTGGAATCGGCCGGACTGGCCGCCCGGGCCCGCTACACATTGGCCACCCTGGCCCGCGACACCACGACGCCGGCCGCGCTCTTCGCCGCCGCCAACCGTGTGCTGCGCGACTCGCTGCCCCCGACGCGTTTCGTGACGGCCGTAGCCTGCCTGTTCGAGGCCGGTTGCACCACGGTTCGTGTCGCGCTCGCCGGACACCCGGCCCCGATCGTCCTCGGCCCGGAAGGAACCCGCGAGGTCGAAGGTCCCCACAGCCTGCCTCTCGGCACCATGCCCGACACCGACTACCGCGACTTCCAGTTCACTCTTCCGCCGGAAGACGTCTTGCTGCTCTATACCGACGGCGTGTCTGAAGCGCGGCGAGGCGAAAGCCTGTTCGGCCTCGAGGGGATCACCCAGGCTTGGCGGGACGCACACCCCTGCGGTCTGGAGCGTTTGACCTGCGCCATCTGCGAGGCCAGCGGAGCCTTCCGCGACCCCGACCTCCCCTCCGACGACCGCCTGGTGCTGGCCCTGCGCACGCGACCGACACCGGACGCCAGAGGCTGAACCACGGGCCACGCGCCGCCCCTGGTGGTAGAATGCGTCCGGAATGTGACGAGGGGCAGCGGGTGCAGCAGGGACGCTCGCGGGCCCCGACAAGGAGGCATCCTTTGAGCAGGCAGTACCGAGTTGCGGTCGTGGGCGCCACCGGGGCGGTGGGCCACGAAATGCGCAGCATCCTGGCAGAGCGCGGCTTTCCCGTTTCGGAGCTCCTGCCTCTTGCCTCCCGGCGCTCGGCCGGGATCGAGCTCGAGTTCGGCAAGGAGTGCGTCGAGTGCAGGGAGCTCACGCCCGACAGCTTCGCGGGCGTCGACATCGCCCTCTTCTCGGCCGGCGCCTCCATCTCGCGGGAGTACGCTCCCATCGCCCGCGACGCGGGCTGCGTGGTGGTCGACAACTCGTCGGCCTGGCGGGTGGAGCCCAATGTCCCCCTAATCGTGCCCGAGGTCAACCCTCACGACGCCGACACGCACCAGGGCATCATCGCCAACCCGAACTGCTCGACCATCCAGATGGTCGTGGCCCTGAAGCCTCTGCACGACGCAGCCCGCATCAGGCGGGTGGTGGTCTCCACCTACCAGGCCGTTTCGGGTACGGGGGCCAAGGCGGTGACCGAGCTCATTCGCCAGTCGGACGAGATCTTGGAGGGCACACCGCCTTTGATCGAGATCTACCCCCACCAGATAGCATTCAACTGCCTTCCCCAGATCGACGCCTTCTTGGACGACGGCTCCACCAAAGAGGAATACAAGATGGTGGAGGAGACCAAGAAGATCATGGGCGACGACTCCATCGCGGTCACGGCCACATGCGTGCGCGTGCCCGTCTACAACGGCCACTCCGAATCGGTGAACCTGGAGTTCGAGCGTGACCTGAGTCCCGAGCGGGCCCGCGATCTTCTCTCGGCCGCGCGAGGCATAGTCGTGAGCGACGACCCCGACAGCCTCATCTACCCTATGCCCATCGTGGCTTCGGGTACCGACCCCGTGTACGTAGGCCGCATCCGCCGGGATTCCACCGTGGCCCACGGCCTCAACCTCTGGATCGTGGCCGACAACCTGCGCAAGGGCGCGGCCCTGAACGCCGTGCAGATCGCCGAGCTCCTGGTCGAGCGAGACCTGGTGAGCGTCCCGGGCTAGCCGGGCGCCACGCCCGCAAGGGACCCAACGGGCCCTCCCCACCCGAGGCCCGGCCGTGCTGGCCTACCCGGGGGGCTCGACTGCCGGAACCCCCCACGCCTGGGCGAGCAGCGCGGGTCCGTGCCCGAGTACCCCAGGGACTCGAGTTCACGTATGACGTCGCGGAAGGTGTCGAAGACGTGGTGGGCCACGTTCTCCTCCTCCAGGAAGCGCGCCAGCTCCCCGCGGGCGAAGATGATGTCGGCGTCGAGGATGGCGCACCGGTCGGAGTAGCCGTCGCCGATATAGACGAAAGGCCCGGGGAAAGGCCGATGCGCGGCGATGGTCTCCCGCTTGCAGTGACCGCAGGCGTCGATGCAGTCTGCGGTCGACGGCGGGAAGGAGAGAGACGTCCCCCGCGGGGTGAAGAGTGCGTCGCCCGCGTGCACGTGCAAGTGTGAGAGCCCGGCGGCCGCCAGGACGGGATCGATGAGAGTCCGGAAGCCGGCGCTCACGATCACGAGCTCGTGACGGCCGACCTCGACCCAGCGAACGAACTCCTGGAAGCCCTCGCGTAGCCGGGCGTTGGCCAGGATGAACTCGACTACCTCGCCCTCCGACGCGCGCACCTGACGGAACTCCTCGCGCATCGCCTCGAGCAGAGTGATTTGCCCCCCGCGCAAGCGATCATCGACCGACTCCCAAACGTGGGGCGCGTAGCGGTGGACCACCATACCCAGCGTGTCGCGCTCGGTCACGGTGCCGTCGAAGTCGCAGGCTATGAAGAGCCGCGTACGCTGGATGGGGACTGGGGGGGATGCACCGGTGGACCCTGACATGGTCTGGCCAGTATAGCAACGCGCGGTGCCAGAACCGCGTATCATCGATCCGATCCTCCAGGACGCGGCGGGTCCCCGGCTAATACTAAATGCGTATCGATTCGTGCCGGTGCCCGCGCTACGCTGATTCGGCGACGGGGATGCGGCCGCCGGCCTCCCCGCGCGCCAGCGGTATCTGGGAGGGAACGTGCAGCTGCACCGCCTGATCGAGAGGTTCTTGGGAGTGGAGCCAGCGCTCTTCGACATCTTTCCGGCAGTCCGCTATCCGCAGGTGGATCAAGAGCTGGTGCTCCCCGCGCGCGACGGACGGACGGCCCCGCTCCCCGAGGACCTGCATCCGCAGCTGGCCGAAACACTGGCGGCCGAAGGTGTGACCAGCCTGTGGGTGCACCAGCGCGCCGCCTGGGACGCGGCGAAGCTGGGGCGGAACTTCATCGTCACCACGGGCACGGCCTCGGGCAAGAGCCTGTGCTTCAACCTGCCTGTCATCGATCGCCTGCTGCGCGAGCCGAACGCTCGGGCCCTCTACCTCTATCCGACCAAGGCCCTGGCCCAGGACCAGGTTCGCCGACTGCGCTCCCTGGCTGCGGGGGCCGTCGAACTGGCCGTGTACGACGGCGACACACCATCCGAAGCCCGCAGGCTGGCCCGCAGGCGGGGCCGCGCGCTGCTTACGAACCCCGACATGATCAGCATGGCCCTGCTCCCCCACCACGAGCGCTGGGGCGATTTCTTCTACAACTTGGCCTATGTGGTCATCGATGAGGCTCACACCTACCGCGGGGTGTTCGGCAGCCACATCGGCAACGTCCTGCGCCGCCTGCGGCGAGTGGCCGCGTTCTACGGAGCCGAGCCCCAGTTCATCCTGGCCTCGGCCACCATCGGGAACGCGGCCGAGCACGCCGGCCGTCTGCTCGGACTCCCGGTCCAGCCGGTGGACAACGACGGCGCCCCCGGGGGGCGCCGCAAGATCCTGCTCTGGAACCCGCCCCTGGCCGACGAGCAGCTCAACCTGCGGCGCAGCAACAGCAGCGAGGCGGCGGACGTCCTGGCCGAGCTCGTCCGCCACGGAGTCCGCACCATCTGCTTCACGAAGTCCCGCCGGGCGGCCGAGCTGGTCTACCAGTACACGGTCGACCGCCTGCAGGAGAGCGGTCGCCGCCTGGCCTCCCGCCTCTCGCCGTACCGCGCGGGCTACACCCCCGAGCAGCGCCGCGACATCGAGGCCCGCCTCTTCAACGGAGAGCTTCTGGCCGTGGTCTCCACCAACGCTCTGGAGCTGGGGATCGACGTCGGCGCCCTCGACGCGGTCATTACCGTGGGCTACCCGGGAACCGTGGCCAGCCTGTGGCAACAGTGGGGGCGGGCGGGACGGGCCAAAGGGGAGAGCCTGGGTGTGTTCGTGGCCGGCAACGATGCCATCGAACAGTTCTTCATTCGCAACCCGGACGAGCTCTTGGGACGCAAAGTGGAGGCGGCCACCATCGACGTGACCAACCCCTTCATCCACGAGCGCCACTTGGTGGCGGCCGCGTACGAGTCCCCCCTGGTACCGGCGGACGAGGAGTACTTTGGCCCGGGCTTCGCCCGGGCCGCCGACCGCCTGGCGGAGCAGGGGCTGCTGCGCCGAGGCTTCGACACGTGGCTGGTGGCCGGTTCAGGCTATCCAGCGGGAGACATCAGCCTGCGCTCCTCGGTCCCCGACCAGTTCACCATCGTCGAAGGCGAGACCGGCGACATCGTGGGCACCCAAGAGGCCGAAGCCGCCCTCTCCTTCCTACACCCCGGGGCCGTCTATCTGCACATGGGCGAGACCTACCTGGTGGTCGACCTCGACATCGACGGTCGCGTGGCCGTGGTCCGCCGCTTCTTCGACTCCTACTACACCCACCCGCGCAAGGAGTCCAGCACCGAGATCGTGACTGAGGAGCTCCAGACCACCTTCGGCCCCCTGGGATTGCATCTGGGCACCATCATGGTCACCTCGCAGGTGGTGGCCTTCCAGAAGAAGCGGCTGGGGGGCGACGAGGTGCTGAGCACCGAGGAGCTCGACATGCCCGCGCAGCACTTCGTCACCGAAGGTCTGTGGTTCACACTGCCCCTCGATCTCCTGCCCCACGAGCGAGAGCTGCCGCGCTTGCCCGGGGCGCTGCATGCCATGGAGCACGCCCTGATCGCGCTCCTGCCCCTGCTTGCCATGTGCGACCGCTGGGACGTGGGCGGCTTGTCCACCTCCGTGCACCCGCAAACCGAGCGGCCCACCATCTTCGTCTATGATGGTCACCCGGGCGGCGTGGGCATCGCTCGCCAGGGGTTCGCGCGGGTCGGGCAGTGGCTACACGATACTCAAGCGCTGGTGCGCGATTGTACCTGCGAGAGCGGCTGCCCCTCATGCATCCAGTCGCCCAAGTGCGGCAACTGGAACGAACCCCTGGACAAGGAGCTCGCCCTGCGGCTGCTCGACGCGGTACTATCCTGTGTGTGACATGGAGCCTCTACTCGACACCCCCGCGACCAGGCCCGACCTCTACATCAGCGTGATCGGCGCCGGTCGCTGTACGGCCGCGCAGTATGCCCTGGCCGAGCAGGTGGGCCGCCTGGTGGCCGGCCTGGGGGCGGTGCTGGTTTGCGGAGGTCTGAGCGGAGTGATGGCCGCGGCCGCCCGGGGAGCCAAGGAGGCCGGCGGCCGAACTCTGGGCATTTTGCCGGGCCACGACCGCTCCGAAGCCAACACGTACATCGACGTTGTCGTCACCACCGGCATGGGGCACGCCCGCAACCTGGCTGTGGTCAGCAGCGGCGACGCAGTGATCGCGGTCGGGGGCGAGTACGGCACACTATCCGAGATCGGGCTGGCTGCTAAGATCGGCCGGCCGCTCGTCTTGCTCGACGGCTGGCGGCTGCAGCGCGACGCGGGCACCGAAGGAATCTGGTACGCCGACACCGCCGAGGAGGCCGTCGCCCTGGCGCGCCGGGCGCTCCGGCTCTCCGGCGCGTAGCACCCCTTAGCTCGACCCGGCGGGCGCATGCGCCGCGCTCGGCCGTGAATCGACGGGCCGCATCGGCGAGCACGGCCGCGAACTCAGACGGCCAGGCTCCTCTCACGTGCCCAGTCCAGAAACAGCCGGGCCAGGGCGGACGCTCGCGAGCGAATCAGCTCGTCGTAGTACCACCCCTCGCTGATGAGGGCCTCAGGTTGGAAGCCTTCGACCTGCAGACCCCCCGCATCTCCGGTCACCCAGCACGCCAGCTGCTCGGCGGCAACCTCCAGGTGGAACTGGATGCCATAGGCCCAGCGACCCGAGCGGAAGGCCGCCGCTTCGTACACCGAGTTGGCGGCCAGATGCACCGCGTCCGGCGGCAGGTCATGGGTATCGCGGTGCCAGAAGAGCACCGGCTCCAGTCCCGAGTAGATGCGCATGACCGGGTCCGAAGCCGCCGCGGGTGTGGGACGCAGAGGCACGAAGCCCACCTCACGCGGCAAGCCTCGCTCGGACCCCTGGTAGACAGGCGACCCCAGCACCTCGGCCAGCATGTGCGCCCCCAGGCAGATTCCCAGGAACGGCACATCCCGACGCACGGCGTCCCGCACCAAAGCCATCGAACGTTCCAGACATGGGTAGGCGTCGCGCTCGTAGAGCCCCATCGGGCCTCCGAGCGCGATCAGCCCATCATACGCCCCCGTGTCCAGCAGGCGGCTGACCGCCGCCTTAGAGGAGCTGTCTCCGGGACAGATCGGGAGGACCCTCAACTCCGCTCCTGCCTCCAGCTCCGGCCTCAGAGCGCCCAGATGCGCCCGCTCCCGGTGCTGGAGCACGACCACTCTCGGCTTGGAGCTCGCTGCAAAACGAGCCCCCAAGCCGCCGAGGCGCGCTCGACGGCACGGTGCGGCGTCAGGCTTGCTCATCGCTCTGCCCGTACCCGGGGTTCCATCAGCGACTCCAGCATGCACTCGACGAAGTACGCGGCCACCACCCGGGCCTTGTCGGCCAAGGCGGCTTCGTGCCGGGCCGCCTGGTCCACCACGGCGGCGCCGTCAACGTAGTCGAGCGCGGCTAGCTCCGCCGCGTAGACCTCGACCCACTCGGCCGCAAGGGCCGCGGTCACCTCCACGTGAAACTGCAGCCCGTAGGCCCACCGACCCCAGCGGAAAGCCTGAGCCGGGTAGCGGGCGCTTCGCGCCAGGTGCCAGGCGCCTTCGGGGATGTCGTAGGTATCGCCATGCCAGTGGAAGACCGGCTCCTCCTCGCGAAACCCGTGGAAGATAGGGTCGACTCGGCCCCGCTCAGTCAGCTGCAGCGGAAACCAGCCGATCTCCTTGCGTAGGCCAAGCGTGCGCCCTGCCCGCACCTGTGCGCCCAGGCTCCAGGCGAGCAACTGCGAGCCCAGGCAGATCCCCAAGATAGGGAGCTCACGGTGGAGCGCGTCGCGCAGCAAGCGCAGAGAATCGTCCAAGAACTCCACGTCGGTGTGCTCGTAGACCGACATGGGCCCGCCCAGTGCCACCACGGCGTCATACCCCGAGGTCTTGACCAGGCGGTCGAGCTCATGCCGGTAGGCGGCCGGGTCGGCGTAGGCCTGCAGCACGCGCACGTCGGCGGCTTCCCGCAAGGGCGCCTCGAACGTACCCAAGGGCTCACAGGCCACGTGCTGGAGCACCAGCAGGCGCGGCCGGACCAGATCAGCGTCCCCTCCGGGGGCAGAACCGGCGCGTGCCAGCGAACGGCTGTCAGGCATCGTTCCCCCTCCGCAACCGCTGGACAAGCTTCTCGGCATAGAGCTGCGCCATCTCGGAACCGATCGTGCTCCGGCCCGACCGAGCGCCCATCACGTTCAGGGCCGTGATCTTGGCGTTGATCTCACGCACCTTCGCCCTCAGCGCTTCCTCGTCCTTGATGGTCGGAAGCAACTCCTGCAAGCTGCGCACCTCGCGGCGCAGCTCCACTTCCGGGGGCAGGCACCCCCGCGTTCTCGAGCACCCGATAGACGGCCCGCAGCTCGCGGGGCACCCGCCGGTCGCGCGAGAAGTCCAGGGGACGCCCGGCCCCTGGCAGGTCCTTGAAGGCCCCGGCCTCGAGAGCCTCCCGGATCCGTCGCTCAGCGATGGCGGCAAACGCGTCCATTCCCCTGCTCCCCCATTCTCGCCCACGCCGACAGTGAGTATGCCTCGCCCGCACCCAGCGCACCCTGGCGGCGAGGCGTCATTCCGAACCGAGCTCCTCTCGCTCGTCTCGAAACGAAGCCCCGGCCCCCGCGGCCGCCCTGGGCGGTGCGATGCGGTGTCCTCGGTCGCGTCCGTAGCGCTGCTACGCCCGCTCCCTGCGTCCTGGCCTCGCCCGCACCCGGCGCACCCTGAGGGCGAGGCGTCATTCCGAACCGAGCTCAGTGTGAAAGATTGGTAGGATGACTGCCATGGCAAACATGATGCCACAGGCCGCCGACAACGGCCGGATGCCCTTGATCGCGCCCCCTCTCATCGAGGCCCGCGGCGTGGTGAAGCGCTACGGCTCGCTCACCGCCGTCGACGGACTGGACTTCGCCGTCATGCCCCGCGACTTTCAGGGCTTCCTGGGCCCCAACGGGGCCGGCAAGACCACCCTGATGAAGATGATTTACTGCCTGGCCGAGCCCACCGAGGGTACGCTGCGGGTGTTCGGCATCGAAGTACGCGAAGACCCCCGCCGTATCAAGGCCCGCCTGGGCGTGGTGCCCCAGGAGAACAACCTCGATCCCGACCTCTCCGTCTGGGACAACCTCATGATCTACTGCCGCTACTTCGGCCTGCGCGGGCCGGCGGTGGAGCGCCGGGCTCGGGAGCTGCTGGACTTCATGGAGCTTTGGGAAAGACGTGACACGATCATCATGCACCTTTCCGGAGGCATGAAGCGCCGCCTGGTAATCGCCCGCGCCTTGCTCAACGAACCCGAGGTGGTTGTCCTCGACGAGCCCACCACCGGTCTCGACCCCCAGGTGCGCCACCTCATCTGGGATCGCCTGCTCGAGCTGCGCGACCAGGGCCTGACCTTCCTCCTGACCACCCATTACATGGAAGAGGCCGAGAACCTCTGCGACAGCCTGAACATCATGGACCACGGCCACATCATCGCGGCCGGCCGGCCGCTCGACCTGGTGCGCAAGCACGTGGGTGAGTTCGTCCTCGAGATGGTCGCCGACCCTGAGCTCGAGGCTCGCATCACCCGGGAGCATCCCGATTTCTCACGGCAAAGAAGCGGCCAGCGGCTCTACCTCTACGCGCCCACGTCCGAAGCGCTCGCGCCCCTGGTCTCGGTCTATGGCAGCCGGGAGAGCCGGTTGCGCCCCACGTCGGTGGAAGATGTCTTTCTGAAGCTCACCGGCCGGGAGATCCGCGAGTGACAAGCTCGGCCACCCCGCCCCACCCCTCCTGGCCCGTGCCGCCGCCGCCCGCCCCACCCGAACGCGAGCCTGCCGAGGAGCGCGCGGCCGTCGAGTTTGCTTTGCGACCGCCTCGCGGACTGACCGCCGTGGGTAGGCGCTTCCTACAGGTGTGGTACCGAGACGCTTACGTCTTCCGGCGGCTGTGGAAGACCAACCTCCTCCCGCCGCTCATCGAGCCCTACCTCTACTTGCTGGCCCTGGGCTTGGGAGTCGGTTTCTATATCTCCACCATCGACGGGGTCGACTACCTGTCTTTCGTAGCCCCGGGCATCCTGGTCACCACCTCGATCCTGCAGGCTACCTTCGAATGCACCTACGGCTCCTACTTCCGCATGGCTTTCCAAAGCACTTTCGACGCCATCGTGGCCACCCCGGTCAACCCCGAAGAGGTGAGCTTGGGCGAGATCTGCTGGGGCGCCACGCGCAGCCTGATCAATGCGGGGGCTCTGACCGTCACCTTGGTGATCCTCGGCCGCGTGCCGCTGCTGTGGATCCCGGTGATCCTGGCGCTGCAATTCGTGGCCGGCCTCCACTTCGGAGCCCTCTCGCTGCTCATCACGAGCCGGGTCCGCCAGACCGAGTACTTCAACTTCTTCCTGAGCGGGGTGGTGTTCCCCGTGCAGATGCTGACCGGAGCCTTCTTCCCGCTCAGCCGTATCCCCGACATTCTCCAGCCCGTGGCCTGGGCAGTGCCCCTGACCTCGATGATCGATCTGACCCGCGGCATCATGCTCGACCGGCTGGACTGGACCGCCCTACCCCAGCTGGCCTACGTTCTCGCGACGACGGTGCTCTTCGCCGAGCTGGCCCTGCGCAGCATGCGCAGGCGGCTGATCGCATAGGCGGCAGTGAGCGACCCGGCCATCTCCTGCCTCGACGTTCGCAAGCGCTACGGCGCGGTGATCGCCTTGGACGGCGTGAGTCTCGAGGTCCAGCCGGGTAGCGTCTTCGGCTTCCTGGGGCCCAACGGGGCCGGCAAGTCCACCCTGGTCAAGATCCTCACCGGCCTGGTGCCCCGCGCCCAGGGGACCGTACGCGTTCTCGGCGGACGTCCGGGAGAACGCGCCGTGCAACGCCGGACGGGATATCTACCCGAGCTCTTCCGCTTCCCTACCTGGCTCACCGGCACCGAGCTGCTCCGCTTTCACGGCCGGCTGGCCGGAGTGCCGGTCGATCCGACCGGCCTGCTCGACCTGGTGGGCATCGGTCAGGCCGGCGAACGCCGGGTGGGTACTTATTCCAAAGGCATGCAGCAGCGACTGGGACTGGCCCAGGCCCTGGTGGGCGATCCCGAGCTGGTCTTCCTCGACGAGCCCACGAGCGCCCTGGACCCGCTCGGCCGCCTCGACGTGCGCGACGTGCTGGTACGGCTGCGCGAAAGGGGCATGACCGTATTTCTGAACAGCCACCTTCTGACGGAGGTGGAGAAGGTCTGCGACCAGGTGGCCGTCATCGACCAGGGGACCATCGTGGCCCAGGGCACCATGGACGAGCTCCTGCAGAAGCCGAACGCCCGCATCCGGGTGGGCGACCTGACCCCGCCTCAGGCCCAGGCCGCATCCGCCCGGTTGGGCGTGCCGGCAGCCGCCTACGCCCGGGGCGTACTGACCGTGCCGGTGGCTCGACCCGAGGACGTCCCCACCCTGGTCAAGACCGTGGTCGACCTAGCTCTGCCCGTCTACGAGGTCACCCTGGAGCGCCGCACGCTCGAGGACGCTTTCGTGCACGTGGTGCGGACCCACCAGGACGCGACGGCAATCGCGTCGCCGCCCGAGGAGGCCCGACCGTGAAAGGCGGCGCGGCGGCCGCCGGACGCCCGTACCGAAGCACACGTACCCGCCAGGTCCTCCTGCTGGCCGGCCACACCTGGAAGGAAGGTGTCCGCCGGCGCATGATCCTCGTGGGCTTCCTGCTGACCCTGGCCTTCGTGGTCCTGTACGCCCTGGGAGCCTACTTCTCTTTCCGGCACTTCGACCCGAGCGGCATGGGAGGCGTATCGAACCCGGCTCTCCCTCAACTCGGTTCGGAGTTCTTCCGCGACGTGGCCGCCTTCCAGATGCTCTCCTTCGGCCTCTTCATCAGCAGCTTCCTCAGCGCCGCCCTGGTGGTGTTCCTGGCCGCCGGCATGATCTCGGGCGACGCGGAGAACGGCACCCTGCAGACCATCGTCACACGGCCCATCGCCCGGGTGCAGATCCTTCTGGGTCGCTACCTCGGCTATGCCACCATCTTCTTGAGCTACTTGGCCTTCCTCGCCGGCAGCCTCATCGCCGCCACCTGGCTGTTCTCAGGCTACGTGCCACCATCGCCCCTGCAGTCGTGGCTACTCCTGGCGGCCGAAGGCCTGATTGTGCTGTCGCTGGTCAGCCTGGGTACAGCGGTACTGCCTCCGGTGGCCACCGGGATCCTGGTGCTCATGGCCTACGGCCTCGCCTTTATCGGCGGCGTGGTCAAGCAGATCGGCCTCTTCCTCGGCAACGGTACAGCGGAGAGTATCGGCGATGCCGTTCACTACCTGCTCCCCACCGACGCTTTCTTCCGCATGTCGCTCGAGGGTCTGGCCCCACGCAACCTGGGGCTCTTCGGCAGCTTCGATCTGGGACCCTTCGGCTCCCCTTCGCCCGTCCGACTCTCCACGGTGGCTTTCGGCCTCGTCTACCTGCTCGCCTGCCTGACGGCCTCGGCTTTGCTCTTTTCACGCCGCGATCTGTGAGGGCTTCCCTGCGTGGCTGAGTTTTGCCATAGTGGCCATGGAAGGCTGGAACCTACACACGTCGGACTCCCACCCCTCCACGGAGAGTGATCCCCATGGGCCAGACAGAACCCGCGGCACGTGGCAGGCTGCTCGGGCCGGCCCCAATCGAAAAGACCGGTCTACGGCACGACCCCAGCCTCCGGCCCGTCTTCGTGCTCATGGTGGCCTTCGGGATCTTGCTCGGCATCCTGCTACCCCTGGGCGTGCAGCCATTCGTGGAGTGGCGCCCGGGCGCGGAGGCCTTTTTCCGCACGCTGAGTCTCCTCGGAGGGCTCTGCGTAGGGCTGCTGGCGTTCTTCGTGGTGCGGATTACTCTCTACGAGACAACCAAACGGTTGGCCACGGCGGCCACGGTCGACAGCCTCACCGGGCTGCAAAACCACCGCTCCTTTCTGCAGCAGCTGGCCGCCGAGTGCTCCAAGAGCAGCCGCTACGCGCGCCCACTGAGCCTGGCCATCATCGACATCGACCATTTCAAGCAGGTCAACGACACCCACGGCCACCAGACCGGCGACGCCGTGTTATGTGAAGTGGCGGCCCTCGTCAGACGACAGATCAGAGCCTCCGACACCGCATGCCGCATCGGGGGAGAGGAGATCGCCCTCATCTTGCCAGACACCGACCCGGAGCAGGCCCTAACCGTTTGCGAACGCCTGCGTACGGCCATGGCCGAGCACACGTTCCCGGTTGTGGGACGCATGACCGTCTCCGCCGGCATCGCGGGCTACCCGGCCGACACCGGAGACGAAGCAGAGCTGGTGCATCTGGCCGATGTCGCGATGTACAGCGCAAAGCAGGCCGGTCGCAACCTCACTCGGCTTTGGGATCACGCGGCCTCCGTGATCGAAACGAGCTGAGCCCGCAGCTCGACCGGCGGCCCGGAAAGGCCGAGGCCGATGACACCGGTAACCTCGGGTCGAATCTCGCGTTCAACGCAGTAGCCGGATGCCGAGGAGAGGTCATGGACGACTCGATTGCCAGCCTGGAGCCCCACGAACCCAACGGCCCAGAAGTGCCCTACGCCGCGCGCAGGGCCGTCGAGAGGCTCGTCGCGCTGGCCACCCACGTCGACCGGCTGGCGGGGAAGTTCCCTCTCAAAGAGCACACGGGACTACGCTCGCAGATGCGCCGCGCCGCCATGGACGCCCTCGCCGGCGCCGCTTGTGCGCTGGAGGCGATCTCGGTGCGCGACTACCACGCTCTCATGCTCCGCAGCCTCGGGGCCCTGAGCGAGCTCGACACGTTTGCCCGTCTAGGACAGAGATCCGGGGCCGTCACCCCGACCGAGGCCGCCCACGTGGGCCTGCTCGTGCAGCTGGCCGGCCACGAGGTACGGCTGAGCCTCAACGAGCCCCCTTTCTCCCTCCTCGGAGCCGCCTGAGAGGGCACACCCCAGCGCCGGTCCGGCCGAGCCGCTACGGTCTTCGGTCCGGCCGGACCGGCGCCGGGCCTCTGCTACACTTGCCGCATGGCGAACCGGCCCCCAAGAGATCCGGCCACCCGTGAGCTCCTGAATCAGCTCCAGCGACGCAGGGCTCTACGCCGGCGTCTACGCACTGCCTTTGCCGCCCTCGTGGGGCTGGCCTTCCTCGGCGCGGCCACGCTGGCCGCCGCCTCGCTGTTTTCGACCGACCGCAGCGTGCCCGCCACTCCCCCGGCACCGGCGACCTCGCTGCAGGTCGACGCCGCCACCGGCCTCTCTCCGTCCCCCACAGCCCCGCCCGAGACGACGACCACCGCAGAAGCGCCCACCACCACCGAGGCCCCCACGACCACGTCCCAGCCGGTTCAAGCGGGTGGCTCCGCCGACCCGCCCCCGGCCCCGACGAGCAAGCCCATAGTGGTCATCGATCCCGGGCACCAGGGCCGCGGCGACTCGAGCACCGAGCCGGTGGGCCCCGGTTCCTCGACCAAGAAGGCCAAGGTCAGCTCGGGCACGAGCGGAGTGGCCACCGGCACGCCGGAAGGCGAGCTGGTGCTGGCTGTCAGCCTGCTGCTTCGCGACGCGCTTCAGGCCCGAGGCGTGGAGGTCGTCATGACCCGCACGACTCAAGACATCAACATCTCCAACATCCAGCGGACCCAGATCGCCAACGAGGCCCAAGCCGACCTCTACATCCGGGTGCACGCCGACGGCTCCGACAACAGCTCCACCCGCGGCATCCATGTGCTCTACCCAGCCATCGTCAAGGGATGGACCGACGATATCGCCGGCCCCTCCAAGCGGGCCGCCGAGCTGGCCCAGGCGGCCCTCATCGCGGCCACCGCCGCCACCGACCGGGGCCTCGATGCTCGCGCCGACATGACCGGTTTCAACTGGTCGGACGTGCCGGTTATCCTGCCCGAGATCGGCTTCATGTCGAACCCCGACGAGGACCGGCTGCTGGCCACCAGCGAGTACCGGCAGAAGATCGCCGCTGCTTTGGCCGGCGCGGCCGTGGAGTTCCTGAAGGAAAGAGGACGGCTATGAGACTTGGCGCCTCGTCCGGCAACCCGCTGAAGGCGCACCCGTGAGTCGGGTCACCGTCATCGGAGCGGGCTACGTGGGTCTGGTGACCGCCGCCTGCCTGGCCCACCTGGGCCACGAAGTCACCGGCATGGATATCGACGGCGAGAGGGTTCGCCGCCTCAACCAGGGTGAGATCCCCATCTATGAGCCTGGTCTTGTGGAGATCATGGCCGGCAGCCGTAGCCGCCTATCGTTCACCGACGACCCTGTGGCAGCCTACCAGAACGGCCGCTTCATCTTCATCTGCGTCGACACGCCTCCCACGTACTCCGGCGACGCCGACCTGTCGCGCATCTGGCAAGTGGTGGCCAACCTACCCCCGAGGACGGCGAACGGCTGCTCATCACCAAGTCGACCGTGCCAGTGGGCACGGGAGCAGCGATTCAAGCGGAGCTCGACAAGCGCGGCTACCGGCACATCGCGTACTGCTCGAACCCGGAGTTCCTGCGGGAGGGGTCGGCCGTTCAGGACTTCCTGCACCCTGATCGGATAGTGGTGGGAGCCGCCGACCAGTCGACACGTGAGCAGGTGGCCGGCCTCTATGCTCCTCTCGAGTGCACCGTGGTCACGACCGACGTCGCCTCCGCCGAGATGATCAAGTACGCCTCGAACGCCTTCCTGGCCACCAAGATCAGCTTCATCAACGAGATTGCCAACGTCTGCGAGGCTACCGGCGCCGATGTGCGGGTGGTGGCCCAGGGCATGGGGCTGGACCGGCGCATAGGACCGGATTTCCTCCAGGCCGGCATCGGCTACGGGGGAAGCTGCTTCCCCAAGGACGTCTCGGCCCTCAAGCAGCTGGCGGGGAACTCCGGCTATCATTTCCAGCTCCTGACGGCCGTCATCGAAGTCAACGAGCTGCAGAAGCGGCGTGTCATCGGCAAGCTCAAGCACTACCTGAACGACGAGCTCCGGGGCCGGCGCATCGCCCTGCTTGGTCTGGCGTTCAAGCCCAACACCGACGACATCCGGGAGGCCTCGTCGATCGTGCTGGCCGGCAGGCTCCTGGCCGAAGGAGCGGAGGTGGTCGCCTGCGACCCAGTGGCGGTCGCCAACATGCAGACGCTTCTGCCCGCGGTCAGCTACGCGAAGACGGGCCTCGAAGCCCTTGCCGGCGCCGATGCGGGGGTGCTGGTCACAGAGTGGCCTGAGTACGTGCACCTCGACTGGGCCCGGGCCAGGCAGCTGATGGCCCGACCCGTGATCATCGATGGACGGAACGCCCTCGACGCCGACGTGCTCGTGGGGCTGGGCTTCCGGTATGAAGGGATCGGTGTCGTCCGCAACGGCTGAGCTCTCTGACTCGGGGAGGAGTAGCCATGTACTGTCCCTCGTGCGGTAAGGAACTGCCGGACAACGCGGCCTTCTGCAAGTATTGCGGAGCCAGGCTCGGGGGCAGTACGCCACCCCCCGCCGCCCGCGGATAAAGCGCCTCCGCCCGAGACCGGCCCGGCCTGGGCGCAACCGACCCCCCTCCGCCGCCCGCCGGCGGGCAGACGCCTCCACAACCCCCGGTAGGGTGGGCCCCGCCGCCTGTGGTCCAGAGAGGCGGCCGCGGGCTGGGAATCATCCTGATAGCCGCCGCTGCGGTGGTCATCTTGGCCGGCGGCGGACTGGCGGCGGTGCTGGTCACCCGGGCGGGCAGCGACGGCCCCACGACGGCTACCTCGTCCGTAGCCACCACGCCCGAACAAACGCTCGCCGACGACCAGGCTTCCACAACGGACGAAGGCGGCGCGAGTACCACGGCCACCATCCCGGGCTACGATCCCGGCACGACCACGGACGTCACGACTGGCACCAGCGGTGAAGGAACGACCGAGGCCTACGTCGCGGCGCTCGACGGACTGGAGGCCGTGCTGGCCTACGCCGACACGCGCATCCCCGAGCTCGCACAGCAGATCAACGCTTCCGCCCCCCGGGTTCCTGACTCGGTGGACCAGGAGCTGCAATCGCTGTTCGCCCAGATCGACGATGCCCGGGTCGCCCTGGGAGAGCTCCAACCTCCACCGGAGTACCAGCGGGCCGACGAGCTGCTCTTCGAGGCGGCCGACATCCAGCAGTACCGCATCGACCAGACACGCCAGGGCATCGACGCCATGTGGTTGGCGGATGACGTCGACGCCGGTTTGCCGTACTTCGACGAGGGTCGCAAGGCCCGTGATGACTACCGGCGCGTTTACGACCAGTACAAGGCGATACAGTCCCGGCTCTAACAGGCCGTTGAAGAATGACGCCTCGCCGCCGGGGTGCGCTGGGTGCGGGCGAGGCACGGACACCGCCAGAGCCGCATCACGCGGTGCGTGACTGCCGCGGCGCGGCTTAGCTCCCAAGGAGGCCGATGAGGTTCCAGAGCATCTGCGCCACCTCGCCCCGATCGGCGCCGGCCCAAGGGTCCCAACTCCCCAGGTCCATGCCCTCGAGTAGACCGTTGTACTCGGCCCAGCGAAGGTTGTCCCCGTGGGTGGGATCGGTGGCTGGTACCACACCAGCGTAGTCAGCCGGCGGGGCTGTCAAGCGGTCCGGTGCCTCGGACCGCGCGGCCCGCACGCTCATGGTCACCGCCTGCGCCCGGCTGATGTGCCGCCAGGGCGAGAAGCGGGGCGGCGACAGACTGGTGCCCCGGGTGATGCCCAAGGCCGCGGCCACCGCCACGTAATTGTCGGGATACAATCCTCCGGGCCCGGAGCGGTCAACGTCGGGGAAAGGACAGACGTCCCCTTCGCCCACCGGAAGCCCGAGCCCCTCCACGATCATCTTGGCAAAGTGTTGCCGCACCACGGCCTCATCGGGTCGGAACACCCGCCGGCCCTGGAGATCGAACGAGCCCTGGACCACTCCCAAGGCCGTAAGAGCCTCGATCGCCACCCGGTATGGGTGCGCAGCCGGCACGTCGGTGAAGGACAGGGGGGGTCGGGTGGTCGTGGTGGTGGTCGGGGGAGCGGTGGTGGTCGGGGGAGCGGTGGTGGTCGTGGTGATGGTCGGGGGAGCGGTGGTGGTCGTGGTGGTGGTCGGGGCCGGATCGCCGGCCGTGGTGAACTCCCACGTTACCACCCCGGAGGTCTGGGACTGATCATACTGGTTGCGCATCGTGTAGAAGAGGGCGGCGTGGTAGCGAGTGCCCGGAACGAGGGGCGCACGAGCGGCGAAGGCGTAGTTGGCCGGCCAAGAGCTCTGCACCAGTGGTATCTGGGCGCTGTCGCCCACGCGGGTCAGGGTCAGCTCCGCGGACACGAACCCCGATCCACCGTGCACCGGAAACACGGTCAGCGGGTAGCCGATCTCTCCTGAAACCCCGGGAAACGGATCGGGACTCTCGTTCTCGAACCAGAAAACCGGCACGTCGCGCTGTCCGTCGGCCGGGTACGGCTGGACGGCGCTGGCCCACGAAGACGCGAGGTGATCCTGACCGGCCTCCAGCACGTAGGCGTGGTGCAGCCCGTCCGAGGCGTACCCAAAGCCCACTTGCAGGACGGAGCGCTCCAAGATGGCCCGTCTGTGCAGCGGCGGGTCGACCCAGCTGGTTACGATCTGGTCGGCGCTCCAGGGGCTGTCACCCGAAGACGCCGAGGTCTCAAGGCGCAGCACATCTTCCATGAAGGCCTCGTGGGGATAGCCCGCGTGTTGGACCCGTTCCGCCGAGGTGACCCCGGTGAAGCCCGGCAGGCCGGGGTCCTCCTGGTGGGCAGAGAAACCCGCCCCCCACAGGGAGGCATTGGCCACCAGGTACTCGGCGTGAGCTTGGGCGGCCGTGTCGAGAGCCGCATTGCGGGTGACGCCGGCCTCGCCGGCCACTGCGCGCGCCGCGTTCACCCGGTCCACCACGGCCTGCGCCAGCGCGTCGTCGGCAACCATGACGTCGACGGCCGCACGGGCAGGTTGCGCCCACATGGCCAAGACGGCCGCCACCACCACGAGCCCCACCAGCGCACACCCCAACACGGGCCACGACCGTGACCCTGCGGTACGCCGAAACAGTGCACACATGCTCGTGCCCACGCAGCTCCCTTCTTCCTTCAGCGCCTGCGGACACCAGCCCCATGGTACACGACCGGCACACGCGTGGGGAGTCACGCCGGGGCCCGTGGTATCATGAGGCATCGCATACAGGTGTCTCCTCCCGGAGGCTCACGTGCCCACGCTCCTGGCCCCCCCGGGCCGATCTCCCTCCGAACATGGTTGCAGCGCCTCGCCCCGCTGTGCCCCGCGCGTCTGGCTCGCGGCGGGCGCGGCCGGCCTGCTCCTGCTGCTGGCGCTGCCCGTCATCGGGCGCCTGTGGACAGTGAACGAGGCCGGCATACTCATCAACCGGTACACCGTTCGCCAGGACCCCTCCTACCTGGTGCAGGCCCAGCGGGTACTGCAAGACGCCTCCCCTTCCCCGGGCACCTCTGAAGCCACTCCGGGCGACGGTCCTTCTTTCTGGCGCACCTACGGAGCGGCGGCGGCCCAAAGACCCACCGAAGAGGCCTTCGAGCGTTTGTTGGGTGCGTTTTTCCGTGGGCGGCTCGACCGCTTCGGCCTGCTCTGGCTGGGCGAGGTCGCCTCGCACACCGGACATTGGGAGGCGGCGCAGGAGGTGTACGCTCTCATCGACGCCAGCAATCTCTTGATCGCGCGCGGCGACGCGGCCCTCGACGCGGACGACCCGGAGCTCGCCTGGCACTGGTACATGGTCGCGGCGTCCAGCATCTTCGCTGCGGAGGACCGAGGAGCCGGTCGATCCGGTGGCGGGTCGCCCGGACAGGCGGCAGCGGTACCGGAAAACGGCCTGCAGGCTCCCGAGGGCAGTCGCGCGGTCCCCCTACTGCGCATCGGGCGGGGGCTACTGCGCCTGGATCGGCCGCAGGAGGCCTTGCCCGTCCTGGAGCGGGCCGAATCCGAGATGCACGCCGACCCCCCGGGAACCCGCGAACGCCAGGCCATCTATTTTTCGCTGGCCCAGGCGTTGATCGGCTCGGGCCGGGACATCGCGGTCGACGAAGAGGCTACCCTCACCCGAGTACGGGCGCTCATAGAGCAAGCCCTGGACATCGACGACACAGGGACTGCCCACTTGCAGGCCGGGCAGTCGTGGGAGCTCGCCGGCCTGCACCGCGAGGCCATCGAGGAGCTGCAGAAAGCCGTCGCCCTCGATCCCCGTCTGGGGCAGGCCTACCTCGATCTGGGAGCCATCTACGAGCGGGACGGCCTGACCTCCCTGGCCCGCGACCTCTACGCCGCCGGGGTCGAGCATCTGCCCACCGATACGGCCTTGCTCACCGCCCGGGCCCTGGCCGACTGGCGCACCCTGGCGCCCCGCGAGGCCCTCCCCGCTCTGCTGGCGGCGGCCGCGACCGACACCCGCGAACCGTACCTGTTCGCAGCGCTGGGCGATACGTACCTGGAGCTTGGTGACCTCGAGAATGCGCGGGCGGCCTACAAGGAGGGTCTGCTTCGTACGCCCGGGGCTCCGCCGCTTCGTGAAAGGCTCACCAAACTGCTGCCGCCATCGGGGGTGACGCCTTGAGGGGGTTCTTTGCACTGCGCTTGGGGGCCTGGCTCTTCGTAGTGGCTTCCCTCGCCTCCCTGTGGGCCACACCCGACCTCTCCGCCAGCCTCCCGGCGGTGCTCCAGCTGCTTGCGGGCGCGGCTCTGGTGCTGATTCTCGCCGGCTGGATGGAAAAGAAGCGGCCGGCCGGGATTTCCACCACCTCGCGATTGCTCGACGCGTGTCTCTTGCTGGGGTTCGGCGTATTGGCGCTGACGCTGCTCGGAACCCGCTGGCCGGAATACAAGCTCTCGTTCCTGAGCGGTCTTTACGGAGCCCTGCCTTCCCTGCGCTCCCTTCCCCTCGGGATCCTGAGTCGCGAAATGTCGCCCAACCAGGCAGGCGGCATTCTGGCCACCTTCGTAGCTTTCGGGCTGGCCCCCGCCTTCACTCGCAGCCGGGTATCGGGAGCGCTCCTACGCCGGCAGCGAATCGCGGCCCGCGCACTCGTGGGCGCCGGGACCGTCGTGGTCTTCATGACGGGTTCCCGCGCCGCACTGGCGGGCATTGCCGCCGCACTGCTGCTGGTAACCGTAGCCGCTGGCCGCCGCTGGCTGTGGGTCCCCGGCATCGCCGCCGGAACCTTGGCCCTGGCCAGTGGTGTCGACCGCTCCGTACCGGGACACCTCCTGGGTCTCTTGATACGTGACGAGACGATCGGGACCAAGCTGGTGGCCCGGCTGGACATCTGGTCGTCGGCCCTCAACGGCATCCAGGACCACGCCTTCACCGGGATCGGACTCGGGGTGCTAAACGAGGTGCTTCCGATTCGCTACCCCTACGAAAGCGTGGGGCTCACCTACACGGTAACGCAAGCGCACAATATCTTTCTCGACACGGCACTCACACTGGGGTTGCTCGGTCTCGGCGCGCTGGTGTGCCTACTGCTAGGTATGGGCCTCTCGGTCGCCCAAAGCTCGGGGAGAGATGCAAACCAGAAACTGATGGCGAAGGGTGTAATGGCAGCGACAGTTGTCTTTGTGGTCTTCGGGATGACGGATTCGCTGAGCCTATCGACTCCCGCGAGTGTGGTCTTATGGCTGTGGGCGATCATTCTGATTATCGTTTCTCCGTCCACCGGAGAGGTCTGAAAAGAGTTGTCAGCTCTCACTACCCATGGTAAATTGCTTCTTGCCTGAGATTCTGTTGGGCCGTGTAGCCCGTGATGAAAGCGAGGATGATCGTGGGTCGTAGTAAAGGGTACTCGCTGGTGCCCAAATCAGTGCCTTCTCGGCAGCGTACCAGCTTCTACAAGCAGATCGTGGCCGACTTCCTGGCCAGTGGGGAAGAGTCGGTGCTCGTAGAGGGCACAGATCGCAAGCCGGTCACGCTCGTCCAGGGCTTGCGGAAGGTCCTGGAAGCCGAGGACAGCTCAGAGGTGCGGGTGATCCAGCGAGGTCAGGAGACGTACCTCACTCGGGAGTAACGAACTGCCGGGCTGCGGCGGAGCCAGTCGGCTCCGCCGCAGCCGATGCTCCGCGAAGGGCCGCCCGAATCGGGCGGCCCTTCGCGTCGGGGACCCTCGAGCGCCTCCGCTACGTCACTGATGCTTCCCCTGGTCCACCAGCTCCCCGGTGTTCTCCGCGATGCGGAACAGCACGACCACGAGCTCCAGGTAAAGACGCGAGAAGAGCACGCCCAGAACCACGAAGATGAGGGCCAGAATAAACGTGAGGAATCCCGTGCCCGCCCCCACCGTGAACCCGTACACAATCATCACCAGGGCCCACAGACCCACCCCGATCAGTGACAGGATGAAGAGCAGGGAGATCATTCTCGGGGTGATGAAGTGGCGGAACGACAGATCGAAAAGGCTACCAAAGAAACCCACGCCCTGGGGACGCTCGGGCGGGGGCGGGGGTGCTCCCCAGCCGGGCGCGTACCCGTACTGGGCGGGTGGTTGATAGCCGCCCCCCCGCCCGCAGGTCCCGAGGCATACGGACCGTACTGAGCCCCCGGCGGGTACTGCCCACCCTGCGGTGCGTAGCCGCCTGTCATCAGTGGCGGAGTCGAAGGGCCCGTCTGCGACCCGGGGGCAGGGGCGGCCGCGGCGGGCGGCTCCGGAGGCGGTGCGGTCACGCCGGCGCCCGGTCCGGGGGCGTGGGTGCGGGACCGGCTTCCGGGAAGCGGGTGCCGCACCGCTCGCAGAACTCCCCTTCCGCCTGCAGGTTGCCGCACTGCGGACATCGCCGCGTTTCAGATGCGCACACTCCGCCTCCTCTCATCGTTCCTTTTCTGGAGAGGTGATTCCCTCCAGGAACAAGCTTACGCGACCGATAGATAGGTCGTCAAAAAATCTGTGCCGACAGGAGGCAGCATGGGCACCTTCATCACCGCAGTCATCCTTACCCTCGTTGTCCTGCCGCTGGTGGTCGGCTCGGTGATCAAAGGGGCTTCCGTCTCCAGCCGCCTGCTGCGCAAGGGCAAGGGTACCCCGGACCGCGAGGCCGGACCCGCGGGAGCGGCCCGCCTGCACGCGGCCGGTCCCTGGGCCATCGGATGGGGCCTAGGGATCGCCGTCTTCCTGATCGTGGCCGTCGTCGGCGCCTACACGCAGGTCGAAGCGGGCACCGTCGGTGTGGTCAAGCGCTTGGGAAAGGTCCAGCAGACGGTGTTCCAGCCCGGCTTCCACTTCAAGCTGCCCTTCCTCGACGAGGTCGTACTCTACTCCACCAAGGTCACCAGCTACGAAGCCTCCGAGAACGCCGACACCAGCCAGGCCAACTACACCGACTGGGTGGTGGATAGCACTACCAGCGACGGTCAGACTGTGCAGCTGACCTTCACGGTTCTGTTTCGCATCCCGGCCGAGCGCTCCCCAGAGGTCGCGCAGAACGTGGGCAACATGGACGCGGTCGTGGAGAATGTGGTCAAGGCCTTCTCTCGTTCCGTGTCGCGTGAGGTGCCCAAGGCCTTCTCCGCCGAGTCCCTCTACACCCAGACCGGACAGGCCGACGCCCAGGATCTCATCCAGAAGCGGCTGGACAGCGCCTTTTCCGAGCATGGAGTGCTCATCGACCAGTACCTGATCCGGCGAATCACCTTCGCTCCCGACTACGTGGCCGCCGTGGAAGCCAAGCAGATCGCCAAACAGAACGCCCTCACCGAGGAGAACAACATCGCCAGGCAGGAGGCGATCAAAGAGCAGACCATCATCAACGCGCAGGCCGAGGCCGAAAAGAAGAAGATCGAGGCTCAGGGCGAGGCGGCCGCCATCACGCTGAAGCAGCAGGCACTGGCTCAGAACCCGCTGGTCATCCAGTATGAATTCGTGCAGAAGCTCTCGCCCAACATCACCTGGGGCGTGCTCCCCGACACCATCGTGCCTCTGCTCGACGCGAGCACCCTTGCGGGCAACAAGTAGCCCCAAGCCGGAGCCTGGGCCGCCCTACGATGGTTCATGATTCGGGCCAAGGACGGCGGCAGTCTCATCGGCGGGGGACCAGGGGCTCCAGGTGACCGCTAAGGACGGCCATGACCCGGGCGTACAGAGAGGCCGTCCAGTAGTCGTAAAGGGCGTCGAGCTTGTCCGGTGGATAGCCCTCCCGCAGAAGGCCACCCGACTCGTAGTACATGGTGGGCAGGGCGGGGTCAGCGCGTCCCTTCCCGGCAAGCGCGATCATGGTCCGGGCGCGGCCGCGGGCGTAATCGAGCCCGTTTGCCAGGGCCTTCTCCCCGGCGAAGTCGACCACGTCCCCCTCGTCGTCGTACGTGGCCCCGTAGGAGTAGTGCTCGGCCAGCGACACCGAGCTGCCCACGTACGCGATCAGGGCCGCGCCAAGCACTGCATAGTCGCGGGACGCACCTTCGGGAAGCTCGTGCAGCAGGTACTCCTGATGGGCCTCTGCCGCCTGGGCCTCCGCGAAGTTCACGTCGCGCACGCTCAGGGTGGAGTAGGCCTCACCCTCCGAGACCCCCCACTCGCCGGCCAGCTGGGGAACGACCAACACCTGGATCGTCTCCAGGTTGGCTTCGGCCGCCCGGCGGTAGGCTTCGGCGAGCTCGGTGAGCCGGTCCGCGCCCCGCAGAGACTCGCCTTTGAGCACGTCACCCAGGGCCAGGGCGTCCCGGGCCGCGTCACGGGCAGTCAGCGCCAGGGTGTAGTCGAAGACAGCCGTATAGATCGAACCCAGGCGGCCTTCCACCGGGTCCTCGTCGTCGGGGAGGCTTCCCAGCAGGTCGTCCGCCTCGAGGGAGAGATGGCTGGCTACGGTCCAGTAGCCCCACGCCTCGAGCAATGAAACGGCCTCGCCCACGCTCTGAGGCTCGACCGCCAGGAGCTCGGCCATGAGTTCGTCGACGCTCTCGGCCACCCCGGCCCCGGCCAAGTCCAGAGCGGCGGCGTTCTCGCCGAGCTCCTGGATCTCCTGCTCCACCAGCGTGTAGGTGGACGCCAGAGCCGCCTGCCGGGCCGCCTCCATGGCCGCGAAGTAGGCCGCGCCGGCGAGGCCTTGAGCCGCGTAGCCGTCCGCGTCGTCCAGATAGCCGCCGGCCAGCTCGACCCGCCCCTCCTCATAATCGCTCTTCGCCGCATCCGGGAGACCGGCATACTCGTCAAGCTTCTGGATCGCGAAGTCGGCCCACGACCCCGCCTGGTCGAGAACCACCTGATGAGCCCGGTCGGTCAACTGCGGCTCCTGCTCGACCACCCGGGGTTGGGGCAGCGCGACGCCCGTGAAGACCTCGTAGGCCGTCTGCACGTCGCCGACCTCCCGCACTTCCATGCCCAGACTGCGCCCCAGCTCGACCACGTCTACATACTGTTCGGCGTTCTGATCGACGTCCATCCGCTGTCCCAGAGGAATCAGCACGATCTTCTTTCCAGCCTCAGCGGCGGCCTCGAGCTTGTGAGGGATGCCGCCCACCGGCCCGATGGTGAAGTCGGGGTTGATGGTCCCGGTCATGGTGACGTCGGGGCGCACAGGATCGCCGAGCAGGGCCGCCAGGGTGCCCACCGTGAGCAAGCCTCCAGCGCTGGGGCCGTCGATGCGCCCCTCCACCTCATAGGTAACACGGTAATCAGCCAGGTCGAGGTTCAGGAGACTGGTGGCGGCCAAAGCCGCCATCCAGCTCGCCGCCCGCCACTGAGCTCCCGTGCCAAAGACCTCCCCTTCGAGCACGCCCACCGCCACCCGGCCCGACACGCTGGGATCGACCGACACGGTGAACGCGGTGATGAGGCCGCTGGCTCCATCCTGGTCGTGATAGACGGCCAGGCCTTCAACCCCGACGCTGCCTCCTTCGAACTCCGGGAGGGTGGTCGTCGAAGCAACACTGGTGCTGGTGGTCGAGGTCTCGGCCTCCGGCGCGCACGCCGATGCGAGGACAGTCAGGCCGGACAGGAGAAGAGCGAGGAGCAGCACGGCGACACACGCCCGAATACGCTGGACAGCACGATGCGCCCCTGCCATGACGTCAGGATATAACGACTGGAGAACCTTGTCACGCGGTATCGCCTCATTCCTCGTGTGATACAAATGAACCACGCATCCTGAGTCCCGAAGCCCCATACCCGCGCCCGAACCGCCGGCCGTGCCCCACCGCCGGCCCGCTCGCTCGCGAAGACCGGAGGATCCACCACGTGAGAGTCGCCTACGACGCCCGCATGGCCACTTGGGGTGGCATCGGTACGTACTCGCTGGAGCTGCTGCGCGCGCTGGGAACGCTGTCGGGTGAGGCAGACGTGTCCCTACTGGTCCTCAGGAGCCCGGAGGACGACTTCCTCGAGTCGTTGCCCGAGCTGGCCGGCGCCTCCTGGCGGGTCGTGGCGGGCAAGCCTTGGTCCCTGCGGGGTTCGCTCGAGGCCGGGTTTGCCGCCCGCAACCGGGCCGACCTCTACCACGTGCCCCACGTGACCATGCCGACCGGCTTCCGCGGCCCCCTGGTGGCCACCGTGCACGACATCCGGCCGCTGATCCTTCCCGCGACCATGCCCGGCCTCCACAAGCGGGCCGCCTTCCGCCTGGCCGTTAACGAGACCGTCAGACGGGCGGCGGTCGTACTGGCCGACTCCCGGCACACCGCGGCCACCCTCTACGCCCACGGGTTCTCGCCCCGCCGGCTCCAGATCGTGCCGCTGGGCGTCGACCCCCGCTTCAGGCCGCAGCCCCCCGGCTGTTCAGGCCGTACGCCGGCGATACCGCCTGGAACCGGCGCCTATCCTGTGGACCGGCGACTTCAGGCCCCACAAGAACGTGGAGACACTGGTCCGGGCCTACTCCCGGCTGCCCGAAGAGACCCGGGCGCGGCATGCCCTCGTGCTGGCGGGGGGGATGGATCGTCGCGCTCGGCCGCGGTGCGCGCGCTCGCCGCAGACCTGCTGCGACATGACGGCGACCGCGTGGTCTTTCCGGGGTACGTGGCGGCCGCAGACCTGCCCGCCCTCTACACCGACGCCGTCCTCTACGTCTTTCCCTCGACCTTCGAGGGATTCGGCCTGCCGCTCCTGGAGGCGGCCGCCTGCGCCACGCCCGTGGTCGCCTCGATCTCGCCACCCCTGCCCGAGGTCATCGGCGACGCCGCCGCCTATTTCGACCCCCACGACGTGGATCAGCTCACGGCGACGCTGCGTGGACTGATCGAGGACCCCGACCGGCGCCGAGATCTGGCCGCCAGGGGACGCGCGCGGAGCCGCTGCTTCCGCTGGGAGACTGCAGCGGCCCGCACCCTCGAGGCCTACCGGGGAGCGCTGTCAGAAGAGGGCAGGGCTGCGAAGCGACCGGAAAGACGCCGGTAAGCGACAATCGCCCGGATACCCAGCCGGTTCTCGAGCAGCCGGCGCGCACCCGGGCGCACGAGGTTGAGAGCGTACCAGAAGTCCGCCTTCTCGCGCGGGTAGCCGTAGTGGATGGAGATGTCTCGTAGTTCGCACTGCGCCGTCCAGAACCGCGCGTCGCTCAGACCGCCGAGCTCGAAAGCGCCCAGCACCTCACGCACGTAGCGGAAGCGAGCTCCGCGCAGGTGGAAGCGGAGCATGAGCTCGTAGTCCATGGCCACCCGCCATCGCGGATCGAAGACGCCCAAACGCTCGTAGGTCGACCGGGCCACCCAGGTAGCTGCGTGCTTCACCGGGGTGCGGCGCCAGACCGCGCTGAAGTCAGGGTCGGCCCGGACGATCATGGGCTCCCCCAGTGTTCCGTGGACGACGGCGTCGCCGTAGAGTACGTCCACCGCCGGCTCCTCGGTCCACAGCTCGGCCACCCTGCGCAGCACACCTTCCGGGAGAGCGTCGCCGGCGCTCACGATACCCACCAGGTCACCCGTCGCCCGGGCGATCCCCTTGTTGAAAGCATGGCTGATGCCGCAGTCGGGCTCCGATACCCAGTAGGCCAGGGAGCCCTCGTGGGCCCTGATGACATCGGCCGTGCCGTCCCTGGAGCCCCCGTCGATCACGATGTACTCGAGCTGGGGGTAGGCCTGCCCGAGAACGCTTTCGAGGGTACGCTCGATGGTGCCGCGCCGGTTCAGACAGACAGTGACGATGGAGATGCGTGGCTGGCTGTGATTCATCGCCCACGAAGTGTACACCTCGGCGCCCGCCCGGCATGTTCACGGGCTTCGCCAACTGGGAAGGGTTCCGACCGCTGGCGGACGGCCGCGTGGCGCCGGCGCAGGCAAACGAAGCGGAGGATGACATGGGTGAAGAGGGCTTCGACACCATCGTGCTCGGTTATGACGGCTCGGAGGGGGCCCGGAAGGCGGCGCGATTGGCCGCCGACCTGGCGCGCGTGTACCAGGCCAAGATCCTGGTGGTGCAGGCCTACCCAGCCCTGCGCTGGGTGGCCACCGCCGAGATGGCCGCCGCCTACGCCCCCGTGCCCATGCCCGAAGACAGCGAAGAGGCCCTGGCCGCCCGGGAGCTCGTGGATGAGCTCGTGCAGAGCTTGACGGACACCGGCCTCACGGCCGAGGGCGTAGTCACGGAGGGCCCGGCCGCCGACGCCATCCTCAAAACCGCAGCCGGCCATACCCGGTGTCTCATCGTCGTCGGCAGCCGAGGCTTCGGTCAGTTCAAGGGTCTGCTCTTGGGCTCCACCTCCGACCGGGTGGTGCACCACGCCAAGAACCCGGTGCTGGTCGCCCGCTAGCATGGGGCTCGAATCACGCTTCGCCGTCAGATGGGAGCGATGGGCGCGCCCTCCGCATCCTCTAACAGGCTGCTGAAAAAGTCCCCCGCCTAGCCCTCCGATTGCCTCAACTTCCTATCTTTTTGCGCCCCTTTTTGGTAGTGTTTACCCTGCAAACTGGCATAAAGCGAGGGGGTTGGGATGCGGGGAGAAGAGGCAAGGCAGCCGTCGTTTGTATTCTTGGGTCCCTTGGAGGAGCGCATCCCCAAAGATCACCCCTTGCGGGCCATCCGCAAGATGACCGATAAGGCGCTTTGCGGTCTCTCCCCCCTCTTTGACAAGATCTACTGTGAAGCCGGCCGCCCCTCCATCCCGCCCGAGTACCTTCTGCGAGCCCTGCTTATTCAGGTGCTCTACGCCATCCCTTCGGAGCGCAAGCTCTGCGAACACCTCGAGTATCACCTGCTCTTTCGCTGGTTTGTGGGCCTCGATCTAAACGAGCCCGTCTGGCATCCCACCACCTTCACCCAAAACCGGGAGCGCCTGCTTGAGGGCGAGGTGGCCGAGGCCTTCTTCCTGGAGGTGAGGAAGCAGGCCCAGGCGGGGAAACTCCTTTCCCGGGAGCACTTCAGCCTGGACGGCACCTTGGTGGAAGCGGCGGCCTCCCTCAAGAGCTTCCGGCCCAAACAGGAATTGGCCGAGGGCCAGGAGGGCGGCCGGGGGCCAGGCAAAGATGACCCGGGTGCAGGGGAGGACCCGAGCCCCGCCGAGCCAGTCTCGGAAAGCGCAGGCCGCGACCGCAACCCGAGTGTGGATTTCCACGGCGAGCGGCGCCGGAATGACACCCACGCTTCCACCACCGATCCGGAAGCTCTTCTTGCCAAACACTCTCCCGGAGAAGCGGCCCGGCTCGCTTATGCCGGCCATCTCCTCACCGAGAACCGCCACGGTCTCATCGTCCAGGCCGATCTCTCCCGGGCCACCGGTACCGCCGAGCGGGAGATGGGTCTTGAGCTGGTGAAGGAGGAGCGCAAAAAGACCAAGGGCCGGTTCACTGTCGCAGCCGACAAGAACTACGACACCAAGGACTTCGTGGGCGAACTACGGACTAACGTTGTTACCCCGCATGTGGCTCGCAAAGAGAAGTACTCGGCCATCGATGGCCGCACGACACGGTGGGAGGGATACGCCCTCAGCCAGAAGAAGCGCAAGCTGGTGGAGGAGGCCTTCGGCTGGATGAAGACAGTCGGACTGCTTCACAAGCTCCGGCACCGCGGGCGGGCCAAGGCCCGATGGATCTTCCAGTTCACGGCCGCCGCCTACAACCTGGTGAGAATGAGATCGCTGCTTCCGGCGTGCATCGCGAGAAAGGGAAAAAGGGGCGGGGAATCGGCCTCTCCAGGGGGCATAATCCCGGTCTTCGCCCGGGCAATCCGAGAACCGACCGTTCGTGGGTCAAGCAGCCGAGCAACGGAGCACATCGGAGGGGCTCCAACCGGGGTATTTCAGCGGCCTGTTAAGGCTCGGGCCCGTTAAAGCCCCAATGGAATCGAGAAAGCAGCGTGTTCCCTTGAAGCTCCCCAGGAGCAACGGTCAGAAGCGCGGCGGGAGGAGCGCCCAGATCGTATTCCTCGTCACGGTCGCGCTCGTCATGACCAACCTCAGTGCACTAGTGGATCGCGTGCTGCACCCTGACATCCCCTACTTCGACACAGAGCATCTCGTCGTCGGTGGCATCACCGGTCTCGTCAGCGTTCTGTCGTTCGGCCTCGTGCTCCTGTATCTACGTCACCTCCAAGGAGCGGTCAGAACCATCAACACGCTCGAAGAGCTCCTTCCTATCTGCGCGTGCTGCAAGAAGGTTCTCAGAGCGCACGAAGATCCGGCGCTGCTCGGTTCCTGGCAGCCCATCGAATCCTTCCTCACCGAGAGGACCGCCAGCCGGTTCAGCCATGGAATCTGCCCGGAGTGCATGGCGAAACTCTATCCGGAGTACCCTCCCCAGGATGCCGGCGCCCCGAGGGGGCCCCACAGGGTCGCGTAGCTCGCGTCAAAGGAGCCTTGGTCGTCGTGGCCGCACTGGGCGGCTCGATGTGGCGTCCTTGTACGTCAAGTGCGGAGCCCGCCTGGTGTCCTTGATCAACCCTTGGCGATCAGAACGTCGCGCAGAACGTTGACCTCGAGCTGCGTCTGCTCCAGCAGCGAGTGAAGCACGTCCCGCTGGCTGATGATCCCGACGAGGGCGCCGCCATCGACCACGGGCACGTGACGGATGTGCCGCCGGCGCATGGTCTCCATGACGCTCTTGACGGAATCCAAGGGGGAACAAGTCGAGACGTCCCGGGTCATGGCATCGCCCACCTTGAGAGACAGGGCCTTTCCCCCCAGTTCCGCCAGCCGCCGAACGATGTCCCTCTCCGAGACCATGCCCACCAGCCGGCCTTCGGAGTCCCTCACGGGAAGCGCCCCGATGTTGTTGTGGGAAAGCAGCTGGGCGGCGGCCTCGAGGGTGTCCTCGGGGCGGTTCGTCAGAAGCCGCTCGCCCTTGGCCTTGAGTAACGCTTGAATGTTCATTCCTGAACCCCCTCTCCGGGTCTTCGCCCGAACTCATGCCGACTCCGACCGCCCGCCGCCGCGAGCTCCCCCTGCAGCGACCCCATCATACCGCATGGTTCTCGGAGCGGCTCTCGCTTCCGGGGCTCGGTGCCCTCGCTGGCCGTTGAAAAACGAAGCCCCGGCCACCGAGCCGCACTGGGCGGCGCGATGCGGCGTCCTCGGTCACGTCCGTAGCTCTGCTACGCCCGCTCCCTGCGTCCTTGCCTCGCCCGCGCCCATCGCAGCCTGACCGCGAAGCGTCATTGTGCAACGAGCTCTTGCCTCGCCCGCGCCCATCGCGACCTGACCGCGAAGCGTCATTGCGAAACGAGCTCTAGCCTCGCGCGTGCCCAGCGCACACCGGCGGCGAAGCGTCATTCTTCAACAGCCTGTTAGAATCGCGCTATGAGGCCGCGACGTCACAAGACCCTTTGAGCAACTCGCGGCCGGCCATAACCCGAGCGGAGGGGATCCCCGGCTTGTGGGCGCTGCCGATGGGCCTGCTGATGGGCCTGTGGGGATGGCTGGAGTTCTCGTCCGGCGGGTTCCAGAGACACCAGTGGCTGCTGCCGGGCCTGAGTTTGGCCGTGTTCGCCGCGGCGATCTTCATCCTGACCGCGTACCCCAGGCGTCCCCGCGCCCTGAGCCTGCTCATGGTGGGGCTCTTCACCGCATACACTTTCTGGGTGGCCCTCTCCGCGTCCTGGGCCGCCTCGCTGAACAGCGCCTGGGACGAGACGGCCCGCACGCTCCTCTACCTGCTCGCCCTGAGTGTAGCTTCAGTCTATCTCCCCGATCGGACCGCCCGCCGCATCCTGCGTCACCTGCTGCTCGCCGGGGCCTTGGCCCTGGTGCTCGCAAGCGTGACCGTGCTCCGGCTGGCGAACACGGACACCATCGCTCTACTCTTCACCGAAAACCGCTTCAGCTTCCCCGCGACCTATCCCAACAATGCCGCCGCCATGTTCATGGTGTTTTTCTGGCCGGTGCTGTGGATGGCCGCCGATCCCAATAGCCGGGTCCTCGTCCGCGGACTGGCGCTGGGAACCGCGAGCGCCCTCCTGTGCCTAACCGTAGCGACCCAGTCGCGCGGGGCAGCCTACGCCTTCGCGATCACGGTCATCCTGACATTCCTCCTCTCCCCGGTCAGGTTGCGGACCCTCTTCTTCCTGCTGGTGCCGAGCGCGCTGTTGATATGGGCCTTCCCCGGCCTAAACGCGTACTGGAGCGAGGGCCCGACCGCCTTGAGCGGTACATCTGGTGCCCGCATCGTTCTCGAAGCAGGCCTCATTGCCGGAGGAACCGGGGCGCTGCTCGCTCTCCTCGAAAGGTGGGTCTCGGTGACCCAACCGATGAGACGGGTCTTCGGAGCCGCAGCGCTGGTGGTGACCTTCCTCGCCGCCGGCTGGGGACTCTACGCCCTCGATAGCCACGTAGGCGACACTTCGGCCTGGCTGTCGGATACCTGGCAGCGTTTCACCGCCGATCAGGCGACCACCATCCCGGGGCTGGAGGGTTCGAGCAACGGCGGGAGCCCCTCCAGCCGGTTCGCCACGGTTTCCACGAGCGGCCGCTGGGACATCTGGCGCGTGGCTTGGGACGACTTCCGCGCTGCGCCGATACAGGGCGTCGGCGCCGGCAATTTCGTGTTCACGTACGATCGGGGACGACACCGCGAGAGCGCGAAGCCCAGGCAGCCTCACTCCATCGAGCTGCGCGTCCTCTCCGAGACCGGGCTGGTGGGAGGCCTGCTCTTCTTCGGAGCGCTACTCGTCGGCCTGGGGGACTCTTTGGCCGCGCATGGCGGCTGCGATCGCCCGAGTGCGCTCCAGGCCCCGGCGGCCTCCGCCGGCCGACTCAGAGCTCGACCAGGAAGGCCGCCACAGCCGCAGCGCCGATCCAACGCCCCGCTGGGGCGAGGATCCCAGACTGTACGCATGGAATGTCGCCCTGGCCATGGGCGTCATCTACTGGCTCGTGCACGGCAGCGTGGAGTGGCTATGGCACATGCCCGGAGTGACCCTCCCGGCCCTCCTCATGATGGCTCTGGGGGCGGCTGAGGTGGACGCTCGAGCGGGCTCGCTCTGGCCCGACCTCTCCCGCCGGTTGAGAATGCGCCGCCCGCCGGCCGCCCTCCCATTCGGCGAGCGGGCGCCCGCGGCGGCCGCGACCGAGGGCGACACTCCCTTCACAACCTACCGCCGGGCGGACAGACACGAAAGTCGGCGGCGGCGTCAGGGTAAGCGGAGGGCCGCCCTTCGCCCCCCGGGGCCCTTATCGACCTGGTTCCGCCTGACGGCCATCGCCGTGTCCCTGGTGGCTGTGGGGGCATTAGGGCTGCCGTATCTGGCCCTTCGCTACGAAGAGCGAGCCCTATCCTACCTGGGCAAAGACGCCGGCGCCGGCCTCCCTGCCGCCGGGGCGGCCGCCCGCCTGCAGCCCTTCGACCCGGCTCCCCTGACCATCAAGGCCATGATCCGCGGAGCCGCTGCCCGGCAGGCCTGGGAGGAGGGGCATCCGGCGGAGGCCCTGGACGGTCTTGCCAGGGCTCTCGTCGATGCCGAGACGGCCATCACCCGGGACCCAGCCCCTTGGGCCCTTTACTACCAAGCTGGCCGGTGGGCGGCCGAGCTGGCAGCCAACCGTCGCGACCTGGACGCTCGAGGCGGACTTTCGGCTCTCCCGGCCGGAGAGCGGCCCGCCGAAGGGTATGCTCTGCTAACCGCCGGCGAGCTCGAGCGGCTGGCCAGGCGGCACCTGGAGGCCGCGCGATCGAGAAACCCTTTGAGCTCCGAGGTGCAAGCGGCCTTGCAGGAGGTGGGGGCGGAATGAGGAACGTTTGACACCAATACCGATATTGATAGACTCGGAGGTGCACGAAGAGAGAGTCCCGCACCGCGGGCCGACGCCTGGCCGAGGCACGAGCTCGACTTACGAAGGGAGAGGTCTCATGAGGACCCGGGCTACCGCGCTACTGATCATCACACTCATCCTGACCACTTTGGCTGCGGGAACCGCCCTCGCGGCCACCCCGCAGGACATCTACAACGACTATGCCGACGACGGGGTGCTGCAGGGCACCTACACCAACGACGAGCTGCAGGCCTACCTGGACGACGCCACCATCCATCAATACGGTGACGACGCGGTTCTCGGCCCTCTCGACGCCCTGGTCAAGAGCATGCTCGCCCAGCCCAGTGAAGGCCGGGGGACCTTCCCCTTCACAGGCATGGAGCTCATAGTGGTCCTGATCGGCGCCGTCGTCCTGTTCGGAGGCGGAATCGCGCTGCGACGGACTGCACGGTAGTGCGGCCCGCGGCCTGGGGCGCGATGCATCGCGCCCCAGGCCGCCTCAATATTCCCCGTAGCCGTACCCGCTGTAGTAACGGCCGTAGCGATACTTGCGGTAGTAGTACCTGCGGCTCTTCTTGACCCCGTTCGCCACCACCCCGATCGGCCGGCCGCCCACACGCTGCAGCAGCGTGCGGACCTCGCGGGCCTCGTCGATGGTGGTGGAGTTCATACGGGCCGAGACGATCACGCCGTCCACGTGACTCGCCAGGTTAAGACTGTCCGAAACCGCCAGCAGGGGCGGGGTGTCGACGATGACGTAGTCGGCCATGTCCGTCGCCTTCTCGATGAGCTCGAACATCTTCGCGGAGCCGACCAGCTCCGCCGGGTTGGGCGGCAGAGGCCCGGAAGTGACGCAGTAAAGGTTCTTCTGGAGCAAGGCGCTGTCAGGGGCGGTCTTCGTGCTCCGCCGGCTCTCCGGCGGCGCGAACTCGTCCACTTGCACGAGCTGCATCGATTCCGCGAAGGTGTGCGTGCCCGCGAGCACATTGGAGACACCGATCTCGTTGCCCAGGTTCAAGTACGAGTGGAGTCGGGGCTTGCGCAGATCGGCTTCGAGGATGACCACCCGCGACCCGGAGAAGGCCAGGCTGAGCCCCAAGTTGATCGAGGTGATCGTCTTGCCCTCCTCGGGCAGCGCGCTGGTGATGAGGATGCTGCGCATCGTCCGGTCCACCTCGAAGTACTGCAGGTTGGAACGTAGCAGGCGATAGGGCTCCAGCAGAGGCGAGTGAGAACGAAGGAATCCCACGGGGGCCAACGAGCGCTGCCCTTGCTCACGAGCCCACTTCTTCCCCACCAACGGCACGCTGGCAAGCACGGGGAGACCGAACTCCCGCTCGAGAGTCTCCTCGTCCTTGATGCGGCGGTCGAGGTACTCGAGGAGAAAAGCCAGCCCCACACCCAGGACAAGACCCACCGCCAGCGCCAGCACGCCGTTGCGCACCGGCTGGGGCGTGAAAGGCGAGAGGGGAACCTCGGCCTGCTGCACGACCTCGTAGCCCCCCGTCTGCATCGACTCGAGAATCTGCAGCTTCTTCATGTTCTCTTCGATGAGATTCAGGCGATACGCGTCGGCCTGCTCGCCTTGAAGCTGCTGGCGCTCCTCTTCCAGCTGCTTGCTGGCGGTCTGAAGAGCCATGCGATCGGCGTCGCGCCGGTAGACCACGAACTGGGTGGCGAACGCATTGGCAAGGTCGGCCGCCTCCTGAGCATAGATGCTGCTGGCGGTGATGTTGATGAGGTTGGTCTGCCCCTCGGGTTGCACCTCCACCATGGGGAGCAGCTCTTCCGGCGCCCGAGGCGAGTCGAGCGCCCGCTGCACCATCTCGGCCACGGTCGAGACCTTGACGAGGTTGGCCCCCGTCTGGAGCTCCCGAGGCAGGTCGCGCACCTCGAAGATCTGGGCATTGAAAAGCACGTCGAAGTTGTTTTGCTTGTAGAGGACACCGGCGGTGGCCTTGTACCTGGGGGTCGTAAGGAAGGACCCGACAAGGGCGGCCGCCGTCACCGCGGCCACACAGAGGACGATGATCCATTTGCGTTCTCGGACGACCTTGAGATAGTCGCTGAGCTCGACCGTCTCGAGGACGTCGGAAGAGGGGTCTCGCGTCTCCATGAGTAGGCAGAGCATACGCGAGGACCGCGCCACCTACAAGAAGTCACCCACTTGGTAGGAGCTCGGCTCGAAACGAAGCCCCGGCCCCCAGGCCGCCCTGGCCGGGGCGATGCGGTGTCCTCGGTCGGGCCGGTGCCTTTCAGCGGAGCAGCGCGTACGCCAGCGCGATCAGCGCGAGCCCGGCCGCGATCAGGCCCGCGGACACCAGAGACAGGCGGCGGGCGGCCGCCGGTCCTCCAGATGCCGTTTCCACGAGCTGCCGCGACGCCTGCAGGCAGTCGACGTCAAAGAACGCGGAGACGTGAGCCTCGTCCACCATGATGGCCGGGTCCAAGTCGAGCAACACAGCCAACCGCCACATGATGCCGCGCGCGTAGGCGGGACCGGGAAGATACTCGAGCCGACCGTCCTCTATGGCCTCCACGTAGAGCTCGCGCACCTCGAGCCGTTCCGAGACGTCCGCCAGAGACAGTCCCCGAGCTTGACGCACGGAATGGAGCGCACGGAAGGGGTCCCGCTCGCGGCGCAGGATCTCCCAGGTCTTGCCCGCGCGCAGGCCGGCAGATGCCTCGGCGCTCCAGGCCACTTCAGGAGACAGGCCGGCCGCATCAGCCCCAAGAACGGTGTCGTGGAGCCCGCCAAGCGGCGCGCTCCATCCCCTCGCGTTGTCCTCACCCGTGCCCAGTATGTACCTCCTGCCTCAAGCTACCCCATACCGAGCGCCCACTCAAGCGGCAGGCCGGCTTACTGTGGAGAGGGCCGGCCTGGGGGCCCTTTCGTGCGCGGCCTCCCAGTCCACGTGCTACTCTCGAGCCGCCATGTGTCGGAACGCTCCCCCCGGCCTGCTGAGCAGCGGCCTCGCTCGGATCACGAGGCTCGTGACCGTGTGCCTGGTCGTCGCGTACCAGCTCCCCTTCCCGCTGGGGACCTCGGCTCTGATCACCCAGGGCAACGGGGACGGTCTCACCCACCTGCCTCATCATTCCAGTGAGTACGCCTGGGACTTCGCGCTTCCCGAAGGGGCTGTCGTCACAGCGTCGGCCCCCGGCACGGTGGTCAGCGTGAAGCAGAGCTTCCAAGGGGGTGGTCTCAGTGACGTCTACCGCAGCCGAGCCAACTCGGTGGTGCTCCGTCATCCCGACGGCCGGTACTCACTCTACCTGCACCTGGCCTATCGCGGAGCGTTGGTGGAGCCCGGCCAGGAGGTCGCGGGCGGCCAGGGCATCGGCCTGAGCGGCGCCACGGGCTACGTCAGCGGCCCGCACCTGCACTTCCAGGTGCAGGAGCGCGCTTCGGTCTCCAACGGACACTCGCTGCCCGTCAGCTTCACAGACGCGGGCGTGCCGGCGCGGGGAGATCTCGTGGTATCGGCCAACCGGCTCGACCCAGCCGCCGGCGGACCGGTGGCCCTCACCGCCCTCCTACCCTGGCCGGCCGCCGCTCCCTCACCACCTCCGGACACCCTCTACACGCACCAGACCCTGCCCCTTGACCTCAGTTTGGCCCCCATGCAGACGCCGAAGACCGTCCGGCTGGTGGCCGCCCGATCATCCGGGGAGCGCGTGGTGATCGTCCAGGGAGTCCTGCCAGCGGCTACCGTGGACGAGGCCGGGCCCTCCCTGCGAGGCTCCCTCGAGCTGACCGAGCCCGGTCGGTTGACCCTGTGGGCCGAGTATCGAGACGGATCCTACTGGCGCACCCTGCCTGACGAGCGCGGGCGGGTAGTCGAGGTCACGCACACGGTGGCCCAGGCCGACATCCTGGTGGCCGGCCCAGGCGTCGAGCTCCTCCCCGACCTCCCGGTCGACGGTGCCAGCTCCAGCGGTCTGAAGAGGATCAGGTTCACTTTGGTCAACCGGAGCGGGCGGGCGATCACCGTGCGCCAGGTAACCGTAGCCAGCCCCGACGGGCCGCTCGAAGCTCCGATCACCCCGGCCGTGCATCTGGTACCAGGCGGCTCGTACACCTGGGAGGGCCCGGTGGTCACCGACCCGCTCCGGCTCGTCCGACTCACCCCTCAAGCGCGGGACGCCTCAGATGAGCTGCTCGTCCTGCCGCCGCTTCGTCTTGGAGACCCCACCACCGTGCAGACCGGCGCACCTCCGCCGCCGCGGCCCACATCGGCCGCCCCGCCGTTCTCCGACGTGCCCGCCCACAGTCCGCAGGCCACGGCCATCACCCTGCTGGCGGACCGTGGCCTGGTGAGCGGCTACCCGGACGGCCGGGGAGGCTGGCTCTTCCGGCCGGAGGAACCCATCGCGCGCGCCCAGTTCGCCAAGATCCTGGTCAACGCGCTCGGCCTCTCGGTCGGTGAGGATGACCGGTGCCCCTTCGTGGATGTCGAGGATTCCGGTCTTGGAGGTCTCTATCCAGACAACTACGTGGCGGTCGCGGCCCAACACGGGCTGGTCAGGGGGTTCAGCGTGGATCCCCCGCTCTTCGGACCCTACCGCCCGGTTACCCGGGGACAGGCGCTCGCAATGATGGAGAGGGCGGCCCCCGCCCTGACTCCAGTGCTTCCCGGCGACCTCTGGGAGCCCGCCACCCGCGGCGAGGCAGCCATCCTGCTGGCCGCGGTCGCAGGCAGCTAGCCTGGCGGGGCCACCGGACGCCAGCCTCGAGCTACCGGGCTTCGACCCCTTCGCCGGTCAACCGCCACAGCTGGCTTTGAGGGGCCGCGACCGTGTGTCCATCGAGAGACACCGACACGACCTCCGGTTTGCCGACCACGGCGGTCATGGGCCCGTCGCCCTCGAGCCGTAGGGGTTCCCCCGCCGCCTGGACACCGATGAAGAGGGCCTTTTCGGTGGCCTCGTCCCGGATCTCGAGCCAGACCTCGGACTGCGGGGTCAGCGTGACTACGAATGAGCCGGCGGCCGCCCCAGTGAGGGTAGTGACGACACTGGCGGTCGTGGAGACGCCGGCAGAGGTGGTGGTCGACGCGAAGACGCCTGCCGCGTCTGTCGACCCGGTGTCGGTAGCCGAGGGCGCCACCGTCGTGACGGCCGCCGTGGGGGTGGTGGAAGCTTCCGACACGGTCGAGGCTGTCGTCTCCGCCCCCCCTCCGAAGAGCCGATCGTTCACCACGCCACCGAAGCCAAGCAGCAGCGCTGCGAAGACGATCACCAACGTCAGGCCGAACGCCAGCAGCCCCACCAGGACCGGGGTACCGAGGCGTGGCCCGCCGCTGGATGCTCGGGAGGCCCGTGGGGCCGCTTCCGCCCGCCGGGGAGCAAAGACCGGATCGGCCGTCGGCCGGGCGCCGGCCTGTCCTCGGGAGGAAGCCGCTTCACTGAGGGGTAAGGGAGACGGAGGTACCGGGAATGGCACCGATCGCGGGGCGTCTCGTACCAGGCTGCGGGTCGACGGAGCCACCCAGTCCAGGTCCGGACTCCCAACTACGTCGGAGTCGATACCCAAGCAGACGGCATAGCGCACCGCGATGCTCCGCACATACGCGGGTCCCAACATGCGTCCGAGCTCGCCCTTCTCGAGCGCCTCGAGGTATTCCGCCCGCACCTCCATGGCGGCGGCGATCTCCTCGAAGGTCAGCCCGCTCTCGAGCCGGGCCCGGCGTAGGACGTCGAGCCGGGCGGCGCTCATACGCTCTGATTGTCCGTCGGTGGTCTCCACACACTCTCTCTCGTAGACCCAACCATACCCGATCCTTCAGCGACCTTGAAGTAGTTCCAGGACCGAGCGCGCTTTCCTCCCGGGTCGTTTCGATGGGTCCGAGAGGAGCTACTTGCCTCGCCCGCACCCAGCGCACCCTGGCGGCGAGGCGTCAGTCTTCAACGGCCTGTTAGACCTGCTCGGCCAGCCTCCGGCCTGGGAATCGATCAGCGGGTCTTCTGGGTACAGATTCTGTGTCGTCTTTCGAAGTGCCGACTGGAAGGGCCGGGAGGGAGGTCCATTTGGACTTTTCCCAGATGCGGATGGGTGGCGGGCGTGCTTGAGCCCCAGGAGGTGGAGGCCATGCTGGCCACGCTCACCCATCGGCGGTTCAGTGACCCGGGGTGGATTTTCGAGCGCAAGCTCGACGGAGAGCGTTGCCTGGCCTTCCGCGACGGCGACGACGTGCACCTGGTCTCGCGCACCCACCACTCGCTGAATGGCGGCTACCCCGAGCTGGTGGAGGTTGTGGCCGCCCAGGCTGTGCCCCGCTTCGTGGTCGACGGCGAGATCGTGGCCTTCAAGGGGAACCGCACCAGCTTCACCCGCCTGCAACCCCGCATGCACATCGACGAGCCCGCCAAGTCCAGACGCAGCGGCATCGCGGTGTACTACTACCTTTTCGACTTGCTCGCCCTCGAAGGGGAGGATCTACGCCGACTCCCCTGCGTGAGCGCAAGGGCCTGCTCGAGGATGCCATCGACTTCCAGGATCCCCTTCGCTTGACGACCCATCGCTACGGGGAGGGCGAGGCATTCTACGAGGACGCCTGCTTGCGGGGCTGGGAGGGCCTGATCGCCAAGCGCTCGGCTAGCCAGTACCGAGGCGGCCGCTCCCGCGATTGGCTCAAGTTCAAGTGTATGCTCCGGCAGGAGTTCGTGGTGGCCGGCTTCACGGACCCCGGGGGGACCCGCGTGCACTTCGGCGCCCTGCTCCTAGGCTACTACGAAGGCAACGCCCTGCGCTACGCCGGCAAGGTGGGTACAGGGTTCGACGAGCGGACGCTGGTGGATCTGCACGCGAAGCTGCGCAGCCTGGAGATCGATGAACCCCTCTTCGCCGGCGGCGAGCTGCTCCGCGATGGCGTCCACTGGGTGCGCCCGGAGCTGGTGGTAGAGGTCGGCTTCACCGAATGGACCGGGGAAAGTCGGCTGCGCCATCCTCGCTACCTGGGGCTGCGCATCGACCGGCAGGCGGCCGGCGTGGTGCGTGAGAGGACGAGTGATACGCGCTCGTGACCATCCTGCGCTCCGGTCCGCACTCCGTCGAGCTCTCGCGGTCGCACAAGATACTCTTTCCCGACAAGGGACTGACCAAGGAGGACCTGATCCACTACTATCGGACCGTGGCCGATTGGATGCTCCCTCACCTTCGGGGCCGGCCCCGACACTCCTTCGCTTCCCCGACGGGGTGGGGCAGGGAGGCCTCTATGTCACCCACGCCGTGTGGTGGTACCCTGCGGCCCGGGCTGGACTTCGACAGCGTGCGCGCTTTCGCCCGGCGGGGGCCGCCCCTCTCGAATGGCGCGAGCTCGGGAGCCGTAGAAAAACGAAGCCCCGGCCGCCAAACAGCGCTGGGCGTCGCCATGCGTCGTCCTTGCCTCGCGCGTGCCCAGCGCACCCCGGCGGCGAAGCGTCAGTCTTCAGCGGCCTGCCAGAGATGAAAGAATGGTAGAAGCCCACCCGTCGAACCGGAGGTCACGATGAGAGCCACCGAGGATCTGGTCCGCGAGCACGAGGACATCCGCGTGATGCTACGCATCGCACAAGAGATGAGCCTGAGGCTCACGCGCGGGGAGATGGTCGATGCCGCCCACCTGGAACAGGCCATCGAGTTCATCCAGAACTTCGCGGATAAATACCACCACGCCAAGGAGGAGGACCTGCTCTTCCCGGCCCTGGAGGAGGCTGGTTTTCCGCGGGGCTCCGGCCCCGTGGGGGTGATGCTGGCCGAGCATGACGAGGGTCGCGGCTACGTGCGAGCGGCGGCGGAAGCCATCGCTGCCTACAAGGCGGGCGACGCCTCGGCGGGTCTGATCATCGCCGCCAACATCCGGAACTACGCCGGGCTCCTCGACCAGCACATCGAGAAGGAAAACCAGGCGCTCTATCCCATGGCGGACAACGCCCTGTCCGAGGTCCAGCAACGAGAGCTGAGAGTGAGCTTCGACCTGACCAACTCGCGGCCGGAGGCTGTGCGCAGCTACGAGCGGCTCCAGGCGATCCTGCATGAGCTCCGTGAGATCTACATCGGGTCCAAGTGACGGGCCGCCGGCTGGCACGGACGTGCGGATCATGAGCCGCTCGTGAAACAGATGCTCGATTTCCTTCGGCCGGCCCCCCCGACCTTCGGACATCGAGTGCGGGCGGGAGCGCGCCTGCTGTCCGGCATGGGCCGGGCTCGCCTGCGCGGTAGGCCCTTCATGCTCAGCCACCTGGTGACGTCCCGCTGCAACGCATGCTGCCCCACCTGTCTCTGGCGTGACCCGGACGGCCGCGAACTGGCCGCCGACGACATCCGCTGGCTCTACCACCAGGCCGGCGCGGCCGGGATCGTGCATCTGGTGATGTGGGGCGGTGAACCGCTTCTGCGCACCGACCTGCCCGAACTCCTGGAGGCCGCTCAGCAGGCAGGGTTGGTGGTGACTCTCATCAGCAACGGCCACCTGCTGAGGCAACGGTGGCCGGAGATCCGGGGCCGGGTCGATGCCCTTATCGTCAGCCTGGACGACGCCGGGACCGCTCACGACCGGCAGCGCGGGCTACCCGGTCTGTTCGCCGATCTCGACGACTTCGTGCCAGGACTCCGGTCGGATCCACTGCGGCCCAAGCTGCTGGTGAACACGGTTCTGTCTCGGCTCAACCGAGGTGCGCTCCGGCGCGTGGCCGAAGTGGCGCGCGCATGGCGCGTGGGCCTCTACTTCTGTCCCATGGAGACCGGGCGCATGGAAACAGGCGGATTCGCCGAGAGCTTGGGGCACCTCTCCTTGCCTCTCAGCGAGCTCCGTGAGGCAGCCCGCCTGGCTCGCCTGCTCAAGAGGAGCGGCTATCCCATCATGGCCACCGACGCGTATCTGGAGCTACTCGCAGCCGACCCCGATCTCACCGCCTACACCTGCCGCGCCCCCCGGGCCATCCTCACTACGGAGGCCGACGGCTCCTTCCGCGACTGCCTGCGTCGCGACAGATCCCTCGCGACCGTCCCGCAAATGAGGGCCGCCGGGCAAACACTTGACACGCTCTTCGCCCGGCCGCGCTACCGGGCCATGCTAGCCGAGGCCGAGCACTGCACCGCGTGCAACAATCCCGACGTGATCGAGATATCCTGGCTTTGGGATCTCGAGCTACAGATGCTCGAGAGAGCGGTCGGCCTGGTTGTGTCCTGAGGTGCCACCCCACCGCCTCGTCGCCGGCTGCGGGCGGTTTCGCCCGGCTCAGAGGGCGGGGCGGGCGGCTGCGTCGGTACCCCCAGCGGGTACGCACGACTCCCGATCTTCACATTTCCCTAACACGCCGAGAGTAGATTGGGTGCTTGCGGTCGAGGCCCAGAATGTGCCCGGCCCGTCGCTTCCCGGGCGCGGGAACCTGGGGATTAGGGGGCTCTTCGACCGTCGCACGGCATCACGGCATGCAGGAGGTTCGAGGTCATCGTGACATCCATGCTTTCCGATTCATGGCTCAGGCGTGCGTCCCGCCAGGCGGGCGAGGAGCAGAGAGGGCGCAGGCGAAGGGAACGGTTCCTCATCGCTGGGGTTCTGACGGCAGCTCTTTCCCTGGGTCTCGCCGGACCTTGGGTGGCCTCGGCGGGGGCCCTTACACTGACGACCCCTTACCCGGTCATGGCCGTGCAGCCCGGCCAGACGGCCACCCTCGCCGTCAACGTCGCGAATCCCGACGTGGCCCGGGTGGATCTCTCCATCGCCGAGGCACCCGAAGGATGGGTCGTCTCGCTGAGGGGCGCGGGTAAGGAGGTCTCGGCCATCTACGCGGATCCTCAGAGCCCGCCGGCGCTCGAGCTACGCGTGGACGTGCCCACCGACGCGGCCAAGGGCGACTACAAGGTGGTTGTCCGCGCCACCGGCGCAGGGGCCCAGCTCGACCTGCCCCTCACGCTGCGGGTGACCCAGGAAGCCTCGGGCGGCACCTCCCTGCAGACCGATTTCACGACCCTGCGCGGCCCTTCCGACGCCGCTTTCCGCTTCTCCATCGACCTCCAGAACGCCGCTCCTGACGAGCGCACGTACAACATCGCCGGCCAGGGGCCGGAGGGCTGGAAAGTCTCCTTGCTCCCGGCTGGCGCCGAGCGCGAGACACCCAGCCTGACCGTGCAGGGCGACGGCTCCCAGCGGCTGAACCTGGAGGTCACCCCAGCCGCGGACACGCCGGCCGGCAGCTACCCGGTCACGGTCACGGCCACCGGAGGCGGAGAGAAGGCCGGCCTGGATCTGACCATCGAGGTCACCGGTACGTACGACCTGGTCCTAACCACTCCAGACGAGCGCCTGAACGCCGACATCAAGGGAGGAGGGAGCACGCGGGTACCCCTGGTGGTCCAGAACAATGGGACGGGCCCGCTGCAGGGCGTCTCGTTTTCGGCCACCCCGCCCACCGACTGGAAGGTGGCCTTCGATCCGCAGACCATCGATGTGTTGGATGCCGGCGAAGAAGCCACCGTGACCGCCGTCTTCACGCCGGCCGGCAACGCCATCGCCGGCGACTACGCGGTCAGCCTGTCCGCCCGGGCCGATCAGGCGATGGCGAACACCGACCTCAGAGTAACGGTCACGACCTCCACCTGGTGGGGAATCGTGGGGGTGGTTCTGATTGCGGTCGCCCTGGGCGGCCTGCTGCTGGTCTTCCGCCGCTGGGGCCATCGCTGAGCGGAGGGGGGAGCGATGCCGACCGCCGACGCCGCCATCATCACGGAAGGATTGACCAAGCGCTACGGCGGGCTCACCGCCGTGGACGGCCTGGATCTCGCCTTGCACCGGGGGGAGGTCTTCGGCCTGCTCGGTCCGAACGGAGCGGGCAAGACTACCACCATCCTCATGCTCCTGGGCCTGACCGAGCCCAGCGCCGGGAAGGCGCGGGTAGAAGGCTACGACCCCGTGCGGGAGCCGCTGCAGGTGAAGCGGCTGGTAGGCTACCTTCCTGACAACGTCGGCTTCTACCCCGACATGACGGGACGGCAGAATCTCCGCTACACGGCTTCCCTGAACCGGCGCCGGGGCCGGGAGGCCGAGGAGCGCATCGCCGGACTGCTCGAACAGGTGGGGCTGAGCGAAGCAGCCGACCGGCCAGCCGGCACCTACTCCCGGGGCATGCGCCAGCGCCTGGGCATCGCCGACGCCCTGGTCAAGGACCCCTGCATCCTCGTGCTCGACGAGCCAACCATCGGCATCGACCCGGAGGGTATCCGGGAGCTGCTTGCGCTCATCCGCGCCCTCAGTCGCGAACGAGGCATCACCATCCTGCTGTCGTCACATCTGCTCCACCAGGTGCAGGAGGTGTGCGACCGGGTGGGCATCTTCGTCTCCGGGCGCCTGATCGCTGTCGGCCCAGTGGAGGACCTCGCGCGCCAGCTGGCAGAGAACACGGCCTGCCAGATCGAGGTGCAGGCGGTCGACTCCGAGGGTATCCCGCAACCCGAGACCGGGCGGCAGGCTCTGGCCACTGTCACCGGCGTGCTCGAGGTGAAGGACGAGCGCGGGATGTGGCTGATGCGCGCCGACCACGACGTTCGCGAGGCGGCCGCCCGGGCACTGGCCAAGTCGGGCCTCGTGCCGGTGCACCTGCGCCTGCGGACCGCGAGTCTGGACGATATCTACGGTCGCTACTTCCACGAGGAGGTGAAGACGCGCGATGTCTGACCTGTTGCCTGTTGGAGTCGCTCCGGTCACTCGCAAGGAGATGGCCGACCAGCTCTCCGGCCTCCGCTTCGCCATCCTGCTCGTGCTGATCGGCGTGGCCGCCCTGGCCGCCGTCTACGTGGCCGGCCAGGCCATCCGCGACGTCGCTTTCCAGTCGCAGGGCGCCCGCTTCGTCTTCCTGGCCCTTTTCACGGTCTCGGATAGGAGCCTGCCGTCGTTCATCAGCTTCGTGGCCTTCCTGGGACCGCTCCTGGGCATCGCCTTGGGCTTCGACTCGCTGAACAGCGAGCGGTCCCAGGGCACGTTGAGCCGGCTGATCGCCCAGCCCATCCACCGGGACGCCGTGCTGCACGGCAAGTTTCTAGCTGGCCTGGCCACCATCGGCCTGGCTCTTGGCGTATTGCTCTTGCTCGTGGCCGGACTGGGGCTGCTGCTGGTTGGGGTTCCCCCCTCGAGCGAGGAGGTCCTGCGCCTCATCCTCTTCTTCGTGCTCACCGTGATCTATGTGGGATTCTGGCTCGCCCTGGCGCAGCTCTTCTCGGTGGTATTCCGGCAGGCGGCGACCTCCGCTCTGGCGGCCATCGCCGTGTGGCTGTTCTTCGCCATCTTTGCCGGCCTGCTGGTAGGGCTGGCCGCCGATGCCTTCGCCCCGGTCGGTGACAACCCGACCGTGCAGGAGGCCCTCCGCCACGAGCAGCTGACCGACACGCTGAACCGGATCTCGCCGGTCACCCTCTACAGCGAGGCCACGACGCCCCTGCTGAATCCCAGTGTTCGGTCGCTCGGGGTTCTGCTGCCGCAGCAGGTGGACCGCGCTCTGGCGGCCCCCCTCGGCCTGGGGCAGAGCGTGCTGCTGGTGTGGCCGCAGGTGGTGGCCTTGGTGGGCGCGGTGCTGGTTTTCTTCGCCCTGGGCTACGTGCTCTTCATGCGCGAGGAGGTGCGGGCCTAGGAGCCCCGCATGACCGCGGACCCCTGGTAGACTTGAACGCCGTCACCGCAGCTCCGCCGGAGGAAGCGCCATGCACGAGACAGACACAACCTCCTCCCTCCTGGACATCGGCCGGCGCACCCGAGCCGCCGCCCTCCGGCTGGCCACCCTCGATACGGCAGCCCGCAACCAGGCCGTGGAGGCCGTGGCCCTAGCCCTGCAGGAGGCCAGTCCCCAGATCCTGGCCGCCAACGCCGCCGACCGCGAAGCCGCCCAGGCCGCCGGCATCAGCCCCAGCCTGTACGCTCGGCTGAAGCTCGACGAAGTCAAACTGCGGGGAGAGATCGCCGGCGTGCGGGACGTCGCCCGGCTCCCCGACCCGGTAGGCGCCCGGCAGATCCATCGGGAGCTCGACGAGGGACTGATCCTCGAGCGGGTCACAGTGCCGGTGGGCGTGCTCGGCGTGATCTTCGAAGCCCGACCCGACGCCGTCATCCAGATCTCGAGCCTGGCGGTCAAGTCGGGCAATGGAGTGATCCTCAAAGGCGGGAGAGAGGCGATACGCTCCTGTCAGGCCGTCGTCGCGGCCGTGCGCCGCGGCCTCGGGGCCACATCGGCCGACCCCGAAGTGGTCCAGCTCCTCACCACCAGGGAAGAGACCATGGCCCTCCTAACCCTCGACCAGTACGTCGACCTGATCATCCCCGAGGCTCGAACGCCTTCGTGCGCTTTGTGCAAGACAACACCCGCATCCCCGTGCTGGGGCACGCTGAGGGACTCTGCCACCTGTACGTCGACGCAGCCGCCGATCTGGCCCAGGCGATCCCCATAGCGGTCGACGCGAAGACCCAGTACCCGGCGGCTTGCAACGCCATCGAGACCCTACTCGTGCACCGGAATATTGCCCCGGCCTTCCTACCTGAAGCCGCCGGAGCCCTCCAGGCCGCCGGCGTGACCCTCAAGGCCGACGAGGCCGGCCGCTCCATCCTGGCCCACGCCGGGGTCGAAGCCGTCGAGCCCGCCACCGCCGAAGACTGGCAGACGGAGTACGGCGCCCTCATCCTCGCCATCCGGGTGGTCGACTCCCTCGAAGCCGCCATCGAGCACATCAACACCTTCGGCTCGCGGCACACCGACGCCATCGTGACCGAGGACCCAGCGGCCGCCCAGGTCTTCCTCTCCCGCGTGGATTCCGCCGGTGTCTTCCACAACTGCTCGACCCGTTTCAGCGACGGCTTCCGCTACGGCTTCGGAGCGGAAGTGGGCATCAGCACGCAGAAGCTGCCCCCCCGGGGACCGGTGGGATTGGAGGGGCTGGTCACCTACAAGTACGTGCTCCGCGGCTCCGGCCAGATCGTGGCTACCTATGGCGACGACGGGGGCCGGACCTTCACCCATCGGGACGTGTAGGCCCCGAGACTGCGCCACCTTGTTCGCGGTGGTCCGCCATGAGACGGCCGGGAGCAACATCCGGTTCGCCCGTCAGAATGCGCGGCATCGCGCTGACAACTCGCGAACCGTCTCCTTACACTTTGCTCACAAGCCGGCCATATAGTCCTCTGCGAGACATGAACGCGGTCAATGTTCGGGGAGGTGGGGAGTGGCCGGATCCATTGTTGCACGCCGGGAGCGATGAAACGCTGGTTTCGAAGGCACCGGGGGTGGGCGGCCGTGCTGGCTTTCGGACTTCTTTTTCTGGTCGCATTCGTTGTCTATCGCACTCTCTTCAGCGCAGGCAGTGCGCAGGAGGTCCGGTACGTCACCCAGGCCGTAGAAAAGGGCACGGTGATCGTATCGGTCTCGGGCACAGGCAACGCGCAGGTCGGCCAGGTGTACGACGTCGTACCCAGCGTCTCGGGCGTGGTTAGAGGACTCTCCGTCGAGGTTGGCGACAGCGTCACTGAAGGCCAGGTGCTTTTCACCCTCGAGAGCGAGCAGCTGGACATGAACGTCATCTCTGCGCAGGCTGCCTACGATCAGGCTCGTGCGTCCCTTCTCAATGCCGAAGCGAGCGTGATCCAAGCCGAACAGTCGCTGGAGCAGCTCGAAGACGCCGCCGAAAGCGGAGGGGACTCTTCCACCGTGCAGACCACTGCGCCTCCCAACTCGACGTCCAGCTCCACGTCAACCTCCGTGTACCCGTCAACAAGCACCACCTCCACTACCGATCCTCCCGTGAATACGAGCTCGACCACCTTCCCGCCGACCACCGAGCCCCCGCCGACCACCACCACGGTCACGATGTCTCCGCCCACTTCCGCCCCGGTCGCCGCGCAGTCGGTGGCGCTCGTGTCGGTTCAAGGCGCCGGCGACGCGGCCGCCACCACGCTCATCGCTCTGGCCGCATCCGAACCGGTCGACGTGAGCTCGTCCGACACCGGATCGGTAGCAGCCCAATCCGTGAGCACCCCCACCGCGGCCGACATCGAGGTGGCCGAGAAGAAGCTGGCCGCCGCCCAAGCCTCGCTTTCCGCCTCCCAAGCCAACCTCCAAACCGCGGAGCATAATCTGGAACAGGCGCAGGCCGACGCGGCTGCCCGTACCGTGGAGGCTCCAACCAACGGTGTGATTACCGAGCTGAACGTCGTGGAGGGCGGAACTATCGGCTCGACCAGCTCCAGCAGCACGGCGGCCCGCGCGGCAACCACCGCCGCCGAGACCACGGCCTCCTCAAGTACCTCGTCGGGGACGGCCCTCACCATCGCCGATCCGCGGTCGATCAGCGTGGTCGTGCAACTCATGGAGACAGACGTTGCACAGATCGAAGTGGGCCAGAAGACCACCCTCAGCTTCGATGCCCTCCCCGATCTCACCCTGGCGGGAAAGGTTACGGCGGTAGACCTCATTGGCACAGTCAACCAAGGAGTGGTCACCTACAACGTCACGGTCGTGCCCGACTCTCGAGACGACCGGGTCCGGGCGGGCATGACCAGCTACGCCAGCATCGTCACAGCCGTGGGGCAAGACGTTCTGCTCGTGCCCAGCAGCGCCGTCAAGACGGCCACCGGTGGCGGGTCGTACGTGGAGGTGATGGTCAACGGCGCAATCCAGCAGCGCACGGTGACCGCGGGGCTGTCCAGCGACACTTCCGTAGAGATCGCCTCCGGCCTCCAGGAGGGGGAAGAGGTGGTGACCCAGACCATCAATCCCAACTCTACCCAGACCCAATCGCAGACCAACGGCTTCGGTCTGGGCGGTGGCGGTGTCCGCATCCCCGGGGCGGGCGGCTTTCCCGGAGGAGGCCGGTGAAAGCATGCCCTCGCAGCCGATAATCGAGTGCCGGGACATCGTCAAGATCTACCGGAACGACGGGGCTGAGACGGTAGCTCTACGAGGCGTCTCGTTCATGATCGCGGCGGGCGAGTACGTGGCCATCATGGGGCCATCGGGCTCAGGGAAGTCGACCCTCATGCACATCGTGGGCGCGCTCGACACCCCTACGAACGGAGGGTACTTCTTCGCCGGTCGCGACATGTCGCAGCTCAGCGATGAAGAGCTGGCCGATGTGCGTCGAGATCACATCGGCTTCGTGTTCCAGTCCTTCAACCTGCTTCCGCGGGCAACGGTGCTGCGCAATGTCATCCTGCCTCTGGTCTACGCAGGCGTGGGCCGCGACGAACGCACAGAACGGGCCGCGGGCGCGCTGCGAAGTGTGGCCCTGGAGGAGTCGCACTGGGATCATCTCTCCAACCAGCTCTCCGGAGGGCAGATCCAGCGGGTGGCCATCGCCCGGGCGCTGGTCAACAACCCCGATCTCATCCTGGCCGACGAGCCCACCGGCAATCTGGACACGGTCACGGGCGAGCTGGTGCTCCAGACCTTCCAGAACCTCCATGAAAAGGGCCACACCATCGTCCTCATCACCCACGAGGCCACCGTGGCCCACCACGCCACCCGCGTGATCCGGATCCAGGACGGTCTCATCGTGAGCGACGAGCGCGCCACGAGCGTGGCGGCGGAAGCGCCGGGATGAGGCCCCTCGATACCCTCGAAGAGGCCTATGTGGCTCTGTCGGCCAACAAGATCCGCTCCGGCCTCACGGTGCTCGGCATCGTCATCGGCATCGCGTCGGTGATCACCCTGGTCGCCGTCGGTCAGGGCACCAAGCAGTCGGTGGAAGCGAGCATCGAGTCCATCGGCTCCAACTTGGTCACGGTCGTGCCCGGCATCCAGCGGGGCGGATCGGTGAGCCAGGGCCGCGGCAGCGCCCAAAGCCTCACAGAGACCGACGCCGCCGCGATTCAGGAGATCTCCACTGCCGCAGCGGTCGCGCCCGACGTGTCGGGCCGCTACCAAATCACGACGCGGGGAGGCAACACGTCCACCAGTGTCGTCGGCACCGTGCCCGCCTACGCCCAAGTGCGCAACATCGCAGTGGCGGAGGGGAGCTTCCTCAGCGACGAACAGACCCGGAGCGCCGCCCGGGTGGCCGTGATCGGCCCCAACGTCCGCGACGACCTCTTCGGCGCCCCCGATGAAGGCGGCCAGGACCCCCTTGGCCAGACCATCCGCATCAAGAACATCGCCTTCACGGTGATCGGAGTGACTCAAGCGAAGGGCGGCTTTGGCTTCAACAGCCCCGACGACACCGTGTACGTGCCCATGGCGACCGCTCAGCGCTCTCTGGCGGGCACGGCCAACCTCTCCACCATCAGCGTACAGGCCGCCGGTCAGCAGACCATGACCCAGCTGCAGACCGACATTACCAACCTGCTGCTGCAGCGGCACAACATCGCCGATGCCAGCCAGGCCGACTTCTTCGTCATCAACCAGGCGGATATCGCGCAGACGGCCACCTCGGTCACCGACACCCTGACTCTACTGCTGGCCGCCATCGCCGGCATCTCGCTGGTGGTGGGAGGCATCGGCATCATGAACATGATGCTCACAACGGTCACCGAGCGGACGCGGGAGATCGGTCTGCGCAAGGCCATCGGGGCCAAGAAGAGCGACATCAGCTTGCAGTTCCTCACGGAGGCGGTGCTGCTCACCTTCATGAGCGGGGTCATTGGGGTTGCGCTGGGCTGGCTACTCTCCTACGCAATCGAGTCATTCGTGGGGCTGGCGGCGAGCGTCACCCTCACCTCGGTGGTGCTGGCATTCGGTGTGTCCGCCATGATTGGCATCGTCTTCGGCCTGTACCCCGCCCGGCGGGCGGCCGGCCTCAGCCCGATGGAAGCGCTCAGATACGAGTAGGACCGAGAGTTCGTCATCCGGCCGTCGTCACTCGAACCGAACGAAGGGGAAGCACATGAACGCAAAGTGGCCCATGATCCTTGCTGTTGCGGTGGTGGTGGGAGCCGGCGCCTTCTACGGCGGCATGCGGTACGGGGAGGGGAAGTCGCCGACCCCGCAGGAGGCGCTGGCGGCGCTGCAAAATCTAACTCCCGACCAGGCCGCGCAGGCGTTCCAGAACGGAAACGGTTTCCCGGGTGCCGGCGGCGGAGCCCGGCGCGACGTGGGAGAGGGAGGGGGCTTCGTCAACGGGGACATCATCGCGGCGGACGCCCAGAGCATCACCGTTCAGCTCACCGACGGCAGATCGAAGATCGTCTTCTTCTCGGACTCCACGTCGATATCGCGCCAGGCGGAAGGGAGCGCGTCCGACCTCTTCACCGGAACGAGCGTGCTCGTGACCGGGACGACGAACGACGACGGCAGCATCACCGCGCAGACCATCCAGATCCGGCCGGCGGGTGCGGCGGCGTTCGGCCCGGGAGAGGTGCCCCAGACCACGCCTTCGTCCTGACAGCGAAGCGTCATTCTGAAACGAGTTCTTACCTCTCCAGGTAGTTGTCTTCCAGCGCCCGCACCAGGTTGGTCATGGTCAGGTAATGGGGCGTAGGGATGCCCTTCTGACGCGCGTACTCCACCACCTTGCCCCCCAAGAAGTCGATCTCAGTGCGCCGCTTGGCGGCGATGTCGTGGCACATGGAGTCTTTGTGCACCCCTACCTTGGCCAGATAGGCGACGGCCTGGGCGAGGTGGTCCTGCCCCAGGTCGTAGCCCATGGCGGCGGCCACGTCCAGGAACTCTTGGAAGCAGGCGTCGGCGATCTCGCGCGTGGGGGGGAACTCGAGCGCACCTTTGATGGTCTTGTCGGTCACCGCGCAGATGGAGGCCATGGTGCACTTCATCATCATCTTCTTCCAGACGAAGAGCCCGATGTCGTCCACCAGCTGCGTGTCGAGGCCGCCCCTGGTGAGCAAGGCAGCCACCACCTCTCCAATCTCGCGACTCTCCTTGCTCAGGCAGCCGAGATGATTGGGCGGGTTGAAGAAGGCGGTCTCCACGGTGCCCGGCCCGGAAATGGCAGCCCCGAAGTTCAGGTTCATGCGGAAGGCGGCCTCGCGCCCGAAGCGCTCGGCCACCACGTCCTCGGTGCCCAGACCGTTGTGGGCGCTCACGATCTTCATGCCCGAGCGGAACACTCCTTCCAACTCGTCGAGGACTCCATGCAAAGCCGTGGTCTTGGTGCAGATGAAGACCACATCGGGGTCGACCCGGCTAAGCTCGGGCACCGACGCCACCGCGCTCTGGACGGGCACCTGATACGTGAGCGCGCCAGACACGTTCAAGCCGTCATCCACCAGCGCCCGGCGCAGATCCGGTCGGCGAGTCACCAAGGTAGTCTCCGGGCTGACCTTCAGCAAGGCGGCGGCCACGACCGCACCAGTGGCCCCGACGCCTACGACAGCAATCCTCGGACCGCTCACGACGCACCCCCTCTGCCTACAGCTCGTTTCAAGAAGAAGCCGCACCCGTCGGCCTCACCCGGCAAGCCTTCGACTTGAGGATGGGGTAACCAGTGATGGGATCGCCCCGGTAGTCATCGGTGAGGTCGTTGGCGCTGGCCTCCCCCCAGCCGTGGGGCACGGCCACCACGCCGGGCAGAATGCTATCGGTGAGCCGGGCCCGCATCGTGATGCTCCCCTGCCGGCTCTGGATCTCCATGGCGGCCCCCTCCTCGATACCGAACCGCCTGGCGGTCTCCGGGTGGATCTCGGCCTCGGCCTGGGGCGCGCGGCGAGCCAGCCGGTCGATGTCGCGGTACTGCGAGTGCAGGTAGTGGAGCGCCCGCGCCCCCGTGGTCAAGATCAAGGGGAACTCGTGATCGCTCGATCCACCGGACAGCTCCGGCGACTCCCGATGGCGGGGCACGCCGTCGTGGCCCAGGTCGGCCAGGGTCTGGGAGAAGAGCTCCACCTTGCCCGAGGGTGTGGCAAACCCGCCCTTTTTCTGGTAGAGGCCGAGGCGCACCTCGCCGAAGTCCCGGCCGCCCTCGGGTTCCGCCTCCATGGCCGCGATGGTGATGTGGGAGGGTTCCAGGGCGTAGTCGAGGGCCTCGGTGGCGTCGGCCCAGGGGAAGTGCTCCTGGTAGCCCATGCGCTTCCCCAACTCGATCCAGAAGTCGAGGTCCGAAACCGCCTGCCCCACTTGGAAGAGCTTCCGCCTAACGGACAGATAGGGCACCGCCTGCAGCGTGCCGTAGTAGTCGCAGAGCTCAACGCGTTCCAGAAAGGTGGCGGCCGGCAGGAAGAGATGAGCCTTATCGGCGGTAGGAGTCATGAAGAGGTCCATGACAGCCACAAAGTCGAGCGTCTCCATGGCCTTCTCGAGCTTCCGGCCCCCCGGCCAGGTGATCACGGGATTCGAGGCGGCCACGATCATGGCTTTGATGGGATAGGGCTTCTCGTCGAGGATGGTCTCCGCTAGGAGCATGGACTGGCCCTCCCCGAAGTTTCGCCCCCACACCTCGTTGAAGAGCGGGTAGTGGTCGGCGCCCAGGGGTTCCCCTTCCATCATCTCGGGCAGGCGAATGGGGTTGAGCTTCACCTTGGAGGTGCTGACGAACCCGCCGGCCCGGTCGATGTTGCCGGTGAGCGCCTGCAGGATGGCCACGCAACGGGAGTTCTGCAGCCCGATCGTGTGCTGGTCGAGGGCGTTCGTGCCCTGCACGATGCAGGCCGACGGCGATCCGGCGAAGAGACGGGCGGCGGCGGCGATGGCCGGACCGGGCACCCCGGTGAGGCCCGCCACAGTGTCGAGCGTGTACTCGGCGGCCACTCGAGCCAGCTGCTCGAAGCCCACTGTCCAGCGGTCGACGAAGTCCCGGTCGTAAAGACCCTCGGCCATCAGCACCTGCATCATGCCCAGAGCCAGGGCGGTGTCGGTGCCGGGACGCACCGCCAGGTGCAGGTCGGCCCGGGCGGCCAGGTCGGTCACGCGGGGGTCGATGACGATGAGTTTGGCTCCCTTGTTCAACGCCTCCCGGATGCGCTTGGCTGTGGGCGGAGCCGACGCGTCGGGATTGTTGCCCCACACAAGCATGCAGTCGCTGTTGGTGACGTCGGGCACCTCGTAGGTGCCCAGGGTCAGGATACGAGCGATGATCTGGCAGCGGAAGCAGATGCTCTCCACCGAGAAGCAGTTGGGCGTGCCGTAGATGTCACAGAAGCGGCGCAGGAAGCTGACCGTGGAGTTGCCCCCCAGCAACACCGGCATGCCGATGGCCACCGCTAGCGCCTTGGGACCGTGGCGCTCCTTCACGGCGGTCAGGTTCTCGGTCAGGATGTCGTACGCGTCGTCCCAGGAGACGGTCTGCCAGCCCTGCTCGGTGCGGCGCATCGGGCGGGTGATGCGCCGCGGGTGCAGCATGACGTCGGGCGCTGCGAGCGCCTTGGGGCAGATGAGGCCCGTGCTGAACGGATGGCGCTTGTTGCCCGAGATGCGCTCGATGGCGCCCCCGGCGACGTGCACCTCGAGCCCGCAGCCCCAGGGGCACTGCATGCACACCGTGTGGATCACCCCGTCGGGCACAAGACAGGTCACGTCCGCGTGGTGCATCGTTTCCCCCGCTCCTCGAGCTCGGTCCGTCAGCCCGGCTATCTAACCCCGCGGCCTTCCACGCGTCAAGGGCCGGAGACGACGCAGCCGCCATGCCCGGCGACCGAGGCCGCGGCCTACCTCAGCGCCGGGCCTCCGCATCCACGTGGGCGCCATCCACGGTGACCTCGGTTCGAACACCCATACGGTTCATGTCCGCCAGCAAGCGTACCGGGTCGCACGCGTGCCCCATCATCCACAGCCCCGGGTGGCGGATCGACCCGTCGAGGTACTGCCGCAGGCAAGCTACCACCGGGATGGCGGTGAAGAGGTAGCCGTCCTCGTGGGCCGAGCGTATGCGCACCACCCGCTCGTGCCCCTGATGTCGGCCGCGGGCATCGAGCTGGAAAACCGTGCCGAAGGGCGGCCTGGTGAACCTCCGGAGGCCCCACACGAACCAGTGAGATAACAGCTCCAGCGACCACTCCCAGCGGTTCAGATGGAGCACGTAGGCCGGCATCAGCACGAAGGAATCGACGAACCAGTTGAATCCGGCCGCATAGACGCCCGCCTCGGACAGGCCGTGCTGCTCCGGTATCGACCGCATCTCGTAGAGATCGATGGGATAGCAGGAGCGCTCCCCGAAGCCCACACCGAAATCGGCGCGGACGGAGTCCCTCCAGGTCGCCCGGCGCCAGACACCGTCGCGGAAGACCGCCCCCGGGTCCTTGTCGATGTCGCGCAGCAGCGACTTCAGAGACGTACGGTCGGCTATGACCTCCTTCATGGCCAGGGCGACCACCGTCGACTCCATGGTGTCGAAGAACGGCGCTGCCCGCCGCACGAAAGCCGCCGCCAAGCCGGGATGGAAGCCGGCCTGAGTGATACAGCAGCGGCCGGCGGCGGCGATCTCCACCGCCAGGGACTCGAGCTGAGCCACGTGCTCCTGACTGAAGTGGATATCGAGGTAGTCGGCGCCCGTCTCGAGGGCCGCTCGCACAACGTTCCCAGCCAGGTGGGTCGCGGAGTGGCAGCAGACCACCATGGTCGCCTCAGAGAGAGCCTTCCGCAGGCTTTCCGGGTCTCCGGCATCGGCGGCGACGCCCCTCACGTCGCGCCCGGGGAACTCCTCGGCCAGCTGCCTGCTTACTTCGAGCGCTCGCTCACCATCTCGACCAGCGATCACTATCGCGGTCTCCGTGTGGCGCAGCAGTGTTCGGGCCACCGTAAGACCCACAGCGCCGTACCCGCCCAGAACCAGGAATCGCCGCTCGTCCATCAGCCTCCCGAATCCGTACCCCCGTCTCGCCCGCGCCGAGCCCCTGGCCTCATGTGCTCAGCTTGACAGCGGCGTGGTCCATTCTACACGGCAAACGGCCCTCGCAAGCGGCCGGCCGTCACCCGCGACCACTGTACCCAAGAGCTACCCCCAACGTTAGAGAACCCTCCACTCCGGGCACACGACCTTCGGGCAGGACTCCGCGCCTCCCTCAGGCCCCGACGACCGAAGGAGAGGGGGCGCCAGCATCGACGGCCGTCTGGTCCCCTACACGGTCTTCACCGACCCGGAGCTCGGGCGCGTGGGCCTGACCGAGAAGCAGGCGCGCGAGCAAGGCCGCCCCGTCAAGGTGGCCCAGCTCCCCATGGACTACGTGGTCCGAGCCCTGGAGATCGAGGAGACCCGCGGCTTCATGAAGGCGGTGGTGGACCTGTGACCTGCAGAGCGTTCACTCCGGCACGCTCCCCAGCCCGAGCACCGCCCGCAGCTCATGGATGCTGCGGACCAGGCGGTCCGGGCCTTGGCGGCAGAGGGTTTCCTCGGGGAATACGCCCCACGACACCGCCACCGAACGCATGCCCGCGGCCTGGGCCGCCTGGAGATCCCAGGGACTGTCGCCGACGTAGACGGCCCCTTCGGGGGCTCGCTCGAGCCCGCGCAGGCAGAGAATCAAGGGTTCAGGGTCGGGCTTGTGGCGCGTAGTGTCGTCGGCTGTGACCACCGCGTCGAAGAGGGGTTCGATGCCGGTGGTCGAGAAAGCCATGTCGGTGGTCATGCGCGACTTCGAGGTGACCAGACCGAGTCGGACACCGTCCGCCCTCAGCCGTAGCAGGAGCTCGGCCATGCCCGGGTAGAGCCGGAGCATCTTCTCGTGCTCCCGGTGATTGTATGCGCGGAAGGCGATGACCAGCTCGTCGGCGCGCCGCTCGTCCAGCACCAGCATCTGCTCGCGCAGGGGACGCCCCACGTTGCGAATGATCTCCTCCCGGGGCAGCTCCATGCCAAGCACCGCGCGCACCGCGTACCGGAAAGACTGCACGATCAGCTCCACCGAATCGACCACTGTACCGTCGAGGTCGAAGACAATCGCCTCTGGCTGCGGCGCTAGGGGAGACGCGTCGAGCATGGCGCAAGGCTGCTCGGGCTCCGGGGGAGGCGCACTGACTCCGGCCACCTCCTCTTCCGCCGTGGCGACCGAGGTCCCCTCGGCGGCTTCGCCGAGGACGGTCGATGGAGGGCGAGCCCTTCCGGCGGACCTCGAGCCGCTCGCTTCGGTGGAGACCATGTGGCCGGCCGAGGCCGCCGGGCGAACGATACCGTCCGAGGCTCGCGCACCCTCGTCCAGGCTCAAGTCCCAGCCCGCCAGGATGTCGAACGCCTCGTGAGATGTGAGAGAGAAATGCACAGGGGTGATCGAGATGCAGCCGTTGGCCAACGCCTCGAAATCGGTGCCCGCTTCCTGGTGATAGCTCAGCTCGTCGCCGTAGATGAAGTAGCGACGGCGCCGGCCCCGGTCCTCTTTCAGCTGCACCCGGTCTCCGTAGATGCGCTTGCCCAGCCGGGTAAGGCGCGCGCCTTGCAGTGCGTCCCACGAAACGTCGGGGCAATTGACGTTCAACAGAGTGCGAGTGGGGAAACCGTGACGCACAACGAGCTCCACCAGACGAGCAGTGAAGCGAGCAGGAACGGTTAGATCGTAACCCTGATGGTACGCGTCGGCAGAGACGGCTATGGCCGGCGTGTCCAGCATGATGCCCTCGAAGGCGGCTGCGACCGTGCCCGAGTAGGTAATGTCGTCGCCCAGATTGCCCCCGTGGTTGATCCCCGCCACGATCAGGTCCGGAGGGTGATCGAGAAAGCCTAGCGCCGCCAGACGCACGCAGTCCACGGGGGTCCCATCGGTGGCGTAGCCGCACCCCCCGCCGGGGAGGTCGACCTCCTCGACCCAGAGGGGAGAGCGCAGTGAGACCGCCCTTGCCGCCCCGGAGCGGTTGCCGTCCGGAGCGATGACGCGGAGCTCTCCCAGGGGGTCGAGGGCGCGCTTCAAGGCATGCAGCCCCTCGGCCGTGACGCCATCGTCGTTGGTCAGTAGGATTCGCAGACGGCGCGGCGGAAAGAAGATGAGAGGCTCGTCGTGCACTGCGGTCATGATGGAGAAGGATAGGGCAAATGGCGGCGGCCGACCACCCGGCGTGGCCAAGCCAGGTCCGGGGCCGTCAGGGGAGAATGGTGTCGGGCCGAAGGGGACGAGGCGAACTCGGGGAGATATGATCGCCCTGCACGAGGTTGACCCCGGCCTTCCGCAGAGCCACTGCTTCGGTACGCTGCGCACAGTCAGCCGCCAGTACCCGGGCCCCGTGGCGCCCGGCGAAGCGCGTCAACATGAGCACCAGCTCGAACTCGTCTTGGTGACGCTGCAGGTCACGGACGAGCCTCCCCCCCACCCGCACCAGGTCGACGTTGAGCTCCTGCAGCTCGTCGAAGGGGGGAAGGGAGTCGGCGGAGACATCAACCGCCAGCTTGAACCCCATTTCCGCCACCGATCGTGCCGCCGCCAAACTGGTAGGGAAGTGCTGAGACAGCCGGCCGGCGTCGACTAGGAAGACCACGTTGGTTGGTGTGAGCGTGCACTTCTGCCATCCGTAGAGCATGGCCATGACCCGCACGGCGCTCTCCACCAGCTCGCTCAGCCCCACCCGCAGCACCAGAAGGTCCCGCCCCTCGAGGACGCCCTCGGCGCAGGCCAGTGCGCGCTCGTGATAGGCCTCGTGGACGTCGCGAGCCTGTCCGGTCCGGCCGGCAACATCGAAAACCACGTCGCCCAGGTCCAGCCCGTGATGCGACGGGCCTTCCAGCTGGGCGTCGAAGCCGACGACCTGGCCACCCACAGTCTCGACGATAGGCTGATAGACAGCCGCCAGCGAACCCGAGGCGAGGGCCTGGCGCAACCGGGTGCCTCGCTCTTCGCAGCGCCGCTGCTGCTTGAGCCTGGCCGCTTCCTCGGCCTCCACCAGGCCTGCGACCAGGGTGTTCTCCAGTGTGGCCTCACCTTCGGGACGGCGGATCAATCCGGCGCCGACCTCCACCGAGAGGCGCTCGGCCAGAGAAGCGGGCACCTTCTCGACCAACCTCTCGCGGGCGATGACGGCCAGCCGTTCCGCGACCATGTCGATCTGAGAGTGCGTGGGAATATCCGAGCTGCGGGACGCCGAGAGCACGATGGCGAAGCCCTCGCCCCGCAGGCCCAAGTCGGCGGGCAGATCGAGACGGCGCAGACCGCTCCCCGCCATGTCGACCGTCGTGGAGGTCAGGGCTTCGTAGGCCGCTTCTGCACCGTGCCAACCGAACAACCGGTACGCATCACCCCACCGTTCGACGCGTATGAAAAGGACGCCAAGGACAGGCACCTTGTCGAGCTCGCGCCGTACGGCCTCGACCGCTCTCGCCAGGGAGGGGAGGGCCCCGACGTCATCGTCGACCATGCTGCGGAGCCACACCCCCAGGGGCGAGCTCCAGACCGAACCGGTCACCGTGCTCCTATCGTAGCCCTGGCTAACCGTTGGAGACGGAGGCCTTGGCGGCGGGCTCCTTGGAGGAAGCGTCCTTGCTGGCGGCCGTCTCGCTCTTGCCCGAGTCCGACGGCGCGCTCTCAGAGGCGGCGCCGCCATTCCCGTTGGAAGGACAGAGGGTGCTCTTCTTAGCGTAATCGGTGGTGTAGAAGCCGCTCCCCTTGAAGTGGATGGCTACGGGAAAGAGTACCCGCTGGACCTCACCGCCACACGAGTCGCACTCGGTCACGGGGTCGTCGGACATCTTCTGGAAGCGCTCGAACTGATAGTTGCAGTCGACGCATCGGTATTCGTACGTGGGCAACGAATCCACCTCCTTGGGCGACAAATCTTCCCCAGTATAGCGGAAGAGAGCCCACTTGGGGAGTCGTCCCGACCCCCAGTCTGGCACTCTCCTGTTGCGACTGCCAGAAGCCCTGCACATTCAATCAAAGCCTTCGGATGCACACCCGGGCGCCCCGGATCACGCTCCGGCTGGATCAGTCTCGCGCGGGCATCATCAGGGGATTGTGTCCGGGTATGAGCACATCGGGCCGTAGCTCCCTGATCTTCCACCAGCTGTCGATGAGCGCCTTTCGTTCGGGAAAACCGTCAGGCAGTTTCATGCGGTCGAAGTACTCCGGCAGAGGGCCTACGGTGTCGCCGGCCACCACCAAAGTGCCCTCCGCCACTCGGGCGACCACGCAGATGGAAGCGGCCGTGTGCCCAGGGGTGAGAAGAAAGCGCAGCCCGGGTCCGATCTCGCCTTCCTCACCCTCCAGCAGACGCAGGTTGGGTGGCTCGAAGCCTAGACGGTACTCGGACAGGTAGCGGTTGTACTCCCACTTGTGGATGACTCCGGTGGCCCCGGGGAAATACACGTTGGCGTGGGTGTGGTCCACGTGGTGATGGGTGTTGACGACCAGATCCACATCCTCGGGATCGACGCCCAACCGCTCCAGCCCTAGAAGCAGAGGCGGCCCCTGGATGACCAGCCCCGGGTCGACGACCACCGTGAGAGGACCCCGCAGCAGCACGGTGTTCGGCCAGGCGATCATGCCGTGGACCGGATGGTCGGGTTTGATGGCCTGATAGCGGGAGAAGCGGTGGAAGGACTCTTCTCCACGCTCGACAAACTCCACGATGCGCCCGTCCTGGACCGCAAACACGTAGCGATGGGCGGGAACGACAATGTCCCAGCGGTAGATGTTCCCTGCCATGAGACCTCCTGGTTCCGCGGGACGCCGCAGCCGCACGGGACGGCGCGATGCGGCGTCCTCGGTCGCGCCCGTGGCACTGGCTGCGAGCGCTCCTTGCGTCCTTGCCTTGCACTCGCCCGTCGCGCCCCGGCGGCGAAGCGTCATTCTGGACACATGGTCGAACTCTAGGTGAAGTCCTCGTCCTCCCGATAGCAGGGCGCGCTCGAGAAGGCGTGGGGTTCCCCCGCATGCCACAGCGACGGGTTCACCACGGGTACCCGCCGGCGGGGCGCGAATACCAGCCCGATCAACCCCCCAGGACGCCGCCCCAGAGAAAGCTCTTGATCTTGCCCCAATCCACCACGCCGCCGGCGCCTCCCGAATCAGCGGTTCCGCTGGTAGGCCACGTAGCCCGCGATGGCCATGACCACCCAGTTCGCCACCGCCCCCCTCGACACACTGAAGACTACCGCATCCCAGCTCACACCGAAACTCGCCAGCGCCGCCACCAGCGGGGGGAAGACGAAGGCCCACACGGTCCCGGCCACAGCCAGCAGAGCCGTCTGCGGCCCGTGGTAGTAGCCGCTGGCTCGGAACACCGCCTCACCCACCAGATAACCGATGCCGGCCCCCAGGAAGAAGATGAAGAAGAAGAACCCCATCCCCGACAGAAAGAAGTAGTAGGCGAAGCCCACCGCCGTGCCCGCGCCCAAGGCCGCGGCTATCGCCCGGGCCCAGCGCTCCGGCCTCATGGTGATCAGCGCCGACCTGGGCATCTTGGCGCATTCGCGACACTTGATGCCCACGGCGGAATACACCATGCAATCGGGGCAGATAGGCTTTCCGCAGTTGCTGCAGCGAACCATCGTCTCCCGGTCAGGATGGTTGGCGCAGCGGTCGGGCTGCATCGCCGGAGCGCTCACCGCCGCGTTCGGAACGTCGTACGGACCACGACCTCCCGCGAGGGGAGTGCGACGAGCTCCTTACGATAGGAGCGGTGGACCTCTTCCATCTGCGCGGCCGCCTGCCGCACCAGCTCGTCGATCTCGCTCTCCAGCTCGCTCACCCGGGCCCGGAGCTGCTCCAGCCGGCCTTCGAGCTCCAGCACCTGCTCTACACCGGCCAGGTTGAGCCCCGCCTCGCTGGTCAGGCGCTGGATGCGACGCAGCCGATCGACATCTTCCATGGAGTATAGGCGGGTCTGCTTCGACGAGCGGTTGGGCCGGATGAGGCCCTTGCGCTCGTACATGCGCAGAGTCTGAGGGTGCATCTCCGCCAGCTCTGCGGCAACGGAGATCATGAAGAGCGGTCGCCTTCTGTCATCGCCGGGCATGTGGTTCACCCTTTCGGCCCGTGCGTCATGCCGACCACCCCGGGATGCCCTCCCGCGGGTCCTCAACGTGCATGTTCTGGAACTTCTTGAGCAGCACCTTCTCGTCCTCGGTCAATCCGGCGGGGACCACTACGTGGATGCGGGCGAGCAGGTCGCCCTTGCCGGTATCACCCAGCTTGGGAGACCCGCGTCCGGGGATGCGCAGCAGCCTACCGCTCTGGATACCCGCCGGGATCTTCAACGCCACTTTACCATCCGGGGTGGGCACGGCCACCGTCGCGCCTAAAGCCGCTTCGGTGATGGTCACCGGGACGTCGATCACAAGATCATTGCCTCGGCGGTCGAAGATGGGGCTCTCCTCGACTCGCGTAACCACGTACAGGTCGCCGGGCGGACCTCCGCGCAAACCGGCCTCACCCTTGCCCTTCAAGCGAATCTTGGTGCCGTCTTTGACTCCCGCGGGCAGCGGCACAGTGTACTTCTTGAGGGCCTGGGTTACCCCGCTGCCGCCGCATGTGGGGCAGGGGGATTCGACCACGGTCCCATTCCCTCCACAACGTGGGCAGGGCTGCGACAGCGAGAAGAACCCCTGGTTCTGAGTGGTCACGCCCCGTCCCTGGCACACCGGGCAGGTGGTGGGCACCGTCCCTGGAGCCGCCCCCGAGCCGCCGCAGGTCGCGCATTGGACCGTCTTGGGAACACTGACTTTGGTGGTCACCCCTCTCATGGCGTCTGCGAAGGACAAAGTCACCGAGACCGCGATGTCGCGGCCCTGCTGTGCCTGAGCCTGCGCCTCGCGCCCTCTTCGGCCGAAAGCTCCGCCGAAGAGGTTACCGAAGAGGTCGGCGAAATCCCCGAGACCCTGGGCACCCTGGAAGCCCCGAGGGTCGAAGCCGGCGGCGCCCTGGCCGAAGAAACGGGTGGGGCCCGCGTCGTACAGCCTGCGCTTCTCGGGATCCGACAGCGTCTCGTAGGCCGTGGAAACCTCCTTGAAACGTTCCTCGGCCTTGGGGTCGTTCGGGTTGGCGTCGGGGTGATACTTGCGCGCCAACTTCCGATAAGCCTTCTTGATCTCGTCCCCGCCGGCGGTCTTGCCGACGCCCAGGACTTCATAGAGATCGCGTAGAGCCGCTGCCATGACCTACCCCCGAATCAGACCGGGGCCTCGCCGGGCGGGCCCGACGACACCACGACCTTGGCCGGCCGCAGCACCCTGTCCCCAAACATATAGCCTTCATCGAGGACGTCGCTGATGATGCCCTCTTCGCACTCCGCGGGTCGGGAGAGCATGGCATCGTGCTTCTCGGGATCGAAGAGCTGCCCTCGCGGCTCCATGGGGGTGACGCCTTCCTTGAGGAGCAAACTGGCGAACAGGTTGTGCGTGAGGCGGACCCCGTCGAGGACCTTACCCTCCTCGTGATGCTCGGCGGCGTCGAGCGCCCGGCGCAGGTTGTCCAGGACCGGCAAGAACTCGCCCAGGAGCGAAGCGCGCGCCCGCGAGCCGGTCTCCAGGATCTCGCGCTGGGAGCGCTTGCGGTAGTTCTCGAACTCCGCTTTCAACCGGAGCAGAGCGTCGAAGTACTCGTCGCGCTCCGCGGTCACCGCCAAGAGCGCCTCTTCGGCCGGCGCTTCGGGCGCACGCCGGTGGTCGTCGCTCGAGGCGAGCGGGGGCTCGGGGGAAGTCGGGGATTGGACCGCGGTATCCGCCGAGGTCGGGGAGGGCGCTTCTTTCGTGCCCCTGGAGTCCGCAGCCGAAGGACTGTCGGGCCCGGGTGCCTCGGACTCAGCCGATTCGGCCTCCCAACCGGCGGACCCTGGGGGCTCGTGGTTGCGGATCGGTATCGTTCTCTTCTTCGATTCAGTCATCGGTCCTCGATCAGCGGATGGTGGTCTTGCCGCGCCGTCATGTCGAGGCGGCGGGCGGGGGCGGCGCCCCCCCCCGCCGCGGTCTCGGCTAGAGGCTGTTGAAGAATGACGCTTCGCCGCTGGGGCGCGCTGGGCGAGTGCGAGGCAAGGACGCAGGGAGCGCCGTGGCCGGAGGCCACGGGCACGACCGAGGACGACGCATTCGTGCCGTCCAGTGCACCCCGGCGGCCAAGGCTTCGGGCTGGCACGAGCTCCAACAAAGCGCTACGGGCGCGCCTGAGGACGCCGTATCGCGCCGTCCAGTGTGTTCTGGGGGCCAAGGCTTCGATCTTCAACAGCCTCCTAAGACTCCGTCTTCTCCGTGGACGTGCTCTCCACGATCCTGTGACCTCCCTCGCCTACCTTGACGGCGATCCTCTTGGGCCTGGCCTCCTCAATCTTCGGCACCGTGACCTCGAGCACGCCATTCTCGTAATGGGCCTCGATGGCCTCAGTGTTCACGTTCTGGGGCAACGCCAAGCTCCGGGTGAACGAGCCGTACCGCCGCTCGATGCGGTAGTACTTGTCCTCGTCCACCTCCTCCTCGAACCGCCGCTCGCCGCTCAGTGTGAGGACGTTCTCCTCCACCTCGAGCTTGATGGCCTCGGGGTCGATGCCCGGTAGCTCGGCCCTGAGCTTGATAGCGTCCTTGGTCTCGATCACGTCCACCGACGGAATCCAGGACTGCCGCTCGCCGCTGTCGCCCCCGCCCATGCGGGCGAAGAGCCGGTTGAACTCGTTCTGCAGAGACGTGAGCTCACGGAACGGGTCCCAACGTACAATTGCCATGTCGATCACCTCTCCTTTCTGTCGTATGTCCTGCTCGTCAGAGCGCCGGGGGCGCGCCGAGCCGCCCTGTGGACGGGCGCCCCACGGCACCCAGGGTGCCACGATTCCTACTTGTCCTCGTCGATCACCTCGTACTCGGCTTCCTCGACGACCTCGTCCTCGGGTCCAGCAGCGCCATCCCCGCTGGGCCCACCGGCGCCGGCGCCTGCCTGCGCCGCTTGATAGGCCGCCTCGGACAGCTTGTAAGCCGCCTCTTGCAGGGCGTTCATCTTGGAGCGGATGAGCTCCACGTCGTCGCCCTTGAGGGCCTCCTCGACCTCCTTGGCCGCGTCCTCGATGGCGCTCCTGGAGGCGCCGTCGACCTTGTCACCCAGGTCCTTGAGGGACTTGCGCGTGGAGTAGACCAGGTTCTCGGCCTGGTTCTTGGTCTCCACGACCTCTTTCTTCTTGCGGTCCTCGTCGGCATGCGACTCGGCGTCGCGCACCATCTGCTTGATCTCCTCGTCGGACAGGCCGCTCGAGCTCTTGATCATGATCTTCTGCTCGTTGCCGGTGGCCAGGTCCTTGGCCGAGACGTGAGTGATGCCGTTTGCGTCGATGTCGAAGGTGACCTCGATCTGCGGGATGCCCCGCGGCGCCGGCGGGATGCCCATCAGCTGGAACTTGCCCAGCGTCTTGTTGTACATGGCCAGGTCACGCTCGCCCTGCAGCACGTGGATCTCCACCGACGTCTGGCCGTCGTCCGCCGTCGAGAAGATCTCGCTCTTGCGGGTAGGGATGGTGGTGTTGCGTTCGATGAGGCGGGTGAACACGCCACCTTTGGTTTCGATACCCAGCGACAGCGGCGTCACGTCGAGCAGCAGCACGTCCTTGACGTCACCGGCCAGTACACCACCCTGGATGGCCGCGCCGAGCGCCACCACCTCGTCGGGATTGATACCCTTGTGGGGCTCCTTGCCGGTGAGGCCCCGCACCTTTTCGACCACGGCCGGCATGCGGGTCATGCCGCCCACCATCACGACCTGATGAATGTCGCCCATGGTGAGGCCGGCGTCCTTCATGGCCTGCTTGGTGGGGCCCACGACCCTGTCGAGCAGGTCGCTGGTGAGTTCCTCGAGCTTGGCCCGGGTCAGAGTGAGCTCCAAGTGGAGCGGACCGCTCTCGTCCATGGTGATGAACGGCTGGTTGATGGTGGTCTCCACCATAGAGGAAAGCTCCACCTTGGCCTTCTCGCCCGCCTCGTACAGACGCTGCAGGGCCGACCGGTCTTTCGACAGGTCCACGCCCTTCTCCCGCTTGAACTCGGCCACGATCCAATCGACGATGGCCTTGTCCCAATTGTCGCCGCCTAGATGGGTGTCGCCGTTCGTGGACTTGACCTCGAAGACGCCTTCGCCCAATTCGAGGATGGAGACGTCGAAGGTGCCGCCGCCCAGGTCGAACACCAGGATGGTCTGATCCTGCTCCTTGTCCAGCCCATACGCCAGCGAGGCCGCCGTGGGCTCGTTGATGATGCGACGCACGTTCAGGCCGGCGATCTTGCCCGCGTCCTTGGTGGCCTGCCGCTGAGCGTCGTCGAAGTAGGCTGGTACAGTGATCACTGCTTCAACTATTTCGGTGCCCAGGAAGGCCTCAGCGTCTCGCTTGAGCTTCTGCAGGATCATGGCCGAGATCTCGGGCGGGCTGAACTGCTCCCCCTTGATGTGGACTCGTGCGTCGCCGTTTGGACCTTCTTCCACCTTGTAGGGGACGATCTTCATCTCCTCGGTGACGTTGTTGTACTTGCGCCCCATGAAGCGCTTGATCGAGAAGACCGTGTTCTCGGGGTTGGTGACCGCTTGCCGCTTGGCGACCGTGCCCACCAGCCGTTCCCCGCTTTTCGCGAAAGCGACGACAGAGGGCGTCGTCCGTCCGCCTTCGGCGTTGGGGATGATGGTCGGCTCCCCGCCCTCGAGCACGGCCATGGCGGAGTTGGTCGTGCCCAAGTCGATGCCGATGATCTTGCCCATGAGTTCTCCTCCGAACCTCCGTTGCGTGCTTGTAGCCTGGTTGCATTATAAAATCTGAGTCCACACATGTCAAGTCAAGCGGAGCCGGGGCCTTCCCGCAGGGTGGGGGATCGACTGTCCATGCGCTTCTATCGCCCTGGGCCGCGAGCGGATCGACGCATCCGAGGGCCGCTGCTAGGGAACCATACGCGCTCCTGGCCCCTCTGAAAGTGGAGCCGACCTTTCCGCTACAATAAGGGCACCATGCAGCTCAACCACCGAGCGAGAGCCAACCGGCGCCGCCGGCGCCAGCAGAAGAGAGGCCTCGAGCAGGCCCTGACGGTGGCCCTGTTCTGCGCGCCATTCCTGCTGGTCGTCCTCGCTCTCGGGGCCTTCACCCTGGGCCTGCGAACGGCGGCGGCCGTGGGACGCGACATCCCCCGGCTCGAGGACCAGAAGGCCGTCGTCCTCGCGCAGACCTCGCGCATCTTCGCGGCTGACGGCACGCTGCTGGCCTACCTGCACGGCGGTGAGAACCGCACCATCGTCGGCGGAGAGCGCATTCCCCAGGTGGTAAAAGACGCTCTGGTCGCCGTCGAGGACGAGCGCTTCTACGAGCACACGGGGGTCGACTTCGAGGGCCTGGCCCGGGCCGCTGTCCGCGACCTCGAAGCGGGCCGCATCGTGGAGGGCGCATCCACCATCACCATGCTGCTGGTGGGCAACCTGTACAGCGATCGCACGGACACCTCGTTCACGCGCAAGTTCCGCGATATGGCTCTGGCCTGGCAGCTCGAATCCGTCATGAGCAAGGACGAGATCCTCGACCAGTACCTGAACACGGTCTTTTTCGGGTCCAACGCCTACGGCATCCAGGCGGCCGCCCGAACCTTCTTCGACAAGGACCCGAAGGACCTGACGCTTTCCGAGGCCGCCCTGCTGGTTGGGCTCCCGAACGCGCCCACCGCATACAACCCGCGCAGCAACCCGAAGGCCGCCCTCGTTCGGCGCAACGTCGTGCTCGCGCGCATGTACAGCAACGGGTTCATCCCATACCAGGAGTACAAGCAGGCCGCGGAGTCGCCCTTGGGGCTCGCAGCTTCGTCTCCCTACACGCGCGTGCAGGAGCCGTACTTCGTGGCCTACGTTCGCAAGCAGCTCATCGATATGTTCGGCGAGGACATGGTGTTCAAGGGCGGGCTGACCGTAGATACCAGCATCGAGCCCAAGTATCAGCAGATGGCCGCGGAGGCCATCTCATCCACCCTCGATGAGCCGGGCGACCCCTCCGCCGCCCTGGTGGCCATCGAGACGCGCACGGGTTACATCCGGGCCATGGTAGGCGGTACCGACTATGACTCATCGAAGTTCAACCTGGCTGCCCAAGGGCGCCGGCAGCCGGGATCAGCGTTCAAGACCTTCGCCCTGACGGCCGCCGTAGAGATGGGCGTCGACCCGTACAGCACCTACTACGAGTCCATGCCTCTCGAACTGGATATCCCCGGCAGTCGCGAGCCCTGGCGGGTGAAGACCTACGGCGGCAGCTACTACGGCACTTCGAGCCTGGTCCAGGCCACCCTGCGCAGCGACAACACCGTTTTCGCGCAGCTGGCCCTCGACGTGGGCGTAGACAGGATCATCGACATCGCCCAGCGCATGGGCATCACCAGCACCCTGAACGCCAACCCGGCCATCGTCCTGGGCGGTCTGACCTACGGAGTGTCTCCCCTGGAGATGGCCTCGGCCTACGGGACGCTGGCCAACCAGGGGGTGCATGTACAGCCCACAGCCATTCTGAGGGTAAAGGATTCCCAGGGGAAAGTCATCTGGGAGGCCGACCCCAAGAAGACCCAGGCCGTCTCCGCGGGAGTAGCCTACGTGGTCACCAGGATACTCGAACAGAACATACAGCGGGGCACCGGCACCCGCGCCCGGCTCGACCGCCCGGCTGCCGGCAAGACGGGCACGGCCCAGGAATACCAGGACGCGTGGTTTTGCGGCTTTACGCCGCAGGTGACCACGGCCGTCTGGGTCGGCCATCCCGAAGCCCAGATCGAGATGCGCAATGTCCATGGCATCCGCGTGACTGGGGGGAGCTTTCCCGCCACCATCTGGGGCAAGTTCATGCGCCAGATGATGCAGGACTACGAAGAGGAGGACTTCACCCGCCCGGCCCAGATGGTCGACTACGACCACACGTTCACGAGCAGGTACGCGGTCGAACCCACCACCACCAGCAGCTCCGACTCCAGCAGCACGAGCCTGGCCCCACCCCTGACCTACCCGGATACCAGCGGCAACACCGCACCGCCAACCAACCCGCCGGGCACCACTCCGGCCACGACGACGCCCCCCACCATCTCCCCGCCCACGACCAAGCCGCCCTCGACGACGTACCCCACGGGCCCGCCGCCCACACAAACGCCCACGACCGCTCTGCCGCCGACCGCCGGCTGAGGGCACCGCGGACCCAGGACCCCCGACTCAAGTCAAGAAACAACCTCCGACCGCTCGACGCGGTAGTCGCCGCCTGGAGACCTCACCGTCACCGAAGCACCTCCGCCGGCCGGCCGGCCAGTCCGCGCACCCTCTCCCGGTACTCCGCGATCTCCTCGCCGACATGCTTGAACACGCCTTTTTCGACCAGACTGGTGAGTTCACCGAATTGGAAGGCGGCTACCTGGGTGGCCAGAGACAGGCCATCGTGGAAGCCCCGTTCCCAGTCGCTGCCCGCATGACCGGCGCTCGCGTTGTGATGGTCGGCGCGGTCGAGCATCTCGAGAATCTTCTCCGCCACCAGCTGGCGTTCATCGCTGCTGAGTAGGATCGTCTCCATGGTGCTCTCCATCCATATGCGCGCCGCACCGAGCGATGCGGCGTCCTCTGTATCGCATGAATAGTATTGGCGAAAAGCAGGGGAATCATGCCTACAAGCTCCGCGTGGGAGCGATGGTGACGCCGGAGATGATCCGAACGGTGTGGCCGGCGAGACCAGACACCCGCCTGTTGCATATATGAGTCTTATGATATAAGATTTTATGCGCGTGTCAGATAATAGCCGCTGAGACCTCACAGAACGGGAGTACCCGAGGAGAGGAAAGGATGCAGCTCGACAAGTTCACGTTGAAATCGCAAGAAGCCCTCGCGGCGGCCCAGCGACTGGCCCAGAGCCGGGGGCACGCCCAGCTCGAAGCCGAGCACCTGCTCGCCGCCCTGCTGGAGCAGGAAGGTGGCTTGACCGTCCCCATCCTGGAGAGAATCGGGGCCAACCACCACGCTCTGCGGGCCGAGCTCGAGGCCCGTCTGGGGCGGCTGTCCACGGTGACCGGCTCGAGCCAGCTCTCCATGAGCAACGAAGTGCGCCGCAGCCTCGACGGCGCCCAGTCCGAGGCCGAACGCATGGGCGACACCTACGTGTCCACCGAGCACGTGCTCATGGCCCTGGCCGCCGAGGGCGGCTGGGTGGCCGAGCTGCTGAAGCGCCACGGGGTGACTCGCGACGCCGTTTTCGCCGTACTCAAGGAGCTGCGCGGCGCCCAGCGGGCCGAGGATCCCCAGGCCGAGGAGAAGTACCAGGCCCTCAGGCGCTTCGGCCGCGACCTTACCGAGCTGGCGGGCCGGGGCAAGCTCGACCCGGTGATCGGCCGTGACGACGAAATCCGGCGCGTGATCCAGGTGCTGTCGCGGCGCACCAAGAACAACCCGGTGCTGATCGGAGACCCAGGGGTGGGCAAGACGGCCATTGTGGAGGGCCTGGCTCAGCGCATCGTCTCCGGCGACGTCCCCGAGGGACTCAAAGACAAGAAGATCATCGCCCTCGACATCGGTGCACTGGTGGCGGGCTCGAAGTTCCGGGGCGAGTTCGAGGAGCGGCTCAAGGCCGTACTCAAGGAGATCACCGCTGCCGAGGGCCAGATCGTCACCTTCATCGACGAGATGCACACCTTGGTGGGCGCCGGTGCGGCCGAAGGCTCGGTCGACGCCTCCAACATGCTGAAGCCCATGCTGGCCCGGGGCGAGCTGCGGGTGGTGGGGGCCACCACGCTCGACGAGTACCGCAAGCACGTGGAGAAGGACGCCGCCCTGGAGCGCCGCTTCCAGCCGGTCTACGTGGGCGAGCCCTCGGTGGAGGACACCATCGCCATCCTGCGGGGGCTCAAGGAGCGCTACGAGGTGCACCACGGGGTGCGCATCCAGGACTCGGCTCTCGTGGCCGCGGCCCTGCTCTCCCACCGCTACATCGCCGACCGCTTCCTGCCCGACAAGGCCATCGACCTGGTGGACGAAGCCGCCAGTCGTCTCCGCATCGAGATCGACTCCATGCCCGTGGAGATCGACGTGGTCGAACGCCGCATACAACAGCTGGAGATCGAGCGCCAGGCCCTCAAGAAGGAGACCGACGCCGCCTCCATCGAGCGGCGCAAGGCTATCGAGGCCGAGCTCGCCGAGCTCCGCGAGCAGTCCGCCGGCATGAAGGCCCACTGGCAGGCCGAGAAGGAGTCCATTGCCCAGATCCGCTCGCTCAAGGAGCAGATCGAGCAGGCCAAGGCCCAGTCCGAGCGGGCCGAGCGCGAGACCGACCTGGGCAAGGCGGCCGAGCTCCGTTACGGCACCATCCCCGGCCTGGAGGCGCGCCTCGCCGAGCAGAACACCCGCCTCGAGGAGCTGCAACGCGACCAGAGGATGCTGAAAGAGGAGGTCGAGGACGAGGACATCGCCGAGGTCATCAGCAAGTGGACCGGCATCCCCGTGAGCCGCCTGTTGGAGGGCGAGGTGGAGAAGCTGATCCACATGGAGGAGCGCCTCCACCACCGCGTCGTGGGCCAGGACGAAGCCCTGGAGGTGGTCTCGAACGCCCTGCGCCGGGCTCGGGCCGGTCTGCAGGACCCCAACCGGCCCATAGGCAGCTTCATCTTCCTGGGGCCCACCGGCGTGGGCAAGACCGAGCTTGCCCGGGCTCTCGCCGAGTTCATGTTCGACGACGAGCGGGCCATGGTGCGCATCGACATGAGCGAGTTCATGGAGAAGCACTCGGTCTCTCGCCTCATCGGAGCCCCGCCCGGCTACGTGGGCTACGAGGAGGGGGGCTACCTGACGGAAGCCGTCCGCCGCCGCCCCTACTCCGTGCTCCTCCTGGACGAGATCGAGAAGGCCCACCCTGAGGTCTTCAACATCCTGCTGCAGATCCTGGACGAAGGAAGGCTCACCGACGGCCACGGCCGCACGGTCAGTTTCAAGAACGCGGTGGTGATCATGACCTCAAACATCGGCAGCCAGTTCATCCTCGATCCCGACCTCACCGAGGTGGAGATGGATCACCGGGTTTCAGAAGCCATGCGGGCCACCTTCAAGCCCGAGTTCCTGAACCGGGTGGACGACGTGGTCATCTTCCACCGGCTGAGCCTGGAGCACATCCGCAAGATTGTGGAGATCCAGCTGCGCTTCTTGCGCGAACGCCTGGCCGAGCGCGACATCGCCCTCGAACTCTCAGAAGGGGCCCTCGACTACCTGGCCCACCAAGGGTACGATCCGGCCTACGGGGCGCGGCCCTTGAAGCGGCTCGTCCAGAAGGAGCTGCAGGATAGGATCGCCCTCGGGCTCCTGCGGGGGGACATCTGCGACGGGGACACCGTGCGGGTGGAGGCGGAGGGGTTGGGGCTGGTGGTGGAGCGGGCGCGGGCGGCAGCCGGATAAGGTCTGTGCGGAGCCGCGGTAGAAGCTACTCGTCCTCAGCGTCCTTCTCCAGCAGAGCTTCGATGGCCTCGGCCAAAGACGGCACTTCGTTGACCACCACGTCCCAGACAATGGCCAGATCGACGCGCGGGTACTCGTGGATGAGATGGTCGCGCAGGCCGGCGATGTCCCGCCACGGCACATCGGGCGCCCGCCCGCGCCATTCATCGGGCACGCGCTTGACCGCCTCGCCGATGACTTCCAGATTCCGAAGAACGGCGTCCTGCGCCATGGTGTTCAACGAGAACTCCTCGAAGCCGAGTCCCGAGACGTAGTCGGCGATGCGCCCGGCGCACTCGAGGACGTCCGCCAGCACGACGCTGGGGTCACGCGACACGGCGGGCCTCCCGCAGCACCTCCTGCTTCATGGGCGGTCGCAAGGCGGCCACGCTCACCAGGTCGACCGGGCGGTCGAGGAGGCCCTCGAGGTAGCGGTGGAGGCCCATGTAGTTGCGAAAGGTCGGCAGTCGGAATTCCACCAGGATGTCCAGGTCGCTGTCCGGCCCCGCGTCACCGCGCGCGGTCGAGCCGAAGAGGGCCAGCCAGCCGACGCCGAATCGCGCTTTGATCTCGGGCCCATGCTCGGATAGGACGTTCAAGATGTCATCGACCCGCATTGCCATGTGGTGCATCCACCTTGCCTCGATGCGACCAGCCTCCGCGCCATCGTGCCCGCCACACTGGCGGAAGCATCCTGGGCGCCCACGTCGCATGACCTCGCGCGCGCTTCGGTCTCTCCCCACCAGCAGTATATCCGAAGATACGGCTGCTCCCGTGAGGGCCATGGTACACATTGACCTGAGCGAGTTCCTGGAGAAGCACCCGGTGCCCGTGGTGAGCGGATTCGGGCGAGAACGCCAGGGGGCACCGCGCGCATGAGCCTCCTGATCCTACGTATCAAGTGGCAAGCGTGACCTGATCTCGGCCACAACCGTGCGCGCGAGGTTGAGGGCGCTATCCACTTCCTCGCCCGGCGGCTCGAACACATCCCCCGGGTAGCGGAACTTCCAGGCATACTCGGTCATGGGAGCCGCCCTCCTCAGCACGTCGCTGAGCGCGGGATCGATCTCGGCGCACTGCCCGCCGAGGATCCCGAGATCGTGGGTCTTGCGGAAGGGAACGTCGTGCCAGGTGAGGAAGGCCTTCATCGCCTTCTCAGCGGCCTGCTGACAGTGGAACACCGCGTCGCCGAGCACCGGCTCGTCCGCGGAGACTTCGTTCGCAGCCGCACGCAGATCCGCTTCGGCGCGCGCAAGCCAGGCACGCGTGTCTTCGATTCTCACGGGGTCAGGCGGCATGCAGGAGTACGCCTTCGCGTAGTACGGTCGCAGGCAGCGATGCCTTAAGGTGCAGACGCCGATCAAAATCACCGCGGGTCCACACCACGATGTCCACCGGTACGCCGAGGCCCCATAGCGCCTCGTAGCCCTTCCCCGCTCGCCGAAGTTGGGGCGGCGCCGTGTCCGCGACGACCACCAGGAGGTCGAAGTCACTATCCGGGCCCGCTTCGCCGCGGGCGACAGAACCGAAGAGATAGATGAAATCGGGGCGGTAGACATCGACCAACCGACGGACGGCTTCCGTCAGCGCTGCATCAGCGCCAAGAACGCTTCGGCTCGTCTCTGCACCACCGGCCATCTTCCCTCCCCAGCCCGGCGTCGCCGATCTTCTGACAGTCCGCTTCGGACGTACGCCTCGCCACACACCCTTTGTGACACTATACCAAGCGGTCCCGAACTACCGCCGGCCGCTCGCGGTTTCCGAGGTCTCGGACGTGAGCGAAGCTAGGGGGAGTGCCTCACTGCTTGGGGGGGACATCTGCGACGGGGGCACCGTGCGGGTGGAGGCGGAGGGGTTGGGCCTCAGGGTGGGGAAGGTTCGGACCAATGCCGCGTAGGGGCGAGGCGCGCCGGAGCATCGGAGAAGGGAGTTGGCGGGCGACCCTACTCTTCTAGATCTGCGAGTGCCTTCCGAAGCTGCTCGACGAGTGGCGGCAGGTCGCCCACCCAGAGGTCGTTCCTCTCCCGCCCCCGGACCATGTCGAGAGCTTCAGTCGCATAGTCCAGCATGTGCTGCACGCGCTTGCGATCGTCAGGCTGCTTCATGCTGGACTACGGCCGAGGCCAACACCTCGTCTCGAAAATCGCGGCCCAGGAAGCCTGGCGTGTTGAGATCGATCTTCCGCCCGATCAGTTCGGATAGCTCCCGCTCAAGCGCAAAGAACCGCAATCCCACTCGGGTGCCGGGTTCAAACTCCACGAGCACGTCGACGTCGCTCTCCGGGCCGAAGTCTTCCCGTAGGATGGAGCCGAAAAGCGCCAGCCGCCGGATATGGTTCCGCCGGCAGAAATCCGTCAGAGCTTCCTCGGGGATATCGACTCCGTTGACGTTCACAATAATGCGAACCTCGTGTTCGGGGCCCACTACCGGGGCAGATTGCTGCAGCATACCCGCTCGGTACTTATCCTATCACCGCGACCATCAAGACGAGGCCCTCGACTACCTGGCGAAGCAGGGCTACGACCCGGCCTATTGGGCCCGGCCCTTGAAGCGCCTCATCCAGAAGGAGCTGCAGGACCGCCTCGCGCTGGCGCTGCTCCGGGGCGATATCTCGGACGGCGAGGCCTTGCGGGTGGAGATGGAGGGGTTGGGGGTGGGGGTGGGGAAGGTTCGGTGGCAGCGGAGAGAAAGCCCGACCACGTGCCCCGGGCGGTATAATCAAACCGCCCAGCCGCCAGCGGCCGGAGGACACCGTGAAGGAGATCATCTTCGTAGTCGAAGAAGCTCCCGAGGGCGGCCACACGGCCCGTGCCCTCGAGGCTTCGATATTCACCGAAGCCGACGAACTTGCGCAGCTGGAGACCCAGGTCCGGGCCGCGGTGATCTGTCACTTCGAGGAGTCTGAGCGGACGCGGATCATCCGTCTGCATTTCGTTCGAGAGGAAGTCATCGCCGTATGAGGCTGCCGCGCGACGTCTCCGGCGAGGAGCTCGTTCGCGCCCTTCGTTCGTTGGGCTATGAAGTCACAAGACAAGCTGGAGTCATGTCCGTCTGACCACGCCCCAAGGCGGCGAACACCGTGTCACCGTCCCGAATCATGACCCGGTACGCGTTGGGACGGTGTCCGCCGTCATCGCTGATGTGGCCAACCATCACGGCCTGACCAGAGATCAGGTCTTGGAGCTTATCTTCGGTCGATGATCTCTGCTCGGAGACCATCAACTCGTCTCAGAAACCGCGGCCGAGGAAGCCTGAAGGTTGAGCTCGACCTTTCGCATGATCGGGGCGGAAAGCTCCCGCTCAAGCGCGAGGAACCGCAATTCGACTCGAATCCCAGGCTCGTATTCCTCGAGCACGTCGATCATCGGGCGGCCGCCTACCGACTGCGCTAGCATGTCGACCCGTCGCGGAACGGCCTCCGCCTATACGGATCGGCGATCGACTCAGGTCTCCTTGGCCCAGTGTTCGGCGTCATGCGTCACAGAGGCCTGCATAACGTTCTCGCGCCCGCACGACACAAGCGAGTTCCCGGAGAAGCACTCCGTGGTCCGCCGGATCGGGGTCCCTGCCGGCTACGAGCTTCCGCAGGTCCAATCTGCCCGCCCGCGGGGTCCGGTCAATGAAACTCCTCGCACCGACCCCTGATCATTCCAACTTCTCGCTCTCCGGGCGCATCTCCTAGTGCAGAGGCGCAAACTTCCGCCAGAGGAGAGGAAGAGCGAAATGCAGGAGGAGTACCGGCTGATTCAGGACTCGGCAAAGCGCCTCGCCGAAGCACTGGCCGCGGAGGCGGGTCCCGGCGGCATCGCAGCCGACGCCTTCTCGAGGCAGGCCGTCGAGGCGCTGGTCGCAAGCGGCCTGTGGGCTCTGGCCAGCCCGCCCGAGTACGCAGGAGTGGGCGGAGATCCCAGAGCCCTCGCCCTGGTGGCCTACGAGCTCGCGCGGGTGTCCGGGTCCCTGGCTCTCTCCTTCGTCGCCCATAGCTCGGTCTGCCGAGCGCTCGACAACTTCGGCTCCTCCGCTCAGAAGCAGGACTATCTTCCGCGGCTGGCTGCCGGCTCTGTGGGCGCCTTTGCCGTGCATGAAGCTGCCTCGGGAGCGGTGGCGGCCGCCGTCGCGACTCGAGCTGAGCTCGCGGGACTCGATCTCCTGCTCACCGGCTCCAAGTTCTTCGTGACCAATGGGCGCGAAGCTGATGTCATACTGGCATTAGCGCGGTCCGACTCACAAGAGGCGGACGGTCCCTCGTTTTCGGTGATCCTCCTCGACGGTTCGACGCCCGGGCTCACCCGCGGGCCCCACGACAGCCGGATGGGGTTGAACGGTACGGGTAGCTGCGAGATGGTGTTCCGGAGATGTCGTGTACCAGCCGAGCAGGTGGTCGGGGACGTGGGCGGGGGCATGGGAGTCCTGAAGGCGGCCTTGGTAGAGTACGCGTTCTTTGGAGCGGCGGCCGTGTCGCTCGGGTTGGCGAATTCCTGCCTCGACATTGCCCTGCGCCACGCCTCGGAGCGCACCATCCAGGGTCTCGCCATCGGCGAGCAGCAAGCGGTGCGGCTCATGATCGCCGAGATGGACGGCCTGGTCGGCGCCTCCGGCATGCTTCTCTGGGACGCGGCCACTCGAGCAGTCGAGACACCGGAGCAAGCCGTGCTGCTGGCCTCGCGGGCCAAACGCTTCACAAGCAGCTCGGCCGTACGGGTGGCTGACCTCGCGATCCAGGTGTGCGCAGGACATGGGTACAGTCGAGAACTGCCCCTGGAGAACCACTATCGAGACGCGCGCGGCCTCACTATCCACTACAAGACCACCGAGCTGCTGGGGTTCGACATCGCCGGGCTGGTGCTGGAGAGGAGAGGAGCCGAGGCATGGCCGCCCCCCGAGCTCGGTTCAGAATGACGCCTCGCCGCCAGGGTGCGCTGGGCGCGGGCGAGGCCAGAGCTCGTTTCGCAATGACGCTTCGCGGTCAGGCTGCAATGGGCGCGGGCGAGGCCCGGACGCAGGGAGCGGGCGTAGCGGAGCTACGTACGTGACCGAGGACGCCGCATCGCGCCGGCCAGTGCGGCCGCGGCCGCCAAGGCTTCGTTGTGAAACGAGCTCCCCGGACGCAGGGAGCGGGCGTAGCAGCGCTACGGACGTGACCGAGGACACCGCATCGCCCCGGCCAGGGCGGCCTGGGGGCCAAGGCTTCGTTTCGAGACGAGCTCCAAAGGAGGCAAGCGTGCAAGAGACCGAACTGCGCGAGGTCGTGCAGGCCGCCCGGGACGGCCACCTCGAGGCCTTCACTCGTCTCGTACGCACCTACTACGGTCCCGTTCTCGGCGTGTGCACCGGTTACGTCCGAGACCGCTGGGCGGCCGAGGATCTGGCCCAGGAAACCTTCTTGCGAGCCTACACCCACATCGGCTCCGTGCGGAACGGCGAAAGCTTCTGGCCGTGGCTTCGCCAGATCGCCCGCACCACCTGCCTCATGTCGCTGCGGAGGAGCGACTCCACGTTGACGGAGGCTGAAAGCGAGGCGCCCGGTTCCGCCGTCGGCCACGTCGGCGAAACCGGCCCGCTCTACCTGCGGGATCTGATCCACCGCCTCCTCGCTTCACTACCCGAAGATCAGCGCGTGCCCCTCCTGCTCCACTACTTCCTCGGCAGGCCATACCGGGAGATCGCCGGCCTGCTGGACCTCCCCGAGAACCTGGTGCGCAGCCGGCTGTTCGAGGGCAGGCAGCGCCTGAGACGCGACCTACAGAAGGAGGCTGAGGCGGTGCTCAGGCAGTCGGGGCCCGGGCAGGACGAGGTCGATGCGTTCGTCGCCCGCTGTTCGACATCGGCCTGCCGGTGCGGCCGTGTCTTGCTCGAACCGTAAGGAATGGGAGCCACCGGCGGTCGAACCGGGGTCTTCTGGGAGACAGACGCGCATCTGGAGGAGGTGATGGCCATGAAATCGGAAGAGCAGGTGCAGGAGACGCCTCGGGAGCAAACGCCCCCGGAACCTGCAGCGTGTTCGTGTGGATGCCTCGGACCCGTCGAGGCGTCCGGCAAGGACCAGGAGTGACCTTGAGGGTGCGGATTCCACGCGAACCGATCAGCGGTTGGGCCCGCACGCTCGGGTGACTCCGGGATATGACAATGGTGGACCCGGAAACCGGACAGGTCGGGTCCACCATTGTCTTCGTCTTCACCGGGTCTCAGAAGCCATGCGGCCTGGAACTCGCTGAGGCCGCCAAGGACTACCTGGCCCGCCAAGCGCTCCCAACCGCGGGCGTCGACAAGGCAAGCTCTAGGGAGGGCTGCGTCAGCCCTGTTCCGGCAGGTGGCGCTTCGCACGGAGGTCGAGAGCCTGGAGCAGGTGGCGCGCGGTGACATCCGGTGACGGCGGGCACCCGGGAATGCGCAGATCGACTGACACAACGTCGTGCACGGCCCCAAGATCGCCAACCCACATGGCCCTGGCAGCTGGCCCCACGGTACCCATCTCCCGGGCCACCTCGGCGGAGAGACGGCCGCCGCCGACAAAGCGGTCCTGCACAGACGCATTGAAGAGCACCTCACGCCAGGCCTTTCGTGCATCCACGCCGATCGTGCCGAACAGGAACCGGTGACCGGCGAGCCGGGCGTTCAGCCGCTGGGTCCTCTCCTTCAGGGAGGCAAAGGCCATGTTGCCCAGGGCGAAGCCCACTCCGGCACAGGCGGCGCCGATGTCACTCAGGTGGTTGTACAGGCGCTCGAGCTCCAGCAGCAGCGTCCGCGCCCGAGCGATCTCCGGAGTCGGGCGGAGCCCCAAAGCCGACTCACAGGCTTGGGCGTAGGCCACGCTATTGGTCACGCTACAGGCCGCACATGCTCGCTGTGCGTACGCCAACCCTCCGGCCAGTGTCTGACCCTCAGCGGCCTTCTCCAGAACGCGTGCTTGTGAAGGCGGATCCACAACCCCCGCGCGTTACGGCGCTTCGCTTGTTCGCCCAGGACAGCCGGGGGTCTCTTCTCCATGGCAGGTGAACGAATCCTATTCTGAAGAGATCGCAGCCCAAGACTTCCATAAGTGAAAGTACTATAATGAAGATGGAGGCCCGAGGCGACCGAGGCGGGGATAGTCCTCACCGCGGAGTGGACGGAGGCCGCTCCCGGGCTGGCGCATGTGGTCGCCCGTCCGGACCGAAGGGCCGAGTTCGGGCGCCTCTTGCCCACGCCGGCAAGTGCCACGCGATATCCAGCCGAGCGGTGGTGAATGTGATCACATGTTGAGGAGGTGATCACGGTGGGCGTAGTGGTACTCGTGTTCGTGGGGCTCGTGGTTTACTGGATCGTCAGGGAGAGGATCTCTGCTCGGCGGACGCGCATCGCCGGCGAAGAGAGAGCGTACAAGATCGAACCTACACCCGAAACCCCAGCGGCCCCAGTCGCCGCTCCTGGCATCACCGCTGCCGCGGAGCGCGAAGTGCTGCGCCATCTGCCCATCCTTGCCTCGTTCAGTGAAGAGCAGCGCGAGCTCTTCCTGGCGGAGGCCGGGATCGGCACGTACGGGGCGGGACGGGAGATCTTCGTCGAGAAGGAGGATGCTGGCAACCTTTGCCTGCTCCTGCATGGCCGGGTCGGCCTGCTCATCGAGCTCGCCGGCGGCAAGAAGCTGATGGTCGGCGTCGTGCGGGACGGCCAGCTTTTCGCCTGGTCCGGCCTGGTCGGCGATCATCATTACACCGCAACGGCGCACTGCATGGAGAACTCGACGGTGGCCATTCTGCCCGCCGCGGCCGTGCGCCGAGCGTGCGAGTCCTACCCGCATCTGGGGTACGCCCTCATGGAGAAGTTGGCCGACACTTTGGCCGACCGACTCAAGGACCGCGACCTGCAGTTGGTGGGACTGCTGGGAGAGGCGGACTGAGAATCAGCGGGCGGGCTTCTGGCCCGCTCGCTCTGGTTTGCGGGTCGCCAAGATGGGGCATGAGTGATAAGCTTACAAAGAGGCGCTGTGGTTGAGTGAGATTGTGAAGGCTTTCACCTGCGCCCCAGGAGGTCATGTGAGCCGATTCACGTAGTGAACGTCCCCCGGGTTGCCCGGACAGAAGAACGCACGTCCACGGACGGACCCGAACACGATCATCGTACACATACCCGGAACGCACGCTGAGCCATGACACCGAGCTGCAGGAGGCGCCCGGCGATGCTAGATAGAATGGTACCCAAGGCCGACCTTAACCGCTTCATCGACAGGCTCGCCTCGGAGCAGACCGTCGCCGCGCCCGTGGCCGAGGGTCCGTCGATCCGCTTCCAGGCTATCCGCGCCGCACACGAGATCGCCGAACACTACCTCCCCACCGCGCTGCCCCCAAGCAAGTACCTTCTGCCTGTGAAGGAAACCCTGCTCCAATTCCGGTTGGGCGAGCACATTGAGATGGAGCCGGTGCTGGAAGCACCCGAGGTGATCGTCTTCGGCATTCGGCCGTGCGATCTACACGCCCTCGCACTACTCGATGCGATATTCATCGACGACAAGCACGACGGGCACTACGCCGCCCGCCGCCGGCGGATCACCCTCGTCGGGATGGAGTGCCTCGAGCCGTGCGACGACCGGTGCTTCTGCCACAGCATGGAGACCCTCGAGGTCCACGCCAACTACGACCTCCTGCTCACCGACCTGGGAGACGATGTCTACGTGGCTGTAGGCTCGCCGAAGGGCAGGGACCTGTTCGCCGGGCTGACCGGGGCGCGAGAAGCGCTGTACGAGGACCGCACTCGGCTGCGTAGGGCCCACGAGGCCCGAGACGCGGCCTTCACGCCCCGGCTGGACGTCAGCTTCGATCAGCTGCCGGGATTATTGGCCGAGAGCGCCGACTCCTTGCTGTGGGACGTCTTGGGAGAGAAGTGCTTGTCGTGCGGCGCGTGCACCAATGTGTGCCCGACGTGCTACTGCTTCGATGTTGGCGATGAGCTCGACCTCGACCTGGCCACCGGTCGCCGCTATCGAACCTGGGACAGCTGTCAGCTCGATGCGTTCGCCATGGTGGGGACTGGAGAGAGCTTCCGCAAGCCTCGGGCCATGCGCGTCAAGCATCGCCTCAACCGCAAGGGACGCTACATCATGGAACGCTATGGCCGGCAAGGTTGCGTCGGCTGCGGCCGCTGCGCTCGGGCCTGCCTGGTCGACATCAACCCCATCGAGGTCTTCAACCAGCTGAAAGGACAGCCCGCATCAAGGACGGTGAGGTGATGAATCCCCTACCGCTGGCCGAACGCCGTCTTAAGCCATCGCCCTTCCTGCCCGACCTGGCCGAAATCATCCGCAAGGACCGGCTCACCGCCACCGAGACTTTGTACCGCCTCCGGCTGGCCGACGGCAGCGAGCTGGGCCACACCCCCGGCCAGTTCCTCGAGGTGAGCGTCCTGGGCATCGGCGAGGCGCCCTTCTCGATCTCTTCCTCACCCACGCGAGGAGAGGCCTTCGAACTCTGCATCCGCCGGGTGGGCGACGTGACCAAAGCCCTGGAACGGCTGGAACTGGGGTCGATGGTCGGCGTCCGCGGTCCGCTGGGCCGTGGCTTCCCACTGAGCACCATGAGGAAGCAGAACGTTCTGGTTATCGCGGGCGGGCTCGGCATCGTGCCTCTCCGCTCCCTGATCACGAACCTGATCGACGAGCGTGACGACTTCGACGATGTCACGATCCTCTACGGCTGCAAGAACCCCGGGGAAATGCTCTTCAAGGACGAGATCGCCCAGTGGGTCACCCGGGACGACGTCGACTTCCGCGTCACCACCGACATTGCCGACCCCGGCTGGAAAGGGAACGTGGGGCCGGTGACCACCCTCTTTCGCCGGCTCGAGGTCCATCCGGCCCGCACCGTGCCGGTGATGGTTGGGCCCCCGGTGATGTTCAAGCACGTGGTCAAGCAGGTTCTCGCCTGCGGCGTCCCCGAGGACCGCATCGTCCTGTCCCTCGAGCGCCGCATGAAGTGCGGGATAGGTGAGTGCGGCCACTGTCAGATCAACGGCGTCTACGTGTGCCAGGACGGTCCGGTTTTTACGTACGCCGAGCTTAAACGGCTCGAGGAGGCGATGCTCTGATGGACGGCCCGCTGCGCCCGACGAAGCGCCCCCGGCTGGCCCTCTTCGAACTTGCCTCGTGCGCAGGCTGCCAGCTGCAGATCCTGAACTGCGAGGACGAGCTCGTCGACCTGCTCCAGCTGGTGGAGTTCGTCTATTTCAAGGAGGCCATCAGCGAGACCGGCAACGAGTACGACATCGCCTTGATCGAAGGCGCCGTGACCCGCGAGGCCGATGAGACGCGGCTGCGGGCCATCCGGGAGCGGGCGCCGCTGGTGATCACCCTGGGAGCCTGCGCCCACCCGGTGGGAATCCCCGGACTGAAAAACGCCCACGATAGCGAAGAGCCGGGGCGTCTGGTCTACGGTGACGCGGCCGGCTACTTCCCGTCGACTTTGGCCCGCCCGGTGGATGCGATCATCCCGGTTGATGCGCACATACCCGGATGCCCCATCCACAAGGACGAGTTCCTCAGCGTAGTGACGGCGTTGCTGGTGGGACGGCGTCCCCCTATCCCCGGGTACCCGGTCTGCGTGGAATGCCGGCTCGCCGAGAATCCGTGCGCCTTCGATCGGGGCGCGCTCTGCCTGGGCCCAGTCACCCGAGCCGGGTGTGGAGCCTTGTGCCCCAGCTACGGCAGCCGCTGCTACGGCTGCCGGGGGCCGGCCGATGACCCGAACGTGTCCTCGTTTGAAGCCCTCTTGGAGAAGAACGGGCTCAACGCCGAGGACGTGCTGGCCGAGTACGTTCTCTACAACGGCTATCGAGCCCTGGGGGACCAGGCTCTGACGATGGAGGTGAGCCGGTGAGCGCGACACGCACCGTGGACGTCCGCGTCGACTACGTTTCTCGGGTCGAAGGTCACGGCAACATCGTGGTTACGGCCCGGAACGGCGAGGTTGATGACGTACGCTTCGAGGTGACGGAGCCTCCCCGCTTCTTCGAGGCCATGCTTCGCGGACGCCCCTTTGACCAGGCCCCGCTGATCACCTCGCGTATTTGCGGAATCTGCTCCAACGGTCACGTCTTGGCCGCCATCACGGCCGTGGAAGATGCCATGGGAATCGTCCCATCTGACCAGACCATGCTGCTGCGCCGCCTGCTGCTGTGGGGGGAAATCATCCAGAGCCACGTGTTGCACGCATACTTCCTGGTCGCGCCCGACTTCTTCGGGGTGGGGAGCGTCGTCCCCTTGGTCGAGACCCATCCGGAGGTGGTGAAGCGTGCCCTGCGTCTCAAGAAGCTCGGCAACCACATCTGCGATGTGGTCGGGGGGCGGGCCGTGCATCAGGTGAGCGCCACGATCGGGGGCTTCACCAGGCTGCCAACACCGGAGCAACTTCGCGAGCTCGACCGGTCTCTGGCCGAGGCACAGACCGACCTGGCCGCTACCATCGAGCTCTTTGCCGGATTGGAGCTGCCCGCCTTCGAACGAGCGACCGAGTATCTTTCGCTCGAGTCCAGCGCCGATTATGCGTTCTTCGGGGACACGATCTTCTCTTCGCAGGGAGGGACGACCCCCGTGCGCAGCTACCGGGAGAAAGTCAGGGAGCATGTGGTTCCCCATTCCTCGGCGAAGCATTGCGCCAGCGACGCGGGGGCCTTCATGGTAGGTGCGCTGGCCCGGGTGAACAACGGCTACTCGCGCCTGAGCGAGGGAGCAAGACAGGCAGCCGTGGCCCTGGATCTGTGTCCGCCGGTGTCGAACCCGTTCAAGAACACGACTGCCCAGGTGGTCGAGACCGTCCATTGCGTCGAAGAAGCCCGAGCGGTCATCGCCACCCTGCTGGAGACCGGACTGCGGAGCGAGCCACCCGACCCGGCCCCGCGCGCCGGTCGCGGAACGGGCGCGGTCGAGGTACCCCGGGGAACCCTCTACCACGAGTACGCCATCGACGAGGAAGGGCGGATTACCGACGCCAACCTCATCATCCCCACCGGTCAGAACCTGGCCAACTTGGAGGCGGATATGTGGGCCTTCGCTCCGTACCTAATCCCGCTGGGCACCGAGAAGGCTCAGCATACGCTGGAGATGCTGGTGCGGGCTTATGACCCGTGCATCTCCTGCTCCACGCACGTTATCGATCTGACCGAGTCCGGCAAGGAGGTGCAGCGGTGAAGGGGGTCACCCTGGAGGAGAACGAGCTCTTTCACCAGCTGGAAGAGGTCGACAAGAAGCGCCTGGCGGGCATGGCCGTGCGGCGTAGCTACGCCACCGGCGAAATCGTCTTCCGAGAGAACGAGGAGGCGTATGCAATCTGTCTACTGCTCAAAGGCCGGGTGGGTCTCCAGATGGACGTGGGCAACGGACGCAAGCTGACGGTTTCGACCGTAGATCCGGGAGAGTTTTTCGCGTGGTCGGGATTGGTGGCGCCGCATGATTTCACGGCCACCGCCCGGGCCATGGAAGACTGCGAGACTGCGATCTGGAAGGCGGCGGAGCTGCGTGAGCTATTCGACGAGAACCCCGCCCTGGGCTACCGGGTCATGGACCAGATCGCCTTCCTGATCGCTCAACGGCTGCGCGACTCTCATCTGCAACTTCTAGGGCTCTTCGGAGGATAGCCGGATCGAGTTCGAGGCCGGACGGCCGCCCTCCCCGACGCTCGAATCACGGGCGCCCGCCTCCTCCAGACCCACGCGACGTCTCCTGGGAGTGAATTCCGACACCAGCATCCCTCCCAGGATGAGGGCGGCCCCCACCCAGCCGCCGGGGTGCAGTCGTTCGCCGGCCAGCACGTATCCGAAAAAGCCGGCGAAGACCGGCTCCATGGTGAGGATGACCGCCGTGCGCGTGGGCGCCGTGCGCTTCTGGGCGAAGGTCTGGATATAGAACCCAGCCGCCGATGCCAGGATGGCCGTCACGGCCAGCCCCAGCAGAACAGTGGGCTCCCGAGGCGGGGTCAGAGCCGGACCCAAGCCGGAGGCGGCGCCCCCTACGCTCAAGGCTCCGGTGAGCAGGGCCACCGTGCCCAGCTGTATCATGGTGAGCTCCCCCACGCCCCGTCCGCCCGCGTAGCGGGCCGTGGCCAGAATGTGGGCGGCGAAGCTGAGGGCGCAGAGCACGACGAGGCCGTCGCCCAGGGGATCACCCCCCTGAGCGCCCCCTGAGAGCAGGAACAGGCCCCCGGTGGCCAGCACAACTCCGACAAGCGCGCCGCCCCCGATCCAGCGCCGCCAGAGGATCCCCTGCAGCACCGGGGTGAGCACTACGAACAGACCGGTGATGAAGCCGGCGTTCGACGCTGTGGTGCGTTCCAGTCCCAGGGTCTGAAAGATGTATCCCGCCCCCAGGAACAGGCCCATGACCAGCCCGCCCCCACAGAGGGCCCCGGCGGCCCTCGCGGGTACCGGTCCGCCGGCCGAGCAGCGCGAGAGGCGCCAGGACCAGAGTGGCCAGGCCAAAGCGGAGAGCCAGGAAGGGCATGGTCGGGTATAGGGCCACGGCGTCCTTGACCATGACGAAGGTGGCTCCCCACACGGCGGCCACGGCCACCAGCAACACCTCGGCGAGGATCCGTTTTCTGACGTCGGACACGGGGGCGGCTCCGGGAGACGATGAGACGCGGCCCGCCTCGTGGTGGGGCGGGAACCAGCCGGGTATACTAGCAAACCCGGCCTCGGGGTCCGTATCGCTTTCCATCATCGCACGGCAGGAGCCCGGCTTGGGCAAGCCTCACAAAGGACAGAGCATCGAGCTGCCGGTGACCACCCTGGCCTTCGGTGGGCAGGGCATCGGCCGGATGGACGACTTCGTGGTTTTCGTGGCCGGAGCAGTGCCGGGCGATGTGGTGCGCGCCCGCGTGACCCGGGTCAAGAAGCGCTACGCCGAGGCCCGGCTCGAACTGATTCTCACACCCTCGGCCGACCGGGTCGACCCCCACTGCCGGCACTTCGAAAGCTGCGGAGGCTGCCGCTGGCAGAGCCTCGACTACAGGGTGCAGCTCCGGTACAAGCAGCAGCAGGTGCGCGACACCCTCGAGCGCTTGGGCGGCCTCGACGACTTCGATCTTCAGCCCATCGAGGCCATGGACCATCCCTGGCGCTACCGCAACAAGGTGGAGTTCTCGATAGGGGCGGTCAGCGGCCGGCCGACCATTGGCTTTCACCCTCCGGGTCGTTGGGACACGGTGCTTTCCATGGACGAGTGCCATCTTGTGCCCGAAACGACCGAAGGGGTGCGCACCACCGTCGAGGAGTGGTTGCGCGCGCGGGGCTTGGCCCCCTGGAACCCGCGGGAAAATAGCGGCTTCGCTCGGCACCTGGCCGTGCGTGAGGCCGCCACCGGCGAGGTGTTGGTGAACCTGGTCACCGCTCCGGGAACCCTGCCCGACGGGGAAGGCCTGGTGCGGGTGCTGCGGGAGCGGCATCCGCAGATTGTCGGCGTGCTGCACGCCGTCAACGAGAGCCCGGCCGAAGTGGCCACCGGTCTGCCGCACACCATCCTCTGGGGCCGCCCCTACCTCTATGAGAACCTCGACGGCCTGCGCCTCAAGGTCTCGATCGACGCCTTCTTCCAGACGAACACCCGCATGGCCGCCGTCCTCTACGAGACGGCCGCCCGGGAAGCGGCTCTCACCGGGAACGAAGTCGTATGGGATCTCTACTCGGGCATCGGGTCCATCGCTCTCTACCTGGCCCGGCGGGCCCGGACTTTGCTCGGCATCGAGATCGTGGCGGCCGCCGTGCGTGATGCGCAGGAGAACGCCGCCCTGAACAACCTGACCTCGGCCACCTTCCTGGAGGGCGACGCCCGCAAGGTGCTGAAAGAGATCCTCGAGGGACACCGGGTCCTACCCGAGGGTCTGGCGAGACCCGACGTGGTGGTGCTCGACCCCCCTCGCGGCGGTCTGGCCAACAAGGTCATCGCCCGGGTGGCGGCCGCCTCTCCAGCAAAGGTGGTCTACGTCTCGTGCAACCCCTCGACCATGGCGCCGAATGCCTCCCTTTTCCGGGAGCTTGGATACCGTCTGGCCCGGGTGACCCCTGTGGACATGTTCCCGCACACGCCGCACATCGAGGCGGTGGGTCTGCTGGAGAGGATTGCCGCCGGTGAGCCGCCGGAGCCGCGTCTACTCGTGCGACGTCCGCCGTCCGGGCCTCCGGGCCCAGATCCGGTCGGCGTTGGTGGCCAGGAAGGCCAGGCTGATGAGGGGCAGAGCCGGAAGAGCGGGCCGCCAGAGCAGAGCCAGGGCAACGGTGAGCACGAGCGAGGCCGTCATGGCCAGGAACCCCACCCCGGCTCGTAGAGCAGCCGCCCGGCTGCCCGCGGCAAACAGGGCCAGGAAGACCACGTCGCTCATGCCCAGCCCCATACCGGCCTGGGGGTTCCCCAAAGCGGGGAAGTGCACCAGCAGGTAGTCAAGAGCCACTGGGGCCCGCTCCACCACCACCCGGGTGGGACCGGCGAACACGCTCCACGCGTCGGCCAGCAGGGCAACCAGCGCGACCACTGCGAGCCACCAGGCCTCGGCCACCTGCCTCCCCAGCAGCCGGCCCACGAGCGCGGCCAACAGCACCTTGAAGAGGGCGGCGGCTGTGAGCCATCCCGTGAACGAGAGGACACCGGCCGCCCCAAGACCCACGCCCACAAGCCCGGCCAGAAGGACCGGCGATAGGCGGCGGGTGGACAGAAGCCAGACGAAGAGACACACGGGAGCGACGGTCAGGACGAACCCCAACATGACGTCCGCCTCGAGCCACGGCGTGTTGGGAACCCGGCCCACCAGCACGAGGGCGGCGACCACCAGCAGCCCGCTCAGTGCCGGCCAGGCGAGGCCCTCAGTACGGCGGTTCGTCCCGGTACCAGTCGCCAAGGGTTCGGAAGGCGCTCCAGAATTCTCGCTTGCGCGTGCCGTCATCTAGGCTGGCGTCCAGGTCGGGGGTCACCAGAGCTTGGGTGAAGGCCGTCAAGCGTTGAAGCTCGCCGGGCCGCCACTCCAGGGGGCCCATGCCCTCCGGCGCATGCCGGCTGAAGACCTGGAGGGTGCGCTCGCCCATGATCACAACGAGCTTGGGTTGGGTGATGTGGATCTCCTCGAGCAGATAGAGAGGGCAGTTGGCCTCGCCCTCCTTCGGGTCCACCCCGGCGCACTTCACGATGTTTGTGCCGTAGAGCAGCAGAGGGTCGACCCCCAGCCGCTCCACGCTCTTCAGCACCGCGGCGCCGGACCGACCGAAGAAGGCCACCCCTTCGCTGACCTCCAAGTAACGGGGCTCGTACTTGACGAGCACGATGTCGGCCAGGGGATGGCCCGAGCCGACAGCCGGCAGGAAGTCCCCGCGGTTACAAGCCCGGCAACGCGCCACGCGACGGTTGAGCTCATTGCTCTCCGCAATTGCGCGCTCCTCCAGCTTGCGGTAGATGTCGTTGGGTTCCGAGGGCGGCTCGGCCGCCCGTTTCTTGCGTGGTTGCGCTGCCATCCCGTTCCTTGTCGCCGTGTCGCCATTCGCGGGTAGCTCCTATATTGGCGCACGGGCCCGTGTTTCCTTCGCTTTGCCATCACGATCCCGGCAGCACGTGATCAAGCGTGTTCTGCAGCAGCTTCAAAGACTGCAGGTACAGCAGGCTGCGGCGGCGCGTGACGATGTCGGCCTCTCGCAGGGCTTCCATGAAGGACTCGGGTCCATCAAAGCGGGGCATGCGCAGCATGGCCGTGCCCAGACCCGCCAGCACGTGGGCGTCGCTGCCGGCGCCGGCCACCACATTGTACTTGGTGGCGAAGCGCTCGGCATTGAGATTGAAATACGAGAGGGCGTTCCGGGCGTTGTAGGTCTCGATCACGTCGATGCGGTGCAAGTTGTCGACCATGGAGCGGTAGGAGGGCGTGGTGCGCAGCCGGTCGAAGGGATGCGGCACATAGACCAGGCCGCCCTGCTCCTTGATGAGCGACAGAGTCTCGTCGAAGGTCTTGCCGGCAGGAATCTCCTCCTCCAGAAAGAGCCCGATGACCTCCCCGTGCTGAGTCATCACCTCCTCGGCCACGATGACGATCAGATCCTCCCGTGTCAGAGAACTTCCCTCGAGCCCTCCGGCAATGGTGTCGTGATCGGCGATGGCAATGGCCCCCAGCCCCACCTCCCGGGCCGTGGCCAGGATGGACCCCACCGGACTGGTGCAGTCCTTGGAGTGGTGGGAGTGGATGTGCAGGTCGGCGTGAATCCAGCCGTCAGGGGCCACCACCCGGCTCCAGCGGGGAAGCGCAGTGGGCCGCACCCGCCTCTGGCGCGGGGAGCCGCCCATGTCGCACACGGCGGTCACTCCCGTGGTGGCCGCGAGCACGTCTCTGTAGAGCTCCACGATGTCCCGGACTACGGTGGCGGCTCCATGTCCGGTAGCGGCCGGCGGCCGAGCGACCCCGATGAGGGACGCGACCGCGGGCGCCAGGGCGTCGTCACGGGTTACGTCGACGGTCACCCCCCTCACCACCCCCGGAAGGCCCAGGCATCCTCGGCCAGGAAGTGCCGGATGAAGGGCAGGTCGGGACCGACCACGGGGCAGCCGGCGGCGGCGGCATCCACGGCGGTCTGCAGCAGCCACTCCCCGCCCAGGTACGGCAGCACCGTGCCGGCCGCCGCCGCGTAGGCCGGCGCCAGCCGGCCGGGATCGGCGAAGTCGAGCCAGCGCACCCGCTCCCGCAGACGGCGGGGCTCGCGCCGCGGCGGCCAGAGCTCGGCCGACGGCCGGTGGACGGCCACGGTCACGGAGTCGATCCCCGCAGGGAAGGCCGCGCCCAGCGCCCGGAAGAAGGCCTTGAGCCCGCGAGCATCGTCGCCTCGGTAGACGTAGAGGAGCGATCTCCCCCCAGGGTCGTCCGCGGCCCCCCCTCCTACAGCCGAAGCTCCCGGCGCCCGCTCCCCTTCGGCCGGAATGGTGAGGGCGGCGCCCGGCGGTACCAGACGGTACTCCCCTGGGAATAGGCGGCCGAGCATCTCCGCCGCTCGCGGATGAGTCACCACGCGCCCGTCGAGGCGGTCGAAGAAACGCGCCAGCAGGCCCTGCTCCTTGTCGTAGGCAAGCAGACCGATCGGAGTCAGGTGGAAAGTGGCCACGAGCGGGCTGCGCGACTCGCGGATGGCCGTGAAGCTCAGCGACGGCGCCACCGGCTCGTGGACATGGACCAGGTCGAAGCAGGCTCCGGCCAGCAGGCGCTCCAGGCGCGAGGTGATGTCCACCGGCAAGCCAAGGGTGGCTACCGAGCCGTTCAGGGGCAGCGAGAAGCTTCGACCGAGGGGCACGACGGGGATGCCGTTCTCCGGGGCGAGCGGACCCGAACCCACCGGAGGAAGAAGGCGTGAATCGGGCTCCTTCCCCGCCCGCCAGCCGGACAGCAACTCGACACCAATCTCACCGGGGCGGCGGGAGAGGGCCCGCGCCCGGTTAAGGTCGCGCGGCTCCTGGGACGACGTGACCACGGCCGGACGATGTCCCAGAGCGCGCAGGCCCCGGGCGAGGTCGGCGACGTGCTGGTTGACGGCACTCGGTACCGGCCAGGAAAAGGGGGTCACCAGCGCCACCCGCAGACTCTCGCTGCTCACCACCACTCCCCTTCCGGCCAGAGATAGGCGCGACCCCCCACCGGGCGGTCGCCCTCCCCATCCGGATCGCTCCTACGACTCCGCTTCTGCCTTCTCCGCGGCCTTCGCGCGTTTGGCTGCGGCTCGGCTGGCCTCCGACGTGCCCGCGATGAAGGCCTCGGTCTTCTCCCGGGCCTCGGCGTCGCTGTACTGGGCGGGCGGCGACTTCATGAAGTACGAGGACGGCTCGTAGAGAGCGCCAGAGATGCCGCGGTCCAGGGCCAGCTTGGCGCACCGGACGGCGTCGATCACGATGCCGGCGGAGTTGGGTGAGTCAACGACCTCGAGCTTGAGTTCCACGTTCAGGGGCACGTCGCCGAAAGTGCGGCCTTCAAGGCGGATGTAGGCCCATTTGCGATCGTCGAGCCACTCAACGTAGTCCGAAGGGCCGATATGCACGTTCTTGGCGCCCAGATCGTAGTCGAGCTGCGAGGTCACGGCGTTGGTCTTGGAGATCTTCTTGCTCTCGAGCCGCTCCCGTTCGAGCATGTTGAGGAAGTCGGTGTTGCCGCCTACGTTGAGCTGGCTGGTGCGCTCCAGCCTGACGCCCCGCTCGCGCATGAGACGGGCCAGCACGCGGTGCACGATGGTGGCCCCCACCTGCGACTTGATGTCGTCACCGATTACCGGCAGCCCCCGCTCCTCGAAGCGCTTGCGCCAGTATTCCTCCCGAGCGATGAACACCGGAATACAGTTGACGAAGGCGCAACCCGCCTCGAGCACCTGCTCCACATACCATTTGGTGGCCATCTCGCTGCCCACGGGCAGGTAGCTCACCACCACGTCGGTCTTGGTATCTTTGAGGATGCCGACTACGTCGTCGGTGGGGCCGGGAGCCTTCTCGATGACCTGCGAGAGGTACTTGCCCAGGCCGTCGTGGGTCATGCCCCGCGACACCCTCACCCCGATCTCGGGAACGTCGGTGAACTTGATCGTGTTGTTCATTCCCGCGAGGATGGCCTGGGAGAGGTCCTTGCCCACCTTCGTCTTGTCGATGTCGAAGGCGGCGGTGAACTCGATGTCGGAGATGTGGTAGCCGCCCAAGTTCACGTGCATGAGCCCGGGCACGAACTCGCCGTCCTTCGCTTCCCGGTAGTAGTGCACGCCTTGGATGAACGACGAGGCACAGTTTCCCACGCCGACGATCGCGACCCTCACTTTACCGCTCACTGCGCCCTCCTTGGCATCTCCCGCGGTCCCGTCCGCCGGCAGGTCCCTAGCGGATCCGGAGTCCTCTGTAGGTATGAACGACGCGCTGTACCACCGTGTAGATGGTCAGCACGGCAAGGATGTAGACCACGTAGGGTAACACGTTGAAGAATAGCCCGATGGCGATGAGCACCACCCGTTCCGGCCGGCTCATGAGGCCAACCTTGCACTCCAGGCCGAGGGCCTCGGCCCGAGCCCGCGTGTAGCTCACCAGTAAGGAGCCCAGGAGAGCCACCACCACGACGGCCACGTCGAAGGCGTGACCCATGTCGGCGAACCGGTAGGCGATAGCCACCAGGATGGCGCCCTCCGAAGCTCGATCGAGGGTAGAGTCGAGGAAGGCGCCGAAGGGTGTGACCATCTTCGACAAGCGGGCGAGCGACCCGTCAAGCACGTCGAACAGGCCGGCCGCCACAAACACCACCCCGGCGACGATCAAATCGCCCCGCACGACCAGCAAGGCCGCCGCCAGGTTCAGGACAGCACCTGCGATCGTGATCTGGTTGGGGGTGACGTGCATCCGCTGGAAGGCGCGCGTGAACGGCTCGAAGGCTTTGCGCAGCCGGTCGCCCAGGAAGTCGCGGATCGTGGCTATGTGCTCTTCCTTATGCTGCAAAACGGGTCGATTCTAGCAAGATAACGAACCCCTCACAATCGGCTCCTCGGGGCGGATCGCGCTTGGGAGCGGCCGCCTTCCTCCCCCTCCTCCTGATCGGCGGCCTCCGTCGCCGACCCCCGTCCTCGATCCGCTCGCGGGGCCGCTGTTCCCCGACCGTCTGGGCGCTCAGGAGCGTGACTCCGTCGTCGGCGATCCAGGGAGCCCTGGAGAAGCCGATGTGGAAGAAATCGAGGGTGTGGCGCAGCATGGCCAACAAGGGCAAGACGGCGATCATGCCGAGAATGCCGCCCACCTCGGCGCCGGCCAGCAAGGCGAAGATCACCACCAAAGGGTGCACGCCCACCGTACTCCCCATGATGTTGGGGACCAGAATGTGATTCTCGAGGAGCTGCACCAGCCAGTAGATGAAGGCCACCCACAAGGCGGTGCCGGGCGAATGGAAGAGCGCGAGCACCACGGGGGGGAAGGCCCCCAGCCAGGGCCCCACGTAGGGGATGACCTCGGTGACTCCCGCCCACACCCCGAAGAGCAAGGCATACTGCGCTCCCTCCGGCCAGATTCCCACCACATCCCACCCCAGGATCCACACGCCCAAGCCAGCGGCCGAGCCCACCGAGATGGCCAGCACGAGCTGACCCTTGACCCAGCGGGTGAACGAGAACTGCAGGCCCTGAATGTATGCGTCCATCTGGTCGTCCGGCCCGGGCAGCACGCGGCTCAGATACGCGCGGATGCGCCGTCCGTCGATGAGCATGTAGAAGCTGATGATCAACACGAGCAGCACGGTGGCTCCAGCGCCGGCCAGTCCGATCCCAAATGTGAAGAGGGTGCCCGCCGATTGGAAGCCCTTCGACTGCAGCCACTCTCCGGCGCGCGCGATGATCGTGGCCAGGTCGACCTGGATGTTCCTAGCGTCCAGATAGACCTGCAGGGCTTCCAGCTGCCGCTCAATAACGGCGCTCCACTCCGGGATGCGGGCAATTAGGGCCTGAGCCTGGCGGATGAGAGGAGGCACCCCCAAGATGAACAAGACCGTGATCCCGGCCGTGAACGAAAGGTAGACCAGAGGAACGCCCACCCCGCGGGGCACATGAATCCGGCGCAGCATCTCCACCAGGGGGTTGAGCAGCAAAGCCAGCAAGGTGGCCATGAGGAAGACGAAGAGCGCGTGGGTTATGGAGCGCGCGAAATAGACACCGAGGACGACCGCCAACGGAATCACGATCAGTTGAGCCCAACGTGGAATCGTCACCTGCACGTGCTGCACCTCCCTCTCCTGGGCCGGAGTCCGCGGCGTGGTCCGTTGATTATATGCTCTTTGCTTCCCGCTCCAACGCGGAAGCTCCAGCAGGAGCCCGCTTCAAAACGAAGCCCCCGGCCCCGCGGCCGCACTGGGCCGTCCGATGCGGCGTCCTTGGTCGCGTCCGTAGCCTCCGGCTGTCTGGCGTTTCCCTGCACCAGGTGCTAGTGTACGGCCAATGCCAGTACAGGAGTTTGTACACGAACGCTGGCTTCGCCAACGGCGTCGCCAGCTGATAGTACGCCGGCGAAGGGCTCGGTTTCTTGCACTCTTCGTGCTCTGCAGCCTGGCTGTAGGCGGATACACGGTCATGTCCCTGGCCGACCGTTCTTCCGCCCAGGTCGATGAGGGTCGACTCCTCGTCGCCGACGCGGCCAGTCCGGCCAGCCCGGTCGACGCGAAGGGCCCGCAACATCCGGTCTTCGCCCGGCTGGACGGTCTCAACCTCTCCTTGCCTGTCCTCGCGGGCGACGCCACCATCATCGCGTACCATCCCCTGGGCGACGAGCGGACGGTGGCGCTGACCCCCATCGGCTCCCAGATCAACGGCGGCGTTGTCTCGCGCAGCATCGGTCGGGTGTTCTCGGGCGAATCGTCCACCCGCTACTACATCCTCAAAGGGAGCGGCCGCTCGGCGGCCGACACCGCCTCGGTGGACGTGGGCGCGCCGGCGGACGCCCCTATCACGAGCCCCGTATCCGGAGTGGTGACCGGCGTCAAGGAGTACCGGCTCTACGGCAAGTACGACGATATTCAGATCGACATCCGGCCCAAAGGTATCAGCGGCGTGACTCTTTCGTTGCTGTTCGTGAAGGACCCGGTGGTGACCATCGGCCAGACGCTGGACGAGGGCAAAACACAGCTAGGGAAAGTCCGCGCGGCCCAAGGCGACCTCGGCGAGCGACTGGCCACACTCACTCACGACTCCGGCAGCCACGTCCACATCCAGGTCACGCGCGACCTGCTCGAGTAACGCCGGCTAGGAGCCCCGGCGCCTCCAAACACGCGGCTGCGACGGCCTGCGTGCTACCATGGACCCAGTTGTTCACCCAGAGGCGCACACGAGGTTCCCACACGTTGATACCACTCCGCATTCGGGGCAAGACCATTGCCCTGCCTATCGTTCAGGGAGGCATGGGTGTAGGCGTCTCCCTTGCCCCCCTCGCCGGCGAGGTAGCCCGGCTGGGCGGCGTAGGCACGCTCTCCACCGCAGCACTGGACGACCTTCTCTCCCTGCGTGAGGATCGACCTTTCACCCCCCGCGAGGCAGCGGCCCACGAGGCCCGCGCCGCTCGGGAGATCGCCGGCTCGGGATACCTGGCCGCCAACGTCATGTGCGCCGCGGCCACCACATACGAAGCTTCGGTCCTGGGGGCGATCGAGGGCGACATCGACGCCATCGTCTCGGGCGCCGGCCTCCCGGTCGACCTGCCCTTCATCATGGCCGATGCACCCGACGTGGCCTTGATCCCCATCGTCTCGTCGCTGCGCGCCCTGCGCATCCTGGTCAAGCAGTGGCTGCGCAGAAAGGCGCCCCGGCTCGCCGACGCCGTCATTGTGGAGGGCCCGCTGGCCGGTGGCCACCTGGGCTTCTCGGCCGACGAGGTCGACGCTGAGGACAACCGCCTGGAGAACCTGGTGACCCCCATTCTGGACTACGTGGCCGCCGAGCTGGCCGCCGTCCCCGTGATCGCCGCGGGGGCATCTACACGCGAGAGGACGTCGACCGCTACCTGGCCTTAGGCTGCGCCGCCGTCCAGATGGGCACCCGGTTCCTCGCCACCGAGGAGAGCAGCGCCACTCCGGAGTTCAAGCAGGCCATCGTCGAGACCACCGCCGATGAGATCGTACTGGCTCAGCCGGCCTCCCCCTGCGGCTACCCTTTCCGCATCACCCTGCGCTCCCCCGGGCCCAGGTACCCAAGGCCAGGAACCCCTGCCGGCATCGCTATCTGGTCGATTCCGATGGGCGTTGCAGGGCCAACCTGGAACCCGATCTGTACGCTTGCCTCTGCAACAGCCTTCTCTGCTCGGCCGGCGCTCTGGCCGACGACGGCGGGCTCTACTCCACCGGCGCGAATGGGTGGCGGGTCGACCGCATCATGACGGTGCGCGAGGTCCTCGAAGAGCTGCGCTTCCAGGCGGTCGAGCAGCCGGCGCTAACAGGCTGCTGAGAAATGACGCTTCGCCGCCGAGGTGCGCTGGGTACGCGCAAGGCTAGGACGCAGGGAGCGCTAGTAGCGGCGCTACGGGCGCGACTGAGGACAATGCATGGCGCCGCCCAGTGCGGTCCGGCGGCCGAGGTTTCGTTTTTCAGCAGCCTGCCAACCCTCTGACCACGGCGTAGGGACCGGGCATGGGCCGAAGAGAGCTCACGCTCGCCGTCCAGGGCCGACCGGTGCGCCTCAGCCACCCGGATAGAGTCATGTTCGCCCGGCAGGGCTGGACCAAGCTCGACCTGGCCACGCACTATGTTGTCTGCTCTGGCGGCGCGCTCCGGGCGGTCTATGGGAGACCCACCGTCCTGAAGCGCTGGCCGGACGGCACGGCCGGTGAGCCGTTCTTCCAGAAGCGCGCCCCCAAACCTGGCCCCGCGGATGGCTGGCAACGGGAGTACGCCACCGTGCGCTTTCCATCCGGGCGCTCCGCCGACCTCTTCGTGCCCCGCCACCCGGCCGATCTGGTGTGGATGACGCAGCTGCACTGCCTCGACTTCAATCCCTGGCCGGTGCGGGCCGAGGACGTGGATCACCCAGACGAGCTGCGGGTGGACCTCGACCCTTCTCCCGACGCGGACTACGCCGCTGTGCGTCAGGTGGCCCTGGTCTGCCGCGAAGTCCTGCAGGACCACGGCCTGACAGGATGGGCCAAGACGTCGGGATCGCGGGGCATCCACATCTACGCCCGGATCGCGCCTGAGTGGAGCTTCAGCCAGGTGCGGCGGGCCGCCTTGGCTCTGGCTCGGGAAGTGGAGCGCCGCTGCCCCCACCAGGCCACCAGCGCTTGGTGGAAAGAGGAGCGCCATGGAGTGTTCGTCGACTACAACCAGAATGCCCGCGACCGCACCATGGCCAGTGCCTACTCGGTGCGCCCGACGGGCCTGGTCTCGGCACCCCTGACTTGGGACGAGGTGCCCGAGGCGGAACTGGAGGACTTCCCCATGGACACGTTCGCCGCCCGCTACGCACGCGTTGGGGACCTCATGGCCGGCATGGACGACACCCCCGGGCGCCTCGACGCCCTCCTGGAGCTCTCTCAAGCCCAGGCTGGTGCCGGTCAGGGAGAAGCCCCCTACCCGCCGCACTTTCCCAAGGGCCCGGGGGAACCACCCCGCGTGCAACCCTCCCGGCGAAGGAGGGCGTGAGGCCCCCGCACCGACGCCTACGCGACCCTCGCCCCGCCAACGACGTCGGCGAAACCTGGACCCGCGGGGCGCTCGAGCTGGTCGAAGGTGCAGTCCTCGGGGTCCTTGTCGGGGCGCCAGCGCTCGAATCGGGTTGCGTGCCGGAACCGTCCCCCCGTGAGCTGATCGTAGCTCACCTGAACCACGAGCTCCGGGCGCAGGGGCTCCCAGGAGAGGTCCTTGTCCCCGGTCCAGCGGCTCTCAGCCCCGGGCCGGCGCGCCTCGGGACCGAAGGCGTCGCTACCAGCCAGCCCCCGCAGGAGGTCGAGAACGGCCACCGCCTGGACGTCGCTGAACGACGAGCAGTGACCCACGAAGTGCAGCTTCCCCCGTCCGTCGTAGAGCCCCAGCAGCAACGAGCCTACCCGGTCCCCGTCTTTGTGGAGTCGGTAGCCGGCCACGACCGCGTCCACGCTGCGCCGGTGCTTGACCTTGACCATCTCGCGTTTGCCTTCGACATAGAGTCCGCCGACACGCTTGGCCACAATGCCGTCGCAGCCGGCCGACTCGAATTCCCGGAACCAGAGCGCGGCGATCTCCGCGTCCCGAGTGGACGGCGTGAGGTGCCAGGACGGACTCAGGGACGTGAAGAGCCGCTCCAGCCTCGCCCGCCTGGTGTCGTACGGGAGGGCGCGGAGATCGTCCCCCCGGTCCGCTAGGAGGTCGAAAGCCAGCAGGGCGGCCGGCGTCTCCGCGGCCAGGAGCCGAACGCGGCTCTCGGCCGGATGGAGGCGGTTCTGCAAGGCCTGGAAGTCCAGCCGACCGGCGCGCACGACCACCACTTCGCCGTCGACCACCGTCCCACCGGGCAGCGATGCCAGAGCCGGGACCAGCTCTGGGAAATAGCGCAGGAGCGGTCGCTGATTCCGGCTGTCCAGACGAGGCTCGGGACCCGACCAGGCCACAGTCCGGAAGCCATCCCACTTCGGCTCGTAGGCCCATCCCGGGGGAGCCGGCAGCTCATCTCGTACCCTGGCCTCCATCGGAAAGACGGGAGGCGCGAACGGCCAGGACGGATCGTTCATGCGGAGAGCTCCTCTATTGGGGTGCCGTGGAATCGCCGGCGGTGCCATGCGTGCGCTCGACGTCTCCCCCGGCGAGCGGCTCGCGAAACTCCCGGCTCGGGTGCGGTCGGAGTACGGTATCATGCCAGCGGTCAGACCAAATCGGAGGCCCTCGGTGTGAGAGTCTGGGACCGCGCGGAAGAGACGACGTGCTCGGCATAGGCTTCGCCGTGCTCTCCGCGTTCGGCTTCGGAGTGGGACAGGTGCTGACCCAGCTGGGCTTCCGCAGCGGGACGATCACCGCCTTGCAGGCTCTTTTCCTCAACCTGGCCGCCGCCTGCGCGGGGCTGGCGCTGGCCCTCGCGCTGGGCTGGGGCCTCTCTCCGCTCCCCCTGCGATGGTCCGGCGTTGCTGTGTTCGCACTGGCCGGCATGATGGCCCCCCTCGCAGGGCGGAGCATCAACTTCCTGGCGATCGAACGGATCGGAGCGACCCGGACCGCCTCCCTGGGCATGAGCGAAAGCCTGTTCGCGGGCGTCATCGCCTATGTGGCTCTGGATCAGACCGTCTCCCCCATCACCGGCGCAGGCATGGTGATCCTGATCGCCGGCACCGTCCTCTTCGTGAACGAGATCGGGCGCACACTCGGGCAGGCTCTGCCTCGTTTCGACCGGCGGGAACCGTTGACCCGCATTGGGGCCGGCACCGCGCTCGCCCTCACCTCGGGCCTGTTCTATGCAGCCGCCGGGGTGTTGCGCCAGGTGGGCATGAACCTGCTGCCCTCGGCCCTGCTTGGTGCCACGGTGGGCAGCCTTGTGGCTCTTGTGGTCACCGCGGTCAACCTGGTCCGCCGGCGCCAGGCCCAGGGACTGCGTCGCCTGCAGGGGAAAGTGGTCCTTTGTCTGGCCGGATCGGGAATCGCGGCCAGCACCGGCATGGTGGCCTTCTTTCTGGCCCTCCAGTTCGATGCCACCGTGGCCGTGGCCACCGCCCTCAAGAACACGATGCCCCTGTTCACCTTCTTGCTGGCCGGCGTGGTCCTCGCCCGCTGGGAGCGCATCAGCTTCCGGCTGGGTTTGCTCGTGGGCCTCGTCGTGGCCGGGGGCGTGTTGACCGCCCTGGGCCGGCTGTGACCGTGCACGCAACCGCCTGACGGGCTCCGGGCTACGCGATCGCTCCCATGCGTCCGGCGCGGTACTCCTGGAAGGCCTGGGAGATCTCTTCCTCGGTGTTCATGACGAAGGGCCCGTAGCGGGCGACGGGCTCGTTGAGGGGGACCCCTCCGATCAGAAGCACTTCCGTGGGTCCGGCCGCTCCGCGGTCCACCGCCAGGCGCGTGTCGCCGCCGGCGTCGAAGAGCACCAGCTGCCCCTCGCGGGCTCGCTCCGCCGCACGCTCTTCCCCCAGCGCGGCCTCTCCCCGGAACACGTAGGCGAAGAGGTTGAAGTTCACCGGCACGGGCTGCACCACCGATCCCCCCGGCTGGATGGTGTAGTGCAGGTAGAGAATGGGGGTACGGGTCTCGATTGCTGCCCGGCGGCCCATGGCCTCCCCCGCAAGCACCCGTACCTGCGCCAGCCCGTCGTTGCTGCTGGCCCGGGGGATTCGCCCCGCCGGGATGTCCTGGTAGCGGGCAACCAGCCCCTTGTCGCGCCGAGGTAGGTTGACCCAGAGCTGGAAGCCGTGCATCCGGCCCCCCTCACGCGTGTACTCCGGGTCGGGCATCTCGGAGTGTACCACCCCCGCGCCGGCCGTCATCCACTGAGCGTCGCCCGGACCCAGCCGCCCCGACCGCCCCTGAGAGTCGCGGTGCACCATACGTCCGGCCAGCAGGTACGTGACCGTTTCGAAGCCCTTGTGCGGATGGTCTGGAGCGCCCACGGCCTCCCCGGGAGGCCAGTCCACCGGGCCCATCTCGTCCAACAGCAGGAAGGGGTCGACCTGATCCAGATCCTGAGTGGGGAAGGGACGGCGCACCGGGAAACCCCCGCCTTCCCGGGTGGTGATTGCGTCGATGATGTCGATGACGCGGCGTGACATGCCGACCTCCAGGTCGCTGAATTCCAGATGCGGGCTTGACCGTCACCCCACGCGGGGTACACGCACGGTGGCAGCGGAAGGATTCCCCCTGCGGGCCGGGAGGAATCGGGCCGGGCCGACACAACCCAAGGAGGGAGCACCATGGAGGACATCCACCCGATCTTCACCCGCTTCAAGAGCGACTTTCCCGAAGTCTACACCCGTCACGAGGCTCTGGGCCGAGAGATACACGAGAACTCCGGGCCGCTGGACGCCAAGACTCGCGCGCTGATCAAGGTGGCCGTCGCCGCCGCCACCGGTCACCAGAGGGCTCTGGAAACCCAGCTCCAGGCCGCCCGGGAGGCAGGTACCGGGTCCGAGGAGATCACCCAGGCGCTGCTTCTCATCATCCCTACCTGCGGGTTTCCGGCCTTCATGGAAGCCTACACCACCCTTCACCCGACGGGCTGAGCCCCGGGCGGTCGAGCGTCGGATGCCGGGGGCGTGACCAGCGGAGCGTCCCGTAGATAGAGGTGGGCCCGCACCCCGCGGCTGCGCCACCACAGCCAGAAAGTGCGGAGCAGCTCGCCGGCGGTGAGCGCCCCCACGCCTACGTACAGGCCTGTGACACCGCCATGCACCACCCCCGTTCCGAGCAGCGCGACGATCACGGCCAGGCTGAGGATAACCGCCTCCGAGATGACGCGCGTGCGGCGGCTGTTCAGGATGATGCCCTGGTACCAGCTCTGCAGCACGCTCAGGGCAGGCATGGGCAAGGCCAGCCAGACGCTGGCGCGGGCCAGGTCGGCGAGGTTGAGCGGAAGACCGAACACCGTCAAGAACAAGAAGCTCCCCACCGGCGGAATCAGGAGAATGGTCAGGGCCAGGGTGGTGGCTACGGCGATGAGCAGAGTGAAACGACGCAGGCGGGGAGCCACCCCTGGCTCCTCGATCAGGGCCACCACCACCTCGTTGTAGGCAAAGCCGAAGCTGCGGAACAGGAAGCTGACCCCGGTGGCCACCGGCCACACGGCCAGGGACTCCAGTGCGCTGGGCATTCGGCTGAGAGCCGCACTCCCCACGGGGCTGGTCATCAAGGAGATGACCGAGGTGAGCGAGAGGGGCAGGTAGAAGGCCAGAAACGCCCGGAAACCCAGCCGCGGGCCGTCGCTTTTCACCTTTAGTCGCTCCCGCACCACCGGACGCACCCGCAGTCGTACGTAGATCGCCTCACTCAGCACGCCGGCGTCGATGGCCAGAACCGCCACGATGATCCCCGGGACGGAGCCCAACATGTAGCCCACGAGAAGCACCAGACCGTCGGCGCTCAGACGGACGAGCGTACCGACGCCCACAGCCAGCGAGTGACCGTAGCGGATGAGCACGCCCTGGTTGAAGCGCCGGTAGGCGATGGCCCAGGTCCAGGGAACCATGATCATGAGCCCCAAACGGGCCGGGGCGACCACCTCGGGAGGGGCGCCGATGATGTCTCGTACCACCACGTAGGAGAGCGGAGTGAAAGCGATCACGACGTGAGCCAAAGTGAGGAGGGCACTCAGCCCGTGCATGAAGGTGCGCAGCCGTCGATAGGAGGGCAGGTCTTTGCTCAGAGCCGTGGAGGCGGCCAGCAGCATGACCACGGGCGATTCGATGAGCAAGGCCAGGGGGAAGACCACGCCGCCATATGCCGCGAGGTTGATCTTCGGGTCGATCAGCCGGGCCACGACGGCACTGATGGCCGGGCCCTCGACGCCCATCAGCAGCCAGCTGGCGGCCAGGGGCCACCACGTCGTAGCAATGCGGCGCAGGCTCAGCGGCTCGGCGGTGGGCTCCTCAATCACGACGCTCACCGGAGCCCCGGCGATCGCGACGAAGAAGCTGTGATGTCTCTCGGGTGCATGTGGAGTCCAGCTTAACCCAACCGCGGGCTCGAAGGAGGTCCACGCCCGAACCTACCGGCTTGGAGCTCGTTTCCTGGGGCCGGAGATCGCCCTGGGCTACAATCCGGACGATCGAACAGTCGAGCAGGCAGGCACACCCATGAGGCGTTCCCACACCACCCGCACTCTCGGCCGCGGCCGCCTGCGCCGCCTGGCCCTGACCGCCGGCGGTCTTGCAGTAGCCGCGACCGCCCTCGTGACCGGAGCCAACGTCCTGGTGACCTGGCAGGGGGGCCGGCACTGTGTGGGCGGGCCCGAGGCAGCACCGGGCGCTACGGCGGCCATCGTCCTGGGCGCGCGCGTGCTCCCTGGCGGCTCCCCCAGCCACATGCTGCGGGACCGTCTCCAGACCGGGGTCGATCTCTACCGGAGCGGGCAGGTGCAGAAGCTGCTCCTCTCCGGCGATCACGGCCGCACGACCTATGACGAGGTGCGCGCCATGCGCGACTACGTGGTGGCCCGAGGCGTGCCGGCGGAAGACGTGTTCATGGATCATGCGGGCTTCAGCACCTACGACACGATGTACCGGGCCAGGGATGTCTTCCAGGTGAGGGAGGTTCTGGTGGTGACCCAGGCCTTCCACCTCGACCGGGCGGTCTACACCGCCCGCGCCCTCGGCCTCCAGGCCACCGGTGTCCCCGCCGACCTGCACGTGTACCGAAACGCGTGGCGTTTCGCGATCCGCGAGTGGGCGGCCCGCTGCAAGGCGCTCGTGCAACTGCACGTGCTCCACTCGAGGCCGCGCTTCCTCGGTCCGGTCATCCCCATCACCGGCGACGGACGGGTGACCGACGATCGAGAGGCTCCCCGCTACTAGGAGCTCGCTTCAAAACGAAGCCCTGGCCGCCGCGGCCGCACTGGCCGGCACGAAGCGTCATTCCGAAACGAACTCTGGGCTCTTCCGGCCCAGGGCGAAGTACGCGATGGGGCCCACGTAGTTGACGAAAACGATCCCCGACCAGAGCCGTTTCGGCCCCCGGATCTGGGAACCGTCGCGGCGGCGCAGGTCCCACAGTGCCGCCCCGAGCAACGCGAACTGCACCACCGAGGCGGCCAGCACGAGGGCGCGCTGCAGGGCGCCCATCTCACTCCAACGTCGAGCAGGCATGTCTCCTCCCGGATTCTCGTTGCGCCGACTGAGCATCCCTCTGGGGTGTGCGCGAAATCGTGGATACGCATACCCGGCGGATGGACCGGGTAGACATCGAGCCACGCCAGGCGCCGGCCCGCGCGGGAGTCCAGGCAACAAAGCGAAGCCGGGAGTGCCAGGAATGGTGACACCACGAGAGACGACAGGTCGGCCGCTGGGCTCAGGGCTTCTGGTGGGCCTGGCTCTCACGGCTGCCCTCACGGCCCTCTTCTTCCTGGGCTACCGCGTGGCCGGCCTGCCCTTCATCCCCTTCGATGTATTCGACTGGCTCACGCGGGTGTTGCCCGGCCGGTTGATCATTTTCGGCATCGATCAGATGGTGGCCGTCCTGGAGCTTCTCGGCCTGAACATCAAGGACACAGCCAAGACCGCGGAGCACCTGCAGGCCGTTGCCGGTTTTCTCGTGACCGGGGCATTGATTGGTCTGGTCTTCTTCGCATTTGTGCGCTCCGCCGACCGCGTCCGCGTATGGTTCTACGGACTGGGCGCGGGACTCTTGATGGGCAGCGTCGTCCTGGTGATTGTCCTCACCCTGAACACGTCGGCCACTGCACCCCGGGCTGTCACCGTCATCTGGATCCTGTTCGCGTTTCTCGGATGGGGGTCGAGCCTCTCCTGGTCAGCCCTCCGGGCAGGCATGCCCGCGGAGCGGCCGCTCGCCGCCGGACCCCGCCTGACAGGCGAGGGCGAGACGGCTCAGGCCGAGGGGGCCCTGCCCGCGGTTTCTTCCTTTGCGGCCGACGCCGGACAGGTGGTGCTCATCGACCGCCGACGCTTCCTCATCCGGCTGGGCGGGGCCACCGCCGCGATCACCCTGGTGGGGACCGGTCTGGGTGCGGTCGTGAGGACCGGAGAGCCCACCGTCGAGCCGCCGGTCGCACCGCCCATCCCCTTCCCCAACGCCGACTCGCCGGTGCAACCGGTCCCGGGCACCCGACCCGAGTATCCCCCCGTGGCCGACCACTACCGCATCGACATCAATACCCTGCCCCCCAACGTCGATGGGGCGGAGTGGCGGCTCCCCGTCACGGGCCTGGTCGCCCGGCCCCTGACACTCACCCTCGATGAGATCATGGCGGACTACGAGCCCGCCAACCAGTTCGTCACGCTCTCCTGCATCTCCAACCCGGTGGCCGGACCGCTCATCGGCACGACCTTGTGGACCGGAGCCCGGTTCCGGGACGTGCTCGAGGGCGCCGGTGTCCAGTCAGCGGCAGCCTATGCCCGAGTCACCTCGGTCGACGGCTTCCACGAGACCGTGCCCCTCGACCTGGTGCGTTCCGAACCGCGCATCATGCTTACCTACCAGTGGAACGGAGCCCCGCTGCCGCGCGAGCACGGATATCCCCTCCGCATCTACATCCCCGACCGCTACGGCATGAAGCAGCCCAAGTGGATCACGCAGATCGATCTGACGGCTGAGTTCGTACCCGGCTTCTGGGTGGCCCGGAACTGGAACCAGGAGGCGATCATGCGGGCCACGTCGGTGATCGACATCGTCGCGGTCGACGACATCATCGAGCGGGACGGCGCGCAGTTCGTCCCGGTAGGAGGCATCGCGCACGCCGGGGCACGGAGCATCTCCCAAGTGGAGGTGCAGGTCGATGACGGGGACTGGCAGCAAGCGACTCTGCGGGCGCCTCTCTCGAAGATGACCTGGGTCATCTGGCGCTTCGAGTGGCCCTACCAGGCGGGCGAGCACACCTTCAGCGTGCGCTGCCGTGATCAGGAGGGGAACCTGCAGATCGCCGAGAGGAGCGGCACCTTTCCCGACGGGGCCACGGGCATCCACTCCCGCAAGGCCCGGCTCTGACACGACCCGAGTACCGGCGGTCCACCCAGGGTAGGGGGTAGTTCGAGAAAAGCAGCACCGGTCTCAGAACTCGTTTCAGAATGACGCTTCGCTGTCAGGTCGCGATGGGCGAGTGCGAGGCAAGGACGCAGGGAGCGCTCGTAGCAGCGCTACGGGCGCGACTGAGGACGCCGCATCGCGCCGGCGAGTGCGGCCGCGGCAGCCAAGGCTTCATTTTGAAGCGAGTTCTCAAGCCGGCCGGCGCATGTCAAGGAGGTTCCCGTGGAGACACGGCACAGGGTGACCGTGGATGGCAACGAGGCGGCCACCTCGGTTGCCTACCGCGCCAGCGAGGTCATCGCCATCTACCCCATCACGCCTTCTTCGCCCATGGCCGAGCTGGCCGACGAGTGGTCGGTCAAAGGCAGGCGGAACCTGTGGGGAACCGTTCCTCAGGTGGCCGAGATGCAGTCTGAGGCCGGCGCGGCGGGGGCGGTCCACGGGGCGTTGCAGGCGGGAGCCCTCTCCACCACCTTCACCGCCTCCCAAGGCCTGCTGCTCATGCTCCCCGCCATGTACAAGATAGCCGGAGAGCTGACCGGCTTCACCATGCACGTGGCCGCCCGGGCGATAGCCACCAGCGCGCTCTCCATCTTCGGCGACCACTCCGACGTGATGGCCTGCCGGCAGACCGGCTTCGCCCTGCTGGCCTCCGGCTCGGTGCAGGAGGTGCACGACCTGGCCTGCGTAGCCCATGCCGCCGGCCTACGCTCGCGCATCCCCTTCCTGCACTTCTTCGACGGCTTCCGCACCTCGCACGAGGTGAGCACCATGGAGGAGCTGTCCGACGACGACCTCCGCCACATGCTCGACGAGCAGGCCGTGCTGGCCCACCGGGCCCGGGCCCTCACCCCCGATCGTCCCGTCATCCGGGGGACGGCGGCCAACCCCGACACTTACTTCCAGAGCCGCGAGGCGGTCAACCCCTTCTACCTCGCCTGCCCAGGGATCGTGCAGGACACGATGGATCGCTTCGCCGCCCTCACCGGCCGGCGCTACCGCCTCTTCGACTACGCCGGGCACCCCGAGGCAGAGCGGGTCATCGTGGTGATGGGCTCGGCGGCCGACGTGACTGAGGAGACGGTGGAGTACCAAGCTGCTCGAGGCGAGAGGGTGGGAGTGGTCAAGGTCCGTCTCTACCGGCCCTTCTCGGTGGAGCACGTCCTGCAGACGCTCCCCGTGACCACCCGGGCCATCGCCGTGCTCGACCGCACCAAGGAGCCGGGGAGCCCGGGCGAGCCCCTCTATCTGGACGTGGTGGCGGCCTTGCAGGACGCGCGGCAGACAGGCCGCCGCTCCGAGATCACGGTGATCGGCGGCCGCTACGGCATCGGCTCCAAGGAGCTCGACCCGGCCATGGTCATAGGGGTTCTCGACGAGCTGGCCCAGGCTTCCCCGAAGAATCACTTCACCATGGGCATCCGCGACGACGTGGCCGGCACCTCTGTGGACTACGACCCCCAATGGGACATCGAGCCCGACGACGTGGTGCGGGCCGTCTTCGTGGGGCTGGGAGCCGACGGCACGGTGGGCGCCAACAAGAACTCCATCAAAATCATCGGCGAGGAGACCGGCAACTACGCCCAGGGCTACTTCGTGTACGACTCCAAGAAGTCCGGAGGGGTCACCATCTCCCACCTGCGCTTCGGACCCCGGCCCATCCGGTCGAGCTACCTGATCAAGAAGGCGAGCTTCGTCGCTTGTCACCAGTACCGCCTTCTCGACAAGATCGACGTGCTCGCCTACGCCGGACAAGGGGCCACCTTCTTACTCAACACGCCTTACGGGCCCGACGAGGTATGGGATGAGCTGCCCCGCGAGGTGCAGCGGCAGATCCACGACAAGGAGATCGATCTGTGGGTGATCGACGCCTTCGCGGTGGCCGGTGAGCTCGGGCTGGGCTTCCGCATCAACACCATCATGCAGACCTGCTTCTTCGCCATCTCGGGGGTGCTCCCTCGGGAGGAGGCCATCGCGCAGATCAAAGGGTCCATCGAAAAGACCTATGGGCGGAAGGGCACGGACATCGTGCGGCGCAACTTCGAGGCGGTGGACGGCACCCTGGCCGGGCTCTTCCAAGTGGAGGTTCCCGCGGAGGTCACGGCGACGCGCGGCCGGCCGCCGGCCGTGGCCGAGCGGGCGCCCGCCTTCGTCAAGGAGGTCACGGCCGCGATGATGGTGGGGCACGGCGACGAGCTGCCCGTGAGCGCCCTCCCCGTGGACGGCACCTGGCCCACCGGAACCACGAAGTGGGAGAAGCGCAACATCGCCCTGGAGATTCCCATCTGGGACCCGGCGGTCTGCATCCAGTGCGGCAAGTGCGCCTTCGCCTGCCCCCACGCCACCATCCGCACCAAGCTCTACGATCCCGCGGCGCTGGAGGCTGCCCCCGCCGGCTTCAGGTCGGTCGAGGGGCGTGGCCGGCAGTTCGAGGAGCGGCGTTACACCGTGCAGGTGGCGCCGGAGGACTGCACGGGCTGCCGCCTGTGCGTCATGGTCTGTCCCGGCAAGGACCGCGCGAACCCGAGCCACAAGGCCATCAACATGGCCTCCCATCGGGAGCATGTCGAGACGGAGAAGGTCAGCTATGAGTTCTTCCTGTCGCTCCCCGAGAGCTCCCGGGAGGAGCTCCCCGCGGCCGAAACCAAGCTCGACGTGAAGACCTCCCAGCTCCTGCAGCCGCTCTTCGAGTTCTCGGGGGCCTGCGCCGGCTGCGGCGAGACCCAGTACATCAAGCTGCTGACCCAGCTCTTCGGGGATCGAGCCCTCATAGCAAACGCCACTGGCTGCTCGTCGATCTACGGCGGCAACCTACCCACCACGCCCTACACGACCAACGCGGCCGGCCGGGGACCCGCCTGGTCGAACTCGCTGTTCGAGGACAACGCCGAGTTCGGGTTGGGCATGCGGCTCGCCGTAGACAAGCAGACAGACATGGCCCGGGAGCTGCTGTCGCTGCTGGCCCCGGAGGTGAGCCCCGATACCGTCGAGCAGCTCCTGAATGCCGACCAGTCGAATGCCGCCGCCATTGCGACGCAGCGGGAGCGCGTGGCCGCCCTGAGAACGAAGCTGGGATCGATCGACCGTCCGGAAGCCCGCCGCCTGGAGAGCCTCGCCGACCATCTCGTGAAGAAGAGCGTGTGGATCGTGGGAGGCGATGGCTGGGCCTACGACATCGGCTACGGGGGGCTCGACCATGTGCTCTTCATGGACCGCGACGTCAACATCCTGGTGCTGGACACCGAGGTCTATTCGAACACCGGCGGGCAGATGTCGAAGTCGACCCCCATGGGGGCCATCGCCAAGTTCGCCGCGGGCGGCAAGGCGGCCGACAAGAAGGACCTGGGCCTGATGGCCATGACCTACGGCAATGTCTACGTGGCGCAGGTGGCCTGGGGGGCCCGCGACACCCACACGGTGCGCGCCTTCGAGGAGGCGGAGGCCTATCCGGGCACCTCGCTCATCATCGGCTACGCGCACTGCATTGGCCACGGCTACGATCTGGCCTACGGGGCCGCACAGCAGAAGCTGGCCGTGGAGTCCGGCCGCTGGCTGCTCTACCGGTACGATCCGCGGCTGGAGGAGCGCGGAGAGAACCCCCTGCAACTCGACTCCGCCGCTCCCAAGGCCTCCATGCGCGAATTCGTGGAACGCGAGACGCGCTTTCGCATGCTGGAGAGGCTCGACCCCGACCGGGCCAAGGTGCTCTTCCGGAAGGCCGAGCAGCGCTCCAGGCGGCACTACCGTTTGTACGAGCAGCTGAGCCGGCTGACCGTGGGCGAAGACGAGGGGAGGTAAAGAGGCGATGGATCTTTCCACGACGTACCTGGGGCTCAGACTGGCGCACCCCCTCATGCCGGGGGCTTCACCGCTGGCCGACGACCTGGACACAGTGCGCCGTCTGGAGGAGGCGGGCGCGTCGGCCATCGTCCTGCGCTCGCTGTTCGAGGAGCAGATCATCAACGAGCAGTTCCGGGAGATCCAGGACGTCGAGGCCGCCGAGGACACCTGGTATGAGGCCGTGACCTACTACCCCCGCCGCGACGAGTACCGCCTCGCGGGCATCGACCTCTACCTGGAGCAGGTGCGGCGCATCCGCGAGGCGGTGGCCGTGCCCGTGATCGCCTCCCTGAACGGCGCCACCCCAGGCGGTTGGGTGGAGTACGCCCGCTATCTCGAGGAGGCCGGCGCTGACGCCCTCGAGCTGAACCTCTACCTGCTCAGCGCCGACCCGGAGCAGTCCGGCGCCCTGGTCGAAGACCGGGTGGTCGAGCTGCTCCGCTCGGTCAGGCCCCATGTATCCGTGCCCATCGCCGTCAAGCTGTCGCCCTTCTTCTCCTCGCTGCCCAACCTCATCATCCGTTTGGCGGAGGCCGGCGCGGCGGGCGTGGTGCTCTTCAACCGCTTCTACCAGCCCGACATCGACATCGAGGAACTGGAGGTGGTGCCCCGCCTGCGGCTCTCGGACTCCTCCGAGCTGCTGCTCCGCCTGCGCTGGCTGGCCATCCTCTCGGGGCGTGTGGACGTGTCGCTGGCCGCCACCGGGGGGTGCACACAGCCGCCGACGCCATCAAGTCGGTCATGTGCGGCGCTCACGCTGTGCAGCTGGTCTCCGCCCTGTTGCGTAACGGACCGGAACACCTGCGCCTGGTCCTGGACGAGATGTCCGCCTGGATGGAGGCCCACGAGTACGAGTCCATCGAGCAGATGCGGGGGAGCATGAGCCTGCTCACCTCCCCCGATCCGGCCGCCTTCGAACGGGGCAACTACATCCGCATCATCCAGGGCGGCGTGAAGTACGTGTGAGGACCGGCCGGCCTCGCCCGCCGGAGCCGTGCGAGGCGCACGTCCCCGGTATACTGGTTCCTGGCCCAGCAGCAATCAGGATGGAGCCCTCGATGCCAAGCAGCCCGACGGGATCGGTCATCATCGCCTGCGAGATGATGGAGGACGAGGTCCTTCTCGCCCTGGAGAAGAGCTACGACGGGGGCCCTCGCCCGACCCTCATCTGGTTCGAGAGCGGCCTGCACGACCGTCCCGAGCGTTTGCAGACCGCACTTCAGGGACTGATCGACCTGCTCGATGAGGGGGCCCGCTCCGGCCAACCCGCGGTCCTGCCGTCGGTCATTCCCGGCCAGGGCCCGCTGGAGTCGCGCCGAGTGGAGGTCGAAGTCGCTCCCGCGGAGACCATCCTGCTGGCCATGGGCTACTGCGGCACCGCGCTCCGGGGCCTGGTGTCCCGGGAAGCGCACCTTGTCTTTCCCCGAGTCGACGACTGCATCTCGCTCTTCCTCAACCCCGGTTGCACCCGCGAGGAGATCGAGCGCGACGCGCGCAGCTACTACCTCACGCGGGGCTGGTTCTGCCACTCCAGCTCCTGGAGCGACAGCTTCGACACCTGGGTCGAGCGCTACGGCGAGGAGAAGGCCCGGCACCTGCGCAGGCTCATGTATGCCGCCTACGAACGCGTGACCCTCATCGACACGGGCGCCTACGACGTCGACGACTGGCTGGAGCACAGCCAAGCCCACGCCGACGACCTGGAGCTCGACCACCGGCTGGTGGCAGGCTCCACCCAGCTGCTGGAGCGCCTCTTCCGTGGGCCGTGGGACAGCGAGATCGTCGTCGTCCCGCCGGGCGAGGCCGTGAGCGCCACCTGTTTGTTCGCGGAATGACCCGGTGGAACCGTCTCCCCTCGGCCGCGGCCGCGGAGTCCACTCCGCCGGGCCCCCCACCGGGCCGCGTCTTCACGTCCGCGCGACCTCTCCATCCGCAGTCAGCAGCGGGATGGGGTGACGAGCGTACTTCTCGAGCCGCTGCGGGATCTGCGGCAGGTCGGGGCGCTGGAAGAACGTACCGAGGGCGGCGCGCACCTCGTCCCAATGCTCCTTCTTGCCCCCCAGAGCCAGGCGGGACCGGCGTTGCTCCTCCTCGTTGAACGTGACGGTGATGCGGCCGCCGTCGGTCGTCAGGGTCCCGGCGATGCCACAAACGGCGCACTCGACGAGGCGGCCGCCGGTGATGGAGAGGAGGTCGCAGTGGCACACGGGACAGATGCCCTCGGCGCCCCGCCACCTCGGCTCCTCGTCCGGCTTCAGCATGGCCTCGGCCACGTTCCTTCCCAGACCCTGCGCCCTCTCTAGCGCCTCGGGGGTCAGAACCACATTGCCGATGGCGGTCGTCCCTCTGACCTGCATCTGGTCGACCACCGTGATGTGCGAGGGGAAGGAGAGGAGGTGCATCGTAGGTAGGCCCAACGACAGCCAGTTCTGCGTGCTTGCTCCGCCCACGCTGACGAACCCCCCGATCCGCCGCTTGAAGGAGCGGCCGTCGGGCCCTTTGCCTTGTGTCCGGCCGCTCTCCTCCCGGATCTTCCTCGCCTCGAGCCGCCAAGCCAGATCGTGCGAGGGGCCCATCCGGTCGGCCAGCAGCTTCACCAGGCCGTGCGCCCCCAAGACGAACACGGGCGCGCCCAGGATCACGCCGTCGCTCTCCATGATCAAGTCGTCGAGGAAGGGAAAGTCGTCTTTGATGATGCAGTTGCCGGCCCCGCCCTTCATCAGGCTCTCGACGCAAGACTTACAGCCCGTGCAGGGCTTGAGGTCCAGATCCAGCAGGCGGACAAGGGCAACCTCCACACCGGCCGCCTCCGCCGCCATCAAGGCCTCTCGCACCAGCACCTCGGTGTTCCCCATCTCCGTACCGCAGGTCAGTCCCAGCAGCTTCATTGGCATCTCCCATACGCGGTCGCGTTCTCCCCGGCGATGCGCCCGCTGTTGATCGGGCGCAGGAGCTCGTGGCTCTTGTTGAAGAGAGAGTCGTGGCCCCTTGCGCAGAAGCCGTTGTGGTGCTCAACTCGAGTCTGCTCATTTCCCGCTGCCCCCCTTTCCGGACCTTTACTCTACGACTTGAACTGCCATGGTGCAAGTCACAAAGCTAGGAGAGCATCTCGCCGGATGGCCGGGCGTCATAGCGCCGGCCCTGTGCCGGGTGGGCTCCTGGGGCGAAGCTCAGCTCAGGGCGAGGGAGTGACGCAGGGCCTCATCCACCCGAACCATCGTGGCGGCATCGCACACGGCCAGGGGGCGCCCGGACAGACGGCCCCGAGAGACCACCCTGAGCAGAGCACATACCACCGCCGACGGCTTCGGCAGAAGCTGATCAGGCAATCGAACCAGGAATGGGTGCTCCTTCGCCGGTATCCGCGAGGTGATCGGCGCCACGATGGTGGTGGAGGCAAACTGGTTGCCGATGTCATTCTGCACGACAAGAGCGGGGCACCTTGTACGGCCCGGATCCCCGGGCGGGTTCGAAGTCCACCCGTCGATCCTAGGCGGATCGCAGGCTTCTCACGCAAGTGCTTGAGGCTTGCGGCCGCGGCTTGGGCGACACCCGGGGCGCCGCCCGGCGGGCGGAAGCGTAGTGCGCGTCTGCTTACCGCCATCCGGGCGGCGCTGGGAATCTGCGACCGCATGGTTCGTGTGGGCGGTGGGGGACCTCGGGCCGAGGAAGACGGCCGGGGAACATTGTGCATGGGTTCGCATCCGGCCCGGCAGGGTCGCCCGTATCTGGTACAGTCCACCAGGACGCACGGCAGGGAGGCAGGCGGCTTGATGGCGAAACGCACGGTGTACCTCGCGATGGCCCTCGTGCTCCTGGTGGCGCTCGGCGGTGGGGTCATGCTCTTCCTCCACCAGCGAGGGGCCCGGAGCGAGCCCATCCCATCGGCCGGTGGCGCGCCACTCAGCATCACGCCCGTCTCCGGCGTGCCCTACTACCTGCAGAACGACCCCGCGTGGGCGGCCGAGACTCTCGGCGAGAGCGAGGAGACGATGGCGGCCGCGGGTTGCACTGTGACGAGTATCGCCATGGGGCTCTCGGCTCTTGGGCAGGAGATGGACCCGGCGGAGGCCTGCGCCGCTCTCGAGGAAGCCGGCGGTTTCACGGGCTCGGGCCAAATAATCTGGGCGGCCGTCAGCGACATCACCGGTGGGGCCGTAGGTATCGGGTTGCCGGCCCCGAACCCCGAAGTCATCGACACCGAGCTGCGCGAAGGCCGTCCGGTCATCGTCAAGATCATGCTCGGGGAGACGGTCCCTCACTGGCTCTTGGTAGTCGGGAAGGAGGGCAGCGAATACCTGGCCATGGACCCCTTGAATCAGGAGAGGGAGCTGGTGCGGCTCTCGGACCGGGGGACGGCCATCCACGCCGTCCGGGTGTTCCGCCGGGGGTGACCTAGGCCTGCCCGCCTGCGGAGCTGAGGTGCGGCTGGCCGCGGGCGTGGGCCCAGAGCTCGCGGGGTGAGAAGACGGGGACCGGGATCCGTTCGATCGCGTCCGCCCAGGATGTCGGCGTCGCTGGTGGCGAGGGCGGCGGCCCCACCGGCGTCGGCGGAGGCTGACTACCCGCTCGCCGGCGATCGGTTGTGCTGCGTTCTGCGCAGTGCGGGAGGCAAGTCCTTGGTCCCATCGACAGAGCGGGAATCAGGGTGCGGCCGCCCAGCGTTTCATGTCAGACCACCGGCCGCCGAAATGCGCCTGCCGAATGCCAACTCTGCCCGTCTCATTCTTTCGGTGTATTCGCGCCCCGCCGAAGAGTCGGTACCATGGGCCAGCGGCCGCGACAACCAGTGCTATGCTGCCGAGGAGATGTAGCTCCGGCAAACGCGCTCTTGATGCATTCGTGAGGTCGACGCGTATGACGCTACTGTGCACGATTGGATACGAGGGCTATTCCGCCGACGAGTGGCTCGAATCACTCGCGGCCAACCGGGTGGAGATCGTTGTCGACGTGCGTGAGATGCCCCTGAGTCGCAAGCCAGGCTTTTCCAAAACGCGTCTAGCTGAGATGCTCAGATCAAAGGGGATCGACTACGTGCACTTCAGGTCCTTGGGGAACCCCAAGGCGTACCGTGATCGACTTCGTGATGGCTGGGACTTCGTCGAATTCGCCGATGAATATCGGCGCATTCTGGACGCTCAACCGGAGGCCCTCGACGTACTTGTGGCACTCGCGATGCACAGGCGGATCTGCCTCTTGTGCTTCGAAGAAGACCCGGCCGCCTGCCACAGAAGCATCGTCGCCGAGTACGTGTCCGAGTCGCGTCCTGACTTACGAGTCAGCCACCTTAGGTATGCCTAGTCACGTGCGCATTGTCGTCACCGTCAAGACCTACCCCAACCCGTCCACGAAGTACGACGAGACCGTCTGCACGGCCGGTGTCGATCTGGACACCCACAGGTTCGTTCGCCGCAGCCGTGACGCAAGAGGCGACACATACACGCCGGACCCCGACTCAATCAAGCCGGTCGACAGGTTCTACAAGAGCAACAAGCCGGATTGGCGCAGGAGAGATGGCCTGGTGCTTCCCTTGGCATCAGACCTCGAGCGGCTGGGAAAGACGGCGGAGGCGTTCGAAGGCTCGATCGGCCTGGTGCGCATCACCGATGACGCGCAGTTCTACATGCAGCCCGATGCTCCCGAGTGGAGCGAGAAGCAGCTGGCAATCATAAACCAGGAAAGCCTGTTTGAATCGTCTCGAAGGCCTCTTCAAAACATACCATGGACCTTTCGATACAAATTCCGCTGCGCCGACAACCCCGAGTGCGGCGGCCACGATTTCCAGGTCTTTGATTGGGAGCCCTACGAACTGCTGCGGGGCCAGCTGAAACGGTGGAACCTTGAAAAGGCCAAGCACGACGTCCTGGATAAGTACAATGACCAGATGGGCCCTCGCAGCAGAAACGTCCACCTTTTCGTGGGGACCACCATCAGCCACCCGACGCAGTTCTCTTGCATTGGTGTATACGCGCCGCCGCGTCTGTCATGAGCCCGGTACACCGCTCCCTTGATCCTTTTCGCCCCTGATGATTCCTCGCACCGGCTCTATGCCTGCCCCGCCGCAGCCCGCACCCGCTGCCGGAACTGCCCCAACTGGACCGTCACCTAGGGCATGTTCATCGCCACCGCGGCGAGTTCCCGGGCTCTGACCAGCTCGCCCTCGAGAGGCAAACGGTTCACGCAAGCTGGCGGCTCGCTCGAAGGCAAACTCTGCCGTCTCATCCTTTCGGCGTATTTCTACCTCGCCGAGCGATCGATACCGTAATCCGGCAGCCGGACCTCCGCCGGCAATGGCGACGCGACAAGTGGCTCCGAGGAGGATGGCGAGCAGGTGACAGCCGAGCACGGGAAGAATGTATACTCAGCCTTCGTTCTATCTCATGAGGACGCTTTGATGACTGAGCCTCCTGGCGCCGAGGAGCTCCAGCTTGTGTTCACCGGCCGTTTGGCCGATGAGCATCGTGTCCCGGTGGCCGCCCTGACTGATGCCTTGCAAGGATTGCAGCGCGCGATCCACCTACTGGCCATGGACCACGAGGGTGTCGAGGTCCGCCGCAGGGACCGTCTGTCGCGAGAACTCGAGCGGAAGTACGCGCTCTTGGTGTCCGACCTCAAACCGGGGTCCGTAGTGATAACCGCAACGATCGGTGACCCGGCATCCGACCTTTTTGCCCCCAAGACATCGTCGCGGTCCGGGAGAGATTCGGGCTGGTATCGAGTGCCATGGTGAAGGCGAACGCGCAGGAACTCGCGGGCCTGGTTCCTGACCGGGTGCGGCGCCTGCGAGTGGTTGAGGCTTTCCGGTCGATCATCCCAAAGAAGGGCAGCGGTGTCGGCCTCGACGTGCGAGGTGCCGGGGGAGAGCTTATTGTGTCCACCGAACGACTTGGTCAAGGACTGAAGGGCATCATGGCGGTGAGCCAGGCAGAACCGGCGCTTCAGACAGTGACAGGCAGACTCACCCGGATCGACTTCGACGAGCGGAAGGTGACAATCGTCTACCCGCCCACCAACCGGGAGCTGGAGTGCATTTACGAGGAGGGGATCGAAGATCTTCTCCTCGAGAACCCAAGAGAACTGATTCAGGTGACGGGCGAAGTTATCGTCGACGAAGACAACCAGCCTAAGCGCATTGTCGACGTGAACGACATTCGTGAAGTGGATCTGTCACCCTTCTACCTGGCCGAAATTCAGCTGCCGGACTACGTTCTCAGGCTACACGAACCATTGGTTATCACTCCGGATCTGGACGAGTCGAAGCAGCTGATATGTCTGACCAATCCCTGGCTCGGCATCGACGTGTGCGCCTTTACTCGCGACGAGCTCGACGAAGCGCTCATGGTGGAGTTCGACGTCCTGTGGCGCAACTACGCCAAGGCCGACGATGACGTACTCAGTCCTGCGGCTACCGAGCTGAAGCGCGGACTACTCGCTCGAATGGAAGAAGTCGCTCGTGCCGAGAGATAGGCGCGCCGTGGAGGCCTCACTCCTCGCGAAAGGCTTCGAACTCGATGAGAGGGACCATCACTATTTCATCTATCACGCCTCCGATGGCACTTGCATGCCTGTCAAGACCAAGACGAGCCACGGCTCCGGCAGCAGGACGCTCGGTGAACCTCTCTTGGCTCAGATGGCCAAGCAGTGCGGTGTTACGAAACCTCAGTTCGTAAGCTTGGTCGACTGCCCCCTCGACCGGGACGCTTACGAACGGCTCCTGAGGGAGCGGAGGTTGATCTAAAGGGAGTCAAGTCGCGCGACGGGCGTCGATTCCGGCCGCCGCGGCCACACGATACTCCTCCATCCCGCCTATCACTGAGGAACGCAACCGACAGTATGAGCTGGTGCCGGTCTTCGTCGCCCCCGCGTCGGAGGTGTTGCGGCACGACATCGAGGTTGCCTTCATGCGCAGTTACCGACCCATGGATGCGACCGCCCGCGTATTCACCCGACTCGAGTTCCCGGGTGCTACTCACGGAATCCTCCCAGGAAACCCCTGACCACGGCCACAGCCTCCAGCTGGTAACGCCGACGGACTTCCTCGTTCTCATCCTCTCCCAAGAATGCGGCGTAGGAGGTGGGCCCGTCGTCAATGATCTCGCCGAAGCGCTCCTCAAGCAGCAAGAGTGCGGCTTGGACCTGCGGGTGGCCTGCGACTGGGCTTTGCGCCAGCTCCCGGCCGGTCTCCTCCGGGTACTCCCGATAGTTGCGGAGGCAGAAGATGAGGTCATACGCGTCCTTGTTCTCGTGACGGTCCTGAAAGGCGTTGATCTTCAACAGGACGTACGGCAGCAGATTGGTCACGCGCACACGGACACTCGAGCGGTCTCCGTCATCAAGTCGCGCGGCCCGCACAGTCACTTCGATGAAGTCGCGGGCAGCAAGTTGGGCGCCGGCGACGTTCAAGGCAGTCAGCTTCGAGCCCAGCCCCTCCCTGGGCCTGAAGATCTTCCCCGGATCAACCTTGTCGGTCTCACACAGGAGGTCGACCATCACGGTGACCCCGTCGACATCCCGCTTCCACCGGTAGCTCTGTGAGTCCTGCCGGAAGTCCGCGTCTCTCAGGTTCCGCTCGAGTGTCTTGTACCCCTCGGCGTCGACCTCATCCAGGGAAAGCCCCACGACCAAATCGACATCAGTTGTACCCATGTGGGGACGTACCTCGGCGGGGAGTTCCCCCACCAGGTACCGTGGCGCCAGGCCCCCGGCCAAGAACATTCGGTCTCGCCAAGGACCGAGGCTCCCGAGCAACGTGACAAGAACCTGCTCGCAGCGCTCCGTCGCCTCGCGCGTGTAGTCTTTCGCCATCTTCATCACCAGCCGATCACCTCCTCACGAAAGTGTTCCGCCTGTTCGCGTCCGCGCCTCGGATCGCGGCGAGCGTCATAGTAAATCCTGAACACGTTCGCCAGATGAAGATTGTCTCGCTCTTCAGAGAACGCGAGAGCCGTACTGTTCTTGGCCTGCCTAAGAAGCACGTTTGCCCCGCTCTCTACAACCTCGGCCCTGAGCATGACGACGACGTCTTCCAGCGGGTGCGCCTCGTCGATCCAGAAGGTGGTCACGGGAACAGCCGTGAGTAATGGGGCGAGCATGGCGGCAGCCGCGACTCCGGAAAGAGCGTACACAACTTTCTCTTGGCGAAGAACGCGGCCGATTGTCAGGGCAATATCGCCTTCGCGAGTGGGGAGCACGTAGGCCCCAACCTGCCGGACGCCGAGGTCGCGATTCTCTTCCGCCCATGTATCGAGCAGCGCTGTCCGGTTGCTGACGCGACGACTCTCCGCACGTTGTTCGCCACCGGCCTCCATGATGCCCAGCTCCTCGAGACGGGCCAGCACAGCGTGTGCCGACCCAAGCGACACCTTCGCCCGTGCTGCGAGATCAATCACGCGCCAATCGCGGTCCGGTTCCAACAGGAGCGCTTGAGCGACCACTCCCGCCTTGCCGGCCAACCTTGGGGAACCTGCACCCCTTCGAGTCTGCCTGCTGGGCTGAGGCCGCTCCACATGGACGTAGAGGCCGGGCAGGTCGACATGCGCGTTGCCGGTGCCGTCGATGTACGCGACTCCATTCTGCTCCAGGATGCGACGGGCTTCTTCAGTGGTCCTATCGCCGAGCGCGAGTATGGTGGGGCCGTATGTAGACCCACGTTCTCGGCTTCTCCTCACAACCGCCCAGGCCTCAGCCGCCCCGATCCGCGCCTGATACTTGATCTCGACGGGAAACGCGCGGTCACCGATGGCCAGCACAGCATCAGCCGCGGGCTCAGCGGTCGCCAGCGGGAGACTCCGCGCAACACGAAGGGCGTGAGGAGTGAGAGGACCCGCGATTTTCAGTGCATTGGTCATTTCAGTGCCTCATCAAATGGTTTCTCTCCCCGAAACCCTTGCAGCGCTCAGGGATCTGGGATTGTCATGTTTTCAGTCCTATATGCGTTTCATTGTAGCACTGAAACGACCGACGAGCTGAAAGCAAGACGAACCGCGTTGAGCGGTTAGCAGGAGAGCCCTGCGCGGAACTGCTGGGTGGCGAACACCGGGTTCGTTCGACCAGGTGGCGTGTCTGGCGCTCTCCCCTTGCCATTTGGTCAGTCAGAATCCATTTGATAGTTTTTCTGGGCCTATTTGGCAATCCTGTTTGCTTTCGCCGGCCGCATCCAACAGCGCCTCAGGGTGCGTAGATGCGACCCGCAACAGCACCCTCGCCGCGCCCTCCGGCCGGCGCCGACCCTGCTCCCAGTTTCGCAGCGTGCCGACGCTGATACCCATTAGGTGCGCGAACTTGTCCTGCGTGAGGCCGAATTGCCTCCTCAGGGCGCGCACCTCAGTCTCGGGGAATTCGAACGTGCGACTTGGCTGCAGCGTACCCCTCATGATGGCCGCGCCCTGCTTCACGCTTGGCAGAAGTTCCTGGAAGAGCTCATCCTTCATGGTATTCCTCCTCGACGATCTTCACTCCGCCGCGTTTGCCGCGCCCTGTGTCGACCCGCGCAGCTTGCGGAGGCCACCGCTGCCGGGGATGACCCGGTGTCCGGATGCTCCGGCAACGTCCGCTGAGAGAGGCGGTATTCGTCACCGGAACGAAGTGTCCAGAACCTGTTTCGTGAAGATCGGAGTCTCGACGATGACCATGGGTCTATGCTACGCCATTGGCGTATACACTGTTGAGGACGCCGGCCGCCGTTGGTCACTCGTTGCGTTCGCGGGGCCGGGAGGTATGATCGGCTCACTTCGCCCAGCGGCGGTGCATCGGGCGCAAAGCCAAGTATTCCGGCCGCGATTCTTGCCCCAGAGAGGCGCGATGCGGCTCTCTGCATCATGCCGGCGGCTGTGTCTACGAGGAAGGGGTCGAAGACCTTCTCTTCGAGAACCAGGTGAACGACATTCGTGAAGTGGATCTGTCACCCTTCTACCTGGCCGAAGTTCAGCTGCCGGACTACGTTCTCAGGCTACACGAACCATTGGTTCTGACTCCGGATCTGGACCAGTCGAAGCAGCTGATATGTCTGACCAATCCCTCGCTCGGCATCGACATGTGCGCCTTTACTCGCGACGAGCTCGATGAAGCGCTCATGGTGGAGTTCGACGTCCTGTGGCGCAACTACGCCAAGGCCGACGATGACAGACTCAGTCCTGCGGCTACCGAGCGGAAGCGCGGACTACTCGCTCGAATGGAAGAAGTCGCTCGTGCCGAGAGATAGGCGCGCCGTGGAGGCCTCACTCCTCGCGAAAGGCTTCAAGCCCGACAAGCGGCCCATCACGCCCGCTCATCATCGCCCCGAAGACTGTGGTGCGGTCCGCATCATTTCTTCGAGGGCTTTCATCGTAGACCAGGCGTACTCCCGGAATTGGTCGTCGTTCAATCCCGAGTATGCGGTTTGCGGACGCTGATTCAGGAGCGCCTGCACCCCTGCAGAATCGGAAGCAGCGAAGGCGCCGCCCAGGTTGGCAGCACAGCGTTTCAACCATGCCGGCCACCGGGCGGCGAGCGTCGACAGGTCAGACCTGATCCAGTCATGCCATTCGACGAAGGTGTCCACCACGTAGAAAACGTAGTAGAGGTCCTTCTCCTTCTTCAGTTGATCGGACCGCTTCCGGTAGACCAGTCCTTTGTGCAACATGAACGCCGCGGGAGTGGGGACTCGGACCTCCTGGCCGGCGTCGCCATGAAAGAATTTCGCAAGGTCGATGGTCCACGTATTCTCGAGGAGCAGCCGCACGTAATGAAGTTCTTGTGCGGTCAGGCCGTCCTGAACCTCGACGACCTGCTCGTCGGCACCCAGCGAATCGGTGATGAACTCTATCTCAACGTCATCGTCGCCACGGCGCGCGACATACGCGGTAACGGGCGGCACGTCTCGTGAGCGGAACTCGCACTCAAATCCGGCCCGCGAGAGAAGCTCGTCGATCGAAGGCCCCCGCGGGGGAAGGGCTCGAGGAACCGCGATGTCGATATCCGCTGTCCGCGGAGGGCTTGACCGGACGGCCCCCTGGTGCAAGGCGTAGAGATAGGGAGCCCAGCCTCCGACGATCACGATGTCGGCCAGATACGGTTCGAGCGCGCGCAGGCCGATCAGCAAGGTGGGGTCGATCTCGGTTCTCACAGCGTGTCGTTTGCCTCCAAGAGGGGTTGCAGCCAGCGGTTGTAGAGATGTTCAGCCTGCTCGCGACCGCGCACGGGGTAGTCGTACAGGTCGAGATAGAGTTGGAGGTCTGACGCCACCCATAGTCCGCCCACCTGGCGCTTCCCAAAGAACGCGGACACGCGATAATAGGGCACACGCATGGACAGGTTGCCTCCGCGCTCGACCGCCCGTCCACCGAGTTCAGCAGTGATGGCATCGGCGAACGCCAGGTTCCTGACATAGAGATCGACCGTGTCGAAGTCCGCGTACCGGTCGACAAGGCTTGCGCCGGCATGAAGCGTGAGAACGTAGTTGTCAGAACCGGCAGCCTGCGCATGTGACAGCCGCCCAATCAGCTCCTCCGCATGCCGCGCGGGCACAAAGTAGCTTGCGCCGGCTGTGGATCGGCGCTTTCGATAGGAGTAGACCCACTCCTGGAGGAGATCAGTCGCATGACGCAAGGCGATGCCTTCTCGCTTCCTGTCAAGGTATCCCCGTCGCTCCAGCTCCTGCGCTACCTTGGAGACGTAGCCCGCCGTAAGGTCTGCTTCTTCGGCGATCTGCCGGATACCCATGTGTTCCCGCGTGCTCATGAGAAGTCGGAGCACCAACGAAGCTTTGTCCGAGAACGGATCGCGGGCGGGACGGCTCTCCTTCGAGGGGTTGGCAAAGCCTCGTCGATCAATGTGGAACCGATCGTGCACCAGCCAGGCGTTGCCCGCAAAGTCGAAGAAGGGCACTCCTGCCTCTCGCAGTATCTGCTGGTTGGTTGGGCTGATGAATGCGGCGGCGAGCATGTAAACCGCCCCTTGCCCGCCCGCCTGGCGTTGAACGAACAAGCGGGCGGCGTCACGCAGTCGTGCACGGCTTGCAACCGGTGCGAACTCCACCCTGAGATTGACCTCGGCGTCTGCGTTTCGCAGGCGCGCGCCAAATGCGGGGGGCCCGAAATCGGGCGCCGGCCCGGGCGTCCGAGCGACATCCCAGCCGGGGAAGAGATCCCTCAGCCCGGATTCGATATCTCGCTGGATGTGCTCCATGGTGGCCTGTTTCCTGGCAGTGCCCCGTTTCCCAAATTGGAAACACTATATATGGAGGAAACGGAGAAGGCAAGAGGTTCATGCGAAGAAGCGCGGAGTGGATCGAGAGGTCGTAGTATGATTCCCGAGGCTACTCGCGAGCCCCTCGGTCTCCCTTTTTCAGTCTATTGATGCTTTATCGTAAGTTGATAGGATCAGTCTAGCTTGAAAAGATGGTCGCGGCCCGGGAAGGGACCCACACTAATCCTCGGCACAACCCCTATGCGCCGAACGCGGGCGCGAGAGGAACCACCCTGTAATCGCTCCACCCGTCCGGAGCACGCATTCGCGCTCGACTGAAAGCTGACCTATGGCCGGTAACCGTGGACTCGTGAAAGTCGTCCGATGGCCCTGAACCCCATCGCCTACACGGAGAAAGTCGTCGGCGATTTCCTGCGCTACCAGCTGACCACCTACCCCTTCGCCGACCCGGGGCTCTACGCCCAGCTGCGCTCGCTCCTTTCGTTGGAAGAATCGCGGCGCACGCCCCTCCTCAAGGGCCCGTATATCAGTCTGTCCCGGCCGTTCCGCGAGGGCGCGAACGTGGCCGACCTCGTAGCGCAAGAACTGCTGGATCCGCACATGCAACAGCTGGTTCCCTTCCCGAATCTCTACGGCCATCAGGAGCAGGCGGTGCGGGCCATCGCCGCGCGTCACCCTACTATCGTCTCCACCGGAACCGGCTCGGGCAAGACCGAGTGCTTTCTCTATCCCATCGTCAGCCGGTGCCTGGAATTGCGGGATCGGAAGGCGCCGTCTGGAATCATTGCCGTCCTTGTCTACCCGATGAACGCCTTGGCGGAAGACCAGCTGGGCCGCCTGCGGCAGCTGCTGGCGGGGACGGGAGTCACCTTCGGCATGTACGTAGGCAAGACGCCGGAAAACGAGGCGGAGGTCGGCGGGGTTCGCTTGAGGGCAGGCGCGTCCCAGGCCGACTATCTGGCGGCTGTGGCGAAAGAGCAGGCTCAGGGCGGGGGCGGTCGAACCGTGCACCCACCCGAGGAGCGGGCCTCCCGCGAATCCATGCGGACGGCGGGAGCGCAGCCGCTCATCTTGCTGACGAACGTCAAGCAGCTCGAGCTGCTGTTGACCCGCCACCGCGATGTCGAGCTCTTCGAAGGCGCCCGACTCGAATACCTGGTGTTCGACGAGGCCCACACCATCTCGGGAACCGCCGGCGCGGAGACCGCCTGCTTGGTACGCCGGCTGCGGTCCTTCCTGGGGGCGTCGGCGGCCGATACGGTGTTCGTTGCTACCTCGGCCACGATCGCCGACGCCGCCCGAGCTGATGCCGGACGAGAGTTCGCCTCTCGCCTGTTCGGAGTGCCGCGGCACGACGTGGTCTACGTCGGCGAGGAATACGAGGACCAAGATTGGGCCGCTCCCGGACTGCGTATCACCGACTTCAAGGGCGATGCGGCCACGCACCTCCCATATGTCCTGCAGGCTTTGGATCGCGACGACGCCGGCCCTGGCGTGGCCCAGGTGGTGCGGGCGATGGTGGGCCGGCACATCTCCACCGAGGATGGATGGCGGGAAGCTCTCTTCGATCTCCTGGCTGGGCACGAGGCGGTGTTTCAGCTCACCGGCACCCTCGATCGGCCGCGCCCTCTGACCGACCTGCTCGACTCGGTGAGTAAGGCACTCGGTCGCACCGTCACCGAGGAGGAGGTGCTCGTCTGGCTCGCCCTGGGGGCGGCCGCTCGGAAAGACGGTCGGCCACTTCTTCGACCCGTGGTCCACGGTTTCACCCGCGGCATCCCCGGGGCGGTGGTGACCTTCCCGGAAGATCAGCCGGGCCCCCGTTTGTGGCTCTCGGCTGAAGACGAAGCAGGCACCGTAGGCGTTGCCCGGCCACAACCTGTCGCGCAACCTGACGGTGCGGCAGACGGCGACAGCGCGACCCTCTTCCCCCTGCCGGTCATGACCTGCAGCACCTGCGGCCAGCACTACTACTGGCACTTCGTGAAAGACCTCACCGTGAGCTCCAAGGGCCTGGGGGCGGTGACGCCTGCGGCGAGGCGGTAGTGTGGCCGCACCTCGAAGAGAGCCTCGGCGGAAACAGAGTGGTGCTCACCGATCGCCTGCTCACCGGCGACGGCGACAGCGAACCCGCCGGGAACGGACCAGACGATGACAGACCGCCCGACGATGCGGGCACCACCCTCCCCCTCCCGCGCTCACAGGACGTTCTTCTGCCGCACCTGCGGTGCCCTCCACCACGAACAGGGGACCGCATGTCTCTCGTGCGGGAGGACGGACGCTCTCGTGCCCCTCCTAGCGACGGAGCAGAGCGAGAAGCACGCAGGGTTTCTGACCTCATGCTTGTCCTGTGGCGCCCAGGGCAGGCGACCGTGGGGGGGCCGCTACCGCGAGCCGGCGCGACCGGTGCGCGCGGTGACCGTGTCCGACGTCCACGTGCTCGCCCAGAACATGATCCAGTACGCCGATCGGCGGCGCCTGCTCGTCTTCGCCGACAACCGGCAGGACGCCGCCTTCCAGGCCGGCTGGATGCACGATCACGCTCGGCGCTTCCGCCTGCGGGCGCTGATGGCGCAAGAGATTGCCGGCGCCCCCGGCATCGGAGTCGGAGATCTGGTGGCACGACTCGACGCTCTCCTCGACGCCGATGACGAGCTGTCGCGGGCACTGGCCCCCGAGGTGTGGCAGATGCATCGGAAGGCGGGCGAGCCCCTCAAGCACGCCGAAGAGCGGCGGTACTTCCTGCGCATTCAGGTGCTTCGCGAGGTGGTTACCGGCGTCAAGCAGCGCGTGGGCCTCGAGCCCTGGGGGCGGCTCCGAGTCGGGTACCGGGGTCTGGAGCCAACTCTGCCCTTCGTGGAGGAGTGGGCGCCGCGAACGGCCGCCGATCCCGCCGACCTGGCCGAAGGCATCGCGGCACTCCTCGACGTCTACCGCCGGGGGACGCACCTGCTCGATCGCGACGGCCGGCTCTTCTCGAAGTTCCTGCGCGAAGGCGCTCGGGAGATCCAACGGGGGTATCTTCCGCTCCTCCCGGGGGGGCCGAAGGGACTCAAGCTCGCCCGCAACCCAGGGGACCGCCCTGGACGGGTGACGCAGTGGCTGAGCTCCGGCGGAGGCACACTCGCGAAACAGGTGGTGCGCGGTTGGGGCGTGCCGGCGGAGCAGGTGGACGAGTTCCTCACCCGCTTGTGGGGTCTGCTCGCGAACGATCTGCGCCTGCTCGCGCCCGCAAGGCTCGAGTCGGCCGCCGGGAAGCCCCTCGCGGGTACCGCGGGGGCCCACCAGATAGACGCCGACCTCCTCGAGCTCCACCCCCACCGGGGCCTCTGGCGTTGCTCCACCTGCCGCCGGGCCCAGCTGCGCCGTGGGCCGAGAGGGCGGTGTATGGCCTGGCGCTGTGACGGAACCGTGCAGTTCGAGGAGGAGAACCCCGACGACTACGACCTCACCGTGCTCGACCTCACCGCCGGCCAGGGCGACTTCGCCATGCTCCGGCCCGCCGAGCACTCGGCCCAAGTGCCCGACGACGTACGCGAAGCTCTCGAGATGTCCTTCAAGGACGAGCGCCAGGATCGGGTTAACACCCTGGTGGCGACGCCCACCCTCGAGCTCGGCGTGGACATCGGCGCCCTCGACACGGTGCTGATGCGGAACGTCCCACCCCTCCCCGCGAACTACTGGCAGCGGGTGGGACGGGCAGGGCGACGTCACCGCATGGCGGTGAACCTGACCTACGCCCGCCCGGCGAGCCACGACCGCGCCTACTTCGCCGATCCGGTGAAGATGCTGGACGGCGCCGTGTCGCCTCCCCCATTTCAACATGCAGAACCCGCTCCTCATACGCAAGCACGTGCACGCCGCGATGCTCACCCGCCTGCACCAGCTGGCGCGCGCGGGAGGCGGCCTTGAGGAGAATCAGCGCCAACAGATCACGCGGGCCCTTCAGCGCTGCTTCCCGACTTTCGTCCGCGGATACCTTTTCGACGACGACGGTCACATCCTCCCGCAGGCCTTCGACCCGTCACCGCTCGACGGTGTCGTTCGCACGCATGGGTCCGAGCTGCTGCCCCACCTCGTCGCCGCTTTCACGCAGGGATGGCCGGACGAAGCCGCCGATCTCGTCACCGTAGAGCGGTTGCGCGAGGAGCTTCTCGGAGCCGGCGCCCACTTGGCCGAGGTCACCCGTACCTTGCGGCGCCGACTCGACTGGGCCATGGCTCAAACAGCCCGACTGCAGGCTGTGCAGCGCCGAAAGGGAGCCCTTGACCCCGACGAAGAAGCTCTCCACGAACGCTGCAAGCGCATGATCCAGCGCTTGAAAGGCGGGGGCGGGGACCGGCTCGCCGCCGAGGGCTACGACGAGCGCTCCACGTACGCCGCGCTCGCCATCGAGGGCTTCCTGCCCGGATACGGCCTCGACTCCGGATCGATCGTCGGCCACGCCCAGGTGCCGCGCTTTCTCTCCGGCAGTCGGGACTTCAGTCTGCCCCGACCGCCGGCTCTGGCATTGCGGGAGTACGTGCCCGGCAACCTCATCTACGCGAATGCCAACCGCTTCATTGCCCGGCGCTACCACCTCGAACCGGTGGAACCGGTGCTATTCCAAGTGGACGCAGCTCACGAGGCCATCCGCGAGGTGGGCGCCCTCCCCACTCCCGGGGCGGCACCCGCAGTCGAGACCCTCGGCGCCGCCGGACTCCCCGCCGTCCCCATCTGCGATGTGGAGCTGCCCCACGTGTCCCACATATCCGACGACGAGGAGTTCCGCTTCCAGATGCCGGTGGCGGTCTACGGATACGAGCAGGGCAGGCACGGCCCCGGGAGGGCGTTCACCTGGGGCGAGCGGGCCCTCCACTTCCGGCGCGGCGTGCACCTGCGGTTGGTCAACGTCGGTGCGAGCCGAAGCGTCCAGGCGGGCGAGCTTGGGTATCCCCTGTGCCTCGTCTGCGGCCAGAGTCGCTCGCCCTTCTCCTCTCAAGCGGAGCAAGACCATTTCACGCAGACCCACCTGGAGCGGTGCGGCGCGCCCGTCCAGGCGGTTGGCTTCTACGCCGACACCGTGGCCGACGCCCTCTCCCTCCCCGGCTGTGCCGACAAGACCGAAGCCTACTCCCTCGTTGAGACGCTGCGGCAGGGGATGGCGGCGGTGCTCGAGATGGAACTGGAGGATCTTCATGTGCTGGTGATCGGCGAACCCGGGGCCGAATTCGCCCACGCCTTGCTCTACGACCCGATGCCGGGTGGGTCCGGCCTCCTCAACCAGGCGCTCGCCCGTTGGCCCGAGGTGGTGGGCGCCACCCTTGCTCTGGCCGAGAGCTGTCCGGCCGCCTGCGACCGCGCCTGCATCGATTGCCTGTGGACATTCCGCAACGCGCACTACCACCGACATCTAGATCGACACCTCGCAAGAAGCCGACTCCTTGAGTGGAGCTCGGATCTCTCCTTCTCGCACGCCATCCCCGCCCAAGCCGGGTCGACTCTCGCCCCCGGGGTCGGGGAGGGAGCCGTCAATCTGGCGGAGCAGAAGCTGCGTCATCTACTGCTCGCGGCCGGTTTCGCCGAACCTGTGGCCCAGCACCCGCTAGCCCTCGGGAAACCATACGAACGGACCGTGCCCGACTTCTTCTATGCCGGAGAGGACGATGACGACCCCGGTGTGTGCATCTATCTCGACGGCTTGAGCAGCCACCTTCACGGCAATCCGGAGACCGCCGCAGTGGACAGAGCCATTCGGGCAGAGCTCATGGCCCGGGGGTACCTGGTCATCGCCGTGGCGGCCACCGAGCTCGACGACCAGGGCGCGATGACGAACCACTTCCGCCGCCTCGCGCGACACTTGATCGGCAAGGACAAGGCGGACGAGCTCAAGGCGGAGGGGAGTTGGTTCGAGCGGGGTCGTGACGCTTGACCACGCGGCAGAACTAAGCAGGCCCCGCCGCTGGCGGGGCCAAAGATGCTGTAAAACGCGACGGTAGTCTCTCGGCCTAGACTGCCTACCCTTCCACCAGCTCAAGGGCCTTGGCCACCGCTTCCTGGGCGTTCTCGGCGTAGGCGTCGGCTCCGATCTTGTCGGCCCAGTACTGGGTGACCACCGCCCCGCCCACCATGGTCTTCACCTGCTCGCGGATGCCGGCCTCTTTCAGCAGCTTCTCCAGCTGCTTCTGGCCCACCATGGTGGTGGTCATAAGAGCGGAGGAGCCCACGAGCTGGGCCCCGGAGCTCTTGGCCTCGTCCACGAACCTCTGGAGGGGCACGTCTCTACCTAAGTCGTGCACCTTAAAGCCGTAGACCCGCATGAGGGTGGCCACGATGCCCTTGCCGATGTCGTGCACGTCCCCTTCGATGGTGCCAAGCACGGCGATGCCGGCTTGCTTCTCCTTTTGCTCGGCGGGCAGGTTCTCTTCCAAGATGGCCACGGCGGCCACCATGGCTTCACTGGCGATGATCACCTCGGGCAAGAACATGGTGCCCCGCTCGAAGAGGTCGCCCACCTGCCGCATGCCCGGGGTAAAGCCTTCGTTTATGACTCGCAGGGGATCGAGGCCCAGGGCTACCGCCTGGCGGGCCACCTCGATGGCTTTTTCTTCGTCGGCGGCCACCACGGCAGCTTTCGCGGCGTCGAGGAGCTCTTGTTCGGTCATGAGACCCTACTTTCTCCGTTGGGGATCACGATCTTCCCGCCTTTTCTGTCAGCGTTCCCAGAAACGTGGCCTCTCATGGGCGCACGACCCCCAGAGGCGTGACGGCCAGCTCACGATGCGTCAGTCGCCTTCACCCGCTAGGAACCCAACTCCATCTTCTCCTTCAATACGTCGACCGAGTTGACGCGTATGTCCAGCAGGCGTGCGATGCGTGCTTTGGCCGCAAGACCCTTAGCCGCACCCGGAACCGACGTAATAACCCCGATGTCCAGCTCCTCCCTCAACTCTCGCATGATCACTTCGTCAGACAGGTCCACGGTGGACACCTTGAGCCTGTCAGCGACATACGCCTTTGCCTCAGGAAGTCGCATCTTGCGGTGGAGTTGCATCCGAGCCACCAGATCTCCGGCCGTACGGATGCCCCCCATTCCGGAGGCAAGCGCATGAGATACGGGCATCCCAAAAGGATCGCCCGCACCCACCTATAAGCCGTCCACGCGGCCGATCTCAACCATGGCAGCCGAGGCCCGCGTGACCATGCTGACAGGGGCAGTCTCACACATGGGGACCCCGCCCACCCCAATGCCGACGTTGGCGTGAACCGGGATCCCCGCGGCTTGTGAGCAGGCCTTGACGAACGTGACCGCACGGGAGACATTCCAGGGGCTCGAGCGGCGGGTGTTGGTGTTGACCGCAGGGCCGAAGACGTGCGCGCCGGCCATCTCGACCAGCCTGACCTGTTCGTGCGGATATAGGCCGGCCAAACGAGTACCCTGGTACTCGACTTCGCCATGCATGCCCAGGACGAATTCGGCAGCCATGCCGACCTCGATGCTCAAGCCCGTGGTCCCAGCTACCTGCTCCACCGCCCGCAGCGTCGCGAGGAACTCCGCGTCACCGGCCGAGGCAGTGGTGTCGAAGTTGATGCCGTCGGCGCCGACCTCCCACATCTTCCGCGCCACATACACCATGTCTCGAGAGCACACCTCGGCGGCTTCTTCCTGTGCGATACGAGCATCGGCGATCCGACCCGCAGGCAGAAGGTCGGCAGGGTTCGGAAACGGCCCATCCGGCCGGGCGTAGAGAGCAAGATTGGGCATAGCACCGTAATACATGGGGATGATGGTCCCCAGCAGAGTCGACTCCATGGCCTGCTGCTCCAGGGCCACGATGGGCCTGACCGGCTTAAAGGAGTAGTCGGGATGTCCCACCTCCATGGTGTCCATGCAGAAGGCCCGCTCGTACACCCTGATCCCCATCTCCCGGCTCACGGGCACGCCAACGCCACTTGAGCTCTGGGCGCCGTACAGAGCGTTCACGGAGCCGTCGTCGGTGAGCACCACCTCGTGGCCCTGCTCAACGCCAACGACCCGATCGGGCCTGCAGAAGAGCTCTACCAGCCACTCCTGCTCGTTGCCGGTCAATGCGGGGATCCTGCCTCTGTCGGCGGCCTCCTCGGTGCCCGCCTGGATGTCGGCGCGTATGTCGTCGACGGTCAACTCTACCGCGCGGCCGTCACCCATCCGAGTGCGAATGATACCCATCCCCGCAGCCTCCTTCTCGTGGTGAAACCCATCGGAAGCGTCCAGCCTGACCCACTTGAACACTAACAGTGGCCCAGACGGTTCACCATGGACGTCCGTCACAGAACTCCGACGCAAGTGCTATCTGCGGCTTGTGCTCGGCAGCCAACCCTCGTCAGCTTTCGGCACCAGTTGGGCCGTTGCCAGGCCTGCTCTCTGAGGGACGCGACGCGCGGATGAGCAGGCCGCGGTTGCGGTTGAGCCAGGAATGGCAGGCTTCCACCACCCACCGGTGGGCCCGCCATGCCGGGACGCGCAACTTGTCTCAGCCGTCGTCGCGATCGAAGAGTCCCTTGGTTCCTCCTCCGAAGCGGGGGTCAGATGACCGGACGGTCAGAGTATTCGACGTCCACTACGGGACTCTACGGAGATAGGTCTTTGGCCGATCCCCCACCCGTGCTCCGGGGATACGACCGCGCTGCCCCGGCGCGGCTTGCTCCCAATGGCAGACAAGCCCCGCGGTCTTCTCCCTAGAACCAGCTCGGAATCCGGAATGTGCCCTCGGTGTAGGGGCGGGGATAGACGATACGATGTTGACCGTCCTGAATCTGAACGAACAAGTGGGCTTGCCCTGAGGCCGGATCCTGCACCTCGTATGGATACGACGGGACATGTCTATCGCTTGTAAAGCGATAAACCCCGCACACGCCTCTATACCACATCTTTCCCAATGTGGCAGCAATTTCGCGCTTGTCCCTTGTACCATGCGCCACTGCGACAGCAGTCAGATACAGATTAATCTCATCATACAGTATCCCCCCTATGCTGCGCCCCGGCAGAACGCCCCATCTCCCCTCATAATCTTCATAAAACTGGTCAGCCAAATCGCCGGGCACTACCCCTACTACTGTAGACCATACAACGCCATCACACGCTTCACCGGTAATATCCACATATTCTTGTAAGGATGGCACGTATTGACCATACAACAGTGCCTGTGTAGGGTTTTCCTTAAATCTTAAGGTGAACGAAGCTATGTCATTCAGTGCCAAATCCGACACGAACACCACATCTGGCTTACGACTGTGCACTTTCTCCAGTATTGCGTCCCAGTCCCGGACGGGCGATTGCACCACATCATACATGGAAATATCCCAGCCGTGCTTAGTCATACTCGTACTGAGATTATCAGCAATTCCCGATGCATATGGATCAGTAGCAGATACGATAGCAACACTCTTCTTACTTGGTATCCACAGTTTGTTTCGTTCTATTTCTTCCAAGAAGTATGGAAAACCTATGCCGTACCATTTCTGAGATGGGTCGCACATAAAGCACATCCAGTATCGCTCTGGATTGGAACTGTAGAGTTGCGGATTTGATTCAAGCGTATTGACATGCAAGTATATAGTCTCTAGGTCCGCAACCATTTCGTATTCAGGGCCAGAGAAAAGTAGGTAACCGTTTACAATCGCATCGACGTTTTCTTCTACGATTAGCTTGTGGAAGGCGAACATCATGTTCTCAGGTTCCATGTCGCCAACATCCACAACGACGTAGTCTATATCGCGGCCCGCGGCCCCTCCACGCGCATTCCACTGCTCGACCGCCAAGGTGGCGGCTTGCCGCTGCTCGAGGCCATCCGCCGCCGCGAAACCCGAAAGAGGCAAGACAGAGCCGATCTTGATCGGTTTTGCTACAGTCGAACCACTTGATGACCAAGCGACCAGGCCACTGCGATCGGCCGCCGGTACGCTCCCGTTTCGCGACGAGTGGGTGGCCTGGGCTGGTGGCATGAGCGATTTGAGGTTCAGAGCCACTAGGAAGGCTGTTCGCGTCTCTAGCGAACTGAGGCGGTGGCCGGTCAACCGTTCGATGAGGGTCAACCTGTAGCGGAGAGTGTTCTTGTGCAGGTAGAGAGCGGAGGCTGTTTCCGCGAGATTGCAGTCGTGGCTCAAGTAGGAAGCGATGGTGTGGATGAGTACGTTGTGCTTCTTCTTGGCGTCATAGCTGAGTAGTGGCTCCAGCAACTCGTCCATGAATTCCAGGGAGGCCGAGGAACCCAGAGACTCGAAGAGGACGTTCAGCATGCCAAGGTCCGCGAACGCCAGAACGCCCCCGGTCGGGGCGCGCTGACGAACTATCTCCAGCGCCCGTTCGGCCTCCTCGTGGCTCCTGTACACGCCCTCGGCCATCCGGTACGGTCGGCCACTCGACACCCAGACCGGAATTCCGCTTTCGCGACGCGCAACGCGTTGATAGAAGTCCCCGGGCTCGTCCAGCAAAGAGCGGACTCCATGGCGCGGCTGGTGAACGACGGCGAGGCGTGACCCCTGACACTTTACGAGAGTCCTGCGACTTCCGCCGCTATCCAAGTCCCGGACGAGCTGCATGACCCTGGCGCGGACCGCCGCCGCATCTTCCGGCGACGCCAACTCCAAGAGAACAACGAAGAAAGGAGCGCTGGTCTCGTAGCCTTGCGCAGTCAGCCGCTCGACCAACATGGCGCTGCTTGATGCCGACGGCGACATCAAGTCGTCAACCAGGCCGGAGAGGAAACGGTGCTCCAGCTCCGCCATCAGCCTGATCTCTCGGAAATGGTGTTCCGCCTCGCCCGACAGACAGAGTAGGGCCCAGGAAACCACCTCCGTCTGCTCACCTTCGTATAGCAGACAGGCCACGCCCTCGATGTTTCCCTCCAGGACGGCAGGCCGGAGACTGAGCGTTCGTCTATTCGATCTTGGGGGAAGGTCGACCGTGACAGGCTGTGCGAAGGTCGTCCCACGCACGTTTTTGAGCGCCGACCGCACAGCGTGGCCGCACTGGAAGCCATACGGCCAGTCGGGGCCACCCAGTCGCTCCACTAACTGTTCTGTGTCAGGAAGACCACATGCAAGAACCTTGCCGTCACGCGTTGTGACAAACGCCACCACGTCCACGGCTCGGGCGGCCGCCCGACAGAGGCCTTCGAGCCCCTCCCCTGAGGCTCCGGCTTCCCTGATCTTCTCGTAGATCACCTGCTGCATTCGAGGTCTGTCCGAGCTGAGCCCCGGTGGACCTCCGCTTCGCATACCACCCGCGCTATCGAGGGTCACCTTCCCCTCCAATCGGAGAGGACGGACGGGGAAGAGCAGCCACATCAGCCGGCTCGCAGGGAGTAATCCTTCGGATGCCGCTGCCAGAGGCGTTGGGGAGTGACTGCCAAGCCTCGGCGGGGCGCCCTGCAGAATGTGTAGGGCGAAGCGTGGCGCCAAAGTGAGCGGGAAGCAGTCGATCGATGCCCGGCATCCGGACGAACCCCCCTGTCGGTCAGGATGTCTGAAGACGCATTTCTCTTTGCAATTCTATCAACAAACACAGTGGCATCACACCTGGAACCCGCAAAGCGGGTGATGCGCCCCGGCGATCACTCACGAGCCGTTATTGAACCCGGGGGAGCTCATTCGGCTCGCGGGTGTATGTGGGGGGAAACCGTCGCGCGTGCGGGGTAGTGAGGAGCCAGCATTGGCGTCCCTTTACCTATTCAGGTCCTCAGACACCTTCTCGATTTCCGCCTTGACAGAGTAGAAGACCGGCCCATCACCCATATCACTCGTGCGCTGAGAGGTGAGTGCATTGACGTTGAATCCGCCGGGGGTCAGAGAGCTGGTGAACTGCTTCTGAGCCCCGACGACGCCCCTCAAGAGACCTTCGACAATCCTGGCGATGCCAAAGGTCTCCCCGCGGTCATTGAAGAGCCGGCACTGATCACCCTCCACGATCTCACGCTCGGCCGCGTCGAGTGGGTTCAGCTCGAACTCGTGCTGCGGCACCCATCTCCGCAACGTGGGCACGTGCTGAAACGTACTGCCGATGAAGAAGTGCATGGCGGAGCTGATGACCTGCAGAGGGTACGTGCTCAATCCTTCATCCAGGCACCCCAAACCCTCCTTCTCAGCAGTGTAGGTGGGCCACGGGCATCCCTGTTCTTCGAGCGAGCGCGAGTACAGCTCGATCTTGCCCGTGGGAGTGGGCCAGCGGCCGCTGTTCAGCCCGGGGCGTCTCGGTGATTCCGCGGCGGTCCTCGCCCAGCCTCTGGCGACCAATTCCTCGTGGCTCAGGTTCTCATAGAGGGGATTGATCCGCCTCGTGGCCTCGAGGAGCCCTCTCACCATGTCCTCGTCCGATTGGGCGAGCGCCGGTTCCTCAAGGCCCATGGTTTGGGCAAGGAGACGAAACGTCTCCTGGTTACTCTTACTCTGGCCTATCGGGTCAATGGCTTGCTGGCTCAGGCCGATGTAGTAGTGACCGTACGCGGCGTGAATATCCGTCTGCTCGAGCTGCGTGGTCGAGGGCAGCACGATATCTGCCTGTAGAGTTGTGTCGGTCCACACTACGTCGTGCACGGCCACGAAGAGATCGTCCCGCTGGAGTCCTTCCCTCACGCTGTGGCTATCGGGAAGCGAGTTGAAGGGATCCGAGTTCCACACGTAGAGTGCTCTGATCGGTGGGTCAAGCTCGCGGTCACGAAGCGCCTGCCCAAGCTGCACCTGGTTGAGCGTCCGGGGTTCGCGACCGGCCAGGAGGTCGGGACGCTGGAGATACTCGAGGTCGACAGCCCACATCTCCTCCAGCGTCCCCACACAGGCCCCGCCACCGCTGTCCCAGGCGCCGGTCACAGCCGGAAGCAGCCTGATGCAGCGACTCATCATCCCCCCGTTGTCGTGCCTCTGAAGGCCATAGTTAAGGCGGATGAAGCTCCGTTTCGTACCACCGTACTCATCGGCGAGGCGCGCTGTTTCTTCGCTGGAGACACCCGTAATATCCGCCACCCTCTCAAGAGAGTAGTTCTGGAGCTCGCCAGCGCGGAACCCCTCCCAACCCTCCACGTACCGGGAGAGAAAGGCCTCGTCGTGCCGGCCGGCCCTCACGATCGCATTCATGATCCCCAGAGCAAGCGCATGGTCTGTGCCGGGCCGAGGCTGAATGTGGCGATCGGCGAACGCCGTGGTCCGGGTGACCCGGGGGTCGATCGCGACGATCGTGGCCCCGCGCGCACGCGCTTTGCGGAGGAAGGGAGTGATGTGAATCCCCGTGCTCAAGATATTGGTTCCCCAGAGCAAAACGAGGTCCATCTCGGGGATCGCCTCGATGTTCGCCCCACCCACCATGCCATAGGTGAGGCCGCCCGCCGCGTAGTCTGCAGCGATGCAAATAGTCCGCGCAATACGGGCCGAGCCCAACGCGTGCCAGAAGCGCTCGCTCATGCCCCAATAGCCGAGCATCCCGAGCGTGCCCGTGGACGAGAAGGGCTGGATAGCCTCCGCCCCCTCTTCCTTGATGATCTTGGTGAACGTCTCGGCGATACACGCCAAGGCATCGCCCCACTCGATTCGCTCGAAGCTGGCCCTAGAGCCCCTGGGGCCAACTCGCCTTTGAGGGTAGAGGATCCGCTCGCGTCCATACACGAAGTCCAAGTAGCGGCTCACCTTGGAGCACAGAAAGCCCGCCGTGATCGGATGACTTGGATCACCCTGCACACGCACTGCTCGGCCGGAATCCCGATCGACCGTGACGAGCATCGAGCACGAGTCGGGGCAGTCATGGGGACAGACGCAGTGGACGACTTTGTAGCGCTCAGCACTCATCCGCTCGTCTCTCCCGAGTCGATCTCAAGAGCCGGCCGGCGTCCATGGCGAGAGGCCAAGGCTACCGACCTCGACCAACAAGGGCGATACCGACAAGAGCCAGCGCAACCCCGAGCATCTGGGTGCGGCTGAGCTTCTCGCCAAGAAACGCCGCAGACGTCAGCGCAACCACTGCGGGGTAAATGCCCACAATCGGCGCCACCCTGCTTGCATCCGCTCTGTCCAGGGCCATGTAGAACGTAAACACGCCAGCCGCCCCGAGAGTACCGGTGATAGCCGCCACGGGCAGGCTTGCCAGCGACCAGGTACCTCTGTGGGCCCCGGCCGCCAACAGCCCAACCGCGATTGCGACAGTGGCGAGCCCGAACAGCAGGCTCAATTGCGCCCAACTTGCGCCGCGCAGAGCGACCTTCCCAAGGGTCGCCCACGCAGCCCACATGAGCACGGTGCACAATGTATAGAACAGCCACATTGGTCAGGTACGCAGCAATCAATCCCGAAGGGTTGGTTCGCCCCGCATCGTCGATCGACTGGCGCTCTCTACGAGGTCCGCGACGCCCGGATCTCTTCCCGCCGAGAACGCGTGGCCTCTTCATTCACACTCTCGGCCCCGAGATCCAGAACGACCCCGTAGACGTCATGGGCGGCTTCAGGTGAGACGTATTCGTCCAGCACGTCATCCAAGACCGCAGCTGGATCACGCTCCAAGGGATCGCCCCAACCACCGCCGCCAGTGCTCTCGAATAGGAACGCCTCCCCGGCGGTGAAAGGGCTGCCGGCAAGCAGGCAGCTGAGGAACTCGCCCTCGGGCGTGAGGCCCCCAATGGTGTGCCGGCTGCCGTCCAATGCGATTCGGGACTGCCGCTGAGGCGGGCTGGCATGCCCGCCGTTCACCCCAGGCGATCCTGCCCGAGTGCGAGAGCATTCCATGTTGAGCTCTCCGCGACCACCGAATCGGACCTGGAACTCCATGCCGACGCCGCCGCGGTACTTGCCTGGTCCTCCCGAGTCCGTCCGCATCTCGACGGAGTCGTATTCCACGGGGAAGAGCATCTCAGCGTTTTCCGCAGGCAGATTCATGCAATTGCCGAGGGGGTCCATGGTCACATTCATGCCGTCACCGTAAGGAGTGCCACCCCAACCGCCGGCCGGGAGGTCCGAGAACACATACAGGTCCCCCGTCGAATCCGCCACCGAGGCGACAAACCAGTTGCATTCGCTGAACGTCGGAGCGACTATCCGTTCGGGAATCGCCTTGGCCAAAGCCTGCCAGATGGCCGCACAGATCTTGGACGAGGCCAACGTCGTGCAACCGATGGTGGGTGAAGGCCACACGGGATTGAGCCAGGTCTTCTCGGGGATGTCGATAGTGATCGGCCGATACAAACCCGCGTTGGCCGGGGCATCTGGATTGAGGAAGAACTTCAGCGAGTAGTAGACGGCAGACACCGTGTTGGCCATGGGTGAGTTGATCGAGCCGAGAGAGGCTGGGTCCGTGCCTTCAAAATCGACGTTGAGCTCGTCGCCCTTCACAGTGAGCTTCACGTGCAGGCGTATGGGGTCTGGTTGGAACCCGTCCGTATCGGCGTAGTCGTCGGCTTCGTACGTCCCATCGGGGATGCGTTCAATAGCTGCTCGGGTCATGCGTTCCGTGTAGTCGATCACCTCACGCATTCCCTCGCGAAGCGCGTGAACACCATACTTCTTGGCCAGTCGCGTGAGCTCCATCTCGGCCGCTCGCAACGCCCCGAGCTGCGCCTGGATGTCTCCGTCCACGTACTGGGGCACGCGCGTGGCATTCCTGATGATGGCGACAAGATCGTCGTTCAGCTTCCCTCCTTCGGCAAGCTTCACCGGCGGAAGGCGAAGGCCCTCGGCGGCAATATGCGTCCCAAACGCCTGCCCGCCCGCGCCGCCACCGCCTACGTCGGTCCAGTGAGCGCGACTCACGCCATAGCCGAGCAGCTCATCGCCGAAGTAGATAGGAGAAGTCATCGTGACGTCGGGAGTATGAGTTCCTCCCTGGTAGGGATCATTGAGAACCACCACATCACCGGGCGCAAGAACCCCATACTTCGCAACACAGGCTTGTGCGCTGAAATGCATAGCGGCAAGGTGGACAGGGCAATTCGCGGTCTGACCCAAGAGTTGAATATTGGAATCGAATATGCCATTCGAATAGTCAACCATGTCATATATGATCGGAGAGAATGATGCCCGCTGGAGAACGTTACTCATCCTCTCGCAGGTGTATTCAAAGGAGCTTCGCATAACCTCAAAGGTTATGGGATCAAGTTTCGTTGTTTCGACTGACATCTTCGACCTCCGGTGTTCGAGTGGCTAGCGGGGTGCGCGAGCTGTTATGAGCGATGCCTACATCGTTAGCTGCGGCTGTGGTTGCCAGTGATCACGACGTTTCCGTAGTCATCGGTCTCAGCGGTCATAAGAGGCGGCACGACGATCTCCGCGTCGGCATACTCTATGATGCTCGGACCTTTGACCACGTACCCGGGCTCCAGTCTGTCCCCTCGGAGGATCGACGCGGACACGAACCGACCATCGAAGTAGACGTCCCGGTTGCCTTTGCCCGCCGAGCCCCCGTCCGTCCCCCCGACACCACTGGACAGCTTGAGAGTCTCGAAGCCTGGCTTTTCCACCTTGCCTACCGCAGTCACGCGTAGGTTCACGAAGGCCACGCCGAAGATGTCGGAGGCCACCCCGTGCTCCTGGCGGTGGACCACGTGGAAGTTGGCGACGATATCGCGTAGGGCGTCCTGGCCTATCGTCCCAAGTGGGATGGGAGTGTCCACTTCGTACGACTGACCCACATATCTCATGCCCGCAGTCCGGATGATCCCTACTTGATCGCGACTGAAGCCTTCGCCCTCGAGCAGGGCTAGGCTGGAATCCTCAAGTTCCTTGTACTTTGCGTTGAGCTCGGCCAAGTCAGCCGTGTCGCACGCCATGTAGTACGTAGCTTCGATGTCGTGCCGCACGTCCATGACGGTGGCCCCGAAGGCCGATGCCACCCCCGCGAACGGGGGCACGATGACCTTGTCGATGCCCACCGACGGGGCGATGGCCCATGCGTGCATGGCGCCGGCGCCCCCGAAGCTCACCATGGAGAAGTCGCGGGGATCCCGTCCACGGTCGATGGAGACCATCTTGATGGCCGACGCCATGTTCTCCGCACAGATCTCCACGATGCCTTCTGCGCACCGCAGCAGATCCATACCGAGACGGTCTGCCAAGACTCCTACCGCCCGCTCCGCGGCCTCCCGGTCAAGCTGGAACTTGCCGCCAAGCGTCGGGTCCAGACGTCCGAGCAGGAGATTCGCGTCTGTGATCGTCGCCTCGGTGCCGCCACGTCCATAGCAGGCTGGACCGGGCGACGAGCCGGCGCTTCGGGGCCCCACGCGAAGGGAACCTCCCTCATCGATCCACGCAATACTGCCCCCGCCTGACCCAATGCTGCGAATGTCCAGCATCGGGACGATTATGGGCATGTCCCACTCGAGCTGGTAGCTGTCGCTCACCAGCCCCCTGCCACCCTCGATGAGACACACATCAAAGCTCGTGCCCCCCATGTCGGTGGAAACGAGCTCTGGCTCACGAATCTGATCGGCGACGTGCTGCGCCGCAGCCACTCCTCCCGCAGGCCCCGATTCGATCAACTCCTCTGGTCGCTCTTTCGCGGCAGCGGCTCTCATGACGCCACCGTTCGACTTGATGACGTAGAACACGCCCCGAAAACCTCGCGTTTCGAGGTCTCCCTCCAGCTGCTCGAGATAGTCCCCCATCACGGGCAGGAGAGCTGCCCGCACGGCGGCAGTGACGAAGCGCCCCAGCTCTCGGAACTTCGAGACATCGGACGACAAGGCGACTTTCACGCCCGGGGTCTCGTGTTGCAGAATGTCCCGGACGCGTTGCTCGTGCAGCGGATTCGCGTAGCTGTTTATGAAGGCCACGGCCACGCTTCGGTTGCCTTTGTCGCGGATACGGGCAGCGATCTCTCGGACGCGGCCCTCATCGAGCTCGATCCGGACCGAACCATCTGCTCGAATGCGCTCGGCCACCGTGTAACGGTTACGACGACGGATCAATGGCGCGGGCTTATGCTGGTACGGGTCATAGAGGTGCGCTCTGCGCTGTCTCCCTATCTCGATCGTGTCCCGAAAGCCCTCTGTCGTTATGAGCGCCGGTTCCGGGTAGCTGCGCTCGATCAGTGCATTGGTCGCAGTCGTGCTTCCATGCACGAAGACGCCGATATCGGCGGGGTCGATCTCGGCCTGAACCAGGGCGTTCAACACGCCTTCCGCGAGGTTCTGCCTAGTGGTGAGCACCTTTGCGGTACGACCTGTCTTGGCACCTGGATCCCAGGCGAATAGATCTGTGAACGTCCCGCCAACGTCGATTCCAACACGAAGCATTGCTCTTCCCTCCATCGTTAGTGGTTTGACATACTCGAGTCGAGAATTCCTCGGCCGGACCCTCCGCCCTGATCGCCAGTTGGCCCACCCATTCCCGCGCAATCGGCTCGCGCATCTCTCTGCGCCCCTTCTTGCGAGCTGTCCGCGCTCGCCAGGTCGACAGCCGCGGATTCGGGTGGCAGACCTTCAGCACTCGTTTCCTTCTCCGCATCCCCCGCCCCGGCACCTGTTGGCGGAGAGCCTTCCTGCATCCACTCCTCGACGAAGGAGCGCGCCCGGCCGAACAGTCCGCTGGCTGTGCCCACTAACCCGCCGGGGAGCAGCAGCGCGACAACAACGATGAGTGCACCCCAGATCGCCTGGCGATACTCCTCTGTCGAAGAGAGTCGGTCGTTGAGATAGACCAGAACCAACGTGCCCACGACCGGGCCGGCCTGTGTGCCGATACCTCCGAGCACGAGCATGGCCAGCAGACTGAGGAGCAGACCGAGTCCTAGTACGGTGGGAACGATCACCCCCACATAGTGTGCGTAGAAAGCTCCGGAAAGAGCCGTGAGGAAAGCGGAGATCGTGAACAGCGCAACCCGGTGCCGGAACAGGTTGACTCCGCGAGCCTCGGCGGCCTCCCGGCTGTCGCGCACGGCCTGCAAGGCTAGTCCCAGTGGCGAGCGCAGCAAGAACGCGACCCCACCGTATGTGAGCAGAAAGAGCAGGACCCCCACGTAGAGGGTGGCCTGCTGCCGGTCGAGACCCCAGAACTCGATCGATTGGAGGCTACCAAGGCCGCCGGCCCCGCCCGTCAACCGGCTCGAGTCTGTAGTGACCAAAGCGGAGAGACTGAGCTGAAAGGCAAGCGTGAAGAGCACCATGTAGGGGCCGTACAGCCGTAGTGAAGGTATCCCGATGGCCAACCCGACCAACCCGCCGACGGCGGCCGCGGCGGGAATGGAAACCCACAAAGGCAGAGCCGTGTGCAGGTCGAGGTTGGCCGCCGTGTACCCACCCACGGCGAAAAAGCCGAGCTGCCCAAAGGAGAAGACTCCTCCATAGCCCAAGAGCAGATTCCAGGCGATGTTCACGATGGAGAACACGAGCACCAAGGTCACCAAGCCCACGAGATAGGGTCCGGAGACATAGGGAAGGAGGAGCATGAGCACCGTCGCGACCGCAAGCACGGCTGTACTGAAGTAGGGGCGAGGCCGTAGACGAATCGGTGCGGGCCGATCGAGAGGGAGATCGCTCCTGGCGGGTGCGATGTGCCCCTCGCTGGTCGGCCCAAGGTCTCCGGTCTCGGCGACGTGCGGCTGTCGATGCTCCATGCTACCGCCCCTCGAAGGAGATACGGCCTGCGATGCCCTGAGGACGGGCGACGAGCAGGATCAACACGGCGGCGAAAAGCAATGGCAACGACCAGCGCGCTCCGAGCCACAGAGACACGCTCGATTCGACCAAGCCGACCAGATAGGCGGCAATCAACGTGCCCCGAAGATTGCCGAGGCCACCCGTTATCGTGACGATCAGACCTTTCACAAGCGCAGTGAAGCCGGCCCCGATGGAAACGAAGTAGAACGAGCTGAGGAGAACTCCCGCCAACCCCGCGAGACCACTGCCGAGGACCATGACCAGGAGGACGAGTCGCCCAGTGTTGATACCGAGGAGTTCGGCGCCATCCCTATGATTGGCCAGGGCGCGAATCCCGACTCCGTACCGGGAGCGAGTCAAGAACGTGCCCAAGATGGTCAGGGTGATCACGGCGGCCCCAACAACGAGGGCGGCCGACGCACTCGCAACGACTCCCCCGGGCAAATGGACGCTGCCCTCCACCAAAGCCGGTAGTGAGCGGTCTCGGGGTGAGAACTGGATAACGAGAGCCGCCTGCAAGAAGAGGGCCACTCCCAAACCCGCCACCAAAGTAGACGTCTGTCCGTCAGGTCTCTTGAGCAGTGGCCGGAAAACGCCAACATGGACGATGGCACCGAGAACGGCCGAGGTGGCGAACCCCACGGGAAGAGCAGCGACTGCGGGCAGTCCCCAAGTCGACACAGCCCAGTAGGCGGCGAACGCTCCCACCGAGAAGACCGCGCCGTACGCGAGATTGAGAAACCGCAGTCCTCCCCATATCAACGTCAAACCGGACGCCATCAGCGCGTAGGTCGACCCCAACACGACCGCCGTGTACAGCACTTGCACCATGTCGCTTCTCATGGGCTAGTCCCCTCTTCGTCGACCGAGAAGCCCAAGTAGGTCTCCAGTACCTTCTCGTGCTCCAGCATGTCCGCGGTGGGTCCGACCTCGATCACCCGCCCCGCGTCGATAAGGCAAAGGCGGTCGGCTACGCCTTCCAGGCGCGCCGGACTCTCGTCCACGATGATCATCGACAGGCCCCGCTCCCGCATGTGACAAATGCGCTCATAGACTTCCGCGATCACCCGCGGCGCCAGCCCCAGGGACGGCTCGTCGATCATGAGCAGCTGGGCATCGAGCACGAGGCCTCGCCCCAGAGCCAGCATGCGCTTCTCCCCGCCGCTGAGCGTCATGGAGAGCTGCCCGCGACGCTCCTTCAGACGTGGAAACACACCGCAGACCTCATCGATGACGCGCCGGCGGTCCCTCCATTTCCCCGCACCATAGAGGGCGGCATTGAGATTGTCTTCAACCGACAAGTCAGGGAAGATCATGTCCCCCTGAGGGACATGCGCCAGGCCGAAGCGAGCTATGCTGTGCGGCGAGCACTTGCGCAATTCCCTGCCTTGAAGCCGGATAGAGCCGCCCCAAGGAGGAACCAAGCCGGAGATGGCCCGCAGGATGGTCGTCTTGCCGTGGCCGTTCGGCCCAATGACCCCCAGGCATTCGCCCGCACCAACGGAGAAACTGACTCCGGACACCACTTCGGTAGCCCCATAGCCGCAGCTAAGGTCGGACACTTCCAGCACATTCATCGCCGGCCGCTCCCTACTCTTTCGCCCAACCAGGCCGCCCGCACTCGTGGCTCATGCGAGACTTGTGCGGGTGACCCCTCGAACAGGGTCTTGCCCTCATGCAAGATGACCACCCTGTCGGCCAGAGCGCTGAGGAAGCTCATGATGTGCTCGACGACCACGATTGCCGTGCCCTCCCGCCTGACAGACCGGCACACCTCTACGGTCTCGAGCACTTCCTCCGGCGAGAGGCCGCCGGCCGGCTCGTCGAGCAGGAGGAGCCGAGGCCGTGTGGCCAGCGCACAGGCCAGCATGAGCCGCTTCTTCTCATACACGGAGAGTCGGCCGGCGAGCTGCTGCGCCCGGCCATCCAGGGCGAGGCGACGCAGCTGTTGCATAGCCGTCGTCAATCGCCGCGATCCGAACAGCCACCGGCCCGCCCGGCTACCCTCCGCGTACGCAACAGCCAGAGCGACGTTCTCCAGCACAGTTGCAGATGGGTACACCCGGGTATCTTGGAAGGTCCGCGCCACGCCCAGATGGCACACCTTGTGCGCTCCGACCCGTTCGATCGGAGTGCCGGAGAGGGAAATGCTCCCGCCGTCGACGCGGATCTGTCCGCCAATGGCGTTCAGTAGCGTGCTCTTGCCGGCACCGTTGGCCCCAGCGAGACCGACGATCTCGTCGCGGGATACCGAGAAGTGCACACCATCGAGAGCCCGCACACCTCCATAGTCCTTATGCACGCCCCGGCAATCGAGAAGAACGCGATCCGTACCCGGTTGCACCAAGATCCCCCGTAGAGTCGAGTTGACAGAACAGAGCTAGAACCAAGCGGGAAGCTCGAATGTCGACTCCGTGTAGGGTTTCGGGTAGATGATCTTCTGCTCACCGTTTTGGATTTGCACATACAAGTGGGATACACCCGTGGCGGGGTCAGGCGTGTCGTCAGGATATGGGGCGACGGTTCGCTCGTCGGTGAAGTGATACACGCCACAGAGACCCCGATACCAATTGCGATTCACGATGTCGCATACCTTCTTGCGGTCTTCGGGCCCTCCAGCCATAGCGACCGCTGTCAGATACAGATTGGTCTCGTCATACAAGATTCCACCAATGCTGCCGCCAGGCTTTACGCCCCACCGCTTTTCGTAGGCCGCTCGATACTCATCGGCCTGCTTTCCCGGGACAATTCCGAGCACGGTCGACCAAACCACACCGTTCGAAGCGGCCCCAGCAAGGTCGATGTATTCCTTGAGCGAGGGCACGTACTGACCGTACAAGAGCGACGGCGTGGGGTTCTCGCTGAACTGCTTGGTGAACGAGGCGATATCGCCGAGAGTGAGGTCAGAAACAAAGATTACATCCGGCGAGTTACTTCTGATCTTCTGGAGAATAGGTCCCCACTCATTAAGGGGGGCTACGATCTTCTCGAAGAGCGAGACCGTCCACCCGACCTTCTGCATGCTTGCCTGAAGGTTATCGGCAATGCCTGTCGCATAGGGATCGGAAGCGGTGATGATGGCGATTTCCTTCTTGGCCGGCTTCCATTTGCCCTCAGCTTCTATCGCTTGGATGAACGCTGGAAAACCAAGTCCGTACCACTTCTGCGACGGATCTGCCATGAACGTCATCCAGTATTTGTCTGGATTCGACTTGTATGTCTCAGGGTTCGATTCTAGCGTGTTCACATGTATGTATGGAGTGCCCGACTCGGCAACCACATCGTACTCCGGCCCGCTGAACAAGAGATAGCCGTTTATGATGGCGTCAACATTGCTTTTTGTAGTGAGGGAGCGGAAGTTTGACAGCATCGTCTCGGGAGCCATGTCGGCCACGTCCTCGACTACATACTCGATCTGGCGGCCGAGAACTCCTCCGCGAGCATTCCATTCCTCGATTGCGAGGGTTACCGCCTGCTTCTGTTCGAGGCCGTCCGCAGCCGCAAACCCGGTGAGGGGAAGGCTGGAACCGATCTTGAGAGTGCCACCCGCGGTCCCCTCTCCACCCGAGCCGCCAGAATCCGGGCCGCTCGCCGCCCAGCCAGCTCCAAAACCGGCGCCCCCGCCGACTACCAGACCCCCGACCACAGCCGCGCCCATGCCTGTCACGAACTGTCGCCTCGAAACACTAGAAGGTTGCTTCGCCGCCCGATCTTCCATGATCCCCCCTTTTGCCCGAATAGGCGCGCACGGCCTGAGCCGCCCCGCGAATCCCCATGAGACTACCGGGCAGAAAGGCGCGTTTGTATGGACCGTCCCACCAACAGTGCGCCGCGTGTCGGCGAGGAAAACTGTGCGCACGTGCCAAGACCGTAGGGTGAAGATCATGGACGGGCGGTCCACACGGTGACTCGAAGGCGCCAATCGCAGCCGGCGACGCCAACTCTCGACGTTCGCTGCACGCCGAGGGTAACGGGCCCGGCGAGGGCAACCATCTGAGCGCCCAACCGGGCCAACTGAACGGTCTTACCTGTCGCGAGCGAGCTCTCGAGTCGGTCGTCCGGGCGGTCTTTCGACTCTCATCCGAGCACGTACAGGTGGGCCAGGCTCTGGTCGCCGATCGCAGAGCAACCGCCCCCACGAACACCAAAGCCCGGCCACCAGGACCGGGCTCCCAATCACGAATAGCCCCTGCAAATCAAATGGCGGAGCGGCGTGGGAATCGAACCCACCCTGGACGGGACCACCGCCCAACAGCGGTTTTGAAGACCGGGCCGGCCACCAGACCGGATGCCACTCCGCGCCAGGAGCTCGATTGTAGCGCATCCAGACGGGGCGCGACGAATGGAACCCAGCAGCCCGCCTGACCCGATCATCTCAAGCGCCTTGCCCGCGCAATCCACCCGAATTTCGAGGCTTTGACAATCCTCTCGATAAGGCGTACTCTGGGCTGGTTTGTGAATTCGCTCTCATGTACCCGGGAGGTGATGCCGCCAACCCACCCGACCGACCGCCGACCTGGAGAGGAGCGACTCGTTGAGACGAAGTGACATGTTCAGCCTCTCGGTCTTGGTGGTGCTGGCCCTGATGTTGGTCCTGGGTGTAGGAATCGCCCTGGGAGCCACCGCCTTCAGCGACGTGCCGAGCACCCATCCGTTCTACACGGATATCACTCGGCTGGCCGACCTGGAGATCGTGGGCGGCTTCCCCGACGGCACCTACAAGCCCGACGACCCGGTAACCCGCCAGCAGTTCGCCAAGATCATCGTGCTCGCCACCGACCGCCACACGGACGCGATCGATAACGAGCAGAACCCCACGTTCTCCGACGTCATGCCTGGCATGGGCGTCCCCTATCCCTTCGACTACGTCGAGGAAGCGGCCGAAGCCGGCTTCGTCATGGGCGACCAGGGCAAGTTCAACCCCGCCAACAACATCACCCGGGTGCAGCTGGCCCTGGTCATCGTTAGGGCCGGAGGGAGCGGCCTGGCTGATCCACCCGCCGGCTACCAGACGGGCTTCACCGACGTGCCCGACTACGCCCAAGCCGAGGTGGCCAAGGCCAAGTTCAACGGCATCCTCGACGGCAAGACGGCCACCACCTTCGACCCCTACGCCAACGCCACCCGGGGCCAGGTGGCCAAGATGGTGTCGCGGCTGCTCGACACGATGGCCCTGGGCCGTGTGATCGGTACGACAGCCGAGCCGACCGCCGACTTTCAGGCGATCGCCGATCGCCTGAACGCCGTCCTGGCGCTGGGCTACAACACCACTAATCCGGACGTGGTGGCGAAGGCCCTCTTCGACGCCAACGCGGCCAACGACCCCTTCGTGCTCGACACGCGCGAACCGGCCGATTTCGCCAAGGGTCATATCCCGGGCGCGGTGAATATCCCGTTGCTGGAAGTCCCGCAGGCCCTCCTAGCCGCCGACCCCCGCATCCCCATGAACCAGGAGATCGTGATCGCCTCCTACTGGGGTGACGACGGCGACATGGCCAACCTGCTGGTGAACCTCTATCGCATCGCCGACCCGGCGGCGCAGAAGGCCGCCCTCGACGCCAAGACGGCCACCCCCTATCCGAAGTCGACGGTGATCTTCCAGGGCATGACCGCCTGGTCGTTCGAACGCGATCTCGTGCCGACCGGTACCCGCTTCGAAGACGCGCTCGCGGCCGGAGTGATCGTGCAGAAGCCGCTCGAAGCCGGAACAGTGGCCGGCGTGGATCAGGGCGCCTACCCTGCCTTCTCGGCCTTCGGGACCGATGCCGTTGTGACCAAGGCCCTGCTGCGGGCCAAGGACTACTTCGGCGGATTCACCACGCAATTCGAGACCCAGGTGTACCCGTCCGCGCTGGCACAGAACCTCGAAGACGGCAACGCAGCCAACGACCCGCAGCTGGTCAGCGTACGGGCGACCAACCACTACGCGCTCGGGCACATCCCCGGAGCTATCAACATCCCCTACCAGAAGGTGGCCGACGTGGCCAACTTCACCAAGTTCGTGGACCCGTCGCACCCGATCATCGCCTACTGCTATACAGGCCATACCGGTGGTATCGCCACCATGGCCCTGGGCATCCTGGGCTATGACGTGCGCAACCTGCTCTATGGCGTGAACGGCTGGAACCGGGGTGCTCCGGGCGCCGGGCAGCTCAAGAGCTTCGACCTCATGAAAGCCTGGGACTTCCCGGTCAACGACGGCGGCGCCGACGATCTGGACTCCCTGGCCGACTACCAGTCGCCCAGCGGCTGTGAGTCGTGCCACACCAGCCTGACCGGCATCTTCTATGACCGCGAGGTGGCCAATCCGGTCGCGGCCGGGGAGGCACCGCCCTCAGAAGGCGAAGGCTGAGGCGGATCTGTGGTGCCCGTGCCGGCACCGAAGAAGTTCTGGATCTTCGACGGATCCGTCGAGCAGTACCCCAGCGTCCTCACCGGCAGCAGCGTGCACATGGGTAAGACCTGCACCGACTGCCACGGTGGCGACGACACAGCGAACGCCCGCGAAACGGCCCATGCCGGGGACTTCGAAGCCGTCCCCGGGAGCGGAGACTGCACCCCCTGTCACGCGGCCACCGTAGCCTCTGCCGGTGACAGCCTGCACACCACCCTGGCCGGCTACACTGCTAATCTGGCCGAGCGCGGTTTCGGCACCGTAGACGCGGCCACCGCCGGCGCGCGCTTCGATGCCCAGTGCACCAAATGCCACGTGGCCAACACCGAAGGCGAACCGGCCTGCGGTTTCTGCCACGTGAGCGTTCCCCAGACGGCCGGAGGCGGCCTGCTGGCCGGCCACGCCTTCCAGGAGACCCCGTCGCAGGACAACAACTGCACGGCCTGTCATGGCTCGCGGGTCAAGGACGAGTACTACGGGCAGAACGGCGCCCTTCTCGAACGGAACAAGGCCGCCTACGACGCAGACAGCCCCTGGAAAGCTACGGACTTCACGCTAAAGGCCGACGCGCACAAGACCGCCGGGCTGGAGTGCATGAACTGTCACCCCGCCGCGGAGATGCACGGCGAGGGAGCGCCCACCGACGACAACCGCTACGCGGTGACCACCGCCCCGCGCTGCGAGGACTGCCACGGTCCGGGCGAAGCCGATGCGTCCGCCTTTGCGGCGGTGGGCCTGCACACGTCGGATCACCTAGAGTCCATGGATTGCTACGTCTGCCATGCGCAGCCGTACAAGAACTGCTTCAGCTGTCACACCGACGTGACCGGCACCGGTCTGGCCTTCTACAAGATCAACGGCGGCGATCCAACCTTGGCCGCGCGCAAAGCGGCGGCCACCGATCCCACCACGGTGGCGCCCGACGCCCTGATGACCTTCCGAGCGGGCCTGAACCCCTTGTGGACCGGCGAGGGCGACACCCAGCACAAGAAGTACTCCGTGCTGCGGCACGTGCCGGGTGACAGCGACGTGTTCACCTACACGGGAGCCAACGCCGTGGCCGGGCTCATCCCCGACATGGCCGCCAGTCCCACGTGGAAGCACGCCACCCCGCACACCATCCAGCGTACGACCGCCATCACCGCGTCCTGCACCAACTGCCACGGCGGCGACTACACCAAGTTCTGGCTCACCGACCCCGTCGGCGACGCCCAGGGCTGGATCCAGGCGCCTTATTTGGCCGAGGAGGAGGCGGCGAACGGCGGCATCCTGAAGGACGAGCCGATAGGCTTCTGACAGCCTAGTCGAGCGGGACTATCCCGCCGGCGCGGTGGCAGGCGCTGTGGGCTCCGGGGCCGTTCGGCCCCGGAGCCCACAGCCTTCTTGGACATCCAACGCCCCCGAGGGGACTGCCCCATACCCCCAGGGGTTTACATGAGTATTGTCAAGGGAAGTAAAGGAAGCAACAACCAACGAATCCGGGCGGTCAGAGCTCAAGCCCAGGACCACAGAGACCGATACTTCAGTCATGTTGCCACAGAGTTTCATACAGGGACTGGCGATGATCTTCCTGGGCACGGGAGGAATCGGCGCCGCCGACGTCGCCTCCTACATGCAGCAGCCGTTCGTCGCGCTCGGGTACTTGCTGGCGAGCATCGTCCTCCTGCTGTCAGGCATCGTGAAGGTCGTACGCGCCTACTGAAGGTGAGGGTCGTCCGCGCCGACTCATCCCCTGTACGAATCCCGGTCGCTCACGTCCACCCGCACGCTCATCCGTTCTCGAAGTGCCGTGCGTATAGTTCGTCCAGGGCTTTGTGCGCGTCGTCCACGAGGGCGCTGTAGCGCCGCAGGAGATCCTGGGCCTGCGGCGTGAGCGTAGACCCGCCCCCCGCCGCCCCGCCGGTGCGCCGCTCGATCAGGCGGAAACCCAGGCGGGCCTCCACCTGCCGGATGGTACGCCAGGCCTTGCTATACGACATGCCCACCTCGGCGGCCGCAGCCGACAGCGATCCAAGGCATTCCACCAGCAGGAGCAGCTGGCGGGGGCCCTCGCCGAACGCCTTGCCGTCGTTGTCGAGCCAGATCTTGTAGGCGATACGCATGCCCGGCCGCCTACCGCCGCCGTTTGCGCAGGCGCCGGGCGTCGCCCACCCGCAGGGTGAGCCCCTCGGAGTCCATGTGCTCCAGCAGCGCCTGAGCGTAGCGGCGTGAGGTGCCGAAGAGGTCCCGCACCTCGGCCAAGGTGATGGTGCCGCGGGCTTCCATCTCGGCGGCGATCGTGTCCATAAGGCCGCTGAGGGTGCTGCTGGCGAAGTAGAGGTCCTCGCCTACCTTGGTCATACGCCCCTGGCGCTCCAGAGCCTGGACCAGCCGCCGGGCGTCCCGATCCGCCAGCCCGACCGCGCTCCCGGCCACGACCACCGCCGGCGCCTCCAGACCGATCGCTTCGTAGTGGGCCAGCAGCTTCTCGGCATTCGCCGCATCGGGCCCTTCGAGCGCCCCGGCCGCCTGCCCCCAACGCAGCCCATGCTCGGTGCGCACCACGTCGCCGGCTTCCTGCAACCGCTCCAGGGCGGCCTCGAGGGCAGGCCACTCCTTCCCTCCCGAGACCTCCCGCCGCAGCTCTCCCACCGAGAGGTAGGGGTCGAGCGCGTCGAGCGCGGCCCGAACTCGCAACGTTTCCACCACCCGTTCCTCCAGCGCCAGCAGCGACGGCCCGTGGAACAGCCGCTGCTGACCTCCCTCCAGCGCCCGGCCGTCGGCCAGCACCGCCTTGACCGCCGGAGGCGCCTCGAAGCGCCAGAGATAGGGGCTGGCGTCCAGATGGCGGCGGGCCACGCCCCCGGGGAAGGCTTCCTTCAGGAGAAGCGCCACGATGGCGTCAGCGGGCCCCTCCTCGAGCACATTGAGGCGCTCACGCCACTTGGGGTCGGTGCCGTGCTTGTGCGGGTGAGGATCGAAAACCCGGCCGCCCCCGATGGTCGTCACCGGAGTGAGCGAGCGCAGGATGAAGTGGTCCCCTGGATACACCACAGCGCGGTCCTCGAAGCGGATCTGGGCGTAGCAGGACTCGCCCGGCCGCAGCTCCTCCCGGTCGGCCAGCACCACCTTGGCCAGCACCTCCTGGGTGCCGTGGTCCACCCGCACACGCGACACCCGCGTCAGGGGCTCAGGGGCGTCGTCGAGCAGTACCAGGGCGACGTCGGCCAGGTAGGTGGGCTCCAGCACCGGGTCCTTGATCACCCACTGCCCCCGCTGCAGCTGCTGCCGGTCAACCCCGGTCAGGTTGAGGGCCACCCGCTGCCCCTCCTCGGCCGCCTCCACGGCGTGGTCGTGCACCTGGATGCTGCGCACCCGCACCTCGTTCAGGCGTTCGGAGTTCGTGTGGGGAAGGATCGATACCGTTTCCTCGGGCCGTAGCTCGCCGGACCACAGGGTCCCGGTGACCACCGTCCCGATCCCTTTCAGTGAGAAGACCCGGTCGATGGGCATTCGCGTCGCCGGATAGGCCGCCCGCCGGGGGGCCCGCTCCGCGAGCCCGTCCAGAACTCTTTCCAGCTCGTCCAGACCGGCGCCTGTGGTCCCGCTCACCGGCACAACCTGAGCGCCTGCATAGCGCGAGGTAGCCAGGAAGTCCTCCACGTCGGCCGCGGCCAGCTCCACCATCTCCTCGTCGACCATGTCGGTCTTGGTCAAGGCCACTGCCCCCAGGGGGATGTCCAGCAGCTCGATGATGCGCAGGTGCTCGCGGGTCTGGGGCATGACGCCGTCGTCGGCGGCCACTACCAGCAGGAAGATGTCGATGCCCGTGGCCCCGGCCACCATGTTCTTGACGAAGCGCTCATGGCCCGGTACGTCGACCACGCTCAGGTGCCGGCCGCTGGGCAGCGCCAGCTCGGCGTAGCCCAGCTCGATGGAGATGCCCCGCTCCTTCTCCTCTTTCAACCGGTCGGTGTCCTTGCCGGTGAGGGCCCGCACCAGGGTGGTCTTACCGTGGTCGATGTGCCCGGCGGTGCCCAGAGTCAGCCCGCGCTCAGGCATGGGGGGCCTCCGAGAAAACGGGCGGAGGAAAAGCGACCCGAAGGGCGACCCCCGAGACGACCGCCACTAGCGCGCCGGCGGCCGCGCTCACTCCGGGCGGCGGCCGGTCCAGACGGTGGACATCTCTGCGAACGTGCATCACTGTCCTCTCCCTGCCGGTAGACATAGCAATGATACCGTCTGACCGGGCAGCCGGACGCACCAGGCAGGTAACTCGCTCGTCGTTCCGTGCCGTCGGACGCTCTCCGAATGCAGCGCGCATTCGAATGCCTCGTTTACAGGCTGCAACCGCTGAGATACCATCGGGGTGCTCTCAACGACCGCTGCCGAGACACACACCAGCGAGGGGCACGTGACGACCCAGGTCGACCAGGAGAAGCTTGAGGAGCTCGTACGGCGCATCGTGGCAGCGGCCCGGCCTCTGCGTATCATCCTGTTCGGATCGGCGGCTCGGGGAGACATGAGCCCGGAGAGCGACCTCGACGTCCTCGTGGTCATGCCTGACGGGACGCACAGGCGCAGGACGACGCAGCATATCTATCGCCAGCTGTGGGGCTTCGGTTTCGCCAAAGACATCGTAGTCGTGACCGAGAGCGACGTCCGCGATCACGGATCCGACCCGTTCTTGGTCATCAAGTCCGCTCTGGAGGAAGGAAAAGAGCTCTACCGTGCGGCCTGAACCAGGCAGTCCTCGCGACTGGCTTGCGAGGGCGGAGAGTAATCTGGCCCTAGCCAAACAGTCGAAGCCGGCGGAGGCGTTTTGGGAGGACATGGGCTTCCAAGCGCAGCAGGCCGCCGAGAAGGCGCTCAAAGCAGTGTGTCGCCAACGTGCGGTGCCCTTTCGTCGAACCCACGACCTCGACGAACTCGGAAAGGCTCTCGAGGAGTCCGGGTTGGAGATCCCTGCGGAAGTGAAGGACAGTGCGGTCCTGACTGGCTTCGCCCTCGACGCTCGGTATCCCGGGCTACTGGAACCGGTCGGAGAAATCGAGTTCCAGCACGCCGTTGGCATAGCTGAAGCCGTGGTCGCATGGGCCCGCGGCGTCCTCGGCGAGGACGCCCGGTAGTCCAGAATCGAGCGCGGTCGGGTGCTCCCGAGGGCTGGCCCGCGGCCTCGACCCACATGGGTCCTCAAGCGCAGACCCGCTCGCCCCTGCGGCATCACCGGAAAGCCTCATGTGTCACAAGCGGGCACGCAGGCCAGGCGCTCCAGCGCCCAGGTCACGCTCTCGGCCACCAGAGGCAGCTCCTCGGTCTCGAGGGTGAGAACGTCCAGGTAGAGGGTATCCTGAGCCACCCGGCCCACCACCGGAAGGGGGGCCTCGCGCAGAGCGCCCTCCAGGGCCACGATGCTCCCTATCTCGGGGCGCACGGTCACGGCATGGGAAGGAAGCTCGAGCAAGGGCAAGGAACCACCCCCCGCTTTGGCCGCGGTCCCCTCCACGCCCAGGGTGGCTCGCAGCCCGTCCCGCTCCAGTGCCCGTTCCAGCTGCTGCAGCAGGGCGGTGGCCAGGGCCTCGGTCTCGCCGGCCCGCCGATCCAGGTAGCGCAGGGTGGGGATGGCCGCCCGCGCCGCCTCGGGATCGCGGTAGAGGTGGAGCGTGCCCTCCAGGGCCGCCAGCGTCATCTTGTCCACCCGCACCGCCCGAGCCAGAGGATGCTTTTTGAGGAGCGCGATGGTCTCCTCCGATCCCAACAGGATGCCCGCCTGGGGCCCGCCCAGCAGCTTGTCGCCGCTGAAGCTCACAACGTCGGCACCGGCCTTGAGCGACGCCCCCACGGTGGGCTCCCCACGGAAGGCGGGCAGCTCGGCCAGGGCGCCGCTGCCCAGATCGTCGGCCACGCGCAGGTCCCAGTTGCGGGCCAGGCCGACGAGCTCCTCGATGGACGTCTCCTCGGCGAAGCCCATGACTTTGAAGTTCGAGGTGTGCACCCGCAGGAGAAGTCCGGTCTCGGAGGTGACGGCCGCCTCGTAGTCGGCCAGACGCGTCTTGTTGGTGGTCCCCACCTCCACGAGCTGGGCCCCGCTCAAACGCAGGATGTCGGGGATGCGGAAGGAGCCGCCGATCTCGACCAGCTGCCCGCGGGAGACGATCACCTCCCGTCCGGTGGCCAGCCCCGCCAGCATGAGGAGCACAGCCGCGGCATTGTTGTTGACCACCATGGCCGCTTCAGCCCCGGTGAGCCGGCAAAGCAGGCCTTCGACATGAGCGTGGCGCGAGCCCCGAGCGCCCGACTCCAAATCGTACTCCAGATTGCTGTAGCGGCAAGCGGCTTCGACCACCCGCTCAACGGCCGCCTGAGGCAGTATAGAGCGGCCCAGATTGGTGTGCACCACAACGCCGGAGGCGTTCAACACGCGACGCAGGTGATGGCGGGTCCACGACTCGACCAGCGAGATGGCCAAAGCCACGAGTTGGGCGGGCTGGACGAGCCGGTCCCAGGTCTCCGGGTGAGAGCCGTGCAGGACGCGTTCCCGAGCAGCGGCCACAGCCTCCCGCACCGCGCCGGCCACGAGCTCACGGGGATGCCGCTCGAAAAGAGGGATGAGGTTCGGGCTCTGCAGGAGCTCTTCCACCGACGGGAGGCTCCGGAGCGTCTGCTGGGCCTTTTCCTTCACTGCGCCCTCCTGCATCTCGAATGGGAACCGGACGCGACCAACTCGTCGCCGCCGCACCTTCCGTCGCCGGCCCCTTCTACGGCGTCACCGCCGCCTTGATGAAGCCTTCGACCGCGAGCTCCTTGTTCATGACACGAAGCGGCGTCACCAGCTCCTCGAGAGTATACCGGTGGGTGGTCAGAGCCTCGTCGGGGAAATCTCGATTGGCGAGCACATCCATGGCCATACGCACATGCCGGGGGGTGTGATGGAAGGCCGCCGTCAGGTGCAGCTCTTCGTAGTGGAGCCGGTAGGTATCCACGCACGCGACGCTACCCTCCTCGCAGCCCCCAAAGAAGTTGACCACCCCGCCCCGGCGCACCATGCTCACGGCGAAATCCCACACCTCGGGCCGACCGACGGCTTCGATGGCCACGTCGACTCCCCGGCCCTCATCGGTCAACTCCAGGATGCGCTCCAGAGCGTCGCCCGGTTCCCGCAAATCGACCAGGGCGCCGGCGCCCAGCCGGCCGGCGGTCTCGAGCTTCAGGTCGTTGCGGCCCACGGCGATCACCCGAGCTCCCCGGTGGGAGGCGGCGTAGACCATCAGGAGACCGATTGGGCCCAGGCCCACCACACCCACAGTGGTCCCCGGCCCGATCTCCCCGACCTCCAGGCCCTTCAACACGCAGGCCAGAGGCTCGAGGAAGGCGGCCCGCCCCGGAGCCATGCGCTTGGGTACCTTGAACATGTTCACCGCTACGATGGGCGCCGGTACCAGAAGGTAGTCAGCGTAGGCGCCGTTGAGGAGAGGCTGAAGGTGCTCGCACAGCGAGAACTGGTCGCGGCGGCAGAAGAAGCAGCGGCCGCAGGGGGCCGAGTTCGCGCTGGCCACCCGGTCGCCTGCGGCGAAGGCGGTCACCTCCGTCCCAACCTCGACCACCACCCCGCAGTACTCGTGCCCGAAAGGAGCCGGGGCGTGCTCCAGCAGGAGCGGATGGCCGCGCCGGAAGGTCTTTGCGTCGGTGCCGCAAACCAGCGCCACTTCGACCTTGACCAGCACCTCTCCCGGCCCGGGCACCGGCATGGGCACTTCGACCAAGCGGACGGCGCCCGGTCCGTGGAACAGGGCCTGCCGCATCACGACACCTCCCGGCGCTCGCCGGCGGGGGCCGTCAACACCAACCTCACGGCTGCACGACCACCCTCACGGGCGCCTCCGACCCACCGGGGACCTAGTTCTCGCGTTCCAGGAAGAAATCGGCCATGGACGCGAGAACCTCCTTGGCCTTGCTCTTGGGGAGCGCACCCAGGTAGGAACGCGCTTCCAGGATCAGATTGCGTGCCAGGTTGCGGGCATAGTCGATCGACTCGTAACGATGGAGAAGGTCCACGACCTCCTGCACCTGAGCGGCCGATTTGCGCGGCCCCAGACGCAGCAGACCGGCCAGTCTCCGGAGGTCGTCGCCCTCAGCCGCTTGCAGGCAGTGGATCACCATGAGTGTCCGCTTGCTCTCCAGGATGTCGTTCAGATAGTCCTTGCCGGTGATGGCGCCGTCGCCCAAGATGTTCAGCAGATCGTCCTGGATCTGGAAAGCGATAGCCGAGTTCTTGCCGAAGTGCTCCAGGGCCTGGCGCTGGGTCTCACCGGCCCCCCCGATGAGCGCCCCGATCTTGAGGGGCGAGATACCCGAGTAGTAGCCCGTCTTGCCGAGCGCCATGAACAGATAGTCGTCGGGGCCGAGGTCGTAGACGTCGTCGCGCACCCACCCTACATCCAGGGCCTGGCCCTCGATGGTGCGGGCGCTCATCTCCCCGATGGCGTCGAGAACGGCGATCTTCGTGCCGTCGTCGAGGCCTGCATCGCGTACCACGATGGTGCAGACCAGGCCCAGCGCGAAGTCGCCCGTATTGATGGCCAAGGGGACCCCGTGGACGATGTGCGCGCACTGCTCCTCCCGGCGCAGCTCGCTGCCGTCCATGATGTCGTCGTGGATGAGTGCCGCGGCGTGGAAGAACTCAACAGCGCATCCACTGGGCAGGGCCCGGAGGGGGTCGCCGCCGACGGCCTCGCAGGCCATCATGGCCATGGCCGGACGCACGCGCTTGCCTCCTCGGGCAATGAACTCATCGAGGATGCCGTAGAGATACGTGTGCAGCGGACTACCTGCCGGCGCAACGGCCAGGTACTCGCGTAATCTCTGGTCGATGATCGGCCGGGCCTCGGCCAGATACTCAACGAAAAGCTCTACGCCCAAGAAGCCCCCGGCGGTCGCGGGAGGCACGCTCCCGATGCAGTGAGCCCCGCCACCCGAGAAACATGGCGGTGAAGCCAAGGATAGCATACGGGCGACGGCCGCCCGGCGCTCCTCGGCGGGCACCGCCGGCTGCGTCATCTCACGGTCGCCCCGGCCCGAAGGGCCGCGGGCCAGAGGGGCTTCTACACCGAGCTCTCGGACGCCTCCGATCCGTTGCCTCCGCCGTAGACGGCGGCGAGGCGGCGCAGACCTTCGAGGAAGTGCGCACGCGCTTCGGCGTCCATGTCGGCCAACGCGCCCTCCACCTCGGCCCTGCGCTTCGCTAGGATCTCGTCCGCAAGTTTGCGGGCCGGCTTCGTCAGCTGCACCTGAACCACCCGCCGATCCTCTGTGTCGCGTTCACGCTCCACGAGCCCCATTTCCACCAGCGGGTTGATCAGCCCGGTTGCAGAAGGCGTGGTGATACGCAGTCCTTCGGCGAGCTCGCCCATCGTCTGGGGTCCGTACTCCGATAGGTGGACCAAGGCTTTCACCTGAGCGGCCGAGACGCCCTCGTGACGCGCGCGGGCGGGCATGCTCCGCGAGATGGCCTTGCCGAGCTCCGGTAGCAGCTTGAGCACCTCGCGCACCACGCGGTCCTTCTCATTGATCAGAGCACTCATGTGTGCATCATCTCCATTTGTCCGTGTCACACCTGATCCAGAAGCCGCTGTTTCTGCGCCTGGAATTCCTCGTCGGTCAGGATGCCCTCGTCTCGCAGCTGGGCCAGCGCCCGGATCTTCTCGATGGCCGACTGGTCGAAGGGCGCGTCGCCCCGGGCCCGCCTGCGCAGGTCGTCGGCGAAGACCTGCATCTGCTCGTGGAGATCGGCCGCTACCTTGCGGAATTCACGGCTCATGTCGGCCGCCACCTTGCGCAGATCCTCGGCTCTCTTCCCGAACTCCTCGTCGAACTGGGTCATAATCATCGTCTCCTCTGCGTCAACACACCAGCTCCTGCAGCAGCTCGCTCGATCGACGGAAGGCCGCAGAAGCCTCGCTCGGCCGCTCTTCCGTCATCAGAAGATCGCCCTCCACGAGGAGGGCCTTGCTCAGGCTCCGAGCGAGTCCCGGCGCCGCTAGAAGGACCTGGGCGGCATCAATCTCGGCTCGCGCCTCCTTGTTCCGGCCATCTTTCATGTATGCCCGGGCACGTACCAGGTGGGAGAGGCCCACCATCTCGACGTGGTCCTCCCGTCCCTCCATGATGGCCAGGCTCTTGCCGGCGTTCTCCAGAGCGCGTGCCGTGTCTCCCATGGCCAGTCGAGCCTCGGCCAAGCCGCGGAGCAGTTGCGACCGCGTGATCGGATCGTCCACCGTCTTCAGCAGCTCCAGGCCTTCCTCGAAGTGGGGCGCCGCCTCGGCCGGGCGGCCCATACGGTTCCTGATCTCTCCCAGGTCGGCGAGCAACCTGGCCATACCCTCCACGTCGCTCAGCTCAGCGAGCAGATCGCGCGCGCGCAGTGCATACTCGGTCGCCCGGGTGAACTCCCGCCGCCGCTCCTCCAGCACCGCCGCCTGCCAGAAGGCCTCGGCCACGGCTCGTCTATCGTCTAGGCGGCGGGCGAGCCCCAAGGCCGCTTCGGCCGCTTCACGCCCCGCCTCCAGGTCTCCGCGACGAGCGTTGATGGCGGCCATGCGCCGCAAGACCCGCACGCGCACGTGATCGGCCGGAATGGGGCAGCGGTCCAGAGTTTTGAGCGCCTCCTCCAGCAGCAGAATAGCCAGCTTGAGGTCCCCCATGACTTCGCGGGCGGAGCCCATCCTGTAGAGAACCTCCGCAAGCTCCAGGCCGTCTCGCTGCTTATCCTCGTAGTAGGCGCGGGCGTCGGCCAAGATGCCCAGGGCTTCGCGCTGCCGTCCTTGGAAGTGCAGAGCCCACGCCCGGCCCACTTCGGCCCGACGTGTGAACTGCTCGTTCTCTGCTTTCTCACCGATCGAGTAGGCCTGTTCGAACATCCGCACGGCCTCGGGGTAGTCTCGGCGTTCCATCTGTGCCTCGCCGTCGGCCATCAGATTCTCGAAGCGTTCCCGGCCCGCGAGGTCGACGCCGGTTTCGAAGTAGGACTCATCGACGTCCAGGTACTTGGCGAAGAGCTTCACCGCTTTCCGTGAAGGCCTGGTCTTGCCAAGCTCGACCTGGCTGACGTACTCCTTCGAGTACTGACCCCCAGTCACTTCCGTCTGCGTCAAGGCCTTCTCCTTGCGAAGCTTACGCAGTCGCTTGCCGACGGTCGTGATCTCCGGCGATCGCTCTTGACGGGTCCCTGGTCTTCCCACCTGTACATCCTCTCTGCGGCGGCAGTTCCCACGAACACGTTCTCTTGACGGCGCCCTTCACTTGCGGGCGACACCCGTCGACTTCTCGAAACGCTTCGGACAGCCCATGATGGCCGCTGTCCGCCCCCGCGTCTCAGAGCTCGTTCCAAAACAAAGCCTCGGCCGCCCCGGTGCCACCGGGCGCGCGATGCGGCCGTCTCACGCTCATGCTACACACTCTTGCCCGGACTGTAAACTTGACTTGAAACAAAGAGTTACGAAATTTACGAGCGCCTCCGTTCTTGGGGGCTTCGCCGGGTCTCGAAAGGCACCCGGGCAGGCTCTAGCAGGCAGTTGAAGAATGACGCTTCGCCGCCAGGGCGCGCTGGGTGCGGGCGAGGCAAGGACGCAGGGAGCGGGCGTAGCAGAGCTACGGACGCGACCGAGGACGCCGCATCGCGCTGGCCAGCGTGTTCGGGCGGCCAAGGCTTCGATCTTCAACAGCCTCCTAGGAGCCACCATCCGCGCCGCCGGCTGTCGAAGCGGGCTCGATCAGCCGGTAGCTGGAAAGCTCCGCCTGCACGACCAACCGCTGCCGTGCGCTGTAGATGGGGTGACACGTCGCAAACGACAGCTCCTCGACCCCCCTCTGCGCCACCACCTCCGTCTGGTTGGGAAGAACAATCAGCGTACGGGTCACCGTATACACGAGAGCCGCGTACGGCATCAGAAGCCGGATCTCGTCCCCGGGCTCGAGCTTATCCAGCCTGAGGAACGGCGCTCCGTAGGTCGTGCGATGTCCCGACACGACGAAATTGCCCCCCATCCCGGGTAGAGGCGTCTCGGGCCAGTGACCGGGGCCTTCCCGCAGGTCAGACTTGCCCGTACCCTCCAGCATGACGACGTCGACTCCAATCTTTGGTATGAAGATCCGGCCGAGGGCCTCGCCTCCTTGACCTTCGAGCGTCGCCGCAAAGTCGAGAGCCGCGTCCCGAAAAGCCTCGTACTCCCTGGCTCTCTCTGCTTCGATGCCCGCCTTCACCAGCTGCCTCTGCTCGGCGGCCACGAGCGTCATGTCCTCCTTGACGAAGAACTGAGCGGGCTCGACCATCGCCAGGGCAGGGTGGGCCTCGACGAGCTGGGTCGCGAGGACTCTCTGCTCCCACCACGCATAGCCCCAGGTACCGCCCGGGTAGGCCAGAGCCAGCAGCCCGCCCGCAATCAGCAGGTTCGCGATGCGGCGGCGCCAGCGCCCGCGGTTGCGGCGCGCAGGCGGGAGAGTTTCGGTCATGTCGGGCCTCTTCACCGAGCTCATGATACTCCGCGATCAAGCTTTCCTAAGAAGTTTTCCCCAACGGCTCGGAACACTAATCGGTTCGAGAGGCTCGAGCATCTCTCCTCGTAGTGCTCTTTCCGGGTTGGAACGAGTCAACCGATCCACATCCACCCCCGGTAGCGCGCGCATCAGCTCGCGCGCCAATTCACCCAGGGCTCCCGCGCGCGAACGGGGCGAATGTGCGTCGCTGGCCAGCAGGACCACCTGACCTTGGCCGATCAGGCTCAGCAGGAAGCGGCGAGCCCGCGGGCCGAACAACCCCGCCAGGCTTGGCCCGGTACCCTGCACGACGGCACCCAGGGACACCAATCTGGTCACAAGCGCCGGGTTCCTCTGGGCGCGTTCGTTCCGTTCCGGGTGCGCGAGAATGGGCCAAAGACCGCCAAGACGCCAGCGAAAGACGGCCTCCTCCGCGTACGGCGGCCAGCCGTCGTAAGGTACCTCCACGAGGAGGGCGCGACCTCCCGGGCCCATGCAGTAGGAACGAAGCGTCTCGACGTCCATTTCCATGGCGAAGGAGAATGTGACTTCGTAGCCAAGATGAAGGCGGAGGGACACCCCTGCCCGACGAAGAGCCTCCTGGACCTCGTCGAGGATCTCGCCCGCCTGGGAGGCGGAAGGATCTCCTGGGCTCCGCAGGTGAGGGGTGCACACGACCTCGCGCACGCCCGACGACACGGCTGCCCGGGCGAGCTCGAGGCTCTCCCCCATGGATGAGGCCCCGTCGTCCAAGCCGGGCAGAAGGTGAGAATGCGTGTCGATCATAGCTTCCAGTCCTGGTATCGAGGGGGCAGTATCATCTATGCTAGACGACGGAAGCCGTGATGCCCATAGGCGAGGTTCGCAATCCGGGGGAGTATCGCGGATCGTGACAGTTCGTTCAGTGAGAAGCCGGGCGAAACCGGCTCGAGCCTCCGGGGCCGATGGAGTAGGAGCCTCGGAATGACGCCTCGCCGCCAGGGTGCGCTGGGTGCGTGCGAGGCGCGGACGCAGGGAGCGGGCGTAGCAGAGCTACGGGCGCGACCGAGGACACAGCATCGGGCCGCCCAGTGCGGCCTGGGGGCCGGGGCTTCGTTTTGAGACGAGCTCCAGGAAGGACAGGAGGCCTCAGTGAGCCTTGACACTCCGTATCTACTGGCCGCGGCGGGAGTGATCGTTCTGCTGCTCGTGCTCTTGCTTGCGCTGCTGCTCGGCCGGCGCCGAGCCGAGACCCGCCAGCTGGACCAGATCGTGCGTCAGCCCGAAAGCCTGGACGAAGCCACGGCGACGACACACCTCTCTTTCACCGCCGAATCGACGAGGGGGCCGGCCACCGCCCCGCCTCTCGATATCGCCTTACCCGCCCCACCTGTCGAGCAGGTTCCTCCAGTGGAGCCTTCGGCCGCGATCCGCGAGTCGCAGGAGTGGGTGGTGACCCCTGACGACCAGCCGCTTTCGGACATGCCCGTCCAGCCGGCGGGTTTTCGGGTTCCGTTGCACCCGAGCGACCCGGCGATCACGCTCGTCGAGCGGTTGGTGGAGGAGGGCACAGGCGAGCTCACCACTGCCGAGCTACGAAGGCTCGACCTCTTCAGGCCCGAGCGGATCATCGACGCCTCGAACCACGTGGCCGAACGGCTCAGCGGCCGGAACAAGGAGTCCAAGCGGGGGCGGCTGATCGGCATCAGGCAGTACGCCGAGTCGCTCCGCGCCGAGTTCGAGTTCGAGAGCCCCGTGCTGTCGAGGGACTTCTCCGATGAAGCGGCCGGGGCCCCCGAAGAGGCCGCTCTTGATGTGGCGGACACCCTCAAGGTTCCCCCGCCCGAGGCCTGGGGAACGTCTGAGGGAGAGCCCTTGCCCCCCGACCCCGAGCTCTCCCTCCTGCACCATGAGCCTCCGCCCGCCGAAGCCATGATGATCGAGGAGCCGGAGGCTGAAGAGCCTGTCGTGATGGCGCCCGAACACGGCGAACGTTTCGACGACGTCGAGGAGTCTTGGGAGCCCTTGGAGACACCCGAACCCCCGATTGCCGCGGAGACACCGCTCGCCGGCGACCTGGAGATCGAGACTTTCGCCCTGGACGCGGCGGTCACGGCTGAGGATGTCGCCGCCTTACCCCCGGCCGAACAGGCGGGGGCCCTCTCCTTGCTGGATTCGCCGCAGCTGGGAAGACTGCTCTCCATGGGGCAGCCCCAAGAGTTGAAGCGGGCCGTCATCGATCAACTGGAGAGAGCGGGTGACCCGGCGGCCATGGCCGCCCTCGAGGTGGCCTTCGACGATGCAGACCCCCAGATCCAGCTGTACGCCCTCGACGCGGCGGATCGCCTGCTGAGTCAATAGAAAACGGCTCGCGCGGCCTCAACAAGGTCCCGGCCGTCCAGACCCCGGCGCCAGGCCACAAAGGGCGCACGCCGCTCCAGGTCGAGGGGCTGGGTCCAGAGGTCGGAGCCATCGAGCGACGCTGCTCCGCCTCCCGTCTCGCGCACCATGAGAAGACCTCCGGCCACGTCCACGGCGCGCGAGGGCACCGGCGCCAGCAGCACGTCGGCCACGCCCGAGGCGAGGTGGCACAGGCAAAGAGCCAAGGAGCCTATCTGCCTCACGCGGAGCTCCTGTCCCGACTGACCGCGGATGACCTGCGCGAGATCGCCGTACGCGAATCCGTGACGGTCGGGGCGCCCGGCCTCGAGCAGCACGACCTCCACGGGAGCACCGACCGAGGGCCATTCCAGCTCCGTCCTGGAGCTGATAAAGCCCGCCCCCCGCACCGCCGAGAAGACATGCCCGCGGGCGTAGTCCCTCACGTGAGCCACGCGGACGTCGCCCACGGTGGGCCGGTCAGCCACGGCTAGAGCCGCACACGACGGCTCCAGGCCGCGCTTTGCGTTCAGGCTGCCGTCAACAGGGTCAACTGCGATCCACCAGCCCGCATCGGGCGTCGTCACGTAGCCCAACTCCTCCGAGACAAGGCTGTAGGCGGCTGGGGCGGTGCGGTCTAGGGCGGCGAGCATGGCCTCCTCTGCCGCACGATCCACCTCGATGGTGGTGTCCCCTCCACCACCCCGGCCGAGCACCCGCCGGCCGGCCGCCGTGCCCAGCAGCGGCTCGACAGCCAGAGCGCCCGCCCCACCCATCGCCGTGACACAGGCGAGCCAGGCCTGCTCGTCCGAGGTCAACCCACGCTCGAAATGTCCGAAGGAAACCACCGCGACCTCACGCGCCCGCTCATCGATCCTCCCGACCGCCATCGGGGCGGATCCGGGTCGCCCGCACGATATCACGACCGGCGGCGCGGAGACGCGGGTGGGCCCACACCACGGGGAGCGCTTCCGCTAAACTGCGGAGAGAGGGGGCCGCCCCGAGGGCGGCCCCCGCGAACGAGCGGCAACAGATCGGAGGACCTCGGTGAAGCGAGCGATGCGCATTCTGATCGGACTCACCCTGGGGGCGGCTCTGGCGTCGTATCTCAGGACCGAACAGGGGCGGCACATTCTGACCGGGCTCATGCACTCGACGCGAGACCTCGTCCGCCAAGTGAGGGCGACCGCGCCCGCAGGAGGCGGGAGCGCCGAACACGAGGAGGGCTCCCTGGAAGCGAAGATAGCCGAGACCCGCCGTCGCCTCGAGGCCCAGCTGCGCGCGGGGCTCGGTGGCGGGGGTCCCGCCTGAGCGGGCCGGCGGTCACGACCGCCAACCGACTCCCGATGCCTCGCCCTAAACGGCGGAAACCCCCTTCAAGCCTGGGCCGTCTCGCGGCCGTCGCCTTCGGCGGCAGTCTGGGCGCGGCTGCCTACATGCTGTACGAGTCACAGTGGCTCGAGCCTCGGGAAGAGGTGCTCTGCCTCGAGGGGATACCCCCCGCCCTCGAGGGTCTGGGCCTGCTCCACCTGTCCGACGCGCACATCGGGCAGTGGGGACTCAACCTGCGCAGCTTCCGCAAGGCCGTCGATTGGGCGGTGTGCAGGCGCCCGGACCTGGTACTGCTCACTGGTGACATGACTGGAACCCGCCGCGGCCATTCCGGGTTCTTCGGTCAGCTCGGGCGACTTCACCCGCGGCTCGGCCTCTACGCCGTGCTTGGCAACCACGAGTATGGGCTGAGCAAGAACCCCTTCGCCCGAGCGGCAGAGCCGCCGGCTTGGGAATCGACCGGCGTGACCTTACTTAGAGATCGATGCGTGAATCTGGAGCTCGGCGAGGGGTCAGATACCGTAACCCTGCGCCTCTGCGGCGCCGATTACCTTACCGGTGGGCACGGCATGAACATCGACCCGGCCGACCCGGCGTTTGCCGTGCTGCTCATCCACAGGCCGCCCCTGCCGGACGATCCGCTGGCCCATCGATTCGATCTCACGTTCGCCGGACACACTCACGGCGGCCAGATCCGCATCCCCACACCCTGGGGATTGCGCCGCCTGCACGACGAGGACCTCCCTTACGTCGCCGGGATCCATCGTTGGGGGACGGGCCGGCTGGCCATCAGCCGGGGCACCGGCACCACCTTCCTGCCCTTCAGACTCTTCACCCGACCTGAGGTCGTGCTGTACCGCCTGTCCGGTGCACCCGCCCCTCCCCTCAATCTCTGATATACATGGAGGGCGGCATATGTCGGATGGCTCCGGGGGAGAACGCCTGCACAGGGGTCGAGAACCCAACCGTCTGGAGGTCCCGATCGTGGCGCAAGACGAGAATGTCGCCAAGGACATGCCCATGAGCTCGGCCCCCGCAGACCTGGAAGGTAGACCGCTGGTTGCGGAGGATGTGGTGGCCGCCTACGTGGCCGATGCCGTCCGCGGCCTGCCCGGAGTCGTGGACCTCCACGGATCGCCTTGGCAAACCATCACCGAGAAGGTACATGTGGACGTGCCAACCAAAGGGGTCGCCATCCACCAAGTGTCGCCGGGCCTCATCGATGTCGACGTGCACGTGAAGGTGGCTTGGGGCGTTGTCATCCCCGATCTGGCGGCCGAGATTCAGGACCTGGTCTCCCGCAAGGTCGACACTCTTCTGGACACCGAGGTCCGGCAGACTACCCTGCACGTTGACGCGATCGAGGCGCCTCCGGAGGCACCATGAGCGACCTCGCCTTCGTCGAAGTCATTCCGGCCTCGCAGAGTCTGCTGCCCAGCCCCTGCCCCGAGTGCCTGTGGTGGCAGGCCACGCAAGGGCAGACCACAGGCGCGGATCGTCGTCTCCAATGGATGGCCCACCTCGAGCGAACCTGGGGGAGTGTGGGCCTGGTGGCCCTCGAGGGGCGCGAGACCACGGCCTCTGTGCAGTTCGCGCCTGTGCGGGCCCTGCCCCGAGCCCATGTGCTCCCTCCGACAGCCCCCCGACGATGCCGTGCTGCTCTTCTGCCTGCGCGGTCGGATTGGACGACCCGTCTACGAGGCGGAGAGGCTCCTGCATCGCTCCATGGCACACCTCCGCCGCCGGCGCACACCCGAGGTCTACGCCTATGCCCGGCCGCTCGGGAGCAAGGCCCTCTGCGGCATCAGGAATCTCTGCGGCATGGAATTTCTCGAGGCGAACGGTTTCCGGCTGGTGCATCCGGGGGCAGAGGCCAATCTCATGAAGGCCGACCTTCGCGGGCTGATCCCCGCGGCAGCCGAAGCGGGCGGAGTCCTGCGCCGCCTGACCGGTGCGGCCGGTCACCCCAGCCCGGCCACTTTCAAGGGAACCTGAACCGGCGGCGTCATGGGACACAAGCTCACACCAGGCTACGGACGCCGCATCGTGCTGCCCAGTACGGCCGCGGCCGCGAGGGTCGCCGGCGCGCTGATCTTGCTGGCGCTGCTGGCGGTGGTCTCGCTCGTGATGGCCGCCCCGGTGAGCGCGCAGGAGCGGCAGGCCCCCGTGTGGTTCACGCGAGTGGAGGGGGTCGTCAATCCTCCTCTGTCCGCGTACCTGACCAAGACCATGACCCGCGCCGCGGATGCCGGCGCCCAGGCTCTGGTCATCGGAATAGACACACCTGGGGGGCTCGACAGCTCCATGCGGGAGATCATCCAGGCCGAGCTGGAAACGACCATCGCGGTGGTCATCTTCGTCTACCCCCCGGGGGCCCGCTCCGCATCCGCCGGGGTCTACATCATGATGGGAGCCGACGTCACCGCCATGGCCCCTCAGACCAACCTGGGCTCGGCTCATCCGGTCTCGCTCACCGGCGACATGGACGAGGAGATGCAGAAGAAGGTGACCAACGACGCGGCCGCCTATATCAAAGGGCTGGCGCTCAACCACGGCCGGAATGCCGTGTGGGCCGAGCAGGCCGTGCGCGAATCGGTGTCTCTTACCGCCGAAGAGGCCCTCGACCAGAACGTGGTCGAGTTCGTAGCCGCCGACCTGGACGACCTGCTGCGCGAGATGGACGGTTTCACCACCAAGCCCAAAGGTCTGACCCTGCGTACCGCCGGCGCTCCCGTAGTCGAGGTGGGCATGAGCTGGCGCGAGCGCTTCATCCACACCCTGGCGGATCCGAACCTCATCTTCATCCTGCTGCTGCTGGGCGTCTACGGGCTGATCTTCGAGTTCCAGAACCCGGGCATCGGCGTGCCCGGGATCGCGGGAGCCATCTCCCTGCTGCTGGCCGCCTACGGCCTGCAGCTTCTGCCCGTCAGCTACGTCGGCCTGGCCCTCATCGTGGTCGCAATGGTACTCTACGTCGCGGAGATCAAGGTGCAGAGCCAAGGAGTTCTCGGTTTGGGGGCCACCGTGGCCCTCGTGTTGGGTGGTCTTCTACTCTTCGACGATCCGGGGTCGTTCATACGCGTGGACTGGGGAATCATTGGACTGGCCGCGGCTCTCTCGCTGGCCTTCTTCGCTTTCGTCATCCAGCGGGTGGCCCGGGCGCACCGGTACCGCCCGCACGGCGGTGCCGAAGGCCTGATCGGTGAGGTGGCTGTCGTACGGACCCGCCTGGCGCCCAACGGTCAGGTCCTCGTCCACGGGGAGATCTGGCAGGCCCGCAGCGAGGGCGAGCCGGTAGACCGCGGTGACGAGGTGGTCGTGTTGGGAGTCGAGGGGCTCCGGTTGAAGGTGCGGCGCAGGACGGAGACGTGAACGACGGAAGCTGACTGACCGACGTCCGCCTCCGACGGGGGCGGAACTACCAAGGAGGCGGTATGCAGACCTTGACAACCCTGATAGTGATCGTGGTCCTCGCGATTCTGGTGATCTCATCCGCCGTCAAGGTGGTGCCCGAGTACCAGCGGGGCGTGATCTTCCGCCTCGGACGCCTGATCGGAGCCAAGGGCCCGGGCCTCTTCCTGCTGATCCCCATCGTAGACCGCATGATCAAGGTCGACCTGCGCACGGTCACCATGGACGTACCGCCGCAGGAAGTCATCACCAAGGACAACGTGCCTGCCAAGGTAAACGCGGTCGTCTACTTCCGGGTGCTCGAGCCCAACAAGGCCGTCGTCGAGGTCGAGAACTACGTCGTCGCGACCTCGCAGATCGCCCAAACCACCCTGCGCAGCATCCTGGGGCAATCCGATCTTGACCACCTGCTCACCGAGCGCGACAAGATCAACACCCGCCTGCAGGAAGTCATCGACGAGCAGACCGATCCCTGGGGTATCAAGGTCTCCATCGTGGAGGTCAAGGACGTCGAGATCCCGACGGGCATGCAGCGGGCCATGGCTCGGCAGGCGGAAGCCGAGCGAGAGCGTCGCGCCAAGGTCATCGCCGCAGAGGGCGAGTTCCAGGCCTCCGAAAGGCTGACTCAGGCTGCCGAGGTGCTGGACCGCACGCCCACCGCCATCCAGCTGCGCTACCTCCAGACGTTGGTCGAGATCGGTGCGGAGAAGAACTCCACCACGATCTTCCCCATCCCCATCGATCTGATCGAGCCGTTTCTGAAGAAGGCGCAGAAGGTCGCCCAGGAGTCGTAACCATGTGCCTGGCCGTCCCGGCCCCCATTCTCAGCATCGAGGGCGCCCGAGGCCTCATCGACCTCGATGGGGTGCGCCGCGAGGTCTCTCTGCTCCTCTGTCCCGGCGCCAGGGTAGGTCAGTACGCCTTGGTCCACGCCGGGTTCGCCATCAGCGTCCTGGACGAGGAGGAGGCGGCCAAGGGTCTGGAGGCCTTCGCGGAGTACCGGCGGCTCATGGAAGAGGGCGCCGCCTGAGCCGCTCAGGCTGACGACCAGAACGGTCAGACGATGGAGGAACGCTCGCTCGTACGTCAGCTCCTCGAGCCCGAGCCCGAGACCGGCCCCACGCCGGGGGAGCGCCGCGGTTTCGGGGCTGTCCCCTGGGGCTGGTTCGACATGCTGACCGTGGGCGTCCTGGCCGTGGTGGTCAATCTTGCCCTGCTACCCGCCGGCATGGTTGGCGCCGGTTATGTGTCCGGCGCCCTCTCCTCCGACGCCCTGACCGCCTTCTCCCTCCAAGTGGTCGCCTCGTACGCCCTCATCACGGGCGCGGTCTGGTTCCTGGGCGTGCGCCGCCACGGCGCCGGCCTGGAGACTCTGGGCTTCCGTCCGCTCGACCTCCGTAGCCTCGCCGGGCTGTTGGGGTTGCTGGCGGCCGTGATCGTGGCCACGAACCTGGCCGTGGGGCTGGTTGCGCGGGTCCCCCGCGGACCAGAGATCTTCGCCTTCGGACACGGACCCGGGCAGGTCTTGGTGATTGGCCTGCTCGTGCTGGTGGCGGCCCCCTTGGGCGAGGAGACCTTCTTCAGGGGCTTCCTCCTTCAGGGGCTCGCCCGCCGGTTTCGCTTCTGGCCGGCAGCGGTCATCACCTCCACCCTCTTCGCCCTGGCCCATGTCTGGTGGCAGCTCTACCTGCCCATCTTCATCCTGGGCATGGCCTTCGCCTGGCTCTTCTGGCGGACCGGTTCCATTTGGGCTCCGATCGGGGCACACGCGACCATCAACGGGGTATCGTTCATGCTCGCCCTGCTCTTCGCCCGCTGAGCGCCGAGCTTGGGGCGCTCGGCTCGAAACGAAGCCCCGGCCCCCAGGCCGCCCTGGCCGGTGCCATGCGGTGTCCTCGGTCACGTCCGTAGCGCTGCTACGCCCGCTCCCTGCGTCCTTGCCTCGCCCGCACCCAGCGCACCCTGGCGGCGAAGCATCATTCCGAACCGAGCTTGGGGCGCTCGGCTCGAAACGAAGCCCCGGCCCCCAGGCCGCCCTGGCCGGTGCCATGCGGTGTCCTCGGTCACGTCCGTAGCGCTGAGCGAGCCCGGGTCTTGCAGCGCACCCGTCGATAGGCTATATATACCGCCTTACGCCAAGGCGTGGGGGTATAGCTCAGTTGGGAGAGCGTCGCGTTCGCATCGCGAAGGTCAGGGGTTCGAATCCCCTTACCTCCATAGAGTTCACGAGGGCCGTCCGCAAAGACGGCACTTTCTGGTACGCTGCCGAAGCAACGGCTTGGGGGGAAGCCGCCTGCAGCAGGCAGTGGTGCTCCCGGCCGACCCTGCTTCACTCCGCGCACCAGCTCAGCTTGCTCACATCCTTCGTGAAGCTCAGGGCAACTATCTTCAGGGCCTCCGCCATAGTGGGGTAGACATGAATCATGTCCGTGAAGTCCCCCTCACGGGCACGAAAGCGCAGAGCCATGGCTGCCTCGTGAATGACTTCCGGCGCAGCTTGACCGACCATGGTTACTCCGAGAACCTCACGCGAGTCGCGGTCGAGCACCATCTTGACGAAGCCGCGCGCAGCATGAACGGCCTCAGCACGGGGGACCAGAGTGAGGGGCACCGTTCGACACGAGCAGCGGTGACCCGACCGGTTTGCTTCAAGATCCGTGAGGCCCACGCTGGCCACTGGCGGATCTACGAAGATGGCCCGGGGGATGACGCGGTGATCCACTTTCCGTTGCGCGCCGGCGAGCGCGTTCCCAGCCGCGATACCGCCGTCGTGGGCTCCGACTGGGGTAGCCTGTTGACTGCCCTGTTCGCTTCCCACCACGTCGCCTGCGGCAAAAACGCGAGGGTTGCTCGTCCGCAGGTACTCGTCCACCCGCACGAAGCCCTTGCTGTCCAGCTGAACCCCGGCTTCTTCCAAGCCCAAGCCTTCGGTGTTTGGTTCCCGGCCGGTGGCAACCAGGAGACGTTCGGCCTCCAACTGCCGCTCCTCCTTTTCCACACGGACACGTGCGAGCACCCCTGGCCCATCGGCCCTGACCTCCCTGCACGTGGGCTCGAGTCAGAACCTCGATACCTTCGGCAGCGAAGGCCTCCCGCATGGCCGGACCCACCTCGGGTTCCATGCGGTGGAGGAGTTCTGGACCCCGCTCGAGGATAGTGACCTGCGCACCCAGCCGTGAGAAAAGCTGCCCCAGCTCGAGAGCAACGTAGCCGCCTCCCAGGATGAGCAACGAAGCGGGGGCCTCGGTGAGCTCTTCAGGCACCCCCGCACCCAGAAGGTCGCTGGTCAGAAAAGGAACGCTCTCCAAGCCCAAAATACTCGGCACGTGGGGCCGGGCGCCCGTGGCCACGAGGACCTGTTGGCCCACCAGGATCTCGTCTTTCACCCTGACAGTGAGGTTCGCCCCGAGGTGGGCCTCCCCGGTGAAGACCTTGATGGCCTCGTTCTGGGTCACAATGCTCTGGTACTTGCGGCCGCGATACTCCTCGACCACGGCATCTTTCTGACCGATAAGGGCCCGGTGGTCAACCCCGATACTCGCCGGGGCGAGGCCGGGGTAGGAAGGGTGTTCCGCCGCGAAGACCAGCCGCGCGGCTTCGATGAGATTCTTTGACCGGGGGGCAGCCTCGATTGACGCAGGTGCCCCCAAGCACGCGGGACTCGGTCATAGCCGCGGTCTTGCCCAGCTCTGCTGCTCTCAGCGCCGCGGCGAAGGCGGTGGAGCCGCTCCCCAGGATGACAAGGTCGAACCGATGAACCGTCATCAGTGCTCTCCTTGGTTGTGTGTCTGCGTGGTGTTCCTTCCATGGCCGGCTGCTTCTGGCGCTTTTCAACAATCCATGAGGCCCTGTGGTGAGCTTACATTCTCGTCTGGAACACCGGCCGCAGCGACCCTGCGGACATCAGCTGTGCATCAGCCCCCTTGGGGTTCATCACCTCGCAGGCGCAATTCCCGGCTCGGACTTCGGCGGCGATGGCGGGCGGGACGACATTCGCGCCAACGCGGGCATCATCCTCGATCTCCCCGACCGTGTAGCCGAAGCAGAAGCAGACCAGGCGCTCGGAGCCGGAGGCATACGGGTGGGCTCGCTCCTTGAGATCCTTGCGCCGGAAAACCTCAGCCCACGGGCCCGCGACGTCCCCGTCCGCTGTTCGCAGGTAAACGACGTCGCAATCTGGGTTTCCGCAATGGAAGAAGAGGCCGGGCTCCAGCGTACGGGCCAAGGAGTAGCGTAAGAGATGCTTCACGGTCTTCGTCCCGACCGGACGTAGGGGTTGATCGCATTCGATGCAGTTGGACCGGTTGGCCTCAGCCCTGCGCCTCGTCATGAGTTCCTCCATTCCGTGACAGCTCCAACGAGCAGGGCCGCGCCTGCGTAGGCGACCAGGTCCGAGACCAGGGCGAACCTGCCCACGAGCACCACAACCGCACGCCTACGCATGAGCCTACCTGCCCAAGATCCTGAGAAAAGGGCAGTCCCCCGGGGGAGCCTCGCGACAGAGCTCAGCCAGCTCGAGGAGAGCCTCGCGCATCTGTCGCAAGGTGTCGATCTTGGTGTCGATGGCCGCGATCTTGGCTTCGGCCCGCAGTCGTACGTCGTCACATGCACTGTCCGGCTCTGCGCCCAGGCGAAGCAGCTCGGCTATCTCGCGCAGAGTGAACCCGAGTCCCTTGGCTCGTCTAATGAAGCGGACGCGCGCTACTGCTTCAGGAGGGTAGAGACGGTACGCGCCATGTTCGCGGGAGGGGCGGGCAACAAGCCCCTGCCGCTCGTAGTAGCGCACCGTCTCCACTCCTACCCCGGCTGCGTGGGCCACCTTGCCGATGCTCATGCCCGTCATGGTCGTGTCTCCCGGGATGGACGATCTGGTCCCCGAGTCCATTATGCAGTCCGTACCATGGTACGGTGCAAGAGGGCCTTCCCGCGGCTCCAGCTATGGAAACAGCGACGGCGGTGGGCGGCGAGGTTGCGGGAAGACCCTCGGAGGCGAGTTGCGTCCCGCCCAGCACCTGCAGTTCGCTGGTCGCAGAGATTGGTGGCGCCTATTCATCTGGTAGAATCGGTCGGAGCAAAGCGCTGCATCAGCTGCTCCAGAGGGTCAGGAAGGTTCGAAATCTGTCCCCTCAAATCCACCTCACGCTTCGTCAGGCTCCCCAGCCCCGTCTGGCCAGGCACCGGTCGCCGCCGTGCATGAGCTGCGCGTCGCCACGCCGGCCCGCGAGATCCTGGTCGACATCACCGCCGAGGTGGAGAAGGCCCTCACACAGCTCGCGACGGCCGATGAAGGTCTCCTCTGGGTCTTCGTGCCGCACACCACCGCCGGCGCGACCATCAACGAGGGGGCCGATCCGGCGGTAGCCCGAGACATCACAACCACGCTGAACCGCCTCGTGCCGCGCCGGGGTGACTACCGCCACGGCGAGGGAAACTCCGACGCGCACGTGAAGACCAGCCTGATCGGGTCGAGCCTGCTCGTGCCCTTCTCCGGAGGGCGCCTGCGCCTGGGTACGTGGCAGAGCATCTATCTGGCTGAATTCGACGGCCCCCGCACCCGTCGTGTGTGGGTCGGCGTCGTCTCCCCGAGCGACACCGGTCCAGACAAGAGCCTTCCTCCAGACTCCACCAGCCTCTGACGGCCGCCGGGGTGACGCCCCGGCAGACCATCTCTACACCACACCCTCACGCCGGCGGGAACGCAGATCGAAGGCCACCACTCCCACGACCACGAGCCACCCGAAACCGGTCAGAACCTGGCCCACGATGTTCGAGGCCGTGCTGCCGTAGGTGAGCGTCACCACCCGCTGCCGGGGGATCACCATCATGAACGACGGCGACGCGACGTAAGGACCGTCGGCGCCTTCGACCTTCCAATTCGGAAAGTACGAGATCTTGATCCAGTGAGGCTGGCCAACAGCCGTCGTCTCGAAGGTCAGCTTCTCGTTGTCGAGCTGCTCGGAGACGACCTCTCCGGGGTTCTGGACGGGTTCGACCGGAGGGTTGGTCACCGAGTCGGCGGTGATGGAATCGAACTCCTGGAGCGCGGGCTCGCCCCGGTCCCAGATGATGGGCACACGCAGGACGGACTCCTCCTTGTACCAGGGAACGATGGAGTCCCGCCAGTCGCCGGTGACCAGCCGCAGCGGCCGGTTCTTCATGACTTCGACGTAGCCGGTCGTGCCCGAGATCTTGAAGATGCTGATATCGTCGATCTTGGTCAGGAAGTCGGCCCGGGGGTCGGCGTTCACCTCAGCGGTGACCTCCGGGGAGACGGTCATGAGATAGGGGATGTTCATCAGCTGCAGGTGCGTGATGCCCCTCTGGGTGTCGCGGCCGGGGTAATCGACGCCCACGATGGCGTTGCTGGGCTGCACCGACAGCTCCGCCTGGTTGATGAAGTGGAAGGGCGCCGTGAACGACGCCTCCATGAGGGTCCCTTCGATCGTGGGGTGACCGGTCCAGTAGGGCAGAATCTCGAAGGCCCGAGGCGTGCCGTACTTGTCGATCTTGTCGGAGTGCTCCACCATTACCCTCCCGGGAGGGAGCGAGCTGATGTAGTCGTTGATCTCCTTGTAGGCGGGCCAGGCGTCCTTGCCCTCGTAGCCGGAGTAGTTCCACCGGATCCATCCGGCGGCTGTCGTGCTCGAGGTGATCACAACCGCGGCTACGATCACCGCCACCACCGGAGCGTATATGTGGCGCCCCGCCGGAGGACGCAACCCCAGCAGGTCGTCCACCATCACCAGGAAGGGGCGGAGAAGCCAGGCCACGCCGTAGGCGGCCCACAAGAACATCGAGAAGTAGAAGAAGGGCAGCAGGCGCGCGTTCCAGAGCCGACCATCAGGCAAGGCGTAGAAGGCTGCGACCATGGTCACGCTGATCCAGAGCAGAGGGAGGGTCTTGGCGTCTCGGCGAGCCAGAGCGTAGGCCATGCCCACCACCCCCAAGGCGGCCGCGGGCCGCAGGTCGATGGGCACCAGGTCCTTGAACTGGGTGAGCTGGTTCCAGGCCACGTGCGCCGTCCAGGGCATCTTGTCCACGAATGGCATGCCCCAGAAGGCCGTGAGACAGAAGCCGAGCAGGAAGACGGCCGCCATATACGCCACCGCCCGCCATTTGCGGTGCAGCAAGAGCAGGCCGGGCGCAATGATCACCAGGGCAATGGTCGTGACTATGTGCGACAGTACCAGTACCATCAGGATGAGCCCGTTCACCGCGAAGAGCCAGTCGATGCGTTCCCGCTCCAGGCCCCGATGGAGCGTTCCCAGGAACAGGAAGACCAGGGCGAAGCTCAAGGAGTAGCCGAACTCCCCGGCGAGAGTGCTCAGGATGTTTCCCCCGTAGATGGAGTAACTCTCCATCAACAGGAAGCCCAGCGCCCCAGCGGCCGCCAGCAACGGGAAAGGCGGACGCAGGCGCAGGAGACGCCCGAAGGCGTAGGCCGTCACCGGCAGCAGGAAGACCCCGAGAGCGGTCACCAGCTTGAAGGCCAGCTGATAGGGCAGCACGAAGTTCAGCAGCGCGATCAGCACGAAGGGGAAGGGGAAGTAGAAGGTGAGCATGGGCATGCCCGCGTACCAACCCGGCGCCCAGCCAGTCAGGCGAAAGTGCGGCAGCAGCTCCTCGATCATGTACTGCGCCGGGTAGTGATGGGCCCCGGTGTCGCCTCCCGCCGTGGTCGTGAGGCTGAACAGCAGGCTCGGCCGGTAGAAGTAGAAGAGCGCGACGAACACGGCCGCGAAGACGGCAGCCGCTGACAGGCGCCTCCAAAGTCGGCTCCCCGTCTCGGCCCTCTCGACTTCGATGGCCGCCCCGGGCAAAGCCTCGGGGACCGCGGCCGCGGAGGGCCGCCCGCCAGCGCCTGCGGGGTACTCGTACGTTGCGACTGCGTCATCCCCGGCCCCGGGGAAGACGTCACGCGTGTCGTGATCCACCAAACTGCTCCTTCCAGAGGATGAGGCGCAGGGTCAGCAGTCCTCTGACCGAGCGCGGGATCCGTCGCAAAATGCTCGACCTGGCCTTTCGTTTCTCCTCGCACACCACGGGCACGGCGCCGACGGCCACCCCACCCCGGCGGGCGCGTATCACGAGCTCGGTGTCGAACAAATCCTGACCCATGACAACGTCGGGCAGGTATGACTCCACGACGTCGTGACGGAAGACCTTCATGCCGTGAGTGTCGTCGATCCGCCGATCGAAGAGGACGCGTAGGAACAAGATGAACACTCGGCTCACCAGCCGTCGAAGGGGGGAGCGCCGGTCGTGCGAGCCGCCCATGATCTTGCTTCCCACGACGATGCCGTAGCGGCTGGCGAGCGACCCTGCTTCGAGGGCGAAGTCGACGCTGCTGTAGTCGATGTCGAAGTTCACCACCAGCTCGCCGAGGGCGGCCGCCATGCCGCGCCGCAGGGCCTCCCCCGTAGTCGCCCACAGGCAGGTGTAGCGCTCGAATGCGCGGTTCGCGCTGGGCCAGGGCATCAACCAACGCGGGTGTGGAATCGGTGCTGCCGTTCTCTACCAGCAGCATCTCGAAGTCCAGCCCGTGGGCGGCCAGCTCCGCCAGCAGCCCGCGTACCTCTGTCTCGAGGATCTCGGCTTCGTTGTGAACGGGGATGACGATCGAGTATCCCGGGCGCCGCCCTGCCTCGTCGGTCACGCCGAGCCCTCGCTCCGCGCCGAGCGAAAGGCCAGGAAGCGGTAGCCCAGGAAGTTCCACACCATGGAGATCACTGAAGCCCCGATCTTCTGCATGTTCACCGCCAGCACGGATGTCCCCCGGACCACACGTGCAGCACGTAGATTCCCGCGTCGTTGATCACCAGCCCAATGAGACTGACGGTGACGAAGACCAGCGCCTGACGCCACCAACGATGCCACCCCCCGGCGGAGAATGTCCAGTGCTTGTTCCAGAAGAAGCTGTTGACGATGCCGCCCGTCACCGACAAGGTGTTGGCCCCGAGCAACGGGAGCCCGACCACGTGGTAGAGGAGGTTCAGCAGGGCGAAATCCACCACCGTGTTCAGGACCCCGACGATCCCGAAGCGCACCACCTGACCGGCCACCTTCTCGCGCCGGAGAGCTCGGGGCACGAACCGGCGACGCCACGGTTCCACTGGATGCGGCGGATGACCCTCCGTAGGATGCGTAGCTATTGGTCTCACACTCGACGGTTGGGGATCTGGGCGCGCGCCGCGCGCCGCACGCCTCGCATATGCTACCACGCCGGGACTCGCGCGCACGCGGCAGGAGATCGGCGGTCGATGGCAAACTCCCTGGAAGATGAGAGAAGATTCCGTTGCCTCGACGTATGGCCTTGGGTATGATGGGGCCGTCGAAAGATGAGGATGCCACGTTTCCTTCGAGGCTCATCTGGGAAGCTGCTCGCGGACAGCGTCCCTTGACGTGATGAAGGATCATGAGGAGGGAGGGGAGGTGAGAATGAAAAAGAAGATTTCGTTCATCGCAGTGGCTTTGCTGATCGTAGCTGTGGCGGTGATCGTGGCCGTCGCCGTCGACGGCGACCAGGCCGGCGCCTATCCCACCGGTTTCGCGGGTGGCTGCGACAACTGCCACGCGGGAGGCACGGTGCTGGTCGCCCCTGCCGCGCACAACGTGGCGGCGCACTCAGGCATCTTCCCGAGCAACTGCCAGGCTTGCCACGACAACCCGGCCGGCGGTGAAGGGACCATCGACATCAGCAAGTGCACCACGTGCCACGTTTCGGCCGCCAACATCGGCGCAGCGTCGGGCCACGCCAACAGCGGCTGCCTCTCGGCCGGCTGCCACGGTGAGGCCACGACCACGACCACGCAGGCCACGACCACGACCACGCAGGCCACGACCACGACCACGCAGGCCACGACCACGACGACCACGGCTGGAACGACCACAACTACCGGTGCAACCACCACCACGACGGCCGCGCCGACCACCACGACAACCGCGGCGCCGACCACGACGACCACGGTCCCGACCGGCACGATCACCGTCACCGGCTAGTCGCGGCCTTATCCTCGCACTGCGAAAAGGGCGCCCATCGGGCGTCCTTTTCCTTGCTTCCACGCCCGCTTGGTGCTGTCATGCGCTGGACGCCCCCGGGAGGTTATGCAGGGTTGCCGCCGCCTGCCGGGCGAACACGTGCACCAGCTTCTTGATAAGCCGCTGCAGCGAGTACGTCGGTAGCGCGACGTCGCGCTCGCGCAAGATCTCCAGGGCGTGGGTCTCGTTCTCCGCCCCCGGCCCCCAGACCGCACTGGCCGGCCCTGTGCTACCATGCGCTCTGCCCCCCCACTTCGTGGAGATGCACGCCGACCCGATGGAAACCCGCTCCCCGTCGAGCCAGGAACCGCGCCGAGCGGACAGAGACCGGCAAGGAATGCTGCAGACCGCAGCCAAGGCGCTGCTCGGTGTCGGCCTGCTGCTGGCTGTGCTCTCCCTGACCCTTCTCCGCAGCCCGGCGAACACCGACCCCCACGGGGCGCTCACCAGCGGACCGCCCTCGACGGTCGCGGCCGTCCTCACCGCGAGCACCGAGGCACCCACCACCACCGTCTCCCTGACCCCGCTGGAACAAGCGCAGAAGGACGGCGATCGGCTGGCGGTCGAAGCCGCCGACGATCAGCTGCGCGTGTACGACCGAGTGCCGCCCGGTTCCAACCTGACCCGCACCTTCCCGCGAAAGGGCGAGTTCGAGGTGACCGCGACCTTCTTGGTAGAGTCGGAGGCCCTCGACGACCGGGGCGACCTCTGGTTCGAGATCCACCTGCCCGTGCGGCCGAACGGCAGCCGCGGCTGGGTGCGGGCCGCCGAAGTGAAGCCGCTGACGATGCGTCACGAGCTACGCATCGATCTCTCGGAGCACCGCCTGGATCTCTACGAGCGAGGCGCCAAGATCCGCTCCTACCCCATCGGCGTGGGCAAGGGCGACACACCCTCCCCTGTGGGTACTTTCTACGTGGCCGTGAAGGTGAAGCCCGCGAACCCCAACAGCGTCTACGGCGTGCTGATCATGGCGCTCAGCGGTTTCTCCGAGAAGCTCACCGACTGGCCGGGGGGAGGGCAGGCGGGCATCCACGGCACCAACGACCCCTCGAAGGTGGGCACAGACGTGAGCAACGGCTGCATCCGCATGAGGAACGCCGATATCCTCGAGCTCACCAACTTCGCCCCCTTGGGTACGCCGGTCGTCATCCAGGAGTAGCGTCCCGGGGACCCTTGGGTCGCTGTGCTACCATCTCCCAGACCTGTGCAAGCACGGCCATCGAGGCATCCCGAGAACCTGAGCAGACCCATGGAGGCAGCCAAAACCCTCGTGCTGGATCCGGCGACCGCGAGCCGCAAGCCGGCGATCCGGAAGAGCGTTGCCTTCCGCACCCTGGGCTGCAAACTGAACCAGTGTGAGACCGCGCAGATGGAAGAGGCCCTGGCCGCCGAGGGCTACCAGACCGTACCCTGGGAGGAGCCCGCCGCGATCCGGGTCCTGAACACCTGCACCGTCACGGGCAAGACCGACCGCACCTGCCGGCATGAGATCCGCCGAGCCAAGCGGCGTGACCCGGACGCCCGACTGGTCGTCACCGGCTGCTATGCGCAGGTCTCCCCCGAAAAAGTGGCCGCGATCCCCGGGGTCGAGCTGATTCTGGGAAACATCGACAAGCTGCACCTGCCCAGACACCTGGACGCTCTGCTCGATGTGGAGACCTCCATGCCGGCGGTCGCCTGGAAAGCGGTCCAGGAGGTCACCCCCTACGATGAGGCCACGAGCTTTCATGGCGATTTCATCACGCATTTTTCTGGATACACGCGGGCCTTTCTCAAGGTGCAGAACGGCTGCGACGCCCGCTGCAGCTACTGCGTGATCCCGGCCGCCCGGGGGCGCTCCCGCAGCATGCCCCTGAACGAGGTCCTGCAGCAGACGAGGCTGCTGGCCGCCGGGGGCTACCAGGAGGTGGTGCTCACCGGCATCCACCTCGGCGCCTGGGGCCGCGACACCGGCGAGGGCTCCCTGGCCGACCTGCTGCGGGCCCTGGCCGACGACCCGACGGTGGCCCGCTACCGTCTCAGCTCGACCGAGCCGCGCGAAATCGACGACCGCGTGCTGTCGGTGATACAGGCTGCGGGCCCGCGGTTCGCCCACCACCTGCACGTGCCCCTGCAGAGCGGAGCCGACAGCGTCCTTCGCCGCATGAACCGCCCGTACAACGCGGCCGCCTATGCCGACAGGGTGTGGGCCATCCGCCGATCCCTGCCCGACGCGGCCATCGGCGCCGATGTGATCGTGGGCTTCCCGGGGGAGACCGAAGAGGAGTTCGAGCAGAGCCTCCGGCTGGTGGACGAGCTGCCTCTCACCTACCTGCACGTGTTCAGCTACAGCGACCGGCCGGGTACTCCCGCCTCCGTGCTGCCCGGGAAAGTCGATCCCGAGACCATCCACGTCCGCAACGAGCGCCTGCGGGTGCTGGGTGCCCGCAAGAACGGGGCTTTTCAGGCCCGCTTCGCGGGCCGCGAGCTCACCGCCCTCCTCCTGCACCAGACCGACGGAGAGCGGCGTGTGGGCCTCACCGGCAATTACATCGAGGTTCTGACCGACCGGGCCGCCCGCCCCAATACCTTCGCCTCCGTCCGCCTGCGCCGCCGCCTGGCCGACGGGCGATGGGATGCGTGCGTCGTGGCGGAGAGCCCATGCGCGTGGTAGCGCAGCGCGTGACGGAAGCGGCGGTTGAGGTCGACGGGGCCGTGGTGGGTCGCATCGGCCGCGGCCTGCTGGCCCTCGTGGGTGTGGGGCACCACGACACGGCGGCCGGGGCTCGAAGCTTGGCCGTCAAGCTCGCCAATCTGCGGCTGTTCGAGGATACGGCCGGTAAGACCAATCTGGCTCTGAAAGACGTCGGTGGCGCCGTGCTCGTGGTGAGTCAGTTCACCCTCTACGCCGATACCCGCAAGGGCCGGCGTCCCTCGTTCACCTCCGCCGCCGATCCGGCCCTGGCCGAGGAGCTGGTGGAGGAGTTCCGCAGCACCCTTGCGGACCTGGGTCTCCCCCACCGCCCAGGGCTCCTTCGGCGCCCACATGCGGGTCTCTCTCACGAACGACGGACCCTTCACGCTCCTCCTCGAAGACGAAGGCGAAGGCTGAGGTGCCCGGCGGACGCATCGCGCGGTTCCTGCTGCGCGAGATCCTGCTGCCGCTGGCGCTGGCCGTTGTCCTTGCCCTGGTCATCCAGGCCACCGTGGCGAAGCCCTACGAGATCCCCACAGCCTCCATGGATCCGAACATCCAACCCGAAGACCGGGTGCTCGCCAACCGGTTCATCTACCATCTGCGCGACATCCACCGGGGGACGTCATCGTCTTCGACCCGCCCGCCAACGTCAACAGCACCGTGCCTCTGGTGAAGCGTGTCATCGGCCTGCCTGGCGACACAGTCGAGGTGAAGAACAGCCGGCTGCTGGTCAATGAGGAAGCTTTCGTCGTCGAAGGGGCCACCCAGCCGCGCTATGCCTACGGGCCGGTGGTGGTTCCTGCCGGCATGCTCTTCGTGCTCGGCGACAACCGCAACAACAGCTACGACTCCCACGCTTGGGGCTTCGTGCCCCGGGACGCTGTTCTCGGCGAGGTCTTCATGGTCTACTGGCCGCTGGGACGACTGCATCTTCTCTAACAGGCTGAGAAATGACGCTTCGCCGCCGGGGTGCACTGGGTATGCGCAAGGCAGAGCTCGTCTCGGGATGACGCTTCGCCGCCAGGTTGCGCTGGGCGCGGGCGAGGCAAGGACGCAGGGAGCGGGCGTAGCAGCGCTACGGACGCGACCGAGGACGCGGCATCGGACCGCCCAGTGCGGCCTGGCGGCCAAGGCTTCGTCCCGAGACGAGCTCCCGGACGCAAGGAGCGCTCGTAGCAGCGCTACGGGCGCGACTGAGGACAGCGCATGGCGCCGCCCAGTGCGGTCCGGCGGCCGAGCCTCCGTTTTTCAGCAGCCTGCAAAGGAGGCCCGCGAAATGCGCGCTCCGTCCGGGATTGCGCCTCTGCCTGACTACCACACCCACACCCAGCTCTGCGGTCACGCCCAGGGGGCTCCCCGCGAGTACGTGGAGAGCGCACGCGCCAAAGGCTTGCCCGCCATCGGCATAGCCGACCACCTGCCGCTGCTTCATACCCGAGACCCGCAGCTCTCCATGGATCGCCGGCAGCTGGAGGGCTACGTGGAGGAGGTCTCGCGGCTGAAGGAGACCCACCCCGGCTACGTGCTGCTGGGCATCGAGGCCGACTACGTGCCGCAGACCCTGGCGCAGATGCGTGACCTGCTGGCCGAGTACCCCTTCGACTACGTCCTGGGGTCGGTGCACTTCATCGACGGGTGGGGCTTCGACGATCCGCGGAACATCGGAGGGTTCGACTCGCGGTCCGTCGATGAGATCTACCGGCGGTACTTCGAACTGATGGGCGAGGCTGCCGACTCGGGCGCCTTCACCATCCTGGGCCACGTCGACCTGGTGAAGAAGTTCGGCCACCGCCCGGCGGAGCCGATGGAGGGGCCCCTGAGCCTCCTGGCGGCCACGATCGCCCGTGCCGGCCTGCTGGTGGAGATCAACACCGCCGGCCTGCGCCGCCCGGTGGGTGAGATCTATCCGGCGCCTTCCGTCCTCGCGGCGCTCCGGAAAGCCGGCGTGCGGGTGACCTTCGGCTCCGACGCGCACGCCCCGGCCGAGGTTGGCATGGACTTCGCCGCGGCGCGGGATCTGGCCCTGGACCTGGGCTTTGTAGACTACGCTGCCCTTGTCCCGTCTAGGAACGGGAGCCGGGCTCAGGTCGAGACCCGACCGCTCCCGGCCGGAGACGCGGAGTGAGGGTCGGCCTCATCTACAACCCATACGCCGGTGGAGGCAAAGGAAGGGTCGTGGGATCCCATGTGGAGGCCATCTTGGCCGCCTCCGGGCTGGACGTGGTCGTACGGACCACCCAGGCCCCCCGAGAGGCCATGGAGCTGGCCGCCACCCTCGCCCGAGAGGTGCAGGCCATCATCGCGGTGGGCGGCGACGGCACGGTCAACGAGGTGGTGAACGGCCTGGCCGGAGGCGACATCCCGCTCGGCATCGTTCCGGCCGGAACCGTGAACGTGCTCGCTCAGGAGCTCGGCATCCCCCTCGATGTGGCCAAGGCCTGCGCCGTCATCACGCGGGGGCGGACCGCCACCCTCGACCTGGGCTACGCGGACGGCCGGCGCTTTATCTTGATGGTGGGAGCCGGGCTGGACGCCCTGACCATCAGGGAACTCGATCCGCGACGGAAGCGTCGGTTCAAGGAGCTGGCATTCGTATGCGCGGGTATCGGTGCGTTCCGGCGCCACGCGCAGCCGGAGTTCACGGTGACCATCGACGGGCGGCCATACAGGGCGAACTTCGTAGTCGTGGGCAATTGCAGGTACTACGGCGGGCGCTTTGGCATCACGAGCAGAGCCGATCCCACCGACGGCATCTTGGATGTGGTCCTCTTCGCAGGTAGAGGGCTGGCCCGTACCCTTCTCTTCTGGATGGGTGTACCCTTGGGCCTGCACCTTCGCCACCCGGATGTGACCTATGTCACGGGGATCGACGTCCAGCTGGAGACCATCGATCCCAACGACGTAGTCTGGTTCCAGACAGATGGAGAGCTCGCCGGCCGGCTGCCGGCCCGAGCGCGAATCGAGAGCAGCGCCCTCCAGGTGTTCGTCGCCTGAGGGCCGCAAGAAAGGAGAGCGAGGCCATGCGCCGGTTTTGGAGGAAGCCTAGGGATATGAAGAGCGCCGTTGGGATCGGAGCACTCTCTGTCGCGCTGGCTGTTTCTGTCGCGGGGGGTCTCGCGGGTTGCTCCGACTCGAACGGCGACACGTCGACGACCACGGCGACCAGCGCGGGCGCGAACACCGGGAGCAGCATGATCACCGAGCTGACTCCGCCGGATTCGGTGAACACCACCTCCACGGAGGCGGGCGAGCAGTCCTCCACTACGTCCACCAGCGTCATCAAGCGGGTGGACGTGAGCGGGAAGTCGGCTGCGGATTACGAGAAAGAGATTCCCGATCTGCAGAAGAAGGTCGAGTCAAATCCGCAAGACCTGGCCGCTCTCCAGGAGCTGGCCATCGCCCAGTACCAAACCCAGCGCTACTCCGATGCCGCCGCGACGTACAAGAAGATGCTCGCCATCGCGGACGAACCAATCACGCACAACAACTACGCCAATGTGCTGCGCGACTGGGGCAAAAACGACGAGGCCAAGCAGGAGTATGAGAAAGCCCTCGCCGCCGACCCGCAACTGACAGCGGCGTACCTCAATCTATCCTCGGTCTACCTTACCGAGGAAAGCACCAGCAAGGCGTACGAAGTGCTGGATCGCGGCATCGCCAACACCAATGGAGAGGACCAGCAACGGCTGAAAGACGTCAAGGCCCAACTCCAAGCCCAGCAGACCAGCACGACCGCAGGCTGACACGGCGGCACAGGGAGCGACCAGTCCGCGGCCGCCCCCGCGGACTGCTTCCCGCGGCCTTGATCATCGTGCTCCTGGCCGCCATTTTCATCTCCGGCACGACCACCCGGCGAGAAAGCCTCCCGGCCGGGGAGGTGCTCGCCGTCGGCCAAGACCCCTTCGCCGGTGAGAACACCGTGGGCGCGAGGGAGGTGCCCCAGCCCCGGCAGCTGGTCTCCCGCGAGACCTGGGAAGCCCTGCTGCCCCGCCTGCAGGAGGCGGCCGCAGCCGATCCCGAAGACGCGGCAGCGCAACGGCGGCTGGCCCTCGCCTACACCAACCTGGGTCAGCTCGACAACGCCGCCGCCGTGTATCGGCGACTCTTGGAGCGTGAGGAGGACGCCTTGGTCCGAAACCGCCTGGGCAACATCCTACGCGACCAGGGGGACCTGATCGGAGCCGAGAGCGACTATCGCGCGGCCCTGGCGGCCGACCCCACCCTGCCGGCGCCCTACGCCAACCTGGCCGAGCTCCTGTGGCGACGCCACCGCATGGACGAGGCCCTGGACGTGCTCGAGGAAGGCCTGCGGCGAGTGGCTCAGGAGGCCCGCCCGGCACTCGAGAGGGTCCGAGACGGCCTGGAGACTCCGCCCGCTACGACGCCGGGCGGGCCAAGAGAGTCACCACCGGGTACGTGAACGAGATCCGGCCGTCGGCCAGGGCCAGATCGAGACGATCCTGGCCGGCCGGGGGCATGGAGAAGAAAACCCTCTTCAGGTCGGCCCGTCGCGCGGCGTCCGGACCGGCCGTATCGGCCCAGTAGTCGAAGTCCTGGGTCATGCCCGACATCTCCTCGCGCTCCACCTGCAGGCCGGCTAGCAGCAGGAGGGCCCTTAGCTCGCCGGGAGTGTAGAAGAGCAGGTGGCGAGGGTTGCGATCGCGCTCGAGCTCCCAAAGCTTGAGGTCCAGCTCCGGTTGCCCGAAGGCGGCCACGTCCTGGACGATGAGCCGGCCTCCGGGGGCCATCACCCGGACGATCTCGTGCAGCGTAGCCAGGGGACGGGGCTCCTGGGCCAGGGTGAGGCACCAGACGACCAAGTCGAACTGGCCGGGGTCGAAGGGCAGCCGATGCAGCTCGCCCGGGTGGAAGTACACATTCCGCCACCCCATCGCCACTGCCAGGCGGCGGCCCTCCTCGGCCAGCTCGGTGTCGAGCTGCATGGCCTCGACCGAGGAGGCGGTGGCCGCCAGCTGGAGGGCCACGGCGCCCGCGCGGCCGCTCAGGTCGAGCACCCGCTCGCCATCGACCACACCGGCCATGGAGATAGCCTGACTGTAGGGCTCCTGACCGATGGGCTCCGACTCGTCGCCTCTCACTCCGTCACCCCTCGATACGAGACATGGTGAGCACCACCGGCAGACCGTTGATGGAGAGCTCCTCGCGGTACCCCTCAATCTCGCCGTCCGTCTTCAAGACGACACTGAGAGTCTCCTTCTTGATAGATTCGGCGTGCTCCTCGATCATGCCGGCTATCGCCTGCGGACCCCTCACCGAAAGCGCAATGCGGTCCTCGACCCGGAAGCCGGCGGCCTTGCGTGTGTTCTGCACGTGGTGCACCAGCTCCCGGGCCAGGCCTTCGCTCTCCAGCTCCGGGGTGAGCACGGTGGACAGGCCGACCATGAGGTCCCCCTCGCGCTCGATGGCAAAACCTTCACGCCGGCGGACGTCGACCAGTAGATCGTCAGCCCCCAGGTCGTGCTTCTCGCCCGCCACTTCGACGGTCACGGGCTCCCGGGCCTCGAGCCTCCGGACCACCACGTCCCCGGGCAGAGCAGCCACAACCGCCGCCGCTTCCGGCATGGCCTTGCCGAAGCGGGGCCCCAGCGTCCGGTAGTTGGGCTTGACCTGATAGGCCACCAGATCGGTGGCCTCCCCCGCGAATTCGAGGGCCTTGACGTTCAGCTCCTCGCGGACCACGCCGGCCAGGCTCTCCAGGGCAGCCTGCTGGCGGGGATCGCAGGCCACCAGGGCGGTAGCCAGGGGCTGTCGTGTCTTCAGCCGGCCGGCGTTGCGCGCCGCCCGTCCCAGATTGACCACCCTGCGGGCCACCCCCATGCGGAAGGAGAGGTCCTCGTCGATGAGCGACTGGTCGGCCGCCGGCCAGTCGCACAGGTGCACCGACTCGGACGCGTTCGGGTAGCGTTCACCTACCAGGTTGCGATAAATCTCCTCGGCCATGAAAGGCATATAAGGAGCCAGCAGCTTGGAGAGCGTCTGCAGGCACTCGTGGAGGGTCAGATAGGCGGCTACCTTGTCGGTGTCCTCCTCGCTCTTCCAGAAACGCCGCCGGCTGCGGCGCACGTACCAGTTGGAGAGCTCGTCGACGAACTCTCCGATGGCCCGGCCGCTGGAGAAGGCGTCGTAGCCCTCCAGCCCCTCGGTCACGGTCACCACCAGCTGGTGCAGCTCGGCCAGGATCCAGCGGTCGAGCAAGGAGCGCTCGGCCGGAGGCAGCTCGTGGGCCCGGGGGTCGAAGTCGTCGATATTGGCGTAGAGGGTGTAGAAGGAGTAGGTGTTCCACAGCGTCAGGGTGAACTTGCGGATCACCTCGTCGATCGCGTCGGCGCTGAAGCGGCGAGCGTACCAGGGGGAGCTCACCGTGAACAAGTACCAGCGCAGCGCATCGGCACCCTGGACATCCAGGATGGTCCAGGGATCGACCACGTTGCCCAGGCGCTTCGACATCTTGCGGCCCTCGGCGTCGAGGATGTGGCCCAGGCAGACCACGTTCTTGTAGCTCGAATGGCCGAAGAGCAGGGCGCTGATGGCGATCAGACTGTAGAACCAGCCCCGGGTCTGGTCGATGGCCTCGCAGATGAAATCGGCCGGGAAGCGCTTTCGCCAGAGCTCCTGGTTCTCGAAAGGGTAATGCCACTGGGCGATGGGCATGGAGCCCGAGTCGAACCAGGCGTCGATGACCTCGGGCACGCGCTTCATGTCAGCGCCGCAGGTGGGGCAGGGGAGGACCACCTCGTCTACATAAGGCCGGTGGAGCTCGAGATCGGACAGGTCGCGGCCGGCCAGCAGACCCAGCTCGGCCCGGGAGGCCACCGCCTGCTGGTGCCCCTGAGGGCAGAGCCAGACAGGTAGGGGCGTGCCCCAGTAGCGCTCGCGGGAGAGCGACCAGTCGATGTTGTTCTCGAGCCAGTCGCCGAAGCGGCCGTGCTTGATGTGCTCGGGGTACCAGGTGACCCCCTCGTTGGCCGCGAGCAGGGCCTCCTTGCGCGCGGTCGTGCGCACGTACCAGCTGGACTTGGCATAGTAGATGAGGGGGTATCGCAGCGCCAGCAATGGGGGTAGTTGTGCTCGTAAGGCTGCTGGGCGAACAGCAGCCCGGCATCGTCGAGGTCGCGGATGATGGCCCCGTCCGCCTCCTTGACGAACCGACCGGCGTACGCGGTGACGACATCGGTGAACTTCACCTCTTCGTCCACAGGCATGATCAAAGGCAGGTCGTTTGCTCGGCCCACGACCATGTCGTCGGCGCCGAATGCCGGAGCGATGTGCACGATGCCGGTGCCCTCGGCGGTGCTCACATACTCGGCGGTGACCACGTACCAGGCCGGCCGGTCGACCTCCACGAAGTGGAAGGGCGGCGCGTAGCGGCGCCCGACCAGAGCCGAGCCGGGGAAGGTCTCCTCGACCACGGCTTCGGGGCCCAGCACCTTCTCCACCAGGTCGGCGGCCAGGATGAGCCGCTCGCCGCCCAACCGGGCCCGAGCGTACGTGATCTTTCGCCCCACGGCGGCGGCCGCGTTGGAGATGAGCGTCCAGGGAGTGGTAGTCCAGACGAGGAGGCTGGTGCCGGCCTCCTGCAGGCCGTCCTCACCCAGCAGAGGGAAACGGACGAAGATGGAGGGGTCGGTGACCACCTTGTAGCCCTGTGCAAGCTCGTGAGAGGAAAGGGCGGTGCCGCAGCGCGGGCAGTATGGCACCACCTTGTAGTCCTGCTCCAGCAGGCCCTGCTTCCAGAGCTCGGCCAGGATCCACCAGACCGACTCGATGTAGTCGTTGGACATGGTCCAGTAAGCGTCGTCCAGATCGATCCAGAAGCCGATGCGCTCGGTCATGTTCTTCCAGTCGCCGACGTACTCGCGCACCGAATCCATGCAAAGCGTGTTGAACTCGGCGATGCCGTACTGCTCGATCTCCTCCTTGCGGCGGAAACCCAGGCGCTTCTCGATCTCGAGCTCCACAGGCAGACCGTGGCAATCCCAACCCGCTTTGCGGGGCACGAAGTGGCCGCGCATGGTCCGGAAGCGGGGATAGATATCCTTGAAGATCCGGGCCAGCACGTGGTGAGACCCAGGCCGGCCGTTGGCAGTGGGAGGACCTTCGTAGAACACCCACTCGGGGTTGCCGCGGCGCAGCTCGACGCTCTTCTCGAAAATCTCGTTCTGTTTCCACCAGGCGAGGATCCGCTCCTCCAGGGCCGGGAAGCTCTGGCCGGTATCCACTGGGCGGTAAAGCTGGTCGGGCTGATGGCGGCACACGGGCTCGGTCATGCATCCTCCTCGAGGGCGGCTGGCTTTGGCTGACGCCCCGCATCCAGAGTCGCTGGAGGAGTTCCGCACGAGGCGGTCCAGACTCCTCCTTCTTCCTATAGAGCCCGTCTAAAAACGAAACCCCATCCCTTAGCGACGCCGCCTCTCGCCACCCTGCGATCGGGGCGGAGAGGCTTCGGCCTCCAGGCGGAGGTATGGGCTCGCTGTAGGGACGGGGTGCTCTCCCGCGGTACCACCCTACTTGGTCGCCGGCTGGCAACCCTCTCTGCGGGCGCACTCCGACGCCCCCCTTCTATCACGGGAAGGACCCGGCCAGGTCTACTGGGCGCTCCTGGCACTCGCTCCATGCGTGGAGTAAGCTCCATTGGTCCGCCGCGGGCCTTCGAGAGGCTGCCGCGGGCCGGTGGTGCGCCGTTCGGCTGGCGGCTCGGGGATGATCTTCCGCGTGCGTTCCGGCCGGGCTCTCACCGTCCCCGGCTCGCTGCACGGATGGGTCGCGCCTACTCGTTCCCGTCACAGCCTTTCGCGCTCGTCTCAAACGAAGCCCCGGCCGCCGCGGTTACGCTGGACGGCACGATGCGGTGTCCTCGGTCACGTACGTAGCCTCCGGCTACGCCCGCTCCCTGCGTCCTTGCCTCGCACTCGCCCATCGCACCCTGGCGGCGAAGCGTCATTCTGAAACGAGCGTTCCGAGCCCGTTTCAAAACGAAGCCCCGGCCGCCGCGGTCGCGCTGGACGGCACGATGCGGTGTCCTCGGTCACGTACGTAGCCTCCGGCTACGCCCGCTCCCTGCGTCCTTGCCTCGCACTCGCCCATCGCACCCTGGCGGCGAAGCGTCATTCTGAAACGAGCTCTTGGAAGGCTGTTAGTCTAGTGGGGCGACCCCGAAACTTCAAGGTCGCCGGCGCCGTTGAAGAGCGCGTGAGGAGGCGGTCGATGAAGCGGATCTGGGTGATCGGGAGCATCCTGGCGGTCGCGCTGGCCGGAGTGGGTGCCGCACTCCTGCTGGAGGGAGGCGGCCATTCCACGGCCGTGTCGACCACCACGACCGCCTCGCCACCCGTCACCTCGCCCTACGACTTCAAGGAAGCCCCCTTCGACGTGGACCTGGCTACGCTGCCCGACGCCAAGTTCGCGAGTCTGACCATCCGGACTGAAGCGGGCCTGACGAGCTATCTGGTGACTCCCGACAATCCCGCCTTCCTCCCACTGGCCCGAGCGGTCGCGGGCAGCCGGGAGGTCCCGGTCGCCGAGGCCCCCGCCGGCGATGACTCCACTCTGACGTTCGTCATGAGGGACCGCTCGACGGTGACATTCGTCCTGGACCTGGACCGCGGCTTGCTCGAGCGCGCGGGGTCCGCCCTGGAGGTCGTTGGGGATCTGGAGGCCTTGGTGAAAGCAGCTGCTCGCTGAGTCGGCTGTCACTGGTGGCGTGGGGTCCGAGCTGGGGCTGACGGGCCCGCGCCTCCCGGCAAGCGGAGCCGCCGAAGTGAAACGGCGTCCAGGCTCGTGGAGCGTTCGCGCGAGCCTGGACGCGATACTGGATGGCCGCTATGGCATATCCGGGAAGTTCGCCGGATTCGCCAGGGCCTTGTAGAGGTTCTGCATGTCGGAGGTCTCGGTCACCAGACCGACCGGCATGGCTCCGGGAATGCCGAACTTGACCTTGAACCACGCCTCATTTGGCTTGCTGCGCACGAAATGGCCGACGCTCATGCCCTCGAGCGCGATGGTCGTCCCATCGGCGCCGTGGCAGGAGGCGCACGAGCTCGCGAAGAGGGCCTGGCCCTCGGTCTCGTTACCGAGCACGCCGATGCTGGAGTATGTCAGGGTTGGCTTCACCACCACCGGCGGTTCTACCGTGGTGTCGGAGTAGACGGGGAGGCCATCAATGGTGAGATCGTAGAGCAGATCGGGATCGATCCACTCCTCACGCATGAACTTGACCAGATTCCACGCTTGAGCTTCGCTCAATACGGCGGCGAAGTCCGGATGGGCATTCGCCGCTTCGTCAATGCCGCGACCGCCGACATTGCGCACCAAACCGTAGAGCTCCTCGAAGCTCTTGGACCCGGCTGCGGCGCGGAGGTCGGCCGCGGAGACATCAGGACGGTTAGCCGCCCCTGTGCTCATGCCGGTACGGTTGGCATAGGAGCCGGCCGTACCCAGGCCGTCCCAACCGTGACAGGCTTTGCAGCGGTAGAAGTCGGCACCCACGGTGGTGGTGGGCTTGGTGCCCGACCCGGCCGCGTCGAGCGTCCACCACTGAGAGTAGGCGGCGCCACCGGCCAGGCCGTCGGCGTCATGGTAGGCCTGAGGCGCCGGTTCACCGATCTTGTCCAAGAGCCGCGAGACCATCTTGGCCACCTGGCCTCGGGTGGCGTTGGCGTAGGGGTCGAAGGTGGTGGCCGTCTTGCCGTCGAGGATGCCGTTGAACTTGGCCTTGGCCACCTCGGCTTGGGCGTAGTCGGGCACGTCGGTGAAGCCCGTCTGGTAGCCGGCGGGTGGATCAGCCAGGCCGCTCCCTCCGGCCCTAACGATGACCAGGGCCAGCTGCACTCGGGTGATGTTGTTGGCGGGGTTGAACTTGCCCTGGTCACCCAGGATGAAGCCGGCCTTGGCCGCCTCTTCGATGTAGTCGAAGGGGTACGGGATGCCCAGGGCGGGCGTCACGTCAGTGAAGGTGGGGTCGTTCTGGTTATCGACCGCTTCGGTGTGCTTGCCGGTGGCGAGCACGATGATCTTGGCGAACTGCTGGCGGGTTACCGGGTCGTCAGGCTTGTAGGTGCCGTCGGGGAAGCCACCCACGATCTCCAGGTCGGCCAGCCGAGTGATGTCGGCGCAGAACGGGTGCGTGGCCGGTACATCGCTGAAGCTGGCCGCGCCTAGCGCGGCGGTGGCTCCCAGCGCCATCACCAGGGCCACGGTCACCACTACGACTGTGAGCGTGCTGCGTCGTCTCATACGATTGTGTCTCCTCTCAATAGAGAATCGTCGGGCCATCATCGCGAACCCAGAAGCTTCACCCCTTGCTTTGTGCGCAAAGATGCACAATCAAACCGAGAGTGAATAGCCACCGGCAACGTCGGGCGAGAAACCCCCGTGCCCCCGGAAAGCCCGGCCGATGTGCCGAGCGCCCCCTATTGTTTCAGTGCGAACCGTTTTTGTCGAGACGATTGGCACAAATCAGACCAACCCGGGGCCGGGTCCCTGCTACAATGCCTACGCGCCCTCAGGCGCTCCAAAGCTCCATCGTAGGATCCGCATGATCTACCTGGACAACGCCGCCACCTCCTGTCCCAAGCCCGCTGAGGTCATCGACGCGGTCGAACGAACCTTGCGCGACGTCTGCGCCAACCCGGGGCGAGGCGCCTACGACATCGCCTTGGAGGCAGCCCGCATCCTGCTGCGCACCCGCCGAGCTCTCGCCCGCCTTTTCGGCATCAAGGACGAGGCCCGCGTGGTCTTCACCCTCAACGCCACCATGGCCCTCAACATGGCCCTGAAGGGCCTCCTGGGGGAAGGTGGTCACGTGGTCGTCTCGTCAATGGAGCACAACGCGGTCATTCGCCCCCTCTCGGTGCTCGCCCGGCGGGGGTGCACGTCACCCGAGTGCCCTGCTCGGCCGACGGCACGACCGATCCCGATGACGTGCTGGCCGCCGTGCAACCGGGCACCAAGCTTGTAGCTCTAACCCACGCCTCGAACGTGCTCGGCACGCTCATGCCCATCGAGGAGGTCGGCCCCCGGCTGCGGGAGACGGGCGTGCCCTTCCTGGTCGACGCCGCCCAGACCGCAGGCTCGCGCCCCCTGGACGTGGAAACCCTGGGCATCGATCTACTCGCGCTGCCGGGACACAAGGGCTTGCTTGGTCCGCAGGGCGTGGGGGCCCTCTACATCGGTCCCGGGCTCGAGCTCGACACCCTCGTGGAAGGTGGGGCCGGAACGGAATCCCTCTCGCCCCTGCCCCCGAAGAGCTGCCCGATCGGTACGAGGCCGGTACCCCCAACACCCCTGGCATCGCCGGTCTGGGTGCGGGTGTTCGGCGAGTCATCGAGGAGGGCCCACAGACCATCGGCTCCCGCGAGCGGGCCCTGGCCGAGAGACTTCGCCGCGGGCTGGCCGACATCGACGGGGTAGCCATCTACGGTCCCCCCGCGGGGGTGGACGCGGCGCCGGTGGTGTCGGTGGCCTTCGCCGGACTGCCATCCGCGGAGGCCGCGTTTGTGCTCGACCGGGCCTTCGGCATCGCTGTTCGCGCCGGGCTCCACTGCTGCCCCGAGGCGCACCGGGTGGCGGGGACTATCGAGACAGGTCTCGTCCGCCTGAGCCTCGGGTATCAGACTACCGAGGGCGACGTCGACGCAGCGATCGCGGCCTGCACCGAGATCGCCGTCAAAACCTCGGCCCAGCGCTGACCGGCCTGCTCGCAAGGGCTGGCCCATCCAGAGGAGGTACCCGTGACGACGAGCCGGTCAGAGACCGCGACCCCCTCCCTCACCGACCCAGACATCCAGGAGGTCGGCCGGCTGGCCCGGCAGATCGTCGCCAATGTGGGCCGGGTGATCAAGGGCAAGCAGGACGTGATCGAGGCCTGTGCGGTCGTACTCTTGGCCGGGGGCCACATCATCTTGGAGGACTTTCCCGGCGTCGGCAAGACCATGCTCGCCAAGGCGCTGGCGCGCTCGGTGCACTGTCGCTTCTCACGCATCCAGTTCACCCCGGACCTGCTGCCCAGCGACGTCACCGGGATCAACATCTTCAACCAGAAGACTGGCGAGTTCGAGTTCCGCCCGGGCCCCATCTTCGCAAACATCGTGCTGGCCGACGAGATCAACCGCGCCTCGCCCAAGACGCAGTCCAGCCTGCTGGAGAGCATGCAGGAGCGGCAGGCCACCATCGACAACACCACGTACGGTATCGAACCGCCCTTCATGGTCATCGCCACCCAGAACCCCATCGAGTACGAGGGCACCTTCCCCTTGCCCGAGGCCCAGCTCGACCGGTTCATGATGCAGCTCTCCCTGGGCTACCCCTCCGCCGACGAAGAAGCGGTCCTGCTGGCCGAGCAGACGGCCACCCAAGATCCGCTCGACAAGGTCGAGCCGGTGCTGGACTCGACCCAGCTGCTGGGAATGATCGCGTCGGCCAACCGGGTGAATACCGCCCCCTCCATCCGGCGGTACGTGGTCGACATTCTGACCGCCACCCGGGAGGAGCGCGACCTGTACCTGGGGGCTAGTCCCCGGGCTGGGATCGCTCTGCTTCGGGCGGCCAAGGCCCTGGCGCTGCTGAGGGGCCGGGACTTCGTGGTGCCCCAGGACGTCAAGGACCTGGCCGCCCGGGTGCTCTCCCACCGGGTGATCCTCTCTCCCGACGGCCGGCTGCACGGACGGACCGCCGTGGCGGTCATCTCCGGCCTCCTCGACGCCATCCCCGTCCCGACCGGAGGCTGACGGTACCGGCGATGCTCACCCGGCGCGGGACAGGCCTTCTGCTCCTGGCAATGGCGACCTACCTCGGAGGACGCCTGGTCGGCACCTACGAGCTGTTCCTGGCTTCGTTCGGCCTTGTCGCCCTTGCGCTCCTATCCTGGATCATGGTGTTGATCACGGGCGCCCGCATCGACATCAGCCGGTCCCTCGACCCGGAGACCCCGGTGGCCGGCGATGGGGCCGCCATGCATATGCGCGTTCGCAACGGATCCCTGGTGCCATCGGCTTCGTTGCAGATCAACCAGGATCTGCGTGACATGACCGGATCGCTGGCCATTCTCGAGCTGAGCCCGCTCGGCCCTCGAGCCGACCACGCCGCCCAGCAGCCTCTGCCACCCCTGCGCCGGGGCGTCTTCTCCCTGCCCGGACCAACCCTATCGGTGTCGGACCCCTTAGGCTTGGCCCGCCGGCGACGGCGGGCCGGCGGCGAACTGGTAGTGACCGTACTCCCTAACATCGCCCGACTGCGCAGCTGCGTCTTCTTCGGCGACCGGGGGCTCGGCCAGAGCCATACGACGAGGCCTTCGCCGGCTCACGGCTCCCTCGACCTGCGCGGCGTGCGTCCGCACCAGCCGGGGGAGCCGCTAAGCCGCATCGATTGGAAGAGCACCGCCAAGACCGGCAGTCTCATGCTCCGAGAGGTTGAGGAGCCCACCCGTTCCGACGTGATCCTGTTGCTCGACGGCACTCGCGCCGCCCAGGTGGGGGACGCCTCTGACAACACTTTCGAGACGGCGGTCTCCGCAGCGGGCAGCATCGGCGACTACGTCTTGCGCGAGGGCTTCGCCGTCACCCTGGTGCGTCACTGGGGGGACGATGACGTGGTTTCGCTCGACGCGGGCGACCGAGGGCGCAATGAGCTCTTGAAAGTCCTGGCCGGAGCGAAAGCCGATGCGCCGGCCTTCCTGAACGCCAGCCTCGAGCGGCACCGAGCACTGGTGGCGAAGGGCCGGGCGCTGGTGGTAGTCTCCCCGGCCTCCGACCCGGGGCTGCTGACCGAGCTGGTGAGCCTGCGGGAAAAGGGGCTGCCTGTCTACCTGATCCACATCGTCGCTCCCAGCTTTGCGCCCGGCGAAGCGCCAGCGCCCACCGATCCCGACCGAAAACGCTTCCTCCTGCAGCTTCTCGGGGCCGGCATCCCCAGCGTGAGCCTGCGGCGAGGGGAGCACATCGAGGCGTCGCTTTCCTTCCCCGCGGGGGATCAGGGCAGGCGACCAGCTTCCACGGCGACCCTGCTGGGGGCGTGACGACAAGATGATCCTGAGACGCACCGCCTACCTGTTGGCCTTCGCCGCCCTGGCAGCCGCCACGACCCTGGCCGTGGACCGCACGGTGCAGCCGCACATCACGGAACGACTGCTGCTCGTGGGGGGCGTCGCGCTGATCGTAGGTCTTCCGGGGTTGATCCACCGCCGCCTCGCGCCCCTCTCCCTGCTCCTCCTGCCGATGGGCGCCTACCTGCTGCTGCGGATCGACACGCCCGTGCCAACCGACATCGAAGGCTGGCGGGCCCAATACGGCTTCTACGCGGCTGAGCTCCGCTACGGAGCGGCCGCGTACGCCGAGGACGTGTTCCCCCTCACGCTGGCAGGCGTCCCCGGCCTGAGACTTCTGATTCTGCTCTGGGTGTACGGTGTCACGGCCCTGGCCGCGATTCTGGCTCTGGGGGGGCGCCGCCCCCTGGTGGGCGCCGGTGTGCTCCTGGGGCTGCTTGGGGTGAGCCTGACGGTCGACCAGAGCCAGGGCGACACCCGCATGGCGGCCGTCTTCCTCATCCTCATCGTGCTGCTGCTGCTGACCGCCCAGGGCCTGACCCGTAGGCGCTGGGGACCGCGCGAGGCACTGGCCGGCCTGGGAGTGGGAGGGGTCAGCATCCTCATGGCCCTGGCCCTGCTGGCCGGCATCCCCGGCATCGTCACTGGAGGCTGGCAGGACTGGCGCACCTGGGATCCCTTCGGGCAGGGCCAGGGGACGGCCGTGGTCTTCAACTGGCGCCAGAACTACCCCCGGCTGCTCGACCCTGGCAACCCCATACCCGTGTTGCGGGTGACCTCGCCGGTGCCCTCCTACTGGAAAGCCACCGACCTGGATGTCTTCACAGGCGACTCCTGGTTGAACCGCAACGCCTTCCTGAACCAGCTCGACGAGGGCCCGGGGACGCGCACGCTCAGGCAGCCATCGGAGTCCGACCCGACCATCATGCAGGTGACCGAGCGCTTCGCTCTGCAGAACATGTCGACCACGTACATCTTCGTGGGAGGAAGAGCCAACGCCATCACCCTCGACCTACCCGTGTCGATATACGCCTCGGACGCAGGGGCTCTGCGGGCCGACACCACCCTCAGCGCTCCCCTGGAGTACGAGATCGCCGCCGAGATCACCCGCCTGCGGCCGGAGCAGCTGGTGGGCCTGGGTTGGGACTACACCGAGGAGGTCAGGGCTGAGTACACGGCGCTCCCGCTCCCCTCCGCCGCCCAGGTTGCCGAGGCCCGCGAGGCCGGGGAGGACTGGCAGCAGTTGGTCAAGGATTCCTGGGCTTTCGGCGACGAGTTCCTGGCCGTTTACGACCTGAACGCCTCGGTCGTCACAGGCGAGACCGACCCCTACGAGGTCACCCTGCTGATCGAGCGCTTCCTCCGTACCCGCTACCTCTACTCCTTGGAGGTGCCCGACTCGACCCTGCGCTCTCCCATCGCCGCCTTCCTTCTCGACACGCACACGGGCTACTGCCAGCACTTCGCCGGCTCCATGGCCCTGCTTCTCCGCCTGAACGGCATCCCCGCCCGGGTGGCCACAGGCTTCACCACGGGCCAACTGGTCGATCCGCAGACCTACCTGGTGACCAGCAACAACGCGCACTCCTGGGTGGAAGTGTACTTCCCGAGGTTCGGATGGCTGCCGTTCGACCCCACGCCGGGCAGAGCGCTACCCCCTGCCCGGGGTCTCATCGACCTCCCCGGATTCGTCGACCCGTTTCCCCATGATGCTTCCTCCGCCGCCACCACGCCCACCTTGCCGCCCACGGCCGGCCTGCCCCCCGAAGGCGGCAACTTCGGAGCCGACTCTCCGGGCGCGGCCGCCGGGGCCCCGGTTCGCTTCGGCCGCCTGGCGCTGGCCGCCTTGCTGGTTATGGCAGCCTTTGGCTGGCCTCCGGCCCGCCGGCGATATCGGGGCAGGGGGCTCCGTCGCGGTTCGGACACCGAACGACTGCGGGCCTCCCTGGCCCTCCTGCGCGCCGATGCAGTGGATCTGGGGCTTGCCGTGCCTCGAGGCGCCACGTTGAATGAGCTCGCGGCACTCCTGCGACAGACCACCGGGGTCGACGCCACGCCGGTGATCAATCGAGCTCAGGCCGTGCTTTTCGGAGGCCGGCCCCCGTCCGGGGAGGACCTGAGAGCCGCCGAGAGGTTGCGGCGGCGCAGCGTGGCCTCGCTCCGCCGCCGCCGAGGACCCGTGTGGACCGTCGCCGCATGGTACGGTTGTCCCGGGGTTGCCCGCTGGTGGACCGCGCGGCGCGCCCAGAGTACCTCCCGCCGCCGGGGCAGGTCGAAGTCGCCCCGCTGGCAGTTTGGAGGATAGGTCAACCACTGAGGACGGCCGGGCTCCCGCGCCGTCCGGAGGACCAGCCAGCATGCGAGGATTCAGCAAGCCGGGTCTCGCAACACGCCAGGCTCGAGCCCCACGGTGCGCCGCCATGGCGGTCGGCTCCGTGCCCCATACCGACGCCCGCGCCGCGCTTGACCTGATCCTGGCGCGAACACCCGACATCCCGGCCTGGCCCCAACTTCCCCGCCGCTCATACCTGGAGAACATGTATGTGCAGTTCGCCGAGGGTCTTCCTGGCCTGGTGGTCGACCAGACGGCCCAGAGGGTTTACGTCCGCGCCGAGCTCCCTGTCGAGGAGGTGACCGCCTTCTTGGAGGCCTACGAGGCCGACGATCCGGCTGCATTCGCCATAGGGGAGTCCCATGCGGCCGCCCTGCCGCTCCTCGAGCAGGCCCTGCGGGACATCGACCCGCCTTTCGTCAAGGGTCAGATCACCGGCCCGGTGAGCTTCGGCCTCGCCATACCGCGCGAGGACCGCCGGGCCTTGCTCTACGACGACACCCTGCGGGACATAGCCACTCGTCTGCTCGCCATGAAGGCCCGCTGGCAGGCCGAAATGCTCGGAGCCTGGGCGCCCGACTCGGTACCGCTCATCATGGTCGACGAGCCCAGCCTGACGCAGCTGGGCTCGGCCTTCGTCAATATCCCGAGTGGCATCGCCTTCCCCGCCCTCCAGGAGTGCCTGAGCTTCATACCCTGCCTCGCAGGCATCCACGTGTGCGGGGGCACGGACTGGGAGAGAGTGGCCGAGCTGCCGGTCGACGTGCTCAACTTCGATGCAGCCGATTACCTGGACTCGGTCGTCACCCAGCGCGAGCCGCTGGCCGCTTTCGTGGCCGGCGGCGGCCTTCTGGCCTTCGGCTGCGTGCCTAACGACGAACGGGCCCACACCTGGGGTCCCGAGCAGGCGGCCCACCGGGTGTTGACGGGTGCCGAAGCCCTGGCCGCCACCGGGGCCGTCGACGTAGATCAGGTGCTGAGAACGGCCTTCGTCTCACCGGCCTGTGGCACGGGCAGCCTCCCCGTGTCGACCGCCGAGCGCTGCTTCGCCCTGGCCCACGAGACCTCCTCGTGGCTGCGGGAACGCCTGTGACCAGGTCGCGCCACCAACCGGGGCACGCCCGAGCGCAAGACGCCCTCAGAGCTCGTTTCAAGACGAACTCCCGGGATACCCCCTTCCCCTATAAGCGGCCCGGTGGTATTCTGTGTCCAGCTAACCCGACCCAGGGAGGATTCCATGAAGAGGTTCATGGTCCCGCGGGTGGCCCATTGCAGCGAGGGCTGCCGACCGCGGTCCCGAGCACGACGGTAAACTGCTCGCGGCATCATCGGTACCACGGTACCTGGGGCGCCTCTGGGCGCCCCTTTACTGAGCCGGCCGCGCGAGGACTATGCCCATCGCCCGACTGCTTTCCACAGTCTTCCAGCCGATCCTCACGGGCGTCTACCTGCTCGTGACGGTGAGCGCGCTCAGCGCGCCTTCGTGGCGCTCGGCCGTAGCTTGGGGAGCGACCACCTCCCTGCTGGCGGCGGGCCTACCGGCCGCCGACCTGGCTCGTCGCGTGCGGGCCCGCAGGGTCGCCGACTTCCACTTGGCTTTGCGCGAGCAGCGATTGAGACCTCTGCTGATCGCCCTACTCGCTTCGGCCCTATCACTCGCCCTGGTGGCCGCCCTCGACGGACCCCGGCCGCTGGAGGTAACCCTGACGGCCGCACTGGTCAACGGCACCGTGCTCACCATGACCACTGTCAGGTGGAAGGTTAGCTTCCACGCGGCTACTGCCGCCGGCAGCCTCATCATCCTCTGGTGGATGCTCGGCTCGATGAGCGCTCTGCTGGCGCCGCTGGTGCCCGCCATCGGGTGGTCTCGAGTCGCCCTCGGGCGTCACAACCCGAACCAGGTGGTGGTCGGCGCCGCGGCCGGCGTGATCCTGACCGGATCGGTGCTGCTCCTGGGCGCTCGACTCTGATGTCCCCGGTGTACAATGCCTTCGGAGCTGCTCTCGAAACGAAGCCCCGGCCGCCGCGGCCGCGCTGGCCGGCCCGATGGGGTGTCTTCGGTCGCGGCCGTAGCCTCCGGCTGCGCCCGCTTCTTGCGCCCTTGCCTCGCACTCGCCCACCCGACGGCGAGGCGCCATTCTAAAACGAGCTCCTGGAAGGCGACTGTGACAGACGCGACAAAGTCACGCTCCAAGAAGACCGGGCAGATACCGGTGTTCGACGCCCGGCGCTGCAAGCAGTGCGGCATCTGCACGCATTTTTGCCCCACCTCGGCCATCCGGCCCGACTCCTCGGGCTCGCCCAAGCTCGTAGACCCTCAGGCCTGCACATCCTGCCGCCTGTGCGAGCAGCTCTGCCCCGACTTCGCCGTCGAGATGACCGACCGAGAGGCAGTCCCACCCGACGAGGACACTTCCGCGGCCGCCGAGCATCCACTACCTCAGCCCGAGGTTTGCCACGTTCACGATCCCTGCGAGGGCTGACCGCCTCAGCAGCGCGTCAGGGCACGGGCCGCACGAGGCCGCTAGCCGCCAAAGAGCTCGTCTCAAGAACGAAGCCCCGGCCCCCAGGCCGCCCTGGGCGGGGCGATGCGTCATTCCGAACCGAGCTCTGGCTGGGCGATCTCACACCGGACGCCCGCCGCCTGGCCGCGCCGCGCCCCGATTCTCATGCTGCTTCCGACGGATCTCGTCGGCGATGCGGAAGGCTTCCAGAAGAGCGAACTGGAAGTGGACGAAGGCCCGGAACTTGGCCGGGTGGATGAGGTCCAGCCGGGCGAAGCTGAAATAGGGGTCGGGGAGCTCGAGCGAGAGGCATATCGTCTCGATGATCTGGTCGAATACGCACTCCTCCAGGTCCCGCGCGGAGATCATCTTCTGATGCACGAGCACCCGGCCTATGGGAAGGTGCTTGCCCCGCTGTTCCGCGATGCGCTGGAGTCCGAGGGCTCGGTCCAGCTGCGCGGGGGTCACCTTGCCCTTGCGTAGCAGCCTGGCTCCCACCGGCTCCTGATCGGGCGAGCTGGCCGACACCATGTACCCCTTGTCCATGTAGATGGTGAAGGTCAGTCCGTACTGATAGATCCTGAGGGCCCCTGTAAGACCACCGCCGCAGAGGAACTGGACCGTGTTCAGGAGACCGAAAGATCTCAGTTGACCTTGGAGGACGACCCGGGACACCGCTCAGCCTTCGGAGGGAAGGGCACCCGCACCGGCCGCATCCGAGGCCGACACCACGCGGTTGCGCCCCTGTGACTTGGCGGCGTACATCGACCTGTCGGCCGCTTCCACCAGCGCCTCGACGGTGCTGGTGCCACGGGACAGCGACGCCACGCCGGCTGAGAGCGTGACTCGACCGCCAAGGGAACCCTCCAGCTGAGGAAAGAGCTCACTCTCGACCGAGGCCCGCAGCCTGTCAGCCAGGCGGGCGGCTTCCTCGGGTCCCGTGTGGGGCAGAATCACGGCGAACTCCTCCCCCCCGTAGCGGGCTACCACGTCCGCTTCGCGCACGGTGGCCCGTAGGATCGCGGCCACCCGCCGAAGCACCTGGTCTCCTCCGCGATGGCCCACACTGTCGTTGTATTCCTTAAAATGGTCCAGATCGAACAGTATGAGGCTCAAGGGCGAGCCATGGCGTGCAGCCCGCGCCATCTCAACTTCCAGCCGCTCGTAGAAATGGCGATGGTCGGAGAGGCCGGTCAGACCGTCGGTGACGGCCATCTCCTGGGCCTGCTCGTGCAGGCGGCTGTGAACCACGGCCGTAGCGCCCTGCGTCCCCAGGAACTCGAGGGCCCGGCGTCGCGGTAGGTCCATCTCGACGTGCTTTGAAGACGCCAGGATGAGATGACCGATCGACACGCCTTCGGCGACCATCGGGACCAGTACCAGTGTCTCCCACTCGCCAGGCACCTCCAGGGTCTCGAAGCCCATATCAGCCGAACGGTACAGTGTTCTGGCCCGAGCGACGCCGGAGAGCATGGGGGCCAGAGCCCCCATGTGGCACTCGAGAGAGCGGAGCGTGCGTCCGTGCTTGGCACCCTTCTCAACTGTGGTGGGGCCCTCGCCGGGAGCGAGGCAGAACGAGCCTCCGTCAACGAGGACGATGGCGCCGAACTCAAAATCTGCCACAGCCATCGACTCTGAGAGCAAGATTTGCCTGATGCTCTTCACGTCCAAGGCCGAGCTCAATGCCTCGGCCACTCGGTGGATCGAGGAGTGCAGCTTCTCGTGTGCATCCTCGACCCCCTCGATTCGACGTTGCAGCTCGGCGGCCATGAGGTTGAACTCCTGGGCTACATCGCCGACCTCGTCCCGCCGGCGCACCTCGATCCGGGCGTTCAGGTCACCTCTGGTGATCCGCTGGGCCCCCTCCCTTAGAGCTCGAAGCGGGCGGGCCAGGGTCAGCGAAAGCATCATCCACAGCACGAGTCCGAGCGACCCGCCCAGCACTACGCTCTGAGCAACGAAGTGGTTGCGCAAGGCCGTCAAGCGTGAGTATCCCGCGGCCAGCGACAGATCCGTCTGGATAACCCCGCTGATGGCCTCGGAGTCGAAATGGCACCGGAAGCACTCCGGGCCGACCTCGATGGGGCGAAAGCTGCGGTACGCGTGATCCTCCCCGATGATGAGCTCGGCACCCGCGGGCTCGCGGGAGCGAAGCACCTCCGTCCCCTGGGCGGACAGCCTCGCCTCCGGATCGGAAAACGCCGGGTTGCCGCGCCCATTGTAGATGACAATGTCGACGATCTCCTCGGGCCCCTCCATGCGCTCGACAAAGCCCGCCACGGATCCCGGATCCTCGTTCAACATGGCCGCATGGATCACGCCATCAACAGCGTCGCCGAAATCCGCGGCATCTTGAATCACAGCGGCCAGGTTTTGGGCCTTCTCAGACCGGTAGGTTAGGTAGCCTAGGATTGCCGTCAGCGGGAGCAACACGGCGAAGACCACGAGCACGGTGCGCGTACCCAGGGAGAGTCTCACGATCACGTCCAGTCCGCACGATACCTGGGGCGACCCACTCGAGGGTGGGTCACCCCAGGTATCGACAGCCAGGACCCCGGGACTTTAGAGCTCGTTCAAGAACGAAGCCTTGAGCGCCGGGGTGCGCTGGACGGCACGGCGCGGCGTCTTTCTGAAACGAGCCTCTTACCGGGAGGCCGGTGAATAGGCGACCGCGGGTACAGCCACGCCGGCGTACCCGCCTTCATCGCCAGCACCGAGTTGGTCGGAGTCCTCGTCCCAAGAGCCCTCGGTGCCCTCGGCCCGCTGGGCTTCCCGCTCCAGCTGGCGCATGGTGGCCAAGGTATTCGTGATACAGGGAGGCTCCCCGTAGTCGGCCAGGCGACGGAGCAGCACGTACTCCTCGGGGTCCTCACCGCGGGCAACCGCTTCTTCTTTCAAGCGCGCCTCGTCGGCCAACGCCTCGTCGACCGCCTGGTAGTGCAACCAGCCGCCCTTGTGCAAGATGCTGTCTCCCAACTCCGGGTCAGTCAGCATGCTGCCCACGCAGGGAAAGCTGTGCCAGTACTTGGATACGACCCGCTCGTTGAGGTCGGGGCCGATCTCCTGTCCAGCCAGATTGTAGGCGACGTAGTAGGTGTTGCCGCACGGGGCGCTCTGGATGACCCGGGCTTCGCGGATCACGCCGTCCCGGCTTTGGATCACGATCTTCGGCTTCCCGATGCGGTATATCTTCTGGAACTCCCGGATGACCGGCTGATCCTCCCGGGCATCGAGGGAGCAGGCCGGCTTGGGGAAGGCCGACTCCAACCCGATCTCGCTACAGACGCGCTGAATCTGCCGGCGCACGCCTGAACTCAGCCAGGCCGTGTCGTCGAGAGGCACGATGAGGGCCTTGCTCCCTGCCGCCCTCACCAGCGCTGGAAGGCTCAGCAGCAGGTCCTCGTGGACATTGACGGCCAGGGTCACGTCGTGGGGTTCCAGCTCCCCGGGCAGGTATTCGCTGCTCTCGTCGATGTACAAGGGTAGCTGGGCCGGAAGCTGCAGGAGGCCTACGATATCCTCAGCGAACTGTATGGGGTACTGGTCCCGACAATGTTCGCAGAAGCTGGCGCACCCCGTGCAGAGATTCGGATCGTTCGTGAGGTGCATGACCACGCGCTGTGCGAAAGCGTCGTCGAACGACTTGCAGAAAGCGCTCGGAATCGACGACTCCTGCGCCTCGTCACCCGAGTATACGAAGAACAGCCTCATGAGCGCACCCCTCCTCGGAGCAGTTCGTGCAGAGGGACATCCCGGTCTTCCGACACCCGCTCCAACAGCGCTCCGATTCGCTCATGCGGCCTGCCCACCGCACTCCACAGCTCCACGATGGTCTCGAGCGTCGCCTCCACCCGCTCGAGCGGGTGGTACCCGTCAAGTTCCTGCGCCAACCGCGGGTGGCGGCCCAGTCGACCGCCCACCAGCGCGCGCCAGCCGGATTCCCCGGCTGTGAGGGCCCCGTAGTCGCACGCCCGGATGCAGGCTCCGCACGCAAGACATCGCTCGGGAACCAGCGTCAAAGCCGAGCCATGTAACTCGAGGGCCGCTTCCCGACACGCCTCGACGCAGGCACCGCAGCCCACGCATGCCTCGGCATGGAGTTGGGGAACCTCTGCTCCGATCAATCCAAAGTCGGCGATCTGCGGCTGGGAGCAGGCGTTGGGGCAGCCACTCACGGCGATCGTGAGCTGATCGTGGACCCGAGGAAGCCCGCCGGCCTTCTCTCGAACCACTTCGGCCGCTCGGGTCTTAACGAGCACTCCGCGCAAAGCCTCCGCCGCCCCGGCCACATCCCCAACCGCATGGGGACAGCCTTCCGCGCCGCGACATGCTCTCACCCGCACGAGCTCCACGACGTCGTCCGCCCAGGGTGACATGAAGGTTCTGGCTGCGCTCGGGGAGATGACAGCTCCCATCTTCTGGACTTTCCACTACGGCTGTAGTATAAACTACGGTAAACACCGTGTCAATAGTGTGACTTTTAGTCAGGGCTACGCTACAATAAAAACCATGAGCATCAGTCCCGGTAACCCGATCTCTGCCAGCGGCCCAGTGAACGGGTCGTCGAGCGGAGTCATCTCGCCCGAAGAAACGCTGGACATTACCGCGGCCCTGGCCGACCCTACCCGCTACGGCATCTACCGGGCCATCGTCGATGCGGCCGGCGTCGCCCTCACGGTGAGCGAGGTGGCCGAGCAGTTCTCGCTCCACCCCAACGTCGCCCGCATGCACCTGCAAAAGCTGGTCGATGTCGGTCTTGTCCATGCCGACACACGCAAGTCTCAGGGAGGCGGCCGCCCAGCCCGCATCTACAGCTTGAGTGACCGGGTGGCCAGCCTGCAGTTCCCGCCGCGCGATTACCAGCTCCTCGCCTCTCTGGCTCTGCAGATCGTCGATACCATAGCCGAGGCCGAGCCTGAGGTGCTCGAGCGCGTGGGGGTGGAGATGGGACGGGAAGAGGGGCGCCGGGCTCTGAGGCGCGACGGTCTGGACCCCCGGCACCACACGTTCGGGGAAATGCTGGACAGCTTCCGGTCGGCTACAGCCAGCCTGGGCCTGTTCCCCCGTATTGACCGGGATCCCGACGGGACGGTGCGCTTCGAGATCCGGAACTGCGTGTTCCGGGAGCTCAGCGCCCGCTATCCCGGCCTCGTTTGCAAGCTGCATACCGCCGTCGTTCGCGGGCTGCTCGAGGAGTACTTCTCCCAGTTCGACTTGGAGGCAGGCCCCGCTATCTTCGCCGGAGACAGCACCTGCCTTTTCACGGTACACATCCCAAGCGCTGCGGAAGGCTGACGCCTGGCCCCAGCCGAGGTGGGCCCCCGCGCACCGCGCCCAGGGCGGCCTGGGGGCCGGGGCTTCGTTTCGAGCCGAGCGCCCGAGCTCGGTTTGGAATGACGCTTACCCTCAGGATGCGCTGGGTGCGGGCGAGGCAAGGACGCAGGGAGCGGGCGTAGCAGCGCTACGGGCGTGACCGAGGACACCGCATCGCCCCGGCCAGGGCGGCCTGGGGGCCGGGGCTTCGTTCCGAGCCGAGCTCTTAAAGGTTCCGGACGAATCGGTCCAGGACAAGGCCGATCAGAGTCCCGAACACGACCGCCAGCGCCACCACCAAGATCCCCGCCGCCCGGCCCGTGCTCGCGGCGACCTGGCTCTCGCCGGGTTGCTCGCCTTCAAGCTTCGTCGGAGGCAGCCCACCGAAGAACCACGAGTCCGGGCCGGCAAGCAGGTGGACATTGCCCGTGTGACAATCCATGCAGCGGGAGGCGGGAGTCTGCTCGGTAAAATCCGGATGGATCCGGTCCACATCGTGGCATCCGTAGCACACCTCGGCCAGGGGTTCGGGGCGGAAATCGCGGTCGTGGGAGTTGTGGCAGGTGGGGCAGCCGACCTGAGCTCGCCCGTGATTCTGGGTGCGCCAGGTGGCCACAACCTCCGGGCTCACATTGGTGTGACACGTGACGCATATGGGCTCGCCCTCGGGCGCGGTCGCCAGTGTCGAATCCGCCGCCCGGGCAGGCGCTGGCCAGCCAGCGAGGCCCCACGCCGCGAGAGCAACGGCCGCCCCGGCTAGGCAGGCGGCGGCCACGCGTCTCACGTCGATCCCGGCCCCCGCCATCACTCGAACCCCAGGAAGCCGAGGAGGGTGAGAGTGAGGGCCACGATGGCTCCCAGGCCCGCCACGGTGTTCAGGGTGAGCCGGCCCCAGCGCCAGCGGGTGACCAGGCCCCAGTAGAAGGGCACCAGGATGAGCAAGAGGGGGAAGACGATGAAGCTGAAGCCCACCCCCAGCCAGCGGGGCACGTACTTAAGCAGCTGGTAGACGGCCAGGAAGTACCACTCAGGCTCGATGCCGGCCGGGGTGCGCAAGGGATCGGCCGGCTCACCCACGGGCATGGGCACCATGGTGGCCAGGAAGGTTAAAGCGCTCACCACCAGGGCGATGATGATGCCGAACTTGACCACCTCGTGGGGAAAGAAGAGCTCCATCTCCTCTTCGCGGTAGCCCGGGGTGGTGGGATAGACCGTCTGGCGGGCCGGCTCGGAGGAAGCGGCCCCGCTGGGGCTCTTTGGCGGGGGGCCGGCCGGCCCCTTTACGATCTGCTCACTCATGGCGCACACGGTCTCCTCCTAACAGGCTGCTGAAAAACGAAACCTCGGCCGCCGGACCACACTGGGCGGCGCCATGCGTTGTCCTCAGTCGCGCCCGTAGCGCTGCTACGAGCGCTCCCTGCGTCCTAGCCTTGCGCGTACCCAGTGTACTCCGGCGGCGAAGCGTCATTCCTCAGCAGCCTCCTAGAGGGGCTCGGAGATGCCCTGCCGGCGGATCATGGAGAAGTGGGCGGCCAAGAGGATGATGATGACCGCGGGCAGGACCAGCACGTGGAGGGCGTAAAAACGGGTCAGGGTCTCTCCCCCGATCTTGCCCCCCGAGCAGGAAGAGCTGGGCGTAGCTTCCCACCAGGGGGAAGGCCCCGGCGATCTGGGTGCCCACGGTGGTGGCCCAGTAGGCCAGCTGGTTCATGGGCAGAAGGTAGCCGGAGAAGCCGAAAAAGACGGTGACGAAGAAGAGCAAGACCCCGGAGACCCAGGTGAACTCCCGCGGGGGCCTGTAAGCGGAGATGAAGAAGACTTTCAGCAGGTGCAAGGTGGCCATGAAGATCATGACGTTGGCCGTCCAGGCGTGCAGCCCCCGCACGAAGGCGCCGAAGGGCACCTCCTCCATGATGCGAAGCACGCTGGTGTAGGCCTCGGCCAGGGTGGCCTTGTAGTAGAAGGCCAGAAGGATGCCGGTGAGAGCCTGGACACTGAAGCAGACGAAGGTGATGCCCCGAAGCAGTTGGTCCAGTTCAGATGAGCCGGGATGCGCTTGTTGAGCTGATACTCCAAAGGCTCGCGCAGGCGATAGCGGCGGTCCAGGTAGCGGAAGAGGCGGGCGGCCAGGTCCATCTTTTTAGCTCACCGTCCCTTCCACGAAGAGCAGGTCCCCTTCCACCACCACTTTGAGCTCTACCAGGGGGGAGGGCGGGGGGCCGGCGAGGACCGTGCCGTCCGGAGCGAACACCCCCGCGTGGCAGGGGCAGAAGAAGTCCTTCTCCTCCACCCGCCACTTGACGATGCAGCCGAAGTGGGTGCAGGCCAGATAGAAGGCCTTGGGGGTGGAGTCCGCTTGCAGGATGAGGGCGGCCGGGGCTTCTAAGTAGTCGAAGAAGAGGGCCTCCCCAGGGGGTGAGGGTCGAGAGCTGGCCCACCTGCTGCTTGGGCTGCACCTCGGCTTGGGCCACCGGGTAGGCGTAGCGCACGATGGGGGCCAGCAGACCGCCCAGGCCCAGAGCCCCGGCCAGGCCGAGCAGATAGGTGAGGAAGGCCCGGCGGGAGAGGCCGGCGTTGCCCTGCTGCGGGCTCCGGGGGGAGCGGCTCAGGCATGCTCGTCCTCCTGAGGCTCGGGGGTGGGCGCAGGAGCGTAACGGTACAGGGGGTCGGGCTCGTCGCCCTCAAGGAAGGTGCTCGCTTCCGGCTGCTTCAGCCAGACATTGTGATCGGGCACGTAGATCTCCTCTTCGTCGGTCTGCGGCAGGAGCACCAACCGCTCATGACCCGGCCGGATGATCGATTCGTACAGAACCAGCAGAACGATGGCGATACTCAGCAAGAGGTAGGTGATCCAGACGGTGGTGGGCCCAATCTCGACGGAGCCGGTCTCTTTCACCAGAGTGTCCCTCACGATGAGATACACCACCACGACGTCGGATAGCGCGATGAGTGCAACGAGAGCCTGCATGAAACGGGAGGAGAAGACCGCGGCCTTTTCCTTGGACTTCAGGAACACGGTCAGCATGAGCAGCAGGAACATGACACCTGCGATGCCCAAGGGAAGTCCGCTGGCCTCCTCGGCCGCCGTCGAAAGACGGAACTCGGGCACGCGCGCGAAGTGGCAGCCCTTGCAGGCTTTGGCCACCGTGGGCTCCTGATGGCAGGCCAGGCAGGTGTCCTTCTCGATCTTGTCGTACGGCTTGCCGTCGATTACCGCGGGGGCATCGGCCATGCGCCAATGGATATTCCGCCACACGTCCACGTCGATCTTTGGCGCACCGGGATGCTCACGGCCGGCCGGTTCGATGGGACCGAAGAGGACAGGAGCGATGTCACCGGTGTGACAGCGGCCGCAGAAGGCCGGATCGGCCGCGGCCTGTGGCTTGTCGGCGATGAGCTCCGTTCCGTGGGCAATTGCGCTGTGGCACTCGGTGCACTGAAGATTCGCGATCTCGGTATGGTAGGAGTGTGGGATGAAGGTGGCCACGGCATCCGGGTGACACTGCCGGCAGGCCCCTCCCACGATGGTCCTGGCCGCCTCAGGCTTGCGGTCGGTCTCTCCGACGGCCCATTGCGTCAACTTGATCAGGGAGTAGATCTTGCCTTTCAAGTACCCGACAGCGCCGGGCTCGAAGTGGCAATCGATGCAGGTGACCCCGGCGTCCTTGTGGCTCGAGGTCTCCCAGGCCTGGGCGTACGGGGCGATCGTGTGGCAGGACGAGCAGAACCCGGGCTTCGACGTGTAGTCGAAGCCCACAGCCGTCAGAACGCCTGTGATAACCAGCACAATGCCGGCGATCAGCGGCAGTCGCCCCATCCTGTATTCCCCCTCGGGTGCAGGCTGTCTCGACCGAACACAGCCCCGGGTTTTGCGGCACGGTACCATACGGACCGGGCATTCGGCAACTCAGTCATGATTACACTCTCGCAATGTTGGAAATGTGAGTGCATGAAGCATCCACCCGGCGCCGTCCACCCACCGGGGCACTGGGCGATGGCGGGCAGGTGCTACTATTGGAAAGTCCAGAAGCGCGAGAAAGGCCTCGGATGGAGAACGTCATCTACATGGACCACGCGGCGACCACGCCCACGGATCCCGAGGTCCTCAAGGCGATGGAGCCCTGGTTCGACGTGCAATACGGGAACCCGGCGACGCTCTACAGCCTGGGCCTGCTGGCCTCCCAGGTGGTGGAGGAGTCGCGAAGCGCGGTGGCCGACGTCCTTGGTGCTGATCCCGCCGAGATCTACTTCACCAGTGGAGGGACGGAGTCCAACAACTGGGCCATCAAAGGGGTGGCAGACGCTCATCAGAAAAAGGGCCGCCACCTCATTACCAGTACGATCGAGCACCACGCGATCCTGGAGCCCTTGGAGTTCTTGGAGAAGCGTGGCTACGAGGTCACCCGGGTGCCGGTCGACGGGGCCGGCCTCGTAGATCCGGACGCGGTGCGCAGGGCCATCCGTCCAGATACCATCCTGATCTCCATAATGCACGCCAACAACGAAGTGGGCACCATCGAGCCCATCGCCGAGATCGGCGCCGTCGCCCGGGAAGCAGGAGTGCTCTTCCACACGGATGCCGTACAGAGTGTGGCGAAGATCCCGGTGAAAGTGGCCGACCTGAACGTCGACATACTGTCCTTGAGCGCACACAAGTTCTACGGACCCAAAGGAGTGGGCGCCCTGTACCTGGCTAAGCGCGTGCGCGTCACTCCCCTGCTGCATGGAGGCGCCCAGGAGCGCCGTCGGCGCGCGGGCACCCTGAACGTGCCGGGCATCGTGGGCCTGGCCAAGGCCATTCACAAGACCGCCGACCAGATGGAAGCCGAGGCTGCAAGGGAGTCGGCTTTGCGTGATCGCCTCTGGGAGGGCCTGCGAGAGCGCATCCCCCACATCTACCTGAACGGCCACCCCACCCAGCGGCTGCCCAACGCCCTCAACTTCCGGGTGGAGGGCATCGAGGGCGAGGCCATGATCCTGTGCCTCGACATGAACCGGGTGGGCGTTTCGTCGGGCTCGGCCTGTACTACAGGCTCTCTGGAGCCGAGCCACGTGCTCCTGGCAATGGGCATCGCAGCCGAGCACGCTCACGGCTCGATCCGCATGACCCTGGGTCGCGCCAACACCCAGGAGGACATCGACTACGTGATCGACACTTTCCCCGGCATCGTGGCGCGCCTGCGCGAGATGTCGCCGGTCTACAACAAATGACCGCTGTTCGGACGATGCGCGTAGGGGTACAACGACAGCAGAGCTGGTCCCGACGGCACACTTCCGGGGCCGTCAACGATTTGATATTCCCGCAGCATGGGCGGGAAGGAGGACGACGTGTACTCTGAACTCGTGATGGAGCATTTCCGGAATCCCCGCAACATGGGGGTGATCGAGGAAGCCGACGGGGTCGGCGAGGTGGGTAACCCCACGTGCGGCGACATGATGCGCATCACCATCAAGGTGAAGGACGACGTGCTCGAGGATGTGAAGTTCCAGACCCTGGGATGCGGCGCGGCCGTGGCCACGTCGAGCATGGTGACCGAGATGGCCAAAGGCAAGACCCTGGACGAGGCGTTGGAGATCAGCAACAAGGGCGTGGCTGAGTCACTGGGCGGCCTGCCCCCCAACAAGATGCACTGCTCGAACCTTGCGGCCGACGGGCTGCACGCCGCCATCGAGGACTACCTCGAGAAGCAGACCGCCAAGGCCTGAACGCGCGCCCGCGACCTTGCACCCCCGAATGAGCCCCGCGCGATGCGCCCGGGGCTCATTCTTCCAGGGGTAGGAAGGGGAGGCGTCACTTCAGCTGGGCGTCGGACGCCGAGTAGAGGGACTCATTCCGGAGGCCCTTGATCAGCCGGATGTCCCGCATGGTCTCGCGATCGAGCGCGTCGACCAGAGCCGCATTCAGACCTAGAGCCCCGAGCATCGCCAGGTACACCCGGCTCACGGCCGATCGGAGCTCCACCGGGGATCCTTGGGAGAGATACTCCACTCCGGCCAGGGTCTTCACCGGCGGATCGAAGATGGTAGCGAGGAGCTTCATTGTCTCGAGCACCGCTGCGGCGTGGGCCTGGCCGTCACCACCCGCCAGGTGCACCACAACCGGGTCAACGAAGATGTCCTCGGCAGGAACTCCGGCGCTCATGGCGGCGTTCACGAGCTCTTGGGCCCTCCCCGCCCTCTCGTCGGGGTCCAGCGGCGGGCCTCCGGCATCCAGAGCCGGTAGGATCAGCTCAAGCCCGTTGCGGGCCGCGTACTCCATGAGCCGGTCCATTGAATCGGGGTGCGAGGAATGCACGAAGTAGGTGTTGAGAATGGGCTTCTTCCTGGCCTTCTCGGCACCCGCGATCATGGCATCGGCCGAGTGCCCGTCCAGGCTCAGCTGGAGATCGCTCACCTCCTGGATCTGTTCTACCAACCAGGCCATGGTCTCCTCGGCGCCCTGGGTGACCAGGCCCAGGTTCACATCGATGACATCGGCGCCGGCAAGCGTGATCTTGTGGGCGAGCTCCCGGACGGTGCCCGCGTCGCGTTCTACAATCGCTTTGGCGATATGCCTGCGCGCCATGTTGAGGTTATCCGAGATGATCAGCATCAACCCCCTCCTCGCTCGGACCGTACGCATCTGAATCATGCTGTACCCGGCGCTCGAGGCGGGTGAAACGGCAAGCGTAGGCAAACGCATCCCACGCAGGCTCCTGGGGTAGACTACGCGGTGTGTCGTTGAAACTGGAGCCCGCCGCTGCGGGGCACCGAACCGCGGGATCATGGCCGACGAGATCACACTGCGCGCCTATCTGCGCAACGCTCAGGTACTCCATGAGCTCATCGAGATCGATGGCAGCACCCGTACAGCAAGGGAGGCTGCCGCGGCTCTCGGCGCTCCCCTCTGTGCGATCGTCAAGAGCCTTGTGTGTCTATCCGACGGAAGACCCGTGGTGGCCCTCGTACCTGGGGATCAGAGCCTGTCTCTGACCAAGCTCTCCCGGGAGCTGGACTCCCATACCGTCACTCTGGCGGCCGGCCGTATCGTCAGGAAGGCCACAGGATATCCCGTCGGGGGCGTGGCCCCCCTGGCTCATGCTCGGCAGGTTCCGGTGTATGGAGACGCGCGTATCCTGGAGCACGATCAAGTCTACTGCGGAGCGGGCTCCGTCAGACACATGCTGCGCATTGGCACCGCGGACCTCAGCCACCTGGCCGCCGTCACGTGGACAGACCTCAGCCTGTGACCGGCCCCCGTTGGAACGACGCTTCCCCCGTCGCGTCCTGTTCTTCCTCGCGGCGCTCGCGATCGGGTGGAGCGGCCTTCTATCGGCCCCGGCTAGCAGCCCGCCCGTTCTGTGGCCGAGAGTCCCCGCCGCGGCCGCCGCCGCCGCCAACAACACCGTCACTTTGGGTGCAATCGCGTCGTCGGAGCGCTTCATCGTGCAGGCCCGCCGGCAAGACACAGCCGAACGCACCCTGCGCTACGCCGAGGCAGCCCACGGCGTGCTGGCGCCCCGCTTCGTCTCCGTGCCCGACGCTCCTGTAATCATCACCGTAGTGGAGGACCGCAAGGAGTATGAACGCATCGAACCCGCTTCCTCGACGCGCGGATTCGCTACGTTCGGAGGCAACCGCGTCTACTTGCTGGGCGATCAACTCGACCAAGAAGTCGTGACCCACGAGCTCACACATATCTATCTCGGAAAGAACGTTCGACCCGGTCTTCATGTACCCGACTGGTTCAACGAAGGCCTGGCTCAGTACGCGTCGGGGTCGACGGGACCTACCGCCGAACTCATCTACGTCCTCGGCACTGGAGATATCCTTCCCCTGGCGGAGCTCGGCCAGATCGACGCGCTGCACGACCACGATAGGCAGCTGGCTACGGTTCAGGGGCTGGCCGTCGTTCAGTTTCTGGCGAACGAGTACGGGGACTCGAGCGTTTGGTCCCTGGTGGAGCAGCTTGGGCGGGCCCGTACCTTCGGCCAGGCCCTCTTGGACACATACGGCCGTACCGACCTGCAGCTGGATGCCCAATGGATGGCCTATGCCAAGGACAGGTACGGTCTCCTTGGGCCCGAGGGTCTGCGACTTCTGGCGAGCGCAGGCCTGGGGCTGCTCGCGCTCGTCGCAGCCGGAGTCTGGTTCGTGCGCCGAGCGATGCGCCTGAGGCCGGCGCCGAGCGAGGTGCCGCTCACGTCCCAGGAGATCGCCGAGGCCGAGAGGGCCTGCGCGGACCTCGATCCCCGCGCGATTGACAGCGCGCCTCCGCCTCCCTAAACTCTCATGACCATCGCCCCCCACCCTTGCGTCGCAAGGCCCGGCCGGTCGCCGGAATCAGGAGTTGAGGAATGAGGCTGAGCCGCCGCCGGCTCTGGATCGCCGCTCTTGTCATCATCGGCCTGGTGGTGCTCCCCATGCCGATCGCCGAGCGCTATACCTCGCCCACGCAGGATGGCCAGTACCTCACGCACCCCGTCCGGTCCTTTCGCTTCGTGGTGGCCGCCGCTCGAGTGAGCACGTCGGCCACACTCAATACCTCCGGCGAGGCTCTTGCCCGAGCGAAAGAGGTGTTCGCGGGATCGGACCACCGGCCCACGAAGGTGGAGCTCCTTTTCTTCCCCTCGGGGGACCACGCCGTGTACTCCTTTACGACGCTGAACGGGAACGTGCTGACCATCACGGAGGCCCCGCAGTTCGTGTGGGAGGTCTGGGGTGTGTCGCCAGGCTCCGGCGCGACCGCGTCGTCGGACGTTATCGGGCTGCTTGACTACGAGACGGGGGAGATGCTGGCGGCAGTCCACTAAGCCGCCGGGCGGGACATCGGGATCAGGCTTGGGCCACGTCGCGCAACCCGAAGGTACCGGGTACCCCCACCAGTGCCAGCATCACGTCTCGCTCAAAAGGCGCAAGCAGAAGATTGAGCTCGTCGAATTCGATGGTCATGGTGTCGAGCCGCCCTACTCGGGCCTCTTCGCCGAAACGCTGAGCCGCCGCCACGGTGTCGATCACCAGAGCCGAGATCGTATCGATCTCGATGTCCCGGGTGCTCGCGCTGTTGATGACCAAGCCCTGATCCGACACCAGGATGGAAGCCAGGACCCCAGGGATATCGAGGTAACTCCGCATCAGTTCATAGATGGGATCGTTCGCCATCCCCGCCTCTCCGCACTAGTCGGGTATCCCAGCTCGCAGCTGGCGCTCCAGGATCGCTGTCGTATGCCGCGCCAGCTCTTCGGACTGGTAGGTGAGAACCAAGCCCTCGGGGCGCGAGACGATCTCAGACAGAAACATACTGCTTCGACCGAGCGGGGCAGCCCCGTCGTGGAGCATCCCCTCCGTCGGCCAGCCGATCAGGACGTCCCCGGCGAGGAACAGATCGCTGGTCTCCTGCCGGGTGAGAGCCACCCGCAGCCGCACCGACCACCCTTCCTGGGTGGGCGTATTCTCCAGCACGAGGTCCATGGTCTGATCATATCAGCAGGTCGAGTACGCCGGTCAAGCAGATCTCCCTCCTCATCCGTTTTCTTTTCCGTCGAAGGCTTCAGCGGAACTGCGATAGCAATGCACCATGAGAGCAATGCGGGCAGGGCTGCCCCCCGCAAAGCCGAACCCAGGAAGATATACAGCCAGCCGCAGAGATCCCCGGAATACGTCCGTGGCGGAGGAAAGTGAGCCCAGGAGGTGAGCCGAACACCGGTGGCGGCGCGCCGAGCCCGCGGCTCGACGCGCCGTCCGCAGACGGTTTCAGCGTTCCAGACGATAGGTGGCCGTCACCGTCGCCGTGACCTCGATGTCCTGCGGGTTGATGGGCGGGGGTGTTACCGCCTGCTCGGACACGTCCGCGGCACGTGTCTCATACACTACGGGCGGAGTGACAGCTGAGCCCTCGCTCAGCACCAAGATGTCGCCCACCGACACCCCGGCGGCCGTCGCCAGGGCCTCGGCCTTCAGCCGGGCGTTCTGCGCCGCACGGTCGAGGGCTCGCGTCACGGCCTCGCTGTCCTCGGCCAAACGCCACTCGGGGCCGTAGATGTTGTTGGCACCCGCCTCAGTGGCCGCAGCGAAGACCTTACCTACCAACGCCATGTCCCTGAGAGTGACCCGTACGGAGTTCTGAGCCCGGTAGCCGACCAGCGTTTCGTTCCCGGTCTCCGGATCGTACCTGCGGTTCGGAAAGACCGTGACATTGGATGTCTCGATCATTTCCTCGGTGATGCCTTCAGCCTTCAACCGCTCCATCACAGCGTTCATGCGCTTGGAGTTCTCGTCGAGGGCCTGCTGGGCGTCGGGGGCATCGTTCTCGACCGTTACCGTGACCACCGCCTCGTCCGGCGGGGCCATGACCCTGCCAAGCCCATTCACGGTGATGAGGTCGATGGGCTGCAGGACTTGATCGCCGGCAGTAGCTTGGCCCACGGCCTCCTCCGCCTGGCATCCGCTGACGAAAAGGACCCCGGCGATCAGAAGCATGGCCACCGCGAGACCGGCGGCCGCCCACAGATCCATCCCTCGGTCCAGCTCTTTTCGGGGGTTCTTCATGAGTCCCGTCCTTCCGTAGGGAGGCACCGCGATCTTCGCGGTCGACTGATATCTCTGGGACGCACGCAGGTCGCCGTGGGTTTCTCGCGGATCCGCCGAGTCAGGCTGCCACCCTCGGAAGACGTCCGTCTGCCGAGGGTGTCCGGTGAGAGTCGAGCTTACTCGCCCCCACGCACTTGCGACCATCAGAACCCGTCGAGCTTGTCCAGCAACCGCTCCAGCTCTGTCTGATCCTTGAAGGGCAGTTCGATCCGGCCTCCCTCGCCTCGGGTCCTGATGGTGGGCATGACCTCCAGGCGCCCATAGACCCGTTCGCGAACCTCGTCGAGCAGCCGGTCAGGCAACACCGCGTCCCGCGGTTTCTTCGGCGGAGGCTCGAGCAGCCGACGCACCTCTGCCTCCACTGCCCGCACTGACAGCCCTCGGGCGACCGCCCGGCGGGCCAGCTTCAGCTGCTCACCGCGACTGCGCAATCCGAGGAGGGCGCGGCCGTGCCCTTCGCTAAGCAGACCGGCGGCGAGCATTTCCTGAACGGTCCCCGGTAGGTCGAGGAGCCGGATCTTGTTGGCGATTGCCGAGCGACTCTTCCCCACGCGGGAGGCGAGAGCCTCCTGAGTCACACCGAGATCATCCCGCAGCACCTGCAAGGCGTAGGCTTCGTCCACCGGGTTGAGTTCCTGCCGAACCACGTTCTCGACAAGAGCCAGCTCGAGACTCTCGGTGTCCGACGCTTCGCGGAGGATAGCCGGAATCACGGTGAACCCGGCCTTCTGCGCCGCCCGCCAGCGCCTCTCGCCGGCGATGAGCTCATATCCATCGGCGGCCGGCCGGACGATGACGGGCTGCACGACACCCACCGCCTCGATAGAGGTCGCCAACTCTTCCAAGGCTTCCGGATCGAGCGACCGCCGCGGCTGCCTGGGGTTCGGCCTGATCGTCGAGACGGGGAGATCGAGAATCCCGCTCGCCGCGGGCCCCCGGGCGTCGCCGATCGGCGGGCTCGACAAAGCCGGAGCCGTGCCTGGCCGCCGAGAGTCGCCGCCCGGCCCCGGCACTTTCCCCGCCCCTTCTCCCAGCAGCTCGGCCAAACCCCGCCCGAGTCCGCTCCGCTTCCTGCTACCCACGATCGACCACCTCCTGAGCGAGGTCGAAGTACGCGTTGGACCCGGGACAGCGTGGATCGAGGAGCAGGACCGGCACCCCGAAGCTCGGCGCTTCGGCCAGTCGGATATTCCTCGGTACCACGGTCATGAAAGTGAGATCCGGGAAGTGCGAGCGCACCTCCGCCTCGACATCGCGCGCCAGATTGGTCCGCGGGTCAGACATGGTGAGTACCAGTCCGGCCACCCGGAGCCTCGGATTCAAGTGCTCCCTGACAACCGTGATGGTGTCGAGTAGTTGGGCCAGGCCCTCGAGCGCGTAGTATTCAGTCTGCACCGGGACGATGACCTCATCAGCCGCGACGAGCGCATTCACGGTGAGCAGCCCCAGGGAGGGCGGAGAATCGATGAAGACGAACGAATAGGCCTCATCGCCGGAGAGCACCGGCTCCAGAGCTTGCCGCAGGCGCCACTCCCGGTCTTCCGCGGAAGCCAGCATCAGAGAAACCCCCGCCATATCGCGAGAGGCGGGGGCGATCGACAGCCCAGGCACAGCCGTCGGCCGGACCACATCGCGCAGGTCGACCTCCTCCAGAAGTACCTCGAAGACCGAGGCCTCAGCCCCTCCCGGGCGCACCCCCAGTCCCGTGCTGGCGTTGGCCTGGGGGTCGGCGTCAACCAGCAGGACCCGCTCGCCCGCCTGAGCAAAGGTGGCCGCCAGGTTGATGGCCGTGGTGGTCTTGCCCACTCCCCCCTTCTGGTTCGCCACGGCATAGATCATGTCAGCGTCCTCGTCTCCGTCCGCCCTGGCGTGTGGCCTCTCGTATCGCCTTCCCCGGCCTGGGAGGCTGTTCGCCGTGTCCCGTTGATCCGGGCTCGGCCGAGCTTCCAAGCGGACGCTTAACTGGCATTCCCGCCCGGCGGGGATACCGGTCGGGAGTATTTCGGGTTTTGTATGCCACGTACAACCAGCGGTTCTCCGCCCCGGCAAAGGAACGGGCTCTGGACTCCTGCAGTGTCTCGGCCCCCAGTATAGCGAGCGCCCGGCGCCCGGGAATACGCTCTTGGTCTGACATTGCACCTTTCATGGCCACGAAAACCCCGCCCGCGCGCACCAAAGGCACGCAAAGTTCGGCCAGCACCGGCAGAGAGGCCACTGCCCGAGCGACCACGGCATCGAAGGATTCCCGAGCCGGAGAGCGACCGTAGTCTTCCGCCCGCACGCACGCTACCTCCAGGTTTTCGAGGCCCAGCGATCGTGCCGCTCCACGGACGAAGTCGCACTTTCTTCGCACGGATTCCACGGCGACCACCCGGGCCTCGGGCAGGACCAAGGCCAGTACCACCGCTGGCAGTCCCCCTCCTGACCCCACATCGGCGATCCGGCGGGCGGCCCGGACCTCAGCCAGCTCCAAGAGTGAAAGGCAATCCAGAAAGTGCAGCGTCTCAATCTCCGCCGGGTCGCGAATGGCGCTTACGTTCGCCTGGACTGCCAGGAGCATATCGCCAAAGAGCCCCAAGCGGCTGATCACCTGCTCGCCCAAACCCCGAGCACGATACTCCTCGGTGGCCCGTAGCTCCACGAGTCAGCTTGTCGCGGAAAGCGGGGCCGCGGACGGGGGCCCCGCGACTGCCTCTGCGCGGTCCTGGCTTCCGCCGGTTGGGGGCCGGTGGGGCTCCGGCGATCCGCCGCCATTCGGATCGCCCGCAGCAGCCTCCATCCGGTGCAGGTGCAGCATCAGTACCGAGATGTCGGCCGGCGATACCCCGGCGATGCGGGAAGCTTGCCCCAGGGTGCCGGGCCGCAGGCGTGAGAGCTTGTCCCGGGCCTCGATGGCGATCCCTCCAGGGACTGATACTCGAGGTCCGAGGGCAGCGGCCGGCTCTCGATGGCCCTGTGGCGGCGGATCTCGGCCAGCTGCCGCTGTATGTACCCGTCGTACTGGATCTGGATGGCAAGCTGCTCCACCACCTCGAGTGGCACGGCGCTTAGCTTCAGCCGATCCTCCGATTCGAGCATGCCCAGGAGATCCGCGAAGGTCACTTGCGGCCGCCGCAGGACCTGGGCCGCACTCTGGGGCTCCGTCAGAGGCGTAGTGCCTAGACCGGCAAGCAGCTTGTCGGTAACCGTCCCCGGACGGATCGTCGCGGCCAGCAGCAGTTCATCCGCTTCCGCGAGCATCGTCTGCCTGCACTCGATCAGGGACAGCTGCTCATCATCGATCAGCCCCAGGGAGTGACCGATCGCCGACAGCCGCTCTCCGGCGTTGTCGTGCCGCAGAAGCAACCGGTACTCCGCGCGCGAAGTGAACATCCGGTACGGCTCATCCACTCCTTTGGTCACGAGATCGTCGATCAGGACACCGATGTAAGCCTGGTCGCGGCGCAGGACCAGCGGGGCCTCGCCCTTGACGTACAGAGCCGCGTTGATCCCAGCCATCAGGCCCTGGGCGGCGGCCTCCTCATACCCCGACGTCCCGTTAACCTGGCCGGCCGAAAAGAGCCCCCGAACCCGCTTGGACTCAAGGGTCAGCGTCAGCCCTTGGGGCACCACGTAGTCGTACTCGACGGCGTACCCCGGGCGCACGAGCCGGGCGCTCTCCAAGCCTGGAGTGGCTCGTATGATCTGTTCCTGCACGAATACCGGCAGGCTCGTTGTAAGTCCCTGCAGGTACATCTCGTACGTACGCGCTCCCTCGGGCTCGACGAAGACCGGATGCCGATCCCGATCGGGAAAGTTGATGATCTTTCGATCGATCGACGGGCAATATCGGGGCCCGCGTCCGCTCACCGATCCGCTCTTCAACGGGCTAAGATGGAGGTTCTGACTGACCACCTCGTGGGTCTTCGGCGAGGTGTACGTGAGATAACAGGGGATCTGGGTTCGCGGCCGAGGAGACTCCCAATGCGAGAAGCCCAGGGTGCCAGGATCCCCCGGCTGCAGCAGCATGCCCGACGGGTCGATGGTCCGACCGTCAATCCGGGGAGGAGTCGCCGACTGGAAGCGACCCAGCTCGATGCCCGCCTGCACAAGGCTGCCAGACAGTACTCCAGCAGGCAGCTCCCCGATACGCCCCGCATCGTACGCGCGGTCACCGATCACCACCCTACCTCTCAGGAACGTTCCGGTAGCGAGCACCACCGCTCGAGCCCCCAGCGTGCGCCCGTCAAGCAACCGCAGGCCGCGGATTGTTTCACGTGAAACATCGAGAGCGCCCGCCTCCCCTTGGACCACGTGCAGCCTTGGCGTGCGGAAAAGGACGCTCTTCATCCAGTCCTCGTACAGCCGCTTGTCCGCCTGCGCCCTCAGGGCGCGCACGGCGGGCCCTTTGGAGGTGTTGAGCATCCGTATCTGGATGAATGATCGATCGGTATTCCGCCCCTGCTCGCCGCCCAGGGCATCGATCTCCCGAGTGAGCTGCCCCTTGCCAACCCCACCTACAGCTGGGTTGCAGGGCATGAGGGCAATCTTGTCGATGTTCAAGGTTACGAGGGCCGTCTCGAGCCCCATGCGAGCGACAGCCAGAGCCGCCTCGCAGCCCGCGTGCCCCGCTCCCACGACGACCACATCGTACCGGTCGCCGTCCGCACCCTGGGCCGTCCCGAAGCTCACGCCGCCCCACCCATCTGCGCAACATTCCCCAACCACGCCGCGATCGCCCGGCCTACCCGCGCACCACTGCGCAGGCTCTCCAGGTACTCCGTTGCGCCGCTCGCTTGTCCCCCCACCCAGACCCCGGGCAGCGCCCTCAACGAGCCATCCTCTTCGACACCCACCACGACCGCGCCGACCACCGTGTGAGGGGGACGGGTGATCGCTTTTCGCTTCGCCTCCGTGCCAGTCCGATGGAAGCCTAGGCCTAGCGGCTCATCGCCTCCCCAGCGGGCTGCGGCAACGTACCACTCCCGGGTGGCCACACTGTCTGGAACGATGAGCAACCCGCGCTCGTGCGTCCCTGCGTCTTCACACGTTCCTGTGGACGCGCCCGGGTGGGCACGGCCGACCAGGAAAGCCGATGGGTGTAAGCTCTGGTCCTCGTGCGGAGCCGAAGGCATGACTCGGACCTCTCCTCCGCGCCTGGTTGCCGTTTCGCCCGGGGTCAGGCCCTCGACCCGCGGAACCGCCGCGTCCGAGTCCCCCTTCACGCCCGTCGCCACGAGCCGCACCGGAGCGGCTCCAATCAGAACTTCTTCGGCACGGCCGGCCACACGGACGCCCACCGAGCGCTCCACTGTGCTCAGCGCTGCTCCCTGGATCTCCAAGCAATCCGCCAACTCGTCGGCGGCCAGCTCGCCGTACCGCCCCCCTGCCAAGGTTTGGACGCCTGCCCGGACGCGTCCTCGCAGCGCAAGGCCCACCGCGATGACGCAGGCCGCGCCGTGAAGGATCTCCCCGAACGCAGTCTCCACCTCCACCCGGACTGAACCAGAACGAGCCCCGGTCAAAGGTCGAACGGCGGTTACCAGCCCCTGGCGGAGAGCGACGAGATCATAGCTCTCCACCACGCGCTTGACCTCCAGGGAGACCGCTCGCCGGTCGACCACAAGCAGGGGTAGGTCCTCCTCCGGTCGCCAGGCGTAGCGCGTCCACGCCCTCCAGAGACTTCCGGGCACGCTCCCGTCTGCCGGCTCATCGTCGAGCCACACCACAGGGCCATAGCTCGGTAGGCCGACGTTGTCGAGCGCTCCGTCCACGAGGACCACGGGCACGCCGCTTTCGGCCAGCGTCACGGCGCAGGCGCACCCTGAAGTGCCCGCCCCGACCACGATGACCGGAGGAGCGTCGCGGTCCCTCGACCGGGGGTCGTAAGTGCTCACCGCATCCAAGACTGTCTCCTCCCGCCTACTTCCCAATGCAGAACCGGCTGAAGATCTGATCCAGTAGATCGGGCACCAACTCGTCGCCAGTGATGCGCCCGAGGGCCTCGATGCCTGCGCGCAGGTCCTCGGACACCAGCTCCTCCTCCAGGCCGGAGCGCAGCCCACTCGCTGCCGCGCCCACGACCTCGACCGCTTCGGCAACCAAAGCCCGTTGTCTCTCGGTCGCTAGCAGAGGATCGTCCAGGTGGAGGCCGCCTTCCCCGACGACCGTGGCCTCGATGAGTCTGCGGACCTCGTCCAGCCCCTCACCGGTCAGGGCCGAGACTCGGCACACCCGTTCTCGGGTCGGTGCGCCGTTCCCCAGACCCTTGGCCACCGGAGGTGTTCGCCCGTCAAGACCCTCCGTGAGCGCAGCCACGATTTCATCGGCCTCTTCGCCCGAAGTCAGATCGCACTTGTTGCCCACCAGGATGGTCCGCTCCGGATCGAGCAGCGCCAATAGATCGAAGTCCTCAGCCCGCAGTGGTTCGGACAGGTCGAATACGGCCAGGACCAGGTCGGCTTCGCGCAGGGCCGCCTGCGACCTCTCAATGCCCAGCCGCTCGATCACGTCGTGGCTTTCCCTGAGACCGGCGGTGTCGACCAGCTGGAGGGCACGCCCGCCACCTCGGTGAGCTCCTCAACTGTGTCCCGAGTCGTACCCGGGATCTCCGACACGATGGCCCGCTCCCGCCGCAAGAGGCCGTTCAACAACGAGCTCTTCCCGACATTCGGTCGACCTACGATGGCGGTGCGCACCCCCTGCTCGAGAAGACGCCCTAGGAATGCGGTGCCCAGCAGGTCCCGTAGACCGCTCTCCGCACGAAGAACGTCCGCCAGAATGCTCTCTCGGTCGACCTCGCCCGGGTCTTCGTCCGAGAAGTCAATGGCCACCTCAACGCGGGCCAACGCCCCGATGAGTTCCGCCCGTAGCCCGCGCAGGCGCTCGGACAGACCTCCGTCCAGCTGGCGCACAGCCGCCCGCAACGCCGAACTGGAGCGCGCGGCGACGATCGCCGCCACGCTCTCCGCCTGCGTCAGATCAATGCGACCGTTCAGAAAGGCCCGCCGGGTGAACTCGCCCGGATCCGCCGGCCCTAGCTCCCAAACGCACGAGCAGGCGGAGCACCGCTCGCTGCGCCGCCGGGCCGCCGTGACAGTGGATCTCGACCACGTCTTCGCGCGTGTACGTTCCCGGGGCCCGCATCACCACGGCAAGCACCTCGTCCACCAAACTACCGGAGTCAGGATCCACGACGTGCCCATACAGCAGGCGGTGGCTCCCCAGGGAGCCCAGTCCATCGGCCTCCTTGACCGCCCGAAACACAGCCCGGCCCAGCGGCACCGCCTCCGGCCCGCTCAGCCGGACGATGCCAATGGCTCCGGCTCCCGCCCCCGTCGAGAGGGCCACGATCGTATCACTCGGGCTGACGAGGGACCCCGATGGGCACCCGACGGCGCGCCGGCCGCTCCGAAGAGCACCATCTCGGTCGCGGTCTACCGTCCACCCATCTGGGTGCGTATGCGATTGTCTATCGCTCAGGATGTCGTCCATGCCAATGACCGCGGTCTCGCTACCGTCGTGCTCGAAGATACTGTGGATTGAATCTCGGAAACCATGGATAGGGGCCAAACGGAGCAGCCGGCACTTCAAGGGGATTGAATGATGCCAGAAACCGGCCTCCGCCGCCACCGCCCGGCGGTTGCCGGCGCTGAGACCGCCGCGAGCCGGTTATCGGCCAGGTGGGCGCCTGACCGGCGTGATGATCACCGCCCGGTTCGGCTCGCGGCCCTGACTCTCGGTGGCTACGTCCAGCCGGTCTTTCAGCGCCACGTGGACGATCTTGCGCTCGGCGGACGTCATCGGCTCCAACTGGACGGGCCGGCGGCGCTTCACGGCTTCCTGCGCCTTGCGCAAGGCCACTCTCTCGATGTTGGCACGCCGGCGTTCCTTGTAGCCCTCGGCATCGATCTCCACCCTCTTGCGGCTCTCGGGACGGGGATAGAGGATGATGCTGGCCAGATACTCTATGGCGTCGATGGTCTGGCCTCGCTTACCGATCAGGATGCCCAGTTCGTCACCAGAAACCTCGGCGGTGATCAGGTCGACCTGCTCGACGATGCGAACCTTCGCGTCGAGATCTAGGCCGCGGAGGATCACACCCAGAAACTCTCGCAGGCGCGCCGATCCGGCCGCAGGAAGCTCGTCGTCCTCGAGGCGCAGGCCGCGGGGGTAGACGTTGCGGTCGGCGCCATCCTCGAAGGCGGCCTCCTGGTCGTCCCCGGACGCCTCCAGGTCATGACTGTCGATCAGGAGACGAACCTCAACGACGACGTCCTCCCCGCCCACCCCGAGGAAACCCTCTTCGCCGGGATTGACGATGGTGACCTGATACTGGTCTTCCGAAAGCTCACCGGGGGCGAAATCCAGCTCGGCGAGGGCGCGGGCCACGGCGATCTCGACCGTGCGACCGCTAGCGCTTGCCACCCTTCCCCTTCGGTCTCTTCCGTTGTCCGCTTGGACCACTGCTGCCTCCGGTGGAAACGGGTGCCGCGGGTTGCGACACTGGTACGGTCTTTGTGATGACGAACTGCTGGACGATGGTCCAGAGGTTTGACGTGAACCAGTAGATGAAGAGTCCAGCCGGCCACTTGCCTATGTACATGATGACGCCGATCGCGACAGGCATCGTCAACATCATGGTCCGCTGGGCTGAGTCCTTGCTCACCGTCTGCAGCGAGCTCACGAACTGGCTGGCCACATACAGGATGAGCAGGGGCAAGTCGAAGTGCTTGATGTCGATGGCGAGCAACCCGTCGGGGCTCTGACCCCAGTCGCGGATCCAGAGCCAGTGGTTGTCGGTGGCGAATGGCTGATTTCTCAGCATATAGAACAGCGCAAAGAACACCGGCATCTGTAGGAGGAGCGGCAGGCACGACCCCATGGGGTTAACCTTGTTCTCCTTGTAGAATTCCATCATCTTCTGGTTGAGAAGCTGACGGTCCCCTTTGTACTTCTCTTGCAGCGCCTTCATCTGGGGCTGCAGTTGCTGCAGGGCACGCATACTCTTGAACTGCTTCCAGGTCAGGGGGATCAGCACCACCCGCACGATCACCGTCAGAATGACGATGGACCAGCCCCAGCTCAACGACAGGTTGTCGTGCAGCGACTCGAGGATCCAGAAGAGCACGTCGATGAGAGGCTGCAGAATGCTCTGCATCAGAGCACCGCCTCCTTACCGTCACCCCGACGGACACCCGGGGCCCGGGGGAACAGCCTCTGCCGCTCGACCGGGTCGTACCCCCCGTCGCTCAGCGGGTTGCAGCGCAGCACCCTCCAGCCAGCCAGGATCGTCCCCCTGACAACGCCGAACTCACCGATGGCGTCGACCGCGTACTGGGAGCACGAAGGATGGTACTTACACGACCGGGGTAGTAGGGGCGACACGGCCCGCTGATAGACCCGGATGGGTAGCACGACGATAGCTCTCACTGAACCGATTTCCGCTCCTCCCGCGGAGACAGCAGCGACGCCTTCCGAAAGACCTCCATAAGCTTGTCCTCCACCGCGGCAAGACCTCCCCGATCGAGCAGCTCGGGGAGGGGCGCCCGTGCGATCACTACGAAATCGTAGCCACTTCGGATCGAGTGCTCATTGAGGCGGCAGGCCTCGCGAAGAGCGCGCTTCACCCGGTTGCGTTCGACGGCTGACCCCAAGCGCTTCGATACCGACAACCCGACCCTCGACGGGCCACCTGCGCGAGCTGATTCAACTCCGGACTGTGGGAAATAATAGAGAACCAGGTACCTGTTGGCAACAGAACGGCCCGCTCGGTACACCCGGTCGAAGTCCTGCGACCGCGAGAGACGGCTCCGGCGCCGCACCATCGGGGCTCCGACCAAGGACTACGACGTCACGCAGACAACCGCTTGCGTCCCTTGTCCCGGCGGCGCTTGAGGACGGCCCGACCGGCTTTGGTGCTCATGCGCTTCCGGAACCCATGCGCTTTCTTGCGTTTGCGCTTGTTCGGCTGATACGTACGCTTCACACTACCTCGATTCTCCCCGGCGGTCCGCGCAAGCGGATCGCGTCCCGAGCGGATCGCGTCCGCGCTTCCTCAAAGGTAGGGAAGTATACAAGTCAGCCCGGGGTCCGTCAATCGACCCGCCACCCACACCTGAGCACGGCGCAAGGTCCTTCCTTGCCCTTTCCGTCCGCTGTGGGCAGTGGTACGGCCGGGGTTTCTCGGCGCCTGATCGAGGCCGGCCTCCGCCGTGTCAGAAACGGTCTGTCCCCACAATCCCCAGCAATGGCCCTGTTTGCGGTCCTCCTGCTGCAAAGCATTCACCATTCTCAACAGATTGGGCAAACGTCTGTGGATAACCTTACGAATGCGCTGCAAATCGGCTACCGCGTCCCTTGGAAAAAGTCGGGTGCCGGTCGTCGGACACGCCCCGGATTGCGCTGCCCGATCGTACCCGCGCCTACACTCTCCTGTGGAAACCCCTCGGGACGACCGCTACAATGGGTCTTCGTTTCTGCAAAGCTCGGCGACACTCGCGGCGGCCTCCGGCGCCCTCCTCGCGTCCAGGAGCAGCCGGCAACCAACGGGACGAGGCCATGACCGAACCCCAAACATCGGCAAGCAGCGAGTCGGCCCCTCCCCGGGTAGCCGTCTTCCTCGACATGGGCCAACCGCCGCGGGTCTCGGTGGTTCCCTGGGCGCCGCCGCGGGACCTCGCGCGGGACCTCGCCGTCGTCGTCGATCGGGCCGTCGCGTCCCAGCGGGGACGGATCCCCCGCTGGTCGTGCGGGAGCTGATCGACAACTTGGTGCACGCCGACTTCGCCGACGCGGTGATCACGGTCTTCGACGGAGGCGATGCCCTGCGGATATCGGACCACGGACCGGGCATCCCCGACAAGGATCAGGCGCTGCGAGCCGGATTCACCTCGGCCGACTCCGCCGCCATCCGCACCATCCGCGGGGTCGGCTCCGGCTTCGCCTTGGTGAGGGAGGCGCTCGCCACGCTGGAAGGCACCCTGGAGATCGAAGACAACCTGGGCCGGGGCACGGTGGTCACCGCCCGGATCCCGCCGCTTCCCGCGCAGGAGCCGCTCGCGGTCGACCGCAGCCGCCCACAGCTAGACCTCACCGACCGCCAGCTGCGCACCCTCTTGCTCATCGTGGAGCTCGGGCCGGTCGGACCGACCCGTCTGGCCGAAGAGCTGGGCATCTCCGCCTCGACGGCCTATCGGGACCTTGTCGACCTCGGTCGGGCCGGCTTTGTCGAGGCCGATCATCAAGGCCGCCGCCTCGCCACGGAAAGAGGTCTCGAACACCTTCAGACTGTACTATAGTGGACAGCCTGACCCGCCCACCCGTCCCAAAGGGGTCCGTGTTTGGACACGCAACGCGTCGACGCGATATGGACCGAGGCCCTGGCCCTCATCGCCGGCCGCGTGAACGAGGGCACCTTTCGTATATGGTTCGACCCCACCATCGGTCTCGACTTCGACGGCACCGAGTTCACGGTCGGTGTAGCGTCGGAATTCGCGCGAGACTGGATCGACACCCGGTTCCACAACGTGATCGTCGACTCCCTCAGCGCCGCGCTGGGTGACACGGTCACTCTCAAGCTGGCCGTCTCCGAGGAGGTGGGCAGAAAGCTGGCCGAACGCTCCGCCGCGAACCAGCATCATCCGAGCCCGCCGCTCGCCGCTCCATCTGACCCGCAACCGCGCCTGGACCGCACACCGATCGGCGCCCCCGACGATCACCTCTCCGGTCGCGTCCGGACCACCCGCGCCCCGGGTCACCACCCAGGGCCTCAACCCCAAGTACACGTTCGAGAGCTTCGTGATCGGCCCATCGAACCGGTTCGCTCATGCGGCTGCCCTGGCCGCGGCCGAATCCCCGGGTACCGCCTACAATCCCCTCTTCATCTATGGGGGTGTGGGCCTCGGCAAAACACATCTGCTGCAGGCAATCGGCCACTATGTGGTGCGACATTCCCCGCAGCTTCGCGTCAGGTTCACTACCATCGAGATTTTCACGAACGAGTTCATTAACTCCCTGCGCGACGAGACAATCGAGGGGTTCAAACGACGCTACCGAGACAACGATGTCCTTCTCATCGACGACATCCAGTTCCTGGAGCGCAAGGAGGGCACCCAGGAGGAGTTCTTCCACACACTGAACACGCTCATCGAGGCGCGCAAGCAGATCGTCATCTCCTCAGACCGATCCCCCAAGGCTCTGCAGACACTTTCAGACCGACTGGTCTCTCGTTTCGAGTGGGGTCTCATCACCGACATTCAGCCGCCTGATCTCGAGACCCGTATCGCCATCCTCCGCAAGAAGGTGCAGCTGGACGGAGTCCATCTGGCCGATGATGAGGTCCTCGCTCACATCGCATCGCGCGTACCTACGAACATCCGCGAGTTGGAAGGGTGCCTGACCCGGGTAGTAGCGTACTCATCCTTCAACGGCAGGCCGATCGACGTCGACCTCGCCCGCGAGGTGCTCAAGGACATCCCCGAGATTGCCGGCACTCGCGTTACGATCGAGCTCATCCTGACCGCGGTGGCCTCGACACTTGGCATCTCGGTCGCCGAGATCAAGGGTGACAAACGAACCCGAAATATCGTCCAAGCCCGGCACGTGGCCATGTATCTGGCCCGAGAGCTTACCGACGCCAGCCTCCCCAAGATCGGCGAACGGCTGGGTGGTCGCGACCACACCACGGTACTCCACGCCGTCGACAAGGTCGGCCGTCTCATGCGCGAAGACCGCGACCTCTACAACCTGCTGCAGCAGCTCACCATGAAGGTCAAGTCCGCGCGATGAGCGATTCGACCTCGATCTCCCGAGTCATTCCCCCCTGCCCTTGGGGAAGATCCTGGGGACAGCCTGTGGCTTCTGGGGGCAACCGAGCCCCAATGTATCCGCTGTCACAAAGTGTTGAAGGGTTCTCAACCCTGCCTCCACAACGCCGCCCACACCCCGCGCCGCATCCCTCCGGGCGCCGCGATGCTTATCCACCCGTTCCACAGTGCTCAAGATGACAATCATCCTTCTTCCTTAAATAAGGATAATAGGAGGAGTCCGGTCATCTCACCCTCTCGTCCCTCCCCGAACCAGGCAGCCAAGGAGCGCCCATGAGAATCGCCGCTGAGAAAACGGACCTTGTCGAATCACTGACCATAGCCAACAAAGCGGTCTCGTCACGCAGCTCGATTCAGGTCCTGTCGGGGATCCTGCTGGAGGCCAAGACCGAGGGCATCACTCTGACGGCCACGGACATGGAGATCTCCATCCGTACCCCACTGCGGGGACGCGTGGAGGAGACAGGCGCGGTCGTGCTGCCGGCCCGTATCGTCACCGACATCGCCAAGAACCTCGCTAGTCGGGAAGTGGTGATCGAGCAGCGTATGGGAGAGAACCAGATGGAGGTGCGTTCGGGGGAGTCCTTCTTCATGCTGCACTCTCTTTCACCGGCCGACTTCCCCCAACTGCCTGTGTTTCCGCTGGATGAAGGGTTCTCAGTGGAGAAGAGCGCGTTCCTGGAGACGGTGGACCGGGTGGCTTCCTCGGCCTCTCGCGATGAGACGAGACCTGTCCTGACCGGCGTCTTGGCGCATGTGACGCAGAACACCGTGAAGATGGTAGCCACCGATAGCTACCGCTTGAGCGTGATGGAAACACCCATCGAAGCTACCGTGGCCGACAAGGTGCAGGCTATAATTCCCGCCCGGTCGCTAACGGAGCTCTCCCGGATTGGAGCAGCGGGGCCGGCCGACGTCATCATCATCGTCCCCACGGAAAACCAGGTTCTCTTTGAAGTGGGAGGCGTGTGGCTCATTTCCCGCCTGATCGACGGCCAGTTCCCCAACTATAGGCAGCTCCTGCCCGAGAGCTTCGACTACGAGGTGACCGTCGACAAGACCGAGTTTCTCGAGGTAGTGCGCCGGGTCGGCCTGCTGGCCCAGAAGAACGCACCCCTGCGACTACGTTTCTCTGACAACACGCTGACGGTGAGCGCTGAATCCCAGGACGTGGGCAAGGCGCGGGAGAGTATCCCCGTTCGCTACGAAGGGGACGACCTGGAGATCGGCTTCAACCCTGAGTTTCTGGAAGCGGGAGCCGCCGCAGTGGCCGGCCCGACGGTCCACCTGAAGTTCATCAGCCCCTTGCGGCCAGGCCTCATCAAGGGAGAGGAAGACGACTTCCTATACCTGATCATGCCCATCCGTTTGAGCGACTAGGCCGAGCGAGGAGGTGAGGCGGTGCCGGAGGTCGAGGTGAACGTGAAGCCGGGGACGACCCTCGGGCGCCTCCTCAAGTTTACGGGGCAGGCGGCGACCGGCGGTCACGCGAAGGCCCTCATCGACGACGGCCTGGTGACCGTCAATGGGAAGACCGAACGGCGCAGAGGGCACAAGGTCCAGGACGGCGATCTGGTGACGGTCCTCGGTGTGCGGCTTCGCGTATCGGTGCACTCCGCGACTCCTGAGGGCCCTTCCACCGTATCGCGGTGATCCTGGAGAGACTGCGGCTCGCCGCCTTCCGCTGCCACCGGAGGGCCAATGTGTTGTTCGCTCCCGGCGTGACGGTGTTGGTAGGCCCGAACGGCGCCGGGAAGACCTCGGTGCTGGAGGCGGCGCACTTCCTCTTCCGGGGTGCTTCGCCCCGTACTGCCACTCCCCGGGACCTGGTGACACGGGGGGAGAGCGTCTTGCGCGTGGAGGGCGATCTGCGCGACTCCGCCGGCCGGCACATCACGGCAGCTGTCGGCTGGAGTGTGAGCGGCGAGCGCCGTCTGACCGCCGCCGGCAGCCCTCTCGCCAGCGTGGCCCGCTGGGAGGGGGTCATGCCGGTGAGGATGTTCTTGCCCGACGATCTGCGGCTGGTGAAAGGCAGCCCTCGCCGCCGGCGGGCGTACATGGACCAGCTCGCGCCGCTGGTCGACCCCGCCTACCGCGAGGCCCTCGCGCGCTACGACGAGGCCCTGCAGCAACGCAACGCCCTCTTGCGCCAAGGGGTAGTGGGCGCCGACCACGCGCCCTGGGAGGCCCTCCTGGCACGGGAAGGGCGGCGCCTCGTGTCGAGCCGCGCCCGCCTGTTGGCCGCGCTGGCGCCCCCGTACGCCCAAGCCCACGGACGTCTGGCCCCAGTCCCGACCGACCCGGTGGGCCTGACCTATCGCACCAACGCCGCCGACCTCGACGAGGAGGCGTACCGCGAGCGGCTGGCCGAGCAGCGGGTCGCCGACCGCCGGCGCACCTTCACCCATGTGGGGCCGCATCGGGACGACATCCGCTTGACCCTGGGCGGACGCGACCTGCGCGAATTCGGCTCGCAGGGCGAGCAGCGCACCGCCCTGCTGGCTCTCCTCGTGGCCGAGCGCGAGCGAGCGAGAGGCGAAGGAGGCGATCCACCCTTGCTGCTGCTGGACGATGTGATGAGCGAGCTCGACCCGACCCGGCGGCGGGCGCTGATGCGGATCCTGCTAGCGGGGGGCCAGAGCATCATCACGACCACCGATCTGCACTACTTCACGTCCGAGGAGCTCGCTATGATCGAGGTAGTCCGGCTCCGAGAGGACGTCGACCCGCCGGACATGGCCCCGCGGGGATTCACTGCCCGGAGGGACCAGGAGGAGGGAGGTGCGCGATGACAGATGACAGCGATCGGGAGGGGGGCTCCTCCGAGACGCCTCTCCAGGTGCCTGCCAGTCCCCCCGGCTCGCCCCCTGATTTTGCGCCTGCCGGCGAGGTGGTCCGCCGCCTATTGGGTCGGACAGGAGCGCCGTCCTCCCAGAGGCGGGTGGCCCAGGTGTGGGCGGCGGCCGTGGGGCCGGAGAACGCCCGAAACTCGCGGCCGGTCACGCTGAAGGGCGGCCGGCTGATCTGCGCGGCGTCCTCGGCGGCCTGGGCACACTCGCTGCAGATGATGGCGGGCGAAATCGCCGAGCGGGTGAACGTCCTTTTGCGGGAGGAGCTGGTGCGCGAGGCCGTCTTCCGAGTGGCGGGTTGGGAGGCGGGCTTCCAGCCGCCACGAGAGGAGGCGGCTGCAGCCGCCGGGTCGGCCAGGGGGGCACAGAGCGCCGCCGGAGCCCAGCGGAGAGCCCTGACAGCCGAGGAGGAAGCCGCGATCGAGGCGGTGCGAACCCAGGCCTGCGACCAGGTTCTGGGGGAGCGGATCGCGGCCGCCATGAGGGCCGATCTGGAGACCCGACCCCGGTAAGAACGGGCCATTTGTGCTATCATTCCCAGGGCGACGCACTCGCCCTTTTGCAGGGCAGACCTCCGTTCTTTCCGCCCATCTGGAGGCCACGCCTGCGCGCCTACGACGTCCGCGAGTAGGGAGCATCGACGGGAGTGACTCAACACATCTACGACGCCGGCGACATCCAGGTGCTCGAGGGTCTGGAGCCGGTGCGCAAACGCCCCGGGATGTACATCGGGTCCACGGGGACCCGAGGCCTACACCACCTCGTCTACGAAGTCGTGGACAACTCGGTCGACGAAGCCCTCGCCGGCGTCTGTGACCGCATCGAAGTGAGCATCCTGCCCGACGCGTCGGTGCGCGTGGTCGACAACGGTCGGGGCATCCCCGTGAAGGTCATGCCCCAGTATGGGAGGCCCGCCCTCGAGATCGTGATGACCAAGCTGCACGCCGGGGGCAAGTTCGGTGGCGAAGGCTACAAAGTGTCGGGCGGTCTGCACGGGGTGGGTGTCTCCGTCGTGAACGCTCTTTCGGAGTGGCTGCACATCGAGGTGTGCCGGGACGGCTACCGTTTTCGGCAGTCGTATGCGCGCGGTGTGCCCAAGGCGGATCTCGACCGGGTCGAGCCTTGCGGAGACGCCACAGGTACGATCATCCACTTCAAGCCCGACACCGAGATCTTCGACGACCTGGACTTCAACTTCAACACGCTGGCGCAGCGGTTGCGCGAGATGGCCTTCCTGAGCCGGGCCCTTTCCATCACCCTATGCGACGAGCGCGCCGATGACGCCGTGCAGGGAATCGCCGCCGACGCCGACGACGGGCCGCCCGCGCTCGAAGCGACGGCCGAGACCCGGCCGTCGACTGTGCTCGGCCTGCCCGACACCACAGGCGAGACGCGCTGTGTCACCTTCTGCTACGACGGCGGGATCGTCGACTTTGTGCGGCACATCAACGCCCAGAAGGACCCCATCCACTCCAAGGTCATCTACTTCGAGGCGGCCGAGGCCGACTACCAGATGGACCTGGCCATGCAATGGAACGCCGGCTACATCGACAACGTGTTCTCCTTCGCCAACAACATCAACACGCACGAAGGCGGCACGCACCTCTCCGGCTTCCGGGCGGCCATCACCCGCACCATCAACGACTACTCCCGCACCAAAGGCCTGCTCAAGGAGAAGGACGAGAACCTTAGCGGGGAAGACGTGCGCGAGGGTCTGGCGGCCATCCTCAGTGTGAAGCTGCGCGAGCCCCAGTTCGAGGGACAGACCAAGACCAAGCTGGGCAACTCCGAGATACGCGGATTCGTCGAGACGGTGGTCAACCAGAAGCTCGCCGAGTTCCTGGAGGAGAACCCATCCGACGCTAAGCAGATCGTCACCAAGTCGGTGCAGGCGGCCCAGGCCCGGGCGGCGGCGCGCAAAGCCCGCGACCTCACCCGGCGCAAGAGCGTGCTGGAGAACACCACTCTTCCGGGCAAGCTGGCCGACTGTTCCATCAAGGACCCGGCCGCCTGCGAGCTCTACCTGGTGGAGGGCGACTCGGCCGGGGGTTCGGCCAAGCAGGCCCGCGACCGGAGCTTCCAGGCCATCTTGCCCCTGCGGGGCAAGATCATCAACGTGGAGAAGGCCCGCCTCAACAAGATTCTCTCGAACAACGAGATCCAGGCCATCATCACCGCCGTCGGTACCAGCCTGGCCGAGGAGTTCGACCTGGAAGCGGCCCGCTACCACAAGCTCATCATCATGACCGACGCCGACGTCGATGGGGCTCACATCCGCACGCTGATCCTTACCTTCCTTTTCCGGAACATGATCGAGCTGATCGAGGCCGGCTACGTCTACGTGGCCCAGCCGCCGCTCTACCGGGTGTCGCACAAGCGCCAGGAGTACTACGCTTTCAACGACCAGCAGCTCGAGCAGGTGCTCGAGCGGGTGGGGCGCAACGGGGCCGGCATCCAACGCTTCAAGGGTCTGGGTGAGATGAATCCCGAGCAGCTCTGGGAGACCACCATGAATCCGGAACACGCGCACCCTGCTGCAAGTGACCGTGGACGACGCCGCCATCGCCGACGAGATCTTCACCACCCTGATGGGCGACAAGGTCGAGCCCCGCCGGGAGTTCATCGAGGCCAACGCGCGCTACGTGCGCAATCTCGACGTGTAGGCCACCTGATGCTCGAGACGCTCCAGGGGAAGATCGAACAGATCGAGATCGCCGAGGAGATGCGCTCCTCGTTCCTCGACTACGCCATGAGCGTGATCGTGAACCGAGCGCTGCCCGATGTGCGCGACGGCCTGAAACCCGTGCACCGCCGGGTGCTGTTCGGCATGCACGACTCGGGTATGCAGCCCACGAAGCCGCACCGCAAGTGCGCCCGCATCGTGGGCGACGTCATGGGGAACTTCCACCCGCACGGCGACTCGGCCATCTACGACACCCTGGTGCGGATGGCGCAGGACTTCTCCATCCGCTATCCGCTGGTCGACGGGCATGGCAACTTCGGCTCGGTTGACGGCGACTCGGCCGCCGCCATGCGCTATACCGAGTGCCGGCTCGCCAAGATCGCCGTGGAGATGCTGCGCGACATCGATGCGGACACCGTCGACTGGGTGCCTAACTACGACGAGAGCCGCGAGGAGCCCACCGTGCTCCCGGCCCGTTTCCCGAACCTGCTCGTCAACGGCAGCTCGGGCATCGCCGTGGGCATGGCCACCAACATCCCGCCCCACAACCTGGGCGAGGTCATCGACGCCACCGTGGCCCTCATCGACGATCCTTCCCTCGACAGCCTGCAGCTCATGCGTTATCTGAAGGGCCCCGACTTCCCCACCGGAGGGATCATTGTGGGCGCTGCCGGCATCCGCGAAGCTTACGATACCGGGCGGGGCCGGGTCATCGTCAGGGCCAAAGCCCACTCCGAGCCGCTCAAGCAGGGCAAGACCGCAATCATCGTGACCGAGATCCCTTATCAGGTGAACAAAGCGCAGATGATCGAGAAGATCGCGGAGCTCGTCCGCGACAAGAAGATCTCCGAGATCTCCGACTTGCGCGACGAGTCCGACCGCTCGGGCATGCGGGTGGTCATCGAGCTCAAGCGCGAGGCCATCCCCAAGGTGGTGCTCAACAAGCTCTACAAGCACACGGCCATGCAGTCCACCTTTGGGGTGATCATGATCGCTCTGGTGGACGGCGTACCTCGCACTCTCTCCCTCCGCGACATGCTGCGTTACTACGTCGCGCACCAGAAGGACGTCATCGTTCGGCGAACCCGCTTCGAGCTCGACAAGGCCCGCAAACGGGCCCACATCCTTGAAGGGTTGCTGGTGGCCATCGGCCACCTCGACGAGGTGATCCGCATCATCCGCTCCAGCGAAGACACCGAGGCGGCCCGCATCAACCTCATGGAGCGCTTTGAGCTGTCCCAGGAGCAGGCCCAGGCCATCGTCGACCTGCGCCTGCGCAACCTGACCGCCCTCGAGCGTCACAAGATCGAGGAGGAGCACCGCGACCTGCTCGAGCGCATCGCCTACTTGCAGAGCATCTTGGCGAGCGAGGAGCTCGTGTACGGCATCATCAAGGAGGAGCTCCTCGAGATCAAGGCTATGTACAATGACGAGCGGCGCACCGAGATCGCCCCCTCCGAGGACGAGATCGACATCGAGGACATGATCGCCGTTGAGGATATGGTCATCTCGCTCACCAAGTCCGGCTACGTGAAGCGCCTGCCGGTCTCCACCTATCGCACCCAGCACCGGGGCGGCATCGGAGTGCTGGGCATGGACCTCAAAGACGGCGACTACATCGAGCACCTTTTCATCACCAGCACCCACCACTTCGTCCTCTTCATCACCTCCCGGGGCAAGATCTACAGGCTCAAGGTGCACGAGCTGCCCCTGGGGAGCCGGCAGAGCAAGGGCCGGGCTATCGTCAACCTGCTACCTCTGGCTCAGGACGAAGAGGTCAAGGCGGTCATCGCCACCAGGGACTTCACCGACGCCCGCTACCTCATGTTCGCCACCAGGCACGGGCTGGTGAAGAAGACGGCGTTCAAGGAGTACGACACCAAACTGAAGGCCGACGGCATCATCGCGATCAAGCTCAGCGACGAAGACGAGCTCGTGGCCGTGCGCCACACCAACGGTGACGACCGGGTCATCCTGGTCTCGTCCGAGGGCAAGGCCATACGCTTCCACGAGTCCGACGTACGTTCCACGGGGCGGGACACCATGGGGGTGTGCGGCATGAGCCTGCCCAAGGGGCACCACGTCATCGGCATGGCCACGGCCAAGGACGACGCCGATCTCTTCTGTGTCACCACCGGGGGCTACGGCAAGCGTACCCCGGTCTCAGCCTACCCCACCCAGAAACGGGGCGGACAGGGGGTCATCACCATCAAGGACTCGCCTGATCGGGGCGATTTGGTGGCCGTCACCGCCGTGCGGGACAACCACGAGCTGGTACTCGTCAGCCTGGACGGGACCGTCATCCGTATCCCCGTGCAGAGCACCCGGCCCACCGGGCGGAACACCATGGGCGTGCGGATCATGAACCTGCGCGGCAGCGACCGGGTGGCCAGCCTGGCTCGAGTGGTAGCGGAGGCGACCGCACCCGGCCAGGGCGCCGACGACCAGCTGGAGCTGATCGAAGACTGACAAGAGCGGTCCGCTTGGCGGGAGAGCGGCCCCCAGAAGAGAACCCGCCCAAGCGGCCTACTGCAAGGTGCCCGCGTACTCCACGATCGCGGTGATCTCCTGGTCCGCCAGCCGGTCGCCGATCCCGGCCATGGAGCCCTTGCTTTCGCGGATGGCCTTGTCGATGGTGCCGGGGTCAACCCCCACCAGCACGGGCGCGAACTTGGCCCTGCCGTCGGTGCCGTGGCATCCGGCGCACACCCGCTCGTACAGCGTCTGGCCCGTGGGCAGGGGGCGCCACCGTCGGAGACGGTCCTCCCTGGGTGTCCGTGGTTTCGCCGCCGGTCGCGCCGCCCCCGTGGACGTCGTGGTTCCGCCGTCGCTGCACCCCGCCAGTATTCCCGCGAGCGCCAGGAAGCCCAGGATCACGAAAAGGACCGACAGCCTCCGCGCGCGACCCCTCGAAGCACGGGAGCGGATCCGCCGGACCCTCATTCACCCAGCCCCACGACGAAAGCGGCCACGGACGCGATCTGCTCTTCGGAAAGTGTGTCGGCGAAGGAGGGCATCCCTCCCCCACCGTCGCGAACCTTGGTCTCGATTTCGGGGATGTCGCTCTCGGTGAGCTCGGTGAGGGCGGGGCCAATGTTGCCCTGCCCATTCGCGCCGTGACAGCTGGAGCAGTCGGCTGCGTAGAGGTCGGCCCCTTCCGGGCCGCCGCCCGAGGTGGTCTCGGTGCTGGGGACTGCGGTCGTAGTCGTCGCCTCACCGCCGCAGCCGGCGATCAACGCGAGAGCCAGCACGAGAAAAGCGGCCAGTGTCAGCGGGATCACCGTACGGGTCATCGCGAAGCCCTCCTGTCGCCGCCCGCGCCACCCCGCGGGGCGGTGGGCCCTCCCTGATCAGTGGCCTAGTCTACCCCAGGGAACGGGTCGCGTAAACGGCAGGGAGGGTTCACATGGTGACCCGCTGGACCTCTTCGTAGGTGGTCGCCAGGCGCAGCACCTTACGGAGCCCGTCCCTCCTCAGTGTGACCATGCCTTGAGAGACGGCGAAATCACGGAGCTCGTCGGCCGTGGCCCCCCCGCTCACCATCTGTCTCAACTCCTGGGTGACAGGCAGCACCTCGAAGAGGCCCAGACGGCCGGAGTACCCCGTGCCGAAGCAGCGCCGGCAGCCCACCGCTCGAGCCACGGCGACCTCCTGGTCACCGAAGAACTCGTGCTCGGCCGGCGCCATGCTCGCCGGGGTGAGGATGACCCTCTTGTGGCAACGGGGACACACGCGCCGGGCCAGGCGCTGCGCCACCACGCACTGCAGCGACGAGGCGGTGAGGAAGGGGGCACGCCCATCTCAGCCAGTCGCACCACGGTCGACGATGCGTCGTTCGTGTGGAGGGTGGACAGCACCAAGTGGCCGGTAAGCGAAGCTTCAGTCGCGATGGTGGCCGTCTCCAGGTCGCGGATCTCGCCGATCATGATGACGTCGGGGTCGCCGCGCACGAGGGAGCGGAGGGTCCGCGCGAAGGTCAGTCCTATCGACGGCTTGATCTGGCTCTGCAGGATACCCGGCATCTTGCGCTCTACCGGGTCCTCCACCGTATAGATCTTGACCGAAGGCTCATTGAGCTCCGCGAGGGCGGAGTACAGGGTGGTCGACTTGCCCGAGCCGGTAGGACCGGTGATGAGCACTTGGCCGTGAGGACGCTCGATTGCTCGGCGGAAGATGACCAGCTCGTTCTCTTCCATGCCCAACTCTTCCAGGGAGATCTCGAACATGGACTCGTCGAGCAGCCGGACGGTGACGTTCTCGCCGTACACCGTGGGCATGGACGCGACCCGTAGGTCCACGGTCTGGTCGGGGGAGCGATAGGTCGCCCGGCCGTCCTGCGGCAGGCGCTTCTCGGCGATGTCCATGTCGCCCATGATCTTGATGCGCGAGACCACCCCCCCTTAACAGGCTGCTGAAAAAGTCCCCCGCCTAGCCCTCCGATTGCCTCAACTTCCTATCTTTTTGCGCCCCTTTTTGGTAGTGTTTACCCTGCAAACTGGCATAAAGCGAGGGGGTTGGGATGCGGGGAGAAGAGGCAAGGCAGCCGTCGTTTGTATTCTTGGGTCCCTTGGAGGAGCGCATCCCCAAAGATCACCCCTTGCGGGCCATCCGCAAGATGACCGATAAGGCGCTTTGCGGTCTCTCCCCCCTCTTTGACAAGATCTACTGTGAAGCCGGCCGCCCCTCCATCCCGCCCGAGTACCTTCTGCGAGCCCTGCTTATTCAGGTGCTCTACGCCATCCCTTCGGAGCGCAAGCTCTGCGAACACCTCGAGTATCACCTGCTCTTTCGCTGGTTTGTGGGCCTCGATCTAAACGAGCCCGTCTGGCATCCCACCACCTTCACCCAAAACCGGGAGCGCCTGCTTGAGGGCGAGGTGGCCGAGGCCTTCTTCCTGGAGGTGAGGAAGCAGGCCCAGGCGGGGAAACTCCTTTCCCGGGAGCACTTCAGCCTGGACGGCACCTTGGTGGAAGCGGCGGCCTCCCTCAAGAGCTTCCGGCCCAAACAGGAATTGGCCGAGGGCCAGGAGGGCGGCCGGGGGCCAGGCAAAGATGACCCGGGTGCAGGGGAGGACCCGAGCCCCGCCGAGCCAGTCTCGGAAAGCGCAGGCCGCGACCGCAACCCGAGTGTGGATTTCCACGGCGAGCGGCGCCGGAATGACACCCACGCTTCCACCACCGATCCGGAAGCTCTTCTTGCCAAACACTCTCCCGGAGAAGCGGCCCGGCTCGCTTATGCCGGCCATCTCCTCACCGAGAACCGCCACGGTCTCATCGTCCAGGCCGATCTCTCCCGGGCCACCGGTACCGCCGAGCGGGAGATGGGTCTTGAGCTGGTGAAGGAGGAGCGCAAAAAGACCAAGGGCCGGTTCACTGTCGCAGCCGACAAGAACTACGACACCAAGGACTTCGTGGGCGAACTACGGACTAACGTTGTTACCCCGCATGTGGCTCGCAAAGAGAAGTACTCGGCCATCGATGGCCGCACGACACGGTGGGAGGGATACGCCCTCAGCCAGAAGAAGCGCAAGCTGGTGGAGGAGGCCTTCGGCTGGATGAAGACAGTCGGACTGCTTCACAAGCTCCGGCACCGCGGGCGGGCCAAGGCCCGATGGATCTTCCAGTTCACGGCCGCCGCCTACAACCTGGTGAGAATGAGATCGCTGCTTCCGGAGTGCATCGCCAGATAGGGAAAAAGGGGCGGGGAATCGGCCTCTCCAGGGGGCATAATCCCGGTCTTCGCCCGGGCAATCCGAGAACCGACCGTTCGTGGGTCAAGCAGCCGAGCAACGGAGCACATCGGAGGGGCTCCAACCGGGGTATTTCAGCGGCCTGTTAAGGTCGTTGGGAATCTCGGTGAGCGACTGGAGCACGCCGTCGACCCGGATGCGTACGGTCATCTGATAGAGCTGAGGCTCGAAATGGATGTCACTCGCGCGCCGCTTGAGGCTGGAATCGATGATGTCGTTGACGAGCGAGACCACAGACTGATCGTCGGCTTCGCGGTGGTCCTCTGCCACCTTCCTGTACGAGACCTCCTCCAGGTCGGTCTCGAGCATCGCGCCCAGTGACCCGCGATTGCCGGTGAAGACGTAGTCCACGATCTCGTTGAAGGCGCTCGAGGTGGCCACCGCCGGCACCACCTCGTGCCGGGTGATGACCCGCACGTCGTCGAGGGTGAGGACGTCCAAGGGGTTGACCATCGCCAGCACCAAGGCATCCCGGTCGAAATCCACGGGCAGCACCTGGCGGGAGCGGATGAACTTCTCGGTCAGCAGGGCTACGGCCCGCGGATTCGGCATGAGCTCGCCCAAGGGGATGATGGGGAGCTTCTTCTGGCTCGCGAGCGCCTCGGCCAAGTGCTCGTCGGTGATGTAGCCGAGCTTGATGAGGGCCTCGCCCAGCTTGGCGCCCGTCTCCTTCTGGTAGCTCAGCGCCCTCCGGAGTTGATCCTCGCTTATGGCGTGCTTCTCCGCCAGGATGTCGCCCAGCAGGCGGGAGCCATTGCTGCTGCGGGTCCGAGTCACAGGATGCGGCCTTTCATGATGGGGGTTGGGGGTATGGGTTGGCCCGAATCTGGTATCATTCATCGGCAGGAAGTTCCGTTTGCATGACATCCAAGGAGGACCGTTGTGTTCCCCCTCTTTTGGGACTGGACCATCATCCTGCTCATCCCCGCCCTCCTGTTCGGGCTTTTCGCCCAGTACCGGGTGAGCTCGACCTTCAACCGTTTCTCGAAGGTCCGTTCCGGGCGGGGCTTGACCGGCGCTCAGGGGGCGCGCATGTTGCTGGACTCGGCCGGCTTGGGGTTCGTGTCCGTGGAAAGTGCCCCCGGCCGTCTCTCGGACCACTACGACCCTCGATCGAAGGTCCTGCGCCTGAGCCGGGACGTGGCGGAGTCGGACTCTCTGGCCGCCCTGGGCGTGGCCGCGCACGAAGCTGGTCACGCCATACAGGATGCCGAGGGCTACGCGCCCATGAAGCTGCGCTCGACCCTGGTGCCGGTGGCCAACATCGGCAGCAACTTTGGATTTATCCTCTTCTTCGTTGGCCTGATCATGGGACGGGTCCCTCTGCTCATGAACCTGGGCATCGTTCTGTTCTCAGCGGCGGTGCTGTTCACCATCGTGACCCTACCCGTGGAGATCAACGCGTCGCGCAGGGCGCTCCGACAGCTGAGCGCGCGGGGCATCCTTGTCTCAACCGAGGTCGATGGCGCCCGCAAGGTCCTGAGCGCGGCCGCCCTGACCTACGTGGCCGCCGCGCTCATGGCCATCTTGAACCTGGTGCGACTCATCCTGATCAGCCGGGAGCGGTGATCCCCCGCTACAGGAACTGGTCGACCATCTCGATGACCTGTGAGATGCGAAAAGGTTTGGTCAGGTAGGCGTCCACGCCCGCCTGACGTCCCCTCTCCTCGTCTCCGCGCATAGCCTTCGCGGTGAGGGCCAGCACAGGGATTCCCGCGGTCTCGGGGTCGGCCTTGAGCGCCGCCGTCGCCTCGTAACCGTTCATCTCAGGCATCATGAGATCCATGACCACCAGCTGGGGCGCGCTGGACATCGCCAGCGCCACCGCCTCGCGCCCGTTCGTGGCCTTGATCACCTCGTGCCCCATGGCTTCGAGAGACATCGACACGATGTTGAGGATATCCGGGTCGTCGTCTGCCACCAGGATACGCGCCACAATTCCCCTCCTAGCCCAGTTTGGCTGTTGCGAGATGGTCCGGCTGGCCCGCCGCCTGCCGGATGGTGAATATGAAGCTGGATCCTTTCCCGAGCTGTGATTGGACCCTGATGGTCCCGCCGTGCAGCTCGATGAGATTGCGCGTGATAGCCAACCCCAGGCCGGTGCCCCCCTGGTTGCGGGTCGAGGAGCTGTCGATCTGAGTGAACCGGTCGAAGATACGGGGAAGGTCGTCGCTGGAGACGCCGATGCCCGTGTCGGTGACGCGGATCTCGACCAATCCGCCGGGGGTGGCCCGGGCCTCGATGCCCACCTTGCCCCGTTCGTGCGTGTACTTGATGGCGTTGGTGAGCAGGTTGAGCAGGATCTGGCCAAGCTTGGCCGGGTCCGCCTCCAGGGGAGGCAGGTCGGTGGGCAGGAACGTCGAGATCTGGATACTCTTGGTCTTGGCCCGAGGCTTCACCACCGAGAGGACGGAGATGAGCACGGAGCGTAGCTCTACAGGCTCCAGGTTGAGCTCGAGCTTGCCGGCCTCGATCTTGGTCAGATCCAGGATATCGTTGATCAGGGTGAGCAGGGTCTCGCTACTGTTGAGAATGCTGCGGAGGAAACCCTTTTGCTTGTCGGACACCTCGCCGGTCATGCCCGAAAGGAGCATGTCGCTGTAGCCGATGATGGACGTCAGGGGCGAGCGCAGCTCGTGGCTCATGGTGGCCAGGAAGTCGCTCTTCAGCTGATCCAGGTGCAGTAGCTCCTCGTTGGCCGCCTTCAGCTCCTGGGTGAACATCACGTTCTTGATGGCGATGGCCAGCTGCGTGGTCACGTTGCTGAGTAAGGGGAGGTCGCGCTTCTTGAAGGGGTGTCCGGCGCGGGTGAAAAGGTAGAGGTTGCCCAAGTACTCATCGCCCAGCCGCATGGGTGCCATGAGGAAGTCCTCGAAGCCGGCTTTCTCCAATACGCGCATAGCCTGGCCGTGGGTGCTCCCTTCGAGATCGTTGCCCACCATGACGTCGCGGGACCCATCCAAGCGCACCGGGAGGTCGGCGGCGAAAAGGGCCTTGGCGGTGGCTTCGTCGATGTTCTGCCGGGCCACGGCCCGGACCTCGCTCCCCTCCCGGCCGAAGAGCAGGATCAGCCCGCTGTCCGCTCCCAGGAAGTTCGCCACCCGAGTCAGAGCGCGGGGCAGGAGGATCTCGAGGTCCTGGATGCGGCCCAGGATGCGGCCCACTTCGTCGAGGAGGGTGAGGCGGCGGTTGGCCGCCTGGACCTTTTGCAGCTCGTCTTCCAGCGAGCCTTTTGCGTCCAGCAGCTGGGCGTTCGTCTGGAGCAGGGCGTTGGAGAGCATGCCGGAGAGGAGGGCGATGAGCATGAAGGCGCTCACCCGAACCATGACGGCGTCCAGGCCCTCCACGGCCGAGATCCCGCGGCCGGCCAGCAGGTCGCGGGGCTCGAAGCCGCCGGCCTCGGCCACGGCCAGCCCGAGGTAGAGCGTGGCTGAGAAGGCGGCCATCAAGTAGCTGGCCCGAGCGCCCAGGAGCAGGCTGGCGGCGATGATGGGCCAGAGGTAGAACACCGAGACGGCGCTCTGGGCCCCGGAGGTGTTGTACACCAGGTAGCTGATGTAGACGGCGTCTATGAAGACCATGGCCCACGAAACCGTCTCTGGGGTGTCTCTTCGGGCGAGGAAGAAGAAGGGCACATTGCTGAAAGCGACCAGCACCATGGGCAAGGCAATCCACCAGCCGAAGAAGGTGTCCGCCTGTACCCGGGCGTAGAGGATCGCCGCCAGGGCCAGGGAGCCGCTCAGGATGGAGCGGGCAATGAGTAGGTCGTCCAAGCGCCAGTAGGCGCGCCGTATCTTGCCGATGAGAATCACCACAGGTTCCTATTCGGCAAACACGGTCCCGTAGTGTAGGATTTCGGCCGAACGACTTGGAGAGACACCCATTGTCAGTACCTCGCGTCCTGCTTGCTCCCACTCACCGCACCGGGCTGGCGGCGGCCGTGGCCGCCGGCGTCGCCGAGGTGGTCGGCAGGCAGGAGCGTCATGTCCGCTTCCACCACCTGGGAGCCCTTTGCCCCGGGGCCGCCTGGGACCGGTGGGAAGGGGCTTCCTTCCTCGACTTGTCGCTGTACGACCCCGACACCCTGGCCGAGCTGTATGAGAGTACCACTCGCGGCGCTCAGCTCTCACTGCTGGCCTCGAGCACCGGTGTGCTCGACGCCTGCGGCGCCGGATCCTGGACCGCTGTCGACGTGGCCCGCATTCTCGATTGTCCCCTCGTCCTCGTGGTTGACTGCCGGGGTTGGGGCGCGGGCCTTGCCGCACTCGTTGATGGCTTCAACGAACGACTGGTCGGTTTGAACTTGGCGGGAGTCATCCTGACGGGCGTGCGCGATCGCGAGCACAGGGAGCAGCTGCGCCAGGTACTGAGCGGCGGCCGCCCCCCGGTGGTCGGCTGCCTCTACGCGGAAGACGGTCCCGGTTGGGATAGCTTCGCCCCCGGTCCCTGGGGACTCCCCCTCGATCCTCAGGTGGTGGAGTCCATCCACCGGCAGGTCGACACGGCGGGGCTGGAGCATTTGGCCGGGCAGCGCGGCTTCCTGGCCGGGGCCGCCCGGGCCGTGGAGCGCGGTCCGCAGGAACCACTGGTGGTGGTGGCGGGCGGCCGGGGTTTTACGCCCTGGAGCCGGGACTCGATCGAGGCGTTGCGGGCGGGCGGGGCGCGGGTCCGCCGCGTGGACCTGCTCGAGGATCGATGTCTGCCTGATGACGCGGCCGGTCTCGTCTTGGCCGGGCACCTGTGGGTCGACATGCTCCCCGCCCTGGCCCGCAACTACAGCCTCATGCGGGAGCTGCGGGTGCGGATCGGCGACGGCCTGCCCACTCTGGCACTCGGCGGGGGCATGCTCTACCTGATGCGCCGGTTGCAGGATCCCTTGGGCCGGTCTTTCGACCTGGCCGGTGCGCTGCCGGCAGAAGGCGAGCTGCTGGGAGATCTCGAGACGCCGGAGTACCTGGAGGTCAGGGCGGAGCGGGACTCGGTGCTGCTGGCCGAGGGAGAGAGGCTGGCGGGCTGGATCACGGCCGATGCGGAGATCATCGAGGCGCCGGTGTCACGCGGCTTCCCTCTCAGTGTGAGCGGTTCCGGTTGGCCGAAACCGAAGCTCGAAGGGGCGGCCACGACCTCCCTGCTCTGCTCCCGGGTGCTGATGCACCTGGCCTCGGCTCCGTTGCTGGCGACTCGGTTCGTGGCCGCCTGCGCGGGCTACGCGGGAGGGGTCTCCAGGTAGATCTTGTGCTCGATGAGGGCGATCTCCTTGATGCGCGCCTGCAGCCGCACCTCGTCACCGAACAGGTCGGTGAGCACCAGAGCGTCGCCGTCGCTGGCGATGCGCACCACGTTCTCCATGATCTTCTCCTGGCCCTGCTCGGCCAGAAGATACGCGTGGGCTTCACACACGGCGACTGCTCCTATGACTCAGGCGGACTCGGCCCCGATCCAGGGGGCGAGCTCCTCGACGAGCCGCTTCTTGGGGATGGCTCCGATGAGCTTCTTCTGCAGCTCCCCACCGTTGAACAGCAAGAGGGTGGGGATGGAGAGGATGTCGTAGCGCGAGGCGAGCTGCTGGTTCTCGTCGACGTTCAGCTTGGCCACCACGATCGCGTCGGGGTGCTCCAGCGCGAACTCCTCGAGGATGGGACCCATCGTCCGGCACGGTCCGCACCACGGCGCCCAGAAGTCGACCAGCACCGGGAGTTTCCGGTCCATGACCTCGTTCTTGAAGTTGGCTTCGGTGAGCTCGATGAGTGGCTGGCTCATGGAGTCAGGTCCTCCCCAGTGGGTATGTGACGCGACAGCGAGGCCGACGGCGGCTGCGGCCACAACTATAGCACGGGCGCCGGCGGCTCCTTGAGCTTTGATGGTCGGGTGCGGTACCTTATAGCGCTCGAGAACGTCATGACGCTCAAGAACGTCACGTCGCGCCGCCGCGCAAGGAGGGACCCGTGGGCCAGATTGCCACCGATCCGGTGATCGTGCAGTACAGAGAGCAGATCTCGGACAACGACCTGAAGATCCTCGAGGCTTTGAACAAGCGCATCAAGCTCGTCGAGAAGCTCAAAGAGTACAAGGAGAGCAGGGGCATCGACTTTGTCGACCCGGAGCGGGAAGACTGGCTCTTCACGTACCTGGCCCGTCTGAACCGGGGCCCCATCAGCAACGACGGCGTGCGCGAGGTCTTCGCGGCCGTGCTCGACGTCGTCAAGCGGGAGATCGCCGCGCGTCAGGACACGGTCGCCAAGTAGCCGTTGTGCCGTCTCGGCCGTCCTGGTCGCCCGCGGCGATCACCGGTTGCGTCCCCAGCCGCAGAAGCACCTAGGAGGCTGTTGAAGATCGAAGCCTTGGCCACCAGAACGCACTGGACGGCGCGATGCGGCGTCCTCGGTCGCGCCCGTAGCGCTGCTACGAGCGCTCCCTGCGTCCTTGCCTCGCCCGCGCCCATCGCGGCCTGACCGCGAAGCGTCATTGTGCAACGAGCTCTGGTCTCGCACTCGCCCATCGCGCCCTGGCGGCGAAGCGTCATTCTTCAACAGCCTGCTAAAAGTCTTCAGGGGAGACGTCGTTCAGGAACTCGCGGAACTCGGCCACGATCTCCTCGGGGTCCTCGACCTCCTGCTCGAACTCGATGCCATTCGTGTCGAGGAGCTCGCGTGACGCGAAGATGGGTGCGTCGGTCCTGACCGCCAGGGCTATGGCATCGGATGGCCGGGAGTCTACGTCGATCTGCTCCCCGTGCGACTTCAGACGGAGCACCGCGTAGAACGTGTTGTCGCGCAGCTCGGTCACCAGCACCCTCTCCAGGTTCGCCGCCAGCGAGCCGAGCACGTTCGTGAAGAGGTCGTGGGTCATGGGACGGGGGAGGTCGGTGTCCTGCAGCTTCATGAGGATCGCCGCCGCCTCCGGATGACCGATCCAGATGGGCAGGAACCGGTTGGTCTGCTCCGCCTTCAACAGGACGATGGGCTGCTTGCTGGCCACGTCGAAGCTGACGCCGTAGACCACCATCTTTTCAAAGCCTTCCATCATCACAGACCTACCGCTGCAGAGGGTCGTGTCTGCAAAGAGATTACCGTAAGTACGCATCGCCGGCCACCCCTGCGTGGCCCGCCAGCCCCGCTTGACATGCCCCGGAATGGCTGTAAACTATCACAGCCTCGTGGGCCTGTAGCTCAGTTGGTTAGAGCGCATCCCTGATAAGGATGAGGTCCGTGGTTCGACTCCACGCAGGCCCACCTCCCTGGGGGATTAGCTCAGTTGGGAGAGCGCCGCCTTTGCAAGGCGGAGGTCGCCGGTTCGACCCCGGTATCCTCCACCTCCTTCGCTCGCCGCACACCGCGACACATCGAGGTCATCATGGCGTTCCAGCGCATCCTGGTCCCCACCGACGGCTCCGAGCACGCCCTGAAGGCCTCCCGAATCGGGGCGGAAATGGCCCGGGATTCCGGCGCCCAGGTGGTGCTCCTGACGGCGGTCTCGGTTCCTCAGGCCCTGATCATGGTCGCCGGGATCGGCCAGAACGTCGTGGAGGAGTACGTCGAGCAGACCGGACGGGAGGCCCTAGCCGCGGCAATCGAGGTGTTCCAGCAGGCCGGTGTGGGTGCTGAGGTCAAGATCGAGGTGGGTCCGGCCGCCGAGGTCATCGCCGACCAGGTCGTCGTGAGCCGGGCGGACCTGGTCGTCATGGGCCGGCGGGGCCTGGGAGGACTGCGCGGTCTTTTGCTGGGCAGCGTCAGCGATCGCGTGGTGCACAGCGTGGATGTGCCGGTGCTGCTGGTGCCGTAGGTCGGGACACTCAAGGTGCGAGTCAACGAGCCTTTGAGGCTCGGGTCTTGGGTTGCGGTGACTTCTTCGTTCGGGACCCAGCCTGAGCACGCTTCGCGGTCGGCCGAGGGGGAGCCGTCTTCGTTTCCGTGCGGGTTGCGGCCTGCACGACTCGTATGAGCCAAGTGTTGAGGCTCTCTCCCTCTGACGCGGCGGCAACCGCCGCTGCTCGGTGGAGCTCCGAGTCGAGTCGCAGATTCAGCCTGCCTGAGAACGGCCGCTCCGGCTCATCTCCACGAATCCGGCAGACCTCGAGGTAGTGGTCCACCGCCCGCCGCATCGAAGCCTGGAGCTCTTCGACAGAATCTCCCTCGAAGTAGATCTCATCCCGAAGGTCGACGACATGCCCAGAAAACAGCAGGAGCTCCGGGTCGAACTCGAAAACTCCCGTGTAACCCTTGTACTCGATCATGATAGCTCACCTCTGTCGATTATGCTCAAAGGTACCCCAGGTCTTCGAGGTAACTTCGGACTCGCTTGACTAGTCCCTTGCCGCATTCCTTCCGAGAGTGGGGACGGTCCACTGTTAGTTTCCGGTCTTCCAGAACGAACGTCACCGTTGACCCCGCACCTTCGTAGACTTCGGCCCCGAGACTCTTGAGGAACGCTTCAACCTCCACCCAATGGAGGCCGCCGTTCAGGCGCCGACTCTGGTCGAGCGTTGCCTTGTCCCTTGCCATGGTACTAGTATATGGTACTGTCTCTGCGAGATCAAGATAGAAACGGCGCTTGCGCTGCTACCAGCTGACAACTTGAGTTGACATTCCTTGCCGCGTCAACTATAGTTGACAGCATGAAGGACGATCTCCCAATCCCGAGGACTCCTGGTGACGGCCTGGCCGCTGTCGTGGCGCTGCGCCGCCTCGCTGACCGCCTGGAGGCCTCGCAGGTAAAGCGGGCCGTACGGGAAGGATGGAGTCTCGCACGGGTTGCCGAGGCGCTCGGCGTGACCCGGCAGGCGGTCCATAAGAAACACGCCAAGAGGCTCGCTGCCGCCGGCATAACATCAAGGAGACGATGATGGTGAGACTGGGGAGACAAGTCCGCTCCATTGTCGAGCGGGCGCGGCACGAGGCTCGCGACCTGCATTCGCCTACGCTCGAAGCGGAGCACATCCTGCTGGCAATCTCGAGCCAGGATGCCAATGTGGGCAAAGAGGTGCTGCTGGAGTTCGGACTCGATCACGACGCCCTTGTAAACGCCCTTGCTGCAGAGTTTCAGCAAAGTCTGAGCGCTGCAGGCGTCAAGGTCGAATATCTCGGCGAGCTGGAGTACAGTGATGCTCCGCAGAAGACCCCGGTCTGGGGGACCAGCGCAAAGCTCGTGATGATGCGCGGGAAGGAACTGGCCGCATCACGAGCGGACAGCCGCATCGAGGCTCCGCACCTATTGCTTGCTGCGCTCAAGGCGCACGAGGGAACCGTGCCGCGCATGCTGCACGTGATCGGCGTCGATCAAGCAGTACTACTCAGGCGAACCGAGCAAGTCTTGCCGCAGCTCCTGCCAATCTGACGGGTAAGCTTCACGTGGCTGCATCCGCGCCAAGCGTTGGACAACACCGTACCAACGTACTCTGGGATTGCGACGGTCGAATCGTGTAGTAGCCTCATTGTAGATACGCGTGCAGGAGGCAGGCATGAAGACGAAGGTTCAGCGGTGGGGCAACAGCCTCGCTGTAAGAATTCCCAAGACGTTCGCAGAGGAGGTTGGTCTGAAGGACGACTCTCCGGTCGAGATGAGTCTCGCAAAAGGCGGCCTTCTCCTGGAGCCTTCATCCACTGGGGCTCCCAGCCTCGATGAGCTACTCGACGGCGTCACCGATTCTAATCTGCATCATGAGATCGACACCGGTCCGGCCCAGGGCTCGGAGGCCTGGTAGAGCATGCCTTGGACTCCGGAACGTGGCGACGTCGTCTGGATCACCATGAATCCGAGCGCAAAACACGAGCAGTCGGGCCGCAGACCCGCATTGGTTCTCTCGCCCGGCTCCTATAACGGCAAGGTCGGTCTCGCCATCCTGTGCCCTATCACAAGTCAGGTGAAGGGCTATCCGTTCGAGGTTCCGGTTCCCGATGGGCTTCCTGTGCAGGGCGTCCTCCTGTCGGATCAGGCGAAGAGCCTCGACTGGAGGGCGCGTGGAGCGGAGTTTCTCTGCACGGTACCCTCAGAGAGCACAACGGCCGTGCTGCAGAGACTGGAGAGGCTGGTGGCGCCGTAACCGGGATGCCAACCATGAACGGGGGTCATCTGGTTGGACACCCGCGAGACACCCCGCGGAGATGGTGCGACCCACGGGTCCGTCCATCTTCGAGTTTCGAGGAAGCATCGCCGTCTCCGGAGCGGTCTTCGTAGACGCGAACGTCTTTCTTCGCTTTCTCACCAACGACGTGCCAGACCAAGCAACGGAAGCGGAACAGCTCTTCCGGCGAGCGGCTAACGGCAACGTGCAGCTGGTCACCAACACCATGGTGCTCGCGGAGCTGGTGTGGGTCATGGAGTCCTACTACCGACTCCCGAAAAACGAGGTGCAGCGACGGGCTTTGGCGGTTGCCACGATGGAGGGCCTGGACCTCCCCGCCCTGGACCTGGCGGTGGAGGCCTTGTTCGACTATGTGGGCAAGAACGTCGACTTCATCGACGCCTACACCGTAGCTTGGGCCCGGAGGCATGCCGTCGGGTCGTTCGCCACGTTCGACACGCGGCATCTCGGTCGCTTCGACGGTCTCGAGTTGGTGACCCTCGGGGGAGCACCGACATGACAACCAGCAGTTTACATTTGTCTTCCAGCTCCCGGGGCGGGCGGCGGAGATCCCGTCGGCCCTGCGGCGGGCGCCCGACCGGGCTGGACCGGAGGGCGCGGACCGGGCCCGGGGCCCTGTGTGCCCGCGACCGGCCGCTGACCGCCCGGAGGACCCCGGGCCGTAGCCCGGCTTGCCCCTGCGCCGGCTGTGTCCGGGGGAGCGGGCGCTTGCCCTTGAACTGACCGCACTGAGCCTCCAGCCCCACCACATCCTGGGCCTTGGCCTCCGCCTCCTCGTAGGTGACCAGGCCGTCGCGCACGAGCTCGGCCAGGTGCTGGTCGAGGGTGTGCATGCCGTAGCGGCTGCCCGATTGGATGATGTTGACCATCTGGTGGGTCTTGGCCTCGCGGATGAGGTTGGCGATGGAGACCAGGCACACCATGACCTCATGGGCCGCCACCCGCCCCCCGTCGTCTTGGGCAGCAACGTTTGCGAGATCACCCCTTGCAGAGTGATAGAGAGCTGCATGCGGATCTGCTCCTGCTGGTGGGGGGAAGACGTCGATCATGCGGTCGATGGTGGAAGGCGCCGAGGTGGTGTGCAGCGTGCCGAAGACCAGGTGGCCGGTCTCGGCCGCCGTACAGGCAGCGGAGATGGTCTCGAGGTCGCGTAGCTCGCCCACCAGGATGACGTCCGGATCCTGGCGTAGCACTCGCCTGAGCGCCTGAGTGAATCCCTGGGTGTCGGAGCCGATCTCGCGCTGGTTGACGATGGCCATCTGGTCTCTGTGGAGGAACTCGATCGGGTCCTCGATGGTCATGATGTGGCATTTTCTGTTCTTGTTGATGTGGTCGACCATGGCGGCGAGCGTGGTCGACTTGCCCGAGCCGGTGGGACCGGTGACCAGCACGAGGCCCCGAGGGCGCATGGCCAGCTCGAGCACGATGGGGGGCAGGCCTAGCTCGCCGGCTGTGGGGATCGTGATCGGGATGGTCCGGAATACGGCTCCGATGCTCCCCCGCTGGAAGAACGTGTTCACCCGGAAGCGCGACAGGCCGGGGATGGAGTAGGCGAAGTCGAACTCATGCTCTTCTTCGAACTCCTTGCGCTGGCCCGTGTTCATGAGGCCCAGGATCATCTCTTGGGTGTCGTCGGGGCGCAGCACCTGGGCGCCTTCTACGCGCTCCAGATCGCCGTTGACGCGGATACAGGGCGGGCTGCCCACCTTGAGATGAAGGTCGGAGCCTCCGGCCGCGATCATCTTGTGCAGCAGCTGTCCGATATCCGGCTGATACATGGTGCCTCCAGGGGCGACGGGTCGAATGAGATCACACGGGCCTCATCCCGAGGTGAATGCGCGGCACAGCGCGCCTCCGGGATGCGGAGCGCACTGGAGCTATCGGCAGCGGGAGGGCGCGGCTTGACGATCAGAGCGGAGGACTGACATGACAAGCGTGCTCGAGGAGAGGCTCGACGACATAGCCAAGATATCCCGACGCCACGGCGTCAGTACGCTCGCGGTCTTCGGCTCGGCCGCCGGTGGCGACTTTCGCGAAGGCGAGAGCGACATTGATCTGCTGGTGGAATTCGTGCCCATGGAGCCTTACGAGCGGGTCGAGGCCTACTTCGCTCTGCGCGACGAGCTCGAGCGAGCACTCGAGGCCGCCGTTGATCTTGTCGTGAGCGGGGCAGTCAAGAACTCCGTAATAGCTCGGGAGATCGAGCGCACGAAGCGAGTGCTGTATGCCGCGTAGCGCGCGGGCCTACCTCGAAGACATCGGCCAGGCCTGCACCGCGATCCGGCACATTATCGGGACTCAGACTCTCGAGGGTTATCTAGGGCGACCGGATCCTGCGGTCGGCCGTCGAACGAGAGTTCCTGATAATCGGCGAGGCTGTCAACAGACTGGAAGCATTGCGGCCGGACCTGGCATCTGCTCTCTCCGGTGGACGGCTCATTGTGGACTAGCTCGATTCCTCGCCGATCCAACAGGGCGCGACGACTGATTCGTTCTGCAAGAGGCCTTCCTACTACCATGGTTCTCGGACCGGTACCTGCCTTACGACGGCCAAACTCGGGCGCTGCGCCAGAGCTGACAGAAACGAGGTGCGCCAGCGAGGCGCGGGGCTTGACGGTCAAGCGGCACCGAGGCGGCCGGGGAGGCGAGCGGGTCATTCCGGCCGTCGCTCCGGTCTGAGGGCAAGGGGGACAACCGCATTGAGCTCCCCTCACGGCGCAGCGAGACCGAGCATCGAGTGTCGCTCCGCGGCGCTCTAGCGAGCTGTACACCACATGTGCACTTGGTGTACAGCTCAGCACGGGGCCCCGGATCGACATACTCGAACGAGCGCTCAACCAGGTCTGCGGACTGCCGGCCAGGCCAGGGCAATGCCCGCGTCGAATCATCGCGATGTCGCCGCGGACGGAGTCAGTCGCTGATCCTCAGGGTGAGGTAGGGGTTGACCGGGCCGCCCCCTCCCGGATACATGCCGAAATGCAGATGCGGGGGACCCCCGCGAGCATTGCCCGTGTCGCCCACCTGCCCCAAGGGGTAGCCGGCGACCACGCGCATCCCTGACCGGATATCGGGAGCCACTCGGGCCAGGTGGGCGTAGTAGTAGGAGGTGCCGTCGTCACCGGCCAGCCAGATCACGGTCCCGCCGAGGGGTTGACGATAGGCCACGCGGCTGATGACGCCCGACCGGACCGCCACCACGGACGCCCCCTGCCGGGCCATGACGTCGGTGCCCTGGTGGACGCGGTCGTCGGGGCGGGGTAGGCCCCAGTCGTTGACGAACGCGTGCGGCCCGTCGACGGGGAAGACGAAGCCCCGGGCTCGGGCGAGCGTATGGGAGGAGACGCGCCCGCGCCACCGCTCGCGGGCGGCGACGGCTTCGCGCACCAGTTGGTCGGCGTGCTCGAGGACGGCCACCTCCTTCTTAAGGCGGTCATGCTCTTCGGCGGCCTGCTTCAGGAGCTCACCGAGCTGGTTCTGAGTGTTCGCGAGGAAGGTTTTCGTGGCGGCCAGCGCGTGCCGGCGCTGCGTCAGCTCCTCTTGTTGCAACTCAAGTGCGGCGGTCAGCGCGGCCACTTGGTTCAGTAGTTCCTTGTCCTGCTGGGCGATGCTGATCACGTGCGGGAGCGCGTTGAGGGCGCTGCTCAGGCTCTCGCTCCCGAAAAGCACCTGCACGAGCACGGGCGACGCCGTCTCACTCTCCTTGTAGTAGCAGGCAAGGCGGTCGGCCAACTCTTCGCGAGCCGCGGCAAGGTCGGCGCGGGCCTGCTCCTCGGCGGCTTCGGCCTGCGCAAGGGACGCCTCGGCCGCGAGGACTTCGCGCTCGGTCTGGGCGCAGGCTTCGGCGATCCGTTCGATCTCGGCCTGCAGCGCGTCGAGGCGGGCCTGAGAAGCGGCCAGGTCGGCCTGCTTCTCTTGGAGGAGGGAGGCCTGGGCGGAGGCGGGGAGCAGGAGGAGGAGTACGAGCAGGCTCAGACACGCGCCGGCAGTGAATGTACCGCGCGGGCCCATCAACGCCGGTGGACGGCGCGGGCCGAAGTGTCGCTCGTGAGGGTGCATCACGCGGGGCCCCTGGAGTGTCGCTTCGCCCCCAGTGTCTCTCAGTGACGGATCAGCGCGTCGTAGATGCGGATGGCGGCCGGACCCAAGATGACCACGAAAAGGGACGGGAAGATGCAGAGTATCAACGGGAAGAGCATCTTGATCGGGGCTTTCTGCGCGGCCTCTTCGATGGTCTGGCGGCGCATCGTACGCATGGTGTCGGATTGCGTGCGCAGGATCTTGCCCAGGGGCACACCCAGTCGCTGCGATTGGATGAGGGCACTCACGAAGTTGTCGAGCTCCTTCACGTCGCAGCGGGCGGCAAACTCGCGGAGGGCGGCCTCCCGCGTCTGCCCGATGCGCATATGGTGGAGTGTGATGAGGATCTCTTCTCGCAGGGGATCACGTAGCTTCTCGGCGATCTTGGCCATGGCCGAGTCCAGGCCCAGCCCGGCCTCTGCCGTCACCGTGAGCAGGTCGAGGAAGTCAGGGAGTGTGCGGGCGATCCTTCGCTGTCGCCCTCTGATCCAGGACCAGAGCAGCAGATCGGGTAGGTAGTACGAGCCGGCCACCACCGCCACGGCGGCCAGTAGGAACCAGATCGCGGGCAGCCAGCGGAAGGCCGCCAGCACCACGATGACGATCAGGCCCAGGAGCAGGCAGACGAACTTCACGGCGAGGAGGCCGTTCAGATCGAGGTTCCAGGGCCGGCCGGCCCTCTCCACCTTGGTCTGCAGCCGGCGCACCCGGCCTATCGGTGTGACCAGGCGGGAGGCGGCCACCAGCCGCGCGAGCACCGGATCGAGCAGACGCTCCCCGGCAGGCCGGGCGAGCTCTGCGCGCCGGAACGCCCGGGTCTCGTACGTGTCGAGCCGCTCGAGGGCAATCTGGGTCTTCGCGGCCTGGCCTCCGGGACGGATCGCCAGGAAGACGGCGGCCAGCGCTCCCAGGGTGAGGACGAAGATCGCGGCGTAGATCATGACCGGCGCCTCCTCACCCGTCAAAGCGGACGATCTTACGGATCCACACGATGCCCACCAGCATGGCGATGGCGGCCCCGGCCACCACGAGTTGGCCTGTGCCTACTCGGAACAGCGTCCCGATGTAACCCGGATTGATCATGGTTACGAGGCCGCCCACCACGAAGGGCAATAGAATGAGGACCCAGGCGCTGAGGCGACCCTCGGCCGTCAGGGTGCGCACCTCGCGGCGCAGCTTCTCGCGCTCGCGCAGAGTGGCGGCGATGTTCTCGTAGACCTCCGCCAGGTTGCCGCCCACCTGCCTCTGGATGATGGTGGCCATGACCACCCAGTCGAACGCCTCTGACTCCATGCGGTCGGCCAGCGTGCGTAGGGTGTCCTCCGGAGCCACGCCCAGCCGCTGCTGGGAGAGCAGGCGGCGGAACTCTTGGGCGGTGGGATCGGGGCCTTCGGCGGCGACCACCCCCAAAGCTTGCTCGAATCCCTGACCGGCCTTGAGGGAGTTGGCCATCATGATCAGGGTGTCGGGCACCTGGGCCTCGAAACGCTCTCGCCGCAGACGGGCCTTGCGGTCCAGGTAAACGAGGGGGGCCGCCGCCGCCACCACGGCGGCCGCCGCACGAACGAGTACCGGCAACGGCGCCAGGCTCACCAGGGCCACCACGAGTACGACCCCCCCGAGATGGATGAGCACGAACTCCGCGTCACGCAAGGGCCAGCCGGCGTCCTCCAGGCGGCGCTGAAGCGGATCCTGGTATCCGCGCAGGCGGAGAAAGCGGTTGACCAACCCTTCTCCCGGTCGCAGCTCGGGGTCGCATCCAAGGCCTGCGGGCCCAGATTCCGCCGGTTCTCCAGGACGTCGGAGTACTCTCTGAGGACGCTGCGCCTGGGCATGAGGGCCGCGGCGCCAACATAGAGGGCCAGGAAGACCAGCAGGCTGATGGCCAGGGGCACGATGTAGGCGCTGGGTTCCCACACGATGAACCTGCGCAGGAGTCCAGGCTCGGTCGCCGCGGGCGCGGCCTCCGCTTTCACGGCCACCACCGGGTCGGTGGCCGGGGTCTCGCTGCTTTCGCCCCCCGGCTCGGCCGGGTAGAAGAACCCGCTCCGGCCTTCGGCGGTCGCCCCCCCGGCACTCACCGTCACTGCGATCTCGCCGGCTCCCGAGTCAGACGCTGGAGCCTGAAAGACCAGGAGGTACTGGTTGTGGATCTCGCGGGCCAGGCTCTCGTAAAGCGACGCGAGCGCCGCCGACTCGGGCGCTTCCACGTACCTGCCGCCTGTGGCCTCCGCGAGGCGCACCAGCGGCGTCACATCGAATTCCTCGGTCTTCAATCCGATGGTGTAGACCTGCACGCCGCTCGCGCGAGCCCGCGCGAGGACCTCGTCGAGAGAGGCGCGGCTGGCCGTGTCGCCCCCATCCGAGAGAAGGATCAGGTAATGCGAGCGGGCTGCTGCCACGCCCTCGAAGGTGGTCAGGCTTCGTAGGAGGGCGTCGTACAGGGCGGTCTCGCGCCGGGGTTGTAGCTGGTCCAGGGCGCCGGCCAAGTCCTGAGCGTCGCCGGTGAACCCCTGGAGGACCCGGAACTCCTCATTGAAGGCCTGGATCGACACGGAGTCCCCGGGTCGCGCGGCCTCCAGGAAGCGTCCCGCCGCCTGCGCGGCCGCTTGGATGGCCGTCCCTCTCATGCTGCCCGACTCGTCGATGAGGAGCACGGTGGCGCTGGGCAAGGGCTCCGCGCTGGTGGCGCGGACCTGGAGATCGGCTGCCGGAGTCCCATCCACGGTTACCGTGAAGGCGCCGGCGGCCAGCTCCTCGGCCCGCAGGGATGCCGGCCCGCCCAGCTGGACGACCGCGCTGATGTCGGGGAAACCGGTCGTGTCCACGCCCGTCACCGAAATGGTGAGGTCCGCCTGGGCTCCCGCTGCCGAGCAGAAGATCAGCAACGCGAGTGCGATCCCCAAGACAAGGACATTGGCGGCTCGCCCCCGTGCCTCCCGGGGGGGCCTCCCGTGGACCGTCATGTCGGCCGCTGTCCTCATATCACACCAGCGACGTGTCGTAGGTCTCGAAGGCGAACACCTCGTCGGGTACAGTCACGCCGTGTTCCGTGAGGAAGGGTAGGAACGCCGGGCGGATGCCCGTGCTCTTGAGCCGGCCCCGATAGCGACCGTTCTCGTCGATGCCCGCCTGGTAATCGAAGACGAAGAGGTTCTGCAGCGTGATGATGTCGCCCTCCATCTTCTGGATCTCAGTGATGTTGGTGATGCGCCTGGTGCCGTCGCTCAGGCGGCTCTGGTGAACGATCAGGTGGAGCGCGCGCGAGACCTGCTCGCGGATGGCCCTCACCGGCAGGTCCATCCCGGCCATGAGGACCATGGTCTCCACCCGGGAGAGGGCGTCGCGCGGGGAATTGGCGTGTACGGTGGACAGGGAGCCGTCGTGGCCGGTGTTCATGGCCTGGAGCATGTCCAGGGCCTCCCCACCCCGGATCTCACCCACGATGATGCGGTCGGGGCGCATGCGCAGGGCGTTCCGCACCAGGTCACGGATGGTCACCTCGCCCCGGCCCTCGATATTGGGGGGCGGTACTCCAGGCTCACGATGTGCTCGTGGTCGAGCTTCAGCTCGGCGGCGTCCTCGATCGTGATGGTCCGCTCGGCCTTCGGGATGAAGCTGGAGAGCACGTTCAGCGTGGTGGTCTTGCCCACGCCGGTGCCCCCGCTCACTAGGATGTTCAGGCGGCCGCGGACGCAGGACTCGAGAAACTCGCTGGCCTGGCGGCTCAGGGTCTTCATCTCGATCAGGTCGTCGGCGGTGAAGGGGTCGGCTGAGAATTTCCGGATGGTCAGCGCCGGGCCGCGCACCGCAAGGGGGGGGAGGATCACATTCACCCGCGAGCCGTCGGGGAGGCGGGCGTCGACGTAGGGGGAGGCCTCGTCCACTCGCCGCCCCACCTGCCCCACGATCTTCTGGATGATGCGACGCAAGTGGCCGTCGTCACGGAAGCGCTTGTCGGTCTGGTGGATCTTGCCCTCACGCTCGATGTAGATGTTGCGGTACCCGTTGACCATCACTTCGGTGACGGTGGGGTCCTTGAGGAACTCCTCGATAGGGCCGTAGCCCAGCACCTCGGCCACCAGCTCATCCACCAACTCTTGGCGCTCGGCTCGAGGCATGGGCACATTCTCGGCGAGCAGCCCGTCCTCTATCTTGGCGCGGACGACGCGCTGGAGCTCGGCATCGACGATGTCGCCCTGATAGAGCCGCGAGCCCAGGTCCTGGATGACCCGGCCGTGGATGCGGGATTTGAGCTCGTTCTGCCGGTCGTAGGCGGCGTCGATACGGTCGCGACCCGCACCGTCGCTCATCAGCTTGCCGTTGTTGATGCGATCGTTCAGGCCCATGGGATCCTCCGCGATCAGCGCCGGCGGAAGCGGCCGAACTGGCGCCGGTGGTTGTTCTGCACAGGTTCGTACATCTCGACGAGGGCGGCCAGCTGCCGCCCCACCTGGGAGGTCGGCTTCGACAGCAGGAGCACCTCGCCGGCGTTCAGCGCTCGAGGGACATCGATGGAGCTCGAGACGGACTGCTCGACAGGGCGTCCCAGGGTCCTCTCCACCTCGGAGAGGTCCAACCCCACCTTGGAGTCCGCCCGGTTCATGACAATGCGCAGCTTCTCTGCCGGATACGCCATGAGGTCCATGGTGGTGAAGCTGATCTTGATGTTCTTGACGCTGGGGATGTCGAGGCTGCCCACCAGCAGAACGCGGTCGGCCCAATCCAGGGCCGCCAGCACCCGTTCCTCGAAGAAGGGGGGCGTGTCGACGATCACGTGGTCGTAGCCCGTGCTCACCACCTCGAGCACCGTGCGGACGTCGGCGAGCGTGACCTCCTCGGATTGATCCGGATAGAGCGGAGCGGGCAGTACATGCAGGCCCGACGAATGCTTGAGCATGAAGTCGCTCATGAGGGTCACGTCGAACTCGGTGTAGGAGCTCACCAGATCGTAAATGGTACGCTCGGGGGTAAGGCCCAGAGCGATGGCCACGTCCCCGAACTGGAGGTCGAGGTCCACCAGGGCCACCCGTTTTCCCGCGCTGGCCAGCCCGGCCGCCAGATTTGTAGCCAGGAATGTCTTTCCGGTTCCTCCCTTCGTGCTGAAGACGACCGTACCCGTCGCTCGCGCCGGCTCCCTCTCCTCGGCTAGAGCGGCGGCGGTCAGACCCTCGAGGGCCGTCCTCTTGTCGCGGCTCACGGCCGAAGCCGCTTCGATGGCGGAGAAGAGCTCCTTCTTCTCGACGGGGATCTCGAGCATGTCGCGAGCCCCGGCTCGCAGCGCCCGGCGAAAATCGGCCGGGACCGGGTTCTTGGCCACCAGCAGGGCGCTGACCCCCGGAACTTGGGCGATGATAGCCTGCACCGTTTGGAAGCCGTCCTCGGGCCCGAGCTCGGCCCCGACGAGGACCACATCGGGACGCGACTCCACCGCCAACCGGAGGGCTTCCGTGGAATCACCGCACACTTGCCTGGTGGCGCCGGGATAGTCCGCCAGGGCCTGGGCGAAGCTGTCGCGCACCCGGTCGTCACCGATGGCTACCAAGAGCTTCATGCCGGTGTTTCTGGTGTCGTCGGCCATGACGCCCTACTCGAGGAACTCGTTGACGATCGAACGGCCGGGCGTGGTCACCTTGGTCGTGTCCTCGGCCGGGACAAGAGCGAACCACACGCTGCCGAGCTCCTGGGCGAAGACCAGCTGCTCGGCCTCGGCCGGGGTCACCATGAGCACCACTACCGGGTTGTCCGAGCCACTGTTAGTCGCATCCTGGGTGAGCCCACCGGTCTCCGTGGCGCTCTGCATGGAGTCGATGCCCAGCACTTCGACCTGCTGAAGCACGGTGCGGGTCACGGCGGACATGCTCGCGCTCAGGTCAATGCCGGTTCTCTCCTGTATGCGGGTGCGCTCCTCGGGCGTCAGAACCGCACCCAGGTTCACGTTCGCCTGGCTCAGCATGTCGGTCTTAAAGGTTGCGACCACATCGACCCGGTCACCGGCGGCGATAGCGCCTCCCACCCCGCGCTCACGGTCGATGGGCACCGAGACCGCCCGCATGCCGCTCTTTACTTGGAAGGCCACGCTTTCGGTCTGGGCCGTGCCCAGCTGGCTGGCTACGAGCTGCTGCCCCTTCGCGAGGTTGGCGGAGAGGATCTTGCCCTGCAGCTCGGTCTCGCTGGCCAGCGCCCCCGGAGCCACGTAACGGGCGGGCACGTCCTTCGGCTCGACGAGCCGCTTCTCCACCAAAGACTCCCCGGTTGTGCGGGCGGGCACGTCCTCGGCCGCTACCAGCACGGTCCGGGTGACCGTGTCCTCGCTGGTCGTCTCCTTCACCGAACCGACGTACCACCACACCAGCGCGGCCGCCGCCAGGGCGAAGAGGATGGCGATAGTGATGGCTATTGTCCTGCGTCCCACGTTTCCTCCTCTCCCGGAGTCGATGCTATTCAGTCAGGACGGCCGTCTCCATATAGAGGCCGGGTGGTTTAATGTCGGTCGAGGGCCCCGAGTCGAGCCAGTGGACGAACTTGCCGTTGACGACTGTTTTGCTTTGGTCCACCCCCCAACTCGTGATCTCGAAGGCGGCGAAAGTCTGGATGCGCCACTCATCTCTGCCTTTGATAATGGCTGGTTCGACGAACGGGATGACCACCGTCTTGCCGATGAGGTGATCGAGATCCACCTGGCCGACGTGCCCTCCCGGGTAGGACTTGAGGTAGCTTCCGACTTCAAGTGGATAGTACGGCGTCCACCCTGGCTGCGGGTTCAGTTCTTGGTCCAGGTTCGAAGCTTCCTTGTAGATGTCCGCCCAAAATTGGTTGCCGTCCCATTCGCCGGAGCTGTTGAACCCGATCTTGAGAGTCGCCTCTTCGTCGAACTTGAAGACCCGTACCTTCACTCGACCGCCGATGGGGCCCTCCGTGCCCGCGGGGCGCGAGTAGCCGCCCAATTCCGGGTTCTCGGGCAGCTGCTCGAGCCAGAAGATCGGGTAGGGCATCTTTGCGACGAAGAAGCGGGCGACCTCGCTCTGGGCGAGCCCGAGTTTGTTGTCCACGAGGTCTAGAGAGACCACCTCGTAACCCTCCTTGACCTGACCTCCTGTCGGGATCGGCACGTTGTTGAGCAGGAACTCTCCTTCGGCCGGGGGTGCGGTGTTGGGATCCCTCTGGAGGGTGATGTTGCTGTTGCCTATTCGGGCCCTCAGTGAGTTCTCTATGAAGAAGGCTGCTGTCTTCACGCGTATGCCGACCGTCTTGGCTGACTCATCCTGACTGATTGAGACCCACAGCACGGGTCCAGTAGCCGGGAAGGCTCGCCAAAGGCCCACTCCCTCGAGGGTCGCAATCTCCTCGTTCTTTTCGGTCTCCGCCCTCAGATCGATACTGTAGCTACCTTCGGGAGCCGAAGGGGTCGTTCGAAAGCCGCCGTACTCCCCTTGGTCCGCATCGAGATCGTTGAGGTTCGGGTCGGTGAGTGTGTAGTCAAAGCTGAAGCCATTGCTCTGGTTCGTGTAGATCAGGCGAAAGTGATGTGGGTGCATATACGGGATCGCGATTGGTAAAACTTGACTGACCCCAGTCAGGTACATGAGGCTCGCTTTTGCATGGGCGTGGACAGTTCCCTCCGATTGACCAAGCACTTCGGCGAAGAAGAAGGGAACGCCGTCCTCCTGTAGATCCACAGTGACGGAGCGGTCATCGACTACTGGCGCCCAGGCAGCCAAGTTGGCCTCCACAACATCGGAAACAGCAGCGTTGCTTGAAACGTACTCCTCAGCCATGTTTGCAGCCAACCCCTGGTCGCCTGCGGAGTACACAAGCTCCTGAGCGCCAGCCAGGGCGCCTGCGTCGGCCAGGGTCTGGAGGTCGCGGTCATGCGCGTAAAGGCCACCCAGGTCGACCGTCAGGGCAACCAGGCCCAACAGGGCGACCATGAGGAGCGCCACGAGGATGATGACTGCGCCTTCTTCACGGTTCTGCGGGGTCATGTCACTCCCTCCGCATGATTGCCGTGGCGTCGATGGCTAACGCTGAGCCGATGCCGACGAAACTGGGCAGCGGTGTGACAGGTGTGTAAGTGGCCGTGAGCGTGACCCTGGCCGGGTTGCCGCTCGTACCCGGGTCGATCACTGGCGGATCTAATGTCGTCGAGACCAGCCTCGCGTTCGTAATCGCGGAGCTCGCGTCGGCGACATTTCCCACGGAGGCGTACCTGGCGGCGTCTCGCGCCACCTGTGTCAGTTGCAGATCGTTGTAGAAGTAGAGGCCGAAATCGATGATGCCCATGACCAGGATGAGCAGCACGGGCAGCACGAGGGCGAATTCGACCAGGGCGGCGCCGGACTCGCAGACTCTGCGAGGGTCGGTCGTTTGATATCTCGTGGTTCCCGAAGTAGACATACAAGCACCTTGTCTGTTGCTCGAGGCCCGGAGCCATACGCCCCGGGCCTCGAGCGTGTCTCGCGGCGGTCGGATCATCCGCCAGCGCGGCCGTCGTCAGGGGCCGATGGCGGTAGCCACCGCCTGGAACTTGTTGAAAAGGTTCTGGCCGAGCGGCGTAAGGGCAGCCATCGCCACGACGGCGATCAACGCCACCAGCAGCCCGTACTCCGCCATCGCCGCGCCCTCTTCGGACTTCATCCTCGAAGCGATGTAGCAGTACAGTTTCGTCATCTGAATCACCTCCTCTCTTCTTCTCCCGTTTCTCCGTCTCCCGCGGGTCCGCCCCTCCCGTCCGGCGGTGCCGGGGTGACGGAGGGTGACTTTCCCTCTCGACGTAGTGGTCGCGGTCGCTTTTGCGTCACCACCGGTCGCCTGCTAGAGCCGCCTAGCCCTGCACGGGCTTGCGCCCGTCCCCGGAGTCGGCGGTTTCGCCCGCCGCCATTGCCTCCTCTGCCACGGCCTTTACCGTGGCTAGAAGCTCCTCGCGGGAGATGCCCTTGGGCAGGTAGCGGTCCACTCCAGCTTCGGCTCCCCGCCGGATGTAGCGCTCCTGATTGAAAACCGAGAACATGATCACCTTCGTCTCGGGCGCCTCCTGCTTGATGTAGCGGGTGGCCGTCGCCCCGTCGACGCCGGGCATGACCAGGTCCATGAGCACCACGTCCGGATGAAGGTTCATGCAGAGGTCGTACGCCTCCCGCCCGTCAGCGGCCGCCCCCACCACGTCGATGTCGGCGTCCAGCGAGAGGAGGTGGATCAGTGCGTCCCGGAAAGGCTGGTGGTCGTCTGCTACCACGATGCGGATCTTCCTCTCCACCACTCCCCCTCGTTGTCTGCCGGCAAGGATGAGCGTATGGCAGGAAGGGTGTTCTCGGACCGGGCGCGAGGCCAGTCTTCGGATACCTCAGGTCGGGTCTGCGGGGGGCGCCGGTCGGGGTCCGGGTGGAACTCCCCGCCGGTCGATTATCGCGGATGGTCCGGGCGTGGAGTGATCGGTCCGGGTGGCGCCCTGGACCTTGGTCGGGGGAGAGGGTGGGGGTTAGTCGCCCAGGCCGTGCCGCAGGGCGTAGGCGGCGGCCTCGGTGCGGTTGGCCACACCCAGCTTGGCGTAGACGTTCGTGAGGTGGTACTTCACGGTCTTGGGGGCGATGCAGAGAGCGTCGCCGATATCGGCGTTGCTCTGCCCTAGCGCCAGGTGTCGGAGGATCTCGAGTTCTCGTTCGGTGAGGTCGTCGGCGGGGCGGTGGCTTTCGGTGGCCGCGACGTGCGCCACAGCCGCGCCGCCCATGAGCACCGAGCCCAGAATGGCCTGGCGGATAGTAGCGGCCAGATCAGCCGGCCGGATGGTCTTGACGATGTACCCGGTCGCGCCGCGCTGCAAGGCATCGAGAGCTACTCGGCGGTCGTCCTCTATGGACAGCATCAGCACTGCTACCTCCGGCCAGCGTGTGACTACCTGGTCGAGGCAGGCCATCCCGTCCAGATGAGGCATGCGGATATCGAGCAGCAATACGTCGACCGCGTTGTGCTCGAGGGTCGCGAGCGCCGAACGGCCGTCGGAGGCTTCGGCGACGACCTCGATGTCGTCGGCGCGGTCCAGCGCGTGCTTGACTCCCGAGCGAGTCAACTCATGGTCGTCCGCGATCATCACGCGGATCGGAGTGCTCTCCGGAAGGATGGCGCCGAGGGTACTGCTGCTGCTCACAGAGGCGTGACCTCTCTCGATATCGATCGGGTCACCTGTCGTAGGTGGGGACATAGGCCCTCACGATCGTGCCGCTCTGAGCGGCGCTGTCGATCTCCAACCTGCCGGCCAGCAAGGCCACGCGCTCGTGCATGCTCGCGAGCCCGTGGTGGTTGTCGAAGCCGTTCCCGCTTGTCGCCGAGGGGTCGAAGCCCAGGCCGTCGTCGCTCACCACCAGGAAGACCCCCTTCCGGCTGGAGCTGACCCCGACATGGACTCTCGAAGCCTCAGCGTGGTGCTCGACGTTGGACAGCGCCTCCTGGATGACGCGGAAGACGCAGATGCGCATGGAATCGGAGTGCTCCGCCAGGTCGGCGTTCAGGTCGAGCTCTGCCTTGACTCCGCAGCGCGCGGAGAACTCCTCCACCAGGTGCCTGAGCGTGGCGGCGAACTCCGGGCCGGCCAGGGCCGGAGGGCGCAGGTTGCCGATCATGTTCCTGATCTCCTGCACCGCCCCACCCATGCAGCGGCGGACCCGTTCTACCTGCTCACGGACGTCGGGTTCGGAGTCCTCGGCCATCATGGTGAGCACCTCGGCCTCCATCAGGGCGGTGTTCACCGTCTGGGCGATACCGTCGTGGACGTCGAACGCCATGCGCTTCCTCTCGCGCTCGACGGCGTTGATCGCGTCCGCCCCGATTCCCTGGACGAGCACACGGTTTCCCCCCACCTCTGAAACGAGCCCCACGATGTAGGCCGTCAAATGGATGAAGACCATCCAGAGCAGGAGCCCGGCTGCGGCTTCGGGGTGAGGCCTGGCCCGAGGGAGCGAGGTATCCTGGGCCGTACGCGAGGAGCGGGGCCAGGACCAGGATCTCGCAGACCAGCGCGGCGAGGGTCCCCGGATGCGGCCGAAGACAACTGCGGCGACTGCCACCGGCAGGAAGAAGTACGAAAGGATACTGAGCCGGCTCTCAGCGAACCAGTAGTAGAGCCCGGCGCCCACCACGATCAAGGGTACGATGGCGCGGGTGAGGAGGGGGCGGACTCGCAAGACCCACGCCCTTGGGTTCGGTCGCCCGCCGGCCACTCTAGCCCTCGCGAGGGCGACGTGAAGGAGTTGAGACCGCGTACTTCATGCAGACTCCCTTTCCTATGAAAGGATTCTAATAAACTCTCAGTCAAATAGAAAGCAGAAAACGTCGTTTCTCATGATTGTGGAAAAAGCAGATACCCCGAAAGTAGGCCGCCGGTGAGTGACGCTGGAGCGGCGCCGGGGCTGGCCCGCGGCGCCCGCGAGGCCCTGCCCATCGTACTGGGGTACGTGCCGATCGGGTTCGCCTACGGGGTGCTGGGACGCACGGCGGGCATCCCCGTGTGGGCCATAGCGGCCATGTCTGTGATCGTCTACGCCGGGTCGGCCCAGTTCATCGCCGTGTCTCTGCTCGATCAGGGAGCCTCGGCGGCGGCTCTGGTGGCCACCACCTTCATGGTCAATCTTCGCCACCTGCTGTACAGCTCGGCTATCGTGCACCGGCTGGCGCCCTTGGGCCGGGGACGGCTCGCCTGGCTGGCGGCGGAGCTCACCGACGAGAGCTTCGTCATGGCCTCGCGGGCCGCGCCCCGCTATCCGGACGGCTTGCCGTTCGCGGTAATGGCCGGGCTCAACGGGACGGCCCAGCTCTCGTGGGTCGCAGGCTCGTTCCTGGGTGCGGCCGCCGGCTCGCTGGTAGGAGATCCACTACGCTTCGGACTGGACTACGCTCTAGTAGCCATGTTCTTGGGGCTCCTCGCCTTGCAGATGCATGGGCGGCGTGAGGTGGTGGTGGCCTTGGCGGCAGCGGCCGTGTCCCTTGTGTTCCACCGGTTTGGGATGGCGACCGCGGGCGTGATCGTGGCCACGCTGGCGGCCAGCGCCGTGGGCTTGGTCTTCAAGGGCAGTCAGGCGGACCGGGCCATGGAGGGCGCGGCGGGTGAGCCCGCCGCCGGCGTCGCGGCCGGCGCCCGCGGTGGCCTCGGAGCGGGCGGTGGAGGGGGGGACTCGTGAGGCTGCTGCTGATCTTCCTGGCCATGGGCTTGGTGACCTACGGGCCCCGCGCCCTTCCCCTGCTGATCCTGGCCGAGAAGCGTCTGCCGCCGTCTCTGCTGCGCTTCTTCGAGGGCTTCCCCGTGGCGGTGCTAGCCGCCTTCGCGGCTCCCCTGATCCTGCTGCCCGAAGGCCGCTTCGACCTGGGCCTGGGCAACCTGGGGCTGGTAGCCGCCGTCCCCTCCGCCCTCGTGGCGCTCCGTACGCACAGCCTCATTGCCACCGTGGTCGTGGGCAGCGTCCTGATGATGGTGCTGCGGGCACTGTGAGGGCAGGCCGCGGTCATCCGCGGCCGCGGGCACGTGCGACCTCGTCCGCTTCTGCGCGAGCCTGTGGTGGGGCTCAGAGAAGCTTGCCGAGGTGAAGGAGCCCCAAATTCCGATTCTGTCAGCACCCGTTGGTCTGGTTGGTGTTGCGCAAGAGGGGATAATGACGACAAACGTTATTATCCCCTCTTGCGTTAGCATGCACCAATGATCCGGTCTTTAAGGGTAAAGCTGCAGAAAAGGTGTTCCATCAGGAGCGCTACAAGAAACTGGATTCGGGGATTCAACGCCTGGCACAGTGGAAACTGTTCATGTTGGACGCGGCAGAGGTGCTGGACGATCTCCGGATTCCGCCCGGAAATCGGCTTGAGAAAAATCCTGGCGATCGAAAAGGACAGCACAGCATCCGCATTAACGACCAGTGGCGGATCTGCTTTCGCTGGGTGGACGGAAACGCCCACGACGTCGAAATAACGGACTACCACTCAGGAGAACGACCATGACCACGAAACTGCCACCGACACATCCCGGAGAGATCTTACTGGAGGAGTTTCTCAAGCCCTTGGAGATAAGCCAGTATCGCCTGGCCAAAGACATAAGCGTTCCGCCGCGCCGCATCAACGAGATTGTGAAGAAGAAGCGCTCCATCTCCGCGGACACGGCCCTGAGGCTGGCCCGCTACTTTGGCACTACTGATCGTTTTTGGCTTAACCTCCAGTCTCGCTACGATCTTGAGCTGGAAAAAGATCGCCTGGGATCCCGCCTGGCAGATGAAGTTGAGGTGTTCCGCAAGGCCAGCTGAAGCAGGATGATAATGGGATCGGTTGAGTCATCCTGATCCACCTCACCCCACCCGGGTCAAGCCTGCTCCTCCGCCGATCCGGTGATGGTGAATCCTTCGACCAGCAGGGGTGGAGCCAAGGTTCCGGTGAAATAGCGGATGCCGTAGCCCGGGCCCTCCGACACCAACTTGAGGGTGTCGCCCACCGCCACCACCTGTTTCAGGACGGCGTCGACGGACTCGACCCACCTCAGGTCCTGCACCGGGGCCACTACCCGGCCGTCCTCCACCAGGAAGGTCCCGTCCCGGGTCATGCCGGTGAGGAGGGTCTTCGCCGGGTCCACCTCGTTGACGTAATGGAAGCGGGTGATCACGAGGCCCCGCTGCACCTGCGACAGGAGTTGGGCCCTGCCGGCGTGGCCTGGGCTCAGCTTCAAGTTCAGGGGGATGGGGCCCAGGGGGTTCGGCGCCGGGAGCGCGTGGCCCGTGCTCGTCCGGCCCGCCCGCCGGGCGGTGGCTGTATCCCAGGCTGCCTGCTCCAGCGCACCCTCCCGGATCAATATCAGCGGGGACTTGGGGACCCCCTCGAAGTCGAAGGAAGCGTTGGCGCCGAGCGCGTCCGTCGGGTCGTCGCGCAAGGTGATCCCGGCGGGATAGCGCCGCTCCCCCAGGCGGCCGGCGTACAGGCTGCGCCCCTCGAGCATGTCGAGCCCGTTGAGGGCGCTATACGCGAGAAAGCTCAGCAATTCGGCCACCGCCTCCTCCTCCAAGATGACGGTGTACCTGCCGGCGGCGACGCGTCGAGGTGGTTCCAGCGAGGCTTTGGCAAGCGCCCGCAGGGCTACCGACTCGGGATCGAGCTCGGTCCAGTCCCGATGACCGCTGGTGGCGAAGCCGGTCGCAGTCCTGGCGCCGGTGCGTGTGTCCGGCCGGTCGCGGCTCGCGATGACCGAGAGCCACGCGTCGGTGTAGCTCTGATGCACGCGGATGCCCCGGCTGTTCACCACGGCCGCTTCGGTCACGGCGTTCGTCATCACGCCGTACCCTCGAGCGTCGGCCCCCCGCAGCAGCTCCACGATCTCACGCACAACCTGGGCACGCCCCGGCGCGTCGAGCTCAGCCGTGGCGTCGTAGTAAGTCGTCTGGTCCAGGTAAGGAGTCTTGGCCGGCTCCGGCAGGCCGGGAAAGTCGACATCCTCGGGGGCGTGGATGGCCATGGTGGCGGCCCGAGTCGCCAGATCGCGCATGGCCTCCGTGGTTGTCTGGTTACCGGAGGCCACGGCCACCCGCCGGCCCCTGGCGGCCCGCACTCGAATTTCCGCGTTCCGCTCCGAAACGTTCTGGTGGATGCGGTTGGCCGCGTACCGGGTCAGGCCGGAGTCCTCGGCCAGCAACACCACCTCGGCTTCGTCGGCTCCCGCCGCTCGTGCCGCCTCGAGGGCCGTCTCGGCCAGCGAGAAGGCCTTCTCCATGCCCAGGACGGCTCCCTCCGCTAGACCCAAGCGACCCGGTCTCTTGTCGAGAACCATGCCGGAAACTCCCTATTCTGCCTAGCCTCGCTAATCTTCTTGCTCCACGAGATACGTCAAGTACTTTGGCCTCTGAATGGGGATGTTCTCATAGGACTTAAGCTTCAGCAGATGATTATTGGATTTGAAGACGACTCTAAGCACTAGGTCGCCCCACCGAGAATCTTAAAGAGCTCCTCTTCGCTCTTAATCCCAAAGCGCCTGGTGGTCTCTTCGCCAAGAGCAAACAGCAGCTGCCACTCAGCCTCAGCTTTGCACTCCTCGTAAACCCGAACCATCTTGCGCAGAAGTTCGCTTCTTGAGCGACTCTCGCTCTTGGCCAGCCTTTCGATCTTTTCCGCCGCCTCATGGGGTACGGAGAAATAGAAGACCTTTGAGGCTCTTCCCAATGTGATCACCCCGATGCTATTGGAGAGTAATATCCATCTTACCCCAAAGTCGGTCGAGATCAGCAGACCTGCAGACCCGAAAGATCAGGCCCGAGAAGCCTGTCCCTGCCCGCGTCTCACGCCCCGCCCGCGCCGCCGCCCACGGCAACGTTCCGGAATCGAGCCGGAGACGCTCCGTGGCCCGCGGGCATGCTCCGGCCGGGCTCGGCCCCTGCCGCAGGTGGCCGTCGCGCCGGTCATGCCGACTCACAGCCCCCAGTCAGCCTTCCGCGGTTCGAGTGCCCACTCCCAGGCCGGCACCACGCGGATACGCCCGGCGGACGTATGTAGCGATTCCCGATCGTCGAGCGTCACAACAAGCGCCTCGCTACAGCCGGTCTCCTCCATGGCCTCCGACAGAGCGCGAAGTTCCCGGCTTCTGGTTGCGGGCAAATGCCATCTCGCGCACGCCTGGATCAGGCGCACGCCCTCGCCGGGTACGGGAGAGTCCACCGCAAAGTCGACCTCGTACCCACCCCTGGTGCGATAGTAGGAGATGGTGTGGCCGGCCAGGATGCCGAGCCGATGACGCAACTCGAGATAGACAAATGTCTCAAGCTGGGCCCCGACGTTGACCGCGCCCCCAGAGTACATGGCGGCAGCCAGGCCGGGGTCCACCGCGTACACCTTGCGAGGGTTGACGAGCCGCTGCTTCTCGGACCGACTCCGCAAGCTAACCAAGAAGACGAGATACGCGTCGGTGAGATGGCCAAGATAGTCAAGGAGTGTGTGCTTCGAAACCTTGAAGCCCTGAGACACCAAGGTGCCGTGAAAGCCGCTCACGCTGAACTCGCCGGCGTTGGCGGCAAAAAGAGCTTGAACCAGATGCCGCATAGCGGTGAGATTCGCAACCCCGTGACGCTCGACGACGTCTTTGAGCACAACCGCATCCACATAACCTTGGAGCAGTTGCGCACGGTCAAACGGATGCACCGACTGCGCCTCGGGAAAGCCGCCAACGACGAGATAAGAATCTAGCGCTGCCGCTGCCAGCGAGCGCATGGACGCGCCGGGAGGCCAGGGTGAGGCCTCAGGTTCAGCAGAGTCCGCGCGCAGTACCTCACGCAGGCTGAAAGGGAGCACCTCCACCGCGAGCGAGCGGCCGCGAAGGCTGGTAGCGAGGTCGGTGCTGAGCAACTTGGCTGATGACCCGCTGAGCACCACGTCTACCTCCTCGGTGTCGAGGACGCGGCGGACGAAACGCTCCCAGCTGGGCACGACTTGGATCTCGTCGAAGAAAAGGTAGCTGCGTCCCCCGCGAGCGGTGGGGTTTCGCCGGTAGAAAAGCTCCAGCGCGCGGTCGAGCGTCTTGGTAGTCGGCATGCCGAGCCGCTCGTCCTCCAGGTTCAGATAAAGCATGTAGTCTTTGCCCACGCCCTGGCCGAGAAGGCGGTGCATCGTGTCATACATGGCATAGGTCTTGCCTGTTCTGCGCATGCCGATGAAGGTTGTCGCCTTGCGGGGCAAGAGTGGCACCCGCAGGTCACGCGAGGTCACCTCCGGTAGGGACCGGTCCTGGAAATCGGCCATCAGGAATGACAGGATGTCGTCGGACACTCGTGACACCTCCGTGCGGCATGTGCCGCTGTCCGGGCAACTGTCGAAAGAACCAGTCTCTGAAGATTGTGGTTTCATGGATAATACCAGATGTGGCGATATTTGATCCTATAAGAAGACCCTAATATCTGCTGTAAGCGCGCCACGGCTCGAGATAGTTTCGCTGGGGGAGGGTCTCCCCGAACTGCGCGTGTTCACTGAATACGCTTGCTTACTAGGCTCTGGCAGAAGGAGCATTGGGGAAGCTTCGGTCCTGGCTTGGGCAGAGCTGAATGGGGCTCCATTCGGCTCCAGGCCGGTGAGCCAGTTCACCACCGCTCGGTCATGGTGCTGCACTCGATCGCTTCTGCGATGAGCTGCCGACCCTCTTCTTCCGTTTCGCTGGCAGCTTGCGCGCTCACGCCCCGCCCTCCCCCGCCGCCCACAGCCACGTTCCGGAATCGAGCCGGAGAGGCTCCGTGGCCCACGTGCATGCTCTGGCCGGGTTCGCCCTTGCCGCAGTTGGTCACGCCGAAGAGCCTCCAGTCCCGCTCTCCGCAGACGGCGTCGCAGCTCCGCCAGAACGAGGGCGTGCTGCCGGTGTACGTGCAGCCCCGCAGGATCCTCCCCAGCCGGCCGTTCTTGATCTCCCACCCGATCTCGGTGGCGAAGTGGAAGTTCAGGCGCCGGTCGTCGATGCTCCAGCTCTTGTTGGTGGCCATGAGGACGCCATCGCCGGTATCGGCGATCAGGTCGTCGAGGGCCCAGCCTCCCGGCTCCAGGTTGATGTTGGTCATGCGAATCAGGGGGATGCGGTTCCAGCCCGAGGCGCGCATGGCCCCGGTCGATTCCTGCCCCAGAAGGCCGGCGGTCTCGCGAGAGGTCAGCAGGCCGACCAGCCGGCCGCGCCGGATCAGAGGCACGCGCTTAGCCGGAACGCCCTCGTCGTCGTAGGGGGCCGTCCCCAGACCGCCCGGAGTGGTGGCGTCGGCCAGGATGGTGACGTGCTCCGACCCGTATTGCAGGCGCCCCACGTCGGACTCGGAGAGGAAGCTCGTGCCGGCGTAGCTGGCCTCGCTGCCAAGGATGCGGTCGAGCTCGGTCGGGTGACCCACCGACTCGTGCACCTGGAGAGCCATCTGATCCTGGTCGAGAATGACCGTGGTCATGGTTCGCGGGCAGAAGGGAGCGTCGAGCAGCCTCACCGCCTCCTCGGCCAGTCGGGGGCCGTGGGCCACCAAGTCCAGCCCGCGGATGACCTCGAAGCCCCCTTGGCCCCAGCTCCCGGAGCCGGACGACGGGTAGGAGCGGGTCTGGACGTCGCCGTCCCTGACGGCCACCGCCTGAATGCCTCCGCCCGCCTCGCTGCGGGTTTGGCGGATCAGGGATCCTTCGGTGGACGCGAAGACCTTCTCTTCCCACAAGCCCCCCAAGAAGGCCAGCGCGAAGGTGACTCCCGGCGAACGCAAGGCTTCGTCCGCCTCCATCAGCAACCGCAGTTTGCTTTCCGTATCGACGGCGAAGGGATCCTCCGCCATGGGCCCGACCACGTCGGCCACACGGGGGGACTCGGGGGCGAGCCGCACGCGGGGGCCGCCCACCGACGCAGAGGCCAAGGCGACATCGAGGGCACTGCTCGCGGTGCGTCGCGCCTGGTCGCGCGTCAGGTCGTGGGAAGCGGCGAAGCCCCAGGTGCCCGCCGCAAGCACGCGCATGCCGAACCCAAGCTCCTCCTCGTCCGACCAGGCCTCTACGATCCCATTCTTCACCCGCAGCGTTTCGCTGCGGCGGCGCACGACGCGGATATCGGCGTACTCCACCTGGGAGCGGTCGAGCTGGGACAGAGCGTCGATGGCGAAGTCTTTCATGCTTTCGGCTTTCGCGATCGTTGCCGCCGAGACTCCTGCGAGCCCCGAGGAGCGCGGTGCGCTCCTCGGGGCATTCTACATCGGGGCGGTACCGGTCGGGCGGGTATCGGGGTGGTGGCCCGGCCGTCCGGCGGCCGGGCCACCCGAACCAGGGGGTCAGATGTGGTAGCGGGGCTCTGGCGGCGGCGACTCCGGAGCCTCGCTCGACTCGGGCGCCGCAGGTGGCTTCTCCGGAGATTCCGGTGGTAGCGGGACCGGCGCCGAGGCGTACGGGCCTGGGGCCACGGGAGGTGCGGATGGTGGCGTCGCCCCGGCACTTGCGGCCGGCTCGGCCCACTCCGGCCCCGCAGCCCTTCCGGGAGCGCCGGCGCGGGCCCTCCCGTTGCGCCGTCCCTGGAAGTACTCCCACATGCGGCTTACCGCTGCTCCGAAACCGAGGAACCAGGCGATCACGAAGAGCAGCCAGCCCAGCACCGGGATGAGTAGTACCACGGCCACCAGCAGGACCCCGGCCAGCATGGCCCAGATGTCCCCGGAATCCTTGCGCCCGATGACGTCCAGCAGCCGCTCCCCGGCCACCATCGCCAGCGCGTAGAGTCCGTAGAAGCCGACCAGGGGAAGCAGGGGGATCAGCAGCAGTCCCAGCGGGATGCCGATGACCGAGATCATCAGCACGACGAGGAGCACCGGCACGCCAATGATCGAGAGGAAGCCCACCAAGGCGCTCCGCCCCGGTCGATGCGCGATCTCTTCGCCCACGCTGCGAAGACTGCGGGCCGAGATGAGCACCAGGAACAGCCCCAGCCCGGCGGCGCCCAGGCTCATGAAGATCCAGCCGAAACCGAAGAAGCCGCCCGCGGGGTCGGGCACATCGATGGGCCCCGGCGTGCCGATGTTGATTGGGCCTGCTCCCACCTCCACGCGGTCGCCCCCAATGGTGGCCGTGCCTTCCGTGATGACCCGGCCGGTCAGGCTGATCGCGTCGCCGCCAACCCGGGCCCCGTTCAGCAGACGGATGTCGCCGTTGGCGGCGAAGGCGTTGCCGGTCACGGTGCCGGCGATAGTGATATCGCCGTTCATCACCACCACGCCGTCGACCACCTCACCTTGAGGGATGTCCACGTCGCCGCTCAGCCGAACGATGTCGCGGGCCAAGGCTGGGGCGGCCAGCGCTATAACGAGCATGAGGGCCAGGGCGGCCACGGCGGTCAGGCGGAGCACCCCTCGTTTCCGCCGGTGGGAGAGCATGGCTCCTTCCGGCGACCGGCTCTGCTGGGTGCGTCTCGTCTTCATCGTGGGCTCCTTGTTGACCGTTGCCCGGCCAGTGCGTGCCGCACGGCCAGATAGAGGATGGAGTTCGTCGCGGCCGCCACGAGCATGAACGACGCCGCCGTCGCGGCCAGCCACCAGGGCGAGCTCGTGGCGACGCGCGCCAACACGTCGAGGAAGGCCGCCAGGTCGCGCCAGAGGCTGCCGTCAGCCAAGTCGCCGGCCAGGATCAGAGGGCTGCGCACCAGGTCGACCAGGGCGACGGTGAGGTTCCTCAGTGCCACGGAGGGCGAGAAGCCGGCTGTGACCAACCACTGCAGGCCCGAAGCCAGCAGCAGGACGGTGGCCAGCGCCCACCACCAGCGAGACACCGCGCGGGCCCGGCTCGCTCGGATGTGGCGGGTGACGGCCGCCGCCAGGTTCTTCGAAGGCCTGGGAGCCGGCAGGGAGCGCAGGGTCGTCGAAAGGCTCAACTCTTCGCGCAGCCGCACGGCGCACCGGGGGCACGCGCGCACGTGCACGGCCACCGCCCGCGACTCGTCCGGCTCGAGCAGTCCCTCCGAGTAGAGAAAGAGTGTCTCAGCGGTGCGGCACTCCGCGGCGGTGCCACTCTGTCGCTCGTGGGTGTCCATGACTTACACTCCTTCTACACAGTCGACGGCGAGCCGCTGCTTGAGGAGCTCCCGGCTCCGGAAGATGCGGGTCTTCACCGACCCCAGGGGGATGCCCAGCACCTCGGCGATCTGCTCGTACGATAGGTCCTCCACAAAGCGCAGCACCAGGACCTCACGGTAGTGAGGCGGGAGGTGGCGCAGATGGGTCAGGAGCGCCCGCTGCTCTTCGCTCCCGGTCACGGCCTCGGCCGGGTCGGCCCGATGGTCGGACACGGCTTGGGACTCGGTTTGTCCGGGCGCGAGCTCTACGGTTACCGGACGGCGGGCGCGGGCGCGGTGCCGGTCGATGGCCAGGTTGCCCGCCACCCGGGCGATCCAGGGCTTGAAGGGCAGCCGGGCGTCGTAGGTGGAGAGCCTCTCCCACACTTTGACGAATGTGTCCTGGGCCATGTCCTCCACATCCTCGGCCGTGCCTCCGCCTCGAGACCACAGGATCCGGTACACCAGGCGTTGGTATCGTCGCACGAGCTCCTCGTAGGCAGCCACGTCGCCGCGCTGCGCTCGTGTGGCCAGATCCTCGTCGGAATGCTTTTGGGGCCGTCTCACCACGACCCGGGGGACAGTCGCTTCCACGCGCTCACATCCACCTCGTTTGCCTTCCGTGCTCCGCTACGCGCAGGGCCGCTGAGAGGTTTCGCGGCTCCAGTGACCCATGGTCTCATTTCATAATCTCAATTTAGCAATTTCTCTTGCAAAGGCGTTTCATCTATCTTACAATGCAGTAAGAATCGCATGAGTGCTTCGATCACAGCCCGCCCGCCCGGCTCTGGAGAGCACCAAAAAGGACGATACCGCGTCCTGGTGCTCGGCACTCTCGCCCTCTTCGGCCCACCCGTGTTCGACATCCGGGTGGGCTTTCTTTCAGGGGCATACTCCGTGGCGCTTGTGATCTACGCGTTGTGGGCCTTGCGGCTCACCGTCGTCTTCCGGGACGACGAGGGCCTAGGTTATCTCCTCTCCATCATCGATGCTGTGCTCACCCTGCCGCTTCTTCTGTGGGGGACCAAGCTATGGCCGTCGACGGTGGTCATTGGCCTGTGGATCGGAGGACTGGTCTACAGCGCCGCGGTCCAGAGACAGGAGCGCACATTTGGACTCGGCGCTCCGAACGAGGTGGATCCGGCCACGGGTTTCGGGGGAGCCTCGCTTTTCGCCGAGGCGGTAGATGACGAAGGTCAGCTGGCCATGGCTCGCAGCTCGTGTTTCAGCGTGATCACATTGCGCGTCCACCGGCGAGAGGAGATGGTGGTGCTTCACGGGCGGGAGGCGGCCGAGCGGAGCGTGATTGCACTGGGGCGCCGGACGCGCCGCGAGCTGGGCGCCGAAGCCCAGGGCTTTCGTCTCTCGGGCGACATGCTGGCCTTCCTGGTCCCCGGGTGCGGGTCGATCCGTTCGGCCGAGTTGGCGGCTGCGGTCTCCCGCGCGGCCAACAGTCGGCTGGTCGACGGGCGGCGGGTCGACTGCTTCGTGGGCTACGCCGTAGGGCCCCGGGACGGAGTCAACGCGCCGGAGCTCGTCCACGCCGCCGAGCGTACGTCTCCGGCCCGTCCGGCCGTCCGGTCTGTGGCTCCGGCCCGGGTCTCGGTGCGGGGCTCCCGGGTGGCGGTCGGATAGCAGGCCGGAGGCGACCGCCCTGGATCCGGGGGCTCGCCTGAGGACACGGCATCGCGCCTCCCGGTGCGGCCCCGGTGGCCAAGCATTGTCTTGAGACGAGCGCTTGGAGGTCTCCGGCGTCGAGACCCCCCTGTGCTACAGTGCACGCGTGAACCTTCGTTCGAAGAGAATAGGCGTCCTCATGGGCGGCCTTTCCGGGGAACGGGAGGTGTCGCTGCGCTCGGGGGAGAACTGCTATCAAGCGCTCTTCTCGCTGGGTTATGACGTGGTGCGTATCGACGCGCTCCGCGACGTGGCCCAGCGCCTGGTGGAGGAGCAGGTGGAGGTCGCCTTCCTTGCCCTCCACGGGCGCTTCGGCGAAGACGGCACCATCCAGGGCCTGCTCGAGCTCATGGATATCCCCTACACCGGATCGGGCGTCCTGGCCTCGGCCTTGGGCATGAACAAGATCGCCTCGAAGAAGGTGGCCCGGGAGAGTGGCATCCCTACCCCCGACTACTGCGAGATCGGTCGCCTCGAGCCCGCCTCTGAGGCCGCTGCCCGAGTGGTGGCCGCCTTGGGGCTGCCGGTGATGGTCAAGCCGGTGGAGGAGGGATCGTCCCTGGGGGTGGTGAAGTGCAAGGAGCAGGCCGAGCTCGCCGCCTGCCTCGAAGAGGGGCGGACGGTCTTCGGCCGCGTGTTCGTCGAGGCCTACGTGGCGGGGGTGGAGATCACCGTGGGCGTGATCGAAAGAGGCGGCCGCCCTCTGTCGCTGCCCATCCTGGAGCTGATCCCCCATAACGAGTTCTATGACTACCAGGCCAAATACACGCACGGCATGACCGACTTCATCATCCCGGCCCGGCTCGCCCCCGGCGTCTACGGGGAGGCCGAGAGGCTCGCAGTGGCCGTCTTCGAGGCGATAGGGTGCCGCGGCTACGCCCGGGTCGACTTCATGGTGGCCGGGGACGGAACTCCCCACTTCACCGAAGTGAACACCTTGCCGGGCATGACCGATCTCTCCGACCTGCCTGCCCAGGCCAAGGCCGCCGGCATCTCGTATGCCGAGCTGGTGGAGCTGATCCTGCTGGGTGCCGTGGCTCATCCCGGACCCGACGGCAAGGACTGCTCGTGAGCGCCGCCGAGATGACACGGAGGCCGTCACCGCCCCCCTTTGCCGAGCCGGTCGTCGACGTGCACGTGCACCTGTTCTCCCCAGAGGTGATCGCGGGCCGCGAGCGCCACGTGGAGCGGGACGAGTGGTTCCGGCAGCTGTACGCCGACCCCAAGTCCCGCATGGTGCCCTACGAGCGCGTGCTCGAGGAGATGGATGCCACTGGGGTGGCGCGCTCCGTGGTCTTCGGTTTCGCGTATCGAGACCAGGGGCTTTGCCGCGAGACGAACGAGTATGTGCTCGAGGCGGTGCGGGCCCATCCGGATCGGTTCGTCGGCTATGCCTGTGTGTCTCCGGAGGCTCCCGGAGCCACCCGGGAATTGGAGCGCTGCCTGGACGCGGGCCTGCTGGGCTGCGGGGAGCTCTTTCCCGACGGCCAGCGCTTCGACCTGACCTCTTCTCCCGGGTTGGATCGCATCGCCGGGGTGCTGGTGGAGCGTGGTCTACCCGTCAATCTGCACGCGAACGAGCCCGTGGGACACGTCTACCCGGGTAAGGGGGCGAACACGCCGGGTCCCTGCTACGACTTCGCTCAGCGCCATCCTGAGCTGACCATCATCTATGCGCATATGGGCGGCGGTCTCTTCTTCTACGAGCTCATGGCTGAAGTTCGTGCGACGCTGACCCGGGTCTTCTACGACACTTCGGCCGTCCCCTACCTCTACCGGCGCGACGTCTACTCCATCGCCGCGGCCACGGCCGGACCGGAGAAGATCCTCTTCGGGAGCGACTACCCGCTGCTCTCGCCCGCGCGCTACTTGCGTGAGACCGAGGATCTGGACGTCGCCATCCGCAGGGCCGTGTTCGGAGGCAACGCCACCAAGGCCCTGGGTCTTCGTTGAACATCGATAGTGGGGGCGGGCGCAGCTGCGCCCGCCCGCCGCACCGCGCCCGCCCAGTGCGGCCGCGGCGACACTCGGGGGTCGACATGGATATCGGCAGTGATCGAGAACCGAGGATCCAGATCGAAGATGGGGAGCCGTTCGCCATCAGATCGGCCCGCGCCGACAAGGACATGGAGAGCTCGCTGCTGCGCAATATCGTCGGCCTCGACGGGCGACCGGTCGAGCTGCCCGTAGGAGCCAAGATCACCCTCTACACCGGGCCTTCGGTGGTGTTTGTGGGTAGGGCCCAGGAGGATCAGTCCGTCCTCGACCTCCTCTCCTGTGAGGACCCCGAGGACGGGGAGTACGTCGACTTTTGAATGCGCTGGTCACCCACAGCGCCGCGAGTGAGATGGCATGCTGTCATACCATGAAGCGAACTACCATCAAGCTGCCCGACGAACTTGACGCGAAACTACGGCACGAGGCCGAGCGGCGAGGGCTGACGATCTCGGAACTCACCCGCGAGGCCGTCGACCAGTACCTCGGCGGCCGCCGGCTGGGCGCGGCGGCCAGTGGCCGTAGCGGGCGAGACGACATCTCGGAGCGGATCGAAGAGATCCTGACGGCAGAGGTGGGGAAATAGTCGTTGCCGTCGATGCCGGGCCTCTCTACGCCTATGTCGACGCTGACGACCGGCACCACAAGGCCTCGCTCGACCTGCTGAGGACTCACCCTGGCCCCCTCGTGGTACCGACCCTGGTGATCACGGAGGTCGTGTACCTGCTTGGAACGCGGCTCGGGACAGAGGCCGAGGTTCGATTGACCTTACGCCCGACCGGGCTGTCCAGCCACACTCACAAGACATCGTCCCCGAATGTGCGCAACAGCTGTTCCACCGCATCGCGGAGAATGGGCAACTCATCACGGGCGATCGACCACACCAACCGATGGTCGATATCAGCGTAGCCGTGGATCAGCCGGTTGCGGAAAGCCACAACGCGCGGCACATCGGGAAGGCCCACCGTGACTGATGGGTCAACCTTCGAAAGCTGATTGAGCGCTTCCCCGACGATCTCGAGCTGTCGTTCGATGGCGGAACGCAGAGCTACCATCAAACGGTGTGTAAATAGACCAAAGGCGACGTAACCTTCTTCCTGCCAAGGAAAACGCCGGGGAACCCGGCGGGAAGGAGACATCGCCGTGCAGAAGGATAGACGAGATGGCCAAGATGTACCAGCTCCGGAGTGGGCCACCCTGGAGGGGTGGGCCCGCCTGCAGGTACAAGAGTTCCTGCAGAGGCTCTTGGAGGAAGAGGTGACCGCGCTCCTCGGCCGGCAAAGATCCGAGCGCCGCCGCGAGGTGGACGCGCCCTCAGGGTACCGCAACGGCTACCAGAAGCCCCGGCGCCTCTCCATGCAGGGGGCACCATCACCGTGCGCCGCCCCCGAGTACGCAACCTGGAGGAGAAGTTCGAGAGCCGCATCCTGCCGCTGTTTCGCCGCCGCACCGAAGAGGTGGGCCGCCTGCTCCCGGAGCTCTACCTGCACGGCCTGGCCCTGGGGGACTTCGAACTCGCCCTGCGCGGTCTGCTCGGGGAGGGGCGCCCCTCTCTGCCTCTTCCATCGCCCGCCTCAAAGCGGATTGGCACACCCAGTACGAGGCCTGGTCACACCGTCCTCTGGGTGACCGGAAGCCGGTCTACCTGTGGGCGGACGGCATCTACGTGAAGGCCGGCCTGGACAAGGAGAAAGCCGCGCTGCTGGTGGTGATCTGCGCCCATGCCGACGGGCGCAAGGAGGTCCTTGCGCTGACCCCCCGGCTTTCGGGAGTCCCGCGAGAGCTGGGCAGGGGTGTTCCGGGATCTGCGGGATCGTGGTCTCATCCCGCCCCGCTTGGTGCTCGCCGACGGCAACACCGGGGTGTGGGCGGCGGTCGCTGAGATCTGGCCGGAGGCAGCGGAGCAGCGCTGCTGGAACCACAAGATAGTAAATGTCCTTGATCGCCTCCCCAAGAAGGTGCAGCCTGAGGCCCGCCAGCTGCTCACCGCCATTCCCTACGCGAGGAGCCGAGCCGAGGCGCAGAAGAGAAGGGACGCCTTCGTGCACCGTTTCGGACAGTGGTACCCGCAGGCGACAGAGACGCTGCTGAGGGACTTCGAGCGCATGCTCACCTTCTACGACTTTCCCCAGGAGCACTGGCGCCACCTGCGCACCACCAACCCGGTGGAGAGCCCCTTCTCCGCAGTCAGGTTGCGGACCGGGGCGGCCCGGCGCTTCAAGAAGACCGAGAACGCCACCTGCCTCATCTGGAAGGTGCTCATGGTGGCCGAGAAGAACTTCCGCCGAGTAAACGCCCCGGAGCTAATGGCCCGGGTGTGGGCCGGAGAGGAGTTCAAAGACGGGCTACCCGTCGTGACCCAAGGAACCGAGGAGAAGGTTGCGGCCTGAGGACTTTTACACACCTATTGACAAGGACTCGGAACGCAGCATCAGGTCGCCGAGGTAGTCATCAATCGTCCTTCCGCGAAGAAACGAAGCCACATGGTCCGCCGCCTCCCTGACCTCCCAGAGATACATGCGAGGATCACGCGCCATAGATATGCTCACGGCTCTTCTCGACACCCGCCAAGAAAAAGGGGTTTTGGATCGAGCCGGCCGTCACTAGTTCCACAGGTCTGTCGAGCAGCCGTTCCAAGGCCTCCTGGAACTCGAAGTAGTTTCGCGCGTAACCTCTGACGGGCTCCGGGTGGAAGTCCACGAGGAAATCCACGTCGGACCGCTGGGCGTCAAAATCGCGTGCGCGCGCAGCCGAACCAAACACGTCCAAGCGACGTACCCGGTACTGGCGGCACAGCTCGGCGATCTCAACACGATGTTGCCGAATAAGCGGATGCACAGCTTCAATTCCTTTCGTCGTACCCATCGTATCGCCCAAGGCCACGGTGCGCGACCTTGGGCGGTCTCCGGGAGCGCAATCTAGGATCGGCGGGCCCGCCGCCCACGCAGACCCAGGCCCAGCCCGACCAGCAACACCCCGACAACCCCCACGGCCAGCAGGTTGCTGCCCGTGCCCGTGAAGGTGCCCCTTGACGGTTTCTCCGGCTCGGCGGGCTCCTCGATCGAAGGCAGGTTGACCGCGAGGGGCGTGAAGCTCCCGAATTCACCGGCGATGGGTTTGGCCGCGTGGGCCGCCGGCCAGTGGCAACGGATGCAGACGTTCTCCGCGGCGTGCTTCTCGCCTTCCGGATGGCAAGTCAGACAGAAGTCCGGGGTGGGTCGGCCCGGGGACCCATGGACCGAGCCCGTGTGGCAGGTGCCGCAGTTGAAGGCCGCTCCCGCAGGTGTGCCCACGGCATGGATCTGCGCCCCGACGTGGCACTGGCTGCAGTCCCTTGCTGTGACAAGTCCGGCTCTATGGTGGCCCCCGTCCAAGTTGACGTGGCAGAGCCGGCAGTCCACCCGATCGGCGTGACGCACCTTGTCGGTGTGACAGGTGACGCAGTCCTCCACGGAGTAGTCGGCCCGATGCTGGGCGGCGTCGTGGCATTCGGGACAGCCGGGCACTCCGGCCGCCAGGGCCTGGGGCACGAAAGTATGGCAGGCTCCGCACACCGACCAGGTGTCGGCGGGCAGGTTGCGCGGCGTGCGGTCGTGCTGGGCGCGCGAACCGTGGCAGCTCGTGCAGGCCACGGAGTCCATGTGTTTCTGCTGAGCGTGGCAGCCTTTGGTGTTGCAGGCGGGGATGCGCACGCTCGTGATGTGGTGCCCGCGGAAGATGTTTGTGTGGCACTGCGTGCATGCCACCTGGCCGGCGTGGAAGGAGCGACCGCCGCCGTGACAGGAGCTGCAGGGACCCACCGAAGGGGTCACATGGTAGATGGGCGCGCGGTGGCAATTGAAGCAGTTCTTCTGCCCGAAGGTGTCAGGCAGGTGGCACTGGTTGCACACCGAGGGCGCGGGTCGCGGCGGCGAGGCCTGGTGCTGGGCGCCTGCGTGGCACGCGGTGCACGCCAGGCCGGTGCCGTGCTGGGGTTTGTCTCCGTGGCATTCGACGCAGTCCTTGAAACCCGGGCTGGCGGCGGTGCCGTGGTGGAACGGAGTGGCATCGGCGTGGCAGTCGAGACAGGCGATATTGCCGGCATGTTTCTGCTTGTCGGTGTGGCAGCTCGTGCAGCTGCGGGCGCTGATCGTGGCGTCGGGCAGGGTGGCGTCGTGGATGTCGTTATCGGTCTTCCCGTTGAAGGCCGATGTTCCGGCGTGGCAGGCGGTGCAGTCCCCCCGGCCGTTGAACCGGTCGGCGGCGTGGCAGACGTTGCAGGCCGCCGGCACCTCGGGGAAGCTGGGGTGCACGTCGGTGGCATGGCAGACCTCGCAAGAAAAGCCGCTGTGAGACTGCTTCTCTGCGTGCTGATGGCAATCGGTGCAGGTGGTGGGCGCAACTTGGTCGACGGCGTCGTGGTGCGGGGTGGGGGAGATGCTGTGGCAGGACGTGCAGGCGAGGCTCGAGCCCAGGTGGGGATTGGTGGTATGGCACGCCTGACAGTTGGCGTCCACAGGCGCCAACTGGGGAGCTCCGGGAGCGTGGCACGCCCAGCACGATAAACCAGTAGTGGTCTTGCCGGTGTGACACTGAGTGCACTTGGTGTTGGGGACCTCGAAGGTTTCGTGGCACTCGGAGCAGGGTTGGAAGGAATCGGCGTGATGGCAGCTGTCGCACGACTGGGCGGCCCCGTGTATGTACTGGGGAAGGGCGGGAGCAGGCGAGGGGTACGCGAGGTAGCCTGCCAGAGCCAGCAGGGTGAACGCGATCAGGAAAGCCAGCAGCGGGAGGTGGCCGGCGGCCGGCCGCCCGTCGGCGGCGATCTCACGGTCCATGGCATTCTCCGCCGTAGCAGTTTCCTGGTGGCGCTACCGTATTGTCGTGGCAGCGGACGCACACGCCCCCCTGGTCATAGGCGGTCTGCACATGGGGACCGGGGCCCCCCTCCGGGGCGAGCGCCCACCCTTGGGGATGCGGCATATCGAGGCCGTGACAGGCTCGGCAGAAGCCTTCCTGGCCTCCTGGGTGGCAGAGGAAGCACTCGGTCGTCCCTTGAGCTTCCACCACGCGCGGGTGACCGGCGGCGAAGAAGGCCGCGTCATGTGAGGATGGCATCTTGGGGAAGTCCGGAGGGTGACACAGATCGCAGTCGGCCGAAGCCACGGCTTCGGGTTCGGTGCCGTGACACGTGTAGCACTGAGACATGGGCGGCTTGCGCACCCCGGTCTGGGTGTGCACCGGAGTCAGGTGACATGACTCGCAGGTCGCGTAGGCGAGGTGCTTTTCGTGACCGAAGGTCGGGTTCAGGGCCGGCCGGGGGCGGAGGGGAGGATCGAGGAATGCATGGCAGTCCTGGCAGATGACGAAGTGGCCGGAGTTGGGGGACAGACGCTCGGCCTCGGTGACCACCCCTCCGGGGACCTGACCGCCCGTGCTCGTGGAGGTCGGCGGGGTGGGCGTGGTCGAGCTCGGACTGGTTGTCACCGTCGAGGAGGTCGTGCTTTCAGTTCCGTCGGTGGATGCCGGCGTGGTTGAGGGCTCCTCGGCGGAGCAGGCCGTCAGGACCAGGCTCAGAGCTAGGGCTGCCGTCAGTGTGGCCACGAGGTACAGACCGGTGCGGAGGGTGGAACCCCGCGACCGCGAGGCCCGGTCTCCCGAGCCTCCGGCCATCACGCGGGACGGACGTTGCTCCAAACGCTTCTTCACCCCTCCCCCTGGTATGCTCCCTGCCGGGCGGCCTCCTCTCCGCTCCTAGCGTACAAAATACGCTGGGAGAGGGAGAACCGCAAGGCCACTCCTCGTCGGCCCTTCGCGCGGACAGCCTTCCCCGAACGCAGCCGGCTCAATCCCATCACCCGACGGGAGCGAAAGGCACCGGAGGCTCCGGCCTTAGGCCGAAGAGGTGTTCCAGGTGGTCGGCGATGCGCACGGCGGCCCTGCCGTCGCCGTAGGGATTCACCGCGTTGGCCATGGCCTCGTACGCTGTCCGATCGGTCAAAAGCTCAGCGAGTGCGGTGTGGATGGCCGTCGTGTCGGTTCCCACCAGCCGGGCCGTGCCGGCGGCGATGCCCTCGGGGCGCTCGGTGGTGTCGCGCATGACCAGGACCGGTTTTCCCAGGGTGGGCGCTTCCTCCTGGATGCCCCCGGAATCGGTGATCACAAGGTCCACCGCCTTCATCAGGTGGACGAAGGCGTCGTAAGGGAGAGGCTCGGCGAAGACCACGCCCGGAACATCGCCCAGAATGCCGCGGAAGGTCTCGCGGACCACCGGGTTGAGGTGGATGGGGAAGAGGAAGGTGGTCTGGGGGTGGTCGGCGCACACCGACTTGATGGCCCGAGCTATGGCCTGCATCGGCACTCCCCAGCTCTCGCGCCGGTGCACCGTGACCAGCACCTTGGGACCCCGGCGGTCCAGGGCCGCTGCCAGGCGAGGCTCCCAGGCCGGAGCTGGGGACGCGGCGGTGGCGAGCAGGGCGTCGATCACGGTGTTTCCGGTAACACAGATGCCTTCGGGAGCCGCTCCCTCCGCCAGCAAGGCTTCGCGGGCGGCCGGGGTGGGCGCGTAGAGCACCTCGGCCAGCCGGTCGGTGAGGCGTCTGTTGGCCTCCTCTGGGTACGGGTTGTAGAGAGTGTCGGTGCGCAGCCCGGCCTCCACATGGGCTACGGGGATCTGCTGGTAGAAGGCGGCGAGCCCGGTGGCGAAGGTGGTGGTGGTGTCGCCGTGCACCAGGACCATGTCGGGGGCCTCCAAGGCCAGGAGCGGCTCCAGACCGCTCAGAACCGCCGTGGTGATGTGGGTGAGCGATTGCGCCGCGCGCATGACGTCGAGATCGTGGTCCACGGGCAGGGCAAAGCCCTGAATCACCTGGTCGAGCATCTCTCGGTGCTGCCCGGTGAGGCAGGTCACCACCCGGAAGTGCTCTCGGCGGTGAAGCTCGAGGACCACGGGAGCCATCTTGATGGCTTCCGGGCGAGTGCCGAAGCTGACGAACAGCGTGGGCATCAGATGAGGCCTCCCTGGCGGATGATCTCCTCCCGTACCTTCTCGGCCTCCAGATCGGCCGGCCGGATCTCAGCCTTCACCGAGAGCGCCGCTCCCACGCCGGCCGCCTGGCCCAGGGCCATGGAGACCGGCGAGATGCGCGCGGAGGCCAGAGCCTCGTGGGTGGCCGAGATGCAGCGGCCCGCCATCATGAGGTTGTCCAGATCGCGGGCCACCAGGCAGCGGAAAGGGACGCCGTACCAGTCCCCGGCGCGCAGCTGCCCCCTGTGCACCAGGCCTCCGCCGTAGGAAACGTGCAGATCGATAGGGTACCATCCCCGGGCGATGGAGTCGGCCGGCTTCCGTCCGGCCAGCACCTCGTCGGCGGTGAGCTGGGTCCAACCGATGAGGCGCCGGCCCTCGCGCAGATAGGGTCGCTCGGCCATCCTCGTCACCCGGGAGCTCTCGAACCCCGGGATCTCGGCTCTCAGGGCGGCGTGGATCTGGAAGTTCTGTTTCTGGAGCATAGTCATGATCTTGGCCAGCGTCCCCGGTTCCAAGTGGTTCGAGTAGACCTCACTGCCGGAGATGGACACGAAGGTGGATTCCATGTTGCGGTTGATCAGGAGGCCGCGCTGGGGCCGGCCTTCCACCTTTCCCGAGGCGACGGCGCCGTACATGAAGTCACGCAGACCGATGACCTGGTACGTGTTCGTCAGGCCACCCGTCGAATCAGCGTACTTCTGGAGGGCGGAGAAATCGACCGGGCCCGCGCAAAAGATCAGCGTCTGCCCCTGGATCTCGCCGTAGAGTCGGTCGCCCAACCAGAAGCCGTTGCCGGCCATGTAGCCCAGGTGGCCGTCGCCCGTGCAGTCCACGAACACCTTGCTCCTGATGCGGAGCATGCGCCCTTCCTCCTCCGCCCACACGGCCTCGATGCGATCGCCTGCGCGCTCGACCCAAGCGGCCCGCGCGCCGAAGCGCACGTCGGCCCCCGCCCGCCGGGCCAGGATGAGAGCGGAGTGGCGGAAGGCGTCGGGTTCGTAAGGAACGGCGAAGTGGGTCTGCGGGCCGGGGTATACGGCCTGACCCTCAGCCTCTAGGTTCTTGATGAGCTCCCGGAAGTACCCGGCGACCATGGCTTCGGAGCCGCCCCAGGCTACCTTGTCCAGGTTTACCAGGCCGCGGGTGACGTTGCCGCCCAGGCAGTACGACTCCTCCAGTAGGATGGTGCGCGCTCCCATGCGGCCGGCGGTGGTGGCGGCGGCGCAGCCGGCGGCGCCGCCGCCCACTACGCAAACGTCGCTCACCAGCTCCAGGGGGTCGGTGAACCGGCTCGGACGGGCGACCGGGAGTGGGGGCACGAAGCTGGAGGGCTCCGGCCCGGTGCCGGTCAGCACAGGGGGGTCGGTGGGTGAGACTATCCGGGTAGCCGACTCAGCGGCCTCCCTCACAGGCTTTGTGAGACCCGAGCACCCGGCCAGTGCGGCCGAGCCGCCCAGGGCGAGTAGACCGAGAAAGCGCCGGCGCGTCGTCAGGGTGCGTCCCGGGGGGTTCGGGTCTGGGTCCACCGGCCTCCTCGCATGCCGCGCTTGTGCTTGCGGTGTTGTCCCACCCACTCCGGGTGCTGAGAAAGGCCGGAGGGTTGAGGGCTCTACTTGCTTTTCAAATCTATCAAGAACGTGGCGTGTCTGCTGGGATCACCGTCGCTATCTTTAGCGAAGCGTTGGCAGTATAATTAGAATAACATCAACATAGCGATGAAGCGAAACTGTGAAGATGTTCACAGGTCAAGCCAAGGAGGTGGGGCCATAGACCTGCATGTCGACAACTTTTGCCGCGGGCTCCGCCGGGAGCGGCCCTCATGGTGGTTCCCGCGGCAAACGAACAGCTGGGCGCTGCATGCGGCGGCAGCATGAGCATCAAGGTGAGGCAGGCGATTGCCATGAAAGGCTATAAGATCTCTGTTGATGTGCTGACCTGCGATCCCAACCACTACGTGCGGTGCGCCAACATGGTAGCAGCGGTGGGTGCGCTTCCACCCGCGGTGCAGGACATCATCGAGCGGCGGGAATGGTCACTTCGGACAGCTGAGGGCTACAGGGCTTTCAAAGCGTTCGGCGGACGTGTGTTGCCCACGCTCTGCGTCAACGGGAAGAAGTGCTTCGAGAATCAGGTACCGCACCTGGACGCGCTGTATGCGGCTCTGCTCCAAGCCGCCCGCACCGAGGAGCAGCGGATGGTTCTTGTCGAATCCTGGGCCGAGGCCAACCAGGAGTATGAACCGGTTGCCCCTCCCTTGCCCCGGGCCCTGAGGCCCTAGGAGGCTGTTGAAGATCGAAGCCTTGGCCCCCAGTGCGGCCGCGGAGGCCGAGGCTTCGTTTTGAAACGAGTTCTCAACTCGACGGTGCACTCCAGGGAGGCATCGCACATCCCTCCCTGGAGGACCCAAGCCGAGGTCGCAGCGGCTACCGCGAACGTCGCTCCGACCCCCAAGTGGCCACCCTCTCCGTGGCTGCAGGTGGCTTCCTGCCGCTGATTCCGCTAGAATTCGGCTCGTCTCTCCCAACCCTCCCGCATTTTGCGCGACATCTTCGGAGCGTGAGCATGAGCTCGATTCTGGACGACCGTGGACGTCTCTTCGGAAAGGTGAGCGTAGTCGATCTCTTCGTCCTGCTTCTCGTGGTGGCCCTTGCCGGGCTCGCCTACGTGCGCTTGGCCGGGAGCGGGGAGGGCGCGGAGAAGGACTACCTCCTGACCATGGCGATCGAGAAAGTGCGCAAAGCCACCACCGACCAGTTCGAGATCGGGGATCTGGTGCGCGATGACGCCGGCAACGTGCTCGGGCACATCGAGTCCGTGGCCATCGAACCCACGCCCACCGAGGTTTTCGACGATCAGGGGAACCTCTACCAGCGGCCCTCTCCCGTGTTTTCCGACGTGAAGATCGTGATCAAGGGCCGGGGGACGTTCTCGCCCGGCGCCGTTCGTGCCGGTAGCCTCCCGCTTCGGGTGGGCAAACCCGTCACCATGATCGGTCCGGGGTTCGAGGTTAAGGCCGCTGTCTGGGACATCGACCGGGCGGACGAGTAGGAAACGCATGCACGGCTTCTGGAGCGCCTCGCTGACGGGCAGGCTCGCCTTCGGCTGCGAACGCCGGTTGGCGGCCGTCTGGCCGGCTTCGCTCACCGGAAGGCTTTTCTCGCGGGCGTGGCTCCTGATCCGCGCGGCCGCTTCGGGCAGCGCCCTGCTCTCTCTGCGCTCGGCGCAGTCTCGAGTGCTGTGTGCCGGCGCTCCGTCGGCGGCCGAGCGCTCTCTAGCGGCGGTGTTGTCGGTGTCCGAGCGCTGGTTGGGGGACCGCTTGGCCGGTCGGGTGGCTCGGGCGGTTGGGATTTCGGCGGGTGTGTCGGCGTTGGCCGGCGGCCGCTGGCTGCGGCCGGCCGGTGCGGCCACGGCGGCCTACGCGGCCGCGCGGCTGGCCTTCGTGGGTGCGTCCGCTGAGAGTCGGGTCGCCGGGATCACCTTCCTGGGGGCCCTGGGCTTGGCCGGCCTGCTCGCTCTTGTGGCCGGGCCGCGTCTCGTCGTCCGGCCCCGTGCGAGTCTCACCGCCGGGCTGGCCGGGAGTCTGGATCGACTCTTGCCCGGCGCGGAAGGGGTGGCGGCCCACCGGGACCAGGACGGGTCTGGGGGGCCGACTTCCCGCTTCGCACAGGGGGCTCGGGTGGGCGGTGACCGGGCTTGCTCTACTGGCCGGGGCCTTCGCCGGCGCCACGCCGGGCATCGGCGGGCCGCTCGTAGCGGCCGCGGCCGCGGCCGCCGTCGGGGCCTCGTTTGTGCTCTACCGTCCGGAGGCTCTGCTGGTGGTGCTGGCCGCTTTCCCCTGGGTCGACTGGGCGGCGCGGCGCGCTCTGGCGGCCTCGGGCTTCGCCGGCCTCTGGGATGAGATGCTCCTGCTCGGTTCCCTGGCCGCTCTGACTTTCGTAGTGATCGTGCTCCGCCGCTGGGACATCGGCCGAGTGCCCATCGTGCTGCCTCTGGGGCTGGCTGTGGTCGCGGCTGCAGGATCGGCGGTAGTGAGGCAGGTGCCCGGCGACGTGGCCGTGTTTGCCCTCCGCGTCACCTTCCAACCCCTCTTGTTCTTCTTTCTGGGCTATCTGCTGCCCCGCGACCGCCGCTGGGTGCGCGCCGCCGTGGGGGTCTTTCTGGTAGCCGGCCTGGCTCTCGCCCTCCACGGCCTCTACCAGTACGCCACGCACGCCCCCATGCCGGCCAAATGGGTCGATGTGCGGGAGACGAGCATCGGCACCCGGGCCTACTCCATCCTGGAGAACCCCAACGGCCTGGGAGCGTATCTCCTAATGGGTAGCCTGCTCGCCGGCAGCCTGGCGCTTCACCGGCTCCCCGGCCGGCAGCGGCTAGTCGCCGCCGGGGCGGCCCTGGTCCTGCTGGCCGGTCTGGTCGCGACCTTCAGCCGAGGCGCCTGGCTCGGGTTTATCGTCGGCTTCGCCGCTATGGCCGCCCTCAGCCAGCGCCGCCTGCTGGGAGCCATGGTGGTCGCCGGGCTGCTCAGCCCCTTCGTCGCTCCGGCCGCCGTTGTCGAGCGATTCACCTTCGCCTTCAGCAGCGAGTACCTGACCAAGAGCGCCGCCGCCGGTCGCCTGCTCATGTGGCGGGCGGCCCTGCAGCACATCGTCGATCACCCCTGGTTCGGATTGGGCCTGGGCACGTTCGGGGGCACGAGCTCTTTCCTCTTCGGATACTCCAGGCTGTGGGTCGACAACTTCTACCTGCAGCTGGCCGCGGAGGGGGGCTGATCCTGCTGGTGGCTTTCCTGTGGGTGCTGCTGCGGACGGCCAAGAGTCTGATGGTGGCCCACCAGATGCGATCCGGCGATCCCTTTCTGCGGGCCGTGGCGGCCGGGGTCTTCGGGGGGTTCGTGGCGGTGTGCTTCGCGAATCTCACGGCGGGAGTGTGGGAGACGCTGGCCGTGGGTGCCGGCTTCTGGTTCCTGGCCGGCCTGGCGGCCTCCCTGGCCTCCCCTCTGGCCCCGCTGCCACGGGCCCGGGATGCCACGCCCACCCGTAGCAGCGCTACGGGCGCGACTGAGGACGCCGCATCGCGCCGCCCAGTGCGGTCACGGCGGCCAAGGCGTCATCTCGAAACGAGTTCCAAATGAGGGCGCTGCACATCATCGGCGGAGGGGACACGGGCGGAGCCATGGCCCATCTGCTCCCTCTGGTCGAGGCGCTGCGCGATGCGGGGGTCGATGCTCAGCTGCTCTGCCTGGGCGGGGGAGGACTGGCCGATCGGGCGCGAGAGCGCGGACTCCCGGCAGCCGTGCTGCCCATGGCCCATCCTTGGGACGCCCGGGTGCTGCCCGCGCTTCGTCGCGAGGTGGAGACGCTGCCCTGGGATGTGCTTCACACCCATGGAATGCGCGCGAACCTGCCCGTGAGGCTCCTCCAGCCGCTGCTGCACAGACGGCCTTGCCTGTTCACCACGATTCACTCCGACCTGCTGCTGGATTACTCGTCACCGGCTTTGAGCCGCGCCTACCTAGCTCTCGACCGGTGGTCTTCCCGGCGCGCCGACCAGATGCTCTGCGTCTCGCATGACCTGCGGGAGCGGCTCACACAGCGGGGTTACGACCGGGGCCGGCTCCTGGTGGTGCACTCCGGTCTACTCGATGAACCTTCCGTGGCGCCGAGCGGGGACTCCATTTGGGCGGGCTCGGCGCGGCCGGGTGCGCGGCCGGACATCGCCGCGGCCGTCTGGTCCGGCCGTCCTCCGGCCTCCGGCGCTGCCCGGTTTGGCGCGGTTGCCCGCCTGGTCCCGGTCAAGGATCTCGATCTCTTTCTAGAGGTCGCCCGGATCGTCCGCTGGTATCTGCCCGGGGTGCGGGTGGCCTTGATCGGCGACGGGCCCGAGCTCGGCCGGCTGAGCGCTCAGATCCGCAAGGAGGGCGCCAGCGGGTGGCTCACGCTGCCGGGAGAGGTGCGCCCCGGCCGGGAGGCGGTGCGCGAGCTCGACGTATTCCTGCTCACCTCGACCTCGGAGGGCATTCCCATGTCCGTTCTCGAGGCCATGGCTGCGGGTGTGCCGGTGGTGGCCACCAGGGTGGGGGGCTGGCCGAGGTGGTCGACGATGGGGTCTCCGGCTATCTGGTCCCGCGCGACCTGCCTCGGGACGCGTTGGCGGCGGCCCTCGCGGACAAGGTCGTGGGCCTGCTCGAAGATGTCTTCTTGCGCCGCGCGATGGGTGCCGCCGGTGGTCAGAAGGTGCAGGCCGAGTTCACCGCCGCCGGCGCCGCGCGCCGGGTCTTGGCCGCGTATCAGCGCTGCCTGGCCGGTCGACGCCGCCTGACCGCAGCCCACCTGCCGCCCCGGCCGGCCCCTCCAGAGGTTCGGGCTTCTGTCCGGGAAGAGGGACGGCTGTGATTCGGGGTCGCGACATCGTATGCGTCTCGTCCCTGGACTGGAGCGCCCACTGGACCAGCAAACAGCAGATCATGCACCGGTTGGGGGCCGGCAACCGCGTCCTCTACGTCGAGGAGCCGGTGACCATGCTGGCCCCGCTCAAAGTGCGGGCCCACTGGCGGCGCTGGGCAGCCCTCTACCCGCGGCTGCGCCGGGTGGAGCCCGCTGTGTGGCTGCTGCGTCTGCCCCCGCTTCTGCCCTTCGGCAACATGCGCCCCGGGGTAAACCGCCTCAATCAGAGAGCTATCGCCGCCCACGTGCGCTGGGCCATGCACCATCTCGAGTTCCGCGCGCCGATCCTGTGGACCTACCTACCTACGTCCGTCGACCTGGTGGGCCACCTGGGGGTCAGGGCGGTAGTCTACCATTGCGTCGACGAGCACTCGGCCTTCCCCGGCTTGGTCGACCCCGCCGTGGTCAAGGCCTACGATGATGAGCTGACCCGCCGGGCCGACCTGGTCATCACCACGGCCGCCAACCTGCGGGCGGCGCGACTCTCGCTCAACCCGTACACCTACCATGTGGCCAATGCCGCCGACGTCGAGCACTTCAAGAAGGCGCTCGACCCGGAGCTGGCGCTCCCCCCAGACATCGCCGCCCTCCCCCGCCCCAGGGTCGGGGTCATAGGAGTGCACGACGAGCGCCTGGACGTCGAGGCCATCGAGGCCATCGCCCAGGCCGACCTTTCGTGGAGCGTCGTGCTGGTCGGTCCGGTTCGTCCGGGGGATGTCGACGAGGCCCGGCTAGGAGCCCTTCCCAACGTGCACCTGCTGGGTGGAAAGCCGCTGGCCGAGCTGCCCGCCTACCTGAAAGGCTTGGACGTAGCCCTCATCCCCTATCGCCTGAACGAGCTCAGCCGCAACATCTTCCCTTTGAAGCTCTTCGAGTACCTGGCCGGCGGGGTGCCGGTGGTCTCGGCGGCCCTGCCCGAGCTGGCCGGCTTCGCGGAGGTCGTGGCTCTGGCCGACCGCCCCGAGGATTACCCCGCTCGGGTCGCCTCCGCTCTACGCGATGACTCGCCCGAGGCGCGCTGCGCTCGGGTAGCCCTGGCTGAGCGCAATACCTGGGACCGCCGGGTTGAAGACATCTCCGCTCTGGTCGAAGCCATGCTGGCGCGGCTCGAGGCGGGCTCCTCCAACCGGGGCGGCTCTCCGCCCGCGCCGACGGGGAGCGGCCGGCAAGACCACGCCGGGGGGCGGGCCGGGGAACAGGCAGGCTCATGAGGATTCTCCTCCCCACCATCCGCGATCCCGGCCAGATCGGGGGACGACCACGCACCTCGACATGCTCTCCCGGGGGCTCGAGGAGATCGGCCATCAGGTCCAGGTGCTCTACCTGGGAGAGTGCCTCCCTGAAGCCGTCAACCGGGCGGGGATCGTCTGGCCCGCCGGGGCGCTAAACCGCCTGCGCCGGGGTTGGGGCATGCTCTACGCGGCCGCCGTGCGCGGCCGGCTGCTGGCCGCCGTCACTGAACGGGAGCTCTCTCGGGCCCGCGATCGGGGAGAGGCCTGGCAGGTTCTGAACGCCCAGGAGGTCTACTCGGTGCCCGCTCTAAGGGAGGTGGCGAATCGGTACCGGGTGCCTCTGGTGCTGACGCTGCACGGGTACCCACTCTACGAGTCGCTCTCCGAGGGCTATACGGAGAGCTCGGACCTGGGACGGCGCTTCCTCATGGGCGCCGAGATGCGGGCCCTGCGTCTGGCCGACGCCGTGGTAACGGTGGACACCCGCCTGCGCGACCACGTGCTCGCTCTGGTGCCGGAGCGGGCCGCTGAGGCGGCCGCGCTGATGAATTTCATCGACACCTCAGCCTTCTTCCCCAGCCGGGAGGGTCGCGACGAGTTGCGCCGGGCTTGGGACATCCCCGAAGGAGCCACCGTGCTCTTCTGTCCGCGCAGACTCGTGAAGAAGAACGGGGTGGTGTATCCGGCACTGGCCCTGGCGGCCATGTCCCCCGCGCAAAGGCGAGGGTTCCTGCTGCTGCATGCGGGGGAGGGCGGGGAGCGAGGGGCCATCGAGGCGGTCATCCGGGAGAAAGGGCTGGCCGGGCAGGTGCGGCTGCTCGGCGGGCAAGGCCGTGGTGCCATCCTGGAGCTCTACCGGCTGGCCGATATCGTCCTTGTGCCCTCCGTGCACTCCCAGAACGTGGAGGAGGCCACCTCCCTGGCGGCCCTGGAAGCCATGGCTTCGGGCCGCCCGCTCATCGCGGGCGCCGTCGGCGGCCTGGCCGAGATGGTCGCCGACGGCCAGAGCGGCCTCCTGGTCCCCGGGGGGGACGCGGCGGCCCTCGCGGAGGCCGTCCAGCGGCTGGCCGCCGACCCCGATCTGGCCGCCCGCTTGGCTCGGGCGGCCCGGGCTTACGTGGTCGAGAAGCATTCCCACTTGCGGGCGGCGGCGGCCTACGTGGAGGTCTACCAGCGGGCCGCCGATCGACTGCGCCAAGAGCTTCCGCACACGCCGGCGGCCCGCCCGCCCGCCGCGGCCGGCCGGCCGGCCGGCGGCCTCGGGGGAGCCTCTCCCGCCGGTCTGCCCACCGTGTCCGTGTTGGGCTTTCCTCTTCACCGGGTGGACCTCGAGCAGGCGGCCGGTTGGGTGCTGGCCGCCGCCTCGAGCCCGCGCCCGCGGGCTCCTCGAGCGCCGGCGGTCGTCTCCGACCGGACCCGCATGGCCGTCTCCTTCAACCCCGAGCTGGTCATGCGCGCCTGGCACGACCCCCGGGCGGCCGAAGCCCTCCTGGAAGCCGACCTGTGCTACCCGGACGGAGTGGGGGCCGTGTGGGCCGCCTCCCGCCAGGGAGTCGCCGGCTTGTCCCGGGTGCCCGGCATCGAGCTGGCCGAGGAAGTCTTGCGGCGGGCGGCGGCCGCAGGGTTGTCCGTGTACTTCTTGGGGGCGGTCGAAGGGGTGGCTGCCGAGGCCGCCCGCCGGATGGCCCGGGCCCATCCCGGGCTGATTGTGGCCGGCAGCCGGGACGGCTACTTCCCTCCCGGCCGGGAGGAGGAAGTCGTCCAGGCCATCCGTGGATCCGGGGCCCTCATCCTGTTGGTGGCCTTGGGGGCCCCCGCCAGGAAGTCTTCCTGCACCGCCACCGCGACGCCCTGGGGGTGGCGGTGGGCCTGGGCGTTGGGGGCAGCTTCGATATCTGGTCGGGCGCAGTTCGCAGGGCGCCCGGCTGGACCCGCCGTCTGGGGGTGGAGTGGCTGTACCGCCTGCTTTCTGACCCCCGCCGCCTGCGCCGGCAGCTGGTCCTTCCCCGTTTCGCGCTGCGCGCGGCGGCGGGCGTAGCCGACGACTACGGACCCGGCCGGGCCGGCCGCCGGCCGGCCCGGAGCGAGGCGCCTCTGGAGGCGCCCGACGTTCCGGAGGAACCAGGAGACCGGGCCTGATGCGCTACCTCATCTCGGGATACTACGGCGAGAGGAACGCCGGCGACGAGGCCATCCTGGCCGCCATCCTGCAGGAGGTCGGGCGGCGCGACCCGGAGGCCGACGCAACCGTGCTCTCCTTCGACCCGCCCGACACGGCGCGGCGTCACTCCGTACGCGCCCTCCCCACCAGCCTGCGCCAGCCCCAGAAGCTGGCTGGGGCTCTGCACGCCGCCGACCTGCTCATCAGCGGAGGCGGCAGCCTCCTGCACGAGGCCGATTTCGCCCTTTATGGGCGGTCTTTTCTCTTCCGCCAGGGCAAGCTTCGCCCCATCCCCTACTTCCTGTCGGTCGTGCTGCTGGCCCGCTCTCTGGGAGTGCCGGTGATGTGGTATGCCCAGGGTCTCGGTCCGCTCCACACGGCCGGCGCCCGCCGGCTGGTGGCGATGGCCGGCTCGCTGTCCCAAGTGGTGACCTGGAGGGATCCGGTCTCGGCTCGGTTGGCGGCCGAGGTGGGGGTGCGTCCCCCCGTGCAGGCCGTGGTGCCCGATCCGGCCTACGCCCTCACGCCCGCCGCCGACCCGGCGGTGGGCGAGCTGTTTCAGGGAATGGGCTTCCCGGGCGGAACACCCTTCTTGGCTGTGTGCCCCCGGCCCTGGTTGGGCCGGACCCGGTACCTGGAGACGCTGGTGCGCGCCCTGGCCCGGGTGGCGTCGGAGCGTGAGCTGGCCGTGGTCTTGCTCCCCTTCCACGAGAGGCTCGATACGCACCTCTGCGCCGAGCTCGCCCGTGACGTGCGGCTGGCCGACCGGGCCTGGTCCTTGCCGGCGATCCTCGATCCCCGCCTGCTGGCCGGGGTTCTGGGCAAGGCGGTGCTCACGGTGGCCATGCGTCTGCACAGCGGGATCCTCTCGACGGCGGCCGGGACTCCGGCCGTCATCCTCGACTACGACCCCAAGACCCGGGCCATGGCCGAGCAGACCGGCCAGCGCGACTGGGCCCTCTCGGTCGACGTGCTCGAGGCCGGGGACGGTGTGACCAGGCTCGAGGACGCGCTGCGGGGGTCGCTGGACGATCTGGTGGGGCGGCGGCGCGCCCTGGGGCGCGCCGCCGCCCCTTCGCGCCGCCGCCGGCGGCACGGCCGCCCTGGCGGTGCAGCTGGCCGCCGCCGGGGGCGTGCCCCGGTCGCCGGGCGCTTCGCCTCACCGGCATCGGCCCGCTTGCGGGCTCTCACCCTCAAGGGGCGGGTCACCCGCGGAGCGCTCGCAGGCCGGGGGCGGCGAGCGCTCATGAGTGAGGAGTCCCAGGCTCCGGCCGCCACCCGCGCCCTGGTGGGCCGGGCCGCGCTGGTCATCCTGGCGGCCACCATCGTCGGCCGGCTGCTCGGCCTGGTGCGCGACATGGTGGTGGCCAACTACTTCGGCGCCCAATCCACCACCGACGCTTTCTTTCTAGCCTACAAGGTCCCCTACCTGCTCTCCCTGACGGTAGCCGGCGCCCTGACGGCCACCTTCATCCCGGTCTTCACCCAGCGCATGGCCACAGGGCGCAAGGAGGAGGGCTGGAAGCTCGCCCTCAGCATGACCAACGCGGTAGGCCTCATCCTGCTGGCCCTCACCGGCATCGCCCTCCTGCTGGCCCACTGGATCGTTCCCCTGTTCGGTCCCGGCTTCGACGCGAGCACTCGAGATCAAGCGGTGTTCCTCTTCCGCATCCTCATGCCGGGGGTGATCTTCGCTGGGTTGGCCGGGCTGGCCATTGGGGTGCTGAACTCGTTCAAACGTTTCGGGCTGGCGGCCTTCTCCACCTCCGTGGGGGCCGGTGTGACCATCGCCTTCATGGTCGCCTTCCAGAGCGGTTGGGGGGTCACCAGTCTGGCGGTGGGCACGACCCTGGGTGCCCTGGCTTCCCTGGTCGTTCTCGTGCCCCAGCTGCGGGCTCAGGGCATGCGCTACACGCTCCGCGTCGACTGGCGCATGCCCGGCATGGCCCAGGTGGGGCTCATGGTCTGGCCCATTCTGCTCGGATCCGCGGTGGGCAAGGTGAGCATCTTCGTGGATCAGGTGCTTGGCAGCCTGCTGGGACAGGGAGCCATCTCCGCCCTCAATTACTCCGAGAAGCTCTTCCAGCTGCCACTGGGTCTCTTCGTGGCCGGTATCACGGTGCCCATCTTCCCCCTGCTCTCGGAGCACGTGGCGGCCGGCCGGGCCGACCAGGTGAAGTCCACCGTGGCCTTCGCCCTCCGGCTGATCGCCTTCGTCATGATCCCGGCCAGCATCGGGCTCATCGTGCTACGAGAGCCCATCGTGGCCCTGTTGTTCCAGCGGGGGAAGTTCCTGGCCGGCGATACCACGCGCACCGCTTGGGCCCTCCTCTTTTACAGCTTGGGGCTCTTCGGCTACGCCGGGCGCGACACCCTGACCCGAGTCTTCTACGCGTATCACGACACCCGCACGCCCGTTAAGGTGAGCGTGGCTGTCGTGGTGCTGAACATCGTCTCGTCCTATATCCTCATGCAGTTCCTGGGCGTGGGTGGGCTGGCACTAGGCACGAGCATCGCTCTCACGATAAACTTCGCCGTCTTGATGGAGCTGCTCCGTAGGAAGCTCGGCCCCATGGGCTTCGGGCGCCTGGCCCGCTCGCTGGTGCGCATCGGGGCGGCCGCTGGGGTGATGGCCGCCGGGGTCTGGGGTATGGACACGCTGCTTGCCCGCAGTCTTACCCCGGGTCCTGAGGCCTTGGGGATCCGGGTGACGGTCGGCGTACTGGGAGGCGCGGCGCTCTACGGGGCGGCAGCGGCCATCGGGCGCATGCCCGAGCTGCACGAGGTCCTCGGGATGCTCCGGAGTGCCGTCCGAAAAGGGCGGCCGGAGGGAGGATAGCGTGGCGACACGGCGAACATACGTCGGATGATGGTCGAGAGAGTGCTGCGGACGATCTACCATCTTGCGGAGCCCGTGGCGCCTCGGGCGTCACCTCCCATGCGGGCTGAGCGGACGAGCGCCCGCGGTCGGGGGGTGTCTGAGCGGACTCCCGTCCGGTCCGGAGCCCTGCGGGCCCTGGTGGCGGGCCTGCTTCTGGCCACCCTTGCCCTTTTCCTGGGCTCGGGCGCGGTCTTCGCCGCGTCCGACGCGGCCGTGGTCCCCATTCTCTTTCCTCTCGAGCAGAAGGTCGCCTGGACCGATACCTTCGGCGCGCCCCGCTCGGGGGGCCGCACCCACGAGGGCAACGACATCATGGTGCCCAAGATGACCCCTCTCCTGGCCGTGGTGGGCGGCACCCTCGATTGGATGAACCTAAGCGGCAAGACTTCCAGCTACAACGGACTGCCCTACTACAACATTCTTCTGCGGGGCGACGACGGCAACGACTACTTCTATATCCACATGAACAACGACACCCCCGGCACCGACGACGGCCTGGGCGGCACGCAGTACGCTTACGCCCCGGGGCTTTCCAACGGCACCCATGTGAAGGCCGGGCAGCTCATCGGCTGGGCCGGGGACAGCGGCAACGCCGAGGAGGCCGGCAGCCAACTGCACTTCGAGATCCACCTGGGGGGCTACAAGAATCCCATCGACCCCTACAACAGCCTGAAGGCCGCCCTCACCTACCAGGAGTGGATCGACGCCGGAGGCGGCCCCCTGGGGCCGCCGCCCTCCACGTCCACCACCACCCCTCCGACCACTACCTCGACCACCGTCCCGACGACCACCACCGTGCCCTCGACCACCGCGCCCCCGACCCCGGCCCCGGAGGCCAGCTCGACCCCGAGCTCCCACCCTTCGTGGACGTGAACCCCACCGACTGGTTCTACGATGAGCTGGCGGAGGTCTACGCGGCGGGCGTCGTCAACGGAGGCAACGACGGCTCCTTCCGTCCGTACCAGGAAGTCACCCGAGCTCAGTTCGCCGCCTTCCTAGTGAGGGCCTTCGCGGCTCAGGCCTTGAAGGATCCGGGGGTGGCCCGGCAGGTGTTCAGCGACGTGCCCCCGAGCTTCTGGGGCTTCGTCGAGGTGGCGGCTGCGGTCGAGGCCGGTTTGGTGAGAGGCGTGGGTGACGGTACTCGTTTCGCTCCGAACGCGCCCATCACCCGGGCGCAGATGGCCGCCATGATCTGCCGGGCGCTCCTACCCGCCGGCGCGACGGCCGGCGGCGAGCGCTCCCTGTCGGCCGGCGAGGTGCGGGTCTTCACCGACGTGCCCCTGAACTACTGGGCGGCCGGCGAGATTGCCGAAGCTTACGAGGTGGGGGTGGTGTCCGGAGGCAACGACGGCCGTTTCCGGCCCGAAGAGACGACCAAGCGCGCCCATGCGGTGACCGTCATCGCCCGGGCCATGAGCATCCAGGAAGGCAGCGCGGGCGACTGACTCACGCCGACCCCTCCCGCCCCGCAGGGGCCTTGTGAGGCTTCTTTGAAACGAACCCGACATAGCAAGCGCAGCATCCTCTCCTCCTTACCGCGGGTTGTTGTCTCGCGAACCACCGTACCGATCGCAGCCGCGCGCACCATGGGCTTGTGGACGGTCGTCCTAGCGGTCCTCGTCCTGGCCGCGGTGGTGCTGGGCCCCACGGCGGCCCAGGCCCACCCTTCGAGCTTCGCCGACGTCTCCACCTCAGCCGACGCCCACGATGCGATCGAGTACCTCTCCAAGGCCGGGGTCGTCTCCGGCTACGCCGACGGCTCCTTCAAGCCCGCCACCCTCCTGAACCGGGGCCAGGCCACCAAGATGCTGGTCAAGCAGAAGGGGCTGACGGTGGCCTCCACGGTGGTCTACGCCTTCAGCGACGTGGAGTCGGTGTACGGCACCTACGTGGAGGCGGCGGCGGCCAAGGGCTGGATCGCGGGCTACCCCGACGGCAGCTTCCGCACCTACGACCCCCTGCAGCGCCAGCACATGGCCGTCATCATGGTGCGTTGTCTCGGCTGGGAGGCTCAGGCCCAGTCCCTGACCCAGTCCCAGATCGACGCCGGCCTCAAAGGCATTGCCGATGTGGCTCAGATCACCCCCGGCGCGCGGCCGTACGTGGCCCTGGCCCTGTCCAAAGGACTGTTCCAAGGGGGCGCCGACGGGCGCTTCTCTCCCACCGCCGCCATCACCCGGGCCCAATTCGCTCTGGTGGCCTACCGAGCCGAGCTCCTGGGCCTGGCCGTGGTCCAAGGGGTGCGGGTGGGCACCGACCACCCCGACAAGACCCGGGTTGTCCTCGACCTGTCGGCCGAGCCGGGCGCGATCAGCACCGACAGCGAGAACCTAGGTTACCTGAATGTGGATGTCGCCGGCTCGGTGGTGGAGGGCGGCGGCATCGACAAGCAAGTGGGTTCCGGAGAGGTGGCGAAGCTGACCGTCCGGCAGCTCACCTACCGGCCGCAGAAGGTACGCGTGACCCTGGACCTGGAGCGCTTCAGCCGCTGGGAGGTCACTACCTTGGCGCCCTCCGACGGCAAGGGCTACCGGGTGGTCATAGACATCTTCAAGAGGGCCGAGGGACCTCCCGGGGAGGGCCCGCCGCTGGTGGCTTTGGATCCGGGGCACGGCGGCTCCGACACCGGGGCGGTGGGCGTGACCGGCGTCTTCGAGAAGGACATCAACCTGGCCATGGCCCTGCGGGTCGACGTGCACCTGCGCGCGGCCGGGGTGCGCACCTTGTTCACCCGCTCCGACGACAGTACGGTAACGCTCAAGCAGCGCACCGACTTGGCCAACGGCGCCAAGGCCAGCATCTTCGTGTCCGTCCACAACAACGCCGCCGGCTCCGACTCCCACGGCACCGAGACCTTCTACTGGGGCACGGCCGACGGCGACTACTCGCCCGAGGGCAGGCGGCTGGCCGAGGCTATCCAGCGGCGACTGGTCGATACGCTCGACTCCACCGACCGGGGGCCCGCACACACTGGCTGAGCCTGCACGTGCTGCGGGAGAGCTTGATGCCGGCCGCCCTCACCGAAGTAGGCTTCCTCACCAACGCCGAGGAGGAGGCCAAGCTGAAAGATCCGATCTATCAGGACAAGGCCGCGCAGGCCATCGCCGCGGGCGTCCTGGAGTTCCTGGGCTGGATCCCGGGACCCGCGGCCCCGCAGTCGGCGCCGGTCGACGCGTCCGCCTGAGAGCTCCAAGACCGTAGGGGGATCGCCTGTGTCTCGTTCAAGAAGTTCGCTGTTCCGCCTGGGCATGCATCTCGTCCTGGCGGTCACTCTGGCCGCCGGGCTCTTGGGAGTCCCCGGACCGGCGGGCTCCGCCCGGGCTGCAACCGGCGAGTTCGTCTTCAAGGGCCGGGGCTACGGCCACGGTGTGGGCATGAGCCAGTGGGGCGCCTGGCAGGCCGCCCGCGAGGGCAAGGACTTCAAGTTCATCCTGGGCTTCTACTATCCGGGCACCGATCTGGTGCCCCTGGGCGATCCGGGCATGGAGCTCAAGGTCAAGTTGTCCAGCGAGCCCTGGAAGGACGTCTCCACCATCACCCAGAACTTCACGCAGGTTTCCCTGCACGCCGTGGGTCAGCCCTACACCCTGGTGCTGACCGGACCGGCCGGCGAGAGCAGCGAGCCGGTACCGGCGGGCGCCTGGGCCGACATCACCCTGAAGGACGGCAAGGTGCACGTCTTCACGGCCGTCGGCGGTCACCGCGACGGCCTCGAGCGGGTCGAGGCTCGGCCGGCGTCCGCGGATCGAGTGCGGATCCAGCTCCGCTCTGACGACTCGGTTTACCCCTCCCGGGAGTACTGGGGCAGTACGCGGGTGGAGCCCTCCCCCACGGGGGGCTATCTGGCCGTATTCAACCGGGTCCCCATCGAGCGGTATCTGCGCAGCATCGCCGAGGTGGAGTACGACTGGGCCCAAGCCTCCTCCCCCAACTACGCCTTCGAGGCGGTCAAGGCCCAGGCGGTGGCCGCCCGGACCTACGCGGTGGCCAACAAGGATCCCTACCTCAACGATAACCAGTGGGACCAGGTCTACCTGGGCTACACGGGGCGCTCCCAGGCCGGCGAGGCCCCTTTCGAGCTGAAGTACCCGGGTATACCCCAGGCGGCCGAGCAGACTGCCGGGCTGGTGCTGCGCTACCAGGGGGCCGTCATCTCGAGCTTCTTCTCCTCCAGCTCCGGGGGCTTCACCAGCGCCTGGGATCCGGGCCGCTATCCCTACCTGCCCGCCAAGCCTGACCCTTACAGCCTCAAGGCGCCGGTCTCCAACCCGGGCTACTCGTGGAGCTTCACCGTCTCGGCCGCGAACCTCAGTGATGCGGTCGACGGCATGTCGGACGTCGAGGGCCGCGCCGTGGACGTGGGCGCGGTCGCCAAAGTCGAGGTGGCCTCCCGGGACACTCCCGACCCGGGCAGCCACGCCGGCACCATCCGCCTCACCGGCGACCGGGGTTCGGCCGTGGTGAGCGCCTCCTCGTTCAGGCGGCTGTTCGGCTACAGCCGGATGCGCTCCACCCTCATCTCCGAGATCGTCAACCCGGTTGGGACGCCGCCCCCGCCCCCGGGCGAATTCAGCGACGTGCCCCCCGGTCACATCTACAAGGCCGAGATCGAGCGGGCTGTCGACGAGGGACTGGTGGGCGGCTACCCTTCCGGCGAGTTCAAACCCGACGATCCCGTGTCCCGCTGGCAGTTCGCCAAGATGGCCGTGGGCCTGCACAACGCCTTGCTGCCCGCTGACCCCATTCCTTTGGTCGACGTCCAGGGCCAGCCCTTCTGGGACGTGGCGGTGCGGCCTGGGGTGCTGGGCGACGAGTCCGATTGGGTGGCGGCCGCCAAGGGCGCAGGCCTGGTCAACGGGATCACCGACACCAACTTCCGCCCCTACGAGCCGGTGCGTCGCGACCAGATGGCCAGCATGCTCGTGCGGGCCCTGGGCTGGGAGGACGTGGCCGCGGCGCTTCCCCCCGATGCGGCCTCCTTCGCCGACGTGCCGGTCTCCAGCCTGCACCGCGCCGCCGCCACCTACCTGAAATCCCTGGGGGTCTTGCAGGGCTACGAAGGGCCGCCGGGCAGCGGGGTCTACGCCCTTCACCCCGACGAGCCCACCAAACGCATGCACGTGGCCGTCATCCTGAGCCGGATCCTCGACCTGCCGCAGTAGCCCCCGCACGGTAGGCGCACACCGATGGAACTCGGGAACAAGGCCTCGGGCAGCGGAGGGCGGCCTCGATCAGCGGTTCTCGCTCCTGAACCACGCCTCTGCCTGCTCCACGAAACGGGCGGTCTCAGGCAGGATGCGCCCGAAGACTCAAGTGCTGCCCCAAAGCTGAGATGACCGCCCGGTGGCTGGAGAAACTCAGTTCTCGGGTAGAGAGCAATGGCTTCTCCCGAAGAACTGTGCATAGTGGAGGCGCGAGACCGCGGACGCCAGGTCTCCTTCCGCCAAGTCTAAAGGGATCTTTTTCAAGGAACTTTTGCAGTAACTCTGCAATATTTACTTGAAATTTTGCATTAAGGCTAGTAGCCTGGTTTCATGGACTTCTACCCCCGCAGAGTTTTACCTCTACTTAAGGACCGGCTTGCAGTGCGCAGGGCGGTGATCCTCACCGGGGCCAGGCAGACCGGCAAAACCACCCTGGTGCGCCGGTTGCTGCCACAGGAGGGCGTGCCGGCTGTTTACCTCAACCTGGACGATCCCGACGAGCGCAGCCGCCTCATGGATAACCCGGTGGCGAGACTCGACCTGGGCGAGCAGCTCGTGGCCATCGACGAGGTACAAAAGCTGCCCCAGCTCATGGACGTGGTAAAACTCCACGCCGATCGCCCCGAGGGCCCGCGCTTTCTCCTTTTGGGCTCCTCGCAGATCCTTCTCTTAAAGCAGGTGAGGGAGACGCTGGCGGGGCGGGTCACCCTGCTTCATCTCTGGCCGCTTGCCGTGGGCGAGCGGGTGAGAGCACGGGTGGCGCCACATGTGGGCATGGACCGGCTGTTTGAGAGAGGAGAGGGGGGACTCAAGGAGCTGGCCCGCGCGCTACCCCCGGTGGAAAGATCCCGGGAGCTTAGGGCTTCCAGTGAGCAGACACTTCTCTGGGGCGGCTTTCCCTCCGTAGAGACCCTGGCAACAGACCAGCAGCGCCGCACCTGGCTGCGCGACTACCGCTCCACCTATCTGGAGCGGGACCTGGGCGACCTGGGGCAGGTGGCCGACCTCGACAACTTCGCCCTAGCCCAGAACCTGCTGGCCGCCAGAACCGCCCAGATTCTTTCCTACTCGGAGGTCTCGCGCGAGCTGGGTGTTGCAGTAAACACGGTTAAGAGGTACGTCCGCTTTCTGGAGATCTCCAACCAGGTCTTTCTGCTTAAACCCTACGCTCCCCGCATCTCCAAGCGGCTGGTAAAGAGCCCCAAGCTGTACTGGGTAGATACGGGGCTGGCCCGCATTCTCTCGGAGCGCTTTGACGCCGCCGACGGCGCCCTCTACGAGACCTTTGTCGCCGGTGAGCTCCTCAAGTGGCTCTCCTGGCAGGAGGAGCCGCCCCATATCGGTTTTTACCGCACCCACGCGGGCGCCGAGGTTGATTTTGTGCTTTGGTCCGAGGATGTGTTTATCGCCATTGAGGCCAAGGCGACCAAGAGGGTGCACCCTGGTGCCGCCAGGAACCTGGAGAGATTCCTGGGGGAGGTAGAGGGTGAGACAGTGGCCCAGCGGGACAGCTTGGGCCTGGTAGTCTACCGAGGGCAAGAGCTGCGATGGCTGGGGGAAAACCTCTGGGCAGTTCCGGACTGGCTTTTGTTTGGTGGAATGGAATAACAATCGAGAAGAGCTATTGTCAAATCTTGTGTTCAAGGAAGTCAGGTGGAAGCTTATTTTGTTACTTTTCGTGAGCCCGGAGTATCTCCATGCTTAAGATGACGTTTGTCTAAAAGATTGTGTAACTCTGTTCCTGATGGCGGGGCTTTTGTCAACTTTTAAGATCAGTTGTTTCTTGCAAGATTTCTTGTCTACAGTGAGCATTTCTCTTGGCAATATTACCTAGCCCCACAACAGTCCAGGCCCTTACCAGAAACAGCAGATCCGCTGAGGGTAAATAACGCGTGGCCTTGCGCATTAGCCTGACCCTTTCTTGCGAAGGACCGGCTTCGCTCATGCGGCCAGGCCATCTCGATGTACCGAACGCCAGAAGGCGCCGTCTGCCCGATGAAAGTCTGACTCGTTCACGGGTATGACGGCCAGCAAGACCCCGGTGCGCGAGTTGATCTCACTGAGGTGAGGGACCATGCGGTCGATCTCGGCCGATGGATCCACCACCCCCGTGAGCCTGACAATGAGATCGACGTCTGAGTCCCTATCCGCCTCACCGCGGGCTTGAGAGCCGTAGAGCCAGAGACCGACTAGGCGTTCCCCGTAGAGTTCAGAAAGCCTAACCCTCAACTCATGGAGGACGGGTTTGAGGGAATCAGGGATTGACGGCTCCTGCGGGCCGATCGCCGCTTCCCGCCCCATGTCCTGTTTGTGTGCCTCATCCAGAAGCCGGGCAAGGATGTCGCGGAAGGGCCCGTCCTTCAAGTGCCAGAGACGGCGCCGCCCTTCGCGGCTCGAGGCGAGCAATCCCAGCTTTTCCAGCCTTTCGAGCTCCTGCCAGACGGAACGGTATTCGGCCCCCGCCAACCGAGCCACTTCGCGCGTGTGCAGCGACCGTCCCTGCGCCCCAAAGACCGTGCTAAGTACGGCTGCACGGGTAGCAGACCCCAGGAAGGTGCTTAACCAGTTTGCTTGCATGATGACCATTTTACATCATTACGGCTGCTAGGCGTCCAAACGGGCGTCCTGGGACGCTCAGACGATGGGCGTGTGACTGCTGGAGCCGTCCGGGCGGCCGCACCACCGGCTAGGGCGAGGCGACCCGAACGAGAAGCCGGGCGAAGGATCGAATGTCGTCTGACGATCCGGAGCCTGTGATGACGACGACCGTCCCATCGGACAGAGTTGCCTCGAGGTCATGCCCGCCGACTATGACGAAGGACGTGCCGTCCACCGCGACGCCCGTACGCTCACGTGTAGCTGTCCCGAAATCCGCCCCTGGATTGATCCAGAGAATCAAGGACTGCGCCCCGTTTTCGAACGCAAGAGCGTATCCAGCGCAGGTGCCGCGGCCGAGGTTCTCGAACCAGGGATGTCGAGGTGATTGATATCGATGCCGATCCAGTTGCGCTTGAGCTTCTGGGCAGCTGCAATCGTTGTGCCGCAACCACAAGATCGATCCAAGAACGGCCGCGAAATATCAACGCTGATAGCAACTGATAGTTGATTGATAGTTAGCCCGCGAGCTTGGTCCGGATGTCGGACGTTGGGACGAATACGTATGCACGGCCGTCGCGCCGCAAAGCTAGATAGCCTTTCCCGACCAGTTCTATGAGGTCATTCCTGGCAGTCGCGTACGCAACGTTGTGCGACGATCGGTGGGATCGCGGAAGCACTCCGCGCACGCCTTCGCGACGATTCTCAAGTCCAAGTCAATGTTTGCCACGTCGCCGAGCGCAGCCCCGATGTACTGGATCGCTTCATCCCGCTCGCGAAACTCCCCGGGCTGCATGTCCCCACCCCCTCCCCAAGAGATCTGTGCAGCTAACGCTCCGCATAACCCGCCGCGTAGCGGTCGGTGTTGATGCGGCGGTTAGCGTGCTTCCCCTTGGGCCTTGGCCAGAGCTTTGGATCGCGAGCCGTATGCAGTACCGTGAGCACAGCAACGTTCTTGGGCTCGATGCGATAGAAAACGGCGTATGGAAACCGTGATACGTTGGCTCGCCGTACTTCGCCATGGACACGGCGAAACATCTCGGGAATCCGCTCGATTGCATCGAACGTGGCGTCAACGGCCGCAAGAAATTCTTCGCCCAGGCCAACGCGTTGATCCTCATACCACACCATATGCTCCAGTCAGGTCCCGTCCAACCTTGCGGCGGTAGACGAGTGGCAGGGTCATCAGCGCCGACGAGCGTCAGCGAATACCTCGTCTCGCGATACCACATCGTCGGGGTTGCGCTCGTGTTCGGCAAGACGCTCATCAATCACCGCGCGATGGGCGTCGCCGAGTGGCACGCCCGAAGGTTCCGCGGCGAGGCTTTCCCAGATTATTTCGACGAGACGCAACCGTTCCTCGACCGGGAGCTTCAAGATTTCCGCAACATCCGTATCACTCATAGCATATAGCCTAGCACCATTGCCGAGAGCACGCTAACAATGACTATGCAGTCTGCATAAGTCCACGGCCGCAGCGCTGAGTTGTCTGCATAGCACCGGTCTCGAGTATCAACATGGTCCCCCTGCGATCAGTGTGCCGGCGGATTTCGGCTAAGCCTCAACTCATGGAGGATGGGTTTGAGGGAATCAGGGATCGACGGTTCCTGGTGGCCGATCGCCGCTTCCCGCTCCAGGTCCTCCTTGTGTACCATCATCCAGAAGCCGGGCAAGGGATTTGCGGGGGGTCCCTCCTTCAAATGCCAGAGACGGCGCCGTCCTTCGCGGCTCGAGGCGAGCAATCCCAGCTTTTCCAGTTGTTCGAGCTCCTGCCAGACGGAACGGTATTCGGCCCCCGCCAACCGAGCCACCTCGCGCGTGTGCAGCGACCGTTGCCACGCCCTTGACACACATTGGTCGAGAGCGTACGCTTTGCCGTACGTAAGAGGAGGCGCATCATGACCACCATCACGGCTACCGAAGCGCGCAGGCTTCTGTATAAGCTGCTGGACGAAGTCGCGGAGTCGCACGAGCCCATACAGATAACCGGCAGGCGTTGCAATGCGGTCCTCATCGCAGAAGAGGACTGGCGTGCCGTGCAGGAGACTCTCCACCTCCTATCTGTGCCGGGGATGAGGGAATCGATCGTCAAAGGCCTGGGGACCCCTCTCAAGGAGTGCGAGGAGGAACTCGACTGGTGAGCTGGAAGCTCTTCTACACGAAGCAGGCCAAGAAAGACGCAAGAACTCTCGCGGCCGCCGGCCTGAAGCCCAAAGCTCAGAGTCCGCTTGATCTCCTGGCGGAGGACCCGTATCGCGCTCCCCCTCCGTTCGAGATGCTGCTTGGAGATCTCTCTGGAGCGTATTCCCGCCGCATCAACATCCAGCACAGGCTCGTTTATCAAGTCCTGGACGAGAGACGGACGGTCAAGATATTGAGAATGTGGACACACTACGAGTGAGGGCCACCAGGCGCGGCCTCATGAGCCGCTATACTGGAGCCTCTATGCAGTCCTTCGCGAGCAAAGACCGTCGCACCCCCGTGCCTGTGGTTCTGGCGCTGGCCGTCGCCCTGGCCGTCGCGGGGGTTCTGGTTGCCGCCCCCCACCGAGCCCGCGCGGCCCTGCAGGAGCGGGGGTCCCTGGTGGTGGGCGGGGAGCCGAAAGCCCTGCTCCCTGCCCCCGACGGCTCCCGCCTCTATGTCAGCGATTTCGCCGGTGAGAGCGTGGCCGAGGTCGATCTGACCTCGGCGTTGGTCGTACGGCGCTTCCCCGTGCCGGGGAGCCCGGTGGGCCTGGCTCTGACCGCCGACGGTTCCACCCTCTACGCCGCCTCCTACTTCGGAGGGGCGGTCTACCGTTTCGACGTGGCCGCCGGCCGGCTTCAGGCTACCGCCCTCGGTCTGGGGGACCCCTGGGCCCTCGCTCTCGTCAGCGGCCCCCAAGGTCGGCCCCTCCTGGCTGTCACCGAGCACCATGCCGATGCCCTGACCTTCCTCGATCCCCTGACGTTCGCGCGGGTGGCCGGCCTGCCCACCGCGTACTACCCTTATCAGATCGAACTTGACGACACCGCCCGTCGCCTCTACGTGGAGAGCTACGGCGGCCGCGACGGCGGCGAGCTGCTGGCCGTCGATCTGGAGACGCTCAGCCCCCTCTGGACCCGGGCGACCGGCCAGGGGTCCTTCGACGTGCGCCGCTCCCCCACCGACGGCACCCTGGTCGTGACCGACTTCGTGGGCCACACCCTGACCCAGGTCTCGGCCGCGGGAGCCGTCTTGAGCGTCCGCTCGGTGCCCGGCGGGCCCAAGCAGGGGGTCTTCTCAGCTGCGGGCGACGAGCTCTACGTGGCCCTGCAGACCGCCGACCTACTGAACGGCTACGATCCCGGGTCGGGCGCCCTGCGTTCCTCGGTACCGGTGGGCTCACTGCCTGGTCCGCTGACCTGGCTCTCGGGATCCGACGGCCCCGTGCTGGCGGTGGGCAATCAGGGCGACGGCACCGTGTCGCTGCTCTCGGCCGGAGAGCCGGTGCCCGAGTTTGCCGACGTTCTCCCCAGCCACCGCTTCCACCGCGAGATCCGGGTGCTGGCCCTCCGGGGCGCCCTGGACGGCTACCCGCAGCCCGGCCGCACGACGGTCTTCCGGCCCGACGCCCCTCTGAAACGGGCCCAGCTGGCCAAGATCCTGGTGGCCTCCCTCGGACTGTACACCGACCAGATAGAGGCGGCGGCCGTCTCCTTTGCCGACGTGCCCGCCGCGACCGGCGGCTACCCCTTCGACTACGTGCAGGAAGCCGCCCGCTACGGCATCGTCACCGGCAAAGCGGGCGCTCCCCCCGTCTTCGAGCCGTACCAGGACGTCACCCGCATCCAGCTCGTCCGTATGGCCGTCCGCGCGGCCGCCGCGGCCGGCTCGCCGCTCCCGGCGACTCCCGGCCCGTCGCCCTTCTACGACATCCGTTCCGACGACCCCGACCTACCCACCATCCTGGCCGCCTACCAGGCCGGCCTGGTGGCGGGCATCCCCGGAGCCGACGGTCACCTGCGTCTGCAGCCCTACGCCGCCGCCACCCGCGGTCACACCGCCCGGGTGGTCTTCAACCTGCTGGGCGCGCTCGGGGGGACGACCCCATGAGGGCGCCGGCCCCAAGGCCTCCATATACTTTCCGGGCGCGAACAGCGCTGCTCGCCTTCCTGACCTGGGCCACAGTCGCGCTGCTGGCCTTGTCCGCCGCCGCCCCCGCCCGGGCGGACGACGGTTCACCCCCGCCTCTCGGCTCCACCCAGACCTTTCAGGTCGAGGATTGGGGGAACGAACGCTCCATCGATATCGCGGCCAACGTGCGCCGCGTGGGCGAGCACAGCGTGCTCTACGTGCAGAAAGGCCGCTCCGCGCCCGACCCATTTCTCGACGCCCTGACCACCGCCTTCGACACCGGGATCTACCCCATACTCACAACCGTCATGGGCCCGGAACCCAACCCGGGAATCGACGGCGAGCAGCGTATCGTCCTGCTTCTCTACGACTTCAACAGCCCTTCGATTCAGGGGGCCTTCTTCCCCCACGACATCGATCCGGCCGCGCCCCCGGGATCGAACCAGCGCGAGATGATCATGCTCAACCTCGAGTCAGTCATCTCCGACGTGGAGCTGGCGTCCGCCGCCGCGGCGCACGAGTTCGCCCATCTCATCGTCTACTACCGCAACTTCCTATTGGATCCGAATCCCGGCAAGAAATATCGGGGCAACCTTGAGTACCGCTGGATCGAGGAGGGCCTGGCCATGTATGCGGAGCTGGCGACCGGCCACGGTACGCGCGCCCGCGACTATCTGCGCAGCTTCGCCTTCGAGCCCACGAAGAACCTCACCCGGTGGGAGGGCAGACCCTGGAACAACGACTATGGAGCCAGCTACTCCTTCATGGCCTATGTGGCCGAGCTCACCGGTCAGTCGATCATCCGGAGGCTGGTGGATACGCCCATGGCCGGCATCGCCGGCATCGACGCCGCCCTCGAGGCCAACGGGTCGTTCCCCACCTTCGCCTCGCTCTTCGACGGCTGGGTGATCACCAACTTCCTCGACGGGCGCCCTCCTGCCTCGCCCTATTCCATCGGTGCGATCGACATCGCGGCCGAGCCGGTGGCCGTTCCGGGGGCCTTCCCGTTGGTGGGGGCTTCCGACACCGAGAACTACGCCGCCCGCTATCTCGACCTGCCCGAGACCCCGGACGGGAACTCGGTGCGGGTGGTGCTCGACGGCGATGATGGGCCTTACCTCCATGCCGCTCTCATCAGCTGGGACTCCGCCGGCGAGGCCGTGCCGAGCGTCGATCTCCTCCCTCTATCCGGTCACCGCCGGTGGTCGTGTGACCTCCCCTCCCGGCTACGACCAGCACACCCTGGCGGTCTGGGCCCGAGGCCCCGAGTCGGCCGCCGTACGGTACGGCTTCCGCTACAGCGCCGCGGTCAACCCCGAGGGCGAGATCCAGTTCCTGGATGTGGGCAGCGACCACCTCTACTTCCCCTACATCGACAACCTGCTACGCCTGGGCGTGATCAGCGGCAAGGAGCTCCCGGCCGGCTCTGGTCTGTGGTACTTCCGGGCCGACGACTCGGTCCTGAGAGCCCAGTTCGCCAAGATGGTCATCCAGGCTATCGGGGAGCACACGGAGGATATCGGCAACCTCTCGGACCCCACCTTCCCCGACGTCCCCCCTCCTTCGACGGTCAGGGCGAACCCTTGCCCTACCCGTTCGATTACGTGGAGGAGGCGTCCGCGGCCGGCATCGTGAATGGGTACACGGACGGGCGCTTCGGCCCCTGGGACGAGATCACCCGCATCCAGCTGGTGCGCATGATCCTGCGGGCCGGCTCGGCTACGGGCCGGGCCTTCCCCGCGTACACCGGGTCCCAGGACGTCTTCGCCGACGTGCCCCCGGGCAGCCCCCTCTACGCCGACGCCATGACGGCCTATGAGAACGGCATCCTCACCGGAAGCGAGCCCGACGCCCAGGGCCGGCGCTACTTCTGGCCCTGGCGATCGGCCACCCGGGGTCATGTAGCGAAGATGACATCGAATCTGGTCGACTGGCTGGCCGCCGCCGGCTCCTGAGCGCATCGACCGGCTCATACCTCCTTCGGGAGCCGCCGCATCGTCTATGATAGGTGGCCTGCCATGTCGAAGTCGCGCTCTACCAGATCCAGGTGGGTGAAGAGGGTCCCCGGCCGGGCATCCGTGCCGCCCGCGGAGCCGGATACCTCCCTGCCCTCCATGGACGGAGGCGGGCCCGCCGGCGAACCGCCGCTTGACGCCACCGAGGCCCGCGTCCTCCCCTCCGCCCTGGAGCAGCGCCTCGTCGAAGCCGCCCAGAAAGGCGACGAGCGGGCCATCGAGGACCTCTACCGGGCCTATCATCCCACCATCTACCGGTACACGCTCTTCCGCTCCGGGTCGGCGGGAGCGGCCGACGATATCACCAGCCAGGTCTTCCTGGGCATGGTGCGCGGCCTCCCCCGTTTCCGCTGGCAGGGCAAGCCCTTCCTGGCCTGGCTGTACGCCATCGCGCAGAAACAGGTGGCCTACCACCACCGCACCTTGGCCCGTGACGGGAGCATGGTCGGTCTGGAGAGCGCCGGCCACCTGCCGGTCGATCCACCGGACCCTCACGAAGGCCTGGCCGACCGGGAGAGGCGCCGGGAGCTCGCCCGCGCCCTGCGCATGCTCCCCGACACCCAGCGGGAGGTGGTGCTGCTGCGCTACATCCTCTCGCTCTCCCTGGCCGAGACGGCCGCCGCGGTGGAAAAGTCGGAGGGCGCCGTCAAGCAGCTGCAGCAGCGAGGGCTGGCCACCCTGCGCGATGTGATGACTCGGACTCCCGACTGACCCGCCGCTCCGCAGTCGGCGTCCAGGGCACGGGACGCAAATCGACCGTGACTTTTCGTGGTTGCCTGCAATATCACGCATGAAGAGCCATGTTCGAGAGACTCCGCGACATATTCCGGCGCCGTGAGGACCTCCCCGAGAGCGGGGACGGTCCTTTCGTCGTGGACGGCGAGGCCGAGGACCTTATCCGGGAGCTGCGCGCCCTGGGTGAGATCGAGTCCCCGGCCGGCTCGCGGGAGCGCACCTGGGCTCTTCTCCGCAACGAGCTCGAGCAGCAGAAGGCCCGCGGCGCCTTCGGCCCGGCCCGATCCCGGCTCCGAGGTCTCGGCTACGGCCGGGTTGTCCTGGGTGCCGCCGCCGTGATGTTGCTGGCGGCGGTCGCCGGCATCATCGGACTCTCGGGCGACCCCGACCAGGTGGTGTACAACCCGTCCACGTCCACCAGCGTGACCGTCGAACCGGGCACCTCGACCAGCGACACTCTCGTTCCCTCGTCGACTCTGCCCTCGGACAGCAGCACAACCACGCAGGCCGAGACCACCGAAATGGCGCCTCCCACGTCGGAGACGACGGTTCCGACCACCCAGCCCACGACGCCGTCCACCACGGCTGGCACCGAACCGGAGCCTCGCACCACCACGACCGCCGGTCAGACGACCACCACCACCTCCTCGGAACCCAAGCTTACTCGCGAGCAACGTGAGAGCTCGGCCAGCTCGCGAGCGAAGTTTTTGGCCCGTAAGGTCGTCCTCGGTGATCTCGATGGTGCCCGCAAGCTGGTCACCGGCAGCGCCTCCGCTGGATTGGCCATGATGGTGGCCACCTTGAACGAGCCTTCGGACGTTCGGGTCATGGCGCCAATCCTCGTTGGCGATTCGGGTGTCACGCGCGTGCTCGTAGAATTCTACGACAGGCGCGACGACGGCCAGGGTAATCTGGTCGACTTCAACCCGCGCTTCTACTTCGATATCACCGTCGACGAGGACGGCGCCGTCGTCACGGGCATCTACAAGGCGCCGTCATGATCGGTTCGACGGCCACCACCCTGACGATCACCGGAACGGCTTCGGCCGTCCGTCGTTCTTTCCTTCTATGTATGGAGCAGTCCCGAACCCTTGCCGGTCGGGCCTGTGACATAAGCTTTCCGTCCCGCGGCGGTAGACGCGCGGGCGAGACCAAAGGGGAAAGGAGGTGACAGTTCTTCTTCCTACACAACTACCGCTTCATGCTGTAGGAAACGGCAAGAACGCACGTATGCAAGAAAACTTGAATACAAGGAGCAATCGCATGCACAAACGGGGCCACAAGGTCGCGTTGGTGGCGGTGCTCACCATCATCCTGGTCCTCGGCATTGCCGGGGTCGCCTTCGCTCAGTGGAACGATCTGACTCTGAGCATCCTCGGCGACTACGGCATCACCGAAGCCCAGGTGGCGCAGATCTCCGACGGCTACACCGACGGCACTTGGAAGCCATACGCGAACATGCCTCGTAAGCAGTTCGTGAAGATGGCCGTCGACGCCTACCAGATCCCGCTGGTGAACCCGGCCACCCCGACGTACACCGACGTACCCGCCTCCCACGACTACTACCAGTACATCGAAGCTGCCACCGCCGCCGGTCTTACCAACGGCGTAGGCGGGGGCTTGTTCGATCCGGAAGCCACCATCACGCGCGAGCAGGCCGCGGCCATCATCGTGCGCTGGGTGGCCGCAAAGAACGGCTATGACCTCGACACCTTCTACACCGACGCCGAGGCGGCGGCCATCCTGGCCTCCTTCCCCGACGCCGCTCAAGTAGGCCCCAGCCTGGTCAAGGAGATGGCCTTCGCCGTCGACTTCGGCATCGTCTGGGGCGACGCCTCGGGCATGCTGGCGCCGAAGAAGACCCTCACCCGTATCCAGGGCGCGGCCATGCTCATCCGTTCCTGGAGCATCATCCCGCCCCCAGGTGAACCGGTGGTCCCGGCCAAGATCGAGCTCCTGAGCGACGACGAGGCTGAGAACCTGATTGGCCTCACCCACCAGTACACCTACAAGGTCACTCAGGCCGACGGCTCGGCCGCTCCGGGCGTGCTGGTGGACTTCGACACGCTCTTGGCTCCCTGGTACGTGGGCAACATCCAGCCCGCGGCCGCCCTCACCAACGCCAACGGCGAGGTCACGGTCAACCTGATCTCCACCGAGGTTGGTATCGAGCGCGTGAGCGCGGCCGTGAACGGCGTGTCGGCCATCTGGTCGACCAAGTACTGGCTGGCCCTCGACGAGGTCTACATCCTCGACGAAGAGCTCTCCGCGCAGAACAACGCCGGCGTGCCCCACACCTGGGCAGCTCGGGTGCTGGTCTTCGGCCCCGGCCCGCTCTCTACCAGCCAGTCCGACTGGTACAACCTGATCGATCCCGACGGCGACCCAGCGCAGCCGCTGCCTGATGACGGCGTAGACGCCGGCGTCGATTACAACGTCGACTACTCGCAGTACGCCGATGAGCTTGACTGGCGTGCCGACGGCTACGTCGAGCGCACTATGGCCGGCATCCCGGTCTACTGGTCCATCGACGACTGGACGGGTAACACCGAAGGTGCGGCCACGATCACCGAGGCGACGGAAAACGGCGACATCGCCGCCGACGGCCAGTCTGCCTGGGCCTCCACCGACGCCGACGGCATGAGCTCGGTCACCATCGCCTCCGATGAGACCGGCACCGCTGAAGTCTCGGCCCTGGCCGACTACGCGGGCAACCCGTACGAGGGCCTGCTGTTCGAGCACTCCACCAACAGCGACTACGAAGATCACACCTACGATTGGGATCCGCAACCGACAGACTACGCCGTGGCCTACAAGACCTGGATCCCCCACGTGATCGGCGCAGGTGACTCCCCCATCGATCCGGCGTACCAGTACGCCAACATCGGCGAGGAGTTCATCCTCACGATCACCCTGGTGGACAGCTTCGGCAACGTCATCCCGGGCCGTCAGGTCGAGTGGTTCATGCAAGGCATCGGTCACTTCGTCACCGATGACGACAACACCATCACCGACCCGACCGATCCCGCCGGCAACAAGGACCTAGACGTCACCGACGTCAACGGCCAAGCCCGCGTGATGGTCAAGAGCCTGGAGCCCGGTGAGCAGATCGTCCACGCCAAGGTGCGCGACAAGGGCATCAACGGCATGGAAGGTCAGTTCATCACCTACGACGCCGAAGTGCAGTGGTTCGATGTGGACGTCGCCACGTTCGACGATCCCACCACCTACGGCGAGTACGACGACCTCGACACCAACGAGGCGTGGGCTGAGAACACCGTGGGCACCACCCACGACTTCACGCTGCACGTGTACGGCCTGAAGCTGGAGATGGATCCCTCCGTGGACTTCCCGCAGCAGCAGACCCCGTACATCGACAGCGACGCGGCCGGTCACTCCTACGACGGCATCTTCGATTGGCGGGACGCCGACTACTTCGGCGGCATCTTGCTGGTCAACGACTCCGAGAGAAAGGCCAGCGTCAACAATAACTGGCCGCACGACGAGGACGGCAATGGCATCATCGATCCCGATGAAGCCGGCACCTACGTCGTAAACGTCCAGGGCCGTGACATCATCATCTCCGGCGTGGGTGGCTACACCTCGTTCGACTGGGATATGGACGGCTACAAAGAGCCGTTCGACGGTGAAACGGGTATCTACCTGCCGCTAGAAGGCAAGGATGTCACCTTCGCTCTGGTCGACAACTACATCGGCCTGTACTTCGACGAAGACGGACTCGTCGAGAGCGTGGGCTCCTTCACTCCCGACTCGGCTGTGACCGACGAGAACGGCGAAGCCGTCGTGACCGTCTCGAGCAACCAGAAGGGCCCGGAGACGGTGGAAGCCACCGTCGACTGGGAAGGCAACCCGCACAACATGAGCGAGCTGGTCAAGGCCTACGCCAAGAAGATCTGGGTGGCCTCCACCGCTGAGAAGATCGTCGTCACCATCGACGGTGAAGTGGTGGCCGACAACCAGTCGGGCGAGATCGCCACGCCGATCAACCCGCTCTACGACGCCGAGGGCAACCTGAACTCGGCCCACATCGAGGTGCATGTCTACGACGAGTTCGGCAACGATCTGCCGGACTACGAGGTGGTCTACCTCCTCGAGAACCTGGGCACGACCCTTCAGGGCAAGCAGGACGCTGACGACACCTACCTGCCGCGGGCCTACTTCACCGATCTGGACACCACCAACACGATCAGCGGCAAAGACTACGACATGAATGGCGACCTGCCGGATCACAACGAGCCCACCCCTGAGAGCGATCCGTACGCGATCATCGTGGGCGACGGTGGCACCGACGCGTTCTTCTTCAACCAGTGGCTCGGCGCCGGCTACATTAGCCCCGGCGCTGCCTGGTGGACGAACAGCAAGAACGCGGGCGAAGGCAACCAGCCCGACGGCTATGTCTCGATGCCGCCCAAGAGCGGAACCTACTTCTACGGCTACTATGACGCCCAAGAAGTCGGGCTCCTGACCGACGGCGCCAAGGCCTGGACACTCGACGGCTTCTTCGCGCCGGATTGGGGTGAAGGCGAAGTCTGGCCGAACCTCTACACCGGCAGCCACATCGATGTCCAGCTGGCCGAGGATCCGGCCGGTATGGCTCCCCACCTGAAGTCGATCATCAAGATCATGGTCTACGCTCCGGCTGACGGCCTGGTCACCGATGCGGCTCCTCTTTGGCACTACCAAGTGCACAAGGTCTGGGAAGCTCCGGTTCCGACCACCATCACCCTGAGCCCGGCCACCGACATCTCCGTCGCCGGCCTGGAAGCTCAGACGGTGACGGCCAAGGTGCTCGACCAGTTCGGCGACCCGGTGGTCGGTATCCCTGTGGAGCTCTTCGGGACCACGCTTGAAGGGACCCAGACCACGCAGCCTGACGGGGTCCCAGCGACCTTCGAGGCTCCGACCGATGCCACCGGTCAGGTGAACTTCACCTGGACCCAGGCCTCCGGTGACTGGGGCGTGCAGAGCGTGAAGGCCAACACGGTTGACCTCGTCAACCCGGTCATCACCTCGAACGCCTCTGTCATCCAGTGGGTGTACATGGATGGCACCAGCACCTTGGGCGACGGAATCGCGGCCGACGGCAACCTCCTGGAAGCCATCGCCGGCCAGAGCAAGGTCACGGTGTTCGGTTCGTGGGTCTCCGACAAGTGGTACCAGGGTTGGGCAGGCAAGACCCTCGAGGCCTACCTGATCCCCGGTGGGAGTCTGCTCGGTAGTGTGGTATATGACGCCACTATCGACACCTCCATCACCACGACGCACACCTGGGTCGACGGCGAAGCCTTCTACGTGAAGGCTCCGGCCAGCACAAACAGCGACGAAATCGCGAACTGGGTGTACGACACGGCCTACACGCCCATCGTTATCGAGTAAGTCTCAGGACGTGACCGTAGTCGCCTGATCGCGACGCAAAGAGGGGGCCCGCTTCGGCGGGCCCCCTCTCCTTATGGGCCCGTGTGCTCCGGGCCGGTTCGTGAGAGCTTTCTCAGGAAAAGGAGGGCCTGGGCGTCGTGCGGGCGTGATAGACTGGCGGCCGTTGGCAGGTGCCGCCCGGCACACCCGACTCGCGTAGGGAGGATGCGTCATGGGAGCTCCCCGGAGCCTGGCCGTTCGGACGTTCACATTCGCTCTCGTTCGGACGTTCACACTCGCTCTGCTCCTGGTGCTCGTGTCCTTCACTGGATACGCTCTGGCCGCCGAGCACTGGACCGACATCACCGACCAGCAATGGATCGACGACTATGGCGTGACGGCCGATGAGGTCGCCACTGTCGCGGATGGGTACCCCGACGGGAGCTTCAAGCCCTACCAAGCGGTCAACCGGGGGCAGTTCGCGAAGATGGCGGTGAATGGGCTGGGGCTGGACACGGCGAAACCCGCCGTACCCACGTTCAAGGATGTTTCCCGCACGCACATTTTCTACCAGTTCATCGAAGGCGCCTACGCCGAGGGCATCGTCGGCGGCTACGAAGGCGGGCTCTACAAGCCGGACAACCCGATCACCCGCCAGCAGACCAACAGCATCTTGGGACGCTACCTCTCCACGGTGGAGCTCGAGGTGACAGGGGTGATCCGGGGAGCGCTAGGTATCGGGTACCCGTCGCTGCAGGCCTGGTACGAGGCGGAGGGCTGGTTCTATCTGCCCGCCTACGACGACCAGGCCCAGGTGCTGGCTATCCACCGACCGGCCACCGCCTATCTGATCTACCGCGACGTGGTCAAGGGCTCGAACAACAAGCTCAACCCGAACAACTCTCTGAGTCGGGCGCAGGCAGCGGTCATGGTGCTGCGCGTCCTGGCGGCGGCCGATTTGATCACGGTGGCCCCACCCGGTCCTACGAACCTGCTCACACTGCCCGCCAGTCCGTCGTCCGACGGGCGCCCGTACGTCACGGGCAAGACCATCGCCGGGGGAAAGGTGGCCGTGTACGACACCTTCGGAGGGGGACCACGGAGGTTGCTCAAACCACCGCTGACAGCGGGGGCAACTTCTCCGCGCGCGTCCCGTTGCTCGCGGAGGGTCAGCACAGCTTCACCGCCAAGGTCAAGAACGAAGCCGGATTGATCTCCCCGGCCTCGGCGCCCGTCACCTACGTGTTCGACCCGACCGCCCCCACCGGCAACATCGTGGCGCCGGTCGACGGCGCGGCCGTGGCCAACCGCAAGCCGGTCTTCCAGGTGTCCGCGGTCGACGCGGGCGCGGGTATCTATTCCGTGAGCTTCCAGTACCGGCCGGCCGGCAGCACCGATGAGTTCACTGTCATCTCCATCGACGGCACGCCCCAGGCCGGTCTGTACGAGGCTCTATGGACCGACATCAGCCTGGCCGACGGCGCCTACGAGTTCAGGGCCGTCGCCACAGACAAGGCCGACAACCAGGCCGTGTTCGGCCCGGTGGACGTGGTCGTCGATCTGCTGGCGCCCACGGTTGAGCTGCAGTTCCCGAGCGCCGACGGCATCTACTACACGGAGAGCCCCACACCGGCCTTCATCGCCGGCGCGGCCGATGCTCCGGCGGCCCCGGGAGTGGCCGCCAGCGGCGTGGCCTCGGTCGATTTCCTCTACCGGCTGGAGAGCGCGTTGCCGGAAGTCCCATGGGCCTTCGGCGACTTCACGCTTCTGTGGACCGACGACTCGCCGGCCTACGGCGCCGATTGGGGCACGACGGAGCTCTCCGACGGCGACTATGTCTTTGCCGTGCGGGCCCTCGACCGAGCCGGGAACGCCAGCGCCCTCGACACCCAGGAGGTGATCGTCGATCGCCTTGCTCCGGTGGTGAATGACTTCGGCCCGGAGGCGGGCGCCGAGCTTCCGGACAACACGCCGTACACGATCGGCTGGGAGATCGTCGACGTGTCTCCCGTCGATACCGTGAAGCTCGAGTACTCGGACGATCTGGGCGGCACGTGGCACGAGATCGCGGCGGCCGCCCCGAACACGGGCTCGTATGCTTGGACCGTGCCCGATGTCGCCGCCGACGATACCGGTTTCAAGCTGCGTCTGACGGCAATCGACGCGGCCGGCCCGGCGGTCGGGGACATCCCCGGTCACACGACCACAGCCGTTTCGTCTACGTTCACCGTGGTCGAGAGGCCGGCCCCCGCGACCGGTCTCACGGCCAGCGACCCCGACACCTCCAGCGACCCGCCCTCCCTCGACGGGCGCGATTTCCATCTGGAATGGACGCCGTCCACGTCTACCGACTCTGCTGAGCAGAGCGTGTACATCCTGCCGGTGGGCACAGCGCTCGACCTCGACCCGGGCACGCTGCAGGTTCCGGTGGCCGGACCCCTCGGCGCGGCTGTCAGCAGCTGGACCGGCACAGCAGGGATCACCACCGACAGCCTGGGCGCCGACCTGGCGCTGGGTGTGAGCTACGTCCTGTACGTGGTCACCGAGGACTCCACCGGAGCCCTGGCGGGCTCGGCCGGCGCGCCGTGGCCGGCGGCCGCGGCCCCCGCGGCCCCCACCGGAGTGACGGCCACCGATCCGGACTCCACCTTCGCCGGGGTGGACGGTCGCGACTTCCAGGTGGACTGGGCGCCATCAGTCTCGGTGGGCGTGGTCCAGCAGAGGGTGTACATCGTCGAGCAAGGGGTCGCGCTGGTGCTGACCGGTCCGGGGGCGCACGCTCCCATGGGGCCGGCGCTCGCCGGCAACACCGCCACCACCTGGACCGGCACCGACGGATACGTGTCCAGCAGTACGGGCGCGTCGTTTGATGCGGGTCAGTACGACGTCTACGTGGTGGCCGTGGACGACGACGGCCGCATGACCGCGTCCACGCCGTTCACGGTGACGGTCGCCGCGCCGTAGGGGCTGGACCGCGCTCGTTGCGACAGCGCCTCTGGAGCCCCGCTGCGTTGCCCGCGGTTCCTGCGGCCTGGAGTCCGCCTTCTTCCCTCGCAGGGGCCGGCGTGGGTCTTGGATTATTGTTGCTTTGCCGTATCCGTGTAGGAGGATTTGCGTTCAAGTAGAAGAAGACGAGTGCCCAAGGGAGACCGGGAGGTCTTGCGAGGGCGGTATCGGGAGAGGCGGCTAATCGAGAGGCTTGGCCGGGCCCCAGGTGTCGAGGAGCTGACATGAACCAGAACCGACTTCCTGTGAACAGGCGGACCGGCAGGCTGGCGCTCGCGCTGGTCTTCGTCCTCGTGGTGCTGTTGGCGATGCCAGCGATCGCTTCGGCGGCCACCTACTCCGCCCAGGAGCTCGCCTTCTTCGATCTGATCAACGACTACCGGCAGGCCAACGGGCGGGGGCGCCTCCTACTCTCCGACACCATCTCCGTCGCCGCCACCCGCCACAACCTGGACATGGGGCACTACGCTTTCTTCGACCACACCACCCAGGGCTCCGACTACTTCCCGATCGGGTCTTCGCCCTGGGATCGCATGGCGGCCGTCGGCTACGCCTACAGCACCTCGAAGGGTGAGAACATCGCCGCGGGTGGGGCCTTCTCCTCCGCTCAGGCGGTCTTCCAGGCCTGGAAGAACTCTTCCGGTCACAACGCCAACATGTTGAACGGCAACTTCAAGGTCATCGGTATCTCGCTGGATGCCGTGGCCGGCTCCCCGTACACGTACTACTGGACCACCGACTTCGGCGGATATGTCGACTCCAGCGCGCATGACCCGGGCGGCGGGTCCCCGCCGCCCGCGGATACCACGGCTCCCTCGGTCAGTATCACCGCCCCCGCCTCTGGAGCCACCGTGTCCGGCTCCGTCGTCATCTCGGTGACGGCTGACGACAACGTGGGCGTCAGCAAGGTCGAGCTCCGCATCGACGGGACCCTGGCCGCCACCGACACCGTGGCGCCGTATGGGTTCACATGGGGCTCGGCGGGCGTGTCCGATGGAGCGCATACCCTGCAGGCCCGAGCCTACGACGCGGCCGGCAATACCCGGGAACACGGCATCTCGGTGACCGTCAGGAACGTGGCTTCGACGACCACCACCACTCAGCCGCCGTCCACTACCACCACGACTCAGCCGCCCGTCACCACCACCACGACGGTGGCCCAACCCACCACCACGACCACCGCGCCCAAGGTCACCACGACGACCACCGCTCCCCAGACTACAACCACCACCGCGCCTCCCCCGCAGTTCAGCGACGTGCCGGCGACCCACCCCTACGCCTCTCAGATCCAGGCCCTGGCCGCCGGAAACATCGTCAGCGGACCCGGTGACGGCTCCTTCCGCCCGAACGAACCGGTGGTGCGGCAGCAGTTCGCCAAGATGATCGTGCGGACGCTGGGCCTCCCGGTGAGCGAGGCCGACGTGCCCCCCTTCGACGACGTCGACCTGGTCCTGGGCAACCTCTATCCCGACAACTACGTGGCCGTGGCGGCCGCCTACGGAATCACCGTGGGCACCGCTCCCCGTACGTTCTCCCCCTGGGCCAGGATCACCAGGGCTCAGCTCGTTACCATGGTCGCCCGGGCGGCGAATCTGGCCGAGCCGCCTTCTGGGTACGTGCCCCCCTTCCCGGACTTCTCGGCCGTCCACTACCCCTGGGCGAGGAAAGCGGCCTACGCCGGCCTGCTGGAGGGACTCCTGGGGGTGGGCTCTAGCTACGATTTCTGGGCACCGGCGAGTCGGGGTGAGGTGTGCGCCGTGCTGGAGAAGCTGCTCGCCCCGTAGGGGGCTCCAGAGGCGGTCCGCGGACCGCGCGGTGGGTCCGCGGGGCCCCGGGCGGGGCCCCGCGTCATTCTAGGGGGTTGTCTCTGTCGGGCGGTCAGCGGGTAGGGGCGAAAAAGGACGGCGTCGGCCACCACGAACCCGTTGGCTCCCGTGGCGAAGATCGAGATGCTCCCACTCCCCGTGCTGTAGCCTTCGCCGAAGTAGAAACGACCCAGCTTCACCCAGGCGCCGCCGCTGCTACGCTGATCCACGTAGCGCACGAGCTGACCGTTGGTGGTGTTGATGTGCACGCGGGCGTTCGAGGCCCGGTTCCAGCCACTCGTCCAGCGAAGGTAGACGTTGTAGTACCCCGTGGCGGGCAGGCGCGGCGTCCACCGGGCCCAGGCGGTTGCGCTGGTTGCGGCCTGCACCTGGTAGTTCTGGCCGTAGTACCCCGCGTTGCTGGTGGACCGGGCCCAGTTGCCGCTCACGTCGGAGCCGCCGGTGCTCTTGGCCGTGGGGTTGTCGAGGAGGATGCTGTCGTCTCCCAGGTTGTCGCGCCGGCGCGCGCGGTAGCTGGAGTCCAGGTAGCGTGACACCCGGCGCACCTGCGCGCCCGTGTACGGGGCTTCGTAGATGATGGGGTTGTTCCAGCCGTCTCCCTGGTCGTAGAGCACCACGTGCCCCGAGCCGCCGGAATAGCGCACCAGAATGTCGCCTTTCCGGAGCTGCGAGCGGTCGGAGACCTCCGACCACGGGCCGAGGAGATAGTAGAAGTGGTAGGTGGTGTACCGGGGGATGATGTCGGCGTTGACACCGTCCTCCTCCTGGTACAGCAGCGTTTGGGGAACCTCCCAGGACTTGAGCACCAGCCCCGAGCAGTCGGGTCCGGCACCCGCCTGGTTCGGGACCCAGCTTTCGCCGCCCCAGGTGTAGTTGGTGCCGATGGCGGACTCGCCCCGGGCGACGATCTCGTAAGTACTCATGACGGGTGCCGCTGCCTGGGCTACCGCGGCCAGGGGTCCGGCCAGCAGGCCTCCACAGAGCGCCGCGCACCCGCCGGCGATGGCGACTACGCGCCGGAGACGGGCCCGCGCGCAGCTCGATGTCTTGCGTGACGGGGCCTTCATCGGGAGCCTCCTTCTGCGAACCGGTGGAGCCGGATGGAGTACCCCTCCGGCGAGGCGACCGGCTGATAGACGGTGCCGCCGGGACCGATGACCAGGGGGTCGCCTAGGTAGATCGAGTCCTGGTCGTCGATGGTCATGGCCGGGGGCGGCTCGGCGGGCGGCGGATCGCCGAGAGGCAGGAGCGTCACCCACAGCTGTTGCGCGGAGCCGGGGGGTGTCGCCGCCCGGGCTCCCAGGATCAGGGAATCGCCTTCACCGGCCCCCAGGGCGACCAACTGCTCGATCGCGCCAGCCGTGTCGATCTGCAGCTCGGTGATGGTGCCGCCTCCGGAGCCGGCTCCGCGCTCGATGCGGATCTCGGCCTTTCCGTTGCGCAGGCGGGCCTGAGCGTGACTTTGGCCCTCCGGTCCCAGGGCTCTCCCGGGTATCGGGCGGAGATTGACCAGGCGGCTGCGACCGGGAGCCTGCCGGTCCGCCGGCCGCGCAGTAGCCTCGACGGTGAGGGGGAGATCGCCTGCCGCTTCCAGCCGCTCCACGTGGTCGTGCGCGTACTCCACGGCCAGGCCGTCGTCGCCGGCAAGGAGCGCGGTGGCCGGCTCGTCGACCGCGGGCAGGTCGTAGGTGGCGACGGAGGCGCCGTCCCAGTCGAAGACCTGGACCTGCCGGTCGGAGTCGGCGTCGAGCACGCTGACGGTCTGGTTGGTGGCGGCGACGAATCGGGGGGAGGTCAGGTCGAGGGGTACGGTGGCGGTGGGTGTGCCCGCGGCGCTCAACAGAAGCAGGCGCCCGTTCACACCGTCGAGGACCACGAGCCGCCCGTCGGGAGCGACGGCCAGGGCCTCGGGACCACGGGCCAGCCCTTCCTGTGGCGACTGCAGGCCCACTTGGCCGGGACCCTGGCCCCAGGGCAGTGCGACCAGGATGGCTCCCTGGGACCGGGGGCGCTCTGGGGCTCGGCCACGGACATCATGATGGACTCGGCCTTCCGGGGCAGTGATTCGGAGCCACGGGCCGAGGGGGTGGGGCCGCCCGCCAGAAACGCCAGCGGCACGGCGGCCGCCAGCGCGATCAGGAAGGTGGGACGGCGTCTTCTCCGGTAGCTCGGGGGGCCCACCGGGGGTCCGGGGAACATGAGATCCTCCTCTCCTCGCTGTACGTGACTCGAGGCTACGAGCAGCCGCCAGAGCGGTGCCATACGACCAAAGGTCTGTGTTGGCGCTCCTCCGACCGGTACACTAGGACTCGTTTCAAGATGAAGCCTTGGCCGCCGCGGCCGCACTGGTCGGCGCGATGCGGCCTCCTGGGTCGCGCCCGTAGCGCTGCTACGAGCTCCGGGAAACGAGCCGAGCGAAAGGGGCAGCAGGTGATCGTTCTCTTCTTCGGAGACGTGGTGGGACGTCCGGGGCGGGACGCCCTGCTGAGACACCTGCCGGACCTGCGGGTCCGCTTTGGGGCGCATGCGGTATTGCTGAACGGGGAGAACGCAGCTCGGGGTATGGGCATCACGCCGAAGGTGGCCGACGAGCTCTTCGCGGGAGGCGTGGACGTCATCACCACCGGCAACCACGTGTACAAACACCGGGAGGTGTACCGCTATCTGGACGAGCACCCGCGGATCGTCCGACCCTTCAACTTCCTGCCGTCCAACCCGGGCCGCGGAGTGGCCGTCGCCGACACGGGCGGAGGCCGGCTGGGGGTGGTGAACCTGAGCGGCAGCCTTTTCTTGAGCCCCGCCCGCTCGGCCTTCGAGGTGGTGGATGCCGCGCTGGAGCAGCTCGAGGGGATCCGCAACGTGATCGTGGACATCCATGCCGAAGCGACCAGCGAGAAAGTGGCCCTGGGCTTTTATCTCGACGGCCGGGTGAGCGCCGTGCTGGGCACGCACACCCACGTACGCACGGGCGACGCTCGCGTCCTACCGGGGCGAACCGCCTACATCACCGACGTGGGAATGTGTGGCTCGCGGGATTCGGTGATTGGAGTGAAGAAGGAGCAGGTGCTCGAGCGGTTCCTCACCCAGATGCCCACGCGCTTCGACGTGGCCGAGAACGACATCTGGCTGGAGGGCGTGGTTCTGGAGCTGGGGGAGGACGGCCGCGCCCTGCGCATCGAGCCCTTCGAGGTGGCCGGCGACTCCAGGTGAGCCGGCTTGGTGGGTCGCTACAGGGCGCCGTCGAGGTCGTGGAAGACGAGGCCGGTCGGCAGCTTTGGGTAGAAGTAGGTGGACTTCTGGGGGAGACGCTCGCCTCCCATGGCCACCTGCCGCACCTGGTCGAGCTTGATGGGATTCATGAAGAAGCCCGCCTGGGATTCGGCCTTGTTCAGTCGCTCGAAGGCCCGCTCCAGGTTCTTGACGAACGTGATGTGATTGCCCGCCGCCACCTCTTCCGGTGAGATACCCAACGTCTCCCGCAGGATGAGATTGTGCAGGATGGCCACGTCGAGCCGGTGGTAGGCTTCGCTGTGCTCGTCGTTGGCGCTCGTGTCCGGGGCTTCCGGATCGCGGAGCGAGAGGCCGAACGCGCCCCTTCCGGGCAGGTACAACCCAAAAGCTCCGCTTTCTTCGGCGCGGGCCGCCAGGAAGGCCAGGATGGCGTCGGGGGCGTCACCTGGTTCGGGGGAGAGCTCCTCCACTCGGAAGAAGCGATCGAGGCTACCGGGGAGAGCGGCCACGATGTCGGCGGGGAGCTCCTTGACCAGCCGGTGGGTAGCGAAGATGGCCAGACCGGGGTCGTCCATGTTGCAGAGGTACACCAGGGCATAGTCCCAGGGCCCCGGTCCGTCTCCCTGCTCGTGCCGGGCGTCGCGGTAGCGCAGGGCGGTCTCGTAGCGGTGGTGGCCGTCGGCGATGAGCAGCGGAGCATCGGCTAACCGCAGGCGGATGGTCTCCAGGAGTTGGAGATCAGAGGCCACCCACAGCCTGGTGGTGGTTCCGGCCGGATCCGTCATAGCGGCCAGCGGCGGCCGGCCCTCGCCCACCTCGTCCCAGGCGGCCATGACGGCGTCGTCGGGCAGCGAGTAGAGCATGAAGACGGGGCTCAGGCTCATACGTGTCTGCTCCATCAGTTGGAAGCGGTCGCGCTTGGGTCCGGAAAGGGTGGCTTCGTGGGGGAAGATCACCCCCTCGCCGAATTCGTGCAGCCGGACCAGGGCCAGGAAGCCCCGCCGCGTGCGGGCCTGGCCATCGGGACCCACGTACGACTCCTCAACGATGGTGACCGAGGGTTCCTGGTCGCGGACCAGCACGCGATCGGCCTTCCACTGAGCCAGGGCGGCCGCCGCCCGCGAGTAGCGGTTCTGGCCGTCACCGTCTTCGGGTGTGGTCTTCCCCAGGTCGACCCGTACCACGTTGAAAGGGCTGAGGGAGTACAGCTCGTCCTGGAAGGCGCGGCCGATGACGTCGTACGGCGGCGCGGCCACCTGGAAGAGACTGCCGACTCGGCTCAGCTCGTAACGCCAGCCGCGGAACGGGACGACGGTTGCCAACTGGATCTCCTTGGAAAACGCGCTCTCGAGGGTCCTCCTGCGCCTCGCCCGGCACGGGGCCGGGCGGACGAAAGCGAATGATATCACCTGTGCTGGGGATCACCGGTCTCCGGGGAAGGTGCAAAGAGGTGCCCCGATGGGAATGGTCAAACGTGTGAGGGCAGAGCGGAGTGAAAGGAGTCGGAATGGGCCTGCTGGACAAGCTGACCGTCGGCGCGGAGAAGGTCGCGAAACAGGCGGAGAAAGCCTTCGAGCAGGGTAAGGGGAAGGTCGAGGAGCTGCAGGTGGAGCGCCAGCTCGATGGGCTGGCCAAGAAGCTTGGGTACATGGAGTTCGACGCCCACCGCAACCGGCAGGTGGATACGTCCGCGCGGGAGAGCCTGTTGACGGAGATGGTGCAGCTCGAGGACCAGCTTACCCAGATGCGCCAGACGACCGCAGAGCAGGGAGATGGGGCCGCGACCGGCACGGCAGAGCCCGGCGCTGAGAGCACGCCCGCGCCGCCGGAGGCTGCGAGCCTGGGCGGCGAAGCGCCCTCCTCCCCCGAAGAGAAGACCGAGTAGAAGCTCGCCCGGGGCGGGTCGCGTGGTAGCATGGCCGGCGTAGACGGCGCCGGCCCAGGGCCGGCCGACAACCGGGGAGCCGACTGTGCCGCAGCAGTTCGAGCGCTTGCCACTGACGGAGTTCATGTCGCTGTGCCTGGGGGAGCCGGCCCAGATCGAACGGATTCGCCGGGAGGCTCGCCTGGCGGCGGAGACGCCGTTCACCTATCCGGGCAAAGGTCCGGTGGTGGTCTTTATCATGTCGAACAGCCGGGGGGTGCGCCTGTCGGAGGGTGGCCGGCTGCTGCGCTATCTCGAGTCGCAGGGCATGGACCTGGCCGTCGATCCTGTGCTCAGCAAGACCGTGTTTCACGCTTTGAAAGAGACCAAGGGCGCTGGCGTGGGCGGCGGTGAGATCTTCTTGGACAGCGACCCGGACAGGTTCGCGGAGGATGTCTGGCGCTTCCTTCAGATCATCCTCGAAGTGGTGGGCCTGCGCCACTCCAAGTACAAGGATGCTCTCGTGCAGCTGTCCCGGGCAGGAGACCGGCTGCACCCCTCATCTTGGGACGACCCCTCCTGACGATGCTGCTGCGGGGGTGCCGAGCCGCCGGCACGGCGGCGGACGGCGATGAGCCGCGCGCTCCATTCGACGTTCGGATCGACCGCGGGCGGCTCGTTCAGGTGGGGAGTCTCCAGTCTGGTCCGTCGGAAGAGGTCGTGGACCTGGGGGGCGCGTACCTGGTCCCCGGCCTGGTGGACGCCCACGTGCACCTGGCTCTGGGAGGATCTCGCGACCCAGTGGCCAACGCGCGGCGCGCCTTGCGGCGCGGGGTGTGCGCCGTCCGTGATCTCGGCCGTCCCGAGGAGGAGCCAGGGGAGGCAGCCGAGGGGAACCTATCCTGTCCGCGGATCGTGTCCGCCGGCCCGGCCCTCACCCGGCCCGGCGGCTACGGCCTGTTCTTGGGCCGGCCCATCCCGCCGGGGTCTCCACTGGCGCCCGTGGTCGACGGTCTTATCTCCCGGGGAGCCGGAGTCATCAAGGTGGTCCTGACGGGTGCCGTCGACCTTGCGACGGGCACGGTTGGGCCGGCTCAGTTCAGCGCGCGGGAGCTTGCTCAGATCGTGGCCGCCGCCCGCGGTGCGGGCATCCCGGTCGCGGCCCACGCCAACGGGCGGACGGCGGTGGCGCTGGCCGCCCGTGCGGGGGTTGACAGCGTGGAGCACGGCATCCTGCTGGGATCGGCCGAGCTCCAGCTGCTGGCCGAGCGAGGAATCCGCTGGGTACCCACGCTCTCTCCGCTGCATGCTCTGGCGGCCGACCCGCGCTGCACCGGCCTACCGCGCGTCTTCTCCAAGCACCTGGAGGCCGTCGCCGAGGGAGCCGCCCTGGGGGTGAAGGTGGTGGCCGGTACCGACGCTGGGAGCCCGGGGGTGCAGCACGGGGCTCTGGGCCTGGAGCTGGCCCTGCTCCGGCGGGCCGGCCTGTCGGCCGAACAGTTGCGCGCGTCGGTCACGCAGGAGGCCGCCCGGCTGCTGGGGCTGCCGGAAGGATACGGCACCCTCGATCCCGGGGCCCAGACCGACCTCGTCTGGTTTTCCCACGACCCTTTCGCGCCAGAGGGCCCGCGTAGGCGGGACGACCCGCCCGACGCGCTCGGCGATCCTCTGGGAGTGCTTTGCCGAGGGAGGCGGCTCGAACTGGTTTAGCGGTCAGACCAGCAGCATTTCTTGCTGTTGAAGCCGGGCTTCCTTTCGGGTATGCTGCGCTATCACAGGTTTGTATCGGTCGTTGCGCCATCTGGCCACGAGGGAAGTCGGTGCGAATCCGACGCGGTCCCGCCACTGTGACCGGCGAGTCTGACTCCGCATCCACTGGCTGAGGAGCTGGGAAGGGGAGCACAGACGTTCGAGCCGGGAGTCAGGAGACCTGCTTCGACCGGACATGCGGAACGTGCTCTTCGACGGAAAGGGCTGGCATGCGCAGTGTTTGCTTCCTCCTCCCGTCCGGCGATAGGTCCGGACGCCCATGATCCTCGTCACCGGCGGCACCAGAAGCGGCAAGTCCTCACTGGCGGAGAGGCTGGCCACCGAGTTCGGAGGCCGCGTGCTGTACGTGGCCACGGCCGAACCCGGCGACGACGAGATGCGGCTGCGGATCGAGCGCCACCAGGCCGACCGGCCCGTGGAGTGGGGTACGCTCACCGCTCCCCGCGACGCGGTCTCGAAGCTGCGGGAGGTGGAGGGGCGGTGGGACACCATCCTCTTCGACTGCCTCACCCTCTACACCACCAACCTGCTGTTGGAGAAAGAGGCCGACTCCCCCGATCCGGAGACTGTGCTGACGCACGATATGCACAGCCTGGCCGACTACCTGGCCGTCTCCTGGCCCCAGTGCATTGTGGTGACCAACGAGGTGGGCTCGGGTATCGTGCCTGTCCACCGGCTCTCGCGGCTGTTTCGCGACCTGCAGGGACGGGTCAACCAGCTTTTCGCCCGCAAGGCCGACGAGGTCTATCTCTGCGTCAGCGGCATTCCCTTGAAGATCAAGGGTACGGGAGCCACCTGGCCGGTGGCGTAGCCGCGGCGGGGTGATGGGGGAGTGGAGGAGCGATGCCGGGCACGTTAATGGTACAGGGAACCAGCTCGAACGCCGGCAAGAGCCTGACGGTGACCGGCCTGGTGCGCGTGCTCAGGCAGGACGGCTGGGCGGTGGCTCCGTTCAAGGCGCAGAACATGTCGCTCAACTCCTATCCGGCCATCGAGGGGGGCGAGATCGGGCGGGCCCAGGTGGCCCAGGCCGAGGCGGCCGGTCTGCCGCCCAGCGTCGACTTCAACCCGGTGCTGCTGAAGCCCACCACCGATGTGGGCGCGCAGGTCATCGTACGGGGCAGGTCCATCGGCAATATGGATGCCCGCACGTATCACGATTTCAAGCCCTCCCTGCTCCCCTTGGTCGAGGAGAGCCTCGACCGCCTGCGGGCTCGCTACGACGCCGTGATCATCGAGGGAGCGGGCAGCCCGGCCGAGATCAATCTGCGCGAGAACGACATCGTCAATATGGCGGTGGCCCACCTGGCCGATGCGCCCGTACTGCTGGTGGCCGACATCGACCGGGGCGGGGTCTTCGCCTCGCTCTACGGTACCTGGGCCCTGCTCGACGACGCCGACCGTGCCCGCCTGCGGGGCTTCATCGTCAACAAGTTCCGGGGCGACGTCACCATCCTGGAGCCGGGGCTGCGCGAGCTGGAGGAACGTACCGGCATGCGCTGCCTGGGCGTGCTCCCCTATCTCCGCGATGTGGGCGTGGACGACGAGGACTCGGTGGCTCTGGAGGAGTCGACCGGGAGCCAGGCGCGACGGCCGGCGGCGGCCGACGGTTGGCCGGAGGGCGAAGGGCCCAAGGTGGCGGTGGTGCGGCTCCCCCGGGTATCGAACTTCACCGATTTTCGTCCGCTGGAGGACTGCGGGCTCTTTCGGGTACGTTGGGCCGAGGAGCCGGCCAACCTTCAGGGGGCGGACCTGGTGGTGCTCCCCGGCACCAAGAGCACGGTGGGCGATCTGCTCAGCCTGCGGGAGCGGGGCTTCGAGACGGCCATGGCCGAGCGGCGCCAGTCCGGTGCCCACTTCCTGGGCGTCTGCGGCGGCTACCAGATGCTGGGGGAGCGCATCCTCGACCCCGAAAGCGTCGAGAGCGCCGAGTCCGAGGTGCGCGGCCTGGGCCTGCTGCCCGTGGTGACCACCTTCGCTGCCGACAAGGTGACCGAGCCCGTGCAGGTGAGGGGCGCGGGGGGTGGCTGGCTGGATGAAGACGCGGGCGTGGAGGGCTACGAGATCCACATGGGGCGCAGCGAGAGCGCCTGCCGGCCCCTTTTCCTGGTGGATGGCCGAGGCGCGCTGGATGTTGCCGGCGCTCCGCGAGCCGAGCGGCCTGAAGGCGCCGTAAGCGATGACGGCCGAGTTGCGGGCACCTACGTCCACGGTCTCTTCGACGACTACTCGGTGCTGGCCGGTCTCGCCCGGCAGCTGGGAGTGGACGAGGACCGCATCGAGGCCGGGCGGCACGGCTGGGCCGATCACGCGGCCGCTAAGGAGGCCGCCTACGACCGCCTGGCCGCCGTGTTCCGCGAGCACCTGGACCTCGACTTCGTGCGCGCGCTCCTGCGCGGGGAGGCGTAGGGCCATGCGCCGCCCAGTGCTGCCCGGTGGCCGGGGCTTCGTTTTTCGACGGCCTCCTATGGCGCGGCCCGGCGGCCAAGGCTTCGTTCCAAGACGAGCTCTAAGACGGGCCTTGGTTCTGGGGGCGGCCTTTGCCGTCGATCGCGCCGTCGGCGATCCGGTGCGGCCCACGCACCCGGCCCGCCTGATGGGGCGCGCCATCCAGGCGTATGAGCTGCTGGTACGCCCCCTGGCTCGGGGGAGGGGCCGAGAAGAAAGCGGGACTGCTGTTGGCCGCCGGTCTGCCTCTTGCCGCCTACGTTGCGGTATGGAGTCTGCTCCGGCGTGCGCCCCGCGGGCTGCGCCTGCCCGCCGAGGTGTGGCTGGTGTCGACCGCACTGGCCGGCAGGGACCTGAGCGACGCGGCCCGCCGCGTCGAGAGGGGGCTGGACCACTGTCTGGCTGAGGGCAGGCGTGAGGTCTCGATGATCGTGGGCCGGGATACCGCCGAGATGACCGAAGACGAAGTGGTGCGGGCCACCATCGAGACCGTGGCAGAGAACACGGGCGACGGGGTGGTGTCCCCGATGCTGTACGCGGCCTTGGGGGGTGCTCCCCTGGCCCTGGCCTTCAAGGCCGTCTCCACCCTGGACTCGATGGTCGGCTACCAGGACGACCGCTACCGCCACTTCGGCCGGGCTTCCGCTCGGCTGGACGACCTGGCCAACCTGGCCCCCGCCCGCCTGACCGGCGTGCTGGCCACGGTGGCCGCGGGGCGGGGGCCAGGGGCCGTATCCCGCTGGTGGGAGGAGCGTCGCCATCACCCCAGCCCCAACGCCGGCCTGGTGGAGGCCTCGTTCGCCCAGGCTCTGCGTGTGCAGCTGGGCGGCGCCGCCCGCTACGGGGGCGTGCTGCACCCCCGCCCTTCCGTGGGACGCGAATACCGGGCTCCCCGGCGTGCGGACATCGAGCGCGCGATACGCTTGAGCGAGCGGGTGGGCGCTCTGGGCCTGGGAGCGGCCGTGACTGCTCTTGTGAGTGCGGTCGTGTTCGGGGCGGGCAGGAGGAGATCGTGAGCGCCCCGGACCTGCATGGTGGAAAGATCCGCGAGGCGGCCGCCGCCCTGGGTCTGCCGGCTTCGGAGATCCTGGACTTCTCGGCCAACGTGAACTTCCTGGGCCCCACGCCGGCGGTGGTGGAGGCGGCCCGGCGGGCGGTGTGCGAGATCGGCTGGTACCCCCTGGACCCCCGACCGGGGTGCGCCGGGCCGCCGCGGAGTTCCTGGACGTCGGCGAGGACCAGGTGCTGCTGGGCAACGGGGCCTCGGAGCTGATCTTCCTGGTGGTGGCCTATCTGCGGCCCCGCCGGGTCCTGATCGTGGGCCCCACCTTCACCGAGTACGAACGGGCCGCGCGGGCCTGGGGGCCCAGGTCGACGTCCTTTGGCTCTCGGAGGAGCTGGACTTCAGGTTGACGCCTCAGATCACCGCTGCGCCCGATTTCGCGGAGCGGGTGGCCCGAGCCGAGCTGATTTTCCTCTGCGACCCCAACAACCCCACCGGGGGCCTGCACGACCGCGAGGGGCGGGACACCCTCATCGATTTAGCCGCTGCCGCTGGCGTACCGGTGTTCGTCGACGAGTCCTTCCTGGCCTTCACGCCGGCCTGGCCCGACAGCAGCGCCGGCCGCGGGCTTCGCGGGAACGTCATCGTGCTGCACTCCTTCACCAAGATTCTGGCCCTACCCGGGCTGCGGGTGGGCGCCCTGGTCGTACCGCCGGCCGTGGCCGCAACCCTCGGTCCGCGGGTCCCTCCCTGGAATCTGAACTGCGTGGCTCAGGCCGCAGCGCTCGCCGGTTTCGCCGAACATGACGTGCTGCTCGAGACACCAGCGGCCGTGGCTTCGGCCCGCGGAGCCCTTGTCGAGGCTCTGGCCGCTCTTCCGGGGGTCGCCCGGGTCGTTCCGGCCGACGCGAATTTCGTATGCGTCCGGCTGGCGGAGCCGCACTCCACCACCGTAACCCGGGAGCTGCGCGAAGGCCACGGCCTCTTGGTGCGCGATTTGGCCGACTTCCCGGGCATGGGCCCGGAGTACCTGCGCTTCGCGGTCCGAGCGGCCGGCGAGAACCGGCAGCTGGTGCTCGCCCTGGCCCGGGTGCTGGCCCGCGGCGAGGACGAGCGCGGGGCCGGACTGGGCCGCCCGGGCCGGCGGGTGGGGGCGGCCTGATGAAGGTTCGGGGCCTGGTCATCGCGGGCACGCACAGCGGCGTGGGCAAGACCAGCCTGGCTACCGGGCTGATGGGCGCCCTGGCCCGCAGGGGGCACGCGGTGGCTCCGTTCAAGGTGGGACCAGACTACATCGACCCCACCTACCACTCGGCCGTTGCTGGGCGTCCCTCGCGCAACCTCGACACCTGGCTCATGCCCGAGGCCGAGGCCGTGGGCGTGTTCCGCCGGGCCATTGAGCGGCTGACGGCTCCCGCGGGAGCGAAGCCGGCGAGCGCGGAGACCGCAGGGGGCGGGCGGGTTCCCATGGCGGTGGTCGAGGGGGTCATGGGTCTGTTCGACGGGTTGGCGGGCGGCGGCGGGCGCTGCTCGACGGCCGAGATGGCCAAGCTCCTGGGGCTGCCCGTGGTACTGGTGGTGGACAGCTCGCACATGGCCGGGAGCGTGGGGGCTCTGGTGCACGGCTTTGCGGGCTACGACCCGGACCTGATGGTGGCCGGGCTCATCCTGAACAAGGTGGCCGGCCCGGCGCATGCGGCCATGCTCCAGGAAGCCCTCTCCGGAAGCCCGCCTGTAGTGGGCGTCGTGCCGCGTGAAGCGAGCGTGCAGCTGGAGTCGCGTCATCTGGGTCTCATCCCCACGGTGGAGGACGAGACCATCAACGAGACCCTGGCCCGCCTGGTGGACCACGTAGAGGCGCACGTCGACCTGGATGCTCTCTGCGCGGTCGCGCGGCCGGTGGAAGGCATGGCCGAGCCTTTGCCCGGCATGGCGGCCGGGCGCCGCCCGCGGGTGGCGGTGGCCCGCGACGCCGCCTTTTCCTTCTACTATCAGGACAACCTGGACGTCCTCCAGGAGGAGGGCGCCCAGGTCGTGCCCTTCAGTCCCTTGGCCGGGGAGGGTCTGCCCGAGTGCGACGCCCTGTACCTGGGGGGCGGCTACCCGGAGGTCTACGCCGCCGAGCTGGGGGCGAACTTCGCCCTGCGCGACGATTTGCGCCGGGCGGCGGCCGCCGGCCTGCCCATCTACGCCGAGTGCGGCGGCTACCTCTATCTGGGCCGGGAGATCGAGTACGGCTCGGCCCGGCACCCCATGGCCGGCCTGCTGCCCACTCGGGCGACCATGGCCCAGAAGCGCCTGCGCATGGGGTACATCGAAGCGGAGGCCATTGGTGTGCACCCCCTGGCCGGGGCTGCGTTCCGCGGTCATCTGTTCCACTATTCCACCACTTCGGGTTCGGAGTCGCCTGCGTATCTCGTCCGGCACAAGGGCGAGAGACTCAACGACGGCTGGGCCGGGGCGACGGTGGTCGCAAGCTACGTTCATCTACATTTTCGAGGGAGCCGGGCGATCGCGCGCTGGCTCGCTTCCGGCGGAGTCCGGGAAGGAGGTCCGAGCCATGCGTCGTGAGACACCGGCCGTAGTGGTCCTGGGGCACGGAAGCCGCAGTCCCGCGGCTCAGGAGGTGCTGGAAAGGGTCGCCGGGCTGCTGGCCCTGCAGACCGGCTGGACGGTGGCCCACGCCTCGCTGGAGTTCAACCGGCCAAATCTGGCGGATGCGGTAGCTGACCTGTACGCCCGGGGTTTTCGGCGGGTGTATGTGGCGCCCTACCTGCTTTACTCGGGGAACCACGTGGCCCGGGACATACCGGAGCAGCTGGAAGGCCTGCTGGCCGAGCATCCGGAGCTGATCGTCCAGGTGACCGACCCCTTGGGGCTGGACTTGCGGCTGGTGTCGGTGCTCGAGACCCGCATCCGTGCCGCCCAGGGCGAGGTGGGGGCGGTGCCCGCCTCGTCGGTCTCGGCTCCCTCGGCCATCGAAGGCAAGAGCTTCGACATCATCGAACAGCTGCTCCCCGACCTGCCGGTCAGCGCCGCCGAGCGGAGCGTGATCGTACGCATCATCCACGCCACCGGCGACCCCTCGCTGGCCTCGCAGCTGGTCTTCTCGCCTGGGGCGGTGGAGAGGGGAATCAGGGCTCTGGTTTCAGAGACGCCGGTCATCTGCGACGTCAACATGGTGCGGGTAGGGCTCGCACCCTCGCTCCGCCGCCTGGGTGTCGACGTGCGTTGCCTCGTCGAGGACCCGCGGGCGGTGACCCTGGCCGCTCGGACAGGCATCACCCGTTCGGTGGCCGCCATGCGGGTGGCTGCCGAGAGCATGGAGGGGGCAATTGTCGCGATCGGCAATGCGCCCACTGCTCTCCTGGAAGTGGTGCGTATGAATCGGGAGGACGGCGTTCGCCCGGCGCTGGTGGTGGGCGTGCCGGTCGGTTTCGTAGCCGCCGCCGAGTCGAAGGAAGCGCTGCTCGGCTCGGCCTTGACCCACATCACGCTGCCCGGTCTCAGGGGCGGGACGCCCATCGCGGTGGCCGCTGTGAATGCGCTGGCCCGCCTGGCCGTGGCCGACCCCAGCATCTTCGCGGGCTCCCCCGTAGCGGCGCCCGGGAGCTAGCGTGCACATCGCCGAAGGCATACTGCCGGTCGAGTGGGCCGCGGCATGGGCGGCGCCGGCGGTAGCCGGCGCCGCGGTGGGCCTGCGGCGCCTCAAGGCGCGCACCGAGGACGAGCCCTCGGTGAAGTCGCTGGTAGCCCTCATGGGTGCCGCCGTCTTCGCGATCAGCCTCATGCCCATCCCCGTGCCGGTGGCCGGTTCGGTCTCACACCCGGCGGGCACCCCGCTCGCGGCCGTGGTCGTGGGTCCGGGGGCGGGCATCGTCGTGGCGGCCGTGTCCCTACTGCTTCAGGCGCTGTTCTTTGCCCACGGCGGATTGACCACCCTGGGAGCCAACATCGTGTCCGAGGGCGTTGTCGGCTCCCTGGCCGGCTTCGCCGTTTTCTGGCTGGCCCGGCGCGGCGGCCGCTCCCTCTTCTGGGCGGGCTTCCTGGCCGGTCTGCTCGGCGACTTGGCCGTCTACTTCACCACGGCCGCCGAGCTGAGCTTGGGACTGTTCCCTCTGGGTGAAGCCTGGCCGCGCCTGTGGGCCATCTTCCTGTCCTTCCTACCCACGCAGCTACCGCTGGCGGTCCTGGAGGGAGTGCTAACCGGGGGCGTGCTCCGCTCCCTGGCTCAGCTCCGGCCGGACATCGCGAGCCGGCTCCGAGTCTCCTCTGGTTTCGTTGAGACCCCCGCGCGCGCTTCGCGTGTGCACCGCGTGCGGCACTGGTGGCAGGGCGCCGGGCACCCGGGACGGGTCGCCGCTGTGGGGGGCATGTTGCTGTTGGGGGGCTTGGCCCTGTGGGGCCTGGTGTGGGCCATCGCCGTTTCGACTGGAGGCTGGGTCGGCCTGGACGAAGGCGTCATGGAGCGGGTGGCCGCCGAGCGGGGTCGGGCGGCCTGGACACCCTTCATCAACACCGACGTGGGCGACTTGCTGCTCTTCGTGTTCTTCGCCGGGGCGCTGGGGGCGGGTGGCGTCATCGGCTGGCTCTCCCGGGGGCTGCGGGGAATGGAGCCGGGAAACGGCGGGCCAGTGGAGGGGACGACTTCGAGCAAGCGGCCCCGTAGCCTTCGTCTCCTGGGGGCCGCGGTGGCCGTACTGGCCCTGCTGGCCGTCCTGGTGTGGGCCTTGGCGGCACCCGGATGGAGCCTTGGTCCAGTCAGCGGACGGTCCGTGGGCCGTGTGCTCGGCGTGATGGCCCACCCCGGCCGCCAGCAGCTCCTGAGCGCCCGCGGAGGCGACGCCGTGCTCTTCGCGTTCATGGCGAGCGGGCTCGCTTTGGGGATCGTGTCCGGCTACCGGCTGCGCGCGCGGCGCCTGCGGGGCCGTCGTTTGCGGATCCGCCTGCCCCATCTGCATATTCACGACGTCTCGTCCGGCGACCGCCTGGCCTGGCAGTCCCGCGGGCTGGGTGGCGTCGATGCCCGGGCCAAGGTGGGGGCGGTGGTCGTGCTTCTGGTTGCCAATCTGGTGGTTGGCTGGTGGCTCTCCCTCGGTCTCATGGCCGGGGCCCTGGTGGTCGTCTTCGGTGTACAGCGTGTGAAACGGCCTGTGGTCCTGATTCGCATGGCCCCGGCCCTCATCGTGGCCGCCATGCTGGTGCTGCTGCGTGGGTTCACGGTGCCCGGCCGGGAGATCTTGGCCATCCGTCTCCCCGGGCTGGCTCCTGTAGCCTTCACCACCGATGGAGTGCTGGCCGGTCTGGAGCTCGGCCTGGTCGTGCTCGCGGGTGTTCTTCTGATGCTGGTGCTGGGGCTGACTACACCTCTCCCGAAGCTGCTTGCCGCTCTCCGCTGGTACCGGGTACCCGAGCTGCTCATCGAGGTGGGCATGCTCATGTATCGCTACCTGTTCCTGTTCGTGGAGGAGACGGGGCGCATGCGCCAGGCGCAGAGGCTCCGCGGGCCCGAGGTGGCCTGGGGCAGGGCCATGGGTGGCTTGAGCAGCCTGGGAGCGAATCTCTTGATCCGATCATACGAGCGGTCGCAGCGGGTCTACGACGCCCAGCGGCTGCGGGGAGGGACGGGTCGCACCGCCCGATCCGCACAAGGTCTGCGCGCGGTGGCCGGGGATCATGAAGAAGGAGGGGGTCGATCATGACGGGGCCATGGGGCTGGCAGAGGATATCCGGGGCTCAGCTCCGCCTCGAAATGGTGTCCTACGACTACCCCGGGGGAGTCAGGGCGCTCGACGGCGTCGACGTGCAGGTCGGTCCTGGCGACTTCGTGGCCGTCATGGGCGCCAACGGCGGAGGCAAGTCGACCCTGCTCAAGCTCATCGTGGGTCTGCTCCACCCCGGAGCGGGTTCGATCTCCGTGGACGGGGTGGCGGTGTCACCCGACAGCTTCTCCCAGATCGCCAGCATGGCCGGCTACTTGTTCCAGGATCCCAACGACCAGCTCTTCTGTCCCACAGTGGCGGCCGATATCGCCTACGGCCCGGAGAATCTGGGTCTCTCCGACGCCGAGGTGCAGGTGCGGGTGGCCTGGGCGGCCGAGACCTGCGGGGTGGCCGATCTGCTGGAGCGACCCATCCACGCGCTCAGCTACGGGCAGAAGAAACGGGTGGCGCTGGCCGGCGTGCTGGCCATGGGTCCGCGGGTGCTGGTTCTCGACGAGCCCACGGCGAGTCTCGATCCCATGGCCGAGGCCGGACTCATGCGCCTGCTGAAGACCTTGAACGAGCAGGGTCTGACGATCATCATGGCCACCCATGACGTCGACCTCATCCCCACCTATGCACACCGGGTCCTCCTGCTGCGGAAAGGCTCGGTGGCGGCCGAGGGCCCCCTCGGCGATGTCTTTGCTCCGGGTACCCACCTGGAAAACTGCGACCTGCGCATGCCCCGCATCGCCTACCTTTTCGACATCTTCTCCGACGAGGCCACCCGTCCCCTCACCATCGGCCAGGCCCGCAAGGAGCTGGTGCGCATGGTAGAGCACGGGCAGCTGGAGCTGGTACCCATTCTTCTCCGGGATGCCTCGAGAGGTATCGCCGGGTGATCATGCCCCGCGAAGAACGGACCGGTCTGCGCCGGGGCTACACGACTGGGGCCTGTGCCCAGGCGGCCACGGCGGCTGCGGCCGGGGACGATCCCGAGCGGAGAGGAGAGGTCCAGGTGTGCCTGCCGGGAGGCGAGGCTGCCCGCTTCCCCTACCGTCTCGACGAGCGGGGGGTGGCTTGGGTGGTCAAGGACGCGGGCGACGACCCCGACATCACCGACGGGCTGGCCATCGGCGCCTCGGTGCATGACACCCCGGGGGTGTTCGTCGTGCGCGGAGGCGAGGGAGTGGGCATCGTCACTCTGCCCGGGCTGGCCGTTCCACCGGGCGATCCGGCCATCAACCCGGTACCTCGTGAGGCCATCCTGTGCGAGCTGCGCCGTCTGCGGCCCGCAGGGGCGACGGCCATCATCCTGGCCCCCGGAGGGGAGACTCTCGCCCGCCGCACGCTCAACCCCCGCTGTGGCATCGAGGGGGGCCTGAGCATCCTGGGCACGACCGGGCGGGTAGAGCCCTGGTCGGTGGAGGCCATGCGGGACTCCCTGCTGCCCCAGCTCGACGTGGCCCTTGCGCGCGGTCGTACCGACCTGGTGTACGTGCTGGGCTCCAAGGGGCGCCGGCTGGCGGTGGAAGCGGGCGCGGACGAGCGCGACGTGGTCGAGACCGCCAATGAGGTGGGTTGGATGCTCGAGCGGGCCGGCGAGCGGGGCTTTCAGAGTGTGACCGTGCGCGGCCACGTGGGGAAGCTGGTGAAGCTGGCGGCCGGCATCTTCGACACCCACTCGCGAGTGGCCGACGCCCGCCTGGTGACGCTCGCCGCGTACGCCGGGGCGGCCGGTCTGCCCTCGGTCGAGGTGCGCGGCATCCTCGAGATGAATACCGCCGATCAGGCGGCCGCCCATCTGCTCGACCTGGGTCGGGTGGACGTACTGGCCCAGGTGGCCCGGGCGGCCGCCCGGGCCTGCCGGGAGCGCTACGCCATCCCTGTGGGTATCGTGTTGTTGGATCGAGGCGGGACCGTCCTGGCCGAAGTCGCCCCCGATCGGCCAGCGGTTGGTGGTGAGGGCACGTGAGCGGTGAGGACTCTAACAGGCTGCTGAGAAATGACGCTTCGCCGCCGGGGTGTGCTGGGAACGCGTCAGGCAAGGACGCAAGGAGCGCTCGTAGCAGCGCTACGGGCGCGACGGAGGACGCCGCATGGCGCCTCCCAGTGCGGTCCGGCGGCCGAGGTTTCGTTTTTCAGCAGCCTGCTAAGGGGAGGCTGTTCGTGGTGGGCACCGGGCCCGGCCCCGGCTACCTGACCCCCCGCGCCCAGGCGGTGTTGCGCGGGTGCGAGGTATTCGTGGGGGCGCGGCCGCCCTGGCGGCCGCGCCGGCCTGGGGGAGCGGATCGCGGTGAGCGGCCCTCTGGCCGAGGTCCTGGAGGAGGTGGCCGCCCGCCTCGCGGGCGGCCGCGACGTGTGCGTACTCACCTCGGGCGACCCCGGTTATTTCAGCCTGCTGGCCGCTCTCGAGCGGCGTTTTCCGGGGCGGTGCGTGGTCGAGCCGGGCGTCTCCTCGGTGCAGCTGTTGGCCGCCCGCGTAGGCCTACCCTGGCAGGAGGCGGTCCACTTCTCGGCCCACGGCCGGGACCTCGACTTCGTTCCCCCCGCAGATCGTCCCTGCGCCGTCCTGTGCGACGGCACACACACGCCCGCTGCCGTGGCTGCCTGGCTGGCTCAGGCCGGCCTGGAGGGGACCATGGCCGTGGGTGTGGATCTGGGTGGGCCCGAGGAGCAGGTCGTGGTGGGCAGCCCCTCCCAGGTGGCCGCCGGCCGCTTCGGCCGGCCGGCCGCGGTACTCTTCGCTCCCCAGATCTGGGTGGACGCGGGCGGGTGGACGATCGCTCCCCGCGCCGTACCGGTGCGACCGGTCCTGGGCGCTCGGGCGCCCGGCATGCCCGACGACGTCTTCCTGCGACTGGAGGGTGTGCCCCTTTCTCGCTGGGAGGTGCGGGCTGTTCTGGTGGCCGTCTGCAGGCCGGCGGAGCGGAGGGTGATCTGGGATGTGGGGGCCGGCAGCGGCGGCTTCGCCGTCGAGCTGGCGGCCCAGGCTCCGCTGGCAAGAGTGCTGGCCTTCGAACGGGACCCTAATGGTTGCCGGATGACGGCGGAGAACGCGGGCCGCTTCGGTGTGCGGGTGGAGCTCATCCAGGGCGTGGCTCCCGAGGCCTTCTCGGAGGTCGAGGCCCAGGCGGGGCCCGACCTGGCCGTGGTGGGCGGTTCCGGCGGTCGGCTGGCCGCCGTCTTGGACGGCCTGGGCGAACGACTGCAGGTGGGTGGGCGGGTGGTGGTCGCCGCCGTCACCCTGGAGACCCTGGGTACGGCCCAACGGCTGCTCTGCGATCCTCCTTGGGCGGACTTCGACGCCCTGCAGCTGTCCTCGGCCCGGCTTGACCGGGCCGGGATCATGCGGGGCATGAACCCGGTCACCCTCCTTTGGGCCGACAAGGGGGCCTGAATGGAGCGGGGGAGCATGCATGCGGATCAACTCGAGCGGTGGGGCGTGCTCTACGCTCTGGGCCTGGGTCCCGGCGATCCCGGGCTGGTCACGGTGCGCGCGGCGGAGCTCCTGCACAGCTGCCCCGTGGTGGCCTTCCCCGTCGACTCCCAGGGTGACCCCGGCCGCTCCTACCGTATCGCCGAGCCCTATCTGGCCGCCGCCCGCATCGAGCTGCCCTTGCGCATGCCCATGACCGGACATGTGCCCACATTGACGGCGGCCTGGGGAGGAGGCGATAGGCGGCATCGAGGCGCACGCGTCCAACGGGCGCGACGTGGCCTACCTGTGCTTGGGTGATACCTTGCTCTACGGCAGCTTCGGCTATCTGCTGGCCCGCTACAGCGGGCCGGTGGAGGTGGTGCCCGGGGTGATCTCTCCGGTCGCGGCGGCCTCCGTGCTCCGCGAGCCCCTGGTGGAGGGGCGGGAGCCTCTGACGGTGGTGCCCGACGGGGGCGACCTCGAGCTCTTGCGCCGGGCGCTTTCTCTGGGAGGCACCGTGGTGGTCATGAAGCCCTCCCGTCTGGGGGCGGCGGGGGCGGAGCTCCTCGAGCGTGCGGGCGCCCTGCCTCGGGCCTGGGTGACGGCCGATGTGTCCCTGGCCTCCCAGCGGGTGTTTCCAGTAGGGACGGCGGCCGAGATCGCCGCGCTCCCCTACTTCTCCATCATTACGATCCTGCCCCCGGAAGGGACGGTGACGCCTCATGACTCCCCCAGCGCCCGCTTCGGGCTCTCCGGTTCTCTTTGTGGGCGCCGGCCCCGGCGACCCGGAGCTCATCACGTTGCGCGGGGCTCGGGCCCTGGCCGAGGCCGACCTTGTGGTGTGGGCCGGCTCGCTGGTCCACCCCGCTCTGCTCGACCACTGCCGTTCCGAGGCCGTCATCCACGACTCGGCCGGGCTCGACCTGGCCCAGATCGTCCAGCTGCTGGCCCAAGGCCACCGGAGCGGGCGGCGGGTGGTGCGCCTACACACGGGCGACCCCTCGCTGTATGGAGCCATCGCCGAGCAGATGAACGAGCTCGACGCCCTGGGGGTCCCCTACGCGGTGATACCCGGAGTCAGCTCCTTTGCCGCCAGTGCCGCCGCCCTGAACGCCGAGCTCACCATGCCTGGACTCTCGCAGACGGTGATCCTGACGCGCCGAGCCGGGCGCACGCCCGTGCCCCAAGGTCAGGATCTGGTCTCGCTTGCCTCCCACCGGGCCACGCTCTGCATCTTCTTGAGCGTAGGCCAGATCGAGGAGGTGGTGGCCGACCTGCTGCAGCACTACCCCGGATCGACCACGGTGGCCGTGGTGGCCAACGCTTCCTGGCCCGAGGAGCGCATCGTGCGCGGCACGCTGGCCGACATCGCGGGGCGGGTGGAGGAAGAAGGCATCAGCCGCACGGCCATGATCCTGGTCGGCGACGTACTCGACCGCTCGGGTGAGGTCTCCAGGCTCTACGACCGGGCGTTCTCCCATGGGTACCGGCACGCGGACGGCGGTTCCGGAGAAGGCGCGCTAGAGTGAACGGGGTGGCCGTCTTTGCTCTCACGGGCGGCGGGGCTCGGACCGCCCGCCGTCTGGCCGAGCTCCTGCATGGGGCACTCTGGTTGCCCGCCCACCTGCCTGAGTCGGCCGACCACCGCTTCGAGAGGGTGGGGCCGGCACTGCGCGATGCCTTCGGCGGGGCGGCGGCTCTGGTGTGCGTCATGGCTGCGGGTATCGTCGTGCGGTCGCTCGCCCCGGTGGTCGCGGATAAGAAGACGGACCCGGCGGTGCTGGTGGTGGACGAGGGCGGGCTTTTCTTCGTGCCCCTTCTTTCTGGGCACGAGGGCGGGGCCAACGCCCTGGCCGGCGCCCTGGCCGGCGCTCTGGGGGGTAAGGCGGTGTTGACGACCTCGTCCGATAGCCAGGGCCTCCTGGGGCCGGACCTGCTGGCTCGAGCTCTGCAGGCGCGGGCGCTCGACCCCGCCCGCTTTCTCCCTGTGGCCGCCGCGCTGGTGAACGGGCGGGCCCCCGAGCTTCTCTACGACCCGACCGAGGTGTGCGGGGCGACCGCCTTCCTGGAAGGGTTGGCCGGCTACCGGACGCGGATTTTCTCCGGTTTGCCAGACGCGGTGGCGGAGGACACGGTGGTCGTAAGCCCGCGGGCGCTCGCTGGGGCCGGCAGTGACGGGGAAGCCCAGGAGTGGCCGGGACCCGGCCTCCGTCTCGTACCCCGCTGGGTGGTTGCCGGCCTGGGCTGCAAGCGGGGGGCGCCCGGCGAGGCCCTCGTGCTGGCCGTGCGGCAGGCCTTCCAGGAAGCGGGTCTGCATCCCGCCGCCCTGCGGGCGTTGGCATCGGTGCGGGCCAAGGAGGAGGAGCCGGGCCTCCGCGTGGCGGGTGAGATCTTGGGTGTGCCGGTGCTGTTCGGCTCCGACGAAGCCCTGCGAGAACAGATCGCCCTCCGGGGGCTCGCGGAAAGCGAGTGGGTGCGCCGTCACATAGGCCTGGGAGCGGCCTGCGAGCCCGCGGCGCTGTGGGCCGCCGGGGAGGGTTCCCGCCTGGTACTGCCCAAGAGGGCCGCCGGTGGGGTGACCGTGGCGCTCGCCCTGGCCGACGGCGGGCTGATCCTGAGATCGGGAGAGGAGAGGTGGGACCTGTGATCGTGGCGGTGGGGATCGGGCCGGGGGCCCCGGAGCTGCTGACGGAGGAGGCCGCCCGGGCCCTCCGGGAGGCGGAGGTTGTGATCGGCTACAAGCCCTACGTGGAGCTGGTGGCGGACCTTCTGCCGCCCGAGGTGCGCACCGAGGTTTCGGGCATGCGTCAGGAAGTCGCGCGCTGCCGCCGGGCGCTGCAACTGCATCGAGAGGGCTTGCGCGTCGCGGTGGTCTCCAGTGGCGACGCCGGCATCTACGGCATGGCCGGACTGCTCATGGAGCTCGATCCGGCGGCCGGCTTGCGCGTCGTGCCCGGCATTACCGCCAGTCAGGCCGCCGCCGCCCGCCTTGGCGCCCCGCTCATGAACGACTTCCTGGTGCTCAGTCTGAGCGATCTGCTCACGCCGCGCGAAGAGGTTCTCCGCCGGGCCCGGGCGGCGGCGGCCTCCGGGCTGGTGACCTGCCTCTACAACCCCACCTCCCGCCGCCGCCGCCCGCTCTTCGAGCAGGTGGTCGAGATCTTCCTGGGCGAACGCTCGGCCGAGACCGTGGTCGGCTGGGTGCGGAACGCCTACCGGGAGGGAGAGGAGGTCCGGCTCACCACCCTGGGCCGGCTGGCGGAGGAGCCCGTGGACATGTGGTGCACCGTCCTGATCGGCTCGAGCCGCACCGAGATCCTCGGCCGTCGCATGGTGACCCGCCGGGGTTACGCGGACAAGAGCCCGTTTCAAGACGAAGTCTTGGCCGCCGCGGAGGTCCAGGCCGGGGACGCGGTCCGGGAGGCGCCGCGGGTGGTGGTGCGGCCGGGGCCCGCCGCGGGCCCCGGCCGCCGGCTCTTCGTGCTCGGTGGCACGCGCTTCGCCCGGGGCCTGGTCGAGGATCTCGAGCGGGCCGGCTACGAGGTGCGCGTGTCGGTAGCGACGCCCTTGGGGGCAGCCGAGGTGGATAGGCCGCCCGCCGGAGGCGTGCAGACAGGTCGCCTTGACCGGAACGCCCTGGTGGCGGAGCTGCAATCCTGGGGCGCGCAGGCCCTCATCGACGCCACTCACCCCTTTGCGGTCGAGGCCACGGCCACCGCCCGAGAGGCGGCGGCCGTGGCCTCGCTACCCTTACTCCGCGCTACCCGTGAACCCTGGCGCCCGGAATCGGAGAGTCCAATGGTGCGCTACTTCAGGGACGCGGTCGAGCTGATCGCAGCCTTGCGTGATGCGCAGGCCAGACCATTCTTCACGGTGGGAGCGAAGGGTCTGGTCGCGTTCGCCCGCTCGGGCCTCCCCCTGGCGGCCCGGGTCCTGCCGACACCCGAGTCGGTGCAGGGCGCTCTGGCGGCGGGCGTGCAACCTCGCGACCTGGTGGCGGCCTATCCCCCTACGACGCCGAGTTCACGGCGGCCTGCGTTCGCCGCCTGCACTGCGACGTCATCGTGAGCAAGGAGTCCGGCAGCGACGGCGGTCTGGACGAGAAGGCCGCCGCCGCCGAGATGACCGGCGCGCGCCTCTTCATCCTGGGCCGCCCGCCCGAACCCGACCACGTCTATCACGACAGCCAAACACTGGTGCAGCGATTGGAGGAGCTATGGACAGCATCCTGATTCACGGGAACGACGACCTTCTGGGGGCGCTCCAGGAGGCCGCGCAGCCCACCTTCGTCTGCACCATCGCCTCTTCGGACACCGGAGCCATCGAGGGCATCTCCATCGCCGGGGCCTCGGCCGACATGCGCAAGTACACGCCCCCGGCCGACATGGAAGCCCTCTTCTACGGCAGCGCCCGCTGCATCCCCGGGGTGGCGGCCACCCCGGACGGTATCCCTTCTCCGGTGATCATCACCATGGCGGCCCTGGCCGCCACCAAGCTGCCGGTCTTCGTGGTCGACGCCGGCTGCGAGGTCCCACCCCAGACGCCGTATTTCAAGCTGGGCGGCCCACCCGCGCGCTCGCTGGTCACCGGGAACGCCGTGGACGACGTCGAGGGCCTCTACGAGCGGGGCTGGCACCTGGGGGCGAACCTGGCCAAGCTCACCGACTATCTCATCCTGGGTGAGTCCGTTCCCGCCGGCACCACCACCGCTCTGGCCGTCATGCTGGCCCTGGGTCTGGACGCCGAAGGCAAGGTCTCGTCCACCATGATCGGCGGAGCCCACGCTCTCAAGCAGGCGGTGGTGGAGCAGGGCTTCGCCGCCGCCGGCATCAGCAAGGGGTCGCTGGCCGGCGATCCTTTGGCGGCCGTACGGGCGGTGGGGGACCCCATGCAGGCGGCGGTGGCCGGCATCGCCTCGGCCGCCTCGAGTGTCATCCCGGTCATGCTGGCCGGCGGGACCCAGATGGCCGCGGTCGCGGCCGTCATGGATAGGTTGGGGGAAGCCGACATGAGCAACGTCTGCGTAGGGACGACCCGCTGGATCCTGCGCGACAGCGACGCTGACATGGCCTTCCTGGCCGGCCAGGCGAACTGCCCCCGGGTCTACGCCGCCGACCTCGATTTCAGCAAGGCCCGCTTCCAGGGCATGCACATCTACGAGGCCGGGCTGGTGAAGGAGGGGGTGGGGGCCGGCGGTGCCGCTCTGGCGGCCCTGGCCTACGGCGGCCTCTCGGTCGACGAGCTGCTGGCCCGTATCGAGGCTGTCTACGAAGCCACCGTCCTGCCCATGCTCAGGGCTTGAGCTGGACCCTTTCGCCGGTAAGCTTGCGACCGCACGCCCGGGACTGGCGCACGCGGTAGGCTGAATCACTGGTTTTGGGGTCCGCCGCGAGACCTTCTCGCCATCTGCGGTGCACAGTCAGCCGCGGCCAACGCTGCGAGCCTGCGGGCAGTCTTCCTCGATCTGGAACGTATTCATGAACTCCCTCAGGGTCTGGGGCCTTTCATGACCGCACCTCCTGTCTTCAGATGCTTATCAAGCAGAAGGTAGCCGGTTCGGACGGAACCTGAGCGAGTAGGATGATCGTTCTTTCCATTATCGTTTCCGTGAGTTTGCCCATCGGACGACGACTAGCCCGACAACTGCGAAGGCAACTGCAGGCCCCAGATAAACAACCCAATACTGAGCCTGGCCCTCATTGGCCCAGCCCCTAAACGAGATGAACGCATTGATGCCACCGAGCCCGACAAGCATCCAGGCGAGAACTCTCCAGCTCAGAAGTGCACCGCCGATCAAGCAGGCAGCCGATCCACCTCCATAGAGGGCGAGACCGAGCGCATCCGATGCGGCTGGGTAAGCATGCGACCGAACCGCGACAACCACCGCGAGGATCCCGATGATCGTTAGGCTAAGTCCCCCAGCCCATCTCGATGAGTATCTCTTCGCGATTCTGTCAGCCAATCCATGCCTCGACAACTCGCATTACAGGAATCGTGTGGGAGAAGAGCAAGACCCGCGAATCAAGTGCAGATTCCAGCGATTATCAACCAAGCATCCGTTCCATAACACCTCTCTTCACTTCCTCCCCACAAGAGGCAGGCAATACTCGGTCACGGCTCCCTTGATTGATTGTGAGCCCTCACTGACCGGAACTATGTAAGGTCGTTCCGGGCGGGTATGGGCTGCTCCAGGTCAGGCGTTGCCAAGGTGCATCACGATCATCCGATAGTCACTGTTGCCGTAGTTATGTCCCCCTGGATCTGTCCACGGATCCTCGAAGTAGTAGGTGTCTGGATCGGTGGTAAAGCTCGTCCGAGGGCTGTATGCGCCGTCGTTGCAGAGCTCAGTCCAGCCGGGTTGAGTCTGATCGCCCTGGTCCAGCCTCCCACTGCGCTTGTTGATGTAGCCATCGTATTTGATCCGCACTCCACCCTCCAGTCCATCGCTAGGATTGTGGAATGCGTGACCCCCAGAAGTAAGGCTCAGTTTGAAGTGTGTTGTATCCTTGACAAGTAACCTGTCATAGTAGTCTACCCAGTAGTATCCGTTCACCCAAGAGTGAAAGCTAGTCATAACCCACGCTGGCCAGTTTGGATAATCGTCATCTACATAGACATAGTAGCGCTCCCAGTCACCCTCGTGGTAATTATGCCAGGAAGTGTCATGGTTGTTGGCGTAGTACAGCCAATACTCTCAAACCACAATATCAGAGTAAGTCCCGCTCATTCTGACAGGCCGAAAGTAGACGGCAGGTTTCTGATTATTGGGATGGGATGATGTTATCGGGTTTCATTTCGAACTAGTGCCTGTGACCGAAGTTGCAATCTTGAACTCCACAATGTTCTCAAGGGCATCCTCGACGTTGATTACCCCGTCGCCATTGAAGTCGCTGTAGCTATGGAAAAGCTTTCCGTAACTCTCCTGCAGGGGGAAGTTGATCTCTCCTACAGCGTGCTGAAGGGAGGCCCTGTACTTGCCGGAGTCGATTGCCCAGGCAGTCGTCGGACTCAGGACGATGAAGACAAGGCAGGTGAGCCGAAGAAGTGCTGTTGTTCGCGAGTTCATGGAGAGACCTCCTTCAAGGCTGCGGCCGTGTCTAGCAAGGACGCTCGGTCTGCTGTTGGACCCTCAATGAGAACAATGAAGGTGCCGCTCCGTTCAAAGGTCAGGAAAGGGACATCCGAGCCGGTGGAGGTGTCAACGCGAATCTCGAACGTCTCCTCCCCCATGGCTGCCCGATCGACCAACTCGACTCCGGGTCCAGTGTACCGGTTCTTGGCCTCTGGATCATCCAAGTCGTATTCGTGGAAGTAGACCTGTCGATATGCCTTTCCCAAGCCCGCGGTCTCCGCAGAAAAGGACGCATAGACCAGGGTGACGCTGCCATCCTCCAGCACCTGTGCCCTAGCTAGGGGAAGATCGCCGAATTGAGGACCCAACCAGAAGAGCTGGAACTTCACCTCTTTGGACGCTTCGGCGATCGTCCGATTTCTGGCGTTGGGGTCGGCGGGTAGGGCTTCGTCCCCTTGAAACTCGTATTCAGCCGGTAGCTGAACGGCAAAGAGGGAGGCGGCGTCGCTGGCTGGAAGGAGGACTTCGGAAACTTCCATCTGGGGTATACGGGAGCAGCTATCGGAATTGGCCGCGATATTCTGAGGAGTGGTAGCCTCGCCTATCTTGTCTACACCATGGGGATCCCGCAGTCATCCGGACCTTACTGGAATTCTACAGTTGGATCATCCGCCTTTGCGCTTTTCAGGATCATTCATAGTGACGCTCTTAGATTCCGGGACGAAGTCCAGAACGACTGGCCTGCTATAGAGAAGGGCATTGCCCTCTATAAGAAGTACGGGTCCCTGAATACTGGTAATTGGTTTAGCTGGAAATGATCTGGATTCGGAACTGGTCATCCTTGCGCGGGCCGGGTCGGAGGTGATACGTCCTTGAATAGAGAAGGTCGCTTCGCGAGAGTACCTAACTTTGTAGCCGCCAGAATGACGGGGATCTTGAAGACCAGGCGGCACGCTCATGGGTTTGCCCGATCATGTGGTCTTCTGGTTACCCTTGCTGTGCTGCTTGCCGCCGGAATCTCCTGTGGCAACGACAAGGCAACGGTGTCTACGGTCTCAGCCCTGCCTTCGCCCACGTCCTTGCTTGAAGAGACTAAGGGCGAGGAGACCAATGGGTCCGCCCTCTACGCGATAGAGGTCGGCGGGAAGCACGGCTTCATGGACTCCCGCGGCCAGACCGTCATCCAGCCCACTTTCGAGGACGTGTGGGGCTTCCAAGAAGGCCTGGCCGCTGTGAAGAAGGACAACAAGTGGGGGTTCATCGATCGGACCGGGCGGATGGTCATCGAGCCCCAGTATCACGAAGTCTGGCTGTTCAGCGACGGCTTGGCCGCCTTCTGGGAGGACGGGAAGCTCGGCTACATCGACAAGACCGGACGCACCGTCATGGAGCCCCGCTTCTCCGACGCTCGGAGCTTCAGCGAGGGGCTGGCCCTCTTCATCGAAGACGAGAAACGAGGCTTCATCGACAAGACGGGGCGGGTCGTCATTGCTGCCCGCTTCCCCGACGCGGCGGATGAGTTTCGCGAGGGTCTCGCGGTCGCGGTGGAGCCCGGGCTCCTCGGGGGAAGGTGGGTTACATCGACCACACCGGGGAGTTCGTGATCGAGCCTCGATTCGACAATGCCGGGAGCTTCGCGGAGGGTTTGGCGGCGGTCCGGATGGGGGACCTCTGGGGCTTCATCGATCGCACCGGTCAGATGGTGATAAAGCCGACGTGGGCCTATGTGGATGACTTCAGCGAGGGTCTTGCCGCGGTGTCCCCGGGCGGGGACGGGCCCGCCGGATTCATCGACACCACCGGGCGGGTCGTAATAGAGCCCCGGTTCACCGATGTCGGGGACTTCCAGGAGGGTTTGGTCAACGTCAAGATGGGTGATGACGAGCTGCCCGGGGCCACTCCTGGATCGGAGCGGTGGGGCGCCATCGACCCGGAGGGCCGTTTCGTCATCCCGCTCCGGTTCGCGAGCCTCTCGGGCTTCCGCTACGGCCTAGCCTTCGCCCGCTCGGAGGAGGGCTCGGGCTGGGTGAACAGAAGTGGGGAGTTCGTCTGGATGGACCGCTGATTGCCGCCCTGGGTTCCCTTTGAGCATGCGTCGGTGGAAACCGCACCCTGAACCAGAACCCGGGCGACAGCGAGGCCCGCACCAGCTACGCCTACCAGAACGTGACGGGGGAATGACCCCCCGTGATCGGAGCGATGCGCGAGCCCTTCCAGGTCCTCCACCTGCTCAAGCTCGGTTGGACCCACACCTATTCAGAGATCGACTATCCATCCGTAGACTAGCCCCAGAAGACTTTGCTCGGCGTTTCTTCGAGACTGGCCTCAGGTAGCAGCGCGGGCCATGCCCCGCTCTTGTTCGCTTGAGACTGAGCACCGGGGGGAGTGGCTCTTGGCGGGGCCAGTCTCGCCACGGTAGTGGACCCGGCGGCCACTCGGCCCCGCCCCATGTGCGCCATGGGGGCGCTATTCTGTGGTTGACTGTGCAAGGGGAACCCAGGAGCCGCGTTGCCTCCTGAGAGCAGACTGGAAGCGGCTCAGGGGCTAGGTCAAAGCCAACAACTAGACTGATGATGCAACATACAGCGAAAGGTGGAAAGCGGCGATGCGCAAGGTACCCCTGCGTCTTATGCTCGTTGTCATCCCTCTGGCACTTCTGGGTGCCGGCCTCGTGAAGTGGGTAAGGCTGGATCCCGCGTTCATGACGGAGGGCGGGGCTGATGGCCTCCGGGTGGGTCTGCGTTTGGCGGGGTTCACCCAGTTCGGGGTGGGTTTTCGGTCGGCTTCTTACCCTTCTGGGCCGCCGCCAGCCTGGTTGTGGGCCTCGTTTCTATGATTCTGCTGTATGCCGTTGGTGATCTCAAAGACACCCTTAGGGCCCGTCATGAAATAAATGATCCAATGGGTGGCTCGGATGGGGCGATGGCGTAGTTCCACTCCCCGTGGAAGGCATCCCGCTTGAGATTCACGGCGGCCAGTTCCTCGTCGGGCACCTTGATGCCCTTCTCGTAGGTGTTTTGGTCGAGTTCACAGCGCACCCGCAGTCCGGAGCGGGTCACGGTGGCCGCGATCAGGTTGACGATGACTTCGTGACTGATCAGAGGTTTGCCCCGCCAGTTCTGGGTGATGAACGAAAACAGGCGGTGCTCGATCCGGTTCCACTTGCTGGTGCCCGGGGGAAGGTGAGAGACCCCGATCGTGAGCCCCGTCTCGTTGGCCAACTTCTGCAGTTCGACCTTCCACAGCCGGAGACGGTAGCCGTTGCTTCCCCCGCAGTCGGCGGTGATGAGGAGTCGGTGGGCGTCGGGGTACCTCTCTTTACCCATCGAGTGCCACCAGCGGCGAATGCTCTGCACGGCGAAAGCCGCGGTATCGTGGTCGGTGCCCACGCTGACCCAGCCCAGGTTGCCCGCCAGATCGTAGATCCCATAGGGGTTCGCCTTCCCCAACTCGGGGACCATGAAATCATGCACGCGCACCGCTTCTGGATCCCCCTTCGGACGCAGTTCTCGGCCCCCGTTCTTGAAGTCGCCCACCAGCTCCTTCTTCTTGGTGTCCACGGAGATGACCGGGTCGTTGCGGGCTTGGTACTCCTTGACCTTCTCGTTTAGGTGTCGAAACTGAGCGTCTCGATCGGGATGGGACGAGCCTTCCCGGGTCTTGCGGTTCCCCTGGAGGCTATAGCCCATGTCGTGCAGCAGTTCGGCGACCATGCGATGGCTCGTCTGGTGCCCCATCCGCGTGAGCTCATCGGCCAGGCGGCGAACGCTCTTTAAGGTCCAGCGCAAGGGCGACTCCGGATCGCCTCGGGTCTCCGGTTCCACCAGGCGCTCCAGGTCGTCGCGAAGGGTCGGATCCGTGTCCACGGTGCGCTTGCGTCCGCCGCCCTCTCGCCGGATGCGCCCGCGCGGCGCGAGGTCCGGATGGGCAAGCTCCCGAGATCCCGCCGTGATCGCCCGCCGCGAAACCCCCGTCACCCGGGCCACGAGCGTGTTCCCGCCCCGGCCGGCGGCCAACGCTTCCGCCGCGGCCACCAGGCGTCGGCTACGCTCATCTAGGAAGGGGGCCAAAAGCTCGAATCGTTCTTTGATGCCGGCCTCTCCACCCATGCGGTGAAGCGTAGCACGGTCGGGCCGGTTTCGCTACTGTTATTTTGTGACAGGCCCTTAGATGGTCCGCGCCTCTTCTCCTGCTGCTGTGGGTTCTTCAGTTGGCCACCATTGTCGGCATCTACCCGCAGGGGCCCAACATCGAGGGACCACCCCTCAGCTTCTCGTATTGGCTCACTCCGCCCACATACATCGGCTCGAAGTGGTGGGGACTGGCCCTGTTGCTTCTCATGGTCGTCGCCATTGCCGTGGGAAGTCGGATGAGGGGGTTCCTCAGACGGCTGATTCCACGTCAGCTTCCAAAGCCGGAACCGCAGAGATGACGACGCAGGAGCCATAGCAGCCGCGTCAACTGGGACAGGAAATGGCGGTTCTAGGTCAGTGCCGGTGGACATCCGGCCTGGGCGATTGTTGCCACAGGCGCCGCAGGCTACAGGTGGCTCAAAGACAAAGAACGGTGGCGAGGAACCTCGAAGCTTTACCCCGCCACTGTCCTGGCTTGCCACCCAAGAGCCCCGGAGCGATGGCACCATTTAGTGATAGTGTCAATCTCACAAGCGGGAAGTAGCGGCTCGCCAACCCGCACCCGCCCTCAGCAGGCCGCTGAAAAACGAAATCTCGGCCGCCAGACCGCACTGGGCGGCGCCATGCGTCGTCCTCGGTCGCGCCTGTAGCGCCGCTACGAACGGTCCCTGCGTCCTAGCCTTGCGCGTGCCCAGTGTACTCCGGCGGCGAAGCGTCATTTCTCAGCGGCCTGTTAGGCCTTTGCCTGAGGAGCCGAAAACGGTAGTCTGAGGCGGAAGTCGGGAGCCGTCCGCTGCCGCGTCGGCGGCTATTCCTCTCAAGAGGAGCATCAGGAGCGCCATGGATGCCCAGAGCTGCGTCTTCTGCCGGGTCGCGCGGGGGAAGAGCCCGCTCATATCGTCTTCGAGGACGAGCTGACCGTGGCCTTCCTCGACCGGCGTCCGGTCTTCGCCGGTCACTGCCTGCTCGTCCCCCGAACCCACCACTCGGATCTGGAGGCCCTGCCCGACGACCTCATCGCTCCCTTCTTCGCCAACGCCCGGCTGCTGGCTCAGGCCATGGAGGTGGGGCTGGGTGCCCACGGAGCCTTCCTGGGGCTGAACAACAAGGTCAGTCAGAGCGTGCCGCACGTGCACATCCACGTAGTACCCCGGCGGCGCAAGGACGGCCTGCGGGGGTTCTTCTGGCCCCGCCACCCCTACGAGTCCGAGCAGGTGGCCCACGAGATCGCGGCCGCGCTCCACCAAGCGGTGCGCGGGCTTCGCGGCTGACTCAATCGCAGGCGCCTGCAGCCTCGCGCGCGTCTTCAGCTACCGGCGCCGGCCGCCCCGCGGCGTTTCTTGGCCTGGTCGACGCTGGCCCGGAGGGCCGCCACCAGGTCGATGACCTCCGCCGGCCGGCTGGGGGGCGCGGCCTCTTCCACCACCTCTCCGGCCGCCTTCTTCTCAATGAGGCCGAGCAGAGCCCGGCGGTAGTCGTCCTGGAAGGCCTCGGGCGCCCAGGGCTCGGTCAGGGTGTCGATGAGGCTGCGGGCCATCTCTACTTCCTGGGGTCGGACCGGTACGTCCTCCGCGATCTCGTCGAACTCGGCCGGGCGGATCTCGTCCGGCCAGTACATGGTCTCGAGCACCAGAACGTCGCCGCGCAGGCGGACGGTGGCCAGGTGCTCCTTCTCTCGGAAGGCGACCTTGGCTACCGCCACCCGGTCTTCCTGAGCCATGGCCCGGCGCAGGAGCTGGTAGGCCTTCACACCGACCTTCTCCGGGACCAGGTAGTAGGAGCGCTGGAAGTAGATCGGGTCGATGTCATCGCCTCGGACGAATTGCAGGATGTCGACCGTGTGGTTCGAGGCCACCGGCAGGGCCTCGAGCTCCTCGTCGCGCACGATCACGTAGCGCTCCTTCTCGATCTCGTGCCCTCGAACGATGTTCTCGAGACCCACTTCCTGGTCGCAGACCGAGCAGGTGCGCCTGAACCGGATACGGCCGTGATCCTCGTCGTGCAGCAGGTGGAAGGCAACCGACCTGATCTGGGTCGCCCCGAAGACCTTGACCGGGATGGTCACCAAGCCAAACGAGATGACCCCCTTCCACATCACTCTCATGGTCCGCCCTCCGCTGTGTGTCGATCAAGAGCTGGCTCACCACACATACCCAGATCGGGCCCCGTGCAGCCTGCAGGGGTGAAGTCATCTGCTAGACTGCTGTGGCCGTGTCCGAACAGCTAGGTGACAAGGGGGAGGGCATGCCGGAGTCGCGACCATTGGGATCCTCATCCATTCCCAAGGTTGCAGGCGTTCAGGCGTCCGGCGCAAATACCCGCCGCCTTCTGGCCGATCCCCGGCCTCTGCTCGGTTTCTTCACGAGGCTACCGGGCGCCTCCTGCGCATCGTTGGAGTCCATTGTCCAGGCCTTCCCCCTCGTTCCGGTGGTGGGCTGGGTCACCGGGCTCATCGGGGCCCTGATCGCTCTTCTCCTGGCGCCGGTTCTTCCGCCGGCCGCCCTGGCCGCCGTACTTCTCGTCTCGCTGGTGGGCCTCACCGGCCTCAACCAGACCGACGGGTTGCTCGACCTGGGGGACGGGCTGATGGTTCATGGCGACGCCGAGCGCCGGCGGCAAGTCATGCACGACCCTTCCGCGGGGGTGGGGGCGGTCGGAGCGGTGCTCTTCACGTACCTGCTGAGCTACGGGGCCCTCGTCGGCATCGCTCAGCAGGCGGGAGGCGTCGCGCTGTTCGATCGGGGCTCCCTTACGCTGGCTGCGGCTGTGGTCGAGGCCGAGGTCTTCTGTCGGCTGACCTATCCCGTGCTCGCCTGGCGGGGCCGGTCGTCGCACGGCGGGCTGGGCTCGGCCTTCATCGAGGGCTTCGGCCTGCGGCACGTGGCGGTGAGCCTGCTGGTGGCCGCGCCGGCTCTGCTGGGAGCCTTCTGGCTTGGCTGGCCGCCCCTGGTCCTGGGGCTGGCGGCGGCGGGAATCGTGGCTGCGATCCTGCTGCGCGTGTCCGGCCGCCTCCTCGGCGGCATCGGGGGCGACGTACTGGGGGCGTCTCAGGAGCTCGCCCGAGCAGCCGTACTTCTGGCTGTGAGCTTAGGGTTGGGTGTATGAGCCCCCGGCTGCTTTTCGGCACGAGCTCCTACGTGCTGCCCGATGACCTGCTGCCCAACGTCCGCCTCCTGGCGCCCCTGGTCGACGATGTGGAGCTCATACTCTTCGAGGGCGAGAGCTCCAACCTGCCGCCGTCAGCCGCCGTAGCGGAGCTGCGACGGTACGCCCTGGACGGAGGCTGCGGCTTCACGGTGCACCTGCCCCTCGACGCCGGCATCGGGGAAACCGACTCCGCGGTGCGCCGCCGGGCCCAGGACATCTTCCTGCGGGTCATCGATCTCACCTTGCCCCTGACTCCCCACGCCTTCGTGGTCCATCCCGAGATGCCCTTGCGCTACCACCCCGCGCTCGGCGAGCGGCCCATTCCTGTCCGCGACCTCGACCCGGCGGAGTTCGCCGTCTGGCAGGAGGCGCTGGGCGAGTCCCTGGAAAGGTTTGCGGCGGAGGTGGGGCCCTATCCCCTCGCCGTGGAGAATCTGCAGTTCCCCTACGGCTGGCTGCGCCCCCTACTCGACCGGCTCGACCTGGGGGTCACGCTCGACGTGGGCCACCTGCTCATGCACGGCGGTACAGTGGCGGACCACCTGGCCGCCTTCGGGGATCGGCTCACAGTGGTGCACCTGCACGGCATCCGCGACGGACAGGATCACCGCGAAATCGGGACCTACCCACCCGCCGAGCTCGAAGCCATACTGGCCGGCCTGACGGCTGCTGCCACCACCCGTCCGGTCTTCCGCCAGGGGGCGGACGACGACGGACCCTGCCTGGTCGTCACCCTTGAGGTCTTCGGCTGGGAGCCGACTCATGCTTCGCTTGACACCCTGGCCAAGCACTTCAGCCGGGACGGGAGTGGGGCCCGGTTCGCCCGGGCGGCCCAGGCCGTCCGCGAGGCCGCCGCGACTGCACTGGGCGGTGCGATGCGACCTCCTCAGTCGCGCCCGTAGCTCTGCTACGCCCGCACCCTGCGTCCGTGCCTCGCTCGCCCCCAGCGCACCCTGGCGGCGAGGCGTCATTCCAAGACGAGCTTGGGGCGCTCGTCTCGAAACGAAGCCCCGGCCCCCAGGCCGCACTGGGCGGCCCGATGCTGTGTCCTCCGTCGCGTCCGTAGCGCTGCTACGCCCGCTCCCTGCGTCCGTGCCTCGCTCGCACCCAGCGCACCCTGGCGGCGAGGCGTCATTCCAAGACGAGCTTGTGGGTCAGGATGGGATTGACCTCGAAGGCCGGCGGCCGGTGTAGGTGGCGCTTCACCGTGCAGAGCTCGACCACGTTGACGATCGCAGCCTTGTACTTCTCGGGGAACCCGGAAGGCAGGTGCAGGTCGAGGGTGATCAAGCCGATGAGCCCCGTCTCCGGATCGCGCTGAGTGCGCAGGGTGACGCCGGCGCCGTCGGTGGGGATGTCGCGGCGCTGCATGAAGTCGAGCATGAAGATACCGGCGCACGTGCCGATTGAGGCCACGAACAGGTCGAAGGGAGCCGGAGCCGAGTTGTCGCCTCCCCCATGCTCGGGCTGGTCGGTCTCGATCGTGAAGCCCTTATAGTCGGCGTACACGCGCTTGTTTCCGGGGAAGTACACCTTCATGTCCATGCTGTGAGCGTCCTTTCTTGCTTCTTTGTGGCCCGAGGGATGCTACTGTCTGGCAGTCTGGTGCGAGGTTGCTCCCTTCGGCCGCTCATACCCTCTTCGGCCCGTCCAGGATATACCAGAGGGGGTATTTTTCCCAGCCCATGCAGTTTCCGACTCTCGAAATCAAGGGGTGGCCCGACACCCGTGCGCGCAAGGAGTGTCGTTTCTCCTCGAGTAAAGGAAGCCCCCGGCGGGGTGTCCGGGGGCTCCTGGCGGGGAGAGGAACGGTCCGCAGGGGGACGGACCGGGGGAGGATCCTCTCGACCCTAGAAATCCATCGGGTAGATGTTGTTCGACCAGACAGCCTCGATGAACTGCTGACACTCCGCTTCGAAAGCCTCCCGGTCTAGCTGATCGACGGCGTCGAGCAGACTCTGGAAGCCCTCCTCCAAGGAGTACGACAGAGCGTTGACGTCTTCCTGCGTCAAGACCATCGCGTACGACTCAAAGCACTCCGGGCACCGCAGGGTTACCTCCCAGTGCTCGTCGTCCACGTGGGTCCAGTCTTGCGGTTGCACGAGGGGTGACGCGCAGGCGCTGCAGATGTGTACCTGGGCTCGCTTGTCCACCGGTTCGGCCACTGTCGCCACCTTTTCGGCTCGTTTCCAATCCTGTTATCGGACGGGGAGGGCCTGAAGTTTAGAGCTCGTCTCGAAACGAAGCCCGGCCCCCCGGCCGCACTGGGCGGCGCGATGCGGCGTCCTCGGTCACGTCCGTAGCTCCGCTACGCCCGCTCCCTGCGTCCGGGCCTCGCCCGCGCCCATCGCGACCTGACCGCGAAGCGTCATTGCGAAACGAGCTCTGGCCTCGCCCGCGCTCAGCGCACCGTGGCGGCGAGGCGTCCATTCTGAAACGAACTCCTACAGCAGAGAATGGCGTTGAATGGCGTTGCGAGCAGCAGCGGGGGTTTGCCGCAGGCTCTCCAAGGAAAACACACAGCAGCGACGGACTGCGGAACCCGTGGAGGATTGCTCATGGCGCCGGCCCACCCGGAACAAGGACCCCCCCTGGACGTGGACGCCCTGCGCGACGCTCTGCGGGCGCGGATCCGGGGCGAGGTGCGCTTCGAGCGGGGCAGTCGGGCCCTCTACGCCACGGACGCGTCGAACTACCGGCAGGTGCCGCTTGGTGTGGTCCTACCCGTGGACGCCGACGACGTTGTCGAGGCGGTGGCCGTCTGCCGCGAGCACGGCGCGCCCATCGTGGCCCGCGGTGGAGGAACCAGCCTGGCCGGTCAGGCCTGCAACACGGGCGTGGTGCTCGATTTCTCCAAATACATGAACGCCATCGTGGCGCTCGATCCCGAGCGACGCTTCGCGCGGGTGCAGCCGGGCGTGATCCTCGACGACCTGCGGGACGCAGCCGAGGAGTATCACCTCACCTTCGGCCCCGACCCTTCCACGCACGACCGCTGCACCATGGGGGGATGATCGGCAACGACTCCTGCGGGGTCCACTCGGTGATGGCCGGCAAGACGGTGCACAACGTGCTGGAGCTCGAGGTGCTCACGTATGACGGCCTGCGCCTGCGGGTGGGCCCCACCGGCGACGGCCAGATCCAGGCCTACATCGCCGAGGGGGGGCGCCGGGGCGAGATCTACTTCGGCCTTTTCCGCCTGCGCGAGCACCACGCGGACCTAATCCGGGAACGCTACCCGAACATCCCCCGCCGGGTCTCGGGCTACGGTCTGGACCAGCTCCTGCCCGAGAACGGCTTCGACGTCGCCCGGGCCCTCGTCGGCAGCGAGAACAACTGCGTGATCGTGCTCGAGGCCACCGTGCGTCTGGTGCCCAGCCCTCCCGCGCGGTCCCTGGTGGTCCTGGGCTACCCCAGCATCGCCGACGCGTCGCGGCACGTCACCACCGTGCTGGCTCACGGGGTGATCGGTCTGGAGGGTATCGACGACGTCATCGTGCGCAACATTCGGGTCCGGGAGCTGGCCGAGAGGAAGCAAGCCCTGCTGCCGCCGGGCAAGGGCTGGCTGCTGGCCGAGATGGGGGGCGGCACTCGCGCCGAAGCCGAGGCCAAGGCCCGGGCCCTGGCCGAGGCCCTGCAGCGGGAACCGCAGCCCCCGGCCGTCATGCTCTACACGGATCCTGCGGAAGCCAAGCTGGTCTGGGGTATCCGTGAGGCCGGCCTGGCGGCCGCCGCCCGGGGTGCGGGCGACGAGCTCGGCTGGCCCGGCTGGGAGGACGTGGGCATCGCCCCCGAGAAGGTGGGCGACTACCTGCGCGACTTCCTGGCCTTGGAGGAGAGCTACGGGTATCGAGGCGCCCTGTACGGTCACTTCGGCGACGGCTGCATTCACACGCGCATCAACTTCGACCTGACGACCGCCGAGGGCATCGCCCGGTACCGTTCGTTCGTGGGAGAGGCGGCCGAGCTGGCCGTGCGCCACGGCGGCTCGCTCTCCGGCGAGCACGGTGACGGCCAGGCCCGCGGGGAGCTCCTCCCCAAGATGTTCGGCCAGGAGCTCATGCAGGCCTTCCGCGAGTTCAGGGCTCTCTGGGATCCACGAGGCATGATGAACCCGGGCAAGCTCCTTGATGCCCTACCTCTGGACGCCGACCTGCGCCTGGGAGAAGGGTACGTACCCGCCCGGCCTCAGACCCACTTCCGCTTCCCCGACGACCACGGCAGCTTCGGCGAGGCGGCCCTCCGCTGTGTGGGCGTGGGCGCCTGCCGGCGCAGCCACGGGGGCGTCATGTGCCCCAGCTACATGGTCACCCGGGAAGAGACCCATTCCACCCGGGGGCGGGCCCGCCTGCTGTGGGAGGTCTTGCAGGGCGACGTCCTCACCGACGGCTGGAAGAACCGGGAGTTGAAGGAGGCCCTCGACCTCTGCCTGGCCTGTAAGGGCTGCAAGAGCGACTGTCCCGTCAACGTGGACATGGCCACCTACAAGTCCGAGTTCCTGGCCCATCACTACCGGGGACGGCTACGGCCTATCCAGGCCTATACCATGGGCTGGATCTACTGGTGGGCCCGCCTGGGCTCCGCCGTGCCCTGGGCGGCCAACCTGGCCACGCAGGGGCCGGTCCTAAGCGGCCTGGCCCGCCGGACTATCGGTGTGGCGCCCGAGCGCCGGCTGCCCGAGTTCGCCCCTACCACCTTCAAACGCTGGTTCCGCCGGCACGCGCCGTGGAACCCGAGTGGTCCTCTGGTGATCCTCTGGCCCGATACCTTCAACAATCACTTCCACCCGGAGACCGCTCAGGCGGCCGTGACCGTGCTCGAGGCGGCCGGCTATCGGGTCGTGGTGCCCCGGCGGAGCCTCTGCTGCGGCCGCCCCCTGTATGACTTCGGCATGATCGGGCTGGCCAAGCGCCTGCTCCGCGAGGTGCTGGACGTGCTCGGCCCCCGGATCGACGCCGGTGTGCCTCTGGTGGGACTCGAGCCCAGCTGCGCGGCGGTGTTCCGCGACGAGCTGCTGGGTCTCTTCCCCGATGATCCCCGGGCCCAGCGGCTCTCCCGGCAGACGTTCACCCTGGCCGAGTTCCTGGAGGGGGCCGCCGGGGGCCTGGGGGAGGCCTACGAAGCTCCGATTTGCGACGGGGGCGGATCATTGACCGGCGCTGGGATCGGTCTCGACCTGCCCCGGCTCTCCGGGGAGGCGCTGGTACACCTGCACTGCCACCATAAGGCGGTCCTGGGCACCGGCCCCGACGAGCGGTTGCTCGGCCGTGCCGGCCTGGAGTACCACATCCTCGACTCGGGCTGCTGCGGCATGGCCGGCCCCTTCGGCTTCGATAAGCACCACTACCAGGTGTCTCGCGACGCAGGCGAACGGGTGCTGCTCCCGGCCGTGCGGGAGGCGCCTCCCGACGCTCTCATCGTGGCCGACGGCTTCAGCTGCCGCGAGCAGATCGCCCAACTGTCCGACAGGCGGGCCCTCCACCTGGCCCAGGTGCTGGCCCTGGCCCTCCACCGAGGGCGGTAGCCCCAGGGTCACGAAGCCTCGGTGTGCTATCGTCCACGGGTCGTGGCAGGCCAAGAAGGAACCAGTCGTCCATCCGGAGAGGGACCCCACCGGCGAGGCCGGTCGCTCGCGCGACTTCTCTTCCGCTTCTGGCAGTCCGACACCGCCGTCATTCTGACCATGGCCGCCATTGTCGGGAGCGGCGGGGGTCTGGGGGCCGTCGGCTTCATTCGCGTCATCGAGGTCTTCCGGCGCCTCTTCTTCGAGCAGGGCCGGCAGTGGCTCGATTTCATGGGCGGCTACTACGTCATCGTGCTGCCCGTGATCGGCGGGCTGCTGGTCGGTCCCTTGGTACACTTCCTCGCCCCGGAGGCCAAGGGTCACGGCGTCCCGGAGGTCATGACGGCCATGGAAACCAGGGGTGGGCGCATCCGGCCCCAGGTCATCGTGGTCAAGGCTTTGGGCTCGGCGCTGACCATCGGCTCGGGCGGATCGGTCGGGCGCGAGGGTCCCATCGTGCAGATCGGGGCCGCCTTCGGATCCGCGGTCGGGCAGCGTTTTCGCATGTCACACACACGCATCCTCACTCTCGTGGGATGTGGAGCGGCCGCCGGCATCGCTGCCACGTTCAACGCGCCCATCGCCGGGGTGATGTTCGCTCTTGAGGTGCTGCTGGGCGAGTACACGGTCCAGGCCTTCAGCGCCATGGTCTTCGCGTCGGTCTCCGCCAGCGTGGTGAGCCGGTTCTTCCTGGGTGACCACCCGGCCTTCATGGTGCCGGCCTACTCCCTGGTCAGCGTTTGGGAGCTGCCCATGTACCTGGGGCTGGGCGTGGTCGCGGCCCTGGGCGCCGGTCTGTTCGTGCGGGTGCTGTACTTCTCGGAAGACGCTTTCGACGGTTGGGCTTTCCCGCCGTACCTGAAACCGGCGGTGGGTGGCATCATGCTGGGCCTGCTGGGCTTCTTCGTCCCGCAGGTTTTCGGCACCGGCTTCTCCGTCATCGAGGATTCGCTGAACGGCTCTCTGGCCCTCAGCCTCCTGCTAGTGCTGATCGTCGGAAAGATCGCGGCTACCTCCCTCACCCTTGGCTCGGGGTCTTCGGGAGGGGTCTTCGCCCCCGCCCTCATGATCGGCGCGATGCTGGGCGGCTCCTACGGCGAGGTCATGCACGGGCTGTTCCCGACCCTGACCGCCACCAGCGGAGCGTACGCCACGGTGGGCATGGCGGCCGTCTTCGCGGCGGCCGCCCGGGCTCCCATCACCGCCATCGTCATCGTCTTCGAGATGAGCCTGGACTACCGCATCATGCTGCCTCTGATGTTCGCCACCGTGGTGGCCACGGTGCTGGCCGCCAAGGCCGAGCCGGAGAGCATCTACACGCTCAAGCTGGTGCGAAGGGGTATCCGCTTCCGGGGCAAGGGGGGGCTGGGCGTGCTCGGCACGGTGTACGCCTCCGACGTCATGACGCCCATCGACCGGATGGCGCGGGCCACCCTGGACATGTCGGTCGACGACCTCTCCACCCTCTTCCAGGAAACCGGGCACCACGGGGTGCCCGTCATGGACGAGCACGGGCGCCTGGCCGGCGTGGTGACCATCGGCGACCTGCAGGGGGTCCTCCCTTCTGTGAGCGCGGACACCCGAGTGCGCGACTTCCTCACCGCCGACATCATGACGGCCTATCCGGACGAGTCGCTGGAGCAGGTGCTCAAACGGGGCGGGGGACTGGACGTGGGCCGCATCCCGGTGGTGGACCGCGGCGATCCGGGGAAGATCCTGGGCATGCTGCGCCGGGGAGATATCATCCGGGCTTATAGCCGCAGTCTGACGCGGGGCGAAGAAGACCGCCACACCCTCGACCGGCGGCGGGTGGAGCACGTCACCGGATCTCAGGTGGTGGAGTTCGACCTGGGGGCGGGGGACGCCGCCGTGGGACGGTCACTGCGGGAGCTCAACCTGCCGCCCGAGTCCCTGATCGTCTCCATCCACCGGCGGGGGTCAACATCGTGCCCCGCGGTGCGACCAGGCTGCGGGCGGGCGATCACATCGTGGCCGTGGCTCCGGCGGACGGCGGCCTGAGGCTTCGGCGGCGTATGCAGGGAGGCCATACCCCCCAAGGAGGGGGCCAGGGCGGGGAAGGCTAGACGCGGAGCGGGTTCTCGATGCAGTACTCCTCGACCATCTCGGCGTAGTCGTCGAACCAGTAGGCCTCGGGATTCCTCTCGAAGATCATGAAGCGGGCCTTCTCCGCCGGGTTGGCCGCCCGGTGGTAGCGCATGTACACGTGGTTGTCGGTGAGGCCCACGATCTGGATCTTGCCGGTGGAGTGCGACATGACCAGACGGGCCCGCTGGGCCAGCCCCGAGCAGTGCATGCGGGCCCTCTCGAAGATCTCGAATGCCTCCTCTATCGGCACGGCGAAGTGCCGGTTACCCCTGGTCGGTCTGCCGATGAAGAGGTAGTAGGGCGGTACACCGACGTACGAGAGCGTGTTGAAGAGCTCGCCCAGTACCTCGGGGTCGTCGTTGACTCCCCGCAGCAACGGTGTCTGGTTACAGGTCACTACGCCCGCGCTCTGCAGGAGGTTTAGCGCCTCGAGCGCCGGGGGCGTGAGCTCCCGCGGGTGGTTGAAGTGCGCCATGAGGTAGATCTTCCTGTCGTCCCAGCTGTATTCGCCCAGCGCGTCCACAAGCTCCGGGTCGTCGAGCAGCCGATGCGGATTGAATGCCGGCATCTTGCTGCCGATGCGGATGATCCGGACGTGCTCGATCCGGCGGAGCTCGGACAGGATGAAACGCAGCTTTCTGGCCGAGAGCAGCAAGGGGTCGCCTCCGGTGAGCAGCACGTTGTTGATCTCCGGGTGCTCCCTAATGTACTCCAGCCCGGGAGCCACGTCGCGGACCACCTCCACGTTCTCGTTCATGAAGAGGCGCTTGCGGAAGCAGAAGCGGCAGAAGCCCCCGCAGATGTCGTTGACGAGGAGGAGCGCCGTGAACTCGTACTTGTGCTCCAAGCCGGGCGCCTTGGTGAAGGCCTGTTCGTCGGAGGCGTCCAGGCACCCCCAGGGGTCGAGCTCGCTCAGACTGGGAATGATCAGCCGGCGAATGGGATCGTCGGGGTCCTCCCAGTCGATCAATCCCATGTAGTACGTGTTGATGCGGAAGGCGAACTGCTCGACGACTTCGTTCAGCTCCGCGCGCTCCTGGGCGCTGATTCCGGGGACATGCGCAAGGCGGGTGAGGTAGTGAACCTTGGTCATGAGACCTCCCTTTGTCGGCCGTCCCGGGTGGGATCGCCCATGGGTCGATTACGGGGGGTTCTTTGTGGCCAAGTGGCCGATTGCTTTCAGACAGCCCGCGTCGACGCAGGCTGTGATCGGGTGTTTGGTGAGTTTACCCTAATCGTCTGCTTCTGGCAAAACTCATCCGGCGTTCGAGCGGTCAGGCGCGCTCCGCTCTTTGTCCACGCGGCAGGATCGATTCGGCCGCCGCCCAGGCGCCGAACCGGTCCAGCTCGAGCACGCGGCGGCGGGAGATGGTTTCGGCGGCCTGCTCGGCCACCTCCGCCGGCCCATCCAGGAAGAGGGCGCGGGAACCGAAGAGGTCCGGCCATTCGCGAGTCAGGGCGGCCAAGGCGACGCTGGGGGGCGCGAACCGGCCTCCCTCCGCCACCATGACGTCCAGGCCGGACACGACCAAGGCGACGATGAGCCCCAGGTGGGTGGCGCAGTACGCGGGTAGTACGGTCAGCGCCGGGAGATCGGCGATATCATCGCCCAGGCCTCCGGCCGCGACCATCTCTGTGACGATGCTCAGCGCCCGCGAGATGTCCGCCGTCCCCCCCGCATGAAGGACGGGGGGAAGCCCGGCCGACTCAAGTGCGGCGGCCAGTCCCGGGCCTGCGTGGTCGAACGTGGCCCCGGTGAGGTAGCCCTCGTCGCCGCCCCCCCGGGCCAGGCAGCCGAAGGCCAGCACCAGGATGTCGCGGGCTACGAGGTCACGGACGATTCCGGCCGTCTGGGCGGGATCTGAACCCTCCCCGCAGTCGAGAAGCACCGCCAGACCGGTGATCTGGCCGCTGGTGATCCGCTCGTTCAGGGCGGCGAGGCTCGTCCCGAAACGGCTGCCGGCGAGCAGGCGCAGGGATTCGTCGGAGAAGCCCGCCATCAGCGTGCCGCCCGTGCGGGGGGCCCGCGCCCGCTTCCGGTCCCGATTGGGGTAGTTCTCGATGGCCCGGCGCACGATCCTTCGGGCCGAGTCGAGGTCGTGGGCGGCCCCGGTGCGCGCCGCGATCACGAGCTCGGTATGCTGGTCCCGGGACTTCCCCGTCAGCGACGCCACATACCGTCCGTCGACGAGGGCCAGGTCGACCATCCCGCCGGCGAGGGCCTCCGGCAGGGCCGACGGATCTCCCAATACGGCCAGGTGCCGGCGGCCGGCCTCGAGCTCCGGACAGGCGAGCGTGCTCACGCTCACCGCGCGTGCACCGTGTGCCCGGGCGTAGGTAGCGGCTTCCGGCTCGCGGGCGGCCAGACGGAGGAGCTGAGTGAGGAGCGGATTGGCGCTCGAGACGACCACGTTGACCGAGTACCGCTTGAGAGCGCTCAGCCCGTGCGTCACATTCGCCGGACGCGGCGTCCCGAAGAGGATATCGGAGGCCGCGGTTGCGACGGTGGAGCTGCCCCACGCATCCGCCAGGGCCGTCCGCAATCCCTGCTCGAAGAGCACGCGCGCTCGGCTTCGCGGGCCGTTCTCCCAAACCTCTTCCTGGGCGAGAAGCCGCTCAGTGCGAGACAGTTCCACCTCTACTCCGGCCGGCAGCACGCCGGCCGCCTTCCACCGCCGGCGCAGGGGCGCCGGAGCCCGGTCGATGGCCCGAAGACGCTTGACGCCCGCTCCTAGATCGGCCAGGAGGATTCCGGCCACCTCCTCCATCAGGTCCGGGGGCTGACGTCCGCTCACCGGGAGGCCCAGACTACGAGCGACCGCCCGAAGCCTCTTCGTGTCCCTGGATCTTGCCCCGTCAGGCCGCCGCCCGGCGGCCAGCAGCGCATCCGCCAGCTCGCGAGCCTGAAGCATCCTCCCGCGGGCCGGCTCGTAGATGTCCGCCAGGAACATTCTCGCGGAGGCGACCCGGAGCGGAGCGTACGCGGCGGCTTGTGTAGGATCGGGGGCATCGTCAGAGCTCTCTTTGGGGGGAGTAGAGCTTCGCCCATTACTTCCTGAATGATAGCATAGGCGCGCATGCAGCCAACGGCTACGGGTGCGACTCAGTGCGCGGTCGGCGGGGAGAGCCGCCCGCGGTCTCTCACCCTGCTGCGTCGATCCTCTCCTACCCCCGCCTATCCGCCATGTCGTAGAGCACCCGCTCGCGGGCCTCGTGGATGCCTAGGGCCTGGCGTTTCTGGCCGATCCACTCCATGCTGCGGGCGAAGATGTCCTGCCAGTGCTCGATGAACTCCAGGCGCCCGCCGAACTTGCGTTCCCAGTCGTCGGTGTGCAGGCGGCTGACCACGCTGGAGGCCGAAACGGGGCTGGAGACGCCCCCCATGATGGTGAGGGTGCCCGAGGCGGCCACGTAGGTGCCGATCTCCAGAGCCTTCTCGCAGTAGTACTCGGGGGCGATGCCTACGGCCGGTATCTGGTCGATGTCGTCGCCCAGACCACCGGTCTCCACGATCTCGGCCAGCACGGTCAGGATGCGGCTGTTGTCCACGCAGCTCCCCAGGTGCAGTACCGGGGGCATGCCGGTGGCCTCGGCCACCTCGCTCAAGCCCGGGCCGGCTTTCTGGAACATCTCCGGGGTCAGGAAGCCGTGCTTCCCCGCGCCCCCGGCCGCGCAGCCGGTGACCACCACCAGCACGTCGTTCTCGATGAAGCTACGGATCAGATTGACGATGTTCTCGTCCTGGGTCACCCGCGGGTTGTTGCAGCCCACGATGGCGGCGATCCCCTGGATCTTGCCGTTGATGATGTTGTCGTTGAGGGGGTGAGGCTGCCGCGGAAGGTGCCCCCCAGCATGTAGCGGATGTACTCGTGGGAGAAGCCGGCGATCACCGCCGACTTCTCCTGCGGGATGTGCACCTTGGTCCGGTCCCGGTTGGGGTAGTTGTCGATGGCCCGGCGCACGATCTGCTTGGCAATGGCCAGCGCGCGGTGCTCGTCGAACTCGATGTGGGTGGCCCCTTCGATCTTGGCCTTGGGGGAAGTGGTGACGATCTCGGTGTGGAAGTTCCTCGCCACCTCCACCACGCCCTGGAAGACGCATTGGATGTCGGCCACCATGAGCTCCACGGCCCCGGTCAGGATGGCCAGCTCCTGGTGCAGGAAATTGCCCGCGGGGGCGATCCCCCGGCGCATGAGGATCTCGTTGCTGGTGCAGCAGATGCCCGAGAGGTTGATTCCGGAGGCTCCCTTGCTCGCGGCGTACTCGAGCATCTCCGGGTCCTGGGTGGCGTCGACCAGCAGCTCGGAGAGGACCGGCTCGTGGCCATGGACGATGATGTTGACCTGGTCATCCTTGAGCACGCCCAGGTTGGCCTCACTGGCGATGGGCTTGGGTGTGCCGAAGAGGATGTCGCTGAGATCGGTGGCGATCATGGAACCTCCCCAGCCGTCGGCCAGGGCCAGACGTACGGCCTGGTCCATGATGTGTTCGGCGTCCTGGTCGGTGCCAGCGTGAGTGCGGTGCATGGACTCCACGACCTCGCGGTCGAACCCCCGAGGGACCACGCCGTACTTCTCCCACTTCTCTATCCGCTTGGCCGGCGCCCGGCTCACCATGATCTGATGGCCCTCCTGGCGCCCGAAATCGTTCAGCGCAGCCAGCGCCAGCTCCTCGGCCAGCTTCTGGTCGTCCTTGCCGTCGAGCTCGAGGCCGAACTCCGCGGCTATCCGCCGCAGCTTCTGCGGGTCCTTGACGTGGTAGTCGGGGGCCTGCCCGCGACCGACGGCCAGCAGGGCCATGGCGATGCCTCGCCCGTGGTCGGCGTGGGCCGAGGCTCCTCCGGCCACCGAGCGGATGTAGTTGCGCGCGGCCACCGTCGAGAGGGTGGCGCCGCAGACGCCCCGCTTGTCCTCCTTATCCTTGCCGGTGAAGCGGCAGGGGCCCATGAAGCACACCTTGCAGCAGGCGCCCTCCCCGCCGATGGGGCAGGGCTTGACCTCGTCGACCCGCTGGAACGCCGTCGAGATGCCCAACTGGTCGGCGATCTGGAGCATCTCCTCGGCGGCGGGGTCGATGGTCCGCGCCCGGGCAGGGGGATCGACTTCGTGGCGGGCGGACGGCGTGTCCTTGCCCGGGAGATCGCCACCGCCGGCCGGCCGGTTTCTGTTTGCCATGAGAACGCGCTCCTTTCGTGGATGAGCGCCGCACCGGCTGGAGAGGTCGCGCAGATCGAGCGGCGCGGGTTCCGCTGTTCTCATGGTAGCCCATCTCGGCCTGTTCTACACTATTGGTGGAGGAGAAACGAGAAAAACCCTCCCAAGCCTGCGGCGACGGCCCCAAAACAGTACCCTGCCGGTGGCAGGGGGCCTCACTCTGTGCGGGAAGGGTGGGCGGCGGGGAGTGCGGAGCGGTGCGCCCCGGCCCCCGATTCGGGGGAGGGGAGGACCACAGGTACGAAGCAGGGGTCGTCTTCGTTGTCCCCCATCACCTCTACGATGAGGGCGCTCAGTGCGAGGGTAACGGACTCTGGGGGAACGTCCATCTTCATGGTGTTCATATCGACAGGCCGCCGACCGGACTTGAGCCGGTTGTCACCCGAGCGGGCTCGGGCGGGACAGGTCCTGGGCAGGCCGGCGCGCGCGTCCTGCCGGCCGTGGCGTGGTGTCCAGTCTGGGGCTCCCACGGGGTGTCGGCAATGGCCCACGACCCGCCTTGGATTCGCCGTCTACTCGGACCCTTCCTGGACTCCGCCAGACCTAAAGCCCCCCATTCTTGCAGGGTTTAGTCGCAATACGGCTAACACTAAGAGGAGTATGGCGTCCGGCTGGAGGCGAGCTTGAGCCAATGACACGATCCGGCTCCGATGGTGTGCCCCGTGGCGGCGACTCGTTCGCCGATGGCGAATCCCGCTATCGGGCTCTCGTCGAGCACATGCACACAGGGCTGGCTCTCCATGAGATCATCTGCGATGGGAATGGTGTCCCCACCGACTATCGATTCTTGGAGGTCAACCCCGCCTTCGAGCGGCTGACCGGGCTGCGGAAGCACGACATCATCGGCAAGACTGCTCTTGAAGTCCTTCCCGGGCTGGAGCGTTCGTGGATCGAACGGTATGGTGAAGTAGCCCTCACGGGAACTCCGCAGCGCTTCGAGGAGTTCTCGGCTGGCCTCGGCCGATATTTCGAGGTGACCGCCTTCCGCCCGGCTCCCGGCCGGTTCGCCGCGCTCTTCTCGGACATCACCGCCCGCAAGGCGCTCGAACAGGCCCTGCGCGACAGCGAGGGCCGGCTCCGACGCTTCGTGGAAGCGAGCCCCACGGTCACGTTCGCCTTGGAGCTTCACGGCGATGACATTCGACCCTTCTGGATCAGCGGCAACGTCTCGCGAATCCTCGGGTTCGAGGCGCACGACGCACTCACGCCTGGGTGGTGGGAGAGGCAGATCCATCCGGATGATCGCAAGAACGTTCTGGCCAGTCTCGGCGGGCTGATCAAGGCCGGACGCCGGCATGAAGTCGACTACCGCCTGGAGCGCAAGGACGGGACCTACGTCTGGATCCGCGAACGTGCCCGAGTCGTCGAGAACGACTCCCAGCGCGAGATCGTGGGATCTTGGAGTGACGTGACCGACTATCTCGAGGCCCAGGCTCGAGAGCGACTGGCGGCCCGTCTCAGTCAGGTACTCCTTGACAGCTTCCCCTGTGTGGCGCTGCTCCTACGCCCCGGCACGCGCGAGATCGTGTTCTCGAACGCGGCCGCCCGGGCGGTGGGCGCCGTCCCCGGAGAGACCTGCTTCGGCACCTGGGGAGGGCAGGAAGAGGCCTGCCCCTGGTGTCTCGCTCCGGAGCTGTGGGCCGACGGCAAGGCCAAGGATTTGGTGGTCGAGGCCGGGGGCGTCATCTGGGACGCGCACTGGATCCCCGTCGACGAGAACCTCTACATGCACTACGCCTTCGACATCACCGAAAGCAGGCGGATGGGGGAGGCTCTGCGAGAGGCCGAGGAGAAGCTGCGCCAGGGTCAGCGCATGGAGGCCGTAGGTCGTCTGGCGGGAGGCGTGGCTCACGACTTCAACAATCTGCTCACCGCCATCATTGGCCACGTCGATCTCCTGCAGGCCGACCTGGAGCCCTCGACGAGTCGGGGTAATAACCTTGACGAGATCCGCAAGGCCGCCGAGCGGGCCGCTGTTCTCACCCGGCAGCTGCTCGCTTTCTCCCGCCGTCAGGCTCTGGTGCCCCACGTCTTCGACCTGAACGAGGTGACCGGCTCCCTGGCCGGGTTGCTCGACCGCCTCATCGGCGACGATGTCGATCTCGTGTTCAGACAGGATCCCGCCCTCTGGCCGGTGGAGGCCGACCCCGGGCAGATCGAGCAGGTGCTCATGAACCTGGCCATCAACGCCCGGGATGCCATGCCCAAGGGAGGCAAGCTCACCATCGAGACGGGCAACGTCGAGTTGGACGAGGGATACGCGAGCAGCCATCTCTCGGCCCACCCGGGGCCGCACGTGATGCTGGCCGTCAGCGACACCGGGACGGGCATCGATCCCGATATCCTCCCCCATGTATTCGAGCCGTTCTTCACTACCAAAGAAGAGGGCAAGGGCACCGGTCTCGGCCTCTCCACGGTCTACGGCATCGTCAAGCAGAGCGAAGGCAACATCTGGGTCTACAGCGAGCCGGGCTGCGGCACCACCTTCAAGATCTATCTGCCCCGCACGGACAAGCCGGTGGACTGGTCGCCACTTCACCGGGGAGACAGGGCCACCGCCCCTCGAGGTGGCCAGGAGTGCATCCTGGTCGTGGAAGACGAGCCCGCCGTCCGCTCCCTGGCGGCGCGCATTCTGGCCCAATACGGCTATCGAGTCTTGGAGGCGGGCTCTTTCGACGAGGCTCTGGCCGCGGTTGGCGGGCACGCCGGGACGGTCGAGCTCCTCCTCACCGACGTCATGCTCCCCGGCATGACCGGACAGCAGCTGGCCGAGGAGCTCACCCGCCGACCGCGGGTCCCGCCCAGGGTGCTCTACATGTCCGGCTACACCAAGAACGCCATCGTGCACGACGGTCGCCTGGACGAGGGCATCGACTTCCTGGATAAGCCCTTCACCCCGGAGACCCTTCTGCGCAAGGTGCGCGAGGTGCTGGACAGGCCGTAGAGCTGGTAACGCTCGGCCTGCTACTTCGGTCCGCGCCCCTCCTCGTCGGCCGGCTCCTAAGGTTGTACTCACAGCCGGCCGATAGTTGCTTTGCGACCGGAGAGCTCGGCGCCCATGTACCAGGGACAGAAGGCACATGCATTGAGCCGGCGGAAACATAGGTTCGGCAGTCTCAGGACTCGCTTGATCGCCGTAGTCCTGCTGGCGGCCGTGCCTGCTCTGGCTCTGAGCGCCGTGTCAGCACGTGAGGCCCGTGACGAGGCGGTCGCTCGTACGGAGGCGGATGCGCGGGTCTCCGCCGCTCGCCTCGCCCATGAACTCGATGACGCACTCGAGACCAGCCGGGAAGTCCTCTCCACCATGTCTCTCAGCCTTGGATTCCTGACAGACGGGATCGCGATCGCGCGCGATCGCGCACTGTTGGAGCACGTGCTGGAACGACACCCCGAGCTCTCCAACATCCTGGTGGCGGGGGCCGACGGACAGGTGGTTGTCAGTGCAGTGCCCGTGGCCCGCCCGACGGACCTCGGTGATCGAGACTACTGGAAGCTCCTCGTGAAGGGTGAGGACTTCGGTGTCGGGAGCTACACGGTGGGCCGAGTCACCGGCCTGCCCCTACTGACGATGGCCTATGCAATCCGCGACGACGCGGGGCGGCTGGAAGGCGCTGTCGTGTCGGGGCTCGGAGTGGAGAATCTCTCCCGCGCTATCAACCAGGCGGACCTGCCCAGCTTCGCCAGCTACACGGTGCTCGACAGGAATGGTGTGCTCCTGGCCCAGTACCCCACCGCCGAAAACTGGATTGGTCGAAATCCGGGTGACGAGGGGCTGGTGGGTCTCATGATGAGCGGCGGCCCGGGATCGGCCGAAGTGGCCGGTCCGGACGGATATACTCGCTTCTACGCCCACACCTCCACCTCCGCGACGCCGGGCGCCCTTCATGTAGCAGTGGGAATCCCCGGCAGTTTGGCCTACGCATCGGCGAACCAGATCGTCACCCAGTTCGCAGCCGGGCTGGTGGTCAATGCCTTCTTGATCGCGCTGGCGGCCTGGTTAGGCGCGGGTTTGTTGGTGCTCCGGCCTGTCCGGCGCATCGTGAGGGTTGCCCAGGGATTGAGCAGTGGAGACCTGTCGGTCCGGACGGGTCTTGGAGGGAGCGCGGGAGAACTCGGCAAGTTGGCCGACACCTTCGACCAGATGGCCGGCACCATCGAGGAGCGTACTCTGGCCCTCCAACAGGCGGAGGAACGCTACCGGACGCTCGTGGAGTCATCGCCTGTCGCCATTGTGGTGCACAGGGCGGGGCGCATCGTGTACATGAACCCGGCCGGGATGAAGCTGGCCGGGGCCTCCAGCATGGAGGAGGTCGTAGGGAGAGGCATCCTCGATTTCGTGCACCCGGACTACCACGAAGTGGTCGCACGCCGGGTGGCGGAGACGGCCAGGAGCGGGCGCTTGGCTCCGCCCACGGAGGAGATGTTCGTCCGCGTGGATGGCACCACGATCATGGGGGAGGTGGTGTCGATCCCCTTCACCTATGAGGGCCAGCCGGCAGTCAACAGCATCATCCTGGACATCTCCGAGCGCAAGAGGGCCCAAGCTGAACTGCGTGAGAGCGAGGAGAAGCTCCGGCGCGGCCAGCGCCTGGAGGCCATCGGTCGCTTGGCGGGAGGGGTGGCCCATGACTTCAACAACGTGCTTACCGCCGTCATCGGGCACGTCGATCTCCTGCGGGCCACACTCAAAGAGCACCCGGAGGCGGAGGATGACCTGGACGAGATCCGCAAGGCCGCCGAGCGGGCGGCGGCGCTCACCCGTCAGCTCCTTGCGTTTGGCCGGCGTCAAGCGCTGCGACCGCGGGTCTTCGATCTGAACGAGACGACGGAGTCCATGGCCGGGATGCTTCAGCGCCTCATTGGGGAGGAGATCGATCTTGTCTTCCAGCGGGAAACTGGTCTGGGGCCGGTGGAGGCCGACCCCGGGCAGGTCGAGCAGGTGCTCATGAACCTGGTGATCAACGCCCGGGACGCCATGCCCGAGGGAGGCAAGATCACCATCGAAACGGCCAACGTGGAGCTGGACGAAGAGTATGCGGGCGGTCATGTCTCCGCCCAACCGGGCCCCCACGTCATGCTGGCCGTCACCGACACCGGCACGGGCATTCCCAAGGAGATCCTACCGCACATCTTCGATCCCTTCTTCACCACCAAGGATCCGAGCCAAGGCACCGGCCTGGGTCTCTCCACTGTCTACGGCATCGTCAAGCAGAGCGGGGGCAACATCTGGGTCTACAGCGAGCCCGGCTGCGGCACCACCTTCAAGATCTATCTGCCCCGCACGGACAAGCCGGTGGACTGGAGGCCCGATGAGAGGAACGCCGAGGGTTCGGCCGATGTGCAGGGGGGCCACGAGTGCGTCCTGGTGGTGGAGGACGAGCCCACCGTCCGCTTCCTGGCGGCGCGCATCCTGGCCCAGCACGGCTATCGAGTCCTGGAGGCGGGCTCCTTCGAGGAGGGCCTGGCCGCGGCCGGCGAGCACGGCGGGAGCATCGATCTTCTCCTCAGCGACGTCATTCTCCCGGGCATGAGCGGGCGCCAGCTGGCTGAGGAGCTCGCCCGCCGCCAGCAGATACCCCCGGCCGTGCTCTACATGTCCGGCTACACCAAGAACGCCATCGTGCACGACGGCCGCCTGGATGAAGGGATCGACTTCCTGGAGAAGCCCTTCACCCCGGAGGCCCTTCTGCGCAAGGTGCGCGAGGTGCTGGACAGGCCGTAGAGCTCCGGCCAAGACCCGCCGGCGATGCCGCGACTATCCACAGCTCCCCGCCGCTTCCCCGTCCCGCGCCCCCCGCTCTCCAACCAACGTCGTATTCAGCCGAGCCTGCCTCCCCGCTACGCTTGCTCTCCCGGCGGATGAGCCGCCGGACGAACCGCGAGCAAGGAGGGCATCACCATGAACAGCGTGCATCTCATCGGTCGGCTGGCCACCGACATCGACCTGAAGGAAGTGACCGGGGGGTCCAACAGGCTGCTGAGGAATGACGCTTCGCCGCCGGAGTGCGCTGGGCACGCGCAAGGCTAGGACGCAGGGAGCGCGCGTAGCAGCGCTACGGGCGCGACTGAGGACAACGCATGGCGCCGCCCAGTGCGGTCCGGCGGCCGAGGTTTCGTTCTTCAGCAGCCTGCTAAGGTCTGCAGCTTCATCCTGGCGGTCGATCGCAATGGGGATGGAGCCAACTTGCTATTTATGCCTACGCTATGTCCCCCGTCTCTTCGTCTTCAAGGACATCAAGTCGCCCTACCACGATCGTGCTCGGCTCCTCTCCGTCATGGCCTACCGTTCCCGTGAGACAAACCCGTTTACGCTTCGCTCTTTTGGCTCCCTCCCTGACGTCCGCTGGGGAGTCGGTGAACACACACGAGACGGAACGGCCGCCGCCAATGTCGAGTGAGCCGTACATGGCTCCGTCTTTCAATTCACCGACGAGTTCGAGGATTCCCGTAAGGGATTCGTCTCCGCAGCTCATCATGCCCTCCTGACTTGCCTGGCCGCTGATGCTCCGAATGCAATTGATTCTACTCCGCTGTTCACCGCTGCCGCCAGAACACCTCGATCCGCCGCGTTTTGCTGATACGTAGCCGGCTCGGCTCCTTCACTGGGTGCACCACCACCCCCTCGAGCACCAGGTCGTAGACGTCCCTCTGCGCCTGGACGCTCAGCGCCTGGCACTGGGCTCGGGTCATCTCCCCAGGTCCTCCCAGGTTTGGTCGATGGCGTCGGCCTGGGCCATATCCTCCGTGCGTCCGACCGCCCGCTCGAGCTTCCTCTCCGCCTTCTCCCGGCGCTTCAGCTGCAGCTCCCGGGCCGCCCGGTACTCCCCCTGCAGTAGCTCCCCCTCCGCATACATGGACGCCAGCCGGCCCAGGGCCTGCTCCACCTGGTCGACGGCCTCGCGCAGGGGCCCGATCGGCTGCGCCGACGGACGGGCCCGGGGAGCGTGGGCGCGCTTCAGGCGCTGGAAGAAGCGCTCCTCGACATGCGGGGTGAGCTCCTCGCCCCGCATGGCCACTCCTCGCTCGCACAGGCCAAGCTTGCGGCCCTTGCAGCTGTAGTAGAGGACCGTGGGCTTCCTCTGGTAGCGGGCGTAGAGACGGCCGCCACAGGTTCCGCAGCGGACATGGCGGCCGGTCAAGGGCACCCGCGGCGGGCGGCCTGCTTGGGGCCTGCGCCGGCGTGCCTCGCGGATGGCGAGCGTCTTCTCGTAGACCTCGAGGGGCACGATGGCCTCGATGTTCCCTCCAAAGACGAACTCCCCCGTCGACCTCCCTCGCCCCCACCTGGATAGCCGCGAAGAGGATCACCTCCACCGTGGCCCTCTCCCAGGTCCTATCCCGTTGCGTCGGCACCCCGTGCTGGTTGAGGGCCCGGGCGATCCGCTGTCCCCCCCAACCCTGATGGTAGCGCTCGTGGATCCAGAGCCGGATCTCCTGCGCCTCCGGCTCGGCCACCAGGCGGGCTCCGTCTCCGTCCTGTACCCGCTTGAGCCCGTAGGGCGGGAGGCCGCCGGACCAGCGGCCCCGCGGGCCAGGCGCCGGTGCGCGTCTCTGAGGCGTACCCCGATCTTCACGCTCTCGTACTTGGCGAGCGCGGCCGAGATGGAGCAGATGAGCGCGCTCTCCGGGCTTCCGTCGTTGGGGTTGCGGGGGGCGTCGCAGTGGATGCCGGCGCGCGTGAGCGTGGCCAGGATGGCGTGGAAGTCCTCCTCCTCCCCCGCCAGGCGGTCGATGCGGTAGAAGAGGATGACGTCGCAGCCACCTGCGTGCGCATCGTCCAGGAGACGGTTGAGGCCCTCCCTGCGCCGGCGGTCCCAGGAGCGGCCCGAGAAGAGGTCGAGGTCCTCGAACCAGCCGACGACGGTCCAGCCCTTGGGCCCTGCAAAGCGGGAGATCTTGTCCCGCTGGATCTCGGGGGGAGATCATCTCTTCTCTGGTCTTCGAGACCCTGATATACGCCAGCGCGCGCATCACTCCATGGTACAGGAGAGGTCGGATACCCGGGCTCTAACGCGCGCTCGAAGGCCCCCGAACGGGAATCAATCGTCTTGTCCGCCCCTACCTGGGCGGATTGCAGACCTTTCAGGTCACAACTGGGCGCGGCTCAGCTACCGCACCTTCTCCCAGTACTTCGCTAGGACCAAAGGCACCGTGATCTCCCAGCCAGCCTGGCTCGTGTAGGTGTAATCACCGTTGCCTTCGCCCCACACGCGGATGATGTCCTCCTCGTAGGCGTCCATCGTACCGGGGTAGAAGATCATGACGATATCGTCGTAGTCGTATCCATAGCTGGTCTCGGTCACGGCCAGACGGATCGTGGTGTTATCGTCCTCTTCCATGATCTGCGCAATCTCCCCGGCGAACCGCAGCCGCTCGCCGACGTACTTGTTTGGGTTCTTGTCGAGCACCTTGAAGTCGATGGTTTTGGTCGAGTCGATGTAAGCCTGGCGTCTCTGGGTGGCTGACTCAGTTGTTGTCGTGGTGGTCGGCTGGACCGTGGTCGTAGTCGACTCAGTTGTCGTGGTGGGCTCAGTCGTCGTGGTGGTCGTGGCCTCTGACGCGGTGGTCGACCCTTCCGTTGCCACAACGGCTACTACAGGCTGCGTCGTGGTGGGCGGTGGGCTGTCACCGCCTTTTGGAATGAGAACACCGATGATGACCAGGGCACCGATGATGATGCCCGCCTTGCCGAGCAGGCTACGGCGCTGCCAGAAGTTGCCTTGCTTCTCCAAGTTCGCTCCCTGGTCCGGGCCCACAGGACCCAGGTCTGCCCCGCAGTTGCGACAGAGCAGCGCATCGGGCGCCACCGGCGCCCCGCATTGTCGGCAGTACCTTTCGGCCATGTGACCCTCCCTTGGTGCCAAGAAACTGCAGTCTGTCTGCGCGCGCGATCGCGCGCTCGAGCTTCTTCTCCGCCTTCTGGAGGCGTTTCAGCTGGAGCTCCCGGGCCGCCCGGTACTCTCCCTCCAGAAGCGCCCCCTCCGCGTACATCGACGCCAGCCGGCCGAGAGCCTGCTCCACCTGCTCCGCGGCTTCGCGCAAGGGCGCGATCGGTTGCGCCGCCTGGCGGGCCCGGGGAGCGTGGGCGGTCGACCCCGCCCACTGGGAGGGGCTGCCGGACGGCCGGGAGGTCGGAGAAGGGGCACCCGAGCTCGTGCGTCTCCTCCCGGGGGAGCCTGAGCTCATAGCGTCCCGTATCCTGCTCGCAGAAAGCGGCCATCGCCGTCGGACGCTGTTTCGTCGCCCTTGCCTGACATTGTCGGCACGTCCGCCTACTCCCCCGCAATACGAAAACCCTGTCCTGTTCTCCAACCATCATGACCCCGGCCGTGCAGGTAGCCCATTACCTTGCCACAGGCTCTCACCGGCTTCGTCCTAATCGGCGGCAGCAGTGGCTCCCCCCCTCCACTTCAAGAGCTATTTCTTTTGTGCGGTCGCGCAGCCTGGCCCGCGTGTCGATCACGTCACGGGTTTCCTTCGCTATGCGGGCCGCCAATTCGGCGTCCTTCGGAATGGGCAACGAAACCTCAAACAGCCGCTTGCCCAACGTGTCGATGATGTCGCGAGTGAACTGCTTGGCGCGCATCTGGCGGCGAACGATGGGTGTATTTAGGAGCGCGATCAGGAGGTAAGGGTCCATTGTTTCCGGCTTCTCGACCCGCAGTTTGTATAGACCGCCGCAGTAAAGAATCTTGGTGTCCTCCTCAGTCAGAATGCAGGAGGTGCCGACAAGATACGTGCCATCACGGACCACGAGGATGTCGCCCGCGCGAACGTCCTGCTTGTTGGCTCTATACATTCCTTCGCTGACGCGTTGCTTAGGATCACCCTTCAGTTGAGTCCTTGTCAATAGGTGTGTAAAAGTCCTCAGGCCGCAACCTTCTCCTCGGTTCCTTGGGTCACGACGGGTAGCCCGTCTTTGAACTCCTCTCCGGCCCACACCCGGGCCATTAGCTCCGGGGCGTTTACTCGGCGGAAGTTCTTCTCGGCCACCATGAGCACCTTCCAGATGAGGCAGGTGGCGTTCTCGGTCTTCTTGAAGCGCCGGGCCGCCCCGGTCCGCAACCTGACTGCGGAGAAGGGGCTCTCCACCGGGTTGGTGGTGCGCAGGTGGCGCCAGTGCTCCTGGGGAAAGTCGTAGAAGGTGAGCATGCGCTCGAAGTCCCTCAGCAGCGTCTCTGTCGCCTGCGGGTACCACTGTCCGAAACGGTGCACGAAGGCGTCCCTTCTCTTCTGCGCCTCGGCTCGGCTCCTCGCGTAGGGAATGGCGGTGAGCAGCTGGCGGGCCTCAGGCTGCACCTTCTTGGGGAGGCGATCAAGGACATTTACTATCTTGTGGTTCCAGCAGCGCTGCTCCGCTGCCTCCGGCCAGATCTCAGCGACCGCCGCCCACACCCCGGTGTTGCCGTCGGCGAGCACCAAGCGGGGCGGGATGAGACCACGATCCCGCAGATCCCGGAACACCCCTGCCCAGCTCTCGCGGGACTCCCGAAAGCCGGGGGTCAGCGCAAGGACCTCCTTGCGCCCGTCGGCATGGGCGCAGATCACCACCAGCAGCGCGGCTTTCTCCTTGTCCAGGCCGGCCTTCACGTAGATGCCGTCCGCCCACAGGTAGACCGGCTTCCGGTCACCCAGAGGACGGTGTGACCAGGCCTCGTACTGGGTGTGCCAATCCGCTTTGAGGCGGGCGATGGAAGAGGCAGAGAGGGGCGCCCCCTCCCCGAGCAGACCGCGCAGGGCGAGTTCGAAGTCCCCCAGGGCCAGGCCGTGCAGGTAGAGCTCCGGGAGCAGGCGGCCCACCTCTTCGGTGCGGCGGCGAAACAGCGGCAGGATGCGGCTCTCGAACTTCTCCTCCAGGTTGCGTACTCGGGGGCGGCGCACGGTGATGGTGCCCCCCTGCATGGAGAGGCGCCGGGGCTTCTGGTAGCCGTTGCGGTACCCTGAGGGCGCGTCCACCTCGCGGCGGCGCTCGGATCTTTGCCGGCCGAGGAGCGCGGTCACCTCTTCCTCCAAGAGCCTCTGCAGGAACTCTTGTACCTGCAGGCGGGCCCACCCCTCCAGGGTGGCCCACTCCGGAGCTGGTACATCTTGGCCATCTCGTCTATCCTTCTGCACGGCGATGTCTCCTTCCCGCCGGGTTCCCCGGCGTTTTCCTTGGCAGGAAGAAGGTTACGTCGCCTTTGGTCTATTTACACACCGTTTGATGGTAGCTCCTTCAGTTCCCAGTTGGAGATATCCGACGTCCGGACAAAGGGGATGTCGCCCGTACCGTAGGCCATCTTGCCTACCTCAACTCCCGTGTCCCAGCAGAGAACCCCATCTCTTGTCAAGTTGGCTAGGGACACGAGGCGGTGTGACCTGCCCAAGTTGGCGACCTCGGCCTCCAATTCGGGATCGTAGTACCTCGGTATGAACACGTTGTTGTGGAGTCCTGAAAGCGCCCGGACAAAGCCCGGGTTTCCGTGGTTAAGAACCTCCGCTATCGCTCCGTCTGGAAGACCCTCATCCAGCGCCCCGATGTACCCCTGAGTCCAATACGGGATCTTGCGAATCTTGTCCCGAAGGCGGGATCGCTCCGTCACTAATTCCTTGACTTCGTGCTCAATTGCGCAGCAAATGCTTTGTTTTTTCGGAACCGGAAGCACAAGCTCGCGGAAGCGGTCACCCAGCGTGTCGATGATGTCTGCCGTGAACTGCTTGGCCCGAATCTGGCGCTTGACGATCGGAGCGCTCAAGCACGCCATAAGGAGCCAGGGCGAGAGTGGCGAGTCCTGTTTCACTCGGAATTTGAGCAAATGCGACTGGTAAAGCAAAGGTAGATCAGATTCGGTCACAAGGGCAACTTGCCCGATCAGATAGGTCCCATCGCGGACAAAGAGGATGTCTCCGGCGCGCACATCCTGGGATGGCTCATACTCGGTGTAAATCTCTTCGCTGACGCCTTGCTTTGGGTCGGTTTTCAGTTCCCAGTTGGAGATATCCGACGTCCGGACAAAGGGGATATCGCCCGTACCGTAGGCCATCTTGCCGATTTCGTCGCCAGTCGCGAACTCAATGTGCTTCTTCGTCAAGAGATCCCCGAGTGCCACGAGGTCGTGAGTCTTGCCTAAATCGGCAAGTCTCGCGCTTATCTCGGGGTTGTAGTATTTAGGTAGGAAAACGTCGCGACGAATCGCAGCGAGGGGCATGTGAAAACCTGTATGGTCTTGCGTGAGGTTTTGAGTCATGGTCGCAGTACTCACCACTTCCCAATAATTTGGGCCCATCTCTCGTGGACCATGGGCACTTCATCCAATAAGACCCCTTTACCGAACTTGTCTTTCCGGATGGTCGGATTACCCCGGGAGTCGTGCCCACACCATTTCACGTCGGCCATAAAGATGTCGTAATCCTCACCCTGATTGGGTCTTGTGTTCTCAACGAACAGGACGCAAACTTTGGCGTGGGTGCCGCCCTTGCCGCTCGTCTTGAAAAGCGCTTCTGGCATGGACACCACGCCGCGAATCTTTCCCCGCTCGCGCAGCCACGTCACGACATACGCGTACGTCGGCATGCCGAAGACCGCTTCGGGCAAAACGATGCCGAGCCGCCCACCCGGCTTAAGCAGTTGAAGGCACCGTTCGAGGAACAGGATTTGAGGCGGCTGGTCATCATGTAGTGTCGCTGTCTTTTCGAGCGCCTTGGTTTCCTTGTTTCTTTTCCACTTGTAGCCGAGGTCGAACTGCGAGAGTATTCTGTCTCCCTTGACCACAATCTTCTTGCCGAACGGAGGATTGGTCAGAACGACGTCGAAACTCGCTGGCCTGAGTTTCTTCCGCATCTCATCCGGCCACGTATCGAATGGCTCAAGCGAGTTACGGCAGAAAACCCCCCCCGCCCGTCGCCAACCAAGGCCATGTACGCCTTGCACACCTTCGCGAGGAATGCGTCCTTGTCGATGCCACGGAAGCAGTCTGTGGCAACCTCGAACTCCCGCCTCGTCAACTGTCGCTCCGACCAACCCTTCCGCCTGGCCTCGTCGCGTAGCTGTGACCACACGTAGGACAGTGCGTTGATGAGAAAGCCACCCGATCCGCAGGCGGGGTCAACTATCCTCTCGCCCGGTTTTGGATCGACGATTTTGACCATCATCTCAACCACGTTGCGCGGTGTGAAGAACTGGCCCTCCGATCCGCGCAGTGCCGGGCCGATGAACACCTCAAAAGCGTCCCCGATGGCGTCTCGATCGGCCTGCATGATGTAGTAGTTTTGAAGCTCACCGACAACGTATGCCAGACTGTCGGCATCGAGTTTTATCGTATCGCTCGCATCGAACACGTCGCCGAAAGCAGCGTCCTTGACTTGCTCGAACAATTCCTTGATTCGCATCTGAATGTCTTTGTGCGACTCGCCTACGCCAGCGCGGAATGTCACGGTGTCGTCGGGGTCGGTCTCCTGTTCGTCGAGGATCTTGCAGAACAGAAGGTTGATGATCTCCTGCGCAAGCGCTTCATCTCGAGTGATGCCCGTGGTCATTCCCGCAAGGTGGTTCCGCAAGTCACGGAACACAGCCTTGAGATTGGATGGCTTTCTTAAGTCCTTGCGCTTGAAGAGGCCGATGTCATCGATGCGCTGGCCTTTGCGAGGGATATTCGGCAGAACCTCGTAGGTCCGGCGGCCATCTTTGTGATGGAGTTTGCGCAGGTACAGATGTTCCCTGCCATTGAACCACACCCCGACCTCGGCAGCCGACATATCCATGTAGAGCCGGAGTTGATGCTCCCCATCCTTGCGCTCTTTCTTCTTACACTCAACCACCATGAACAACTCATCCTCAGTCTTCTGAGACGAGTGGAACACGGCGATATCGACGGGGTAGGACTTGCCCTCGTCTGACGGGCGGATGCGAACCCGGTATTGAGGTCGGGTCTGAATCTGGCTCTTCGTGTAGCCATAGTCCTCTACCAATCGTCGGGCGAAGATCTGGACTGCTTCAACTTCTTCGGGCGTTGCCCGGACCTGAGTGCCCGTAACATAGTCTGAGACGCGGCCAGCACCGACTGGCAGTCCACTCGGCACAGGCAATGTCGGTAGCTCGGCCACGCTTCAACTCCTTAGTCTGATCGTCTCTTATGTATCCCGTCGGTTGCTTGAGGTGGCCGGGTTTCGTTGGACAGCTTCCCGGGGTTCATAGGTGATGACCCGCTCATCAGGCAGCTGTTCGTTCCGTCTGTAGTGTAGACCAGTAGACCTCATCAGGGGTCTGGTCTTCAAGCCCTTGGTGCCGGCGCCGCCGGTTGTAGAAGTCGAAGTAGGCGGCCAGCTCCCGGCGGGCTTCGGGAATGGTCTCGTATCCCTTCAGGTACACCTCCTCGTATTTGACGCTCCTCCAGAGCCGTTCGATGAAGACGTTGTCCATCCAGCGCCCTCGTCCGTCCATACTGATCCGCACACCACGCGAGAGCAGCAGCCCCGTGAAGTCCTCCGAGGTGAACTGGGAACCTTGGTCCGTGTTGAAGATCTCCGGGGCTCCGTAGCGCTCCAGGGCCTCCTCCAAGGCCTCCACGCAGAAGGAGGCGTCCAGGGTGTTCGAGACTCGGAAGGAAAGCACCCGCCTGCTGGCCCAGTCCATGACGGCGGTGAGGTAGCAGAAGCCTCTCGCCATGGGCAGGTAGGTGATGTCCGCCGTCCAAACCTGTCCGGCCCGGGTGACCTTAAGCCCCCGCAGAAGGTAGGGGTAGACTCGGTGGTCGGGATGGGGCTTGGAGAGCCGCCGCTTGGGATAGAGCGCCTCCATCCCCATCTTGCGCATGAGGGTGGCCACGTGCCCTCGGCCCACGACGAAGCCCCGGTGGAGGAGCTCGCCTCGGATGCGTCTGATCCCGTAGAAGGGGAACTTAAGGTGGATCTCGTCCATGGCGGCCATCAAGGCAAGATCGGCCTCGCTCGTCCCGACGGGCTGGTAGTAGACGCTCGAGCGTGAGAGATCGAGAAGCTCGGCCTGCCTTCTGACCGGTAAGGGCTGCCCTTTGTCGATCATCGCTTGGCGCTCCTGCCGCTTATGCGACCGAGCGCACCGGACAAAAAATCGTTCTCCATGGTGAGCTCGCCTATCTTGGCGTGAAGTTCGGCGACGCTCGGGCCATCCTCCTTTCCCTGCTCGCTCTCCCCGAAGACGGCGGCCGCGCCCTCGAGGAGTTGTCGTTTCCACTTGGTGATCTGGTTGGGGTGGACGTCGAAGCGCTCCGCTATGACGATCAGGGGCTCTTCGCCCTTGATGGCCTCCAGGGCCACTTTGGCCTTGAACACCGGTGAGTGGTTGCGTCGCGGTCTTCTTGTCATCGTGCTGCTCCTCCGTGGTCTTATGCCTACGGAGCAGTATCACCTATCGGGCTGTCCAGTTTTTCCCGGCCACTTCTGCTTCAACCGACGCTTAGGAACCACTGTGCATCAGCGTCGGACTGCAGTGCGGGAAGATGCTTGCTGTATCCCTGGGTACCCCCGCAGCTCCACCAGCCGCAGCGCCATCATGGCGAGGTACGCCAGCATGTTGTTTTCGCCCAGGATTGTTCGAAACGCTTGGAGAGCCCGCGACACCTGCCCGCCCGCTTCCACTACTTCCTTGTACTCCCGCGCCGCTTCCTGGTCCCAGCGCCACGTGTCCTCAAAGGCCTTGATTTGCGCCGCCGCCCGGCTGCCGTTCTGTTCAGAGAAGAGCACGTTGTAGGTGGCCTTCGAGTTGAACGGCGGTCGTAGACGAGATCCACCGACTCGTCCTTGATGTGCCGGCGCATGACGTCGAGGTTGTCGCCGTAGTAGAGGAGGTTGGGGGTCATGGATGTAGCGTATCAGCTGCGGATCGAGGCCTAGAAACCCTTGCCGGATGCGATTCGCTCGTCCCACTCCTTGAGCGTGGCTTCCAGCTTGTTGCAGAGCTCTCGAGCCTGATCACGCTCCAGAACATCCTCAAAGATGAATCTCCCCTTCCACGCAATGGGACTGGTCGGATCACGGTGATGCTTTCGATCCTTGGTCCAGTCCCTTTCGACGATTGCGGTGAGCAAGGCCTCCAGGCGCCAGTAGGGATTGTGTTCATATCCCATGCCCAGTTGCTCATCGTCCATGCTGGCTACCCCCTGTTTCATGGTATGTCATCGGTCAGCGGCTGTGCTGGGTCCGCTCTTGAACGTCAGCTCCATAGCTTCGCGGTAGGTGTGCCGATCCTCGCTGTCCTGTCTCTCGCGTTTTTCCACTGCTTGGAGAGATCCAAGCAGTGCTGAACACTCTGGGCGTCTCCGATGCATCATCCCCCGACAGCGACACGCACCGTTGGCAGAGACGCCTTCCAAGTAGGAACCTGCTCCCAAGTCCGACCCTCGAGCATCCGGCCAGCCCTCTTCTTGGTCACCCCGCCCCACTGCTTGAAGAAGAAGGCGACGCCGGCCTCAAGGCATTGATCGCGGATGTCCGTGACCCACTCCTGCTTCATCGGTCGCGCTCCGGGGCCCGACTCACCGCCTACGATCACCCAGTCGATTCCGGATAGCGTGAGCTCTGGGAGGGGTCCGAGGAGAGGCTCAAGGGACAGGAACTTGACGGCTGCCTTGGTCTCGCGAAGGTCGTCGATGCGCTCCAGATAGGCGGAGCTCTCGACGCTCACTCCCATCCAGACGTTCTCTGGCCAGCGGATCATCCGGTCGTATTCCAGCAAGCGTTCCGATCGCTTGGTGAGCACTTGGAATGTGTGCCACCTGGCCTCTCGCATCACGTCGAACACCTGGAGTACGAACTCGACGGGGACGTCACCGTGAAAAAGGTCACTCATGGAGTTTACGAAAATCGTACTCGCGGTGCGCCAGCGAAGAGGAACCTTCAGGGCTGAAGGGTGCAGCGTGAGCTCGAATCCGCGGCGGTAATTGGACTGGCCCATGGCTTTCAAGCGGAGTGCCATTCGCTCGGCGTAACAGTGGCGGCAGCCCGGGCTTATTTTGGTACAACCGGTCAGCGGGTTCCACGACCGTTCAGTCCACTCGATAGTGGAAATGCCGGCCATCCTTCCCTCCTGTGGGCGGACATTCGATCGCCTTGATCTTATCGTCTTCTTCGGACGGATTCAGAATAGCGCGCCTTGCCCGCTGTGTCGGTGTCGGAAGCACTTATCCATTGTGCGGCGGCCCACGGAATGGTCAGTGGCGAACACGAGCGTGTACAGGAAGACGCCGCGCTCGCCGCCCATCCGGATGTGTCTATGCAACGGTTGCTCTACATACCCCAGTGTGCCGGTGAGAAGAGTCATGTAGCTCTCGGTTAGCGCCTGGATGATGGAACCTCGACGGAGTCCCCCGGCCATGCGTTGCTCTTCGATCGGTCGCCACACCTCCTCGCTACCGAACACCTTGTCAAGCACGTGTGTGTGCTGAGCGGGTCGACCTCGGGGGAAGAGGCGCTGCAACACCATGCCCGTGGGCAGGAGCACGAGAAGCTCCGGCTTTCGGTTTCTTTGCCTGCTCCATCCGGCGATTTCTCGCAGGGTGGCGAAGGAGACCTGGTTGGAATTCTGATCAAGGAAGATGAGCGCAGGAAGCCAGTCGGGGACCGAGCAAAGGGCGACGAGAACAAGCTCGTTGGCATCTCCAGTCATGATCTCGACCCGAGAATCGAAGTCGAGGTGATTCAACGCTTCCGTGTTCGCGGGATCGCTGTCGATCAAGAAGATGTCCCGGAAGTTGTACCGTGTGACGATGAGAGGTGAGCCCTTGAACCTGCCCTGCTCGTCTTCGTTCCATCCAGGTCCCGAGAAGGCGTCGATGAAGCAGCCTCCCTCCGCGCTCTTGCAAGCCCTGACGAAGGCAGGAGCGTAGCACTCGAGGAAGTGCAGCTTCTCCCGAGTCCAGTGACCGCTTATCCGAGCCGGCATGGCTTCGTCGGCGCCGTTCAGCCTATCACCCCCACTCCGTCCCTCTCGCGTCCACCGCTCGCGCTTCCTCTCCGTCCCCGGGTCAGACTTTCCCCACCTCCACCAGCCGCGGCCCCTCCGCCGTCATCTCCGCCTCGTACTCCTGCTCCCAGACCCAGTCGATCTTGTCCCAGTTGGCTGACTCGGGGTGCCCGCCGAGCGCCACCGCGAGGATTACCCGTCTGCTCTCTTCGAATATCGAGACGCTGAGGCTCATTGGAAGCGGCGACCGCGGCGTCCAGGGCAAGCCCCGAGTGATATGGCAATTCCCGTCCTCTTTCTGGCCGAGTATCACCTTCCCCCGACCTTGACCACCCAGGTCAAGCCATAAGCTCACCAGGACCTCCGACGGGTCCTCTTCCGTCCGACACTCGACGCGAGCTTCCATTGGCGCCCACTCCTCATGCTCGACCTCGGGAGCAGAGTACTCCCTACAGGTATGTGGCCGGCACCTCGGGATTCTTTAAAGGTGGGGGGAGATTCTGCTCGTCATTCTTGGCAAACGCAACGGCCGGCCTCTCTATTTGAACAGCTTCGAAACCGCCACTAACCGCGGGCCCTCTATCTCGATGGTCGAAGATCCTTCTCGATAGTAGGCCTTTCCGGACACAAACGACACATCTGTCTGTTGCGGTACGCGTATGCGGATGACCGACAAGTCGTGGACGGTCACCGCGTCGAAGGATGCAAGAATTTGAGTCCTGAGCGGGTCTGTTATCTCCGCCTTCTGAAAGGCGTCAACAATAAACCTCACATATGAGTCAAGCGACCAATCAAGTACTCGAGCCTCTCGGTCGACGCCGACCACGTAATGACCCGCAATCTGCCGGGGTACCGCCCCATCTAGCGTCTCGATGCGGGTTGCATGCTCACCGCGATCGGCCACGCCGATAAAGATGTATCCATCCGCGTTCGGCCCCAAGTTCGCTATTCCACAAGCCGTTTCTGTCAATCGTGCTAGCAAGTCGGAGTCTATCCCGCGATCATTGTCCAGGCGAAGGATCCCCTGCTTGAACTCATATCTAGGTGTTTCGATCCGCGACCGGCGCAGTGCATTTTCAAAGTCAAGCAAAAGAGCGGGGCCATGACCCAAAGCGCCCTCAGTCATGGCGATGAATTGTTCCTGTATCAGGCCTTTGGTTATTTTTATGTTCCGTGACCGATTATCCGTTGTTTCATAATGAGCCCCCTTCGATAGTCGCGAATCAAGTCCATCCAACGCATTCACTATGGATGCGTTTGGCTCTGGAGTCTTTTGCTGGGTAACGACTAGGTCAAAAAAGGCCATGAATATGGCGTAGAAGGGAGCCTTTATTGGATATGATGTGCCAGGCCGTACCTTACTGCGCAGATAGTTAGGTGAATCATCGCACTGCGCGATTGTCTGGCGGAGAACAGAAAAGGTTCTCTTAATGTCGTCCATGAGACGCCGACTTCCATACGTAGCCAGGCGAGCATCAATATCTTTGCCTTCTTCTGCTGCAGGATCGTATAATTTGTCAAGAAGCTCCTTGCTAGCAGGTAGCGGCTCCGACGATAGAATCGAAGCTGCAATGTCCGCGAGCATCTGCTCGTCTTCGCTTTCCCTGAGCTGCTTGACGGAGAGGATACCCTGTCTACACCAGAATATCTGTTCGGCTTTCACACCATACCCGTGGGGCTCACGAGCCGAGTCAACACTAATTTCGGGCATATCCGATAACAGCAAGACGTCTCTTGAAACATCGCCGCGGATTTCTGAACTCAGGGTTCGAATGAGTCTTGCGAACTCTGACGATACCCCAGCTTGCCGTTGCTCCTGCGGGCTAAGCTGCCTTCCACCGGAGTTCACCCGTCCGAACACTTCGGTTATTTGACTCTCGTCCGCTGTGGGGTAAATAGTTACAGCGAGTTGATAGTCGAGCAGATTGGCACACTCCACTGGAGATAGCAAGGGCATCGCGTAAACAGGGAGAAAGACGCCATCATCAGCTGCCTGCTTGGCCCGCGCGAATTCGGTGACGTCAAAGTACTTGCCCTCGTAGTCAAAATAGTTCTCTATGAAAGTGAAGATGGCATTGAATCGCTGTATCCCGTCAACGATCTCAAACCGGCCGCTTCCATGGACATCTGGGCGCTCTGCAAGCAAGATCAACGGAATTGGGTAACCCTTCAGGATGCTATCGATAAGCTGTCGTTTCTCGTCCACCGACCAGACAAGTTTGCGCTGGTAGCTTCGATTGACGAGCAGGTTCCCTTCGCGGTAATCCCGATACAGGGCTTGAACACTCTTTCCTTGAGGCACGACGCTCATTTCGTCCTCTTTCCACTCGAGGGACTCATGGCTTGGTCCTCACTCCCCCGCCAGCCTCTCCACATCCTCCAAATCGATCCTGCCTGCCGCCATGGCCCCCGCCACCAGCCGTTGCGCCTTCATCTGTCGGACCTCGAGGAAGTACTCCGGCTTAACGTTCAGCGCAACGGCAAGCTTCTCGACGGTGCGAACGGACCGAGAGTTGATCTCCCTGCCCCGTCGCCCGGACAGGTAAAGGCTGACGGTCGAAGCGGAAACCTCTGCGATCCCCGAGAGCTCGATCGCGTCGATGATGCCTCGCTCCCTCATGAGAGTGCGCAGGGCTCGTGACGACGGTTCGCTCGTGCGTTCGTCCATACCGGGCTTAAAGCAATTACACCCATGCAAATCACAATTGACATCGATGCAACGTCCCGCTAGATTCGAGTCGCACTCGCCACAAGGAAAGGAAGGACGGCGTGACTCCCGACGACTCAGACAGCGAGAATCGCGGCTCCATCCCGCTCTCCCCCTTCCGCTCCCTCGACCCTCCCCTGCTGACCCCCGACGAGGTCTGGTGCCAGAAATGCGGCAACACCGCTCCGCCCCGTGTACGTCACTGCGCGGCCGGCGACTCCTGCAGCCTCGGCGTCTCCGGCGAGCACCTGTACCTTACTTGCCCGGCCTGCTGGCATGTGGAGCTGACCGAGACCTACCAGGCCTCGCGCTGGGTCACGCATCGCTGGGCTCGTCGTTCTCGGCGTCGTCGGCGTCGTGGGTCTGGAAAGTCAGAAGCTGGATGACTTCACAGGGGACGGGGTGGGTAACTCGGCTTCCCGAGGTCTTCAAGCCAGATCCGGCCTGCATCGAGCAGGTTCTGCCGGAAGGAGAGCCTCTCGGCAGGGACCTTTCAACGCTGCGGTCACGGGAACGCGACGCCATTGGCCAACCTCTCTGCTGCTCGTCAGGGCACGACTTCATATGAACAGACCGAGGCCGTCAAGCTATACGTAGAGTCCGAGTTCGAAACTACCAGGTCCGCATCATCGTTCTTCGCCTCCCGTCAGCATCTGTACTACACCAAGTGCACCATAAACCGAAAGCCCGAAACTGTCCAGAAGTGCGGGATCTGCGCGAGGTGTCGAAGCGGAGCAGTACGGGGCGGGCTACTCTCCGGCTGCCCATCATGGTCGACGGACTAAGCACCGGGGGGCGCGACCCTAGATAAGAAGCGACAAGCTGCTGTGGAGAGAACGTGGCGCGAGTCGCCAAGCGGGACACCACTCTGGCCTAGAATGGGGGTCGCTGCCCGGGGTCGGGCTTGCGACCAACGCGCAGACCCCCCCACCAAGAACCGACCGCCCTGAGGGTCAGAGGGCGGTCGGTCGTAGGGAGGGATGGTTGGGGAGGAGGGGCTTCGGTAACCTTCGGCTCAGAATCTTCGGAGTCCATCCCTCCGTCTTAAGTGTGCACAGACATGCCGAACTAGCCCCATCATACCAACATGAGCCGGCACTGTCAACGATAAAGTGTGGCCTATGAGTCTAAAGGGTGAACGCCGGGCCTGCGGTAGCGCCCGCAGGCCCGGATGGTGCGCCCCTCTAGAATCGCAAGGGGATCTCGACGATGTTCTGCCGCGAGCCGTCCTTCGCCGAGTACTCGAACACGATGAGGGCGCCTCGCGACCATTGACCCGCGTCGAAGGGCACGGTCACGTCGAATGTGCCCCGCTCACCCGAACCCGAGGTGGCGGTCACTGTCTGGTCGGCGATGATGCGGCCGTCGCCGTCCACGATGTTGATCTGGAAGGTGGCTTCGAAGACGTTGGCCGTCCCCGTGATGCGCAGGGGGCTCTCGACCTGCTCGTCGAAGGTGGGCGATTCCACCAGGATCGCCGGGGTCAGATAGTCTTCGTAGTCGCCCCGGTCGACCGGATGGTCCAGGCTCAGGCCTTCACCGCCGAAGACCTCCACCGGCTTCCCGTCGAGCCGGAACTGCACGGCGTCGATGGTGGGGAACTGCGTCAGGGTATAGACCACCTGGGCCAGGCGCAGACCCATGGACAGGCTCCCGCCTCCCGACTCGTACTCCCGGGAGAGGTCCACAGTCGCCACGCCATCGGTCACGGATACCCCCAGGAAGAGCGTCCTCTCGGGGATGGCCGTGTAGAATCCGGCCTTCTGCTCGGCGGCCGTCGGTCCCTCGAGCAGCGCCTTGATGGCCGCCGCCGCCACTGCTTTGGTGGCGGGCACGTCGCGATGAACCGGGGCCACGACCTCGTCCCGGGTGAAGTAGACGCTCAGCCGGGTCGTCTCTGCGGAGGGAGTCGTGGTGGTGGTCGCCTGCCCGGGTTCGGTGGTGCTGGAGGTGTCGTTCTCCGGTTGGCTCCCGGGGCCGCCTGTCGCGGGGGTGGTCACGGGACCCCCGTCCTTGACCTCGTTGCCGTAGCCGCACCCCGAGAGCAGGAAGAGGACCACTGCCAGGCCGGCCAGGGCGATCCCTGCCAGCAAGACGCTGCGCAGGCTGGTCCTCGGCGAGCGGCGGCCGGCATGCTCTCGAGACCGGGTCGGGCCGCCCAAGCCCCGCAGCAGCCGCTCCTCGGCGCTCACGAAATCGCGAAAACCCGTGTTGCGAGCGCGCTTCATGGTGGCCGTCCTTTCATGTTTGATTGTGGGGTCGATTCCATCATCCCCAAGCCGGGTCACGAAGGTCTTGCCACCGGGTAACGATCCCGTCACGATGACGCTCCGCGCCCGGCCGTCGTGGGTTCCGAAGGGAGCCGGAGGGTGAAGCGGGTCCCCTCGCCCGGGTAGCTGCGCACTCGCAAGGCCCCGCCCAGGAGGCGGGCGTTTTCCCAGGCGATGGCCAGTCCCAGGCCGCTCCCCGATCCCGAGCTACGGCTGGGGTCGGCTTTGTAGAAGCGCTCGAACACATGGGCCAGGTGCTCTCGGGGGATGCCCGGACCGTGGTCGGTCACCGAGACCACGATCTGGTCGGGCCGGTTCTCGGAGGAGATCCGGCGCGCCTCGACGATCACCGGCGGTTCCCCGTGGCGCAGGCCGTTCTCCACCAGGTTGACCACGATCCGTTCGAAGCGCCGCCTGTCGGTGGTCAGCATGAGCGGTGGCGCCGCCGCCTCCGGGTCGCGCCCGCCGGCCATGACCTGCACCTGGGCAGGCCAACCGCGGGCCGCCGCCGTCCGCGAGAGGAAGTCCACGACCTCGATCGGCTCCCACTGCAGCTCTACCGCGTGCGCGTCGATGCGGCTCATCTCGAGGAGCTCGTCGACCAGCCTCCGCAGGCGGGCGATGTCGTGCGATACGAGCTCGCCTGTACGCTGAAGGTCGGGGGAGGGAGTCGCCAGGGGCGTTCTGGATGCGGGAAGCGAGTAGGGAGGCCTCGCCAACCAGGGCGGCGACGGGTGTGCGCAGCTCGTGGGCCACGTCGGAGACGAAGCGCCGCTCGCGCGCCTGAGCCGCCTGGAGAGCGCGCATCTTGGCGTCCAGGTTGGCCGCCATGGCATTGAACGAGACGGCCAGGGCTCCAAACTCATCTCCTCCTTCGGGCAGACGCACGGTGAGATCGCCGGCCGCCATGCGGGCGGCGGCGTCGCGGGCGCGGGCTACCGGCTGGAGGGTCCTGCGAGCCAGCGCTCCTCCGGCAAGCAAGCCAGCCACGGTAAGGAGCAGCCCCACGCCGATCAGGACGGTCCGGAGGCGGGCGAGGGTGGTCTGCTGGCCGGCCAAAGAGAAAAAGAAATAGACAGCCGGACCGTCGGCCCTGATGCGAGTGCCGACGGCCAGCGCGGGTTGCCCGCCAAGCGTCGCTGCCTGGTAGCTCAGCCGGTCGGCGCTCACGCGCGCGGCCAGGTCTCGGCTGACGGCGGCCAGGGTTACTTGCGGCCCGGAGACGTAGGGGCTCGCCCCGGTGTCGATGAGCGTCTGGAAGTCGCCCCTGATGCGCAGAGCGTCCAGCAGAGCCTCGTAGTCGGCGGGCGCGGGGTCCTCGGGAAGAAGGCTTTGGGCCAGCAGGACGTTGAAGCGCGCCTGGGTCAGAGCGGTGTCGCGCGCGTCGTTCCTGAGGTCGGCTCCCACCAGGGCGTACGACACCAGCGAAAGAAGGAGGGTCGTGGCGGCGACCGACAGGGCGAAGGCGACCACGAGCCGCCGGCGCAGGCGGGGCCGGACCGGCCTGCTACTCACGGGCGGCCTTGTAGCCCACGCCCCGCACGGTGAGGATCAGCGCGGGCCGGGCCGGATCGGGTTCGATCTTGGCCCGCAGGCGCTGGATGTGGACGTCGACGAGGCGGCTGTCTCCCAGGTAGGAGTAGCCCCACACGCTGTCGAGCAGCTGGTCCCGGGACAACACCTGGCCCTGGTGCCGGGCGAGCTCCAACAGGAGGCGGAACTCCGTGGCGGTTAGCGGCACCTCGGCTCCGTCCTTGGTGAGCAAGTGGGCCGCCTCGTCGATCTCGAGGGAACCGAGCCGTAGGGCGGACCCCATGCTCTTCTCCGGCGCACCGCCGACCCCGCTGCGGCGCAGGACCGAACGTATGCGAGCCACCAGCTCCGGGAACTCGTAGGGCTTGGTGATGTAGTCGTCGGCTCCCGACTCCAGCCCCACGACCACGTCCACGGTCGACGTCCGGGCGGTCACCATGACGATCGGGACCAACGATTTCTTGCGCAGGACCCTGCAAACCTCGAACCCGTCCATGCCCGGAAGCATGAGGTCGAGCAGGACGAGGTCGGGGTGATAACGGTCGAAGAGGGTGAGAGCCGTGGGACCGTCAGCCGCCTCGAAGACACGGTAACCCTCGCCCGCAAGACCGAGCCGGGTCACCTCGCGGAGCGAGGAGTCGTCCTCGACAATGAGTATTCGACCTTCCACGGGGAGATTATCCCCGTCGGCCCTGGCCAGGTAAAGGGATCACGTGGGTCTGCGTCCGGGCATCCTCCGGTCAGAGGACCGCATAGAGGAGATTGGTGATCAGCCAGATGACCGCGAAGATCAGCAAGGTCAACGCGATGGTCGTGGCCATACGCAATGGGCCCATGTCGGAGAGGCGCCTCATGACCGCACCTCCTTCCCTTTCGTACTCCTATTTGCTGCCTATTCGCTTTTCCCCGTGGGAAAGAAGTCAAACGCTGAAGAACCCCACGGGGTATTCCCTGGGTGACCGTGGTGTCGCTGATGCGCGGGATACGGCTGGGCCCGGCGAACGCACAACGGAGGCCGGGGAGCTCCCTGAGCTTCGAGCAACGTGGAACCGGCTTTCGTCCGCTGAGGGCGTCATGACGGACCGGGAGGCTTGTGAAAGATGACGCTGATCCATCGCGCGGTCTACCGGCTGGACTCACCATATGTGGTGTGCTATCCTCACTCTAGCCACAAGATATTGTGGACAAACCTGGGGATTTCCTTGAGGAAGACTGTGGATATCGTGTCCGCTCCTGGGGATATCCAGGCGGGATTGGGGGTCTCGAGAGACACTCAAGCGCGAGGGGAGGCCGGGATTCATGCACTGTCCGTTCTGCAACCACGCTGAGACGAGGGTGGTGGATTCGCGTGATGTCGACGGCCAGGCGACCATCCGGCGGCGCAGGGAGTGCGTGCAGTGCGGCCGGCGGTTCACCACCTACGAACGGGTGGAGGAGATCCCCATCACCGTGGTCAAGCGGGATGGCAGCGTGGAGCCTTTCCGGCAGGACAAGCTCCTGCTGGGTCTGGTACGGGCCTGCACCAAGCGCGCCGTCCCCCTAAGCCGCCTGGAGGAGCTTGTGGGCGACATCGAGGCAGGGCTGCGCCAGGAGCTGGTGTACGAGGTCTCGTCGGAACATCTGGGAGAGATGGTGCTCGACAGGCTGCAGGACCTCGACCTGGTCGCCTACGTGCGGTTCGCCTCGGTGTACCGCCAGTTCGAGAGCGTCGAGGAGTTCAAGGAAGAGTTGGAACGCCTAACGAAAGAGGGGATCCGATGACCGTCTCCGAGATCGAGGCACGGTCGGCCGTGCTCGAGAGGAACCTCTCCCCGAGCGCCGTCAAGGTGCTCGCCAAGCGCTATCTCAAGCGCGGCGAGGATGGCACGCCTTTGGAGACGCCGGCCGACATGTTCTCGCGGGTGGCGGAGAACATCGCGCTAGCCGAGGTCCGCTACGATGAGAACGCCGACGTGGCGGCGCTGGCGGCCGAGTTCTTCGCGGTCATGGCCAGTCTGAAGTTCTTGCCGAACTCACCCACCCTCATGAACGCCGGCCGGGAGCTGCAGCAGCTGTCCGCCTGCTTCGTCCTGCCGGTCGAGGACAGCATGGAGTCCATCTTCACCGCCATCAAGAACGCGGCTCTGGTGCATCAGTCGGGCGGAGGCACCGGCTTCAGCTTCAGCCGGCTGCGGCCTAAGAACGACATCGTGCGCTCCACCAACGGGGTGGCCAGCGGGCCGGTCTCGTTCATGAAGGTGTTCGATACGGCCACCGAGACCATCAAGCAGGGCGGCACCCGGCGGGGCGCCAACATGGGCATCTTACGGGTCGATCACCCGGACGTCCTCGAGTTCATCACGGCCAAGGAAGACGAGGACATCCTTAACAACTTCAATATCTCTGTCGGCCTGACCGAGGAGTTCATGCAAGCCGTGCAGGCCGGCGACACGTACGCCGTGCGCAATCCCCGCAGCGGCGAGGAGATCGCGCGTTACGACGCCCGCGAGGTCTTCGACCTCATCGTCAAGCTGGCCTGGAAGAATGGCGAGCCCGGCATCATCTTCCTGGACCGCCTGAACCGCGAAAACCCCACGCCGCACATTGCGCAGATCGAGTCGACCAACCCGTGCATCACCGGCGATACCCTGGTCTACACGGACCGGGGGCTGCGCCGGGCCCTCGATCTCTTCGCCGAGGGCGAGCCGGTGGGGGCGGTGGTCGACGGCCGTCTGAGCCCGCAGACCGTGCACGAGGCCTCCCCGATCTTCTACACGGGCCATAAGCCGGTTCTGCGCATCATCACCCGCGAGGGTTTCTCTCTGCGGGTGACCGAGAACCACCGGATCATGACCGCCCGCGGCTGGGTCGAAGCCGGCGCCCTCCAGCCGGGCGACGAGCTGCACGTGCTCGACCGCAAGGGCGGCTTCGGCGCCGAGGGCTCGCTGGAGCTTGGCCGGGTGCTCGGCTGGCTGGTGGGCGACGGCACGATCAAGACCGATCGGGCGGTCCTCTCCTTCTGGGGCGAGGAGCGCGAGTTGGCCCAGTCCTTCCGCGAGGCCGTGGACGCGGTTGTCAGGCCCTCGAACCTGAACCGGGAGTACGCTACCGGTGTGGTGGCCGTCGCCGAGCGCAACGAGGCGCGCGTGCAGTCCTCGCGGCTGCGCGAGCTGGCCGAGGAGTACGGCCTGGTCGACGAGAAGCTGGTGGTGCCCGAGGTGGTCTTCCAGGGCAGTGAGGACATGCAGCGCGGCTTCCTGCAGGCGCTCTTCACCGCCGATGGCACGGTGCTCAACCAAGGAAAGCTCGGCCTCAAGTGCCTGCGCCTGACTTCTGTCAGCTACGAGATGCTCCAGGAGGTGCAGCAGCTGCTCCTGAACTTCGGCATCTTCAGCCGCATCTATCACGATCGCAAGCCAGGTCAGCGCACAGCCATACTGCCCGACGGCAAGGGCGGGAAGAAGGAGTACGCGGTTCGGCCCTTCCACGAGATTCATGTGAGCAGCGGCAGCATGGTGCGCTTCGCCCGCGAGGTCGGTTTCCTCACTGCCCGCAAGCAAGGAGCACTCGAAGCCACCATCGCCAGCTACACGCGCGGCCCGTACCCCGAGAAGTTCGTCGCTCGCGTCGACAACATATTTAGTGATGGTATTGAACCGGTATTTGATCTCACTGAGAGAGCTACACATTCTTTCATAGCGAATGGTATTGCCATCCACAACTGTGGGGAACAGCCTTTACTTCCATATGAAAGCTGTAATCTTGGCTCCATCAATTTACGATTAATGGTACACGAGAGTTCCATAGATTGGGATGAGATACGGCGTGTGACTCACCTTGCCGTGCGTTTCCTCGACAACGTGATTGACATGAACCGCTACCCTCTGCCTGAGATCGAACGGATGACTCAAGGCAATCGCAAGATCGGCCTGGGGGTCATGGGCTGGGCGGACATGCTGGTGGAGCTCGGTATCCCATACGACTCCGACAAGGCCATCGAGCTGGCTCACCAGGTGATGGGCTTCATCGACGAGGAGGCCAAGAGGGCTTCGGAGGCGCTGGCAGGGCAGCGGGGGGTCTTCCCCAACTGGGAGGGGAGCATCTGGGAGACCCGCGGCCGCCGGCTGCGCAACGCCACCGTCACCACGATCGCCCCCACGGGCACTATCAGCATCATCGCCGGCAGCTCCAGCGGCATCGAGCCGCTTTTCGCCCTGGCCTTCATCCGGAACGTCATGGACAACACCGAGCTCCCCGAGGTCCACCCCATCTTCGAGCGGGTGCTCCGGGAGCGCGGTCTCTACTCCGAGGAGCTCATGCGTGATGTGGCCGCCCAGGGTTGCCTGCAAGGCATCGAGGGGGCTCCCGAGGACCTCAGGCGCGTCTTCGTGACGGCCCACGACGTCTCGCCCGAGTGGCACGTTCGCATGCAGGCCGCCTACCAGGATCACACCGACAACGCCGTCTCCAAGACCGTCAACTTCCCCAACGAGGCCACCCCGCAGGACGTGGAGCGGGTCTACAAGCTGGCCCACGAGCTGGGAGCCAAAGGGGTCACCATCTACCGGGACGGCTCCCGCGACGAACAGGTGCTCAACATCGGGGAGGTCAAGCGCAAGGCCGGCGGCGCTAGCGGGCCGAGCAATGGTCACTCCGCCGTGCATCTGATCGACGGCCGGCTGCCCGAGGACTTCGAGGGCGACTGCCCCTACTGTGGTTCGCGGCGGCTGTTGCAGCGGCGCAACCGGGGCGGGGTGCTCACCGGTGAGACCCGGGAGAAGGTCACAGGCTGTGGCAGTCTGTACGTGACCATCAACGAAGACGAGTACGGTCCTCGCGAGGTGTTCGCCAACATGGGCAAGGCCGGTGGCTGCGCCTCGGCCTCCACGGAAGCCCTCGGCCGGCTCATCTCCCTGGCTTTCAGGTACGGGGCTCCCCCGGAGAAGATCGCGAAGCAGCTGAAGGGGATCCGCTGCCACGTGCCCTTGGGCTTCGGCCCGAACCAGGTGCTGTCCTGTCCCGATGCGATCGGCAAGGCCTTGGCCGACAAGTACATTGGCGGAGACGTAGCGGAGAGCCACGAGGCCATCCAGCTGGAGATGCCCATCGCGTATGCTCAGGGAGCCTGCCCGGACTGCGGGAGCGCCATCGAGCATGAGGGTGGGTGCATGGTCTGCCGAGCCTGCGGCTACTCCAAGTGCTCGTAGCTAGATGACCTGGATCGTGGATATCGACGTGGTCGGCATCGAGGAGGCCGAGCCGCCGGACGCGCTCCGCATCGGCTTCGACGTGACTTTCCCCGGCGAGACCTGGTGCCGTTCCTTCGTGCTGGTGGCTCCCGAGCGGGTCCTGCCCGACGAGGCCAAGATCATATCGGCGGCGAGGGACGCTCTGGTCGAGGTGCTCCAGCTGCAGGGCGAGCCGGTGGCCGTGGAGCTGCGGCTGGCGGCCAAGGACACGGAGATTCTGGCCTTGGGACGGCCCGGCGGCTAGCCGCCCGGTGAGGCCGGGCCGCGAGCGACCCGGCCTCCAGACCGGTCGGCGAATACCGCAGGTGCCTACTTCACTATGAAGTCGCCGGTCCAGGTCGGGCGGGGTGGGGCGTTGCCTGTGTCCAGCGCCGCCTGCCACTCCTCGTCGTTCATGCGCTTGTCGATGGGTACGATGAACTCGTAGTAGTCGTAGCCTGCCCCCGTGAAGAGCTGGAGCCGGCCGTCGACTTCGAGCACGACGTAGACCAACAGGGGGTAGCCGGTCCCCTCTTCCAGAGCGGTATTGTTGATGTACTCGCTGTGCACGTCGGCCACCACGGGGCTCTTCTCGTCGGGGGGCGAGAGGGTGCGTCCGTCTTCAGCGTAGAACTGCTCGAGCCCTCCAGGGTGCCGCCATAGAAGAGGATCGTGTCCCTCTCGTCCTGGCTGAGCGTCTGCCCCTGGAGCTCCTTGGCGGCGATGCCCTCGAGCGTCCGGCAGAGCTTCACCATGGTGTCGAGCTTGTCGCCGGTGTTCTGGTCGAGGAGCCCGTACTCTCGGAGGCCCGTCTGCGTGGCGGCCGCCAGGTCGCCCATGGCCCTGTAGAAGGTCGGGTAGGGTTCTACGTACCCTACGGTCTTTGGAGGTTCGTCGCCCCCGCCTTCGGCCACCACCGACTGCTTGGCGTAGAGGATGGTGTCGTGGCGAAGCTCGGTCCAGCTGCCGAGGGCGGCGTTGAGGCTCTTGCGGGCCCAGATCTTGGACTTCATGACGTCCGGAGCACCGTCGGGCGGGAAGGCCATTACGTCGCGGAGAGCGTCCAGCCAGCCCGTGTAGATGTTCTCCGGCCAGAACTGGGGCGAGCGGGTATCGAACTGGGCCTTGACCTTCACAAGCTGGCTTTCCCAGTTCTGATACTGATCCTGCCCGTGGGGGGACTTCAGCAGCTCGAAGGCCTGATCGGACCCCAGCACGGCCATAGCGTCGAGGCCCATGGGGAAGAGGCGCTTCTTCTCCTCGGTGCCCACGTGGCGCCAGACGAGCTGCTGAAAGGCGTAGGAATCGGGGATGTAGCGCTGGCCCATAACCCGGAAGCTGCGCTCGGTCTCCGCCTGCGATGTGCCCTGGGGCTCGGTGTTGACGTGCGACAGGATCATGGGGGCGGGGAGCTTGTCGAGCTCGGCCCGCAGCCGATCGATGGCGGCGTCGTCCTCCAGCGCGGAGAGCGGGGGCGACTGCGACCCCAGAGCCACACCCATCGCCGGCCGCAGGTCGGCGGCGGTCAGGTCGTCGGCGTTGCCGACCAGGAAGCTCGTGGGCTCGTAGACCGCCTTCCAGGCGTGTTCGGTCTCCCCGATCAGAGCCAGAGAGATGAGAGCGGCCTGGCGGGTCAGGTTCCGCGCCATCTCCTCGCTCACGTCTGGTTGCTTGGGGTTGATCCAGAACGCGGTATGCCCGTACCACATGAGGGCTTTGAAATAGCGCTCCAGCTTCTGGCTGCGGGTGTAGTGACCCCGGGGCTTGTATTGACTGTAGTCCTCGATGTAGCCCAGGATGGGCGAGTTCTGAAGCCCCGCCGCTCCTTGGATCAGGGCCAGCTCGGCCCCCACCTCGTCACGGACACGCTCCGGCGCCGTCACGCCGCCTTTCAGGAGGGAGTTGCCCACGGCGAAGTAGGCCTCGTTGGCCAGGGCGGCCACGTGCACAGCCGTGCCCTCGTCGGTCTCGTTCACCTGGCCGGAGGCGGCCGCCTGCAGCGCCTCCGACATGCCTTCGGCCCGCTCGTAGAAGGCGGTCTCCTCGAGCTGCTGCAGCATGAGATCGAAGATCACGTGGAAGCTGTTCAGCACCGAGTCGGTGGTCACCAACACGGGCACGCTGGCGTAGCGGGCCTCTTCGTAGACCTGCCAGAACTTGTTGGGCTTCCAGCCGGAGGCTGCCTCGGTGCTGACGAAGCCCTGCTCGCCCAGCTTCGCCCGCGCGTCCTCGCTCAGATCCGCCTTGTCGATGTACGCGACCTTTGTGAGATCGACCGGCTTCGGTTCGAGGTATGCGGGCGTAGAAAAGGGCTGGACCTGCGCGGTCGCCGGGGTGACGGCGCTCGTGCTGGGGGAGCCGGCCCCCGTGGTGGTCGTCGTGGTGCCGTCACCGGAATCAGTGGTGCATCCCGCGAGCGCGGCAACAACGATACCGAGCGACAGGACGACCACGCGGGGCCATTTCCTCAGCCGTGCTCTCGTACGGGTCTCCGGGCACGGTCTCACTTCGCAGTTATCTGATAGCGCTCCCATGACACCCTCTCCTGGTCGGTGCTCGGCGGGTCAACTCCCCGCGCCTCGGCCCTCCACTGCTGTGAAACCGAACCCGTTCCACCGGTACGTGGTGGTGGCGCCCTCCCCGGAGACGGTGGGATCCTCGAGAACGATCACCACGGTGCCGCCGTGGGCGGGGTCATCTCTTATCGTGATAGCGAGAGGCTTCGGAATCAAGAGGGACGAGACGAGGCGTTCGTGGTATCGACCTGCGTGCCAGCCGATGAGACCCAGCCGGCGACCTCGAGGTTCCTCGAGAAGCGCCACGACCTCAGGGTTTCCATCGCGATCGCTGTCGCCGATGGCCGCTTGGATCACGGTCCATTTCTCCCGGCTCCGGTATGTCGTCGCGCCGTCGACGATCACGATGCCTCCACGTCCGGGGGCGAGGGTCACCCGCTCGTTCTCCCCGTCACCGTCGAGGTCGAGATCGTGTACCTGCACCTCCGGCCGGACCGTAGCCGTGTCACCACCATTCACAGGAGCGCACGATGAGCTCGACCCGACGGCCGGCAGAACCAGGACCGTGATGACGAGCGCAAGAGAATAGGCCCACCCCATGCCCGCTCGTGGCCTGTACATCACGACAATCTGAGCCGGCCGTGACGACAGAGAGGGCGTATGTCCAAGGGGAGAACGTCGATGCGACGCATTTCGGCCGGCGGGCGAAAGCGCTCTCTCGGTCCTCCGTCTACCCTATGGATCAGCACCGCGATCGCCACAGCGTCGACCCCCAGGGATCACCAGCACCGTGAACACGCACGAAAGGACCACGCGCATGAAGCCCACAGCGTCACTCCTCGCCAGGCGCACCCTGCGCGCCGCAGCCGGGATGCTCCTGGCCCTCCTTGTCTTCCCCGCGGCCGCCCTGGCCGACGGGCCCACCATCGAGAGCGTGGCCGCCAGCGTGGACGCGGTCTGGATCCTGCTGGCAGCCGCCCTGGTGTTCATCATGCACCCCGGGTTCGCCATGCTGGAGTCGGGTCTCTGCCGGCAGAAGAACACCGTCAACGTGCTCATGAAGAACTTCATCAACGTGGCTCTGGGCGTGATCGCCTTCTACGCGATCGGCTACGGGCTGAGCGGGGACGGCGGCTCGTTGTTCGGCACGACCGGATTCTTCCTCACGGGAGTCGATCCCCGTGAGCCGATGACCCTCATCTTCTTCGTCTTCGCCCTCATGTTCTGCGCGACCGCCGCCACCATCGTCTCCGGGGCCATGGCCGAGCGGATGCGTTGGAGCGCCTACCTGGCCTACGCGTTCATCATGACCGCCCTCATTTATCCCGTGGTGTCCAAGTGGGTGTGGAACAGCGGCGGTTGGCTCTTCAAGCTGGGATTCATGGACTTCGCCGGTTCCACAGTCGTGCACCTGGTCGGCGCCGTCGCCGCCCTGGCCGGCCTGATCCACCTGGGCCCGCGCATCGGCAAGTACGGTCCCGGCAAACGCATCAACGCCATCCCCGGTCACAACCTTCCCTTGGCCACGCTGGGCGCCATGATCCTGTGGTTCGGTTGGTACGGCTTCAATGTGGGTTCCACGCTCTCCGCCGGGGATACCGCTCTGATCGGGTGGACGGCCCTTACCACCACGATGGGCGCGGGGGCCGGGACCCTCGCTGGAATGGCCACCATCTGGATAGTCGCCAAGAAGCCTGACCTGTCCATGACGCTGAACGGGGCCCTCGGCGGCCTGGTGGCCATCACCGCCACCTGCGCCTTTGTGGGCTTCGCCTCCGCTATCATCATCGGCGCCCTGGGTGGAGCTTTCGCGGTGGGTGCGGCACTGTTGTTCGATCGGTTGCATCTGGACGATCCGGTTGGTGCGCTGGCCGTGCATGGCGTCGGCGGGGCCTGGGGGACCTTGGCTGTGGGCCTGTTCGGAGTCCAGGGTATCACCTCCGCCGACCCGACCCCGGTCGGCCTGCTGGTCGGTGGCGGAGTCAGGCAGCTGGGCATCCAGGCCCTGGGCGTGGCCGCGACCGTCGTGTGGGTGTTTGCGGCCTCTTACGTGCTTTTCGCGGTCATCAAGCGCACCATCGGCCTGCGGGTGAGCGAGCAGGAGGAGTGGGAAGGTCTGGACGTGGGCGAGCACGGTACGGGCGCGTACCACGGCGACTTTCTCGGTCTCGGTGCCCGCGGAGGAGAGGGTCAGGCCCACCGGGCCGGTCAGCCTGTCCCGGCTCTGACTGCCGGGGCGCCCGAAGCTGTGTGACGGACGTGCCCCACTACCGGCGCTTCGAGTGGGATCGGGAGCCGGAGCTTCATATGGATCCGGCCGGGAGCCTCCCGGCCGGATCCGTTTGCCCGGCCAGCCGCCTCCTTCCTCGCATACGGATGTCCGCTGAGGGAGCGAATCAACTAGTACAAATGGACAAGGACATTCGTACAGCATCCCGTATAATGTGGCCACAGTACGATCCCCGGCGGACCTTCCCGAGGAGGGAAAACGTGGCGGTCACAGTCGAGCAGATCCTGAAGCTGGGTGCGCTGTCGCAGGCCCGGGTACTTTCCGGGTCGCGCGGCCTGGACCGGGCCGTATCCTCGGTGACCGTCGGTGAGGTGCCTGACATAGCGGAGTGGCTCTCCGGAGGCGAGATCGTGCTCTCCACGATGTTCGCGCTCACGAACGACACCGACAGGCAGCGCGATTTCTGCCGCCGGATCATGGCCGCCGGCGCCTCCGCTCTCTTCGTCAAGCCCAAACGCTTCGTGGGCTCCTTCCCGCTGGACATCCTCGAGATCGCCGACAAGCGCAACTTCCCCATCGTCGAGGTCCCCCAAGAGATCCGCTGGACCCGCATCATGCAGGAGGCCATGGAGGTTCTCATCAACCGTCAGGCTTCCTTGCTCGAGAAATCGCAGGAGATCCACCGCGACCTGCTAGAGGTGGTCATCAACGGGGGGCTGGGACGAGGTGGCCAGCTCGGCGGCCCGGCTGATTGACACGCCGGTGCTGGTGCTCGACGTTTCCCTCGAGCCGCTGGGGGTGTCTTCGGATCTTCCCTGGCCGGGTGGGGAGATCCACCGGCTCCTGGATCGTCCGGCCGTGCGGGCTCAGTTCGAGGGCTTGGCCCGCTTTCCCAACAAGCTCCTGCACCTGGTCGAGGAAGGAGTACCGCCCCTTTTCGCGGTGCCCATCGTGGTGAGCCACGCCTGCCTGGGATACGTGTGCACCATCACTGAACGGAACGAGCTGGAGGAGATCGAGCGGGTGGCTCTGGAACACGCCGCCACTGTGGCCGCCGTAGAGATGGCTCGCGAGCAAGTGCGGTTCGAGACCGAGGTGCGTCTGAAGGGCGATTTCGTCGACGACCTGATCGGAGGTCGCTTCAGCAGTGAGGACTCGCTGCTGCGCCGGGCGAGCTTCCTGGGCTGCGATCTCAGCCGGGGAGCCACGGTGGTGGTGGCCGATGTCGACGAGTTCGAGCGCACCATGGCGGCGCGCAAACTGAACGAGAACGAGGTCCAGCGACTGAAGGCCCGCTTCTTCAATCGGTGCACGCGATTGGTGGCCGAGACCGAGGTTTCATCCCTCGTGAGCCTAAAGTCCGATCGGGTGATCATCTTCCTCTCGGGCCCCTCGGCTCAAGACCCCCGGGCCCTGGAGAGGCTGACCACCCGGCTGCAAGCACTGGGCAGGGAGGTCGCGGACCTCTCGGTATCCGTGGGCGTGAGCCGCTTCACTTCAGAGCTCTCGGGTCTGCGCAAGGCTTTCGAGGAGGCCCTGGCCGCCCTCAAGGTCGGCCGCAAGCTTCAGGGGCGCGGAAGCGTGATGCACTTCGAAGGCGTGGGCTCCTACAAGCTCCTTCTCAGCATCTGGGAGCACGACCCCGAGGAGCTGCGTACCTTATACCAGGAGACCATCGATGCCGTCGACCGCTACGACAAGCAGAGCGACAGCCAGCTGGTCCACACCCTGGTGACCTACCTGGGCAACGACGAGAATCTCTCGAAGACAGCTCAGGATCTCTACGCTCACCGACACACGGTGCGCTACCGCCTGCAGAAGATCGCCGACATCACCGGCCTGAGCGTTTTCCGCAGTGAGGACAAGGAGCGACTGAGTTTGGGGCTGAAAGCCCGGAGCCTCCTGGGCAATTAGGAGCTCGGCTCGAAACGAAGCCCCGGCCCCCAGGCCGCCCTGGGCGGGGCGATGCGGTGTCCTCGGTCACGTCCGTAGCGCTGCTACGCCCGCTCCCTGCGTCCGTGCCTCGCCCGCACCCAGCGCATCCTGAGGGCGAAGCGTCATTCCGAACCGAGCTTGGGGCGCTCGGCTCGAAACGAAGCCCCGGCCCCCAGGCCGCCCTGGGCGGGGCGATGCGGTGTCCTCGGTCACGTCCGTAGCGCTGCTACGCCCGCTCCCTGCGTCCGTGCCTCGCCCGCACCCAGCGCATCCTGAGGGCGAAGCGTCATTCCGAACCGAGCTTGGGGCGCTCGGCTCGAAACGAAGCCCCGGCCCCCAGGCCGCCCTGGGCGGGGCGATGCGGTGTCCTCGGTCACGTCCGTAGCGCTGCTACGCCCGCTCCCTGCGTCCGTGCCTCGCCCGCACCCAGCGCATCCTGAGGGCGAAGCGTCATTCCTCAGAGTTCAGGCAGGCGGGCGCAGGGCCGTAGGTAACGGTCGCGAAGGTAGCCGCGCACTTCGGGACCGGTCTTCGGGTGCACGGCGAGAACTACCGCGCCCGCGAGCACGGCTATCAGGGTGACCGCAACCACGACGCGTGCCCGGCGCACAAGGGTGTCGATCGTCATCGATGCCTCCTGGGATTCGCCCAGTGCTGTAATATCACACACAGGCCCCACTGCGGTCTGTCTGCATCAGGCGTGGCGGTCCCCGCCATGGCCGGGCCGTCCGGGTCCGGTGGATTCACCAAGCGGGGGCTCGGCAATCCGGAACCAAGGATCGAGTGCCATATCATGTCGAAGACCGGTAGGATCCTCGTCCACACTGGGGACGGCAAAGGTAAGACCACCGCCGCACTGGGCACCGCGTTCCGGGCCGCTGGGCACGGGCAGAAGGTGGGGATCGTGCAGTTCATGAAGGGCAAATGGACCTACGGGGAGATCCTGGCGGTCGGGCGCTTCTCCAATATCACCCTGTCTCGCATGGGCAGTGGGTTCACGTGGGAGAAGGAAGGTCTGGACGAGGACCGGGAGCTGGCGGCCCGCGCCTGGGCCACGTGCAAGGAGCTGGCCGCGAGTGGAGAGTATGACCTTCTGGTCATGGACGAGCTGAACTACGCCGTCGACTACGGCTTCCTCGACGTGGAAGAGGTCGTCCGCTTCCTCCGGGAGAAGCCGGCGGCCTTGTCGGTGATCATCACCGGCCGGCGGGCGAAGCAGGAGATCATCGACGCGGCCGACACGGTCACCGAGATGCGCGCGGTCAAGCACGCGTTCCGCAGTGGCACTCGCGCGCAGAAGGGCATCGAGTACTGAGACGCAGCTCGGCGCCGCCTCCAACGAGGCCGGGCCGGGGACGAAAGGGGCGGAAGAGATATCCATGCATGGCAACACTCGAGGCGCAGACCTGACGCGACTGGCTCAGGTGAAGAACCACCCTGACGTGGTCGAGTTTCTGTCGAAGGCCGACGAGTATCTGGGCACCCTGGGCTACACCGAGCACGGAGCTCGGCATGCCTCGCTCGTGGCCCACATCGCTCACAACATCCTCGAGCGACTGGGATACGGGTCCGACACCGCGGAGCTGGCCGCCGTCGCCGGCTACCTCCATGACGTGGGCAATTTCCTGGGCCGAGAGGCCCACGCCCAGTCCGCGGCCATCATCTGCTACCACGTGCTGCGGGATCTGGGATTCGGTCCGGCTGAGTATGCCGTGATCATGGGCGCGATCGGCAACCACGACGAGCAGCTCGGCAACGCGCTCGACCCGGTGTCGGCCGCTCTGATCCTGGCGGACAAGTCCGACGTACACCGCAGCCGGGTGCGTGACCCCCGGACGACGGCCGAGGACATCCACGACCGGGTGAACTACGCCGCCGAGCGGTCGTTTCTGAATGTCGACGGCGCTCAGCACAGGATGACGCTCGAGCTGACAATCGACACCACCATCTCCGGGGTCATGGAGTACTTCGAGATCTTCCTGTCGCGCATGATCATGTGCCGGCGGGCAGCGGACTTCCTGGGGTGCACGTTCCAGATGGAGATCAACAGGGTCAAGATCTTCTAGACGAGGGGAGGCTCATGGCGCGAAGGATCCCGACCGAGAGAGCACGCACGATCCTGCAGAGGCTCGTGGAGCTCAACCGCGTGGGCAGCGGTCTGGAGCCTGGGGGAATGCTCGAGAGCGAGGACGACGGTGAGATTGGGCTGGCCCTCACTCCGGTACGCCGCCGGCGCCTCTACGAAGGCGTGGTCAACCAGCTGCAGGCCCTTATCTCCTCGGGCAGGCTCGAACCCGGTGACCAGCTACCCTCCGAGCGGGCGCTGGCCGATCAGCTCGCCGTAAGCCGCACGAGCGTTCGTGAGGGCCTGCGCATCCTGGAGGCGCGGGGAATGCTCGAGGCCCGCCCCGGACAGGGTCTCTTCGTGCGGGGCCGCCGGACTGAGGAGATCGTGGGCATCCTGGCGGCGTACCTGGTGAGGGAGCGCGAGAGCTTCCTCGAGGTGCTCGACCTGCGGGAGGCGCTGGAGCGGAAAGCCGCGGAGCGCGCCGCGTTGCTGGCCACGCAGAAAGACCTGGAGGCCCTCAAGGCCGCGGTGGTGGCCATGCAGGAGGAGGTCCTCGAGGGCCGGCCGGCACTGGACTCCGACACCGAGTTCCACCGGGCCCTTGGGACGGCTTCCCGCAACGAGGTTCTGAGCCAGATGCTGAACACGGTCCTGGGGCTGATGGCGCAGAGACGGCGGGAGGTGTTCCAGGAGGGCCATGGGGGCATCCTGGTTCTGCACCAGCACGTGGGCATCTACAGGGCCATCAAGAACAAGGACGCCAAACTTGCGGGAGAGCTGGTCTCGGCGCACCTGCGAGAGCTGGGCATGGAGGCCCATCGCCCGCGGCACGGCTATCCGGCGGCCGGTTCCTGACGGTGCAGATCGCCTGGTCGGTAGTCCTGTTCGCGCTGGCCGGCTTGGCCGAGATTGGCGGGGGCTACCTCGTGTGGCTGTGGCTGCGTGACAGCCGGCCGGCCCTCCTGGGCCTGCTGGGAGCCCTGGTGCTGATCTTCTACGGGGTCATTCCCACCCTGCAGCCCCAAGGCACGTTCGGCCGCATCTACGCCGCGTACGGTGGGGTCTTCATCGTCATGGCCACCCTTTGGGGCTGGTGGATCGACGGCAACAGGCCCGACGTGTTCGATGTGGTCGGAGCCGGGATCTGCGTCGTAGGGGTCGCCGTCATCATGTACGCTCCCCGCTAGGCCGGAGCGCGCCGGCTTCGGCTGAGTCCGCGGCGGGGAGCCGCGATGCCTTATCCTCCCTGGTTTAGCGGTCTGACTAATCCGGACTTGACAGAAGCCTGTGCCTTCTGTCACACTGTGCTCGTCTAGTGGTCAGACCACTAGACTACATGACCGAAGGGGGAGCTTCTACGACGGAAAGACCAGGGGCCTGGGGCCCTGGAACAACGATTTCGCCTCTCCGCGACGTGAAGCGTCACGAGGTAAGCCGGTCGGAATCCGGCGCGGTCCCGCCACTGTAGGCGCCCGACGTAGGGCGCGAGCCAGAAAACTCGGGAGAGGCTGGAAGTACCGTAGCTCTTCGAGGCAAGGGGCAGGCAACTTGTTCTCGGGGAGCTTTTGTCGTTGAAGTCGACCCGTTGTGTCGGGATGGCCGGAAGGTCATCGTCAAGCTCGAAGGGGCCCAAGCACCAGGATGCGCCGAGGATCATCGACGGCTGTAGGGACGGCATCTGGGCCGGCACGGACGCGAACAAAGGAGAGGAGACTGTTGAGCGAACAGAAGATGCACACCGTGATCTTCCAGCCCTCAGGCCGGCGGGGGCAGGTCGAGGAGGGCAAGTCCATCCTTGACGCCAGCCGGGAGCTCGGGGTCGAGATCGAGGCCATCTGCGGCGAGAAGCGCACCTGCGGTAAGTGCAAGATCCGCATCGAGGACGGGTTTTTCGAGCGCTACGGGGTGGAATCCTCCCGCGAGCATGTCACCCAATGGCGTCCGGTGGAGGCCAAGTTCTTCACCGATGAACGCAAGGACCAGGGGTATCGGCTGGCGTGCGTGGCCAAGATCCACGGCGATCTCGTGGTCTTCGTCCCCGAGGAGGCCCGCGCCGGCGGTCAGGTCGTTCGCAAGGCCGTCACCGACCGCAAGATCAATGTCAACCCCTCGGTCCGCACCTACTACATCGAGATGCTGCCACCCACCCTGCACGATCCGCTGGGCGACTACGAGCGCGTCTGCAACGCCCTGAAGGAGCAGCACGGTCTGGACGCTCCCATCCTGGACTACAAGGTGCTGCTGGGCATGCCCGACACCCTGCGGGCCGCGGGTTGGAAGGTTTCGGTTTCGATCTGGACGGGGGGCCCCGCTCCCGAGATCGTCCGCATCGCCCCAGGCAAGGTCGAGCGGAGCATCGGACTGGCCGTCGACGTGGGCACCACCTCTGTGGCCGCGTATCTCTGCGATCTTGCCACCGGTGAGGTCCTCAACTATGACTCGATGATGAACCCGCAGGTGCCGTACGGTGAGGACGTCATGAGCCGTATCACCTACGCCATGTCTCACGAGGACGGCATTCACAAGCTACAAGACGCCATCATCGAGGGCCTGAACACCATTGCCGCCCGTATCTGCGAGGCGGTGGGCTTTACCCACGAGGACATCCTCGAGCTGGCCATCGTGTTCAACACGGCCATGCACCACTGCTTCCTGGGTATCTATCCTGAGCACCTAGGGTTGGCCCCGTACGCTCCTGCGCTGCACCACTCCATCAATATCAAGGCGCGCGACCTGGGGCTGAAGTTCTGCCGGGGGGCAAACGTCTTCGTGCTGCCGAACGAAGCCGGCTTTGTGGGCGCCGACAACGTGGGCGTGCTGATTGCCGAGGAGCCCTACAACAAGGATGACCGGCAGCTGATCATCGACATCGGCACCAACGGCGAGCTCATCATGGGTAACCGCGAGAAGCTGATCAGCTCCTCGTGCGCTACTGGCCCGGCCCTGGAAGGGGCCCACATCAAGTACGGGATGCGGGCGGCTCCGGGCGCCATTGAGAAGATCTACATCAATCCCGAGACCAAGGAGCCCCGCTACCGGGTGATCGGCAAGGAGCAATGGTCCGACGAAATGGACCCGGAGACCATCGGCACCAAAGGCATCTGCGGCTCGGGCATCATCGACGGCGTGGCCGAGCTTTTCAAGGCCGGCATCATCGACAAGACCGGCAAGTTCGTGAAGGGGACCGAGATCGATCGCGTGCGCAAGGGTGAGGACGGCGATGAGTACGTTCTGGCCTGGGCCAACGAGACCTCCATCGGCCGCGACGTCACCATGACCATCAAAGACGTACGCGCGGTGCAGCTGGCCAAGGGCGCCATGTACGCGGGCGCCAAGATCATGATGCAGAAGCTGGGCTACGAAAGCCTGGATCGCGTGGTGCTGGCCGGCGCTTTCGGCTCGTTCATCGACCGGGAGGAGTCCCTGGTCATCGGGATGTTCCCCGATGTCCCCGTGACCAAAGCCTACGCCGTGGGGAACGCGGCCGGCGACGGGGCGCGCATGGCCTTGCTCGACGCCAACAAGCGACTGGAAGCGGACGAGTGGGCCCGCAAGGTGGAGTACGTCGAGCTTTCGGTGGAGCCCGCCTTTGAGAAGGAGTTCATGTATGCCATGCACCTGCCGCATATGAAGGACAAGTTCCCGAACCTGCATGCGGTGCTGGCGGAAGAGGCCCTCGGCGATCTCGTCAAGGATTAGGAGGGAGACACATGTTCGTCTTCGACACTGAGCAGAAGGTTTTCACCATCGGGAACGTCCGCGTAGGCGGGCAGCCGGGTGAGAACCCGCCCCTGATCATCCCCTCGCTTTTCCAGAAGGGCGATCCCTGCGTGGAGAGCCGCCGGGAGCGCACGTTCAACAGGCAAATGGCCGGCGACCAGATCAAGCGCCTGGAAGAGCTCAGCCAGCTCACCGGCATGCCCGCCATCGTGGCCATGGTGGCCAACTCCGGCGATGAGATGAAGAATTACATCGACTTCTACGTCGGGACCACCGATCTGCCTTTCGCCATCGACATGTGGAACCTCGAGCCCCGCATCGAGGCTACGAAGTACGTGGCGAGCCAGGGCCTGCAGGATCGACTGCTCTACAACTCCGTGACCGTCTGGAGCCCCGATGTGCCGGCCGAGGTCGAGCAGATCAAGGCGCTCGGTGTGAAGCACGTGGTGACTGTGGTCATGGACATGGCCGACCAGCTCCCCAGCGGCCGGTTGAGCTCGCTGGACACCATGATGCAGAGCCTCGAGAAGGGTGATTTCCAGACCATCATCGTCGACACTTCGGTCATGAATCTGCCCTCCACCGGCATCTGCGCGCTGTCCAACCGGCTGGTGAAGGAGAAGTATGGCCTTCCCGCGGGCGCGGCTTCGGCGAACGGTACCTACATGTGGCAGAAGGCTGTATGGAAGAACAACCTCGACACCTGGGGTGAGAAAGCCTTTATCGGTCTGGACGCCGGCACCCACGCCGCCACCGTAGCCCTGTGGGGTGACTTCATCTTCAGCGGGCCGATGTGGGGCAACGATCACGTGTTCCCGGCGGTGGCCGCGGCCCACGCGATGGTGTCCACCATGCGCTACGCGGAGACGGGCCAGCTGACCGGGAACGAATCCACACCCGTGTACAAGCTGTTCCCCGACTTCGTCAAGACCCTTAAAGGAGAGGCCTAGACGGCAGGGCCTCGCGGCCCCTACTCTCGGCTGGTTCGCCGCTCGTCAAGACGACCAAAAGGAGATCCACAAGATGGCAATGACTCCCAAAGAGCGCGCGCTCAACATCCTCGCCGGGAAACCGGTCGACGTCGTACCGGCCTTCTCCGGCTTCGGAAGCGTCATCGTTGAAGGTCTGAAGAAACACGGCCTGCGCTTTGCCCACGTGCACCTGGACGCCGGTGAGATGGCCGCGGCGGCCGCCGCCACCGTCGAGCTGGTGGGCACGGCCGCCGCGATCGTGCCCTTCGACATGGGTGTGGCCGCCGAGGCTCTGGGGGCCAGGCTGAACACGTACCCCCACAGCGAAGACATCCTCTACCCAACCTTGAAGGACAAGTACGTTCACGTGGCCGACGACATCAAGATGCCGGAGAACATCGCGACCGCCGGACGGGTGCCCCTGGTCTGCGAGGCCATCAGGAAAACGAAGGAGCTGGTGGGTCCCGATGTGGCCGTCGGGTCCTGGGTATTGGGACCCTTCACCCTGGCCGGGCAGAGCATGGACCTGAACGAGATCCTCAAGATGACCTTCAAGGAGCCGGCCAAGGCTGAAGGGATCCTCGAGAAGCTCACCCAATTCCTGATCGGCGAGGCCAGGGCGTACGTCGACGCCGGCGCCGATTTCATCAGCCTGCGGGAGATGGGCGCCACCTCCGACGTGCTCTCGCCGCGCAGCTTCAAGAAGATGATCCGGAAGTTCTCGGAAGAGATCCTCGCCTCCATCGACGTCCCCAAGGTCTACCACATCTGCGGTGATACCAACATGATCGTTCAGGACATGGCCGAGATGAACCCGGTGGTCTCGGTGGACCAGAAAAACGACATCAAGGCCAGCCGGGAGAAGATCGGCGACGACGTGGTGCTCCTCGGCAACCTGCACCCTTGGGACGTGCTGACCCAGGGCGAGCCCGACATGATCGCAGCGGCTGTGTGCGATGCCGCCGAGGCGGGAGTCGATGCTGTGTGGCCCGGGTGCGACTTGTGGCCTGATACGAACGTCGAGAACCTGCGGGCATGGGTCAAGGCCGTGGAGGGCACCGAGCCGCGCCGGAAGGCTTAGCCGGTGGAGCTACCGTCCGCGAGGACGTAGACGAAAGGACGGGGCGTCGTAGGGAGCGCCCCACCCCAACCGACGGGTGGTCGGGAGGAGAGTCGCCCGGGCGGGCTCCGGGCCGAGAGCAACAAGGAGGAACAATGGGATCTGACGAGCGCAAGCAGGAGCTCTTCAAGGAGCTCAAAGAAGGCGTCATCGAGTACGAAGAGGACCGGGTCACCACCGCCGCCCAGGCCGTCCTGGCCGAAGGCTTCGACGCCTACGAGGGCATCATGGACGGCCTGGCCGCCGGCATGGAGGTGGTGGGCGAGCTCTTCGACTCCCAGGAGTACTTCGTCCCCGAAGTCCTCATGTGCGCCGACGCTCTTTACGCCGGCCTTGACATCCTGCGCCCCCACGTGAACATGGAGGGCCGGGAAGCGGTCAAGGGCGAAGTGGTGATCGGCGTGGTGGAAGGCGACGTGCACGACATCGGCAAGAACCTGGTCAAGATGATGTTCGAGGTGGCCGGCTTCACCGTGCACGACCTAGGGGCCGACGTGCCCATCGACGAGTTCGTGGAGAAGCAGATCTCCACCAACTCCGACATCGTGGCCCTCTCGGCCATGATGACCACCACCATGATGGGCATGAAGAAGGCCATCGTGAAGCTGAAGGAGAAGAACCCCAACGTCATGATCATGCTGGGCGGCGCCCCGGTGACCGGTGAGATCGCCGACATGTTCGGGGCCGACGGCTACTCCGAGAACGCTTCTAACGCCGTCTCGGAAGCCATCAAGATGGTGGGCGCCCTCAGGCGCATGTAGGAGTCGGACGCATCTGGGGGGCCGCGCCCATGGGCGCGGCCCCCCAGCGCTTGGTGCGGTCTTACCGCGACCTCGCCGTATCTTTGCTGATTCACGCAAGGGGGAATGACTTGATGACACCCGCGGGACACGGGGGCGAGGAGTTCTCCATCGAGGACTACCGGGTCCTGGAGGAGCCGTACTATCGACCGGCGGGGGATGAGGTCGAGCTCTTCATCCGAGCTCACCAGCTCAAGCTTCCGGTCATGCTGAAGGGCCCCACCGGCAGTGGCAAGACGCGTTTCCTCCAGTACATGGCCTATCGTCTGGGTCTGCCTCTGGTGACGGTAGCCTGTCACGAGGACCTCACCGCGAGTGACCTTGTGGGGCGCTATCTCTTCGTGGGCAACGAGACCCGCTGGGTGGACGGCCCCCTCACGGTAGCCGTGAAGCACGGGGCCATCTGCTACCTGGACGAGCTCGTGGAAGCCCGCAAGGACACCACCGTGGTCATTCATCCCCTTGGAGACGACCGGCGCATCCTGCCTATCGAGAAGAAGGGCCACATCGTCGAGGCCCACGATGATTTCATGCTCGTGGTGAGCTTCAATCCGGGCTACCAGAGCATTCTGAAAGACCTCAAGCAGTCGACCCGCCAGCGCTTCCTCGCCCTGGACTTCAACTACCTGGACAAGTCCGCCGAAGCCGAGATCGTCATGCGCGAGACCGCAGTGGACGACTCGATCGCCGTGAGGCTCGTCGAATTGGGAACCATGATCCGCAACCTGCGCGACCACGGACTGGAGGAAGGAGTCTCGACCCGACTCCTCGTCTATGCCGCGCGGCTGATCGGCCAGGGTGTCCCCCCTCGCCGGGCAGCCGAGGTGGCCATGGCCAAGCCCCTTACCGACGACGGCGACATGCTGGCGACCCTGCGCGAGCTGGTGGAGGCGGTCTTCGAGGCGTGAGCGCCGACCTGAAAGACGCGATGCAGGCACTGGAAGGCGAGGCCGCGTCGTTTGCCCGCGCCCACGCAAGGGAGCTGGCCGAACTGCCCGCTCGGGAGCGGCTGCTCTGGACAGAGATCGCTGCACACCTCTCCGGTCAGCGGCTGCGCGACAAGCGCAGCCTGTTGATGGTCTTGGTGGAAGCCTTCGCCATCGTGGGCCGGCGCCCCGAGCTGGAGGAGACGGCTAACTCCGCGCTTCTACACCTCACCAGCCGCTCGGCCCGCCTGACGGGAGCATACGCCGCTCTGTGCCGCGCAGTGGGGGCGGATATCGACGTGGGTGACTTCCGCGAGGTCACCGATCGCGCCCTGGACCTGCTGCGCGATGTGGACCTGGCCGCGACCTTCATGGACTATACACCGGCCGTCCTCAGCCGGCGCGACATGGGCTACTTGCGTGTGTGGCACGAAGGGGCCATGGAGCTGGCTCACAAGGAGTGGTGGGCTTCCCGCGGTTTCCTGGAGTCGACGGCCAAAGCGGCTCACTGGCTGAATGCGGACGACCTCCCGGTGCTGGCCTCTCTGGGGGCCCAGGTCGCGGAACGCTCGCGCCATGCGGCCAAGGGCCTCTACAGGGCTTTGCCTTCGCTCCTAGCCAGCATGCGCGTGCCCCAGCTCGTGGAGTGGGTCGATCTGGGCCTGCGGGTAGCCAGGAATGAGGAGGACCTGGTCCTCTACATGTCCTATGGGTCGAAGCGGAGCCAGGAGGCGGTGGAGGTGCTCTGCAGGGAAACCTCGTTCGCCGCTTTTAGACCCCGTGTGGGCCTGCTGCTCGAGGCCTTCCTCGGCCGCCCGGCCTCGTTGCACTCGATGTTCGACCTGCTGGACCCGGCGAGCGTTCCTCCCGACGTGCCCGCGTTCAGCGATGGTCAGAAGCTGTACATACGTCCCTCCCTGGGCTGTGCGGGCGCTTCGCCCCTTTCCCTGTACAAGTTGGTTGCGCTGCACGCCATGTCGCACCAACGCTTCGGGAGTTACACCAGTGACGGCTTGGGGCGTTTTCTCGTCAGGGGTCGGACGATCGCAGCCGAGGAGGCCGCCCCTACCGCCCTTGACCGGTTCGTTGCCGGGGTGGCGGAGGACTTCCGCATCGACGCGGTCCTCCTCCGGACCTTGCCGGGGCTGCGCCGCGACGCCGAGCTGATCGTGCGTGAAACCTATGGTGGTCTCGACGTGAACTCCGGTCGCTCGGGCGTGCCTCTCACGACGGCCTCTCTCCGCGCGCATCTGGTCGCCTTCCCGTTCGGAGTCTGCGTTCTGGCCGATCCCGATCTGGCGGCGGCGGTCGAGTCGGCGGTGGCCCCCCTTGCCTTTCCCGAGGCTGGTCCGGCGGACGCGACCCGGGTGGCCGCCGCCCTGGGCAGGCTCCTACAAGCTGAAGGCGCGGGCGACTGGGCCCGGGAGAACGTCGCGGGGGCCGAAGTGGTGGAAGTGCCCTACCCTCCGTACCACGATCACCTGTACTTGGGCCTGAAGCTGGCGTCGATGACCTCTTCGGGCACCGACGCCGGTGCCGGTCCTGCCCCCGGCACGCCGGTCGACGTACCCGACAGCCTGCATCCCAGCGAGATCATCGAAGGCCTGGAGATCAGTCTGCGCGACCATCGCCAGGAAGCGGAGCTGCTTGTGCTGGAGGATGATGAGGAGGATGGCGAAGAAGGGGATGCGGCCTGGGATACTTTCACGTATGATGAGTGGAACTATGAGCTGGCGGATTATCGCACGCGCTGGTGTACGGTGCGCTGCCGGCAACTCCCTCCCGGTGATCCGGCCTTCGTCGGCGAGACCGTCGAGCGGTTCCGGGGGGAGGTACTGCTGATCAGGCGTCAGTTCGAGCGCCTGCGACCCGACCGGATGCGTCGTTTCTTCCGTCAGCAGGACGGGGACGAGCTGGACCTCGACGCGCTGACTGAGGCCATCGTGGACCGCCAGGCCGGGGCGCCCATGAGCGACAAGATCTTCATCCGGCGCGACAAGAAGCAGCGGGACGTCGCCGTCCTCTTCCTGTTGGACATGAGCGACTCGACCGACCAGCCGGTGGAAGGCTCCCGCCGTGTGATCGACGTCGAGAAGGAGGGTCTCGTTCTTCTCTCCGAAGCGATCGGGCAGCTGGACGACCGGTTCGCCATCATGGGGTTCTCCAGTCACGGCCGGAGGATGGTCGATCTGTACACGATCAAGGACTTCGACGAGGCGTTCGGCGAGGCGGTGGCCGGCCGGATCGGGGGATCCAGCCTCTGGAGTACACCCGTCTGGGGGCCGCTCTGCGGCACGCGACCGATCATCTGAGGCGCGAAACCTCGGGCGCCAAGTTGCTCGTGCTGCTGAGCGACGGAAGGCCGTACGACATGGCATACGGCGACATGCGCTACGCACTCGAAGACACGAAGATGGCCCTGGCGGAGGCCCGCCGGCAAGGTGTGAGCGCGTTTTGCATCACCGTGGATCCGAAGGGCCAGGACTATCTTGAAGACCTCTTCGGCACCAATCGGTACACCGTGATCCAGAACGTGGGTCACCTGCCCACCAAGCTGCCACGCATCTATCGCAATCTGACAGTCTGAGGGGGACCATGAGGATCGTCCAGATCGCCGGATTCTTGGGGAGCGGTAAGACTACGCTCCTTCTGCGGCTCTCCACCCTGCTTTCGGAGCGCAAAGGCTTGAGGGTGGCCCTGGTCGTCAACGAGATCGGTGAGATTCCGGTAGACGGCAGGGTCATGGAGGAGTCGGGCATGAAGGTCAAGGACATCGGCGGCGGATGCATCTGTTGCGAGGTGGCCTCCACATTCGCCAGGACCGTCAAGCAGCTGGCGCGCGACTTCGCCCCCGATCTGGTGCTTGTGGAGCCGACCGGTGTGGCCATCCCCCGTCAGGTGAAGGCGGCGGCGGAGATGGGCGGTCGCGACGTGGCCGTGGAGATCGGTCCGGTCATCGTGCTCTTCGACGCCACCCGCCCCGACGAGCTCCTGGACATGGAGCTCATGGGCCGCCTGGTGACCAACCAGCTGGCGGACGCCGACATCGTGGCCGTGTCCAAGGTTGACGCCGTTTCGGCCGAAGAAGTGCGACGGGCCGCTGCGGCCGCCGGGGAGGTCATCCCTGGGGCCACCTTCATCCCTGTGTCTTCGGTGACGGGCGAGGGTTTCGATCAACTTCTGGCTGCCGTGGTGGAAGGGCTGTGAGCATCAATGGATGAGGCCTGCTATCTCGATCACGGGGTGAGCGGCTACGGCGTGGCTGTGAAACTGCACCGCGACCGGGTGGTCGAAGCCGCCGAGATCGGGGCTCTCCTGCGGGAGATGATGGACGCCATCGCCGTCGAGTGCGTGGCCCGCGGGGCCCGCTTCATTGGCCATATCAAGTCGCATCTGGTTTGCTCGGAGGGTACGCTCAAGGCCGACACCATCGGCATCAACCACCCGGCCGCCTTGCACGGCTCGCTGCGGGGTCCGGCCAAGGACCTCTTCGTGGCCATCAACTCCATCGTGCAGGGCATAACCGAGGAGGAGGTCAAGGATTCGACCCTGAAGGCGGCTCACGGGCTCGCCGAGAGACATGGCTTCCAGGTGGTGAAGGAAAAAGAGCATCTCTACTTCGACCGCTACGATTTCGCCTCGGACGAGGAGTACATGAAGCAACTCGAGCAGCAGCTGGAGAAGGAGCCCGGGGCATGAAGGTCGTCTCGGTGATCGGCCTGCTGGGTGCGGGCAAGAGCACGTTGATCGCTACGCTGCTGAGAGAGGCTGCTGGTCGGGGGCTTCGCAGCGGCGTGGTGGTGAACGACTCGGGTGCCGTTTCCCTGGAGACTGACGAGATCCTGCGGAGCCATCCGGTGCGCGTGATCGGGGGCGGTTGAATCGGGTGCTCGGAAGCCGGGAGCTTCACGAAAGCGCTCAAGTACATGGCCCGCCAGGAGCAGCTCGATGTGCTCTTCGCCGAGCCCTCGGGCATCGTGATTCCTTTCGAGCTGCACAACACCATCACAGTGGCCGGTAGGGACGCAGACGTGGAGGCGGGTCCGATCGTGCTGCTGCTGGACGGCTCCAATCCAGAGGCGCCCTTCGCTGCTCATGTCGAGCACATCACCGCGCAGCAGCTGGAGCAGTCCGACCTGGTGGTCATCACGAAGACCGCCGACGCCGATCCCGACAAGGTGGACGCTCTAGGGTCTCGCGTCGCAGAGGCGGCTCCCCATGTGGCGCTTCGCCGGGTTGACCTCCGTTCAGAAGAAGGGGTCGCCTCCCTCGTGGATCTTCTCCTCGGAGAAGGCACGAATATCGGCGGCTTGATCAGAGACCCTGTCAGGGTCCCATCACGGCAAAGAGAGTCCTGATCATGCTTGGCGGCGCCAGTCACGTCACAGCGCACACACCGAAGAACGAGGCGCTCGACGTTATAGAGCACCTCGTGCGCCGCATCGCGCGCGAGGCGGGCGTGGACATCGTTGGGTTCGGCGACGTGCGGGCCGCTCTTCCTCCGGGCTTCGGACATCTCCCGGTGGCTATCTCGCTGGGGGTCGCCCACCCGGCCATGAGAGCGCTCCTGGAAGACGGCGCGCTGTCCGCGCAGGGCCTCGAGCGCGAGCTCTGCGACCATCGCGACGCGGTAGGGCAGGCAAAGCTGGAGACCGGCTTGCGCCGGCTGAGCAGCTTGTTCCGCGCCCAGGGGTATCGATACTTCGGCTGCCCCCCGGAATGCGACCCCATGGACTCCCCGTTCACTTCGCTCGTGGCCAGACGCTTCTCGCACAAGGCTGCTGCCACCTGCGCGGGCCTGGGCTGGGTGGGGAGGCACGGCCTGCTGAACCATCCTGTGTACGGCCCCCACGTGAGCTGGGCCACCATGTTGACCAACGCGCCCCTCAGGACCTCGACTCCGGCTGTGGTCAGCGAGTGCGGCGAGTGCGGTCGCTGCGTGGCTGCCTGCCCCGCGGGAGCCATCTCCGGGCGGGTCTGGTGTCGCGAGGACGGGATGGCAAGGATCGTGGACATCGAACGCTGCCGCAAATTCCTCGATGAGAACGAGCGCGCCACCGGCCGCCGCGTCTGCGGACGCTGCGCGGTCGCATGCGCGACGGCCAGGTTGGCCGTACGTGAGGGGTGAAACACGCGGACCCGGGGTACGCTGTCGGGACCGCACGGACGGGACGAGTCGAGGCCTGCAACCGCCGGCCTGCGTCCTTGCTGAAAGGGGGTGTTGCCGCTGAAGTATGAAGAGGGTTGCTTCCTGGTCTCCTAGGACTGTCACGCGAAAGGAGGACGATGGGTAAGCAGGCAGTGCTCGACGCCTACCAGGGGAAATACACTCCGGTGGTGCCCTGGGTACCGTACGTAGGCGTACATGGCGCATACTTGATCGGCGAGACCGCCACGAAGGTCTTGCAGGACCCCAACCTATTGGCGAAGGCGGTCGTGAACGCGGCCGAGCGCTACAAGGCCGACGGCATTCCTCTGGTGTTCGACCTCGCCATCGAGGCGATGTCGATGGGGATCGAGGCCAAGTGGTTCGACGACAACCCGCCTACGGTCATCGCGCACCCGCTGGCCGACAAGCCGCTGACCGAGGCCGGCCTCAAGATCCCGGGCCCGAACGACGGGCGCTGGCCGGTGATCATCGAGGCGGGCAAGAAGGCCAAGGCCGAGCTGGGTGACGTGGCTCTGATCGGTCTGGCGTGCGGTCCGTTGACACTGGCCTCGCACCTGAGGGGGGCCAAGATCTTCACCGATATGGTGAAGAAGCCTGAGCTGGCTCAGGAGATCCTGGCGTTCGCAGCCAAGGCCTCGGCCGAGGCGGCCCGCATCTATGCCGAGGAGATCGGTTGCGACATCGTCGCGCTTGTCGAGCCGGTGGGCAGCCAGGTCCGCCCGGAGACGTACGACAAGTTCGTGATCCCGGCGTGCCAGCCCGGCCTGGATGCTATCCACAAGGCCGGCAAGGTGAGCGCTCTGTACATCTGCGGCGACGCCACCAAGATCGTCGAGAACATGATGTACACCGGCGCGAGCTGCGTCTGTGTGGACGAGCAGCTCAACATGAACTACGTCCGTGACGGCGCGCTGAAGTACGGCCGCGGTTTCGGCGGGAACCTGAAGCTGACCCTGGCGCTGTCGCTGGGCATCGTCGATCCGCGTGAAGACGCGATCGTCAGCCTGGCCGCCGGCGGCAAGATCGGCTACACATTCTCGCCTGGCTGAGACATGCCCTACGACGTTCCGGTTGAGAACGTGGACAAGGTACTCGAAGCCAAGACCTGGTACGAGACGTACTACGCGCACTATCCCGAGGTCGCTTTCCCGCCGCTGCAGCCCAAGCGCAGCCCGACCAAGGTCGGGGGTGATCGAACATGGCGGACGACAGGATCCTCGTCGAGGTGCTGACGCTCGACTCCCTTCAGTGACCGGCATGCGGGTACATGGTCGATGTACTCAATAGCTTGCCGGACGACGTAAAGGACTTCATCGAGTACAAAGAGTGGTCGATCAAGAACCCGGAGGGCATTCAGATGTTCATGGCCCGCAAGGGACGGGTGCTGCCCACTCTCTGTATCAACGAAGCATGCCTCTACGAAAGCATCATCCCCACGCTGGACGAGCTGTACGACAGCCTCATTGCGGCAGCCAGGACCAGCAATCAGAAGGACATCCTTTCGCATGCTCTAAAGAAAGCCATGGAGGAGTACGAGTAGAGCGTACCCTTCTCGGAACCGTTCGGGGGCGGCCGCTTTGGCGGCCGCCCCCACGGACATGAGACCGAACGCGCGGGACACCGCGCGTCTCTCGACGGACACGTAGGAGTAGACGACGCCGATGGCTGTCCGACGGATCTGCATGCACGCCTGTGGCGGCATCACCAGAGTGGGGGCCACCGTTGCCCGGCTGGCCACCTATGCCGTGGCCGAGGAGCTCCTTCCCGAGAAGACCCTGATCTCCTGCGCTCCCGCCTTTCTGCGGGGCGTTGAGGAGGACGTGCTCATGGTTTTGAAGAGCCCCTCCCTGGCCCTGGACGGCTGCGAGTGGAGCTGCGGCACCAACCTGCTCTATTTGGCGGGCATCACCCCGGCCGTCCGTTTTCTGCTTCCCGAGTACGCGGAGGCCCAGGGCTTCGATCTTGGCCGAGGCAGCCGGCGTTTTCCCTCGGGGGTCACTCAAGATTTCGCCCGGGTGGTGGCCGAGCGGGTGCACGGCATCGCCCGGGGGATGATGCAACGAGGCAGCCCCTACCAGTTCCATCGCCCGGAGCTCAAGATGCAGCCCGAGAAGTGGTTCCGCACGGCTCCCAACATGGAAGGCATTATGGAGTTCGTGAGGCTGGAGCCGGGCATCTACCGGCCGGTCACGATGCCGGAGCTGCCCGAGGAGGTGGGCTGACGTGGCGGTCGACAAAGTCACCATCTTCCCTTGCGGGGGTATCGGTGACCCGGTCTCGTCGGTGACCCGGCTGGCGGGTTACATCCTCGACGAGGACCTGCTGGCCGGCCGGGTGGTCTTGGTCTCGATCCCTCCGGTCATAACCGGGGTCCCCGAGGAGCTCGAGGCGGTGCAGGCCAACCCGGTGATCGTGCTCGACGGCTGCGGTCACCGCTGCGGCTCGAACGCGCTGAACCTGGTGGGCATCAGACCGGCGGCCCGCCTGTTCACGCCCCGGGTGCGCTCTGAGACCAAGCACGCCATCGGGCGGCGGCGGCCCTTCCCCGAGGTCTCCGGCCAGAAGCTGGCCAAAGCCCTGGCCGAAAAGGCGGCCCTGATCGCGAAGAACATGCTGGAGGACCCCGACTACCTCTTCGAGCGCCAGGGAGCCCGGGCCAACCCTCAGGGTCTGCACGACGAGTCGCTGAACATCGAGGAGACCATGGGGTACGAAGAGGTCGATGTGGGCTGTTTCCACTGCGCGGGCATGTGCCCGTTCAAGTTGGAGAAGGACCCCGAGCTCAGGCGCAAGCTGGAGGATGAGGTGCGCGAGTTCGAGGAGCTGGAGGGGTTCGAGTGCTAGAGCTCGTTTCAGAATGACGCTTCGCGGTCAGGTCGCGATGGGCGCGGGCGAGGACACCGCATCGTGCCGCCCAGTGCGGCCCGGCGCTCAAGGATTCGTTTTGAAACGAGCTCCTGGAGAGCTCGGGACGCAGCGGCTCTTGCTGCGCGGGTGAGTCACGTGCGGCCCGGCGGTGCGTCGGGTGCTGGAGGAGTCTTCGGAGGTGGCGTTGGTGGACATGGAGTGGGAGAAGCACTGGGCCGAGATCCGCGTGCTCGACCAGGGGTTCACGATTGATGCACTGCGGGCGCGGTTGATGGCCGCCGGCGCCTGGTGCGCACCCTGGCCGGAGGGGTGCAGGCATGACGCTGCCTGTACAGGTGGTTTCCGAGGGGGGCACTGCGTACCCTGACTCTATGCCATCGAGGCCACCAGGGAGGTGGCCGGGGAGTTCGACGGGCGGGTGGAGGTCGAAGTGGTGATCTTGAAGGAGGCTGCGGGCGCCGCCCGGTACCGTGATCTGCGCCGGGAGGCGGGCGAGCACTTGCCCGTGCCCTGCGTCCTGGTGGAGGGCACGCTGGCCTTTCCGGGCATACCCGAGCAAGAGGAGCTACGCCGGGTGCTGGCGGAGCGCCTGGCGGGTCGCGGGGGTGATCGTGCTGTATCTTGAGGGCTTCTACGGCCAGACGGTCGAGATCATGGAGGACCGTTTCTACGACGGTGAGGAGGAGCTCTGGCTCCAAGAGGCCGACGGTCTGGTGCGACTCGGCGTGACCAAGGTGGGCGTGCTGCTCATGGGCGGCATCGAGTCCACGGAGTTCTTCGTGGAGGAGGGCGATCGGCTCGTGCGGGGCGACGATCTGGTGTTCTTCGAGACCTTCAAGGCCGTGCGCTACGTGATCTCGCCTCTTGCGGGTGAGGTGGTAGCGGTCAACCAGATGGTGGTCGACGAGCCCGAGCTCTTCGACGACGATCCGTACGGAGAGGCCTGGCTCCTCGAGATACGTCCCGACGCGGGGCAGGATCTGGCGGCCTTGTACCTGGCACCGGCTCCCTATCTGGAGGCTCTTGCCCGGTCCGAGCACTGCGCCGAAGGCTCCGAGGTGTTGCTCGAAGCCAAGAAGGGCTCCCCCACTTGCCGGGCTGTGTACGGCGGCATTAGAGGCAACGAGCCGGGCGAGGGCAGCCTGAGCTGGAAGGAAAGCCTCGAGGATGCGGACAAGGCGACCGGCGGCCCGGACAAGGGGCCCTGAGTGACGAGGGTGATCATCTCCAACGGTGTCGTCAACCTGTCACCCGAGAAGGACCGGGTCTTTGCTGAGGAGATCGTGAGCTTGAAGGTGCAGCCCAGCTGCAGCTGAACGGCGCGATGGCCAGGCCGCCGTCCCCAGTCGGCCATGGCGGTCAGCCCCGGCGGCGAGTGGGCTTGGGACGCTGCGGTTGCCTGCGCTCTCCGGGTCGCGCCCGGTCGCGCGACGCCGGCTTCGGATTGCGGCCGGGCGCGGTGCGGGTGGCCAACTGGCCGCAGGCGGCCGCGATGTCAAGGCCCCGGCCGGCCCGGATGGTCGCCTCGACGCCCCTTTCGGCCAGCTGCTGCTGGAAGGCCGCGATGGCGGCAGGTGACGAGGGTCGGTAGTCGCCGCACCCGGGGTTCCAGGGGATGAGGTTCACCGTGAGCACCCGTCCTTGCAGCAAGGTGGCCAGGGTGTGGGCGTGCCGTAGCTGGTCGTTCACCCCGGCGAGCATCAAGTACTCCACGAAGAGCTTGCGATGGGTCAAGACGAAATGGTCATCGACCGCGCGCATGACCTGGGCGATGGGGAACCGCCGGTTGACGGGCATCAGGCGCGTGCGCAGCGTGTCGTCGGCGGCATGGAGCGAGAGCGCCAAGTTCACCTGCGGCTCCACCCGGGCCAGACGGCGGATGCCGGCGGGGATGCCTACCGTGGAGACAGAGAGCGCTCGTTGGGCGAAGTCCATCCCCGCCGGGTCCTTGAGCACCCGGATCGCGACGAGTACCGCGTCCAGGTTGAGGAGCGGCTCGCCCATCCCCATGAAGACGATGTTGCCGACCCGCTTCTCTTCGGTCTCCAATAGAGCCATGGCCGCCCTGACTTGGTCGACGATCTCGGCGGCGGTCAGATCGCGGATGAAGCCCATCGCTCCCGTCGAGCAGAACGTGCAGGCGAGCGAGCATCCCACCTGGGTCGACACGCACACCGTCGAGCGGCGCGCGTAGCGCATGATCACGCTTTCCAGAAGTACGCCGTCCCGGGCGGCGAAGAGCAGCTTGGTGGTGCCGTCGGCTGAATCCTGCCGGGCGCGGACCTCCAGGGTGGTGTGACCCCGGGCGGCCAGCGCCTCGCGTAGATTCAGGGGCAGACTCGAGGCCTCGATGAAAGTCGCTCCGGGCCGCCGGACCAGGTGCTCGTAGAGCTGGGTGTGGCGGTACGGGGGGGCGTTGAGGCGCACCAGCTCCTCGGAGATGTCCGGCCGGTAGATGGCCAGCAGGTCGCGGGCGTTCAGCGTGGCTGGAAGCTCGGGGGACGGGCGGGATGGACGGCCGCTCACAGAAGGCTCAGGTGGACCATGCCCCCCAGCCGGGCGCCCAGTACCTCGGCGGCGCTTGCTCCGTTCAGGGCCAGGCTGGCGTGTCCCCAACTGTCCTGCAGCATTCCCAGCTCGCCTGGCTGGAGATCGCTGAAGGTGGTGACCACGTGCAGGTTCCAGAATACGTCGGGTTCGTCGACCACCTGGACCTCCAGATGCCTGAGACCTTCGGGCAGCTGGTCGAGACTCAGGCAGAGGGCTACGTTGCCGAAGCGGTCGATCTCGATGACCTCCGCGCGGATGTGGCCGTCGTCTCTCTCCAACCGGGGCTCGGGTAGGCGTACCAGCGAAGAGGGATCGATGGCGCTGCCCAGCAGGGCGGGGGGCCGGCCGTTGGCCAGGAGGGCCGCTGCCGGCGCGAAGAGGTCGCGGCCGTGAAAGGTGTGGGAGAGCTGACCGGGCGGGAGTCCGGCTTGAGAGCGCACCCTGACCGGATCGAGGTCCCAGGCTGTGGTCGCGCCTCCAAGCGTTGCGAGCGCCGGCATGAGCAATCCGTTGTCGGGGCCTACCAGCACATCGCCCCGCTCGGCGCAGACGGCGACCGGCCGGCGGGAGGTGCCGACGCCGGGGTCGATTACGGCCAGATGCACCGCCGGCGGCCCCAGAGGAGCCACCCGGGAAAGGATGGTGGCGCCGTCGCGGATGTCGCCCACATCTACTCCGTGAGACACGTGGAGCACCCTGGTGGCGGGGCTGAGCGAAGCCAGGACCGCTTCGCAGGCGGAATCGTAGCCGTCGTCGCGACCGTAGTCGCTCAGAAAGGTGATGAGCGGGTACCGTTCCATGTCATCTGATTCTAGCACCGAGGTGGTGTTCTCCGTGGCGCGGCGATACCATGCCTGAGGATCGACAGCGGCCCTCGCCGCAAAGGAGCAAGAACACATGGAACCAGCGAGCGTCCTGGTGACGGTGGAGATCCCCAAAGGAAGTCGCAACAAGTACGAGTACGACGCCGAGCTGGGCGGCTTCAAGCTGGACCGCATGCTCTTTTCGTCGGTGCACTACCCCTCGGACTATGGGTTCGTCCAGCACACCCTGGCCGAGGACGGCGACCCCCTCGATGCTATGGTCATCGTCGGCGAAGCGACCTTCACGGGGTGCATCATCGAGGCCAAGCCGATCGGCCTCTTCAAGATGTGGGACGAGAAGGGCCTGGACCACAAGATCCTGTGTGTCCCCGTGAGCGATCCTCAGTGGAACCGGCTGGAAGACATCGGTGACGTTCCCGAGCACCTGCTTCTCGAGATGGAGCACTTCTACTCCATCTACAAGGATCTGGAGATGAAGAAGACCCGGATCGGCGGGTGGGCGAGCGCGGAGAGGGCCTGGCGGGTGATCGAGGATGCGAGGCGCGCGTACGCGGACGCGGCGAGGGCCGCGACGGAGGGCGCATGAGCAAGCAATTCGTGGTCATCGGGCTGGGGAGGTTCGGCTCGAGTGTGGCCCTGACCCTCTCCCAGCTGGGAGAGGAGGTGCTGGGTATGGACCTCGACGAGGACCGAGTGCAAGCCCTCAGCGAGAAGCTGCTGCATGTGGTGGCGGCCGACGCCACCGACCCGGCTGTGCTCGAAAGCGTGGGCGTGCGCAACTTCGATGTGGCCGTCGTCAGCATCGGGGAGCGGCTGCAGGACTCGATTCTCATCACACTGGCTCTGAAGGAGGCCGGCATCCCTCGGGTGGTGGCCAAGGCCGTCAACGATATCCACGGGCGGGTACTGATCAAGGTGGGAGCCGACCGTGTTTTCTACCCCGAGCGTGACATGGGCGTGCGCGCGGCCCACAGTCTGGTGGGCTCGAACATCATCGATTACATCGAGTTCGGAGCCGACTACTCCATCATGGAGATCAACGCGCCTGAGCGCTTCTACGGTAAGTCGCTGGCCAACCTGGCGCTGCGGGCTCAATACGGAATCACGGTGCTGGCCATCAAGAAAGGCACCAGTCTTCAGACGGCTCCGCGGGCGGAGGATCTTGTCGAACCCGGGTCGGTGCTGGTGGTCATGGGCCACAACAACGACCTGCGGAAGTTCACCCAGTAGGTGGTTGGTTGGAGCTCGATTCGAAACGAAGCCCCGGCCCCCAAGCCGCCCTGGCCGGTGCGATGCGGTGTCCTCGTCGCCGGCTCGGAGACCCCTGATCAATGCCGCCAGAACCCCCGGGTGAAGGGCACCATGATGGCGAAGAGCTCGAGCCGTCCCAACACCATGAGGGCCACCAGCACGAGCTTGCCCCCGGGGTGGATGAACGCGTAGTTCTGGGTGGCTCCCACCAGCTCCAGACCGGGACCGATGTTGTTGAGTGTGGCGGCCACCGCGGTGGCCGCGGTCACAATGCTCACGTTCGACGTGGCCAGGAGCAGCGTGCCCGCGGCGAAGGTGATCATGTAGATGAAGAAGAACCCCAGCACGGTGGTGCGGATGTGCTCGGGTATGATTCGGCCGGCCGCCTTGAGGGGCAGCACGGCCTGGGGGTGCACCTGGCGGGTCAGGTCGCGCCGGGCGTTCTTCGAGAGAACCATGATGCGCACCACCTTTATGCCGCCTGCGGTGGACCCAGCGCACCCTCCCACGAACATGAGCACCACCAATACGGTCTTGGCGAAGGTGTTCCACCGATCGAAGTCGGCCGAGACGTAGCCGGTGGTCGTCTGGATGGAGACCACCTGGAACGCGGCCTCCCGAAAGGCGTTCAGCACGCCCGAGTGCGACTTCGCCAGCATGAGACTGATCGTCACGAGGGCGATGCTCGAGCCGACGATGATCAGGTAGAGCCGCAGCTCGGGGTCCCTGTAGAGCCGGCGGCGCTGGCCATTGAGGAAGGCGAAGTACAGGGCGAAGTTGGCGCCCGCCATCAGCATGAAGAAGGTGATGATGCCCTCTATGAGGGGATCATCGTAGGCGGCGATGGAGGCGGAGAGCGGGGAGAACCCCCCGGTAGCCATGGTGCCGAAGGTGTGAGTGACTGCTTCGTACAAAGGCATGCCTGCCAGCAGCAGGGCGAACGCCTCGGCAGCGCTGATGCCCACATACACGTACCAGAGGCCCTTTGCCGTGTCTTTGATCTTGGGTGTCAGCCGCTCCGATACGGGGCCGGGCGACTCGGCGGAGAAGAGGCGGATGGCTCCCCCGCCCAAGGGCGGGAGGATGGCGAGGAAGAGCACGATGATGCCCATCCCCCCGTACCAGTGGGTGAGGCTGCGCCAGAAAAGGATGCCGCGCGGCTGGTCGTAGTCGACCAGAACCGAGGCGCCGGTGGTGGTGAAGCCCGACATGGTCTCGAACAGGGCGTCAACCGGCGGGAAGAGCCCGTAGATCACATAGGGCACTGCGCCGACGACGGCGGCCACAATCCAGCTCGCTCCGACGACGATGAACCCCTCTTTGTAACCGATCAGGGTGCGTCCCCGAGGCCGGGTGAGGGCAAAGGCCGGAACTCCCACCGCCAGCGCGCCTCCTCCGCTGACCAGCAAGGCCAGCAGGTCAGGGTCGCCGTAGATGGCCGTAACCCCGGCCGATGCCAGGATGCCGGCGCCGATGGCAACGACGACGAGGGACAGCATGTGGACGACGAAACGGACGTTCATCCGCGCGTCCTTGCAGGCCGTCGAAGAATGACGCTTCGCCGCCGGGGTGCGCTGGGCACGCGCGAGGCCAGAGCTCGTTTCGGACTGACGCTTCGCCGCCGGGGTGCGCTGGGCACGCGCGAGACAAGGACGCAGGGAGCGCTCGTAGCAGCGCTACGGGCGCGACTGAGGACGCCGCATGCCGCCGCCCAGCGCTGCCTGGTGGCCGGGGCTTCGTTTTTCAACGGCCTCCTAATGGGCAAACAACTTCTCGACCTCGGGCACCACCTCGGGCAGGGCGAAGACTATGGCCCGGTCGCCCGGCTGTGGCACCGAGCTGCCATGCGCCACGTGCACACCATCGGCCTGCACGAGCACGCCCACGATAGCGTCGGCGGGGAAGCGGATGTCACGTAGACGCTTGCCGGCCACGGCACTCCCCTCGGCAACGACTACCTCCAGAACTTCACCGGCCGATCGCTCCAAGAGGGCCACGCTCAGGACGTCGCCGCTGCGGATGAACCCCAGGATGGTCGAGGCAGTGATTCGCCGGGGGCTGATGGCCGCGTCTACGCCCACGGACTGCAGGATGGCCGAGAACTCCGCGCGCTCCACGATGGCGATGGTGCGGGCGGCGCCCAGCCGCTTGGCTTGCAGGGACGCCAGGATGTTGAGCCGGTCGTCACCGGTGGCGGCGATGAAGAGGTCCACACCCTCCACCCCTTCCTGCAGAAGCACCGACTCCCCGATCCCTTCGTCATGGAGCACCAGTGCTTTGCGCAGCTGGCTGGCCGCCTCCAGGGCCCGCCGCTCGTCCTTCTCGAAGATTGTAAGCCGGATGTCCCGCTCCTCGAGCAACCGGGCGATGCGCATGCCCATCTCTCCGCATCCCAGCAGGATCGCCCGGCGGGTGGGGCGCATGTGCAAGGAGAGCATGGCCGCCGCCTTGAGGACCCCCTGCCTCTTTCCGACCAAGAACACGCGGTCCGCTTCCCTCAGAGTGGTGTCCCCGGTAGGGATGCTCATGGAATCGCCCCGTAGCACCGCAGTAAGCAGGACGTTTCGTGGTAGGCCCAGTGCCATGAGAGGTTTTCCGACCGCCTCGCTCTGGGGATCGACCTGGATCTCGGCCATGGTCACCTGCTCGTCGGCGAAGGCCCCCACGTCCACGGCCCCGGGAAACTCAGCCAGCTTGGCCACCTCCTCGGCTACCGCCCCCTCCGGCTGAATGACATAGTCGATGCCGGTGAACTCGCGGGAGACGGAGCGCACATCGTCCAGGTAGTCGACGCTGCGGATACGGGCGATGGTAAGAGGTACACCCACATGCTTCGCGGCCATGCAGGCCACCATGTTCACCTCGTCGGCGTCGGTCACCGCGATGAGGATGTTGGCTCGGGCGATATTGGCCTCACGCAGGGTGCTCTTGCTGGCGCCGTTGCCGAGGAGCACGAGCGCGTCGAGCTCCTCGGAAGCTGTGCGGTAGCGCTCGGGGTCGCGGTCGATGACGGCGACGTCGTGCCCTTCCTGAATAAGAACGGTGGCTATGTGGAAGCCGACCTCGCCGGCCCCTACGATGACGATGTACATACGCCAACCCTAGCAAAGCTGGCGGGCGCCGGGAAGGAGGTCGACCCGCCGCCGAGAGCCTCATCGGTCCGGAGCGCGCCTCCGGTTGGCGACGGTCGCCAGGTCGAACACGACCGCCCCCCGTACTGGGAGAAGCTCGGTCAGCAGGCCATCCCGAGCGACGGCGACGACGAAGCGCACGACCCCCGGTCTCTCCAGACCCAAGCGGGCCAAGGGCAAGGCTAGCTCCACCACTTGGTCGAAGACCGTCTCGGGCAGGGGGGCTCCGGAGCCCCAGGCCTCTTCCACCACCACGGAGAGAGTGCCCCGCGCCTGCCGCGGACCTTCGATGTGCACGTTGACTTCATGGGTGAGATCGAACCCAAGCTGGGCGTCCAGGCGGCTGCGCCCGTGGAAGCGGGTGCTTCCGAGGGACGGCAACGGGCTGCCTTCGGGGCCGGTTGCGTTCATGTAGACGGCAACATCGGTGCCTGGGGGGAAGCCCGCCCGTGAGGGGCGCAGCAGGAGATACAGATTGTGCTCGTCGCAACCGTACCGGATCTCGTCCAGCACGGGTCCATCCGCCCGGTACATGGCCCCGCCGCGAGGTACGCGACGCATCCCGCCGAAAGCCCACTCCTCGGGATGCGAGAGCAGGCCGTCGAGCACCGGCGTGAGGCGCCCACTCGGCTCCGCCGCCTCGCCGGTGGGTGCTCGAGCCAGGATGGGAGCGAAGAGCTCGGGGGGCGGCGCTTCTCCCAAGGCCCGGTACGCCTCTTGGAGATGGCGGCGGAACTCGAGATCCCAGACGTGATCGATGCCGCTCTCCTGCTGCTCTCCAAACCACCAGAACCAATCGCTGCCTTCGGCTACCAGGATGTGGTGCCAGGCTTGTTCGAGGGCCGCTTCGGAGACAGGGTCGGGGGGTGTGGCCGGCCGCCGCCACGCGGCGGCCGGCCACGAAATCGCGGGCCGTATGCAGCAGGTCCCACGCGGTGCTGTGCGCCGGGTCGCCTATCCAGGTGGTGAGATCGGCACCGATCCAGGACCCAGTGTGCAGCCAGGACAGGTCGTGCCTAGGAGGCTCGGCGTCCAGGTAGCCGCTCAGCGTGACGCATTCGAATCCGGGGTCGTTGAGCAGACCCTCGTACAGGTGCTGTAGGAAGACCCGCCCGTCGTCCTGGTAGTACTCCCAGGCGTTCTCCCCATCGAGGGCAATGGTCACCAGCTGCGGGTCCGGGCTGTGGGCCAGGTTCTTGCGGGCCTCCCGCAGGCGCCAGATCAGGTTGGCGGCCGCATCCTGGGGCGCCCAGGATTGGTAGGTGAACCCGATCAAGTCCGAGAGCACCCGGTCGCGGAAGACAATGGCAAGCTCCCGCCCTTCGCGCGCCAGTCGGTACGGCCTGTAGAGCAGGTGCGGGTTCTGCACGTGTCCGGCGTCGCTGCGCAGGATGCCGGTCCCCAGGGAGCGGGCCAGCACGCCTTCGTCGGAGATGGTCCAGCAGAAGCCGGCGTCGGCCAGCAACGGGATGACCGACTCCCCCACCGCCTGCTCCGAGCACCACATCCCCGGGGCCGCTCCCCGAAGATCCGTTCGTGGAGGGCGAGGGCTCGGTCGATCTGCTCGGCGGCGTCCTCGGGGTGGGCGAAGCGTTGCGGCGGCAGGGCGATGTCGCCCTTGGCCACCCGGGCCAAGTCGGAGTCGGCCAGCAAGGGCAGGATGGCGTGGAAGTATGGCGAGGTGGTGATCTCGATGCGCCCTTCAGCCTGGGCCTTGCGGTAGGCGGGCAACACGAGGCCGAGCAGGTGTTGCTGCACCTGGGCCAGGACCTGCTTGTCATCTTCGGTGAAGTCTCTTCCCCGGGCCACCAGCTCGGACAAAGGAGGTTGGGCGAGATCGACCGGGTCGAACCAAGCCAAGTTGAACCAAACCTGCAGATCGCGGATCTCCTGGTCCGTGAACTCGCCGGCCAGGGTCTCGATGGGGCGGTCTGCCCCGGACTCCTTCTTGCGGGCTAACTCCAGATAGCGCGGATATCTCTGCGCCCGCGGGTGCCCGGAGCGCTCGCACATGAAGTCGACGATGAAGGCCCTTTCGTCGGCCAGGAGGTCGGCGGCCGGCTTCAGAGTGTGTTCCCAATAAACATCGCGGAACTCGCCGCGCGCGTAATCCTCCAGCTGTTCGACCAGGGAGGGGACCAAGTTGAACGTGTGGTGCAGAGCGGGAAAGTCCTCCAAGAGCTGGACCATGTCCAGGTAGTCCTTCAAGGCATGCAACCGCACCCAAGGCATCTCGAACGCACCTGCGGCACTCGTTCTGTAGTAGGGCTGGTGCATGTGCCAGACGAAGGCCACGGTCAAGGGGGCTGTCATCACGCGCTCACCTCCAGACGAAAATCCACCTCGAAGGCCGTCCCGGCGCGGAGGCTGAGGGGCCAGCAAGGTTGGAGCGCCGTTCCTTGGTAGATCCGCTCGAACCCGTCCTCGCTCTGGCTGATGGTGACCACGCCGAAGCGGTGTAGAGCGGCCGGGCCGGCTGGGGTCCGCCACTCCATGTGTATCCGCAAGGGGAGGCTGCAGTCGGCCAGCGTCACGGAACGGGCTCCGGCGTGAGTGGCCGCGGCGGCCAGCTGGGAAGGGGCGACCGGCCGGCAGTCGACGCGGACCACATGGTGGGGGGACCAACCGGCCAGGAGGTTCAACGTGATCTCGGGGGCGAAGAGGACGGTCACAGCTCGTTTGTCGCGGCCGGAGGCTCCCACCACCAGCCGGTAGCGCGCTACGAGCGCCCCGGGCGAGTCTGCCGGCAGCTCGAACCGCTTGCGGAGCTCGACCGGACGGCCGAGCACCCGACCCCGGCGCTGCAGCTCGACCCGGGTTCCCGGGCCGGCGGCGGCCTCATAGGGGGCGGCGGCGAAGTCTCCCAAGTCGACGGCGAGACCGCGCTCGAGCTCGTGCAGCCCGGTCTCGAGGGCGTAGAAATGGTCGAGGAAGCCATGGCGGGGATACGCGTCCTCGAAGAGGAGGCGTTCGAGGCCGGGCTCCTTCATGCGCACGCGTTCGTGGATGCTGATGCCTTCCCCCTCCAGGCTCAAGCCGTAGCCCGTGGTGCGCCGTCGTCCCGCCGGGGCGACGTCCCCCTCGGCGGCGAGGGCTTCCAGGGCGGCGTGCTCAGGCTCCCGCCGGCGCCTGAGCGTATCCAGAAGGGCGAAGGCGCCGGGCAGGTAGTCGAGGGCGAGCAGGGCTCCCCCCTGCGCGGGAGCCACGAGGACGGAAAGGTCTCGCGAGCGCAGGGCGACCTCTTCGTGGCCGTCGATATCCACGTCGCGGACCTCCAGGGAGGGGCGGGCTTCGTCACCCAGGAGTCGCTCGGCCTCGATCAGGTCGGCGTAGGCCGCGTGACGCAGGTGGGGCAGGTAGAGCCCGCCGAATATGCCGTGCCAGTAGGGGTCGTTGCATTGGGCGCGCAGCACGCGGTCCTGGGCGGTGAGGGCCGCGCGCAGCGCTCCGGAGGCCTCGGAGCCCTGGGGGCGGGCGTCGCGGAGCGCGACCAACCGCCGCTGAACGCGGCTGCTGACGTCGAGCATCCGTTTGTGCAGCAGGTTGGCCTCGTCGTAGCGGACCAGGAAGTTGCGGTAAAGCCCGCTCGACCACTCGAGCATCTCGGCGTAGGAGGCCGTGGGGAGGTAGATCCGGCCCACGGGCGGGAAACGGCGACGGAACTCGGCCAACGTGACCACTCGCAGCCAACCCTCGCCCACCTCCCGCTCCAGGGCCCGCAGGAAGCGCTCGAGCCAGCGCCGGTCGTAGACGAGCTCGTGGGTCTCGGGCCAGCCCCCGAACTTCTCGCCGTCGTCGTCGTAGACCACGATGGGAGGCGGCGACCCGGGGAGCACCCGGCCGGCTTGACGGCGCCGCTCGTGCTGGTCACGGACCCGGCGCAGGAAGGCCACCGTCTCCCTGGGGTCGCGGAAGGGTATGAGGTAGCGCAGGTCCTTGCTGATGGGGAAGAGGTCGAAGCGTTTCCCCTCCTCCTCGGTCACGTGGTAGCCGTACGTATCCTGGGGTGAGACGCCCGCGGCATAGAAGTGGGAGTCGTCCAGGACGGCGTACTCCAGACCGGCGGCGGCCAGGTGCCGGGCCAGATGGGGTTCCCACACGCGTTCCGCCAGCCAAGCGCCGGCCGGGGTCACGTCGAAGAGCTCGGTCAGGTGACACGTCATCCGGCGGAGCTGCTCGTGTTTGTCGTGGTCGGGGATGGAGGCCAGAATCGGTTCGTAGAAGCCTCCACCTTTGATCTCCAGCCTCCCCCGGCCGGCCAGCTGGCGTACCCTTTCGATGAAGTCCGGACGGTGCTCGGCCAACCACAGCAGCAGGGGTCCGGACAGATGGAGTGACCAGGGAATGGCGGGGTGGGCTTCGACCAGCCCGAGGAACGGCCGGTAGGCCCTCTCATAGTGCTCCGCGAAGACCCAGTCGAAGTTGCCGGCCGGCTGGTGATCGTGCACGCCCAGAGCCAGATAGACGGCCTCGGTCACGGCTGCCGGGGCCCCCCGGGCTCCACTGACTGCGGTCCTGCCGCCTCGCCTTCGTAAGGAGCGGAGACACCCGGGTCGAGCCGGCCCGCGGCTGCGGACGGCTCCTGGATGTCCTGACGCAGAGCCACGTACTTGAGCCGTGTGATCAAAGCGTCCTCGATGACCGTAGACCACGCGAAGCTCCGAGCGGTCTCCTGGGCCTCCTTGCGGATTCGGGTGGCCACTCCAGGATGCTCGCGCAGGTACTGGAGCGCGATGGAGATCTCTGCGGGGTCGTCGGTGTCCAGCACCACCGCGTTCAGGTAGGGGACGGCGTAGTCCTCGCCTGTTGAGCCCACGAAGGCTACACCGCCGGCCGCCATGACCTCGAGCCCCACGAGACCGAAGGGCTCGTGGCCCGAATTGGCGAGCACGGCGTCGGCCGCCGAGTAGAACTGGGAGATCAGCTCGTCGCTCATGAAGGTCTGCACATTGTAGATATCGGCCCGCGGCAGCTCCGCCAGGGCGGGCACCGCCTTTTGCGGGTCGCTGGGCAGGCGCACGTCTTGGATCTTCAGGCCGCGCATGTGGGCGTTGTGCAGGACCTCGACCGCGTGTGGTTCGATGCCCCCCGGATCACCATGGTGGTGTCCTTTCCGCGGTGCTTCTCTTGAGCCAGTGATTCCATGGCCATGTTCCAGCGTTTGTCGGGGCTCCAGCGGCCGATCTTGAAGAGCAGCTGCTCGGCTCCCACCGCCTGCCTGAGCCGTCTGACGGCCGACGCCGGGGCTTTGCAGATTCGCCCGGCCGGGATGCCGTTGGGTATGACCATGGGATTGACGCCTCGGCCCCACATGATGTGCTTCATGTAGCGGGACACGGTTGTGATCTGGCTGCAGAAGTCCAGGCGGGGGCCAGTCGACGCGATCGAAGCCCATAATGTTGTTGGCGTTCCACAAGATGATGGCCCGGTCACGTATCCCGGCCGCCCAAAGATGATCGGACAGGAGGCAGGTGGAGGCGGCGGTGTGCCATTCCTCTGCCAAGACGGCGGTCAGCCGTCCTTTCTCGGCCGCCGGACGCACGAGCTCGTTGGCCACGAATCCGGGAAGACTGGCGTTCCAATCGACCAGCTTCGCTTCCTCTCCGTGGTAAACGCCCTCGCGGTAGTGAGCCGACAGCCATTGACACCAGCGGTGCACGGTGAAGTTGTCGTGGAGCTGAGAGCGCTCGGGAAGATTGGGGTCGCCGATGAAGATCAGGTGAGTCGTGAAGCCTTGCCGGGCAAGCTCCAGACCTAGCTCCCTCACGCGGACGCCCAATCCGCCCGCGGTCGAGTACTGATCGGGCCCCTCGAATGAGAGGAGCACGTACTGTAGGGTCGCGGGCGTTACTTCGGGTAGCGGTAGCATAGGATCTCCAACGCCGGTCGTGCCGTCTCGGCTGTCTGCGCTACTCCCGAGTATACGGGGCGAACCCCCTTGTTGTCCCGTGCTGAGCTGGGCGCGCCGGCGGCAGCGGGGGAAGCCGGGTCTCGTGTCTGCATCAAGCTAGAAATGGAGTTTCCATGTAAGAAAAGCCATTGATTTGATTATTAGTTCTCGCATTCACAATTTAATACTGGACATTGTACGGGAGTTTTAGACCGGCAACTCCTTGACGGAAGAGGTTATGCTGGGTTACGTTGATAATCCGTTCGCCAATCCAGGCTCATTAAAGGGGGAATCCATGGCGACAAAGTACCTGTTGCCGGAAGACCGGATGCCGACGTCCTGGTACAACCTGGTTCCGGATCTTCCCGCGCCTCCACCGCCTCCACTCCACCCCGGCACGCTGCAGCCGCTCGGGCCGGACGACCTGGCTCCGCTTTTCCCGATGGAGCTCATCATGCAGGAGGTCTCCGCGGCTCCCAGCATCGATATCCCGGAAGAGGTGCAGGAGATCTACAAGCTCTGGCGACCGACCCCTCTGCTGCGGGCCCGCCGCTGGGAGAAGCTTCTGGACACTCCGGCCAAGATCTACTACAAGTACGAAGGGGTCAGCCCGGCCGGGTCGCACAAGCCGAACACTTCCGTCCCGCAGGCCTACTACAACAAGAAGGACGGCACCAAGCGCCTGAGCACCGAGACGGGCGCCGGGCAGTGGGGTTCGTCATTGGCCCTGGCCACCGCCCTCTTCGGCCTCGAGTGCTTGGTGTACATGGTCAAGGTCTCGTACTACCAGAAGCCCTACCGGCGTAGCATGATGGCCACCTGGGGGCGACGTGCATCCCCAGCCCGTCGGAGACCACCGAGTCGGGTAAGGCTATGCTGGCGGCCGACCCCGATACCACGGGCAGCTTGGGCATGGCCATCAGCGAAGCAGTGGAGGTTGCGGCCAAGGCCGACGACACCCACTACTCCCTGGGCAGCGTGCTGAACCATGTGATGCTTCACCAGACGGTCATCGGTCAGGAAGCCCTGATCCAGATGGAAGACGCGGGCGACTACCCCGACATCGTCATCGGTTGTGCCGGAGGCGGCTCCAACTTCGCCGGTCTGGCCTTCCCCTTCATCGGCGAGAACCTGAAGAAGGGCAGGACGACCCGCATCATCGCCGTCGAGCCGGCCGCCTGTCCCACGCTGACCAAGGGCGTCTACGCTTACGACTTCGGCGACACGGCCAAGCTCACGCCTCTGCTCAAGATGCATACGCTGGGCCACGACTTCATACCAGCGGGCATCCACGCCGGCGGCCTGCGTTACCACGGCATGGGCCCGCTCGTGTCGCACGCCTACGAGCTCGGTCTGATCGAGGCTCAGTCGTATCCGCAGAACCCGTGCTTTGCGGCGGCCATCGATTTCACACGCACCGAGGGCATCATCCCGGCGCCAGAGAGCTCACACGCGCTGGCCTCGGTGGTGTACGAGGCCGAGCAGTGCAAGCAGACGGGCGACGCGAAAACCATCATCTTCAATCTGAGCGGCCACGGCCATTTCGACATGGCGGCCTATGACAACTATCTGGCCGGCAACCTCGAGGACTACGCCTATCCCGAGGAGAAGATCAAGGCCTCTATGGCCAATCTGCCCAAGGTCTGAGCCGGCCTACCTGCGAGAGCGGGAGCCGGGGCGCTTGCTTGGGGGCGGGTCCGCGTACGCGGACCCCGCCCCCAGTCTTCGTGAGCCTCAGACTGGGGCGTCGAGGCCCAGGAGTGCGCTCAGCTGCTGGGCGTTACGCGGGGCGTAGTCAGCGTAGCAGTTGTTGAACATGGCGTACGTGACGTGCGTCTCCTCACTCAGCCGGTGGAGAGGTTCCAGCCACTCGGCCAGCTCCTCGTCGGTGTACAAGTACTTGAACCGCTCCGCAGCCGAGTCTACGCGGGCCTTCCAGGTGGCGGCGTTGCGCCCATGGAAGCGTACGTAGCCCGTGGTCGAGGTGGCCGCCGTAATAGGGGGGAGCACACCGGCGGACTGCAAACGGGGCTCGTCGACGCCCACGTAGGCGGTTCCCAGCTCGGTCAGCAGGTCGAGCGTGCGAGGGAGCTCCTGTGGTTTCACCCAGCTGGCGTGGCGGAACTCCACGGCCGTCGGGTCGGGAGCCAGCAGGCGCACCGCCTGTGCGATGTACGCGCGGTTCGGCTCGCTAGCGACGAAGTAAGGGGGAAACTGCAGCAGGATCAGGCCGAGCTTGCCCTGGTCTCTGAGAGGCGCCAGCGCTGACGAGAACCACGCGAAAACGGTGTCGCGGAGCTCGGCCGGGGGTGGACGATGCGCCCGTAGCGGTCGACTTGCAGATCGTACGTCGACCGCAGGGCTGGAGGCAGGCGGTCCGGCCGCACCCCCGTGGCGGGTGAGCATGGCGAAGGCCTTGATGTGAAACACGAACCCAGGCGGAGTCCTCTCCGCCCAGAGGGCCGCGTTGCGCTCGGAAGGCAGGCCGTAAAATGTGGAGTCAACCTCGACTGTGTCGAAACGCTGAGCATAGTACCGCAGCCGATCGGCGGCCGACTTCACCCTCGGCGGGTACCAGGCCTCGACCATGGTTCTGTCGGTCCAGGAGCATGTGCCGGCCCGGATCCGGCCCGGTGTGGTCAAGAGGCCTCCTCTCGGGGAGGAGGTGTCCGGGGGAGGCCGCGACCCGGCACACGCACGCCTTGCAGCACGATGAGCCCGGCCACCACGAGGAGGAGCAGAGAGGCCACCGCCAGCCGCTGGTTCCCCGAAACTGAAGACACCGTCCCGAAGAGCAGGGGGCCGACGATCGCTGAGACCCGGCCGGCCAGGGCGTAGTACCCGAAGAATTCGGCTTCCCTCGAGTGCGGGGTGAGCTGGGCCATCAGGCTGCGGCTCACCGATTGCAGCGCTCCTGTGCCGATGCCGGCCAGCAGACCGATAACGACGAAGACAGCGTAGCTGCGGGCCCAGATGCCCATCATCAAGATGACCACCCAGAGGAGCAAGCACCCGGTCACGGCCGGCTTGCCGCCCACCCGGTCGGCGGCGCGACCCACGAAGTACGACCCGGGGATGGCTGTCAGCTGCGAGAGCATGAAAAGGCTGAGGATCTGGGGGAGGCTGAGACCGATGGTGTCCTGCGCGTAGATTGCCGTGAACGCGAGCAAGGTCATGATGGCGTCCATGTAGATGAGGTAGGCCAAGAGGAACCGGAAGGCCGACTTCTCCTGCCGAAGACCGGCGAGGTGGCGGGTCACGCGGGTCCACGCTCGCGGCCGGCGCCGGCGGGTGGGGGAGCCGGTCCGGGTTCCATACTCCCAGGTCGGCTTGGGCGGATGGATGTCCTTCAGAGCCGTGAGGATGGGGACGCTGAACAGGGCGTAGAAGGCGGCCACCAGCACGAAGAGCACGCGTACGTTGCCCAGGTTGCCCTCCGCGTAGCCCCCCCAGAAGAAGGGCAGGGCCGCGAGCAGCGAGACCAGGGCCCCCACATAGCCGACGGCGAAGCCGAATCCGGAGACGGCTCCCAGGGTGCGGGGAGAGCTGACATCGAGCAGGAAAGCGTTGTAGAAGACCTGCCCGCCCTGGAAGCCCACGTTGGCCGCGATATAGAGGAGCATGCCGATGAGGATCATCCCCTGCTGGACGGTGGCCAGGAGGGCGGTGAAGAGAACCGCCAGAGCGGTCGTGAGGAGGAGCATCTGCCGCTTGGCTCCCCGAGCGTCGGCGTAGACTCCCGCCGTTGGCGCGCTAACGGCCACGATGAGCATCGAGATAGCCCCCGCCAGCCCCCAATAGAGGTCGCCCGCGCGCGATCCCTCGGTCACCACCGTCTTGAAGTAGGTCGAGTACCCCACGGTTGTGATCAGGACGGCGAAAGGGGTGGTGGCGAAATCGAACAGCGCCCAGGAAACCACCCGCCGATCCCGGTACCAGGCCGGCTCCATGGACTGCTCGGCGAAGGCGTTCGAGGACATCGATTCCCCCGAAAGTCTGGCTTGCTCAAGGCGGCTGCAGGGACACGCTCCGGACCTGCCACCAGAGACATTGTAGGGCAAACGCCGCGCGCGCGAACCTTGTAGACTCAGAGCTACTGACGCGACCGACACCGCATCGGACCGGCCAGTGCGGTCGCGGCGGCCGGGGCTTCGTTTCGAGACGAGCCCTGCCCCGGTGAGACCCGGTCGTCGAGCCGGCGATCGGAGGCATCGCGAAGGAGGTGCAGCGTGAGAGAAGTCCGACGCATGGAGGCGGGAGGTGGGGGCTGGAAGCCAGTCGTCCACGTGACCAGACTCATCCCCGAGCCGGGGCCGGTCTTGCTGGCGGAGATCTTCGATCTGGCGGGCGACCTCGAGAACAGGAATCCCACTCGCGAGGAGCTGGCCCAGGGACTGCGCGCCGCCGACGCCGTGGTGTGCACGCTGCGCGAGCGCTTCGACCAGGCCCTGATCGCGGAGGCGGGCCCCCGTCTGCGCGTGCTCTCCAACATGGCGGTCGGATACGACAACATCGACGTAGCGGCGGCCACGGCGCGAGGGATCCTCGTCACGAACACCCCGGGGGTTCTAACCGAGACCACCGCCGACCTGACCTGGGCCCTCATCCTGGCGGCCTCGCGCCGCGTTGTCGAAGGAGACCGGATGGTGCGGGCGGGCGAGTTCCACGGCTGGACGCCCACCATGCTGCTCGGCCGTGACGTCCATGGAAAGACGCTGGGGATCGTCGGCATGGGCTCCATCGGGCGGGCCGTGGCCCGCCGCGCTGGAGGTTTCGACATGCGGGTGCTCTACACGCGCCGCTCCGGCCCCCTCGGACCGGGCGAGGTCCCCTCCGGAGCGCTCTGGGAATACCGGGACGAGCTGAGGGAGCTGATTAGGGAGAGCGATTTCGTCAGCCTGCACGTTCCGCTGTCGGAGGCGACCCGGCATCTGCTCGGGCCCCGCGAGTTCGCGGCCATGAGGTCCGGGGCCGTGCTTGTCAACACGTCTCGGGGGCCGGTGGTGGATGAGCCGGCTCTGGTCGGAGCTCTCCGCGACGGTCCCCTGAGTGCGGCCGGCCTGGATGTGTACGAGAACGAGCCCCAGCTCACCCCAGGCCTGGCCCGGCTGCCCAACGTGGTGCTGCTGCCTCACCTGGGCAGCGCTTCGATCGAGACTCGCGGGCGCATGGCCGAGCTGGCCGCCCGGAATGCCATCGCGGCTGTGCTCGGCCGGCCGGTTCCTCACCCGGTAAACCCTGAGGTACTGCGGCGGTGACCGGCGAGGGGTAGGGGGACAAGCGCGGGCAGCGGAGTCGGCCCGCCTGCCGGCGCGCCTGCTCGTCCTCGGGCTGGGTCTGGCCTCCCGGTTGGGGTACCATTGCCTTCGCGGCTCCCCGCGCCCGCGCGCTTCCCGGTGGAGGACCGTCGATGCTCAGGTTCAACAGACGTATGCTCAGGCTTCTCGTGCCCTTCGCGGTCCTCGTCGTGCTGGCCCTGCTCCTGCGCTTCACCTTCTGGGGGGGACGGGTCGACCTTGGCGGGTGACGGTGGGCCCGCGGCTCCCGACGCCGCGGGCCGTTTGGAGGTGGCCCTGGGTGAGGAAGCCGTCGTCGTCGACGTCGTCCTCGTGGTCACCGCTCTGGCACCCGTGGACAAGCCCGCCCGACCCGTGACCTCGGTGAGCTCCCCACCCGTGGCGCTCGGGGCGGGGCAGGCCTTCTACCAGGCGCTGGCGGTCATGCGCAATGGGGCGACGAAAGCTGCGCGCCTGGATCCGCGAGACTTCGTGCTCCTGGCGGGAAACGCGCGGCTGCGGATCGACCAGACTCGCAGCGGCCCGCCATCCCTGACCCTGCTTCCGGGGGCGTCGGCGGACCTGGTGCTGACCTTCATCGGCCCCCCGGTCTGGAGCCGCAGCTGGAGTATCGGCCTCCGTGGTCAAGCGTCCGGGTTGTCGTCAAGGGTGAGCGCCGGCCGGTGGGCATGGCCGTGTCAAGCGCGGGCAGCGCCGCGGCTCTCCGAGTCGAGGCGGCCACGTGAGGCGGAGTCTGGCGCTGATAGTCGCCGCCGCCTTGGTGGCCGGCATCGCAGGTTATCTCTTCTACTTCGCCTGGCCGGCTCCTCTGCTCGACCCGTCGCGGATCGACGCCTTCGCCTACGGACCCGAAGGGGTCAATCCGCTGGAGTACGTGCGCCACGAAAGCGCCTCCGGCTCCGCCGAAGCTGCGTTGCTGGGGCGGATCCTCGCCCTCGTCAACGAGGCCCCGCTCTCCCGGGAGCCCGTGAGGCCGCGAGAGGGCCAGCTGCTACTCATCCTGTACCGGGACGATGGTCTGCAATACCACCTGATACAGAACGGCCCGCGGGTGGTTGGGTTGGCCGAGGGCGACCGGGGCTACCTGGCGGCCCTGGACTCCCCCGGCTTGGCTGCCCTTCTGGACGATCTTAAAGCTCGGGGCGACGGTTTGACCAGCGGCTCGTGATGAGCTGGGGCGAGGGGTTTCGGGCGGTCGCCCCTCCGTTGGAGGCATGAAAAGGCCTGGGGGCCTCGACCTCGCCGGCTGATGATCTGCCGGATTGGACCTCCGGGCGATCAGCGAGGCCGCCCGGCAGGCAAGGCTAGTGCGGAGCAGTGCCAGCGTCTATGATAGTCGCCCGCGGGTTGGCACAGACCCGCGGTGCCGATCCAAGGGGAGCGGCCGCCTGCCGGCCCTCCGACACGGGAGTGCGGTCGTCATGTTGTCACGTATCGATCACGTCGGGGTCGCCGTCGCGGACGTCGGGGAGGCCCTGAGGTTGTATGAAGGGAGCTTCGGCCTGCGTGTGTACCATCGCGAGGTGCTGTACGACCAGGGCGTCGAGGCGGTAGCTCTGCAGATCGGGGCGAGCGCCATCGAGTTGCTGCGGCCCATCCGGGACGACTCTCCAGTGGGCCGGTTCCTGGCGGAGAAGGGCCCGGGCATTCACCACCTGGCCTACGCCGTGGAGGATATCGAGGCCGCTCTGAGCCGCCTGAAGGCGGACGGTGTGCGGCTGGTCGACGAGACCCCACGCGTGGGGCTAGGGGGCACGAAGATCGCGTTCATTCACCCCAACGGAACCTTCGGCGTCCTCTCCGAGCTGATCCAGCGGGTCTGAAGGGGATGGAGGGGGCAGGCACAGTGGAAGGAACCGGCATGAAGCAGGAGCGTACTTTCGACGCGCGGGCGACTGATTCAGGCATCGAGATCCGGGCGCTCTACGACTGGCATGACACGGAGGGCAAGGACTGGGAGGCCGATCTGGGGGCGCCCGGGAGATTTCCTTTTGCCAGGGGCGTGTATCCCGACATGTACCGCGGCCGGCTGTGGACCATGCGCCAGTACGCCGGCTTCGCCTCCGCCGAGGAATCCAACGCGCGCTACCACTATCTGCTCGAGCACGGACAGACCGGGCTCTCGGTGGCCTTCGACCTGCCCACCCAGATGGGCTACGACTCCGACCATCCCCTCTCCGAGGGGGAGGTGGGTAGGGTCGGAGTGGCTATCGATTCCCTGAAGGACATGGAAACCCTCTTCGCCGGCATCCCGCTGGAGAGAGTCTCCACCTCCATGACCATCAACGCTCCGGCAGCGGTCCTGCTGCTCATGTACGAGCTGGTGGCCGAGGAGCAAGGGGCCGACACGCGCGAGCTGCGGGGCACCATCCAGAACGACATTCTGAAGGAGTACGTAGCCCGGGGCACCTACATCTTCCCGCCGGCTCCCTCTATGCGCATCGTCACCGACATCTTCGAGTACTGCCGGGAGAACCTGCCCTGCTGGAATACCATCTCCATCTCGGGGTACCACATCCGGGAAGCGGGAGCCACTGCGGCCCAGGAACTGGCCTACACCCTCGCCAACGGGATCGCCTACGTGCAGGCGGCCGTAGACGCCGGCTTGAACATAGACGACTTCGCCGGCCGGCTCTCCTTCTTTTTCAATGCCCACAACGATTTCTTCGAGGAGGTGGCCAAGTACCGAGCGGCCCGGCGCATGTGGGCGCGTATCATGCGCGACCGTTTCGGGGCGACCGACCCCCGCAGCCAGATGCTGCGTTTCCACACCCAGACCGCAGGCTCCACCCTGACGGCCCAGCAGCCCCATAACAACATCACGCGGGTGGCTTTGCAGGCCCTGGCTGCCGTGATGGGTGGCACTCAGTCCCTGCACACCAACTCCTTCGACGAGGCGTTGGCCCTACCCTCGGATGAGTCGGTCACCGTCGCCTTGCGTACTCAGCAGATCATCGGCTACGAGAGCGGGGCGCCAGGCACACCCGACCCGCTGGCAGGCTCCTTCCTGGTCGAAACGCTGACCGACGAACTGCAGGCGAAGGCCCAGGAGCTCATGGGGCAGATCGACGAGCTAGGCGGGGCGGTGCGGGCCATCGAGGTGGGCGTTATGCAGCGGGGCATCGAGGACGCCGCTTACGAGTACCAGAAGGCCATCGAGCGGGGCGACAAGGTTATCGTGGGGTTGAACCGCTTTTCCACCGAGGTCGTCCCCCAGATGAACCTGATGAAGGTCGACCCGACGGTGCAGAAGCGTCAGGAGGAGAAGCTGGCGGCGCTCCGCGCGCAGAGGGACACCCAAGCAGTGGACTCGGCCCTGGCCGCGCTCCGCGCCGCCGCCCGGGGCGCCGGCAACCTGCTCTACCCCATGAAGGAGGCGTTGCGGACCTACGCCACGCTGGGAGAGATCATTGGGGTGCTCCGGCAGGAGCTGGGTGAGCACACGGCCCGGGCCGCCGCGATCCCGTAGGGGGCGCGCGACGGCTTCGGATGATGGAACCAGGAGAGGGGGGCGAGATGGACCTCTACGAGTATCAGGGTAAGAAGCTCTTCTCGAGCGTAGGTCTGCCGATCCCCCGGGGTGGGACGGCCGAGACCCCCGAGGAGGCGGCCCGCGTGGCCGCCGACCTGGGCGGTCCGGTGGTGGTGAAAGCCCAAGTGCTGGCGGGCGGCCGGGGGAAGGCCGGGGGCGTCAGGCCGGCCGCGGACCCCGCGGGGGCGCGGTCGGCGGCCGAGGCCATTCTGGGCATGGACATCAAGGGCCACACAGTCTACAGAGTGCTGGTGGAGGAGGCCTCGCCTATCGCCCAGGAGCTGTACGCCGCCCTCATCCTGGATCGGGGGGAGAAGAAGGTGCTGGCCATGCTCTCCGGCATGGGGGGTATGGACATCGAGGAGGTGGCGCGCTCTCACCCCGAGGCCCTCTCCCGGATCTGGATCGATCCCCTGGCCGGCTGGAGCGACTACCACGGACGCCGACTGTGCTTCGAGGCGGGTCTCACCCCAGAGTTCGTGCGACCGGTCGGCGACGTGTTCACGCGTCTGTGGCAGGCTTTCGGCTGCTACGACGCCACCCTCGTCGAGATCAATCCCCTGGTGCTCACTGAGGACGGCCGCCTGATCGTTCTCGATGCGAAGGTGACTGTCGACAACAACGCCCTCTTTCGCCACCACGATATCGTGGGGATGACCGACGTGCGCGCCGACGACCCCCAGGAGAAGATGGCCCGCGAGCGGGGGTCACCTACGTGAAGCTGGGCGGCGACATCGGCGTGCTCGGCAACGGGGCCGGGTTGGTCATGAGCACCCTGGATGTGGTGGCCGGCGCCGGGGGCGGCCGGCCAACTTCCTCGATGTGGGCGGAGGGGCCAAAGCCGAGGAGATCGTCTCGGCTCTCGAGGTCATCGCCAGCGATACCGAGGTCAAGACCATTTTCTTCAACATCTTCGGGGGATCACCCGCTGCGACGAGGTGGCCCGGGGGGTGCTGACCGCCATCGAGAAGATGAGCCTCACCTTGCCCATCGTGGTCCGCCTCGACGGCACCAACGAGACCGAGGGCCGGGCGCTTCTGGTCCAGGCTGTCGCCGGCGGCCGGAGCAATCTCCATGTGGAAGCCACTATGCTCGAGGCCGCCCGCCGGGTGGTCCAGCTGGCGGCCAAGGCAGGACGCAGGGAGCGCTCGTAGCAGCGCTACGGGCGCGACCGAGGACGCCGCATCGCGCCGCGCAGTGCGGCCGCGGTGGCCAAGGCTTCGTTTGAAACGAGTTCTCAGGAAGGGAGGGCGCGCGGTGGCTATCTTGCTCGACGAAACGAGCAGAGTCGTGGTCCAGGGGATCACCGGCCGGGAAGGCTCGTTTCACGCTCTGCGTAACCGGGCTTACGGCACCCAGGTGGTGGCCGGTATGACTCCGGGCAAAGGCGGGCAGGACGTCGAGGGCATCCCTGTGTTCGACACGGTGGCTGCGGCGGTGGCCGGGACCGGGGCCGATGTCTCCCTGATCTTCGTGCCGCCCCGTTTCGCCCAAGACGCCATCTACGAGGCCGCCGACGCCGGCGTCCGTCTGATCGTGTGCATCACCGAGGGCATCCCCGTCCACGAGATGCTGAAGGCCTATAACTACCTGCGCGCGAAGGGCGTGGGGCTCGTCGGGCCCAACTGCCCGGGTATCATCTCTCCGGGCAAGGCCAACGTGGGCATCATGCCGCCCCAGATCTTCCGGGAGGGAACCGTCGGCCTGGTCAGCCGCTCGGGGACTCTCACCTACCAGATCGCCAACGAGCTCACTGCCCGGGGAATCGGCCAGTCCACGGCCGTGGGTATTGGCGGCGATCCCATCGTGGGCTCGAGCTTCATCGACATCCTCTCCCGCTTCCAGGACGACCCCCAGACCGAGCTCGTGGTCATGGTGGGCGAGATCGGCGGGAGCGAGGAGGAGATGGCCGCCGCCTTCATCGCCGAGCACATGACCAAGCCGGTGGTGGCCTACATCGCCGGTTTCACTGCGCCCCCGGGCAAGCAGATGGGGCACGCCGGAGCCATCATCTCGGGCTCGGCGGGCACGGCCCAGGCCAAGAAGGAGGCCCTCGAGACCCGCGGCATCAGGGTGGGGGTGAACCCCACGGAGGTGGCGGAGATCGCGGCGGGGATTGTGGGCTGAGGCTCCGCCGCCGCGGCGGATGCCCGGCGGTGCTCGCCGTTCTCGATTATCGATCACCATCCCATGATTCACCTGCCAGTGAAAGAAACGAGGCGTCTCACCGTCTAACTGGACGAGCGCGGCGTGAAAGAGGCGTCCCGCTCTTTCAGGAAAGCCATGCGCTTTACGGTGAAAGCATGCGTGCAGCGAGGGACGGCGAGCATGGATGGGGCGGTGACGGTACGGAGACCGGTCAGGAAGGAGACAGGCGGTATGGCCACCCGAGCGTTGACGGGAGACCGCGAGCGGTTCGTGGAGCTCCTGAAGACGCACGATCGCGGCCTGCGGAGCCTAGCTTACCGCCTGCTGGGTGATCGGGACTGCATGGACGACGTCCTGCAGGAGGCCTACCTGAAGGCCTACCGGGCCTTGCCCGGCTTCCGCGGTGATGCCGAAGTAGGTACCTGGCTCTACCGCATCGTCTACAACGCGAGCGTCGACTGCATCCGTCGCGACGCCACCCGCCAGGCGGTCCCTCTTACCGATCTCACCAATCTGGCCTCGCGGCGGCACGACGACCCCGCTGTCATCGTAGCCGGGCGCCAAGACCTGGCGGCGGCGCTGGCCGCCCTGCCCCCCGAGCAACGTGCAGCCGTGCTCCTCGTGGATGCACAGGGCTTCGATCATGCGCTCGCCGCCGACGTCATGGGCGTGCCGGTGGGCACCGTGGGCTCCCGTCTACACCGCGCCCGGGCCGCGCTCCGCCAAGCTCTTGGGGACACATACGACGCGGAGGAGGGACGATGAACTCGCGGCGCGACACACAGGACAAAGACGAGCTGCTCGGCGCCGCCCTGAGGCGCCTCGACGTACCGGAGCACGGCCCCGATTTCTTCAGCGAGCTGCGGGAACGTGTCGAAGCAGAGGATTCGGCGGAGAGGAGTGGGTCGCGGCGGTCGACGGCTTCACGGCACCCCTGGTGGCGCCGCCCGGTCGCCCGGCTGGTGGCGGTGCCCTTGGTCGCGGCCGCGATGCTGGTGATCTGGGCCTGGAGCGGCCGTCCGGTTCCCGACGTCATCAAGGTGAAGCCCGCGACCGCGGCCGAGGTTCAGGCCAAGTTGGACACTGCGCTTCGGACCATCCGTTCCCTCCGGGGTGTGCTGGTCGTCTCGCATCTGGAGGAGACCACGGGCGCTATGGACGAGATGCGCTGGACATTCGCGTCGACAGCCCGGGGTGATTTCCGGTTGAGCGGAGTCAGCCGGCAGGAGGACCTGGCCTATGACGCGGCCACCGGGGTGGAACGGGTGCTCGCCCGCGACGGAGACTGGGTGGTGGCCTCGGAGCGCATCGGTCTCGCCGCCGGACGACCCGATCCTTGGCCGTCGGACTTCATGTTGGAGCGGGAACTCGGGTCGGTGGTGCGCGCTCTGCGGAACGCCGAGGATCCGGGGGTCCGTGAGACAACGCTGGACGGGCGTCCCGTCTGGGTCCTCGATGCGGCGGTGCAGCCCAACAGGCTCTCGACTGGGTCGGGAGATCATCTTGAGGTAACGGTGGACCAGGCGACCGGCTTTGCCGTGCGCATTGTCGAGAGCAGGGGTGGTCAGGTCGTCTACGAAATCCGGCTCGAAGACCTCGAGATCGATCCAGCCCTGCCGGCCGACACCTTTACTCTCAGATTCCCCGAAGGTGTCGAGGTGGGCCACCTGGATCAGGGCTTCCGCCGGGTGGATCTCGACCAGGTCGAGGGTGCGGTGGGCTACGCTCCTCTCGTGCCGGCCTGGGTGCCCGAGGGCTACGAGCTGACCGAGGTGGCGGTGGCCGCCAAGGGGGGCCCACCGGCACGGAGGGCATGAATCCAGACTCACGGGGGGTGGTCTCGCTCGGGTATCGCCGGGGCTTTGATCGATTCGTGATCTCCACCAGGCTCACCGGCGACGATGACCGCTACACCTGGACCGACCCTCTGGCCAGTGGTGAGGGCTACGTGGACGATCCAGAGACCATAGCGGTGCAGAGCGGCGCGTTTGCCGGTTTGTCTGCCGAGCTGCTTATCGATCCTCGGACGGTGCCGCACGTGTGGGCCCGAGGCGAGCGGTTGGTGGTCACAGTGTCCGGCGACCTCGACCGAGAAGAGCTGATCGGGGTGCTCCAATCTCTAGGACGCCCAGGTGCCGACTGATGCGGATGGTGGCGCTCTGGGGTCCAGTTCATCCCCGTAGTGGACGTCCATCCGAGCCAGAGCACCGCGAAATCTCCGGCCTCAAGAACTCCCATCTCCGCGACGGCCGCACGGAGCGAATTCAGGGCCACGACGTCACCCTTCTCGGAAGTGGGACTCAATACGCCACCACCATTCGCGGTCGGAGTGGGCAAGACGCGATCCGAGCATAGCCCAGCGGGCCCGACGCTCCGAGCGCCGCGAACGGATCCGAGTGCGGTGCAAGCGAATGGCTGGTCGTCAGTAGTCCTCCGTTTGGTACGATGCTCGAGTATGGAGCCGCGAGGCCGTCTCATGGCCAACATCTTCGGCACGCTAGAGAGCAATGAGGGGGAAAGCATGTCCGACGACAAACGCGCCGGCCGGGGGCGGGGGCGCAAGCACTCGTCAGGTCGTGGTTCGAGCCACGGTCACGAACACTGGGCGGAGGCCCCGCCCGAGTATGCCTTTCTGCCGGAGAGGGCGAAGGACTTTGGGGCTGACCACGCCGCCCTGATGCCGGCCGATCAGGTGGTTGTTGACGAGAGGGTGCGGCTGAAGTGCGCCGTGCCCGTCTGCCCGGGGTACGGAAACTACCTGCACTGCCCCCCGAACACCATGTCGGTCAAGGAGTTCCGCCAGACGTTGGAGCGCTACTCGGTCGCGCTGCTCGTGCAGGTGGAGTCGGCCCGGGATTCTCGCGACCTGGATGACGCCGGGCTGGCGGGTAAGGATGCCGTGGCGCTCGAAGAGTCGCTGCACGGGGAACCGAACCGTCTGCTCGGCGAGATTGTCAACAAGCTCGAGGCCGAAGCCTTCAAGGGAGGATACTACTACGCCGCCGGCTTCTCAGGGGGCATCTGCCTGCTCTGCCCGAGTTGCGTGGGTGTGGCCAGCGGGCAGCCGTGCCGCCGGCCTTTCGAAGCGCGGCCCTCGATGGAAGGCGTGGGCATCGATGTGTTCAAGACCGCTGCCAACGCCCGCCTGCCGATCTCACTGAGCTCCGATGAGCCCGTACGCTGGACGGGGCTGATCTTGGTGGACTGAACGCTCCTTGCAGGGCCACGGGCGCGACCGAGTGACCGTCGTCCCGCGGTTTGCAGGAACGACGAGGCCGGCCCCGGGGGGCCGGCCTCGGATCGGTGCGCTCGGGAGTTTGCCTGCGGCCGGGCGCCGTCACTCCTTGGTGAGTCGGATAGTCACGTCTTTCGGGAGAGCCAGGCCGGCGGAGGCCTCGGCCGCCTTGAGAATCCCAGACCCCACGGGGCAGGTGGCGTGCTTGACGCACCCGGTGAGGACTCCGTAGACGTGCCCCTGCCCGAGACCGGCGCGCAGCTCTTCGAGCATGTCCATCTCCGGCAACTGAGCGGCCGCCTTTGTGATCTGCGCGCACTCGCTTTCGATGTCGAGCGTTACCCGGCGCATCGACTCGGCTTCCGCCAGGACCACCGTCCTGAACCCGCAAATGCCTGCGTCGATCTCAGCTTTGATCCGTGCCGTGCTGGTGCCGCTGGTGCGGGGCGTCTTCTTGGCGGTCGTCCCGCCACTGGCGGCGGTCCCGGTCGGGCTCGTGCTCATCTGTGCTGTTCCCCCTCGAGCCGGAGGGACGGCTGCGGCCTCTCCGGTGGTTGGCTGCGTTATCGACTGATTATGATACCCCATTGGGTATGACGGCGCCACCTCGGGGTCAGTCCGCGCCCCGGTAAAGGTGGAGGAGGAAGACCATGTCTTCCAGGGCCTCGACCGCGTGGTTGAGGTGGGCCGGCATGTACACATAGGTGCCCGGCCCGGCTTCGTGCCGCTCCTCGCCCAGGAGTATCGAAGCCTTTCCCTGTAGCACGTGGATGCCGGCCGGCATGCTGGCCGTGTGCTCGGAGAGCGTCTGGCCGGCTGAGAAGGCGAAGAGGACGACCTTCACTCGGGGCTCGTCGACCAGGGTCTTGCTGACAATGCCGTCGCTCGCGAACTCCACGAGCGCGGTCAGGTCTCCCACCCAGGGAGTGGTGCGCGGTGCGTCGGTCATCCGTCCTCCTTCTTGAAACATACGCCCAGGACGAGCGTAGCCACGTCCTTGCCGGGATTACCCATCAGCGAACGGATGTACTCGTCGCCCGGCGTGGACGGAGAGCCGACACCGCACACCGTGAACCGGGCGTCGTCTTCCTCCAGCGGCAGGCAGATGTAGGGCATGACGAAGCGGGACTTGCCCTTTGGCCGCCGGTTCTTGTACATGACGAAGTCGTCGGAGAGGAAGATGCAGTGGCCACTCTGACGCGCCTCTTCGATGCGGCTGGCCGGCAGCCACTCCCCGATGACCTTGTCCTCGTCGTCGAGCATGATCGTCCAAGGGGCCGGTGGGTCGTCGACCATGGGTCCGGTGAGCACGGCGTAGACCGCGTCGCTGGCCAGGGCTTGGTCGATACCCTCGTTCACGAAGGCCATGAGGCCGCCCACCGCCCCGCTCTCCTGCGCCTGGTCCTCCAGCTCCCGGACGTGGGCGCGCTCCTCGTCGCTGAGCGGTCGGATGTCGACCACCTCCGCCACATGGGCGAGGAGACGGCGGAGGTGGGGGAGCAGGTCGTCCTGAACGGATCGATCCGGCGGTGTATCGGCTGCCGATGCTGTCACGGTCTCCCTTCCTTTCCCGAGAGCAGCTCAGCCGCTTTCAGGCTCAAGTCGATGGCCACCAAGTCGTCGGTGGCCGTGAGGCTGCGGCCGACGAGCTGCTCGATGCGTGCCAGCCGTTTGGTCAACGTGTTGCGGTGCATGTGCAGCACGCGCGCCGCCCGGGCGATGGAGCGGTCTTCCTCCACGTACACCCGCAGCGTGGGGATCAGCTGCGCCCGGTGGGAGGCATCATACTCCGCCAAGCGCCCAAGGGTCTCGGCGAAGATGGCGGACAGGGCTTCCTCGCTTTGGGCTTCGAGCAGGCGGTTCTGCGGGTGGATCTGGTCGAAGAAGCGTATGCGAACCGAGGCTCCTTGCTGGGCCAGAGTCAGGGCCTCGCGGGCCTGTTTGAAAGCCGGCCCGGCCGCCGAGGCTCCCGTGGCCGGGGCCGACACGCCCACGCTCATGGTCGCCGGATGCAGGTCGGCCTCGAGGCGCTCCCGCAGCGCGACCAAGGTTCTCTCCGAGCCCGCCTGGCCGGGGTCGGCGAACTGGATGAGGGCGGCTACGGAGTCACCCTTGAGCACCGTCAGGTAGGGGAGGCCCTGTCCTTCCAGGAAGGCGTCGGCGCTGTCGAGGAAGACACCTTTGAAGGCTTGGATCTGCTCCTCGCGGTGACCGCGCCGGTCGTGGTGCTCGAAATGGCCGGTGAAGCCGTCGACGTCGTAGACGGCGATGCGCCAGGGCCGATGGGGGTCGAGGCCGTACTGGCGCATGCGTTCCGCGAGCTCCCGTTCCGTGCCAATGCCAGAGACCAGATCATCCATGAGACCGGTGCGCATACGCCGCTGGAGCGAGGCGATGTCGCGCTCTCTCAGCCTGTCCAGTGTGAGGAGCTTCTGCGCGAAGGAGAGGGTCGTCTCGGCCAGCTCGGGAATGGGCCGGTTGGCATACACCGCCATCAGGACCCGTTCGGGCCGGCCCTGGAGGATGGCCTCCCGGTACGACACTCGGAAGCCTCCCGACTGAAAGGCGGCGACGGGCTCGCGCCGGCCGCGGTGCCACTGGTAGGCATCGAACAGGCCCGCCCGGATGCGGCTCGACAGGCGTGGTTGCCCCTGGGTCTCAGCCAGGATGGTTCCCCGGCCGTCGAAGAGCAGAACCGTGGTCTCCAGCAGGCGGCTCAGGTCGGCCACCAGGTCGGAGATCCCCCGCTCCTCTATGAGGAGCTCGAGCAGGTGGCTCTGCACGCTCAGGCTTCGCCGCAGTCGGTACATGTCCTTCGAGGCTAGGGTGTTGTAGACGAAGGCGGTGATGCGGCGGAAGGGCACCGTCATGGGGACGGTGAACAGGGGGAAGTCCAGCTCCTTGGCACGGCGAACCATGATGGTGGGCAGCACGGGCAGATAGTGGTCGAGAGCGATGCCCAGGGCAGACATGTCGGCGCTGGAGAGGACCTCCACCAAGCGGGCTCCGGCCTTCGGATGAGGCTCGATGTTGACCCCGGCGGAGAGCAGGATGCTGTTCGGGAGCATCCAGGGCGTGGGATCCTCGAGTTCCGAGAGATGGATGCCCTCGATGGGCCGGTGGGTGGAGCGGACCCCGGCGAGTAACTGCAGGCCGAAGTCGCTCTCGGCCAGAAGATCGGCGACGGTGAGCGCGGGTCTGGTTGTGCTGTGCATCACGCTGACCTTTCCGCAAAATCATGTGCAGCATACCACTCGACGCAACCGCGAAGCGACCGGTAGGCTGGGACCGCGACGATTTCCGATGGGGGACTCTCACCGCGTTTTTCCTACAAGGAGGCTACCGACCCATGGCTACCGCCAGTACCCCGATCGTGCTCATCCCCGAGTATAAGGCCCATTACGGCGCCATCCCGAACTACATCGCCGGATCCTTCGAGCACTCGGAGAGCACTCGTTCCCTGGCGATCGAGAACCCGGCCACCGGTAGGGAGATCGGTACCGTGGCTCTCTCCACGGCGGCCGAGGTGGACAGGGCGGCTCGGGCGGCCCACCAGGCCTTCGGGGAGTGGCGTCGTGTGCCTCCGCAGACCCGGGTCCAGTACCTCTACAAGATGAAGGCTCTCATGGAGGAGAACTTCGAGGATCTGGCCCGAGTGGTGACCCAGGAGCACGGCAAGAGTCTGGAGGAGGCTCGGGGCTCGGTCATGCGGGGCGTGGAGCATCTGGAAGTAGCCGCCGGCATGCCCTCGCTCATGATGGGCTACAACCTGGAGGACGGGGCCGGCCCTGGCATCGACGAGGAGATGATTCGCCAGCCTCTGGGCGTCTTCGCCTGCATCGCTCCCTTCAACTTTCCCTCCATGGTGCCTTTCTGGTTCTGGCCGTACGCGGTCGCCGCCGGCAACACGTACATCGTGAAGCCCTCGGAGCAAGACCCCATCAGCCAGCTCCTGCTCTTCGAGCTACTGGACCAGGTAGGTCTGCCCGCCGGCGTGATGAACATGGTGAACGGCGACAAGGAGGTGGTCGACGCCCTGCTGCACCACCCCCTCATCCGAGGTATCTCCTTCGTGGGCTCCACCCGGGTGGGCCACTACGTCCACCACGAGGGGCGAAGCACAAGAAGCGTGTGCAGGCCCAGGCCGGGGCCAAGAACCACCTGGTGGTCATGCCCGACGCCGTGCTGGAAAAGGCCGCCAAGAACTGGATCAACTCCTTCTTCGGCTGTGCCGGCGAGCGCTGCCTGGCCGGTTCCGTGCTGGTGTGCGTAGGCGACGAGGCTCACAAGAAGGTGGCCGAAGCCTTCGTGGCTGAAGCGAAGGCCGTCACTGTCGGCTACGGCCTGGACGAGCGGGTAGCCATGGGGCCGGTCATCTCGAAGGTCGCCAAGGAACGCATCTTGGGCCTGATCGAGAAAGGCATAGAAGAAGGGGCCACCCTGCTGCTCGATGGTCGCGACCCCGACGTCATCACCCCCGGCTGCGAGGAGGGGCACTTCGTCGGCCCGACCATCTTCGACGACGTCACCCCCCAGATGACCATCGCCCAGGAGGAGATCTTCGGGCCGGTGGCCTGCATCATGAAGGTCGGCTCCCTGGACGAGGCCCTCCAGATCATCGACGCGAGCCCCTACGGCAACGCCGCCTCCATTTACACACAGGATGGCTGGACCGCCCGCAAATTCAAGTACGAGGCCAACGCCGGCAACATCGGCATCAACGTGGGCGTCCCGGCGGCCATGGCGTACTTCCCCTTCGCCGGCCGCAAGGATTCGTTCTTCGGCGATCTACATGGTCAGGGGCGGGATGCCATCGACTTCTTCACCGACAAGAAAGTGGTGGTGAACCGCTGGATCTGGGACGGCAAGAGCGCGAGCACGTGGAGCTAGGCTATGAGACTCAGCGTCGTCTGGAAAGGAGTCCGAGGTGAAGCTCGGTGTGCCCAAGGAGATCAAGAATCACGAGTATCGCGTGGGCATGGTTCCGGCCGGCGTGCGGGCTCTGACAACGGCCGGCCACGCCGTGTTCGTCCAGGAGGGCGCCGGTCTGGGAAGCGGAATCATGGACGCCGAGTATCAGGCGGCCGGTGCCCGGTTGGCACCCGACATGGAGTCGGTGTACACGGCGGCCGACATGATCGTGAAGGTCAAGGAGCCGCTTCCGGCAGAGTACGCCCTGCTGCGCGAAGGGCAGGTGCTCTTCACCTTCCTTCATCTGGCCTCGGCTCCCGAGCTCACCCAGGCGTTGCTCGACCGCCGGGTGGTAGGCATCGCCTACGAGACCATCCAGCTGGCCGACGGCAGCCTACCCTTGCTCACCCCCATGAGCGAGGTGGCCGGGCGGCTGGCGGTGCAGGTGGGCGCGCATTGCTTGGAGAAGGCGCACGGCGGACGGGGTCAACTCCTGGGAGGGGTACCTGGGGCCCGACAGGGCAAGGTCGTCATCCTGGGCGGCGGTGTGGTCGGCCTGAACGCGGCCAAGATGGCCTTGGGTCTGGGAGCGTCGGTCACCATCCTCGACATCGACCTGGACCGGCTCCGCTACCTCGATGACGTATTCGGCGGGAGGGCCACCCTGCTGGCCAGCTCGGAATATTCTATCCGCGAGGAGATCACAGACGCCGACCTGGTGGTAGGGGGGGTGCTCGTCCCGGGGGCGCGGGCTCCGCGACTCATCACCAGGGACATGCTTCCCACCATGCCCGAGGGCTCGGTCATCGTCGACGTGGCCGTGGACCAGGGGGGATGCGTGGAGACCACGCATCCCACCACGCACGACGAACCCACCTACGTGGTCGACGGCGTTGTACACTACTGCGTCGCCAACATGCCCGGCGCGGTGGCCCGCACGTCCACCTTCGCCTTGACCAATGCCACATTGCCGTACGTGACTCAGCTGGCCCTATCGGGCCCGACGGACGCCCTTTTGCGCGACCCGGCCCTGCTCAAGGGCCTGAATGTCATCGACGGTAAGGTGGCCTGTGTGCCGGTGGCCCGCGATCTGGGGTACGCCTGCATCATGCCCGAGGAGGTCCTGCACTGACATCGGGCGGTCCGGGCTGGGCGCCCGGACCGCATATCTTCATCAATGAAAACTGGAGGCGTGCATCGATGACCACGACGAATGTCATGTCGGCCGAGGAGATCGTGGCCCTCACCAAGAAGCACTCGTTTTTCTCCTGGTCGGCTCAGGGCGCCGTGAACCCCATCCCGATGGCCAGGGCTCGGGGTGTCTACTTCTGGGACGCCGACGGCAAGCGCTACATGGACATGAACTCGCAGCTCATGTGCGTCAACATTGGCCATGGCGACCAGCGGGTCATCGACGCCATCAAAGCGCAGGCCGAAGAGCTGGTGTACGCCGGCCCGGGGATGGCCACCCGGGTGCGGGCCGAGATCGGGCCCATGCTGGCCGCGGTGACCCCGGGCGATCTTGACACCTTCTTCTTCACCCTGGGCGGGGCCGAGGCCAACGAGAACGCCATCAAGCTCGCTCGGGGCTACACGGGGCGGCACAAGATCATCACTCGGTACCGCTCGTACCACGGCGCCACGGCCGGAGCCATGGCTCTCACCGGCGACCCGCGGCGCTGGGCGAATGAGCCGGGCATCCCCGGCGTGGTTCGGGTGTTCGACCCGTACAAGTACCGCAGTCAGCTCTACGAGGAAGGCGACAGCGACCAGGCCTTCGCTCAGAAGTGCCTCGACCAGATCGAGGAAACCATCATGTACGAGGGTCCGGAGACCGTCGCGGCCGTCTTCATCGAGACAGTGACCGGCACGAACGGACTGATCGTTCCCCCCGATGGGTACCTGCAGGGCCTGCGCGAGCTGTGCGACCGCCGCGGCATCCTACTCGTGTGCGACGAGGTCATGGCAGGTTTGGGCCGTACCGGCGCCTGGTTTGCCTGCGATCACTGGGGTGTGGTGCCCGATCTGATCACAATGGCCAAAGGCCTGACCTCAGCCTACATGCCCTTGGGCGCTGTGGCCATCAGCCGGGAGATCGCCGAGTTCTACCAGGACCGCAAGTTCTACGGCGGCCTCACTTACAACGCCCACCCCATGTCGCTGGCGGCCGCGGTGGCCAACCTGAAGGTCATGCACGAGGACGACCTGGTGGGTAATGCCCAGCGGATGGGCGCCGTCATGACCCGGCTCATGGACGATCTCAAGGTCAAGCATCCCTCTGTGGGCGACGTCCGCTCGATTGGACTGTTCGGAGCGTTCGAGCTGGTGAGGAACCAGGCGACCAAGGAGCCGATGGCTCCTTTCAACGGCACGAGCCCCGAGATGGCCAAGCTGGCCGCTTTCTTCAAGGAGAGCGGCCTTTTCGTGTTCGTGAACTGGAACACCTTCTTCACGAACCCGCCGCTTTGTGTTTCCGAGGAGGAGCTGCGTGAGGCGTTCGAGATCTTCGACGAGGGCCTGAGCATCACCGACGAGGCCGCGGCCGGCTGAGCGGAGGGAGCCGGCGCCGCAGCTGCACGCTGAAGCGATTCCCCCAAACCCGGGGCCCCCACCTCCCCAGTGAGGGGCCCTATCGAGGGCGGCGTCTCCCCGACGCCGCCCTCGCCTTGCCCGCGCCCGTAGCCTCAGGCTGCGACCGCTCCGGGTGTCTTTGACTCCCCGCGTCCAACCCCGGCGGCGAAGCGCTCTACGGCGCCACGCTCTGGGTGTTGGGGAGCTCCACCCAGTCCAGGATCTGGTACGAGCCGACGGTGGGGAAGTAGGGCGGCGGGTTGTGCAGCAAGTAGGAGTCGTAGGTGTTGGTCCCGCGGAGGAAACCGGCGTAGTCCGAACCGTTGCTGGACTGCGCCATGCGGACCGGTGTGCCTTTCGTCGATACCGAGCCGAAGATCGTCAGCATGTCCCGGCGAGGTCCCCACTGGCTGGATGAGCCAAAGGTGTCGTAGTTGACGTACTCGCGGCCCTGCTGAGCGATCATGGCCGCGTCGATGTCCATATCCATGGTCGAGAGAGGCCCGCCTTTCATGTAGGGGGCGTACATGGGGATCTCCACGTTGTTCTGGGCGATGAGGCCCACCGCAACCGTACCGTTCGCGGCAGAGTAGGTCAGGTCGCCTACGACGTGGATCGAGGTGGCGTCGCGCTGCCCGGGCGGGTTGAGCTGCCCAGAGGAGGCGATGGTGAGGCGGCCATTCAGGTTGGTGCCCTCGACCCACACATTGTCGTTCGCGTAGATCACGCCTTTGTCCGGGTAGCGGATTGCCGCCCCGAGCGGGTCGTAGGTCAGGTATCCGCCCTGTCTGCTGCCGTTGGAGTACGTCTTGCTCTCGAGCTCGTCGGTGACACGGGCGACCTGATAGAAGGCATTGGGCAGGAGCTTGATGTACCAGCCGTGGGCCCGAGCCGGGGCGGTGGGGTCCACGTAGGGCAGGTTCGCGCCGCCGGTGGCCAGGCCCGAGAGTCGAGCGAAGTCGGAGGTCACCGTGTTGAAGTCGATCGGTGGCACCGGGAAGTGCCAGAGAGCCTTGGATGGGTCGTTGCTGGGAAGATACTGGGACCACACTCCCGGCTTGGTGCCCGCGTACCCTGTGTCGTACTGAGCCTGCGCGCTGGAGACGCCGTCAGTGATGTTCGCAGTCTCGATCCGGATTCCCGTATTGGAGTGGGTCTTGCCATGCCAGACCCTGTCGGCGGGGCCGCCGATGTACACGTCGTCGTCCACCAGCAGGACGTACTCGCTGAACGCCGGGCGTCCCACGTGGGCCCGCACGGTGCGGGGGGCGTCCTCGGTGGAAGCCGCCTGACCGGTAACTGTCACGGCCACCCGAGAGTCGGACTGCGACGGCGGGGTCACCTCGAGGGTGTAGGTGCCCTTGGCGCTCCCGTCGTACGGGTCGCTCAAAGTAATCGTCTGCGTGTTTGGGTCGGGACCGGCGTTGCCGGGGATGGCGAAGTTGTTCGCCTCGCCCGAGGCCCCGCTCGCCACCATCCACAGGTACTGGTTGAGCCCGGCCTCGGCGACGGCGAGGCTCTGCGTGTACGCCCGGTCGCGCCGCACGTGCTGCTGGTTTACCGCGATGGCCATCGCCAACGTGGCCGACATCATGGCCACGACCAGCAGCACCAGCAACACGAGCCCGAGGACGTAGCCCTCCTCGGCGCCCGCTCTTCCCGGTTCGGCCCCCGGTTCGTACGTGCTCCCGGCGCCAGTGGGATCGATGCGGACCCTCATTCCAGGCCCCCATCGTACCTTTGCCTGATCTGGACCCGGGTGTCGAGCTCGATGCTGCTGGCGGTGAGCTCCGGGATCTCATTGACCACCAGGGAGATGTCCACCGCCAGGATCTTCTCGCGATCGTCGAAGGTCGAGGTGGAGGCAAGAGGCACGAGGCTTCCGGCGCCTTCGTCGTACGTGGAATAGCGGAAAAGGGGGGCGGCTCCGTTGCGTACGCCTTCGATGATGACCGCATCGGTCTGGTACGCGGGGTAGACGGGGGGCGCCTGGCTCATGTCCGGGGCCGCGGTCTGCATCCGCAGGGCGAGGCCACTCAGGTAGTAAGGCACCGTCAAGCAACAACTAAGCGGTCATGCGGACGGATCACGTAGTTCCATTCGGGGTGGAACTCATCCCGGGTGAGGTTGACCGCCGCCAGCTGAGCGTCTGAGACCTTGATGCCGCGCTGGTAGGAGCGCTCGTCGAGGCGGGCATAGACCTCAAGCCCGGCGCTCGAGGTGGTGGCGCCGATCAGCGACACGATCGCCTGGCGCGAGACGAGCGGCTGCCCGCGCCAATTGCGGGTGATGAAGCTGAACAGGCGGTGTTCGATCTTGTTCCACTTCGAGGTGCCGGGCGGGAAGTGGCAGACTCTAATGGCGAGATTGGTCTCGTCGGCGAGCCGCTGGAGTTCGGTCTTCCACAGGCGCAGACGATTGCCGTTGGAGCCACCGCAGTCGGCGGTGATCGTCAAGGTCGTGGCGGTAGGGTAGCGCTGCCCGCCGAGGTGCTCCCACCAGCTGCGGATCGCCTCGACCGCAAACTCAGCGGTATCGGCGTCGATGCCGACGCTCACCCAGCCCGCGTTGCCGCCGATGTCGAAGACCCCGTAGGGGTTCACCTTGCCGAGCCCCTCGTCTTTGAAGTCGTGTACGCGGACCGGCACCGGGGAGCCCTTCGGGCGCCACTCGCGTCCGGCGTTCTTGAAGTCTCCGACGAGCTCCTTCTTCTTGGTGTCGACGGAGATCACGGGCTCGCCGGCCTCAAGCGCCGCCGAGACCCTGGTGTTGATATGGTGGAACTGCGCGTCGCGGTCGGGGTGCGAGGCGCCCTCCTTGGTCTTGCGGTTCCCCTGCAGGCTGTACCCCAGTCGGCGCAGCTGCTTGGCGACCGTCTCGTGGCTGACCCGATGGCCGCGCTCGCGAAGCGCGCCGGCGAGTGTGCGCACGCTCTTGGCCGTCCAGCGTAGCGGCGACTCGGGGTCGCCGCGGGCATCGTCGTCGACGAGGGCCTTGAGGTCGGCGAGCAGCGTCGGATCGGTCTCGGCGAGGGCTTGCGGCCGCCTCCCGCGCGGCGCACCCGGCTGGCGGAGAAGCGCACGGGAGAGTCCAGGTCGGCGAGGCCGCGCCTGATGGTACCCACCGAGATCCCCGTGGCCCGGGCTACGGCGGCGGTCCCGCCATACCCGCACGCGCGGGCCTCCGCCGCCGCCCAGAGGCGCCGGCGTCGCTCATCGAGTTCCCCGCCAGCGCCCGATAACGTTCTCCGATGGCATGTTCGTCGATCACAGGACACTACTTCGCCACCCTCAGCCGATATCCTACTTGTTTGTTGACGGTTCCTAACGCGCCTTGTCGGTGTCGCCGTCGCCGTCCAGGTCGGCGTAGAAGACGACGTCTTGAGCCTGGGCGTAGGCAATGGCGTCGGAGCGCGTGGTCTGGTTCGAGGCAGAGGAAGCGGCCATGCGGAGGTACCGGCTCATCTGGTTGATCGCCAGCCGGGCGTCGTCCTGGTTCTGGATGCGCACCTGCTGGGCGGCGAAGGTGTGCAGGGCGCTCGAGTAGATTCCCAGGATGGCGGCCGCCATGATGGCCGCCACCATCATGGTGACCAGGAGCTCGATGAGGGTGAAGCCGCCGCCGCCCCCCGCGGGCGGCTGGGTCCCGGCGAACTGGGCCTGGCCCGGGGTCCAGCCGACGTGTGGAGGGAGCCTCCGCATCAGTCCCGCTCCATGGTCACCGTGAGGAGCACGGAGCCGTCGATGGTGACCGTCGTTTGGTAGTCCCTGTAGTTTCTCCGCTTGATCTCCATGGGGTAATCGCCGAAGGACAGGTCGGTGAAGGTGACGTAGCCCTCGGAGTTGCTGTTCTTCTTCACGCCGTTGAGGTTGACCTCGGCGTTGCGGAGGGGATCACCGTTGGGTTTCAAGACGCGCACGGTGAGCGATCCCAGAACGGGTGCGGTGGTGGTCGTGGTGGTGCTCCCTGCCAGGGTCGTGGTGGTGGTGCTCCCCCCTACCGTGGTCGTGGTGGTGCTTAGAGTCACCGCGGTCAGCGTGACCTCCTGGTTCTGTCCGGGGTCCAGCACGACCTCGGCGGAGGACGGTTCGTAGCCCTGCCCCTCCTCCAGGTAGATCACATAGGGGTCGAGGCTGGTCGAGTAGCCGATGTCGGCCAGAGTGACCGTCCCCGTGCCGTCGGTCTGCACCGTCTCGTTGTACGAGCGCGGACCGGTCACCGAGAGGGAGACGCCGGCTACGGCCGCCCCGTCCCCGTCCACCACGTGAATGAGCAGGGTCGACAGCCGGTCGATGATGAGCTGGACCACCGTGTACGGCAAGCCGTCTTGCACGACCACGGCGGGCTCGGTCCAGTCGCTGTTGTAACCCGACTTGCTCGCGGTAACGACGTAGGCGGGCGTGGCATCAGGGGTCAGGCCGGGTATCAGAAGATGTCCTTGCGAGTCGGTGCGGATGGCGCTCGAGTCGATGTTCACGTTCGGCACCAGGTGGGTGTTCGTCACCACGATGCGGGCGTCGGCGACCGGGTTTCCTTGTATGTCGGTGACGGTGATGTCGAGGGTGCCGCCGTCTGCTCCCCCGGCGATGTTCGACGTGAGCTCGACGGGGGCAAGGCGGCTGTCTCCGTGCACCCCGACTCGGACTGTAACGCGTCTGTAGTTCGCCGGGTAAGGTCCGGAGTAGCTGTCGTCCTGGATGTAGATCACCTCGCGGGTGATGTCCAGATCGATCGAATTAACGGTGCGCTGCTCGGAGGGAAGAAGCACCCCCGCGGGCTGCCCCCCGACGGTGCCCACGTCCTCGTAGGGAAGAGCCCGGATGCTCTCGATCTCTTCACTGGCGACCTGGTGCAGCAGGGAGCGCGTGTCGGAGTCGAGCACCCGGCCGACGGCGGACGAGAAGAACTGGGCAATGAAGATCAGACCGATGACCAGGACGAAGGCCGAGACCAGGACCTCGGGCAAGGTGAAGCCCTGCTCTCGGAGCCGGCCCTCCGGCTTGAGTGTCCGCCCGGTGTCGCACAGTCTCGTGGTCGAGGGTGTGTTCCCCGATTCGTGCCGTGTCACGTCCCCACCCTCATGACAATCCGTTGGTGCCCGAGTTATCGGCACGTCTCTCACATCGCTTTAGCGTCGGGACGCCCGGGTAGCTACTGCGGACGAGGTGTTAGGTTTTCCGTGCGTCTGCCGGGGTGATCTCGGCCGAAGAAGCATAGGGTTGTGTTTTCACCGTGAATATGATGGAATCAGGCCGACTTCGGATCCCGCCCGCGTCTGAAAGGAGGTGCCCGGTCGCAACCCCGCCCGTACTCGAAAGGAGGTGCAGAACGTGAGCAATCGCAACGCTTTTCTCTTCTTCCTCGTGGGCACGCTTGCCTCCCTGGTCCTTTTCTTAGCCCTCACCTGGGACACGCATCAGCAGGTCGACGCCCTCACCAACGCCGACAAGCTGAGCGACCAGGTGGTCGCCGGCAAGCACGTCTTCGAGAAGAAAAACTGCAATGAGTGCCATACCATCCTCGGTTTCGGCGTGTACTACGCCCCCGATCTTACCCGCGCCTATGCGCGTATTGGGGCCGAAGGCATCAAGACCGTCGTGCTGCAGCCGGAGGTGGTGTTCAAGGATTCGTTTCGAAAGATGCCCAATCTGGATGTGACCGAGCAGGAGGCCGACGATCTGGTGGCCTTCCTGGAGTGGACCAGCAACATCGATAACCACGACTGGCCGCCCCAAGACAAGAAGTTCACCAAATCAGCCGACCAGCGCCGTCTGGAGGGCGCCGGCTTGTCGCCCGGAGCGGCGGCCTTCAAGGAGTACTGCATGTCCTGTCATTCCATCGGCGGTGAGGGGGCAGCATCGGGCCGGCCCTCGACCAGGTGGGCGCCAAGTACGACGCGGCCACCATCGCGGCGTACATCACAGCTCCCACCTCAATCGATCCGAACTCGAAGATGCCCCCCGCGCACCGATTTGACCGAGCAGGACCGGCAAGCCATCGGCGAGTTCCTCGCCAAGCAGAACTGAGGGGGTGAGAGGCATGCAGCAGACAGCGACCGTACGTGCCGGCGGCATCGGCATGGGAGTCCGAGACGAGAAGCTGGTGCCCTACGCCTCACAGCGTGTGGCGTACTGGTACTTCGTCGTGGCCCTGGCCCTCTTCGTGCTTCAGATCGTGGTGGGCTTGTGGCTGGCCATCAGCTATGCGTTCACCATTCCCCAGAGCATCGTCGACGTGCTGCCCTTCGGCATGACCCGGGCCATGCACACGAATCTACTGGTGCTCTGGCTGCTCCTGGGCTTCATGGGCGGCACCTACTATCTGGTGCCCGAGGAGGCCGAGCGGGAGATATACAGCGTCCCCATAGCGTACATCCAGCTGGTCGCCTTCGTGGCCATCGGCGTGGCGGCGCTGATCGGGTTCGGGTTTGGATACACTCAGGGCCGACCCCTCCTCGAGATCCCTACCCCCCTGGACTTCCTGGTGGTGGCCGGGGCGCTGCTGTTCCTATTCAACGTGGGGATGACCGTCCTTAAGGGCAAGAAGACGGCCATCCTGGGGATGCTCCTGGGCGGCCTGGTGTTCCTGGCCCTGCTCTACATCTTCGGGATGCCCTTCTACCGCAACCTCACCATCGACTGGTTCTACTGGTGGTGGGTGGTCCACCTGTGGGTGGAGGGCGCGTGGGAGCTGGTGACCGCGGCCATCCTGGCCTTCGTGCTCATCAAGGTCACCGGTGTCAACCGCAAGGTGGTCGAGAAGTACCTGTACATCGAGACCGCCCTCTTCCTCTTCACCGGCCTGGCCGGCACCGGCCACCATTACTACTGGATCGGCGCCCCCCGGACGTGGCTGTACGTGGGTGGCATCTTCAGCGCCATGGAAGTGCTGCCCATCGTGGCCATGGTCATCGACACCTTCCGTACCCAGCGGGAGAAGGGTGTGGTCATCAAGGACAAAGTGGTGTGGACCTTCGCTCTGGGCACGGCCATTGGTCACCTCGTGGGCGCCGGGATATGGGGATTCGCCCACACGCTGCCTCAGGTCAACTACTACACCCACGGCAGCCAGGTGACGGCCAGTCACGGCCACCTGGCTTTCTTTGGGGCCTACGCCTTGCTTAACTTCACCATGTTCTGGTACGCGCTGCCCCGACTGCGGGGAGTGGTCAAGTTCAAGTCCTCGACCGCCATCCTGGGGTTCTGGGTCATGAGCCTGGCCGTGCTGGGCCTGGGCGTGGCCATGGGTGTCGCCGGGGTCTTGCAGACCTACATCGAGCGCATCATGGGGCAGGGTTTCATGACGGCCCAGGCCCAGATGCAGTTCTGGTTCAAGGTGGTGCTCTTCTTCGGGGTGTTTATCCTGCTGGGAGTGCTCATCAGCTTCTGGCACCTGATGACCGCCCGGCAAGCGGCCGAGGACGCGGCCGAGACCCCATAGCGGGCGGGTACCGATCCTGCCCGGGAAACCAGGGATCCGATGTCACCGGCGGGGGCCTTCGGGCCCCCGCCGTGTTTGGGTCTCGCTTCGCGGCCGTCGCGGCGAAGCGCTACTCTCTCAGTCGCAGGCCGGGAACGCGGCGTATATGTGGACCTCGCCCTGAACCGCGGTCTGCGCGGTCAGGGTGCCGCCTAGGTCCACGGCGGCGAGGCGGGCCGCGGACAAGGCGTGGTTGAGGTCTCCGCCGAAGTCCGCGCCTGTCACCTCGAGCTCCAAGACGACCACGCCCGCCTCCGAGCGGGTGCGCAGCACCAACCGGTTGGACTCCCCCGGCTCGCCGGTGGAGGCCCGTGCGTCGGCAAAGGCCCGTTCGGCCCGCAGCAGAAGCATCAGCACCAGGTTGAGCAGCTCGGAGTAGACGGTGTCGACGAGCGGCAGATCGCCGTGGGTCTGGAGGATCACCTCGATGCCTCGGGCCCGAGTCTCGTAGCCGCGGATATCGACAACCTGGCGCACGGCGTCATCGAGGTTGCACGGCCGGCTCTCGTCCCCGCCCTTAGCCGCGAAGGCGCGCAGGTTCTTGATGATGGCCGCCGCGCGTTGCGCTTCCTTCACGATGATATCCACATCTTCGCGCGCCCGAGGGTCGGTGACCTCGTCGCAGAGAAGGGAGGCCAGGCCCTGGATGGAGGTGAGCGGGTTGTTGACCTCGTGCGTCACCCCGGCGATGAGGGCGCTGAACGCCCGCAGCCGCTCGGAAAGCAGAATGGCTCGGACTTGGTCCTCCATGCCGCCGGCACTCCTTTCGTCCTGATGCCTTCCGCAACGAGGCGGGCGTCAGGCGGGGGGGCTGTAGCTGATGGGCAGGCCCACCGCCTCCCGCACCGAGTGCATGACTGCGTGAGCCACCTTGCGGGCACGCCGGCCGCCTTCAGACAGCACATCTTCCACATAGGCCGGATCCCGCTCCAGCTCGCGCCGCTTCTCCCGGAACGGCGAGAACGTCTCCTCGAGCAGCTCGAGCAGGCGCTTCTTCACCTCGCCGTACCCCATGCCTCCGGCCCTGTAACGCTGGGACCACTCGTCAGTCTCTTCAGGGGAGGTCATGAGCTTGAGAAGAAGGAAAGGAGTGGAGGTCTCGGGGTCCTTGGGATCCTCGACTCCGGCCGAGTCGGTAACGATCCCCATGACCCTTTTTTCGAGGGCCCGACCTTCCTCGAACATGCCGATCTCATTGCCGTAGCTCTTCGACATCTTGCGGCCGTCCACCCCGGGTACCACTGCCGTCTCCTCCAGGATGTAGGCGTCGGGGATCACGAAGACCTCCCCGTACTCGTTGTTGAACTTCTGCGCGATATCGCGAGTGATCTCGATGTGCTGCTTCTGGTCCTGTCCCACGGGCACGATGTCGGAGAGATAGATGAGAATGTCCGCCGCCTGCAGAACTGGGTAGGCGAAAAGCCCGTGGTTGGGGATGAGTCCGGCGGCCACCTTGTCCTTGTAGCTCGTGGCGCGCTCCAGTAGACCCATAGGGGTGACGCAGGACAGGATCCAGGTGAGCTCGGTGGTCTCGGGCACGTCCTGCTGCCGGAACAGAACCGTCCGTTCGGGGTCCAGCCCCAAGGCCAGGTAGTCCATGGCCACCCCCAAAGTCAACGCGCGCAGCTCCGCGGGGTCCTTAACGGTGGTGAGGGCGTGGTAGGTGGCCATGAAGTAGTAGGCTTCGTTCTCGGCCTGCAGGGCCAGATGTTGGCGCATGGCGCCGAAGTAGTTGCCTATGTGGAGCCGGCCCGACGGCTGGATCCCGGAAAGTACGCGCATGTTCTCCCCTGCTCGATCCGGTTGTGGATGCGGGCTCCATGATACATAGGGAGGCGCCCTCGCGGATAGAAGGCGCCCTCGCGGACAGCAAACAGCGCTCTGGTGGAGAATAGCCCAGTTCATCCGGTTGCGTATGCCCGCCCGGCGGCGGGGAAATCGAGACGAGCTCTGCGAGCTCGTCTCAGAACGAAGCCCCGGCCGCCCTGGAAATCGACGCCTCAGTATGTTAGAAAGCATACAAGCACTTTAAGCGGCCGTTGAAAAACGAAGCCCCGGCCACCGGACAGCACTGGGGCATGCGTCGTCCTCGGTCACGCCCGTAGCGCTGCTACGAGCGCTCCCTGCGTCCTGGCCTCGCGCGTGCCCAGCGCACCCCGGCGGCGAAGCGTCATTCTTCAACGGCCTGCTAAGTGTGCAGAGCTGTTGCTGCGGCGGTCGTTGCTGGTTCGGGTCCACTCGAGTCACCAGCGCGGCGGTAGCCCTAGTGATCCAGCGTCGAACCCTTGCTGTTGGGGTAGGGAATCGACTGCTGGATCTTTTTGCTTTTCGGGACGCGCACGCGCACCAGACCTCTGGTCCAGGCGGTGTTCCATTCGGCGGCGTGGGAGGAAGGTGGCCATGAACATCCAGGAGGAAGCCCTCCAGCTCCACGAGACATGGAGGGGCAAGATCGAGGTCGTAAGCCGGGTGGGCGTGAGCTGCCGGCATGACTTGTCCACGGCCTATACGCCCGGGGGTGGCCGAGCCATGCAGGGCCATCGCCAAGAACCCCGCCCTAGTCGATCTCTACACGCGCCGGTGGAATCTGGTGGCGGTGGTGTCCGACGGCTCGGCAGTGCTGGGCCTGGGGAACATCGGGCCCAAGGCCGCCCTGCCGGTGATGGAGGGCAAGAGCGTGCTCTTCAAGGCTTTCGCCGGGGTGGACGCCTTCCCCGTGTGCCTGGACAGCCAGGACCCGGACGAGATCGTGCGCGCCGTGCAGATGCTGGTGCCGACTTTCGGGGGGGTCAACCTGGAGGACATCTCGGCGCCGCGCTGCTTCGAGATCGAGCACCGGCTCAAGGAGACCACCGAAATACCTATCTTCCACGACGACCAGCACGGCACGGCGGTGGTGGTCCTGTCGGGTATCATCAACGCCTGCAGGCTCACCGGGCGGGGGCTGGGCGACTTGCACTGCGTCATCAACGGTGCGGGTTCGGCCGGGATCGCCATCGCGAAGCTGCTGCTCGACGTGGGGGCTAAGGACATCATTCTCTGCGATTCCTATGGGATCGTCTGCTCCCGGCGGGACGATCTCAACCCCGCCAAGCGGGAGATGCTCGATCGGACGAACAAGAGGGATCTTTGCGGCACGCTGGCCGACGCCATGCAAGGAGCCAACTGCTTCATCGGGGTCTCGGTGAAGGACGCAGCTACTCCCGACATGGTGCGCTCCATGGACAATGACGCCATCATCTTCGCCATGGCCAACCCGGACCCCGAGATTCTGCCCGACCTGGCTCGGGAGGCCGGCGCGGCTGTGGTAGGGACCGGCCGGAGCGACTTTCCCAACCAAGTGAACAACGTGCTCGGATTCCCGGGCATCTTCCGAGGTGCTCTGGACGTGCGCGCTTCGGATATCAACGAGGCCATGAAGATCGCGGCCGCGCATGCGCTGGCCAACCTGGTGGGTGGGGCGGTCTCCCCCGAGTATGTCATCCCCGATGCCTGCGATCTGCGGGTAGCCCCGGTGGTGGCGGCGGCCGTGGCGCAAGCGGCGGTGGAGAGCGGCGTGGCCCGCGATCCTCGTGACCCCGAGTGGGTGAAGCGGCATACCGAGGAGCTCGTCGGTCTGGTGCAGGCGTGAGGTCCGCGGCCGTGAGAGAGATCGAAGTCTCGACCATCAGGGACGCCGTGGCCCGCCTGGCGGTGGACTCCTGCTGCAACCTGGGCGCCGACGTGCTCACCTTCTTCGAAGAGGCCGTGGAACGGGAGGAGTCGGAGACCGGTAAGGGGGTGTTCCGCCAGCTGCTCGAGAACGCCTCCATCGCCCGGAACGAGCAAATGCCTCTGTGTCAGGATACCGGCCTGGCCGTGGTCTTCATGGAGGTTGGCCAGGAGGTCCACCTGGTGGGAGGCGACCTGGAGGCGGCCGTCGATGAAGGTGTGCGCCGGGGTTACACCGGCGGCTACCTGCGGAAGTCGGTGGTGGCCGACCCCTTCGGGGAGCGCAAGAACTCCGGGGACAATACCCCGGCGGTGCTGCACACCCGCATCGTGCCCGGCACCTGCGTGAAGATCGTGCTGGCGCCTAAGGGCGGCGGGGCCGAGAACATGAGCGCCCTGGCCATGCTGAAACCGGCCCAGGGACGGGCGGGCGTCCTCGACTTCGTCGTGGATACGGTGGCCAAGGCTGGTCCCAACGCCTGCCCGCCCATGGTGGTAGGAGTGGGCGTGGGGGGCACCTTCGAGAAGGTGGCCTACCTGGCCAAGAAGGCGCTCCTCCGCGACGTGGGCTCGGTCAACCCGGTGCCTCGCCTGGCCGAGCTCGAGGACGAGCTGGAGGCCCGCTGCAACGACCTGGGCATCGGTCCGCAGGGTCTGGGGGCCGCATCACCGTCATGGACGTCTTCGTGGAGGAGCTCCCGGCCCACATCGCGTCGCTGCCGGTGGCGGTGAACATCCAATGCCACGCCGCCCGGCACAAGGAGGTGGTGCTCTGATGGAGCACGCCCTCACCACACCGTTGACCGACGAGGCGGTGGCCGAGCTCCGGGCCGGTGATCAGGTTCGCATCACCGGCACCATGCTGACCGCCCGCGACGCAGCTCACAAGCGGCTTGCCGATCTGCTGGACAAGGGGGAGCTCCTGCCCGTCGACCTGCGCGGGCAGATCATCTACTACGCCGGTCCCTCGCCGGCCAAACCAGGGAAGCCGGTGGGCTCAATCGGACCAACCACCTCCGGGCGCATGGATGCGTACACTCCGCGCCTACTCGACATCGGCCTCAAGGGCATGGTGGGCAAGGGTTACCGCAGCCAGGCGGTCAAAGAAGCCATGGTGCGCAACAGGGCGGTCTACTTTGCCGCCGTGGGCGGGGCGGCCGCCCTGCTGGCGCAGCGTATCACCGCCGCCCGGGTGGTGGCCTACGAGGACCTGGGACCGGAAGCTATCCGCGAGATCGACGTGGTGGACTTCCCGGTGATTGTGGTCAATGACATCCATGGGGGCGACATCTACGAGGAGGGCCGCCGGCGGTACGAAAGGAAGGTGGGGGCTTGAGCGACAAGAACCGCGAGACCGCCAACGTCGGGGGCGGGTCTGTGGAAAGGCCTGGGCATGTGGGCCTGGTTGTTCCACCGCGTGAGCGGTCTGGTGCTGGTGCTTTACCTCTTCGCCCACATCTTCGTGATCTCTCAGGCCCGCCTGCAAGGGGCGGAGGGGTTCGACTCCCTGTTCACGACTCTGGAGAGCCCTTTCTTCGTCATCCTCGATCTGGCTCTGATCGCCGCCGTTCTCTACCACGGCATCAACGGGATCCGGGTGCTGCTCTTCGATTTGGGCGTGGGCATCAGACAGCACAAGTCGCTGTGGTGGGGTGTCGTCGGGGCCGGCCTCGCTTGTCTAGCCGCTTTCGCCGTCGTCTCTTTCTCGTTCATCGCTCGAGGGTAGGGGAGTGCAGACGTGAGACAGGAACTGATCCAAGAGCACCAAGGGGGGATGTGGCTCTGGCTGCTCCAGCGTGTGACCGCCGTAGTGCTGGTCGTGGGGCTGGCCGTTCACCTGATCGTGCTGCACGCCTTCAATCTGGGTGAGCTCACCTTCGACAACGTCGCCGCGCGGGTGGCCTCCTGGTTCTTCGCGGCCGTGGACCTGAGCCTGCTGGGGGCCGGTCTGTTTCACGCTCTCAATGGCACGCGCATGGTCCTCCTCGACTACGGTTTTTCGGGGGAAGTCGCAAGGTGCTGGGGGCGATCCTCTGGGTGGTGGGTTTGGCGACCTTCGGATACGGCGCCTGGGCCCTCTGGCCGTGGCTGACAGCGTAGGGAGGCGGGCAAAGAATGATCTATCACGAGCTCATCGTCGTCGGGGGCGGCCTGGCCGGCCTCCGCGCGGCGGTGGAAGCCAAGAAGGCGGGAGTCGACGTCGCCATCATCTCTCAGGTGTGGCCGGGCCGGAGCCACTCCGGCGCGGCCCAGGGTGGTGTGAACGCGGCCCTGGCCAACCACCCGGAGTCGGCCGATGACACCTGGGAGAAGCACGCGTTCGACACGGTCAAGGGCTCGGACTACCTGGCCGACCAGGACGCCGTTGCCCAGATGACCAAGGACGCCATCCCCATCATCTACGAGATGGAGCACTGGGGCTGCCCCTTCAGCCGGTTCGAGGACGGCCGCATCGCCCAACGACCCTTCGGCGGGGCCGGCTACCCGCGTACCTGCTACGGGGCCGACAAGACCGGCCACTACATGCTGCACACCATGGTGGAGAAGGCCTACGAGGCCGGGGTCGCCATGTACGTGGAGTGGTTCGTGGGCCGGCTCATCGTGGACGAGGGCGTCTGCCGAGGGGTGGTGGCCTACGACATGATCAGCGGGGGCTGGACGGCCTTTGGAGCCGAGGCGGTCATCATGGCTACCGGCGGCGCCGGACGCACCTACGGCAACTCCACGAACGCGATCATCTCCACTGGGTTCGGCATGGCCATGGCCTACCATACGGGCGTGCCGTTGAAGGATCTGGAGTTCGTGCAGTTCCACCCCACCGGTCTGCTGACCACCAACATCCTCATGACCGAGGGCGCCCGAGGCGAGGGGGGCTACCTGCTGAACGATCTGGGCGAGCGCTTCATGGAGAGATACGCGCCCAAAGCCATGGAGCTCGCGCCGCGCGATATTACCTCGCGTTCCATCCAGACCGAGATCACCGAGGGCCGCGGCATCGGCGGCAAGGGCTACGTGCACCTGGACCTGCGTCACCTGGGGGCTCAGAAGATCCAGGAGAAGCTGCCTGGCATCCGTGATCTGGCCATCCATTTCGAAGGGGTCGATCCCATCGAGGAACCCATCCCCATCGTGCCCAGCCAGCACTACTCCATGGGCGGCATCGACACCGACATGGATGGGGCCACGGTCCTGCCCGGCTTCTTCGCGGCGGGCGAGTGCGCCTGCGTGTCGGTGCACGGCGCCAACCGTTTGGGGGGCAACTCCCTGCTCGAGACGGTGGTCTTCGGCCGCCGCGCGGGGGCCGCCGCCGCGGCTTACGTCAAGGCCTTGGAGGAGAAATTCGACTCCTCGACCGCCGCTCGCAGGGCCATCGCCGAGGTGGAGGAGCGCATCGATCGCCTGGCCGACAACGCGGTGGACGGTGAGGACCCCTACGCCATCAGGCTCGAGATGACCACCACGATGAAGGAGCACTTCGGCGTGTTCCGCGACGCGGCCACCATGCGGGTGGGCCTCGACACGATGTACGAGCTCAAGGAACGGGTGGCCCGCGCCGGCCTGCGCTGCACGGTCGGCGTCTTCAACCTGGACATGATCCGTACCGTGGAGCTCGAAGGCATGATCGACGTGGCCCTGGGTATCGCCGCCGGCGCGCTCAACCGCACCGAGTCCCGTGGCTCGCACTCCCGCACCGACCATCCGGACCGTGACGATACGAACTGGCTGAAACACACCCTCGCCTTCTACCAGCCGGAGGGACCACGGCTCGAAATGAAGCCCGTGGCCCTGGGGATGTTCGAGCCACAGGAGCGTACGTACTGATGCCCGAAGCCAGATTCCGCGTGAAGCGCTACGATCCGGAGGCTCCGGTGATGATCGGGGCCCGCTACGACGAGTTCACCGTGCCCTACGAGTCGAGCCTGACCGTGCTCGAGGGCCTATTCTACATCCAGGAGCACCTCGACGGTTCCCTTGCTTTCCGCTACTGCTGCCGGGCGGCGGTATGCGGCTCGTGCGCCATGTACATCAACGGCACCTACCGGCTGGCCTGCCAGACGAACGTGCGCCACCTTCACGGCGACGCGATCACGGTGGAGCCCATGCCGCATATACCGCTGGTGAAGGACCTGGTCAGCGACATGACCGACTTCTTCGCCAAGTACGAGGCCATCAAGCCCTATCTCATGCGCAACTCGAAGACGCCGGACGCGGAGATCCCGCAGTCGGAGGCCGATCGGAAAAAGCTCGACATGCCCATCGACTGCATCATGTGCGGGTGCTGCTACAGCTCGTGCCCTTCGGTGTGGGGCGAGGGCAGCTACCTGGGTCCGGCCGCGCTGCTCAAGGCCTACCGTTTCGAAGTCGATTCCCGGGACGAGGCCGGCAAGACGCGGCTGCCCTCCTTCGACAACGAGCGCGGGATCTACCGCTGCCATACCATCACCAACTGCGTGGAGGCCTGTCCGAAGGAGCTCAACCCCACCGAGGCCATCCAGTGGTTGAAGGGAGCCACCGTACGGCGGAGGCTGCTGGGGCGGGCGAAGTAGCTCGACCCGGGTTGCCGCGGGGCTAAAGTGTCGAGCTTCCTCTCAAGAGAGAACCATCGCCCGGGTGCTTCCGCGCATGGAGCGCAACGCCGGTAGCCCCCGGTCCGACGGCGTACGAAAGGAGGAGCGTCAGCTCTCGGCGAGCGTCCGCACCGTTGGGATCAAGATGTTGTTCTCCAGATGCACGTGCCGATGGATGTCGACCTCGAGGCCCTGCAGCTCCCGATAGAGCGTGGAGTAGGTGATGCAAGCGTCGGCCGGCGTCTGGTAGTTCGAGGTCAACCCCCGGATGGATTTCAGGGCGTCGCCCACGTCGTCATGTTCGGCCTCCAACGAAGCGAGCTCGGCCCGCAGAGCCTCAGGGGTCCACGCGCGGGTCGAGCCCGGTCCTGAGCTCTCGTACTCCGTGTCCAATGTGCGGAGCATGGGGAACACGACCTGCTCCTCCTTGGCCAGATGCTCGTCGAGCTCCCGGCGGAGCTTCTCGAAAAAGACGGCCCAGCTCGAAGAGCTCCGGGTGTCTCTCGCCGTGGACGGAGAGCACGGTAGCCATGCGGGCCCCGATCTTGGGAAGCTCTGCTCGAAGATAGCCGTGGTGAGTGGCCTCGATATGATCCGCCAAGGTACCGGGCGCGTACCCGGACCAGTCCTGGTGGAGCTCGTCCTCCTGGGCTTGAGCTTCCGTGGCCCTCTCGATCTCTGCCAGGATGTCGCCCACGGAGAGGCCGGTGCCTCTCAGGGCTTCGTCCAGCGGCCGCTTTCCGTTGCAGCAGAAATCCACCCCGTATCGTTCGAACACTTCGATGGCCGCCGGGACCATCGTGGCGATGTCGCCGACCTTCGTAGCGCTGGTGATGTCCATGTCCTCGACCCCTTTTAGTGGCAGATCACGCACTAATCGTACCCTGTTGTCGTGGTTTTGGCAACACTCCTTGCAGCAAGAATGCGGACTTCGGCTATATAAAGTGGGTAGAGGCGCTCTATCTTATCCACCCGGGCATCATCAGACCTTCCCTCTCTCGCTTGCGCGGCGGGGGCGCCGGTGACATCCTAATGTCCCAGCCCTCACGGGTGGGCGGCGGCACTCTATTCTTGGAGGGGGGAGTCTGACAGATGGATCTGTCGCTATTCTACGACATGCAGGCGCCGGAGCTTCGCCGCTACCTGGAGTTCCTCTTGTGGCACTACCGAGTCATGGACTCCTTCTGGTTCATCAAGGTGACCGACCGTTTCGATCAGGCCACTGCGGAACGGTTGAACGAGGACGTGTGGGCACGGGTGAGTGGGATGGCCGCCAAAGACCTGGTGGAGCGCTTCGGGATCGAAGAGAAAGGCCTCGAGGGGTTCGCCAAGGTCCTACGTCTCTATCCGTGGACGCTGCTCGTCGGCTACGAAATCGAGGAATCGGCGGGCGAGATCGTCCTCACCGTGCCCGTGTGTCCCACGCAAGAAGCTCGACGGCGCAGGGGCTTGGCCGAGTATGTCTGCCGGGAGATGCATCGCCTGGAGTTCGCCGGGATGGCCCAGGTTGTCGACCCGCGCATTCGCGTACAGTGCGACATCGCTCCTCCCGACGAGCGGCCTCCGCAGCTCGACTGCCGCTGGCGCTTCGCTCTTGGGGCGACCGACGGTCCTCCCTCGCAATAGTAGGGGGCCGCGCGTTCGCGCCGACGCGGTGGATGGGGCGGCTGGGGGCGCAGACTACCCCCGTGGGTAGTTCCGAGGTCGAGAAGCCGAACCTATAATGTGGAGCCATCAACTCAGGCGGCCTCCTCCGTCCAGGGACGGCTAGAGAAACGGGGGCCTAGGGGGATGCATGGCGGGCTTGAGCCTGGCGTGCGCATCGTCGTTTGGCCGCAGAGATCCAGCAAGGGGGTTATCGCCATGGAATTCACCGTTGGCGTGGACACGGGGGCACCTTTACCGACCTCATCTGTGTGGGCGAAGATGGGGGATCAACCGTCGTCAAGACATCGTCGACACCCCACGATCCCTCTCGGGCCGTCATCGAGGGTCTCCGTCGTGCGGCGGAAAAGCGGGATCTGAGCTTCAGGGATTTTCTCGGGCGGATCACACGGATCTGCCATGGGACTACGGTGAGCACGAACACCGTCCTCACCTGGAACGGCGCCAAGGTGGGCCTTCTGACGACGAAAGGCTTCAGAGACACGCTCGGAATCCGCTTCGGGATCCGCGAGACCCCCTACGACTACACCATCCCGGCTCCCGCTCCTCTCGCTCCTCGGTACCTGAGGATGCCGATCACGGAACGCCTGAAATGGAACGGTGAAGAGCTGACCCCGCTGGCCGAGGACGAAGTGCGGGCCGCCTGCCGGTCCCTGGCGAAAGAAGGGGTCGAAGCGGTGGTCGTCGGCTTCCTATGGTCGTTCAAGAACTCGAGTCACGAGCGCCGCGCGGTGGAGATCTGCCGGGAAGAGCTTCCAGGGGCCTACGTCGTCGGCTCGTGCGACATCCAGCCCGAGATCCGGGAGTATTGGCGCATCAGCACGGCGGTCATCAGTGCCTACGTGGGCCCGAACCTGGCGAACTATCTGGGGAACATGGTGCAAACCCTACGTGAGAACGGCTTCCGCGGCGAGCTCCTGATCACCCAGTCCAATGCCGGGGTGATGTTCCCGGAGATCGCGATGGAGCAGGCCGTGCGCACGGTGCTGTCGGGGCCGGCCTGTGCCCCGGCGGCGGCGGCGTACGTAGCTTCGCCCTTGGACCTCCGCGACCTCATCACCGTGGACATGGGCGGGACCAGCTTCGACGTCTGCCTCATCAAAGACCAGAAGCCCGCCACCGCACTCGAGACAGCGGTGGGGGCGTCTACCACATGCGCCTCCCCGTTGTCGACGTGCACACGATCGGCGCTGGGGGCGGCAGTATTGCCTGGCTCGACCAGATGAAGATGCTTCATGTGGGCCCCCAGAGCGCCGGCGCGGATCCGGGCCCTGCCTGCTATGGGAGGGGAGGCGAGGAACCGACGAGCACCGACGCCGATCTCGTGTTGGGGTACCTCAACCCCGACTTCTTTCTGGGCGGGGAGATGACCGTCGACCGGTCGCTCGCGGAAAGGTCCCTCAAGACCAAGATCGCCGACCCGCTCGGTCTCGACGTGGTGGGAGCCGCCAGGGCGGTAAGGAAGATCATCGACCACAGCATGTCCGATGCCATTTCGGAAGTATCGGTGCAGCGGGGCGAGGATCCCCGCCGCTACGTGCTTGTCGCCGCGGGAGGGGCGGGGCCGGTGCACGTGGCGGCGCTGGCCCGCCTGCTTGGCGTGAAGAGCATCATGATCCCGCGCGATTCCTCGATCTTCTGTGCGATCGGCAGCATCATCGCCGATCTGCGACACGATCTCGTGAAGTCTGTGGTCGTCAAGACAGCGAGTGCCGACGCGGGCGCTCTGAATGCAGCCTTCGACGATCTGCGCACGCTCGGCGACGGGTACCTGGGTCGCGAGGGCATCTCCCCCGACGATCGGTACTACCGGCGCTCGATCGACATGCGGTACAAAGGACAGTTCCACGAGGTCGAGCTTCCCGTTGCCGACGGCGACCTGACCGCTCAGACCATCGACCGGATCGTCGAGGATTTCCACAGGCGCCACGAGGAGCTTTACGCCTACCGGGACAACACTGAGACTGAAATGATCAATGTGCGCGTGGCGGCCTGCGGCCGGGTCGCACCTCCCGTTCGAAACGTGGTCGGGAACGGAGCCGGCCGGGATGCGTCGCGGTACGTCAAGGGGCGGCGGAATGTGTACTTCGAGGAAGCATCCGACTTCGTCTCCACGTCGATCTACGATGGCGACCACATGACCGCCGGCAACATCGTGCACGGCCCCGCTGTGATCGAGGAAAGCACTACGACAATCGTCGTTCCTCCCGGAGCCCGTCTCGAGGTGACGGACTACGGCGACTACATGATGACCCTCCAGTAAGCGATCACATCCCGGTCTTCGAGGAGGCACGACATGACCCCCACGAACGGCAAGACGTTCCAGCTCACGACCGATCCGGCCGATTTCAGCGTGCTGGTATCGGCCATGTTCACCGTCGCGCGCGAGATGGGCAAGAACATGGAGCGAACGGCTCGCGCTCCTATCTACTTCTCGGCGCACGATTTCGTCACCACTGTCGTCACGCTCGATTTCGAGCTGCTTGCGCTGGCGGAGTACATTCCGGTGCTCATCGGAACGACTCCCTTTTCGGTGCGCTCCGTCAAGCAATACTTCGGAGATGACATCAACGAGGGGGACGTCTTCCTCGTGAACGATCCCTACACCCTGGACGCGGGCAACCAGCTGGCTGACTGGTGCATCGTCTATCCCGTGTTCTGGAACGGCAAACAGGTGCTCTGGATCGCCAACAAGGCGCACCAGCAGGACACCGGCGGGGGAGTTCCCGGCGGCTACAATCCCGGCGCTCTGGATATCTATGGCGAAGGCCTGCGCATCCCGCCGGTGAGGATCTTCTCCAGCGGTGTCGAGAACCATGACGTCCTCAACTTGATCATGACGAACGTGCGCATACCCGATGCCCAGCGGGGCGATCTTCTTTCCATGATCGGTGCGGCCCGGGTGGGCGAGCGGCGCATCCGTGTTCTGTACGACTCGTACGGGGAAGCAGCCATGGGCGCCTTCATGACCGACCTTCTCAACTACGGCGAGCACATGATGCGGGAGGAGATCCGGAAGGTACCCGACGGGGTCTACCGGAGCGAGATCACTGGACGTGACGGTTCCTCCCCCATTGTCTGCGAGCTCACCGTGAGCGACGACGAGCTGACGGTCGATCTCAGCAAGAGCGGCCCGATGGTCCGCGAGTACGTCAACAGCCCTATAGCCAATACCTTCAGCAGCGTGTATATGGCTCTACTCACCTCGGTGGGCAAGAGGATCACGTACCGCTGCGGGGGGTGTTACCGTCCGATTGCCATCGTGACCACCCCCGGCACCATCACGCACGCCGTTTCTCCGCTTACGCACGGCAACTGCACCAATTTCATCGCCAAGCAGATCATCGAGGCGGTGTGGGACGCTCTCGCGCAGGCCGTTCCCGAAGAAGTGCCCGCTGGGTGGGGCAGCATCAACTACTGGGTCTTCTCTGGTCTCGACCTGCGGCGCATGGAGGGGTATGGCAGCCCCGACTTCCTGGCCTGCGCCAGCGGCGCGGGAGCCATCTGGGGGACCGACGGTTGGCCAACGAACGGGCCGACAATCTGCAGCGGGACTCTGTACTACCCCGAGCTGGAGGTCGTGGAGAGCATCTACCCCATCGTGTGGGAACGGTGGGAGTGGGCGACCGACTCGGGTGCGCCCGGCAAGTGGCGGGGGAGGCGCGGGAGTTCACAATGTCTGGGTGGCTGACTCAGACCCGCAGCCCATCTTTCTGGCATACGCGGCCGAGCCTTTCGACTACCGAGTGGCTCCCGCCGTCGACGGCGGCCGGTTGCCTCGGCCGAACTCGAAGCGGCTGATCTTGCGTGACGGCACCGAGCAGACCGACGAGGACTGCCGGCGCACCATGCTCTATCAGCTTCACACGGGGGACAAGGCGATCGACTACACGCAGGGCGGTGCCGGCGTGGGCGATGCCTTCGAGCGGGACGTCGAGGCCGTCTGGGCCGACGTCCGCGACGAACTCGTCTCGCCGGAGAGCGCGCGTGACGACTATGGCGTCGTGATTGAGGAGGGAACGCTGGCCCTCGATCGGGCGGCCACAGAGAAGCTCCGCGCTCGCCGCAAGGCCGGCTGAGGGCAGGCAGGAATCGCGGACGCTTCGCGATGGCGAGAACGGGGGCTCGATCGGGCATGGTCATAGGTGATGCGTTGCGACGCGTCGCCACTCTCTATGGTGACAGGACCGCCGTCTGCGACGAGTACGGCAAGCACTTCGGGTGTGGTGCGACCGTCACGTACCGCGAGCTGGCGGTTATGGCAAACCGGCTCGCGAACAGCTTCCTCGGGCTGGGGTTGCGGCGGGGCGATCGGGTCGCCGTCCAGACGGGGACCGGCCTGGGACACGTGCTGTGTTTGCTCGGGCTGGCAAAAGCGGGTCTGGCGGCCGTACCCATCGACCGCTCGTTTACACCGGCCGAGACTCTGTACCAGCTGGGAGACAGCGGCGCCCGCGCTCTAGTCATCGACGAAGATCTCTACCGGGCGAATCTGGAAGGAGCGGGCACCGATCTTTCCGTGGAGCTCGTGGTTGGTATCGGGGGTCCGGAGTCTGCCCGCACGATCTGGAGGAGCTGCTCGGGGCCGGCTCTCGCGCGGAGCCCGGGGTGGCGGTGGCGGAAGACGACGTGGCCACCCTGATCTACACCAGCGGCACCACGGGTCGCCCGAAGGGTGCGCCCCTGACCCACCGCAATTGGCTGTTTAGCGCCCATGTTTGGGCGGCGGAGCTCGGGATCAACCCTGCCACGCGATGGCTCTTACTCTTGCCTTTGCACACATCCGGGGGCACGGGCCTCACGCTCGTATCCGTGGTACGTGGATGCTCGCTCCATCTCTGTCCCCCGGATCCACCCAAAGCCCTGGACCTCATCACCCGGGATCGGATCACCTTTACGCAGTTCAGCCCGACGCTGCTCGCGAAGCTCGTCAGACACCCGGATGCTCGGCGCTGCGACTTCTCGAGCATCGAGCGGTGGTTTACGTCGGCCGCGCCGATCTCCGCGGAACTGCTGGCGGAAGGCGCGGGCTTTCTTGGAGAGACGTTCACTCAACTCTACGGGACCACGGAGACGGCTCTGCTCGGTACGGTGTTGAGACCGGAGGAGGTCGCGGTCAGTGGCCCCCTCGCGCGCAGGCTGACGTCGATAGGCCGGGCCTGCCTAGGCTATCAAACCAAGGTGGTGAGCGAGGCGGGCGTGGAGGTCGGTCCCGGAGGTACCGGGGAGCTGGCCGTCAGCGGCGGCGGGGTGGCCGCCGGCTACTGGAACCGGCCGGGAGCGGGGGACTTCCGCGACGGCTGGTGGCATTCGGGGGACGTTGTGCGCATCGACGAGGACGGTTTCTACTACGTGATCGACCGGAAGAAGGACATGATCCTGAGCGGGGGCTCGAACGTCTATCCGCGAGAGATCGAGGACGTCATCGCCTCGCACCCTGCCGTCAACTTGGTGGCAGTGATCGGTGTCCCTGACGCCAAGTGGGGAGAGGCCGTAAAGGCGGTGGTCGTCTTGAAAGAGGGTGGGTCGGTAACCGAGGAGGAGCTCATCGCGCATTGCAGGCGGAGCCTTGCCTCCTACAAGACGCCGAAATCCATCGATTTCATCCCGCTGAGGGAGATGCCCATGATGGGCGCCGGATACAAGATCATGAAACGCGAGCTACGCGATCGGTACCGTGGGTTTGCGGGCGGTGAGACCGGCGACGAGCCGCGGGCATGGGGGCCGTGTAGCGGGGACAGGGGTGGTGCCCAGTTGGCTGCCGGCTGGGACCCTCAGCGCTGGGTGTGGTCGCCGTTCGTGTCGGCATAAGCCTTGGACAGCAGCTCCGCCCGCGAGGACACGCGCATCGTCCGGTACATGCGCTTCACATGGTACTTGACCGTGTTGGTGGTCACGAAAAGGCGGGTGGCGATCTCCTTGTTCTGCAGGCCTTCGGCCAGCAGCTCGAGCACGTCCAGCTCCCGTTCGGACAGCAGCGGTCGAAGGTGGTCGAAGTTCCGAGTCGCATGCTGCTTCCCAGTGGCACACAAGAATGTTGCCACCGTGTGCTCCAGAGCGGGCACGGGGGTCGAGCGAAGGAGAAGGTAGCGCTCCGCTTTCCCAGCGGTCGGGAGGCGAAGAAAGGTGGCCGTGGTGCTTTGCGAGCCGCCGGCGAGCCGATCGAGATTCTCTTGAAGGGCTTCACGGAAGTGTTCGTCGCCGGCAGCCGCGCCGGCGGCGCGAAGTGTGGACTTGGCTGCCCTGTTCGCGAACTTCACGTCTCCCTTGACATCGCTCAGTAGAAGGGGCACGTCGAGGGAATCGAGCGCGCTTTCGGCCAGCCCGCATCGCTCCCTAACTTCCGCATATCTCAGTGCGTGATCGACAGCCGAGCAGACGTGACGGGCGACGAGTCTGAGCGTTTCCAGCTCCGCGTTGCCGAATGGCGGGGCGCTGTCCGGACGCCGCGTGAAGTAAAGCGTGCCCTTGAGCCGGCCGTCGATGACTAGGGGAGCCTCGAGCATCCGGGGGGCCTGATACTGCATCGTGAGCGCTCGGCGCAACGGATTGAGCTGCCATTCGCTCTCCGAGTAGAGCAGGCCATCATGGACCGGTTCCTTGGTCCGGAGCATGTAGCGCAAGAGGGGATCCTGCGAGTAGCCCACATTCTCGTAGCGGGCGATGAACCGGTCGACTCCTCCACTCACGGCCACTCGCTGCGGACGCCCGCCCTTGGCGGTCAACAGATAGAAGCCGTAGGCGTTGGCCTGCACGAGGTCGCGTATGGAGGCCATGTAGTTGCTGCCCACGCGCTCCACTTCGAGGCTCTCGTGGATGGCCCCGACGAACCTGGTGAACGCCTTCTGACTGGTGGCTTCACGTGGGTGCATACGCGACAAACGGGCCCCCCGCCCGCCGAACGACCTAATCAGCCTGCCGAAAGAGAAACCTCGGCCGCCGGACAGCGCTGGGAGGCGCCATGCGTCGTCCTCGGTCGCGCCCGTAGCGCTGCTACGAGCGCTCCCTGCGTCCTTGCCTTGCGCGCGCCCAGCGCACCCCGGCGGCGAAGCGTCATTCTTCAACGGCCCGATAGGGAAGGTCGAAAAACATAGTGTACTGAATGATGGCGCACGGCACAAGCGCGGCATCCGCTGCAGGCTTGCTGTGCAGGCTTCCCGACCAGCTCTCTTCGCACAGCGTTAGGGCTGCCGGGACCCCAGACTACCCGAGTAGGTAGTTGAGCAGACTCATCGGTTGCCCCTAGACTGCTGAGCAGGCCAGGGGCACAAAGGCGGCCGTGTGCGGCCAGCTTGGGCAGGGGGGCACCATGACAGCGTGGCAGGACACCAATCTCGAGGTCGAATTCGCCGGGGTGAGGATGCGAAGTCCTCTGGGAGTAGCGGCGCAAGCCCCGTTTGCTCCTCCATCCATCAGCGTGGACCGCATGGTAGAGCTGCTGCTCAAGCACGTCGATGAAGGGGCTGGGTACGTGCACACGCCGTACGTTAACGCCGAGCTGGCTCATCCTGCAGACAAGTTGCCCACGGGGCGGTTTCTGCGAGCCGAGACGAAGCTTTTCGGTAAGCAAGGGATGTGGTGTACGGCGGACAGCTATCGCATCGAGATGCGCCTCGACGCCGGCCTCCGTTTGGTCGATCGGTTGAAGAAGGCCGTCCCTGACGGTGTGGCGGTTATCGCGAATATCATGGGTCCGGGAGCGGACCCAGACGCGTGGGCGGAGCATGCGGCGAAGTTCGAGACGGCCGGGGCCGATCTCATCGAGCTCGACGTCTCCTGCCCTCTCCCCGCCAGCGCACTTGGAGCGGTCGAATCGTACGTCACCGAGCGTATCCCCGAGCATGCCGGCGTGCTTCTCGGGGATATCCCGGCCCTCACTGCAGCGGTCACGGCGGCGGCGGCGAAACGGTGCGGCGTGCCGGTGGGCGTCAAGTTTTCTCCCGAGACCGGATTCCCGCGTTTGGTGTCGTTCGCCGAACAGGTCAAGGATGCCGGAGCCAAGTTCATCACCAGCATCAACGCGCCCCTGTCGGTTGCTCCCCCGATATCTACAACGGCGGGCGTTCCTTGTATCCGGCACTGGACGCCAATCCGATCTCGCCTGCGTTGGGTCCCTGGACTCGCTATCTGTGCTATCGGAACATCGGGACGATCTCGCTCTTCGTCCCTGGGATCGACCAGGCGGCGGTTGGGGGGTTGGTGGAAGGCAAGCATGTGGTCGAGTCCATGATGCTTGGAGCCAAGATCTGCGAGTTCTCCTCGGGGACCCTGTGGCGCGGCTGGAGCCTTCTGCGCCGCTCGGCGGCGTTTCTCGTCGAGTACATGAAAGAGCAGGAGTATGCGTCGCTCGACGATTTCCGGGGCCTCGGCGTGCAGTACATGATGCCGGCCGATTTAATCGACTGGGGAGTGGGGCGGGTCGCGGCGGCGGTGGACGCCGGGAAGTGCACGGGCTGCGGCATCTGCTGCCACAACCTCTGTTGGGCGATGTCGCTTGACGGGGACGGGGACATCGCCAGCTGCAGCGAAGAGCTTTGTGGCGCCTGCGGCCTTTGTGTGGCGGTGTGTCCGGAGAACGCGGTAACGCTCGAGGCAGCCGCACACACGCGCACCGAGCAGCAGATCTACGCGGCCTTGGCCGACGCCGAGGAGCGGGCGCTTCAGGCTTAGCTCCCTCATCTCCTGGATCGGCCCGTTCGGGTCGCGTGCGCGGCGTTCACCTCCAGGGGCATCCCATCGACCCTCTGCCAAGAGGAGAGGAAAGGAGCGGGACAGGAGAAGGCATCGGAACTGACTTGGGGCGAATCATCATTGGGGGGTTGATATGAGCGGATCAAGGCGTGCACGCCATTCTCTGGTTCTCGGTGGTTTGTTCCTGCTGTTCGCAGCTTTCCTGATCGGGGGCTGCGGCGGAGGGACCACGGAGACCACGGCGGCGTCTACTGAAACTACCGCTGGCCCGGCGACGACTTCCGGACTCCGCGGCGACCACCACCGTGGCGCCGGCCGAGGGAGTCGTCGATGCCGGTCCGGACGGCGTGATTACCATCGGCGCCTCCAGGGCCGCCACAGGGCCGTTCGCGTTCTTCGACGTGTCAGGTCTGAACGGCGCCAAGCTTGCGATCGACAAGATCAACGCCGAGGGTGGCCTCGGGGGGCACCAGATCAAGATTGTCGACAAGGACACGAAATCCGATCCGGCTGTTGCCGGTCAAGTCGCCCAGGAGCTGCTCACGGCTGGGGCTGAGATCCTGCTCGTGCCCGATGACATGGACATGGGCATCGCCGCGGCCCAGATCGGCCAGGGGGCGGGGGTCCTGACGATCGCTCCCAGCGCCAGCTCGGTGCTGTTCGGCCCCGCGGTGGGCAACTTGTTCTTCAACGGCGGGACGAACACCGACGACCTCGGCAACGGGGGAGCCGTGTTCTTGCAGAAGCAGGGGTGGGATGGAGAGTACTCCGTCACCAACAACGATTTCAACTTCTTCCAGGCCCAGACAGAGGTTTTCAAAGCGAGAAGCGGCGTCACGGACCTTGGCAGCAGCGTGATGAAGAGCGGGCAGACGGATTTCGCTCCCATCATCTCCGAGATCCGCAAGCTTGGCGACAAGTTCCCCGATGCCAAGAACCCGGTCATCTGGGGCAGCATGTACTTCCCCGACATCGCCACGTTCATCAAGCAGCTTCGTGATGCGGGGATCGACTATCCGGTGCTCGGCAACTTCACGTGGTCGAGTCAAGACCTGGCGAAGATCATCGGGCCGGATCGAGTCAGCAATATCTACTTCCTCACCGGTGCGTACTACGAGGGCGAAGATGCGTCGGCCGAGATGAAGGATTTCGTGGCCGCGTATGAGAAGGCGTACGGCCGTTATCCCGAGAACAGCCAGGCAGTCGGGGCCTACTGGACCATGTTCGCCGTCTTCGAGGCGATCAAGAGCGCCGGAAGCCTCGACGGAGAGGCCCTTTCGAACGCGATGTATGCCCAACAGAGTCTGGAGGTTCCGGGCCGGACCATCTTGAAGTGGGTCGACGGTCATCAGTACGGGACCGTGGATGTGGTTGGCTTCGACGCCCAAGGTAACTACAGACTGGTCGAGACCTTCATGCCGTGACGGCGATCTCGGATCAGAAGGACGCACGAACCCCGGCCGGGCCCATGGATCCCGTACTGCAAGCGCGAGACTTGAAGATGTTCTTTGGGGGCGTCGCCGCCCTCCGGGGAGTCAGCTTCAGCGTGGGGCAGGACGAGATCCTGGGACTCATCGGGCCCAATGGATCAGGCAAGAGCACGCTGGTGAACTGTCTCTCAGGTGTGCTCTCGCCCTCTGCTGGGGAGGTCGTGTTCTACGGAACGGTTGTGACGGGCTGGTCGCGGGCTCGGCGCGCTCGGGCCGGTCTCGTGCGGAGCTACCAGAACCTGCGGCTGTTTCCGAGTCTCTCCGTCAACGAGAACCTGGCGGCCGGCTTCTTTGCCGGCCGCCAGGGCTCCCCCCGGCCGCTGGCTCAGGTCACCGCTGACTGGGCCCAGCGTTTGGGCCTGGCAGAGCACCGAGAGACCATGGTCTCGGCGCTGTCCTTCGGCCATCAGCGCCGGACTGAGATAGGTCGGACTCTCATCGGCGAGCCGAAAGTGGTGCTCCTCGACGAGCCCGCGGCCGGTCTCGACACCGGCGAGCGCGCCAATCTGGGCCACCTCCTTGACGGTTTTCGTGCCGAGAGGTCCTGTTCCATCGTGGTGATCGACCACGACATGTCCTTCATCTCTCAGCTGTGTGACCGGGTGATCGTCTTGCGTTCGGGATCGATCATCTTCGACGGAACTCCGTCTGACGCGCTCAACGATGCGGCCGTGGTCGAAGCTTATCTGGGGGAAGTCGACGGTGCCTGAACCTCTTCTCAGCGTGCATGGGCTGGTCACAGGCTACGGTCCGAACGCTGTTGTGGAGCAGGTGGATCTGAGTCTGTGCCCCGGTGAGAGCGTCGCGCTGCTAGGAGTGAACGGTGCGGGCAAGACCACGCTCGTGAGCACGATTGCCGGACTGAATCCATTGTGGAGCGGCTCCATGACCTTCCGCGGAGACACTGTGACCAAGGCGGGCCCCGAAGCCCGCGCGACTATGGGCATCAGTCTGTGTCCGGAAGGCCGGCAGATCTTCACGTCCCTGACCGTGGAAGAGAACCTCCTGATTGGGGCCACACCCTCTCGCCGGCGTAGGCCCGCGGCGACCGCTGCCCAGGTTCAGGAGCGCTTGGCAAGGAGCTACGAGCGGTTCCCCATCCTGAAGGAGAGGCGACATGGCGGAGGAGGTCAGCTCTCAGGAGGGGAGCAGCAGATGCTGGCGATCGCCCGGGCCCTGATGTCCGCCCCGGAGCTCCTTATGGTGGATGAGCCCTCGATGGGCTTGGCTCCGGCCGTTGCGAGTACGGTGTACGGGCTGCTACGCGAACTGAAACGCGAGGGTCTGGCCATGATCGTGGTGGAGGAGTCGTCTAACCGAGCGCTTGGCCTGGTGGATCAGTGCATCGTCCTTCGCGGCGGCCGCTCCGTCCTGTCCGCCCCGGTCGGAGAGTTGCCCGACCACGCCACTTTGCTGGAAGTCTATCTGGGTTCATCCACCAGCGAGGAGGTCACCTCGTGACCGGCTTCCTCCAGGTGTTCTTGGACGGCCTCTCCCTCGGGTCAAGCTACTCGCTGCTTGCGCTGGGGCTGACCATGGTGTTCGGAGTTCTTGGCCTCGTGAACTTCGCTTTCGGAGATATGATCGTATGGACGGCCTTTCTGGCCGTGGAGTTGACCAGCATAGGACTTCCACTCCCTGCGGTGATCCCTCTGACCTTGGTCGGCAGCGTGGCTCTTTCGATGTTCGTGGGAGAGGTCGTATTCCGTCGAGTCGGGACCCAGAACCCGTTGTCCCTTCTCTTGGTCTCGTTCGGGCTCTCTCTCGTGCTCGTCGCCTTGGCCGTACAGGTTTTCGGGGAGCTCGCCTTGATGTTTCCCAGTCCCACAGCCCTCAACACTGTCCTGCAGGTCGATGGACTCCAGATCTCCATGCTCTCGCTGGTCAACGTCGCCGTGGCTGCTGTCATCTTGGCGGCGCTTTTCGTCCTCCTCAACCGCAGCCGCCTAGGATTGGCCCTACGGGCAACGGCTGAGAACGCCCGTACCGCCCGGCTCATGGCAGTCCGGCCCAAGAGCATGGTGCGTTTGAGCTTTGCGATAACCGGCGTGATCGGGGGAGTGATCGCACTGCTGTGGTTCATGAAGGTGGGAACGGTCACGCCGCGCTCGGGGCTGGACATCACCCTCAAGGCCTTCATCGCCTTGGTGATCGGGGGACTGGGGAGCGCGCGCGGGGCCGTCGCCGGGGGTTTCGCGCTCGGCTTTGCCGAAGCAGCTCTGGCTTCGTGGCTCCCCGTGGACTTGCGGGGCCTCCAGCAAGCGCTCGCGTTCGTGGTGGTCGTGATCCTGCTCGTGCTGCGGCCGCAGGGCATCGGCGGCCGGCTCCTGGACGTGTCGCGATGATCACTCTGCGCTTGAGGGCCGACCGAGATTTCGGCCGAGTCCCGTTTCTGCTCTCCATCGCATCGCCCGTGCTTGTGAGCCTGGTGGTCGTCCTGGCTGTCTTGAGTCTCGGGTTCATGCTGCGCGGCCAGAAGGACGAGATCATCCTCGTCTTCGGGATCAACGCCCTCCTGGTGGTCGCGTTGCAGGTCTTTGTGGGCAGCACCGGGATCGTCTCCTTCGGCCATATGGCGTTCATGGCCATCGGAGCGTACGCGGCGGGGATCGTCTCCTTGCCCGTCGGCTTGAAGGCTGCGCTGCTTCCCGACCTCCCGGGAGTATTGAAGACCATCGAGCTGCCGATGTTCCCCTCACTGGTGGTCGCTATGATTGCGGCTGCCGCGGCAGCCGCAATCATAGGTCCGGCCATAGTACGGTTGACGGGCCCGGCCGCGGCGGTCGTGACGCTCGGCCTGCTGGTCATCGTCAACCAGGTGCTTCGCCATGCGAAGGAGCTCACCCGCGGCACTCAGACCTTCAGTGGCGTACCGAAGACCACCACGTTTGCCTGGGTCTTCTCGGCCTTGGTCCTGGCGGTTCTCGTAGCCGCTCTGTTCAAATGGTCTTCTGCCGGATTGAAGTCCAGGATGGCGCGAGACGATCCTCTGGCGGCGGAGACCTGCGGTGTGAACGTCACCATGGCGCGCCTGGTTCCGCTCGTGCTTTCAGCGGCTCTCACCGGCCTGGCGGGTGGCCTCTGGGCCCACTATCTCACCGCCTTCCAGGCTAACTCTTTCTATGTCGCCCAGGCGGTCCCCGTGATCGCCATGCTCATACTGGGCGGGGCCACGAGTATCACGGGCGGGATGTTGGGAGCCATCATCGTGAGCACCTGGGCGGAGATCACCCGCTTTCTGGAGGCCGGTTTCGAGGTGGGCTCGCTTCATCTCGCCGCTCCCCGGGATCTTGGCAATCTCACGCTCGGCTTGGCCTTGATCCTCCTAGTTACCTCGCCGGCCTCGAGGGATCACGGGGCCGAAAGAGGTGATGCTGAGCCTTGTCCCGCGTGCTCGGCTGACTGGCCGAGCTCCGGCGACCCAGAGCTCGAGGTTGAGCGGATCGCGCAAGCACTGAGAGGGCCTGTCTGGTAGGGCGGGTGTCGATCCCGCCCGGTTGATGTCGGGGGGCAAGAAAGGAACCCTTCAATGGAGTTCGCGCTATCAGACGAGCAGCAGGCCATCGCGAAGGCGGTGCGCGACTTGATGGAAGGCGAGATAGCTCCCCGGGCTGCGGAGATCGATGAGGGCGAGAAGTTTCCCGCCTGGGTGAGAGAGCTTTTTCAGCGGTACGACCTGTTCGCGGCCATGCTGCCCAGGGAGTACGGTGGAATCGATGGCAGTTTGCTTACGCAGTGCGTGGTCATGGAAGGGGTGGCTCGGGTTTGCGCATCTTCGTCCATGGTGCTGGGCAACCAGTCATTGGGGGCGACGCCGCTGGTGCTGGCCGGGAGCGAGGAGCAGAAACGCCGCTGGCTGCCGGCCTTCGCCACTGGGGAGAAGCTGGCCTCTTTCGGCCTCACAGAGCCCAATGCAGGGTCCGACGTCAAGGGACTGAGCACTCGTGCTGTCCGCTCTGAGGGCGGCTGGATCGTCAACGGCAGGAAATGCTTCATCACGCACGCCAATGTGGCGGACCTCGTCGTTGTCTTCGCCAAGGTCCACGAAGGGGGAGGCGATCAGATCACGGCCTTCCTGGTGGAAACTGACCGCTCCGGCTACGAGGTCGACAAGATCGAGCACAAAATGGGCCTGCGCGGATCGACCACGTGCTCCTTCGTGCTGGAGGATGTCTGGGTGCCCGAGGAAAACATGCTAGGCAGGGTGGGCGAAGGTTTCCCGATCCTGGTTGACAGCCTAAACAAGGGTCGCATCAGCGTGGCCGCGCAATCGACTGGGATCGCTCTGGGCGCCCTCGAGGCCTCGGCCCGGTACTGCAAAGAGCGGACACAGTTCGGCCAACCGCTGGCGCGAATGCCGGCCGTGCAGCAGATTGTCGCCGACATGGTTACGGCCGTCGACGCGGCCCGCTGCCTTACGTGGGCGGCTGCCTATAAGTATGACACCCACGCTCCCGACATGGTACGGTACTCGGGCATGGCCAAGCTTTTTGCCAGCGACGCCGCCATGAAGGTCACAACCGACGCTGTACAGATCATGGGCGGCTATGGTTACATGGCCGAGTACCCCGTCGAGCGGATGATGCGGGACGCCAAGATCTTCCAGATCTTCGAAGGCACGAACCAGGTGCAGCGGCTGACCGTGGCCCGCGAGTTCTTCGCCAGTCTGTGACGGGGCGCCTTCAAGGCGGGGCGCGAGCTCGCGTCGGAACGACGAGACCAGGAGGGACGCAGTGTGAACATCGTCGTCTGCGTAAAGCAGGTGGTCGACACGGAGGCTGAGAAGAGGCTCGACCCTACCTCCTGGCGCCTCGACCGCACGGTCGAGAACATCCTCAATCCCTATGACGAGTACGCCGTGGAGGAGGCGGTACGCCTGAAGGAAGCCCACGGGGGAGAGATCACCGTGCTATGCATGGGCCCGGAAGAGGCGGCCGCCGCGGTGCGCAAGGCTCTGGCCATGGGGGCCGACAGGGCGGTCATGGTCACCGACCCGGCCCTCGCAGGTTCCGACACCCAGGGCACGGCCCACGCCCTCGCTGAAGCTCTCAAGCCCCTGGAGTTCGATATCACTCTCTTTGGCATCATGTCCACCGACGCCCAGACCGGCCAGGTGCCGGCCGCCGTGGCCGCCCTTCTCGATCTCCCTCTACTCTCGGCTCTGAACAAGGTGGAGATACGAGACGGCGCCCTTTCCGTCCATCGCCAGACCGACCAGGGCTATGTCGCCTATGAGTGCCCCCTGCCCGCCGTCTTGTCGGTGGCCAAGGGCATCAACGAGCCCCGCTACCCCTCCTTGAAAGGCATCATGGCCGCCAAGAAAAAGCCCATGGAGGTGAAGGACGCGGCTGCGCTCTCCTTGGTGCCGGGCCGCATCGGCGGTTCCGGAGCCAAGACTCGCGTGCTCGCCACCAGCAACCCCCAGCCGCGGGCCCCGGGAGTGAGGGTGGAAGACCAAGGAGACGGGGCCGAGAAGATCCTCGACTTTCTTCTCAAGGAGAAGCTTGTGTAGGAGCTCGTTTCGGCGCCACCGCTGCATCGGCCCGCCCAGTGCGGCCGCGGCGGCCGGGGCTTCGTTCCGAAGCGAGCTCCAGAGCTCGTGTCTCCAGTGGCGACAGATGACGACAGGGAGAGGGACCATTGAGCGAGAAGCAGGGCATCCTTGTAGTGGCGGAGAGAAGGGACACAAAGCTCGCCCAGGTGACCTTGGAGAGCCTCACCCGGGCCCGGGAGCTCGAGGAGGCCTTCGGCGGCCCCGTGGCGGTGGCCGTGGCGGCCGCCGAGACCGCCCCCCTGGTGGCTGAGGCGGCCCGCTATGGAGCCAAGAAGGCCTACGTGGCCCAAAGCGAGGAGCTCGCCGTCTTCCGGCCCGGCCCCATGACCGACGCTGCTTTGGCCGCCATCGCCGCCGCCGACCCGGCTCTGGTCCTGTTCGCCAATTCAGCCGACGGGCGCGAGATGGCCTCCCAGTGTGCCACCCGGCTCTCGGTGGGCCTCCTGGGAGACGCCACCGCCCTGGAGGTGAAGGACGGCCGCCTGGTGGTCACCCATCCTTGTTTCGGAGGCTCGCTGATCGCCGAGAAGGAGGCCACCGCCTCTCCGGCTCTGGTCACGGTGCGGGCCAACGTGTTCGACAGGCAGGAGGCTCCGGCCGAAGCCGAGGTCGTACCCCTCGTGGTGGACTTCACTCCTTCAGGCCTGCTTGCCCGCATCCTGGCGGTGGTGGAGGAAAACCCGGGCATGGTCAGCCTGGAGGAAGCCCAGATCATCGTCTCCGGCGGCCGGGGCCTCGGGGCTCCGGAGAACTTTTCCTTGATCCACCAGCTGGCCGAGGCCTTGGGGGCGGCCGTGGGGGCCAGCCGGGCGGCGGTGGACGCCGGCTGGAAGCCTCACCAGTACCAGGTGGGCCAGACCGGCAAGACCGTCTCCCCAAGCTCTACATTGCCTGCGGCATTTCCGGGGCCATCCAGCACCGGGCGGGGATGCAGACGGCCGACTATATCGTGGCCATCAACAAGGATCCCGAAGCCCCTATTTTCTCCTTCGCCGACTTCGGGGTGGTGGGGGACCTCTTCTCCATCATTCCCGCGCTCACGGAGCTGGTCCGCCAGCGCAAAGCCGCGTAGAGGCGGGGCCATGCAGACGCGCGCGCTTCTTGGCAACGTGCCTCTCTGGGCCGAGGTCGCCATGTACATCGGGGCGGGCGTGGCGCTCGTCATCCTGGTGACCGATCTGGTTCGCCGGGTAGGCATGTACCGGAGGGGTCGGCCGGCCTTCACTTCCCGCACCGACAAGCCCCTGGGGCGCCTCTACGACCTCATCGGCAACGGCTTCCTCCAGAAAGCCGTGCTTGAGGATCGCTATGCCGGGCTCATGCACCTTCTGCTCTTCTGGGGGTTCGTGGTCTTGCTCATCGGCACCACCATCCTCATCTTCCAGATCGATCTCGGCCTTGTCTTCTTTCAGGGGAGTTTCTATCTCGTTTTCAGCTTCTTCATGGAGATAGCCGGCCTGGCTCTGCTCACTGGGGTGCTCCTCGCCGCCTGGCGTCGCTATGTGAGAAGGCCGGCCAAGCTCGAGCGCCGGTGGGACGACCACTACGCCCTCGCGATCCTCTTCGTGATCGGGGTGACCGGCTTCGTGCTCGAGGGGGCCCGCATTCTGATCGATGGCTTCCCAAGCTACGAACGAGGAGCGAGCTTCGCCGGCTTCGGGGTGGGCAAGGCTCTCTCGCTCCTGGCTGAGCGGGAGAGCTTCGTCGCCTTCCACCGTTGGGCCTGGGTCGTTCACATGGTCCTGGGAGTGGGCTTCGTGGGCCTGGTCTCCTACAGCAAGTTCCTGCATACTCTGGCCAGCCCGGCCAACATCTTCCTGCGCGAGAGCCGGCCCAAGGGGGCCATGACCTACGTGGCCGACGTGGAAGAAGCAGAGAGAGTGGGGGCGGGCACCGTCACGGACTATGCCTGGCCCGACCTCAAGGATCTGGACGCCTGCATGGCCTGCGGTCGTTGCGAGGAGGTCTGCCCGGCCACCGCCTCGGGTAAGCCCTTGAACCCGAAGACGATCGTTCTGAAGAGCAGGACAGCCATGCGCGCTCTTCTGAATGACGATCCCGACCGGCCGGAGGATACCCCCGACCTTCTCGATCTCATCGACGACGCCGAGGCCTGGAGCTGCACCACCTGTCGAAGCTGCGTCGAGCACTGTCCCGTCGGCATCAACCAGCTCGACAAGATCCTCGAGCTCCGCCGCTATCTCACCAACGAGGGTCGCCTTACCGGCAGCGCGGCCAAGGCCCTCGAGTCGATGGGCATGCGTGGCAACCCCTGGCAGCTCAAACAAGAGGACCGTCTGGCTTGGGCCCAGGGTCTGGAGATGGAGGTGCCGGTCATGGCCGACATCCAGGATCCGGACGCGCACCCGCAGGGCGAGGAGCCCACGCCGGTTGACTACCTATTCTTCGTGGGTTGCGCCGGCAGCTACGACCCGCGCAGCCAGAAGGTGAGCCGGGCCCTGGCCCGCCTCCTCACCCGGGCCGGGGTCTCTTTCGCCGTCCTGGGCGAGGAGGAGACCTGCTCCTGCGAGGCTGCCCGCCGCATGGGGGAGGAGATGCTCTTCCAAGTGGGCGGGCTGGCCCTCAAGGAGACCATCGAACAGTACCGGTTCGGCAAGATCCTCACGCAGTGCCCCCACTGCTACAACACCTTGAAGAACGATTATCCGCAGCTGGGGGCCGATTGGCAGGTGGTGCACCACACCGAGCTTCTGCTGGAGCTTGTGGCCGCCGGTCGCCTGGAGTTGCCCGAGGATGCCCGCCTCCGGGTCACGTACCACGACTCCTGCTATCTGGGGCGCTACAACGACATCTACGAAGCTCCGCGTGAGCTCATCGCTCGGGTGGATGGCCTCACCCTAACCGAGCCCGCCCGCCAGGGCCGCGACGGCTTTTGCTGCGGTGGAGGCGGGGGGCGCATGTGGAGCGAGATCAAGATCGGAGAGCCCATCGAGTTCCTGCGGGCCCGGGAGCTGGCCGAGACCGGGGCCCAGCTGGTGGCCACCGCCTGCCCCTTCTGCAAGATCATGCTGGATGACGGCGTGAAGCACGAAGGCCTGGAAGGCCGGGTGGCCGTGCGCGACCTGGCCGAGATCCTGGACGGGGAGATCGGGCTGCCGGGCACGTAGGACCCGGTGCGGCCGGGGGGGCAAAGGCCGGCGGTTGCTCTTGAACCGGCGGCGGGGCGCCGGCCCCCGGGGCTCGGCCCTGGTCGCGATCCGGCATCGGGTCTTGACTGGACGGCCAACTAATAACTACAATCGGAAAGCCGCAGTCAGAGCCGGGAGCGCGCTCCCGGCTAGGAATACACAACAGGATCTTGGAAGGTGGGACGTATGTTCACCAAAGCGTTCATTCCCTATGGCGGCTATTTCAGCTCTCCCTTCGTGCGCTGGCAGGGGAGCCTCTCCGCGGTCCACTCCCTGCCTCTTGCTGGGGCTACAGCCAAGCGCTGGTTGGGCGAGAAGCAGTGGGATCCGGGCATGTTCGACTACGTGAACTTCGGCTGCACCGTGGCCCAACCCCACATCTTCTTCGGCGGGCCTTGGGCGGCCGCGCTGATCGGCTGCGAGGGTGTCCCCGGCGTGTGGATCAGCCAGGCGTGCAGCACGTCCACCACCTGCGTGTACCAGGCGGCCATGGCCGTCGAGGTGGGCTCGGCCGGCGCCGTCTTCAACCTCATGGCCGATCGTACCTCGAACGGGCCGCACACCATCTGGCCGAACCCGAACGGCCCCGGGGCGCTCGTGGACACTGAGAACTGGGTGCAGGACAACTTCAGCTGCGACCCTTGGGCCGGCGAGGCCATGATCCAAACTGCGGAGAATGTGGCCGCTCAGTCCGGCCTCACGCGGGAGGAGTGCGACGCCGTCTCGCTGCGGCGCTACCAGCAGTACATGGACGGCATGGCCGACGAACGGGCCTTCCAGAAGCGCTACATGTTCCCGCTCGAGGTCGCAGTGAGCCGGAAGAAGACTGTCACGATCGAAGCCGACGAAGGCATCTTTCCCACCACCGCCGAGGGGCTGGCCGGGCTGAAGCCGGTACTGCCCGGTGGGGTTCTCACCTACGGCGCGCAGACGCACCCGGCCGACGGCAACGCGGCCGTCGCGGTGACGACGCGGGACACGGCTCGCGAGCTCTCCCCCTCGGGTCCCGAGATCCAGATCCTGAGCTTTGGCTACTCGCGAGTGGGGAAGGCGCTCATGCCGTCCGCTCCCGTGCCCGCCGCCGAGATGGCGCTCGAGCGCGCCGGCCTTTCCGTGGCCGACATGAAGGCCATCAAGACGCACAATCCCTTCGTGGCGAACGACCTGTATATGGCCAAGACCATGGGCCTGGACGTGATGAGTCTCAACAACTACGGCAGCCCGCTCGTCTACGGTCACCCGCAGGGCCCCACGGCCGCCCGCTGCGTCATGGAGCTGATCGAGGAACTCGTGCTGCTGGGCGGAGGCCACGGCCTCTTCACCGGGTGCGCCGCGGGCGACACCGCCGGGGCCCTGGTCATCAAGGTCGGCTAGGAGGGACATCGCACATGGCCAGCACAGAGCTTTACCCCGCCTTCCGCAACCCTTTGCTGGGCTCGCCCCGCAAGGATCTGCCCCGGCACATCGCCATCGTCGGAGCCGGCACGATCGGCCCGGATATCGGCTACTACTTCAAAACCGCCCTGCCCGACATCACCCTCACCCTCATCGACGTGAGGGAGGAAGCTTTGGCCGCCGTCCAGGGTCGCTTCGAGGGTTACGCGCAGAAGGGCATCAAACGGGGCAAGATGACGGCGGAGAAGGCGGAGAAGGTGCTCGCGAACGTGGTCACCTCCACCGACTACGATGCCCTGCAGGGTGCCGACCTGGTGATCGAGGCGGCCACCGAGAGCATTCCCTTGAAGAAGAAGATCTTCGCCATGATCGAGGAGCGTGTCTCCGCCGAGGCGATCATCACCTCCAACACCAGTTCCATCCCGGCGGGCTGGCTTTTCGACGACATGCAGCGGCCGCAGAGGACCACCATCACCCACTTCTTCGCGCCCGCCTGGCGCAATCCGGCGGTGGAGGTCATCAGCTGGCCGGGAGCGGCGCGGGGGACCGTGGACTATCTCCGCTGGCTCTTCGCCGTGACCGGTAAGGCCCCCATGGTGACCGACGATGTGATCGCCTTCATGCTCGACCGCATCTTCGACAACTGGACGAACGAGTCCGCCATGCTGCTGGGCACGAGCGGCAGCATCGCCAAGCAGGTCGATGCCGTGGCCGAGGAGTTCGTGCACGCCGGGCCCTTCTTCGTGCTCAACATGGCCAACGGCAACCCCATCACCTACGAGTGCAACCAGCGGCAAATGCAGGAGAGTCCCGCCTACCGGCCGGCTGAGATCTTCCTGAGCGTCGATCGCTGGGCCGTCAACAGACCGGGCACGCCCATCGAGGTCGCCGAAGACGTGCGCCGGAATGTCCGCGACCGCCTGCTCGGCATCCTGTGCAGCCAGTCGCTCGACGTCGTCGCCCGGAGGATCGGCACCCCCGAGGACCTGCACCTCGGCTCTCTACTCGCCCTGGGCTTCAAGCGGAGCCCTCTGGATCTCATGCGCTCCATGGGCCGGGACGAGGTAGCGCGTGTGCTCGGTCGCTTGGCCGAGGAGAGGCCGGGTCTGCCCGGGCCCGAGCTGCTCGACCACTACGACCAAGCCACCAGCTTCGACCGCTTCATCCTCGTGGACCGCCTGGACGATGTGGTGGTGATTACCCTCCGGCGTCCGGCCCAGATGAATGCCCTCACCGACGAGACCAACGACGAGATCCTCAGGGCCATCAGAGTCTACGAGGACGACCCCGCGGTCACCGGTTTCGTCATTGTCGGCTACGGCACGCGCGCGTTCTGCGCGGGCGCCGAGATCGGCAAGTTCACGGAGATGCTGGGTGACGCCGCCGCCGCGGCTCAGTATTCCCGCGATTCCGGACGGCTCCTGGTACACCTGGACGGCATGACGAAACCTGTGGTGGCCGCCGTCAACGGTCTGGCCCTGGGGGGCGGGATGGAGCTGGCCACCCGTTGCCACGACATCGTGGCCAGCCCCCGAGCCTACTTCCAGCTGCCCGAGGTGACTCTGGGCATTCTGCCGGGAATCGGCGGGCTGGTGGTGCCCTACCGCAAGTGGCCGGCGGCTGCCAAGACCTTTACCGACATGATCACCCGGGCCGAGCGCCTCACGGCCGCTCAGGCTCTGGAGATCGGCGTGATCTCGGGCATCGAAGAGGAATATGACGCTCTGGTTGCGATGGCCGCTCAGCGCGCGCGCGAGTTGTCCGGTAAGTTGCCCCTCCCTCAGCCCGACTTGACCGCTCTCCTCGACGAGACCATCCAGGCCGGGGAAGCGGAAACACCCGACGGGATGCCGCTCTCGCACGAGGTGGTCGACATCATCGTGCAGGCCGTTCGCGCCGGCCTCGAAGCGCCGGACCTGGCCTCCGCCCTGGAGGCCGGCTACCTGGCCTTCGGACAGGTGGCTTGCACTCGGGCGGCGCAGGAGGGCATCGGGGCCTTCCTCGCCGGCCGGAAGCCGGATTTCTCGAACATGTAGAGACGGAGAGGGGGCGTATGCCCGACCGCATCTACCTGGACGCCAACGCGACCACGCGGGTCGACTCCCGCGTGGCCGACGCCATCGAGCCCTACCTGCGGGAGGGCTACGGCAACCCCTCGAGCAGTCACCCCGAAGGCCGGCAGGCCGCGGCTGCGGTGGCGAAAGCCCGCGGGCAGGTGGCAGCGCTGCTGGGATGCGCACCGGACGAGGTCGTCTTCACCGGGGGCGGGTCCGAGGCCGACAATCTCGCTCTGAAAGGGGTGGCCTGGGCGACCCGCAGCAAAGGCCGGCATCTGGTCGTCTCCACGGTGGAGCACCCAGCCGTCTCGGAACCGGCCCGCTTCCTCGAGCGCGAGGGCTGGCAGGTCACCGCGTTGCCGGTGGACCGGTACGGGCAGGTGTCGGCGGCGCAGGTGGCCGCCGCCCTCCGCGACGACACCGTGCTCGTCTCGATCATGCACGCGAACAACGAGACGGGCACGGTCAACGACATCGCGGCCATCGCCGCCGTCTGCCGGGCACGAGGAGTCCTCTTCCATACCGACGCCGCCCAGAGCGCGGGCAAACTGCCGATCGACGTGAAGGACCTGGGGGTCGGCTTGCTGGCCGTGGCCGGCCACAAGCTCTACGCACCCAAGGGCATCGGGGCCCTCTACGTGCGTTCGGGGGTGGTGCTCGAGCCGCTCATCCACGGAGCCGGCCACGAGGGCGGACGGAGGGCGGGCACCGAGAACGTGCCTTTCATCGCCGGCCTGGGGGCGGCCTGCGAGCTCGCCCGCACCGAAGGTTTGGCGAACTTCGCCCAGAAGGTGCGGCCGCTCCGGGACCGTCTGCACGAGTTGCTGCTCTCGGCCGTGCCCGATCTCATCCTCAACGGCCACCCCGAGGCGCGTCTGCCGAATACGCTCAATGTCAGCGTCCCCGGCTTGCTCGGGCGCGACATCCTGGCCGCCTGCCCCGAGGTCTCGGCCTCGACGGGCTCCGCCTGTCACGAGGGCGTCGACCGACCCTCGCCGGTGCTGGCCGCGATGGGGGTGTCGAGCGAGGTTGCCTTGGGCGCCCTGCGCCTGTCGCTCTCACTCTCGACCACCCGTGAGGACGTCGATCGGGCGGCCGAGGCGATCGTCGCGGCCGTCTCACGGCTGAGACAGCCCTAGCCTTCTCGGAATGACGCTTCGCCGTCAGGGCCGGCGGGGCGAGTGCTCCCACTCGCGCCCCTGGGACTTCGAATGCGTACCTCTTGCCGTGCCGCCTTTCTGGGTCGCAGGTCGTTCTCGCCGAGCCCGGCTCGCCCGACCATTGGGACCAGAATCTCGGTCGTCCGACCGAGCGTGTTGGTGCTCGGTAAAACTGGCCGATGTTATAAACAAGGCGCTTGCGTCCCTTTACTATCCTGCTATACTGGAGCCACGACTGACTGGGTGGTTGGTCAGTAGTGTAGCCAAGAGGTGATGGGCCCATGAGGCGTCACGGACCGGTCGAGTATGAGGTCTTTCTGATCGGGGTCGACCAGGCCCGCTGCGTGGGCTGCGCTGAGTGTGTGACCATTTGCAGCACGGGAGTGTTCGAGATGCAGGGCGGCACGGCCTACCCGGTCCGTCCTGAGAGCTGCCTGAACTGCCAGGGCTGCACCGGTATCTGTCCCACCCAGGCGATCACCATCACGGAAATCTAGCGTGCAACTGCCTGACGAGGTAGGCGATGTCTGATTCGGTTCTGATCGTCGGCGGAGGGATCGCGGGCATCACCGCCGCGCTGAACGCCGCGGAGTACGGCCGCCACGTCTACCTGGTGGATGACACGCCCAGCATCGGCGGGACCATGGCCCGCTTGGATAAGACCTTCCCCACCAACGACTGCAGCATCTGTATCGAGGCTCCCAAGATGTACGAGGTGAACAGCCACCGGAACATCGAGATCCTCACCAACACCGAGGTGCGCAAGGTCAAGCCCACCGGCGACGGCTTCCAGGTGCGTCTGCTCAAGAAGGCCAAGTACGTGGACGAAGAGAAGTGCACCGGGTGCGGCAAGTGCGTGGAGGCGTGCCCGGTCAGCGTCCCCGATGAGATCGACGGCAGGATTGGGGGGATGCGCAAGCTGATCTCCATCGCCTTCCCGCAGGCCGTGCCCAACGCCAACTACCTCGACATGCGCTGCCGCAACGGCAGCATGCGTGAACAGGGCGCCTGCATCGGGGGGTGCGTGGTCGACTGCAGCCAGTGCCGCGAGTGTCCCATCGCCCATTGTGTGAAGGCCTGCAACAACGAGGGCAAGTACGCCGTGGTGCTGTGGCAGAGGGACGAGACCATCGACGTCGAGGTGCAGAGCGTCATCGTGGCCACCGGGGTAAAGGCCCACGAACCCCCCGAAGGACTCTACGGCTACGACCGCTACCCGAACGTCATCACCTACATGCACTTCGAGCGGCTCATGAACGCCGGCGGGCCTACCGAAGGTGAGATCATCCGCCCGTCTGACAAGAAGCACCCCCACAAGATCGCCTGGATCCAGTGCGTCGACCGGGGCGACAAGGGCCTCCCCTACTGCTCCAAGGTGTGCTGCATGGTGGCCGCCAAGCAGACCATCATCACCAAGGAGCACGATCCCTTGGTGGAGTGCACGGTCTTCTACAACAACATGACCAGCTACGGGAAGGGCTTCGAGGAGTTCTACCGCAAGGCCTCGTCTCTGGGTGTGAACTACGTGATCGGGCGGCCCTTCGACGTGATCGAGGACCCCAACACCCACGATCTCACCCTTCGCTACGAGGACATCGTCAGCGGCACGATCGTCCAGGAGCGGTTCGACCTGGTGGTGCTGTCGAGCGGCCTCGAGCCCAACAATCGCAACAGGCGCCTCTCCAAGGCCCTCAAGATCGAGGTGGACGAGACCACCGGGTTCTTTACCGAGCCGGATCCTCTGTTCGCCCCTCTCGAGACGGCCACCCCCGGTGTCTACCTGTGCGGCGGCGCGACCGGACCGATCGACATATCCGAGAGCGTGGTCCAGGCCACCGCGGCCAGTATGAAGGCCGTGCAACGCCGGGCGCGGGTGGCTGAGGAGGCGGTGGTATGAGCGACGAAGGCGCCCAAGGTCTCACCCCCAAGGAGTCCGTGACCCGGGCACCCGAAGCGGGCTCCCTAGAGGAGACCTCGCCCGCGCCGCCTGCTTCGAGCGAGCCGGCGGGCAGCGAGGCCGCCTCCGGCAAGCGGGCGGTCGCCGGCGACCCCCGCGTGGGCGTGTTCGTGTGCGACTGCGGCACCAACATCGCCGCCACGGTGGACTGCCCCAGCGTCACCGAGTTCGCCGCGGGCCTGGGCGACGTGGTGTTCGCCGAGGAAGGCAAGTGGATATGCTCCGTCGACTACCTCACCCGCATCCAGGAGGCGGTCAAGGAGAACCATTTGAACCGGGCCGTAGTGGCCTGCTGTACGCCCCGCACCCACGAGAAGCTCTTCAAGAACACCGTGGGCGCCGCCGGCATGAATCCCTACCAGCTCGAGTTCGTGAGCATCCGCGAGCAGGTCTCGTGGGTGCACAAGGCCGACAAGGCCGTGGCCACCGAGAAGGCGAAGGACCTGGTCAAGATGGGCGTGGCCAAGGCCCGCCTGCTGGAGGAGGGCGATGAGATCCGTCTGCCGGTCAAGACCGACTGCCTGGTGATCGGAGGCGGCGCGGCCGGCATGACCGCCGCGCTGGCGGTGGCCGACCAGGGCTACGCCGTGAAGCTCGTGGAGAAGAGAGACGTGCTCGGCGGGCTCTTGAACGGGGTGAGCAGTATTGCGCCCGAGGGCGTGCCCGCCGCCGAGATGGTCGCCCGCCTGGTAGACCGGGTGGTCGCCAGCGAGGACATCGAAGTGCTCACGGGCACCGAGATCACGGCGTTAGAGGGCTACATCGGCAACTACAAGGTGACGGTAGACCGCGCCGGCATCCCGGGCGCCTTCGACGCCTCCACCATCATCGTCGCCACCGGCATGCGTGAGCTCGACGCCACCGGTCACTACGGCTACGGTACGGGCGACGACATCGTCACCCAGCTGGAGCTCGAGCGGCGGTTGAAGGAAGGCGGCGCTCTGGGCGTGAAAGACGTGGTGATCGTCCAGTGTGTGCGTTCACGCAACAATGAGCGGGGCTGCTGTCACATCGGCTGCACCGTGGCCCTGAAGAATGCGCTCGAGATCAAGCGGCGCGATCCCGAGGCCAACGTCTACCTGCTGTACAAGGACCTCATCACGGTCAAGGACGAGTACGCTCACATGAAGGAGATCCTCCGCGAGGGGGTGAAGACGATCCGCTTCAGCGATGCCCGCTTGCCCGAGGTCACCCGTGGGGAGGACGGCCGGCCGGTGGTAGTCGTGCACGACGTGCTCCTGGGGGCCGCGCTCACTCTACCGGCCGACCTGGTGGTCCTCACGGTGGGTTTCCAGGGCGACGAGAGCGTGGCCGCCTTGCGCGGCCTGTTGAAGGTGTCGGCCAGCGAGGACGGCTTCTTCACCGAGTCCCACGTGAAGCTCGGTCCCCTGGACTTTGCCGCCGCCGGGGTCTATCTGGCCGGCTCGGCCCGCTCCCCAAGCCTCTACGCGACGTGCGGGAGGAGGCCCTGGGGGCGGCCATGCGGGCCAGCATCCCCATGACCAAGGGTTTCGTAGAGGCCGAGGGTATCGTGGCCAAGGTCGACCTGACCGACTGTTCCCAGTGCGGCCTTTGCTGGAAGAACTGCCCCTTCGGAGCCATCGAGGACATCGACAAGAACCCCCACATCATCGAGGCGCTCTGCAAGGGGTGCGGGCTCTGCGCGGCCGACTGCCCCAAGGAGTGCATCCAGATCGTGCACTACGGCGACGACCAGATCGCCGCCCAGATCGAGGCGGCCCTGGAGGAGAAGCCCGAGGAGAAGATCATCGCCTTCGTCTGCCACTGGTGCGCTTTGGGGGCGGTGGACATCGCCGGGGTGGGCCGCTCCGAGCACCCGGCCAACGCGCGCATCATCCGGGTGATGTGCTCGGCCCGAGTGGCCCAGAAGTACGTCATCGACTGCTTCGACCGCGGGGCCGCCGGGGTGCTGGTCGCGGGCTGCGAGTTCCCCACTTGTCACTACATCACGGGCAACTACAAGTGCTCCGACCGGCTGGTGCGCCTGCGCAAGAAGATGGAGAAGAAGGGCTACGACACCGGCAGGCTGTGGGAGGTGTGGCTGTCCGCCTCCATGGGACCCAAGTGGGTGGCCACCATGAAGGAGATGACCGAAGCCTTGGGCCTCGTCCCCGCCCGCAAGAGCTGAGAATGTCATGAGCATCGATACGACAGACAACACCCTCTTCGTCACGACCGCCGCCGGCGAGGCTGCGAGCGCCGCGGGTGCCCCGACAACCACGGATGCCGGGAGCTCCGGCGTCACTCCGGCCGCCGCGGCGGGCCGGCCGCTCGATCCGGCGGCCGCGCAGATCACGGCCGCGCGGATCGCGCCGGCCCGGGCGCCCATCGTCTCGTGCGAGCAGTGCGGCCTCTGCAGCTCGGCCTGCCCCCTCACCGGAGTGGAGGAGTTCAACATCCGTCGCATCGAGCGGGCCGTGCAGTTGGGGGTCGTGGACGACCTCCTTCGGTCCCGCCTGCCCTGGCTGTGCACCACCTGCGGGCGGTGCGAGAGCGCCTGCCCCAATGGCTACAAGATCATGACCACCACGCGCACCCTGCGAGCCATGATCGCGCCGGAGCTGGCCCCGGACATGGCGCCGTGCCGGAAAGCCTGCCCCGCCGCCATGGACGCGCCGCGCTACATCCGGCTCATCGCCGAGGGCCGCTTCGCCGATGCCTACGCGGTCATCCGCGAGACGGCTCCTCTGCCCGGCATCCTGGGCCGGGTCTGCGCGCACCCTTGCGAGGACCAGTGCCGCCGGAACGCCGTCAATCAGCCCATCGCCATCTGCGCGCTCAAGCGCTTCGCCGCCGACGAAGGCGCGGCCGCGTTCCCCCCGGTCACTATCGCCGCCGACACGGGCAAGACCGTGGTCGTGGTGGGCTCCGGGCCGGCCGGCCTCACCGCGGCCTTCTACCTGCGGAAGAAGGGGTGTGCGGTTACCCTGCTTGAAGCCCGGGACGAGGCCGGAGGCATGCTTCGCTACGGCATCCCCGCCTACCGCCTGCCCCAGGAGGTGCTCGACAAGGAGATCGGCGACATCCTGGACATGGGCGTCGACTTCCGCCCGGGCACCGCCCTCGGTGAGCAGGTGACCCTGGAGCAGCTCCGCGCCGACCACGATGCCGTGCTCTTGGCCGTGGGCGCTCAGGAGAGCCGCAAGATCAAGCTGGAAGGCGCCGACCATCCTGATGTTCTGTGGGGCGTGGAGTTCCTGGCCGCCGCGCGCGCCGGCCGCGAGATGCGGTTGAAGGAGCGGGTGGTCGTGGTGGGCGGCGGCAACGTGGCCGTCGACGTGGCGCTGACCGCGCTTCGCACCGGGGCCTCGAGCGTGTCCATGGTGGCCCTCGAGAGCCGGGCGGAGATGCCGGCCTTCGACTGGGAGGTGGAGGAAGCCCTGCAGGAGGGGGTGGAGCTGCTGCCCTCGTGGGGGCCAGGGCGCATCCTACTAGACGACGGCGGTGTCGCCGGGATAGAGCTGGTGCAGTGCACCTCGGTGTTCGACGACTCCGGCGCCTTCTGTCCGCTGTTCGGCGAGGAGACGCGGGAGCTCGCCTGCGACCAGGTGATCCTGGCCATCGGGCAGTCGACCGATCTGAGCTTCCTCGATCCCAAGGGAGCGGTGCTGACCCTAGCCGGTCTCATCGACGTGGACCTGGCCAGCCAAGGCACCGCCCTCGAGGGTGTCTTTGCCGCCGGCGACGCGGCCGCCAAGGCCCTGGGCACCCCCGGCACTATCATCAACGCCATCGCGGCCGGCCGCCGAGCAGCGGCGGCCATCGACCGGTATCTGGGCGGCGACGGCGACCTCGCCGAAACGCTCTGCGAGGCCGGCGATCCGCCCGTCTACACCGGCGAGCGCGAGCCGGGCTTCGCTGACCGGGAACGCGTGGCCATGCCGGTTCTGGAGCCGGCGGAGCGGGTGAAGAGCTTCGTCGAGGTCGCCTGCGGCTTCGACGCCGAGGCGGCCGTGCATGAGGCGCGCCGCTGCCTCAACTGCGATCTCGAGATCGTCATGGCCCGGGAGGGCGGCCCCGTTTCGGGCACCTGAGTGCCGGGACGCGCATGTGAGCGAAAGGAGGTGGTCGGGTCGCCCCCCGCGGGGCAAAGGCCCCCGAGCGGGGGAGTACAGGACCGGCAAGCGTATGAGGGATGTTGTCTGAGGGAGAAGGAACGATACGATGGCACGACAGATCTATGACTGGGATTACTCGAACTATCCTGGAGCGAAGAAGTACCCCCACGTCTTCTCGCCGATCCAGCTCGGGAATCTGATCATCCCCAACCGGATCAAGTACGCGGCGACCGAGGACAACCTGAACAGCCACGACGGCTTCGTCACCGACGAGGATGTGGCCTACCTCCGCCTGCGCGCCCAGGGTGTGGCCGGCGGCATCTGCACCATGCAAGGCGTGTACATGGACGAGCGCCGCTACGGCCAGGGCTACGTGGGCCAGGCGGCCGCCTGGGACGACAAGTTCATCCCTGGGCTGAAGCGCTTGGCCGACGCCATCCACGCCGAGCGGGCGGTGGCCAACTACCAGCTCATGCACTGCGGCCGGGTCGGCGGCGTCGAGACGCCCTTCTGCGAGGGCCCCTCGGCCATCCCGCAGCGGCTGCGCCTCTTCAAGCCCGTCCACGAGATGAGCACCGAGGAGATCGAGATCTCGATCCAGCAGCACATCGACGCCGCCCGGCGCGGAGTCGAGGCCGGCTTCGACATCATGGAGATCTCGGGCATCGTCGGCTACCTCATCTCGAACTTCCTCTCCAGCTATACCAACCGGCGCACGGACGAGTACGGCGGCGACGTGTACGGTCGCTGCAAGTTCATGACCGATATCATCAGGGGCGTGCGCAAGGAGATCGGGCCCGACATCCCGCTCATCATCCGCATCTGCGCCTGGGAGCAGCTCGACGACGTGGGCGGCAACACCCAGGAAGAGTCGATGATCGTGTATCAGGAGGCCGAGAAGGCCGGGGTCGACTCCATCAGCGTGACCGTGGGCTGGCAGGAGTCCATCGTGCCGGTGATCAGCCGTGACATCGACTTCGGCTCCTGGCTCTACCAGGCCGAACGGGCCAGGCAGCACGTCAAGGTGCCGGTCTCCATGGCCTACCGGCTCTTCCACGCCGACATGGCCGACCAGGCTATCGCCGAGGGCAAGATCGACTACTGGGAGAACTGCCGGCCGCAGATCGCCGATCCGCTGATGCCTCTGAAGTATCTGGAAGGGCGCGAGGAGGACATCCGCTGGTGCGTGGCCTGCAACGTCTGCCTGGCTCGTCTCTTCCGCGACGCGCCCATGACCTGCTACATCAACCCCACCTGCGCGCACGAGAACGATCCTTCGTATTTCCCGCAGAAGGCGGACACCGCGAAGGAGATCATGGTCGTGGGTGCCGGCCCGGCTGGTCTGGAAGCGGCCTGGGTGGCGGCGGAGCGGGGCCACGAGGTGCACGTCTACGACACGCGCGACAAGCTGGGCGGCACCATCATCGATGCCGGGCTCGCTCCCTACAACGACGACGAGCTCTACCGCATCATCGAGTTCCACAAAGCCCAGTGTGACCAGCGCGGGGTGGAGTTTCACCTGGGCGAAGAGGTCACGGCGGAGATGATCGAGGACGAGCTGCCCGACGCGGTTATCCTGGCCACGGGCGCGACCATGAGCACCCCCACCTTCTTCGGCGGCGACGGCGACAACGTCATCACGCTGAAGGAAGCCCTCTACGAGAGCAAGCCCATGGGCGACAACATTGTCATCTGGGGCAACAAGAAGCCGGCCATCGGCACTGCCCTGGCACTGGCCAAGCGGGGTAAGAAGGTGACCTTGGTGGGCAAGGAGCGCACGGTGGGCAAGGACATCAACCCGTCCTTCCGCTGGCGCTACAACATGTTCCTGCGCCAGAACGGCGTGGTCAGCTACAACGACTGCGACATCGAGCAGGTGGGCGACGGCCAGGCCATCCTGATCACCTACGACGGGCACCGCGTGCCGGTCACGTGCGACACAGTGGTCATCGGAGAGCGTGGTCCCAACCCGGCGCTCAAGGACGTCTGCCGGGAGAACAGCATCGAGTTCTACCAGATCGGTGACTGCGTAGTGCCGCGGGGACTCTCGGGAGCCGTCCACGACGGATACAAGATCGGCCTGCGTGTCTGACGGCCCGGACAGGAAAGGAAGGAGACACCAGTGGCAGAGGTGCAAGAAAGGCCGGACGTGAAGCGGCCCAAACCGTTCGATGCGGAGGCTGAGATCACCAAGCTGTGGGCGAAGTGCCAGAGCGCTCAGGATGAGATCCGCCGCACGTTCTTCCAGTGCCGTGCCGCCGCCATCGACATGGCGGGGGATGGCGCCGACGAGGAGGCCGTCACCCTCAAGGCCTGGGAGATGAAGGGCAAGGACACGGCCAAGAGCTACTTTCCGCGGGTCCGGCTGGACAAGCCGAACTTGGTGGAGAACATCGCCAAGCTGTTCGTGAGCAGCTGGCGGAACCAGGGGGCGGTGGTGCGCCTGCAGAAGAGTGAGAACCCCGACGAGGTGTTCATCGTCTGGGAGCGCTGCCCGTGGCCGACGGCCCACAAGCAGTACGGGGTCTCCATGGCTCTGGACGTGGCGGGCTGCGACCACGCCCTGCAGACCACGCTGGCGGATGTGGCCCTCTTCGCCAACCGCAAGCTCAAGATCGAGACCGTCAAAGCCATCCCCAGAGGTGAGGGCGCCTGCGTCCGCCGGCTCTGGCTCGAGGCCGAGTAGGAGGAGACCGTGGCAGCGCAAGTCGACTACGAGAAGTGCACCATGTGCGGGGGCCGCACCGAGCCCATGTGCGTAGAGGTCTGCCCCGACTCTGCCGTCCGCGTGCAGGATGGCCGCGTGGTGGTGACGGAGTTCCTCTGTGAGGACTGCAACGAATGCGGCATCGTCTGCCCGGCCGACCGGGCCATCTGGGTGCCGCTTTCGGCGGTGACCTTCTAGATCAAGAGGGCGGGCGGGGCGGCGGCCTGCCGGCCGCCGCCCCGCCGTCGCCGACCGGCGCACTAACGCCGAACTCAGCAGGGGAGAACTGCGCCGCCCGCCCGGGAGCTCCCGGGCGGGCGGCCATCCCGGGGAGGGAGCGATTCTATGAAGATCAACAAGATCGACCACATCTGCATAGCCGTGAAGGACCTCGACGAGGCCCGTAAGGTCTGGGAGCCCATCCTGGGCAAGGCCCAGCCCGACGATCCCTACGTGGATCCCGAATCCAAGATTCGGGTGGCCCGCTACTGGCTGGGCGACGTAGGCTTCGAGCTCATGGAGTCGACCTCACCCGACGGGGATGTGGCCAAATGGGTGGAGAAGCGGGGCGAGGGGATCATGCTGATCGGCTTGAACGTGGACAGCGCTCCGGAGGCCGTCGCCGAGCTCAAGGAGAAGGGCTATCCCATCATCCCCGATCCTGAGCATGGGGAGCTGCGACCCTTCCGCGACTGCCAGTACGGCTTCGTGCATCCCAAGGCTGTCAACGGAGTTCTGCTCGAGCTGATCGATTACAAGTGGGAGGAGCTGCAGGGGTAACGGGCTCCACGATCCTTCCGAGCCCGCCAACGGGTTCGGAGCTCCGGCCGACTGTAACAGCCCTTGATCGAAACTGCGGCGTCGCGGAAAAGCACGTGCCCGGTCCGACCGGTTTCCGGCGAGACCGGACTAATCGGGGTAGAGCGCCTGTCTGATCTCCTCGGCACTCCGGCGATCGCACGCCGCGACTCGTCCCCGCCGGCCGCCGGCCGTCTCGTACTCGAAATACTCCACTCGCGTCTCGGGGAGAAGGTTCAAACTCGGCAGAATGTCGGTGCTCGTCGGTTCGCGCAAGGTGATGAGCGCCCGCATCAGGGCGTCGCCGAGCTCGTCCAGGGCACTCTCGAGGGCCGCACGCTGCTGCGCGAGGTAGCGCGTGATCGAGGCGCCGTCGGGGTTTGGCGGGTCGATCTCGTGGCTGGGGATCCAATCTGTTGGCCAGGGCTCGTCCAGCAGCAGTCTGGCGTAGGGGATCACCTCCGGCAGTGACGGAGGTGGCGTGTCGACCACTCGCCATACAACAGAGACAGGCTGAGGGCGGGAGCCTTCAATCACGGCGTCGGGCTGCCACTCCGTACGGCGGGGCACGCCGTCTCGGTCGACCTCGAGCGTCCCCTGCACTGTAGCCGTGAAGTAGTCTTCTGGTGCCCCCAAGTAGCGGTCCAAGTGTCCCTCACCAGGCTGCCCCAGAGGTTCGATCAGCCGAGAAACGACCTGGAGCAGCGTGAAGGTCCCTCGGAGGCGGAAGTTCTCGCCGGGCAGCTGCTCCAGCGGGCCGACCGGTTCCATGGCGCGCAGCTGCTCGAGTGGGTTCCAGGCGACAGGCAGAAGCAGCCCTTCCCTGATGGAGCCGGCCACCCGGTTCGAGCATACCCCCGGATCGCGGGCTGAGTCGCTCAGCTGTGCGGGCGTCGCGGTGACCCACACCGTCTCTCCGGCCTCCTGCTCTCCCCAGAAGTAGCCGTCGCCCACTCCTCCCGCCTGTGGCGTGTCGTCGACGTCCGGCTGCGAGGAGCGGAGGAGCAGGACCCAGCGATCCCCCTCGTCGAAGCAAGGTCCGCAATCCGATCATTCTCCCAGCTTACCCTACTGTTCTACCTGGCACGGGGCCGGGCTTTACCCCCGAGCGGCCTCCGAAGCTGCAACACGCTTGGCGGCGTTTGGATGGACAGCAGAGTGGCCGGCCGAGATGACACCGCCCAGCGCTCTTTCGCGTGGTAGGAGCGCGGCCATGTGGCTGGGGCCGGCTCAAGGGCAGTACCTTGTAGATTCACCAACATATGATTAAAATGCGAGCTATGGCTACGGACTTGCTGCCGCGGCACGCGGGCGACATCGTGGTGAAGCGCCTTGGCGCCTTCCGCGTCGTGGTCGTCACCGGGGCCCGACAAGTGGGCAAGTCTACGCTTGCCCGCCTGGTGGTCGAGCAGCTCGGTGGGACGTACTTGACGCTCGACGACCCGCTCACGCTTTCCGAAGCCGTACGAGATGCTGACGGTCTGGTGGCTTCGGCCGGTGGCCTCACGGTGATCGATGAGGTCCAACGGGCCCCGGATGTGCTACGGGCGGTCAAGCTCTCGGTCGATCGCGATCCGACGCCGGGCCGCTTTCTACTTACCGGCTCGGCGAACCTGCTCGGCATGCGAACGGTCACGGAGTCGCTGGCCGGCAGGGCCGCGTACCTCGAACTGTTGCCTCTCTCCTGGTCCGAGATGGCGGGCAAAACGCGCCCACGCGCCATGGACGATGCGTTTTCTGCGGACTCGGCGGAGCAGTTCGCGGCCTCACTTGCGCCGGTCGGGTCAAATGCTGCCGAGGAGGCACGACAGCGGGCGCTCTCCGGTGGCATGCCGGAGGCATTCAGGCTTGACGTCGACAACCGCCGGGCCTGGTACGATGGCTACCGGCGCACATTCCTCGAGCGCGACCTGCGCCAACTTTCGGAGATCAGCCGAGTGCCGGAGTTCGGTCGCGTCCTGAGTCTTGCTCTCCTACGGAGCGGAGGCCTGCTCAACAAGAGCGACGTGGCCGCGGACGCTCAGGTTTCGCACTCCACGGTCGACCGGTATCTCAACCTCCTCCAGGTCGCCTATCAGATCCGGCTGCTTCAGCCGTTCTTCCACAACGTCGCCAAACGCCTGGTCAAGTCACCCAAGCTCTACGCTGTCGACAGCGGGGCCGCGGCCTGGGCCGCAAACGCGTTCGACTGGCGTGCGGCTGTGGCTTCCGCCAAGGACGGCGCGCTCCTGGAGACCTTCGCGCTCTCGGATGTGATGGCCTGGGACGGGCTCTCGGGCGCGTCGCGCTATCACTTCTGGCGAACAGGAGCCGGCGCGGAGGTCGACCTTGTGATCGAGCGCGGCGAACAGGTCGTAGCCCTTGAGGTCAAGAGCACGGCGACTCTGACGCGGAATGACGTGAGCGGCCTCCGTGCGCTTCGAGCCGACCTCGGCGACCGCTTCCGGCTCGGCATCGTCGCACATCTCGGGCAGGACGTACGGGTGATCGACCGGACCATCGTGGCGGTCCCACTGGCATCGTTTCTCGGCGTTGGCTGAGCGCTGCGCCGAGCGCCCCGCGAGCGGCGAGGGAATGAGTCGACCCAGGCAACGTTAATCCACGGCAAGAAGGAGTCCCGGAAGAGCACCAAAGCGGGCACGCCGAGCCTGCGCTCGGTAAGAGCCATGACCTCGAGAATCGTGTAGTTCGTGGTAACCAGGCCGCTATCCGACTCGAGCAGCTCCCGCCACTGCCGCCAACCCGCTCGTGAGCCTCGGCGTCCGCGTCGAGGAGCGGATAGAGGGCGGATGTATCGAGGAAGATGGAGCCTGGCACCGAGGGGGCAAGCACCCGTCGGTCCGCGCCAAGTAGGCCTTCGGCGAGGTAGTCGTCGTGGCGCGCAGCCACGTCCTTCAGGCCTGACCTGAACGCCCCTCGTCCAGGACGCCGCCGGCCCGCCGCCGCTTAGGGGCGGTCTGCCATGTGTGCCGGTCGGCGGTCGCGGGGCTACATGGCACCGGCCAGACGGTCGCACACCCAGGCCACGTAGTCAGCGCAGCGGCTCGAAATCTCGTCCGCTTTGAAGCTTGCGTACCCGTCTTTCGTGCTGATGTCGTAGCCGGTCAGGCCCCGGCAGGTCGCGTTTCCGAAGTCCCGCTCGAAGTCTCCGATCAGCTGCTGCAGGGTCTGCTTGTTCGCCGGCAGCTCGTTGTGACCGGCCTGGGGGGATAGGTAGTCTCGCACGCCTAGGGCGAGCACGGCGCCGGCCAGGGCACCGCACAGTTGGCCCATCCCCACCGCGCCGCCTCCCATGTAGTTCGCCAGCTCTACGACCCTCCCATCCTGCTCGAAGGCCCGGGCCGTGAAGAGGACCACGGCCTGAGCGCAGTTGAGATGGTCCGGCCCCTGCTCCCGGAAACCGGCAAGGGCCGCGTCTCTGGCCTGCTCCAGTCCGTCCATTCTCCTGTCCTCCTCGGTGCTGGGGTTGCGCGCCGGCTGCCTGCCCTTCCTGCCCGGCGCGGTCTTTCGCTATGCGGAACCCAGCTCGGAATCGAGGGCAGTGACAGCCTGTATGTAGGCATGATGGTATCGTGTTTCTATGCTACGGTTCACGTAAGAGGCTGTTGAAAAACGAAACATCGGCCACCGGACAGCACTGGGCGGCGCTATGCGTTGTCCTCGGTTGGGCCCGTAGCGCTGCTACGAGCGCTCCCGGCGTCCTTGCCTCGCCCGCGCCCAGCGCAGCCCGGCGGCGAAGTGTCACGCTTCAACGGCCTGACGCTCTGATCAGGAGGACCCGTGCCGACCGCCCGTGACATGACCGCCGAGGACATGGCCGCCTATCGCGCCGGGGCGCGGGAGCGGGCGGAGCGCGAGCGAGAGGCACTCCTTTTGCGGGAAAAGCGGGCGTGGGACCTTGCTCGCGAGGCGGCGGCACTGCTCCGCGATCGCTTCCAGGCAAGCAGAGTTGTAGTTTTCGGCTCCCTCGTGCATGCCGGCTCTTTCACGCAATGGTCGGACGTGGACATCGCCGCCTGGGGCCTGCGGCCAGAGGATACCCTGGGCGCACTGGGCGCAGTCATGGATCTCAGCGCCGAGATCCAGCTCAGCCTGCTGGACGTATCGACCTGCCGGGCGTCGCTCTTGGAAGTCATCGAGCGGGAAGGCGTCGCGTTGTGACGGGGCGCTACCTGGTAGTTGCGGGCCGGATCAGGCAGGAGCTCGGCGCGACCGAGCAGGTGATTGACCGGGTTGAGCGAGCCATGGCCGCCGCGGCGCAGGAGGGCCCTGATAAAGATCTGCTGCTTGACTCGGTCGCCCTCAACCTCCATGACTTCTACACAGGCCTTGAACGTGTCTTCGAGCAGGTGGCGGTGGCGGTTGACCGCAGCGCGCCTTCAAGCTCGGAATGGCACCGCGAGCTCCTGCGCCAGATGGTAGTGGACGTCCCGGGACTGCGTCCAGCAGTGCTCTCCCCGGGGACGCTGCGTGCGCTCGATGAGTATCTCCGCTTCAGGCACGTCGTGCGCAACGTCTACGCGTTCGAGCTAACAGGCTGCTGAGAAGTGACGCTTCGCCGCCGGAGTGCACTGGGTACGCGCAAGGCCAGGACGCAGGGAGCGCTCGTAGCAGCGCTACGGGCGCGACTGAGGACAACGCATGGCGCCGCCCAGTGCGGCCTGGGGGCCGGGGCTTCGTTTTTCAGCAGCCTGCCAGCCCCTGAGCGACTTGCGCGGCTGGTGGCGGAATTACGGCAGGTCTTCGCGTCTGTCAAAGCGGATCTCGAGGCGTTTGCCTCGTTCCTTGAGATTGTGGACGCGGGGGCATGAGCGTCTTCCGTGCCGTCCGTAGCTCTCAGTGCAGGCCCAGAAGCCTTGCTCCGTTCTCCCAGAGAACCGCCCGGGCGCCCTCCGGGCCCAGCAGGCCGGCGACTATCTCGATATTCTCCTTGACCGAAGGCAATCCAGGGTAGTCCGACCCGAAGATCATCTTCTTCGCGAGCCTGTGCAGGTCGGGGAAGTAGCGGGGCAGGTTGCGCGCCGGCAGCCCCGAGATCTCTAGGTAGACGTTCGGGTGGAGGGTGGCCAGCGTGGCCGCCACGTCGTACCAAGCGCCTCGGCCCGAGTGCGCCATCAGGATGGGCAGCTCGGGGAAGTCCACCGCCACGTCGTCGAGCAGCAACGGGTCGGCGTACTTGAGCCGTGTGCCGGGAAAGCGCGAAGTGCCGGTGTGGAAGGTCACCGGCAGGCGCAGCTCCTGCGCCCGGCCGTACAAGGGGTAGAGGCGGGCGTCGTTGGGGGCGAATTGCTGGTAGGACGGGTACAGCTTGATCCCGGCCACGCGCCCATACGAACGGAGCTGGTCCAGTCGGGCGACGAGATCGGCCTCCAGGAATGGATTGAGCGAGACGAAGGCATGCAAGGACGGTTCCGCAGCGAGAAAGTCGAGGATCCATTCGCTGGTGACCATGCCGGTGGTGATGGGCGCCTCTTCGGCCATGACGACCGCGTGGTCGACACCCTGCTCCGCCAGGCGCCCGCGGAGCTCCCCGGCCTTGCCCAGGCGGTCGGGTTCAGCGAGGGCCGCGGGGTTGCCCCGCTCTACGTAGGCTGTGATCGCCGGCAGCCACACGTCGGGCACCACCGGGTGCGTGTGCATGTCGAGAACTGGGTGGTCCAGCAGGGGCCTCATGAAGCGTTCGCCCGGGTGAACTCGATGAAGGCGTCCATCGTGCCCCAGGCCTTGCCGCTCACCACTGCCTCGCGGGCGAGCTCGACCCCCCCGCGGATCGAATCGGCCTTGCCGGCCAGGTGGATGGCGGCACCCGCGTTCAGCAGTACCACATTGAGCGGGCCCCCGGATTCTCCCGCCAGAACTCTCCTCGTGATCTCGGCGTTCTTGATGGGATCTCCCCCCACCAGACTCTTGAGCGGCCAGCGCTCGAGGCCCACGTCCTCCGGTGTCAGGGTGAATGGCTGGCTGCAGACTCCATCCCGAAGCTCGATGAGCGTCGTGGGCCCGCTAATGGAGATCTCATCCAGCCCGTCCTCGCCGTGGGCGAACAGCGCATGCTCGGAGCCTAGCTGACCTAGCGCCTCTGCCAACGAGGGCATGTAACGGATGTCGCTCACGCCCGTCAATTGGCGCTTGGCCCCTGCCGGATTCAGGATGGGGGAGATGAAGTTGAAGATCGTCCGCGTGTTGAGGCTGCGACGCAACGGCACGAGCTGCCTGACGGGCCCGTAGTGGAGGGGCGCGGACATGAAGCCGATGCCCACCTGCTCGATGCAGGCGGCAATCCTGTCGGGGGAGAGGTCGATCCGCGCGCCGAGAGCCTGGATGAGATCGGCCGAGCCCGAGTGGGACGTCTGTCCCCGGCTGCCGTGCTTGGCCACCCGGACTCCCGCACCCGCGGCCACGAAGGCTGCGGTGGTCGAGATATTGAAGGTGGCGAGTCTGTCGCCGCCTGTGCTGACGATGTCCACCAGTGGTTCGTCTCCGGTCACTCTCACCGGCGTGCCCCGCCGCCTCATGGCGCGGGCGAAGCCGAAGATCTCGTCGCTCGTCTCCCCCTTGACCCGCAGTCCGGTCAGGAGACCGGCGGCCTGGATGTCCCCCACCTGCCCGTCCATGAGCAGATCGGCCAGTCTCGAAGCCCGGTCCGCGTCGAGGCTGACCCCCGCTGCCAGGTCGTCCAGGGCCACAGAGATCAGCGGTACCGCGATTGCGTCGAGGGACTTGGCGCGATCCACCACCAGATCGTAGAGAAGGTCGACCAGCTCCGGATGCTTGGCGATCGCTCGTTCGGTCTGGTACCGCCGGTACTCCTGGAAGTACTCAGGCGCCACTCCCAAAGCCGCGGCCATCGCCTCGATGGCCTCCGGCTTCAGGGCTCTTTCGCCGGCGATCTGCTTTCGCAGTGTTTCGTACTCCCATCCCTTGACGCGACCGAAGAACTCACGCAGGTTGATTCGTGCGTGGGGGTCGCCCGCCTCTCTGCGAAGCAGGTCGGCGAGGGCGTCGGAGAATCGTTTCCCGGTGTAGTTGAGCCTCTGGTGCCCGGAGTTGATCATGGCTTTCCTTGGTCAGGATCGAGACCGGATCATAGCATACTACAAGTGTGTAGTAGACCAGACAGATACGTTGACATTCCCCGGATATGCGTTGTACTGTGGAGCAGAGGCGGTGGAACCGCGGTTGCGGATGGCCTTTTCTGGAGGGTGGTGCCTGGAGAGAGGGCGAGGGATCTTTCTTGGGGTTGCGCATGCTTTCCGAGGACGGGAGGACGTTGCCACGTTCTTGCCCGGAACATAGTGAGAGATGCAGTCGCGGGGCTCGCTGGTTGGGCGCGGCCCGTCTCTGGCCAGGGCGGGCGACCTGTGGACTGGCGGCGGCCTCGCGAGACCAGACGCCAGGGGCGTCGAAGTGCCTCCCGCGTTGCTGTTCCGGTCACACTGGGACGAGCTACCCGCGCATGTAAGGGGGTGACGGAGGAGGGAGCCGAGTGCAGTTGCAGAGGTCCGGCCGGCTGTATTGGCCAGGCACCTCAAGCGCCAAGTCTTTGTGGGGAGAGGATGAGACATGCATAGGAGACCAACCACGTACCTACTAGCGCTCGGGATCGTCGCGTTGCTCGTCGTCGGCGTGGCCCTCGTCGGCTGCGGAGGCGGGGACGACACCACGACGACGGCCGCATCGACCGCGACCACCACCGGTGGCCCTGATACCACGCCTATGTCTGGAGGCACTACTGTCACCGGCGACAAGTACACTTTTGCCGAAGACAACCCCGTGGCCTCCAACCAGCACCAGATGGCGTTCAGCTACGGCAAGCAGGCGATGAGCGGGCTGCTGGGCGCGGAGTTCATCACCGCCGACGCCAACATCACACCGGCTAAGCAGGTCGCCGACATCGAGACCTTCATTCAACAGAAGGTCGACGGCATCTCCACCTGGACCCTGGACCAAGGCGCGGCTACCGCTGTGTACAAGAAAGCCCAGGACGCCGGCATCAATGTAGTCACCGAGAACAGCCCCGGTGACTACGTGACCACCGTCTTCGTCCAAGAGCAGAACGTGACTCACAAGGCCCAGAAAGACGCGGCCGAGTGGTTCAACTCGGTGTACCCGGGCGGCAAGGTTCTGATAATCGGCGGAGAGCCGGTCCCCTACATCCTCTACGTCAGTCACAATATGGAGCTGGAAGCCGAAGCGGTGGGTCTGAACGTTCTTGAGCGTCAGGACAACATGCAGGACGATGCCGCAGGCTCTCAGAAGATCGTCGAGAGCCTGCTGACCAAGTACCCCGATGTGCAGGCGATATGGGCCTTCAACGACCGCAGCGCTCTGGGAGCGTCGGCCGCCCTGCGGGCCGCCGGCAAGAAAATCTACAATGCGGCAAAGCCGGAAGACGGGGCAGTGATGGTAACGGGCATGAACGGTACGCAGGAGGCGATCGAAGCCGTCCAGTCCGGGGTCATCTCGGCCACCTACAGCGGCGATTCTGAACTGGTGGGCGCGGCCGAGATCGAACTACTGTACAGGATCAAGACGGGTCAGATCTCCGGAGACCAGATCCCCAAAGTCATCGTGTGCCCCTATCACAGGATTGACGGCACGAACGTGTCCCAGGCTGTCATGCCGCTGCAGAATCCGATTCAGCTTAACGTCCTCGACAAGTTCCTGAACTACAGTACCGATCCGACGACTATTGACGACTTCCTGGCATTCGTGAAGACTCTGTAGCCTTTCGGGTGCGACGGTATCCAGGGTCGTCCGGTGAGGACTGGGCCACTCGGGGCCCAGTCCTCACCCGCACAGGAGACCGGCTGATACGCGAGTCCTCGTCATCGACACGGGCTCGGGGAGAAAGACGATGACTGAGGCACCACTAATCAGAATGCGGGGCATCACCAAGCGTTTTCCAGGGGTGACCGCGCTGAACGGGGTCGACTTCGATCTCCTACCGGGCGAGATACACGCGTTAGTGGGTGAGAACGGATCGGGGAAGTCCACACTCGTCAAGTGCCTGTATGGCTTCGTCGAGCCCGACGAGGGCGTGATCGAAGTCAACGGCGTGCCCGCCGCGATCGATTCGGCCCACCGGGCACGGCAGCTGGGGATCGTGGCGATCACGCAAGAGTTGACCCTGGCCTCCACACTGACGGTGGCCGAGAACATCCTCATGGGGCGGCTGCCGCGAGGTAAGTTGGGCATCGATTGGGGCAAGGTGCGTCGCCAGGCGCGCGAAGCCCTAGACCAGACTGGAGCGGAGATCGACGAGAACGCCATCGTGGGTGACCTCTCCGTGGAACTGCAGCAGGAGGTCGAGATCGCGAGGGCGATATCCGCCCAGTCCCCCGTTCTCGTCTTGGATGAGGCCACCAGCTCGCTCTCGGAGGCGGCCACGGAGAGGCTCATGACCAAGTTGGAGCAGTTGCGCTCCCAAGGGGTGGCGGTGATCTTCATATCCCACCGCCTGAGGGAGGTCTTCCAGTGCGCGTCTCGGGCGACGGTCTTGCGAGACGGACAGGTCGTGGCGACGTTCGACCTGGCCGGAGTCACCGAGTCCGACCTCGTGGCGAAGATGGTGGGTCGCAGAATGGAGGACCTTTATGGGAAGCGGCCGATTCCGAAGGGCAAGGTGGTCCTGTCTATCCGCAATCTCTCCACGGCGAGTGGGACCGTCCGAGACGCCAGCCTCGAGGTCCACGAAGGTGAGATCCTGGGAATTGCAGGTTTGGTGGGCTCGGGCAAGATCGAGCTCGGCATGGCCATCTACGGAGCTATCCCTCCAGCGGCGAGGTGCTGATCGCCGGCAGGCCGCTGAAGCGTAATGATCCGCGCAGCGGTATGGCGGCAGGTATCGGATACGTGCCCGACGACCGCAAGAAGGCTGCGTTGCTGCTCACCAGGACGATCCGTCCCAATCTGTCGCTTCCGTGGGTGCCCTTTGGGAAGCTCACGCACTTCGGCGTGCTCGATGTCCGCGCCGAAAAGGAGATGGCGCGTGACTCGTGCCGCGACTTCGCCATCCGGGCGCCGTCTCCCGAGTTCCCGGTGGTGCAGCTCTCGGGGGGCAACCAGCAGAAGGTTGTTCTGGCCCGCTGGTTCGCGCTCAAGCCGAAGATCGTGATCCTGGCCGAACCCACACGTGGCATCGATGTCGGGGCCAAGAGTGAGATCTATGGGTTTATGCAGGAGATGGCCGAGCAGGGGACGGGGATCATCATGATCTCCTCGGAGATGCCTGAGCTCCTAGGCGTCGCCGACCGCATCCTGGTGATGTACCAAGGGCAGCTGTGCGGGGAGTTCGATCCCAAGGATGTTGGCGAAGAGGAGATAGCGCACGTGGTGTGCATTGGCGAAATGAAGACCGCGGGGGTGGAGTGATGATCGGCTCGGGGGGCAGCGAAGGTCGCGAGGGCATCGTCTTCGAGAGAAGGGTTTCTCGGGTTCCTGCGCAGGATGTCAATAGGGCGGGTCGCTGGGGCTCTGGGCGGCTTGATCATCGTGGCTATCTATCTAGCTGTCACGGACGATCTGTTCCTGACGTGGGGCAACGTCATGAACGTCTTCAGGGCGCAATCCGTGATCTTCATCTTGGCCATCGGCATGACCTTTGTAATCCTCACGGGAGGTCTTGACCTGTCTGTTGCATCCGCCGCTGGGTTCGCCGGCATGATCCTGGGTCTCAGCTTCAAAGCGGGGATGAGCCCGGTCCTAGCCGTGATCCTCTGTGCCATATCCGGCATCCTGCTGGGGGTGTTGAACGGCATGCTTATCGGCATGGTCCGGATCTCGCCGTTTGTGGTGACCCTGGGCACGATGTCCATATACACGAGCGTGATTCTGGTGGTGACGCACGGGAGCACCGTCTCGCTCTTCAACTATCCGAAGTTCGATGCCATCCAGACACTGGCGAACCAGGACGCCGGGCCATTCCCCATAATCCTTCTGGTGATCGTGGCGCTGTACCTGATCGCATGGTTCGTGCTGCACCGCACTTCGTTCGGCAGGGCCGTCTATGCAGTGGGCTCCAACTCAGAAGCGGCCAGGCTGAACGGGCTCAACGTTCCCGTGACGCTCATGCTGGTGTATGCCGTGGCCGGGCTCACCTACGCTCTTGGGGCCATCCAGCAAGATGGTCGTCTGACTGCGGCCGTCCCGATCGTCGACCCGAACCAGATGCTCATGGTTATCGCCGCCGTTCTGATCGGGGGGATGAGCATGCGAGGTGGAGAAGGTGGCCTGCTGGGCACGTTTGTCGGCGTCCTGTTTCTGGGGGTCATCCAGAACGGACTGACGCTCAAGGGCGTATCGGCCTTCTGGCAAGGGACGGTCACCGGGCTCATCTTGATCGCTGCGGTGGGCCTCGCGGTGGTGCGGGAGACCGGCGCAATGCATGCGGTTCGCCGCAGAGTATCCGGGAGACGGAAGGCAGAGGCCACCGGCGCCTCTGTCGACTAGGTCTTCCAGGCCGGTTGAAGGAGGGATGATTTGGATCCATCGAGGTTGTCCGTCAGCCATATCACCACGGTCAACTGGGACCTGCCCACCGCGGTCGAGCGCTACAAGAGTCACGGCATCGGCGCCTTCGGCCCCTGGCGGGACAAGGTGGAAGCATTCGGCTTCGAGGCGGGCAAGGACCTGCTGCACAAGAGCGGCCTACACGTGAGCAACTACTGTGCGGCCGGCTTCTTCACCATGGGAGAGGGGGCCTGTCAGGAGACGGTCGATGCGGCGGTCGAGAGCACCGTAGCGGCCATCGGAGAGACCGCCGAGCTCGGCGCGGACTGCTTGGTGGTCGTCAGCGGTCCGGTCAATTGCTTCGGAGTCGATGGCGCCATGGAGCTGATCATGCCCAGCCTCCACAAGGTCGCCTTGGCGGCGGATGAGCGGGGCGTGGACCTAGGCCTCGAAGCTTTGCATCCCATGGACATCACCACGTGGTCCATGGTGCGGACCATCAACCAGGCGCTCGATATCATCGACGAGATCAACGTGCCCCACTTCGGGCTGATGCTCGATCTCTACAACACGTGGTGGGACCCGCAGATCGTCGCCGGGATCCGGCGCGCGGGCGCCGGGGGACGCATCAAGGGCGTGCATATGGCCGACTGGCGCAATCCGACCCGATCGTTCACCGACCGCACGCTCCCAGGGCGGGGCATCATCCCGCTGGAGCGCTTGATCGCGGAGGTGGAAGAGACAGGCTGGACGGGCCCCTACGACGTGGAGATCTTCTCCGACGAGCTGTGGCAGTCCGACTACGACCTGTTGCTGGACGAGACGGTCGCGTGGTTCCGGAGGCTCTGACGAGCGCGATAGTGGCCGACAGTTCACCCCGCGAAGGAGGCTTTGGGTGGCAGACTACGATGCAGTAGTGGTTGGCTCCGGCCACAACGGGCTCGCGTCCGCTCTCGTGCTGTCCCGGGCCGGTTGGAAGGTGCTGGTGGTGGAGCAGTCGGACGTGCCTGGTGGTGCTTCGAAGAGTCGGGAGCTGACCCTGCCCGGCTTCGTGCACGACGTGCATGCCACGAACATCGGCTTCTTTCTGGGGTCTGACACCTTCCAGGAGTTCAAGGACGACTTCTTCGCCAATGGGTTCGGCATATCTGCGGGAGACCAGCCGTATGCCAGCGTGTTCCCCGACGGCGACGCCGTGTGTGGCTACATGGACCCCCAGAAGATGGTCGGCGAGCTCGCCCGCCAGAACCCCCCGACGCCGAGGCTTGGACGCAGATGTTGCAGGAGTTCAGCCGGGTGAGCGGGCATCTCCTCACCATCTACAAGCTGCCCATGCCGTCGTTCGCGCTGCTGAGACACGCCTACTCCGTGTACAGAAAACTGGGGCGCGCGGAGTTCTGGGACCTGGTCCAGATTCTCCTCGCTTCTTCACAGAACTTCGTGGATGCTCGTTTCCAGTCGGAGAAGGTGAAGGCGCTGTTCACTCCCTGGGGTTTCCACCTCGACAACGGACCGGACGTATCCGGCGGAGCGGCGTTCCCCTATCTCGAGGTCCCGCTCGACTACATGAACGGCCTTGCCTTCAGCACTGGTGGGGTCGGCAAGTTGATGGATGCCATGATCGCGACGATACGGGCGAAAGGCGGCGAGGTTGTCCTCGGCAAGGCCGCGACGTCCATCCCCGTGGAGCAGGGCCGGGCGGCTGGCGTGGTGCTCGCAGACGGGACGCGGCTGAGCGCCGGTAAGGCGGTGATCGCCAACGTCACGCCGCCGAAGCTGTTCGGCCCTCTGGTAGCGGAGCAGGTGGTGCCCGCCTCTTTCATGAGGAAGGTCCGGGGCTTCCGCTATGGCGCGGCGACGATGATGGTGCACCTCGCGCTGGATGGGCCGGTGCCCTGGATGGCGGGAGAGCATCTATCGAAGTGCTCGTACGTGCACGTCGCTCCCTACTCCGAGGATGTCAGCCGGGCCTACCAGGAGTCGCTGCTGGGCTATCTGCCGAAGAGCCCACTTCTGGTAATTGGTCAGTCCAGCCGCCTCGACAAGTCCCGTGCTCCGGAGGGCAAAGAAACCCTGTGGGTGCAGGTGCGCGCCGTGCCGCCGGTGCCCAAGGGCGACGCGGCAGGTGAGCTGACCTCCACCGACTGGGAGGTGCTGCGCGAGCCGTACGCGGAGAGAGTGCTGAACAAGATCGAGTCCTACGCTCCCGGCTTCAAGGAACGGATCCTGGCGATGAAGGTGTTGGCTCCGCCGGACATGGAGAAGGACAACCCCAACCTGGTTGGGGGCGACTCGGTCTCCGGTAGCCACCACCTCGACCAGCATTTCATGTTCCGGCCCTTCGCCGGTTGGTCCCGCTATCGGACGCCGGTCAAGAATCTGTATATGATCGGCCAATCGACCTGGCCGGGGGCGGGTCTGAGCGCCGCCTCGGGCTACTTGTTGGGCAAAGAGCTTGCGAAGTAGAGGAAGGTGCTGTGTGAAACGTGGGCCGCGAACCGGTGGCTCACCGACCGGGAGGATGAGTGGCTGTGTTTGATCTCAAGATCATAAACGGGACCCTGGTCATCCCCGGCACCGGCAAGGTGCGCGCGGGAGTCGGCGTCAAGGACGGAAAAGTAGTGGTCATCGACGCCGAGGACAAGCTCGGCGACGCGACGCGGACTGTGGATGCCGCCGGCAAGTACGTCATCCCGGGGGTCATCGACCCTCACGTGCACCTGGGCATCTTCACTGGTGACTTCGGCTACGAGTGTGAGCACGAGACCCGGGCTGCCCTGGCCGGCGGGGTGACCACCATCGGCGTGTTCATGGGCGGCGGGGAGTCGTACGTGCCCGCTTTGTCCGGCCTAATCGACACCGTCGAGGCCAAGTCGTCGACCGACGTGTTCTTCCATCTCAGCATGTTCACCCCCGACCAGCTGGACGAGATTCCGCGATATATCGACGAGTTCGGGGTGACCTCGTTCAAGTTCTACATGTGCGGCGTGAAAGGCGTGTTCCCTAACGTGCCCGATGACTTCATCCTCGACGGGCTGAAACGGCTGAAGATTCAGGGGGCCACGTCACCGGGTGTGTGCACTGCGAAGACCAGGGCATGTTCGATGAGGCCTTCGACAGGCTGGTGGCCGAGAAGCCCGACGGCACTCTCTGCGATTGGGCCGCGGCGGGGCCTGCGTGTGCCGAAGAAGATGCCGTGGTGCGGGCGTGCCGCATGTCGGCCGAGGCCGACCAGCCCCTCTATCTTGTGCACATGTCCTCGGAGTTGGGTGTCAAAGCGGCGAAGGCCAATCGGCCGGCGACCGTGTTCGTCGAGACCACCTCGCCGTATCTGTCTTTGACCAAGCACGACGAATCCGGTCTGCTCGCCAAGATGCTTCCCACCATCAAAGACGAGAGCGACCGCGAGGCCCTTTGGGAGGCGGTCAAGGACGGCACCATAGACAGCCTTGGCACCGACAACGTCTCGCTAAACAAGGAGATCAAAGGCACTGGGAAAGGCATGCTAGGCGCCATGCCAGGCTATCCAGTGCTGCAGACCCACCTGCCCGTGCTGCTGCACGAGGGCGTCAACAAGCGGGGAGTGTCGATCGAGAGGATCGTGGAGATCACCAGCAAGAATCCGGCGGAGATTTTCGGCATCTATCCGAAGAAGGGCACCATCGCCGTGGGCTCCGACGCCGACCTGGTGGTGGTCGATCTCGACAAGGAGCAGGTGGTCGACGCGGACAAGATCTATTCCTTCGCAGACTTCTCTTTGTACCAGGGGCGCACCCTGAAGGGCTGGCCGGTCATGACGGTGAAAGGTGGTCGAGTGGCGGTCGAGGACGGCAACGTGGTGGCCGAAGCCGGCCTCGGTAGCTTCATCCGCCGTAGCAAGTGACAGAACACAAGGGCGTACGGGCGCGGCCGTTGGGGTGGTCGTACCCCGGGGCGCTTTCAAGGAGGTACTAGTCCAGTGCTGCAACTGCGCATCCAGGGACGTGGTGGCCAGGGAGCCCAATTGGCGGGCGAGATCCTAGCCACCGCCTACTTCAGAGAGGGCAAGTACGTGCAGGCGTACTCGACCTACGGCGGCGCACGCCGGGGAACGCCGGTCTCGACGTTCATCCGCGTGGATTCGGCTCCCATCCGGGAGCGTTGCGACATCGAGGAACCCGACGCCATCGTGTGCTTCGACCCGTCGCTGCTCAGTCCCGCGCTTCTGGGCGGAGCTCGTCCGGACACCGTCGTGCTGGTCAACTCCAACCGGGCCCCTTCGTCCTTCTGCGATCTGGGCGACTACCGGTTCGCCACTCTCGACGCCCTGGCCGTGGCCCAGAAGAACGATCTGGGCCGTATCGTCAACTCGGCCGTGCTGGGGGCCTTCGCCCGGGTCATCGGTTCCCCCGGCATCGAGCACCTGGCCAACGTGGTCCGCGATGTATCCCCCCGCAAATCGGAGGAGAACGCGGGCGCGACCATGGACGGGTACCGGCTGGTGCGCATCCTGGGCAAGCCCGATCCCGAAGGATTGGAGGCCCTAGCCGGGATCACGCCCGGCTCCGCGACCGAAGGGGGCGCGGCATGAGCCGGCCGCCCAACGAGATCCCCACCATCTGGACGACCGGGTTCACCGATGTCTTCAACACAGGCACCTGGCGGGCGGCCACGCCCGTATATGCCTGGCGCCCCTCTCCCTGCCTGGTTGACTGTCCCATCGATAACGCCATACCGCGCTGGATCAAGTACATCAGCGAGGGCGACTACCAGCAGGCGTGGCTGGAGCTGGTCGAGACCAATCCCTTCCCGGCGGTCACCGGGCGGGTCTGTCACCACCCCTGTGAGGGCCACTGCAACCGGGAGGTCCTGGAGGCCGTGGTGGGCATCAACGGTCTGGAGCACTTCCTGGGAGACCACGCGTTGGATCACGGCTGGGCGCTGCCCGAGGCCGCTGAGCCCGTGGGTAAGCGAGTGGCCGTGGTCGGCGGGGGGCCGGCGGGGCTCTCCTGCGCATACCACCTGCGCCGCTTGGGCTATCAGGTGACGATCTTCGAAGCCCGCGAGCGCCTCGGTGGGTTGCTACGTCACGGCATCCCCGAGTACCGCCTGGCGGCCCAGGTAGCCGACCGCGAGATCCAGCGGGTCGTCGACCTTGGCGTCGAGGTACGCACGAGCACCTCGGTCGGCGACAGCCAAGCCTTCGCGCAGCTGCGCGAGGAGTACGACGCCGTGTTCGTGGCCGTCGGCGCGCAGCAGGCCAAGAGGCTGCCGCATCTAGACGCGGGAGCCGGCGCCGGGCGCGTGCTCGACGGGCTGGACTACCTGCGCCGCTGCATCGAGGGCGCGACGCGCGGTCTGGGCGAGCGCATGACGGTGATTGGCGGCGGGAGCGCGGCGGTGGATGTGGCCCGCACGGCCCGGCGGCTCGGCCATAGGGTCTCGATGGTGGCCCTGGAGACGCGGGCGGTCATGCCCGCCCAGCGCGAGGAGGTCGAGGAGGCCCTGGAGGAGGGAGTGGCCCTCTTCGACGGCGCCATGGTCACCCGGGTTGAAGCGACTGCCGGCGGCCTGCGACTGGACTGTGTCAAGGTGCAGCTGGACCCCACCGCTCCTGCAGGAGAGCTCCGCCCCCTTCCGGTGGACGGGGGCGGTTTTGTCCTCGAGGCGGACGTCATCGTCACCGCCATCGGTCAAGACCCCAATCTGACCGCCTTCGGAGGCGATATCCGCGTGGATGCGGGAGTGGCGGCCGCCGCCCCGGATACAGCCGCCACGACTGCGGCGGGTGTCTTCGCCGGTGGCGACGCGGCCGGCACGTCCAGGTTCGTGTCGGTGGCTATCGGGGACGGCCGCCGGGCGGCCTACGGCATCGCCGCCTACCTGGGGCACCCGGATGCGGAAGTCGTCGTGCGCCACACGCTCGAGCAGGCGGTCAACCGCAACGAGGTCAACGTCTTCTACTTCGACTTCGCCGAGCGCAACGAGAAGGCGAAGGCGCCGGTGGCGGAGCGGCTGACCGGCTTCGCGGAGGTCAACCGTGTCTTCACCCCGGAGCAGGCGGCCGCCGAGGCGGCACGCTGTCTGACCTGCGGCACTTGCATCGAGTGTGATAACTGCTTCGTCTTCTGCCCCGACATGGCCGTCAAGAAGGACGATTCCAAGAGTGACTCGCCCGAGGGGCGCTACGTGATCCTCGATCAGTATTGCAAGGGGTGCGGCCTCTGCGTGGCCGAGTGCCCCCGCGGGGCCGTGCACCTGGAGCAGGTGACACAATGACTACCCTCACGACTGGTGCGAGCCAAGCCGGCATGCCCGAGCTACTGCCCGGCGATGTGCGCATGCTGCTCACCGGGAACTACGCAGTCTCGTACGGCGCGATGCGGGCCCGGCCCCAGGTGGTGCCCATCTACCCCATCACCCCGCAGACTCCCATCGCCGAGAAGATCAGCGATCTGCAGCTGGCGGGCGAGTTCGACGTGGATCTAATGACCGCCGAGTCGGAGCACTCGGCCATGTCGGCCTGCATCACGGCGTCGCTGACCGGGGTGCGGGTATTCACCGCCACCGCCTCCCAGGGTCTGATGCTCATGCACGAGATGCTGCACTACGCCTCGGGGGCCATGACACCCATCGTCATGGTCAACGTCAACCGCACCATCGGCTCCCCCTGGGGCTTCTGGCCCGACCAGACCGACAGCCTGGCCCAGCGGGACACGGGCTGGATCCAGCTCTACACCGAGAACGGGCAGGAGTCGCTGGACACGGTCATCCAGGCCTTCCGGATAGCTGAGCAGCTGCTGGTGCCCGCCATGGTGATCCACGAGGCCTTCTACATCTCCCACGCCCTGGAGCCGGTGGTCGTGCCGGCCCAGGAGCGGGTGGATGAGTACCTGCCTCCCTTCGCTCCCCAGCACCGGCTCGATCCCGAGATCGGCGAGTCCTGGGGCAACGTGGTCAACCAGGACATGTTCTACCGGCACCGCAAGCGCCTGGGTGAGGCCATGGCCCGGGTGCCCGAGACGGCCATCGCAGCCGACACCGAGTACGAGGCGCTCATGGGTCGGGGCTACGGCATCCTGGAGCGTTATCGCATGGAGGGGGCCGAGATCGCCGTGGTGGCCTTCGGAGCCATGTGCGGCACCGCCCGGGTGGCCGTAGACAGGCTGCGCGAGGCCGGCGTCTCGGTGGGTCTCCTCAAGATCAAGCTCTTTCGGCCCTTCCCCATCGAGCAGGTGCGGGCAGCGGTAGCCGGGGTGCCCAAGCTGGTGGTGATGGAGCGCAACTTCTCTCCGGGCGTGGGGGGCGTGCTGCATCAGGAGCTGAAGGCGGCCCTCTACGGCATGGCCGATCCGCCTCAGGTGCACGGCTACCTGGCCGGAGTGGGCGGCGTCAACGTGTCGGCCCGCAAGATCGAGGAGCTGGTCGGCAAGGCGATGACCGAGGAGCCCGTAGCCGAGTCGGTCTGGCAAAGGTGAGCGCCATGGAACCCTTCCACGCCGAACCGAATTACATTATCGAGGAGGCCCCGGTCTTCAGCTCGGGGCACAACGCCTGCCCGGGCTGCGGGGAGGCATTGGCCGTCCGCTACGTGCTGAACAGCATGGGTCCCAAGACCGTGGCCGTCATTCCCCCCTCGTGCATCGCCATCATCTCCGGTCCGCAGCCCTACAGCTCCATGCGCATTCCGGTGTATCAGACCACCCTGGAGGCCAGCGCGGCCTCGGCCGCCGGCATCCGCCGGGCGCTGGTCAGGCAGGGCAAGGACGACGTCAACGTGCTGGTGATCGCCGGCGACGGCGGCACCTACGACATCGGCTTCCAAGCTCTCTCCGGAGCAGCCGAGCGCAACGAGGACATGGTGTACGTGTGCCTCGACAACGAGGGCTACATGAACACGGGCGCGCAGAAGTCCTCGTCCACTCCCTATCTGGCCTACACGACCTCCACGCCGGGGGGCAAGCCCAACGACAAGAAGGACATCGCCGAGATCATGGCCGCGCACCGCGTGCCTTACGTGGCCACCGCTACTGTGGGCTACCCCGAGGACCTGGCCCGCAAGGTCGCCAAGGCCAAAGAGATGCGAGGCCTGCGGTTCATTGTGGTCCTGACCCCCTGCCTGGACGGTTGGGGCGTGCCCGACGATGGTGCGGTGAGGGTTTCTCGCCTGGCGGTTCAGACCGGCTTCTTCCCGCTGTACGAGGTGGAGGAGGGGGAGCGTTATGCCATCAACGTGGGCCCCACGCCTGGTTGGCCGGTGGAACGCTATCTGGAGACCCAACGGCGCTACCGGCACCTGACCGCAGACCAAGTGGCGGCCATCCAGGCGCACGTCGATCACAAATGGTCGCTGCTCCACGCCCGCGCGAAGGTGGAGTGCGTGCCCATGTTCCAGGGCGCGGAAATCTAGGAAGCTGTTGAAGATCGGAGCCTTGGCCCCCAGAACGCACTGGACGGCGCGATACGGCGTCCTCGGTCACGCCCGTAGCTCCGCTACGCCCGCTCCCTGCGTCCTTGCCTGCGTGGAAGGGAGCTTCGCCAATGGTCCGGGGTGGCTCCCTGGTCGACCGGCCGGTCACATGAACTTCATTTCATGGCTTTGCATGGGGGAGGAACGGAGGAGTCGCCCGCGGCGCCAAACTGGCCCCTGGACGGTGCATTCACCTCGCTATGATATCCTGACGTGGAGATTCATCGCGAGGGGCGCATCTTGCCCCATACCGGAGGGACCGCCGGATGGCACGCGTGCGCAGCACCGAAGAGACGAGACGGGAGGAGATCGTCGACTCCGCCCTCCGTTTGATCCTCAAGAGCGGCTTTCAGAACACCACCCTGGATCAAGTGGCCGCCCAGGCACGGGTGAGCAAGGGCCTCGTCTCGTACTACTTCCCCAAGAAGGACGAGCTCTTCATGGCGGTGCTGCAGAGGATGATCTCGCGGCTGCGGGGGGACTTGGAGGCCGCCTACCGGGCGAATGTTCCGGCTCGAGAGCGTCTGCGGCTGAACTTCATGAACATGTTCGGCAACGGCAAGCGCACCCGCCAGTACTACACCGTGCTCATCGACTTCCTTGGCCAGGCACTTCGCGAGAAGACCGTGCAGGCCTACACCGAGGTCATCTACGAGACTGTTCTGCAGTATGTGGAGTGGACCATCATCGACGGCATCCGAGCGGGCGAGTTCAAGGACGTCGATGCGCGTTCGACCGCGTGTATGCTCGTGGGCATGATGGAAGGCCTGGTGCTTCAGTGGCTGTTCAGCCGGGACTCGGTCGACCTGACCCAGGCCTACGAGATGTGCGAGCGCTTCGCCGAGGAGTTTCTGGTGGCGCCGAGTCTCGAGCCGTGCAACGCCCCGGAGTCGGTCGGAGCAGCCTAACCGCCGCGCCCAGCCCTGTCGCTGCCGGTCGAGAGGCCGGTCAAGAGAGATGACCGCGCGGACGACCTTTCTGACCAGGTGGGGCATACGACCCGGCGCTGATTGGCGGGCGAGTTTCGCCCGCTGACGCGAGGGCCGGCCGGCCGGCGGGCCGGCCGCCACATTCTCTCCCCGATTGCGGCCCCGGACGGGGGATTCCAACTTCCCTAGCATCGCGCGCACTTCGTTTCCTGCTCGAGCGCGGTGCAGGGCCCGCTGAACCCTGTGTTGTACACAGTGTATAAGACCGGGCGGGGAATGTTCGTACGTGCTGCCCGATATCGCCGCGCGTGGCCTGCGGCTATAGTAGGCCGCGTGACATGTGATCGTGTCACCATCCGCGTATTCGGTCGAAGGGGGTCCAACCGTGGCGAAAGTCTTCAAGACGCTTGTAGTCGTTGTTGTCCTTGCATTGGGTGTCGCCGTCCTCGCCGGCTGCGGCGGGACCGACACAACCACCACCACCGCCATCACCACCACGGCGCCAGCCGAGGAGACCACCAGCACCGTCGAAGCGAAAGGCGAGCTAACCTTCGCTATGTCCGGCTTGTACAAACCTTTCAACTACAAGAAGGACGGGGAGCTGGTCGGCTTCGATGTGGAGATCGGCAAAGCGCTGGCGGAGACCATGGGCGTGACGCCCAATCCGGTCACCAACCCGTGGGAGACCATTCTCGAGGGCCTCAAGTCCAAGAAATATGACGCCATCATCGGCAGCATGGCCATTACCGAGAAACGCCTCGAGCAGGTGGACTTCACCAGGCCGTACTACCGCTCGGGCGCCCAGGTCTTCGTGGCCGCCGGCAACAACACCATCGCGAGCCCCGAGGATCTCGCCGGGAAGAAGATCGGCGTGGTGAAGGCCTCGACCTTCAAGGACATCGCCGTCACTCTGACCGACGAGGACAAGGTCGTGGGGTACGACAGCGACGTCATCGCCCTGCAGGACCTCACCAGCGGCCGCATCGACGCCGTGATCACCGACGCCGTCGTGGGCTTTGCCGCCATCATGGAGAACGGCCTCGAGATCAAGGACGTGGCTGAGCCGCTGTACGTAGACGAGATGGGCATCGCCGTGCGCAAGGAGGACACCGCCCTACTCGATGAGCTGAACGCCGCCCTCGAGGCGATCATCGCCGACGGTACCTACGATCAGATCAGCCAGAAGTGGCTGGGGCGCAACATCCTGGGAGAATAAAGGGAGCCCCTCGTGCTCCGCGACGCGCCGGCGGGAGCGCCGGCGCGTCGCCGCCCCATCTGACGTAAGGAGAAGACGCCCGTGATCGGCATCTGGGAGATCCTCCAGGAGCATTTCATACCCTTCCTGAACGCCACGGGCATGACCTTGAAGCTGACTGCGGTCTCACTGGTCTTGGCCATGGCGATCGGGTTGGCGGTCGCGTTCCTCAAGCTGTCACGGCACGGCGCCCTGAACTGGGTGGCCCACGTCTACATTGCCGTCATCCGCGGGACGCCTCTCATCGTGCAGCTGATGTTCCTCTACTTCGGCATCACCACGATTGTGGTGCTGAGCTCCTTCTGGGCCGGCTCCCTGGCCCTGGCCATCCACGCCGGAGCCTACGTAGCCGAGATCTTCCGGGGGGCCATCCAGTCCATCGACAAGGGACAAATGGAGGCCGCCCGCTCGTTGGGCGTATCCCACTGGAAGGCGATGCGGCTGGTGATCCTGCCCCAGGCCTTCCGGCGGGCCGTGCCGCCCCTCGGCAACCAGTTCATCATCGGCCTCAAGGACTCGTCCCTGGTGGCTTACCTGGGCGTGGCCGAGCTCTACGGCGCCGCCCTCAGCGCGCAGGCCGAGAACTTCATGCCCTTCGAGACCTACATGGTAGCGGGCCTTTACTACCTGGTGCTGGTGTTGATCTTCACGGTCCTGGTCCAGCGGCTCGAATCGCGCCTGGACAAGGCCAACAGCGGGGGGAAGCGTGATACGCGTACGCGGATTGCATAAGTACTTCGGGCCTCTGCACGTGCTGAAGGGGATCGACCTCGAGGTAGAGCAGAGCGAGGTGGTGGTGCTGATCGGGCCAAGCGGCTCCGGCAAGAGCACGTTGCTGCGCTGTCTGAACTTCCTCGAGTTGGCGCAGGAAGGCACCATCGCCCTTCTCGGCCGGAGCGTCGACCCGCGCAAGGACGACCTGGACAAGGTACGCGAGCACGTGGGCATGGTCTTCCAGCACTTCAACCTCTTCCCACATATGACGGCCCTCGAGAATATCGCCATGGCGCCCATCCACGTCAAAGGTCGGTCGAAAGGGGAGGCGCGCACCGCAGCCCGAGAGCTGCTCCGGCGCGTCGGGTTGGCGGACAAGGAAGGGGCCTATCCCGCGCAGCTTTCCGGCGGCCAGCAACAGCGTGTCGCCATAGCCCGGGCTCTCGCCATGAACCCCGACGTCATGCTGTTCGACGAGGTCACCTCCGCGCTCGACCCCGAGCTGGTGGGGGAGGTGCTCCAGGTGATGAAGGACCTCGCCAAGAGCGGCATGACCATGGTGGTGGTGACCCACGAGATGGGCTTCGCCAGGGAGGTGGCGGACCGGGCTGTCATGATGGACGACGGACGCATCATCGAGGAGGCGCCGCCCGAGCGCCTCTTTTCCGACCCCAGCCACGAGCGGACCCAGCGGTTCCTCAGCCAGGTGTTGTGATTCGGGAGTCGTTCAGCCCCCTTCCCGCCGGTGGCGGGTGGCTCACTGGGGACTCGCCCGCGCAAGGGCGCACCGGTGATCTACCCGGAACTCGCGCTAGCATCCGGACGGTCCGGCTGTCCCGAGTGCATCCGCCGGAGTCGGCGGTAACGCAGAAGGGCCGAACCCAGGTGGAGCTCCAGACGATCGAGAGGGTCGCGCAATCTGCGCCCGGTGAGCTCCTCAATCCGCCGCAAGCGGTACCGCAGCGTATGCCGGTGCACAAAGAGCGCAGCGGCCGTCGCCTGCAGGTTCCCGTCGTTCTCCAGGTAGGCCTCCAGGGTCTCGAGCATGCGGCGCGCGCGCGGGGTGTCGTCCGCCAGGAGCCCCAGAGCGTTCGATGCCGCAGCGTCCAGGTCGACCCGGCGGCGCTCCATGTCGGCCACCAAACGGAAGACGCCAAGATCCCGGTACTCGACGATCGTAGGCGCACCGGGCAGGAGAGGACTCAGACGGGCGGCGTCCCGTGCCTGCCTGGCGCTGAACGCGAAGGCGGCTACCTCTGTGGCCTGCTCTCCCAGGCCCGCCACCAGCGGGACTTCTTCGGGGCGCGATTCTCCCCAACGGTTGAGGACCTGGCCCGCGAGCCGGGGGGGCTCCGTGGGGTCGAGGGCCTCGATCAGGGCCAGCACATCGCCTTCGGTCTCCCGGACGAGAACGCTGCGTCCCTCGCCCACCAGCACCTCTTCCGCCACCCGCAGCAGGCGACCGGCCGCCGCCCTGCGGGCGTCGGAGGCCTCGCGGGCGGCGGCCTGGCCCGCGGGAGCTCCGCCGCCCGCCTCCGTCCGGGTCACGCGCATACTGAACATTACGGCCATGTGGGGCCGGGTGAAGTCGCACCCAAACCGCCGGGCCTGCTCTACCACGGAACCCAAGCCGCGGGCGCTCGCCCCGGCCAGCACTCTATCCAGGAAGTCCCCACGCAGACGGCGGGACTCATCGGCCACCGCTTCCCGGCGCATGAGGAGCAACGCTCCCACAGTGGACGCGTGACCCAGGGCGACCCGGTCCAGATCCTGCAGACTGCCTTTCAGCTTGACCAGGGTCAGGTGGCCGAAGAGACGATCACTTGCCCGAACTGGAACGACCAGGGCGGAGTAGGCGCTGCCCGTTTCCTCGTCGACCACGACCCTCTCCCGGGACTGTTCGAGCGCGCCCTCTCCGAGCTCGGCCCGCACTCCGGCGAGCATGAAGTCGCTCCGCTCGCCGAAGGCATCAGCCGCATCGGCCAGTTTGTTCCACTGCCGGTCGCAGAAGGTTACCCAGCCGCCGGTCCAGCGAGCGATCACTGCCGTGATGTCGTCCAGATCGCCGTCCCCCAGAGCGAGCTCGGTCAGCTCCCGGTGCACGCTCTCCGAAACGTGCAGGAGCTCGTACTGCCGGTTGACGATGCGCTCGAGAAGGGACCGCGTGATGTCGGAGAAGTTGATGCTGGGCGGGAGCTGAATGAGAGGCAGACCGTACTCGTCCGCCTGCTCGATCATCTCCGGCGGGACGTCCTTGATGTAGAACCCGGTGAGGACGGCCACGCCTGCGAGCTTCCGCGCGGTCAGGTCGCTGATGTAGGTGCGCCGCCGTTCGAAGTCGTTCTCGAGCTCGTAGGCGGTGGTGACGAGGAGTTCGCCTTCCTGAAGTCTCCCGGCGTCCTCCAGCACCTCCACGATGGTCACCCAGCGGATGACCCGGTCGAGGCCGCGCCTTCCTCCCACGAGCTGCCCTTGGTTGAGCGGCTCGAGGCTCAGGGCCTCGCGAACGGTGATGGACATGCTGCCCGTGGCCTCCTGAGTGTGACATTTCGTAATACGGATCCCACACTCGTGCGGGGTGGGGAGCTCGTCTCTTGGACGAATAGTACAACACACTTCCCGCGATGTCGGAAACGATCGCATGGACACGAGGAGACGAAGACCCGATGCCCTTGATCCAGCCCCTGCTCGACGGCGCTTACTCGACCGTGACCGACGGCCACGGGGTCTTCCTGGTCGACAGCGAGGGCCGGCGCTACCTCGACGGATGCTCGGGGGCCGTGACCGCCGGCCTCGGGCACGGGCTGGAGGAGATCGTCGAGGTGATGGCCGACCAGGCACGTCGCGTCGCTTTCAGCTACCGGCTGCAGTTCCGCAATCAGCCCGCCGAAGACCTCGCCGCTCTTCTGGAGGAGCTCGCGCCCGGGGACATCCGCTGGACCTTCTTCGTCAACAGCGGCTCCGAGGCCACCGAAACCGCTCAGAAGATGGCCGTGCAGTACTGGCGGGAGGCCGGGCGACCGGAGAAGACGGTCGTGCTGTCGCGCCGCCTGAGCTACCATGGCATCACGCTCGGGGCCCTCTCCCTCTCCGGGCACCATACCCGCCGCAGCCTTTTCGAGCCGTTGCTCTCCCCCAGTGCGGTGGTCGCTCCCCCCTATTGCTACCGTTGCCCCTTGGGCCTGACCTATCCGGACTGCCACCTGGCCTGCGCCGACGACCTCCAGCGCCACATCGACCGGCTCGGCGGCGGGACCGTGGCTGCATTTGCCGCCGAACCCGTCATCGGCGCGGCGGGCGGCGCGATCGTCCCCCCGCCCGGCTATTTCCAGCGCGTCCGGGAGATCTGCGACCGGAACGAGGTGCTGCTCATCGCCGACGAGGTGATGACGGCCATGGGGCGGACGGGGAAGATGTTCGCGATGGAGCATTGGGGAGTCGCCCCCGACCTGATCGCCCTGGGGAAGGGCGTGAGCGCGGGGTATACGCCGCTCGCAGCGGCCCTCGCGAGCGACCGTCTGGTGCAGACTATCCGGGCGGGCTCGGGTGTCATCATGAGCGGTCACACCTACTCGGGCAACCCCCTCTCGTGCGCGGTGGGCCTGGCTGTGGTGCGCTACGTGCGGAAGCACGAACTGGCGCGTCGTGCGGCGGACCTTGGTCGCGGTCTCGGAGAGCGCCTGCGCGCGCTGCAGGCCCGCCACCCGCTGGTGGGAGATGTCCGTGGCCTGGGGCTCATGTGGGGCCTCGAGCTCGTAGCCGATCCGGCCGCCTGCACTCCATTCTCCGCGAATGCCCGAGTCACGGCTCGGCTGGTCGCGGCCGCCCAGGAACGAGGGCTGCTGATCTACCCGGCGCTGACCGGTGCCGACGCCGGCCCCGGCGATGCGGTGATCGTGGCCCCGCCGCTCACCATCGGCAAGGACGAGCTGGACCTGCTCTGCGATCTCCTCGAACAATCCCTGACCGCTCTGGAGAGGACGCTGTGACGGCCGCCGGCGCCGCCTCCCTGCCCGCCGCCACCGCCGGCGGTCGATCAAGAACCGTAACCATTCCTGGCCGGTCCGCTTTGCCTCCGCGCACCGACAAAGTGGTGCCCCTCGAGTGGGCGCTCGGGTTCTTTCACGATGGGATGACCCTCATGTACGGGGGCTTCGGCGGCATCGGCACGCCCCCCACTCTCACCAAGGCCATCCTCGAGTCGGGCGTCACCGGCCTCTTTCTCATCGGCAACGACGCCGGCTTCCCCGAGGTGGGGCCCGGACCCCTTTTCGTCAACCGGAGGGTGCGCCGGCTGCTGGCCTCGCACATCGGCTCCAACCCGGTGGCCGGGGAGCAGATGAGCTGCGGCGAGCTGGAGGTGGAGTTCTCCCCCGCAGGGCACCCTGGCGGAGCGCATCCGCGCCGGCGGGATGGGGCTGGGAGGCGTGCTCGTGGACGTGGGTCTGGGCACCGTGGCCGAACGGGGGAAGCAGAAGCTCGACCTCGAGGGCCGCTCCTTCCTGGTGGAGTCCGCCCTCACGGCGGAGGTGGCCATCGTCTACGCGGCCAAGGCCGACCCCCTGGGCAACCTGGTCTTCGACAAGACGGCCCGGAATTTCAATCCCCTGGTGGCCATGGCGGGCGACATCACCATCGTCGAGGCCGATGAGATCGTGCCGGTGGGCGCCCTGGACCCGGAGTGCATCGTAACGCCCGGTATCTTCGTGGACATGGTGGTGCAGAGCCAGGGGATCCATTGGACCTGGGTGTGGGAGCAGCGGAAGGCAACGGCGTGAAGGCCGTCGACGCCCGGCGTCGCATCGCCGCACGGGCGGCCCGGGAGATCAGACCGGGCACCGTGGTGAACCTGGGCATCGGCGTGCCCACCCTGGTGGCGGACTTCGTTCCCGACGGGTGGGGCGTGCTCTTCCAGGCCGAGAACGGCGTACTCGGCTACGGGGCGGCTCCGCCTCTAGGACGAGAGAACGGCCACCTCACCAACGCGGGCGGCCTGCCGGTGACCGAGACCCCCGGCGCCTCCTATTTCGACAGCACGGTGGCCTTTGGCATGATCCGTCGCGGGTGCCTGGACATGACCATCCTCGGCGCGCTGCAGGTGAGCGCTCGGGGCGATCTGGCCAATTGGCTCGTCCCCGGACGGCGTGTGCCGGGCATGGGAGGAGCCATGGAGCTGGCGCAGAAGGCCCGGACGGTGCTGGCGCTCACCACGCACACGAGCAAAGAGGGCGAGCCAAAAATTATGTCCGAGTGCACCCTGCCCCTGACGGCCGAACGCTGCGTGCACCTGATTGTGACCGAGCTGGCCGTGATCGAGGTGGCGGCCGGCGGCCTGGTGCTGAAGGAAGTGGCTGCCGGCCACTCCGCGGACGAGGTGGCGGCGCTCACGGCGGCGCCTCTGCTGATGCCCGTCGAACCCGGGGTCTTCTAGAATGCGGCAGGCGGTGATCGTGGCGGCCAGGCGGACACCAGTGGGAGCGTTCGGGAAATCGTTGCGCGATCTGCCGGCGCCGGAGCTCGGGCGCATTGTGCTCGAGGCTCTGATGGCCGGCAGCGGGGTCGAACCGTCCACGGTCGAGGAGGTGATCTTCGGGCACGGGTACGTGCACGGCGGCGGTCTGAACTCGGCGCGCATCAGCTCGCAACGGGCCGGCTTCCCTCTCGATACCCCCGCCTACGTGGTCATCAAGGCATGCGGCTCCTCGCTCAAAGCCGTGACCTTGGCCGCGCAGGCCATCATGACGGGGCAGGCCGAGGTGGTGGTGGCCGGCGGGGTGGAGAACATGACCCGCACGCCCCACCTCGTGCGCGACCACCGCTGGGGCGCACGCCTGGGTGACACGGCGGTCGAAGACGCCCTCCTTGCCGACGGCCTCACGTGCTCGCTCACCGGCGTCCACATGGGGGTGACCGCCGAGAACCTGGCCCGTCGTTACGGCATCACCCGCAGGGAGCAAGATCTCTTCGCTCTGGAGAGCCACCGGCGCGCCCACGCTGCACAGGAAGCGGGTCGCTTCGCCGACGAGCTCGTGCCCCTCGTCGTGCGCGATCGGGCAGAGACCCGTCTCTTCGCCGCCGACGAATCGGTGCGCCCCGAGGCCTCCCTCGAGAACCTGGCCAAGCTGCCGGCCGTCTTCGAGGATGGTGACACCGTCACCGCAGGCAACTCCTGCCCCATGAACGACGGCGCCTCGGCCGTGCTGATGATGTCGGAAGCGAAGGCCGCCGAGATGGGCCTGGAGCCTCTGGGTTCCGTCCGCGCCTTCGCCGCGGCCGGCGTCGACCCCACCGTTATGGGCCTCGGCCCTGTCCCAGCCACTCGGAAAGCGCTCGACCGCGCCCGCCTCACCCTCGACGACATCGACCTCGTCGAGCTCAACGAGGCGTTCGCTGCCCAGAGCCTGGCGGTGATCCGCGAGCTGAACCTCGACCCTGCGCGCGTGAACGTCAACGGCGGCGCTATTGCCCTCGGGCATCCGGTGGGCGCCACCGGCACCAAGCTCACCGGCACCCTGCTCCACGAGATGAAGCGGCGCGGCTCGCGATACGGCCTCGTCACCCTCTGTATGGCCGGCGGACAGGGCTTGACGGTAATATACGAAGGCCGCGTGGCTGGGAGACCTCGTGGCTGACACCATTTGCCGGTGCGTAGAAGGGTGGCTCGAGGAACAGCGAGACCACGCGATCGCGCTGCTTCGAAAGCTTGTCCAGGCCCAGAGCACCCAAGGACACGAGCGCTCCGCTCAGCACATCGTTGCCCAGCATCTGCGCCTGCTCGGTCTTGATGTGGACGTGTGGGAACCAGACGGCGGAGCCCTCTCCTTCGACCCTTACTTCTGTTCTCCGCGCACTGACTTCGCCGGCAGCCCCAACGTGGTGGGGGTGTGGAAAGGCGTGGGCGGCGGCCGCTCGATGATTCTCAACGGACACGTGGATGTGGTACCCGTGGGCGATCGGGGTCGGTGGGCACGCGACCCCTGGGCAGGTGAGGTGCACGGCGGACGTCTTTACGGCCGCGGCGCCACGGATATGAAGGGTGGCAACGTTTCCTTGCTGCTGGCCGTCGCGGCCCTCAAGTCGCTCGGCGTACGCCTGCGGGGGGACGTAATCGTACAGAGCGTCGTCGACGAGGAGTCAGGGGGTGCCGGCACCCTGGCAGCCGTGCGGCGGGGGTACCGTGCGGACGCGGCTCTCATTCCCGAGCCGACCGGCATGCGCATCTTCCCCAAACAGCAAGGCTCCCTTTGGTTCCGACTGGTCATTGCCGGTTGCGCCGCCCACGGTGGCACTCGCTATGAAGGGGTGAGCGCCATCGAGAAGACCCAGCCCGTCCTTGCCGTTCTCGCGCGGCTGGAAGCGGAACGCAACGGCCAAATCGACGACCCTCTCTACGACGGGACTCCCATACCCGTGCCCATCAACGTGGGCTCCATCAGGGGCGGCCACTGGCCCTCCATGGTTCCCGACCGCGTGACTCTGGAGGGCCGCCTGGGAGTCCTGCCCGGGGAGCCCATGGAAGAGGCCCAATCCGACATGGCCGCCGCCCTGGCGTCCCTGGCCGCGATCGACCCCTGGTTCGTTGAGCATCCGGTAGACCTCGAGTGGTTCGGGGCCCGCTGGCTGCCCGGCGATCTCGACCCGGAGTCGGAGCTGGTGCGGACCCTCTCCGAGCGCTACTGCGAGCTGCTGGGCGAAGAACCGGTGATCGCCGCCTCCCCCTGGGGCACCGACGCCGGTCTCCTGGCTGCGGTCGGCGGAACGCCCTGCGTGGTCTTCGGTCCGGGCACGACGGCTGCTGCTCACTACGCCGACGAATACGTGGAGATTGATCGGGTGCTTCAGGTCGCGGCCATCGTAGCGCTCACATTGATCGACTGGTGCGAGATGCCCGAGTAGTCGAGCCAGCAGCGAGTTGCGGCTTCTAACCCGGTCGTGACCCCGCTATACTAGCGCAGACATAACGACCTTCTCCGGGGGACTGCTGGTGGACACCATAGGACTCTACAGGGCGATGGCGGATCTGACCGAACAGGGCACGCCTTTCGTGCTCGCCACGGTCATCGAGTCGCTCGGCTCGACTCCCCGCAAGACGGGCGCGAAGATGGTGGTGCTCGCCGACGGCCGCACCCTCGACACGATCGGCGGCGGCAAGGTGGAGGCGCAGGCCATAGCCGACGCTCTCGATGCCCTGAAGCGGGGCCTCTCCCGTACGGCGGAGTACGAGCTGCGCCCCACCGGGGAGAACGCGCTGGGCATGGTTTGCGGCGGCCAGGTCAAGGTCTTCCTGGAGGTGAACGGCCCGGCCAACACGCTGCTCATCATTGGAGCCGGCCACATCTCGCAGAAGCTCTGCCCCATGGCCAAGCTCCTGGATTTCCGGGTGGTGGTGCTCGACGGCCGGCCGGAGTTCGCCACCGCCGAGCGCTTCCCGCAGGCCGATACGGTTATCGTGGGCCAACCCAAGGACGTGCTTCAACTGACGCTGGTCGACGGCCGCACCAGCGTCGTGATCGTCACGCATGCTCACGTGTACGACCAAGACGCTCTAGGGGCGGTGGCTGAGTCGGACGCCGCGTACGTGGGCATGATCGGAAGCCGCACCAAGGTACGCACGGTCAAGGCGCATTTGCAGGAGTCGGGAGTCTCACCGGAGGCACTAGCCCGGGTGCGGGCTCCTGTGGGTTTGGACCTGGGCGGTCAGACCCCTGGGGAGATCGCAGTAAGCATCCTCGCTCAGATCATCGCCGAGAGGCACGGCAAGGTGGCCTCGCCCGGCGATACGCTCGTGCCGTCGCTGGTTGGAACTGAGGACGAGGCCGGCTGACCGATATGGAGGAACCCGTCCTCCACGTCGACCTGGAGAAGAGCCTCGACGCCTTCGACCTGCGCCTCCGGCTGGAGGTGAACCACGAGATCATGGTGCTCTTCGGTCCTTCGGGTGCCGGCAAGAGCATGACGCTTCGTTCGATCGCAGGGTTGGTGACCCCCGACGCCGGCGAGATCCGACTGGGTGAGCACGTTTTCTTCAGCCGGCACCGTTCTGCACCGCCCGTCAACCTGCCCGCCCGCAAGCGCCGGGTGGGCTTCGTCTTCCAGCACTACGCGTTGTTCCCGCATATGACGGCCGTGGAGAACGTAGCCTACTCCATGTGGCGCCGTTCCGGCGCGCGGGAGCGGGCGGTCGCACTGCTGGAGAGCATGCGCCTGCAGCACCTGGCCGATCGCTACCCTCGGGAGATGTCGGGCGGACAACAACAGCGGGTGGCGGTGGCGCGGGCCCTGGCCTCCGAACCCCAGATCCTGCTGCTCGACGAGCCCTTCTCGGCCCTCGACGCCGCCACCCGCGAACGCCTTCACCGCGATCTTCGCCGGCTGCAACGGGAGCTTGGCTTGGTGGTGCTCGTGGTTACGCACAATCTGGAGGACGCCTTCGCGGTAGGCGATCGCCTGGCCGTGGTCCGCGACGGCGAGGTCCACCAAGTGGGCAGCGTGGAGGAGGTTTTCCGCCGGCCCACCAGCTTCCACGCGGCCGAGACGATGGGGGTGCGCAACCTTTTCCAGGCCCAGGTGAAGGCTGTTTCGGCGGAAGCGCTCATGGTGGATTGGGAGGGGTTGACCCTGGAAACCCCGGCGCACGCGGCGACCGTGGGAGAGGATCTTCCTGTCTACATCCGCCCAGAGGACATCAAGATGCTCTATCCCGATCGGGGACTGAGCGAAGGGCTCAAGCACAATGTGGTCGAGGCTCTGGTGGTGTCCGCCTCGGCGAGCTCGGGCTTTCGTGTTCTCCACCTGGAGTTGCCAAACGGGCACGAGCTCGAGGCCCGCTTCCCTCTCTACGCGTATGGCCCGCTGGAGCTGGACGCCGGCCGGTGGGTGCGGGTCTCGCTGCGCAAGGAGAGCCTGGTCGTGCTACACGGCCCCGTGGCCTCGCTCGCGCGGACCACTCCGGCACCCGGGAGGTAGGGTCTCCCGGGCGAGGCGCCGGGGCGGAGCCGCGCCGCGCCTCATCGCCCCCGGCGACGAAGCGTCATTCCTTGTGTGTGCCCCCGGTCTTTCAGGGCTTTCGGGGTACTGACCGGATAGCCGTACAGGGCTTGACACAGATACCTCCTGTCCTTACAATATGAGCCGACTGGACGTGCAGTCAGTCACGGGGACGGTGCCGGGGGACGCCGGAGCGCCATCCTCATCACATCCGCGGTCGCGCGACTCCGGCGGGCGACATCCGCGCGGCGATTGGGGGTATCGTGGAGAAGCTCTTGTCAGGGAACGAGGCCATCGCCTACGGCGCTTTCGAGGCCGGAGTCCGCTACGGGGTGGGCTATCCGGGCACGCCGAGTACAGAGATTCTGGCGGCCTTCGGGACCTATCCCGGGGTGTATGCCGAGTGGGCGCCCAACGAGAAGGTGGCCTTCGACGTGGCCGTGGGCATGTCGTACGCGGGCGAGCGCGCCTTCTGCACCATGAAGCACGTGGGGGTCAACGTGGCCGCCGACTCGCTTTTCTCGGCGGTGCACACGGGCGTGCGGGGGGGACTGGTTTTGGTCTCGGCCGACGACCCGGGTCATCACAGCTCGCAGAACGAGCAGGACAACCGGCAGTACGGTAGATTCGCCAAGCTGCCGGTAGTGGAGCCTTCCGACAGCGCCGAAGCCGTCGCCTTCATGGACCGGGCCATGGAGATGAGCGAGCGCTGGGATACGCCCGTGCTCCTGCGTTCGACCACCCGCCTGTCACACTCCCGCAGCGTGGTCGACTACGCCGATGCGATCGAGGCCAAGCGCCCCCCCCACGAAGCGGTGAAGTACGAGCGCGATCCTCGCAAGCAGATCCCCCTACCGGTCAACGCTCGGCGGATGCACAGGGAGATCGAGCAGCGGCTCGAGGACATCTCGGCCTGGGCGGAGGAGTGCGACCTCAACCGCATCGAGCCGGGCGGCACGCGCCTGGGCATCGTAGCGAGCGGCGTTGCCTACACCTACGCGCGCGAGGTCTTCCCCGACGCCACCTTCCTGAAGTTGGGGCTGGCCTATCCGCTGCCCCGCGATCTCTTCTTCCGCCTGGCCGGCATGGTCGACCGGATCGTGGTAGTCGAGGAGCTCGACCCCTTCTACGAGCAGCACATTCGCCTGCTGGGCATCGAGGTGGTCGGCAAGGATCTCTTCCCCCTGTGCGGTGAGTTCAGCACCGAGCTGGTGCGGGGCCTGGCCGAGGAGCGCGGTCTGGTGGCGATGCCGGTCCGCAGCGGGGGCGGGGGGGCGGTAGCGGCGGCCTCTGCGACGGCCACCCAGTCCGCCACCGCGGTGGTGGAGACCCCCCGGCAGCCGTCGAGGTGCCGCTGCCCCTGCGACCTCCCATGCTCTGTCCCGGCTGCTCGCACCGGGGGTCTTCTACGTGCTCCAGCGACTGCGGGCCGTGGTCTTCGGCGACATCGGCTGTTACACGTTGGGCGCTCTACCGCCCCTGAACGCCACCCACACCTGCGGCCCCATGGGCGCCAGCGTGGGCATGGTGCACGGGGCGGACGTGGTGGGGGTGACCGACCGGACGGCGGCGGTCATTGGCGACTCCACCTTCTTCCACAGCGGCCTCTCGCCCCTAGTGAACATCCGGGCCAACAAGGGTGTGAGCACCACCATCGTGCTCGACAACCGGGTCACGGCCATGACCGGCCACCAGGCCAACCCGGGTACCGGACGCACCCTCATGGGCGAGGATGTGCCCGAGATCAGCATCGAGAACGTGGCCCGGGCCATGGGCTACGCCAAAGTCGACGTGATCGACCCCTACGACCTGCAGGAGGTGCGCCGGGTCCTGACCGACCACCTCGACTCCAAGGAGCCCTCGGTAGTGGTGGCCCGGGCTCCCTGCGTGCTGTACGAGCGGCGGCGCTGGGAGGCCCCCAGGGTGGATGTGGAGCTGTGCAACGACTGTGGCACCTGCCTCAAGATCGGATGCGCTCCCCTGGTGCACCACGAGGACCATGTGGAGATCGACCCGCTGCTCTGCATCGGCTGCGACTACTGTGTCGAGGTCTGCCCCCGGGACGCCATCGTGTCGGCTGCGGGCGGACGCAAGGGGGGAGCGTGATGGACAAGCTGGACGTCCTGCTGACCGGGGTCGGAGGCCAGGGCACCATCCTGGCCAGCGACATCCTGGTGGAGGTGGGGCTGCAGGCCGGCTACGATGTCAAGAAGTCCGAGGTCCATGGCATGGCCCAGCGCGGAGGCAGCGTGGAGAGCCAGGTGCGCTGGGGCGCCAAGGTGTATGCCGCCACCATCGAGAAGGGCGCGGCCGACTACCTGCTCGGCTTCGAGATGCTCGAGGCCGCGCGCTGGATCGAGCATCTGAAACTTGGGGGAGCGGTGATCGTGAACCGCTACCAGATCCCGCCGCCGTCGGTCACCATGGGCGAAGCCCGCTACCCCGACGAGGCCGACATCCAGCGACTGCTCGAAAGCCGGGCGGGGCGGGTCACCTGGGTGGAGGCCACCTCCCAGGCTGCGGAGCTGGGGACCGCCGCGCTGGCCGGGGTGATCCTGCTCGGGCACCTGGCGGCGGAGCTCGAAGTGGAGCTCGCCGTCTGGAGGGACGTGATCGCCCGGCTGGTGCCTCAGCGCTTCGTGTCCTTGAACCTGGAGGCCTTCGACCGGGGTTGCAGCATCGCCGCCTGAGCCGTCCGAGAAAGCCGAGGAGCGCGCCATGAGCGAGCAGACCGTCCAGACCAGCAGGAGCATTGGTCACCCCACCAAGAGGGAGGTGATCGTCGACTCGGCGCTCCGTCTGATCCTGAAGAACGGATATGACGGCACCACGGTGGACGACGTGGCCTCCATGTCCGGGGTGAGCAAGGGGCTCGTCTCCTACCACTTCCCCAAGAAGGACGCCCTTTTCCGGGCCGTACTGGAGAAGATCCTGCACAGGCTCGAGGACGACCTCCGGGCGGTCCACGAGGCCGACCTGCCCGCCCGCGAACGCCTGACCCTGTACTACCGCAACCTCTTCGAGCACGAGGAGCGCACCCGGCACTACTACATCGTGCTGGTGGACTTCCTGGCCCAGGCCCCACGCGAAGCCTCGGTGCGCAACTATACCCAGGTCATCTACCAGACCATCCTCAAGTATGTCGAGATGACGGTGGCCGACGGCATCGTCGCGCGCGAGTTCCGCAACGTCGACACCCGCATAGCGGCCGCCACCATCGTGGCCCTCACCGAGGGGTTCATCTTCCAGTGGCTCTACAACCCTCAGGGCATTACCCCCGCCCAGGCGCAGCAGGTGGCGGAGGCGTATGTCGTCGAGCACCTGCTGCTGCCTGGCGGCCGGTAGAGCCCGTCCACGAAGCGTCGATGGAGGAGAAGATGCAGGACAACGTCTTCAGCGGTCTCACGGTTCTGAGCCTGGAGCAGGCCACGGTCGTGCCCTACCTCACCTACCGGCTGGCCCAGGACGGCGTGCGCGTCATCCGCCTGGAGCACCCGGTCCACTGCGACCCGAACCGCAAGATCGGGGAGCCCTTCGCCGAGGGCGAGGACCGCATGTGCAGCTACTTCTTCGCTGTGAACTGCGGCAAGGAGGCGGTGACCCTCAACCTGAAGGACCCTCGGGCCCAGGAGCTCCTGCGCCGGATGATCGTCGAGCTCGACGTCGACATCTTCGCTACCAACCAGCTCCCCAAGAACTACGGGCCCCTGGGCATCGACTACGAGACATTGAGCACCGTGAAGCCCGACCTCATCTGGGTCGGCATCACCGGCTTCGGGCCTGACTCCAACGAGGCCGCCTACGACCCCATCTTGCAGGCCCGGGGCGGCCTCATGGATCTGACCGGCGAGAAGGGGCAGGACCCGCAGGTGGTGGGCATCCCCCTGCCGGACATGGGCACCAGCGAGCACGCCTACGGGCAGATCATGAAGGCCCTCTACCGGCGGGCGCTGACCGGCCGGGGGGCCCGCATCGACCTGGCCATGATCGACTCCACCGTCTCCTGGCTCACGCAGCCGGTGACCATGGCCACGTCCTTCGACCGGGTCATGACCCGCCGGGGCAACACCCACGAGTTCTTTGGGCCGGTGAGCGTCTTCCCCAGCAGCGACGGCTACGTGTACGTGGCCTTGGGCAACGATGTGCAGTGGCAACGGCTGGTCGCCCTGCCCGGCTTCGAGGGCCTGGTCGACCCCACGTACGAGACCAATGCCGGCCGCATTGCCGACATGGCGAATCTCAACGTAAAGCTGGCCGCCTGCACCGCCGGCTTCGCCACGGCCGAGCTGCTCGAGACCTTCCGGGCGGCCACCATCCCCATCGCCAAGGTGCAGGGGGTAGCCGAGGTTTGCGAGGATCCGGCGGTCAAGCCGAAGCTGCTCAAGAGCGTCGACCCGGTGACCGGCTTCGAGGTTACGCTGGCCCCGCCGCCGGTGCGTACCGAGTTCCTGGAGGCGAGCGGCGGCGCCATGGCCTTCCCCCCGCCACGGCGAGCACAACACGGCTGTCTTTGGCGGCGCTCTTGGCCTGAGCTCCGAGGAGCTGACCGCCCTGGCTGCCGCCGGCGTTATCTAGGAACTCTAACAGGCTGCTGAGGAATGACGCTTCGCCGCCGGGGTGCACTGGGTACGCGCAAGGCTAGGACGCAGGGAGCGCTCGTAGCAGCGCTACGGGCGCGACTGAGGACAACGCATGGCGCCGCCCAGTGCGGTCCGGCGGCCGAGGTTTCGTTATTCAGCAGCCTGCTAAAGGAGGTCGCATGGATTTTCGTCTGACCGAGGAGCACGAGTTCTTCAAGGCGACGGTGGCCGACACGGTGGACCGTCTGATCATGCCGCAGGCGGAGCGCATCGACGAGAGCGACGAGTTCCCCATGGACCTGTGGCGGGAGTTCACCGGCCTGGGCTATCTGGGGCTACGCTACCCGGAGGAGCTGGGCGGCATGGCCGCCGACACGGTGACGGCCATGCTCTTCTACGAGGAGATCTCGCGAGCCTCCATCGGCTTCGCCCAGTCGGTGATCATGAACATGCTCATGGGAACGCACCTGGTCTACCGTTTCGGGAGCGATGAGGTGAGGGAGCGCTGTCTGCTTCCCGCCCTGCGCGGCGAGAAGATCGCCACCATCTGCTTCACCGAGGACCAGTCGGGCAGTGATCTGGCCGGCACCCGCACTTCGGCCCGCAAGGTCGAAGGAGGCTGGGTGCTGAACGGCACCAAGAACTGGATCACCAACGGCCCCCTGGCCGACTTCGCCACCGTGCTAGCCACCACCGACCCGAGCAAGGGCATGAAGGCCCTCAACTTCTTCCTGGTGGAGAAGGGCACGCCCGGCTTCAGCCCAGGCCAGGTGCTGCACAAGCTGGGCTGCCGGGGCACAGTGACGGGGGAGCTGGTGTTCCAGGACGTCTTCGTGCCCGACGAGAACCTGCTGGGTGAGCAGGAGGGGAGAGGGGTCGTCTACCTGGGCGAGGTTCTGAACGAGATCCGCTGCATGACCGGGGCCATGGCCCTGGGCCTGGCCCGCACTGCCTTCGCCGACGGTCTGGAGTACGCCCGCAAGCGGGTGGCCTTTGGCCGGCCCATCGGCGACTACCAGCTGATCCGGGCCAAGCTGGCCGAGATGGCCACCGACATGGAAGCCGCCCGCCTGCTGCTCTACTACGCCGCCTGGATGATCGACCAGGGCCTGCAGCCGCGTAAGGAGGCGGCCATGGCTAAGATGTTCGCCGTGGAGGCCTGCCTGAAGGTGGTCGATGAGGTCACCCGCATCTATGGGGCCAACGGCTTCGCGCAGGAGTACGGGCCGCAGCGCTACTTCCGCGACGCCCGCTTCCTGCTGTACGGCGGCGGCACCCACGAGATCTTGAAGAACTTCCTGGGCAAGGAGATCGTCGGGGGGACCGGTCGTGAAGGTGGTCGTGCTGACCAAGGAGGTGCCCGACCTGGAGGTGGCCGTCAAGGTCACCGAGGACGGCGGTGGGCTCGAGGTCGAGAAGCGGCGGGTGCTGAACTTCTTCGACGAGATCGCCGTGGAGGCGGCCCTGAAACTCAAGGCCGACCAGGGCGCCTCTCTGCTGGCCGTGTCGGCTGGGGCCGGTGTGGGTCTGGACGCCCTGCGCCGGGCCCTGGCTATGGGGGTCGAAGCCGCCCTCTTCATCGACGACCCAGCCCTGGACGGCGCCGATCCCCTGACGGTGGCCCGCGCCCTGGCGGCGGCGGTCTCTCGGGAGGGATGCGACCTGGTGCTGGCCGGCAAGCAGGCTACCGACGACGAGGCCGGCCTGGTAGGCCCCATGGTGGCCGAGCTGCTGGGCGTGCCCTGCGTGGTGGGGGTCACGGAGATGACGATGGAGGATGGCGGCCTGCGCTTGACCAGGGAGCTCGAAGGCGGCCGCGAAACCGTGCGGGTAGCGCTACCCGCGGTGGTGACCGTGGAAAAGGGACTGGCCGAACCCCGAGTGCCGGCGGTCATGGGGGTCATGAAGGCCATGAAGGCCCAGGTTCCGCGGGCGACTCTGGAGCAGCTGGGGGTGGCTGCGGTGCTTCCGCTGCCGGTGCTGGGCTATCGGGCTGCCGGCAAGCGACCCCCGGTGACCATGATCGAGGGCGAGCCGGTCGCCGCCGCCGCCGAGCTGGTGCGCCGGCTGCGGGAGGAGGCGAAGGTTCTATGAGTGTGCTGGCGGTCGTGTGCGAGGCCCGCGCGGGTGAGCTCCGCTCCGCCACCTTCGAGCTACTCTCCCGGGCGCGGACCATCGCCGTCCAGACGGGCGACGAGGTGGTGGCCGTGGCCGTGGGGGAGGACGTGGCGGCCTGTGATGATCTTTCCGGCACGGCCCACCGGGTGGTGGCGGTGACGGGTGACACCCTGGCGCCTTACGCGTCCGACCCTTGGGTGGCGGCTCTCGCCGGCCTTTTTGGCCCCGGCGGTGAGGTCCGGGCCCGCTTGGTGCTCTTCGGCGAGAGCCTGCGCACGCGGGAGCTTATGCCCCGGCTGGCCGTCCGCCTGGAGGCGGGCACGGTAGCCAACGCCGTCTCGCTGGAGGCGGTGGGCGACCGGCTCGAGATCTCCCGGCCGGTGTACGGGGGTAAGGCCTATGCCACCTTCGCCTGTGGCGCCGGCGAGCGGCCCTGCCTGGCGGCCTTCCGGCCGCACAGCTTCGATGCAGGTTCTCCCGCCGACCTCGCCACCAAGGTGGCCGACGTGAAGGTGGCCGCGGGGCTCAACCGAGTGCAGGTACTCGAACGCGTGGCAAGGGCCACGCGCAGGGTGGACCTGACCGAGGCTCAGGTGGTGGTGGCGGGCGGCCGGGGCATGGAAGGTCCCGCCAACTTCCCCCTGCTCGAGAGACTGGCCCAGGTCCTCGAGGGGGCGGTGGGCTACAGCCGGGCGGTGGTCGACGCGGGCCAGGCCGAGCACGCCGACCAAGTGGGCAAGTCGGGCAAGACCGTGTCGCCCACGCTCTACCTGGCCTTCGGCATTTCGGGGGCCATCCACCACATCATGGGCATGGACACGGCCAAGGTGGTGGTGGCGGTAAACACCGACCCGGGGGCGCCCATCTTCGCCAACGCCGACTACGGGGTGGTGGGCGACGCGCTGCAGGTAGTGCCGGCGCTGATCCGGGAGCTGGGCGGAGGGAACTGAGTCACACCCGCAGGGCAGGCCGCCGGGATGAACCGAGCGGGTCGCGTGAGGCGCCGAAGACGGTGGACGACGTGGCAAGGGAGAGAGTCGTGGAGAAGAGGATCAAGATCCTGCTGGCCAAGCCCGGACTAGACGGGCACGACCGGGGCGCCAAGGTGGTGGCCATCGCTCTGAAGGAGGCCGGCATGGAGGTCGTCTACATGGGGCTGCACCAGACGGTGGAGGCCATCGTGCGGGCGGCCGTGGACGAGGACGTGGACATCATCGGGCTCTCCATCCTCACGGGCGGGCACCTGCCCATCTGCCGGCGGCTCATGGAGCTGCTGCGGGAGGAAGGGGCCGACGACATCGCCGTGGCCGTGGGCGGGGTCATCCCCAAGAAGGACATCCCCGCCCTGGAGGGCCTGGGCGTGCGGGGCGTGTACCCGGGCGGCACCCTATTGGACGACCTCGTGGCCGGACTGAAATCTTTGGCGAGCTAGGAGAACCTCGTGGACGTCGCGCGCTACATCAAGAATGAGAAGGACGCCGTCGAGGACGTGATCCTCTCCTCGGGGATCCACGTCAAGGCCAAGTACGGCCCCGAGGACCTGGAGGCGATCGGCTTCGAGTATGAACGTGACCTGGGCGAGCCCGGGCGGTTCCCCTTCACCCGCAACAACTTCCCCGAGGGCTACCGCACCCGGGCGTGGACCACCCGGCAGTACACCGGCTTCGGCACCGCCTTCGAGACCAACGAACGGTTCAAGCTCATGATCGCCCACGGGCAGACCGGCCTGAACGTGGCCTTCGACCTGCCTACGCAGATGGGTCTGGACTCCGACCACCCGCTGGCCCTGGGTGAGGTGGGCCGGGTGGGGATGGCCGTCGACTCCCTGCGCGACTTCGAGACGGCCTTTGGGGGCATCGACCTGCACAAGGTGGGGGCCGGGCTCACCATCAACGCCGTGGCCTCCATCATGCTGGCCATGTACCAGGCGGTGGCCGAGAAGCTGGGCTTCGACCGCGCCAAGATCTCGGCCACCCCCAGAACGACATCATCAAGGAGGTCATCGGGCGGGGGCCTGGATCTATCCCCTGGAGCCGGCCATCAAGCTGATCGGCGACACCATCGAGTACTCCATGACCACCATGCCCCGCACCAACCCGGTGAGCGTGTGCGGCTACCACATCCGCGAGAGCGGGGCCACGCCCGCCCAGGAGATGGCTTACGCCTTCCTCATCGCCAACGCCTACATCGACGAGACCGCCCGGCGCGGCTACGACCCCGAGGAGTTCGTGGGGCGCTTCAGCTTCAACCTGAACATCTTCGGCAACCTGTGGGAGCAGGTGGCCAAGTTCCGCGCTGGACGCAAGGTGTGGGCCACCAACCTCAAGGACAAGTACGGGGTGCAGAACCCCAAGAACCTCATGCTGCGCGGGCTCTTCGCCGGGGGCGGCTCGGGCCTGACCAAGGCCGAGCCCGAGAACAACATCATGCGCGGTGCCTTCTACGGGCTGGCCGCCGCCCTCGCGGGCGCCCAGACCACGGCCCTCTGCTCCTTCGACGAAGCCTACGCCATCCCCACCCCCCGCTCCGCCCTGCTCTCCCTGCGCACCTTGCAGCTGCTCATGGACGAGGTGGGCATGCGCGACACCGTCGACCCCCTGGCCGGCTCGTATTTCGTCGAGACCCTCACCAAGCAGATGGAGGAGAAGATCGGGGAGGAGATGGCCGAGATCGAGGAGCACGGCGGCATCGTCAAGGCGGTGGCCGATGGCTACATGGGCCGCAAGCTGGCTCGGCAGGCGTACGAGTTCGAGCGCGACGTGCAGAAGGGCGAGCTCATCAAGGTGGGCGTCAACAAGTACGCCACCGAGGAGGAGGCCGAGGTCGAGCTGCACCAGTACGAGGAGGCCTGGGGCGAGCACCAGATCCGCGATCTCAAGGAGCTGCGGCGCACGCGGGACGCGGGCGCCGTGGCCGCGAGCCTGGGCGCGCTCGAGCAGACGGCCCGCAAGGGCGACAACGTCATGCCCGCCCTGGTCGAGGCCTGCAAGGCCTACGCCACCGTGGGCGAGATGGCCGACGTTTTCCGCCAGGTGTACGGCGAGTTCCACGAACCGAGCATCTTCTAGGGGGAGGGCATGACGTACAAAATCGGCATCGACGTCGGGGGCACGTTCACCGACTTCATCCTGACCCGCGAGGACGGCGAGAGCGCCATCTACAAGGTGCTCTCCACGCCCAGGGACCCCTCCATCGGCACCATTCAGGGCATCGAGGAGATGGCCCGCGACCGGCACCTCCCCACCGCCGATTTCCTGAAGCGGGTGACCACCATCGTGCACGGCACCACGGTCACCACCAACGCCACCCTCACCTACCGGGGGGCGAAGACCGGTCTCTTGACCACCATGGGGGTGCGCGACGCCCTCGAGATGCGCCGCGGGATCCGCGAGGAGCAGTACAACAACCGCTACGTGAACGCCCGACCGGTGGTGGAGCGCTACCTGCGCCTGCCGGTGACCGAGCGCCTGGACTACGCGGGCCAGGTGGTCACCCCTCTGGACGAGGACTCGGTGCGGGCCGACCTGGCCGTGTTCCAGGCCGAGGGCGTGGAGGCGGTGGCCGTCTGCTTCATGAACAGCTTCGCCAACCCGGCCCACGAGGAACGGGTGGCCGAGATGGTACGCGAGGCAATGCCCGAGGCCTTCCTCTCGGTGTCGGCCGAGGTGCTGCCCTCCATCCGCTTCTACGACCGGGTCTCCACCACCGCGCTCAACGCCTACGTGGGCCCGGTGCTGAGCAACTACCTCACCAACCTCATCCGGCGGCTGGAGGAGCTCGCCTACCAGGGCGTGCTCCTCATCATGGCCTCCAACGGCGGGGTCATCGCCCCGGCCGTGGCCATGGAACGGCCGGCCATGACCCTGCTCTCCGGCCCGGCCGGCGGCCCGGTGGCCGGATTGGCTTTCAGCCAGGGCCAGGGCTACGGCGACTGCATCACCTGCGACATGGGCGGTACCAGCTTCGATGTGGCCCTGGTCAAGGACGGCACCCCCCTCACTACTACCGAGGGGGAGATCAACCGCCTGCGCATCAGCCTGCCCATGCTGAACGTGGTCACCATCGGCGCCGGCGGCGGCTCCATCGGCTGGATCGACGAGGTGGGCCTGCTGCGCATGGGCCCACAAAGCGCCGGCGCCGACCCGGGCCCGGCCTGCTACGGTCGGGGCGGCGCCGAGCCGGCCTGCTCCGACGCCGACCTGGTGCTGGGCTACCTGGCCCCCGACTTCTTCGCCGGCGGGCGCATCCCGCTGGATACGGCCGCGGCCGTGCGCGCCATCGAGCAGAAGGTGGCCAAGCCCCTGGGGCTCTCCGTTGAGGAGGCCGCGGCTGGCATGTACGAGGTCATCAACGTCAGCATGGCGGCCGCCGTGCGTGAGATCGCCGTCAACAGCGGGTACGACCCGCGCGACTTCCCGCTGGTGACGGCCGGCGGCGCCGGTCCCAACCACGCCTGCATGATCGCTCTGGCGCTGAGCATCCCGGTGATCCTGGTACCGCGGGAGTCGTCGATCTTCTGCGCGGCCGGCATGCTGCGCAGCGACCTGCGTCACGACTTCGTGCGCAGCTACCCGGTGCGTCTCGACCAGCTCGACCTCGCCCGCTTCCGTGGACTCTTCGCCGAGATGCGCGAGGCCGGCCGGGCCCTGCTGCTCTCGGAGGGCATCGCCGAGGGCGCATCGCCTACGACCTGGCCCTGGACCTGCGCTACCTGCGCCAGTACCACGAGGTCACGGTCGAGGCCACCTGGGGCGAGGTGGAGGCGGGCGACCTGGAGCCCATCGCCAAGCGCTTCCACCGCCTGCACGACACCCTCTACGGCTACTCCCTGGAGGACCGGGGCACCCCGGTGGAGCTCATCAACATGCGTCTGGTGGCCGTGGGCGACACCGTCAAGCCCAGCCTGGCCCCGGAGGCGTATGCCGGACCCGATCCGGAGGCGGCGCTCAAAGGCCGGCGCCGTGTCTACCTGCCGAACGAGAAGACCTTCGCCGAGGTCGACGTCTTCGACGGCATGAAGCTCCACTTTGGCCACTGCATCGAGGGGCCGGCCGTCATCGAGCAGGTGAACACCACCACCTTCGTCACCCCCGAGTTCGGTGTGGTGGTCGACCGGCTGGGCACCTACACCATCTACGACCGGGAGCGCGAGGACGAGACCCTCTCCCGGGTGCTGGGCGAGTATGCTCCGGCGGCGGAGGTGGCGTGATGAGCCCCAAGCCCGCCGACGGCCAAACCGTCGTGAATGGCCTCCCCCATCGACCGGGTGCTGGTCTCCATTCTGCAGAAGCGCTTGAAGAGCATCACCGAGGAGATGTCCATCGCCATGACCCGGACCACCCGGTCCCCGATCCTGTGCGAGGCCAAGGACTTCGTCACCGGGCTCTACGACGCCCAGGGCAACATGCTCGAGCAGACCGAGAACCTGCCCATCCTGGCCTTCAGCCTGGCCCCGGTGTGCAAGTACATCATCGATTACTACGGCGACGACGTGCATCCGGGAGACGTCATCTTCCACAACGACGTCTTCAGCATGGGCAATCAGAACAACGACGTGGCCGTCTACAAACCCATCTTCCACGGCGAGACGCTGGTGGCCTGGGCGGCGGTCAAGGGCCACCAGGCCGACATCGGTGGGGCCGTGCAGGGGGGCTACAACCCTAACGCCACCGAGGTCTGGCAGGAGACGCTGCGCATCCCCCGGTCAAGGTCTACGACGGCGGCAGGTTCCGCAAGGACGTATGGGAGCTCATCTTCGCCAACGTGCGCCTGGACATTGTGGAGGAGGACATGCGGGCCGAGATTGGCTCCTGCGTGGTGGGGGAGCGAGGCATCCTCAAGATCGTGGAGCGCTACGGGCTCGACGTCTTCGAGGCCCACAAGCACTACCTCTTCGACGCCACCGAGCAGATGATGCGCCAGGAGATCCGCTCCATCCCGGCGGGTGTCTACCGGGGGGAGGCCAACGCCTACTATGACGGCAAGAACCCGGGGTCGGTCTACCCCATCCGGGTGACCATCACCGTGGGCGACGGCGAGATCGAGTTCGACTACACGGGCACGTCGCCTCAGACCAACGGCTTCGTGAACGGCACCTACGCCTCCAGCGCCTCGGCCACCATCCTGACCTTCCTGCAGATGGTGAACCCCGACATCCCGCACAACGCCGGGATGATCCGCCCCATCGGCATCACCATCCCCGAGGGGACCATCCTGAATGCGGCCTACCCCGCCGCTACCACTTACGGCAACCACCTCTGCCCCAACAACGCCGACGCCATCATGCGGGCGCTGGGGCCGGTGATCCCCGAGCGGGTGACGGCCGAGTGGAACGAGCTCCTCTGCAGCCTGACCACGGGCAAGGACCCCCGCAAGAACGGGGAAGCCTTCGTCGACATCAACTTCATGGGCCTCAAGGGTGGCTCGGGCGGCATCTACGGCAACGACGGCTACGACCACATCGGTATGATCGACGCCTCCGGAGGCGTGCTCGACCAGGACTACGAGATGTTCGAGCAGCAGACCCCCCACCTGCTGCTGCGCCATGAGTTCTGGGAGGACTCGGCCGGAGCAGGCCAGTGGCGCGGCGGCCTTGGGGTCGAGACCGAGTACCAGGTGGGCGGCACCGTCAACCTGGTGACCTTCGGCGACGGTGACGTGGAGCCTTCGCGCGGCTCGCAAGGCGGCAAGGAAGGCACGCTGAACATCATCAAGCTCACCTACCCCGACGGCCGGGAGCACGTCCCCACCACCAAGGATCTGGTGCCGAACGTGCCCGCTGGCACCGTCTACTTCCAGCAGGCGGGCGGCGGCGGCGGCTGGGGCGACCCTCGCAAGCGGCCGGCCGACAAGGTGCTGCGCGACGTGCGCAACGGCCTGGTGTCGGCGGAGAAGGCCCGGGGGGATTACGGCGTGGCCATCGACCTGACGACCTGGACCGTGGACCAGGCCGAAACGGCCAGGCTGCGGGCGGACGTCGGCGCGGAGTGACGATGCAACTGCACGCCGACAGCCAGTGACGGTGGGCATGGGCGGAGACATCCATCTGACGGGTGACGACCTGGGCGGTGGCGCTGCCGGCGGCGGCCGGGCGGCGTCGGCGGCAGGCGGTGCCTCGACCGGCGCCGCCCAGACTTCCGGTGCTCACGGTTTCCGCGCTACCCAGGGCGGCGGTTCCGCGTCCGTGGTCAACGGCGTTCCCATCGACCGCGTCCTCGTGAGCATCCTGCAGAAACGCCTGCGGAGCATCACCGAGGAGATGTCCATCGCCATGACGCGCACCACGCGCTCGCCCATCCTGTGCGAGGCGCGCGACTTCGTCACCGGTCTCTACGACGCCCGGGGCGACATGCTCGAGCAGCGCGAGAACCTGCCCATCCTGGCCTTCTCACTGCAGCCCGTCTGCAAGTACATCATCGACTACTTCGGCGACGACATCCACGAGGGCGACGTCATCTTCCACAACGACGTCTTCTCCATGGGCAACCAGAACAACGACGTGGCCGCTTACAAGCCCATCTTCTGGGAGGGCGAGCTGGTAGCCTGGGCGGCGGTCAAGGGGCACATGGCCGACATCGGCGGGGCCGTCCGCGGCGGCTACAACCCCAACGCCACCGAGGTGTGGCAGGAGGCCCTGCGCATCCCCCGGTCAAGGTCTACGAGCGGGGCGGCAGCGCCGCGACGTCTGGGAGCTCATCTTCGCCAATGTGCGCCTGGACATCGTCGAGGAGGACATGCGGGCCGAGATCGGCTCCTGCGTGGTGGGCGAGCGTGGAATCCACCGGCTGCTCGAGCGCTACGGGCGAGACGTATTCGAGGCCCACAAGAACTACCTCTTCGACGCCACCGAGCAGATGATGCGGCAGGAGATCCGCTCCATCCCCGACGGCACCTACGAAGGCGAATCCTTCGCCTACTACGACGGTCGCAACGAGGGTTCGCGCTACGCTATCAGGGTGGCAGTGACCGTGGAGGGCGGCGCCATTCACTTCGACTACACCGGCACCGATCCGCAGAGCAACGGCTTCGTGAACGGCACCTACGCCTCCAGCGCCTCGGCCACCCTGCTGACCCTGCTGCACATGGTCAACCCGGACATCCCCCATAACGCGGGACTGGTGCGTCCCGTGGCCATCACCATCCCCGAGGGCACCATCCTGAACGCCTCCTACCCGGCGGCCACCACCTACGGCAACCACCTCTGCCCCAACAACGCCGACGCCATCATGCGGGCGCTGGGGCCGGTGATCCCCGAGCGGGTGACGGCCGAGTGGGACGAGGCCCTCATTAGCCAGTCGACCGGCCAGGACCCGCGCCGGGAGGGCCAGCCCTTCGTCGACATCTACTTCATGGGGCAGAAGGGGGGCTCGGGCGGCATCCACGGCTGTGACGGCTACGACCACATCGGCATGATCGACGCCAGCGGGGGCGTGCTCGACCAGGACTACGAGATCTTCGAGCAGGCCACTCCCCACCGGGTGCTCACCCACGAGTACTGGCAGGACTCGGCCGGGGCCGGCCAGTGGCGCGGCGGCTTGGGCACGGAGGCCTCGTACGTGGTGGGCGGCGAGCAGGTCAAGATCGTTACCTTCGGCGACGGCGACGTGGAGCCCGCCCGCGGAGCGGCGGGCGGTCTGAACGGCACCCTCAACAGCATCCGGTTGCGCTATCCCGGGGACGAGGAGTGGCGCACCCCGCGCACCAAGGACCTGCTGCACGACGTACCGGCCGGCACCGTCTACCTGCAGTACTCCGGGGGCGGGGGCGGCTGGGGCGACCCCCGCCGGCGGCCGGCTGAGAAGGTGCTGCGCGATGTTCGAAACGGGGTCGTCTCCGTGGAGCGGGCGCGGGACGACTACGGGGTGGTCGTCGACAGCGAGCGATGGGTCGTGGACGAGGCCGGCACCGACAACCTGCGCTGCGGTTGAGGAGCACGAACGTTGCCGAAGAGCCATGAGGACGCGCGGCCGTCAGGCCTACAACGGGGGAAGACAACATGAGGACCTTCATGCCGGCGTTCACCTCCGAGAAGGAGCTGCGGGCACTCCAGCTGGAGGGCCTTCAGTGGACCGTGGCCCACGCCTACCGAGGCTCCGACTTCTACCGGGCCCGCTTCGATGAGGCCGGCGTGTCCCCCGATGACATCCAGGGCCTCGACGATCTGCGCCGCCTGCCCTTCACCACGGCGGCCGACCTGGCCTCCGGCTACCCCTTCCCCCTCCGCAGCGTGCCCTTCGAACGGCTGGTGCGCATCCACGCCTCCTCGGGGACCACGGGCAAGCGCAAGATCCTCGGCTACACGCAGAAGGACGTCGACGACTGGCGGGACATCTTCGCCCGCTGCTACGAGATGGCCGGGGTGGGCCCGGCCGACCGGGTGCAGATCGCCGTGGGCTACGGCCTGTGGACGGCCGGGGTGGGCTTCCAGGCGGGCTGCGAGGCGGTGGGGGCCATGGCGGTGCCCATCGGACCGGGGAACCTCGACCTGCAGTGCGAGCTGCTGATCGATCTGGAGGTCACCGTGCTCTGCTGCACGGCCAGCATGGCCCTGCTCATGGCCGAGGAACTGGGCAAGCGCGGCCTGAACGACCAGGTGAAGCTGCGCAGCATCATCCTGGGCTCCGAGGTGTGCAGCCAGGCCATGCGTGAGCGCATCCTGGACCTGACCGGCGCCGAGCACATCTACGACATCACCGGCATGACCGAGCTCTACGGGCCCGGGGCCGGCATCGACTGCCGCGAGCACGACGGCATCCACTACTGGGCCGACTATTACCTGCTCGAGATCCTCGACCCCGACACCCTGCAGCCGGTGCCCGAGGGCGAAATGGGCGAGATGGTGGTCACCACCCTGCGCAAGGAGGGGGCGCCCCTGGTGCGCTACCGCACCCGAGACCTCACCCGGCTCATCCCGGGCCGCTGCGCATGCGGTTCACCGCTCCCGCGGCACGATAGGCTCATGGGACGCTCTGACGACATGTTCATCTTCCGGGCGGTCAACATCTACCCGGGCCAGATCGCCGATGTCCTTTCGCGCACGAGCGGCGTGTCGTGCGAGTACAACGTGGTGCTCACCCGGGAGGGCGGCAAGGACCAGATGAAGGTGCTGGTGGAGCGCGACCCGGAGGCCGATCCGGCGGCCGATGGGGCGCTGGCGGCGGGCATCCGCGATCGCATCCAGAAGGACATCATGGTGACGCCCGAGGTGCAGCTGGTGGACTACGCCAGCCTGCCGCGCTCGGAGCGTAAGTCGAAACGTGTGTACGACCAACGTGAGGGCTGACATGGCGAGCTTCGAGTTCTTGACCCCCCAGACCTTGCCCGAGGCGGTAGATCTACTGGCCTCGTGGGGCGAGGAGGCCGCCGTGGTGGCGGGAGCGACCGACCTCTGGGTCAACATCCGCTCGGGGAAGCTGGCCCCGAAGGCACTGGTCTCCCTGCGGGCCCTGCCGAGCATGCGGTCCTTGCGACACGCGGGAGGCGACGGGAACGGCGGCCCGGGTGACGGCGCGCGCACACCGGGCGCGGCGACCGGCACCACACTCCCGGGCGGCGCCGCAGGTGGCGGGGCGGCCTCGATCGCGGCCGGAGCCTCGCCCTCGGGCGGCGCCCTGACGATCGGAGCGGCCACTCCCCATGCCGATATCGAGGACTCCCTCTGGGTGGCCGAGCACTTCCCCGCCCTGCAGCAGGCCTGCGCTTCCCTCGGCTCCCGGCAGGTGCGCAACGTGGGCACCCTGGGCGGCAATATCTGCAACGCCGCCCCCTGCGCCGACTCGGCCACCGCTCTCATGCTGTACGACGCCACCGTGGTCCTGCAGGGGCCCGACGGCGAGCGCGAGCTGCCCCTGGGTGAGTTCTTCATCGGCCCCGGACAGACCCGGCGCGGCCCGGCCGAGGTGCTCACCCAGATCCGGGTGGCCGACCCCGGGCCGCGCACCTACTCCGGCTACCTCAAGCACACCCGGCGCAAGGGCGTGGAGCTGGCCATGATGTCGGTGGGGGCGCGCGTCACTCTGGCTGAGGACGGCCTGACCGTGCGGCGGGCCCGCATCTCGCTGGGGGTGTGCGCGCCCACGCCCACCTGTTCGGCAGGTGGCGAGCTCTTCCTGGAGGGCAAGCCTCTCACCCGCGAGAACGTGGCCCGGGCGGCCGAGATCGCCGCCGAGGAGAGCCGCGTGCGGGACAGCTGGCGGGGCAAGGCCTGGTACCGGCGGGAGATGATCCGCGTGCTGGTGCCCCGTGTGATCGAGCAATCCGGCGCCTTCGCGGCCGTGGAGACGAGGTGAGCGTGATGGATCAAGTTGTCCGCTTGGTGGTGAACGGTGATGCGGTCACGGCCCGGGTGGAGTCCGATTGGAACCTGCTGCGCCTGCTGCGCGAGGGACTGGGCCTGCAGGGCACCAAGGAAGGCTGCGGCGCCGGCGAGTGCGGCGCCTGCACGGTCATCTTGGACGGTGCTGCGGTCAACTCCTGCATCTTCCCGGCCGTGGCAGCCGAGGGCGCCGAGGTGGTGACGGTCGAGGGTCTGGCCGCTCCCGACGGCACCCTCCACCCGCTGCAGCAGCAGTTCATCGACAAGGGCGCCGTGCAGTGCGGCTTCTGCACCCCAGGGATGCTCCTGTCGGCCAAGGCCTTACTCGACCGGATCCCCGATCCCACCGAGCACCAGATCAAGTCCGCCCTGGCCGGCAACCTCTGCCGCTGCACCGGTTACAACCAGATCATCGAAGCCGTGCAGGCGGCGGCGGCCGATCTGGCCGCCACACCCGCCGCCGGCGCTCGAGCCTCTTCCGAGACCGAGGAGGTGCCGGCATGACTCCCGTCCTGACCGAGCAGGAGCGTGCCCAGAAGGAGCTGGCCGTCATCGGCAAGCCCATCCCCAAGGCCGACGCGGGTGAGAAGGTCGTCGGCCGGGCCCAGTACATCCACGACTTGGAGCTGCCGGGCATGCTCTACGCCCGCATCCTTTACTCCACCCGGCCGCACGCCCGCATCGTGTCGCTCGACACCTCCCAGGCCGAGAAGCTCCCCGGGATCAAAGCGGTCATCACCGCCCACAACACCCCCGAGGTCCGCTTCGGCTTCCTCAAGGACAACATGGCCCTCAAAAGGATCGGGTCCGCTCCTACCGGGACGAGATCGCGGCGGTGGCGGCCACCTCCCCCGAGATCGCCGAGGAGGCGCTCCGGCTCATCAAAGTGGAGTACGAGGACCTGCCCGCCGTCTTCGACCCCGAGGAAGCCCTGGCCGAGGGGGCACCCCTCATCCACGAGACCAACCCCAAGGGCGAGCCCCTCAAAGACAACCGCCTGCGCCTGCCCTGGAAGCTCGCGGCCGGCGACATCGAGGCGGGGGAGGCGGCCTCGGCCTATGTGGTGGAGGGCGAGTACGAGACCGGTTGGGTGACCCACTGCTGCATGGGTACGGCCGGCTGCGTGGCCACCTTCGACACCAAGGACAACCTCACCATCTACTCCATCACCCAGATCCCCAGCCTGGCCAAGGCCGACTTCCGGGAGGCCCTCAAGGCCATGGGCGTCAAGGGGCGGGTGCGGGTGGTCAACACCACCATCGGCGGCGGCTTCGGCTCGAAGCTCGACACCTACGCCTTCGAGTACATCGCCATCCTGCTGGCCCACCGCACGCGGCGGCCGGTCAAGATGCTCTTCGACCGGGAGGAGGAGTTCTTCGCCACCTCCCCCCGCCAGCCGGTCAAGGCCAAGATCCGCCAGGGCTGCGACGCCCAGGGCAGGCTCACCTTCCGCGACATCTCCCTGCTCCTGGACAACGGAGCCTACACCTCCTGGGGCGCCACCACCCCCACGGTGATGATGATGCCCGCCTCCGGGCTTTACGAGGTGCCGAACGTTCTGTTCAGGGCCACCTGTGTTTACACCAACAACACTTATTCACAGGCCATGCGCGGCTACGGTACCCCTCAGGTGACCTTTGCCGTCGAGTGCAGCATGGACGAGCTGGCCGAGAAGGCCGGCATCGACCCCTACGAGTTCCGCCTCCTGAACGCCAACCACCCAGGCACCGAGACCCCCAAGGCTTCAAGGTGACCACCTGCGGCCACATCCCCTGCCTGGAGGCCGTGGCCGAGAGGCTCGACTGGTACGAGCACCGGGCGGCGAAGGCCGCCGCGGAGGGTTCCGACGGCCTCGTCTCGGGTGGTGGCGGCTCCGCCAGGGCCGACGGCGAGGCGACCGACACCGCGCGCGCGGGCCACGACGGGGCGCTGCTCCCGGGCATCCCCCGCAAGGCCCGCGGGATGGGCATAGCCTGCCTGCTGCACGTGGGCGGCGGAGCCAAGATCTACAAGTCCGACGGCTGCGGCACCCTGATCAAGGTCGACGACTTCGGCCAGGTCGACGTCTACACCGGCTCCATGGACATCGGCCAGGGCCTGGACACCATCCTGCGCCAGATCGTGGCCGAGACCCTGGGGGTGGACACCGGACGCATCAACATCGTCATGGGCGACACCGACGTCTGCCCCTGGGACGTGGGCGTGCACGCCTCGCGCTCCACTTTCATTGCCGGTAACTCCGCCCTGGGCGCGGCTCAGCAGGTGCGCGAGCAGATCCTCACCGCGGCCGCCGACATCCTGCAGGCCCCCCGCGAGAGCCTCGACCTCTCCGGCGGGATGGTGGTCTGCGCCGACGACCCCGAGAAGAGCACCAAGCTCGACAAGGTGCTGCGTCGGGCCCACTTCGCCTCAGCCGGCAACACCATGTTCATGGCCGCCCACTTCTACGAGCCCGATACCGACCTCATGGCCGGCGACTTCAAGGGCAACTACTCCATGACCTACACCTGGGGCTGCCACGGGGTGGAGGTGGAGGTCGATACCCAGACCGGCCAGATCGAGATCCTGCGCTACATCGCCGCCCACGAGGTGGGCCGGGCCTTGAACCCCCTGCTGGTGAAGGGCCAGATCTACGGGGCGGCTCTGCAGGGGGTGGGCTATGCTCTCGCCGAGGAGATGATCTACGACCAAGGAAGGCTCCTCAATCCCAACTTCCGGGACTACAAGATGCTGACCGCCCTCGACTCACTGCCGGTGGAGCCCATCATCGTGGAGGACCCCGACGCCGCCGGCCCCTACGGAGCGAAAGGTATCGGCGAGCCCGGCCTGGTGCCGGCTGCCCCGGCCATCGCCAACGCCGTCTATGACGCGGTGTGCATCCGGCTGCGGAAGCTGCCCATGAAGTCGGAAGAGGTGCTCCAGGCGATTATGCGGAAGGAGGGGCGGGAGGTCGGGTAGGTGCCGCCGCCCAACCCAACTGACCCGTCTCGCGTATCTCGTGCGTAGCCACCCGGGCATTGAGCACGCCTTCCCGGTTCGCGGTGTGGGCACCGCCTGCCTGTTGCGCATGGGCGCTACCTTGCGACGGGATAACCCTGGATCCCAAAGTCATGGGCGGTAAGCCCTGCATCAAGGGGACTCGGGTCACGGTGGGAATCGTTGTCGGTTTGGTCGCCGCAGGTCGGACCATCGATGAGGTCTTGGACGCCTACCCATATCTTGCGCGCGAGGATCAACACCGCCTCGCGCGATGCGTTCTCATGACCGGGGATTGACAAGCGCAGAGCACCCGCCCAGGGCGTCGACGAATATGTCCTTGGCATAAGGACAGAATTGGCGTATCATGTCCGCCTATGAAGGATGAATTCTCAGATGTCATCGAGCGTCTCATCCGTGACAGCCGGGAGCGTGCGCTTCCCCCATTGACGTCGCGCGATGTCGAGCTGCCGCACCTGCCCGGAAAGGCCCTTGTGGTGATCGGCATGCGCCGCTCGGGCAAGACGTTCGCTCTCTACCAGGAGATGCGCCGCCTGCTGGACTCGGGGGTCTCGGCCGGGCGGATCCTCTATCTGAACTTCGAGGACGACCGGCTGCAGCCGATGCCCCCGGATATCCTTGACCGCGCGCTCGAGGCTTTCTATCGCCTCGAACCTTCGGCACGGGCGGTCGGCGCCTTCATCTTCCTCGATGAGATTCAGGTGGTCGAGGGGTGGGCCCGGTTCGCCCGGCGGGTGCTCGACACCGAGGACGCCAGGCTCTATCTCTCCGGGTCCTCGGCGAAGATGCTGTCCACTGAGGTCGCGACCGAGTTCCGAGGGCGGGGCTTCGCCGTCGAGGTGCTGCCGTTCAGCTTCGGGGAGTCCCTGCGTCATGGGGGAATCGAGCCGCCCGCTGAACCGCCCGGCGCGCGGGTCCGCTCCGAGTTGGAGGCTCGGCTGCTGCGGTATCTCGAGGTGGGAGGATTCCCCGAGGTGCAGAACATGGATGCGCGGGTTCGCGTTCAGGTGCTCCAGGATTACGTGGAACTCGTGCTGCTCCGCGATGTGATCGAACGCCACTCCATATCGAACGTGCATGCCGCGCGCGCTTTCACCCGGGCGGTCCTCCTGGCCCACGGGAGTAGGTTCTCGGTGAATAAGACCTACAACGACCTGAGGTCCCGCGGCGTCGAGGTGGGCAAGGACACGTTGCATGCGCTCCTTGACCATCTCACCGACGCGTTCCTGGTGTTCGGGATACAGGCCTTCCGCCGTTCGCTGCGGGCCCGCCAAGTCAATCCACGGAAGATGTACGCGGTAGATCCGGGTCTGGCCTTCGCGACCTCACATGCCGCGACCGCCGACCTCGGCGCGCGTCTGGAGACAGCCGTCTACCTCGAGTTGCGCCGGCGCTTTGGCCGGACCCGTGAGGGCGCCATCTCGTATTACGTCACTTCCGGCGGCCACGAGGTGGACTTCGTGGTAGGCGACGTGGCTGAATCGAGGGTGACGGAGCTCGTTCAGGTGTGTGCTGATATCTCGGCTCCAGCCACTAGGGCGCGGGAGTGCCGGGCGCTGGGGGAGGCCATGGAGGAGCTGGGTCGTCCCGGGGCGACCATCGTGACTCTCCACGAGGAGGGGCGGGAGCCTATGTCTGCGGGCGAGATCCGGATCCTACCCGCGTGGCGGTGGTTGTTGGGCTTGGCGTAGGGCGAGTGCGAGTGGGCCCCAAGTCCGGACGACATCCTCCGCCAGATCGCGGGCCGAGACACCGGCGTGGACAGCGGCCACATGCGGCCAGACCCGTCAGCGACTCGTCGAGGAGTGGGTGGGGACCTGCGTTGCCGTCCTTGCGTTCGCCCCGTACTACTTCTACCTCTGGCCATTCGCCATCCCGGTGGCGCTCCTCCTTGCCGGAGCCATGGTGGCTCCCTTCGACGGTGTGGGGAAACCGAAGCGGCCTAGGAAGGAGCGGTATCGCCCGCCTCTTGTCGACCGCTGACTTGACGTAGCCCCCCCGCCGAGTAGGCTGGAGAAAGTACGGGATCGGGGAGCCTTCAGGGGCGGGCGATGCGCTGGGAGGCCGTGGTTCTCCCGTCCTTATATCGCAGGGATTCGTCGAGGATCGGAGGGGCGCCATGGATCAGACAACCGACTGGCATGAGCTCGTTTCCCAACCCCAGTACGAGGTCATCCTCGAGGAGGATGTCTGGGTGCCGATGCGGGACGGGGTGCGCCTCTCTGTCGACCTCTACCGCCCCGACGCCGAGGGCAAGTACCCCGCCCTGGTCTCCTGGTCCTGGTACGGCAAGGACTCCGAGAAGCTTCCCACCAACCCCGTGTACCAGACCTCTGACTACATCCGCGGGACCGGCGGCCACGAGTGCGGAGAGCAGTGGTACTTCGTGCCTCGCGGGTACGTCCAGATCGTCCCAGACATCCGCGGCATCGGGAAGTCGGAGGGCGACCTCACCTTCGATTGGGCCAAGGACGGATACGACCTGATCGAGTGGGCCGCCGCCCAGCCCTGGTGCAACGGCAATGTCGGCATGGTGGGCATGTCGGCCTTCGCCATGTCGCAGTACATCATCGCAAGCGAGCAGCCGCCGCACCTGAAGGCCATCTTCCCGTTCGAAGGTGTCACCGACTGGTACCGCCAGTTCTACTACCACGGCGGGATCTTCTGCTATCTGTTCCCGGTCCACCTGGGAGGGTTGACTCCTGCCCGCAGCAGATCGGCGCCCGCCAGTCTTTCCAAGTTCTCCCCGGACGAGCTCCGGCAGAAGGTCGAGGCCCTCAAGAACGATCCCGACATCCAGTGCACGCCCTACCTCTACATGATCGCGAGCTTCCCCAGATCAACCCCCTGGTCTTCGACCTGCTTCTCCATCCGCACGACGGCCCCTACTACCACGGCATCTCTGGCTACAAGCGCTTCGACAAGATCAGCATCCCGAGCTTCATGGGGACCCGCTGGAACGGATGGGTGCTGCACATGCCGGGCGACTTTGACGCCTTCGAGAAGATCCCGGCGACCGACAAGAAGATGCTCGTGGTCCCCTCCGACAACTATGGGGGGATGGACCGGCCCTTCCACGAGGTCCAGGACGTCTGCCTGCGCTGGTACGATCACTGGCTCAAGGGGCTGGACACGGGCATGATGGACGAGCCGCCCCTCCTGCTCTTCATCCAGGGCAAGAACACGTGGCGCTTCGAGAACGAGTGGCCGCCGGCGGCGACGCGGTGGACTGAGATGTACCTGCGGGAGGGCGGGAAGCTCTCCGAGGCCGCGCCGTCCACCGAGGAGGTCCCCCAGATCTTCACCAGCGAGCCCTGGGCCAATCCCACCCAGGGGTTCCGTTCGGCCAAGACGGATCTCGACGCCGATCCCGTGCCCAAGGCCGTCTACGAGACCGACCTCCTCCTGGAGGAGGTCGAGATCACCGGGCCTATCGCCCTCTACTGGCACGCCGCCATCGAGAGCCGGGGCGTCAAGGCCCGGACGTGGAGGGCCTCCGAGATCGAGACCCTCGAGCCGGTGGCCAACGACACCGACTGGTACCTCAAGGTGAAGGACGTCGGCCCCGGCGGCACGGAGCTGTGCGTGGCCGAGGGCTGGCTTAAGGCGTCGCACTACGAGATCGACGAGAGCCGGTCGAAGCCCTACGCGCCTTTCCATCCGCATACCCGGAGCCTCCCGATCGAACCGGGCGAGGTGATCCTCTACCAGAGCGACCTGCGCATGTGCTCCAACGTGTTTGCGGTAGGCCACCGCATCCGTCTGGAGATCTCGGCTCAGGACCAGGTGCAGGCGCTGTGGTACCACCTGCCCCATATGGCCCACGTGACCCATACCATCTTCAGCACGGAGGAGCAGCCGTCCTATCTGCTCCTGCCGGTGATCCCCAAGGGGTACGAGGGCGCGGGTCGGCCGGCACACCCGCCGGCGGGACCGTTCCGCATACCGTGAGTAGCGGAGTGCATTCGGGCGACAGTCGCGTGCTCGATGTCGCGCCGACCGGCAAGCGCGTCGAGATCTCGGGGCTGACCCTCGCCGAATTCAGGGAGGGAAAGCTGGTGCGGGAGCGAGAATTCGCAGACGCGCTCGGCTTGCTCCGGCAGATCGGCGCGATTCCCCCTACGGGGGCGCGGATTATCCCTCCGCGCCACGCCCGCCAGACGTGAGAGGCCCGAACATGCTCCCATTCCGGGGTGGCCGGGCAGTCGTAGTATGATGGATCGAAGCTCAGTGGAATCGTCTCTCGGTCGCAACGTCGCATGGGATGGGATACGTCATGGAAGGCCCAAGCCGGATGAGCGTGTCAGAAGAACCGTCAGAACTGCTCGAGCAGGATGAGCTTCTCGCCGAGATTGTACGCAGGCTCATCCAGGTCTATCAGCCTCTCCGCATCTACCTCTTCGGTTCGCGCGCCCGTGGGGATTCGGGACCCCACAGCGACTACGACATCATGGTCATCGTGCCCGACTCTTCTCCCCATTCAATGAGGCGCGGCCGTCTCGCGTATCGGGCCTTGTGGGGGCTTCCGACAACCGGTGACATCCTCGTCTGGACGGAGAGCCAGTTCGACAAGACGAGTCATCTACGGAGCTCTCTCCCAGGTACCGTTCTTCGCGAGGGGAAGCTCCTTCATGCAGCCTGATCCCGCAAGGGCGAGCGAGGCGCATGGCTGGCTCGAGAAGGCCGCCCAGGACCTCAGGGCGGCGGAGGTGGATCTGGCTGCGTTGCCTCCATTGGTAGAAGATGCCGCCTTTCATGCCCAGCAGGCGACCGAGAAGTCGTTGAAAGCGCTTCTCGCCAGTCACGACAGACCGATCCGGAAGACTCATGATCTTGTCGGCCTCGGCGTGGAATGCGTTGAGCTGGAGCCGAAACTTGAGCCTCTGCTTCGTCAGGCGGGCGAGTTGACAGAGTTCGCCTGGAGGTATCGCTACCCCGGCAACCCCGACGTTCTGCCGCGCGAGGAAGCCGACGAGGCGTTGTTCTTGGCTCGCGACGTGTACGACGCGATTTCGGCCCGGGTGCGCGGTCTGTGAACTTGGCACGCCTCACTCCGTCGATGTTTCTGGTCAGTCGGCGACGAGATCGCCGCAGCCGGCCGTGGGGCGACGGTCGATAGTCACCGGATCTGATCGTAGGACAGTCAAGAACCTTTACATCGCGCGCGACACGCCTGATCGTCGGGTTTCGCAACGTGCTCACGTACGACTACGCGGCGGTCGATGACGAGACGGTATTCACGCTCGCTCAATCGGACATGCCTGAGCTGAGGCGCGAATGCGCAGCCCGACTGGAGCGCACGGGGGAACCGGCTCGGTAGGTGGGGTCAGGGTTCTCGCGCCCCATTGCTGTCGCGGCTGTCCCTGGTTTTTCCATCTGTCCGCCCCAAGTTGTAGGATGGACGCCTGAAGCCGAGGCAGTCGCCGTGCACCCGGTAGCAATGGGGGACGCCTTCTCCGTGATCCTTGAGGACCTGAAGCCCAGCGCATCGATTCGGGGCATAGTGCCCGACGCTCTAGTGATTGTCGTGAGCGTGCAGTGGTTCGGGTCGGAGGCCCTGGAGCTCACCTACAAGACCGCCACCGGGAAGGTGGCGAACGAGCTCCTCTATCGGCACGACGGGCCCCGGCTCGAAGTGGCCGAACATGGGCGCCCCTGGAGCTTCGACGGCGATGGCGCCCTCTTCCGGATGGTGTCGGAAGCCCAGCGCATCCACCTCGCCCACCTCTTCGATCCGGTGCTCGCCGTGCACACGTCGCTGGTCGGCCCCTTGCCCCACCAGATCACCGCCGTGTACGGGTCCATGCTCCCGCGCCAGCCGCTGCGCTTCCTGCTGGCCGACGACCCCGGGGCCGGCAAGACCATCATGGCCGGTCTCCTCATGAAGGAGCTCATCGCCCGCGGCGACCTCCAGCGCTGCCTCGTGGTTTGTCCGGGAAGCCTCGCCGAGCAGTGGCAGGACGAGCTCTACCGGCGCTTCCAGCTGCCCTTCGAGATTCTCACCAACGACAAGCTCGAGGCCGCCCGCACCGGCAACTGGTTCCTCGAGACCAACTTGGCCATCGCCCGCCTGGACAAGCTCTCGCGGAACGAAGACGTGCAGCAGAAGCTGCAGGCCCCCGATTGCCGCTGGGACCTGGTGGTGTGCGACGAGGCCCACAAGATGTCGGCCACCATCTTCGGTGGCGAGATCAAGTACACCAAGCGCTACCGCCTGGGTCAGCTCCTCTCCACCCTCACGCGGCACTTCCTGCTCATGACGGCCACGCCGCACAACGGCAAGGAAGAGGACTTCCAGCTCTTCATGGCCCTGCTCGACGGTGACCGCTTCGAAGGCCGTTTCCGCGATGGGGTGCATACGGCCGAGGTCTCGGATCTCATGCGCCGCATGGTCAAGGAGGGTCTGCTCAAGTTCGACGGCACCCCGCTCTTCCCGGAGCGGATCGCCTACACCGTGCCCTACCGGCTCTCGGACGCCGAAGCCCGTCTCTACAAGGCCGTCACCGACTACGTGCGGGAGGAGTTCAACCGCGCCGAAGCCCTGGAGAACGACAAGCGCGCCGGCACCGTCGGCTTCGCCCTCACCATCCTGCAGCGGCGTCTGGCCTCTTCGCCCGAGGCCATCTACCAGTCGCTTCGCCGGCGACGCGAGCGTCTCGAGAGTCGCTTGCGAGAGATGGAGGTACTCCAGCGCGGCGGTCAGGTCGCATTGGCCTTCGCCTCCGCAGCCCCGGCACTTGACGACGAGGACGTCGAGGATCTCGAAGAAGCACCAGACAGCGAGGTTGAGATGGTGGAGGAGGAGATCCTCGACCAGGCCACCGCGGCCCGCTCCATCGTCGAGCTGAAGGCCGAGATCGAGACGCTGAAGGGCCTGGAGGCGCTCGCGCTCGCGGTGCGCAGGAGCGGCACGGATACCAAGTGGTGTGAGTTGACCAGCCTGCTCGGCGAGATCTTCGCCACCGTCCCTGTCCCTGCCACCGACCCCGTCACGGCCACCACCGCCCCCGACCGCGCCACCGAAGAACCGACGACTCCCGTCGGCGCCCCCACCACCCCGCGCCCCACACCCTCGCTGCGACAGAAACTGGTCATCTTCACCGAGCACCGAGACACGTTGAGCTACCTCGAGGGGCGCATAACCACGCTCCTCGGCCGGGCCGAGGCGGTGGTCATGATCCACGGCGGCATGGGGCGGGAGAAGCGACTGGAGGCCCAAGAATCCTTCAAGCACGACCCCGAAGTACAGGTGCTCCTGGCCACTGACGCCGCGGGTGAAGGCATCAACCTCCAGCGGGCTCATCTGATGGTGAACTACGATCTGCCCTGGAACCCCAACCGGATCGAACAGCGCTTCGGCCGCATCCACCGCATCGGCCAGACGGAGGTGTGCCACCTCTGGAACCTGGTAGCCGAGGAGACCCGCGAGGGCGACGTCTACCGCCGGCTGCTCGAAAAGCTCGAGCAGGCCCGCAAGGCTCTCGGCGGTCAGGTGTTCGATGTGCTCGGCAAGCTCCAGTTCGAGGGGCGGCCGCTCCGGGACCTGCTGATCGAGGCCATCCGCTACGGCGAGCGGGAGGATGTGCGGCTGCGTCTCACTCAGGCCGTCGAACACGCCTTCGAGCAGAGCGAGCTGCAGGATCTGCTCGAAGACCACGCCTTGGCCCACGACACCATGGACGTAAGCCGCGTCCACCGCATCCGCGAAGACATGGAGCGGGCCGAGGCCCGGCGCCTGCAGCCCCACTACATCGAGTCGTTCTTCCATGAAGCCTTCGGGCGCCTGGGCGGGACGGCCAAGCAAAGGGAGCCGCGCCGCTACGAGATCACCCACGTGCCCGCCCCGGTGCGCAACCGGGATCGTCTGATCGGCATGGGCGCGCCGGTATTGTCGGCCTACGAGCGCATAGCGTTCGAGAAGCCGCTGGTCGCTCCGCCGGGTGAACCTCTCGCCGCCTTCATCTGCCCTGGCCACCCACTCCTCGACGCGGTCATCGATCTCACCCTGGAGCGCCACCGCGATCTCCTCAAGCGCGGCGCCGTGCTGGTGGACGAGCGCGACCCCGGCCTGCAGCCGCGGGTGCTCTTCTCGCTTGAGCACGCCATCCAGGACGCGAGCCTGACCCGGGCGGGAGACCGCCGAGTCGTCTCCAAGAAGTTGTTGTTCGTGGAGCTAGAAGCCGATGGCACCATGCGCCACGTACAGTACGCACCCTACCTCGACTACCGGCGGCTGGCGGAAGGCGAGCCCGGAGTGGACGCCATCCTCGCCCGCCCCGAGTGCACCTGGATCGACCGGGAGCTCGAGCAGCGGGCGCAGGGCTATGCCGTGGCCCACGTCGTGCCTGAGCACCTGGCCGAGGTGCGTGGCGCCAAACTCGCCCTGGTCGCGAAGACCGAGGCGGCGGTGAAGGAGCGGCTCACCAAGGAAATCAGCTATTGGGATCACCGCGCCGAGCAGCTGAAGCTTCAGGAGCAGGCGGGCAAGGTGAATGCCAGGCTCAACTCCGGCGAGGCCCGCAAGCGCGCCGATCTCTTACAGGGACGTCTACAGAAGCGGCTCGAAGATCTGAAGCGCGAAGCCCAGATCTCTCCCCTGCCGCCGGTGGTCCTCGGAGGGTCATTGGTGGTCCCGATGGGGCTCATCGCGGCGATCACCGGCCGACCCGCAGTGCCGACGCAGTCGCCCGTAGACACGCAGGCCGCGGCAGCCAAGGCCAGGCTGATCGTCATGGACCTCGAGCGCGACCTCGGTTTCGAGCCGGTGGACCGTGAATTTGAGAAGCTCGGCTACGACATCGAGAGCCGGGTGCCGGGGACGGGCAGGTTGCGCTTCATCGAAGTGAAGGGCCGCGTGGCCGGCGCCTCGACGGTGACCGTGACCAAGAACGAGATCCTGTACTCACTGAACAAACCGGACGACTTCATCCTGGCCATCGTCGAGTTCCTCGAGGACGGCTCCCACCGCGCCTACCACATTCGTCGCCCGTTCCATCGGGAGCCGGACTTCGGGGTGACCAGCGTGAACTACGACCTGGCGGAGCTGCTGGCGCGGGCGGAGGCTCCGCAATGACCGTGACGCTGCGCATCTTTGTGAGTTCAGTGCAGAAGGAGCTGGAGGACGAGCGCCTCATCGTCCAGAATCTGGTGAACACTGATCCGTTTCTCTCGACGCACTGCGTCCCGGTGCTGTTCGAGTTGGAGCCGGCGTCGCCCACCAAAGCCCTGCAAGGTTGTCTCGAATCCCTTGACCGTTGTGACGTCTACCTGCTCATCGTGGGAGTCGAGTACGGCACCCTGGTGGGCGACGTGTCCATCACCCACGCCGAGTATCGCCGGGCGAAGGGGCGAAGTCTGCCCGTTCTTGCTTTCATCAAGGGCGATCGCGGTCTCGAGCGGGAGGAGGGGACCCTCGATCTTCTGGCCGAACTAGATGCCGATGGCCCCACGTACAAGCGCTTCGGTAACGTCATCCAGTTGCAGAAGGAAGTTCGGGCGGCGCTGGTCCAGCTCCTTGGAGATCGATTTGGCATCGCGCCGACGAGCGACGAGAACACCATCGCTGAGCAAACGATCGAGGCGACATCCGCGTTCGAGTCCCAGCGTATCGATCGGATCCGGTGGCGGGACCTGGACCATGAGGTTGTGCGCAGCCTGATCGCTGCCGCGGAGACTCGGGATGGGGCCACCTTATCGGATGAGGATCTTCTGTCGGGCTCCCTGGCGCGCGGGCTGGTGTGGCACGACGCGGGTGCCGGCGAACACTACGCCACTGCGGCCGGCATAGTCCTCCTCGGCGGGGATCCTTCGATGGTCTTTCCTCAGTGCCGCATCCTCGCCGATGCCTATCGCAGCACGGAGCCCGACGGCGACCCACGGGATCACGAAGACATCCGCGCGCCTATGCCCCTGGCAATCGAAAGGGCGCTCCAGTTCATCGACCGCAACACCCGCCATCCGATGCGCATTGTCGGTCTCGACCGCCTCCGGCTCGACGAGTATCCGGTGGACGGTCTGCGCGAGGCGCTTGTGAATGCGGTCGCTCATCGCCAGTACGAGGACGCCGGCCGCAAGATCATCCTGGAGATCTTCGCCGATCGGGTGGCGATTCTGAGTCCCGGTCTTCCACCTGGGCCGATCACGCTGGCCCGTCTGCGGAGCGGGAGATACCGCCCATGCTCGCGCAACCCCGTTCTTGCCCAGAGTTTGTCGTATTTCCACCGGATCGAGGAACGCGGCAGCGGCTTTCGCCGGATGCGGGACCAGATGCTCGATCATGGTCTCGATCAGCCGGTCCTTGGCACCGACACGGGCTACTTCCAGATCACCTTTCCCGGGCCTGGCGACAACATCGAGCGGATACGGGTGCCTGACGATCGGCTGAGGGTGACGCCTGCGGTCGAGGCGCACATGAATGAAAGACAACGGTCTATCCTCCACCACGCCTTGGTAGACGGTTTTGTGACCACCAAGTGGTGCATGGAGACTCTCGGCGTTGTACGGGATACTGCGTATCGCGATCTGCGGGGTCTGGTGAAACTCGGTCTCCTGGCCCGAGAAGGTTCAGGCCGAGGGGCGAAGTACACTCCAACGGAAAGCGGCTCCTCGTGATGGAATCATCCGATAATCATCCGATGGAGAGGCGTAATCATCCGATTCAGGCTGCACTGTCGACTGCCCGAAATGGCTCATTCGCAGCGAAGGCGGCACTTAACCGTCAGGGAATCGTCAGATGAAACCACGCAATCGTCAGATCGCCCGAATCAACCGATTCCCGGGAGCAACCGCGTGACCGTCGTGAAGAAGAAACTCTTTGAAGTCGCCCTCCAGCTGGTGGCCATCAACAAAGCCTCCGCCCGGGCACGCATGATCGTCATGGACCTGGAGCGCGACCTCGGTTTCGAGCCGGTGGACCGTGAATTCGAGGAGCTCGGCTACGACATCGAGAGCCGGGTGCCCAGAACGGTGGAGGCGCCGCAGTGACGTTCTCCGAGCGACAGATCGACGAGTGGCTCGACGGCAAGCTCCTGCTCCGCCATATTGAGGAGTCGGTCCCCGCAGGTACCCGGATGGCAGAGTTGCTGCAGGTGCTTCCGGGCCTTGGCCGGAACCAGGTTTTCGGTCTTCTAAGCGAGCTTCGTGACGAGGGGCGTGTCTACGTTGAGGGCCAGCGTCGGTGGGCGCGATGCTTGCCTGTCGCGATAGCGCGTCGCGAGGATGGGGCAGCGACCGCAAATGAAAGCAAAGAGGAAGCATAGCCATGCCTGAATGCGCCGCTATTCCAATGAATCCCATGCTGCGCAATTGGCGCGTTCATCGCCAAGAACAACGCAAAGAGGCGTGACCGTGAAGAAGAAGCTCATCGAAGTCGCCCTCCCGCTGGTGGCCATCAACAAAGCCTCCGCCCGGGAGAAGTCCATCCGCCACGGCCACCCGAGCACCCTGCACCTCTGGTGGGCGCGGCGACCCTTAGCGGCGGCGCGGGCGGTCATCTTCGCGCAGATGGTCGACGATCCCTCGGCGCATCCCGACCTCTTCCCCACCGAGAAGGCCCAGGAGAAGGAACGGCAGCGTCTCTTCCGCATCATCGAGGACCTGGTCCTCTGGGAGAACACCACCAACGAGACCGTGTTGCAGCAGGCCCGCGACGAGATCTGGCAGAGCTGGCGCTATACCTGCGCCGAGAACGCCGACCACCCGCGGGCCAAGGAGCTCTTCGACCGCTACAAGCTGCCCGCCTTCCACGACCCCTTCGCCGGTGGTGGAGCGCTGCCCCCTCGAGGCGCAGCGGCTGGGACTCGAAGCCTACGCCAGCGATCTGAACCCGGTGGCGGTGCTGATCAACAAGGCGATGATCGAGATCCCGCCCAAGTTCGCCGGGCGCCCGCCGGTGAACCCCGAAGCACGGCGGGAGCAGTCGCTGATCGCCAAGCCCTGGCGGGGCGCGCAGGGGCTGGCCGAGGACGTGCGCTACTACGGCCGGTGGATGCGCGACGAGGCCGAGAAGCGCATCGGCCACCTCTACCCCAAGATCGAGATCACGGCGGAGAATGGCTAAGGAGCGGCCGGACCTCAAGCCCCTCGTGGGGCGCAGGCTGACCGTCATCGCCTGGCTCTGGGCGCGCACGGTGAAGAGCCCCAACCCGGCCTTCGCGCAGGTGGATGTGCCGCTGGTCACCACGTTCATGCTCTCCACCAAGGCGGGCAAGGAGGCCTACGTCGAGCCGGTGGTCGAGGACGGCGGCTACCGCTTCACGGTCAAGGTGGGGAAGCCGAAGGACCCCGAGGCGGCGAAGAGCGGCACCTCGGCCGGCAGGTGGAACGCCTTTCGCTGCCTCATGTCGGATGTTCCACTCACCTATGAGTACATCCGCGGAGAGGGCACGGCCGGACGCATACGCAGCCGTCTGATGGCGGTAGTCGCTGAAGGTATTCGCGGGCGAGTTTACTTGTCGCCGACGACCACGATGGAGACAATTGCCCTGCAAGCTCAGCCGCAGTGGAGCCCAGAGCTGGAGATCAACTACCACCCCCGCGACATCAAGACCCAGATATATGGCCTCACGAGGTACGGTGATCTTTTCACGCGTCGGCAACTTGTTTCACTCAATGCCTTCTCCGATCTCGTGCAAGAAGCGCGTGGACGGATTGAGCGCGATGCCCTGGCCGTTGGCCTGCCCGATGACGGCGCCGGGGTGGATGGGGGAGGGAGCGGGGCGGCGGCCTACGCGGAGGCGGTGGAGGTGTATCTTGCGTTTGGACTCAGCAAGCAGGCGGACCTTGGCAACAGCCTCTGTAGGTGGGAGCCTGTCGCCCAGTGCCCGCGCCAGCTGTTTGGGCGCCAAGCGATCCCGATGATCTGGGATTTTGCTGAAGGCAACCCACTCGGAGATAGCTCAGGTGCGTGGGTTGTTTTCGTCGATGGCATCGCTAAGGCGTTTGCAAAGACGTTCGAGTTTATCCCAGCGAACGCCATCGGTTTCGCTCAGCAGGCGGACGCCGGTCGACAAGAGGTTTCGAACGCTAAGGTGGTCTCCACCGACCCCCCTATTACGACAACATCGGCTACGCTGACCTTTCCGACTTCTTCTACGTCTGGCTGCGCCGCACCCTGAAGCCCGTCTTTCCCGATCTCCTTGCCACGCTCGCCGTTCCCAAAGCCGAAGAGCTGGTCGCCACACCTTACCGCCACGGTAGCAAGCTGAAGGCAGAGTCCTTCTTCCTCGACGGCATGACGCAGGCGATGCATCGCCTTGCCGAGCATGCACACCCGGCCTTCCCGGTCACCATCTACTATGCCTTCAAGCAGTCAGAAAGCCACAGCGATGCGGGTACTGCCAGCACCGGCTGGGACACGTTCCTCGATGCGGTGATCCATGCCGGCTTTGCCATCAGTGGTACTTGGCCATTGCGGACAGAAAATGACAGCCGGATGATTGGTCAGGGCGCCAACGCCCTCGCCTCTAGCATCGTTCTGGTCTGTCGCCCGCGCTTGGCCGACGCGCCCGCCACCACCCGCCGCGACTTCGTCAACGCGTTGAAGGCCGAGCTACCCGACGCGCTCGCCCATCTGCAGCGAGGCAACATCGCTCCCGTGGATCTGCAGCAAGCGGCCATCGGCCCCGGCATGGCGGTCTACACCCGCTACGCCCAGGTGATCGATGCCGCAGGCAAGCCTCTCTCGGTGCGGGACGCGCTGGCGCTCATCAATGAGACCCTCGACGAGGCGCTGGCTGAGCAGGAGGGTAACTTCGACGCTGACAGCCGCTGGGCCCTGACCTGGTTCGAGCAGTCGGGTTTCGCCGAGGGCGAGTACGGTGTGGCCGAACAGCTATCCAAGTCCAAGAACACCAGTGTGGGCGGTATGGTTGATGCAGGTATTCTTGCCTCGAAGGCTGGCAAAGTGCGGCTGCTTCGCCCGGACGAACTTCCCGCCGCTTGGGACCCGACTACCGACCCTCGCTTGACGGCGTGGGAGATGGTGCATCACTTGATCCGGGTGCTCGAATCTGCGGGCGAGGGCGCCGCCGCCGCTCTGGTTGCCAAGCTCGGTACTAAGGCCGAGATCGCCCGCGAACTCTGCTACCGGCTCTACACGCTCTGCGAGCGCAAGAAGCGGGCTGCGGAGGCCTTGTCATACAATGGGCTCGTGCAGAGCTGGCCGGAGATCGCGCGGCTGGCACGGGCCGGGGGTGCGCATGCGATGGAACAGGGCGCGTTGTTCGACAGGGGCCGAGGAGTAGACCGTGCAGATTGAAAGCCTTGGAATCAAGAATTACCGGCTCTTCCGCGACACGAGGCTTGAGGTCTCGCCGTGCATGGCGGTTGTAGCCGGAGCGAATGCTCGGAGACGTCCACGCCGTTTGACGGCATTCCATGTGCCCTATAGGGGTGGACGAGGTGTCCGTAATCGGCTTGACAGCTGGTTCTCCCGCTGTGGAGGCGCTCGTTGGCCGATTTCGCCGTCGACGGACTCGGTGCTATGCAGGCGCCCCGGGGCCATGGCCTTTGAGACGGGCAGAGTGGATATGCTTGTTAGGAGGGCAGTGGAGGTAAGAAGACGGCTTCCGTGAAGCTGGGCGGAGTATGAGCACAAGAGATTCTCCCGCATCAGGCAATAGAGGCGCCCAGGTGACTCGAATCCGGAACAACCCGCGGAGGTCCACCTATGTGGTCTGACAATGACACCCGCCGAGATTATCTCAACTTCCGGTGTGTCGCCGACACGGCGGCGGAGCTAATTGTCCAGGCCAATGGGGCGCCTCTGTCAATGGGGGTGTCCGGCGGGTGGGGCGTCGGCAAGTCCTCGATGCTGAATCTCATCAGCGATGCGCTGACCCACCGTGATGGCGACGAGAAGCCGTACCTGTTCGTCGAGTTCAATGCATGGCTGTATCAGGGATACGACGACGCACGCGCGGCTTTGATGGATCAGATCGCCGCGGCTCTCATTGAGAGGGCCGCGGACAACAGCACGGCACTCGAGAAGGCGAAGGGACTCGTGAAGCGTGTCAATTGGCTTCGACTTGCCGGGCTCACCGCCGGTTCGGGAGTGGCGATTGCGTTTGGGCTTCCACCAATGGGACTCATCGGCACGGGGGCCTTCGCCATCAGGGACATGATAGATGGCACAGTAACGACCTCAGATGTCGCCGGGCTGGAGGAGGCGGGCAAGGACGCGGCCGCGGCCGGTGCTGGCCTGGTCAACCCCCCAGAGAGAGAGACTCCGCCCGCCCAGATCGCTGCTCTGCGAGCGCACTTCCGGGAGACCCTCGAGGAACTCGATACAACCCTCGTCGTTCTGATCGATGATCTTGACCGCTGCTTGCCCTCAACGGCGATCTCTACGCTTGAAGCTGTGCGGCTATTCCTGTTCTTGCCTCGCACGGCTTTCATCATTGCTGCGGATGACAAGATGATCCGGCAGGCGGTTCGCGTGCACTTCAAGAACGTGGAACTGGATGACGACTTGGTCACCAACTACTTCGACAAGCTAGTTCAGGTCCCACTCCGTGTCCCACCATTGGGAACCCAGGAGGTGAGAGCGTACCTGATGCTGCTGCACGTCGAGAAAGCAGGATTGAACCCGGACGAGACCGAACGAGTTCGAGTAGCGGTCTGCGATAGGCTGTCAGCAAGCTGGCAGGGCAAGCGAGTCGACCGCGAGTTCATGCTTGAGCTCCTCCCCAAGTGCCCGGACAGCCTTCGTCAGAACCTCGAACTGGCAGATCGACTCGCGCCTCTCTTGGCGTCCGCGATCAAAGTCGCGGGCAATCCTCGTTTGATCAAGCGGTTCTTGAACACGCTGTGGATCCGTCTTGCCGTCGCCAGATCCCAAAAAGTGGCCGTGGACGAAGCGACTTTGGCGAAGGTTCTCCTCTTCGAGAGGTGTGCATCCCAAGATGCGTACCTACGACTGGTGACGGAGGTGAACAACGCCGATGGTGGCCAGCCAGGGTTCCTGAAGGCCTGGGAGAGCGGGGCTCGTGCTGGCGAAGACCTTGGCGAGCTTGACCATGATTGGGACACGCCGTTCGTTCGAGACTGGCTCGCGCTCGACCCGCCGTTGGCGGACTCCGACTTGCGAGCAGTCATGTACGTCAGCCGAGAAACGATGCCGATCATTACTTCGGCTGACCAGATGTCGACTGGAGCGCTTGGCCTTCTTGAGGCACTCCTCTCGTTGACTTCGACGAACACGGCGCTTCGAGATCGCCTAGAAGCGCTGCCGGGGCGCGACCACCACCTCATGGTGGATCGGCTCCTCGTTCGAGCCCGCCAGGAGCAGGAGTGGGGCAAGCCGCCAGTCCTGTTCGCTATCCTAGCTCTGATCGACGCCGTTCCGGAGGTGTCGAAGACGTTCGTCCGCTTCCTCAAAGACTTGGATGTCGCTCGCCTGACGGCGCCGATCGTGCCGCTACTGGGCGACAAACCATGGGCACGCGAGGTTCTCCAGGCCTGGGAGGATGCGGATGGAACGCCAGCCCCGGTGAGTGCCGCCATCGGGCGACTGCAGCATCGGAGCAGTTGATGGGTACTTCCGCTTCGAGTTTGGGGCCAGGGGGCGGAGTACCGCTGGTGCCCCCGTGGGTTCCCGATCCAGAAACAGCGGGTGACTTCGTAGAACAGGAGCCGAATGTAGAGCAGCCCGCCAGCGTGGCGCCTCTGGCACCGGCGGCTCGATTCAGCGGGGCTCGAAGAGCGATGGGCGACTTTGCCCGCGGTGGGTCCTCTGCAAGCATGCGGCAAGGGCTCGGACGATACGTGGGGCGAGGGCTTGGCGGAAGTCGGACGGCCGCTCGACGGATGGGGAGCGCCTCGTCTCGCTCGGGCGCTCTTTACGGAGCGCTCAGCGCTCTCTCGGGATCCCCTACCGTTGACGCCGAGCCTTTCGATGCGTCGGCTCTGTCTGGACGGCCCGGAAGCGAGATCATCGACGCTGTCGCCCGGTTCGTGAGCCCCTTGGATGGCTCGCAGGATGCTGAGGCGAGCCAGCACGCCATCTCCGAAGCACTCTCGGATCTGCTTGAGGATGCCAATGTTGATCTGGGCGCACTCACTTCCGAAGAGATCGACTGGGTCCTTGAGCGCCATCTGGTCTACGAGATTCACTACCGCGTGCAGTTGGACATCGGCAAGGCCGTGCTGAACAACGCGCCCAGCCCAATCGCTGCAATGCGGAGGCTTGACGAAATCAGAGACTACATCAAGGAGACGGTGGCCGCGACCTTTCGTAAGCACCGAGCGAATGGTTCTCCGTTAACCACCGCCCAGGCGACGAGAATGGCCAATGAGGTCTTGGAGGACACGTTCACAGTGTTCGAGGTGTATGCGCAGTGAGAATCCTTTGCGCCCCAAATCCTGCCGCGATCGCGACCGATGCTGACCATGCTTTCGCAATGATGCGGGCACCGACCGATGACGGGTACGGTAGGGTAGCCGTCAAGATTCGGGGGGCACTCCGACGGGCTGGAATCACCCCCGACCCGATCGCCTGGGACTTCACGATTCTGGCCCTCGGCGCCATAGCGGCTGATTCCTGTTGCCTGCGTAGCGACAGCCCGGACGGCTGGACTCGGGTCATCGACCTCCACGTTGCCCTGCGTGAACCTTCGGTGTGGGCGCCGCAGGTCGACGCTCTTGCGGGCGCGCTGCAGTTTCTCACGGGCGACATGTGGACCATCACAGTTCAAGGAGGAGGACTCTCACCGCTTCGGCGATCACGCTGCGTGCGCTCCCGGGGTATCGCGGCTGATTGCGTGTGCCTCCTCTCCGGGGGTGTTGACAGCCTTGTTGGGGCCATCGATTTGGCGAGCTCGGGACGGACGCCTGTCTTCATCAGCCAGGTCGTAAGAGGCGATGCCGCCCGCCAGTCGGCCTTCGCGCGCGCGATCGGCTCCGGCCTGCCCCACGTTCAGCTGTCTCACGCAACGCAGTTCCCGGGCAAGGCGGAGCATTCTCAACGAGCTCGCTCGATCATCTTCCTCGCTTTCGGGTTGCTGGCGGCATCCGCTCTACGAGGGCGCTCGGATAGTGTGGAGCTGGTTGTGCCCGAGAACGGATTCATCAGCTACAACGTGCCTCTGACGCCGCTTCGTATCGGCAGCCTCAGCACGCGCACGGCTCATCCGTTCTTCCTCAGCCAGATACAACAGATATGGGACGCAGTTGGTCTGAACGTCAGAATCCGGAATCCCTACCTGCACCAAACGAAAGGTGAGATGCTGGCGGGCTGCGCCGACCAGCAGCTACTGATGTCCCAGGTTTTCGAGTCCACAAGTTGCGGTCGCTTCGGCCGCTTTGGGTATAAGCACTGCGGTCGCTGTGTTCCGTGCCTGGTCCGTCGTGCGGGGTTCGCTAGGTGGGGAGTGGATGATTCCACCGAGTACGTCCACGAAGACCTCAGAGCCGAGCGCGCTTTTGACGATGTTCGGTCAGTTGCGTTGGCATGCCTTCGCGCAGATGCCGACGGCACGTTGAGGTGGTGCGGGAACGCGCTGAGCCATGAGTACGTCGGCGACGTATGCGCGGCGGCGGACCTCGTCGAGCGCGGCCTCGGTGAGCTCCGGGCGCTATTGGAGCATGCTGGCGTCCTATGATCGACCTCCACTGCCATGTGGACCTGTTCCCAGATCCCGGGGCGATAGTCGTGGAGGCCACCAGACGGGGATGCCACGTCCTGGCGGTCACCACTACCCCCCTTGCCTGGGAAGGCACGAATGCCGTTGTCGGACGTGCTCCTCGTGTGTGTGTCGCGCTGGGACTCCATCCAGAGCTCGTGGCCCAGCGCCACACCGAGGTTCGCCAGTTTCGCGAACTACTGCCTATCGCGCGGTTTGTCGGGGAGATCGGCATGGATGGCTCAGCTCCACATAGGGACACGCTCCGGCTGCAGAGGGCCGTTTTCGATGATCTACTCCGCGCTACGGCAGACGCGGGTGGAAGGGTAATGAGCATCCATTCTCGAGGTGCTGTCACGCCAGTCCTCGATTCACTGGAAGCTCGCCCCGACGCCGGAACTGCGGTTCTCCATTGGTTCACCGGGAGCGTGGAAGAGCTTCGTCGTGCAGCCCGTCTTGGATGCTGGTTCAGTGTTGGCCCGGAGATGCTTGGGACAAAGGGTGGACGAACGTTGCTTCGCATCATGGCGAGAGACCGCGTGTTGACCGAATCCGACGGCCCCTTCTCACAAGCTGCAGGGACGCCCATCACTCCTTGGCAACTAGGGGGAGCGTTAGCGATTCTCGGCGAAGTCTGGGACCTTGATGAGGAAGAAGTGCAGCGAAAGCTCGACGCCAACTTGCGGGTTCTGACGAACGAATCTCGTCGACACTCTGAGGCCTTCCGCGGTTTGGGGAAGCTCATTGAGGAAGAAGCGTCCAGTTGATAGAGATACGCGATGCGTATGTGCCGCCCAACAACTGCATGCAGCGGACGGCGCTACGTGCCGCCACTGATGCTGGACGTTAGACATACACACCACGGAAAGCGCCCCCGGATGATGAAGGATGAGCAGGTTGAACGTACCCGGCATGCTGCATTTCTGTGCCTTTGTGCCAATCGTGCGAGCGGGGACTTCCCATGAGCGCAGATGATCCGCTGGAAGAAAGCCACCGCGCGCGCTCAAGTTTTGTTCGGACGCTTGTGCAGCGTTCCGGCGGCTCCGCTGGCCCATCGTCCGTATTCGCCACAGAGCTTCCGATGAGGATTGTGCAGTTCTGGGACGATCTGGGCCGACTACCTGAAGACGTGTGCGAGTGCATCAATACCTGGAGGAGGGCAGAGCAGCAGGGCGTTGAGCGACTCCTTTTCGACAAGCACGAAGCGAGAGAGTTCATTCGTAGAAGACTGGGCCCACGGCATAGCCATGCATACGACAAGTGCTATCACCCGGCAATGCAGTCAGACTACTTTCGCCTCTGCTATATCTTCGTGGAAGGTGGCTGCTACGTAGATACTGATGACGTGTACGATGGGGCTCAGATCCAACACCTCTTCGGCGACGGAAGGTTGAAACTTCAACCTCTGTGCTATGACACGGCGACGAATATGATGGTGCCACCCTCGCTCTTCACGGCGCCCGGTGCCAATGCCGCGAGCTGGATCTTCTACTTCAACAACAATCCGCTGATTGCTGCCAGTGGTCACCCTCTGATAGACCGCGCGCTGGCCCAAGCCACCTTATCGCTTGAGAATGACTCTGTGCACGGCCTGCCAGAAATTCAATCGACAACTGGCCCGGGGAATCTTACCAAGTCGATATTTGACGCTGTAACTGAGTGCGGCAAGGTCAAGCATTCTCTTCTTGTCCTGCGGGACTGGGAAAGCATCGCTAGAAGCATCTGGGATCTCAGTTATAGGAACGACCCAAGGAACTGGAGGCTTTCAAACTGCCGAGGCTATCAAGGATGATATGCGAGAAATTGGCAGAGGATGCTGAATGAACCGGAAGTCCCTGCGGAAAGCACCTTCGAAGTTCTTGTTCCGCTACGCGGTGAGATGCCGACGACTACTACCGAAGAAGAGATCTCAGGCATTCGGGCTCTTGTCTACAACTGCACGTCCGAGGATAGGGCACATCTACGTCATCAATTTGAATCGTCAGCCAGATCGTTGGGCCGAGATGGAACTGGAGCTAGGACACGTATTGGATTCTTCTGGATCTGCAATTAGGAACCTTACTGATCGATATGTCGCAGTTGATGCTAGCCACTTCGTAAAGGAACCCTCGGAAGATGCTGACATCGACCCAAACTACACACTCGCAGATCAGCTCTTCGTAGAGCCCCAACCGCTAGCCATTCCCACCCGGATCGAACTCAATTCCTCGATTAGGATGAGTCAACCAGAGATTGCCGTCGCTCGCTCACACATCGGCATCTGGAGACAGACTGCGGCGGGTAGTCATGAGTATGTGCTTGTCCTTGAGGACGATGTGTGGTTTCGACCCGAGTTTGTGCCATATCTTGACCAGGCCTGGAGCGAGATCAAGACCAAAGGAGACGGGAGGAGCAACTTCGACATTCTCTACTTGTCCTACGAGGAGGCGAAGTACGGTGCCCCGAAGACAATCCTTTCGTGTAGTCTTTTCGGCCCAGTACGGGGGCTGTGGTTTCTGTCTGGATACGTGATTTCGCGCGAAGGCGCTGAGAAGCTCCTTCGACTGCTTCCTTGTCGAGGACCCGTAGATCTCTGGATAAATCACCAGTTCGGAGTTCTGCACGTTCTCGCGACACGAAAGTCTATCATCAGTCAGCGACGAGATGTTAGTTCGACCAACTCGTATTCAGTGCTTCCGGCCCTTACGAGAATTGGTGCAATCACCAGTGAGGGCGCATCCTTGTTTCACGTCCGCCCATGCGAGAGACCGGTATTTGCGTTCGGGCCCGAGGGTTCTGGCCTTTCATCACTTGCAATGGCCCTGTCTATGCTTGGATACCGATGCTGCAGTGATCTCCAGGACCTCCCATGTCATGAATTGGAGATGCTCCTTACCGGTGTTGGCGACCGAGTCTTTGACGCATATGTGAACATCGGGTCGTTGGCGGGGAAGCCAAGGCGCTCAGAGAGCGTTATGGGAGGGCCAGATTCATTATCACCACTCGTGAGTCTAGCGCTGCGAATGACAACGACTTGGGAGGGGTGCTAGACGACCTCAAGGGAGTTGACATCGCCGTTCTTGATCTGGAGGCATCCAACAAGTGGCAGGTCGTTTGCGAGCACCTCAGATGCGCGCCGCCCGCTTGTTCCTTCCCCGAGGTTGCTGATATCGGGCAAAGACAGCTGGTCCGCAACAACACTGAAGTTGAAGAGACTCCTTGCTGCCAGACTCCCAAGCGAGACAAGTCGCCCTGGGTTGTCGAACCACGTAGGCGGTGGCAAGGTATTCACTGCGTCCCAGCGGAAGGGGGCCCGGCAATCGCGGCAACTCCTGTGGGAGTCAGCGATTGTCTGGGATTCCTCGACTCAAGGTACTGGCTACCGCGGGACGATACCTTCACGGACAACTTGGCGTTGTTTCGTCCATCCAACATCGAGTTCCGTCCCGGGCTCGGAGCTGCCCTCAGTGTAAGGCGGGAAGCCCTAGGTGTTAGAGAATATGGCGCTGCGGCTTTGACCAGTCGGGACAAATACCTGTATGGAAGATTCGAAGCCATCATCCGGGCATCGAACGTCCCCGGTGTGGTTACCGGGTTCTTCCTTCATCGCGACTCGCCGAGGCAGGAAATCGATATCGAGATTGCGGGAAATCGACCAGATCGTCTCTTGGTCAATGTCTTCTACAACCCCGGTGGCGAGGGCGCGAAGTTTGACTACGGATACCGAGGCGCAGCAAGCTTTGTCGACCTTGGCTTTGACGCATCAGAATCAGCCCATCTGTTCGCAATAGAGTGGGGGCCCTGTGAGATTCGATGGTCTGTTGACAATCTCCTAGTTCACAGGCGTGTTGACTGGCAGCCCACACCGATTCCCCACCTGCCAATGGCCCTCCACGTAAACACTTGGCCGTGCCGCTCCAATGAGCTTGCTGGTCGGCTAGCTAGCCGACAACTCCCATCCACTACTTTTGTAACCTCGATTGTGCTGGAAGCGAATCGCTATCAAAGTCCGCTATTTACATGAATATTCTTTCCTACAAGCCCGACCATGATGGTGCGATCGCCTGCCTGAAGGATGCACATCTCGTGGTCTCCATTGAGGCAGAGAAGAACTCGAATTATCGTTACTCGCCCATATCCGTTCATGACGTGTTCGCCGTTCTTGGTGAACTGGACGAATTGCCCGATGTCATTTGCACCGGCGGTTGGTGGCCACGCGACGCGCGCTTGCTCGGATCGCATCCCCATGCCGGGTATCGTGGTGTGACGAAGAGCGACATCATCATGGACAAACGGCGCCTATTGGGCAAGGAAGTCCACTACTTCTCGTCGTCTCACGAGCGGTCGCACCTACTTTGTGCTTTCGGCATGTCCCATCTACCGAAAGGCACGCCATGCTATGCGTTGGTGTGGGAAGGGGCGATTGGGGCTTTCTACGAGATTGATTCTGGGCTGAACATAGCGCTACTTGGCGATGTCCTGAATGAGCCTGGGAACCGCTACACGTCGATCTATGGCTTGGCCGACCCAACGTTTCCGAAGAATGCGCCTTTTTCTCGTTTCTCAGACTCAGGGAAGCTCATGGCGTTGGCCTCATTTTCTAAGCGCCAAATGCCTTCAGTGGAAGAGCAAGAGCTGATGGACTTTCTGTTGGGCTCCGCGCATGTCCAACTCAGTCTGTATGAGGATCTCGAGCATTCGCCTTACTACAACGTGGGGCTTGATGATCCGGAGTTTCGCAACTTCGCAGGTATATTTAGCGATGAGATCTTTGCAATATTCTATCGATTTGCCAAGACACATATGAAGAAAGGAATGCCCCTGATCATCGCTGGGGGATGTGGCCTAAATTGCGACTGGAATACTAAGTGGAAGGAAGCAGGGCTCTTCTCCGAGGTCTTCGTACCGCCAGTCGCCAACGACTCAGGATCCGCGATTGGAACTGCTATCGACGCGCAGTTGCACTATACCGGGGATCCAAAGATTGAGTGGAATGTCTATTCAGGCCTTGGCTTCGACATGGCCGGGTCCTTCGATATGGCGCGGTATGATTTCTACGGACCTGATGATGCAAGGATTGCCGACATGCTGGCCAATGACCTCATCCTGGCATGGGTGAACGGCAAGTATGAAATCGGTCCACGGGGGTCAAGTCCCACTTTGTGGTGTAGCTCCCGATCGTCGCTACGGACTCCCGGCTACGCCGCCGGGGCCACCTCCTTCCGTGCAGGATGGATGGACAGGGTGATCTCGTCGGCGTCGATGGTGTCGTCGTGGTAGAGCTTCGCCAGGGACTCGACCGAGAGGTACCGGCGGGAGACGAGCCACTCGTCGTTTGGCTCGCAAAGGAGGGCCCCGGTGAGCCGGAGGAGGCTCTGGTCGTTCGGGTAGATGCCGACCACGTCGCTTCGTCTGCCGATCTCCCGGTTGATGCGCTCGAGCGGGTTGGTCGAGCGCAGCTTGGACCAGTGCTCGCGCGGGAAGTCAAGGAAGGCAAGGAGGTCGTCTTCTGCGTCCTCGAGCAGACGGGCCACCTTGAGAGCCGGCCCCTCGAGCCGAGCGACCACCTCGCCGAGAACGAGACGGGCCTGGGCCAGACCCTCGGCCTGGAAGACCTGACGCACTGCCGCCGCGACCATCTGCTGCTGCGAGCGCCCCACATGCCCCTTCATGTCCCGGAGGAAGTGGACGGTGCAGCGTTGCCAGGGGCAGCCGAGCACCTGAGCGATGGCCTTCTTCAGGCCGGGGTGGGCATCAGAGACGCAGAGCAAGACGCCCGTGAGACCCCGGGCCACGAGGTAACGCAGGAAGTCTCGCCAGAAGGCCTCGCTCTCCGCCTGGCCCACGTCGGTGCCAAGAACCTCTCTGCGCCCGGTCTCGTGGACGCCGTAGGCGACGATGAGGGCCTTCTGGCGGACACCCCCCTCCTCACGCACCCGCTCGATGCGGGCGTCGAGCCACAGGTAGGGGTAGCGGCCCTCCAGGGGCGCTCCCGGAAGAGCCTGACCTGCTCATCGAGCACCGTGCAGAGCCGGGAGACGGTGGAGCGGCTCATAGACTCGATGCCGAGCTGCTCCACCAGGCGCTCCACCTTGCGCGTCGAGACCCCGTTGACGTAGGCTTCGGCCTCCACCGCGACAAGGGCCTGTTCGCTTCGGCGTCTCGGCTCGAGGAAGCTCGGGAAGTAGCTGCCCCGCCTGAGACGGGGGATGGCGAGCTCGATGGTGCCCACGCGGGTGTCGAACCCCCGGGGCCGGTAGCCGTTGCGCTGGACGGCCCGCTCGGGGAACGTTCGCCGAAGCTCGCGCCTGTGACCGCGCTCACCTCGCCCTCCATGATCTCCCTGAGCACGCAATGCACGGCTTCTCTCAGGAAGTCGCCATGCTCGGATGCAAGGACCTTGCCCGCGGCTTCGGCAGGCGTCATGCTGTACTGGTCGGCCACTGTGATGCTCCTCTCGTCGATGTTCTTGGCGGAACCCTCGACGATTCTAGGACGCCCAGTGGCCGATTTGCTACTCAGGTCTCGGCTGCCGGGCTGCTACACCACATTACGGGACTTGACCTCCACGGGCTTTGGGGAACCGTTCAATTCTTGCCGCACCATTCCGAGAAAGCACCAGAACCCGGCTGAATGAAATCAAGCAGCGCGAGCAGTTCCGTCCGATTGCTCCTGTTTGCCTGGAAGAGGATGCCGCACGGTGGTTTGGTTGCGACCATGCGAGCCCGCACATGCTCTACACTTATATTGCAGGAACGGATGCCCTCGCGGCTGTTACCCACGTGAATGGAACTGCCCGCATTCAGACGGTGTCATCTGCAACTAACCGCAGCTTGTTCGACCTGCTCATCGCATTCAAGGAGCGTACTGGCTACGGTGTTTTGTGCAATACCTCGCTGAACTTCGAGGGTCGGGGCTTCATCAACAAGATAGATGACCTTGCTGCCTATGTCAGGACACACGATTTGGACGGCTTTGTGGTTGAAGGGCAAAGCTACACTCTGAAGTCCTCAAGGAGATATCAGGAATACTTACGAATGCCAAAACCCAGGGTTGGCGACAACGTGGCGCCTTCTGGCTCAACGAGGAATGTCTAACAAGCCGATGCAGCCGGACGCGCCTTCGGCCCGCCGCTGATCGGCATTGACGTTCGACATGGAAGCCCGCACGTCGTTGACCTAATAGTTGGTATCGTATACAATACCGCTATGGTGCGGCGAATCGTCCTCGACACCAACGTATTCGTCTCGGCCCTGCGCTCGTCGCGCGGAGCCTCGCATCGGTTGCTGATGATGATCGGGCGGGCCGACTTCGAGATCGCGCTGTCGGTGCCCCTCGTTGTCGAGTACGAGGACGTCGCGAAGCGGATGGAGCCTGAAACCGCGCTTTCGGCTTCAGACGTCGACGACATCATCGATTACCTGTGCAGCGTCGCTCACCTGCAGGAGATCCATTTCCTGTGGCGACCGGTCCTGAAGGACGCGCGAGATGATCACGTGCTCGAAGTTGCGGTCGGGGCCGGGTGCGCGTTCATCGTCACGCACAACGTCAGGGACTTCACCGGCTCGGAGCGCCTCGGCATCCGAGCAGTGAGACCCGGGGAGTACTTGGGAAGCATCGGAGGTTCATCATGAGCACCATCAGCCTGCGTCTGCCGGAATCACTGCACCGTCGGGTGCGCGAACTCGCGAAGGCGGAAGACGTCTCGATCAACCAGCTCATCACGACCGCCCTCGCGGAGAAGATGGCGGCGCTCATGACCGTGGACTACCTCGAGGAGCGCGCGGCACGCGGCGAACGCGGCGCGTTCGAGCGCGCGATGGCGCAGGTTCGCGATTCTGAGCCCGACGAGGGTGACGTCTGATCAATTCCGATTAGACGCGGAGCTACCATCAAACGGTGTGTAAATAGACCAAAGGCGACGTAACCTTCTTCCTGCCAAGGAAAACGCCGGGGAACCCGGCGGGGAAGGAGACATCGCCGTGCAGAAGGATAGACGAGATGGCCAAGATGTACCAGCTCCGGAGTGGGCCACCCTGGAGGGGTGGGCCCGCCTGCAGGTACAAGAGTTCCTGCAGAGGCTCCTGGAGGAAGAGGTGACCGCGCTCCTCGGCCGGCAAAGATCCGAGCGCCGCCGCGAGGTGGACGCGCCCTCAGGGTACCGCAACGGCTACCAGAAGCCCCGGCGCCTCTGCATGCAGGGGGCACCATCACCGTGCGCCGGCCCCGAGTACGCAACCTGGAGGAGAAGTTCGAGAGCCGCATCCTGCCGCTGTTTCGCCGCCGCACCGAAGAGGTGGGCCGCCTGCTCCCGGAGCTCTACCTGCACGGCCTGGCCCTGGGGGACTTCGAACTCGCCCTGCGCGGTCTGCTCGGGGAGGGGGCGCCCCTCTCTGCCTCTTCCATCGCCCGCCTCAAAGCGGATTGGCACACCCAGTACGAGGCCTGGTCACACCGTCTGCTGGGTGACCGGAAGCCGGTCTACCTGTGGGCGGACGGCATCTACGTGAAGGCCGGCCTGGACAAGGAGAAAGCTGCGCTTCTGGTGGTGATCTGCGCCCATGCCGACGGGCGCAAGGAGGTCCTTGCGCTGACCCCCGGCTTTCGGGAGTCCCGCGAGAGCTGGGCAGGGGTGTTCCGGGATCTGCGGGATCGTGGTCTCATCCCGCCCCGCTTGGTGCTCGCCGACGGCAACACCGGGGTGTGGGCGGCGGTCGCTGAGATCTGGCCGGAGGCAGCGGAGCAGCGCTGCTGGAACCACAAGATAGTAAATGTCCTTGATCGCCTCCCCAAGAAGGTGCAGCCTGAGGCCCGCCAGCTGCTCACCGCCATTCCCTACGCGAGGAGCCGAGCCGAGGCGCAGAAGAGAAGGGACGCCTTCGTGCACCGTTTCGGACAGTGGTACCCGCAGGCGACAGAGACGCTGCTGAGGGACTTCGAGCGCATGCTCACCTTCTACGACTTTCCCCAGGAGCACTGGCGCCACCTGCGCACCACCAACCCGGTGGAGAGCCCCTTCTCCGCAGTCAGGTTGCGGACCGGGGCGGCCCGGCGCTTCAAGAAGACCGAGAACGCCACCTGCCTCATCTGGAAGGTGCTCATGGTGGCCGAGAAGAACTTCCGCCGAGTAAACGCCCCGGAGCTAATGGCCCGGGTGTGGGCCGGAGAGGAGTTCAAAGACGGGCTACCCGTCGTGACCCAAGGAACCGAGGAGAAGGTTGCGGCCTGAGGACTTTTACACACCTATTGACAAGGACTCTAGACGCGCATGCGCTTGTGGATCGTTCTTAGTAGCGAAGGATGTGCCATATATGAGTGCGATGCCCAACATCGTTCCAATCAGTGAGCTTCGGCAGGACGCGTCCACCATCGTCAAGGGCGCCTCAACGACCGGGGAACCCGTCTTTATCACTCAGCACGGGCGCGCGTCGGCGGTACTCGTCAGCGCCGGTGCATACGAGCGAACGCAACGTGAACTCGAGATTCTGCGGATTCTTGCCCAGGGGGAAGCGGACATCGACCGCGGAGTCGGTCACGACCTTGACGTCGTGATGGCGGAAGTAGACGATCTCCTGGATCGCTCGTGATTGTACGGTTCACGCCACCGGCCCGAGCGCAGCTCCTCGCTGTGGCCGCCTACGTCCACGCCCACCCGCCGGCGGCCGCCAGGGCGTTCAGGGAGCGGGCGGATCGCGCTTACCCGGGCGTAGTACGCCGCTTCATACAGACTGGATAATGCTTGTTAGCACCAGCACGGGGACGCGAACGGGCGTTGCCGACGCCGTAGCGTAGAATGATATTCGAGGATTGGTCCGCTTACGTGAGGTGCCGCGATGACCATTGACGAACTTAAAGCCGAGGCGCTTCGCCTGAAACCTGAGGAGCGAGCTGAGCTGGCCTCCGAGCTTCTCTTCAGCCTCGACAACCTCAGCGAATCCGAGATCGAGAAACTGTGGCTTGAAGAGGCAGTTCGACGCGAAGCGGAGCTTGACAGCGGCACGGCGCGGGCTGTCCCCGCGGACGAAGTCTTCGCCGCTGCGAGGGCGCGCCTGCGGTGACCCGAGCGATCAGCTTTCACGAGGACGCGCAGAAGGAGTTCGACGAGGCGACGGACTTTTACGCGATGGAACGCATGTCGCTCGGCGTCGCGTTCGTGGAAGCCATTGAGCGGGCGGTTGCGCGCGTTCGCGAGCGCCCGGAGTCGTGCGCTGTCCTGAGGGGCCGCGTGCGCAAGACACGAGTCGCAAGATTCCCCTACTCGGTGCTCTATTCAGTCGTTGACGATCAGATCCGAGTGATTGCGGTTGCGCACGATCGTCGAAGACCCTTCTACTGGAGCGGCCGTCGCTGATGCGTGGCGTTGTCTGGGGTTCGAGGGTAGGATTGAGCCTGGAGGTTCGACGTGGTCACTGTGCTCGAGAACAGGCGCGAGGCAATCGCTTCCCTATGTGCCCGTTATGGAGTCGTCCGCATGGACGCCTTCGGCTCGGTGCTACGCGATGACTTCCGTCCTGGCGAAAGCGACATCGACCTCTTGGTGGATTTCGCTCCGCGGGATCCCTACCAGCTGGCTGAGGACTACTTTGACATGCTCGATGAGCTTCGTGGTCTGCTCGGTGGCGAAGTCGATTTGGTGATGGTTGGCGCCGTCAAGAATCCCTACATCGCCGCTGATATCGATAGCACGAAACAGTTGCTGTATGCCGCGTAGCCCAATGGCATACCTCAACGACATCGTCGAAGCGTGCGACGCGGTCGCTGGCACGCTGCTCGCGGCGGCCGCCGCAAGAACGGACTGAACGCCATTCTTGACGCTGGCTGCCGCAGTACGCTAAGATGTACGTATAGGCGTGCTGACTAGGAGGTTCCCCATGTCGCGATTGCGCCCCACCACAGATGTGCGTCCCGTGACCGAGTTTCGGGCGAACACCTCGGCTGTCATCGAGCAGATGCATTCCACCGGGCGTCCGGTGATTCTCACGCAGCATGGACGCAGCGCCGCCGTGCTTCTCGACCCCGGGGTCTACGAAAGCCTGATCGACGAGGTGGAGCTGCTGCGCGACCTGGCGATATCTGAAGAACAGATCGCCGCCGGCCAAGTCGTCCCGCACGAGGAGGTTGTGCGCCGGATGCGCGAGAAGTACTCGATGTGAGGGTCGTCTGGACTGAGTACGCGTACGCTCAGCTCGACGAGGCGATGGCGTTCATCGCTCGCGACCGGCCGGAGACGGCCGTGGCTTGGTTGGCGCGCATCCTCGACGACGGCGCGAGTCTCGCGGAGTTGCCAGACCGCGGAAGGGTAGTCCCCGAGGTGTCCCGGAAGGATGTCCGGGAGCTCATCATCAGCCCATATCGGCTGATCTACCGTCGTGACACCGACGCGGTCACGATCACGATGGTGCTGCATGAGCGTCGTCTGTTGAGTCCGGAGGATATCGAGTGACAGACTTCGACATGCTCGATGAGCTTCGTGGTCTGCTCGGTGGCGAAGTCGATTTGGTGATGGTTGGCGCCGTCAAGGATCCCTGCATAGTCGCTGATATCGATAGCACGAAGCAGTTGCTGTATGCCGCGTAGCCCAATGGCATACCTCAACGACATCGTCGAAGCGTGCGACGCGGTCGCTGTCACGCTTAACAGGCCGCTGAAATACCCCGGTTGGAGCCCCTCCGATGTGCTCCGTTGCTCGGCTGCTTGACCCACGAACGGTCGGTTCTCGGATTGCCCGGGCGAAGACCGGGATTATGCCCACTGGAGAGGCCGATTCCCCGCCCCTTTTTCCCTATCTGGCGATGCACTCCGGAAGCAGCGATCTCATTCTCACCAGGTTGTAGGCGGCGGCCGTGAACTGGAAGATCCATCGGGCCTTGGCCCGCCCGCGGTGCCGGAGCTTGTGAAGCAGTCCGACTGTCTTCATCCAGCCGAAGGCCTCCTCCACCAGCTTGCGCTTCTTCTGGCTGAGGGCGTATCCCTCCCACCGTGTCGTGCGGCCATCGATGGCCGAGTACTTCTCTTTGCGAGCCACATGCGGGGTAACAACGTTAGTCCGTAGTTCGCCCACGAAGTCCTTGGTGTCGTAGTTCTTGTCGGCTGCGACAGTGAACCGGCCCTTGGTCTTTTTGCGCTCCTCCTTCACCAGCTCAAGACCCATCTCCCGCTCGGCGGTACCGGTGGCCCGGGAGAGATCGGCCTGGACGATGAGACCGTGGCGGTTCTCGGTGAGGAGATGGCCGGCATAAGCGAGCCGGGCCGCTTCTCCGGGAGAGTGTTTGGCAAGAAGAGCTTCCGGATCGGTGGTGGAAGCGTGGGTGTCATTCCGGCGCCGCTCGCCGTGGAAATCCACACTCGGGTTGCGGTCGCGGCCTGCGCTTTCCGAGACTGGCTCGGCGGGGCTCGGGTCCTCCCCTGCACCCGGGTCATCTTTGCCTGGCCCCCGGCCGCCCTCCTGGCCCTCGGCCAATTCCTGTTTGGGCCGGAAGCTCTTGAGGGAGGCCGCCGCTTCCACCAAGGTGCCGTCCAGGCTGAAGTGCTCCCGGGAAAGGAGTTTCCCCGCCTGGGCCTGCTTCCTCACCTCCAGGAAGAAGGCCTCGGCCACCTCGCCCTCAAGCAGGCGCTCCCGGTTTTGGGTGAAGGTGGTGGGATGCCAGACGGGCTCGTTTAGATCGAGGCCCACAAACCAGCGAAAGAGCAGGTGATACTCGAGGTGTTCGCAGAGCTTGCGCTCCGAAGGGATGGCGTAGAGCACCTGAATAAGCAGGGCTCGCAGAAGGTACTCGGGCGGGATGGAGGGGCGGCCGGCTTCACAGTAGATCTTGTCAAAGAGGGGGGAGAGACCGCAAAGCGCCTTATCGGTCATCTTGCGGATGGCCCGCAAGGGGTGATCTTTGGGGATGCGCTCCTCCAAGGGACCCAAGAATACAAACGACGGCTGCCTTGCCTCTTCTCCCCGCATCCCAACCCCCTCGCTTTATGCCAGTTTGCAGGGTAAACACTACCAAAAAGGGGCGCAAAAAGATAGGAAGTTGAGGCAATCGGAGGGCTAGGCGGGGGACTTTTTCAGCAGCCTGTTAAGGGCGTCGATCTCGGCGCCTACGAGAGCAATCGGACCATCCGGTCGGCCGTCGAGCGCTAGCTCACGATTATCGGCGAGGCAGTGAACTCACTGTGGGCGATTGCGAACCATGATGCGCCCGCTCTGCGGAGCGAGTGCGCCGCCCTGATCGAGGAGTTGCGCCGGGCGGACTAGCAATGGCTTCGACCTGACTCGCTTTGCTCGGGGAACTCAGCGTTCCGCCGGGAAACCGGCTCGAACACCTTCACGGCGATCGAGAGGGACAGCACAGCATCCGGATCAACGATCAGTACCGGCTCTGCTTCCGATGGGAGGATGGTTATGCCAACGAAGTCGAAGTCACCGATTACCACTAAGGGTGCTGGTGGGAAGCCTCTGGTGGAACGCCGTCTCCCGACGCATCGTCCGCCCACCCATCCGGGCGAGATGCTGCTCGAGGAGTTCCTCAAGCCGCTGGGGATTACCCAGTCCGCATTCGCGATTCGTCTCGGAGTTTCGTTCCCTCGGCTGAATGAGGTAATCAACGCGAAGCGCGGCGTAACACCGGATACGGCGCTTCGCCTTGCGCGGGTGACGGGTATGAGCGCCGACTTCTGGCTGGGCCTCCAGCAGGATTGGGATCTTTGGCATGCGCTCCGCTCCAAAAAGGCAGAGGAGATTGTTCAGCTCCGGCCGCTCAAGCAGGCGAGTTGACCACACGCCGGCAGGGTGTTGGACCTGACCCCGAGACGGATCTGTTCGTCGGCTGCGTTCCGGGGTGGCCCGGTGCCCATACTTAGGGCGGTGACTTCGACGCAAACCCCGTGAGGTCGTCGCCCTGCCTACGCTGTCCGTGGTCGCCCATCCACGGGGATTCCGGCTGGTGGATATCCAGATGCCGCGCGGTGATCCAAGTGGAGGCAGTCGGGACGGCTCCTGGTCCGGCGAGGTTCTGAGCCTGCGGGCGAGATCGGCGTCAGGCACGTCAGCGACTATCTCTCGGCTTGCCTGGGGTACACGGTGACGTATAATAGCTGTATCGTCAATACGTCCAGAGGGTGCACCATGAACACGAAGCTCACGCTCAGGCTCGATGACCAGCTGATCCGCAAGGCCAAGCGTTACTCGGACCGCGCGGGCAAGTCCGTGTCCCAGATCGTCGCTGACTACTTCTCGTTGATAGACGCGGAAGAGGAGATACCCGGGACGGAGATCAGCCCCCGGGTCCGTTCCCTCATCGGTGGGTTCAAGGGAGCGACTACGAGTGAGGAGGACTACCGGCGCCACCTTGAAGAGAAGTACCGGTGAGAGTGCTGTTCGATGCCAACGTCCTGCTCGACGTCCTGCTTGAGAGAGAGCCCCACGTCCAAGTGGCCGCCAAGCTTGTTGCCCTCGTGGACAACGGCCGCATCGGAGGGGCGATCTGCGCCACTGCGGTGACCACCCTGTACTACGTCGGAGCCAAGGACCTGGGGCGCAAGCGCGCTCATGACCATATCCGTACGCTGCTGAGCCTGTTCGAAGTCGCGCCTGTGGACCGCGACGTGCTTCAGCGCGCCCTCGACGACGACGGCTTCGGCGACTTCGAGGACGCGGTGGCGCATGAGGCGGCGCACGCCGCCGGCGTCGGTGCCATCGTAACGCGCAACGGCCGCGACTTCGCGAAAGCGACCATCCCGGTACTCGACCCGCACGAACTGCTCGCGGCGGTCGCCGCAAGAACGGGCTGAACGCCACGGCGGGTGGCTTTCCCAACCATGGCATCGAACTGGCGCACTCGACATGGGCTTCCTAGACTTCGAGGGTGTTCCGGGAGTACGCTACGTCGCGAAGCATTCCGGCCCGGATTCCGCTCGTGGGACAGGGCGACTTCGCGGTCGTGAGCGGGCTGGCACTCAGCCGACAAGCGCCTAAACTGAAGTCACGCTTGACGTTAATCACGCGTGGCGCTTCCGCTGTAGCCTGGGAGTTGGCCCAGGACGGGCTTCGGTGCTCCTGCATGTGCCCCATGGCGGAGACAGACTGCTTGCCGTCGACGGCCAAAAAGTCCGCTCCGTGCGTGACATCCAGCAGACCGCGATCCGGAAGCACGCGCTCGGGGAGGAAGTACGGGTGCTGGTCCAGCTAGGTTCGCAACCTGCGGGCGAGATCGGCGTCAGGCCGTCAGCGACTATCCCGAGACGTAGTGGGTGCGTCTCGACGGTCGCCCGGGGACGTGGCTCTTGGGATACGCGGGACTGGATCAGGCACATTACGAATAGCCCCGCGAGCCTCGCCGCTTGCAGCCGACCAATCCCTGACGTATATTGTGGTAACAGTTGTACGTCAGGAGGCCTCACATGAACACCAAGCTCACCTTGCGGCTCGATGACAAGCTCATCGCAAGCGCCAAACGCCACTCAGCGGAGTCCGGCAAGTCGGTCTCGCAGATGGTCGCCGACTTCTTCGCCTTGATCGACGCTCAAGACAGGGACGTCGATATCACGCCTCGCGTCCGCTCGCTTCGCGGCGTACTTGCCGGCTCCGGTGTGGATGAGAGCGACTACCGCCGTCACCTTGAGGAGAAGTACCGGTGAGGGTGCTGTTCGACACCAACGTGGTACTCGACCACTTGTTGGAGCGTGAACCCCACGCCGACAACGCGGAGCGGCTGCTGAATCTCGTTGACACGGGCAGGATCGACGGGATCATCTGCTCGACAACAGCCACGACCATCCACTACCTTGCATCTAAGGTGGTTGGGACATCGGCGGCCGCGGACTACCACCGCAGGCTGCTCGCGATCTTCGATGTGGCCTGCGTGGACAGGGGAGTGCTTCAGGGCGCGCTCGATCTGGACTTCTCGGACTTCGAGGACGCCGTCCTGCATGAGGCGGCCCGCAACGTGGGCGCGGCCGCGATCGTGACTCGGAGTGGCAAGGACTTCGCGCGGTCCGTGCTTCCCGTATTCGATCCCACTGAGCTTCTTGCGGCCGTATACGCCGACCCGACGTAGCGGGCGGCGTGTCGCGCCGGGAGTATCATTGGGTCAGCAGTACTACGACTGTGAGGTGAGCCGCGATGACCATCGAAGAACTGAAGCGCGAAGCGCTCCAACTGGATCCCTCGATGCGTGCCAGTCTTGCTCGCGACCTACTTGAGAGCCTAGATGACCTGACCGAGGCTGAGGTCGAGCAACTCTGGCTTGAGGAGGCGGAGCGACGCCACCACGAGATCGCCTCAGGAGTGGTCGAGACGGTGTCCATGGAGGAGGCCCTCTCCAAGGCGCGAGCTAGACTTCGGTGAACCGCCGGATACGACTCCACCCCGCGGCCCTGCAGGAGCTTCAGGAGGCCGCAGCATTCTACGACCTCGAAGGCCCCGGCCTCGGCGGGGCTTTCCTCGACGACTTCGAGAGGGCGGGTGAGCAGATTCTCCTTCTGCCAGAGTCATCGCCGATCGCCCGCAAGCATGCCCGCAGAAAGTTCATGGCCCGCTTCCCGTACGCGGTGGTCTACTCGCTCATCGATGAAGACGTCTTCGTGCTCGCTGTGGCGCACAGTCGCCGGCGCCCGTTCTACTGGCAGGACAGGCTGTGAATTGCTGATGTGCCGCCCGCAGGCGTGCCCACGGGTGCGGCAAGTGGATCGAGCAAGGCAAGCTCCTCGATCTGCCTGTCGACGGCGGCCAAGGGGTCCCCTCCCGACCAGGTAAGACGGGCGCGGCGCAGGCTCGAGTGCCTGGACCTCGCATCGCGCCAGGTTGGCCATGGATGTGGACTCGACGGAAACGTGACGGGGTCGTAATCGTTTTTCGTGGTCATGTATGCTGCGTAACAGTTTCGTGCATAGTCATGCCTCTGGTACGCTGACCGGAACATGCAGACCCTAGATTCACTGAGCGCGTAACCCATGGCCATCACCAACCATGAGCGGGTGGGCAAAGCACTGGAGCTCCTCAAGGAGGGCCTCGGGCCCTTCATCGAGCGGGAGCTGCTGGCACAACACGGCACGCACTGGATCACCACCGTCACTGCCGGCTGGCGCAACGACCTCACCTGGGACGACACCACCGACGAGCCCCACCTCGACGCCGCGCTCCTCCTGCGCCTCATGTGGGAGCAGTGGAACGAGACCTTCCGCAAGACGCTTGGCCACGCCGAACGCTCTCTGGTGAGCGAGCTCCGCGACCACCGCAACCGCTGGGCGCACCAACGGCCGTTCTCCGGCGACGACACCTATCGCGCCCTCGACTCAGCCGGCCGGCTTCTGGCCGCCGTCTCCGCCCCTCAGGCCGACGAGATCGAGAAGATGAAGTCGGAGCTCCTGCGGCTGCGCTTCGACGAACAGGTGCGCGGCGAGAAGCGCAAAGGCGCGGGTACTGCGATTGAAAGTGCGGCTGCGGGCAACCTGAAACCATGGCGCGAAGTAGTGACGCCCCACCAGGATGTGGCCAGCGGCCGCTACCAGCAGGCCGAGTTCGCCGCCGACCTCTGGCAGGTGCACTTGGGGGAGGGGACCCCTGAGTACCGCGACCCGGTCGAGTTCTTCCGCCGCACCTACATCACGGACAGTTTGAGGGGGATGCTGGTCGGGGCAGTCAGGCGCCTCGCCGGCCAGGGCGGCGACCCCGTCGTGCAGCTGCAGACCAACTTCGGTGGCGGGAAGACCCACTCCATGTTGGCGCTCTACCACTTGTTCTCGGGCGTCGCCCCGAGCGAACTTCTCGGCATCGACGCGGTGCTGCAGGAGGCCGGGGCCCAGGCTCTGCCCACCCTGCGGCCGGCAGTGCTCGTGGGAAACAAGATCTCCCCCGGCAACCCGGTCACCAAGGCCGACGGCACGCTGGTGCGCACGCTGTGGGGCGAACTTGCCTGGCAGCTGGGCGGTCGGGAGGCCTACGCCCGCATCCAGGCCGACGATGAGAAGGCCACCAGCCCCGGCGATGCCGTGCGCGAGTTGTTCAAGGAGTACGGCCCCTGCCTCATCCTCATCGACGAATGGGTGGCCTATGCGCGCCAGCTCCACGACCAGAGCGACCTGCCGGCGGGTAGCTTCGAGACCCAGTTCACCTTCGCGCAGGTGTTGACCGAGTCGGCCAAGCTCGTCCAGAATTGTCTCTTGGTGATCAGCCTGCCGGCTTCTGACACCGCCGGTTCCCCCCATACCCAGGCCGACGACGTCGAGGTGGGCGGCCAGCGGGGGCGGGAGGCCCTCGATCGCCTGCGCAACGTCGTGGGCCGGGTGGAATCCTCCTGGCGCCCGGCGAGCGCCGAGGAGGGCTTTGAGATCGTGCGGCGGCGGCTCTTCGAGCCGATGACCGACGCCACCCAGTTCAAAGACCGCGACGTCGTGGCCCGAGCCTTCGCCGAGCTTTACCGCACGCAGCACCAGGAGTTTCCGCCCGTGTGCCGCAACGCCGACTACGAGACCCGCCTCAAGGCCGCCTACCCCATCCACCCCGAGATCTTCGACCGCCTCTACACCGACTGGTCAACACTGGTGAAGTTCCAGCGCACCCGGGGCGTCCTGCGGCTTATGGCGGCGGTGATCCACAGCCTGTGGGAGAAGGGGGACCGGAACCCGCTGATCCTCCCGGCGAACATCTCCATCGACGAACCGCGGGTGCAGTTCGAGCTCACCCGCTACCTCTCGGATAACTGGGTGCCGGTGATCGAGAAGGACGTCGACGGCCCCAACTCCCTGCCGCTGCGTATGGACGCCGACGTGCCCAACCTGGGTAAGTTCGCCGCCTGCCGGCGGGTGGCGCGGGCCATCTACCTGGGGTCAGCGCCCACAGCCACGGCGGCCCATCGGGGTATCGAGGACCGGCACGTGAAGCTCGGCTGTGTGATGCCGGGCGAGTCACCGGCGGTCTTCGGGGATACCCTTCGCCGCCTCGCGGGCGCCGCCACCTATCTCTACCAGGACGGCTCCCGCTATTGGTACTCGACCCAGCCCACGGTCACAAAACTAGCCGAGGACCGCGCGGAGCAGCTCAAGCGCGACCCCGATAAGGTGGTGCACGAGATCGACCAACGCCTGCGCGAGGATCTGCGCGCGACGGGCGACTTCAGCCGCATCCATCCCCTGCCTCAATCGGGCCAGGACGTGCCCGACGACACCGACGCACGGCTGGTGGTGCTTGGGCCGGATCATCCGTACAGCAAGGAGCCGGGAAGCCCGGCCGAAGCAGCGGCCCGGACGATCCTCGAGTCACGGGGCAACACACCCCGTCTCTACCGCAACACGTTGATCTTCTTGGCGGCGGACAAGACCCGTCTGCAGGACCTCGACGAGGCGGTGCGCCGCTACCTCGCCTGGGAGTCGATCCTCACTGACAAACTCGCCCTGAATCTCGACCCGCAACAGGTGAAGCAGGCCGAGATGCAGCTGGCCGCGGCTCAGGGCACCGTCAACGCCCGGCTTCCTGAGACCTACCAGTGGGTCCTGGTGCCTATCCAGCCGACGCCGCAATCCGCCGTGGAGTGGCAGGCCCTCCGCATCTCAGGCCAGGAGGCGCTCGCGGTGCGGGTGAGCAAGAAACTGCGGGGCGCCGAGCTTCTGCTGACCGGTTTTGCGCCCACGCGCCTGCGCATGGAGCTCGATCGAGTGCCGCTCTGGCGCGGCGAACACGTGGCCATCAGGCAGCTCGCCGATGACTTCCCGAAATACCTCTACCTGCCCCGGTTGAAGAATTCTGCGGTGCTGGTCGGTGCCATCCGGGACGGCCTCTCGCTGCCGACCTGGGAGCAGGACGCCTTCGCCTACGCCGACGCCTACGACGAGAGCGCCGCCCGCTACCAGGGACTGCGGGGGGGACAGATCGTCTCGCTGCTCGACGCCGCCAGCCCAGGCCTCGTGGTGAAACCGGACGTCGCCCGCGAACAGCTCGACGTTGAGAGCGCGAAGCCGCCCGATGGTCCGTTGCCGCCGGGGGTTGGCGAAGGCGCCGGGGCGTCGGGCCCGGCGGGCGGGAGCGATGCACCCGTCGACGCCGGCGCCGAGCCCACCCCAGTTCAGCCGCGGCGTTTCCACGGCACGGTCGTGCTCGACGAGAGCCGGGTGGGCCGCGACGCGGGTCGAATCGCCGAGGAGGTGATCGCGCATCTCACCGGCTTGGTCGGGACAAGAGTCACGGTTACCCTTGAGGTGGATGCGGAGATTCCCGCCGGAGCCCCCGATCACGTGGTGCGGACCGTCACCGAGAACAGCCGGACGCTGAAGTTCACTAGTCAGGGGTTCGAGAGCGAGTAGGCGGATTGAGGCCCGGCTTTCGACTTGGGCGGTTGGGGAGCAAGATCGTGTCCAGGGGCCGGAACTATCAACGGCAGGGGCGCGTTTCGGAATTGGCGCAGACAGAAGACGGCGCTCTGGTCGCATGGGTGGATGGCTCGGATCGTTACGCCACCAAGGTCGTTACGGATGATGATGGCATGCCTGATTCCATCTGCACCTGTCCCTACGAATGCGACTGCAAGCATGGGGTGGCCGTGCTGCTTGAGTATCTGGAGCGGGTTGAACACAACCGGCGCGTTCCCCAAGCGGGCGAGGGCGATGAACGTCTTGAGCTCTTGGCGGATGAGAATCGGGACGATGAAATCGGCGAAAACCAGATCGACTCATCGTACGATGCCGGCAAGGAGATCGAGCAAGATCTGTCGGACCGGCGGCAGATAGTCTCCGGCGATGCCAAAAAGCTGGTGACACGCCTGCGCCGGGAGATCCGTGAAATCGGCGCCAAGCCCGGCTGGAAAAACTACTGGCAGGGTGAGGGCTATACGCCCGACTACTCCGGGATTCGCAAGAAGCTGGAGGTGTTGCTCAAGGAGGGGCATGCGGACGAGGTACTGACTCTGGGCCGGGAACTGCTGACTACCGGCACCCGGCAGGTGGAGGAAAGCGACGACGAGGGTGAAACCGCCGGGGAGATTGCCGGCTGCATGCCGGTGATCGTCGAGGCACTGGATCAGTCGTCTCTTGGCTGCGCCGACAAGTTAGGCTGGGCACTGGACGCCGTACTCGAGGATGAGTTTGAACTTTGCGACGACCTGGCGGAGTACCTCCGGCGGCAGCATCCCGAATCAGCCTGGCAGGCGCTGACGGACCGGCTGCTGGCCCGGTTGCATGACTTGAAAAGCGCCGAGGGCGCCGGCGATTTCAGCCGCAACTACGCGCGTGACCAGCTCAGCGACTGGGCTATTCATGCCATGGAGCGCGCCGGCCGAGAAGACGAGATCATTCCCCTGTGTGAAGCCGAGGCCACAAAGACAAGTAACTACGGACGGCTGGTCGAACGGCTGGTTGCCGCGAGGCGCTATGATGACGCTGAGCACTGGATTCAGAAAGGGTTTCGGGCCACGGAGGAAAGATGGCCCGGCATTGCCGCCGGCCTGCGCAATCAGCTGCGGGAAATCCGTGCGCTCGAAAAGAACTGGCCGGCTGTGGCGGCGATGCAGGCAGAAGAATTCGTGCGCCATCCCTCGCGAAAAACCTTCACGGACTGCAAGGGAGCTTCCAGCAAGGTCAAGGCTTGGCCCCAGGTGCGCGCGTACCTATTGGATTACCTGGAAAAAAGGAGACCTGCCCTGGGAGCAGGAGGGCTGGCCGCTTCCGGAAACCCGTCTCGACGCCCCGGGAACAGGACAGAAAGACCGTTTCCCCATGGTGGGCGACCTCATCGGTATTGCCATTCTGGAAGAGAAGCCCGATCGGGTGCTGCGCTGGTACGACCGGCTGTCGGAACAGCAATTCGGGTGGCGTGGAGTCGACGATGATGAGATCGCCACGGCCATTCAATCCTACGCGCCGGATCAGGCGGTGGCCATCTGGCAGAACAAGGCCGAGCGGCTGATCGCCCAGGTGAAGCCGGCCGCATACCAGGATGCGGCCACGTACCTTCGGAAAGCGGGGGCGGTGAAGGCTCTGCGGAAAGAAAAGGAGCAGTGGGACAAGTACATGCTGGACCTGAGGGAAACGCACGCCCGCAAGCGCCGCCTGATGGAAATCCTGGATAGTCTGGACGGAAAGCCGATCATGAACAAGAGGCGCTGAGAACCAGGTCTTCCCGTGCGCAGCCCGTCTTCCCGCAGCTGGGGTAAAATCGCACAAGTGCCAATCGCATGATCGTCGCTGTGGCAGTTCAGACGGCGCGATGCATCGCATGTGGATGGAGGCGGTACACATGACGCTCGCCGAAGTAGTCAGGGCCAAGCGTGAACAGATCCTCGAGGTCAGCAGCCGCCACGGTGCGTACAACGTACGGGTGTTCGGCTCGCTAGCGCGGGACGAGTCCGGGTCCGACAGCGATTTGGACCTTTTGGTCGACGTGGGGACGCACCACTCTCCCTGGTTTCCTGCCGGGCTCATCGCAGATCTTGAGGAGATCCTCGGCTATGAAGTCGATGTGGTGACGGAAGGGGGTCTGCACGAGCGGGCTCGCGCGGCCATTCTCGAAGAGGCCCGCCCTCTGTGACGCCACTGCCGGTCGCCACTGAGCCATTTTGATGCGCGACCTACTCCTCCTGCTGAACATCCGGGAGTCCATCGAGAGTATCGAGGAGTACGTGCGCGACGGCCGATCCGCCTTCCTGGGTGACAAGAAGACTCGGGACGCAGTGTTGAGAAATCTCCACACGCTCTCCGAGTCGGCATTGAGGGTCTCACCGGAGCTGAAGGCTCGATATCCCGAGGTTGCATGGCGGGATATCGCGGCGTTCCGGAACGTGGTGGTCCATGACTACCTTGCCCTCGACCTCGCTGTGATCTGGGACGTCGTCGTCGCCGACCTTCCAGTGCTGAGATCGCAGGTGGTCGGAGTCCTTGAGGATCTCTCAACACGAGACCCGTAGGCTCACCGTCCGGCAAGGGACCTTTTGGGGGGCATCGCCCACACAAGCGCACCGTCCGTCGCAGAGCCGGCCGGGAGATCGAGTAAGCTGCACTCTTCGCACCCATGACAAATGGTCCGTCCGGGTGGATCGGCCCGATCTTCTGCTCGACGTCCTGCGCCGGGCCTTCACCATCGCCCGCTCCGGACGCTCGGGCCGGTGGTCATCGACGCACCAGTGGGTGTGTGGCTGAGGTCCATCGCTCCTCGCAAATCTCGCGGCCCGGCGGTCGGCACTGATGCTCGGGCCGCGTCGCAGGCAGAGCGGATGCTAGAATCAACCATGGCCGTCTCCGAGGAAATACTCGATCACATCGTGACCTCGTTGGTCGAGTAAGCGAGGCCGGAACAGATCGTTCTCTTCGGCTCTCAAGCGCGCGACGATGCTGACGTGGGCTCAGACATCGATCTGCTCGTGGTTGAGCGTCAGCCTTTTGGACCCGGCGCAGCCGTCCGAAGGAGATGGTGAGACTCTGGAGGGCCCTGCCCAAGCACACTGCCGGAGCGGACATTCTCGTCTACAGTTCCGATGAGGTCGAACGCCGGCGCAAGTCCCGCAACCACGTGGTGGGAGCAGGCCTGCGTACTCTTGGGGTTTTCGCGACCACACGGGTACTTCGGCCCCATCGTGAGGGCGTGACAACGACCAGCGGCGCGTGTGCTTCGGGTTCGAAAAAAGGGTGGCGGCCAGGGCTTCATGCTCGCGGTGGTAGCCACGCTTGCTGCGGGGGCCGCTGCCATGGCGGCCTTGGAGGCGATCCGCGAGCGCTGGGTGTGGCAGTGGGTCGGGACCTGCCTCGTGATGCTTCTTTTCATCCCTTGGGGTCTGACCTATTGGGCACCTGCAATCCCGCCAGCGTTGGTTGTTGCCGGCGCCGTGATCGCACCCTTCAACGGCTCGCGGAAGCGGACCGACCTGGGCATTCCGGTGTAACTCGCCTTGCGGTGCGCGAACCCGCCCGCTCTCAACTCGGCCTCGCCCGGGTCGGTAGTATCATTGGTTGTATCGTAGGAGGTGCGCCCAGTGGGGGTTATTTCCAGCAGCGGTGGACCCTGCGCGTGAGTGCCACGGTCCGGAGCCCCTGCGGTACGCTCGTAGCTAACGGGGAGACATCTCGGTTCCCCCCCAAGGGGTGAGGCCCACGATCACCAGAATCCAGAAGTGGGGTAACAGCCTGGGTCTTCGCCTCAACAAGAAACCGCTCTCCGAGGTGGAATTGGCGACGTCGATGCCCCCTATGTGGCCGTGCGCGATGGAACGGAATTAGAATCGGCGTTGAGCGCCTTGGCGTCCGCCGGTGCGCGGTGGGTTCTCGTCAAACAGCCTGATTAAGGAGAGGTCGAAATGGTGGCTCGGGTCTCACTTCGCGACGTAGTTGACGAACTCGACATGCTCACGGATGAGTCCACTGCCTATCTCAACCGCAAGACGGGCGAGCTCTGCACGATCCAGGATGATGATATCCGTCTGATCGAGGACGACCGTAGTCTCGACGACCTCCCCGAGTGGGAGCGTGATGACATTCCAAGGATGCGCGAGGTTCTCGAATCGGAGGACTGGCTCATCCTGCCAACGCGCTTCGACATCCACGAGTGGGCCATCATGGACGAGTTTGCCCGCTCGGTCGACAACCCCGACCTCAGCTACGAGCTGATGGATGCGATCCGGGGGACAGGCGCGTTCCGCTGCTTTAGGAACGCCATCCACCGGCATGGGATCCAGGAGAGCTGGTACCAGTACAAAGATGCAGCGCTCGCTGAGATCGCTATCGAATGGCTCGACGAGCACGGGATTCCCTACGCCCGCGAAACGTGAGCCGCGTCCGCAGGCGAGGGCGCTGAACAAGCGAATCGAGCAGACAGGGCGCCTCGGGAGGCATCACGGACCGCGAAGGCGAACGCACTCCCTCCCGATTTGGGCGCCCGCGCCTTGCACCGGTCCGGCTGGGGCACGCAATGAAGTTCGGCGCCGGAGGTTGAGCCGACAGCTTATCCCGGCGCCCGTTAGTGCGGCTGGCTGAGAGTGCGATTCATCTGCCAGTATTTGCCTATTATTTCCTCTTTCTGCTATCATATTGCCCATGGAAGAGCTTTGGGATGTGCGGCGGGTAGCAGGCTTGCTTGGCTTGTCCGAACGGACCGTCTATCAGATGGCTCGCGACGGTCGGCTCCCCGCTCGCCGTGTCGGGGGGCGCTGGCGATTCCGGCCGGAGGAGATCGAGCGCTGGTTGGACGGCTCCGTCTCGCCGGCCGCACAGGGGCTCGCCACACCCGATCGGCAGGGGAGCATTCCGGAGCCGGACCGCTTCCAGGTCGAGGAAACTCTCGGCCGCATCGACGATCCTCTCGAGCGCCGGCTCGCGTTCGTTTCGCTCCTCACGGCCGCCTGCGTGGCGCGCGGGTGGCTGCCGCCCGTGGTGGTCGGAGGTCACGCTGTCGAGTTCTACACGGCGGGGGGCTACGCGACGGTCGACATCGACCTCGTGTCCGCCCACGAGCCGCTGGAGGAGGTGCTCCCCCGATGGGGCTTCGTCCCGCGCGGCCGGCATTGGCTCCACGAGCAGCTCGGCTTGGTGGTGGAGGCACCCGGGTCCCAACTGGAGCCGGGGCAGAGGGAGCGCGTCACGAACGTCGAGATCGCGGGGGGCGTCACTCAGATCCTGGGGGTGGAGGATCTCATCGTCGACCGACTGGCTGCCTGCGTCCATTGGCGCTCGGAGGAAGACTGCCGCTGGGCCGCCGTCCTGGTGGATGCCCAGGCTGAGCACATCGATCGAGCCTATCTGCTGGAGAGGGCCCGCGCTCTGGAGGTAGAAGGTCGCGTGACCCAGCTCCTCGGAGAGCTGGACGACGCCGGCGGTCACTCGTGACCCGGGCCGTCCAGTTCAGAGCGTGGCGAGACGAGCGGCGGCGTCGTTTGTCGAGGCAGATGGATATCCTTGGCAGTCGCGGCCGCTTCCGCTCCCATCGGCCGCGGTCCGAGGAAGAGTGGAGCGCAATATCCGACGGCGTGAAGGCGGAGATTGGGCGGCGCCAGGCGAGCGGGCGCTGGTGCTGGGCCGGTCCGCGGCGGGTGGTGATCCTTCTGCCGCCGGATCACCCGGCCGCAGTTCGCTGATGCGCTGCGGTTTGTATATGAAGCCGACGGGCACGCCGTCTCCGTTTTCGAGGAGCGCCTCTCTGGGACGGTAAAGGCGACTGGACCCGTATGGGCGTCGCCCGCCTCCGGTTCGGGCGCTCGCGCAATGGCCGCATGTGTGCATCGAGGAGTCCCCGGGGTTGGCCAGCGAACTCCGAGCCATGCGGTGGTAGGATAGCGGCGCACCCCGAGGGCGCATCCCTGGTGGGAGTGCGGGCCTGGGGTGCCCGGTTGTCGCTTTCTGGTTATTGTGGGCCTGGGGCAGGAGTTCACTCGTGAAACTGGCCGAGAAGATCGCTTTCGGGCACACGGCCGTAGTCGTGATCGACATGCAGCAGGAGTTCTTCGCGTCTGGCGGCGTCATCGATCTGATGGGCGACGATCCGGCTCCTCTGCGGGATATGGTTCCCCGGCTCGCGGCCTTCGTCGAGCAGGCCCGGCCGCAAGCCCGCCTCGTGGTCTTCACGCGGCAAACCTACGCTCCCGAGCTGCGCTCGCCCGTCGTTGAGGAGCATCAGGTCCGCTCCGGGATGAAGCGGCCGCCCAGGCCGGAGGCCGAGGAGTTCTACGGCCTGGAGCCGGCCGCCGGAGACATCGTGCTGCCCAAGAACCGCTACTCGGCCTTCGTGGGGACTCCCTTCGACACCATGCTGAGGGCGAACGAGATCAGGACGCTCATCCTTACTGGCGTGGCCACGAACGTGTGCGTGGAATCCACAGCCCGCCAGGCCTACATGCTCGACTACTTCGTGGTGGTGCCCCGCGATCTCACGGGCGGCGTGAACACGGAGCTCCACGAGACCTCTCTGCACAACATCGACCGTTACTTCGGGGAGGTCGTGAGCTCGACCGACGTGCTTCGCGCCTGGGGCGTCGGCTGAGGCGGACTGATGAGTGTGGGCCTGCGCCTCGGGTTCGATCCGGATTTCGCTCCGCTGACCTTCCTCGAGGGAGGGAAGCCGGGCGGGCGCGCCGTCGAGATCGTGCGTGAATCCTGTAGTCGGGCCGGATTGGGCTTGGAGCTGGTTCCCGTGGGGCTCGGTATCAGGGGTGCGACGGTCACGCTCGCACTTGATGGCTTCGTCTGCATGGCGGTCACGCCCGGCCGGAGGGACTTTGAGTTCAGCATCCCCTATCTGTGGACGGCGGCGGCCCTGTTCCTGCGCGATAGGGAGGACGAGAAGCCCGGGAATCGGGAGGGAGGCGTCACTGTCGCCACCCCCCGGCGGGGGCCACTCTTCGAGCTCCTGCTCCAGGTGACCGCTGGCAAAGAGCCGGGGGGCATGGCAGAAGACGCCGCCGCCGGAGCGCTCGACGGCAGCGGCGGAGCTGCAGCAGTCCGCGTGACCCGGGTAGTGGACGGAAGCGACTACCTGGATTGCCTGCGCCGCGCGCTCTTCGGGGAGGTGGATGGAGCCGCGCTGAACGCGGAGGTGGGCCGTGCCATGGTCGCTCGGCTTTTTCCAGGGGCATTCGTGGAGGTTGCGGCGCCGCTTCCGGACCTCGGGCTCGCGGTGGCATTCGGGAAGGCATACGCAGAGCGAAAGCTGGTCCTCTCCCGCTTGAATCCCGCCCTCGAAGCCGTCGCCGGGCAGGCGGACGCATCGCGAGGTACGGGCGACACAGGGGGATTAGTCGAGTAGCGCCCGGTCGGTCGCGAAGGCTTCCCCCGCCACATCGTGAAACTTCTGCACCAGCTGGGGCACAGTCAGGTCCTTCTTCTCGGCAGCGTCGACATCCAGGATGACGCGACCGGCGTGCATCATGATCAGACGATTTCCGTGCCTGAGGGCGAGCTCCATGTTGTGGGTGACCATGAGTGTGGTGAGACCCTTCGCGGTGACCAGGCGGTCGGTGAGCTCCATCGTCGCCGCGGCCACCTTCGGATCGAGCGCCGCCGTGTGCTCGTCGAGAAGCAGCAGCCGGGGTTCAGCGATGGTGGCCATGAGCAGTGACATGCCCTGCCGCTGGCCCCCGAGAGCTTGGCCACGTGAGTCTTCAGCCGGTTTTCCAGACCCATACCTACCTGACAGAGGCTCTGCTTGATCAGCTTGCGCCGGGCGGGGTTCACGCCCCATGCGAGCCCCCGCCGTCTCCCCCGCAGGAGAGCCATGCACATGTTCTCTTCGATGGTTAGCGAGGGAGCGGTCCCGGCCCGGGGGTCCTGGAAGACCCGCCCGATATAGCCGGCCCGCACGTGCTCGGCGGCGCTGGTTATGTCTTCGCCGCCGAGGATGATCTCTCCCTCGTCGATGGGGATGCTGCCGGCGATCGCGTTGAGCAGCGTCGACTTCCCCGCGCCGTTCGATCCGATGATACTGATGAAGTCCCCGGGCCGGACGACGAGATCGACCCCGCAGAGCGCCTTTGTCTCGAAGGCGCTGTTGGGATAGAATGTCTTGCGGAGGTTGCGGCATTCGAGACCTGCGGGCGGCCGGCCGCGAAGAGGCTCCTCGCAGGCTTGCTCAGACGCCGCGCTCGCTTTGAGGGCAGCCCGGTCCACGTTGGCCTCGGCTTCCATCACGCTCTCGCCATCTTCTTGCGCAACGCCGGCGCTCCGAGCGCGACCATGACGAACAGGGCCGTGAGGAGCTTGAGGTCTGTCGGCTTGATCCACTCCACCCGGAGACCGAGGGCGATCAGGATACGGTAGGCGAGAGAGCCGCCGATGACACTGAAAAGCACCCAGGTGACTGTCCGGGTGCCGAAGATGACTTCACCGAGAATGACGCCGGCAAGGCCGGCGACGAGCACGCCTACGCTCATGCCGATGTCGGTGTACCCTTGCTGCTGAGCGACCAGCGCGCCTGTGAGAGCCACGAGCGCGTTGGCCACGGCCAGGCCGATCACGCGCGTGCGGTTGGTGTTGACAGCCAGGGAGCGGATCATCTGCTCGTTGTCTCCGATGGCCCGCATCGAGAGGCCGACTTCGGTGTGCAGCAGCCAGTCGACAAGGTACTTCACGGCCAGGGTGATGAGGAGGAGAGCGGTCACCAGCGCCCAGCCGCGCATCTGGACACCCAAGATGGTTCCTAGCCTGTCGAAGAAGGTGACCTCGCCGAGCAGCGGGATGTTGCTCCGACCCATGATGCGGAGGTTGACGGTGTAGAGGGCGGTGGCGGTCAAGATGCCGGAGATGAGTTTTGGCCCGTAGTTGGTGTCGGCTGCGTCGGACTTGAGCAGGATGTAGATCACCCCGGTGGCGCAGCCGGCGCCAGCTCCGGCGACCATTCCTACAAGAGTGGCAAGGAACGGAGACATGCCGTTTACGATGAGAACGGCGCACACGGCGGCACCGAGGGTCAGGCTGCCGTCCACGGTGAGATCGGGAAAATCGAGAACTCGGAAGGTGATGTAGACGCCGAGGACCATGAAGCAGTAGAGAAAACCCTGGCCGAGGGCGGAGGCGAGCGTATCTAGCATGAATGCCTCTCGGCTCGTTCCCTTCCGATCATGGCTGCACCCCTTGGGCGGGCCGAAACCGGAGGCAACCCCGGTTTCGGCCCGCGACGTCGCTATCCACGGCTAGCTTCTCACGCGCGCGCGGCGATGGATAGCTGCAGCTACTCGTACACCTTCACCGCCTTGTCCAGCAATGACTGGGGCACAGTGACGCCCATGGCTGCGGCCGCCTTCAGGTTGATCTGGAGCTCGTAGTCGGTGGCGGTGTCCATGGGAATCTGCGAGACTGGAGTGCCGTTCAGGATCTTGGCCGCCATCACTCCCGCCTTCATGCCCATGGACACGTTGTTCATGCCGTAGGCGGCGAGCGCACCCCGCTGCACGCTGTCGACGTCCGCGACCACCACTGGGAGGTCGTTTTCGTCGGCTACCTTGAGAACCGCTTCCAAACCGGACACGATCGTGTTGTCGGTGGTGATCGAGATGACATCGACGCGGCCCACCAGCGACTGGGCGGCGGCGAGCACTTCAGACGAGTTGGCCGCTGTGGCCTCGAGCACCTTGTATCCCATGGCTTCAGCCTTCGGCTTCTCCTCGTTCACCACCAAGGCAATCGAGTTGGCTTCCCCCCGCGTTGTAGAGCAGGCCGATGGTCTTGGCCTCGGGGAGGAGCTCCTTGATGAGATTCAGATGGTTCTCGATTTCGTAGAAGTCGGTCACCCCGGTGATGTTTCCCTCGGGCGCTTCGGGGTTGGAAAGTAGTCCCGCGCCCACCGGATCGGTGACCAGGCAGAACACGATGGGCCGGTCGGGGTTGGTCTTGGCCATGGCCTGACTTACGGGAGTGGTGATGGAGATGACGAGGTCTTTCTTGTCGTTCGCGAACTTCTGACCGATGCTGGTGGCGACGCCCATGTCGCCCTCGGCGTTCTGGAAATCGATTTCGATGTTCCTCCCTTCCTCGAAGCCCTCACTCTTCAAGCCGTCGATGATGGCCTGGCGGGCCACGTCGAGGGTGGGGTGCGACACGATCTGAGTTATCCCAATCTGGAATACCTTGCCGGCTTCTGTCGTCGCTGCGGCCTCGGTGGTGGTGGCACCTGCCTCGGTCGTCTCAACAGGGGCAGTTGTGGTCGTGCTGGTGCCGCCACAGCCGGCGGCGAGGCCTATCACGAGAATCACCAGGCTTGCGCATAGCATGAGTGCCAAAGCTGAACGTGGACCTCTCGACACGGCTTCTCCCCTCCGTTCCTCGGTTCTCCAGCTTCCCTCCCGGGCGCTGGATTCCTCAGTGGGTGTGGTTCCCCTATAGAGCTAGTGAGCCTGACTTGTCATCGCGCCCGGCACTCACCTCCTCACTGGGCCGGCGGCTCGAGCCGGCCGGTCGCCGCGAACGATCGGAGTGTGGCGGCCCGTACCCGAGCGCCTCCCAGAATTCGGGCAGCTCGAAGAGATTGACCTTGTGGTCCGCAGGAGTGAGAATCCCGGCAAGCGTCAGGCCGCCGTTTCCGCCACGCAGTACCGCTATGGGCTCCGGACTTCCCACGACACCCCCGCCGCTCTCAGAGCGGCGCTCTTGAGATCGTTGGTGGAAGCTCGCTGACGAAGTTGCCGCCGTGAGGTCCCGGGCGGGTGACGATGTACCTCCTCTCCGCAAATGTCCCCAGGCGCGGCGAAGCGTGAGGCGGGCAACTCCGAACTCCTCGGCCAGCTCTCGCTCGGGGGGCAGCCGCTCGCCCGTTGAGTAACGTCCGCCCTGGATTCGGCTGACCAAGGCGGCGGCCACGCCGTTCCATCGGTGCCGGTCGGGGCGGTTGGCCCAGTATTCCAGCATCCCTCCAGTTGCGGGCGGTCCAAGCTAGTAGAGCAACTTGGTGTTGAGAATGTACCAACCGGACCCTGTGCTGGTCAATCGGGCGGCTGCTGGGGTTCCCGTGGTCCGGGTTCCGCGACGACAACCGGTTCGGTTGTTCGGCACTTCGGTCCCGGTATGAGAAGCTGGTTGGAGAGCTGGGCCGGCACCCTCCCGGCGCATCATCGACGTCTGACGACAAAGGAGAGCACGTGGCCGATATGATCAAGATCAAGATCCGGCCGTACCATATCGACCTCCTCGGTCACGTGAACAACGCCCGGTATCTGGAGTTCCTGGAGGAGGGGCGCTGGACCTACTGGGAGAAGCGCGACGGGTTCCGCGTCTTCGAGGAATGCGGCTGGGTCTTCATGGTCGTCAAGATCGACATCAACTACCGTACTGGAGTCGTGGCCCACGAGGTCCTCGAGGTGAGTACGGCACTTGCCGGCCTCGGGAACCGCAGCGGGACGTTGCGTCAGGAGATCCGGGCGAAAGCTGAAGGGAAGCTGGTGGCCGACGCCGACGTCGTCTTCGTAATGGTCGACAGAGCCACTGGCAAGGCGCTGCCGATGTCGGTGGTGGCGCCGGTCCTGCTCGAAAACGGAGCGGGGTTCGCCGCGTAGGGTGGCCATTGGTCGCCACTGAGGAGACTCGCTCTCGAAGCGAAGAACGCGGTGGTGGTGACCGGGCTCCTGCTGCCCGTCCTGGACGGCGACGGGTAAGTCCGGGCTCCTCCCCGGCGTTGGTGATGATGCCGGGTTCATCTCCTCTGCGGCCGCTACCTCGGCATCCGTCCCTGGGCCACGGCCCGCACCGACTCCTCGATCCGCTTGGCTCGGGTCGCGGGCCGCTTGGCGCTGCCGATCCAGTAGAGCAGCTGCTTCTTCTTGGAGTCGGCCAGCTCGGCATAGCGCCGGGCGGCGTCCGGCTCGGTCCACAGGGCTTCAGCGAGGTCGGCAGGGACCACCAGGTCCTCGACATCGTCGAGCATGGTCCAGGTACCGTCGGCCTTGGCCGCCTCGATGGGTGCTAACCCGGCGGGGGCCATGAGACCCTCCGCGATGAGCCGCTCGATCCGCTCCTTGTTGCTCCGCGCCCACGTGCCGCCCGGCTTGCGCGGCGTGAAGAGCTGCTTGAAGCGGTCGCCGTCGAGGCGGTTCGTGGTGCTGTCGATCCAGCCGAAGCAGAGCGCTTCCTCCACGGCGTCCTCGTAGGCGAGAGTGGTGACGGCGTTGCCCCTCTTGCCCACCGCCAGCCAGATGCCGGGGGATTCGGCATGGTGCTTCGCGAGCCAGGCGCGCCACTCCGCGCGGTTGCCTAGCTCAACCAGAGGGAGGTCGGCGAGACGGGGCTTTGCCGGGCGGGCCGGAGCGGCCTGCCTCGGGGCGGGCCGCCAGGCCATCTTCATGTAGGCGTCGCCGGCGGCCAGCTCGTCGAGCATCTGCTCGAGGCGTGCGCGGCGGGTCCCGGCGCGCTTCGCGCGAGTGATCCAGCCGATGTAGTCGTTCTGCTGGTAGGGCGGGCGCGCGTAGTAGGCGTCGGTCAGACCCTGCTCGTCCAAGGCCCGCGCCACATCCTCGGGCATCGGATGGCGCGGTCTTTGGAGAGAGCTCACCCTGGCTCCAATCGCTGATGGTTTGGCTTCGGATGGACCTGGCCTTATTCTACCCTGGGCAAGCTCAGAGCCACGCCCGGAAACGAGTGGCGGTGGCCCTGGAGACGGGTTCGATATCGGGAAGCTCCGCTCCATCGTAGACTGCACATGCGCGTCTTCGGTCCGTAAGGAGCCGGTGCTAGAATCGTTCTATGATGGCGGCCTGGGGGGACACGCTTCATCACGTCGCGGTTCCTTCTGCGGCTGGCGAACCGGCATGACCGGCCGGGACCACGCGCTCCGCGTGTTCGAGCGAGCCGTCGAGGAGTGGTGGGCGCTCGCCGCCATGCTCGACGCCGCCGTCTTCAACGACACCATTTTCGGATTTCACGCGCACCAGGTGGCGGAGAAGGCCCTGAAGGCCTGGCTGTCGGCGCTCGACCTCGAGTATCCGCCGACCCGTGACCTCGGCCGGTTGCTCTCCCTTCTGGAGGAGAACGGCCACTGGGTTGCCCCGTTCGACTGTCTCATCGAGCTCGATCTCTTCGCGGCTCATCTATTGGAGGAGGCGTACGCCGACCTGGGCGAGCCGATCGCGCGGGCTCGGATCGTCGAGTCTCTGGAGGTGCTGCTCGCCGACGTGCGCTTCGTCCTCGGCCTCGCCTAGGGGTCCGGTCCACCAGCTCCAGGCTCGTCGTAAAGGCGCGCATCCCGGCCGTTACGTCCGATGATCTCGGTTGGGACCGGGCGGGCGGCATCGTGGGGCTCACGCCCGGCACTGTCTCCGGCCTGCGTGTGTGGAACGGCCGGCTGCAGCTGCCCCGGAACCCCGGCCGACACGTCTGGTGCACAGCGACATCGTGGCGCTGTGAACGCACGGGCCGCGGCTTCATGGCGCGGAGATGGTCGGGCGCTCGTCTCCCCGCGGAGGGGGCGCGAGACTGACGCGGCCTCGATGGTTCTGGCGCTCAGGGGTTGGCCGGCGCCTCATTGAGCAGCAGCCAGTACAGCTGAAGCTGTTCGACGGCTTCAGTGAACTGGTCGAAGTCCACCGGCTTGACGATGTAGCTGTTGGCCCCCAGAGCGTATCCGTTGACAAGGTCCTGCTGCTCGCGCGAGGACGTCAGGATCACCACCGGCAGCACCTTGGTGCGCGGGTCGGCCCGCAGCCGCCCCAGAACCTCGAGGCCGTCCACCTTCGGGAGCTTCAAGTCGAGAAGCACGACTGCCGGGCTCACCTGGGGATCGCGGTCCGCGTAGCTGCCGGTTCGGAACAGGTAGTCCAGCGCTTCGGCACCGTCGCGGGCCACGACGATCCGGTTGGATATCCGGTTCTTGCGGAACACCCGCATGGTGAGCTCGATGTCGTCGGGGTCGTCTTCGACGAGCAGGATGACCTTCTCTGTCATGCCATCTCCGTTCCGGCGCGGGTATTGGTGGGGATGGTGAAGTAGAAGGTCGCGCCCTTCCCTTCCACTGCCTCGGCCCAGACGTGCCCCTCGTGGCGCCTGACGATCCGCTGGACGATGCTCAGCCCGATCCCCGTGCCCTCGAACTCGTCCATGCGGTGCAGCCGCTGGAAGGCGCCGAAGAGCTTGTCGGCGTAGCGCATGTCGAAGCCGGCGCCGTTGTCCCGCACCCAGAAGACGGTTTCCCCGTCAGCCGGGGCACAGCCGAACTCGATGCGGGCGTCGGCCTGCTGTCCCGTGAACTTCCACGCATTGCCTATCAGGTTCTCGAGCACGATGTGCATCAGCCGGGGATCGGCGTGGGCCCTGACTCCAGGGGCAATGGTCGCCACAACCTTCCGATCGGGCGCCGACTCTCGCATCCGGGCGGCGATCTCCTCGGCAATGACGCTGAGGTCCACCGGCAGGCGATGGAGTTCCGCTCGCGACACCCGTGACAGACGCAGCAGGTCGTCGATGAGCCGGCCCATGCGCTGGCTGGCGGTGCGCACCCTCTCGAGGTAGTACCGACCCTGATCGTCCAGCTGCGCTGCGCAGTCTTCCAGCATGGCTTTGCTGAAACCGTCGATGCCTCTGAGTGGGGCGCGCAGGTCGTGTGAGACCGAGTAGGTGAAGGCCTCGAGCTCCTGATTGGCGGCCTGCAGCTGGGCGGTGCGCTCGGTCACCCGCTGCTCGAGCTCCTCATTGAGGCGGAGGAGCTGCGCCTGGCTGTCGCGCAGCGCCTGCTCGGCCGCTTTCCGCGCCGAGATGTCGGTGTAGGTGCCGATCATTCGCCGGGGCTGGCCGTCTGCCTTACGCTCGATCACCTTGCCCCGGTCCAGGACCCAGCAGTAGCTGCCGTCCTTGCGGCGAACACGGTGCTCGTTCTGGTAGAAGGCAGTCTCGCCGCGAAGATTCCTCCTCACGTCTTCGAGGACGGCGGGCAGATCGTTCGGGTGCACGCGTCCCGACCACTCCCCCAGGCCTTCGGCGATGTCGTCCTCCGCGTAGCCCAGCATGGTCTTCCAGCGGGTGGAGAAGAACATCGTCCCTTCCGGGACGTTCCAGTCCCACACGCCTTGATCGCTCCCCTCCAGGGCGAACTGCCAGCGCGCCTCGCTCTCGATCAGCCGGCGGGCGGCCTGCCTCCGCTCGGTGACGAGCCCACCGACGCGCGCCAGCAGCTCCTCGACCGAGAAAGGCTTGTGTAGGTAGTCCTGCGCACCTTGCTGGAGCATTTTCACGGCCAGGCCGTCGTCGGCCTTGGCGGTCAGCATCACGATGGGCACGTTCTCCATCTCCGGATGGCGGCGCAGCTCCTGAACCATCTGGTCGCCGCTCATTCGGGGCATCATGACATCGCTCAGAATCAGGTCGGGGCGCAGCTCCAGGGCCTTGGAGAGCCCCTCCTGCCCATCGAAGGCGGTGACGACTCGGTAGCGCCGTCCCAGGGCCTCGACCACGAAGGCGTTCATGTCGGGGTTGTCTTCCACCACCATGATCAAGGGAGCGTCCCCGGCTGTGGGCGCCGGAGTCCCACCGGTGTCGCGCGGCGGGCGTAGCTCGTCCAGGGCCTGCCGGTCGAGTAGCTCGTCCAGCTGGCCCGGAGTCGCCTGGATCTCGGCGCCCTCCGGAGCGGCGAGAGGCAGAGTGACGGTGAACAGCGCACCGCGCTCGGGCATCTCTGCCGCCTCCACGCTCCCGCCGTGAAGCTCTACGAACTCCTTGACGATGGCGAGTCCGAGGCCGGTGCCGCCGAAACGCCGCTCGGCACCGCCCTCCACCTGGCGGAAGCGTTCGAATATGGCCTGGCGCAGGGTGGCCGGCACGCCGGGGCCGTCGTCCTGGACCTGGATGACGGCCTGTCCGCTCGTCGCGCGTACGGTCAGCTCGACGGCGCCGCCATCGGGGGTGAACTTGAACGCGTTCGACAGGAGGTTCAGCAGAACCCGCTGGCATTTCTCGGCGTCCACCTGGGCGGGCAACTCCTCGGGTGCGTCCACCGTGTAGCGGATGCCCTTCTGCCCGGCCAGCACGTCGAAATGCGAGGCGACGAAGCGCGCCAACCAGCCTAGATCGACTTGGGCGTACCGCATCTCCATTCCGCCGGACTCCAGCTTGGCCACGTCCAGCAGGTCGGCGACGTGGCGGTAAAGCAGGCGGGCGCTCCGCTCCACGACCTCGAGGTCGCGCCGTTCGATGTCGCTCAGGTCGCCGGCCGCCAGGCGCTTGGCCACCGGGCCGAGGATCAAGGTGAGCGGCGTGCGCAACTCGTGACTGACGTTGGCGAAGAATTGGCTCTTGAGCTGATCCAGCTCGAGGGTTTTCTGGAGAAGCTGTGTGATCCTCTCGTTGGCGTCCTGCAGCTGATCGTTGGCGGTACGCGCGGTCGCCAGGGCGTCGGCGGTCTGCTGGTTGGCCTTTCTGATGCGTTCGTTCGAGTACCCAAAGAGCACACCCATACCGACAAACAGCCCGATCGAGCCGAAGGTGAACGTCTCCTCCAAAGCGAACGAGTGTTCGGGCGGAATGAAGAACCACCAGGCGAGGCTGGTGGAGATGACCGTGGCCACCACCCCGCCGCGCAGGCCGCCGATCCAGGAGCTCAAAAAGACCGCGGGAAAGAAGAGGAACCACGCGAAAGGGGTGATGGCGGCCCAGAACAGGGATTGCAGAGCGAACGCGGCCAAAGGAAGCAGTACCGTCAGAATCAGACGGAAGAGCCTTCCCCGGTTCTGAGCTTTCATCGAGCGTCCCCCCGCTATCCGTTGTCCAGCGCCTCCCTGATCTTCGAGGCGAGCTCGGTACTCGAGAAGGGCTTCTGGATGAAGTTGAGGTCTTCGCTCAGAACTCCGCGGCCGGCGATGACGTTGGCCGTATATCCGGACATGAAGAGCGTCTTCACGCCCGGCACCAGGGCTTTGATGCGAGTCGCGAGCTCGCGTCCGTTCATGGCGGGCATCACCACGTCGGTGACGACCAGGTGGAGAGCTCCCCTTTTCTCCTCGGCCAGCTCGAGAGCCTTCTGGGGCGTGCCAGCAGCGATGACAGTATACCCCTCACCCTCCAGCACCCGCCGGCACATCCGCAGGATCTGGACTTCGTCCTCCACCAGCAAGATCGTCTCCGTGCCCCCGAGCGGTCGTGTCCGGGCGAATCCGGCCGCATTATCGGGTTTTGGGGTATCCATTTAACCGGAGTAAACTGAGGCGGTGGAGCATCCTCGTGCCGGCATGCATTATCCGAGGTCCGTGGGCGAGTTCCAGGCCTGGTTCCGGACCGATGCGGAATGCTTGGACTACCTGGAGTGGCTGCGATGGCCCGCCGGCTTCGTCTGCCCAGCCTGTGGTCACGTTGGGGGCTGGCGGTGGGGCGATGGCCGGTTCATGTGCTCTGGGTGCGGCGGTCGTACCTCGGTGACAGCGGGCACCATCTTTGACCGAACGCGCACACCGCTCACGATATGGTTCACCGCCTGCTGGCTTCTCGCCACGGGCAAGGACGGCATCTCGGCGCTCAGCCTGAAGCGGACGCTGGTCATCGGCTCCTACCCGCCCGCCTGGGCCATGCTGCATCGCCTGCGCTCGGTGCTGGTGAGCCCGGGTCGGGACCGGCTGGCCGGGATGGTCGAGGTAGATGAGACCTACATCGGCGGTGAGGAGCCGGGGCTGCGCGGCGGGCGGGCCCGCGGCAAGAAGGTCCTGATTGGCATTGCGGTGGAGATCCGGGAGCCGAAGGGGCTCGGCCGGTGCCGGATGGGGCCGCTTCCCGATGCGTCCGGCGCTTCGCTGCATGCCTTCGTGCGAGCGCACGTCGAACCAGGCGCGAGGGTCATCACCGACGGCTGGCAGGGCTACCGCGGGCTGGAGAAGCTCGGTTATGTCCACGAGCGGCGTAGCCAGCGCGCCGCCCGGGCCGGCGGGGAGGGCCCCGGCGATCTACTACCCGCCGTGCACCGGGTCGCCTCGCTGGCTAAGCGGTGGCTGCTGGGCACCCATCAGGGCTCGGTGAACGACGCCCACTTGGCCAGCTACTTAAATGAGTTCGTGTTCCGCTTCAACCGCCGCCGCTCGCGCAGCCGCGGGATGCTGTTCTACCGGCTGCTCGATCTCGCCGTCGGCCACGACCCGGTGCGCTACCAGGACCTCATCGCCAGCCCGCGGCCCCGGGCAGTACCGCCTGCGCCACCCCGGGCGCGCGGGCATCCCCGAGCTTGGAGCGCCCTCCAGCGAACCGCCCGTGGAGAACTGCCGATCTCGATTACTCCGGTTAAATGGATACCCCCAAATCGGGTTTTCCATCGAAGCGCGGCAAGTAGATCTTGAAGGTCGTGCCGTGACCAGGCTCGCTGTAGACATCGACGCACCCGTCGTTCTGTTTCACGATGCCGTATACCGTCGCCAGACCGAGACCCGTGCCCCCGCCGGCGGCCTTTGTGGTGAAAAAAAGGCTCGAAGAGGCGTTCCAGTGTCTCCGGGTCCATCCCGCGGCCCGTGTCGCTCAGCGTGAGCAGCACGTACTCGCCAGGTGTGAGGCCGGCGTGGGTGGTACCGCACGCCTCGTCCTTGACCACGTTGGCTGTCTCGATGATCAGGCTGCCCACACCAGCGATGGCGTCGCGACTGTTCACCGCCAGGTTGGCCAGGATCTGGTCCACCTGGGAGGGGTCCATGTTCACGGTCCACAGGTCGGGATCCGGATGGAAGGTGAGCTCGATATCCTCGCCGATCAGCCGCTGCAGCATCTTTTCGGTTTGGCGCACCTGAGCGTTTAGGTCCAGGGCTCGGGGCGCGATGTTCTGGCGCCGGGCGAAGGCAAGGAGCTGCCGGGTGAGGGAGGCGGAGCGCTCGGCGGCCTGGCGGATCTCATCCACATCGGCGTAAAGTGGGTCGGCTCGGGTAAGCCTCTCCAGCGCCAGATCCGCGTAGCCGAGGATGACGTTCAGCATGTTGTTGAAGTCGTGGGCCACTCCGCCTGCCAGCCTCCCCACGGCCTCCATCTTGTGGGCCTGACTGAGCTGGGCCTCGAGGTTTCGCACCGCCTCCTCGGTTTTCTTGCGCTCGGTGATGTCTCGAACCACCACCTGCACAGCCGGCGCGCCCCGGTGCGTGAAAGGCGCGGCGGTGACCTCTACGCGTATCGCCGTCCCATCCAGCCTCATGTAACAGTCCTCCACCGGATACAGCCCCTTCTCCCCCTTCATCATCCGCTGCATCCTGTCCCCGGCCGCCTCCCAGTAGTCGGGATGGATGACGTCGCGTATCGCCTTGCCGAAGAGCTGCTCGGGTTCCTCCGCTCCCAGGATGCGTGCGCCCGCCGGGTTCACGAATACGATCTCACCGTCTTGGTGGACGGCGATGCCGTCCGGCGACAGATTCACCAGGTGCCGGAACCGGGCCTCGCTCTCTTGGAGCATCCTCCGCTCGCGGAGGAGCTCGGCGCCGGAGAACACACTTTCCAGCGTTCCGGGCAGCTTGAACAGGTATCCGGGGGCCTTGACCAGGTAGTCGGCAAAGCCCAAGCGAAGCGCCTGCACCGCCGCTTCCTCGCTCCCGTGGCCGGTGATGAGCACGGCCGGTAGATCGACCGCCCCCATCCTGCGAACGGCCTTGATCAGCTCCAGCGCGCTCATGCCCGGCAGGCGATAGTCAAGCAGCAGGACGTCGGGGATGGCCGCGGTGTCCGGGCTCGACGCCGCCAGGCGCGCGAGGACTTCAGCCGCCGTGGTGACCGTCAGCAGGCGGATGTGCGGGGCGTGGTGGGAGAAGTGCCGCACCGCGAGATCCACATCGTCGGCATTGGGCTCGGCATACAGCACCCTCAGGGGATGCGATCTGCGGTCGGATTCTGCTCGGAAGCGGGCAAGGGAATCATCCAGGGTCGAAACGAGGCGGCCGAGGTACCCCTCGGACTTGACCACGTAATCGTCAGCGCCGGCCTTGAGGGCGGCCACCGCCGATTCTTCGTCGCCCGAGCCGGTCAGGACGACCACGGCCAGCGGTAAGGCTCTCTTGCGGATCTCGCTCAGGAGCTCGAGGCCGTTGCCGTCCGGGAGCGCCATATCGACAAGAACCAGATCGTAGCCCTGATCCCGATCGATACGCTCACGGCCCTCTTGGAGGCTGCCGGCCACCAGGATGTCGAACCGGCCCGGCTGCTGCAACTCCTTGCAGAGCAACTCGGCATCCAGCCGGCTGTCCTCCACGTAGAGGACTTTCATCCCCTGCCCGCCGAGATCTCGATCGGTCCGTGGCTCAACCGCGATCCCTCCGAAACATAGTGCATCGGCCTCGACCCTCCGGACACGTCCAGCTTAGCACCTTCGCGGGCAAAATCGATGGGCCGGCGAGTCCGGCGGTGGCGGCCGGCCAAGGCTACGGTTTGTAACGTGCGCTCAGCCGGCTTCCACGATCTGCTGGCGGCGGAAGCAGTCGAGGGTGTGATCGTTGACCATGCCCACGGCCTGCATGTGTGCGTACACGATGGTCGATCCCACGAATGTGAAGCCTCGCCGGCGCAAGTCGAGGCTCAGGGCGTCGGATTCCGGTGACGTGACTCGGTAGTCGTCGAGGGTGCGCAGCTCGTGGACGAGCGGCCGGCCGTCGACGAAGCCCCACAGGTAGGCGTCGAAGCTCCCCAGTTCCTCTCCCACCTCGAGGAACCGCCGCGCGTTGTTCACCGTGGCCCCCACCTTGGCTCGATTGCGGATGATGCCCGGATCCGCCAGCAACGCCGCAATCTTGTCGGCGCCATAGCGGGCGATCTTTTCCGGGTCGAAGCCGTCGAAGACCAGCCGGTAGTGCTCGCGCTTGCGCAGCACCGTGTACCAGGAGAGCCCGGCCTGGGTGCCTTCCAGAGCCAGAAACTCGAACTGCAGCCGGTCGTCGTGAACCGGCACCCCCCACTCCTTGTCGTGGTAGGCGACGTAGTCGGGCTTGCTCATGTCGACCCAGGGACAGCGGGGGGGCTGTGCGCCGCCGTGGTTAATGAGGGAGCTCCTGTCGTTTGCAGAGGCCATGCCGGCAGCTCGCCGAGGACGAGGCGGGACTGCTCTCCATCGTTAGCTGCTGCCACCATGATAGCGCCGGGTGCTTCGGTCCGCATGGCTCGGGGTCCGCGTGCGGAACGTGGCTCACCGGCCCCGGGCAGCTCCGTACTACAGCACGAACCATCGACGATCGTGGTCGACCGCAGGCGGATGTGTGACCAACCGGGCCCCGGACTGGTTCGCCCAAGCCGAACGAGACCTCGAGCAGGCGGAGTCCCCTCGCGCCGAGGAGCGCACTCCGCTATGCCCGTGAGATCGTCGAGTTCGTCCGTTCTCAGATGGCCTGACCGCGAGCAGGTGGGGCATGCGGCCCGCCACTGGGCCGGAGCCGTGACCCGATCGCACCCCGAGGTGCTCATGATCGGTTTTTTCGGCTCCTACGCCCGGGGCGACTGGGGGGTCGGAAGCGATCTGGACCTGATCGCCGTTGTCGCGGGTTCGGATCAGGCCTTCGAGCGGCGAGCGGTGGCCTTCGATCTTCTCAGCCTGCCCGTTCCGGCTGATCTTCTGGTCTACACGCGTGAGGAGTGGGAGCGGCTGCAGGCCGGAGGCGGTCGCTTCGCGCGCACGCTGTCGGCTGAGGTCGTCTGGATCTATCCGTACGGCGGCTAGTAGCGGCTGTCGCCGCCAGCGGGCGGCCGGCTCACCGCCGCGTTCCTCTCTTGACGGAGCCGCCCCCATGCTCCTATACTTCAGCACAGTACTGTGGGCAATATCAAGTACTGTCTACCGAACCAACGAGGGGCTGCGGTGTCCCCGCCCCCCGCTCCTGCGCGGCGGCCCCAAGGAGACCAGATGGACCACAGCCTGTCAGACGAGCAGGTGGCGATCGCCACGATGGTGCGCGACCTCATGACCAACGAGGTCGGCCCGCGCACTCAGGAGATCGACGAGCAGGGGGTCTTTCCCACCTGGGTGGCCGATCTGTTTCGGAAGCATGACCTCTTCGCGGTGACCGTCCCTGAGGACTACGGCGGCATCGACGGCCGGCTCCTCACCCACTGCCTTGTGGTCGAGCAAGTGGGCCGGGTCTGCGCCTCGTGCTCGATGATCCTGGGCGCGCAGTCCTTGGGCGCCGGTCCGATCACCCTCTTCGGCAGCGCCGACCAGAAGGAGCGGTGGCTGACGAGACTGGCCACCGGGGAGGTGCTCGTCGCCTTCGGCCTCACCGAGCCCAACGCCGGCTCAGACGCGAAGGCCATGACCACCCGGGCCGTGCCGACGGACGGTGGCTGGCGCCTCAACGGCCGCAAGTCCTTCATCACCCACGCGAACGTGGCCGACGTGATCATCGTGTTCGCGAAGGTGAAGGCCGACGGCGCCGACCAGATCACAGCCTTCCTCGTCGAGACCGACCGGGCCGGCTTCACGGTCGACAAGATCGAGCACAAGATGGGACTGCGGGGTTCGCCCACCTGCTCCTTCGTGCTGGAGGACGTCTGGATACCCCAGGCGAACATGCTGGGGGAGCTGGGCCAAGGGCTTGAGATCATGCTGAGGGGTCTTCACAGGGGCCGGATCGGCTCGGCTGCTCAGTCTGTCGGGCTCGGCCAGGGAGCCCTGGACATTGCCGCGGCATACGCTACCCAGCGCGAGCAGTTCGGTCGGCCCCTCGCTCGCATGCAGGCCGTGCAGACGATCGTCGGCCAGATGGCCACCGAGATCGAGGCGGCACGCCAGCTTGTCTATTCCGCGGCCTGCAGGTACGACGCCCGAGCGGCCGACATCGAGCGCTTCTCCTCCATGGCGAAGCTGTTTGCGAGTGACGCCACCATGAGAGTGACCGGCGATGCCGTGCAGATCATGGGCGGCTACGGCTACATGGTGGAGTATGGCGTGGAACGAATGATGCGAGACGCCAAGGTCTTTCAAATCTTTGAGGGAGCCAACCAGATCCAGCAGATCACCGTGGCCCGCGACGTGTTCGCGAAGGCGTAGGAGGGACGGCATGCAAACTGTGGTCCTCGTCAAGCAGGTTGTCGATACCGAGGCCGAGAAACGGCTTCTGCCTGGAGAGTGGCGTCTGGACCGGGCGAGCGTCGAGAACATCCTCAATCCTTACGACGAGTATGCGGTCGAGGCGGCGGTGCAGCTCAAGGAGGAGCTGGGCGGAGAGGTAACCGTCCTCTCTATGGGTCCGCAGGAGGCGGAGGAGGCGATACGCAAGGCCCTCGCCATGGGGGCGGACAGGGGCGTGCTGGTGAGCGACCCCGTTTTGCAGGGCTCTGACGCGCTGGCCACCGCCCGCGTGCTCGCCCAAGTCCTGCGGGGTCTCGGGTTCGACCTGGTCCTCTGCGGGAGCATGTCCACCGACGCCCAGACCGGCCTGGTCCCGGCCGCCTTGGGGGAGCTGCTCGACCTGCCGGTGCTGGGGGCGGTCAACCGGCTCGAGGTGCACGGCGGGAGCCTGAAGGCGGCCCGGCAGACCGACGAGGGCGCCATTGTCTATGAGTGCCCTCTACCGGCGGTGGTGGCCGTGGCCAAGGGCATCAACGAGCCCCGCTACCCCTCTCTCAGGGGGATCATGGGAGCCAAGAAGAAGCCGCTCGACACGAAGACCGCTGCCGACCTCGCCCTGGAGCTGGGAGCCGTCGGTCTGGGCGGAGCCCGCACCCGCGTACACGCCGCGACCTCGGTGCCGCCCCGGGCGGCCGGGAAGACGGTCACCGAGTACGAGTCCCCCCAGGAAGGGGCCCGGTTGCTGGCCGACTTCCTTCACGAGAATAAGCTGGTCTGAGCGACCGGCTGTTGACAGGGAAGGAGAACAGCGACGTGAGCGCGACGTCCGGCATCATGGTGATCGGCGAGGTCAGGGAGAGCGCTCTGACCGGTGTCACTCTCGAGAGCCTCTCGGAGGCCCGCAGGCTGGCGCAGGCGGTCGGCGGCGAGGTCTGCGTGGCCCTCATCGGGGAAGGGGTGGCCTCTTTGGCGGCCACCGCTGGCCGCTACGGGGCGGTCAAGGCATACGTGGTGGACGGGGCGGAGCTCGGCGTCTACCGATCGGGCCCCTTTACCGACGCTGCGATGGCCTGCATCGGCGCGGCCGGCCCGCGCGCCGTCCTGGTGCCCAATAGCGGCAACGGGCGTGAGATCGCGTCGCGGTGCGCGGTCCGTCTGAGTGGGGGCGTGGTCAACGACGTGACGGCGTTGAAAGCCGGCGCAGTCGGGCTGCTGGCCGCGCATCCCTGCTTCGGAGGTTTGGTGATCGCCGAGAAGGAGTCCCTCTCCGATCCCCAGATCTACACGGTGCGGCCCAATTCCTTCGCACGCACCGAGACTGGAGGAGAGGCCGTCGTGGTCCCTCTGGCGGCCGACTTCACGCCGAGCGGGCTCCTGGCCCGCGTCGTCGAGGTGATCAACGAGCGCGCGGGGGCGGTGAACCTCGAGGAGGCGGCGGTCGTCGTTTCCGGCGGCCGCGGCATGGGCGGGCCCGAGCAGTTCGCCATCCTCGAGAAGCTGGCCGGAGTCCTGGGGGGTGCAGTCGGGGCGAGCCGGGCTGCCGTGGACGCCGGGTGGAGGGCTCAGATTGCCCAGGTGGGGCAGACCGGCAAGACCGTGTCGCCCAAGTTGTACATCGCCTGCGGCATCTCGGGGTCCATCCAGCACAAAGCCGGCATGCAGACCAGCGATCTCATCGTGGCTGTCAACAAGGATCCGGAGGCGCCCATCTTCGGCTTCGCGAACTTCGGCATCGTGGGCGACCTGCACGAGATCATCCCGGCGCTCACCGAGGAGCTCAGGAAGCGCCAGGCATGACCGCCCGGGAACTTCCTTGGTATGTGGTTGGGTGGGTCCACGTGGCCAGGTACCGGGGTGCCGCCCTCGCCGCGCGTGCCCGCGACGGGGTGCGCGACCGCCGCGCAGCGGCGAGGAGCGGCGGGGGTTCCATCGTCGCGAATACGCGGCCACCCTTGTCAGGCGCCAATGTCTCTATTGGAGGGGGTTCCGCGTGGCACTGACCATCAGGAAGGTCGACGCCGGCATGTATGAGGAGCTGCTCGAGGAAGACCTGGATCGCTACCGGGAGGCAGCCCTGGAAACGGGCGCCTCCCAGGCTGTCGTCCTGCCCGTGAAAGACGTGGTGATCGATGATCGGGTCACTCTGAAGTGCAGGATACCCCGCTGCTTCGGGTACGGAGTGGGCGCGAACTGCCCCCCTAACACCCTCGCGCCGGCCGAGCTTCAGGCGCTCCTCGACCGCTACCAGTGGTCGTTGTTCTTCAGCGTTGACGTGGCGCCTCCTGTGATCGTCAAGAACCGGGACACGATCGTGGAGCGGGTCGAGGCGTACCAGCAGGTCTACACCATCGTCTCTCAGATCGAGAGCATGGCTTTCTACGACGGACATTACCTGGCCTTCGGTCTGTCAGCCGGCTCGTGCAGGCACACCTTCTGCGGGCAGCAGAAGGACTGCGTCGCCATGGAGGGCAAGAAGTGCCGCTTCGCTCTGAAGTCCAGGCCGTCCCTCGAGGCCGTGGGCGTCGACGTGTACAAGATGGTGGCTCGGCTCGGATGGGACATCTACCCGATCGGCAGTTGCGCGGCCCCGGAGGAGGTGCCCCACGGCACGCTGTGCGGGCTGGTCGTGGTTCAATAGTCATGACGGCCACCTTCCCGATCGTGGTCGTTGGGGCGCGTTCCGCGCCGCCGGCCTGATGCGCAGTTCCGCCGAGATGTCGTCCGCCGGAGGGGAGGGTGCCGCCGCCGGAGGGGAGGGCGCTGCCGCCGGAGTCGACCGGTCCGCGGCGGCTCCTCATGAGGCGGGCTACGACGAGAAGGTGCCCGCCGTCGACCAGGCTACCCGCATCCTGTACTACTTGGCTGCCGAGCCCCGGGGTCACGCGACGTTGACCGAGATCTGCCGCGAGGTCGGCATCTACAAGAGCAAGGGCCGGGCCATTCTGAACACACTGCGGGCCGCCGCCCTGGTGACGCGCGCCGATCCCGAAAAAGACTTACTCCCTCGGCCCGGGGTTGCTGGCGCTCTCGCGGGCAGTCCTCGACCGGACCGACCTGGCGAGCGCGGCTACCCCCTTCCTCGAGAAGCTGGCCGTCGACCCCGGCACCTGCGCCTTCGTGGCGCTCATCCGGGGCCCGCAGGTGTATGTGGTGGCGCGTCGGGAAGCTCCGGGTGGCGTGAGTGTGACGATACGGGTGGGCTATCAGTACCCTTTGACATGGGGATCGATGGGCAAGGCCATTCTGGCCTTCCTGCCCGAGCCCGAGCGAGAAGCCTTGCTCGCCGGGCCTGACCTCTTCCTCTACGGCGACACGAAGGGCAAGGCCGTCGATCTCGACGCGGCCCGTCGCGAGCTTGAGGTCTGCTCGCGGCTCGGCTACTGCACCGACCTCGGCCACATCCAGCCCGGACTTCAGGCCGCCAGCGCCCCCTTGCTTGGGGGCCGGGTGGTCCGCCGTCCCGTGGGTGTAGTCACGGTGTTCGGCACCTTTCCTCCGGAGGAGATCGCGGTGCACGGGGAGCGTGTAGCCGCCACCGCCCGGGAGATTAGCGATCGCCTGAGTCTGCTTCTTGACGGGATGGTGTAGGTCCTCCTGTTCGAGCGCCGGCCGTCCGAGCCCGGGCCGTCCGGGAGCGCAGCAGTGTGATCGCAGAAGGCCTTGCGGCCGATGCTGTGCCGGTCCCGGCCGCGGCCGCAGATCGTGCGTCGCCTACGCGCCAATCTTGACACGGCTCGTTCCTCCTCGTATGGTGTGAGTCTGCGGTCCAACCATTCGACCGCAGGAATGAGACTCGGAGCACCCACTGAAGCGCGGAGAGGGCCCGCTAGGGTCGCGAAGGGCCGGGGACTGGGGGTTCTCGTTGGAACGGATCGTCGTCGACAACACTGTATGCAGCGGCTGCCGGGCGTGCGAGCTCGCCTGCGTGGCCTATCACGAGGGCGGTTTCGGGCGGGCTTTGGCCCGCATCAAGGTGACCAAGCTGGAGACCGCCGGGCTGGATTTACCAGCGGTCTGCCGGCGCTGCCGGCGCCCCTCCTGCGCGGCCGCCTGTCCCACGGCAGCCTTGACTCGCGACAACGAAGCCGGTCTCATCCGTCTCGACGCCGCCGAGTGCATCGGGTGCGGCGCCTGTGCCGACGCCTGTCCTTTCGGGATGGTAACCATGCACCCAGACAGTGGCCTCCCCCTCATCTGCGATCTCTGCGACGGCAGCCCGGCCTGCGTGAAACGCTGTGCCACCGGAGCCATCCGCTTTCGCGACGAGGACGCCGGGCCGAGGGCGAGGCGCGAAGCCCTCGCCCGCAGGAAGCTCGAGGAGGGTCCGCCCCGGGGTGTGAAGCCGGCCGGCCGTGCATGGGCGTCTGGCTGCGCCACCGGGAGCTCGAGCGTCCTGGCCTCGACCGCCGGGGTCACGCCGCACGCCGCGCCCGGGCCACACTCCGCAGCGACCCCAGACACGGCAACCCCCGCGGCGACTCTCGACACGGCGACCGAAGGGCGGCAGGCGTGAACGGCTTCGGGGGAGGAATTCTGCGCGTCGACCTGAGCCGCCACGCCATCGTGACCCACCCCACCGAGCCCGCGCTCGTCCGGCGTTTCCTGGGCGGCCGCGGTCTCAACGTCAAACGTCTCTTCGACGAGACGCCCGCCCACACCGATGGCCTGGCCCCCGAGAACAAAGTGATCTTCGGGGTGGGACCCCTGGTGGGCTCGCTTTTCCCGGGGAGCTCCCGCTTCAACGTCAGCGGCATGTCGCCCCAGACCGGTATCCTGGGCGACTCCAACGCCGGCGGCTTCTTCGGGCCCGAGCTCAAGTTCGCCGGCTACGACCAGCTGATCATCGAGGGCAGGGCCGAGCACCCGGTCTACCTGCTCATCCACGACGACCGGGTCGAGCTACGTGACGCCCGCGGGCACTGGGGCCTCGACGTCACCGAGACCACCGAGGCCATCCGGGCCGAGCTAGGCGACGGCGACGTGCAGGTGGCGGCCATCGGCCCGGCGGCCGAGAACGGGGTGCGTTTCAGCGGGGTCTTCTGCAACCTGGTGCGGGCGGCGGCGCGGACGGGTATGGGGGCGGTCATGGCCTCGAAGAACCTGAAGGCGATCGCCGTGCGCGGCACGGGCATAGTTCCGGTGGCCGACCTCGACCGTTTCTGGGAGATCATCGAGCAGATCGACGAGCGCATCTACGCCCATCCCGAGTACGACCTCCGGGTGCGCTTGGGTACCACCAAGCTGGTCAAGGCGCTGAACGGCATCGGCGGTCTAGTGACCCGCCACTTCCTGAGCGGTCAGTTCGAGCACGCCCAGGAGGTGAGCGGCGAGGCCATCGAGGCGCGTTTCAAGGTCAAGAGCAAGGGGTGTTTTTCTTGTACCATCCCCTGCAGCCGATTCCTGCTGGTCGACGATCCCCGTTTCCCCGGACTCAAGTTGGAGGGGCCCGAGTATGAGCCCCTGGCCGGTTTCACCAGCCGCATCGGCAACGGCGACCTGGCGTTTGGTCTCCACTGTATCGACCTGGCCAACCGCAACGGGCTGGACGCTATCACCCTCAGCGAGGTCATCAGCTGGTCGATGGAGCTGACCGAGCGGGGCGTCCTCACGCCCGCCGAGACCGACGGCTTGGAGCTCACCTGGGGGAACCAGGAGGCTGTTCTGGGCCTGATCGCCAGGATCACCCGCCGGGAGGGTTTCGGCGACGTGCTTGCCGATGGGGTGCGGGCCGCCGCCGAGCGGGTCGGCCGGGGTTCGGCCGAGATCGCCATGCACGCCAAGGGCCTGGAGGTCTTCCAGGCCGACCCGCGCACCATCAAGGCCTACGCTCTCGGCAACGCCGTCTCCAGCCGGGGCGCCGACCACCTGCGCTCCGAGCCCTGGTTCGAGTTTTCGGGCGACGCCGAGGAGGGCATCCGCCGCTACGGCGTGCCGGAGTCAGCCTTCCGCCTGGAGCACAAGGGGAAGGGCCGGGTGGTCAAGCACTTCGAGGAGATGGCCGCGGTCTGCGACTCCCTCGGTGTCTGCAAGAACACCTATAACAACATGGAAGTTCTCGACTGGGACCAGACCGCCGAGCTGCTGAATGCCGCCACCGGCTGGGACATGACCGGCGAGGACGTGCGGCAGGCGGGCGAGCGGGTGGTCAACCTGGAGCGGCTCTTCATCGCCCGTGAAGGCATCACCCGCAAGGACGACACGCTCCCCAGACGCTTCCTCGAAGAGCCGCTAGGCCCTGCCGAGAGCCCCTCGACCGGGGCCACCGTCGACCTCGAGCAGATGCTCGACGAGTACTACGCCGCCCGTGGCTGGGATGTGGCCACCGGCCTGCCCACACCGGCCAAGCTGGCGGAGCTCGGCCTGGGCGGCGACGCCCACGGCCCGGCCGACCCCGGCCATGCGCCGGGCCATGGCCACCGCCGCTCTGGGCGATGACGTCCGCGTAGAAGACCCCACTGTCCCGCGGCGGAAGAGCTGGCCGCCAAGCGTGTGGGTAAGGAGGACACCCTCTTCGTCTCCACCGGCATCATGGGGAGCCAGGTGGCGCTGTAGACCCTACCCGGCGGGGCGACGAGGCCAGTGTCGATGTGCCACGGGGTTTGGCCGGACGACCGGCCGAGGCTTGACAGCGCCCCTGGAACTTCTATAGTTGTGGTAGAACCATTAGACCGCAGATGAGACAGGGCGAGTCGATGACACGGGAACCGGCTACGACGGGGAACGTGGCTACAGCGGGCGAACCGCCGGGGTCGCCCGCCCGCTACGACCTGGCCGCCTGGCGGCGACGTATCCCCCTCCTCCAGAGTTTCATCCCCATGAACAATTGCTCCCAGTCCCCCCAGCTCGACGTCACGCGGGCGGCGGCGGAGGCCTACCTTGACTCCTGGAACGAGGCCGGCATGGATTGGGACGCCTGGATGATCGAGACATATCGGGCGAAGGAGGTCTTTGCGCGCCTGATCAACGCTTCCCCCGACGAGATCGCCGTTGCCTGCTCGGTGTCCGAGGCCACCGCCAGCCTCGCCGGCGCCTTCGACCTCTCGGGCCCGCTCCGCAAGGTGGTTGTGAGCGAGGCCGAATTCCCCTCGGTGGGTCACGTGTGGCTCGCGCACGAGAAGTTGGGTTTGGAAGTGGACTGGGTGCCCGTGCGTGAAGGTCTGGTCCACCTGGATGACTATGAAACGGCCATCGACGAGCACACGCTGCTCGTGTCGGCGTGCCACGGCTACTACCAGAACGGCTTCGTGCAGGACGTGGCCGCCATCGCCCGGCTCGCCCACGAGCGCGGGGCCATGATCTACGTCGACGCCTACCAGTCCATGGGGGTCGAACCCATCGACGTCAAGGCCATGGATGTCGACTTCCTGGCCTCGGGGAATCTCAAGTACCTGTTGGGCGTCCCCGGCATCGCCTTCCTCTATGTGCGGCGTGAGCTGCTGGACCGCCTCCACCCGGCGGTCACCGGTTGGTTTGGCCGGGAGAACCCCTTTGCCTTCACCATCAAGGACCTCACCTGGGCTCCGACTGCCGCTCGTTTTGACACGGGCACGCCACCCGTGATCAACGCCTACATCAGCCGGGCCGGCATGGAGGTGATCGAGCAGGTCGGGGTACCGGCCATCAACGAGTGGACCCGAGTGCTCTCCGCTCGTCTGGTGGAGGGCGGCCAAGCGCGGGGCTTCAGCTTGCACGGTACCTCCGATCCCTCGCGCAAGACGCCGTCCACAGCCTTCTTCTGTCCGGGCGTCTCTCACGAGGTCGAGGTCCTCATGCGTCGGAGAGGAGTGATCGCCGCTGCTCGAGGACCTGTGATCCGGCTTGCGCCTCATTTCTACTCGACCCTGGAGGAGTGCGACTTCGCCCTGGATGCCCTGCTGGCTGTGTTCGAACAGGATCTTCCGGCTGGCCTGGGCCTGTCTGTCGGCAAAGGACATGAAGGGGGACATGCATGAGCGCAAGGAAAGGGCGGATCATCAGTTCGGAGGCCGCCCCGGCGGCCATGGGGTCGGTGCTCAAGACCGGCTGCTTCCTCGAACATGGCTAACTTCCCGGCCTTCAACGAGGTCTACGGGCGCTACTTCGAGTCTGAGCCCCTGGCCCGCGAGACGGTGCAGGTGGCAGCACTTCCCAAGGGTGTCCTGATGGAGGTTTCAGCTGTGTGCGGTCTCTCTCCTGGAGGCCCCTAGGGCCCTACTGGCGAGGCGGAGATGTCATCCATGGCCCAGTTCAATCATTCGCCTAAGGAAAGGTCTGGACGGTTTTGCGGGCGGGGGCCGGCCAACAGAAGAGGAAGCGACCGCAAGGAGTTCGGTTCGAGTGGATGAGGAGCGAGGGCGTTCCCCTTGAAGTCACGCGAAAGCCAACTAGGGTGAAAGGAGGCCCCGCAGGCAAGCCTTGCACAGAGTGTCCCGGAGTCACGTCGACTCGAATCGCACGGGAGGGCTGAGTTGAAAACTCCAAAGGCAAAGACATGGCTGACCACCTTGCCACTGGTCGCGCTCGCGTTCGTGGTAGCTCTCTCCTTGGCCTCTTGCGCCGGCGAAGAGACCACTACCACGACGGCGCCCGCCGGAAGCACGGAGACCACAGCCGCCCCGACAGGACCAGTGACCCTGGTTGCCACCCGCAACAACGACCCCAACTCACTTGATCCCGCCGACGAGGTAACCGTCGGCGGCGGGCTTGAATCCCAGGTGGCCTTCTACGAGCGTCTGATCAACATCGGCGACCCGTCCGGCGAGCTCGAGCCCGGCCTCGCCGAGTCTTGGGATGCATCTCCGGACGCCTTGACTTACACATTCAAGCTTCGTCAAGGCGTGAAGTTCCACGACGGCACGGAGTTCAATGCCGACGCCGTCCGTTTCACCTGGCAGCGCATCATGGCTCTCGAGGGCGCGGCTGCCCAGTACTGGCAGCCCGTCAAGGATGTGGTGGTGGTTGACCCTTATACCGTGCAGATCGTCCTGAGCCAGGTGAGCCCGTCCTTCCTGGCGACGCTGGCTGGACAGCGGGGCATCTACATGGGTCCTTCACCGGCCGCCGTGAAAGCCAATGAGACAACCCCGGGCGATTGGGCCAAGGACTACTTCCGTGATCACGAATCCGGGACCGGGCCCTACACGCTCACTTCCTGGACGCACGACCAGGAGCTGGTCTACGAGAAGTTCCCGGAGTATTGGCGGGGCTGGGATGGCGAGCACGTGGACAAGATCATCCACCGCATCGTCAAGGAGCCGGCAACGGCCCGTCTCATGCTGGAGAAGGGGGAGGTTGACATCGCTGCCGACGATCTTCCGATCGAGATCGTCGACCAGATGAAGGACAATCCCGACATCGTTCTCAAACGCGACCCGACCACCACCCTCACACAGTTCACCTTCAACGTGGACAAGAAGCCGACCAGCGATGTGCGGGTGCGCAAAGCCATCGCCCTGCTGTTCGACTATGACACCGCTATCGAAGGCTCCTTCAAGGGATACGCGAAACGGGTCTATGGCCCCATCCCCTCGTCGGTGTGGCCGCCCATTCCAGAGGAAGCCGTGAAGTACAACCGCAACGTGGAAGAGGCCAAGAGCCTGCTGGCCGAAGCGGGCTACGCAGACGGCTTTACCCTGAAGCTATCCGGCATGGACATCCTGAACTACAAGTCCCTGTTCCAGATCTTGCAGCAGAACCTGGCCGAGGCCAACATCAAACTCGACGTAGAGATGACCACCTGGCCGGTTCTTTTCGAGAAGCTCCAGAAGCCCAAGGGAGAGAAGCCTTTCGACATGGCCTCCTATCAGATGTGGGCTGCCATCCCTGACCCGGTTGACATCCTCATGTGGTGGCATACCAGCGCTATCACGGTGATCAACCCCGGCTGGGGCACTTCCGAGACCGACAAGATGTTGGATGACGCCAACTCCACAATGGATCAAGCCGAGCGTGAGCGGCTCTACTCCCAGGTGATCATGAAGCTGAACGACGACTGCCCGGGTATCTGGGTAGCAGAGGTAGAGCACGTCATGGTCTACAAGCCATGGCTCAAGGGCTACGAATACATCCCCTACTACCACGGTCTCGTCAACTGGTACAACCTCTCAATCGAGGGCAAAGAGTCCTAGAGCTCGCTTGAGCACGGCCCCATCGCGCCGCCCAGTGCGGCCGGGGCGGCCGGGGCTTCGTCTTGAAACGAGCCCCTAAGGAACCCGGCAAGTATGATGACACGTGAGAAGACTGGAGTCAGCTTGACGGAACCAGTGTGAAGCTTTACTACTTGATAGGGCGTAGGATCCTGCAGGTTATCCCCGTCTTTCTCGGGGTGACCCTACTGACCTTTGCCGTTTCGCACTCCATACCCGGGGACCCGGCGCGGGCAATCGCCGGCATCTACGCAAACGAGCAGACGGTCGAGGCCATCCGGCACCGGTGGGGCCTCGACCGTCCCGTTTACGAGCAGTACGGCATCTACGTGAAAGGTCTGGTCCAAGGGGACTTGGGTGTTTCCATCCAGTCACGTCGCCCTGTGATGGATGACATCAGCGACAGGCTTCCGGCCACCATCGAGCTGGCGCTCTTCGCCTTGATTCTCATGTGCCTGATAGGGATTCCTGTGGGTGTCGTCTCAGCCAATTGGCGCAACAAGCTGCCCGACCATCTATCTCGACTTTTCGTCCTGATCGGCGGAGCTGTGCCCACCTTCTGGCTGGCCCTGGTGGCTCAGCTCGTCTTCTTCCGGTATCTCGGGTGGCTCCCCTCGGGCGGGCGCACCAGCGATATGATTGCCTCCCCCAGTCACATTAGCGGTCTCTACCTGCTGGATAGCGCTCTGACGCTCAACGGTGCCGCCTTGGTTGACAGCCTGGAGCACATCCTTCTCCCCGGCATCACGCTGGCCTTGGCGGGGATCACCAGCATCACCCGTATGACCCGCGCCAGCATGCTCGAGGTCTTGCAGCGCGATTACATCAAGGCCGCGCGTGCCAAAGGGCTTTCCCGTAGGAAAGTCGTTCTCAAGCATGCATTCAAGAACGCGCTCATCCCGACCGTGACAATACTGGGCATGATGTTCGGCTCGATGCTGAGCGGCGCCTTCGTGGTCGAGTGGATCTTCTCTTGGCCGGGGCTGGGTTCTCTGGCTGCCACCTCCATAACGAATCTGGACTACACGACGATCATGGGAGTCTCTGTGGTCATCGCCTTCGTATACGTCCTCGCCAACCTGGTGGTGGACGTCTCCTACATGATCCTCAACCCAAGGATACGGCTGGAGTGAGGTCTTCCGGTAATGAGTGACAGGCGAGACGAGCCGCAGCATGAGCCGGCCGCCTCTGGCGGCCTTGACGGGCCCCTGGTCGGGTCTGTGCTGGCCGCGACGCCCGGAGGCCCGGCCGGCACCAGTCTGACAACTATCGCCGAGGACTCCCCCACCTACGCAGCGGCCCGGAAGCGCTACGCCCGGGAGCGGCGGATGAAACGGCTCAAGTTCAGCTGGTACCTGCTGCGGCGCAACCCGCTCACCATAACCGGACTCATCATCGTGCTGGGGCTGGTCTTGGTGGCGCTCCTGGCCCCGCTCATCGCTCCCCATGACCCCGTCAAGCTGGACATGCTCAACTCTCTCCAGCCGCCGAGCTCGAAGCACTGGTTGGGCACGGACGAAGTGGGGAGAGACATCCTGAGCCGCATCATCCATGGCGCCGGCATCTCCCTACGAGTGGGCATACTCGCCGTCCTCTCCATCACCGTGCTCGGTGTCCCCATCGGACTCGTAGCGGGTACTTTCGGCGGCTGGGTGGACACCCTGATCATGCGGGTGGCCGACATCTTCCTGGCCTTCCCACAGCTGGTTCTCGCCCTGGCCATCGCAACAGCGCTTGGGGGTGGGATGCAGAATGTAATCATCGCGCTCGCAATCGCCGGATGGCCGTGGTACGCGCGTCTGGTCCGAGGGCTTGTCCTCTCCGTGCGGCAGGAGGCCTTTATCGAGGCCGCCCGGGTCTCCGGCTCCTCCTGGCGAAGGGTGATGCTGAGACACGTGATGCCGAACAGCATGGGGCCCGTCATTGTCCAAGCCTCGATGGACATGGGTTATACCATCCTGCTTGCCGCGAGCCTTGGTTTCTTGGGGATAGGCGTGAAAGTGCCTACGCCCGAATGGGGTCTGATGATCAACGCCGGGCGACCCTACTTCATGGACCAGTGGTGGGTGGCCGGATTCCCCGGCATCGCCATCCTGGTGAGCGTTCTCGGCTTCAACATGCTGGGTGACGGTCTGCGCGACCTCGTCGACCCGAGGTCCCGGGGATGAGAGGGAGCATGAGTCGGGATGCTCCCGTCGCGACTGCGCACGCGGGCGAAGCAACCGGGAGCGGCCGGGGCCAGTCTCTACTCTCGGTCGAGAACCTTCGCACCCACTTCTTCACCTATCAAGGTGTGGTGCAGGCGCTGAATGGGGTCAGCTTCGACATCCGCGGCAACGAGGCGGTTGGCCTGGTTGGTGAGACTGGTTGCGGCAAGAGCTTGACCGCATTGTCAGTCATGAGGCTCGTAGAGGAGCCCGGACGGATACTGGACGGCGAGGTCTGGTTCGAGGGAAAGGACCTCCTCCAGCTGACCGAAGCTGAGATGCGCCGCATTCGGGGAAATCGCATAGCGATGATCTTCCAGGATCCTTCCACCTACCTGAACCCGGTCTTCACCATCGGCAATCAGATTGGCGAGGTCATCTCTCTCCACCAGAGGCTGAGGGGGAAGGAGCTGAACCGGCGGGTGGTCGACACCCTGCACATGGTTCGCATGCCCGACCCTGAGCGCGTGGCCAGGCAGTACCCGCATCAGCTCTCGGGTGGAATGCGCCAGCGCTGCCTCATAGCCATGGCGGTGGCATGCAACCCCAAGTTGATCATCGCCGACGAGCCCACCACCGCGCTAGACGTGACGGTGCAGGCGGCAATCCTCCTGCTCTTGGGAGAGCTTCGCCAGGAAACTGGGGGAGCCTTGCTGCTGATCACGCACAATCTTGGCATCGTCGCGGAGATCTGCGACCGGGTCATCGTGATGTACTCCGGAGACGTAGTCGAGGCGTCGCCCACGAGGGAGCTTTTCGTCAGCCCGGCACACCCCTACACGAACCTCCTGCTGGATGCCGTGCCCAAGCTCCATCAGGACCCAAGTGAGCGATTGCCCAGCATTCCGGGGTCGGTTCCCAATTTGATCCACCCGCCCTCTGCCTGCCGCTTCCACCCGCGTTGCCCGCACGCGCGAGAGGTATGCGCCACCGAGAAGCCCCTCCTCCAGGCAGTTTCCGATGGACACATGGCGGCCTGTCATCTCTGGTATCCGCCCCGGCGAGGTTCGTGGGAGGCCGCATGACCAAACCCCTTCTGACGATGAGGCACGTGAGAGAGCTTTTTCCCATAAGCGGGGGTTTCTTCGGACGTACGGTGGGCTACACCCGCGCGGTAGACGGAGTGGATGCGACCATAGGGAAGGGTCAGACCCTGGGGCTGGTGGGTGAGTCGGGTTGCGGCAAGAGTACCTTGGGACGGATCGCCGTGAAGCTTCTCGATCCCACCGAGGGCTTCGTCATGTTCGAGGATATCGACCTGAGCAAGGCGGAGGGTGCGTCTTGGAAGGAACTCCGCCCCCAGATGCAGATGGTGTTTCAAGACACCCAGTCCTCACTGGATCCGCGGATGACGGTCGAGAGCACGGTGGCCGAGCCGCTGCAGCTGGTCGGTATGAAGCGGGGGTCCGAGCTCTACGAGACAGTCGCGTCTCTAACACTGAGGGTGGGTCTCAACTTGGATCACCTGAACAGGTACCCGCACGAGCTAAGCGGGGGGGAAAGGCAAAGAGTCGTGATTGCCCGCGCTCTCGCCACCAATCCGCGCTTTGTTGTCCTTGACGAACCTACTGCCTCCTTGGACGTCAGTGTTCAGGCCCACATCCTCAATCTCCTCAAGGACCTGCAAAGGGCGTTCAGCTTGACCTACCTTTTCATCTCCCACGACCTCAGCGTGGTCCGCTTCATGAGTGACGATGTGGGGGTCATGTATCTAGGCAAGATTGTGGAGATAGCTCGCACCGAGCCGATCTATGCGACCCCGCTTCATCCCTACACACGGGCGCTTCTGGCGGCCATTCCCATCCCTGATCCCACCCTCAGGAAGCAGAGGCTTGTGCTGGGTGGGGACGTTCCCAGCGCCGATTCGCCGCCGCCGGGCTGCCGTTTCCATCCGCGCTGCCCTTGGGCAGCCGCCATATGCAGCGAGGAGGAACCAAAGCTTCGCGGAATAATCACTGAGCACCGGGCCGCCTGCCATTTCGCCGAGCAGTTCAAAGACCAGCCTGTGTATGTGAGCAGCAATGGCGGCTGACGATGGAGGGGATGAGCGTGTGCGGATAAGGATCGTAAACCCAGTGGCAAGAGGGATTCTGAACGAGGGAGCCCTGCCTCGCCTCCCCGAGTTCATTCAGGCGGAGATCGATTGGCTTCCCGAAGGCCCAACCTCCATCGAGTCCCGCTACGACGACGCCATCGCCGTTCCCTTGATCCTGGACCGAGTGAGGAAGGCAGCCCAGGAAGGGGTTGACGGTGTCGTGATCAACTGCTTCATGGACCCGGGCCTTCAAGCGGCCCGGGAGCTCGTTCGGATCCCGGTGGCCGGCCCGGCCCAATCGGCAATGTTGCTTGCCGCCGGCCTCGGGCAGACTTTCTCCGTCATCCTCCCGGCTAGCTCCGGCACACCCATCGTGGTCGACCAGGCCACCGTCTACGGGGTTCGTGAGAGGTTGGCATCGGTACGGAGCGTGGGAATGCCGGTCGCCGAGCTGGTGCAGGCCGATCGGCTGGTGGCCGGCCTGCTGGAGCAGGCCGGCCTGGCGGTGTCGGAGGATGGAGCCCATTCCATAATCCTGGGCTGCACCGGCATGTCGCACGTGACCGAGAGGGTCAAATCGGAGTTTGCGGCCACAGGCTTTGGGGCCCCGGTGCTTGATCCAACTTTGGCTGCCATTGGCGCCTTGCTGGGTTGGCGCGTGCTGGGGGTCGCTCACAGCGAGAAGGCCTACGAATCGCCGGAATGGAGAAGGCCTCTGTCCTAGGTCATCGGCCCGTCCTCACCGTCTTCCATGTCAAGGAGGCGTAAGATGCACGAATTGCGGGACCGCGACGAGATTGAAGCCCTGCTGAAGGGACTCGGGATCCTCGGCACCGGCGGCGGGGGGCCGCCGCGCGAGTTCGGTGAGCCGGTGATGCAGGCGGATTTCGCCGCCGGCCGCTACTGCTCTTTGGTGTCACCCGACGAGGTCCCGGACGATGCCGTCGTTGTCTCGGGAGGCTACCTGGGGTCGGTTGCCGATCCCATCGACGTCAACGAGGTCCTCGCCCGCTGGGAGCACGACTTCGAGTTCGGTCGCGCGGTCCGCGAGCTTGGCCGCTATCTAGGGAAGAAGATCGACTACCTGCTGGCCACAGAGCTGGGCGGGGGCAACACTGTAGTCATTGTCACCGCCGGCGCGCGCCTGGGCATCCCCGTTATCGACGGCGACATGGCTGGGCGGGCTGTCCCCGAGACTCACATGACGAGCATGTCCATCTGCGGGGCTCGACTCACGCCCCTCGCCATGATCGACTTGGAGAACAACGTTGTTTTTGTCGATCGTTGCGGCGATCTGTTCGCCGATCAGCTGGGGCGTTTCCTGGTCACGCGGACCCATGGCATGGTCGCAACTGTTGGCTCTCCAATGGACGGTGCTACGCTGAAGCGCGGGGTCATCCCGGGCACTCTCAGCCAGGCTATCAAACTCGGGGAGTTCGCGGGCAGCTTAACCGGTGAGCCCGAGGAGAGACTCCGGAGAGTTGCCCGCTTCCTGCGCGGATGGCCTCTGTTCTGGGGTGAAGTCACACGCGTCGAGAGTGACAATACCCGAGGGCACTACCACGCGAAGGTCTTCCTCAAAGGCAAACGCTCCTTCAGCGGTCAGAGTTTCAAGATCATCATCAAGAATGAGACCATGGTCGGCTGGCGGGACGGAAAACTCGTGTGCATGCTCCCTGACCTTCTCCTCATGATGGACCCGGTCACCCTTGAAGGCGTGATGAGTGCGAGCATCACCGACGGGACTGAAATGTTGGTCGTCGGCGCCCGCTCTCACGAGAGGATGAGAGCTGCTCTCCGCACCCCGGCGGGGCAAGTTGCGTTCTCTTCGGAGCGCTACTACGAAGACATCCCCTATCGACCCATCGAGGAGCTGATGAAGGACGCTTGAGGCCGCCTCCATCGCCGGTCCGGAAGATTCGAACACAAGCACGGCCAAGGAGGTGCACCCGTGAGATTTTTTTGACGCCCACTGCGATACGGTGCAGAAGGTGGTTGAAAAACAGGCCGGTTTTGCAGGAGATACTGGTCTGCACGTAACTCTCGGAGGCATGTTGGAGGCCGGGATGTCGGCCCAGGTTTTCGCCGCCTGGGTCTATGCCGAGCGCGCGAGGGGACACGAGTACGAACTTGCCATGCAAATGGTCGAGACGGTGCAAGCTCTGTGCCGGCAGCACAGCGGCAATCTCATCTTCGCCCGCGGCCCTGGGGATATTCAGGCCGCTCTGGAGGTGCCGGAGAAGATAGCCGCCATCGCTTCTCTGGAAGGCGCCGACCCGCTGATGGGCGACCTGAACAATCTGGCGGCCTTTTTCGAGGCCGGGGTCAGGCTGCTAACCCTGGCCTGGGGTGACAACCCCTTCTGCGGCACGGTCTTTGGCGGCGGCTCCGGCCTCACCAAGAAGGGCGAGGCCCTCGTGCAGCTCTGCGAAGAGATGGGTGTCGTGGTGGATGTTTCCCATGCTTCCGACCAAGCCTTCTTCGACGTCGTCCGTGTGGCGCACAGGCCGTTCGTAGCCAGCCACAGCAACTGCCGGGCGATCTCCCCCAACGACCGCAACCTGACCGACGAAATGATCCGCACATTGGGGGAGCGGGGTGGAGTGATGGGCATCAACATGGGTTCCGGCTTCCTCTCCGCAGACTTCTTCGCGAAGGAGAAGCAGGCTCGTGACGAGTTCTTTCGGGCGGTCAAGGCAGGAGAGCAGACCTTCGACGAGGCCCTCGAGACCAGCGGTCCGGTAATCAAGGCTATCCCCCGGCCTCCATTTGGCCTGATCCTGCAGCATGTGAAACACGCCATCAAGGTGGGAGGCGAGGACTGTGTGGGCCTTGGCGGTGACCTCGATGGCGTCGAGAGCACTCCCACCGGCCTTGACTCGGTTAGAGACTACGCCAAGATCGAGGGGCTTCTCTTGGGTGGGGGGCTCGTTCCACGTCAGGTAGAGAAAGTATGCCACGGGAACTTCGAGCGGCTCTTCATCGAGGTGATGGGCCGGTGAGCGGGGCCCTGCCTGACAGTCTTCCCGTGATGGAGCGTATTCTTTCCCGGCACGTGACCCGGGACTTCCAAGAGAGGCCGATTCCCGAGGAAACTCTTCTGCAGCTAATCCGCGCGGCATGCGCCGCTCCTTGGGGCGGCGGCGCACACGTGGGGCGGTACGTAGTCGTCACCGCGAACCTCAACCTACGGAAAATCCGCGCGGTGAGTCCTGGCATGACGGGGAAGCCCTCCGCAGTGATCGCCCTCTGTCTGGACACGGGCGAAGCTGAGGAGCTTGGTTTGGGCTCGGGCCAGAAGACAGCCCTGTACCTGGCTTTGGGCGCGGCGATGCAGAACATTCTTCTAGCGGCCCAGGATTTCGGCTTGGGCGGCTGTCCTATTGGCAGCTTCCATCGGGGAGCACTGCGCATTCTGCTGGGTCTCCCCGAATCTCTGGAGCCGGTGCTGATGGTCGCGGTTGGCTTCCCCACCCCTGTCGACCGGCCGAAGCCAGAGCCCCCGGAGCCTGACCTCAGTCGGTTCACCCACTGGGAGAGATTCTCATGAGCGAAGAAGCCGACGACCGGAAGGGCATACTACCTGGCGGCGAAGCGGGGCTGGCCTTTGCGGAGACACTCGCCTTCCTCGCTACTGCCGCCAATGGAACGCTCCACGAACCCAAGCTCTACGGAACCCTCAGGCTGATGCAGGCTCTCGACAGGGTCGCCGGTGCCATGGAAGCAGCGGGTCTCACCGATGAAGCTCTGCTTGTCAAGGCACGAGAAATAGGCGCGCGGGTGACTACCCTCGGCTTCGACCAGGCAGCCTGGGAGGATTTCACCAACGACGCGGTGCAGTTCTTCGTGGAGCGGCTGCATGACACGCACCCGGTTTCGCGGGACACCTGAAGGGGGTTGATCCATGGCTCCGGACAGGTGGAAGGATGACCGACGCGGCGAGGCAGAGGGTGACAGGAGACGGCGGCTAGGCCGACAACTGCTCCCTCGAGATCGCACAGGAGAGGTTCCCCTACGCCGGCGTCGGCGGGGTGCGGGTGTCGCCGCACGCCGATACCCTCGAGGAGGAGATCGACAGCCTGCTCGATGCTGCGCGGGCGTGGAGGTCGCAATGACCGCGCCCGTCGATCTGCGCAGCGACACGGTGACCCGGCCGACCCCGGCCATGCTCCGGGCCATGGCCGCCGCTCCCCTGGGCGACGACGTGTACGGGGAGGACCCGACCGTCCGGCGGCTGGAAGAACTGGCCGCGGAGCGCGTAGGCAAAGAGGCCGCGCTTTTCGTGCCCACGGGCACCATGGGGAACCAGGTGGCGGTGCTGACTCACACCCGCCGGGGCGACGAGGCGGTCGTCGACGTCGCGTCGCACATCTACGACGCCGAGGTGGGGGGCTTGGCGCTCCTCGGGGGCGTTCAGGCCCGGCCTCTCGAGAGCCGAGCCGGCCGCCTCCTGCCTGCGCAGATCGAGGCCGCCGTCAGAGCCGATGACGTGCACTACCCGCACACCGGCCTGCTCTGCCTCGAGAACCCGCACAATGCCGGGGGAGGCACGGTGGCCTTGCCGGAGGAGGTGGCCGCGCTTTGCGCGGTGGCTCACCAGCGAGGGATTCCGGTGCACCTCGACGGGGCCCGCATCTTCAACGGCGCCGTGGCCCTGGGTGTTCCGGCAGCCGCTCTGGCGGCCCCGGCCGACTCGGTCATGTTCTGCCTCTCGAAGGGCCTGTGCTGCCCGGTGGGCTCCCTGGTCGCCGGCCCGGCGGCCTGGATCGCGCAGGCTCGGCGTATGCGCAAGCTGCTTGGTGGAGGGATGCGACAGGCCGGGGTGCTGGCTGCCGCCGGTATCGTGGCTCTGGACACAATGGTGGGGCGGCTGGCCGAGGACCACGCCCACGCCCGGCGTCTGGCGGAGGGGCTCGCCGAGCTTCCCGGTCTGCGGATAGACCTCCCGACCGTCCAGACCAACATGGTCTTCGTCGACACCGACCTGCCGGCGGATCATGTGTGCCACGAGCTGGCTGCGCGGGGCGTGCTGGCCGGAGCCGTGGGAAGGAACCGCATTCGTTTCGTCACGCACAAGGATGTGTCGGCCGCCGGGATCGAGTCGGCGTTGCGGGAGGCGTCCAGGACGGTCGCAGGCTGGTGAGCGACGCCGCGCGCCTACTTGACAGGCTCGCGTCCTGCTCCTATTGTGGTCGAACCATTCGACCACAGAGAGCGGACAGGGGGAGTCGATGAGGCGGGAACCAGCGACCGGGAACGTGCAGACGGCGGATACAGCCGCACAGCCGCGTCCCCGCTACGACCTGGTCGCCTGGCGGCGACGGATCCCCCTTCTGACGAGCTTCATCCCCATGAACAACTGCTCGCAGGCGCCGCAGCTCGACATCACGCGGGCGGCGGCGGAGGCCTACCTTGACTCCTGGAACGACGCCGGCATGGACTGGGACGCCTGGATGGCCGAGGCCCATCGGGCCAAGGAGGTCTTCGCCCGCTTGATCAACGCGTCCCCCGACGAGATCGCCGTGAGCAGCTCCGTCTCTGAGGCCACCGCAAGCCTGGCCGGAGCGCTCGACCTCTCCGGCGCGCGGTGCAAGGTTGTGGTGAGCGAGGCCGAGTTCCCTTCGGTCGGGCACGTATGGCTGGCCCACAAGAAGTTCGGGCTCGGCGTGGACTGGGTGCCGGTACGCGAAGGCACCGTCCACTTGGATGACTACGAATCCGCCGTCGACGAGCACACGCTGCTCGTGTCGGCGTGCCACGGCTACTATCAGAGCGGCTTCGTGCAGGATGTGACGGCCATTGCCCGGCTGGCGCACGAGCGGGGGGCCATGGTCTATGTCGACGCTTACCAGACCATGGGCGTGGAGCCCATCGACGTCAAGGCCATGGACATCGACTTCCTGGCCTCGGGGAATCTCAAGTACCTGCTGGGCGTCCCCGGCATCGCCTTCCTCTACGTGCGGCCCGAACTCCTCGAGAAGCTGCACCCGGCGGTGACCGGCTGGTTCGGCCGGGAGAACCCGTTCGCCTTCACCATCAAGGAGCTCACGTGGGCTCCGACGGCGGCCCGCTTCGACACGGGCACTCCGCCGGTCATCAACGCCTACATCAGCCGGGCAGGGATGGAGGTCATCGAGGAGATCGGGGTAGACGCGATCAACGAGTGGACCCGGGTGCTCTCCGCCCGCCTCGTGGAAGGCGGCCTGGCCCGCGGCTTCTCGCTGCACGGCACGGGAGATCCGCGGCGAAAGACGCCATCCACGGCCTTCCTCTGCCCGGGTGACTCCCACGCGGTTGAGGCGCTGCTGCGCCGGCGGGGGGTCATCGCCGCGGCCCGGGGGCCGGTGATCCGCCTCGCGCCCCACTTCTACTCCACCCTCGAGGAATGCGATGCTGCTCTGGACGCGCTTCTGGCGGTGCTCGAAGAGGACCTGCCCGCCGGCCTTGCAGAACATGTACACAAGGGGGGACACGTATGAGCGTAGAGGAACGGGTGATCGTGAGCTCCGAGGCCGCTCCAGCGGCGATCGGACCTTATTCCCAGGCTGTGCGCTTCGCTGACCTGCTCTTCCTGAGCGGGCAGATCGCCCTCGATCCCGCCACCGCGGAGGTCGTGCCTGGGGGATCGCCGAACAGACCGAGCGGGTGATGGCCAATCTCAAAGCCGTGGTCGAGGCTGCCGGCGCCGGAATGGACTCGGTGCTCAAGACGAGCTGCTTCCTGAAGGACATGGCCGATTTCCCCGTCTTCAACGAGGTCTACGGGCGGTACTTCGGTGATGAGCCCCCGGCGCGGGAGACCGTGCAGGTGGCCGCCCTTCCAAAGGGGGTTCTCGTCGAGGTGTCGGCTGTTTGCGGCCTCTCCGGCTGAAGGGTCCGGAGCGCCATTGACAATGCTGCGGGTGTCATCTACAGGCTGGTTCGATCATGCGACCGCGCCGGATCTCAACGGCGGAGAGGCGGAGCAGGCGGCCGCGGAGGAGAGTGAACGGCTTGCCGAGACCACGCCGTGATCGCCGAGACAAGGAGGGGGCCCAGAAACGAGGCAGTGGGGCATCGGGTGAAGAAAGGGACTGCGGAAGGGACGGAGGGATGGTCCCGGGGGTCCCGGACCAATGGAGGGATTTCGTGAGGAAAACCAGGTTCATCGCGCTCATGCTGGCCGTCGTGCTGGTACTGACCGCCGGCCTCCTCGCCGCTGGCTGCGGCGACGACACCACGGCGACCACGACGGGCTCGACCGACACCAGCGCCGCTACCGACAACAGCGAGACCACCGAGGCGACGGCGCCCGCCGAGGCCGTCACGATCAAGATCGGCGCCGCCGGCCCGTTCACGGGTCAGCTGGCCAAGATCGGCATCGACGCTTTGAACGCCGTCAAGATGGCCGTCGACGATTTCAACGCGTCGGGGGCCATGCCCGGAGTCACGGTCGAGGTGGTCGAGGCTGACGACGGTGCCGACCCGGCCAAGGCCGCCTCGGTGGCCGAGAAGCTTGCCTCCGATGAGGCCGTCGTCGGTGTGGTCGGTCCCATGACCAGCTCGGCGGTGAAAGCCGCGCTGCCCATCTACGACGAGGGCCTGGTCCCGCTGGTGACTCAGTCGGCCACCAACGACGAGCTCTCCGAGGGCGGGTACGTGGTGTTCCACCGCACCGCGCCCAAGGACGGCATCCAGGGTCCCTCGATCGCCAAGTTCATGGTGGACGACCTTTCGGTCAAGAAGGTCTTCATCATCGACGACAAGGGCACCTACTCCCAAGGCCTGGCCGACCAGGTCGACAAGGCCCTGAGTGACGCGGGGATCGCGGTCGAGCGGGCCCAGATTACGCCCGAGGACAAGGACTTCTCGGCCGTTCTGACCAAAGTCAAGTCCGCGGCCCCTGATGTCCTGTTCATGCCCATCCCCAGCCCCGCTCAGGCCGCCGCCATAGCGAAGCAGATGGTCAGCATGGGCTTCGAGGCGCAGTTGGCGGGAGCCGATGGCTTGAAGGACCCGACGGAGTTCATCAAGAACGCCGGTGGCGCCACCGAGGGTGCGTACGCGACGAGCCTGGGCCCCATGCCCGAAGAAGTGCCGGCCGCTCAGGATATGCTGACTCGTTTCATCGCGAAGTATACGGAGACCAGCCTGTTCACCGCGCAAAGCTACGAGGCCACCATGGTGCTGCTCGACGCCGTCAAACAGGCCGGCGTAGTCGATGGCAAGGTGGACCGTCAAGCGGTCAACGACGCGCTTGGTTCCACTGCCTACACCGGGATCCTCGGTTTCCCGATCAGCTTCACGCCCGAGGGCGATCTGGCCGCCGGTGGTATCTACATCATCCAGGTGCAGGGTGACAAGTTCGTCCAAGTCAAGGGGATCAAGCTACAGTAGCCCGCGACGAGGAAGCACCAGCACGTGCGGGGTGGGGCGGCAACGCCGCCCCACCCCGAATCCCGGCTGACACGTGTTACCGTTTCTCTCGGACGGACCCGATCCCGTCTGAAAGGGCACCAGAGACGGACCTGAGCCCAGGGGGAGTCGAATGGAGATACAGCAGCAGATCGTCAACGCACTGACCCTGGGGTCGGTGTACGCTCTCTTCGCCCTGGGCTACTCGATGGTCTACGGGATCCTGGAGATGCTGAACTTCGCCCACGGCGAGGTCTTCATGATCGGGGGTTTCATCGGCTACCTGGTCGCCCTGCCGTTCGTCGAGGGAGGCACCCTCACGGCGAACCCCGCCCTCGTCATCGTGCTCATGCTCATTGCGGCCGCCGTCGGCTGCTCGGCGGTAGGGGTGACCATCGAGTTCCTGGCCTACAGGCCGCTGCGCAAGGCCGCGCGCCTGGCGCCCCTCATCAGCGCTCTCGGGGTCTCGATCCTGCTGCAGAACGTCGTGGGTGTGATCACCAACTACCGGGCGCGCCCCTACGCCACCGACCTCCTACTGCCCCACTCGTGGAGCGTCAAGATCGGCAGCGCCACCATCGGGCCCGAGAGGCTGCTGGTCATCATCGTGGGCGCCGTCGCGCTCATCGGCCTCGATCTTTTCATCAACCGCACCAAGCTGGGCAAGGCCATGAGGGCCACCAGCCAAGACCGCGAGGCCGCGGCCTTCATGGGCATCTCGGTCAACAAGATCATCTCCACCACCTTTCTGGTCGGCTCGGCCCTGGCCGGTATCGGCGGCGTCCTGACCGGGCTTTACTACACCCAGGTGGATTTCGCCATGGGCTTCGCCCTGGGGATGAAGGCCTTCACCGCCGCTGTGCTGGGCGGCATCGGCAACCTGCGCGGGGCAGTGCTGGGCGCGTTCATCTTGGGAGGGGCGGAGACGTTCGGCAGCGCCTTCATCTCCACCACATACAAGGACGTCATCGCCTTCTCCTTGCTCATCATCCTGCTGCTCCTCAAGCCTTCCGGGCTGCTGGGCCAGCAGACGCCGGTGAAAGTGTGAGGGGGGGTCCGCGATGGTAGCCGGCGCAGCGCGAGCCCGACTCAGCCAGGCGTGCGGCCGTGTGACGGCCCCGGTCCGGCGGGCGACCGACCGCCTCCCCTTCTCGGTGTGGCCGGTGGTGATGGTCCTCATCGTGGCCGGCTTCCCCATGGCCACCGACTCCCGCTACTGGATCCGCGTGGGGGCCACGGTGGCGCTCTATGTCATCCTGGGGGTGGGACTCAACGTGGTAGCCGGCTTCACCGGCATGCTCGACATGGGTTTCGTGGCCTTCTATGCCATCGGGGCCTACGCCTACGCCATCCTGAACTCCGGTCAGTTCGACATCCACCTTGGCTTCTGGTGGACCCTGCCCATCGCGATGGCGGTCACCACCGTCATCGGCTTTCTGGTCGGCATCCCCAGCCTGAGGGTGCGCGGCGACTACCTGGCCATCGTCACGCTGGCCTTCTTCCAGATCACCCGCCTGCTGGTCATCAACCTGGACCGGCCGGTCAACATCACCAACGGCCCGAACGGCATCACCGCCGTCGATCGGCCGGCGGTCATCGGCTACATGTTCCGCAGCCCGACCAGCTACTACTACCTGATCTGGGGCTTCGCCCTGCTGGTGGTCTTCGTGGGCGTGCGCCTGCAGTTCTCCCGCACGGGGCGGGCGTGGGCGGGCATCCGTGACGACGAGATCACGGCTTCCTGCATGGGCGTCAACCTGATGCGGTACAAGGTCCTGTCGTTCGCCACGGCCGCTGCGTTCGCCGGCCTGGCCGGCGCCTTGCTGGCGTCGTGGCAGGTGGGAGTGTACCCGGAGAACTTTTCGCTGAACGAGCTGGTGGCCATCTACCTCGTGCTGATCCTGGGCGGATCGGGGAATCCGGTTGGCGTTGTCCTGGGGGCGACCGTCTACACCTTCTTGGGCGAGTACATGCGGAACTTCGAGAGCCTGACCCAGTGGCGCATGGCCATCGTGAGCGTGATCTTGCTGCTTGTCATCATCTTCCGTCCGCAGGGTGTGCTACCGGCCAAACCCCGCAAGAGCAAGACCACCGTCGATGAGGCCACCGGAGCGGGAGAGCCCGCCGGCACTCTGGGTTTGCAGCCGGCAGAGGCGCTGGTCGCCGGGGGGCCCGCCCTGGCGGTCGCCGGGCAGAGCTTGGCTGTCGCCGCCATGGCCTCGAGCGGGGTGGAGCCTTCCGGGGGACTGAGGGCGAGCCCGTCCGCGCCCCCCGCCGCGCCAGGGGCGGACGGGACCCTTCTCGAAGTCCGCGGCCTCTCCAAGAACTTCGGAGGGGTGGCGGCGGTCACCGACGTGTCGTTCGAGGTGCGCGAGGGAGAGATCCTGGGCGTGATCGGCCCGAACGGCGCCGGCAAGACCACCCTCTTCAACCTGATCACCGGCATCTATAAGCCGGACAGGGGCACCGTGGCCTATCGGGGCGAGGACATCACCGGTCTGAGCTCCGACCGGGTGGCCGGGAAGGGCCTGGGGCGGACCTTCCAGAACATCCGCGTCTTCCCCCTCCTCTCCGTGCTCGACAACGTGCTGACCGGGGCGCATCCCCGCCTGCAAGGAGGCATCTTCCGCTCCATCGTGCGCCCGCCCGCCACGGCCAAGGCAGAGAAGAAGGCCGAGGTGAACGGACTGCGCTACCTGGCCTTCTTCGAGCGGGGCGTGGCCGAGCGCAAGGACCGCTACGTGACGACGCTCAACTACGCCGACCGGCGCCGGGTGGAGATCGCCCGGGCCATGTCCCTAGGCCCCGACCTGCTGCTGCTCGACGAGCCTGCGGCCGGCATGAACCCAGCCGAGGTGGAGGAGATCAGCCGCCAGATCCGCGCGCTCCGCGACGAGGGCTACACCATCATTCTTGTGGAGCACCAGATGCCCGTGGTCATGGGCGTCTCGGACCGCATCCTGGTGGTGAACAAGGGCGAGGTCCTGGCCGAGGGGACGCCCGAGTACATCCAGCAGCACGAGGAGGTCATCGCCGCCTACCTGGGTGAGCAGAACGAGATCTGCCTCCCAGAGCGCCGCGCTTCCCTGGTCAAGGGCGACCCCATGCTCCGCCTGAAGGAGGTGGATGCCCACTACGGCCCCATCCAGGTGCTGAAGGGGCTGAACCTGGAGGTCTACCCCGGTGAGATCGTCTGCCTGCTGGGAGCGAACGCGGCCGGCAAGAGCACGACCATCAAGACCATCCTGGGCAATGTCCGCGCCAGTACCGGCAGCATCGAGTTCGACGGCGCGCGCATCGAGCGGTGGAACACCGGCAAGATCGTGGACGCCGGCATCGCCATCGTGCCCGAGGGGCGGCGTATCTTCCCGCGGCTGACCGTGCTCGACAACCTCAAGATGGGCGGGTACACGGTCGGCGATCCGGCGATCATCAAGCGGGGGTCGAGTCCGCCTTCGAGCAGTTCCCCATCCTCTACGAACGCAGGGACATGCGGGCGGTCACTCTGTCCGGTGGTGAGCAGCAGATGCTGGCCATCGCCCGGGCCCTCATGACCGAGCCCCGCCTCCTGTGCCTCGACGAGCCCTCGATGGGTTTGTCGCCGATCCTGGTGCAGCAGGTCTTCGAGATCATCCAGAAGATCAACGAGGAGCGGGGGACCACCATCTTCATGGTCGAGCAGAACGCCAGCATGGCTCTGGGGGTGGCCCATCGCGGGTACGTGCTGCAGAACGGGCGCATCGTGGCGGCCGACGAGGCCTGCAACCTTCTGGCCGACGAAGCGATCAAGCAGGCCTACCTGGGAGGTTAGCGGAGCCCCGTCCGTCTCGTGTCGTCGCACGGGGTCGCGCGTGAAGAGGGGCGTCTGGACTCGATGGCCGGCGCGCGAGGCGCCTGAGAGTGGAGAGAGGAGTCGATGTGGCGAAGTACCCGTTCGAGCCCTTCCGGGTGAAGGTGGTCGAACCGATCCGCATGAGTACGCGCGAGCAGCGTGCCGCCCGGATCGCCGAGGCGGGGCACAATGTGTTCGGCCTGCGGGCCGAGGACGTGCTCATCGACCTCCTCACCGATTCGGGAACGACCGCCATGAGCGATGACCAGTGGGCGGGCATGATGGTCGGCGACGAGTCCTACGCCGGCTGCCGTAACTATTACCACCTGCGCGAGGCTGTCGAGGAGATCTTCGGCATGCCTTTCTTCGTCCCCACCCACCAGGGGCGGGGAGCCGAGACTATCCTCTGCGATCTCTTCGTCCAGCCTGGAAAGCCCATCCCCAACAACACCCATTTCGACAGCACCGAGGCCAACGTGCTGGTGCGGGGCGGCGTGGCCCTGAACCTGCCGGTGCCCGAGGCGCGCGATCCCGCCAGCCACCACCCCTTCAAGGGCGACATGGACGTGGCCGGGCTGCGGGCCGCCATCCAGAGTTGGGGCCCCGAGAACGTGCCCCTGATCCTGCTGACGGTCACCAACAACACGGCCGCCGGGCAGCCGGTCTCAATGCGCAACCTCAGAGAGACCCGGGCGGTGGCCGATGAGTTCGGCATCCCCTTATTCTTCGACGCTGCCCGCTATGCCGAGAACGCCTACTTCATCAAGCTGCGGGAAGCGGGCTACGCGGAGAAGAGCCCCCTCGAGATCGCCCAGGAGATGTTTTCGTACGCCGACGGTTTCGTCATGAGCTCGAAGAAGGACGGGCTGGTGAATATCGGCGGGCTCTTCGGCATGAGGGACGAGGCTCTCTACGGCAAGGTGACCGTGGAGATGATCCTGCGAGAGGGCTTCCTGACGTACGGGGGGATGGCCGGGCGCGACCTGGAAGCGCTCGCCCGCGGTCTCAGGGAGGGCCTGCAGGAGAGCTACCTGGCCCACCGCATCGGGCAGACGCGCTACTTCGGTGAGAAGCTGGTCGATGCCGGGGTCCCCATCTTCGAGCCACCCGGCGGTCACGCCGTCTATGTCGATGCCCGCCGCTTCTTCCCGCACATCCCCCAGAGCGAGTTCCCTGGGGTGGCCTTGACGTCGCACCTGTACGTCGACGCAGGCGTGCGCGGCATCGAGCTCGGGTCCCTGGCCTTCGCCCACACCGATCCTGAGACCGGCGAGACGCGCTGCCCGGAGCTGGAGACGGTGCGCCTTGCGCTGCCCCGCCGGGTCTACTCGCAGACGCACATCGACTACGTGGTGGAGTCCCTGGCCGAGCTGTATGCTCGCCGGGAGAGCGTGCGCGGCATGCGCGTCGTGTGGGAGGGACCGTACATGCGCCACTTCACCGCGCGCCTGGAACCGATCGGATAGGTGGACCGCGACCTCATGAAGAATATGTTCAAGCCCGTACGCCCCCGCCGTCTCGCCGACGAGGCCCGGGAGCAGATCGAGGAACTTGTCCGCAGCGGCAGGATCGAAGCCGGGGCCAAGCTCCCTCCGGAGCGGGAGCTCATGGCGCTCCTCTCGGTCAGCCGCACGTCGCTGCGCGAGGCCATCCGCGCGCTCGAAAGCGTGGGGATGCTCCGCGTCGTCCCCGGACGAGGCACCTTCGTGTCCGAGCAGTCCGCCGCCTCGCTGGCTCAGGACTGGTACACCTGGCTGCTGGGGCACAAGCAGGAGGTCGTGCAGATCTTGGAGGTGCATGAAGCACTGGAGGTCAAGGTGGCCGAGCTGGCGGCCGAGCGCATCGACGACGAGGGCGCCGCTCAGCTCGCGGAGTACCTGGACGCAATGGCGCGGGCAGTCGAGCAGAAGGACCATGCCGCTTTGGTGGCCGCCGACGCCGGCTTCCACCGCGGCATCCGCGAGGCCGGCGGCAACGTCATCATCGCCCGCATCCTGAACGACCTCGAGGACCACGTGCTCGACGCCCGCCGGGCGATCATGTCCATACCCTCGCGGGTGCAGCGTGTGATAAGCGACCACCGGGCGATCCTCGAGGGCATTGCGGCGTCCGACCCGGAAGCCGCCGCTCTGGCCACGCTGCTGCACGTGCGGCGCTCCAAGGAGGAGATCGTGGGGAGCGGCCTGCTCACGCTGCGTACACCGCGATCTCCCGAGGCATCGGGTTCCCCCGGGGCGCCCGAGGCGGCCCCGACCCAGCCGGGCTCAGCCGAGCCGGCCGACTGACGGAGGTCGCTGTGCGTTACGTGTCTCTCGGGCGTACGGGCGTCAAGGTCTCGGCCGTCATCCTGGGCTGCGGCAACTTCGGCGGCATCGGGAGCGCGCCCGCCTTCTTCGGCCAGGGCGAGACGGAGGAGGAGGCCTTCGCCCTTATGGACGCCGCCTTCGAGGCGGGCGTCAACGTGTTCGACACCGCCGATGCGTACGGCGGAGGGCGCAGCGAGGCCATGATCGGCCGGTGGCTCTCCCGGAAAGGCTCGGCGGTCCGCGATCAGCTCCTGCTGAGCTCCAAGGTCTTCAACCCGGTGGGCGAGGGTCCCAACGACTGGGGCCTGTCGCGCCGTCACCTCTTCCGTCAGATCGACGCCAGTCTCTCCCGGCTGGGGGCCGACCACCTGGACCTGTATCTGATCCACGAGCCTGACCCCACCACCCCCTTGGAGGAGACCCTCCGGGCTCTCGACGATCTCGTGCGCCTGGGCAAGGTGCGCTATATCGGGGCCTCGAACATGCCCGCCTGGCTGACGGCCAAGGCCCTTTGGCTGAGCGATAGGCACGGCTGGGTGCGCTTCGAGTGGATCCAGAACTCCTTCAGCCTGCTCGACCGGGGCGACGAGAAGGAGCTCTTCCCCCTTCTGGACGACCAGGGCCTGGGCTACACGCCGTTCAGCCCTCTGGCCGGGGGGTGGCTCACGGGCAAGTACCGCCGGGGGGAGCCCTTCCCCGAGGGTTCCCGCATGACCTTGCGGCCCGAGCCGTACCAGGGGCTGCTGGCCGACGCCGTCTTCGCGGCGCTCGACGGGCTGCGGGCCTTGGCCGAGGAGCGCGGCACCGACATGGCCACCCTGGCCCTGGCCTGGCTGATGGCCCATCCGCTGGTGACCGCGCCCATCGTGGGTCCCCGGCGCCCGCTGCACCTGGAGCCGGCCTGGCGGGCGCTCGAGCTGGATCTCTCAGCCGAGGAGCATGACCGGATCGGCGCTCTTTTCGCCCGCCTCTGATACGCGTGCCAAGGAGGGCCCGTTCTGTGCAGCTGCTCGTACTCGACCATGACCAGATAGAAGGCCTTCTGTCACTCGAGGCGTGCATGTCGGTGGTCGCCGAAGCGCTCACTGCCGTGGCCCGAGGAGACGGGCATCAACCCCTACGCTCGGTCATGGCCGCCGAGGGGGCGGGCGGGCTGCTTGGGCTGATGCCGGCCTACGTGGCGGGAGCGACCCCGGCCTTCGGGGTGAAGTTGATCGCCGTGTTTCCGGGCAACCGGCCTCGCGGGCTCGACTCGCATCAGGGTGCGGTGGTGCTGCTGAGCCCGGAGACAGGTGAACCTCTGGCGCTCATGGACGCCTCGGCCGTCACCGCCTGGCGCACGGCCGCCGCCTCGGCGCTTGCTACCCGTGCGCTCGCCCGTGAGGACGCCGGCGATCTGGCTCTCATCGGGGCGGGCGTGCAGGCGGCCTACCACCTCGAGGCCATGGCCGCCGTGCGGGCCCTGCGCCGGGTGCGGATGGCCAGCCGCTCGGGGGAGACGGCCCGGCGGTTCGCCGACGAGCATCAGCCGCGGTTCACCTTCCCCATCGAGGCGGTTGAGAATGTGGAGGAAGCCGTGCGGGACGCCGATCTGGTGGTCACCGTGACCACAGCCGTCGAGCCCGTTCTAAAGGCGGAGTGGCTCTCGGCCGGTGCTCACCTGAACGTGATCGGCGGTCCTGGGTGCCGGGAGGTGGACGACCAGACCATGGCCCGGGCGGCGCTCTTCGTCGACAGCCGCGAGGCGGCCGAGAACGAATCGGGTGAGTACCGCTCGGCCCTCGCCGCGGGCGCGATTTCGCCCGGGCATGTGCGGGCCGAGCTGGGCGAGGTGCTTGCCGGTTTGCGGCCGGGGCGAGAGAAACCCGGCGAGATCACGCTGTTCAAGTCCTTGGGGGTCGCCGTCGAGGATGTGGCCACGGCCGCCTATCTCTACGAGCGCGCCCGCGAAGAAGGGGTGGGAACATGGGTCTCGATGTGACGCCGCCCGCGCTCGAGCGGATCGAGGAGGCGCGCCGGGCGATCGCCGGGACGGCCCTGCGCACCCCTCTCCTGCGTCTCGACCCCACCAGGCGCCGCAAGAACAGCCCCGACATCTACCTGAAGCTGGAGAATCTCCAGCCCATCGGCTCTTTCAAGATCCGGGGTGCGGCCGCGGTGGTGGCGGCCACACCGGCCAAGGAGCTGGCCCGGGGCCTGGTGACGGCATCGGCCGGCAACATGGCCCAGGGAGTCGCCTGGCTGGCCCGCGAGCACGGCGTGTCCTGCACAGTGGTGGCGCCTGAGAGCGCGCCTCTGGTCAAGACCGACGCCGTCGAGCGGCTGGGTGCCCGGGTGCTGCGCGTGCCTTTCGCGGACTGGTGGCGGGCCTTCGAGGAGCGCCGGTACCCGGGGGTGGAGGGTGTCTTCGTGCATGCCTTCGACGACGTCAGGGTGATGGCCGGCAACGGCACCATCGCTCTGGAGATCCTCGAGGACCTGCCCGAGGTGGACGCCATCGTGACCCCCTGGGGCGGCGGCGGCCTCACCTGCGGTGTGGCCGCCGCCGCCCGCGCCCTGCAGCCCGCCGTCCAGGTCTTCGCGGCTGAGGTGGAGGGGGCCGCCCCTCTGGCCGCGTCGCTGGAGGTCGGGGAGCCGCGCACGATCGAGTACCGGCCCTCCTTTGTCGACGGGATCGGCAGCCCCACCGTCTTCCCCCAGATGCTGGCGCGGGCACAGGATCTCGTCGCCGGTGGCCTGGTCGTCTCGGTGGACGCCGTGGCCGATGCTCTTCTGCTCATGGCCGAGCGCAACCACGTGATCGCCGAGGGGGCGGGCGCCTGTCCGGTGGCGTGTGCCCTCGCCGGCGGAGCCGGCGAGGGCACGGTGGTCTGCGTGGTCTCCGGCGGCAGCATCAGCCTGGAGGAGGTGGCGGCGCTGATGAGCCGGCCAGGGGAGGCGGCCCGCCGAGGGAGGCCCGCGTGACCGACCGCGAGCGCGAGCTGAATGTCCTGGAAGCCCTCGACCGGCGTCTTGCCCTCATAGACGAGCGCATCCGCCGCCTGGTGCTGATCGAGGTGTTGATCGCGGTGGTCCTTGTGATCCTGCTGGTCGCCAGCGTTGTCTTGCTGATCCTGGAGCTCGCCGGGTGAAGCCGGCGGCCCCGCGTGTATTTCTAGCCAAGTCCGGTATGGGCCCCTGTGGAGGTAGAAGATGAGACCCACGTTCGGCATCCGCTTTCTCGACCACCTGGCCCCCGCCAGCACCCTGGTTGACTGGGCCGTCCTGGCCGAGGACAAGGGTTTCGATGCCTGCTGGTTCCCCCACGACACCTTTCGCAAGAACAGCTGGGCCCTCTGCTCGGCGGTGGCGGCTGCCACCTCCACCATCAAGGTGGCCACGGTGGGCACCAATCCCTACACCACCGAGCCCTCCGAGATCGCCACCTACTTCGCCACCCTCGACGAGCTCTCGGGCGGCCGGGCCATCCTCGGTCTGGGGCCTCACACCGGCGAGATGGTGGAGTGGCTGGGCTTCTCGGCGGACGACGTCATCGCCCACACGCGGGAAGCGGTGGAGAAGGTGCGTGCCCTGCTGCAGGGCGGCGTGGTGTCCGGCGGAGAGGCGTTCCCCTGGACTGAGCAGGCCTACCTACGCTTCCAGCCCGCCCGGAGGGAGCTCCCCATCTACGGGGGCGGCTGGGGTGCCGACTTCCTGCGCATGACCGGAGAGGTCTGTGACGGCAGCCTGCCCATGGTCACGCCCCCGGAGTCGGCCCCGCTCATGGTGGCTCCCATCCGCGAGGGCCTGCGCCGCGCCGGCCGTGACCCCGAGGCCTTCGTCGTCGCCGGGTGCGCCTGGGTCTCCGTCTCCGACCAGGGCGGCGCCGCCCGCGACACCATCCGCGACATCGTGGCCTACTTCGGACCCTACCTCGAGGAAGCGGCGCTGGCCGCCATCGGCCTGCCCCCTGGAGCATTCGCACCGATCAAGGAGCGCCTCCTGGCCGGTGACTACCGGGGGGCCGCCTCCCTGGTGACCGAGCCCATGCTGCGGGTGGCCATGGTAGGGACGCCAGCCGAGATCATCCCCCGGATCGAGACCCTGCTCGAGGCCGGAGTGACCCACGTGAGCCTGGGCGGTCCGCTCGGCCCGGATCCTCGCCGCGCCATCGAGCTTCTGGGCCACGAGGTGCTGCCTCGAGTGCGCTGAGCGCGTCGCGGCCGCTCGAGAGGCGCTGGACCATGTCGCGGGTCGTCTCTCGCGCTGCGCTCAGCCTCCGTTCACTCTGGGCACCGTGATCGAAGCGTCCATCAGGAAGAGCACCTTGGCCCGCGGCCCCTTGCGGGCGAGTGCCGAGTCCACCGCCTTCTGCACGCTTGCGAAGGGCCGGATGAAGGCCGCCTCCAGGTCCTCGTCGGGGAGGCCGGTCACCCCCCACATCTCGCCCCGCTTGGCGATCAGGGCCAGCCGTGCCGCCTTGTGGTAGCCGAGGACGTAGCCGTTCGAGATCTTTTCCAGCACCTCATCCGGGGTGGCGGCCTGAGCCATCAGGTTGAAGAAGGTCTCGTCACCGATGCCGTGCCGGCACTTGCTTACCAGGATGAGGATGCCCCCGTCCTTCAAGGCCAGGGAGCCGTTCTCCAGGGCTTTCTGCGACTGGTAGAGGTCGTAGTCCATGGGGTAGGGGGCGGCCGCCACCACGATGTCGTAGCGCTCGGCGAGCTCGACTACGTAGTGGTCGTCGGCGTGCTGCACCGCCGAGCGCCAGCTCGAGTCCAGGTCGCCCACGTGGGCGGAGTGGACGCGGTGCTGGTGGTCGAGGACGATCTGTATGGAGTAGATGCGCTTGTCGGAGACCAGGCCCACCATCTCCATCATGTCTTCATGTACGGGGTTGCCTTCCAGGGCCAGGTTGTCGGCGGCCGGGTCGAGGGCCAGCTTGTGGTTGCCTTCGATGGTGGCGAACCCCGCCACCCCCGGGAACAGGGACTTCCTGCCCCCGGTGTAGCCGGCGAAGTAGTGCGGCTCGACGGAGTTGATGAGCACCAAGTCTCGGGTCTCGGCCACCCGGCGATTCACCCAAACGGGCGTGCCGCGAGAGGTCTCCCCAGGTGCACCAGCTCGGCGTCGTCGCGGGCATCGTGGCAGTGGATGCGGTCGAGGAAGCGTTCCCGTATGTTCCGTCCGAAGATCTGCTCGAGCTCGCTCTCGCCCGGCACCCGATGTGCGCCGGTGGCCACCAGGAATTCTACGTCGCGGCCCTGGAGCTCGTCACCTATGATCTCGATCACCCGGCCGCTGGGGGTCGGGCGGGTGGCGTCGTTGACTAGGAAGAGGACCGGCCCGGCCGCTGCTTCGAGGAAGTCGTGGAAAGCGGGGGTGCCGTTCTCGCCGGCCAGGAGGCTGCGCAGCATGGCGGCCTCGTCGCGCACCTTGAGCGTCTTCGACTCGATGACCTCGCCGAGCCGCTCCGGGTCAATCCGCATCGGCACGGAATCCGTGTCCCAGGGAACGTCGATGTACACCCTTTACCCCTTTCTTTCTGCTGCCCGCGATATCAGAGCCCGTAGGCGCGGGCGAGGAGCTCGGCGGGATGAGCGGTCCGGAGACCGGTGGCTTGGGCCAGCTGCATACGGCAGGTGCTGCATTCCGAGATAAGCAGCTCGGGCGCCGCCTCGGCCACCCGTTCGAATAAGGGCCGGCCGGTCTCCATGGAGAGGTCGAAGGTACCCGCCCTCATCCCGAATGTCCCGGCCATGCCGCAGCAGCCCGCGTCCAGGTTCACGAGCTCCAGCTCGGGCACCTGCCTCAGCAGGTCGAAGAAGGGCGAGCCGATCTGCTGGGCCTTGAGGTGGCAGGGCTGATGGTAGGCGACCTTCAGCTGTAGAGAGGTGGGCGCAGGCGCGGCCTCGGGGTGGTCGGCCCGCTGGGTCGCGAGGAGCTCGCCTAGGTCGCGGCTAGCGTTGGCCACCAGGGAGCAGGCCTCGCTGCTCACGTAGTCCGGGTAGTGCACCTTGAAGGCGAAGGAGGCCGTGGGCTCTCCGGTGACGAGCAGAGCGCCCGTCTGGACGTGCGGTAGAGCCCCCGCCACGTTGTACTCGGCGTTCACCCGGGCCCGGTCGGCGTAGCCGTAGAGCATCTCGGGCACGCCGCTGCCTTTCTGAGCTGGGTAGTGGACGGTCAGCCCGTGGGCCCGCAGCAGGTTGTCGATAGTCTGAGCCAGGCCCGGGTCGTTGTAGTTGGCGTAGACGTCCCAGAAGTAGGCCACTTCCTGGGCCGGCATCGCGGCCGGGGAGGTGGTGGCCGGGTGAGCCACCTGCGGGACGGTCGCGCCTTTGCCCCGTTCCTCCACCATCTGCGCGAAGCTCTTGCGGGCGTACCGCGGCAGGGCCCGGCGCCGGTCGATGCCGGCCATCTTCTCCCCGGCCGCCCGCAGCCAGCCCTGGTTCATGAGCGGATTCGCCAAGGGAGCGGCCAGCCGCCCCGCCCGGCTGACGAGCTCGGCCCGACTCAGAACGGCGTCGGCCGGCTTGGCATTGCGGCCCGCCCGGTAACGGCTCTTGGCCTCCAGCATCAGCTTGGGGATGTTCACGTTCGAGGGGCATTCCAGCGCGCACATACCGCACTCGATGCAGTAGTCGGTGACGGCCTTTACGGCATCCTGGACGTAGCTGGCCTCCGGGTCGAGCTTCCCCCGGATGATGTTGCGTAGCAGGTTGGCTTTGGCCCGGGGGGAGGCGTGCTCCCGGCCGGTGGCCTTGAAGGTGGGGCACATGGTGGTGGCCACCCGGCTCTTGCACTGGGCGCAGCCGTGGCACTTCTCGATCTCGAGCTGGTAGCCGCCGTCGCTGAAATGCAACTGGCTTGGCTGCTCGTGCACCCAGTAGTCGGGGCCATAGCGCAGGTTCGCGGTGATGCCGCCGTCCTCCACCGGGCTCACCACCTTCTTTCCCGGATTCAGGATGCCGGTGGGGTCGAAGGCCTGCTTGATCGTCTGGAAGACGCCGTAAACCTCGTCGCCGTAGAACCGGCGCACATAGCCCGAGCGCACCAGGCCGTCGCCGTGCTCGCCGGAGGGCGTGCCCTTCAGGTCATGGACGACGTCCATGACCTCCTCCATGATGGCATGCATGGTGGCCAGGTCGCGCCGGTCCTTGACGTTCATGAGCGGGCGCGTATGGATGTTGCCGTCGCCGGCGTGACCGTAGATGATGCCCCGCACGTCGTGGCTCTTGAGGATGCCTGAAAGCGTGTCGATGTAGGTGGGCAGCACCTCCGGATGTACCGTGACGTCCTCGATGAACTCCACGATGCGCTTGGGCCCGGGGAGCTTCTGCAGTAGAGGCACGCCCGACTGGCGCACCGCCCATAGCTGCTTCTGCTCGGCCGGGTCTACGGCCCGCTTGACTTCCAGGGCGTTGCCAGCCAGGAAGCCCTCCAGCGCGGTCAGCTTCTCGTCGAGCTCGGCCGAGTCGGCGGCCTCGAACTCCACCAGCAGGGCGGTGTCCACCTGGGCCGGGAGCATGGCGTCGATCTTCGAGTTGCTCTTGCGCACGAAGTCGAGGAAGTTCGCGTCCATGATCTCGAGCGAGGTCGGCCGTAGCTCCAGGATGGGGAACACCATCTCGCCGGCGGCAAAGACGGTGGGGAAGTAGGCCACCCCGATGGCCCGCCGTCCGGGCAGGGGCACTAGGTTGAGGGTGGCCTCGGTGACCAACCCCAGCGTGCCCTCGGAGCCGATGAAGATCTTGTGGGGATGGACGAGGGCGCCGGCACGGTCACCGGCGGCGGCGACGTCACGAGCGCCGCGGCTCCCGGTGTCGGCGGCGCGGTCCCCGGGGAAGCCGCCCGCCGCGGCCCACTCGGCCATCTTCCAGCCGGCCGGGGAAGCTTCGCCCAGCACCGTCTCCACCCGGTAACCCGAGCAGTTCTTGACTACCCGGGGCATGGCGGCGGCGATGGCCCCCCGCTTCTCGTCGAGCAAGGGGAGCATTCGGGCCAGCGCTCGGGCCCCCAGGCCCTCTCCGGAGGTGAGCGCCGCGAGCTCCGGGCTGTCCCCAGCCACCGAGCCCAGACGCAGCCGCTCGCCGCCGTGCAGCACCACCTCAAGGGCGAGCACGTGATCCTTGGTCCCGCCATAGGCTACCGAGCGGCCCCCCGAGGAGTTGTTGGCGATCATGCCGCCCAGGCTGCAGTAGTTCTCGCTGGAGGGGTTGGGGGCGAAGAAGGTGCCGTAGCCCTTCAGGCGGGCGTTCAGCACACCCATGACCAGGCCCGGTTGCACCCGGGCCCAGGAGCCGTCGGGGGCCACCTCCAGGATGCGGTTCATGTATCGGGTGAAGTCGACCATGAGGCCGGCGCCCACGGCGGCGCCGGCCAACCCCGACCCCGCACCCCGGGGCACGACGGGTATGCCGCGCTCGCTGCAATACTCGACCAGCGTGGCCACGTCGTCGGCGTCGCGGGGTGAGACGACGCCCAGCGGTTCGATCTGGTAGAGGCCGCCGTCGGTGGCGTACAGATGGCGCGTGATGGCGTCGAACTCCACGTCGCCGGAGATCAGGCCGCGCAGCTCTCGCTCGATGGCGGTGATGGTGGGTCTCATGGCTTCGCTCGCATGGCAACGTCCTCGCGGGTTCGGTCATCCTCGTGGGTTGCGGACCGGGTGGTTCATACTAGCATCGGCGCCTCGGGCCACGAAGGCCGGAGCGACCTCAGGTGGCCCGCAGTATCGGCACGCGACTCCGCCCGGTTGTACAGCGCCTGCACATATGGTGTACATCCAGCAGGCTGTTGAAGAATGACGCTTCGCCGCCAGGGCGTTCTGGGGGCCAAGGCTTCGATCTTCAACAGCCTCCTAGGGAGAGCGCGACCGGGGACGTCGCCCTCTCCGCCGCCGGGCGCCGAGAAGGCAAGGCGGCCGTGGTAGCGGGTGGGACTCCGTGAGAGAATGCACCGGCTGGCGCGGAGCGCGCCAGGCACCCTGGTCCTACCCCGGCCGGCGGTTCAGGCCGCTGGCTCTTCACTCGCGAGGGGGTGAGTCATGCTCAGCATCTTCAAGACGATGCCCTCGGGCTTGGAACCGCTCGACGATTTCGAGCCCGGCGCTTGGATCGATCTGGTCAGTCCCACCGACGAGGAGCTCCTGCGGGTCTCTGAAGCCCTGGGCATACCTCTCTCCTTCTTGCGCGGCCCTCTCGACGCGGAAGAGAAATCGCGCATCGACATCGAGGACGACCTGACCCACCTCATCATCGACATCCCAGTCGTCGAGCGCACCGAGGACGAGCAGGGCTATCACACCATCCCACTCGGGATGCTGGTACACCCTGACTACTTCATCACCACGTGCCTGCAGCCCAACCCCATACTGGGGGAGTTCGAGCGGGGGACGGTCAGGAGCTTCGCCACCTTCAAGAAGACCCGGTTCTTGCTGCAGATCCTGCTGCGGGTGTCGAACTTCTACCTGCGCTACCTGGGACGTATCGACCGGGAGACCGACAAGCTGGAACGCCAGCTGCGCGCCTCCATGAAGAACGAGGAGCTCTTCGGCCTGCTCACCCTGGAGAAGGCCCTGGTCTACTTCAGCACGTCTTTGCGGTCCAACGAGGCGGTGCTGCGCAAGCTCATGCGCACTCCGGCCATCAAGAAGTACGAGGAGGACGAGGAGCTCCTGGAGGACGTGCTCATCGAGACCAAGCAGGCCATCGAGATGGCCGAGATCTACTCGCACATCCTTTCGGGGATGATGGACGCCTTCGCTTCGGTCATCTCGAACAACCTGAACATCGTCATGAAGTTCCTCACCACGGTGACCATCATTCTGTCGCTGCCGGTCGTGGTGGCCTCGTTATATGGAATGAACGTGGCCCTACCGCTGGCCGACAGTCCCCACGCGTTCACTCTGGTCTTGCTGATCTCCTTGGCATTGTCCGTGATGGCGGCACTCATCTTCTGGCGCAGGCGGTACCTGTAGACCTCAAGATACTCGCCGCCCGCTTCGCCGCGGTTGCGGAGGTTCCACATACTCGGGCTCTAACGGCGGATCCGGGATACCTGCCTGCACGATGCGGTTGCGCCCGGCGTTCTTGGCTTCGTAAAGCGCCGTGTCCGCCCTACCCACTAACTCCTCCAGAGTGGTCGCGTCGCGCGGGCAGGTGGCCACGCCGCCGCTGATCGTGATGGCCACGTCGCCGGGGATGCCTAGGCCGGTGTACATGATGTCGCCCACGCCGCTGCGCAGCCGGTCGGCCAGGAAGACGGCGTTGCGCCCCGGGGTATTCGGAAGGAGCAGCACGAACTCCTCGCCGCCGTAGCGCCCGCAAATGTCGGACTGGCGCACGCTGTCGCGCAGGTGCTTGGCTACCGTCTGCAGCACCTTGTCGCCGGTCTGGTGGCCGTAGACGTCATTGATGCTCTTGAAGCGATCGACGTCGAGCATGAGGAGGGTTACCGGCTGCTGGTGACGCAGGGCGCGGGCCACCTCTTCCCGGGCTCGCTTCTCGAAGAAGCGGCGGTTGTAGAGGTTGGTGAGCGGGTCGGTGACCACCTCGCGGCGGATGCGGTCGTACTTGAGAGCCGTGGAGAGCGAGGTCTGTACGTGCCCCACGAGCGTCTCCAGCACGACCGAGCTCAGTTCCTCGAAGGCTCGCGGCTGGGCGGCCGCGGCCAGCAGCGACATCGTACGGCGCCCGTCGAGCTTGAAGGGCAGGGAAATCTGCGCCCGCATGGTCGGCGGGAACATGAGGCAGGTGTGATCGGCGGCAGTCGCCGGGCGCCGGTCGCGGAACGAGGCGCGCATGGGGCAGCGGGCGTAGTAACCGCAGCAGTCCACTTTGATTTCGCCCTCCTCGCAGCCGGCCACGCCGCCCAGAGTGAACTCCCCGCCATCCTCGGCGACCAGAGCGACGATGTCGGCTGAGAGCAGCTGGCGCGAGAGTCCCAGGGCCTTCATCTTGGTTTCTCGGTAGGGGAGGGCGGCGTTGAGCTCCTGGGCGATCTCCCCGAGTCGGAGCAGCTGGTTGTTGAAGTCGCGAAGCCGGTAGAGGTCGGAGCGAATGGTTTCCACCTCCAGGGCCTCCAACCCGGAGAACCGCCCGCGCACGCCGCCTATCAGCTGCTCGAGCCCGGCGTGCAGCGCGTCGACCTCGGACGCGACGCGCGCAACCTGGTTGCGGTTCTGGATGCGGGTGAAGAGGTCGTTGACCGCCCGGTAGACCCAGTAGTCGAGCAGGACGGTGATCAGGACGAAGGCGGTCGCCAGAAGCAGGCCCAAGTAGGCGTCAACCAGCTCCAGGAGCATGCTCCCGGTGAGCCCCGCCGCTACCACAAGCTTGAAGGCCAGCGCCCGGCGGGCGCGGGTGAGGATGGGGCCGCCGCGCCGCAGGAGGCCAAAGCGTACCGGATTGCGTCCATCCCGGGACGGCGGTCTCAGTTCATCGTGCGGCTCGCCGGTCATCTTGGAATCCACGGCCCCCTCCGTGGCCAGCTCCGGCGTCGGGACCGCCCGGAGTCCTCGGGTTCTACGCTCTACAACGTCAGTGTCGGCAGAAAGGCACGCGACATGAGGCACGCGGGTCGAATCAGCCACGATTGCCGGGTAGAGTAGAGCACCGTGAGTCGGAACGACGGGGAGAACGCCATGGAATTGGTCGTCCTTGGTTCCGCGGGCTGGATCCCGCAGCAGGAGCGCATGACCACCTCCCTGGCCTTGCGGGTCGGTGACGTCCTGGTGGTGCTCGATGCGGGCACCGGAGTGGCCCGGCTCTTGGAGCCAGGCTTGCGCCGCCTGCTGCCTCCGCCCGGAAGTGCGGTGCACGTGTTCCTCTCTCACTATCACCTGGACCATACCGCCGGTCTGACCTACCTACCTGTCTTGTGGCCAGGGAATCCCACGACCGTCTATGGACCCGTCCCTCCGGGGGCACGCCCGGCGACGTACGGAGCGTGCTTGATTCGCTTGTTGGCCCGCCGTTCTTCCCCCACGGGTTCTCCGGCTTCCCCATGGCGGTGGACGTGCGGCCGCTTACTCCTGGAGAGCCGCTGACCATCGACACGGGTGGACATCGCAGGCTGACCGTGCGGCAGCGGGCCCAGTGTCATCCGGGATGGTCACTGGGCTTCCGCGTAGGCGACGCTCTGGCCTTCATGACCGACACGGCCTACGATCCCTATGCCGTCGACTTGATTCGGGGCGTCCAGGTTCTGGTCCACGAGGCTTGGGTGACGAGCTGGGAGGCGGCCCGCCTGCCCGAGGCCACGCGGTCGGCGCATGCGTCGGCGGAGGAGGCGGGCCTGCTTGCGCGGGAAGGGGGCGTGGGTGAGCTGCTGCTCTCGCACTTGCCCCCTCGAGGTGGCGAGGGTGCATACGCCGAGATGCTGGCGGCCGCCCGCGCTGTGTTCCCGAACACCCAACTCTCCCACGACGGGCTCTCACGCCTGCTCCCGGTTGTGTGAATCCAGGCGGTGTCCTATAGTGGCGCACAAGGGGAGTGTGCGGGGCCGATCGGCCGAGGCCGATCGGCCCATCTGCTGCAGTGCGCCCAGTGGGGCCTCCCCTGCGCACTGATGCCGACCCCGGACAAGGAGACCGCGCGCCCGCGTGAACACCGATACGATCCTGCTCATCGCCGTCGTGGTCGTTGCTCTCTCCTTCGACGTGATGAACGGCTTCCACGACGGCTGCAACGCCGTCTCCACGGTCATCTACACCGGAGCTCTCCGGCCCCGGGTGGCCATCGGTCTGGCGGCCATGTTCAACTTCGTGGGTCCGCTGGTCATGGGTGTGGCTGTCGCCGAGACCATCGGGGGGTGATCAAGGCCTCCGACGCCACCGCCCACCTGGTCATTGCCGCCCTGGCGGGCGCGCTCCTCTGGGATATCGTCACCTGGATCTGGGCCCTACCAGTGAGCTCGTCACACGCCCTTGTGGGTGGACTGCTGGGAGCGGGCTTGGCCGCCCTCGGTCCCGCGGGCGTCGACTGGCACAAGGTAGCTGTGGTGCTGGCGTCGCTGGTGGTGTCACCCTTCCTGGGCATCGGGACCGGGTTCTTCTTCATGGGTCTGAGCCGGCTCATCTTCAAACGCATCCGCCTGGACCTGGACAAGGCAGACGGCTTCTACCGGCACATGCAGGTGGTCTCGTCGAGCTGGGTTTCGTTCAGCCACGGCTCCAACGACGCCACCAAGGTGATGGGCATTATCGTGATCTTCCTAGCGGCCCAGCACGGGTTGGACGTCGACGAGTACGTGACGCAGAACGGCTTCCCGATCTGGGTGGTCCTGGCGGCGGCTTCAGCCATGGCGGTGGGTACGTACCTGTCGGTGCGCTCCTTCCGGCTCATCCGGACTTTGGGCGAGAAGATCACCCACCTGCACCCGGTGAACGGGTTCAGCGCCGAGGCGGGCGGAGCCCTCATCATCCAGCTGGCCTCCTTCATGGGGCTTCCGGTCTCGACCACGCACGTGGTCACCTCGTCGGTCACGGGCACGGGTCTGGCTTCGGGGTTGGGAGCGGTCAGCTGGAAGGTTTTCCGTGCTATCATGTTGGCGTGGGTAGTAACGCTCCCATTCTGTGCGGCGGCGGCTGCCCTTTTCTATTTCGTCCTGAACCTCGTGCTGTAGGGTTCAGAGGGAGTGGCTATGAGCGACTCGGCGTTCAACAAGATCCGCAAGACCCTGGGAGGCCAGACATCCCTCGAAGGCGCCCTGGACGCCATGGGTAAGCAGCGGGAAGAGCAGGTTCTGGACAAGATCCGGGAGTTCACCGACCTCGTGGTCACCATCGTGGATCGCCTGGGTGACGGCGTACAGCACTTTGTAGCCGACAGATACGAGGCTCTCGGGGAGACGGTGAGCGAGCTCGACCGGCTCGAGAGCGAGGCCGACGATCACAAGGCCGACATCGCCGACATGCTCTCCACCGGCGGTGTCTTCTTCATGGGCCGGGCCGACTTGGCCCGTCTGGTGGCCTCCATGGACGGCATTGCCAATCTGGCGGTGGGCGCCGCCGATCGCATCGCCATGAGGCGGATCTCTCTGCCTCAGGAGCTCAACATGCTCCTGGTGCAGATGATCAAGATCGATCTGGAGGCGGTCCGCAAGCTGCGGGACGTAGTCTTCGCCATGCGTGGCGACCTCAAGGAGTCCATCTCGCTGGCCCTCGAGGTCGACGCCATAGAGAGCCGAGCCGACGATGTCTTCGCCCAGATGTATCGCTTCATGTTCGACATGGACACCGACTTCAAGACCTTCCACCAGCTGAAGTCGATCATCGAGCGCCTCGAGTCCATCGCTGACAAGTGCGCGGAGAACGCGGAGCTCATCAGGCACATGGCTCTGGAGTACCTCGACTACCGCTGATTCCCTCACGGCTCGGCCGCGGCTCCTCCCGTCCGCCGCCTCCGGCTCCGTCCGCTCGCTGCGTTCTTGTCTGGGCTCTCGTCCATCGCACGCCGGCGTCTAGAGCGTGTGGGGGCGGCGCACCTTCTTCACCTTTCGGACGCGGTGGGGCGGGCGTTCGACCATGGTCAGGTCGTCGTGCTCCTCGAGGGTCTCGATGGGTATCAGGTGGAGCCGCTTCACTCCCAAGAGGATCAGGAAACCGGTTGTGATCAGCACCGAGGCCGCAGGCCCCCGCAGGCCATACGCTCCTGAGACTGTCTGCACCAGCAGGAACCACCAGCCATTCCAGAAGCCGATATCTGCAGTCGTGACCAGGTAGGCATAGAGCAGCACCGGAGCGCTGAGTCCGGTCAGGAGGAGGGGTAGGTTGGTCCGCGGACGGGGCCACCACTCCACGACCGCTCTCCGCGGTTCGGCGAAGCAGGTGGCAAGAGGCCAAGCCCAGGCCGCCGTGACGCCCGTGAGCACCGAGAACGGGGAGTGCGATGCAAGGAGGGCCAGGCCGGCGACCAGCACGGCCAGCCCGAGGCTCAACTTGACCGTTTCTGCCATCACCAGGGGCTCACGCGGGCGCAGATACCCCAGTGAATGCCGGCTGAGGAAGAAGAACACCAAGCCGAGGACCGCCAGGAGACCGGCGACCACCCAGTCGGGTGATGTGGCCGGCGGCGCGTAAGGAGGGGCTTGAAAGGGATAAAGCGGCACGACCCCGCGCGAGCGACGAGCCAGGTGGCGCCGCCGGTGGCGGCCAGGGGCAGGACGAACGAGGTGAGGTTGCGTAGATAGCGCAGCCAGGCATCGGGACGGACGCGGGTCACGGCCAGCCAGGTGACGGCCATGAGGGATCCCGGTAGCAGCATGATCACGCCCAGGATCGCAAGGGCCCGGCCGGTCAGGTAGCGTCCCGAGGCCAGCACAAGCGCGGTTCCTGGATCGGTGGGAATCTCGGTGCCACCGTCGAGAGACAGGATGATGCGCTCCATGGCGGCTCCATGGGTTGCCAGGCCGGCGGAGGTGGCTTCTCCTCCGCCGCTGTCGTAGAGACGGAGCGAGGGAATGCCCCTCCTGAGGCCGGCTACTTGGTCACCCTGGGTCAGACGTAGAGCGTGGTCGGCCACCTGCCGAGTGAGCCTGGGCAGCTGGAGCCGCAGGCCGGACCGCTGCAGGACACTGCCGGCCAGCTGGACGTACCATCCCGGTGTGCTGGTATCCGTGCCGGAAACACCCGCCTGCAGCTCCTCCCGCTGCTCCCGGCCGAGACCCCGGAAGGTGAGAAGGGCTCGCACGTTCTCGGCCAGAGGATCGGTCTCGAGGTAGCGGGAGATCCCTAGACCAGCGTAGCCCTCGTCCTCGGTGGAGAGAAAGACAAGCGTCTTCTCGTGCGGACGGGCGGCGAACACCTGAATGAGGTCGAGCAGGATCGCGGTGCCGCTTGCGCTTGCTCCGGGCCGGAGCTTGGACTGGGAAACGGTCGCCCGGGGGGCCACTACCAGGATCACCTCGGGGCTCTCCCCGGGGAAGGTGACGGCGATGTTTCTGAGGGTCACCCGGTTGTTCCCGAGCATGACCTCGAAGGCTTCGCGCTGGTAGGGGATCTGCAGGTCGTCCAGGCGCTGCTCGTACCAGACGCCGGCGGCTTCGGCCGCCGCCGAGCCCATGCGCCGCTCAGGGTAGTCCCGGACCAGGTCCTGGGTTGCCCGGTAGGCCCGTCCTGCTTCAAAGAAAGTGGGTGCCGTCGAGATCTGAACTACGGCCGCGGGGGCCGTGATGGAGAGAAACACCGTGAGCGCGGTCGCCACGACGAGGGCCGCGCTCACGGCATAAGTCAGCTTCCGCCATTGCCAGATCCTGTCCGCCAGGCGCCGGCGCACGGTGAGTTGCATCCGTTCTCCCGGTCCGAGTCGAGGTGCATTCTACGTCGGGAGGGAGGCGGGAGCAAATCGGGCCTTTAGGGATGGCAGGGGTCGGGTACCCGGTCGCACGAGGCCGGGTACCACCTTCAGGACAGAGCTCGTGCTATCCTGGGTTGTCGATCTGGGTTTCTCGTTTCTCCACACGCCCGTTCTGAGGAAAGACACGCCACCATGATCAGCATCGCCGAAGCCCGAGCGCTCATCCTTGCCGAAGCCCGGCCTCTGCCTCCGGAGCGCAGGGCTCTCACCGACTCCCTGGGTGGGGTGCTCGCCGAACCTATCGCTGCACCCCATCACGTCCCTCCTTTCGACAACTCGGCCATGGACGGGTTCGCGGTGAGGGCGGTCGACACCGCCGGCGCCGGCCCCGAACATCCGGTGGCCCTGATCATGCGGGACACCATCCCCGCGGGAGCCGACTCCTGGGCCGACGTCGGTCCGGGGGAGGCGGCAAAGATCATGACGGGGGCCGCGCTGCCTCCCGGAGCCGACGCCGTCGTGGAGGTCGAAGCAAGTGAGGAGGTCGGCGGCAAGGTACGCCTCTTCCGGGAGGTGGTCCCGGGAACCAGCGTCCGTCTGGCCGGTGAGGACGTTGCCGCCGGCGACGTGGTTCTCCAGCCGGGCGATCCCATCGGACCGGCGGAGATCGGTATCCTGGCCAGCTTGGGTTTCCCGGAGGTACTGGTGTGTCGCCGCCCGAGGGTGGCCATCATCTCCACGGGCAGCGAGCTCGTAGAGGTGGACCAGCCCCTGCGTCCCGGCCAGATCAGGAACTCCAACAGCTATACGCTCGAGGCACAGTGTCGCCAGCTGGGCCTGGAGCCGGACCGCCTGGGGATAGCCCCCGACGACTACGAGGCTACCCGGGCCCTGGTGGAGCGGGGCCTGGCTTACGACGTGCTCATCACCTCGGGAGGCGTCTCGGTCGGCGAGTTCGACTTCGTCAAGGATGTCCAGGACGCCCTGGGTGTCGAGCGGCGTCTGTGGGGCGTGGCCATGAAACCGGGGAAACCGCTGGCCTTCGGCGTGCGGGAGGGCTGCCTGGTCTTCGGCGTGCCCGGGAATCCGGTGGCCGCTATGGTCTCATTCGAGCTCTTCGTCCGGCCCGCCCTGATGCGGTTGATGGGGCACCGGCGGGTGTTGCGACCCACCCACCGGGCCGTCCTCGAGGAGGACGTGGCCAACCGTTATGGCCGCGTTCACGTCATGAGAGCCCGGGCGTGGCGCGAGGGCGACGTGTGGCACGCCAGCTCCACCGGGCCCCAAGGCTCCGGCATCCTGCGTTCTATGGTCAAGGCCAACGGTTTGGTCTTCATCCCGGATGATGTGGGCGTGCTGCGCGCCGGGGAGACGGCGGACATGGTGCTCCTTCGAGAGGAGTGGCTCGAGCCATAGATGTCGACGCACCCGATATCGCACTTTGCGGGAAAAATCGGTGTCGACAGAGGTTGTGCCCGGTGCGGCGCCGGTCTACAATGAGGCTATGATTGCTCGAGTCGATGCGGGGCGTTGGCCCCGCCGGATGGGATCCAAGATTCCCGGTCCGGCCGAAAATGTGCGAGAGAGCCTGGCAGCGTGCGCGTGCCGGGCTTTTTTGTCGCTCGAGGCGGATTGCCAGGTACCCTAGAAAGGAGCAGTGATGGCCAACCACTTCACTCCGGAAGAGCTGGCGAAAGAGTTCGGGATGGAGACGAAGGACATCATCCAGTTCTGCGTCCAGGAAGGGGTCCCGATCTACAAGGGCAAGATTGATCGGAGCCTGCTCACCGTAGTGATGAAGGCAAGGGGCATCGACGTCTCGACCCGTGAGGTGGCGCCCGTCTAGCGCCCTCCAGCGGACCAGCTACTCGCTTCGCGCCCGGGCTCGGCGGCCCGGGCGCATACGTACTGGGCCGCCCAAGCGGCCACTGCGGCCACAACTTTGTCTCGAGGCAAGTTCTCAAGCCTCCAGGAACGGCCGTGCCCGCTCCAGAAGACGCCCCCGCCAGATCTCGCCGGTGTCCAGCCCGGGAGTGGCGGATGGGCAGCGCTCGCTGATAGCGTCCGGGGTCTCGATCAGCCAGCGGCGGACGGCCAGGAGGGTGTCGAGCTCCTCCTGATCGACGGCTACTGCCTGCGGGCCCCGGCCGCTTTCTCGGGTTCGCTCGGTTTCCTCCACCCAGGGCAGAGCCCGAAGGGCCCGGCCGATCTCCAAGGCAGCCGTGGAGCTCTGAAGGGTGAGCGACTCTCGCAGCGTGCCGTCCCAGACCAGATCCAGCTGGACGCGCTTGCCCGCTGCCGTTTCGGGTAGAGGCCAGAGCACAGCCACCCGTAGCTCCCGGGCCTCGCGCAAGGCTAGGTAGGACCGGCGCAGGCCCCCTAGGTGCTCGAGCGCCTGCCGTATCCACTCCGCTTCCTCGAAGCGGTGCTGCTTCGCGAGGGAGCGCATGAGCCGCTGGGCGCGGGCCACGGGGTCTCCCAGCGGGGTCTCGTCCTCTCCCGCGAGCCAGTCGAGCAAGCCTCGGACAAGGGCATCGTGCTCGGCCACGCGGCCGTCCTCGGCCCGGCAGGGAGCCAGACAGCTGCCGGTGTGGCCAAAGAGGCAGGGTGACTGTCCGCACTGACTCCGGCATCGGCGTACAGGGTAGCAGCGGGTTACGAGCTCCAAAGCCGACTTCACCCGGGCGCGCCCCCGAAAGGGCCCGATGGCCAGAGGGGCGGCAGCCGTGGTCGCTCCCCCGGTGCCCCGGCGGCTGCCGGCATACAGGCGCATGCCGGCGCCGGCGCCGCCGGCCTTGAGGTAGACATAGTTCTCCGGTCGCCGGCCGTGGACGTTGCAGGCTGGGCGATGTTCGAGTATCAGAGCCTGCTCGCGTACGACCGCCGCCAGCGGCGAGCCCGTCTCCTCCCAGGTCACGCGATGCAGCCGCCGCACGGCCTGGCGTACCTTGCGCGGGTGGTTGGCGTGCGAAAGGAAGTAGGATCGTACGCGGTCGCGCAGCCGTTCGGCCTTGCCCACATAGAGCACGGTCCCATCGCGGTCCTGGAACAGGTAGGCTCCCGGCGTGCGCGGCAAGTCGCGTGTCAGCGCCAGCTTGTGCCGGTCGCGTTTGTGGCCGGGGTCGATGATGCTGCGGGCTTCGTTGAGCCGGGTCACGCCCCGTTCCTGCAGGCGCCCCATCAAGGTCAGGAAGATATGTGCGGTGGCCTGGGCGTCGGCGAGGGCTCGGTGCACGGGCACAACCTGCGAGCCCAGCGCCTCCGCCACTGTTCCCAGCCGATAATTGGGCAGCCCGGGGGCCATGCAGCGGGCCAGAGACACGGTGTCGATGGCTCCTTCCCCCAGACGCCGGCCTTTCAGCCGGCCGAGCTCGTAGTTGAGGAAGCCCAGGTCGAAGGAGGCGTTGTGGGCTACGATTACCCCGTCGCGCAGGAAATCGAGGAAATGCGGCATGATCTCCTCGATGCGGGGCGCGCCCCCGACCATGCGCGGCGTGATGCCGGTGATCTCCGTCACCTTGGGTGGGATGGAGCGCAGCGGGTTCACCAGGGTCTCGAAGTGCGCCGCTTCACGCAGGCATTCGACGCGGACCGCGCCGATCTCGGTGATCTTGCCTTCGCCGGGCCGAGCGCCGGTGGTCTCCAGGTCGACTACGACGAACGTCACCTCGGCCAGGTCCGGGTCGGCCACCCTCCAATCCGCCAGTCCGATGGCCGAGCGGTCGGCCCAGCAGAAACGCCGATCCTCGGCGACGAGGCTGGCCATCACCGGACGGCAGAGGTCGGCCGGGGCTGCGCGCAGGGCCAGGAGTCTACGGGCGGCGTCCAGGTAGTCCACCGGCTCGCCGGTCATGAGGAGGAGATCGTACAGCTCGTCGGCCAGGTGGAGTGAGAGTTGGAGCTGCACGCGTGTCGAGGTGCCGGTTACCCGGGAAGCCCGCGGTCGCCAAGGGCCTGGTGGGCGAGGGATGCGTGCCGATTTGCCTCGCGGCCCAGGTCCTCGGCGGCTTGAATGATCGTCTGAGCCCGCGAGGCATCGACCATCGCTCCGGCATTCACACGTGCGTTTCGCAGCGAGCCCCTGATAGCCGCCTCGGCCAAGTGCACGGAGGCTGCCAGGTCGCCGACCACGACCGGACGCACCGAGGGTTCCAACCGCACGGCCAGCGCCAGTATCTCCAGAGAGGCACGAGCTACTTCCAGCGGGACCTCCGAGGCGCGCGCCAGCGCATCGTCGAGTGACGTCTGTCGCGCCCGCCGTTGATCGTCGGTTGCCTGGGGCATGCGCAGCGCCTGCAGGACCGCGCGGTAGGCGTGCACATCCTGGTCGATGAGCTTCTGGATACGTTCCGACAGGTCTGCGCTACGAACCTGACACGCGCGCAATGCCTCATGTTCCGCACCCAAGTCGGAATCGCCGAGTCCCGCGTGACAGGTGAGTGACACCAGGGCCGCGGCCGACGCTCCGGCCAGGGCCAGGGCCGCGCCCCCCGCCGGCTCGGGGGAACGTCCGCCGAGCTTGACCAGGAACGAGCGCAAAGAGTCATCGATGTAGCTGGTGGATCCCACTCGGCGCGCTTCGTGATTAGGAGCGAAAGGCGTGTCCTTGAAATGGGTCGGTGTTTGCTGGACAATACTAGCATCCGCGACCCGGGGGCACCGGTTCCTGCCCGCCGGGTTCATCGTTTCTGGGGTCGCCGTATCGCCGGGGAGCACCTTTCGCATGCTCGACAAAGCTCAGATCGAAGCTATCATCCCTCACCGCGCTCCTTTCTTGTTCCTCGACCGGGTGCTTGAGTTGGTGCCGGGAGAGCGTTGCGTGGCCGAGAAAGACCTGTCGCCCGACGAGGAGGTCTTTCGCGGGCACTTTCCTGGTCATCCCGTGTTCCCGGGCGTCCTGCAGGTGGAGGCCATGGCTCAGGCCGGTGCCGTGGCCCTGCTCTCAGTATTGGAGAACCGTGGCAAGCTCGTTCTTTTCGCCGGGCTCGAGAAGGTCCGCTTTCGCTCTCAGGTAAGGCCTGGAGAAACTCTCCGCGTGGAGGTGGGCCTGGTGGGGCTGCGCGGACCCTTGGGCAAGGGAGAGGGCAAGGCCTTTGTCGGCAACCGGCTCGCGAGCAGCGCCACCATGACCTTCGCCCTCGCGGAAGGTGACGTGGCTTGATGGCTCCTGGCATGCTGGGCCGCCCGGTTACCATCAGCGGACTCGGGACGTATCTGCCCGCAAGTGAGATCGCCAACGCCGAGCTTCCGGCGAGCCTCGACACCTCCGATGAGTGGATCACCCAGCGGACCGGAATCCGCTCGCGGCGGGTCGCCCCCGTGGGAGTATCCGCCTCCGACCTTGGCGTCCCGGCGGCCCGGGCCGCTCTCTCGGGCGCGGGGCTCGAACCTGAGAAGATCGACCTCGTTATCTGCGCGACCATCTCTCCGGACAACCTGATGCCGGCCACCGCCGCCCGCATCGCGCACGAAGTGGGAGCGCTGAACGCGGGCTCGTGCGACCTCTCCGCCGGGTGCACCGGCTTTGTGTATGCGCTGGCCATGGCCAGCGGGCTGGTAGCCTCGGGTCTGCGCGAGCACGTCCTGGTCGTGGGAGCCGAAGTCATCTCGCGCATCCTCGACTGGAGCGACCGCGGGACGGCCGTGCTGTTTGGCGACGGGTCGGGAGCGGTCGTCGTGTCTCCGGCCGACGGGGCCGGCCGCATCCTGGGCTTCGACCTGGGGAGCGATGGCTCGGGCGCAGACCTCCTGTCCATACCCGCCGGCGGGTCACGCATGCCGGCCACTCACGAGACCGTGACGGCGCGGCAGCACTACCTGCACATGAACGGCCGGGAGGTCTACCGCTTCGCCACCCGGGTCATCTCCGAGTCGGCCCACCGGGTCCTCGATCGTTGCGGGCGCGCGGTCGACGAGATCGATCTTTTCGTGCCGCATCAGGCGAACCTGCGTATCATCGAGGCCGCCTCCGCGCGGCTCGGGGTGGCTCCCGATAGAGTGTGCACCAACCTGCAAAGGTACGGGAACACCTCCTGTGCCTCCATACCTCTCTGTCTGACCGAAGCCGAGGAAAGCGGCCGGCTGAAAACAGGCGATCTGGTGCTCCTCATGGGGTTCGGGGCCGGGCTCACCTGGGGAGCCTGCCTCATGGAGTGGAGCGGCTCGAGGAGGTGAGCGTGGCCCGTATCCTGCTGCTCTTCCCCGGTCAGGGGAGTCAGAGCGTCGGCATGGGACGATACCTGTGGGAAACCTACCCGGCGGCACGGGACACCTATCGGGAAGCCGAGGACATCCTCGGCTGGGACCTGCGCGGACTCTGCCTGAACGGGCCCCTCGAGGAGCTCACCCGCACGGACCGGGCGCAGGTGGCCATCTTCGTCACCAGTGTGGCTGCTTGGCGAGTGCTCAAGGCACGAGGTCTGGCCTTCCAGACGGCTGTCGGGCATTCGCTGGGCGAGTATTCTGCGCTTGTGGCCACGGGTCAGCTCGAGTTTGCCGATGCGCTCCGCGTGGTGGAGAGCCGGGGCCGGGCCATGTGGACCTGCGGGCAGCGGCAGGCGGGCACCATGGCGGCGATCGTCGGGCTCTCCGACCAGGATGTGGAGGCCGTCTGCTCCGAGGTCGGGGACGCCTGGCCGGCGAACTACAACTGCCCCGGTCAGGTGGTGGTGTCGGGAACGCTTCAAGGCGTGGAGACAGCCGGCCGCTTGGCAATGGAACGGGGGCGCGGCGCGTATTGCCTCTCCCGGTCTCGGGCGCGTTTCACAGCCCCCTCGTGGCAGGTGCGGCCGAGGAGCTGGCCCGGGTCCTCGAGGAGACGCCGGTGCGCCGGCCGGTCATGGGCCGGTTCTTCTCGACCACCGAGGTGCGGTATCCTGAACCCGACGAGGTCAAGGCGCTCATGATCCGGCAGCTGACCTCGCCGGTGCGATTCACGCAGAGCCTGCACGCACTGGTAGGCGGTTTGGCGGCCGGCATCGAGGTGGGGCCGGGTGGTGTGCTCGCCGGTCTCGCGAAGCGGGTCTCGGCCCGTTTCCCGGTGTACGGCACGGATAACGGAGCCGCTTTCGAGGACGTGTTGAACCACGTCTCCGCGGATGGACGCGCGCCCGGAGGTCCGGGGTACGTCGATTCTTCGTAGGTTGCGAGAGGAGGTAGGCGTGGAGGCCGGATCCTGGTCCTTTCTGGGCAAAGTCGCCCTGGTTACGGGCGGTTCCCGGGGTATCGGGCGGGCCGTGGTGCTGCGGCTGGCGGAGCTCGGCGCCGACGTCGCGGTCAACTACACTTCGGATGCGGCGGCGGCCGGCCAGGTTGTGGCCGCCGCCGGGGCCCTGGGTCGCAGGGCCGTGGCCGTCAAGGCCGACGTCTCCAGCGCGGACGAGGTCCGGCGCATGGCGGCCGACGTCGAAGAGGCGCTGGGCCCCATCGATGTCCTGGTCAACAACGCCGGTATCACCCGCGACGGCCTGTTCGTGCGTATGCCCGAGGCCGATTGGGATGCCGTCCTGGACGTCAATCTCAAGGGAGCCTTTCTGGCCTCGAAGGCGGTGGCCCGGGGCATGATGAAGCGGCGGTCAGGCTCCATCGTGAATCTGAGCAGCGTGGTCGGCCGGCGGGGCAACGCGGGACAGGCGAACTACGCGGCAGCCAAAGCCGGGTTGATCGGGCTGACGAAGTCCCTGGCCCGCGAGCTGGCTCCCCGGCAGATCAGGGTCAACGCGGTGGCTCCGGGATATATCGAGACAGACATGACCGCGGCCTTGGCCGATGAGGCCAAGGCCGCCATCTACACAAGCACTCCATTGAGCCGTCTGGGGCGGCCCGAGGACGTGGCCGACGCTGTGGCCTTTCTGGCCGGCGACGCGGCCGCGTTCGTGACGGGCGTCGTCCTACCAGTCGACGGCGGCATGGGGATTTAGGAGGACGCGCAGCATGGGTCGCACGCACTCGTCCACACCACGTCGTGTGGTGGTCACCGGCATCGGCGTGGTGTCGGCGGTGGGTATGGGCAAGGATGCCTTCTTCGCCGGGCTGACAGCCGGCCGCTCGGGGGTACGGACAATCACTCGTTTCGACACCACCGGCTACCCGGTCAGCATCGCCGCCGAGATCGCGGACTTCGAGGCGGGAGATTTCCTGGATCGGAAGGCGGCCCGCCGCATGGACCGCTACGCCCAGTATGCGGTAACGGCTGCGCTCATGGCCCGTGACGACGCCGCCTTCCCCCCCGGCCGCGACCCATACCAGGTGGGGGCCATGGTGGGCAGCGGCATCGGCGGCCTGGACACCTTCTACGAGCAGACAGGGATCCTCATCGGGCGAGGCCCCGACCGGGTGAGCCCCCTGTTCATCCCCATGATGATCCCGAATATGGCGGCCGCCCACGTCTCTTTGACGCTCGGGCTGAAGGGACCGGTCAGCGCGACCTGCACGGCTTGCGCCGCCAGCGCGCACGCGTTGGGCGACGCTTTTCACGTGATCCGTCGGGGTGATGCCACGGCCATGTTCGCCGGGGGTGCCGAGGCGGCAGTGGGCCCGGTGGGCATGGCGTCTTTCGCTGCCATGCGGGCTCTTTCGGCGCGCAACGACCAGCCCGAGCGGGCGAGCCGGCCCTTCGACAGGGGGCGTGACGGCTTCGTCATGGGCGAGGGCGCAGCGGTGCTCGTGCTTGAGGAGCGGGAGCACGCCCTGCGACGGGACGCCCGCATCTACGGGGAGCTGCTGGGCTACGGGATGACCAGCGACGCTCACCACATCACGGAGCCCGACGAGACAGGTGAGCCGGCGGCCAGGGCCATGAAGCTCGCACTGGACATGGCCGCCGTAGGGCCGGAGGAGCTCGACTATATCAACGCTCACGGCACGTCGACTCCCCTGGGTGACGCCATGGAGACGCGGGCCATCCGCCTGGCGTTGGGCGAGGCCGCCGACCGCGTCATGGTCAGCTCCACCAAGAGCATGACCGGTCACTGCCTGGGGGCGGCCGGTGCGCTGGAGGTAGCCGCCTCGGTGCTCGCCATGACCGAAGGCCGGGTCCCGCCCACCATCAACCTCGACGACCCCGATCCGGCCTGCGATCTCGACTTCGTGCCCAACGTCTCCCGCGAGGCCGACGTCCGGTTCGTAGCCTCCAACAGCTTCGGTTTCGGCGGCCACAACGTGACCCTGGTGCTCGGCCGGCACGAGGGCTGAGGACTCCCCCGGCTTCCCCGCGAGGCGGTGCATCCGTGAGCAAGTACGTGACCGTACAGATCACCCGCAAGGACCAGGGACCACCGGACGATACCCCCGGAGAGGGCATCCGGCGCTGCTCGGCCTGCGGCGAGCCCCTCACCGACGAGGAGCTCGAACGATCGATCGGGGTCTGCCCCCACTGCGACTACCACTTCCCACTAAGCGCACCCGAGCGGGTGGCGCAGCTGGCCGACCCTGGTTCCTGGGAGGAGGTTGGGGGTGACATCCGGCCCGTCGATCCCCTCGACTTCTTTGATACGCGTGCCTACGTGGACCGCTTGGGGGAGGCGCAGCTCGAGACCGGGCTCTCCGAGGCGCTCCTCAGCGGCCTTTGCGCCCTCGCCGGGCGCCCCGTAGCCCTGGGAGTGTTGGATTTTCGCTTTCTCGGGGGTTCCATGGGTTCCGTTGTGGGAGAGCGCTTCTTTCGCCTGGTGGAGGCGGCGGCCGCCGAGGCCGCCCCGCTGGTGGTGGTCTGCTCCTCGGGCGGGGCGCGCATGCAAGAAGGGGTCCTTTCTCTGATGCAGATGGCCAAGACGGTCGTCGCCCTGGATCTCCTGGCCGCACGTGGCCTGCCCTATGTGGCCGTACTCGCTCATCCCACCACCGGCGGTGTCCTGGCCAGCTTCGCCACCCTGGCCGACGTCATCGTGGCTGAACCGGGTGCCCTGCTCTGCTTCGCCGGACCCCGCATAGTCGAGCAGACCATCCGGGAGAAGCTGCCGCCCGAGTTCGGCCGGGCCGAGGAGAACCTGGCCAACGGCCAGCTGGACATGGTGGTCCACCGTCGCGATCTCAAAGAGACGCTCGATCGTCTCCTGAGCCTGCTGGAGGGAGGTGTGCGCTGCAGCCTTGAACCCCTTCGACAGGATACGGAAGTCGTACCACGGGGAGGCGGCCCGCTTGCTCAAGCGGCTGCAAGAGTTAAGGACCTTGCCCTCTCTTCCCGGGGTTGGCTATTCGGAAGAAATTCGTAAGATCGAGGAGCGTCTGGAAGCGCTGAAGGATCGCGAGGACCATTCGGCAGCCTGGAAGACGGTCGAGCTGGCCCGGCACAAGGATCGGCCCCAGACCCTTGATTACATCAAACATGGGTTCCCCGACTTCGTGGAGCTCCACGGCGATCGCCTGCGTTTCGACGACCCGGCGATCGTGGGGGGCATGGCCACCCTCGACGGCCGCAGCGTGATGGTCATGGGCCATCAGAAGGGCCACGACTTGAAGGAGAGGCAGCACCGAAACTTCGGCATGCCCCGCCCCGAGGGCTACCGCAAGGCGCAGCGCTTGGCGAGCTTGGCCGAGAAGTTCCACATGCCCGTCCTGACCCTGGTCGATACTCCGGGAGCCTTCCCTGGCGCGGACGCGGAACGGGGGGCAGGCCGGAGCTATCGCCCAGACCCTCAGAGCCTTCGCGCGGGTGACTGTGCCCACGGTGGCGGTGGTCGTTGGTGAGGGCGGCTCCGGGGGTGCACTGGCGCTTGCTCTTTGCGATCGCGTCTACATGCTTGAGAACGCCATTTACTCGGTCATCACGCCCGAGGGGTGTGCCGCGCTGCTCTGGCGCGACGCCTCCGAGGCGCCCCAGGCGGCCCAGGCCCTCGGCCTCACCGCTTCGGACCTGCTCCGGTTGGGAGTGGTCGACGGGGTGATCAACGAGCCTCGCAAAGGCGCTCACAAGCACCACCGGGCGACCGTGAAGGTGGTCCTGAGGCAGGTCGAGGCCGGCATTCGTGAGCTCGAAGGGCTCGCGCCGCCTGAGCGGCTGCGGCTTCGGCGCGAGAAGTTCCTGGCGATGGGCCGCTTCACTCCGCATCCCAATGGCGTTGACGTGCTCTGACCGGTCCCGATCCGGCGAGGGGCCGCTAGCGAGGTGGGCCTCAGGCGACGGCGGCGGAAAGATAGGGCCTCCAGCTCGGCGGGACCCCATGGGGCGACGTGCTCAGGAAATCCGTGACCGTGGGAGGGCGGGGAGTGCGGGCCAGGGCCATGCCGATCTCGTCGGGCAGGCTCGCGCCCTTGCGCGTATTGCACGGAGCGCACGATGTCACCACGTTCTCCCAGCAGGTAGATCCGCCGCGGCTGCGGGGCACGATGTGGTCGAGGGTCAGGTGCCGGACGCTGCCGCAGTACTGGCAGCGGTAGCCGTCGCGGGCCAGCACGGCCCGGCGCGAAAGGCGCCGCCGGTCGCCCCGGGGAACCTTGACATAGGTTCTCAGCCGGATCACGAGCGGTCGCGTGACTGTCAACCGTGCGGCTCGGAGCACCTCGGCTCCGCCCTCGAGGATCTCGGCCTTGTTCTTGAGCAACAACACTACGGCCCGCTTTGTAGAGCAGGTGTTGATGGGTTCGTATGTGGCGTTCAACACCAGGACCTGGCGGGGCAATGCTCCCTCCGCGCGCCGCTCATCCGGCAGCATTCTACAGAATGGCCCGGCACGACTCAACCGCGACCGCGGGTCGGTCTCGATGCCCGGGTCAGGGAGCCGTCGGGGACTGGTAGAATCGGTGCATGCACGAACCCAACCTCTTTTCCGCCGACCTGGAAGAGGACCTGCGCCGGCACGCTCCGCTTGCCAGCAGGATGCGCCCGCGTGACCTCGACCACGTCGTAGGCCAGCAGCATCTGCTCGGACCAGACGCGCCGCTCCGCCGCAGCCTGGCGGCGGGTTCGCTCGCCTCCATGGTGTTCTTCGGTCCCCCTGGCTCGGGCAAGACGACGGTAGCCCGGTTGATCGCGGCGCGCGCCGAGGCCGCGTACGCGTACGAGGAGCTCTCGGCCGTGGACTCGGGCGTGGCCGACGTGCGGAGAGTACTCGAACGAGCGCGCTCGCTGAGGGAGATGTCGGGCCGGAGGACGGTGCTCTTCATAGATGAGATTCACCGCTTCAGCAAAGCTCAGCAGGACGCTCTGCTGCACGCCGTGGAGGACGGGCTGGTCACGCTGATCGGAGCCACGACCGAGAATCCTTACTTCGAGGTTATCCCCGCCCTGCTCTCGCGCTGCGAGCTGTATCGTTTCGAGCCCCTCGAGGGGCGGGACATACGGGTCCTGATCGATCGGGCCTTGTCCGACTCGGATGTAGGTGTCGCGTCCGGGGTGGAGGTACCGCATGAGCTGCGCGAGCTGATCGCCGAGGCCGCTCAGGGTGACGCGCGACGCGCGCTTTCCGTCCTGGAGCGAGCGGCCCTGCTGGCGCGGTCGAAGGGGCTGGCCCGTCTGGACGAAGCCACCCTGGAGGAGGCCGCGCAGCGCAGGCTCGCACTGTACGACAAGGACGGCGACGCCCACTACGACGTGATCTCCGCCTTCATCAAGAGCCTTCGGGGGTCCGACCCGGACGCCGCCGTGTACTATCTCGCTGTCATGCTGGCCGCCGGCGAAGACCCCAGGTTCATCGCCCGCAGGCTGGTTATCTTCGCGTCGGAAGACGTCGGCAACGCCGATCCCCGGGGCCTGGTGGTGGCCACCGCTGCCGCGCATGCTGTTGATTTCGTGGGCATGCCCGAGGCGCGCATCAATCTTGCCCAGGCCGCGACCTACCTCAGCTGTGCCCCCAAGTCGAACGCGTCGTACGTGGCCATCCGGGAGGCTACGGCCGAGGTGGAGGAGCACGGGGCCCAGTACCCGCCGGCCGCCTTGCGCGACACCAGCTACCGGGGAGCCCGCGCGCTCGGGCATGGAGAGGGTTATGTCTACCCGCACGATCGCGGGGGTATTCGGCTGAGCCCCATCTGCCGGCGGTTCTCAGGGGACGGGAGTTCTACCGGCCGGTGCCCCGCGGCTACGAGGAGATTGTCGGTCGATTCTTGAACGAAATGCGCAGGCTACGTCGTGGGGAGGGTTCGCAATGACCGGCGCCTTCTACCTGATCCTGTTCATCCTCGTGGCGTTCATTCTCGGTCTTGTGGCCTACTATGCCTGGCGCCTGTTTCGGGTTGGCCGGGCTCCTGATGACTCCGCCACCCGATTTCAGGCCTTCTTGCGCCAGACCGGAGGGCCCGCCGGCTCGCCACCCCGTTCGCTGGACGCGGGCGCGAACTTCCCCAGGGACCCCAACGCGGGCGGGGGCCTAGGCGTCCGGGGCTCGGGCAATCCCCGCTGGGGCAGCACCGCTGAGGATGGATCCCGGGTTTACGAGAGGCGCGTGGGTCTGGGGCGTCTCTCCAGCGCACCGGTTTTCATCAAGCGCGATCCCAGCGGTGAGGTCTACTTCCAGCTGGAAGACCGGCCGCCGGCGCCCCTCAAGTACCTGCTCGAGCCGGTCGGCCGCAAGATCCTGCAAGACGTAGTCGGCCAGGTCAGCATCGAATTCGGTCCATCATGGGCGATCCTGGCGAGCGAGGACGACGAGGGCCGCCTCGTCGTCACCCGCCTGACCTGACGGCCGCATGGGCGTTCAGGACCGATCTTTCGTCCATTGCGACGGCACGGTTCCCGAAAGCTGGTATAGGAGGCTGTTGAAAAACGAAACATCGGCCACCGGGCAGCACTGGGCGGCACGATGCGGTGTCCTCGGTCGCGCCCGTAGCTCCGCTACGCCCGCTCCCTGCGTCCGGGGAGCTCGTTTCACAACGAAGCCTTGGCGGCCGCGGCCGCACTGGCCGGCGCGATGCGGCGTCCTCGGTCACGTACGTGGCTCCGCTACGCCCGTTCCCTGCGTCCTTGCCTCGCCCGCGCCCATTGCAGCCTGACCGCGAAGCGTCATTGCGCAACGAGCTCTGGCCTCGCCCGCGCCCAGCGCACCCCGGCGGCGAAGCGTCATTTGTCAACAGCCTGCTAGCAGGAGTCGGACGGTCGCGGGAGAATGAAACTGCGTTGCGTACTTTCGCTCTCGCACGTTGAACACGATTGAAGCACACAGTCTCGCGAGCCGATGCCACGCGGACGGGTCACGAGAGTATCATGATCGATGAGGCACGTCGGGTATCTGCCGGCATCGTGCCGCTGGAAGGAAGGAGTACTCCGTGAGGGGCCTGGGAAAATTCTTTTTCGGCGGTCTCCTGGGGGCCATTTTCGGGTTTCTCATCTCGCCCAAACGGGCCCAGGAGGTTCGTGACGCGCTTCTTGGCAGGCAGGCACCGCTCCAGGTGCATCCCGGGCGGGCGACGCTTGGCCCTGGCGGCGGGTGGTACGGTGAAGAGGAGCCTGTGGAAGAGGCCAGGATCGTCGAGGCGGAAGCTCCACCCCGCGAGGAAGTCCCCGAGCCGGTCGCGGAGGAGTCGGAGGCTGAGACTGCCGAAGAGCTGGGCCCCTCCGTAATCGGAGAGGCTGTGTCGTTCTCCCCTGCCGAGGAGGCGCAAGCCATGGCTCCAGCCGCCGAGCCCCCCGCCCCCGAGCCGCCCGCCGCCGAGCCGCCGGCCTTTGAGCCCCCGCCGCCGAGCCCCCGGTCCCCGAGCCACCCGCAGCCAAGCCCCCCGACGGTAGACGAGCAACCAGCTAGGCTCGAGGCTTGGGGGACATCCTTTCCTGAACCGGTGACGGAGCCCGCCACCGAGCCCCCGCCACCGAGCCCCCGCCCCGAGCCGCCCGCCACCGAGCCGCCCGTCTTTGAGCCGCCCGCCGCCGAGGTCTTCGAGATCGCCGAGTCGATGGCTCTGGGTGAGGTTGTGCCAGCGGCTGAGGTCTCCCCGGTGGAGGCGGCCGCACCCGAGCCTCTCGGGCCCGATCTTGCGGGAGTGGAAACGCCCGAGCCCGAGCCGGCCACCGTCCTGCAGTCCCGGCCCGTGGTGCCGGCGGACCTCAAGGCCCGCATCGAGGAGACCCGAAGGAGGATCCAGCAGGAGCTGGAGCACCCGTTCGGCGAGGAGGTGGGGGCGCGCTCCGACTCCGGCTTCGAGGCGCTCGCCCCGGACTCCGCAGCCGAGGCTCCCGTCACGTTCGGGCCGGAACCACCCTCCGGTCCGGCTACCTGGGAGGCGCCTTTGACGTCCGAGCCCGAGCTCGAGTCCGAACCGGCGTGGGAGCCGGCCGTCCCGGAGCGCGAGTATCAGGCCGCAGCGGGCTTCGAGGCCATCCCGGTGGAGCTCGAGGAGGCTCCCGAGCAGGCCGCCGCGCCCGAGCAGGCCGCGGTGCCCGAGCCGATGGCCGAGATCAAGGCCATGGAGGCGCCCGCGGAGGCGACGGAGATTGAAGAGTCCTTGGAACCAGAGCCGGGGGAGAAAGCGGAGCCGTCAGCGATGTCGGAGGCGGCTGCGGGGATCGAAGACCTGGAGACGGAGACCGAGATTCGGGCTGCCACACCGGCGGTGGAATGGGAGTCGGCGGCGGAGGCCGAGATCGCGCCGGAAAGCACGGCCGGGAGAGCCGCGCAGCACGTCGAGGCGGAGATCGAAACGCTCTTGGGAGCCGACTTGCCAGCCGGGGTTACGCGTCCCGACATTTCCTTCGACCACGAGGCGATGCGCCGGCGGATCGAAGAAACCCGGAACCGACTGAAAGCGAAGGCCTTCGATGCGATGATGAGCGGCGAATCGGCCCTGCTCTCTCGCGAGAGAGGCGTGGTTGACGAGACAACTGGGGTCAAGAACGTGCGGGTAGATGAAGAGGTCAACGAGACGATCGAGAACACGCTGACCGAGGAGGACATGTAGCCCACGTGGGTGGCCTGAGATCCCGGGGGCGGCCTGGGGGCCGGGGCTTCGTTTCGAAGCGAGCTCCAGAGCTCGGTTTGGAATGACGCTTCGCCGCCAGGGTGCGCTGGGTGCGGGCGAGGTAAGGACGCAGGGACCGGGCGTAGCGGCGCTACGGAGGCGACCGAGGACACCGCATCGCTCCGCCCAGGGCGGCCGCGGCGGCCGGGGCTTCGTTCCGAGCCGAGCTCTAGTAAGGGCGAGTCGGTGGGTCTGATTCCGTGGGAGGAATGAACTCAGGTTCTTGATGGTTGGCCCGAGGCACGTGCAGGGGGCGGCGGAACAGGTTCTTGAGGTCGGTCCAGTCGGCGTCGCGTGATCCTTCGACAATCTCGAGAAAGCCTTTGACCTTGGCGTCGAGGTTGTCGAGGTGATGGATGATGAGGGCCTCGAGCGTCTTCGGCCTTTTTGGCGACCCCCACTCCAGCTCGCCGTGGTGGCTGACGATCGAGTGCAGCAGCAAACGGAGTTTGTCGTCGGGAAAGTCGGGGAGGCGCGAGGCCCGCTCGCTCACCAAGGTAACGCCCAGGATGACGTGGCCCAGGAACCTTCCGGCGTCACTGTAGTCGATGGTGCGGTCGTATGTCAGCTCGTCGGTCTTGCCGACGTCGTGCAGCAGAGCGGCGGTGACCAGTAGGTCGCGATTGACCCGCGCGTACTGCTGCGAGACGTGGTCGCAGAGGTCCGCCACCGAGACGGTGTGCTCCAGCAAGCCGCCCAGGTAGGCGTGGTGGAAGCTCTTCGCAGCGGGAGCCGTGGCGAAGCGCTCCAGGAACTCGGGGTCGTCGAAGAACGCGCCGAGTAGTTGGCGATAGTGGGGATCGTAGACCGAATCCACATGAAAGCGCAAGAACCCCTTGAGTTCCTCCACATCTCGGTACGTACAGGGGAGAAAGCCGCGGGGATCGACGTCTCCTGGTGCGACAGCGGTGATCGTGGTGGCTTCCAGCTGCACTCTACCCGCGTACTCCGACGTTCGTGCCGCCACCAGTACCAGATCGCCGCTGCGGAAGCCCTCTGCGATCCGTTCCGCGTCCTCCCAGACCATGCAGTCGACCGCTCCCGTGCGATCGCTCAGGCGGAGCTTCAGATACGGCTTGCCGCTCTTGGTAGTGCGTAGCTCCTTGGCGGCTACCAGGTAGACCTCGCGCACCTCGGCACCCGCCTGCAGCTCGGCCGCGTTGACACGCGGGCGCGCCGGGGCGGATCTCATCTCGCCCGATCGGGTGTCGCTCTGACCGTTATCGAAGTCCAGTTGACCGTTTGCCATGTGACGCTTCTCCTTGTTCCGGCGGGATTCTATCAGCCGGACCGGACGGATACTTCGCGGAAGCAACCGGCGGCGTCATTGCGGAAGCAGCGGGGCGTGGCGCTCGCCTTTTCGCCGGCGGTGGAAGAAGAAGGCCGGCACAACGGCCACGAGGGCGATGACGGCCGCGATGGCGAAGAACTCGCCGTACACTGTTTGGAGAGCGTCACGCAGGGTCGCCTCGTACGCCTTGGCAAGAGCGTCATACTGGCTGTCGGTCATGTCGCCGGTGCGCAGGGGGAGCGAGGTGCCGGCCATGAGGGTGTTGAACCGGCGAAGCCCCCAGGAGCTCAGGCTGGCCAGGCCGACGGTCATGCCCACCATGCGCATGACCGTGACAAGCGCCGAGCCGGTTGCCATCCAGCGGTCTCCCGCGCTGGCGATGACGGTCGCTCCGATAGGGGCAATGACCACGCCGAATCCGAGCCCCGTCAAGACGAGGTCCATGGTCATCTGTGCGGAGGAAGGTTGGGCGGGCCAACCGGCCGTCAGACCGTATCCGGCCGCCGTCAGCAGGAAGCCCAGCACTCCCGTCATCCGGTAACCGATGCGGTCGGCCAACCAGCCGCCGATCAGGGCCCCGATCGGGATCATGATGGTCAGGCGCATCAGCAGCAGACCACCGGCGATCTCGCTCTTCCCTAGCAAGGAATACGCGTAGAGGGGGATCTCCACCATCCCGATGATGAGAGCGCCGCCGACCGCCAGGTTCGCCAGGTTCGCGGCGCTGAACGGCACGCGGCGGAAGAGGTCGAGTCTTACCAGGGGGTCGCGCCGGCGGATCTCGAAGAGCACGAAGGCCACGAAGGTCAGCACACTCCCCAGCAGCCACCAAGGTCGTACGGCGGCCTCGCCTGTCTGCGTGTTCCCTGCCAATCCTATGGTCAGGCTGGCCAGGGCCGCTGCCATAAGGGCCGCCCCCACGAAGTCGATGCTCTGCCCGTCGGATCGGGCGGCGACTCTCCGTGCAGGGATCAGCAGGACTCCGGCCGCCACGAGCGCCACGCCCAGAGGGATGTTGATCAGGAAGATCACCCTCCAGCCCCAGAGATGCGACAAGGTGGCCCCGTACAAAGGGCCCAATACCCCACCCGCCTCGGCAGCTGCGCCGATGATGCCCAGGGCGAAGGCCCGCCGGTGGGGAGGGAAGAGGTCGGCCGAGACAGCCATACCGATGGGTACGAGCGCGCCGCCGCCGGCGGCTTGGATGACCCTGGCCCCCACAAGGGTCGTCAGGCTCTGTGCGAGCACGCAGAGGACGCTGCCCCCCACGAAGATCAAGACCGACGCCAGGAACATGACCCGCCGCCCGCGCACGTCAGCCAGTCGTCCGAACAGTGGCATCGCCACCGTATAGCCCAACAGGTAGCCCGTGACGATCCAGGCGGCTTGGTCGAGCTTGGTGTATGGGATGTGGAGGGTGCGCAGGATCGACGGCAGCACAGTCACGACCATCGTCTGGTCGAGAGCCGCGATGAACACCGCTGCGGAGACGGTCAGAAGCACGAGTCCGGTACGGGGCGGGAGCCGGACGGAGGGCGCATCCGGGCTCGCAGGTACCGGCACGGCTATCCGGCGTATGTCGGGGAGGACGCGCCCAGTACGAGGGCGCGACTGAGAGGCACGACCATCATAACTGCGGGGGCTCGATGATCACGTCTTCGTCGAAGTCGGAGAGCGTGATGGTGCGAACAGTCTTGGGGTCCTCGCTGCTCGTGGCGGCGCCCAGGATTTCGATGCGGTGCACCAGGCGGTCGTCTACACCGATCCAGACGTCACCCGCGAAAGGCTCGCTGGTCGACGTCGCGCCTGCGATGGTGGCCACGTCCTCTGCCGCCACCGATCCTTTCATGTGGTACGTCTGGACCGCATTGACGTCTTCCGTGGCGACGTAGGCCGGGTCAGCGATCTTCTCGAGGATCTGGATGGTGCCGGCGTTCAGGTTGACACGGCCCACGGGGCTGAATTGCGCCGGCAGCGACTGCCATTTCTGGGTCGTCGGGTCCTGCACATAGTGGGTATCGTCCGCGGCCACGAACTGAAGTTGCAAGGGCACGCCGCTGGTCTCCACGTCGATGACCGCCTTCATGCGGCCATCGGCCGTCACATCACCGACGATACGCACGATCCGCGTGCCCTGCGCGGGCTCCGACCCTTGAGGCGCGCTAACCTCATAGGTGAAATGGAAGCTTGCGAGTGCCTTCATGGCCGTCACCGAGTCGGCGAAGACTTGGTCGGGATCAACGTCGGAAGTGGGGCCCTTTGAGCAACCAGTCAGGAGCGGGGCCACGGCCAGGGCCAATAGGACCAGCAGGACCCACATCGAGCCCACTCGTGCGGCGCGCAGGCCGCGCCGCGGGCGGATACGGCCTCCGGCGGTGCTGAGGATCCGGGAAAGGGCATGTCTTTGGGCGGCTAGCTCCATGGGGGTATTATCTCCCCGAAGACACCACGACACAAGGGAATGCCCATGCACGAACGCCCCTCCATCCCGGCCGATCTCCAGGCGGTCGTCGACTTCCACGGCCATCTGTGCCCCGGGCTCCTCATCGGGTACCGGGCGGCTAAAGTCGCCGCCCAGGCGCTCGACGTGGGGGCGTCCGGCGACGAGGAACTCGTGCTCATCGCCGAGAACGACAGTTGCTCGGTCGATGCCTTCCAAGCCCTCCTCTCCACCACGTTCGGGAAAGGCAACCTCTTTTTCGTAGACAACGGCAAGCAGGTGTTCACCCTGGGCGACCGGATCTCGGGGAGGGCGGTGCGCGTCTCTCTCCGCTTCGACGCGCTGGGTGCCTCGGAAAAGTCCCCCGGGGAGAAGATCGACCTGCTTCTGGAGCGCCCCGCGTCGGAGCTCTTCCACGTCAACCCTGTGCAGCTTTCGCTCCCCAGCCGAGCCTCGGTGTACCAGACCGTGCGTTGCTCGCGCTGCCAGGAAGGGGTCATGGTCACGCGCGCGGTCATCGAGGGCGATCGCACGTACTGCGGACCATGTGCCCAAGATCTGGGCCTAGCAGGCCGTTGAAGGATGGCGCTTCGCCGCCGGGGCGCGCCGGGCACGCGCGAGGCCAGAGCTCGTTGCACAATGACGCTTCGCGGTCAGGGCGCGATGGGCGCGGGCGAGGCAAGGACGCAGGGAGCGGGCGTAGCGGAGCTACGGACGTGACCGAGGACGCCGCATCGCACCGGCCAGTGCGGCCGCGGCCGCCAAGGCTTCGTTGTGAAACGAGCTCCCCGGACGCAGGGAGCGCTCGTAGCGGCGCTACGGGAGCGACTGAGGACGAGGCATAGCGCCGCCCAGGGCGGCCCGGCAGCCGGGGCTTCGTTTTCCGACGGCCCGTTGGACCCGTTTGGCGGAGGGTTGACCTCTGGTACAATGGAGACGTCGGAGATCAGTCCCTGAGGATGGTTGCCATGACCCCGGAAGGTCGTCACACGCATCCTAACTACTGTTCCGGATCCGACTACATCCTCGAGTTCCGCAGCTTTCGTTACGGCTTCAACAATGTGGATTTCAGGCAGCGCGTCGAGCTTGCGGCGGTCGAGCTCGATCTCGTGAACTCGGGCACGCTCGATGAAGACGAGTGCTCGGACCTGGTCCAGCTGGTGGCGTCCGGAGCCATCGACTACCCGGTGAGTGCCCTGGGGGATTATCTGCACGAGCGCAGTGGGGACGTGCTCACGCACAACGGTGAGTGCTTGATCTACTGGCTCCGCGAGCTCGTTTTCCGTAGTGCGTGGCTCGACCAACGGTTGCTGGAGGACCAGCTCGAGGTCGTGTACGACGACGAGCGCGGCTCGTTCGTGTACTATCCCAAGGGGCATCGTTCCCGCGAGATCGGCCCTCCGCCCCACCCGTCGTGGCGCGAGGTCCGGTACGCCAAGTAGCGAACGGTGGTGAGCCCCCCCGCTCATTCCCCGACACACGACTGCGTCTCAAGCGGGCCTTCTCCCGGTACTACATGGACCTCTGTTCCACCGGTATCGCCACCCCCACCGAGGCCTACGAGACGTGTACGGACTACCTCGTGGCCCGCGCGGAGCAGTGGGGCGACGAGCTGTTAGCGGCACGGCTGGACGAGGACCTGAACCGCCTTTCCGGGGAGATCGAGCAGGACCTGCGCCAGCGTCACCGCGGTCGCATCGACGACTGTCTGGCGAAGGAATCTCTCGAAGGTCGGTTGCGTGAGTGCGCCGAGGTCGCCCGCATGCGTGCGGGTCTGTGACCTGCGTGTACCGTCGCCTTACGTGGGGGCCGTCGCCAGGTCGAGCTCCCAAATGCGCAAGGGATGCTCCAGTACCGAATGCCAATCGCCACGTCGAGTGAGGCCGGCAAGGATGCCCGCCGCTGACGAGTCCTGAGGAACGTGGATGAGCATCTCGGCACCCACGTGGCTCTCGCAGGCCTGCCGCTGCAGATGATCGAGCAGGGCGTTGGTGCACACGGCATCGGCGCCGTAGAGGGTGGCTTCGATGGCCTCCCGGCTGTCGCGGCTGACCAGTGCCAACCCCCACCCGCCCACTCCCGAGCGCGAAAAAGAGCACGCCCTTGGCCTCTATGAGGCGGCTGAGGGCGGTGTCGTCCAGATCGCGCCACACCCAGTCGACCACGTACAGCGTGTGACCGGCGGCGTGGAGGAGAGAGAGTATTCGCTGGCGGTCTTCCGATCCGAGGGCCGAGGTCGTCTCGCCCAAGGAACGCCGTCCCCGGCCTATCTCGCAGGCGGCGGCGTCCAGCCGCCGCTGGAAGCTCAACCAGGTGCCGCGGGGCCGCAGTTGATGGTCCTGACTGAGTCTTTGGATCGCGTCGTTAGCGACTTCAGTGGCATAGCGCAGTGTTCGGATGCCCTGGGCCTGCGCGGTCGCGATGGCATCCTCCAGCAGCAGGGCGGCGATGCCCATGCCACGATACTGGGTGTGGACACGCAGGCTGCTCAGCCAGCATTCCCGCTCGTTCAGGCACTCGTATCGCTGCAAGGCGACGACGCGCTCTCCGGAGGCGACGGCCACCCGCAAGAGGGTCTCGGGGTCCGATATCCAGGCGTCGAGGGAATCGGGCACGTAGTCCCCCCATGGCCAGGTATGCTGAGAGAAGGCAAGGACGGCGCCCCTGTCTTCGGGTCGCATGTCACGGACGAGGATGGGCGTTCTCGCTTTGTCCACAGCCCCCACATCGGCCGACAGCCGGTCTGAAAGCAAGCTTTGCCGGGGTACGTGCACAGGGCGAAGTTACCACAATCCCCTGCCGGCTGACATTGGGCCGCCACCGCGCCGGCACCGCCCGGCGGCGAAGACCGTGTAGCGGCACGTGCCGGTCGTCAGGGGCGCACTGGAGCCGGAAGGGAGCGTGATGCCGCAGCGAAAGGTCAAGGCCGCCGAATGCGGCCCGGCCTGGAAGGGCCGCCTGGAGGCGAATACTGTTCGCGAGCTCGATCTCGAGACCGTGGAGGGACGGCGCGAACTCGTTTGTGCCGGTTTCTGCACCTTCTACCGAGAGGGCACCGTCGAGGCCGGGCAATGCGCCGGCCTCCGTGTGGTTGCGCGCGTCGTGACCGGGCTGCTGCGCCAGGAGCCGGGGCGCCGGCGGCTCATGGACGCCCTGCGGTTGGTCCAGGATAGCGGGAGACCGGTAGACTATCGCTGGGACCGCCTGCTGGAGGTCCTCATGTGCGGTGAATGCCCATTCCTCCCAGATGGCGGCTGCGATCATCGCAACCCGGAGCTCGCCCCGGAGCAGCGGCTGGAGCCCTGCGGAGGCTACGTGCTCCTGGCGGCGCTCTTCTCCCTCCGTCCGCCCCGGAGTTGGGGCGTCGAAGAGCCGGGAGTGCTCCAGGGAGAGGGCGGTCTCGGTCAGCCCACCGGCGGCTCGTAGGGCCGGTCGTACTCCTGGAACCAGACGATCTCCTCGAATGGTTTGCGACCGCGGGGCTTAGGCTCGTAGCCATCGGGAGCGTAGCCGAGTGGGAAGACGGCCACGCACTCCATGCCCTCGGGGAGGCCCAGCAGCCCGCACAGCTTGGGGCTGTCGAGCATCGAGACCCATACGGTGGAGATGCCGAGCTCGGTGGACCGCAGCATGACATGTTCCCCCGCGATGCCGCAGTCGACCAGCCAGAAGGGCTTGTCCTGGTGGATCGCACCCTCTGCCGGCACCCCGATCAAGGCGATCACGGCCGAGGCGCCGCGGACGGCGTTGGCGGCGGGGTTGCCCTCGCCCAGGCAGCCTGCCATGCGCTCGCGGAGGCCGGCGTCGCGTACGACCACAAACCGCCAGGGCTGGTCGTTCTTCCACGAAGGGGCCTGGCGCGCGGCCTCGACGATGGAGACCAGGTCGGCGTCACTGACTTCCCGTCCCGCCTCGAACTTGCGGATGCTGCGGCGCTTGGCGATGGCCGCGCTTACGTCCATGGGAGAGTCTCCTTTCGTCTCGTCCGGCCTCGCGGCCGGGCGGGTGATGGTCCCAAGACATCCAATCCTACACTACGACCCGCAACGCTCCCGGCTCCACCCACACATGGAACGGCGTGGTTCCCGGGTGTTCGCCGTCGATCTCCAGGGGCACGGGGTCTGGGGTCTCGACGAGGACCTCGCGCCCAGTGAAGGCCGAGACCTTGGGGTGGGAAAGGTGCGTCCCTCTGTAGAGCCGGGGCAGGTTCAAGGCGAGGTCGCCCCGGCTGATGTCTCCAATGACCACCACGTCGAGGATGCCGTCGTCGGGCCGGGCGCCGGGTGCCATGAGCATGCCGCCCCCGAACCGGGGGCCGTTGCAAACAGCCGCGGATGTGGCCGGTCCCAGGAAGACGACCGTGCCATCGATGCTCACCCGCATATCGGGTTTGCGCATGGCGGAGAAAGTGGCGAGGGTGGCCCAAAGGAACGAGGCGAACCCACCGAAGGCCTTGCTTGTGCGGTTCACCCGCTCGGCCACGTACCCCCCTATGCCCGCGTCGGCGATGTTGACGAACCAACGACGCACGGGCATGCCGTCGAGACCGTTGAAGGTGGCGGCGGCCACGTCGATGGTGCGCTCTTCACCCCGCTCGAGGCGGGAGACAGCCGCTGCCGGTCCTTGCGCCATGCCCATCGTCTTTGGGAAGTCGCCCCCAGTTCCGCGGGGGAGAGCGGCCAGGGCCGGCCGGGCCAGGGTGGGGAGGCGGAGGATGCCGTTGGCCACCTCGTTGGCCGTCCCATCTCCGCCCACGTAAAGCACGATCGGGTACCCCTCCTCGCCGGCCTTCTCGGCCAGGCTGGTGGCATGGCCGGGTCCTTCGGTAGACACTTCGGCAAACGACAAGCCCGCGTCGACCAGCGCCCGGCGGGCTCTCGGCCAGAAACGGGCGGTGGCTCCATTGTCCGAGGCGGGGTTGACGATGACGAACACGTGCTTCACGGCGGCCATTGAATCAGATGCGGGTCACGCTCGAAAGGGAGGCGGGCCGGTAATTCGCCGCGATCACATCGCTCGCGCTCACCGGGTCGGTCGCCGCCGGCATGACCATTCCGGACGGTCGCGTGCTCGCCGTACTCTTGGCCGTCGGGGCGATCATGCTGCCCTACAGTGGTCGAGGCCGCAGCCGCCCTTCTCGACTGGTGAGCGGGGCAGCGGTGTCTATCCCGGGCGACTTGACGCGAGGCGATCTCTCTCATCCGACGTGTTCGCGGGTGCGATGATATAATCCCGCGCCGCAGGGCTCTGCCGGATGCCGGCGGACCAGTGCCACCCGACCCCTGCGCGACCACAACCGAATCGGGAACACGTTTTCCCAACTCCTCGCGTCCCGGACGCTCCACGAACCCGAGCTGACCGCGGCGCACACTCACCCCCCGGAGCAGGCCCCGGCCTTGCGCCTTCCCTGCTTCCGTGGTGGCCGCTCTTCTCCGTGACGCGGGAGTCCCCACAAGGAGGAATCCACGTGAGACGCCTGCCTCTGATCCTGGTGCTTGCCGCCGTGCTGTGTGCGTCGCTCTTCGTTGCGACGGCCCGAGCCGAGAGCACGGCCGCGTTTCTGGACGCCGAGGTCCTCGGCCCGCATGACAGCCGCATCTCCGGAGAGATGCTGGTGGACAACTGGCGCTGGTACGGGTTCGACGTGCTGCCACAGCTGGTGATCCTCGGTGCGGAGACCTCGCTTGGCGACCCGCGGCTCGGGGGGCAGCTCGTGTGGGAGAATAACTTCGGGTCGCTCCGGTACCACGGAGCGAACAGTAGATGGGGGAGCTCGCGGACGGCCGGGCCTGGATCGCCGGCAAGGACTGGTACAGCTTCCCCTCTCCTGAGATCGGGATGATGGCCTTTGGGCGTTACCTCAAAGTGGGCGTGGACGGATTCTACCGACGCGCCCTCGGTGACACGCCGTACGACTGGGAGGCCTTCGCATCGGTCTACTACGGTAGGGGCGTCCCGGGCCTCGACCGCTACATCCGGAACCTTCGCGCCCTGGAGAGTCGCTTCAGGGAGAAGGCGGCCGAGGCTGGGTTCGTCTGGTAGGGCGGGCCGGCGGCGTCTGGATGATTGATTTCACGCCCTCAAGCGCAGTAGTCGACGAGTGCCCTGCTTTTGCGGCCGAGTTGGTGGTTGAGACAGACACAGGCCGCCAGGCAGAGAAAGCGCCGCAAAATGCGCTCCCGGATACCCTCCGAGGTGCGGCCCTCGTGGTGCTCCAAGGTGAGAGTCGAAGAAGCAGCGGGAAGTGCGAGGCGCAGTAGCCGTAGTCGGCCAGGTCAGAGAGCGGAGCGCCTGTCTCCCGGCTGCGGGCGCACCTAACCGGGGTAGAGTCGATGAGCAGCAGAGGTACTTCCGGGCGAAGGCGAGGAACCGGCGATCCGAGCAGATGCCCAGTGTCGAGGTCGGCCTCCATCGTGGCCTCCGGGTCGACGGTGTATTTGATACCGCCGATCTCGGCCTCTCTGCTCTCCTTCCTTGGAAAGCATGGCTATTTCCGTGGAATGAATCATCAAGTGTTCTGGGGCGGGCGGGACCATCCTGCTCCGCCCACCTGGCGACTGCCGGCCCAACCGCGTGGTCGGTGCGGTCGGGCAGCTCGCCGGTAGTCCGGTCCCTCGGCGCTTCTTCTGGTTTGCGGCCGCCGGCTTGATTCCTGTCCCCGAGAATGGTGCAATCTGACAATACTTGGTTCGACAAAGAGCTCAATCTGACAATCCCAAGCCCGACAACGAGCCGCGAGCAGGGAGACGGACCGTGCTCACTGATCTGTTCATTCAGTCGTTGCGCGCCTGCGGCGGGGAGGCCTCCTCGGTGGGTGCCGCCGAGCTGCCTCGGGCCCTGGCGGCCTTGGTGGGCGCCGGCGGGCTGGTGGTGGTCACCCCCGAGCTGGAGTCGTTGGCTTTAGAGCTCGCCGAGCGGGGCGTCGAGTGCCGGGTGGCGTCGCGACTGGGAGCGGGAGATGCGGGCCTCGAGGCCGACCTGCGGGCGGCCGAGGTCGCGCTCACTAGGGGACTGGTGGGGATCGCCCGCTCGGGCACGGTGGCCGTAGGACCGGGTGGCGGCAACGGGGGGCTGCTGGCCGCGCTGGCGCCGCGGCACGTGGTGCTCCTGGGCGAGGAGGACATTGTCGACTCATTGGCCCACGCCATGCAGGTCATCTCTGAGCGCTTTCATGGATTGGGAGGGGAAGCCGTCTTCATCACCGGTCCTTCCCGTACCGCCGACATCGAGATGCTGTCGGTGGTGGGCGTGCATGGCCCGTTGGGACTGCACGTGGTCGTCGTTCGGAGAGAGGCAGGCTAGGTGCAGCGGTTGGGGTCGCGAGACATGGGTGCGGAGATCGAGAGGGCCCTGAGTAATCCCAACCTGCAGCGCGCTCTCGACAATGCCATGGCGACACTTTACGGTCGGCGGGGGGCGGTCCTGGGGAGCATCGATTTCGAGGCTCTGCGCCGGCGAGCGCGCGAGCTCAAGGAGAGGGCGCTGGCCCGCAACGACGAGCTGCTGGCACAGGTCGTCGAGCGGGTGACCGAGCTCGGCGGAACTGTGGCGGTGACTGCCAACGCCGCCGAGGCCCGCGACTACATCGCCGCTCTGGCCCGAGACCGGGGCGTGCGCCGAGTGGTGAAAGCGAAGTCCATGGTCTCGGAGGAGATCCACCTGAACAGCGCCCTGGAAGAGCGAGGTATCGAGGTGGTCGAGACCGACCTGGGCGAGCGAATCATCCAGCTTGCCGGCGAGCGGCCCAGTCACCTGATCGTCCCGGCCGTGCACAAGACCAAGGACGACATCATCGACCTTCTTGCCCGCACCATGGGCCTCGCCGATCCTCCCACCCAGGCGGAGGACCTGACCCGTCTGATACGAGTCGACCTGCGCGAGCGATTCCTCACCGCCGATATGGGCATCACCGGAGCCAACTTCGTGGTGGCCGAGACCGGAACCCTGGTCCTGGTCGAGAACGAGGGCAACATCCGCCTGTCGTCGCAGCTGCCCCCCGTCCACGTGGCCCTCACCGGACGGGAGAAGATCGTCGAGACTCTGGCCGACATCGCCACCTTTCTCGAGCTGCTGCCCCGCAGCGGCACCGGCCAGCTGCTCACCAGCTACGTCTCGTTGATCACCGGTGTCCCCTCGACCGAGGTCACCGACTTCGGGCGGGCCACGGGCGAGACGGTGCACGAGCGCGAGTTCCACTTGGTGATCGTCGACAACGGCCGGAGCACCGCCGCCGCCGACCCCCAGCTACGCGAGGCGCTCTACTGCATCCGCTGCGGCGCCTGCCTGAACGCCTGCGCCCCATACACCAGGGTCGGGGGCCACGTCTACGGCAGCGACCCGTATCCGGGGGCATCGGGTGCGCCTGGACCTACATCACCAAGGGTCACCCCGAAGCCGGCGAGATCAACGGTCTGTGTACCACCTGCTCCCGGTGCACCGAGGTCTGCCCCGTCATGATCGACATCCCCTGGCTCAACACCGTGATAAAGGAGCGGAACCACCAGGAGTTCGGCACCGGCCTGCGCGAGCGGGTGTTCGCTCGGGCCGACCTGCTGGGAGACGTGGGCAGCGCTGTAGCGCCGGTGGCGAACGCCATCATGGGCCGGCGCCTTGCCCGCCTGCCGCTCGCCCGACTTGGTGTGGATCCCGATAGGCGGATGCCCCGCTACGAGCGGCAGACCCTCGAGGCCTGGTTCCGCGAGCGAGGCCCTGTGGTCGTGCCGGAGCCGCGCGCCAGGGTCGCCCTCTTCGTCGACTGCTTCGCGAATCACAACCTGCCTCACGTCGGTCAGGCGGCCGTGGAGGTGCTGGAGCGGGCTCGGGTGGAGGTGGTGCCGGCGCATAACGCCTGCTGCGGGCGGCCGGCCATGAGCCAGGGTCTGCTCGAGAAACCGCGGTCCTGGGCGGCCGCCAACCTGACCGAGCTCGGCCGGCTGGTCGGCGAGGGCTACGATATCGTCTGCATCGAGCCCTCGTGTCTCTCCACTCTGCGCGAGGACTACCGCCGGCTGCTCGAGACCACCGCCCTCGAAGGCGACCCCCGCATCGGGGTGCTCGAGGAGCACGCCTACGACATCACCGAGTATCTGGTCAAGCTCGCCCGCGACGGCAACCTCGGCCTGGAGTTGAAACCCCTCGACGAGGCCTTCGCCGTCCACGGGCACTGCCATCAGAAATCCCTGGGTCTGGGACCCACGCCGGCCGCCGTCCTGCGGCTGATCCCGGACGCCGATGTGCGGGAGGTCGAGGCTCTCTGCTGCGGCATGGTCGGCTCCTTCGGGTACAAAGCCGAATACTCGGCGCTCTCTCGGGCCATCGGCGGACCACTCTTCGACAGACTGGCCCAGGCGGGGGGCTCGGTGGTGGCCTGCGGCATCTCCTGCCGCACGCAGATCGAGTCGGGTATGGGATGTCGGGTGGTTCATCCCGTCGAGCTCATCCACCAGGCGCTGGCCTGAGCGGACCCTCGCTCCACTCCGAGGTCCCGTCTTGGGTGGCCGCTGCCGTCGTGTCGCGCCTCCTGCCGCTGCCGATTGCGCTACACTCCCCGAGTGAGCAGCGAGGAGCGGCATCCCGATCCCGCGGGCGACGGAAGCTCCGGTGCGCTTGTGGAGCTGGTGCTCTACTCCGCCCCGGAGTGCTCGTTGTGCGACAAGGCCCTGCAGGAGCTTCGTCCTCTCCGGGACGAGCTGGGCTTCGGCGTGCGGGTGGTCGACATCTCTGGCGACGAAGAGCTCGAACTCCGCTACCGCCGGCGTCTCCCCGTGGGCGAAGTCGGTGGGCGGACAGCATTCAAGTACCGGGTCGACGCCGACCGCGTCCGGCGGCTGGTGAGGGAAGCGGCGGCCGGTGCTCAGGCCGGTGGCTCGACCGCCGAGCAGGAGCGACCACGCTTCCTCGTCGATGAGATGCTCGGACGGTTGGTCCGCTGGTTGCGGGTGCTGGGCTACGATGCCCAATGGCGACCTTCCATATCCGATGCCGAGCTACTGGGTCAAGCCGCGGCGGAGGGGAGGATCCTGCTCACCCGGGACACGGGCATCATGCGGCGAAGAAGCGTACGTCTCGGCCGGGTGGGGGCTCTGTTCGTTCGCAGCGACCACGTGCGGGAGCAGCTGGCTCAGGTCGTGCGAGAGCTGGGGCTCCGGCAGGGCCGGCCGCGGTGTATGGTCTGCAACGGCCTGCTTGAAGATGTGAGCGTGGATGAGGCCCGACCGCGCGTGCCCGCCTACGTCGCCCAGACCCAGCAGTCTTTCCTGCGCTGTCGCGACTGTGGCCGCATCGTATGGCGCGGGACCCACTGGGAGCGCATCCGCGAGGCAGTGAACCGGGCGGGCGGCCTCTCCGACCGGATGGGAGATGGCCCGGGGGGGTATAATCACACCTGATCGAGCGGCCCTCCAGCCAGTGGTAAGGAGCGTTTTCATGGGAGCTGTCTTCGGGCGACGCACCAACATCATCGTCGTCTTCATCGCCGGGGCTATCTTTTTCATGGCACTCGGATTCTTCCTGGCCACCGGCATCGATCAGCCCCCGGCACGAGGGCCGAGCAGCTCTGGACCGACGGTACCAACGGAGGAGCGCCTACCGGGGGGCCCGACTTCGCTCCCGTGGCCGAGAAGATGCGCCCGACCGTGGTCCACATCCTGGTGACCGGCAGAAGCACCGATACCTCGACGTCCGACACCTTTCCTCAGGATCATCCCCAGATTCCTCCCGACTTCGAGCAGCAGTCCGAGGGCTCGGGTGTCATCATCAGCTCCGACGGCTACATCCTCACCAACCGTCACGTCGTCGACGGTGCCGACAAGGTGGTGGTCACGCTCACCGACAGCGAGCGGTACGACGCCACCGTGGTCGGAAGCGACGCCCGCGACGACCTCGCCCTTCTGAAGGTCGAACCGGAGGGGACGCTGCTGGTAGCTCCCTTGGGCGACTCCGACACGATGCGCATAGGCGACTGGGTGATGGCCATGGGCAACCCTTTGGGCTTCGAGTACTCGGTCACGGTGGGCGTGGTCAGCGGCAAGGGTCGGGAGCTGCCGTCCTCGAACTTCGGGGACTTCATCCAGACCGACGCCGCCATCTATCCCGGCAACAGCGGGGGCCCGCTCTTCAACCTGGCCGGTGAGGTCATCGGCATCAACACGGCCGTCATCCCCGATACCAACCTGGGCTTCGCCGTGCCCATCAACACCGCAAAGGAGATCCTGCCCCAGCTGCTCGAAAAGGGAGCCGTGACGCGCGGCTACCTGGGCGTGAGGATCCAAGCGGTTGACTTCTTGGCGGAGAAGCCAGCAGGGGTCGAGGAGGGCGCTGTGGTCATGGAGGTCCACGAAGGCGCCCCGGCCCACGAGGCGGGCATCGAGGTGGGCGACGTCATCGTGACCTTCGACGGCAAGCCGGTGGATTCACCCGGTACCCTCACCGATCTCGTAGTGGCTACTTCCCCAGGTTCGCGGGTGCCGGTGACCGTGGTCCGCGACGGCCAGCCGCGGAACATCGAGGTGGTCATCGGCGTGCTGCCGAGCAGCCTGGAGTAGCTCGGGCGCCCACGGCAGGTCGCCCTCTCGGGTATCATGCCGCCCATGGGCTTCCTCGAGGACTGGATCATCCCGATTCTGGTTGACTACGGCCTGGTGGCTATCTTCGTCACCATGGCGCTGGAGAGCGCCTGCGTGCCCATTCCTAGCGAGGTAGTGGTGCCCTACGGCGGCTTTCTGGCCGCGCAGGGTCATACGCAGCTCTGGATGGTGGTGCTGGTGGCCACCGTGGCCAACCTGGTGGGCTCGACCGTCGCCTACGCAGCCGGCCGCTACGGAGGACGGAGTCTGGTGCTCCGCTACGGACGGTACGTCCTCATGTCCCCCCATCACCTGGACGTGGCCGACCACTGGTTTCAGAGACGCGGGCAGCTGACCGTCTTCCTGACCCGTATGATGCCCGGCGTGCGTACCTTCATCTCCGTGCCCGCCGGGGTGGCCCGCATGCCCTACGGCCGCTTCGCCCTCTACTCCTTCCTGGGAGCGCTGCCCTGGAACCTGGCCCTGGCCTACCTGGGCTGGGTGTTCGGCGAGAACTGGGAGCGTCTGCAGGAGTCGTTCAGCCGGTACAACCTGGTCTTCTGGGTGCTCTTGGGCCTGGCGATCGTGGCGGCGGTGGCGTGGAAGTGGCGGGCCGTCCGCCGATCGCGGGCGGCCTAGAGCTCTGGCCGGCTTGGCAGGCTGCTGAAAAACGAAACCTCGGCCGCCGGACCGCACTGGGCGGCGCCATGCGTTGTCCTCGGTCGCGCCCGTAGCTCTGCTACGCCCGCTCCCTGGTACGCCCGGCATGGGCAACAGCTTGGAGGTGAAAGTCCTCTGGAGGAAGCGGTGGTGCTAACTCCTAGCCAAAGGCAACGGCGTCGTCGCGAGGCGGGGTGGGAAGGAAGCCCGAGGCAAAACCCTGCACCGAGGAACACGAACCGCATAAGAGGCGGGGCGACTCGGGTGAGCCGGCCAGGCACGGCGAAGCCCGCCACCACCAAGGGGTCGTCAGGTAGATGCGGCGGCGGTAGGGGGAAAGCGGTTGCCCTTATCCGGGGAGGTCTCCTCGGGTGTCCTAAGATGCCCCGTCACTGCGGTGCTCGCGGGGTGGAAGTGGACGGCCGGGGTCGCAAGGCCCCGGCGCACCGAGGAGAAGTCAGCCGAGGCCATAGTACCGGCGGGGAGGAAGCCAAAGCCGGGAAGGGCCGAACGTACGAGCCGAGGGAGGACTTTGCGCGCTCGCAGGGAGAGACGATGAGAGCAGCCATCCCCGCCAGGGGCCTTGACGGTGAGGGTGAAGGGTGAAGCCCGCCGCCCCCCGCCAAGAGCCGAGCCTCTCCCCGGCGCCGGAAAGCCACCACTCTCACCCCCGCCCCGGCGACTCTTTTCGAGGAGTTTCTTTCTCGGGAGAACCTCGCCCGGGCGCTCAAGCGCGTCGAGCAAAACGCCGGTGCCTCCGGTCCCGACGGCATGACCACGGCCGATCTACGCCCCTGGCTTCATGTCCACTGGCCCGAGGTCCGCGCAAAGCTCGAGGCGGGCACCTACCGACCGAGCCCCGTCCGCCGGGTGACCATCCCCAAGCCCGGTGGCGGCGAGCGCTTGCTCGGGGTGCCCACGGTACTGGACCGCCTGCTCCAGCAGGCCCTCCTGCAGGTGCTCACCCCCTATTTGACCCCCATTTCTCAGATCAAAGCTATGGTTTTCGTCCCGGCCGCTCGGCGCATGAAGCCGTGCGGGTCGCCCAGAAAGCCATCGCGGAGGGTCACGACTGGGTGGTCGATCTGGACCTGGAAGCCTTCTTCGACCGGGTAAACCACGACGCCTTAATGGCCCGGGTCGCGCGCCGAGTGAAAGACAAGAAGGTGCTCAAGCTCCTTCGCGCCTACCTGAACGCGGGCATCATGGCCGAGGGCGTCCTGGTCCGCTCCCAGGAAGGCACCCCCCAGGGCTCCCCCCTCTCGCCGCTGCTCGCCAACGTCATGCTGGACGACCTCGACCAGGAGCTGGCCTCTCGGGGCCACCACTTCGTGAGGTACGGGGACGACCTTATGATCTACGTGAAAAGCCAGCGGGCCGGGGAGCGGGTGATGGCGAGCACGCGCAGGTTCGTCGAGAAGAAGCTGAAACTCAAGGTGAACGAGGCCAAGTCGGCGGTGGCTCCAGCTACCGCCCGCCCCTTCCTGAGCTTCCGTTTCTTCCGCCGAGAGGCAGAGGTCAAGGTGAGGCTCGACCCAAAAGCCCTGAAGGCGGTGAAGATGCGTCTTCGCCGCCTCACCGGCCGTAACTGGCGAGTCTCCATGCCGGTGCGCATAGCCGCCCTCAACCGCTTCACTCGCGGCTGGACGGCCTACTTCGCCCTGGTCGACACTCCCTCTTTGTTTGCCCAGCTAGACGGGTGGCTGCGCCGCAGGCTGCGGCAGGTGCGCTGGGAGGAGTGGAAAGGGTGGCGCGCTCGGGCGCGCAACTTGTGCGCTCTCGGTATCCCCGCCCCGACTGCCTACAGTTGGTCGGTTTCGCGGAAGGGCTGCTGGCGCATCGCCGGTTCTGGCATCCTCTCCCGCGCCCTGCCGAACGCCTACTGGCAGGCCCAGGGGCTGCGGAGTCTGAGTGAGTCCTATCGTTGCTTGCGGGATGCTCGGCGAACCGCCGGATGCGGGCCCGCATGTCCGGTGGTGTGGGAGGGGTCGGGGTGAGCCCGGCCCCTACCCGATCGTCCTAGCCTTGCGTGTACCCAGTGCACTCCGGCGGCGAAGCGTCATTTCTCAGCAACCTGTTAGAGCACCATCCCTAGGAACTTCTGGGTGCGGTCCTCCCGGGGGTTGGCGATCATCTGTCGAGGGTCGCCCTCCTCTACGATGACGCCCCCGTCCATGAAAATGAGACGTGATCCCACCTCTCGGGCGAAGCCCATCTCGTGGGTGACCACCACCATGGTCATGCCACCCAGAGCCAGGTCCTTCATGACGTTAAGCACTTCGGCCACCAACTCGGGGTCGAGGGCGGAGGTGACCTCGTCGAAGAGCATCATGTCGGGCTGCATGGCCAGGGCTCGAGCGATCGCGACGCGCTGCTGCTGTCCGCCTGAGAGCTGGTCCGGGTAGCCGCCGGCCTTCTCGTCCAAACCGACCTTGGCCAGGAGGTCGCGGGCGACGGCCTCCGCCTCCTGCCGGGACTTACCCTGCACCTTCATGGGCGCGAGCATCACGTTTTCCAGGGCGCTCTTGTGAGGGAAGAGGTTGAAGCTCTGGAAGACCATGCCGATCTTCTGCCGCACCTTGTTGACGTTGGTCTTGGGATCGGTGATGTCGATGCCCTCGATCAGGATCTTCCCTTTCTGGATAGGCTCGAGGGCGTTCATGCAGCGCAGCATCGTAGACTTGCCCGAGCCTGACGGGCCTATCACCACCACCACCTCGCTCTTGGTGACGTGCAGGTCGATGCCGCGCAGTACCTGGAGTGCCCCGAAGCTCTTGTGGACATCGATGAGCGTGATCATACGGGGCCGGCCCCCTTCGGGAGCTGCCCCGCGATATCTGCGGAGACGTCAACGGGCGAGCGCCGCCGCCCCTGCCGGGTCTCCAGACGGGCGGCCAGTCGGATCAGGGGGATGGTGAAGACCACGTAGACGATGGCCGCCGCGGTCAGGGGCGTCGGGTTCGCCACCACCCCCATTTTCTCCCGAGCTCGGAAGAGGAGCTCCGGCGTCGTGATGACGGAAGCCAGGGACGTGTCCTTGATCATGGCGATGAGCTCGTTGGTGAGCGGGGGTACGACGATCTTGATGGCCTGGGGCAGCACCACGTAGCGCATGCTCTGCCCGTAGGTCATACCCAGGGAGCGGGCCGCCTCCATCTGCCCGTGGTGGATCGACTGTATGCCGGCCCGGAAGATCTCCGACGAATATGCGGCGTAGCACAGGGTCAGGCCCAGGACGGCCGCCGGGATGGGGTCGAGGATGAGGAACCGGAGGCCGCTTCGTGAGCCTACCAGACCCAGCCCGTAGTAGATGAACGTCAGCAGCAGGAGGAGGGGCAGTCCCCGGAAGAAATCTACGTATGCGCCTGCGATCCAGCGTATGGGCCTGAATCGGGAAAGACGCATGAGTGAGAGGATCAAACCAAAGATGAAGGAGAAGATGAGACCGAGAACGAGCAGCTCGAGAACAATGCCCAGAGCTCGAATGAGCAGCGGAAACGTGTCCCTAAGGATCTCCCAGTTGAAGTAGTACTTCGTGAGCTGGTCCACGCCTAGCCCCCTTCGCGGGCTCCGTACCGAGAGCAAAAGGGGGCTGGGACGCTGTCCCCGGCCCCCTTCTCACATGATCGCGGTTGATCCTTTTGGGTTACTCGACGGCCTTGGCCGCTTCCTCCTCCCCGTACCACTTGGCGAAGATCTTGGTATACACACCCTCGTCTTTGATTTCCTTGAGGGCCTGGTTGAGGGCCGCGAGAAGAGCGGTGTTCTCTTTCTTGATGCCGTAACCGTACACGTCGTTGGTCACGATCTCGCCCGTGTTGGCGAACTGCGGCTTATCGCGGATGATGTAGGCGTTCACCGGAGCGTCGTTGACGACGGCGTCTAGCCGGCCGGCTTCGAGATCTTGAAAGGCCGACAGGATGGTGTCGTATTTCTTGATCTCTTTGACCCCTTCGATCTTTTCGACGGCGAACTGACCGGTCGTGTCCACCTGCACGCCCACCACCTTGTCGGCGAGCTCGGCCTCGGCGGTGATGGGCTTGTCGACCGGCGAGGTGATGGCGATGTTGGCGGCGATGTAGGGATCGCTGAAGTTGATCTGCTCTTTCCGTTCGTCGGTGATTGTCATGGCCGACATGATGATGTCGAACCGGTCGCTCACCAGGGCCGGGATGATGCCGTCCCAAGCGGTCGGCACGACGATCAGCTCCAGACCCATCTTCTTGGCCAGGGCCGTGCAGATGTCAACGTCGAAGCCGATGTAGCCGCCCTTTTCGTCGGAGAACTCGAACGGCGGGAAGGCGGTATCGGAGCCGGCCTGGAGCTCGCCTTCCGCGACCGTGGGCGGCGTTTCGATGGCGTCGGACTTGGTGACGGCGGCGATGGCTTCGTCGGCCGCGGCTGCGACGTCTTCACCGGTGCCGTCCGAGGGAGCCGCCGCCGTTGTGGTGGTCTCTTCGTCGCCTCCACAGCCCGTGAGCACGGGCATGACCGCAATGGTCAGTACAACCAGCAGTGTAAGTAACAACCAGACTTTCTTCAACGCCGTCCTCCTTGTCAGGTGCTCGCGCGGTGTGCGGAGGCGCCCGGTGCTTCGAACATGACAGTCTCCTCGAGAAGGCCTGCCTCCTACGGCCCTTGGACGCACCATTGATACCACAGTGCTCCGGAGGAGTCTAACCAGCATACATCGGGAGGGCGCGGATCGACGGCTGCCGAGGTGTGGCGGGGGGCGGTATACTCCCCGAGGTCATGAAAGACACTGGAAACGGGCCCCAGGTGTCCCCGGAGCCGATCCGTGGTCCCAACTACGTCTACTGGGGCGGTCGCAATCTGTATGTGAACCTCACCAGCCGCTGTTCCTCGGCGTGCGTGTTCTGCCTGCGCACGTGGACCTGGGAGGTCTACGGCTACGATCTGCGCCTGGCCGGCTCACAGGAGCCCACCGCCGGCGAGGTGATCACGGCCCTGGAGTACGCTTTTCTGGACGGCGCGCCCGAAGAGGTGGTGTTCACCGGTTTGGGCGAGCCCACCCTGCGACTGGACGTCATCCTCACGGTGCTCGATTGGCTGCGAACCCGCCGCGTGCGCGGGCGCCTGGATACCAACGGGCAGGGGCAGCTGTCGCACCCCGACCGCGATGTGGTGGCCGACCTGGCTGCCGCCGGGCTGAAGGCGGCCTCGGTGAGCCTGAACGCCGCCGATCCCGCTACGTACGATCTCGTCTGCCGGCCGGTTTTCGAGCATGCCTTCCGGGCGGTTATCCGCTTCATCCGCGATGCGGTGGCAGCTGGAATAGAGGTGACGGCCACAGTGGTCGACGTGCCCGAGGTTGACGTGGAAGCGGCGGCCGAGCTTGCGGAAGAGCTGGGAGCGGGCTTTCGTGTGAGGCTCCACATCACTCCCGATGTCGCCCCCAAGGTAAGGAAGGAAGCTCCCCATGGCCAACATGCGTGAAGCCCCCCCGGCCTGGCTGCGGCAGCTTGCCGACGACCTGGCGGACGGCATGCGGGAGCTGGTGCGCCCTCACCTGGGACGCACGTCCGCCCGGGACCTCTCGGGACGGGCGGCCGGTGGTGACACCACCTTCGCCATCGACGAGGTGGCGGAGAGCTTCCTGGAGCGGTTCCTCCTCGAGCAGGGACGGCCCGTGGCCGTCTACTCCGAGGATCGCGGGCTGGTGGAGTTCCACGGAGGCGGGGACCATGTGCTGATCGTGGATCCCATCGACGGCACCCGCCCGGCCGCTGCCGGATTCGAGGCAGCCTGCGTGAGCGTGGCCGTGGCTCGGCGCGGTGAGCGCCCAGTCATGGACGACGTGGTGTACGGCGTGGTGCGGGAGATCAAGGAAGGCGGCATCTTTCGGGCCGCGCGCGGCGAGGGCGTGGAGCTGGTGGCGTCTGACGGGACGCGCCGGTCTCCCATCATCTCGACGAACATCGATCTGGACCGTCTCTTCTGGACCATCGGTTTTCGCGGGCGGCCGGCGGTGGAGTTGGCGACCACCTTGGGTGGCCTGATCGACCGATCATCGGTGGACGGAGCGGTTTTCGACATCGGGAGCGCTACTTACTCGATGACGCGCCTCCTCACCGGTCAGCTCGACGCGTACATCGATGTGGGCCCCCGCATGATCGAGGTGGCTCCCTGGGTCGAGGCCCGCTTCCGCCAGGTGGGTCACGGGAGCGTGCTGAACAACTCTCCGCACGATGTGGCCGCCTCCGCGTTGATCCTCCAGGAGGCCGGCTGCCCGGTGACCGACGCCGCGGGCCGGAACCTGGGTGACCGGCCTCTCCTCGGCTCGGACATGGGCTTCCAGATGTCGGTGGTGGCCTCCGCCAACGCCGGGGTCCACAAAGCCGTCCTGGAAGAGGTCGCTCAGGGGATCGCGTGGCTGACCGCTCCGGGGAGCGGGTCCGCTTGAGCCGCCCGGGGCTGTTCGGCGAGCCAACCGCGCGCGGTGTGCGCTGCACCGTGTGCCCCCACCTTTGCGACATTCCCGAGGGACGCGAGGGAATCTGCAAGGCCCGCGGCCCGCGCGGGGGGCAGCTTCACACCTTGGTGTACGCACGCCCGGCCACGGTGGTCAGCGACGAGATCGAGAAGAAGCCCCTCTATCACTTCCACCCGGGTACCCGAGCATTGTCGCTGGGCACCCTTGGCTGCAACGTGCTCTGCTCGGGCTGCCAGAACTGGCAGATATCCCACGCCAGCGCCGGCCGGGGCGCCGCCGAGAAGCTGGCCGAGCTCTCCCCGAGGGCGGCGGTGGCCATGGCCCGCAGACACAAGCTTGCGGGGGTGGCCTTCACCTACAACGACCCGGTCATCTGGATCGAGTATGTGCACGACACGTTCAAGGCCTTCCGCGAGGCCGGCCTCTACACGGCTTTCATCACCGCAGGCTACGTGACCCGCGACGCGCTCGACTACGTCGCTCCCTTCGTGAACGCCTTCAAGTTCGATCTCAAGGCTCCCGGGGCGGAAGGGTGGTCGTGGCTGACCAAGGTCAAGGACCCCGCGCCCTGCTTCTCGTCCGCGGTGCGCGCGCAGCAGGTGTACGGATGCCACGTGGAGGTGGTCTCGAACATCGTGCCCGGCATGAACGATGACGATCCCAGTCTGGAGGCGATGGCCCGCTGGGTGCGGGACACCCTCGGCCCGCGAACCCCGTGGCATCTCACCCGCTTCCTGCCTGACTTCGAGCTCACCTACCTCAAGGCCACCCCCATACCCGTGCTGGAACGTGCGGTCGCCCTGGGGCGGAAAGCCGGGCTGCAGTTTGTGTACCTGGGCAACGTGCCCGGTCATCCGGCGCGACACACGGTCTGCCCCGGCTGCGGGCGCACCGCGATCCACCGGGGCGACAGAGGGGCGACGGAGGTGTGGGTGCGCCAAGGACTCTGTGCAGCTTGTGGTGAAGATTTGCAGGTCGTCCAGTGACCATGTATAACTAGCCTTCTCCGGCTCATCGAGAGGCGTGGATCATCCGCGCGTGGGCGGGGACCTGGTTTACGTGTACGCGAGGCAGGGGTACGTTGGCGCCAGAGCACGCAAGATGGGAAGCACCTGCGGTGAGGCCGCGACCGGGCGCACCCCGGGTAGCGTCGAAGGCAGGCGCGGACCATGTGGGGGTACCGACGATGGCGCGAAAACCTGAGCGTGATGTCCGGGCCGACCTGGCCGGCGACCGCCGGGTTTCGCTCTCGATTCCCCTGAAACCCGAATACGCGGCCATCTGCCGGCTTGCTGTCGCCGGGCTCGCCAATCTGCACCGGCTCGACCAGGAGACTGTAGGGGATCTCAAAGTGGCCGTGACCGAAGCATGCTCGTTCTTCATCCGGCCCCGCGGTGGAGACGATGTGGGCTGGCAAGCCGTCGCTCCCGAGGTGTGCCTGGACTTCGACGTCGCGGATGACACCTGGGCCATCGAGGTGTCGGTGGCGGCGGGGACGGCCTCGCCGGAGCTGCTGAGCGGACTGAATCCCGAGGCCGAGCTCGGGCTCTCGGTTATCAGGGCCTTGCTTGACTCGGTCGACGTCGAGACTGCACCAGACGGTCGCATGGCGTTGAAGCTGGTCAAGCAGGTGTGATGAAGGAAACGTCCCGGGCGCTCACCGCCGACGACGAGGCGCCGGTTCGTTCGAGCCCCAGAGTCCTACTGGGCCGCCACGCCCACATCAACCTCGAGTCCTGACGGCGAGGTGGGTGCGTGAGGCCGCGGCAGACCCCCTGGGCGGCGCTCTGGTCGATCGCTTACTTGCGGGTGAGGCCCGGGAAGCGGCCCGCGAGCGGGCCGCCGGGCTTCCTACCATCATGATCGATCACGAGGCCGAGATCGCCCTCGAGATGATCGCCACCGGGGTGTTCTCGCCGCTCACGGGCTCTCTCACCTTCGAAGAAAACGAGAGCGTGCTCACGGTCGGGCGTCTTCCCGACGAGACCCCGTGGCCCCTGCCCCTCTCCTTCGCCCCCGCCGGGCGTCTCAATGCCCGAGTGCTCCGCGGGCTCCAGGAAGGCGACGAGGTAGCGCTGATCGATCGCCATGGGGACGTCGTCGCTCTGCACGGGGTGACGCAGCTCTACCACTTGGATCGAGCGGCTCGAGCCCGGGGGTTTTCGGCACCGACGATCCTACGAAGCATCCGGGTGTGGCGGCCCTCTTCCGTCGCCAGGGCGAGCGGGCCCTGGCGGGCCCTGTCTGGCTGCTGCGCCGGCCGAGCTGGGGCGCCTTCGAGAACTACCGGATGACTCCGAGCGAGAGCTATGATCTCCTGTATGCCCAGAGGGGGTTTGGGAGCGTAGCCGGGTTCGTGACCGGGGCCAATCCGCCGCATACCGGGCACGAGCACATGCACCGGGTGGCCCTCGAGCTGGTGGACGGACTGCTGCTCCTTCCCCAGGCGGATATCGAGCGGCCGGAGTACATCCGGGCGCCGTACCGGGTTACGGCGTTGGAGGCGCTCCGTGACGTGTACTACCCGCCCGACCGGGTGGTCTTGGCCGCCCTGCGCCTCGGTTATCTCTTCGCGGGACCACGCGAGGCTGTGCTGCACGCTCTCATCATGCGCAACTACGGGTGTACCCACGCCATGATCGGTCGCGATCACGCCGGCGTGGGCGATCTCTACGACATGTACGCCGCGCAGCGGGTGTTCGATCTCTACCTCCCCGGGGAGTTGGGTGTCGAGGTCGTGCGCTTCAGCGAGGTGTTCTACTGCTCACGCTGCCGGGCGACGGCCACCGAGCGGACCTGTCCCCACGACTCGCGGTACCGATTGATGATCTCGGGAACCGGCATCCGGGAGGTGCTGCGTCGTGGCTATCTGCCTCCCAAGGAAATCTGCCGTCCCGAGGTGGCCCACATCGCCATCCAGGGCGTGGTACCTCGGGTCGAGGGCGGCGAAGGCGGTGTGTACCCAGCGGGCCAGACCATCCACAGCCTGTTTCCGTTCTACGAGGTGGCCGACCGCCTGGGCGGGTACTTGCGGCCGAGCCCGCTCCCTCCTGGGGAGTTGAGCGACCGGGATCTGCAGGCTGCCCTCCTCGATAGCAAGAGTCACGCCGACCGGGTCTATGCCGACGTGTTCGACGAAGTCGCCACGGCCGCCGAGGTCGAGCGGCGGCTCGCGGAGAGGTGGAGGGTCGAAGCCCGGGAGATTCTGGCCGATCACAGGCACCTGCTCGCCGATCAGGTGGAGACGTCTGGCGCCCAAGAGGGGGAGGCCCCACTCCTCTCTGCTCCCGGCGCAGAGATCGGGCCCGGCGCGGGTCCGGGCAACGCGTTGGCGGGTGTCCGGGAGAAAGGGATAAAGGCCGTCGATTTCGCCACTGACGACTACCCCGCCGTGGGCTACGACGACCTCGTTCTCGACGCTCTGGCCCTGATGGCCGAGTCCCAACGCGACTACGCCATGGTGGTGGAGCAGGGAGACATCGTGGGCGTGCTCGAGCGGGCCGAACTCGTCTTTGCCTTCGGTCGGGGGGAGCTGCAGGCTCAGACTCGAGTCTCCAACCTGGCCCGCGATTTGCCCTGGATCGACGCCGCCGCCACCTTCGAGGATGTTGTCGGCTTCATGGCCGCCCGGGACGTCTTCCAGGTCTGCATCGAGAACCGGGTGCTCGACGACTTCATGCTGCTCCGGGCCATATGGACGGAGCGGCTGGCGGCGGCGCGGGAGTTCCGCGAGTACGAGCCCCCGACCGGGGAGGGCGCGCGGTGAGCCTCGAGCCACGAGTGGGTGAGGTCTGCTCGCGGCGGTACGTCACGGTGTCCCGCCGCCGGCGGGTGGTGGAGGTGGCTCGGGCTATGGCCGGCCGCTGGATGCCTTGCGTGGTGGTGGTCGAAGAAGGAATCCCCGTGGGGATCATCACCAAGCAGACGCTGGTCAAGGACGTTCTCGCCCGAGGCTACACAGGCATGGAGCTGACCGCGGGTGACGTCATGCGCGCCCCGATCGTCACCGTCGACGCGGGCGTGGGCGCGCGAGAAACGGCCGCGCTCATGGCCCGTACCAGGCTGCGCTATCTGGCCGTCACCGACCGGGGGCGGCTGGTGGGCCTTCTGTCCGAGGGCCACGTGGCCCGTCTCCTGCCCTCTCTCACAGCGATGGATCCGCCACCGCCCGGTCCCCGGCACTCAGGCGCCGCCTGACCCAAGTCACCGTCTCGGCCAGGGCCGCCTCCAGGCCCTTGGGGTGGGCAAGGAGGCGGCGGGGCATGATCTCCAAGGTAATGGCCCCGTCGTAGCCCGCGGCTAGCAGCATGCGCAGGAAACGGTCCAGATCCAGGTCGCCCGACTCCGGGGGCAGGTGCTCCAGATGCCGGGAGCGGTCGAAGTTCGACAGATGCACGAGGGCGACTCGATCCTTGAATCTGGTGAAGTAGCGCGGGAGGTCTTCTCCGGCGGCCGCCACATGAGTGGTGTCCAGGGTCAGCGCGAGATTGTGACTGTCGAGCAGCCCGCGCAGCTCGTCCGGGCGCTGGTACCGAAAGGGTGTCGTGGCGAACGGCACCCGGTGGCCGCGCCACACCTTCACCCGGGGCATGTTCTCGACAGCCACCACCACGTCACCGCCTCCCACCTGGTCCTGAAAGTCGCCGGTGTTAGCGATCCAGCGGGCGAACTCCACGTGTTCGATGACACGCCTGGGCGGATGAAAGGTGACGCTGCGAGCGTTCAGCGATCGGGCCAGGACCACGCTGTGCACCAGGGACGCCGCCTGATCGCCCCAGCCGTCCACGCGGTGGTAGGGCGCGTGCACCCCCAACACGGGCAGGCAGGTCGCTTCGCTGAGGGCTTGAAGCTCAGCCGGGCTCTCAGCCGAGTGGCGGTTGTCGACTACGTACTCGAGACCGTCGAAACCGGCCGCCCGAGCCACGGTGAACACTTGGGCCGCGGGCAGGCTGGAGACGGAGCCCGTAGAGAGCAGCAGCTTCATGCCGATCAGAGCGCGAAGTGGAGCCGGAGGAACGAGAGCAGGCGGTCGATCGCTTTGAACGCCCGCTTGAGATTGTGCCGTTCCCAGTCGGTCCAATCCTCGGGGTAGAAGAAGTGGGTGGCCGTCTGGCCGTGGATGACCTTCTCGATCGAGGCCTGCAGCTTGAGGCGCAGGAGGAGCTCATGCGCGAAGAGCAGGTCGGCGGCCGTGTTGCGCTCGAGGACGCCCTGGTCTCTGAGGGCCTGGATGCGCTCCGGGGTGCTGGTCGGCCGCACCTCCCGCTCCATTGACAGAGCCTTGACCCCGGCCGTGAGAGGGAGCACGCCGTATCTCTTGACGTTGATGCCGCGCCGGCCCTGGTCGTCCTTCTCGTAACGGAGGCGGCCGAGCAATGTCAAGGGCACCGTCTTGGTGACCCCGTCCTCGGCCAGGGCCCGCAGCGCGGGCGGGTCGTTCTGGAGCTCGGCCAACATGTAGGCCCACAGATCGTCGACCAAGCCCTCGTCCCCAGTCACATGCTTCAGGTCGAGCAGAATGGAGAGGTCGCGTAGCTCCCGGCCCTCGCTGGAGTTGCGTATCATGTGGCGCGCCCGCGCCTTCCACTGGGCGAGCGTGCCGAAATACTTCTCCTCCCGGGCCATGACGCCACCCTTGCACAGCTCGAATCCGTAGCCGGCCAGGTCGAGGTTGATGCGTTGGGCCAGCTTCAGGTAGTAGGCGATCGCCTCCGGCGGGCTGTCGTCGGGCAGCACCAGGCCGTTGTCCTGATCGCCGCGCAGCACCTGCTCCTTCCGCCCTTCGGAGCCAAAAGCGACCCAGGCGTAGCCGGTGAGAGGCGTCTTGAAGCCCTCGGCGCGGAGCCTCATCTCGTTCAAAGATATGATGCGGCGCGTCACGGTCTCGTTGAAGTCGGTCATGATCTCGGACAGAGCTCGTCCGTCGACGTCGCCGATGAATAGCCGGTGGACGAACTCGTCGATGTCCCGCCTGACTGCGCTCAGCTCCTCGATGCTGCCCGCCTTGGCGATGCGCTCCAGGAGCATGCGGCTGTCGCTGGCTTCCAGGCGCATGATGTCCCGCATGGAGAGGAATCCACTGACCTCTCCCCGGTTGTTCACCACGATGAGCCGGCGGCAGTGCCTGCGGGTCATGAGGTGCAGGGCCTGGTAGATGAAGTCGTCGGGTTGCGTCACGACCGGGGGCTCGACATGATGTCGTAGGCGGTAAGGTCTCCGGGGCAGCCTGCAGCTACCACCTTGTAGACGAGGTCGCGCTCGGTGACGATGCCTCGCGGCCGGTTTTCGGAATCGACCACGACCACGGAGCCAATGCCGTGGTCGCGCATCTGGTTGGCCATGTCGGTGACGCGCGCATCCTCGTCGCAGGTCACCATGGCCTGGGTCATGACGTCGCGCACCCGGGTCTTGTAGAAGATGCCGACGGTCTGCTCGGGACTGATGCCGGTCACTTGCCCCCCGGTGGCCGGGGTACTCGCATTCCAAGGGGTTTCCCGCGTCATTCTATCAGGTCGAGTTCTACGCCCCACGCAGCGGGGAGCGAGGGGCGCTATGGTACACTCTCGGGCCATGAGGGTCTGCACGCCTACCACGCGCGTGGCCGCCCGCCCGCTGCTCACCCTTACCCTGGTGCTGCTTGCCCTCAGTGCGAGCATCCTGCTTTCCTGCGTCGTTCGCGTCGCGCCCGCCCGGGCGCTCCCCGACCTCAGCGCCACAGTGCCGGCGTGGATGAGCGCGGCGGGGGCGCCCGTCGAGCTGCAGCTGGGGAGCACGCTCGGCGGCCCTTGGCCCCAGGCGCGCCTGCGCGTGGAAGCGTTCGGTCCGGCCCTGCCCAGCGCGGGTGTGGGCGACCGGTCGGTGGCCGGGCGCGTGCTCGACAGCGAGCTGGGAGACCTCGCCGGCCGGCTCGACACCACGGTCGCCATCCCCGGCGAGTGGATGGCGCAGCCGGGAGCCTACCTGGTGCGGGTCACGGTGACCGCCGGAACCGACAAGATCATGCGCCAGGAGCTCTGGCTGGGCAAGGTGGCGAACCTGCCCCAACCGGTCGACCTGGCCATGGTCTGGCCGATCGCCCGGGGTGTCCACCGCGATCCGCAGGACGTGTTCGTCGACCAGGTCGCCCAGGGGCTGGTGGTGCCTCGAGCGGACTCACCCGAGAGTCTCTACGCGCTGTTCAGCGCCGTCGACGGCTTCCCCGATTGGCACATGACCTTGGCGGTCGAGCCCGTGCTGCTCGCCCAGTTGCGGGACCTGGCCGACGGCTTTACGGAGCTCGATGCGTCGGGGGTCCAGGTGACCGTCGATCGGAGCGCCGAGCCCGCGGTGCGCGCCGGCGAAGCCCTGGATACCCTCCGCCGGGTCGCCGCCCTGGACTCGGTGCAGGTGATCCCCGGGCCGTATGCGATGCCCGCACTGCCCGTGCTCGCCCGCGAAGGTTGGGGCGACGGTTTCGACCAGATGCAGTTGGGCAAGGCCGAGCTTCAGTCGACGCTGCAGCTCGTTGAGTCTCCCCAGGGAGCGTATCCGCCGGGGCTGGAGGTGACCACCGACAGCCTGGAGTCCTTCAGCCGGGCCTCGATAGGCTACGTTGTCGCCGACCCCGATGTGGCTCGAGACCTTGCCGAAACCGCCCCCGACCGGCGAGCGCCGGTGCGCGTACGGGATGGGGCCAACAACCGCTTGACCCTGGTCTTCGCCGACCGGGAGCTGCGCGCCGCTTTGGCTCCCCCTTGGGACCCCGGGCGCTTCGCGGCCGCTCTGGCGGCCGTGCTGGCGACCGAGCAGACGGGACCCATCGTGGGCGTCCCGGCCGACGACTATGGGTTGCCGCCGGCCTCCTTCCTAAAAGAGGTAGGGGAGATCCTGGCCCAGTCTCCCTGGATCCACACGGCGACCCTGGCCGAGACGCTGCGCACTCATCCGCCCGATACGCGCCCGATCTTTCTGAGCCGCTACGGGGGGTTCGTCGAGGGATACGTGGGCCAGACGTTCCTGGAACGCCTGCGTGCGGCGCATGCCCGGGTGGACGATCTGGCGAATGCCACCGAGTCCGAACGGGCGCCCCTGGACGCCCTGCGCTTGCTGCTCTACCAGGCCGAGAGCCGCTACTGGTTCGCGAAAGGAGCGAACCCGGTGGTGGCCAACCTGGGGTTGGCCTACCTCGAGGCGGTTGAAGAGGGCGTGGCGCTCGAGTTCGATAAGGTGGACGTGGCCCCGGACAAGTCGGTTATCATCGTGGGGAGGCAGGGGGACGTGCCGGTGGCGGTGATCAACCAGTTGGGATACCCGCTCGATGTCGTGCTGACCCTGGCAGGCAACGGGGTCGATTTCGGGGCGGCCGCGCGGCAGAAGACCACTCTGGAGCCCGGGGAGAACATCGTGACCGTACCGGCGGTCGTGTACGGTGGGCGGGTAACCGTCCAGGTACAGGTGATCGCCGGTGGGACGCTCGTTGACGCGGCGAGCCTTTCCATCCGCTCGATCTCGGTGGGTTCCGTGGTTCCCTGGGTGGTGGGCGCACTTCTGCTGGGGGTGGGCTCCGTGCTGCTGGTGAGAAGGCTGCGCTGAGCTCGCGGCCGCGTCCTCCGGCCATCATGAAGTCCGGCTGTTGTGTCGATACAAGGGTCATGGAGGGGGGCTCCGGGTACCCCGGGGACCCCGCGTAACCACGTGAGAAGCTGTACGTTGGAGCAGGTATGAAAGGCATGCTGAGCCTCGTGCTGGCCCTGGTGCTCGCGGTGGCTGTGATCCTCGACGGGTCGTCCATGTTCGCGGCATACCGGAGCGCCCAGGACGTTGCTTTGGGTGCCGCCCAGCAGGCGGCCTTCGCGTACGTGGGCTCGAACGGTAACGAAGGCGCCGCCCTCGGAGCAGCGAACACGTTCGTCGAGGGAGAGGGGGCTGAGCTGCTCTCGCTCGACTTCCACAAAGCGCAGACAAAGTGGTACGAAGCCCGGGTCAGGGTGCCGGCCGAGAGTTTCTTCTTCAAGTTCGTACCCGTTTTGAACCGCTACCTCGATCAGGAGTCGACGGCGGTCGTCCGCTTCTGAACGCGGGCGCGGGAGCTCCAGGGTCCGGGTCGCCCCCTCCCTCCGACCGAATCGAATCCGTAGGCCGGCTCGAAGCTTCTGATCAGCCGGGGTACACTGGATGACACCATGGGCATCACTCTGGCGATCAGCGGGCTCGACCGATGACTGCGCGGAGCTCCAACACCCGGGTCGGGCAGGAGCAGGCTTGGCGCGCGCGCCGCGGACATCAGCGAACAGTGGCAGCGGCCGCCTTGCTGATCGGCCTGGTCGTGGTGTTGACCGTGCCTCCCGGGGCCGAAGCCCGGGCGCAGACTCAGGCAGAGGCATACGGTGCGGGCGGCGCCGCCCAGGCGGCCAGCTTCGGGCTGCGGCCGGGATGGGATGCAGACGCCGTGCTTGCGGCCGTGGGCGCCGTGGCCGAGGTAGAGCCACTGATGGGTGCCAGCGCCGGTGTCTACCGGGCCTGGCCGCGCGCAGGCGGTCCGGCGGCACTGGCCACCCGGCTGCGAAGCCTCGACGGGGTGGCCTGGGCTGAGGCGCCCCGCCCCGTCTCAGCGTACGCGGCGCCGAACGACCCCCAGTTCTGGGACCAGTATCATCTGCTTCGCCTCCAGGTGGCCCGCGCATGGGAGACCTCGCCCGGCAGCGCGGCGGTGACGGTGGCCGTGGTGGACTCCGGCGTCGGTCCTCACCCTGATCTGGAGGGACGCCTGCTGCCGGGGCTGAACCTGATCCATGCCTCGACTCCGAACGATACCGGCGACCTCAACGGCCACGGGACGGCTCTTGCCGGCATCATCGCCGCGAACGTCCACAATCGTACGGGGGTGGCGGGCATCGCCCAGCGGGTGCGCATCCTGCCGGTGGTCGTCCTCGACGAGAGCGGAGTGGGCAATGACCAGGACGCGGCCGCGGGCATCATCTGGGCCGTCGACCAGGGGGCCAGCATCGTCAACGTGAGTCTGGGCGGCCAGTGGCCCTCAGGGGCGCTGCAGGCGGCTGTGCGCTACGCCCGCGATCAGGGAGTGGTGGTTGTCGCGGCGGCGGGGAACGACTCCCAGCCTGGCGTCCGGTACCCGGCCGCTTTTCCCGAGGTGATCGCGGTCGGCGCCACGGATGCCGGCGACGAACCGCTGGCCTACTCGAACTCCGGGCCGGAGATCGACGTGGCTGCTCCCGGGTCGTCGATTCGGACGACGGGCTTCTTCGACACGGCCCTACATGAACCCACCTACCGTCTCGTCTCGGGCACCTCGTTCTCGTCGGCTGCCGTGGCCGGGGTGGCCGCCTTGCTGCTGTCGCGCAATTCCAGTTTGACGCCGGCGAGGGTCGAGCAGCTGTTGGAGGACGGGTGCCGGGACGTGGGCCCTGCCGGCTGGGACCCGCAGACGGGTGCCGGCCGCATCGATGCGGCCTCGTCGCTGGCGTTGCTCGAAGGTGGCTCGTCTGTCGGTGACGTGACCGCCCCTCGGTCGCCCGATGGCGTCACCACGTTCGTGGCAGACAACGATGAGAGTGCCCGGGTATCGTTGACGGTCTCGCTGCATGCGGACGACGACCGGGCACAGGTCGAGGTTCGCCGCACCGCGGGGCGCCCGGCGCGGTCAACTGGGGAGGGCGGGCTCGTAGCCGTGTTGGACGCTCCCCCGGGCGATCAGGAGCTCCACATGACCGATGACCCAGTCGCCCTCGGTTTCACTCCGGGGTCGGTCGTCTACTTCACGGCCTTCGCTCTCGATGGGGTCGGCAACGTCTCCAACCCCGTGTGGGCGTATGCCTACCTCCCTGGTGGGGAGGTGGAGGCGTCACCCATGAGCTCGGAAGTGGTCAGCGCCGCCAGCACCTTCCGCGACGTGGAATCCGGGCACCCCTTCGCCAAGGCAATCCAGGCGCTGGCGGCTCAGGGGGTCGTCGAAGGCTTCTCCGACGGCACCTTTCGGCCGGACGCCACGGTGACCCGGGCCCAGATCACCAAGATGGTGGTGCTGGCACTCGGCTGGGCCCCTGTGGAGCCCGCCCCGGGAGCTAGGGCGACGTTCCGTGACGTGCCTGTGGCTCCCGGTTATCCCTACGCGCACGTGGAGGCGGCAGCCGTCGCTGGAGTGGTCAACGGGCTTTCGGGTACCCAGGTCCCTGGGGACGCGCGCCTGCTGTTCGGGCCTTACCAGCCCGTGAGCCGGGTCCAAGTGGCCCGCATGCTCTCCCGAGCAGGCGGCGAGAAACTGGACCTCCCTCCCGCGGGAATCGTCTTGCCCTTCTACGATCTGGCCGACGATGCGGGAGAAGAGGTGGCTCCCGTGTGGGAGATGGGGGTGGTCCGGGGGCGCTCGGCCACCGGCTTCGCCCCGTGGTCATCGGCAACCCGGGGACAGGTGGCCGAGATGCTGTTCCGCCTGGAGACAGTACTTGCCTCTCGGCCTTGAGGCTCTGGTCTGGCAGGGGTGGGCGGTTTGACAGGGGCGGCGGCGTGCTCTAGCATTGGGCGGAGTTGACTGACCGACCGACCAATCCCTGGGCGGTCGTTCCGCGTACTACGAGGAGAGGGGGTTCCGTGGGCATCGAGGCTACGAGCAAACCCATGGATCTGCAGGACAAAGTCGCCCTGGTCACCGGGGCGGCGAGCGGTATCGGGAGGGCGATCGCACTGCGCATGGCGGCCCTCGGCGCGCGCGTGGTGGTTGCCGACATCAACGAGATCGGCGGCAAGGAGACGGTGGGGCTCGTGGATTCGGCCGGCAGTGACGCCCACTTCGTCCGTTGTGATGTCACGTCCTTCGACGACGCCCGGGCGACCGTGGCAAAGACCCGGGAGGTCTTCGGCCGCCTCGACGTGCTGGTGAACAACGCTGGATGGGACATCGTGCAGCCCTTCCTGGAGCACGAGCCCTCCTTCTGGGACAAGGTCATCGCCATCAACCTCAAGGGACCTATCAACATGAGTCGGGCCGCTTTCGAGGCCTTCGTCGAGCAGGGGGACGGCGGCAAGATCGTCAACCTCGCCTCCGACGCCGGCCGGGTGGGCTCCCTGGGCGAGACGGTGTACTCGGCCTGCAAGGGAGGCATCATCGCCTTCACCAAGGCGCTGGCCCGCGAGGCCGTGCGTCATGGCGTCCTGGTGAATGCGGTAGCTCCGGGTATTACCGACACCCCGCTCGTGGCCGGACTCGACCAGAAGGTGATGGACGCCATTGTCAAGACCATCCCCATGCGGCGGATGGCCTCCCCTGACGAGCCGGCGGAGGTGGTGTGCTTCCTGGCGAGCGCCTCGAACACGTATGTCACCGGGCAGGTACTGTCGGTCAACGGCGGCCTGACCATGGTCTGACCCGTTCGTGGCCGTCTACGCGGTCGGGGGCAACCGTCCCCGCATCCATCCCGCGAGCTTCGTGCACCCTCAGGCCTCGATCGTCGGCCGGGTGGTGATCGGTCCCGGCTGCTACATTGGGGCGGGGGCCAGCCTGCGCGGCGACTGGGTGACTATCCGCGTGGGCGCGGGCTCGAACGTGCAAGACTCCTGCACCGTCCACGGTCAGGTGGGCGCCGAGGTGAGACTGGGAGAGGCTGCCCATCTAGGTCACGGCTGCATAGTGCATGGGGCCCATGTGGGTGATGATGTGCTGGTGGGCATGGGAGCGATCGTCCAGGACGGCGCTGTGCTGGGAGCCGGGTCGATCATCGGCGCCGGCTGCCTGGTGCCCGCTGGCATGGAGATCCCCCCGGGAAGCTTGGTGGTAGGCGTACCTGGTAAGATCGTGGGACCCGTGCGCCCCGAGCTGGCCGAGCACAAGAGCTGGGGAACCCGGTGGTATCAGAAGCTGGCGAGGGTCTGTCTGAAGGACTTCACCGAGGTCGCTCTTGCAGAATGCGTGAGCGACGACCTGGACGCGACAGGCTGGACGCCTTGGATCATCGACGACGCTGCGGACCCCGAGGGAAAGGGCCGCTCCTGAGAGGAGAAGCGGAGCACATGACATCTTCCGAGAGCACGCGTTCGGGCGGACTCGACGGCCGGGTGGCCATCGTCACCGGCGCCGGCGAAGGTATCGGCCAGGCGGTGGCCGTCCGTCTCGCGCGGGAAGGGGCGAAGGTGACACTCGCGAGCCGCCGGCGCGAGCCTTTGGAGGAGACCAAAGCCCTCATCGAGGCGACCGGAGGCGAGGCTCTGGTCGTTCCCACCGACGTGGGCGACTGGGACGCCGTCCAGGCCATGACGGCCGCCACCCTCGATGCCTGGGGCCAGGTCGATATCCTGGTCACCATGGCCGGCTTCACAAAGCCGTCCATGATCCACAAGATGAGCGTGGACGACTGGCACGCGGTCATGAACGTGCATCTGCATGGCACCTTCTACTGCATCCGCTCCGTGGTGGGGCCCATGATCGAGCGGACCTACGGCCGCATCATCACGGTGACATCGGTGGCCGGTGTCTCGGGCACCATCGGGCAGGTGAACTACGCCGCGGCCAAGGGCGGCATCGTGGCCCTGACCAAGTCCTGTGCCCGCGAGCTGGGCCGTTACCGCATCACAGCCAACTGCGTGGCCCCGGGAGCCGAGACCAAGATGACCCAGACCATCGTCAACGATCCCAAGTTCAAGGACGCGTACCTAGCTCGCATCCCACTGGGATACTGGGCGCAACCCGAGGAGGTGGCCGGCACGTTCGCCTGGCTGGCCTCCGACGACGCGGCCTACACCACCGGATACATCATCGGGGCCGACGGGGGTCTGAGCATCCACTGATCGGCGGATGCGGTCGAGCTAGCTCCGCGAGTCAGCCCTCGGCCGTGATAGGCGCGCCGATCACGGGCGGCCGGCCGTCGAGGGCGACGCCCTCCGGCATGAGGTAGCAGTTCAGGAAGTCGACGCACATGATGTAGGCACCGTCGAGGTTGAAGCCTTTCTTGTCGAAGAACCACTGGAGCACCAGGCCGTCCATCATCCCCAAGATCATGGAGACGGCCTTCTGGGGATCGACTCTCCGGAACTCACCGGACTCGATTCCGTCGACGATGATCCGCTCCATATAGGTGCGGTAGGAGGTGTAGATGTGCTGGGTGTACTCCTGCACCTGGCGCATGCGGATGGCCTGGGCCATGTAGTCGATCACCACGGTGTAGTACCGCCGGGCCCGCTTCTCGTTCCCGAAGAGGTTGTTGAAGATCATGAGCAGCTTGTCGGGGGCGCCGGCTTGGGCGTTGCAGAAGCTCTCGAAATCGGTGGTCAGCCGGGCGACAATCTGGTCCAGCACCGCGAGGAACACGTCTTCCTTCTTGGGGAAGTAGTACGAGATAAGACCCTTGCTGACCCCGACCTGAGCGGCGATGTCGGCCAGGGTTACCTGGTTATAGCCTAGTTTGAGGATCAGCCGCAGGGCGGCGTCGACGATCTCGTCGCGCCGCACGTCTTCCTTGCTCCGTGGCCTCGCCATTGTGTCCCGAACCCCCGATCCTCGAACGTCAGGGTCATCGGTCCAACCATTAACTGGTTGGCCAGACAATGAAAGAATAGCACGCGCAACAGCAAGTCCAATGCGGGGGCGTCCGGACGGAGTGACGAAGCCCTCGCTGGCCAAACGGGCCAGCACCTGCTCCTCCTGTTCCTGCTTGGAGCTGTTGCTCGCCTGGGCAGAACCCTTCTGGTCGCCATCAAAGCCGAGGTTACCGCGATCGCGGCGTGGAGTTCCTCGGTCGTAGGTTTCGTCGAGGCAACAACCCACGGGAACCGATTCAAATCGATGACGGAACCCACATTCTGGTCCACCGCTAGCCCCCCTTGCACGCGCCCTTTACAAACTCGTTCGGCGGCGCTACACTGTTTACTGACTGAACGGCCAACCAATTAATTTCGAGGTCTGCGACCGGGTCCCGTAGATGGGGGAATTGGCCGGTTGTGCGGCCTTTTCTTTGAAGGCCTTGGAGGTCACTATGCACAGCGCGTCTGGTGTCGTTGCGACGCCCGAGCTTGGTATCGGTACGTTCCAGCACTGGTACGAGAACCGCCACGACTATGCCCGCGAATGGAAGGAGCGCACCGGTCGTAAGATCGTGGGCGCGTTCTGCACATACGTTCCCGAGGAGATCGTTTACGCTGGCGGTATGATTACCGTCCGGGTGCTGGGCGGTCATGAGCCTCAAGACGTCACCGAGCCACACATCTTCGGCATGTATTGTCCCTTTTGCCGCGACTGCCTGGCCCAGGGCCTCAAGGGCCGCTACGACTACTTCGACGGCATCGTCCTGGCCCACTCCTGCCTCCACTTCCGCCAGACCTACGACAGCTGGCGGCTGCACATCGGGGCCGGCTTCGACTACTACCTGCCCATGCCCAACCAGGTGCAGAGCCCCCACGCCCGCACCTACTATCGGGGCGAGCTCGCCAAATTCAAGGCCTTCATGGAGGAGCAGCTGGGCCGGGAGCTCAGCGACGCCGACCTCGACCGGGGCATCGCCGTGATCAACGAGAACCGGCGTCTGCTGCGCCAGATCTACGAGTATCGCAAGCGGCCGAACCCTCCGGTGACCGGTCTGGAGTGCATGTACATGGCCATCACCGCCCAGTTCGTGGACAAGTCCGAGCACAACCAGGCGTTGCGAGCGGCCATCGCCGAGATCGAGGCCGGCCGCGACGTCGGCCGCGGCGGCACCATTCGGCTGATGACGGTGGGCTCCGAGAACGACGATCCCGATTTCCTGAACATGGCGGAGTCCCTTGGAGCAACGATCGTCATCGACGACCAGTGCGCCGGCTCCCGCTCCTTTTGGAACGAGCTCGTCCCGCAGGCCGACCGGCTGCAGGCCATCGCCGACCGCTACTGCGACCGCCCGGCCTGCCCCACCAAGGACTATCCCGAGCGCACCCGGTTCCCCCACGTGCTGGGCCTGGCCAGGGACTGGGGGGCTCAGGGGGCAATCGTCATCCAACAGAAGTTCTGCGACCCGCACGAGGGTGACATCAAGCCCCTGCGCGAGTATCTGGAGAACACTGGGGTGCCCACCGTCTTCTTGGAGTTCGACGCCACCAACCCCATCGGGCCCTTCCGCATCCGGGTGGAGGCCTTCCTCGAGACGCTCCGGAACGAGGACCTGTTCGGCGACGATGACGACGGCCTCTTCTAGAAGGACCATACCATGACGACCAAAGTACTCACCCGGTACCTCACCGAACCCTTCCAGTGTTGGGGCAAGGCCAAGGATATCCGCAGGAGATACTACGAACGCTTTGCTGACACCGAGAATTTCCCCGGCTTGCGCTGGGTCGGGAGCGCCTGGACGGCCGACGCCATTCCGGCGGGCTTGGGCGCCGACCTCTATCTGCTCACCTCCGAGCCGTACGGGGCGAGCATCGCCTTCGACAACGCGCTGAATCGCCGGATGCAGGAAGAGGCGGAGAGCCGCAACTGGGCGCACGACCTGTGTGCCTACATGCGCAGCTATCTGGGCTCGATGTACCAGGACCAGTATGTGATGGGCGAAAAGCTGGTGCCCTGGCCCCACGTCGACTTCATCTGGCAGATGCAGATCTGCTGCACCCACTCCAAGTGGTACCAGGCGGTCAGCGAGTACAAGGGCGTGCCTCAGTTCTACTTCGACATCGGGGTGGGCCCTTACGACCTGCGCAGGGCGGCTGCGGCCGAGGGGATGGAGGCGGGCAAGCTCCAGTACGTGGTGAACCAGTGGCTCGACGGCATCGACTTCCTCGAGAAGACCACCGGTCGGACCTTCGACGACGAGAAGATGTTCCGGGCCATGGAGAACGAGTTCCGCTCCACCAGCCTCTGGGCCGAGATTTGCACCCTCAACAAGGCCGTCCCGGCTCCCATGGATGAGAAGAGCATGTATGCTTTCTATGTTCTGGGCACCTTGAACAAAGCCTCGAAGGAGGTCGCCGACTTCTACCAAGAACTGCGTGACGAGGTAGCCGACCGGGTCGCTCGGGGCATCGGCGCTCTCGCGACCGAGCGGTCGCGCATCATCTCCGACTCGCAGCCGCCTTGGGGCTTCCTCTCGGTGTATCGCTACATGGAGAAGTTCGGAGTGGTATCGGTGGGCTCTCTCTACACATTCGGGCTGGAGGGCATCTTCCAGGAGGACGAGGACGGCACCCTGCGCGAGCGCATCACGCCCATGGACAGAGGTATCGAACTCGAGGATCGCGAGCAGGCGCTCACGCTCTACGCCGACTGGTTCCTCTCGAAACCCATGTACCAGCTTTTCTACGGCTCCTGTATCAAGAGCGACCTCATGCAGAAGATGGTGGACCAGTGGAAGGTCGACGGGGTCATCATCCACCTCAATCGTGGCTGCGAGGGTACGGTCATCGGCAGCATGGAGAACCGCCTGGCGCTGGCGGAGACGGGCGTGCCTGTCATGACCTACGAGGGCAACATGGGTGACGAGCGGGAGTTCGACATGGAGAGGGTCATGCACCGCATCGACTCGTTCATGGAGACCCTCGGTCTGGACAAGCTGGAGTAGGAGGCTGTTGAAGATCGAAGCCTTGGCCACCAGAACGCGCTGGCCGGCGCGATACGGCGTCCTCGGTCGCGCCCGTAGCGCTGCTACGAGCGCTTCCTGCGTCCGGGGAGCTCGGTTCGGAACGAAGCCTTGGCCGCCGCGGCCGCACTGGCCGGCCCGATGCGGCGTCCTCGGTCGTGCCGGTAGCTCCGCTACGCCCGCTCCCTGCGTCCTTGCCTCGCCCGCGCCCAGCGCGCCCTGGCGGCGAAGCGTCATTCCGAACCGAGCTCTGGCCTCGCCCGCGCCCATCGCGCTCTGGCGGCGAAGCGTCATTCTTCAACAGCCTGCTGGGGAGCAAGTATGATCGTCGCCGGCATCGATATCGGTTCCAAGAACATCCAGGTGGTCGTCCTCGAGGACGGCACAGTGGCCGCGCGGGTCTCGGTGGCCTCCGGTTTCGAGCAGGAGGAATCGGCCCGCAAGGGCATCGAGGAGGCGGCCGCCGCCGCAGGGGTGACCCCCGCAGACATCGAGTACATCGTGGCTACCGGTGTAGGGCGCAAGGCAGTGGCGTTCACGCAGCACCAAGTGACCGAGGTGGCGGCCGACGCCAAAGGCGCCTTCGCGCTGAACCCCGCCGCCCGCACGGTCATCGACGTGGGGGCCGACGAGGCTCGGGCCATTCGCATCGACGCCACCGGCAAGGTCATCGACTTCGCGGTCAACGAGAAGTGCGCCGCTGGGGCCGGGGCCTTCGTGGAAGCCATGAGCCGAGCCCTCGAGGTCAGCCTGCGGCGCTTCGGCGAGATCTCGCTGGAATCGACGGAATCCATCCCCATGAACGCCCAGTGTACGGTCTTCGCCGAGTCTGAGGTGGTCAGCCTGATCCACTCCAACACCGCCCAGAAGGACATCGCCAAGGCGGTTCACGACGCCATGGCTGGGCGAGTGTCGGCCATGGCCCGGCGAGCGGGGTTGGAGAACGAGGTCGTCATCGGGGGCGGAGTCGCGCACAACGTGGGTTTCGTCAGGGCCCTCAAGGACACCCTGGGGGTGGGCGATCTGCACGTGCTGCCCGAGCCCGAGTACACGGGTGCGTTCGGGGCCGCGCTGATCGCGGCCCAAAAGGTGGCGGAGGGCGTTCCGGCCCTGAACCCGCAGGCCTGAGCGGAGGACGGCGAACATGCCTGAGGAGACGAAGGAGTTCTGGCGCTGGAGTGAGAAGGTCTGGCGCGATGAAAGCATCGATTGGCGGGGCTCGAGGGCGATCACGGCCGGCATCGACGTTGGCTCGGTGAGCTCGCAGGCGGTGATCCTGGCGGATGGGAGGCTCTACGCGTACCACTCCACCCGTACCGGTTCGAACAGCCCCGACAGCGCCAGGAAGGCCCTGAACGGGGCCATGGCCGGCGCAGACATGTCCCAGGAGGACATCCGCTATGTGGTGGGAACGGGTTACGGCCGGGTGAACGTGCCCTTCGCCAACCGGGCCATCACCGAGATCGCTTGCCACGCCCGGGGCGCCAACTACATGGTGGGGCCCTCGGTGAAGACCATCCTGGACATGGGCGGGCAGGACTGCAAGGTCATCCGCTGCGACGAGAAGGGCAAGGTCCAGAACTTCATCATGAACGACAAGTGCGCCGCGGGCACCGGCCGGGGCATGGAGGTCATCGCCGACGCGCTGGGTGTGCCCATTGAAGATATCGGCCGGCGGTCTTTCGAGATCGACGAAGAGCCGCCCCCCGTCTCCAACGTGTGCACGGTGTTCGCCAAATCGGAGGCCACCGGTCTGCTCAAGGCGGGCTGGAGCGTGAACCGGGTGCTGGCCTCGTATTGCGCCGCCATGGCCGAGCGTGTCTCGAGCCTCATCGAACGCATGTCGGTCGAGCCCGACTTCTTCATCACCGGCGGCATCGCCAAGAACGAGGGTGTCGTGCGGCGCATCGAGAGGATAATCGGCATCGAGGCCGTCCGCCTGCCTGCCGACACGGTGCTCGATCCGCAGATCGCCGGAGCCCTGGGGGCCGCCCTTTTCGCCCACGCCCTGCTCAAGAAGGAACAGAAGGCCTCCGCCCAGGCGTAAGGCCGGCCGAAAGGGGATCGACGTGATCGCGAACTACGGCTACCAGGACGGCTCGGGTGAGTACTACATCACCATCGACACCGATCGCTGCATCGAGTGCGAGGGTCGCTGGTGCGTCGGCGCGTGCCCGCAGTCACTGTTCGTCATCGAAGCCGACGACTACGACGACGAAGTGGCCACGATCGCGGAAGGTGCCCGCAAGAAGCTCAAAGAGAAGTGTGCCGCGTGTAAGCCGGCCGGCGGCCACGAATCCCTGCCCTGCATCGACGCCTGCCGGCCGGGCGCCATCTCGCACAGCTGGTGAAGAGATGGTGAGGAGGTGGCAGGATGCCCAATGAGCTTGGCGTCGCGACCGGCATGGTGAACGTGTCGGTCGATGGCCGGCCGGTGGAGGCGCCGGCCGGCTCGAGCGTCATGGACGCCTGCGACCTGGCCCGCGTGTACGTTCCCCGCCTGTGCGCTTTCCCGGGACTAGAACCCCTGGGCGACTGCGGTCTGTGCTTCGTGACAATCGATGGCGCCGAGGCTAGGCGCGCCTGCTCGGTGCAGGTGGTCGAGGGGATGGCGGTGGATACCCGGGACGATCGGGCCCGCGGCTTCCGGCGAAGCTCGATGCAGGCCATCCTGGGGGACCATCCCCACGTATGCTTGACCTGTCCGCAGCGCGATGGCTGCAGCCGCGACGACTGCATGTACGGCAACCCGCCTGAGACCCGATGTTGTGGCGAGTTTGGCCGGTGTGAGATCGCCAAGGTGGCGGCGTACGTGGGGGCGCTGGAGCAGGCGCCGGCCTACGTGCACCGCGAGCTGGGCGTGATCCAGGACCACAACATCCGGCGCGACCTCGACCTGTGCATTGGCTGTGGGCGCTGCGAGACCGCCTGCGATATCCTGGAGGAGGCGGGCTCCGCTTTGAAGCTGGTCGAGACCCGGACCCTCGTGGCCGCGGATGGCGAGGTGTGGGAGCCTCGGTCGTATCTGGGCCGGCATGTGGCCGTGCCCAAGGCCGAGGACTTGCGTGCCTCTGGGTGCACATTCTGTGGGGCCTGCGTGCTGGTCTGCCCCACGGGGGCGCTCACGGCTCCGGGAGCGAAGGGCGCGGCTTGGTTGAGCAAGCGCAGGAACAGGAGCACACTCCGGCCGGCCGTGCTGCCGCCGGAGGATCGCCTGGCGTTTACCCGGGATGTAGTGGAGGAGCTCCCCGTCTGCGAGGGGGTGTTCCGCGTCTTCGATGCCGGCGGGGCGGTCCTGCAGATCTCTGGGGTCATGGATCTGCGCCGCGGTGTGAGCGAGGCCCTGGACGGCCCGCTGGCCGGCGATGCCCGGACGTTCGTCTTCGAGATCGATCCCATGTACACGCAACGCGAGAGCGAGATCCTGGCCCGTCATCTGCAGGAGCACGGCAGCCTGCCCCGCGGGAACGATGTGCTGGGCGACCTGTTCGACGATGAGGACGATGACCTCTTCTGATGGTTTTGGGGAGATCCGAAGCGATGGTGGACCCGGAGTTGAGACAGAAACTGATTGCCGAGGGCTGGGACGAGCGTTTCAGCGCCTCGGGAACCCGGCTGGCCGAGGCCGAGCTCTCGTATAAGGCCCTGGGCTACGAGGTGCGGGTGGAAGGGTTGGACGATGTGGCCCAGGAGGGGCGCTGCACGAGCTGCTTCGCTCAGTCTTCGGCCGACGGGCCGGTCGGCGTGATCTTTACACGGGGAGCGCCTGGAGGCGGCTCCGGCGAGGACGATCTGTTCGACGACCAGGTGACGTGGTGAGGTGTAAAGTAAGGGCACACGGGCCCCGCGGGCCCGGTCTGAGGGGGGAGGTCGGCGTGGTGCAGCAGGAAGCTCTCATCCGCCCCATGAGGCAGGGCGATTTCGAAGGCGTGGTGGCTCTGGACAGCCTCATCACCGGTCAGGACCGGAGCACGTACTATCGCCGCAAGTTCCGGCTGCTGGAGGATCCCGACACCGTCAACACCTGCTTGAGCGCCGAGCTTGACGGAGCGGTTGTGGGCTTCGTCATGGGCGACATGTTTACAGGCGAGTATGGTGTACCCGAGGCCACTGCGGTCATCGACACCATCGGCGTGCATCCCCACCATCAGGATCGGGGTATCGCCACGGCCCTGTTCGAGCAGTTCCGCAGCAATCTGCGGGCATTGAACGTCCGTACCGCCTACGTGCTCGTGGAATGGGGAGACTGGTCGCTCGCCAAATTCTTTCAGAAGGAGGGCTTCCGACCGTCGAACCGGGTGAACCTGGAGCTTCGCCTTTGAACATCGGGTCCGACGCTGTCTTTAAGATCGTCAATCTGACCCTGCCCCATCTCCGTGAGGGGCTGAACGCGGAGAGCGCCACCGCCACCGTCAAGGCCATCTACGACGTGGTCGGGGTGTCGGCGGTGTCCATCTGCGATGCCGAGAGGGTGCTGGCCTTCGTGGGTGAGGGAGCCGACCACCATGCAGTCGGCGGTCCCATCCTCACCCATCTAACCCTCGAGACACTCAACACCGGAGTGGTGCGAGCGGTGCGCGGTCAGGATGCTGTGGGGTGCCCGGTGAGCGGCTGTCCGCTCCGTTCTGCGATCGTGGCCCCACTGCGTTCGTCTCGCCACATCGCGGGGTGCTTGAAGTTCTACAACGTGAGCGGGGGGCCTTTCTCCAAGCAGGAGATCGAGTTCGCCGAGGGGCTGGCCGGCATGCTCTCCATCGAGCTCGAGCTGGCCGAGATCGACATCCAGAAGCAGCTCAAGGCCGAGGCGGAGCTGCAGGCCCTCCAGGCACAGATCAGCCCGCATTTCCTGTTCAACACCCTCAACACCATCGCCTCGTACTGCCGGCGCGATGGAATCCGGGCCGAGGAGCTGCTGGTGGAGTTCGCCGAGCTCTTCCGCCGCAACCTCAAGCACCATCGCGGGCTCGTAAGCCTCCAGGAGGAGCTGGACTTCGTGGACAGCTACCTGCGCTTCGAGCAGTATCGCTTCGGCGACCGGCTGCGGGTGGAGCGCGACCACGAGTGGGAGGCGCTCATGGCGCGCGTGCCTCCGTTGGTGCTCCAACCTATCGTCGAGAACGCCGTGGCCCATGGGGTAACCAGCCGTACCGGGCCCTCCACGGTGCTCATCCAGAGCTATGTGCACGGCGGCGACGTGATCGTGGCCGTACAGGACGACGGGGTGGGCATGGACCCGGCCATCCTGGAGGAGGGCCGCGGCGACGGTATCGGTCTGCTGAATGTCAAACGCCGCCTCGAGGGGCTGTTCGGCCCGGAGTATGGGCTGTCAGTGAGCTCGCCGGCCGGGGGTGGCACCAGGGTGGAGCTTAGGGTGCCCCGGCGGGCGCCGCGCGACTTCGAGCGGAGCGCCGGCCAGGCCGATTCCGTGGAGGCCAGGTAGCTCATGGGTCGCGGCCAGCTCCACCTGCGGGCACTGATCGTCGACGACGAGGCTCCGGCGCGCCAGCACTTGCGGGACCTGCTCTGCGAGATCCCGGGTGTCGACCTGGTGGGTGAGGCCTCTGACGCCCAGGAGGCTGAGAAGCTATTGCTGGCGGTGGAGCACGATGTGGTCTTCCTCGACATCCGCATGCCCGGCCTCGATGGGATCGAGGCGGCCGAGCTGTTCGCGTCGCTGCCCAAGTCCCCGTATGTGGTGTTCACCACCGCCTACGAGGAGTACGCTGCCCGGGCTTTCGAGCTCGGGGCCACCGACTATCTGCTCAAGCCCATCAGCAAGAGCCGGCTGCAGCAGGCCGTGACTCGCGCCTGGGAGCGCAAGTCCGGCGCCGGCGGTGGGGCGCGGCGCCGGGAGTCCGCGGGCGTCCAGACGGAGGACACCCGGGAGCTGCAGTACATGACGGCCCGCCGGGGTCACAAGATGGTCCTGATCGACGTGGAAGACATTGCGTTCATGCGCGTCGAAGGTGAGACCATCCACATAATGACCGCCGACGACACCGCGGTGGCTCTGGCGGCATCGCTCGACCAGGTGGAAGGGGGCTCTCCGGCTCGCGCTTCTTCCGCGCGCACAGGAGCTTCCTGGTCAACCTGCGCTTCGTCGACGAGGTGGTGCCCATGTTCAACCGCACCTACGAGCTGGTGATGAGGGATGTGAGTCGGAGTCGCGTTCCCGTGAGCCGGCGCAAGGCGGTCGAGCTGAGAGAGCTGCTGGGCTTCTGACCCGAGGACAGGGCTATCCGGAGAGCCGGCGAGACCGACGACGGTCTCGACCAAGCAGAGGAGGAGACATGGCACAGGTAGTACCCGTTTCAGTGTCGGTGGATGGAGGGCTCGGCACGTTGCTGATAGACAACCCTCCTCTGAACGTCTTCACCATCCCAGTGATGGAGGAGGCCGTAGCTGCCCTTCGCCGGCTAGAGGACGACCCGGCCGTCAAAGTGATCGTGGTGCGGACGGGAGGCGACAAGGCCTTCAGCGCCGGCGTGGACGTAGCCGACCATACGCCCGAGAAGATGGAGCACATGCTGGGCATCTTCGACGAGCTCTGCCTGGGCGTCCATCGCGCTCCAAAGCCCACCGTCGCCGTGGTCCAGGGGATGGCCTTGGGGGGAGGGTGCGAGCTCGCGGCCTGTTGCGACCTGGTGGTCGCCTCCGATACGGCCACCTTCGGGCAGCCGGAGATCAAGGTGGGCGTCTTCCCGATCATCGGGGTGGCGCTCTTCGCCGAGATCATGGGACCCAAAGCGGCGAACGAGATGCTGCTTTCGGGAGCCACCTACTCGGCCGAGGAAGCGCGCGCCATGGGGCTCGTCAACCGGGTGGTGCCCCATGCCGAGCTCCAGGCCGAAGCCGAGGCGTACCTCGGGCGGCTGCTGCGGAACAGCGGCGTGGTCATGCGGCATACGAAGCGGGCCATCCTCGCCTGTGCCGACGCCGGCCGGGGGGTGCCCTCCAGGCTGCCGGGGCCATCTATGTGAACGACCTCATGACCACCCACGACGCCAACGAGGGCCTGCAGGCCTTCCTGGAGAAGCGCAGGCCGGTCTGGAAGGAGGTCTGACGTGAAGATCGCCATCATGGGCGCCGGCGCCCTGGGCGGTACTTTCGGATGCCTGCTGAACGACGCCGGCTTTGACGTCACCCTGGTCGACGTCGACACCGCCAAGATCCAAGCCATCAAGGACCAGGGCTTGACGGTCATCATGCCCGACGGCGAGCGCCGCACCCATGCCATCGCGGCTACCACCGAACCTGGGGAGGTCGGGGTCGTCGACCTGGTGCAGATCTCGGTCAAGGGCTACCACACCTCTTCGGCCGCCGCCCTCGCCCTCCCCATGATCGGCCCCGGCACGCGAGTGCTCTCCGTGCAGAACGGCCTGAAGAATCTGCGGCGCATCGCCGAGGTGGTGGGCAAGGAGAAGGTGATCGGGGGGGTGACCGCCCACAGTGCCATGCCCCTGGCTCACAACGTCATCAAGTACAACGGCGGGCTGGGCGGCATCTACATAGGCCGCTACGACGGTGCCGGCGATCCCTGGCTGCTCGAGCTGGCCGACCTCTTCAACGCCGCCGGTTTCGAGACCCACCTCATCCAGGGCGACGTGCGCATTCCCATCTGGCGCAAGCTCCTGGCCAACATCTCCTGCAACGCCGTGGCCGCGCTCACGGGCTTCACCGGCCGGCAGCTGGTGGAGTTCGAGCCCACGAACAGGCTGATCCGCGCGCTGGCCGAGGAGACGGCCGAGGTGGCCCGGGCCCAGGGCTTCGAGTTCGCGGAGCTCGAGTACGCCGGGGATTTCGCCATCAAGGCCCTCTCGGGAGTGGGCGACAACAAGATCTCCATGCTGCAGGACATCGAGGCCGGCCGGCGCACCGAGATCGATACCCTCAACCTGGCCATTGTTGAGCGGGGCGAGGAGTACGGGGTGGACACCCCCTTGAACTGGATGATCGGCATCCTCATACGGGCCCTCGAGCAGAAGCAGGTGTTCGATCGGGAAGCTGCCCGGGCGGCGGCGGAAGCCCTGGTCGCCTCCGCCAAGGGGGCTCGGGGCGAGCCCGGAGACGTCCCCCCCATGTACGACCCGGCGGCTGCGTCGGTGACCCAAGCCGCCCTGCGCAACGGTTCGCGCGCGCAGGGAACGCCCGAGTCTGTCGAAAAGGAGAAACGTCGATGAACCTGGCCGATGCCCTCGACCGCAGCACCATCTTCTTCCCCGATAACGAGGCGCTCGTGGATGGTGCTCGGCGCTGGACCTACCGCGAGTACCGTCAGGACGTCGACCGCTTCGCCCACGCGCTGACCGATCTGGGGGTGGGCCGGGGTGATCGGGTGGGCCTCTTCATGGGCAATTGTGCCGAGTTCTGCATTGCCTTCTACGGCATCCTTAAGGTAGGGGGCATAGTTGTGTCGCTCTCGTCGACGTGCAAGCGGGGCGAGATCACGTACATGGTCACGCACTCCGAGCCCCGGGTGCTGGTGGTGAGCGAGGCTTCCCTGGGTGAGGTCCCATCCCGGGTTGACATTCCCTCGGTGGAGCATGTCGTGGTGGTGGGCTCCTCGGCGGGCAACACGGCCGGCCACAGCTTCTGGGACCTTCTGGCTGGGCGCCCCGACCGTTTCGCCACCGTTTACACTGACCGCGAGGACGGCGCCGAGATCATCTACACCGGCGGGACGACAGGGGCGGCCAAGGGTGTCCTGCTGACCCATAGCAACGTGGTCTCGAACACCAACACCAACGCCCACATCAGCGGACTCTCGCCCGACGATCGTCTCATTTGCTTCCTGCCCCTCTATCACTCGTTTGCTCAGAACTTCATCTTCAACGGATCAGTGAATCGAGGGTCCACCCTGGTGATCCTGCCCAAGTTCGAGATCGAGAGTGTGCTGCGCACCATGCGCGAGGAGCGGGTGACCCGCTGGCATGCCGTCCCGGCTATCTACATCATGGTGCTTGACGCGCCCGGAGCCGACGAAGCCTTCGCCAACGTGAGCTACTGCTTCTCGGCTGCCTCCAGCATGCCTGGTGAGGTGGCCCGGCGATGGAAGGAGCGCTTCGGTCTCCCCATCAACGAGGGCTACGGTTTGACCGAATCGACCCCCTCGGCCACCTACAATCACCAGTACCGCCACAAAGAAGGTACCGTGGGCACGCCCATCGACAACGTCGAGGTGCAGATCTGGGACGCCCAGGATCGGCCTCTCCCCCCGGCAACGTGGGCGAGATCGTCATCAAGGGCCCGAACGTGATGAAGGAGTACTACCGCAATCCCGAAGCCACCGCCGCCGCTCTGGTGGACGGCTGGCTGAAGACCGGTGACGTGGGTGTCATGGACGAGGAGGGCTACTTTCAGCTGGTCGACCGCCTCAAGGACATGGTCAACTCGGCGGGTCTCAAGATCTGGCCTCGCGAAGTGGAGGAGGTGCTCTACAAGCACGAGGCCGTGCTCGAGTGCGCCGTCATCGGCGTGCCTCACGCCGTATTCGGTGAGTCGGTGAAGGCCTGCATTGTCGTGCGGCCGGGCGTAGAGGTGTGCACCGAGGACATCGTGACCTACTGCAAGGCGCAGATGGCCGACTACAAGGCCCCGCGCATCGTGGAGTTCATGGAGGCCCTTCCCAAGAGTCCCGCGGGGAAGATCCTGAAGACCGAGTTGCGCAAGGCGTCGGGAGAAGAGGCATGAGGTCCTCACTCGGTGATGGCGTACTAGCCGCTCCGTCGGCGGAGGCGGGCGCGCGCGCTCTCGAGCGCCTGCGTCGGGTGGCGGCCGACCCCCGGGCTGAGCTGCGCCGAATCAAGGAGCGCACCGGTCTCATGGCTGTGGGTTACTTCGACACGTATCTGCCTCCCGAGCTGATCGCCGCCCACGGGGTGCTGCCCTTCCGGGTGCCCACCAACGGCCATGACGACACCCGGGCCATGGAGTACATCCAGGGTTTCGCCTGCCCCGCCTCCCGCAACGTGCTTGATCAGGCGCTGCGAGGAGACCTCGACATGCTCGACGGCGCCCTCTTCACCCGCTACTGCGACTCGCTGCGGGGCGTCTTCGCCGTCTGGGACTCGGAGAAGCTCACACCCTACGTGGACTTCGTGCGCTACCCCACCGTGACTCACACCCAAGCGGCCGTTGACTACTTGGCCGAGGAGCTGCAGGAGGTGTCCTGGCGCATGGCGGGCGCTCTGGGAGCTCCCATCGATGAGCACCGCCTGCGCGAGGCCATCGACGCGGGAAACCGCGCCAGGGCGCTGCTGGCGGAGTTCGCGCGCCAGCGGGCGGCCCGGGAGTTAGCCGTCCCGGGCGCTGACGCTCTGGCCGTCTTGATCGCCTTCACCACCATGCTCCCCGACGAGTTCACCCAAGCCTTGGCCGCCCTCATGGCTCAGCCTCCCGCCGGTGAACCGGGCGACGCAGTGCCGGTGGTGCTTTCGGGAGTGACCTTCGACAATATCGACCTCGCCCGGACCTTCGAGGATACCGGCCTGTACCTGATCGCCGACGACCTCTCCACCGGCTCGCGGCTCTACACGGTCCAGGTGGGTGACGGGGACCCCTGGCAGGCCCTGGCCCGTGCCTACCTCACCAAGCCGCCTTGTTCGGTCAAAGAACCTTCAGCCGCCCGGGCCGACCACCTGCTGGCCCAGGTAGGGGCCTCGGGGGCAGCGGGCGTGGTCTTCTATCTGACCAGGTTTTGCGATACCGAACAGGTCGAGTGGCCCTTCCTGCGCGACCGGCTGGCGGCGGAGGGCATTCCGGTCGTCCTTATCGAAGGCGAGCACCGCGCGGCCGGTCTCGAGCAGGTCCGCACCCGGCTGGAGGCCTTCCGCGAGCAGCTCGAGGCGCTCGCGGAGGTCGACGACGGCGAGGGCCAGGATGGGGGCTCGGAGTGAGCGTGCGCCTGGAGGCGACCAACCGATTGAAAGGCCTGATCAAGGGCTACTACGACGAGCTCTTCGCGGTGGCGGAGGAAGGCCGGCCCAGCGCCTGGCTCAACGTGGGTATGCCCTGCGAGATCTTCTACGCCATGGACATCTTCCCGTTCTACCCCGAGAACTACGGGGCGGCCTGCGGGGCCATGAAGCTAACGCCCAAGCTCTCCGCGGTGGCCGAGGCTCGTGGCTTCAGCGCCGACCTCTGCTCCTACGTGCGAGCCACGCTGGGGAGCGTATTCTCCGGCGAGGGACCATACGGAGCCCTGCCCCATCCGACCATCCAGGTCGACTCCATGAACTCCTGCACCATGATCATGATCTGGTGGCGGGCGGTCGAGCGAGAGTGGGGCGTGCCTACGTTCCTGCTCGACACTCCCTTGGTACGGGAGACGTCCGATGGAATCAACCTGGTCTATGTCGAGACCGAGGTCCGGCGCATGGTTGCGTGGGCGGAAGAGAAGACCGGCCGTTCTCTGGATCTAGATCGCCTACGCCAGGTGGTGGCCCTCTCCAATGAGGGCAAAGCCTTGTGGGCCGAGGTGCTCGATCTGCGCCGGGCTCACCCCTGCCCCATCACGGCAGCCGATATCTTCACCCACATGTTTCCCATGGTGGCCTTGCGGGGCACCCCCCAGTACGTGGAGCACCTGCGCGCCCTGCGCGACGAGGTCAAGCAGCGGGTGGACGACGGCTTTGCCGCCGTGCCCGGAGAGCGCTACCGTCTACTCTGGGACAATCTCCCCCCCTGGTTCGATCTACGCCTGTTCGACGACCTGGCGGCCAGGGGGGCGAACTTCGTCATCGACACCTACACTCAGGCTTGGGGGCCCCGCTACATGGGTCCGGTCGACCTGGAGCACCCTCTGCGCTCCTTCGCCGCCTACATGGGCGCCGGCTTTTTGAACGTCCAGATCGGCAAACGTTACGCGCTCCTCGCTGAGCTGGTTGACGCCTACGACGTCGATGGGGTGGTCTTCCACTCCGATCGCAGCTGCAAGCCTTTCAGCCTTGTGGAGGTGGAGCTGCGCCGCTTGCTGCAGAAGCGGAAGGGGATTCCCGGGCTCATCCTGGAGGGCGACCACAACGATCCCAATCTGTTCGATCGGGAGCGGGGTATGGGTCAGCTGGAGAGCTTCCTGGAGCTCCTCGACGCGCGGGAGCAAGTTCCTGGCTGAGTCGCAGCTAGTGTGGACTACCGGATGGACCGGACGGGAGGCGACATGGAGATCGGAATGGTCGGACTGGGCAGGATGGGAGCCAACATGGCCCGGCGTCTGCTCGCCGGCGGCCATCGGGTGGTGGTGGCGAACAGGTCGCCGGGGCCCGTGGAGGAGATGGCGATCGAGGGCGCGGTGCCGGCGTGGAGCTGGAACGAGCTGGCGCAGGCCCTCCGGCCCCCTCGGGTGATCTGGCTGATGGTGCCGGCCGGGAAGCCCACGGACGACATGATCGACGAGCTCGCCGCACTGCTGGAGCCGGGGGACCTGCTGGTCGATGGGGGCAATTCCTTCTACAAAGACTCGCTTCGCCACGCCGAATTCCTGGCCTCTCGCGGGCTGCGCTTCGTCGACGCCGGCACCAGCGGGGGCATCTGGGGGCGCACGGAAGGCTACAGTCTCATGGTGGGGGGCAACGCCGACTCCGTGGCCCTGGTGCGGCCGGCGCTCGAGACACTAGCTCCTGGTCCCGACAAGGGTTGGGGTCACGTGGGCCCGGCGGGGGCGGGGCATTTCGTCAAGATGATCCACAATGGGATCGAGTACGGTCTGATGCAGGCCTACGCCGAGGGGTTCGAGATCATGCGGGCCAAGGAGGAGTTCTCGCTCGACCTCCACCAGGTTGCCGAGGTGTGGCGCTATGGAAGCGTGGTCCGCTCTTGGCTGCTCGACCTGGCCGCGGCCGCACTGGAGGGGGACCCCGGCCTCTCGTCAATCGAGGGCTGGGTGGCGGACTCGGGGGAAGGCCGCTGGACCGTGGCCGAGGCCATCGACCGCGACGTGCCCGCCCCGGTGATCACCCTGGCCCTGCTCATGCGGTTCGTCAGCCGCCAAGACGAGAGCTTCGCGGCGAAGATGCTCGCCGCTCTGCGCAACCAGTTCGGCGGGCACGAGGTGAAGAAGGCCGAGGGATCGTAAGCCCCGCCATCCGCGGGGGGGGAAGCTGCTGCCGCCATATGGAACACTGTGTCTGCCGAAGCTGAAAGCCCCTCGCCCCCTTTGCTCGTCGGAGTGATCTCCGACACCCACGGGCGGCTCGATCCGCGCGCGCTCCGGATATTCGCCGGCGTGAACCACATCATTCATGCTGGGGATATCGGTTCTCTCGCGGTCCTCGAGGGTCTGCGCGCCGTAGCTCCAGTTACGGCGGTGCGGGGCAATGTGGATGGTGACGGCTGGGCCTGGGAGCTCTCCGCCTACGAGGAGCTCGAGCTGGCCGGGAGGCGGTTGCTCGTTGGGCACATTCGCGAGCAACTTCTTCGTGATCACGATCCGGCGGCGGAGGGCTATGCGGCCGTCATCGTCGGCCATAGCCACGCACCCAGCATCGGGTGGCGTGACGGCCTGCTCTATTTCAACCCCGGCTCGGCCGGCCGGCGGCGTTTCCATCTCCCCCTTGGCTGTAGGGCTGCTCGAGGTCCGCGCCAATCGCATCCGCCCCGAGATCGTGATCATCGAGGAGGGGATGCAGGGGCGGCCGGCGCCGTGATCACAGGCTGCGAGCCACATAGCCGGTCAGCTCGCCAAGTCGTTGGCTGTAGCTGCCAAGCTCGTTGTCGTACCAGCCGAAGATCTTCACGTGGGTCACAGGGATGTGCACCATCTTCCCAAAGGCGCCGCCGGCGGCGGGCATGGCGGACATGCCCGAGGCGGGAGCGACGGGTATGGCCTCCGCCGGCACAGCCACCTCGATGAACCCCGTGCGTGCGTGCGTCTCAGCTGCCTCGATGACGACCGCGGCGTCATCGCCCACCAAGTCGGCCGATACATTCTGCTCCTCGCTGTAGCGCACTAGCCCCCGGGCCTCGCCTTCGGCTGCCTCTCGGTAGATAGCGTTGATGGCCTCCCGGTCGATGGAAGGGCGGCCGTCGGCGGTCATCTCCGTCTGGAAGGTGACATTGAGGATCACCAGACTCACGGTCGACGTAGGGATGCGCACCGAGTCGGCCATGAAGCCGATGCGTCTGATTTCCGGCATCACCTGCTCGAGGGCACGAGCGGCGTTGGTGGAGGTGATGATGATGTTGTCGAGGGCCGACCGGTTCCTGCGGAGATCCTTGGCTCCGGCCTTGGGTACGGCGTCGAGTAGAGGCTGGCTGTTCGTGGCGGCGTGCACCGTACTCATGCCTGCTGTGAGCATGTTGCGGGTGAGATTGCGGTCCATCAGCGGTCGCATCATGTGTGCCAGGGCGGTAGTGGTGCAGGAGGCGGCCGAGAGCAGGCGGTGCCGGCCCGGCTCGAAGGTGTGGTGATTGATGCCGTAGATGAGCGTGGCCGCGTCAGGCGGAGTGCCCACGTCCTTCTGTTTGCTCTTGAATGGAGAGCTCTGCACGACTACCCTGGCCCCCGCCTCGAGGTGGCCGCGCAGGGATCCTCCCGGGGAGTCGGCTGCCGCCACCGGGTCCACGAACCTGCCCGTGGCGTCGACCACGACGCCCACCCCGTGCTCGCGCCAGGGGATGTCCCGCGGATCACGGGCTTTCCGGAGCACGCGCACCTCCTTGCCGTGCACCCGCATGAGACCGCCGGCCTCGTCGACGATCGCGATGTCCCGCCGGGCTCGATGCCCACCCAGGTATCGATGGAGCGGACCATACGTGCTGTCCTTGTCGATGTACTGGGCCGCAGCTTCCAGAGACATGCCGATGTCACGACCCACGTTGACGACGAAGGCGTCGAAGTCGTCGCGGTCGAGCTGGTACCAGAGGTTGAGTTTGCCGATCCGACCCAGTCCGTTGATTCCCAGGGTGCGCGCCGCGGTCATGTCGTCGAGCCCTCCTTGTCGCTGTCCGTAGGTGCGGGTCCCGGGCCCGGGAGGTGCCGGGCCTGCTCGAGAATGGGAAGGCGCCCCAGGAAGATGTGCCCGGTACGGCCGTCGATGCTCAGCCAATCGCCCGGGTACAGCTGGTGACCGGCCAGGCGGGCGGTGCCAGTGGTCTCGTCGACCTCAAGTGCGCGGCAGTCCACCACCGCCGTCTTCCCAAGGCGCTTGGCCGTGACGGCCGCGTGCGAGGTGGAGCCGCCTCGGGCTGTCAGAATGCCCTCCACTCGCACGATCATGGTGAGGTCCTCGGGCACCGTGTCGGGGCGCAAGAGGACGATTCGAGCTCGGGAGTCCTCGGCCAGCAGCCGGTCGATCTGGGCGGCGTCGACGGCCACCCGGCCGCTGTAGGCCCCGCCGGCCACTCCCATGCCCACGGCCGCGGGCAGGTCGCATTGCTCGCAGTGAAGGGTGTCGAATATGGGTGTGTCGTCGGCCGAGCTCTCCACCATGGGGCGTTTCTGTAGGAGATAGAGGTCGTCGGCCGACGGTGACTCGAAGGTGAACTCGATCTCCTGAGGATCGTGCTCCCTCGCGTGCACGAGATCCTCTGCCGCGGCCAGCAGGGCTCCGTAGATCTTGGGGAAAAGGGTCTCTAGAGAGCTGTCTACTCCTCGGTACGTCGGGCTCGCCCGGCGCTGGGCTTCCGAGACGGGCAGGGGAAAGACCAGTCCCCCCACCAGGTCCTCGCCCTGGGTGCGCACGGCGAAGTCGCCGAAGAGGCGAACCTGGCGCGAGTGGGGCTCCAAGGGATTGCGGGTGAATGTGACCCCCGCCCCGGACGAATCGCTCAGGTTGCCGAGCACCATGCGCTGTACTATCACCGCCGTGCCCCACTCCTCGGCGACACCTGTGTACTCCCGATAGAACCGGGCCTGCGGCGCGCCCCACGAATCCAAGACCTTGCGCACGCATGTGACGATCTGCTGGAAAGGATCCTCAACCAGCACCACGCCCAGCTCTCGGGCCCGTCTGGCGTACTCCAAGGCCACCCCCCGCATCTGCCGGGCAGTGAGCTGCGACTTCTGGGTGACACCGTAGCGGGTCTTGAAGCTAGCGATCACAGCGTCGAATACATCGCGCTCCACACCGGCCGACATGGCCCACGACTGCAGGAAGCGCCGGTACGAATCCCAGGCTGTCCAGGCGGCTCCAGGCCTTGCTGCCAGAGCTTCGACCACCGGCTGGTTGAGGCCCACGTTGATGAAGGTCATCATCAACCCGGGCATGGAGATGGCGGCGCCGGAGCGGATGGACAGGGTCAAAGGGCGTTTCGGATCCCCAGGCGAAGGCCGGTCTGTTCCTCGAGCCGCATGACGGCCGCGCGCAGCCGGGCGATGGTATCGTCGTACAGGGGCTTATAGGAGAGAACGGGTAGCACGGAGAAGAGCTCGGTGGTCAGGACGAAGCCCTGGGGCACACGATATCCGTACTGCACCAGGCGCTTCAGCCCCAAGGCCTTGTAGCCCAGGGTGACCTCGTCGTCAGTATCGGAATCAGGCTCGTGGATCCAGGAGATTAGGCGGTCGGGGTCGTAAGTCATGATGCGCGTGAGGTCCTCGCCTTCCAGCCGGTCAGCCAGGGAAGCGATGCGATTGAAGGCGGCTCCCAAATAGCGGTCCAGCGTCTGTAGACCGACCGCTGAGACCAGCACGTCGCGCAGGATGACCTCCGCCAGGGCGTCGGCGGTGAGCCCGCGGCGCTCGTGCTGTCGCGGGTCGACGTCGAGGATGGTGCGCAGGGCCTGGTCGTGGCTTAGCACCGACATGCGGGCTAGCTCCGAGACGCTCTGGGTCAGAAACTGGAAGACGTTGCGGAACTGGGCGAAGGTGAACGACTCGCGCGTCAGGCCGGCCTCCAGCAGCCCGATGCTCGACGACAGATGCTGGGAGTGGACCCCATCGACGTCCAGGGCGCGGGCGAAACGTCGCAGTGAGCGGGCCATGCGGCGAAGGGACGCTCGGGTGACGTAGAGTCCCCGTTCGGGGAGCACGTGGCGGGCGTGGGCGGTTCCGCCCGTGGTTACGGTGTCGACCGCCTCCTCGAGCAGGCGTGCCAGCAAGCGTTCCACGCGGAAGCTCAAGCCCAGAGCGTCGAATTTCGGTTCCGTGTAGTTCCCATACATGCTCGGTATTCCCGCAGCGATATGGCGCTTGTGGTAGATGCTTTCGATCCCCGCGGAAGAGGCCGGGGCCAGGATGACGGTCTTCAGCTCGCACAGCACGTCGAGCGTGGTGTCGAGCAGATGATCCCTCGCGGCCGTGGTCACCCCGAGCGGGGTCAGAGCATCGGCCTGACGGATCTGGTCGTCTTCGCCGGTCTGGCGCGCGGCGAGCCATTCGCTCAGAGCTTCGGTGAATCGCCGCCGCACGTCCTCCGGCAGCTGCAGTTGGGCTTCGACTCTCGCGGGGAGGTCGGCGTCCAACAGGCAGTACTTCTGGGCGAGCAGCTCGTGCAGGCGCTTCATGAGCCACACGCGGCGGCGGTCGACCTCGCCGGGGCGACCGTCACCGGCGGGAGCTTCGCCACCGTTTCCTCTACTCAGGACCTCATGGGCCCCCAAAGCCATGGCCCGCTCCGCGGCCACCGCCGCCAGGGTGTTCTGGGAGAGAAAAGGCTCGAGGACCGCGACATCCAGCGTGCGCCAGTAGTCGAGCACCGCCGCGCTGAACTCCACCAGGCGGTTCGACGACTCGGCATGCGCCTGCTTGCGCAGGAAGTGCATCAGGGTGTCTTTCCGGCCGCAGATCTCATCGATCTCGGTAGAGACCGAGCGGAGCTCACCTTCCGCGCCCACCTCGTTGAAGTAGACAGGGAAAGCGCGGAGCAGTTGCTTGGCCACGAAGTATATGGGCTTGACGTCCGCGTTCAAGAAGCGGCTGATATCCCGCTGGAACAGATCGGTGTCGGCGATAAACACGCCTCCCGCCCGAAGCTGGGCGTTAAGGGCGGCTGCCAGGCGCTCGTACACGGTCGGGTTCGACTCGATGATGTGCATCCAGCAGCGCACATTGGGCAGGTGATACGGGTTGACCAAGGTTCTCCACTCGTCGGTGGAGCCCTGGATGTCCGGGTACTCAAAGCGCCAGCGCAGAAGGTCGTCGATCAGATGGTCGGCCGCCCGGGTAGCCCCTGCCTCCCCGATAGCCACGCCCACCGCCTCATAGATCTGGAAGCGCATCTCCGGGAAAAGACCCTCGCGCCGGTGGAAGAACGAGGTCAGCCGGTCGAGCAGGCGGTTGAAGTCGGCCCGGCGGGCGGGCTCCACCATGGCCTTGACCACCGCCAGCAGGTCGACCATGACCTCGTGCTGGCGGTAGCCGAGGGTGTTGTCCTTCAGGAAGAAGAGACAGACCGAGAAGCGGTCCTCGAGGTCGTCAACCCGGAAGATGGCACGGATGGCCTCGTCGAGGATCTCCGAGAGGTCGGGGAGCCGCAACAGCTCCGGCACGTCGACCGGCTTGGCGGACACCCTCTCCCACAGAGGCTGCGTGGCCGAGGGGGCGGTCATGGGGAATACCTCGACAACCGCCTGTGGGTAGTTCAGGTGCGCCTCCGACCCGATTGCCCAGCTGCCGATGTCGAAGCGCTCGGCAACGCGCGCGTATCCCAGCGCGAGCACGTCACTGTAGAGCTCGGCCCATGGAGTGACGGCCTCGGTAGCGCCGGCCGATGCGCAGTCGTTCGAGAGGGTATGAAGCTGCTCGAGAAGCCGGTGCAGCGCGCTGTCCCTTTCGAGAAAGGCGACCTGATGGTCTCCCACGAGCGTGGCCAGCGCCTCCGCCGTGCGCGAGACGGCGGGCAGATGCTCCGGACCGTAGGGCGCCCGCAATGCCTCTCCGAACCAAGTGAACAGCTGCCGCAGCAGCGCCGAGGCCTGTTCCCGGGTCACGGGTCCGCTCAGCAGCCCTACCACGAGCTCTGTCAGCAACTCAAACAGCCGTCCCCTCTGTGGGGAGCGGTCGAAGTAGCTCCAATTGCGCAAAAGCACCACCTGGAGCCCGTCGACCACAGCGTCGACGTTCCGGAACCGGTGGAAATACTCGGTCAGCGTCTCCCGTAAGGGCTCCCGTACACCGTGGTACCCCTCGACGGCGTCAAGGAGCGGGGCGTAGCGCGCAGGGATGATCACATCTTGCGCAGTTCCCGCGATGTTGGCGCGAAGAGCGTCGGAGTCGAGAGGGATGTCGCGGGCGGTCATGGCATGAATGTGATACCCGGCGCGAGCGACCGACAACCGCGGAATCGCATCGCACCGGCCAGGGCGGTCTGGGGGCCGGGGCTTCGTTTCGAGCCGAGCGCCAGTCCGGACTAGGCGAGCTTCTTGAGGGCGCCGGCCATGCGCTCCATGCCCTCCGCGATCTGCTCGGTCGGCGCGGCGTACGAGAGGCGTATGTTGGCCGGCGCCCCGAAGGCCTCGCCCGGCACGACCGCCACCCGCGCTTCCTCCAAGAGATACGCCGCCAGGTCGAGGGCCGTGTCGATGACTCGGTCTCCTGCGCGGCGACCGAAGTAGGCTCCTACGTTGGGGAAGGCGTAGAATGCGCCCTCCGGCCGAGAGCAGGTGACGCCCGGCAGGGCCCTCAGCCCGGCCAGGATCTGGTCGCGGCGCCGTTCGAACTCGGCCACCATGCGCACCACATCGGCGCCCGCTGAGCGAAGGGCTTCGACCCCCGCCCACTGGGCGATCGAGGTGGCGTTGCTGGTGGAGTGACTCTGAATCTTGCCCATGGCGTCTATGATCTCCCTGGGGCCGGCTGCGTACCCCACGCGCCAGCCGGTCATGGAGTACGACTTGCTGAGCCCGTTCACGACGACCGTACGGGCCTTGATCTGCTCTCCCAGGGCGGCGATGCTTGTGAAGCTTCGTCCGTCGTAGATGAGCTTCTCGTAGATCTCGTCGGAAACCACCCACAGCCCGCGGGCCAAGCACACCTCTGCGAGCTCGGCGAGCTCGGCGCGCGTGTAGCAGGCGCCTGTGGGGTTGCAGGGGTAGTTCAGTATCACGGCTTTGGTGCGCGGGGTCACGGCCGCGTCCAGCTCCGCCGCGGTGAGCTTGAAGCCGTTCTGTTCGCGAGCGTGGACCAAGACGGGTGTCGCTTCGGCCAGGCCGATCTGCTCCGGGTAGCTCACCCAGTAGGGTGCGGGCACCAGCACCTCGTCACCCATCTGGAAGAGGGCCATGGCCAGGAAGAACAAGGTGGCCTTGGCTCCCGGAGACACAATGATATCCTGGGGGAGTAACGAAGGTCGTTGTCTTCGAGGAGCCTGTCGGCGATGGCCGCGCGGAGCTCAAGGATGCCCTCGTTGGCCGTGTATCCCGTGCGGTTTGCGTCGATGGCGCGCTTGCCGGCCTCCTTGGCTGCTTCGGGGGTGGGGAAGTCGGGCTGACCCACGCTGAAGTCGAGCACGTCCAGGCCATCGGCGGTCATCCGCTTGGCCAGCGCGGCGATGCGCAGAGTGGGCGAGTGCTCGATCCGGTTGACGCGTTCGGCCAGCATCAGGTGTTCCTCCTTACGGCCCGGGGTAGACCACGGGAAATGAATCGAAGAGTGCACGGTTAACTCACGGTAGCGCGCGCGAGGGGCTGAGGCAACCGGTCGGCCGGCGCAGTTCCGGTCAAGGGCGGAGAGATTCATGCCGATGACTATCGTTGAAGGACACGAGAAACGACAGGCGCGAGGAGAGCCCCAAGGCTCGGGCCGCACCATGAGCGAGAGGACCCCAGTCATGAGCAGAACCCGCCGTAGTTCGTCCGCCCTTCTCGGTTTCGCCCTCATGCTCGTGCTGCTCGTCCTGGCGATGGCGACTCCGGCCCGTGCCGATACTCTCATTGTGCGCGCCCGCACGACTCCGGGCGCGTCGCCGGTGGCGGACGCCCTGACCCGTCTGGAGCTCGTGAGCCAGGGGGGCTCCATCACCGGCGCCATCCCCGAGCTTGGCATCTACCGGCTGGAGGTGCCCACCAGTCGCTCTCAACGTCTCCGCTCCGATCCGGCCGGGAACGGGCTGGTCTGGGCTCAGCACGACGTAGTCATGCGCACCAGTCTTGTGCCCAACGATCCCGGCTACGCATACCAGTGGTGGGCCGGATCAATCAACCTCCCGCCCGTCTGGGGCCTTCCTGAGATCGCCTCTCCAGTGACGGTGGCCGTGCTGGACACCGGGGTCAACACCGACCTCCCCGAGTTCACCGGGCGCTTCGTCGACGGGATCGACATCGTCACCGGGTCGACGGCTCCGGGCGCCTGGCAAGACACCTACGGGCATGGTACCGAGGTCGCAAGCGTGGCTGCCGCCGCGGGCAATAATGGGTACGGCATTGCCGGTGTGTCCTGGTCGGCCCGGATCATGCCTGTGAAGCTCGGTTCCAGCGGCAGCTTCTCGAGCTTCGACGCCGCCCAGGGTGTCACGTACGCCGCCGACCACGGCGCTCGGGTGATCAACATGAGCTGGGGGGCGCCTTCGCGCTCCTACCCGGTGGCCGATGCCGTGGCCTATGCGCGCGGTCTGGGAGTGGTCATGGCGGCGGCGGCCGGCAACAACTACGGTGGCGCGGTGGAGTATCCGGCGGCCGAGCCCGGAGTCATCGCCGTGTCGGCCACCACCTCGACGAACGCGCTGGCCGCATTCTCCGCGATCGGGTCGGCCGTCGATCTGGCCGCGCCGGGCAGCAGCGTGGTGAGTGTGGCTCCCTACGGGGGTCTCGTGCTGGTTTCGGGCACGTCCTTCTCGTCGCCGATGGTGGCGGGCGTTGCCGCCCTGCTTCTGTCGGCTGCCCCTGACCTCACGCCGGCCGCGCTGGAATCGTTCTTGAAGTCGTCCGCTCTGGATCTAGGACCCACCGGTCCCGATCCGTCCTTCGGCGCTGGACTGGTAGACGCGGCGGCTGCGCTTACCTCGGTGCTTGGGTCTGCGACGACGACGACCACCACGACCCAGACCTCGACCACCACCACGACCCAGCCCGAGACCACGACCACGACCCAGGCGACGACGACCACCACGTCCGGACGGGGAAGCCGGGGCGAGACCACGACCACGCTGCCTCCGGTCGGGACGACCACGACCACCACTCAGGCCACGACCACCACCACTCAGGCCACGACCACGACCACCACTCAAGCCACGACCACCACGACCCAGGTCAGTACGACCACCACGACCACTCAGCCGCCCACGACCACTACGACCATCAAGCGCCGGCGAGGGTAGCCGGCCCGCGGGCTGTCGTCCCGGAATGGCCCAGTGGGCTCTCTCGCGCCGGCCCGGGCGCGCCCCCTTGCTGGACTTGTGTGTGCGCTGAAGCCGGTTCAGCGCTCGCCGTCGGCGGAAGGCACGACGTGTTCGCCGTCAGTCCGCGATTCCTCCTCAACGGGGAGCATGAGCACACGGGTAATCCGTAGGCCGTCCACTTCGAGGATGTGGGCCTGGTAGTTCCCCACGCTCACCTCGTCTCCGACGCGCGGCCTACGTTGAAGCTGCTCGAAGACGCGGCCGCCCAGTGTTGGGAAGCCCCCTTCAGGCAGGTGCAGGCCTAACGTCTCCTCGAGGTAATCCAATCGGGCGCCGCCGTCCACCGAGTAGCCGCCCCCGTCGAGGGGCTGGACCAGCGGAGCGTCCCGATCGAACTCATCCTGCACCTCGCCAATCAGCTCTTCGATGACGTCCTGGATGGTGACAAGGCCGGCCGTGCCCCCATGCTCGTCGACCACGATGGCCAGGGGAGTGCGGGTGCTCTGGAAGCGCACCAGGGCCACCTCGATGCTGGCGGTCTCCGATATGAAGCCTATGGGCCGGAGCAAGGTCCGCACCGGCTTGCTCGGGTCGGCCCGGTAGAGCTCTTTGACATGGACGTATCCAATGGTGTCGTCCATGTCGTCCTCGTAGACGGGATAGCGCGTGTGGTTGCTCACCGTGATCTCGGCCAAAGCGTCGCGAATGAGCATGTCGGTGGGCAGAGCGGCCATCTCCGGACGGGGCACCATGATGCCGCCGACCACGCGTTCGCCGAACGTGAGGGCCCGCCGCATGATTGTCTGCTCAACCTCGTCGATGTGCCCGCCCTCCTGGCTGGCGGCGATGATCATGTGCAGCTCCGCTTCGGAGTGGGCCAGCTGGGCGTCGGTGGCCGGCTCGATGCCGAAGATCTTGAGCACACCCAAGGCGGCCGTGTTAAAGAGCCAGATAACCGGCAGGAAGAGGCCGTAGAAGGCCCGCAGAGGGAAGGCGATCCAGAGCGCGGTGCCCTCCGAGCGCTGTATGGCCAGCGACTTGGGCGCCAGCTCGCCGATCACAATGTGCAGGAACGTGATGATCAGGAAGGCGACTATGGCCGAGCCCGTGTGCAGCGCGGTGGGAGAGCTCAGCCCCACGAGATTCAGGGGGTTTCGATGAGATGCGACAAAGCCGGCTCACCCACCCAGCCCAGACCCAGGCTGGCCATGGTGATGCCCAGCTGGGTGGCCGAGAGGTAGGCGTCGAGGTGACCGACGATGCTGTCGGCTACCTTGGCCCGTCGCTTGCCCTCAGCGGCCAGCTCGGCGACCCGGGTGCTCCGCACCTTGACGATGGCGAACTCGGCGGCGACGAAGAAGGCGTTGAGCAGGACCAGGAAGAACACGGCGACGACGCCTAGGACGTCACTCATCGCGTCGCGTCCTTGGAGAGAAGCGCGTTATGTCCGCTTGTACTTCGAGGGTCGTCGGTGGATCTCATGGCGTGCCGCTAGCATAGCAAAATCGGAACCCGTTCGGCATGGGCCTCTCCGCGCCGGCAACCCGCGGATGGCGGAAGCGCGCTGCCTACACGAGGGCTCTGGAGGAAAGGGCGACCCGCCCCTGGCCCAACAGGAGCGGGTCGCAACGGAGGAAGAGGCATGCGCCTCGACCTGTCACAAGGATAACCTAGTGACATTCCTCGCGTAAACACCGCGCGAAACTTTTTATTGGAGATCTTCTCATGACCTCGCCTCACATGGCTGCACTATCCTGCGGCCAGAAGCGCCGGACGACCGCCGGCCGCTCGACGGGATGGCCTTTCGAACCGCGCCGCGCGTGTTCTCTTAGTCCTTCCTCTTGTCTATGACCCGCTTGCTCTTGCCTTCGCTCCGCTCGATGGAGCCCGGCTCCTTGAAGGAAACATCCACGGTGACCCCGATGATGTCCTTGATGTTGGCCTTGATCGTGTTCTTCAGGTCGATCAAGGTGTCGTGCTCTGTGAAGACCGTCTTCTCGTCGGCCGAGAGGATGGCCTCTTTGGCCACCTTGTAGAGCTCGGGTACGATTTCCACCTGCACCTCGAGCACGTCCATGGAACCCTTGCGCTCCACGACCAGGCGGTAGTGGGGGGCCACTTCGGGGGACATGAGCAGCACGGACTCCACCTGGGTCGGGAAGACGTTCACGCCACGGATGATAAGCATGTCGTCGGAACGTCCCGACACCCTGTCCATGCGGGCCGTGGTCCGGCCGCAGTCGCAGAGCTCGACGTTGAGCCGGGTGATGTCTCCGGTTCGGTAGCGCACCAGCGGGATGCCCTGCTTGGTCAGGGTGGTGATGACCAGCTCGCCCACCTCGCCGTCGCTCAGGGGGTCACCGGTGTCCGGGTTGATGATCTCGGCCAGGAAGTTGTCCTCGTTGACGTGCAGGCCGGATTGGACTTCGACGCACTCGAACGACACGCCCGGGCCCATGATCTCGGAGAGGCCGTAGATGTCGACGGCCTTGATGGTCAGCTTCTGCTCGATCTCGCGGCGCATGCCCTCCGACCAGGGCTCAGCTCCGAAGACCCCTACCCTCAGGGGAAGTTCGGCCATGTCGATGCCCATCTCGGTGGCCACGTCGTGGATGTACAGGGCGAAGCTGGGAGTGGAGCAGAGGACGGTCGATCTGTAGTCCTGCATGAGCATCAGCTGCTTCTGGGTGTTCCCTCCCGATATGGGGATCACCGACGCCCCCAGGCGTTCGGCCCCATAATGAGCGCCCAAGCCACCGGTGAAGAGGCCATAGCCGTACGCGTTCTGCACGATGTCCTCATCGGTGACCCCGGCTCCGGCGAAGGTGCGGGCCATCATCTCGGCCCACATGTCGATGTCCGCACGGGTGTAGCCCACGGTGGTGGGCTTGCCCGTCGTACCGGACGAAGCATGGATGCGCACGATGTCGTGCATGGGCACGGCGAACAGGCCGAAGGGGTAGGTGTCGCGCAGGTCGCGCTTGTAGGTGAAGGGGAGCTTGCTGAGATCGTCGATACCCTTGATCGCCGCTGGGCTCACCCCCGACTCTGCGAAGAGCTTCTGGTAGAAGGGGACGCCGCTGTGCACCCGCCCGACCAGGTCGACCAGGCGCTCCCCCTGGAGCTTCTTGAGGTCCCCGCGCTTCATGGACTCGTGTGCGGCGTCTCGGATCATGGAATGCCCCCTTCGTAGGTGTGGCTGCGCGGACGGTCGCCGGACGGACCGCCCGCAATCTGGCTCTCGGTCGGGTCGCGCGCGGGCCTCAGGCTTTGCCGGCGTAGTCGTAGAAGCCCTTGCCGGTCTTGCGCCCCAGGTGCCCGGCCTTGATCATCTTGCGCATGATGGTGGGCGGGCTGAAGCGCTGCTCCTTCGTATACTCGTAGAGCACGTTCCCGACATGATAGGCGATGTCGACGCCGGTGAAGTCCATGAGCTCCAGCGGGCCCATGGGCAGGTTGGCACCCAGCTTCATGGCGGTGTCGATGTCCTCGGCGCTGGCCACGCCCGCTTCGAATACCCGGGCGGCGTCGATCATCATGGGTATGAGGATGCGGTTCACCACGAAACCCGGCGTGTCCTGGCAGGCAACGGCGGTCTTGCCTAGGCGCCCGGTGAGCTCGGTGGCCAGCTCCACCGTCTCGGGAGCGGTCTGCAGAGCGGGGATGACCTCCACCAGCTTCATCACGGGTACGGGGTTGAAGAAGTGCATGCCCACGACGCGGTCGGGGCGCGCGGTGGCGGCGGCGATCTCGGTGATGGAGATGGAGCTGGTATTCGTGGCGAAGACGACCTCGGGCCGGCAGGAGCTCTCCAGCCGGCCGAAGAGCTCCTTCTTGACCTCGTACTCCTCGAAAACCGCCTCGATGACGTAATCCGCGACGGCCAGGCCGGCGGCGTCGGTGGTGTAGCTGATGCGAGCCAGGACGGCGTCCTTCTGGCCCTGGGTGATTTTCTCCCGGGCAAGCATGCGGTCCAGGCCCTTGGTGATGATGCCGAGGCCGCGGGTCCAGGCAGCGTCGTCGACGTCCAGGACCGTGACCTCATAGCCGCTGATGGCGGCCTGCTGGGCGATCCCCGCTCCCATGGTCCCGGCGCCACAAACTCCGATGACCTTCACGTCGTCAGCCTTCACGGTCCCTCCCTGGGCGGTACGGCAGTCTCCGCAGTGGCGGCCTCTCCCTCCAGTGGTGTCGTGGGTGGTGGGCGGCTGCGCCTCGTATTCTGGCCGGTCGGCCAAGATGGTATCCGGCGCGGGGAACGAGGTCAAGCGGCCCCCCGTGCGCGAAACTGGGTCTCCGGCAACCGTCCGGGCGGCCTACGACCGAGCGGAGAGCCTCCCCCCGAGCGTCACACGGCGAAGGCCGACGGGCAGATGTCGTTGAGCAGGCACTCTCCGCAGCGCGGTTTGCGGGCCGTGCAAACCGCCCGGCCGTGCTCGATGAGCAGGTAGGTGATCGAAGTCCACTTTCCGCGGGGCACGACTTCCATGAGCTCGCGCTCGGTCTTGGCGGCGTCATTGGCCGCGGCCAGCCCCAGCCGCTGGCTGACGCGGTACACATGCGTGTCGACGGCGATGCCGGCGCCGGGGTCGGCGGCGAAGGCCTCTGGGTCCGTGTTGCCCAGCACGATGTTCGCCGTCTTGCGGGCCACACCCGGTAGGGTGACCAGCTCGGCCATGCTGCGCGGCACATCGCCCCCGTATTCGTGCAGCACCCGCTGGGCGGACGCCAGGATGTTCTTGGTCTTGTTGCGGAAGAAGCCGGTCGGTTTGATGTCCTGTTCGAACTCGGTCGGGTCGGCGGCGGCGTAGTCTTCGACAGTACGGTACTTGCTGAAGAGGTCGGCCGTGACCTTGTTGACCGTGACATCGGTGCACTGGGCCGAGAGGACCACGGCCACCAGCAGCTCCCAATCGTTACCGTACCGCAGAACGATGTGCGCATCGGGGTACTCGCGTTCCAGGCGGACGATGACCTGGGCGACCTGTTTCCGGCGCCAGGCCGTGGACCGCTCCTTGCTTGGTTGTGGCTGAACCACCAGAGCATCTCCTGGGCGTGGAGATCCGGATCGGTTCCAGAAGTCCATCGCGCTGCCGTCGCGGGCCTCCCTGACAAGCATTCTAACGGAAGGGGACGGGGCTTGTGATCTCTGCGTGTCAGACAAGACGACGACCATCAATCCGTTGCTCTTCTGCGGGGACCCCGCTCGCCACCGTCCCCCGTTTCTCAGCGCGCCGTCGCCTTCCCCAGCCCGAAAGCCCGCATGTTGGCCTCCACCGTCTTGGGGGGCACCACCTTCTCGATGATGGTCTGCCAGGTGGCTTCCGAGAACGGCAGAGCGGGTGAGACCGCTCCCAGCATGACCATGTTGGCCGCCTTGGCATTGCCGGCCTGGAGCGCGAGATCGGTGGCCTCGACGGGCTGGACCCGGTCCCAGGCTGCGCTGATCCGCTCTGCGATGCCCTCCGGGTAGGTGGCCAGACCGGCGGCCACGGTGCTGGGGTTGACGCGCAGAGTGTTGTAGACCAGCAGGCCTCCCGGCCGCAGCCAGTGAACGTAGCGCAATGCCTCCAATGCCTCGAACGAGAGCAGGAGGTCCGCCGCTCCCATGTTGACCAGGGGAGACCAGACCGCGCTGCCGAAGCGCAAGTGGCTGACCACGCTGCCACCCCGCTGGCTCATGCCGTGGACTTCACTCTGCTTGACCTCGAAGCCTTCGGCCATGGCCGCCTGACTGAGAACGTAGCTCGCCAGGATGACGCCCTGGCCCCCCACGCCGGACAGGAGGATATTGGTGGTCTTCAGCGCTTCGGTCATCGCCGGCCTCCTAGGTGGTCACGGTGGCCGGGGCCACGATCGCGTCGAAGTTGCACATCTGGGCGCACACGCCGCAGCCGTTGCACTGGGTCGGGTCGATCTCCACCTTGACCTCCTCGCCTTCCTCGGCCAGGTTCAGTGCAATGCAACCCACCTGTAAGCAGCGCTTGCAGCCGGTGCAGAGCTCGGCGTCGATGGTCCAGGGGTCGCTACGCACTTTGTACCGCAGCACGCAGGGCGCCTTCGCGATCACTACCGAGGGCTCACCGGCGGCGAGCTCACGGCGAATCACCAGCTCGATATCCTTGAGGTCGTACGGATCGACCTGCGAGACGCGCGTGACGCCCAAGGCCTCCACCAGCTTCACCGGGTCCACCTCGACGCTCGGTTCTCCGGCGAGGGTGCGGCCGCTGCCGGGGTTCTCCTGGCCGCCGGTCATGCCCGTCGTCCGGTTGTCGAGGATGAGGGTGAGGGCGTTCCCCCCGTTCCAGATGGTGTCCATCAGGCCCGTGACCCCGGAGTGGAAGAAGGTGGAGTCGCCGATGACCGCCACCGCCTTGTTCTTGATATCGCCGTTGTCCTCCATGACCTTGGCGATACCGTGAGCCATGCCGATGCCCGCTCCCATGCAGACGCAGGCGTGCATGGCGCCCAGGGGGAAGGGCTCCCAGGGTATAGCAGCCGATGTCGCCGCTCACGAAGACGCGCAGCTTCTTGAGTACCGTAAAGATGCCCCTGTGGGAGCAGCCGGGACAGAGCGTGGGCGGCCGCTGCGGCAGTCCCTCCTCCGCCGGGCGCGAGGCCGCGAGCAGCTGGGTGGAGGCGCCCGGGGCGCCGTCACCGGAAAGAGCGGAGGCGATCAGGCCGGGGTCGAGCTCGCCGCACACGGGCAGCAGGTTCTTGCCCCCATCGACGGTTACGCCCATCAGGTAGATCCGCTCCTCCAGGAAGGGGTCGAGCTCCTCCACTACGTACAGCTTGTCGACTTTGCTTCGGAACTCCTCGATCAGGCGGCGGGGCAGAGGGAAGGTCATGCCCAGCTTGAGGAAGCTCGCCTCGGGGAAGGCCTCGCGGGCGTACTGGTAGGCCACCCCGGAAGCTACGATTCCTACGCGCGGGTCGCCCAACTCGATGCGATTGAGGGGCGTGGTCTCCGCGTACGCGCGCAGATGGTCCAGGCGTGACTCCACCTTCGGGTGCTTGATCTTCGCGTAGCCCGGGAGCATCGTGTACTTGGGGGGGTTCTTCTCCAGAGTAGTGAGCGCTTCCAGCTGTGGGCGCTCTCCCAAGTCCACGAGGCTCTTGGAGTGCGAGATGCGGGTCGTGGTCCGGAACAGGACCGGTGTGTCGAAGGTCTCGCTGATGTCGAAGGCGGTCTTGATGAAGTCCTTGGCCTCCTGGCTGTCTGCGGGCTCGAGCAAGGGGACCTTGGCGAAGGTGGCGTAGTTGCGATTGTCCTGCTCGTTCTGCGAGCTGTGAAGGGCGGGGTCGTCGGCTGTCACAAGGACCAGACCGCCTTTGATTCCCGTGTATGACGCGGTGAAGAGGGGGTCAGCCGCCACGTTGACACCCACGTGCTTCATGGCCACCAGGGCGCGGGCGCCGGCAATGGCCGCGCCCAGCCCGACCTCCAGGGCCACCTTTTCGTTGGGGGACCACTCGCTGTAGACACCGTCGTAGGTGGCTACGTTCTCCAGTATCTCGGTGCTCGGCGTGCCGGGATAGGCCGCCGCCAGGCGCACTCCGGCCTCCCAGGCGCCGCGGGCGATCGCCTCGTTACCGGACAGGATCTCTCGCATGATCTCCTCCGAAATTCGTAGCCCGCGTACGTGCGTGTACTGCGGGCGCGTTCGTCTGGCGGGCATCTCAAGGCCGGCCGGCGACCGTTCGTCCCCACATGTGTCCCGCTGGCGGCGCGATTCGTCCCGCCCGAGTAGATTTGATTGTTTCCACTCCGGGTGGGGCTTATCATAGCTCCCCGGGCGACGACTGAGCTTTGCCGGCACCGTGCGGATCGATTCTACTATTTGGCCGGCCAGCCAACAAGTCATCGAGCTGTTCCGGGGGAACATAGTCGCCGCCGCCGGCGATCGCTCGGTCGGGGGGGCCGAGTTGGAGCTGGTATCGTCATGCGCGTGTCTTCCATGGCGGTATGCCGCACGGGCGGTGTGGCACGCGGCGCAGGAGACGGCGGTATGTCCAGCTACCCGCAGGGGGGCGGCCTGGTTGGACAGTAGAACCCCGCTCCGACTTGCGAGGGGCGGCGGGCGGTGATCTCACCGCGCGCCGCCCCTCGCACTTTCTGCGAAGCAGACAGTGCACCGTGCGCGAGCACGCGTTAGACTGTGTCGAGCTGCAGGCAGCGCCGTAGGGTGTCGTCCGACGCGTGGGAGGTGGCAGGACTATGAAGCGGCTGGTCGTGGGCATGAGTGGCGCCTCGGGCACGGTGTACGGGGTGAGGATTCTCGAGGTCTTACGGCAGGCCGGCGTGGAGACTCATCTGGTGATGTCCGAAGCCGCGCGGCGGGTAGCGGAGCTGGAGACGGTATGGCGCGCGTCCGAGATCGGTGAGCTGGCCGCGGTGCTGCACGACAACCGCGACATCGGTGCCCCCATCGCCTCTGGCTCCTTCCTTACCGACGGTATGATCGTTGCTCCCTGCTCCATGAAGTCCCTCTCTGCTATCGCCCACAGCTACGGCGACTCACTGCTGGCCCGGGCCGCGGATGTAGTCTTGAAGGAGCGGCGCCGGCTGGTGCTGGTGACGCGGGAGACTCCGCTCCACTTGGGCCACCTCCGTCTCATGACCGCGGTCACCGAGATGGGCGCCATCGTCCTTCCACCGGTGCCCAGCTTCTACCACCGGCCGCAGACAATCGAAGACCTCGTGGACCAGACGGTGGGCAAGGTGCTCGACCTCTTTGGCGTCGAGCACGATCTCTTCCGCCGCTGGGAGGGCTCCAAGCTGAGGGTCCTGCTCCGCGAGGAGGAGTAGCCGTGGGTGGTGCCGGCGGCACCGGAGGATCGCCGCGGTCGGGAGAGGGGGCCCAACTGCGCCGGCGCATCGAGAGCTACGTCAGAGCACATCACACGATGACCGTGGCCACATACGGCCGGCCGTGGGAGGTCGACGTGGAACCCCCCGGCTCCCCGGGACCGGACTGGGGCCGCACAGGCGCTGCTGTCGGACTGGTTCCCCACGCCGCCACTGTCTTCTACGCGGCCGACGACCGCCTCCGCTTGATCTTCCTGAGCAAACGGACGAGCCTTCATGGCGTGCACATCCGGGCGGGAAGCCCGGTGGCCGTGACCGTGGCCGAGGAGTTCCAGGCCTGGCGCGATATCCAGGGGGTCCAGCTGTGGGGTGAGGCGACCGTGCTGTCTGGTCTCGAACGAGCGGCGGCCCTGGCCGTGTATGTAGCCCGTTTCCCCTTCGTGCGGGAGATGATGGCCGAGCCCCGGCTGGCCGCCATCGTGCGTGGCATCGACGTCTTCCGGGTGACCCCAGTTCGGGCGGCCTTCACCGACAATCGCAGCGGCCTCTTCGGCCGCGAAGTGCTCGAGCTGGGCTGCTGAGGCGGCGAGCCGCCTCGGTTCGCCTGAGCTGCGCCGCGCGCTCGGGCTCAGCATGTACGGCTGGCTCGAGGCCCGCAGGCGGGTGTTCGTCGGCCACAGCCGGAGGGCTATTGCCCTGGGTGGCAACCGGGCGGCCCGCCGGTCAGCTCAGCAGGCGCCTGAGTGTCCAGAGGAACGAGGCCGCTTCGCCCCTGGTGACCGGCGCCCAAAGCTGCTCCGCTGTCTCGAAGTCGAGCGGGCTGTGGCCGCCGGTGGGGTGGACCGACCGGATCGCCCGCTCACCGATCAGCGCGAGCTGCCGCTGGGTGACCGGAGCGTAGGGCGCGAATCTGCCCGACCCTGTACCCATGAACAGGCCGGCGCGGGCGGCCGCCGCGATGTACTGGTGCGGGTAGGGATCGGAGGGGTCGTCGGGACCCAGGTCGGAGAACGGTGCGGAGGTGTCTCCCGGCGGCAGGCCCAGCAGGCGGCACACCATCTTGGCGAGCTGAGCCCGGAGCAAGGGCGCGTCCGGTTGAAAGCGGATCTCCCCTTCGCGGGGATACCCGTCCAGCACGCCCAGTGCCTGCAGCCCGGCGATGGCCTCCGCGCGGGCGTCCGCCGGGGATACGTCGGAGAACAGAGGAGCCCCCGGACCGGTGGGACCGGGCCCGGAGTAGAAGCCGTATGGCGGAGGAGGCGCGGTCCATTCCGGCTGAGCCCAGGGGGCCGGTCGCAGGTCGTCGTTCTCGCCTTCGAGGTAGAGGGGGTCTCCATAGGCGTAAAGCAGCGGCGACGTCTCGTCCGAGATGAGCACGAAGGGGAACGAGCCCCCATCCCCCGCGTCGAGGCGGCCGCCGCGGGCGGTGACGGTCCCGTCGTAGCCGAGGCGTACTCCATCCTGCAGCCCGGCGCCCGGGGAGAGGAAGGCGTGTGAGCCGCGGTCCACACTCAGCCTAAGGTGGGTGCCATCCTCCACAAGGCCGCGATCCAGGAACACCCGCCAGTCGTGAGCGAAGAAGCCGCCGTGGAAGCTCAGCCGGACCGTGGTCGGTTCCCCGTCCCGCAGGTAGACGAAGTAGGCTTCCCAGTCGTGCTCGTGATGGTTGAGCCAGTCGTTGTCGGCGTAGTAGAGCCAGTACTGGTACACAATCCAGCGTGCCCAGGCCCCGGTGAGGGCTACCCGGTGCACGTAGACGGCCGGGGTCTGGTCGTTCGGCCCCCGATCGGGCAAGCCCGTGCGGCCGGTGCCGCGTAGCCCGGTCCCGATCTGGTAGGGCAGGATGTTCTGCAGAGCGTCCTCGGGGTCGACGACCCCATCTCCATTGCCGTCCTGGGTGGCGTTGAAGACGTGCGGCCTGCCCTCCTCTCCAGTGGAGCCGCTGTTTTGCACGGGGAAGACCCTCTCACCGCCGTCGTTCCCATCCAGGCCGTCGAAGTAGAGCGAGGCCAGGTACTTCCGCATGTCGGGGAGCAGAGCGGCGGTGCCGGCTGTGGCCGCGCTGGCCGGCGTGCCGGCCAGCGCGGCCACAGCCACGATGACGGCCACGAAGCGCGGGGGTGAGATCCGGTCTCGGATCCCACCCCCGCGCGAATCGGCGTCCTTCAAACGGTGGCGCACGGTAGCGCGAGTGGGTCGCCTATCAGGGCAGCTCTTGGAGGTCGAAGGTGCCGTGGAGGTCGAGCCCGATGGTACCAAGCGTCAACAGCTGGTCCAGGTCGATGAGGTCGCCGAGCTCGGCCGGCAGCTGCACGATATCGATGTCGAGGCTGAGGTCGAAGTCGCCATCGGACGCCACCGGCAGCCCGGTCGCGGTGTCGATCTGCAGGGAGCCTTCTTCATACATGGTGCCATCGACGCTGAAGACGGCGATCATCTCCGTGGCCGGTCCGACGGCCAGCGGAGTGATGGTCATACCCTCGAGGAGGGGCGCCAGGTCGAAATCGAATAGGGCGTCGATGGTCGAGTCGGTCACGAAATCGACTGTGGCGATCCGGCGGCTCCCCACCTCGTCCAGCGCGGCCAGGGTGATAGAGGTCTGCGAGGAGATCTCGCCATCCCCATCCTGCAATTCGTAGGTGGAGCCGCCTTGCCACTCGTCGCCTACGTCGTGCAGAGAAACCCGCAATGGGGCCAGGAAGGCGCCGAAAATATGGGAGAAGGCGGCGGATACCCCTGCCAGATCGTCCGGGGCCATGGGCTCACCATCGACCTCCATGGAGACGATCTCTCCCTGGGTGTTCATGTCGAATGTTACGACCAGGGCTCCGCCACCGGCGGGCTGCCCGTCCATCTCCGTTTGCTCGATGGTCACGGAGAAGCTGGCCAGGCCTGCTTCGAAGCCGAGGATCTCCACGGTCAGCTGCGCGGAGATCGGGGTCACGTCAAGAGGAAGCGGTGGACCGGGCACCCCACTGAACGAGATGGTCCCGCCCAGGGTCAGATCGAGCGCATAGACGGCAATGGCCGGCTGCAGCTCGTCGATCGGGGGCATGATGCCCGGTTGCGTCGCCGGACTGAGGATGTTCCACAGCATCTGAGCGACCTCGCCCCGCGATGCCTTGGCGTAGGGATCCCAGCTGGAGCCGTAGCCCAGCAGCCCGTTCAGCAGGCCATTATAGTCGGCCACGTCCATGTTGAGCGAGTGGGTGGTGTCGAAGGATCCCACTGCGCTGTGGTAGCCTGCCGGCGGATCCACCAACAGGCCGGGTTGCAGGCTCTGGAGGGCCCGCACGATCATGGTCACGACCTGGGCCCGCTTGATGTCGTCGTAAGGGCCAAAGGTCGTGGCCGTGGTGCCTTTGGTGATGCCGGCTGCGAAGGCGGCGGCCACATACTCGTGGGGGTAGAGGCTGTTCGGGTCGTCGTTTCCCAGATCGGTGAAGGGGGAGGTCAGGTCTTCGGTCGGTTGCAGCTGCATGACGCCGTCGACCATCTTGGCGAACTGGGCCCGCCACACGGGGTTGCCGGGCTTGAACAGCACCGTCCCGTCGCCTTGAGGATACCCGTCGATGATCTGCAGGGCGCGCATGCCCTCGATGGCCTCGCGGTAGGGATTGTTCTGCGGCACGTCGGAGAACACCTGCGCGGCGGCCGTCCCCCCCAACCCCAGGGCTGCGATCAGTGCGAGGGCAGCCAGGAGGGCAACCGACAATACCGCCTGCTTCCTCCCTCGGCGCTTACGTACGGCCATCCCTGGCCAAGCGAAATGCGACATGGCCCCCCCTCCCTCGTCCACGCTTCTGAAGCAACACGAACCGGCCCCATACTACTGGCCGCTAGGAAGGCCTGTCAACGGGATTGCGGATGCGCGCTGAGACCATCCGCGGGCGGCGAGGTCGTCGGCCGGGCCCCTCGGGCTCCGCGATAGGGGTCGAACGGCGTCAGGCCACGGGCGGTCCGTCGATCACTCCCAGGCCGTTCCCCCTCTCGCGTTTCTCCTTGAGCGCCCGCCACACCTTCTCATAGCCCAGAGGCAGGCTGTCGACGCTCACGCCCATGGCGTCGAAGATGGCGTTGCGGAAGCAGCCCATGGTGGGCAGGGTGGCCCCTTCTCCGACCTCCTTGACTCCCCAAGGACCGGCCGGCTCGTACGATTCCACCAGTTGCGAGTGGACCCGCGGCATATCCAGGGCAGTGGGCAGCCGGTACTCGGAGAGGTTGGCGTTGAGGATGCGGCCCTTGTCGTCGAACTTGACTTCCTCCCAGATGGACTCGCCCATCCCCATGAAGAGGGCCCCGTGCACCTGAGCGTGGAGCAGGCTGGGGTTGATCACCGTGCCGCAGTCGTGCACATCCCAGACGTCGAGCACCTTGACCTCGCCGGTCTCCTCATCGATCTCGACCTCCGACACCTGAGCCGCGAAGCTGTAGGCGGGCGAGGTGCCCACCGCCGCGCCCTTGAAGGTGCCGCCCAGCTTGGGGGGCGTGTACGAGCCTTTGCCGATCAGGGGGCCCTTGGTCACGAAGTGCCTGCGGGCCACGTCGGTGAACGGCAGGCTGACGTTCGGGTTACCCGGTGAGAAGATCTCACCGTTCTTGACGTCGAGCTCGATCTCCGGATAGTCGAGCATCTCGGCGGCCGTCTCGAGCAGCTGCTTCTTGACCTCGAGGCCGGCCTCGCGCACGGCTGCCCCCGACATGAGGGTCTGGCGGCTGGCATAGGCTCCGAAGTCGTGGGGGTGGTCTCCGTGTCGGCGGCCACGATCTTCATCTGCTCGTACGTGTAGCCCATGGCTTCGGCGGCCATCTGGCAGAGGACCGTGTCCGAACCCTGGCCAATGTCCACCGCTCCGGTATAGAGGGTGGCCGCGGTCCCGTCCTCCCCCACCTTGATCATGGCGGCGGCGTGGGGCAAGTCGGTGCGGTAGATGGGGTAGCCGGCTCCGGTTACGAAGCTGCCGGTGGCCACGCCAATGCCCCGGCCCTTGGGCAGCTTGCCTCTCTTCTCGTCCCAGCCGGAGATCGCTCGGGCCTTCTCTAGGCAGGCCTTCATCTCGCAGGAGTTCACCAGGAAGTCGTTGGGAGTCACCGTGTTGGGCCGGCGGGCGTTTAGGATGCGGATGTCCATGGGGTCGATGCCCAGGTGCTTGGCGATGTTGTCCAGGTGGGCTTCGAAGGCGTACCGGGGCTGGGGGGCTCCATGGCCGCGCTGGGCCCCGCAAGCGGGCAGGTTGGTGTACACGCGCACCATGTCGAACTTGAAGTTGTCGAACTCGTAGGTGAGGGTCAGCATGGCCCCCGCGTAGTAGGCGGTGGCGATGCCCAGGCTGGTGTACGCGCCGCCGTCCATGACGAAATCGGCGTGCACGCCCAGGATCTTGCCGTTCTCGTCGACGCCGGTGGTCAAGGTCATGTACTGCCGGTGACGTCCGCGGTTGTGGGCGAACATCTCGGCTCGATCGTAGAACATCTTCACTGGGCGGCCGGTGATCTTCGCCAGCACGGCGCCGGCGAACTCAAGACCGGTGGGCTCGAGCTTGCCCCCGAAGCCGCCGCCCACGTACGTCTTCAGAACGCGCACATTCCCCATGGGCAGCCCGAACTCCCGAGCGATGTAGTACTGGAAGTAATGGGGCGACTGGGTGCTCGAGTAGACGGTGAGCTTGTCGCCCTCCCACATCGAGGTGGCCGTGTGCGGCTCGATCGGCGTCTGGTAGGTGCGGTTGCCCACGAAGGTGTCGGTGCGGACGTAGTGGGCTTGGCGGAAGGCCTCCTCCACGTCGCCGAAGTCCTGGTGGATCTCGGTATTGATGTTCCGGGGGAACTCCTCGTGGATCTGGGGCTGATCGTCGCTGGTGGCGCGCAACGGGTCGAGAACGGCGGGGAGCTCTTCGTACTCCAACTTGATGGCCTTGAGGGCCTTGTAGCAGGTCTCCTCGTCGACGCAGGCCACGGCCGCAACCTTGTCTCCGACGAACTTGACGGTGTCGACACAGAAGATGTTCTCGTCCCAGCGGGCGGGGCTGAGCCCGTATTTCAGGGTGGGCGCGTCCCGGTGGGTGACCACCGCTTTCACCCCGGGGATCTTCTCAGCCTCGGAGGTGTCGATGGAGATGATGCGGGCGTGCGCGTACGGGCTGGTGAGGATCTTGCCGTAGAGCATGTTGGGGAACTTCAGGTCGGCGGTGTACTTGGCCACCCCCGTGATCTTGTCCCGCCCGTCGATCTTGGGGACGCTCTTGCCGATCACGGCCCAGTCGTTCTTGGTCACGGCGCTCATCTAGGCCTCCCCTCCGGTGGTCGCGAGCTCGGCGGAGGCGCCATCGCCGGCCGCCAGCACGGCCTTGACGATGTTCACGTAGCCCGTGCAGCGACAGAGGTTGCCGGCGATGGCCTGACGGACCTCCGGTTCGGTAGGGTGGGGGTTCCGCGTGAGCAGGGCCTTGGCCGACAGGAGCATGCCCGGCGTGCAGTAGCCGCACTGCACGGCGGCGTTGTCGAGAAACGACTGCTGCAGGCGATCGAGCTCGCCGCTCTCGGCCACGCCCTCGACGGTCACGACGTCGGCTCCATCCGCCTCCAGGGCCAGGACCAGGCAGGAGTCGACGGGCTTGCCGTCGAGCAGCACCGTGCACGAGCCGCAGTCACCGAGCTCGCAGCCTTTCTTCGTGCCGGTGAGGTCGAGCTCGTCGCGGAGCACGTTCACGAGCAGGGTGTTGGCCTTGACCACCACCGTGTGTGGATCGTCGTTGACGTTGAGGTCGATCACGTAGCGTTTGACGCCTTGCCTGTCGGATATGGCCTGCATGGGTGGGTCCCCCTCCTTTCGTGCGGTGGATATCGAGCCGGGAGGCCGGCGGGCTAGACGTGGCCCTCGGTGATGGCCCGCCTGAGCGCCCGGCGGGTCAAGACCCGAACCAGGTCGAGGCGGTACTCCGACGATCCCCGGATGTCGGATATGGGGAGGGCGCAGCAGGCCGCGGCCTCGCCCGCCTCCTCGAGGAGGGCCTCACTCCAAGTCTTACCGATCAGCGCCTTCTCGGCGTCCTCCGCCCGCACCGGCACGGGGTAGACTGCGCCCATGCTGATGCGAGCGTCCTCGATCACGTCACCGGCCATGGTGACGGCCACGGCTACTCCCGCCACCGAGAGGGCTCCGGAGCGGCGCAGGCCGAACTTGATGTAAGTGCTGCCCGTCGTGGGCTGATTCGGGATGACGATCTCCGTGAGGATCTCGTCCACCGGGTCGATGACGCAGCAGCTGGGACCGGTGAAGAAGCTCTCCAACGGGACGGTGCGGCTGCTCGCTCGGCTGACCAGCGTGATCTGCGCCCCCAAGGCGATGAGGATGGGCGGCAGATCGGCCGAGGGGATGGCGTTGACCAGGTTGCCACCCACCGTGCCTCGATTGCGGATCTGGTTGTTCGCCATTTGGTGGGCGGCTTCGCTGACCGAAAGGAAGCGTTTATGCAGCACCGGGGAGTCCACCAGGTCGTTATGGGTGGCCAGAGCGGCGATGACCACGCCTCGATCAGGGTCGTAGGTGATACCTTTCAGCTCATGGAGCGCTTTGAGCGACACCACGGCTTCCGGGACCACCAAGCCGTGCTTCATCTTCACCAGAAGGTCGGTGCCCCCGGCGAGCACTTTGGCGCCCGGTCCCAGCGTGCGGAGGAGTCCACACGCCTCCTCCAGGCTTCCGGGAGCGTAGTAGTCGAAGTCCGGCAGATACATGGGCTCAAACCCCCTCTATGGCGACGGACCAGCGCATCCACGCGGATCGGCCCTGTTCCGAGCGCGACCCCGGTCATTAACTGGCCGACCAACCAATATCCGGTCCAGTATAGCACCGGGACCGCCGGTCTCGCCAGAACATGGTGATGTCCGGCGATCGGAGCGCGGGTCTGCCCGAGCGCTGGCGCCTGGGGCCGTCGGAGGTGGTGGCCGTCGTGGGCGCCGGGGGTAAGAGCTCGCTGCTCGAGGCGTTGGCTCGGGCGTACGAGGCCGAAGGGGCGCACGTGGTGCTTACCACCACCACGAAGGTGCGCCCGCCCGGGCCGGGTGGGCGGCCCTTGGTGGTTGCCGAGACCATCGAGGGACTGGTCGAGGCCTTGGCGGCGGCGGCCGGCGGCGGGCCCTTCAGCCCGCTGGTGGGACGGCGCGTCTCCTCCCAGGGCAAGCTCCAAGGACTGCCATCGGAATGGATCCCCGTGCTTCGTGACCTGCCCGGAGTCACGGCCGTTCTCGTGGAGGCCGATGGTTCTCTGGGGCGTCCTCTGAAGGCGCCCGCCGCTTGGGAGCCGGTGCTCCCAAGCGGCGTGTCTTTGGTAGCCGGCGTGGCCGGCCTCGAGGCCCAGGGCGTTCCCCTCGACGACGAGCACGTTCACCGCCCCGAACTTCTTGCGGCTCTTCTCGGCCGGGAGGTGGGCGCCATCCTGCCGCCGGCAAGCTTGCTCGACGCCTTGGAGCGGGGTTACGCGGAGGCGGTGCCGGCCGGGGCATGCTTTCTGGCCTACCTGAACAAGGCCGACCTGGCTCCGCCGGCGGCCGCGCTGCGCGCGGCCGCGGCGCGGGCCCCTTTCGAGGTCTGGGCCGGCGCGCTCGGTTCGCCCGGCGACCCGCGCTGGTGGCCGCCCGACGCAGGGGGCTCCGTGGAATGCCTGCGGCCGGCCGACCTGCGGCCGGCCGCCGTGATCTTGGCCGCTGGGCTTGCCCGACGCATGGGCGGCGACAAGGTCCTGGCCCCTTTGGGTCAGGGCACGGTCCTCGGCCGAGTGGTGGGCGCCGCTCTGGCGGGCGGCGCCTGCGCCGAGGTGCTGGTGGTCGCTGGAGAGGACGCGGGCCGGGTGGCGGCCAGCCTGAGGCGGGAAGTTCCAGGCGGGGGGTTCCGCGTGGTCAGGAATGCGGAGGCCGCTTCGGGCATGGCCTCGTCGCTGCGGGTGGGGGTCGGCGCCGTTGCGCGGGCCCGTGACATCGTGGTGCTTCTGGGAGACCAGCCTTTCGTAACGGCCGCGACGATCGGCCGGCTTCTGGGGGCCCGCGCACTCCATCTCCGCGCGGCCGCCGTCGGCCTGCGGGTGGACGGCCGGGTCCGCCCCCCGCTGGTGCTGCACCGCTCGCTGCTGCCCCAGGTGCTGGAACTCCAGGGCGATCAGGGGGCGCGGCCTCTTCTGCGGCGATACGCCTCGGCGGTGGTGGGTGTGGAGGCGGTTGGCCGCGAGGCGTTCGATATCGACGAACCCGCCGATCTTGAACGAGCCCGGCAGATGGAGGAGCGTGGGGAGTGAGGGGGCCACGCTCGGGTTCACTCCGCCGGATGGGGCCGCCTTCTTGGTTCCGGCGCTCGCTTTCTGGTAGCCTGCCGGTGGCTTCGGAATGGACCCTTCAATGATTCAACGGCGCAGGGGGATCATGCCCGTCTTCGAGGAAGGCGCGGGTCTCTATAGGATCCCGGTGTTCACGCCCTTCGACACACCGGAGACGAACGTCTACGTCTTCCGGGGTGACCGGACCGGGTTGGTGGACACCGGCATACGCCATCCCAAGACGCGAGACGACCTGCTCTGTGGGCTGCGCACACTGGGAATCGAGCGTGCCGACGTCGACCTGATCGTCGTGACGCACGCCCACGTGGACCATCACGGCCTGGCCGGCGACTTCGCCGGTAGCGACGTACTGGTGGGTCGGCGCGATCTGGATCGTGTGCGCGAATTCTCTAAGAGTGTGCGGGCCGACCTCGAGGACGTGCACGGGCTCCTGGAGCCCTGGGGGGTGCCCGCCTCTCTCGCTGGCAGCCTGGATGATCTTTTCGGAGTCTTCCTGGGCATGGCCGGGTCGGTGCCCGACGCTGTGGGAGTGGACGGCACCGCGGTCTTGGGAGGATTGGGCCCCGATCTGCAGGTCATCGAACTGCCGGGTCACACCGAGGGTCTGATCGGACTTTTCCGTGCCGCCGACGGGTTGCTCATCTCCAGCGACCACCTGCTCTCCGACATCACACCCAACCCGGGGCTGTACATCTCCGAGGGGGGCAAGGCCCGCAGCGGGCTCCCCGACTACGTCCGTTCGCTGGCTACGGTTCGCGACCTGCCGGTGAGGCGGGCCCTTCCGGGCCATGGACCATCGTTCGGCGACGTTCCGAGCAGGATCGACGCCATCCTGGCCCATCATGAGATTCGCCTCGAAGACGTACGCGCCGCCGCCGGCCGGGGCCGGACCATCTTCGAGATCAGCGCGCGCATGTTCCCGGGACTCGGAGCCGACCACTCCTACCTCGCCCTCCGGGAGGTCTACGGCCACGTGGAGATCCTGCTCGAGCAGGGTCGGCTCGTGCGGCGCAAGGAAGGTCCCGTCGAGATCGTAGAGGCGGCATGAGACGCCTTGAGGGCGCGGCGGCAGGCATAAGAACCGCCAGCGGCGCTGCCGGCCTCGCCCTGGCGGCTTTCGATGTTCCCCCTCAGGCTGTGCCCTCAGAGGAGCTGCGGAAGCGGCTCGCGGCTGTCCAGCAGGGGCTGCGCGAACACAGTATGGCTGCGGGCATCTTCGTCCAGAACGTCGATCTCTTCTACCTCACCGGTTCCATCCAGCAGGGGCACCTGCTGGTGCCCGCCGCCGGTGAGCCGGTGTACTTGGTGCGCCGGGATGTCGACCGGGCTCGAGAGGAGTCGAATCTGGACCGGGTCGAGGCGCTGTCCAGCCTGCGCGAGCTGCCGGCGGCCATAGCGCGCGAGGGTGTCGATCCGGAGGGGCGCCTCGCCTTCGAGCTCGATGTGATGCCGGTCAACCTTTTTCGTCGCTACCAAGCCCTCTTCCCCACTGCCGATCTGGTCGACTGCTCGGGCATCGTGCGCGCGGCTCGCGCGGTGAAGTCCCCATACGAGCTCGAGACCTTGCGGCGCTGCGGCCAGATGGCCGAGCTGATCGTACGCGAAGCGGCTGCGTTCATCACCGAAGGCATGAGAGAGATCGAGGTCTCCGCCCACCTTGAGGCCGTAGCTCGTCGCAGCGGCCACCAAGGGCTCATCCGCTTCCGGGCTTTCGGCCAAGAGATGGTGCTGGTACATGTCTTCGCGGGCGCGTCCTCGGCGGTGGGTTCGGGCATGGACGCTCCGCTGGGCGGGTTGGGGCTCACACCGGCGGTGGCGCAGGGAGCGGGACGGGGCGTCATCGAGGCGCACCAGCCCATCGTCGTTGATTTCGGGGGGCCCTGGATGGATACGTGGTGGACCAGACCCGGGTGCTCAGCCTGGGCGAGCTGCCGGCCGACCTGGTCCGGGCACACCAAGCCTGCCTGCGCATTCAGGAGGCGGTGGTGGCCCGAGCGAGACCGGGCGCCATCTGCGGTGAGCTCTACGCCGCGGCTCTCGCGGAGGCCGACGCCCTTGGCTACAGCGCACATTTCATGGGGGCCCACCCCAACCAGGTAGCCTTCGTGGGACACGGTGTGGGGCTTGAGATCGACGAGCCCCCCTTCCTGGCGGCGGGCGCGGCACACCCGCTCAAGGAGGGGAACGTCTTCGCCCTGGAGCCGAAGCTGGTGTTCCCCGGCCGGGGATCCGTCGGAGTGGAGAACACCTGGCGTGTGACCTCGTCCGGGCTGGAACGACTCACTTTCGAGTGCGACGAGGTGTGGATGCTGTAGCCGCTCGGCTGGAAACAAAGCCCCGGGCCCCAGGCCGCCCAGCGCACCCCGGCCGCGAGGCTTCATTCCGAACGGCACTCAAGAAAGGATCCGGCCTTTCCCGGGGGGAGAGAAAGGCCGGCATAGGGGGGCGTATGTATGTGTGTCGAGCTTCACAACTCGAACGGCACAAGTGTAGCCTATTTAGCCGCTCGTGTAAAGGCGAATAAAGCCAAATACGGAATGATCTTCTTCCGGAACAACAAAGACTCCCTGGGCCACTGCCAGGTGAGCAGATCCCACGAGGGCGCGGCGTAGAGGTATCGTCGGGCGGTTGAAGGAAGTGCCTTGGAGTGGAGGCTGGCCCACCTCAACCCTGTCCAGGTCCGGCACGGTTCTCCCCTGTTCGCCTTGCGTTTCTCGCTCGGATCGTGCGCTTCGTTTGATTGAAACGCCGAGAGGTCGGTGTGGTCCCGGTGGCCTCCGGGGACTATACTACCTATCGTCGGAAACCAGTGCATGCCTTGCGCAAGCGCGTGCTCCCCATCCAAGGGGGCTGCATGCACGAGAAGGGAGTGTCAGCATGCCCAGTTGGATCGGACCTTGGGAGATTGCCATCGTCCTCATCGTGATCCTGGTTATCTTCGGGCCGAAGCGCCTGCCTGAGCTGGGTTCGTCTTTGGGGAAGGCGATCACGGGCTTCAAGAGGGGGCTGAAAGACAGCGAATCCGAGATCCGCCAGGCCCTCGCCGAGAGCAAGGAAGCGAGCGAAGAAGAGAAGAAAGCCTAAGCGCTCGTTTCAAACGAAGCCTTGAGCGCCGGGCCGCGCTGGACGGCACCATGCGGCGTCCTCGGTCGCGTCCGTAGCTTTGCTACGCCCGCTCCCTGCGTCCTTGCCTCGCACTCGCCCAGCGCACCCTGGCGGTGAAGCGTCATTCTGAAACGAGCTCACAGTCTCTCAACCCCCGAGCCTTGGGCATCGATCCGTCCCCTTTGAACCAGGAGCTCAGGGCGCGCGCAGGAGTGCTTGCCGAACGGGTTCTCCAGGGAGATCGTCGTGCAATAGCGCGTGCGATCTCCCTGGTCGAGAACGGCGATCCGGTGATGGGCGAGATCGTGCGGGTGCTGTACCCGTCCACGGGCGGGGCCATGCGGGTCGGCCTTACCGGTCCGCCTGGAGTGGGCAAATCGAGCCTCATCTCGGCTCTCATCACCGAGTGCCGGCGGAGCGGATTGAGCGTGGGAGTCGTTTCAGTCGATCCCTCGAGTCCGTTCACCCAAGGAGCCGTTCTCGGTGACCGCATCCGCCTGGGGGAGCATTTTCTCGACCGCGATGTGTTCATCCGGTCGATGGGTACGCGCGGGCATTTGGGAGGTCTGGCCAGGGCTACGTTGCAGGCGGCCCTCATTCTGGACGCCGCCGGCAAGCAGGTGGTCTTCCTCGAGACTGTCGGTGTCGGTCAGAGCGAGATCGAGATCGCGTCCATTGCCGATACAGTGGTCCTCGCCCTTATGCCCGGCTCGGGCGACTCGATCCAGGCGCTGAAAGCCGGCGTGATGGAGATCCCGGACATCATCGTGGTCAACAAGAAGGATCACCCCGCGGCTGAGGTCACCCTCAACGAGATCAGAAGCATCCTGGCGCTTGACGAGCGGCGGGCGGGGTGGGATTCACCGCTGCTGGCCACCAACGCCCTGTCCGGCGAAGGAGCGGCTGAGCTGTGGGCGGCCGTAACCCAGCACCACGCCTACCTGGAGCAGACCGGCCTCCTGGCCGCTCGTCGCGGGGAGAACCTGCAGAAAGAGGTGGTCGCCCTGGCCACCTGCGAGATGCAGCGCTGGCTGCTGGGACGCGCGGATCGCGATCCTCGCCTGGCTGCGGTGATGCAGAGGGTGAGGGAGCAGGAGCTCGACCCCTTGTCGGCCGTGCGTGCGATTCTGGTCGAAGTCTTCGGCATATCCGAGGCGGACCTCGACGCTGACGGGCGCTAGAAGCTCGTCTCAGAGTGACGCCTCGCCCTCGGGGTGCGCTGGGTGCGACCGAGTAACCGCATCGCACCGCCCCGTACGGCCCGGCGCTCAAGGCTTCGTCTTGAAACGGGCTCCCAGCTCACGAGGCTCATGTTCAGGCAGCCCCCCGCCGATAAACCGGGCGTGGCCCCACATACCCTGACATGGCGGTGTCCCCGGTGCGGCAGCCCAGTGCGGCTCTCGGAGACGTCCAGCCCGCCCTTCGAGAAGCTCGATGAGGAGCGGTTCAATCGTCTGGCCCACGCGGTGTGCGGGTGTTACATTCTCGACATGCCGAGCGGCGCCCTCAGCCGCCTCCTGGCTTCGGTGCTGATCGCGGAGTGTCCAGAAGCTCAAGACTCAGCCGTAAACGTCGGTGCGCCGGATCCCCGGCAGGACGCGGGGTAACGGCCTCGCGATTCGTCCGGGAGGCGCCTAGGTCTAGGGTGGAGCTGACGACCTCGGGCCCGCAGCCCCGCACGGGATACCGGTGAACCATGGGGCGTCGATGGTGAAGCTCCACTCCGGAGGGTGAGACCCTTTTCACCCCCCGGTCGGCGACGGCCGACCGGTTGACGTGGGCGGCGGTTCAGTCGGGCGTGATCTCGATGGGCGGTCGCCGTCGCGTACCCCCGATTCCGCGCGTTGCCCTGCGTGCCCGCTCGATGGCATGCGGGAGGCCGCGCGTTTGGCCGCGGTTCCTGGTGGTATGACAGCAAAGGGGTGTTGACTCCTCGTCCCAAGAAGGAGCATACGATGGCCATCCATTCCGTGATTCTTGCCGGGGCCCGCACCCCGTTCGGCAGGCTGGGTGGGGCGCTCGCCGGGTTGAGCGCCGTACAGCTCGGTGCGGCCGCCATCCGCGCGGCGCTGGAGCGCTCGGCGGTGGAGCCGGCGGAGGTGGAACACGCCCTAGTGGGTCTCGTGCTGGCGGCGGGGATCGGTCAGGCACCTTCGCGCCAAGCCACGCTGCTGGCCGATCTTCCAGTCGACCTGCCCTCCGAGACGGTCAACAAGGTCTGCGCGTCGGGCATGCGCGCGGTCACCATGGCCGACCAGATGATTCGGAGCGGGGACATGCAACTGCTGGTGGCCGGGGGCATGGAGAGCATGTCGAACGCGCCCTACCTACTGGAACAGGCCCGCTTCGGCTACCGAATGGGTAACGGCGAACTCGTCGATGCCATGGCTCGCGACGGTCTCATCGACCCCATCCACCGCGTGCACATGGGCGTGCACAACAGCACCGTGGCCGCCGAGCTCCGCATCTCCCGCGAGGAGCAGGACGCTTGGGCACTGCGCAGCCACCGGCTGGCGGTGGCCGCCATGGACGAGGGAGGCTGGCAGAGGAGATCGTGCCGGTGATGGTGCCGGGAAAGAAGGAGGGCATCACTGTGGTCGACCACGACGAGGGGCCGCGCCGGGAAACGAGCCTGGAAGCACTCGCTGCTTTGCCTCCCGTCTTCCACGAAGGGGGACCACCACCGCAGGCAACGCGCCCGGGGTGAACGATGGGGCGGCGGCTCTGGTGGTCGCCTCCGAGGAGTACGCTGCCCAGCGCGGGCTGCGACCCCTGGCCCGCATCCTTTCCTGGGCCACTGTGGCTCAGGAGCCCCGCTATCTGGCAACTGTGCCCGCACTGGCCGCAAATAAGGCGCTGGAGCGGATCGGTCTGAGCCCGGGCGTCGTTGACCTCTGGGAGATCAACGAGGCTTTCGCCGCTGTGGCGGTCAACGGCGTCCGCATGCTCGGAATCGACTCGGACAAGGTCAACGTCAATGGGGGAGCGGTGGCTTTCGGTCACCCCATTGGCGCCAGCGGAGCCCGCATTATCCTGAGCCTGGTGCTGGAGCTGCGCCGCCGAGGCGGTGGTCTTGGCGTGGCCGCCATCTGCAGCGGCACGGCTCAGGGTGACGCCATCGTCGTCGAGGTGTGAGAGCTCGCCCGCCCAGGGCGGCCGCGGGGGCCGGGGCTTCCTTCCGAATCGAGCGCCCCAAGCTCGGTTCGGAATGACGCCTCGCCCTCAGGGTGCGCTGGGTGCGGGCGAGGCACGAACGCAGGGAGCGGGCGTAGCAGCGCTACGGACGTGACCGAGGACACCGCATCGCCCCGCCCAGGGCGGCCGCGGGGGCCGGGGCTTCGTTTCGAGCCGAGCGCCAAAAGGAGGGGCCGGTGGAGTTCGGTCTGACAGAGGAGCAGCGTGACATCCAGACAATGACCCGGGACTTCGCCCGGGAGCGCATCGCGCCGCGGGCGCGCGAGTGGGACCGGGAGCACGTGGTGCCCATGGACCTGCTGGCCGAGCTTGGGGAGCTGGGGCTGCTTGGCGTCTGCGTACCGGAAGAGTATGGGGGCGCGGGGGCGGACTACCTCAGCTTCATCCTGGTAATCGAGGAGCTTTCGCGGGCCGATGCGGGAGTGGGCGTGGCCGTGGCGGTAAACACTTCGCTCGCCACGCTGCCGATCCTGGAGTTCGGCACACAGGAGCAGAAGCAGGTGTGGGTGTCTCGCCTGGCTTCGGGGGAGGTGCTGGGTGCCTACGCCCTTACCGAGCCGGGATCGGGCTCGGACGCGGCCTCCATTGTCACTTCGGCCCGTAGAGACGGCGACGGCTACCTGCTGAACGGCGCGAAGCAGTTCATCACCAACGCCGGCTTTGCCGGGCTTTTCGTCGTCATGGCCCGAACCGGCCCGCCCGGGAGCGGCGCCCAAGGGGTAACGGCTTTCCTCGTCGATGCCGCGACCGAGGGTCTTGCGCTGGGCCGGGAGGAAGAGAAGCTGGGGCTGAATAGCTCGTCGACCCGTGGCCTCGTGCTCGAAAACGTGCGCGTTGCCGAGAGCGCGCGGCTGGGCGCCGAGGGCGAGGGGTTCGTCATCGCCATGAAGACGCTCGACGGCGGGCGGATCGGCATTGCCGCCCAGGCTATCGGGATCGCTCAAGCCGGTCTGGATACAGCCCTGGCTTACGCCGGGCAGCGGCAGCAGTTCGGCCAGCTGATCGCCGACTTTCAGGCCATCCAGTGGAAGCTGGCCGACATGGACAAGGATATCGACGCCGCTCGACTTCTCACCTACCGGGCCGCCTGGCTCAAGATGAGTGGCCTTCCCCACACGGCCGAAGGGGCGAAAGCGAAGCTGTTCGCCAGCGAGATGGCCCGGCGCCACACCGCCGAGGCCGTGCAGGTCCTGGGTGGCTACGGCTACACCAAGGAGTTCCCGGTGGAGCGTTACTATCGCGATGCCAAGATCACCGAGATCTATGAGGGTACCTCGGAGATCCAGCGTCTGGTCATCGCTCGGGAGCTGCTGAAATCGTGATGCGGCTGTACCGAGGCGGGTGCGTGGTCTAGAATCACGAGTCGCGGCGGCGCACGTGGGGCGCATCGCTCCGGCTGGAGGAGGGCATCATGAAACGCAAGATCCGAGTTGTCATGGCGAAACCAGGACTGGACGGCCACGACCGAGGGGCCAAGGTCATTGCCCGCGCTCTGCGCGATGCAGGTATGGAGGTCATCTACACGGGCCTCCATCAGACGGCCGAGCAGATTGTTGAGACCGCCATCCAGGAGGACGCCGACGTCGTGGGTCTGAGCATTCTCTCGGGGGCGCACATGACCCTGGTCCCCAAAGTGCTGCGTCTGCTGCGCGAACAGGGCGTGGGGGACATCGTGGTGCTGGCGGGGGGTACTATTCCCGACGAAGATCGGGAGGCCCTTCTCGCCCAGGGGGTGGCTGCTGTCTTCACCCCAGGGGCACGTACTGGCGACATCACCAAGTCGATCGAGGAGCGGGTGGCCGAAAAGGCGCTCTAGCAGGCTGATGGGAAATGACGCTTCGCCGCCGGAGTGCGCTGGGTATGCGCCAGGCTAGGACGCAGGGAGCGCTCGTAGCAGCGCTACGGGCGCGACTGAGGACAACGCGTGGCGCCGCCCAGTGCGCTCCGGCGGCCGAGGTTTCTTTTTCCGACAGCCTCCTGGGCCCGCTCGATAGCGAAGGGAGTGGATTGCATGGGGATCGTCGAGGTAGCGGTCGAGGGTCGCGTCGCCACGATGACGCTGAACCGGCCCGATGTGCTGAACGCCTTCAACACAGAGGTCCTGCAAGCCCTGCTGGGAGAGCTGCACACTGTGGGGCACCGGGACGACGTGGGGGCGGTTATCTTGACCGGTTCAGGCGAGAAGGCCTTCGCCGCCGGGGCCGACATCCGGGAGATGAAGGAGAAGACCCCCACCGAAGCTCGGGCCTTCGCCGAGCTGGGGCAGATGGTGACATCCGCGCTCGAGCGGATCCCCCAACCGGTCATTGCGGCGGTCAACGGTTTTGCCCTGGGGGGCGGCTGCGAGATCGCCTTGGCGTGCGACATCCGCATCTGCTCCGAGACGGCGCGCTTCGGCCAGCCGGAGATCAACCTGGGTATCATCCCCGGCTGGGGCGGGAGTCAGCGTCTGGTGCGGCTGTGCGGTTTGGGCTTCGCCCGAGAGCTCATCTACACCGGTCGCATGGTGGGCGCCCAAGAGGCCCTCGAGTGGGGCCTGGCGAACGCGGTCTACCCACAGGCCGAGCTCATGCCGAAGGTAAGAGAGATGGCCGAGGTGATCGCCTCGAAGAGCGGCATCATGATTCACTACGCCAAGACCTGCATGAACCGGGCCCTCGACCAGGACTTGGCCGGCGGGCTGCGTCTGGAGGCCGATATGTTCGGCCTGGCCTTCTCTACCGAGGACCAGACCGAGGGCATGGAGGCCTTTCTGGCCAAGCGACCGGCTCTGTTCAAGCACCGCTAGCTTGTATCGCGGCCGAGGGCGCCGCGTGGTGCCGCTCACTACGGCCGTGGTGGCGAAGGCTTCGTCTTGAAACGAGCTCTTCGACGCCATGCTAGAATCCATCCGGAGCGGACGGGAAGTGGAGGTGTCCCGATGGCGGGCGATCGCTGCATCTGCTGTGGGTACGCAAAACTCCCCAACACTACGGCCGCGGCCCAGGTCTATCAGATGGTGACCATCGTTGCCATGGTGGACAAAGCCACCGATGTTATCCTGCAGGCCTCCATTACCCTGATCACTCCGGTAGCTCGAGCCTTCGTCGAGGAGCTGCTGGTAGGTTCGAACCTCTTCACAGACCAGGGAGCCATTCTCGAGGAGCTGCGCGTCAACTATGGGGGGGGCGCCCAGAAGGCCGTCAAGCAGGCCTACCGCGACCTGTGCGAGCGCTACGCCGAGATGCAGCGCACGGGGTCGGCGTAGCAAGGTAGGCGCTCGGCTCGAAACGAAGCCCCGGCCCCCAGGCCGCCCTGGACGGTGCGATGCGGTGTCCTCGGTTGCGTCCGTAGCGCTGCTACGCCCGCTCCCTGCGTCCGGGGAGCTCGGCTCAGAACGAAGCCTTGGCCCCCAGGCCGCCCTGGCCGGTGCGATGCGGTGTCCTCGGTCACGTCCGTAGCTCCGCTACGCCCGCTCCCTGCGTCCTTGCCTCGCCTCCACCCAGCGCACCCTGGCGGCGAAGCGTCATTCAGACCCGAGCTCTGGCCTCGCCCGCACCCAACGCACCCTGACGGCGAGGCGTCATTCCGAACCGAGCTTGGGGCGCTCGGCTCGAAACGAAGCCCCGGCCCCTAGACCGCCCTGGGCGGCCCGGGTCCGGGAGCCTCCGTCCTTCCGAGTCGCGCACTCGGGCTCCACCCGCGTGGATTCAGGTCCGGGTCTTGCGGGGTCAGTAGAGATCCACGCTGATCGAGCTGAGCCCCGCGCTCAGCTCGACGGTCAGGCTGTTGCCCCCACCATCGAAGGTGTAGACGTCGTTCTGGCCACGCTGCAGAGCGGGGTCGATGTTGACCGACGAGATGGCGCTGTCCGTCCGGACCGTGAGGTCGAGGGTTCGCGGGACGCGCAGCTTGAACGAGCCCGCACCGCCCTTGATGACGACTTGAGCCCTATCCACGACCTCCGAGCCTACCGTCACGTCGATGGAACTGGCCCCGGCATCGATTGTCAGGCGCTCCAGCGTCACCCGACCAAGATCGAGGGTGGCGTCGGTGGCGCCCGTGTCGACATCGATCGTCCAGGGGATCCCGGGAGCCAGAGTGAGGTCGAGCTTCTCGCGCGTGGGGTTGAATACCGGGAAGAGGGACAGGGACGAGCCGCGTTGCGCGATCTTCAGCCTGTACGTGCCTTGGGCGGGCAGCTGGGAGATCACCGGCTCGCGGCGAGACTCGTAGGTGCCCCGCACGAGCGTCCCCGAGTCGCCCCCTCGGATGTCCACTCGCGCGGCTCCGATGTCGATGGTGGCCTGGGCGCTCGTGAAGCCGGCAGCGGCCGGCCCCTCGATCTGCACCACCCGGCTCCCGCTCGCCCAGCCGTCGGCCTTCCAATCGGCCACGGCGATGGCCACCCCTCCGGCCACGACCGCCAGCATGAGAGCCGCGGCCACCCACTGGTTCCGCCCCCGAAAGATGACGCGGAGACCCAGAAGAACCAAGACGAGGGGCCAGAGTCTCCAAAGGGAGATCACGAAGCCCCAGTCGAGCACCCCCAGGTTGGCGGCCAGGAAGGCGCCTCCGATGAGGATCAGGATGAGGCCCCAGATGGCCCGTCCGGCTGTCATGATCGCCGACCCCGCATCAGAACCAGCACACCGATGGCGATCAGCACCAGCGGCCACAACGTGTCCCAAGTGAGCCAATCGAGGAACTGGTTGGCGAAGAACACGGCACCGATGACGATGAGGATCAGGCCGGCGATGGTCCGTTTCTGCGACGATTCTTCCCGAGGGGGAGCCTGGCCCGCGGCGGCCGGCGGCGGCGCCGGCGGAGTCTCCGCCGTCACCGACTGCTGATTGGGAACTACGCCGGCCTCAGTGGCATCCACCGGAGGGGCCTGGCCCCCTTCGGGCTGTGGGGGGTGCGGCGCCTCGGGCGGCAAGGGGTTCTGTTCCATGGGACTCTCCTTCTCCTCCGGGACGATCAGCCAGGCGACGATGTAAAGGAGCACGCCAACACCGGCGGCCAGCGCGAAAGCGACGAAAGCCAGCCGCACGAGCAACGCGTCGACTTCGAGGTACTCGGCCAGACCGCCGGCCACACCGGCGATCATGCGGTCCTTCCTCGAGCGTGTGAGACGTCTACTGGTAGTGTCTGCAGGTGTCGTCATGGCTCGGTGCTCTCCCTGTCGTCGCTTGTACCCTCCCATACGTCGCTGGACACCCCATGTTTCGCGGGTGCACCGCCTCGGCGGCCAAGGCTACGTTCTGAAGCATCGCACCGGCCAGGGCGGCCTGGGGGCCGGGGCTTCGTTTCGGACCGAGCCCCTACGGGTGGCCGAGGAGGCTCCGGAGCTCCTTCAGGGGCAAGGTGTTCACCACGTCGCCCGCTTCGACCCAGCCTCGCCGGGCCTCTCCCACGCCGAAACGTAGCAGGTCGTAGCCGGCCGGACTGTGGGCGTCGCTATTGATAGCCAGGCGAACGCCGTGATCGCGGGCCAGCCGAGCATTGGTGGCCGAGAGGTCCAGGCGGTGGTAGGCCGCGTTGATTTCCAGGATCGTGCCGGTCTTGGCGGCCAGCTCCACGAGTCCTCTGACGTCGACGTGGTAAGGGTCGCGCCGTCCGAGGAGGCGCCCGGTGGGGTGGCCGATGGCGTGGATGTTGGGGTTCTCCATGGCCGCCGCCAGGCGTTTCATAATCTGCTCTTCCGGTTGGGAGAAACCAGAATGGATGCTGGCGGTGACGAAGTCCAAGCGGGCGAGCACCTCGTCGGGCAGGTCGATGCGGCCGTCGGCCAGAATGTCGACCTCCGAGCCAGTTAGAAGCGCGATGCCCTCGACCTCCCCCTGGGCATGGCGGATCACCTCGGTCTGCTCCAGCACCTGCTCGGGCTCCAGGCCCTTGCCCATACCCAACGATCGGGAATGGTCGCAGAAGCAGACATACTCGAGCCCCCGCTCACGGGCGGCTAGGGCCATGGCCTGGATGGTCGCTCGCCCATCGGACCAATCGGAGTGCACGTGCAAGTCGCCGCGCAGGTCAGAGAGCTCGATCAGCTGCGGCAGCCGGCCTTCGCGCGCCGCCTCGAGCTCGCCCCGGTCCTCGCGCAACTCTGGGGGGATGAAGGGCAAGCCCAGCGTGTCATAGACTTGGGCCTCAGTGCGGCAAACGATGCGCCTGCCGGTGGCCGTCTCCTCGACGTTGTACTCCGAGACCTTGAAGCCCAAGCGCTGCGCGTACCCGCGCAGGGCCACGTTGTGGTCGGCGCTGCCGGTGAAGTGCTGGAGCAGGTTGCCGTACGACTCGGGCGGTACCACGCGTAGGTCCACTGCCAGCTCGGTGTGCGTGCGGGCGGCCAGCTTGGTTGGGCCCTGCTGCTCCACGGAGGCGAGTTCGGGGCGTGCCGAGAAGAAGGCCATGACGGACGCCGGGTCGCGCGAGGCTACCACCAGGTCGATGTCGCGCACGGTTGAGCGCCGCCTGCGCAAGCTGCCCGCGTAGTCGGTCGCCTCGATCGCCTGGTGGGAGCGAAGCGCCTCCACCAAGGCCCAGGCCTGGGGCTCGACTACGCCCAGGAGCTGCCTCCCCGACCGTCTCTCCCGCGCGGCCATGGCGGCAAGCAGGTTCTGCTCGGTGCGAACTCCCATACCGGGTACGTCGCGCACCCGTCCTTCCTCCGCCGCGACCTCGAGGGTCGCGAGGTCGGCTACCCCCAGAGCCTCCCAAAGCTTGCGGGCCTTCTTGGGGCCCACTCCGGGCAGGCGCATCAGCTCCAGGACGCCTTCCGGGTATCTGGCCCTCAGCGTTTCGAGCAGCCCCACGGTGCCCGTCTCCAGGTACTCGGCCACTTTCTTCTCGGTCGTTTCGCCGATGCCCGGCAGGGAGCGCAGGTTCCCCTGCCGGGCCATCTCGGCGACCGACAGGGCATGTTCCCGGAAGGTCTCGGCCGCCTTCTCGTAGGCCAGGACGCGGTAGACCGTAGCCCCGTCGAAGGCTAGGTAGTCGGCGATGGTCTGGAAGAGGTCGGCCAGCTCGCGGTTGGTTGGCAGGCGTCTCTCGGGTCGGGTCAAGGGGCTCCCTGGAGTCTGATCGTGGGGACCGGCCGCTCCAGTTTAGCCGCAAACGGGCTCCGGGTAGATGAGCAACACAGAAGGCACGATGCGAGCCACTCTGCCGGCCGCGCGCGGCGCGGCCTGTTCGGTCAGGAGGACACCATGGCGGACAAGAAGGTCGAGCGCAACGTCCGGTCGTCGGATGAGGAACGTCCGACCACTCCCACACAGAAGATGCAGTCGGCGCTCTCCAAATCCGGTACCCTCAGCATGGCCGACACGGCCCGCGACAAGGCCAAGTCGGCGCTGCTCGGTCGCTTCAAGGAGAGGGAGGAGCGCTTCAGGCAGGAGCAGTCCCGGCAAGCGCACGCCACCCCCGTCCCCAGAGATCCCCGCCCCGCCGGACGAGGGGGTCGCGAAATGGAGTGACCTTTCTCGCGCCGTAGTCGACGGCTCCCCGCCTTGCCGCCGGGAGAAACGAGAAAGGGGCCTCCATGATCACACGTGACTCTCTGAAGGATCTGGCCGGCGCTCGGAGCGCAGACGGCCTGTTCCTCTCGGCCTTTCTTTCCACGAGCCGCCTCGACGATTGGCGTCAGACGGCTCCGACCTTCCTGAACAGCGAGTTCAATCGCCTCATCAAGGAGCGGGGTCTGGACAAGAATGGCAAGCGGCACGTGCAGGACAACCTGCAGCGCATCCTCGACGTCGTGCAGTATGACGTCACCTCGAAGACGGAAGGTCTGTCTGTCTTTGCCGACGGGGGATCCGGGCTTTTTCAGCGGATCGAGCTTCCTCTGCGCCTGAGCAACAGATTGGTGTTGGGCCCGTCACCCTACGTGCGGCCCCTTATCCACGCCCTGTCCCGCCTCGAGCCGTTCATCGTAGTGCGCGTCAGTCGCGACGAGAGCACCATCTACGTGGTCGACGAGCTGCACCTGGCCAGCGAGACCGACATCACCGGACCGTATCTGAAGTCCACCGACCGGGAGACGGGCGACGTGCCGGTCAAGGAGTACTATGCGGCCGCCCGCCAGGAGACCCTAGTGGAGCTCCACTATAGGGACGTAGCCCAGGCCCTCGATCGTCTGCTCCGCAAGCCCGGCGTGCGCCGGGTCATCCTCTCGGCGCAACACGAGATTGCCGCCCACTTCCGCAAGTCCTTGAGCCCTCGAGCGGCCAAACGAGTGGTCGCCGAGATCGCCTGGGACCCGGCGGTGACGGTAGCTCAGCTCCTGGTGACGGCACGCGAGGCTCGTGACGGGGCCCGTCAGGCCGAGATGGAGCGCCTGGCCGCCCGTATCGCCGAAGGCCTGGGAGCCCATGGTCGCGGGGTGGCCGGGTTCGACGAAACCATGGGTGCGCTGCACCGGGGCCAGGTGAGGACCCTGCTGGTCGATGGCGAGAACCGGCCGTCTGGATGGCGTTGCGTGGAATGCGACTTCGCGGTGCTGATTCCCGGCGAAACGTGCCCGATGTGCCGCGGAGGCATGGTTCCCGTCGATGACGCCGTGGGTGAGGCCATCCGGGTCGCCATACTGCAGGGTACCTTTGTAGAGGTGGCCGAGAACGTCGAAGTCCTCGAGTCGCTGGGGGGTATCGGGGGTCTTCTGCGGTACGCCTGAAACGCGGTGGCTCCGTGGCCGCACTGGGCGGCGTGATGCGGCGTCCTCGGTCGGGCCCGTAGCCTCCGGCTACGCCCGCTCATGATTACAGGGCCTCCGGCCGATACTCTCCTGGCATGATGGATCAGGGGGAGCCGAGAACCGCACAGCACTCAGTGTCGCAGGCGACCGGTCTGCAGACCGAGGTCCCGTGCCCGCAATGCGGGGCGCCGTTGATCGTACCGCATCAGGTCGACACCTTCGTTTGCCCGTGGTGCGGTTCGACCCTGCACCCGGCCGGAGGAGTGCGCATTCATCGCCTGCGCGAGAAGCCTCGTCTGAGTGAGGCGGCCGCCGGTCAGGCCCTGCGCGCCTGGTTCGCCGGGCCCGATGTGCCCCGCGACATGGAGAGACAGACTCAGGTCCACGTTGGGCCGCTGCAGTACTTCCCATTCCTGCGAGCGCGCCGGCGCGGCCTCGATACGGCCGAGCCTCTGGCCCCCCTACCCGCTCCCGAGCTGGCGGGGCTGTCGCGGGTAGCCGCGGAGCTCGAAGCTGTTCCAACGACACAGGCGCCCGTGGACGAGGACATCGTGCGGGACCAGCTGAAGACCGCCGTGGCCGACCCTGATGTGACGGAGCTCCTGATCGAGGAGCGAGCGTACTATCCCGCGCGCTACACCTACCAAGGTGAGCGCTACTCGGCCGTGGTCGACGCCAGTGGGGGCCGCGTCCACACCGAGCGCCGACCCGTCGGGCGCCGGACGTTCGGCGAAGGTCGCGTAGCCCTGATCGTGGCGGGGATGCTCTTCGCCGAGGCACTCGTGGTACCCGGTCCCGTGGGCAAGGTGGCGGCCATCATGGTCTCGGCCGGGGCGCTCTACCCGGTCATACGCTGGGCGGTGGCGCGTTATGGGTGATCCGGCGGAGGCTCGGCCTAGAGTGGTGGAGAGGGCGACCGGTCCGCCGCCTGCCGGTTCCTCGGGCCCGGCTCCTAGGCCGGCGTCATTGCGTTCCATCAGCTGTCCCCGCTGCGCGGGACCGCTCCTCGCTCGCGACGGCGACCGGCTCATCTCGTGCGGTCACTGCGGCACGCCTTTCTTGACCAGCCTCGAGGATGGCTTCTCCCGGCGCTACTTTCCGGCCAAAGTCGAGAAGCTGCAGGCGGTGGGCGGGGCCGCACGCTGGCTGTGGAAGCACTCCGACACACCCGACGACATACGCGAGTCGGCTTTCGTGGAGGCTCGGCTCCTTTATGTGCCCATCTGGGAGCTCCGGGCATACGTGGTCGGCTGGGAGTTCGGCAAGAAGCTCCGCTCGAAGGCCGAGACCGTCAGAATGGGCGACGAGGAGTACGTGCGCGTCAACTTGGTAGAGGAAGGGGTGGAGGCGGGGTTCCTCGATGAGCGGCGTTTCTACCAGGAAGCGGCCGACCTCACCTCTCTCGGCATGGGGCGGCCCCACGTCACAGGGCGCGAGTTCACCCTGCCCTACCTTCCCGGCGAGCTTGAGAAGGGCGCGGCCGTCCTCGGGGCCGACCGGGACCTGGGGGCGGTGCGTTCCCGGGCTCGTGAGAGCTTCGTACGTCCGCCTACCGGCACCGTTACGCGGAATACCAGGCTCTTCCTCATGAAGGAGCAGGCTGCTCTCATCTACTATCCCCTTTGGGCCCTCCGCTACCGCTACCGTGGCCGGCTCTACGAGATGACCGTCGACGGACGCAGCGGTGTGATCCATGCAGCCCGGGCCCCCGCCGATAATTCCAAGCGTCTCGGCGTCCTCATCGGGTCGTATGCGGCGCTGGCGGTGGCTCTTGCCCTGGCGGTCTCGGCATGGGAGGCTTGGGAGGGCGCACGGGAGCCGGCCATGTATGTCGCTGTGCTGGTTGCTGTTCTGGCCTTCGGGGTCTACTGGCGCTTCAGACTGTTGCGGGAGGTGGAGTACCACGAACCCTTCTCCGGTTGACCTGGTCGCTTTGGTCTGCTCGGTCTGCGGGCAGCCGCTCGAGGTGCATCCCGGCGCGGCCCTCTTCCCCTGCCGGCGGTGCGGTCTAGCCTTCGAGGCCGTCGACGACCGGCTGGTTCGCGTCCAGCCGCAGACCGCGGCGATCACCACCGAGCTGGCGGTACCGGCCGAGGTGCGCTTCCTGGCTGTGTGGCGTTTCCTCGCTTCGGTGGAGGTGTCGGCCAAGCAGTGCACGAGTGCCTCGCCCCCGGGGGCAGCCTGGGACCAGGTGCGCCGGGCGGCCGCGCCCGAACCCCCCTTCCTCTACGTCCCGGCTTTCTCGGTGTCTCGGGTAACGGTCCATCAGATCGGACTCGGGCTGGTGCAGGCTCAACCCCTCCTGGAGCTGACAGCGGGCATACCCCCGGAGTGGCCCGCCAAGCCCAGGTTGGTAGGGCCCGAGAAGGGGGAGACTTGGGCGATAGACCCTGGCTTCGGAGCGGTCTCTCCTGTGCTGCTCGGCCGGACCGACGCCGAGACCGTGGCTCATTTCGTGTATCTCGCCCTGGAGTCGCGCGTGACGCCTGAGCTGCGGAGTATCGACTACGACCTCTCCCTGACGGGTGCCGAGCTGGTGCTGCTGCCGGCGGTGTATGACACTCGCCACGTGCGCGACTCGAACTGGCGGTTGCTGCTCAGGGAGTTCGACGGGCTGGTGGCCTGAATGGATGCCGGTTGCGCCACCCAGCGCGGCCGCGGCGGCCGGGGCTTCGTCTTGAGACGAGCTCCAAGGGATTCGACGTCTGTGAACAAAGGGAGGAGAGGCCATGGGTGACATCGGCTCCAGGATCGAGGAGAGCAAGAACTGGTTTGAGCGGGCGGCGGAGCACATACCCGGCTACGGGGGCTACAAACGGAAAGAGCTCCGGCGTGAGGCCGACAAGCTCCAGAGGGAGTACGTGGCCGAGCGCCTCGAAAACGCCCGCCGCGCTCTGGAGCAGGTGGCCCTGGCCATCACGAATCAGGGGGATCTGAGTCTGTTGGCTCCCCTCGACACGGCGAACCGCAAGCTGCGCACCATCAAGGACAAGTTCCTCTACGCCGACTATGGCTACGCCGGCCTCTTCGATACCGTCAAGGTGGGCGAGGACATGCTCGACCGGCTCTATGAATTCGACGTGCGCAGTCAGGAAGAAGCCCGTGGGATCGAGGAGCTGGTGGCCGCCATGTCGGCCGAGAGCGCCAGCCTGCGCAGCGACGTCGTCTTGCTGGACCAACGTGTCGTGGCCCTCGATCAGTTCTTCGCCGACCGCGAGCATCTCATCACCGGGGTAGGGAGGTAGTCCATGGCCCTCATGGAGATCATCGAGTACGTCGACCAGCTGGGCAACGAGATGGTTCACCGGGTCCCCGAGCAGGGGTCCGGCGAGTTCAAGATCGGTTCTCAGCTCATAGTGCGTGAGGCTCAGTGGGCCGTCTTCTTCCGCGACGGCAAGGCACTCGACGTGTTCGGACCTGGCCGCCACACCGTCAGCACGCAGAACATCCCCTTCCTCACCTCCATCCTGACGACGCCGCTCTTCGGCGACACGCCCTTCCGGGCCGAGGCCTTCTTCGTCAACCGGACTGTATTCACCGACCAGAAGTGGGGCACCGCGGAGCCCATCGTCTTCCGCGATACCGAGTTCAAGATGGTCCGGCTGCGCGCCAATGGCATCTACTCCATCCAGGTGATGGACCCCAAGCTGCTGGTCATGAAGCTGGTGGGCACGCGCTCCATCTACACGAACACCCAGATCGCCGACTTCCTGCGCGGCATCATCGTGGGTCGCATGGCCGATATCCTCGGCGAGCACCTGGACTCGGTGCTCGACCTGCCCCGCTACTACGACGAGATCGGAGCCGGTCTCAAGGCCCGAGTCAAGGACGATTTCTACCAGTACGGCATTGCTCTGGTCGACTTCGTGGTCAACGCCATCACTCCGCCCGAGGACGTGCTCAAGCGCATCGACGAGCGCAGCGGCATGGAGGCCATCGGCGGCATGGACCGCTACTTTCAGTTCAAGGCGGCGCAGGCCATTGGCGACATCGCCAGGGGTGGCGGCGGAGCCGAGGGTGGCCCAGGGGGCGGCATCGGCGACGCAGCGGCCACCGGGGTGGGCATTGGTGCGGGTGCCGGACTGGGCTTCATGATCCCCGGGATGATCCAGCAGGCCATGGCTTCGGGGGCTCAGCCCAAGATGCGCTGCCCGAAGTGCAGTAAAGATATCCCCTTCGGCAGCAAGTTCTGCCCCGAGTGCGGCACCAACCTGGCGGCGACCATGACCTGCCCGCAGTGTCAGGCCACCTTGCCCGTGGGCAGCAAGTTCTGCCCCAACTGCGGGCAGCAGCTGGGGGGGGCGCCGCCGGCAGCGGCCGGCGGCGCAGAGGGTGGCCCGACTCCTTCGGGGCCCTCCGAGCCGGCGACAGAGGGTGATCCCGGCGGCCGACCCGAAGGTCCAGCCGGAGAGACCGGACGGCCGAGCTGATGGTCGGGGTAGGCGGACGCCACCGGCTGCTGGTTCTGGCGGCCCTCACCCTCGTCTTCCTGGTGACCCTGGGCGCGCCTGGGGCCGCCCAAGCCAAGGACTGGCGCATCGATCGCATGGACGTCGTCCTCGATGTCCAGAAAAACGGCGACGTCCTCGTCTCGGAGACCGTGGCCTTCACCTTCGAGGGTGCATTCAGCTTCGTAGGCAGGTTCATCCCCACCGGCAACCTGGACGGCATCGACGATGTCACTGTCGCGCAGGATGGAGTCACCCTGCCCCGGGGCAGCGGCCCAGGTACATATGACACTTTCTACGAAGGTGACAACCTGGTCGTGCGGCTGAACTTCGCCCTGGCCGACACCTCGGCCACCTGGACCATCGACTACCGAGCCACCGGCGCCATCCACTTCTTCGACGAAGGCGACGAGCTACGCTGGTACGTCTTCGACGCCGACACCCCGGTGCCCATAGGGGCGGCCACGGCGACCGTCAGGCTGCCGGGCGAGGTGCCGCCTGGCGCGATGACGGCGGCCATCGACACGGGCATGGCCGTGCAGCGAGAGGTGGCCTCGCCGGCGCCGTCGACCCTCTACTACCAGGCCGATTCCTTCCCTCCGTACACCCGCTTCTGGCTGGTTGCAGGGTTCCCGAAGGGGACGGTGGAGTTTCACTGGACGTGGAAGCGGGTGGCCGCTTTCATTGTCCCGAAGGTCGGTTTCATGCTCCCCCTGCTGACCCTGCTGGGGATGCTGGTCGTCTGGCGCCGCCGCGGGCGGGACGACCCGGCTGCCGTCTACGCAAAATACGTATCGGAGCCGCCCTCCTCCTTACCTCCGGGACTGGCCGGAGCTCTGATCGACGAGAAGGTCGACGTCAGGGAAGTGGTCTCCACCATCGTCGACCTGGCTCGGCGCGGGTATCTGGAGATCTCCGAGGAGAAGGAGGGAGTCTGGATCTTCAAGAGCAACAAGACGGTCTTCACGCGCAAGAAGCCGCTGAACGACCTCTCCGGCTACGAGAAGGAGGTGGCCAACGCTCTCTTCGGGAGCAATGAGCAGGTAGACAGTGACGACTTGAAGAACAAGTTCTACACTCACGTCGGCCCTATCTGCGACGCCCTCTACAAGCAGGTCACCGACCGCAAGCTGTTCGCCAAGAACCCCAAGTCGGTGCGCAACCGCTGGCTGGCTCTGGGAGTAGGGGTTCTGGTGGTGGGGATGGGCCTCTCGTTCCTGTTGGGCTCGGTGGGCGTGCCCGGCTGGGGATGGCTGCTGGTGGGCGGGCTGTTCTCGGGCCTGATCGTCATGGGTTTCTCCCGGGCCATGCCCCAGCGGACCTCGGCCGGCGCTCAGGAGCAACGTAGATGGGAGGCCTTCCGCAACTACCTGCGGGATCTCACCCGCTTCCAGGATATGCCTTCGGCCCAGGAGACCTTCGAGCGCTACCTGCCCTATGCCATCGCCTTCGGCGTGGAGAAGGACTGGGTGCGCCGCTTCCGCGAGCTGGAGGTGCCGGCTCCCACTTGGTACCGGCCGGTGTACATGCCGTCCAGTCACGGACCTTTCGCCGATCCGGCCCAGGCCTCGCCCGGTGGGGGCCTCGCCGGCTTGCCGGGAAGCGGTGGTCTGCCCGGCGGCGGGTTCAGCCTGGAGTCGATCAGCGACGGCTTGTTCAGCAGCCTGCACAGCATGTCGAACGTGTTGACTTCCTCCCCCTCCGGCTCGGGCAAAGGCTCGGGTGCGTGGGGCGGGGGCGGAGGCGGCTTCGGCGGAGGGTTCTCCGGAGGGGGCGGCGGTGGTGGCTTCCGTGCTGGGTGAACCTGATCGTGAGATCTGTGTTTCCGTGAAACGCGCGAGGAGGGAGAGCTGATGCAGAGTCGAACGTTGGGCATCGTGCTCGCGGTCGTGGGACTAGGCGTGGCCGTCTGGCTGGGGTCCGGCCTGGCCACGGGCAAATCGGTGACCGGCGTGGCTCTAGGGTTCGTCCTCTTCTCGCTGCCCTTCTTGGCGGTGGGGGCTTACTTCATCCTGCAGTCAAAGGGCGAAATCGTGCAGCAGACCAAGGCCGACAAACAGCGGGCCATCCTGAATGCCGTCATGACCCGGGGTCGCGTGGGTATCGCCGACCTGGCCATCGAGAACGATGCCAGCCGGGACGAGGTACGGGACTACGTCTACGACATCATCGGCAAGGGGCTCTTCACTGGTTACGTCAATTGGGACAAGGGGGAGCTCGTCTCGGCCGAGGCCGCGCAGATCAAAGAGGGGCAATGCCCCAACTGCGGAGGGGCAGTGGAGTTGGCCGGCAAGGGCTTGGTCCGCTGCCCGTACTGCGGCACCGAGACCTACCTGTCCGGGCCGGCCCCAGGGACAGCCGGCTAACTGGTCGCCCCGGGGACCGTCAGTTTAGGATGTCTTCGGTTAGCAGCCTGTGCAGACTGTCAAGCGCGCGGAACTGCAGTGCTTTGACGGCGCCCTCTGTCTTTCCCAAAGCTTCCGCCGTCTCCAGTATCGACAGCTCGAAGAAGAAACGGCATTCGATCACTTCCCGCTGCTCGAGGGTCAGCTCGGGCAGAGCCTCGCGCAGGGTGCGCTTGCGCTCTTCATGCAGCACGCGGGCCACCGGATCGCACGAGAGGTCTGTGCTGGCCACCACGCTCGCCTCCGCCTCGTCGTCCAATGGGAGGCGGCGTTTGCGGTAGTGGTCGATGATGCAGTTCTTGGCGATGGTGTAGAGCCAGGTGGAGAACTGCGCAGGTTTCGGGCGATAGCGATCAATGGCGGCCAGAGCTTTCTCGAAGACGGCGTTGGCCAGGTCCTCCGCGTCCTCCCGGCTGCTCACGCGAAAGTTGATGAAAGTGAAGACCTGGGAGAAGTACAGCCGGTAGAGGTAGCTGAACGCCTCGGGGTCTCGGTTCGAAGCCAGGACGGCGATGGATTTGATGTCCTCTTCCTCGATGCTTCGAGGAGGGCTGTCCGTGAGAGACAGGAGCATGGGCGACGCCGACAACTGAAGCCCCCTTTGCTGACCGGGAACGTAAACCTTTCACGGTCGTTATCGGCGGAGGCTCGCGCCGACTTGAGGGGGCTGAGAGGCAGCGAGTTGGATCAGGGCGGCCTCGGGGCTGCGGCCGGAGATCGAGGGGGTCTACGATGTGGTGGCCGTCGTCGTGGACGTGGTGCTGGTCGACGGCGTGGTGGTCGTGGTGGTAGGAGCGGTGGTGGTCGTGGTGGTAGGCGGCGGCTTGGTGCCTTCCTCGATGATCTTGGGCTTCATGGGATAGGTGCTGAAGAAGGTGTCTTCGTGGATGGTCTTGCCGCTCTCCACGACTTTCCTGACCACTTTCACCTTCTTGCCTGTCTGGCCGCTGTCAACGATCCGCTCTTCGCCCTGGAGCAGGTCGTCGGTCTTTACGCGCTTCTCGGTGGGGGTTGGATGTTGTACCAGTCGCCGGTGGTGTACGTCACCTGCCGGCCGCTGGGCGTGCCGTAGATCACGAAGGTGAGGCTGCTGCGAGAGGAGGCGGCCTTGATGAGGATCCAGCGGCTGGTGTCGTTGCGGAAGCGGAAGGCCGGTCCGCCCCAGCTGACGGTAGCGTCCCGGCCCTTCGGATAATGGCTGATGTATAGAGAGTGGTTCGTGCGGGCGGTGACGTCGAGGCCCGCGAAGAAGACCGCGTTGAAGAGCGTGGTCGATACCTGGCAGATGCCGCCCCCAGTGTATCTTCGAGCTTGCCGTTGATGATGGCCGGGGCGGTCTTGAACCCGTTCTCGACAGTGCGGGGCCCGACGATGGTGTCGAAGTCAAACTCCTCACCCGGGGCGAGAATGGTGCCGCTGATGAGCTTGGCCGCCTGCTGCACATTATCGCGGCGGCCCTCGGAGCCTCCGAACTCGGTGGTGAAGCCCGCCAGCTTGCTGACGATGCCCATCGACTCGGCGATCTCGGTGGTGCGGCCGGGTTGCGTCTCGGTGACCCCCACCGGGGCGACCCGGTCGGTGGGCGACTGCGCGGCCAGGGTCAGAGATTCGGCCGTCTTCTGCGCATCGAGGGCGCGCCCGGTTTGGCCGGGGACGAGAGTGGCCGTCTCGCCATCGGTCTCCCAGGTGGCGTCCCTGGGCTTTCGCTCGACCGCGGGGGCCACCTCGGACAGGAAGGCCTGAGCCTTCTCGGCTGAAAGGTACGGTACCAGCTTCGATAGGCTGCCGCTGCCTTCGGTGGTGAAGTCCATGTAGGCGGCGATCTTTTCCGGCGACAGGGTCCAAACCGAATCTTCGAGCTTGAGGGCGATCTCCGCGCTCAGCATGGTCCTGGCCTGCTGGACGGCATCGCTGGTGTCGGCGGCTTTGATCGCCGGGGCTTGGACCATCATGGGGATGGCCAGCTCGGTCGAGTGGAGCGAGAAGAGCAGCTCTTTGAGCTGAGCGCGCAGAGTGTCTCGGTCGACTACCAGGCCGTCCTCGCCCTCGATCACCGAGATGTCTCGGTCTACGATCTTCAGCCCGGCATTGACAGGCGGCCGGTCGAGGGCGGCGGCGATCTGCCCGATAAGCTGGTCCATGAGGGCGGTGTCGACCGTACCGCGCAAGGGCACCTCGCGCGGGGTGACGTAGAGGGCGAAACGGGTCCTGAGGTCACTGACGAACCCCGCCTGGCGGGTAAGCGCGAATGCGTCCTCGACAGTGCCCTGCACGTCGATCTTGGTGCCCACCTCGGCGGGGAACAAAGGCCAGGAACGATCCTCGCTGGTGAGTACGATCTGGCTCGCCGAGGCCTCTTCGATGCGTCTGCTCAGGTCGGCCTCGGCGGCCTCCCGGGTCATACGCCCCACTTCATGGCCCGATATGGTTACTCCCGGATGGATGCGATTGTAGGATAGTGCGGCGTCGACTACTATGGCGAAGAGCAGTGCAGCCGCCACGAGCGTCATGCCCACCACAACACGGGCGGGCCATCCACCGCGCGCGATGCTGGTCTTCAAGTAGGAGATGACGGCGCCGTTGCGCACCTGAAACGGAGACCTCCGGATCATCGAGGATGCTACAAGATACCAGACGCGCTCTTCCGCTGAAAGGTTGCGGGGGGTGAGTCGTTGACCCCTGTCTCTGCGGGCGTCGGGTTTCCCGAGCGACCCCTGCCCGAACCCGATATCGCGCGCGCCGACGGCTGGGTGGCCAGGGCCATGGGGGAGGGGCTCCTGGACCCCGGGGTCGCTCAGCGAGTCCGCATCGTCACCCGTCTTTCGCGCCGGCAGACGGTCTCCGGGCAGGCTCTGGCACGCGATCTGGGGATCTCGCGGGCCGCCATCCACAAGCATGTCGATCTGTTGCGGGCTTCGGGGGTGGGTATCGCGTCGTCTACGGGCAGCGGGTACGTATTGGAGCCGCCCTGCGATCAGCTTCTGCCAGAGACCGTTCTGGCCCTCCTCCTGGGTTGGGCGCCTCCTCCGGCCAGCACGTCGACGCTGATCGGTCTGCCGTATCTCTACGAGGCACGTACCCCTTCGACCAACCTGGTTCTCAAAGCCCGGGCCTCGGATCTCCCGGGTGGGGCCGTGGCGGTCACGGATTTTCAGGAAGCCGGCCGGGGTCGGCTGGGCCGGACCTGGGTCTGCGAGCCCGGCAAGGACCTGACCTTCTCGGTGCTCCTCCGTCCCGGCATCGCCTCGGCGGAGGCTCCCCGCCTGGTCTTGGCAGCCAGTGTGGCCGTCGCTGAAGCGCTGGCGGAGATCGGTGGTCTCGAGGGCCGGGTGGGGATCAAGTGGCCGAATGATGTGCAGATCGACGGCCGCAAGGTTTGCGGCATCCTCTCCGAGGCGTCCATGGACATGGACGCGCTGCACTGGGTGGTCATCGGCGTGGGTGTCAACGTGAACGGCTCTCCGGTCAGAGCGGCGGCCACTTCGGCGGCCATGACGGGGGACATCGGACGGGCTACGTCTCTAGCCGAGAGCCTGGGCGGGCCCGTGCCTCGCGGGTTCCTGCTCATCCGGTTGCTCGGGGAGCTGGGGAAGCGCTGGTCCGCCGTCGAGCAGGGTCGTTGGAGTGATGTGAGGATGGCCTACGGAAGGCTGGACTCCCTCGCGGGCAGCTCTGTCGTCGTTCGATCCGGCTTGGAGCGCGACGTGGTCGTGGCCGAGGGGACGGCCGAAGGGCTGGGGCCGGACGGTGAGCTCCGCGTGCGCTCCTCCGACGGAGCTTTGCGGCTTGTCACTGCCGGTGAGGTGACTCTGGGCGGCATCTGACCTCAGGGTCGCGTCCGGCAGACCTGCCGGCGCGCCATCCTTGACAGCGGCGTCCGTACACGGTACAGTCCTCGCTGATGTAAACCACGATCTAGCGAGGGGTTGACATGGCGGAAGGGATGGTAGGCCAAGCGGAGAGCCCGGCCATTGGCCGGTCGAGGGTGGCGAGCTTGGCTCTGTGTGGTGTCATGGCGGCTCTGGTGGCCGTCTGTGCTTGGGTGTCACTGCCCCTCTATCCCGTTCCGTTCACTCTCCAGACTCTGGGTGTGCTGGTGGCCGGGGGCCTGCTCGGGCGGAAGCTAGGGCCGATCACCCTGGCGGTGTACATTTTGGCGGGCCTAGTGGGGGCGCCGATCTTTGCGGGCGGGCACAGCGGTCCCGGGGTGTTGCTCGGTCCCACCGGCGGTTACCTCGTCGGTTTTGTGGGGGCGGCCTTCATCATGGGTTGGGCCGGTGACATCGCCAGGCGCGGCGCAAGAGGCCAGCGCTTGCGGGGGCGACGCGCGCGGGGGAAGGCGTCCGCCGTGCTGCACTTGGCGGTGGGTGCCCTCTTGGCCAGCGTCGTCATCTACCTGATAGGAGTGCCCTGGCTGGCGCTTGTGACGGGGATGGGCCTCAAGGCGGCCCTGACAGCCGGCATGGTCCCCTACCTGCTGAGCGACACCATCAAGGCCGCTCTGGCCGTGGTCCTCGTGCGGGCGGTCGACCGCGCCCTGGTGTCACAAGGGCTTCGCTAGCAGGCTGTTGAAGAATGACGCTTCGCCGCCAGAGCGCGATGGGCGAGTGCGAGAGGCCAGAGCTCGTTGCACAATGACGCTTCGCGGTCAGGCCGCGATGGGCGCGGGCGAGGCAAGGACGCAGGGAGCGGGCGTAGCGGAGCTACGGGCGCGACCGAGGACCTGGCACCAGGCCGCCCAGTGCGGCCGCGCCGGCCGGGGCTTCGACCTGAAACGAGCGAGGTCGCTCGGCTAGACGGCTCCCTTTCCGGCGGCCAGCTGGCAGGACTCCCCCGCCTTCAGCACCAAGACCGGCACCCCGCAGCGAGACTCCACCATCCGCTTCCAGGCGTGGGGGTCCTGGCGGATGGGCTCGAACGTGTCGTAGTGCATGGGGATCGCCAGCCGGGGCTGGAGCATCTCCACGGCCGCGGCTGCGTCTTCTGGTCCCATCGTATACTTGTCGCCGATGGGCAAGAGGGCGGCGTCCAGCCCCGCGCGGCCGATGAGCGCCATGTCGGAGAAGAGACCGGTATCCCCGGCGTGGTAGAGCACGGTGCCTTCCGTGTCTCGCAGCAGGATGCCCGCCTCGGTGCCCATGTACCGGCCGTCCACGGAGGATGAATGCAGGGCCGGCACCAGCTTGGCCCGCCCGAAGGCGAAAGTCTGCCCGCCCCCCAGCTGCAAAGCCTCGGTGACGAGGCCGCGCCCGGCCAGGTACTGGGCCAGCTCGTTCATGGCGATGACCGTGGCTCCCGTCCTGGACGCGATGACCTCGGTGTCGCCCAGGTGGTCGCCGTGGGCGTGCGAGAGGACCACGAAGTCGGCCTCCACTTGGTCGGGTGAAAGGTCCGCCATGGGGTTGCCGCTGAGGAAGGGGTCGATCCAGAGGCGTGCTCCGCTCGTTTCGATCTCCCAAGCAGCGTGGCCGTGGTAGGTCAGCTTCACTATGCTTCCTTTCTGCTGTATTCTGCCGTCTGACCGCGTGAAGGCAGCGCCTTCGGGAGGTGTTCCGTCGCGGCGGCGTGTGGCCCGGGGCCTCACGTTTGCTGAGAGTATCGTGCCCCCGATGCCGTTTGGCAACCGGGCGTGTGGGGAGGGGGGAGGGACCGCCGGCCGTGACCATCCTTCAGGCGATCATCCTCGGGGTCGTCCAGGGGCTCACCGAGTTCCTGCCGGTCTCGAGCTCCGGGCACCTGGTGCTCGTGCAGAACGAGTTCCTTTCCCTCACCGAGTCGCCCACTCTGCTGGCATTTGACGTCCTCCTACACCTGGCCACGGTGGTCGCGGTGGCCGGATACTTCGCCCGAGACATCCGCGCCATGTTCGTGTCGTTCGTCGCTCCCGGCCGCCTCCAAGCCGGCGAGGTGAAGGGCTGGCGCCGGCTGACTTTGTGGTTGATCGTGGGCACGGTGCCGGCGGGGCTGGCCGGAGTGCTCCTGGAAGACTTCTTCATTTCCCTGTTCGACAGCACCGCCGCAGTGGGCGCCTTTCTCCTTCTGACGGCGGGTCTCCTTACGGCGGCCGACTTCCTCGCCGACCGGGCGGTCGCCCCCAGGCGCGAGGTCGGCGATATGGGGTTGGTCGATGTCCTCATCGTCGGCTTGTTCCAGGCTCTTGCCATCGCGCCTGGTCTGAGCCGCTCGGGCTCGACCATCTCGGGTGGGGTGTACCTTGGCCTGTCACGCGAAGCGGCAGCTCGCTTCTCGTTCCTGCTGAGCGTGCCGGTGATTCTGGGGGCTGGGCTCATGAGCCTGGGGGACCTGGCGGCGGGCTTCCAGGGCGGCGATGCGCCCGCCTACGTGGCGGGCGCGCTGGCGGGATTGGTTTCGGGGGTGCTGGCCGTCCACTGCCTGCTGCGCTATCTGCGCAAACACCGACTGCGGGCGTTCGCGGTGTACACCTTCGCAGTGGGATGCGTAGTGCTTCTACTGGCCGCGTTCTAGTCTGAAAGCGCCCGTCCTGGTGCCGCCTCGAAGGGGGATGTCTGTGGATCTATCCGGCCCTCTCGCGCCTGCTGCGGGCGCGACCGAGGAGGCCGCGTCTCGCCGTCCGGCGCGGCCCGGTCGCTCATGGCTTCGGGTCGTGGGAGCGTCGCTCGTCGTCGGCGTGCTGGCCGTGAGCATTGCCTCGGCCCGCGTCGACGCCGCGGAGGCCAGCAGGCCGGCCGCGGTGGTGACCCACGGACCCTCGAACCTGCCGCGCATCGCCCTCACCTTCGACGACAACTTCTATCCGTCGCGATCCTTGGCCACCATCGCCGTGCTCGAGGCCTATGACGTCCCGGCCACCATGTTCGTGGTAGGGAACTACGTCACCGGTTACCAGGACATCACCCAGGCCATCGCCAGTGGAGGGTTCGAGGTGGGCGACCACTCCATGACCCACGCCTCCCTGGACGCGCTCCCCTGGGCGTCACTCGTGGCGGAGGTGGGTGGCGGAACGACATTCTTCGAGGAGATGACCGGGAAGGCTGCAGCTCCTCTCCTGCGCCCTCCGTTCGGGCACGTCAACGGCGCGGTCACCGAGGCGGCCGGGGCCAGGGGCTTCGAGTTCGTCGTCCTGTGGGACGTCGACTCGTCGGATTGGAAAGGCCTGTCCGCCGAGACGATCCGCAATCACGTGCTTCGTGAAGCTCATAACGGGGCTATCGTCCTGATGCACATGTCGGCTCCCCACACGGCCGAAGCCCTCCCCGGAATCATCACGGAGCTGAGAAGGCGGGGCTACGAGTTGGTGACGGTGTCGAAGCTCCTCGAAGGGGGGCGCCGGTTCCGCGACGTGGTGGAGGGGACCGCCTCGGGCCAGGCGGTGCTACGGATGGTCAACGACCGTTTCATGAGCGGATACAGCCAGGACGCGTTCGGACCGGCTGACCACATGACCCGTGCGCAGCTGGCCAAGGTGGCCGTGCTGGTGGCCGACGTACACACTCCCGAGCTGGAAACCAGGGGGTCGCCGACGTTCTCTGACGTTCCCCTGCTCTTCGATTCCAAAGGAATCGCCTTCTCCTACCCGTTCGACTATGTGGAGGAATCGGTAGCCGCCGGCATGCTCTCCGGGCGGACGAGCACCGTGTTCGATCCAAACGCCCCGGTCACCCGGGTGCAGATTGCCCAGGTCTTGGCGCGGATGGCCCGGGAGATCAAGGGGTATCCGATGGCCCTGGGTCCTGTTGCCGGGCTGTATCCCGATGCGCCCGACTATGCCGCCGCCGACCTTGACTTTGTTGCCGGGTTGGGCCTTGTTCAGGGCTATTCGAACGGGCTCTTCGACCCCTGGTCATCGGCGCAGCGAGCGCATGTGGCCCTGGTGATGACGCGTTTCCTCGATCTGCCGCCCTACCAAGCGCCGCCGATCACCACGACGACCACAGCGATGTCCACCACCTCCACAACCCTGCCTACCATCACCTCCACAACCCTGCCCGCGCCCACCTCGTCCACCACCACGACCACCGAACCGAAGATAGTGCCGCCGACCACGACCACCACGACGGTGGTCGCCGGCTGAAGGCAGCCTTCGCCAGGACCGCACACAAGTCGGGCAGGGTGCTCACACTTCTTTCACACACTCATTGCTGTTGGTTAACCCTGGGAGGGTATGTTCCATGTGTGGGCCCCTCGTTGGGTTCAACGGACCGCCTTCGTCGCGGTCTGGAGGAGCAGAATGCGTCTCGTCCGGACAGGGAAGACAAGTTACCGGCAGACGTTGAGTGTGAGGACCGCCGGAGCGGCGGGAGTATGTGAGGAGTGTGGAGTCCATGAATGAGTCCGGATCGAAGAGCGGGTGGCGGCGCCGGTGGCGCCGGGCCCGCGTTCATGGCGGCGTGTACCTGGGGCTGATGGCCGCTGTGCTGGTTCTCGGCTTAGCGCTGCTGGTGGGGTGCGCGGACCTGGAGAGTTCGGGTCAGACGACCACTACCGGCGCCGGCGGAAGTGTTACCACGACCACCGAGACGACCACGACCTCTGGCGGAGGAACAGCGGGCTTCGCCGACTCCGATCTGGTCAGTCCGGCCGAGCTGGTCGCCTCCGATGTGGCGCCGAGCGTTGTCAACGTGCAGGTGAAAGGCACGGTGCCGGGTCCTTTCGGCGACCAAACGGTTGGCGGCGAAGGCTCGGGGGTCATCTTCTCGTCTGACGGCATGATCATCACCAACAACCACGTGGTGGCCGAGCAGACCCAGTCGGGTGAGATCCAGTTCGACTCGATCACAGTGACCCTCGCAACGGGCGAAGAGCTGCCCGCGCGCGTGGTGGGCCGTGATCCCCTGACCGATCTGGCTGTCATCAAGGTGGAGAAGACAGGACTGCCCGCTGCGACCTTCCTGCAGGATTTCAATGAGGTCAAGATCGGCGAATATGCCATTGCCATCGGGAGCCCCCTGGGTTACGAGAACTCGGTCACCCTGGGCATCGTCAGCGGCGTCAGCCGAGACATCCGTGACGCCATCGGCCCGGAAGGTCTGGCCCTGGTAGATCTCATTCAGACAGACGCGGCCATTAGCCCGGGCAACTCGGGCGGTGCGCTGGTAGATGCGCGCGGCCGGGTTATCGGCATCAATGTGGCCTACCTGCCGCCCGGGCAGACAGGTGCGCAGAATGTAGGCTTCGCTATTCCGGCCGACGTGGCGACTGACGTGGCCCGGCAGATCATCGACACCGGTCGTGTGACTCATGCCTACCTGGGCATTCGCTACACACCGGTGACCCAAGCGCTGCAGCAGCAGTTCTCGCTCTCCCGTTCCTCGGGCGTGCTGGTGGCCTCGGTCGATCCGGACACGCCTGCGGCTCAAGCTGGTCTGCGGCAGGGCGACATCATCATCGAGATCGACGGGAACGACATCAAGTCTGACTCCGACCTGGCCAAGCTGCTGCGGCGGCACAAGCCCGGCGACGCCGTCTCGGTGACCCTCGACCGCGATGGTACAGAGGAGACGGTGCAGGTGACCTTGGGTGACCGGCCGCAGTAGGGAGTCCGTGTGCTTGAACGAGCGGGCCTTCAACCGGTGATGTGGAAGCCCCGCTCGCCACGGGGAGCTTCCTCCCGGGTATCGACACCGGTGACCACGGCGTGTTCGGGGCCGTGTCTGGTCCATTCGAGCAGGCGGTTGACCTCGGCGACCGGACCTTCGTAGGCCGCTTCCACCCGCCCGTCGGGCAGGTTGCGCACCCAGCCGGAGACGCCCAGCCGTTGGGCTTCTTGGCGCGCGGAGTCGCGGAACCAGACGCCCTGCACGCGACCCTCCACCAGAACGTGGACCCGGCGCACCGGTGTTCCCCGCGGGTCGAGGGTCATCACCGTCCCTCCTCCGAAGGGTAGCCCTTCTCTCCGACCAGGGGGACGAAGCGCACGCCAAGAAGATCTCGTTCCCGGAAGGTACCACCAGTACGGATGACGATCCGCAGGAGCTGGCTGAAGGCGTCGCCCACCGGGATCACCAGCCGACCCCCGTCGGCCAGCTGCTCCGGCAAAGGGGCGGGAACGACGGGGGCCGCGGCCGCGACGAGGATGCCGTCGTAAGGTGCGTGCTCGGGCAACCCCAGAGTACCGTCGCCGGAGACCACATGGACGGTTTCATAGCCCAGACCTCGAAGGATCTCTCGAGCCCCGACGGCCAGCTCGACGTGCCTCTCGATGCTCCACACTTCGCGAGCGATCTCTGCGAGCACGGCCGCTTGGTAGCCTGATCCCGTCCCAATCTCCAGCACCCGGCTCGCTTCGCCGATCTGGAGGAGCTCGGTCATGCGGGCCACGATGTAGGGTTGAGAAATGGTTTGGCCCAGGCCAATGGGGAGAGGCTCGTCATCGTAGGCGGCCCACCGTACCCGTTCGCTAACGAAGCGGTGCCGGGGCACACATTCCATGGCCCGGAGCACTTTCGGGTCGGCGATGCCGCGGCGGCGCAGCTGGAACTCTACCATCTGGTGGCGCAGATGGGCGAAGTCCCTCTCTTCGAGTTCGGCAGGAGCCATGCCCGTCACATCCCCCGAGCTCTCGAGGCCGCAGGCGCCGGGCTTACTCCTTGAGGATACGCAGCCCCTTGTATTTGCGCCGGCGGCGCTTGCGAACCCGGTAGATGAAGTAAACCACGAAAAGGACGAGCAAGATGCCGAGCACGGGCAGCAGGATCAGAAGGAGGCTCCCCAGTCCCGCGACCACATCCTCGAAGAAGCTGATGAAGGGGTTGGCCGCTCCCCCGGTGACCACGGTAGCGCTCGGGCGCAGGGCGCCCTTGGCGGCGTGAGTGGTGCCGGCCAGCGCTCCCCCTGCCACCACGCCGGCAGCCAACACGACCGCATCCTGCTGGGCCAGGGCGGCCCCGAAGATGATGGCGCCCGCCACGATGCGCAGGGGGGTCGCGACCACATCCTGCACCGTGTCGATCAGGGGGACCTTGTCCGTCGCGATCTCGAGCACGGCCAGGATCAGCAGAATAGATACGACCCAAGGGTTCTCGAGCACCGAGAACGGGGTGCCCCGGAGGTCGAAGGCGGCAAACAGGTCGTAGTGGGTGACCAGCCCCACGAAGCCGAGGGGGAGGAAGGCGCGCAGACCGGAAAGGGTGGCGAGGCCGGCCCCCATGCTGACCAGGGCCACGATGCTGTCGAAGAGCGCGTCCATGCGCAGGCGAGTTTAGCACGGGCCCCGAGAGGAGCCGCGAGCTCCCGCGCGGAGAGGCCCCGGCCGGCTTCGCCGGCCGGGGCCTCTCGAACTCTCGCTGCGGCGCTACCTCAGCTGGGTCAAGGCCAGGATGTTGCCCTCGGAGTCCTTGAACCACGCCGACTTGACGCCGTCAACCTCGGCGATCCCTTCCTCGGTTTTCAGACCGGGGAGATCGTAGTCCTCGAAGCTAACGCCGTGGTCGCGTAGGGCCCGCATCTCCGTTTCCAGGTCGTCGACCCAGAAGGAGGCGGCCGTGTTCTCCCCGCGCTTGGCGGCCGTCTTGTAGATGAAGAGGTCTGCTTCGCCCACGCGGTAAAGGATGCCGTCAGGCATGTTGGGGTAACGCTGGTCGCGGTCCAGGCCGAGCTTGTCCTCGTAGAAGTGGCCGGCACGGTCGAGGTCGTCCACCGGGATGGTGGGGCTGATTGCGGTCTTGCTGAGCATGGTCTATGCCCCCGGATGACGTTTGTCGCTAATGCTACTAACACATACCCGCGCGGCATGGGCGCGAATCGCGGGCGGCCAGTTGTAACGCCTGCATTCCCGCCCGTATACTGACCCGACTTTGACGCACCGCAAGCTCGACAAGTATGAAGGCCGCTACGCGTCCCGCACGCGGGTCATGCGTTCCTCGGCCATGCGCGACCTGATGAGCCTCACCGCCCGCCCCGAGATCATCTCCCTGGCCGGGGGACTCCCGGCCACCGACAGCTTCCCCCAAGAGGTCTTCGAGAGCATCAACCTGCGTATCTCGGAGAAGCAGCGGGCTCTCTCGCTGCAGTACGGGGCCGACCGAGGGCTTCGACTTCCTGAAGGACGACATCGCCCAGGTCATGGCGGAGGAGGGCACGGAGGTGGACCCCGCCCACGTCCTCATCACCACCGGAGGGCAGCAGGCCATCGACTTGGTGACCAAGACCTTCGTCGACCCGGGGGACGTGGTCCTGGCCGAGGGTCCCTCGTACGCGGGCGCCCTGACTACCTTCAGCACATACGAGACGGATGTGCTCCACCTGCCCATGGACGAGCGAGGGCTGGACGTCGAGGCCGTCCCCGACATCCTCGATCGGTTGGCCGCTGACAGGAAGCGGGTCAAGTTCCTCTACATCGTGCCCAACTTCAGCAATCCCGGAGGCACCACCCTATCCCTGGAGCGCCGCCACCGGCTCGTCGAGATCTCCGCCGAACGCGAACTCTTGATCGTGGAGGACAATCCCTACGGCATCCTACGCTACCAGGGAGAACCGCTGCCCACGCTCTTCACGCTCGACCAATCCGAGAACGTAATCTATCTGGGGTCTTTCTCGAAGATCCTTTCTCCGGGGATTCGGACGGGATGGATCGCCGCGCCGGCCCCCATCCTGGCCAAGATCGCATTCGGAAAGCAGGCCACCGATCTCTGCTCCAGCCCGCTCAACCAGATGTTCGTGCACGAGTTCATCTCGAGCGGAGTCTGGCGCGAATACGTCCAGCGCCTGATTGGCATCTACCGCTCGCGGCGCGACGTCCTGCTGTCCGCCCTGGCCGACGAGTTTCCTCCGGGCTCACGCTGGACGGTGCCAGAGGGGGGCTTCTTTGTGTGGGCCTCGCTGTCTCCGCCCGTGAATACCACCGACTTGCTGGTCAAGGCCATCGAAGAGAACGTGGCCTTCGTGGCCGGCAACGGTTTCTACATGGACGGCCAGGGCACCGACAGCATGCGCCTGAACTTCAGCGGCAGCCCCGAGGATCGCATTCAGGAGGGCATCCGCCGGTTGGGGAGCGTCATTAGGGATCAGATGGAGCTCTACCGGGCTCTGGGGATGGACGGATGAGGGAGGTCGAGGCGTGACAGGCAAACGCATCTGCGTACTCTACGGCGGCCGCTCCCTGGAGCGGGACGTCTCCTTGAGCACCGGCCACAGGGTGGGCCGGGCTCTCGAATCGAGGGGCTACCAGGTAACCGGCATCGACGTCGACGAGTCGCTGGTCCGCCGGCTGATCGAGCTGCGACCCGAAGTCGCCTTCATCGCCATGCACGGCAAGGGAGGGGAAGACGGCACCGTGCAGGAGCTCTTGGAGATCCTCCGTATTCCATACACGGGGTCGGGCGTGCTCTCCAGCATCCGGGCGATGGACAAGGTGCTCACCAAGCATATCCTGAAGGCCGGCGGCATCCCCACGCCTCCCTTCCACGCCTTCAACGACGCTGCCTTTCGCGAGATGGGCGCCAAGGACACGCTGCAGATCATCGCGGAGGACCTGGGGCTGCCCGTGGTGGTGAAGCCCGCCGCCCAGGGCTCGGCCCTGGGCATCAAGTTCGCGGCCGAAGCCCGCGATCTGCCTGCCGCCATGGTCTCGGCGCTTTCTTTCGACCGCAAGGTGCTGCTGGAGCGGTTCGTGGCCGGTCGGGAGCTGGCCGTGAGCATCCTGGGCACCGCTGAGCCGCGGGTGCTGCCCATCGTGGAGGCCATCCCCCAAGCCCGGCATAGCTACTACGACTTCGAGTCGCGCTACACGCCCGGAGAGACCGACTTCGAGGTGCCCGCCGAGCTCGCTCCCGAGGTGGCGGCCGAGGTGGAGCGGCTGGCTCTGGCCACCTACCGGGCCCTTGGCTGCCGCGGCTTCGGTCGGGTAGACTTCATCCTCGATCAGGCCAACCGACCCTGGGTGCTCGAGCTCAACACCATCCCGGGCCTGACCGAGACATCCACCATGCCCCTCGCGGCCCAGGCAGCCGGACTCTCCTTCGAGGATCTTGTCGTGGCGATCACGGAGTCGGCGACACTCTAGCAGGCTGTTGAAGAATGACGCTTCGCCGCCAGGGCGCGATGGGCGCGGGCGAGGCAAGGACGCAGGGAGCGGGCGTAGCGGAGCTACGGACGTGACCGAGGACGCCGCATCGCACCGGCCAGTGCGTTCTGGGGGCCAAGGCTTCGATCTTCAACAGGCTCCTAGGCCTTTCGGTCTCGCAAAGGGTCAGGTGGGCACCCGGCGCACGGCCCCGCGCAGCCTGGCCCAGCTGAGCCCCGCTCCCGAGAGGAGCGTGTCGGCTCGGAAGAAGCGGGCGGACAGCATCACCAGGAGGTAGGCGGTCGCGGCCAGCCCGGCCAGCCCGACCAGGGCCTGCCACCAGGGTACCGGCACCACGGCCAGACGGGCCACCATGGCCACCGGAGCGGTGAGCGGGAAGAGGCTCATGATGATACTTGCGGTTCCGTTGGGCGCCTCGGCAAGGGCGGCGTTCAGCATCAGGGGAGCGAGCAGGGGCAGGAGCACGACCATGGTGAACTGGCCGGCTTCGCGGGACCCGGGGGCCAGGGCGCCGAGCGCGCCCAGCGCCGAAGCGTAGAGCAAGTAGCCAAGCAGGAAGTAGAAGAGCGCCCAGACGAACGACGCCGGGCCGATCTGCACGTGCAGGACGGCTCCGAATATCTCGCGGGCGCGGCCCAGGGCCAGGGTGGTCGCCCCGACCCAGAAGGCCAGCTGCACCAGAGCCACCACGGTCAGGCCCAGCAACTTGCCCAGCATCAGCTCTCGCGGCCTGATGCTTACCAGCAGCACCTCAGCCGTGCGGTTCTCTTTCTCCCGGGCCACACTCTGCAGCATGAAGCCGCCGGTGGTGGTGATGACGAAGAACATGATGAAGACCACCGCGAAGGGCACCAGGAAGCCGAGAGGTCCCTGGTCTGGAATGGGCTCGCTGGAGCTTTCCTCGCCCGCCAACGCGCGTAGCTGAACCGTCCGGGAGGGCTCGACATAGGCGAGAGCTCGGTCTTGGTTCTGGAAGAGATTGAAGGCAACGGCGTAGCGCATGAGGGAGTCGACGTCCATGGAGCTGAGGGGGCGGAAGTCGGTCTCGACCCGCACGATGCCGCCCGTTTCCAGAGCCCCGGGTGGCAGCAGGTAATATCGGGCGATCCGTCCGGCGGCCAGGGCCTCTCCCGCCTGGACCTCATCGGGAAACGACAGCAGGAACCCGGCGGGTAACCCGCGAGGCTGCTCGACGAGCAATCCGGCCTGATCCACGTAGCCGACGGGAGCCGTGCTCTGAGGGGTCCCTGGCTCGGGAAGGCCGCTGTTGCCGGTCGTCCGTTGGACGATCAGCTGGCTGCCCAGGCTGAAGGCGATGATGATGGCCGGGAACAGCAGGGCCATGACCCAGAAGGAGCGTCGCGCCAGCGTCGTGACCATCTCGTTGCGGGCGACCAGGACCGAGCGGGGCGCTCTCATCACCGGCCTCCCGTACGCAGAGCCTGCACGATGTGGCGAGGAGCCAGGCGCTGTCCGTAGAGAAGCATGCCTGCTCGGAACACCCGGGGTGCGATCCACACTGAGGCCCCGGCGGATCCGAGAAGCAAACCGAGCGCCAGCGCCACCTGCCACCCGGGGACGGCCGTGAGACCCCAGCGCATGGCCATCGTCACGAGCGAGGTGGTGGGAAAGACGCTGAGAGCTACGGCGATGGGACTGTCGGGCGTCTCCAGAAGCAGGCTGATGAAGAACATGGGGAGCACGAACAGCATGTTCACAATGGCCGAGACCTGCTGGCTCTGCCGCGGATCGCTCACGATGGAGCCTACTACGGTCATGATGCCGGACACCAGCGCAAAGGAGGGCAGGAAGAAGAGGGCGGTCAGCCCGAGCAGGCCCAGGGGAGGCCGGATGCGGCCGATCTCCTCCACGAAGACCGCGACGACGCCAAGGGCCACGACCACCGTGAGGCTCCAGACCAGGAGCTGCGTGAGAGCCGCTGCCACCAATCCGAACGCCTTGCCTACGATGAGCTGCTCGGCGCTGAGGGAGGTAGTCAGGATCTCGACCGTGCGCCCCTCGCGCTCGTCGGACACGGCCTGCTGCAGATAGCCTCCGGTAGCGATGCCCGCGAACATGAAGAGGAAGGCCACCGCAAAGGGGACAATCAGGCCGGCGAAGCCCTGTTCGTCGATCTCGCGCGACCGGTCGGCTGAGCGGAGCGTCACTTGGAAGCCTTCGCGCAGCCGATCCCGGGCCGCCGGAGGTAGATCGGCCGTGAGCGATGCCCTGACAAACTCGTCGAAGTCGGACTGAAGGCGATCACCCGGCGGCTCGGTCTCGTAGACCAGGGTCAGCTCACGGGAGGCCAGGTAGCCCGGCGGCACGACGTAGTAGGCGGCGATCTCCTTGCGCTCGAGGGCGGCCTGCGCGGCCGCTTCGTCGTTGTACAAGTGGGGGGCCGCGCCCTGTTCGGCGTCGGCCTTCAGGACGCCCGACTGGTCCACGTAGCCGAGAGCGTCGAGGCCGCCCCCTTGCGTGGCCGCCACCGCCCCCACGCCGACGATGGCTGCGATGAGCAGCGGGACGGCGAGCATGCCCAGAAGGAACGAGCGCTTGTGCGTGACCCGCGAATACTCGAAGTGGGCCACGCGCCAGAGCCTACCCACGGCCGGGCTGTCCTCCGTCTTGCACCTTGGCCACCAGACGCCCCTCGGCCTGGGCGAGACCCGAGCGGGCGCCCTGACCTTCTTGGACTACCGCCACGAAGATGTCGTCCAGCGAGGGCTCGGCCAGCTCGAAGGACTCGATGACGACCGAACGCTCGATCATCCGCCGGAGCACCATCTGAGGGTCGGCTCCGGTCTCTAGGGCCAGCCGCCAGCGGTCGTCCTCGCGCCGAACCTCGAGAACACCGGGGATTCCGGCGAAATCGCCCTCGCCTTGCACTGAGAGGGCGTTTCCCGAGAACTCTCGTTTGATTTCCCGCACCTGGCCGTAGAGGACCGTCCGGCCCTCGTCGATGAGGGCGATGCGCCCGCAGAGCGCCTCCACCTGGTACATCTGATGCGTCGACATGATGACGGCGCGTCCGGCCTTCGCCTGCTCCTCGATGATCTCCTTGACGAGCCGCGTGTTCAGGGGGTCCAGGCCGGAGAACGGTTCGTCGACCACGAGTAGGTCGGGCTCGTGGAGAAGGGCGGCGATCAGCTGAGCCTTCTGCTGCATCCCCCGGCTCAGCTCCTGAATCTTCCTGTGCCGGTGCTCCCACAGATCGAGCCGCTCCAGCCAGCCCCGCAGGCCTTCGCGCGCTACTCTCTCGGCCATGCCTTTCAAGCCGGCCAGGTAGACCAGGGTCGGCTCGAGGCGTTGGTCCTTGTAGAGGCCGCGCTCCTCGGGTAGGTAGCCGATGCGGTCCCGCCTCGCCGGATCGAGGGCCCCGCCCAGGATCTCGATACACCCGGCGTCGGAGCGGAAGATGTCGAGCATCATGCGGATGCTGGTGGTCTTGCCGGCGCCGTTCGGACCAAGGAGTCCGAAGATCTCCCCGGGGAAGACCTCGAAAGACACATCGGTCACGGCCCGCACAGATCCGAAGCTCTTGGCAATGTGCTCCACTCTGACGGCCGGGCGCATCGATCTCCTCCCTTTCTTGCTCGGCGAGCCGCTCGTCAGTGTGCCTGCCCCGCCCGCAGGAGCTACTCCCCTTCGGTTCGGTTCCCTGCCGGGCCGGCCGGGCGGGGGCGGCGGTCGAGCAGGCGGAGGTGTGCAGGTAGGTCGCGGAGGTCGCGAAGACAGCCGACGCCGTCGGGCTCGTGGCGCCGGTAGCACACGAACAGCATGCCCGCCGCCTCAGCCGCCCGGCCGTCGATGTCGGTGTCGCCCACATAAAGGGCTCTCCCAGGCGCGATGCCTAGCCTTTCGGCGGCCAGCAGCAGCATGTCGGGGCAGGGCTTTGGGTTCGTGACGTCGCGGGCGGTCACGACCGTGTCGATGTACCGGTCAAAGCCGAAGTGCCGCACGAGCACGTTCAAGTCCGAGCCGCGGTTGGTGGCGATGGCCAGGCGGTAGCGGGGGTGGAGCTCGGCCATGACCTCGAGGGCGTGGGGCTCGGGCCTCAGGTCGTCTACGAAGTCGGCAGGGTCAAGGCTGTGGAGCTTCTCGAGAAGCCGCTCCTGGTCGGTCGGGTTGGGGGCGAAGTAGGCGAACACCTCCTGGTCCGGCTGGCTCATGCAGAAGTCGACCGCCTCGGGATCGCGGTCGTCGATGGGAGGCAGACCCACCTGGGAGAATAGCCCGTTGTAGAAGGGGACGATCAGGTCGCGGCTGTCGACGATCGTCCCGTCGCAATCGAAGATAACACCGGAGATCATCGGTTGAGTATAGCCCGGCTGGGATTCGAGATGGCGGAAGCGCCGTACGGCTGGGGCGGACGTTGGTGGGATCGTCCCGTCGAGCAGGTCGTTATGGTATCGACTTCACGATCTCGGCGAACTCCTCGGGGCTGAACCCTTTCAACGTCGTGGTGGTCACGTTTCCCTGAGCACCAAGGGCCAGCAGAAAGCCCAGGAGGGCTTCGTCGCCGAGCCCCTCGCCTACAGCCACGTAGTCGTAGGGGCCCATGGTGGCATAGAAGGCGGTCACCTTGCCTCCCATCGCCTCCATGGCTTTCACACCGGCTTCAATCCGCTGTGGTGCTTGCTTGATATTCCGGATGCCTTGGTCGGTGAGCTTCATGAGGATGACCGCTCCGGCCATGCTACCTCCTTCCTCTCCTGTTCGGCGCGGGACCGAGAATCGATCACCAACGTCCGCCTGATCGAGAGCGCATACCCATGACTATAGTTCGAGAAACCCGCAGCCTTTGACCAGCTGTCTGTCCGGGGCGCACGGTGCCGGCAGGGCGGCCGGAGGCACTCCACGGCCATCCAGGATCCCGTAGGCAGGTTGCGGGAAGCATGGTGGAGCGGCGATTGGAGTCGGGCTTCAAGGGAGGCCGCTCGGGGCCGTGGTGGTAGAATTCACCCGCGTGCCCCCGTAGCTCAGGGGATAGAGCAGAGGTTTCCTAAACCTCGTGCACAGGTTCGATTCCTGTCGGGGGCACTACTCTCGATCCCGTCCTACACCGGCTCGGGCGCCTACTCGAACAGTGCTCTCCACTGGGGCTCGGGAAGCGCGAACTACAGCAACGACGTAGACGCGGTCGAGCGATCGATCATCTGAGGTACGCTGTGCTGAGTCAGAGTCACGGAAGCAGGGGGTATGGCATTGAGCATCGGAAGCACGCGCGGAATCCTGTACCTGCTGGCACGCCTCCTCGGCGATGCTAGTGCTGCGCAGAAAGGTCGGGTCGGGCGCCGCGTCGGCCGTCGGGTGGCCGGCAAGATCACGAGCAGGGCGCTCGGACGGTTGTTCAGGTAGGCTTCCCGGCGTGCCCAATTCAGTGCGGTGAGCCGCGGTGACCTGCGAGTACCGCGGCCGGCCGGTCGCTCCCCCACGAGGCGACAGTCACGGTGCCCTGCGCTTCGCGGCGGAGTCTGAAGTCGGACTCCGGACCCCATCTGGGTTGTGGCTCTGGCGTTCCGAGGAGTCAGCCCCTCGCCCTGAGGAATCAGCCCCTTGCTCCGAGGAGTCAGCCCCTCGGGAGTATCTAGGCCGGAAACGTGGGCGGTGCGGCGACCGGCATGTCGAGCACCTCGCGCACCCTGCGAGCGAGGGCTTCGGGGGTGAAGGGCTTCTCCAGGAACTCGATGTCGGCGTCCAGCCGGCCTTCGTGCACGATGGCGTTTCGTGTGTACCCGGACATGTACAGGACGCGCGGAGCTTGGCTTTGCTCACCAGTGAGAACCTCGGCGAGGGCATGGCCGCTCATGCCGGGCAAGATGACGTCGGTGAGAAGAAGATGGACCCTGCCGGGATGCTCCCGGAAGAGGGTGATAGCCTCCTCGGGTGATCCGGCGGTAAACACGACGTAACCCCGGCTCGCGAGAACCCGCGCGGCCAGCCGGAGCACTGCGGGCTCATCTTCCACCAGGAGGATCGTTTCGTCTCCATCGCGCGAGGCCCCGTCCGGAGTCGCCCTGCTTCGCGGGGACCAGTCGACCGGCTTGTCCGCCCGCGGCAAGTAGACCTTGAAGGTGGTCCCCTTTCCGGGTTCGCTATAGACCCAGATGCTGCCTCCGCTCTGCTTGAGGATCCCGTAGACCGTGGAAAGCCCGAGGCCGGTACCCTTGCCGGGGTCTTTGGTCGTGAAGAAGGGCTCGAAGATGTGGGACAGAAGCTCCCTGCTCATGCCGCAGCCCGTATCCGACACCGCCAGCATCACGTAGGGTCCGGGCTCAGTGGCCAGGTGGGTGCTGACGTAGTCTTCGTTCAGCTCCACGTTGGCCGTCTCTACTGTGAGTTTCCCTCCTTCAGGCATGGCATCGCGCGCGTTGATGGCCAGGTTCATGATCACTTGCTCGATCTGCCCGGGATCAGCCTCCACCGGCCAGAGGTCGGGGCTCTGGCGAAAGGCGAGGTGGACGTCTTCGCCGATCAGCTGTTCGAGCAGGCCGGTCATGTTCTCGGTGACCTCATCCAGGTCGAAGACGTGGGGCTGCAGGGCCTGCCGGCGGGAGAAGGCCAGGAGCTGCCGGGTGAGGGTGGCCGCCCGTTCGGCGGCTTTCTGGATCTCGTCCAGATCGCTCGTGCGGTCTGAATGCGGGGCAACGTCAGCACGCAGAAATTCGGTGTGGCCGATGATAGCGGTGAGCAGGTTGTTGAAATCGTGGGCCACTCCACCGGCCAGGCGGCCAATGGCCTCTAGACGCTGACCCTGGCGCAGCTTCTCCTCGCTTTCGCGCAGGGCTTCTTCGGCTCTCTTCCGCCCGGTGATGTCCCGAATGATGGTGTTGACCGCCGGCTCGCCTTCGAGCATCAGGGGAATCGCCACCACCTCGACGTCCACCTCGCTGCCGTCGAGACGGACGAACTTCTCCTCGAGGAGGGGGCCACTTCTCCTCTCGTGTAGGCGGCGGCCGCCCGGCGGGTCACCACCTCCTGGTAGTCGGGGTGGACGAAGTCCATGAGATTCCGGCCGATGAGCTCCTCCTGGCTCTTGGCCCCGATCAGCTTTACACCCGCCGGGTTCACGTAGACGATGCGGCCCTTCCGGTGGACGGCGATAGCGTTCGGCGAGGACTCCACCAGGCTTCGATAGCGCTCCTCGGCCGCCTGCAAGGCCTGAGCCGTCAGCTTGCGCGAGGTGATGTCGGAGAAGAGCGTGGCGAACTGGCCTGGGGCGGGACTGAAAGCGCTGACCTCGTAGTACCGCCCGAGCTCAGAGGAGTAGTCCTCGAATCGCTGGGGTCGGCCGGTCAGCGCCACGTCCCCGTAACGCTCGATCCAAGAAGGCTCAAGCCCGGGTAGGACCTGGAGGGCGGACTTGCCGACCACGGCTTCGGCTCTGAGTCCGGTGAGCTCCTCAAAGGCCGGATTGACCTCCAAGAAGCGGTAGTCTCGGGGGAGGCCCTGGTCGTCGAGGACGATCTCGTGCAGGGCCAAGCCGGTATGCATGTTCTCGAAGAGGAGCCGGTAGCGCGTCTGATCGTCAGAGCGTCCACTGCCGCCACGCACGCCGGGTCCGGAAGAACCCTCCATCGGTTTCTCCGCCTCCTTGTTCGAGGGGGCCCGAGTTTTATCGGCTGCAACGCCTACATTCTAGACTAGTTTCAGCAAGTTCCTAATAGCGAATGACTTGGCTGTCACGACGCTCGGTGCGTTACGCCGGCGGTGCCTTCCGTCTGTGGCGCCAACGCCCGTCGTTCGCGGCCTCTCGAAAGGGCTTCCGCGCCCAGGAACACCAGGAAGGCGTAGAGCGCACCGGCGATCACGTCGATGACCCAGTGCTGGTTCGTATTACAGATAGACCATCGTGGGGTAGGCGGCGTGCAGCGAAGGCATGGCGGCGACCAGATTGGAACTCATCACGGCGTAGATCGTGGGCAGGCCGGGTCCTCTGAAGAAGGGCTCCAACGTCCGGGCCATCAAGTCGTTCAGAGGGGGATCAAGCCCTTGGAAGCCGCCATCCACGGCGGCATGGCCGGATAGAAGAGGTAGGTCAGGAAGCCGGCGAACGACAGGACGGTCAGGGCAACGATGAACTTGCGGAAGCTCGTGCGGGCACGAGTCCACGCAGATACTCATACGCGGCAAAGAGGGCCACGAAGGGCATCCAGTCCTTCAAGAACGCGAGCGGCTTGGCAACAAGAAAGGCCAGCAGCAGGCCGACGATGACGACCTTGTCCGGGGTCGGCCAGCCCCCGGCCAAGGCCATGAGAAAGCTCGTGAGTGCGAAGTAGCCAATGGTAAGAGCCGTGAGATAGCGGCCCCTGAGGGTGTCGAGCAAAGGGGCCAGTCGCGACCTGAGGTTCATCGGCGGCGGCTCCCGTGCCGGTGAGCCGCGCCGTCGCTGGCCGGTGACCGCCGGAGCAAACAGCCGACCGCAATGAGGGCGGTCATGCCTATGTGTGCCTGGCGGGGCTTGTCGCCATCCGTCGCTGTCTCCTCTCGGCTGAGTCCAACCACAGACGCCGGGTGTGAAGAGTGGGTTTCTGCTCGACGTCTGTCGAGGGAATACTATCGGTTTCCCCCGCAGTCATCGAAGCACCCCGGACAGGGACGGAAGTGATCGCCGTACGCGGTCGTCTTGGCCGATCATGCTGCACGAGTGGTAGAAACCTTGCGCTCTTGTAGCGAAAAGGGCTTGACATGCGCATGCTCAAGTTGGTGAAATGAACGCGGCGTGCGGCCGGGGGGTGGGGACACGGTTGGCCGCCGGGTGTGGAGCGTCCGAGGGCGGTACTACTGCGACTTGGGCTCCGATCATGCGATCTCGCAGTTGGTGCGGGGAAGGGGAAGTGTACGCATGTCAGCCGAGCTTGACGTTCTCGCGGCGCTCACGTCGGAGATTCATTGGCTGCGAGAAGACATCCACCGCTTATCACGGTGCACGCAGGCGGAGACCAGCATCCAGTTCCTGGCACTCGCTTCTCTCCTACTCTCCTTGGGAGGCCCTGCGGGGGAGCTTCCCCCGGCGGTGGTCGGCCACCTGACCTACATGGCCGAGCGCGGGCGCAGCCTCGCCGACGAGCTTCGGTCGGATGAGCTTCTGGAGATGGTCGGTCGTTTTGTCGACGAGAACGGACGGCTCCGGGAGGGCGGGGCCACCGGGGAGTAGCGACCCGGGTGGATCACGTACGTTCGTGACCACTTGCACAAGAAGGTCCAGCGTCATATTCTTCCGCGGGGGGATTCAAGGGCTATCCAGGATTCCGGCGCGCTGCTACTCGGCGGCCGGAGGAAGGGGGGTCTGCCAAGAGCCATTCTTCGTTTGAGTCGGCCTGTATCTACAATGAGAAAGGATGTGGCAATGAGGTTTTCCCGGAGGTTGCTCGGCATCGGCGCCGTGGCGGCCGTTCTCTTGTCGGCAGGAGCTGTTGCGTACGCCGCAGACGCTTTGCCTTTCAGTGACATCGCCGGGCACTGGGCGCAGGACGAGATCGTACGTGTTGCTGGACGGGGCATCGTCGAGGGGCACAATGATGGTACGTTCGGGCCGGATGAGTTCGTTACCCGCGCTCAGATGGCCGTTTTCATGGATCGAGAGGCGGCGGAGGAGTCGAAGCCCATCGATGCCCGCCGCGGCTGCCCGGACTGCCATCAAGGCAAGTACAGCCTGAAGCACGAAGCCGTCGAGAAGGGCGGGGCTGTGCACGAGTCACTCGCCGATGAGGCCGACATCAACGTCTGCCTCGCCTGCCACGCGCCGGGGACAGGTGACCGCGAGGGCAAGGGCGTCGTGGCGCCTCTTTCCTTGCGGGACATCGTCCACCCGGTACACATGGGGAGCAAGACATTCACCGGGCACTACATGGGCAACTGCTTCACCTGCCACAATGTGGACGGCGAGGGTGCCTTCCAAGTGCTGAGCCAAGCGGTGGATACCGACAGCAAGGGCGTACCTGACGTGGCGCCCATTCCAGGGGCTCAAGATTCGAAGTAGACTTCTGGATCGAGCGCGCGTCAACGGTGCCAAGCAGCACAGCGGGGGCCTCAGGCCCCCGCTGTGCTGCTTGGCCTCGCAAGGAGCCTCATCTCCTTCGCTCCGCACGCCGAGGCCTGCCTCACCAGTCAGCGCAGGCGATGTCGGTACTCGATCCCCGCGCGACCGCTGAGCGGAGATCCGGCCACCTCCCCGTCACCATGGGCCTTCTTCACCTCGAGGATCTCGGGGAGACGGTTCTGGAATGCCTGGACCACCCGGGGATCGAGGTGCCGGCCCCGCTCGGACTCGATGATACGCAAGGCCTCCTCGAGCGGGAAAGCCGGCTTGTAGACGCGCCGGCTGGTCAAGGCGTCGAAGACATCGGCCAGACCCGTAGTCCGCCCCTCTATGGGGATAGCCTCGCCCTCGAGGCCGCGAGGATAGCCTGACCCGTCGAACTTCTCATGATGGGTGAGGGCGATGGTTTCCGCCATCTTCAGGAGAGGGGAGTTCGATCCGGCCAGGATGCGTCCCCCGATCAAGGTGTGGCTCTTCATGACCTCGAACTCCTCCGGGGTCAGGCGGTCCGGTTTCAGCAGGATGGCGTCGGGTATGCCGATCTTGCCCACATCGTGCATGGGTGCCGCCAGGAGCAGCCGGCGTACGAACTCTTCATCTTGGCCCAGTTCCTCGGCGATGATGGCGGCGTAGCGGGCCATGCGCACGATGTGAAGGCCGGTCTCCTCGTCCCGGTACTCGGCCGCGGCGGAGAGGCGATAGATGGCCTCCTTGTGGGATTCCTCGAGGGCTCGGGTGGCCTCCAGCAGACTCCGCGTCCTCTCCTGTACCAGCTCTTCCAGTCTTTCCCGGTGGGCCTGGTTTTCCAGGCGGAGACGCCGATTCTCGAGCGCCCGGCCGACGGCGTGGGCCAGGTCACGAGGCGCTACCGGCTTGGTGAGGTACTCAACGGCGCCGCGGGAAAGGCATTCCAGGGCCAGCTCCAGGTCTCTGTCCCCCGTTATCATGATGACGGCGACGTCCGGAACCGCGGTCACCAGCTGGTCGAGTAGCCAGCGACCGTCGTGCCCGGGTAGGTGCACGTCGGCCAGCACCAGGGCGAAGTCACCTGTCAGGGCCTCGGAGAGCGCCGCTTCGGCGTCGGCAAATAAGCGCGCGGAGTAGCCCAGCTTCTCCAGGGTGCGGGCGGCGAAACGACGGATGCCGGCCTCGTCGTCCACGACCATGATGTGCTCCGGTCCGTAGTCCACTTTCCCACAGTCGACCGCGGAGTCCTCGCAGTCCTTCGAATTCATCGACTCACTCCTCGCCAACGGATCACCCTGAAGCGCCCCATGTCCACTGCAACCCTACCCCAGCCCGCCTGGTCGTCAGCGGGCGACTTCTTTCCGACATGCGCTGAAGAACGCGTCAAAGGCACATATCGGCTGGTTGCCGGCGTCACTTGAAGCCTGCATGAAGCCCGCGGTCGTGCCCCCCGGTGGGCGATGCAGGCTGCAGCTGTCCCGTGCATCGAGCGTCATTTGAAGGATTGGAGCCGATCTGGGAGAACCTGCTGATGGAGGCGCGCGAGACCTACGAGGAGAAAGGGCGCCCCCCGGGGATGGGCCCGAGGGGCGCGGAGAGAGAGGAAAGTCACTCCGGTGGGGAAACCCAGCCGGGTGACCTTCCACATCAAATATCGGCACAAGGGCCCGGGTCTTTACTACTCGGTGGGCCTGTGGTGTCGTGCTTTTCTTCGGCTGGGCTTTCCGGCGGCGGTGGGGTCGCACACAGACCTGGATCCTTGCGTCACCGCCCTGATCCGCCGTCCGAGGAGCCGTCCGTAGCCGGGGGACCTCCGCGTCTTGTCTTTTGGGGCACCGGCGGCCCATCTCCCTTACCGTCGGCCCATCTGTGGTGTGACCTCTGTCTGCTTGCCCTGCCTGCATCATGGCGTGTGGTCCGGGGGCATTCTTTTACATGTTCGAGAGGCATGGCGTCCGAATCCTTACCATCCGTTTATGCCGGCAGTGCTACAACATGTTCAGGCCCATGATGTTCCGTTCACGCAACCCAGCCAGGTCCACGCCGATTGAACGCGATTCGCCGCAGGGGGGGCGTTCATGATGCTGGCTCCCGTGTGCCTACAGTGCGGCAAGCCCGTCGGACCCGAACCTGATGGACTTCAGCTCGCCTTTGGCCGCTTCTGTAGCCGCGCCTGCGCGCGGGCCTTCCGCGCACGCCCGGTAGAGGTCACGTGCTCGGTGTGCGGAAAGAAGTTCCTGCTCCCCGGGCCGGTGACCAGGGAAGGTCCTCCCTACTTCTGCAGCGGCGTCTGCCTCGAATCAGGCGCGGCCGACAAGACGAGTGCGCGGAGGTCCGGGTGAAGGTCACGTGCGCGGAGTGCGACGCTCGGGTGGAACCGGAGGAATTCTGTCCGGAGTGCGGAGCGCTTCTTCCTCAACTTTACCAGGAGCAGGGGGAGAAGGACGCAAGGGCGCTCTTTCCGGTCCGTACTCGGGTGGTCCTTTTCCTGCTGGGTTTCGCGTTCCTGGCCATCGCCGTGCTCATGGGATTCATGCTCGGGGGCGCCGGGTAGCCGCCAGGAGCAGTTCCGCCGGTCGGGGATGGAGCTCCCGCCATGCTGGCCGGACGGCGACGTTCACGCCTGATCCAGGGCGCTCCTGACGTTCACCGCGGGATGGCGCGGCCGGTGTGGTTCGGGAGGTCGACCGCGGCTTTGGGCCGCAGAGGAAGGGGCCCGAGAAAGCCCGGGCCCTCCCTCATTTGAGCCCTATCATGCGAGAATCTACTTCTTGACGATGTCGCTCAGCACGTAGTCGGTCACGGCGTTGATCTCGCCCTCCGACAGCGTGCCGGCATACGAGGGCATGCGTGTCCCGCCGTTCGTGACTTGGTCCACGATGCGTTGCTGCGTCAGATCGGTGCGCGTTGTCAGATCTGGCCCGCTGCCTCCGGTTCCGTCGGCTCCGTGACATCCCGCGCAGGTGGTGGCGAAGACCTGAGCCCCGTCCGCGACCTCGCTCATCGTGGTTCCGGTATCGCCTTCGGTCGAGCCGGCGCCCTCTGTGGTAGCCGTGCTCTCTACGGTGGCAGCCGTCGTCTCGGTACTGTCTCCCCCACAGCCGGTGACGGCCGCCGACGTGCCGAGCAGTGCTGCGACCACCAGCACCACCGCAAGCCGATGCTTCATGGAACGACCTCCTGTCTCGCGGTACGTTACTGACCCGCCTTCCTACCCTGCGCGGGTCGCGGGCAAAACCGCCGATCACCACTTTCTCCCGCACGATGTCGGCGTTCGACTGCGGTCGTTGGCGCCCTCGCCACGCACGTCGTAGAATCGCCCCTATAGGACCGCCCGCCCGCGGAGGCCAACACGATGCGCACCGACACGTCCGATCTGGGGACCCGCGCCCGGCTCGAGGAGCTACGGGAGCAGATACGACACCACGACTACCGCTACTACGTGCTCGACAGCCCGGAGATCTCCGATGCTGAGTACGATGCGCTCTTCCGCGAGCTGCGAGGGCTGGAGGAAGCCTACCCGGAGTTCGTGACCCCCGACTCGCCCACCCAGCGCGTGGGCGGCGAGCCGTTGGCAGCCTTCGGCCAGGTGCGGCACGCTGAGCCCATGCTCTCCCTGGCCAACGCCAAGGATGAGCACGAGCTGGCCGCCTGGCATGCGCGGGTGGTCAAGCTGGTGAGCGAGGCGGGCTTCGAGCCGGCCGGCCTGCGCTTTACTCTGGAGCCCAAGATCGACGGACTGGCCGTCTCGCTGCGTTACGAAGGGGGGCGGTTCGTCACCGGGGCCACACGGGGCAACGGCCGCGTGGGCGAGGACGTGACCCAGAACCTGCGCACCATCGCCGCCTTGCCGCTGAGCATGCGCCCCGACTCCGACCCGCCCCCGCCGGTGGTCGAGGTACGGGGCGAGGTCTACCTGCCCCTGGCCGCCTTCGAGCGCTTCAACGAGCAGCGCATCGCGGCGGGAGAGCCCACCTTCGCCAATCCCCGCAATGCGGCCGCCGGCTCCCTGCGCCAGCTTGACCCGCGGGTGACGGCCACCCGGCCTCTTTCGATGTGGACCTACGGCGTTGGGTACGTGGAAGGCGACCTCTTCGCCACCCAGTGGCAGGTGCTGGGCTGGTTGCGGGAACGCGGGTTTCGCGTGAACCCCGACGTTCGCACGGCCGACACTTTGGAGGAGTTGGTAACCGTCTGCCGCGACTGGGAGGCGCGCCGGGCCGACCTGGACTACGACATCGACGGGGTGGTCATTAAAGTGGACAGCCGGCGCATGCAGGTGGCGCTGGGCACCGTCGGCCGCGACCCGCGCTGGGCCGTGGCCTTCAAGTTCGCCCCCACGACGGCTCAGACGCGCCTGGTCCGGATCGGCATCAATGTGGGCCGCACGGGCACTCTGAACCCCTACGCTGTGCTGGAGCCGGTGCAGGTAGGGGGCGTGACCGTGGGCCTCGCTACCCTTCACAATGAGGAAGACATCTTGCGCAAGGATCTGCGCGAGGGCGACGTGGTGATCGTGCAGCGGGCGGGGGACGTGATACCCCAGGTGGTGTCTCCCCTCACCGACCTGCGCGACGGGAGCGAGCGACCTTTCCGCATGCCCGAGGCGTGTCCTTCGTGCGGCACGGGCGTCGTGCGCACTCCGGGGGAGGTGGCGGTGCGCTGCCCCAACTTCGACTGTCCGGCCAAGCTGGTCGAGACCCTCAAGCACTTCGTGAGCCGGGGGGCCATGGATATCGAGGGGGTGGGTGAGAAGCTCGTGCAGCGCTTTTTCGATCTGGGGATGGTGCGCGACCCGGCCGACCTCTATCACCTGGGATACGAGCACCTGATCGGCCTGGAGGGGTTCCAGGACAAGTCGACCCGGAACGTGCTCGCCGCCATCGAGGCCTCCAAGGGCCGCTCTTTCGAGCGGGTAGTTTTCGCCCTGGGCATTCCCCACGTGGGAGGCCAGACGGCGGCACTCATCGCGGGGCGCTTCCCCTCCATGGCCGAATTGCGGGCGGCTGAGCCCGAGACGATCGCAGCGGTGGAGGGGGTGGGGCCCATCATCGCGCAGAGCGTGGCCGCCTACTTCCGCGACCCCCGAAACGCCGACTTGGTGGATCGCCTGGCGGCGGCCGGAGTGCGCATGGAGGCGGAGCGCCGGGCGGTGCCCCCCTCGGCGGGACCCCTTACTGGGAAGACCTTCGTCCTCACCGGCGTGCTGCCCACCCTGTCTCGGGAGGAGGCCACCGCCTTGATCGAGCGGGCCGGGGGACGGGTCACCGGCTCGGTGAGTGCCAGGACCGACTACGTGCTGGTGGGGGATTCGCCCGGTTCGAAGCTGGCCAAGGCCGAGAAGCTGGGGGTGGCCCTGCTCGACGAAGCCGGCCTGGGGGAGCTTCTCGAGGACGGCTGAGTCCGACCTCACCTCGTCCGTCGGCCCGCCGCCGGGGGCCTTCTGTGGTTGCGCCGTCCTCGGGGGCGGGCGCGCCACGGGGGCGGGGCGGCCATCGCGGGTGTCCCGGCGCGGGCCGCCTCCGGGGCGGCTCGGTCCGGCGCTCTGTCCGCCGGCCCGTGGCTCACTCGTAGACGGTAATGGTCAGGTACTTGACGCCCCAGGCCTCGGCTTCGGCCTCGGTCGGAAGCCAGACATCGATGAAAGCCCCCTTGACCGCTCCGCCGGTGTCCGCGGCAATGCCCTCGCCGTAGCCGGGTACGTACAGGCGGGTCCCCAGCGGAATCACGCGGGGATCGACGGCGATGATCCCCGGTCCCACGGGCACGCCCGTGGCCGTCGTGCCCGGCCCCGAGTACGCCGTGGTCTTGACCTTCAGGGTGTAGCCGCCGCGGGACGCGTCGTTGGTGGCAGGCGGCGCGGCGGGAGGTGCGGTGGTTGCGGCGCCGGCCGCAGTCGTGGCGGTCGTGCCGCCGGCGCCGGGGGTGCGTCCTCCGGAGGCGCCATCGGATGGGGGGTCGGTGGAGGTTCCGGCTGCCTTGCGGTTGAGGTCTGCCATCTTGCGAGCGGCTTCCCGGGCCGCATTCTCGACCTGGACCAACCTGTTGCCCAAGCGGGTGACCAGCCGGGCCTTCTGGTCCTTGACGGTGCGCAGCCGATCACGCGCGTCTGCCAGGGCTGCCATTTCACGCCGGCGTTCTTCTCGGGCGCTGTCCAGGGCGGTCGCGGTGGCGGCCGCCCGGTCGCGCTTCTGCCCCACCTGCGCGGTCAGCTCCCGGTCGCCGGCGGCCAGCCGGCCGAGCAGGGTGGCCCGCTCCACCAAGTCGCGGATGCTCGTGCTTCCGAAGAGGAGCTCGAGCCCCATGGAGCCCCGCGATGTGTAGATGGCGCGCAGGCGTCCGGCGAGCCGGGCCTCCGCCAGGGCGAGGTCGCGGGCCGCCCGGATCGTCGTCCGGTCGGCCTCGTCCAAGGCTGACTGCACGCGGTCCAGGTCGGCCTGGGCGTGCTCGAGTGCCTGGTCCGCCGACGCCAGGCGGTTCTCTGCCAGCAGGAGGTCGGTGACCGCAGTGTCGTACGAGTCCCGGGCGCGGTCCAGGTGGGCGGCCGCGGGAGAGCCCGGGACCGACCGGGCGGCCGTCGCCGTGTCGGTCGTGCCCGCGTCCTCGGACCAGGGAGCCGCCTGTGTGCCCAGGCAGACCAGAGCCGCCGCGGCGATGAGCAGGGATCGTCTCATGGGGCCGGTATCCTACCAAGCTCGGCCCCGGGCGGAAAGGAAGCGTCGCGGCTCCGGGCTACTCGGGCCGGCGGACCGTGACCGCCAGCTCCCGTCCCCCGTCGACGCAGCCGGCTTCGAACATGGCCACGATGCGAGGCCTGCCCCCCCGGTCACGACTCATGTGCACTACCAGTGGTGCGATGCCCGGCAGGAGCCGCTCCAACCCTTCCTGGGCTGCCAGCCAGTCGGTCAGTGCAAGCTCGGGGTCGGCCGTTTCTAGGGTGGCCAAACCGGATAGGCCTCCCTCGAGGGCCTTCAGGAAGTTGGGTCCGTCGGAGGCCGTGATCTCGCCGGCCACGATCCACGTGGGCCTCATGCCGGCCGCTTTGCGCAGGGCGGTCGCGAAGGCGGCGGTCCCCGGGGTGGCGGCGAGATTCATGGTGAACGAACGCGTCTTGAGTAAGGGCAGCTCCGGTTTCTCCTCGAGGGCGACCACCCGCTGGTCCACCGGGATCAGCTGGAGGAGGGCATGGAGCATGGTGGACTTACCCGAGTCGGGCGGTCCGGTGATCAGGATGGTCTTGCGCATGCTCAGGTTGCCGCTCAGGAACCGTGCCTGCCACGGGGTGACGCTGTTGTACTCCACCAGGCTCCGTAGAGTCACGTTCAGGATGCTGCCTTGTGTACCCTCGGAGGCCGCATACATCACCGACGTGCTCGCGTCCAACGCCTGCACCCGGGAGAGGTGATGCGCGCCGTACGATCGTACCAGCCCCTGAAGGAGTTCGGCGAGCAGCGTCACGTGATCGCGCTCGTCCGGCGGGAGGTCGAGTCGCGCGATGAGGTCGTCGGCAAGCTGTCTCAGGCCGACCCCGTAGGCGTTGACGATGCGCTCGACTTCCCCCACGGGACCCTCCCCCATGCCTGCCTTTCGATTCCGCGCGACCCCGCTTCCGGCCGAGATTCGTCCCCGCGACTATTGGCGGACAAGCCTCCTCTGAGCCGTCCGGGTGTCTAGAGTATGGACGGACAGGAGTAGACCTGCAAGTGATAGACGCGCATAGGATCGGGCGAAGCGGCTGGACCGGCACTGGGAGGACTGGTCGCCATGGACCTCCACGAAGTGATGGCGGCGCGACGGGCGGTTCGCGATCTGCCCGGACACGCCCCAGACCTACCGGGCTGTTGATGGGAAAATGGCCCATTTTCATCCGTCCGCGTATGCCCGCCCGGCGGGCAGCGCAACTGAAAAAGAAACCTCGGCCGCCGGACAGCACTGGGAGGCGCCATGCGTCGTCCTCGGTCGCGCCCGTAGCGCTGCTACGAACGCTCCCTGCGTCTGAGAGCTCGTCTCGGAACGAAGCCCCGGCCCCCAGGCCGCACTGGGCGGTGCGATGCTGTGTCCTCGGTCACGTCCGTAGCGCTGCTACGCCCGCTCCCTGCGTCCGAGCCTCGCCCGCACCCAGCGCACCCTGAGGGCGAGGCGTCATTCCGAGCCGAGCTCCTTGCCTGGCGCGTTCCCAGCGCACCCCGGCGGCGAAGCGTCATTCTTCAGCAGCCTGTTAGCCGACCCCGGGGCGGTGAGGCCGCCGGGGAGTAGCGCCTGGCGGCCTCGGGTATTACTTCGGGTGACACGACAACCCGCCCGCCGGCGCGCCCTGAGCCGGTACGGAGGACCATCATGAAGCTGAGCGCCCGCAACCAACTCGCAGGCAAGGTCACCAAGGTGGACGTGGGGCAGATCACCGCCAAGGTCGTGCTCGACGTCGGCGGGGGAAACACCATTGCCGCGATCATCAGCAAGGAAGCCGTCGAGGAGCTCGGTCTGGCCGCGGGGGACGAAGCCACTGCCATCATCAAGGCCACCGAGGTCATGGTTGCCAAGTAGAAGATCACGAATCCGCGGAGGAGGGTAAACGCGATCCGCGTCGCCTTCCTCCCGGCTGGCGCATCTGTTATCATCACGGGCCATGGACCTCGAGAAGATCAAAAAGGAAGTCGAACTGGCGGCGCAGGACAAGCGTCTCGACTGTCCCGATGCGCGCGCGCTGGCCGAGAAGCTTGGCGTGGAGTACAGCCTCGTGGGCAAGGCCTGCGACGAGCTCCAAGTGAAGATTCACGCCTGCGAGCTCGGCTGCTTCTAGCGGCGCTGCTTCCGATCGACTCGGGGCCGACATAGGCACGCTCGTCGTGCCGTAGAGTGAGTCTCCGAGCTCAGGCGGCCTAAGGGAGGATATTCTCCTATGGAGCCTCGGGCCGGTAGGGTACAGCTGGAAACGGCCGTGTCTCCCAGTGCGGAAAGGAGACCTCCTCGGTGGATCGAGGGGACCCGTGCTTCGGCGCGGGTCTTTCTGTTCGATGACTTCATCGCCGGGCAGGTGTCTCCCTTGCCCTCCTGGCTCGGAGACGGTGCAGGATCATCGAATGGGAGGAGCGGTGGTTTCATGGAGTTTCAAAGGTTGAAGGCAAGGAGTCTGGCCGTACCGGCGCTGGTACTGGCGCTCGTCCTGCTGGTGCCGGGGATGGTGGCGCTCACCGGCTGTGGCAACGCCGACGACACGACCACGACCACAGCGGCGGCCGAGACCACGGCCACAGCGGTGGCCGAAACGACGACCACAGCCGCCGCCGAGACGAGCGCTCTGATCCTGGCGTCGACCACGTCCACGCAGGATTCTGGGCTGTTCGACGTGCTGATTCCGGCCTTCGAGCAGGCCTACCCGCAGTACAAGGTGAAGGTCATCGCGGTCGGAACAGGCGAGGCTCTCAAGTTGGGAGAGACGAAGGACGCCGACGTGTTGCTGGTGCACGCGCCGGCATCGGAGAAGGAGTTCGTCGCCAACGGCTTCGGCACCGAGCGCCGCGAGGTCATGTACAACGACTTCATCATCGTGGGGCCGGCAAGCGACCCGGCGAAGATCAAGGGCATGGCCACGGCCAAGGAGGCCTTTGGCGCGATCGCTGCCGCCGAGGCTCCCTTCATCTCGCGGGGAGACGACTCCGGAACGAATAAGAAGGAACTCCAGATCTGGGCAGACGCGGCCGTCGAGCCGGCCGGCGCCTGGTATCAGGCGGCCGGACAGGGCATGGGTGAGGTCCTGCAGATCGCCTCACAGAAGCAGGGCTACACGCTCTCTGACCGGGCTACCTACCTCAACTTGAAGCAGGGGCTCGATCTCGAGGTCACGGTCGAGGGCGACAAAGCCCTCTTCAACCAGTACGGAGTCATCCCGGTCACAGACGCCAAGAACATGCAGGGCGCCCAGGACTTCGCGGACTGGATCACCGGCTCCGAAGGCCAGGCGGTCATCAAGGACTATGGGGTGGAACAGTTCGGACAGCCGCTGTTCGTGCCCAACGCCGCATAGGCGGGCTTTCACCGTACCGCGGCTGCGTCTCCCGGCCAATACGGCCGGGAGACGCAGCCGCGGTACGGAGACGGTGGCCGCGAACGCGTTGGACCTGCCCGCGGGAGGTGTGAGTGAGCCTTTTCTGGGATTCGTTGCTGCAGGCGCTCGGTCTGTTGTGGCACCTCAACCAGTACGTGCTCGAGGTGATCGGGGTCTCCCTGCAGATCTCAGGTTCGGCCACCCTGATAGCTCTGGTGCTGGGAGTGCCCCTGGGAGTTTTCCTGGGCCTTCGGCGCTTTCGCGGGCGGAACACCATTGTCGCCTTGATGAACACAGGCATGGGGCTGCCCCCTGTGGTGGTCGGGCTCTTCGTCTTCATGTTCTTCTCCCGCCGCGGCCCCCTGGGCTTCATGGAGCTGCTGTATACGCGGCCCATCATGGTTATCGCCGAGGTCATCATCGCCGCGCCCTACATCGTGGCCATCACCGTTGTCGCCATCGGCTCCATTCCGAGGGACTTCCGTCTGCAGGCCTTCGGACTGGGGGCCTCTCGGCTTCAGGGCCTCTGGCTCGTCATGCGTGAGGCACGCGTGGCCCTGGTGGCCGCGGTGATCGCCGGCTTTGGGGCCATCATCAGCGAGGTAGGCGCCGTCATGATTGTGGGGGGAACATCGCGACCTCCGAGTCAAACGAGACGCGCGTGCTGACGACCGCCATCGTGCAGGAGACGCGCATGGGTCACTTCGACCGAGCCCTGTCCCTCGGGATGATCCTGCTTACCATCGCCTTCATCTTCAACCTGTTCCTCACGCGCCTGCAGCAGGGAGGGGGAGCGCGGTGGCTGCAGTCGTGACCGAGCGGGAATTTGGTGCGTCCCCTGGAAGTACCGGGGCCGGCGCCGGCGCGCGGGGCCCTGAGCCGCCGGTCGTCCTCGAGGCCCGGGGCCTCACCCGTGCCTATGAAGCCCGCAAGGTCGTGGACAACGTCGGCCTGGCGGTGCGCGAGGGCGAGGTGCTCGCCATCCTTGGCCCGAACGGGGCGGGCAAGAGCACTTTGTTCCGCCTCCTCTCTCTGCTCGAAGCTGCTGACGAGGGCGAGGTGTGGCACTGGGGGCGCAGGGTCTCCCCTAGAGACCTGCAGGCGCGCCGGCGGCTGGCCACGGTCTTCCAGCGGCCGGTCCTGTTCCAGGGCAAGGTGCGGACCAACGTGGCCTATGGGCTGCGGTTCCGGCGGGTCAGCAGGAGGGAGGCCCGCGCAAAGGTCGCCCACGCCCTCGAACTGGTCAAGATCGCGCATCTGGCCGACGCCGACGTCCGCACCCTCTCCGGAGGCGAAGCGCAGCGAGTCGCCCTGGCCCGTGCCCTGGTGCTCGAGCCTGAGCTCCTGTTCCTCGACGAGCCCACGAGCAACCTCGACATCGACCTGCGCCGCCGCTTCCGCGAGGACCTGCGGGAGGTGGTAGGGCGGCTCTCGACCACGGTGGTGCTCATCACCCACGATCAGGGTGAGGCTTTCAGCCTGGCGCAACGGGTGGCCGTGCTCCGTGACGGCCGCATCGTGCAGGAAGGGCCGGCGACCGAGGTCCTGACCCAACCCCGGGACGCCTTCGTGGCCGACTATCTCGGGGCGGAGACCATCTGGCGAGGCGAGGTGATCGCCTCCGACGCCGGCCTGTGCACCGTGCTCACGGCGGAGGGTCTTCTGGTGGACCTGGCCGCAGGAGCCGAGCTGGGAGAGGAGGTGCTGTTGGCCGTCCGGCCCGAGGACGTGGTGGTCTCCCTCGACAGTGCACACCCGGACACCAGCTTCTCCAGCGCCCGGAACCACTGGAAGGGCTCCGTCGACGCCGTGGCCCAGGCCGGTTCTCTGGTGCGGGTCCATCTGCTGCTGGACCCGCTTCCCGGCGACGACGGCAGCGGCGAGCGGCTCACGGCCCTGATCACGCGGCTCTCGGCCGAGAGCCTGGGGCTGATCTCCGGCGTCCGGGTGACGGCCACGGTCAAGGCCACGGCCATCCACCTGCTGGAGGGTTGAGCCATGCCACTGGCCGGCCACCGCGGCTGCGGAGTACCATCTCCGGTGCAGGCGACGATCGATCTGGAGGTCTACATGGCGTGGGAAGCGGGCTCGGGGCCCGCGGTGGAGCCTTCGTTCCCTTCGGGGGTCAGCCTTGCCCTGCAGAGCGGCGGGGCCTCGAGACGCATGGGAGGCGACAAGGCCACCACTCGGTTCGTCGACGGTACCCTGCTCGAGTGGATCCGCGACCGGGTGGCGCCGCTCTTCGGGCACGTGTTTGTGGTGGCCAACGACCCGGCCCGTTTCCGCATGTTCGGACTACCGGTGGTCACCGATGCCCTCGACGAACGGGGCTCGGCTGTGGGTGTCTACACCGCCCTGCTGGCCTCGCCCACCGACCGAGTCCTCTGCCTGGCCTGCGACATGCCCTTCGTCACCCCGCGGCTGCTACGCCGGTTGGTCGAAGGCTCGGTGGGCAGCGACGTCTTCGTGCCCCGGCACGGGCCTTACATGCAGCCTGTCTGCGCCGTCTACAGCCGGGCCATCGCCGGGGTCTTCGAGGACTTCCTGGCCGAGGGTGAGCGGCGTATCGACGCCATCTACAACCGGGTGAACACCGAGTACCTCGACGTGGACGACGGCCGGTTCGGCCATCCTGACGAGCTCTTCATGAACGTCAACACCCCCGAGGAGCTGGCTGCGGCCCGGGAGCGCGCCCTCAGGGAGATCGACGCCGGCCTCACCACCCGCCGGGGCGTCGTGCTGCGCGACTCTGCTCTACTGGCCCGCGGGGGTGCCGGGGGCGCGCCCAGCTTGGCGCCGCGCATCGAGGCCTTTCGCGCCCGGAGCCTCCTGCCGGTCGTCTCCTTCGTGGGCAAGAAGAAGTCGGGCAAGACGACGGTGCTCGTGGGAGTCATCCGGGAGCTCGCCGGCCGGGGCTACCGGGTGGCCGCACTCAAGCATGACACCCACGGCTTCGATGTGGACATCCCTGGCACCGACTCCTACCGGCTGCGGGAAGCGGGGGCGGTGGTCACCGGCATATCCTCGCCTGACACGTACGTGTGGGTGAACCGCAGTACCCAGGAGCCCACCCTCGAGCAGCTTGTGGCCCGCATCTCCGAGCCCGTCGACCTGGTCATCACCGAGGGCTTCAAGAGGAAGGACGCTCCCAAGATCGAGGTCTCCCGCCGGGAGCGGAGCAGCAGCCTCATCTGCGACGAAGACGAGCTCGTTGGCATCGTGAGCGACCAGCGCTTCGACGGGTACCGGGTGCCGCAGCTGGCCATGGACGACTTCGCCGCCATCGCCGATCTCGTCGAGGTGCGCATCCTCGGCGGGAAGAGGAGCGCCGTCCCGTGATCCCGCCTCTTCCGCGGCACCTGGTCGACTACCTGCGCCTCTCGGTGACCGACCGCTGCAATTTCCGCTGCGTCTACTGCATGCCGCCCGAGGGCGTGCCCTTCAAGGACCACGAGGACATCCTCTCCTACGAGGACATGGCCTTCTTCGTGTCGGTGGCCGTCGAGGTGGGCATCTCCAAAGTTCGACTGACCGGGGGCGAGCCCCTGGCCCGCAAGGGCGTTCCCGGGCTGGTTCGCCTCCTGCGTGCCATCGACGGGGTGGACGACATCTCCCTCACCACCAACGGCACGTTGCTCCCCGCTTTCGTGGACGATCTGACCGCGGCCGGCCTCTCGCGAGTCAACATCAGCCTCGACTCCCTCGACCCGGAGCGCTACCGGGCCCTGACGCGAGGCGGGTCGCTGCAGAAGGCTCTGGCTGGCGTGGAGGCGGCCCTGGCTCATGGGCTCGGGCCGGTCAAGATCAACGTGGTCATGATGCGCGAGGTCCTTGCCGAGCTCGACGCCTTTCTCGAGCTGACCCGGCAGCGTCCGCTCCACGTGCGTTTCATCGAATGGATGCCGGTCGGCGGCTGCGGGCCCCAGACGAATGAATCATCGCTCTCGAAAGGTAACCTCACGGCCGCTCTGCGGGAACGGGGAGAGCTCATGCCGGTCGCTTCTCCTGGGGGTTGGGGGCCGGCCCGGTACTTCCACCTGCCCGACCACGCCGGCACCGTGGGCTTCATCAGCTCGGTGTCCGACCACTTCTGCGACGACTGCAACCGCCTGCGGTTGACGGCCGACGGCAGGCTCAAGAACTGTCTGTTCTCCTGCGACGAAGTCGAGGTGCAGCAGGCGGTCCGGACGAGGGATCGGGAGGCGACGCTGGAAGCCATACGCGCTTCGCTGGGACGCAAGACGTTCGACAAACGCGTCCTGCCTGGGGAGAACACCCGGGGGATGTCGCAGATAGGAGGCTGATCGGTGAGCGGTCAAGAGTCGATTGGGCGGGAAGCCCCGCAACTTACCCACTTGGGCGCTCAGGGCGAGGCGCGCATGGTCGACGTGGGCGGCAAAGAGCCAACCTTGCGCGTCGCCCGCGCGGGCGCGCGGGTGTGGATGGCGCCCGAGACCATGGAGCTGCTTCAGCGCCAGGCTCTGCCCAAAGGCGACGTACTCGCGGTGGCCCGCATCGCCGGTATCATGGCCGCCAAGAAGACCTCGGAGCTCGTGCCCCTGTGCCACCCGTTGGCCCTCAGCCATGTGGACGTCGGCTTCGAGGTGGTGCCGGCCGAGAACCGGGTGGACATCGAATGCACCGCCCGGGTGGAGGGGCGTACCGGCGTCGAGATGGAAGCCATCACTGGAGCCGCCCTTACGGCGATCACGATCTACGACATGTGCAAGGCGGTCGACCGGGCCATGGTGATCGGTGACGTGCGCCTGCTCGAGAAGACTGGAGGAAAAGAGGACTACGTGAGAGATGACGCGAGAGCTGAGACGGCCGGCGCGCTGCCGGGCTCCGCGGGCGCCGCGGCCCAGACGACTGGAACGCAGACCGCCCGGGGCCGGGTGCTCTCGGTGAACGTGAGCCCGGGCAAGGGAGAGCGCAAGAAGCCGGTCGACCAGGTGATGCTGGTCGAAGAGCACGGGATCGAGGGCGACGGCCATGCGGGTCCCTGGCACCGGCAGGTGAGCCTGCTCGCCCAGGAGTCCATCGACACCATGGTGGACAGGGGTCTCGACGTAGGGCCGGGCGATTTCGCCGAGAATATCACTACCCGGGGGGTGGACCTGTGCGCACTGCCCGTTGGGACCAGGCTGACCATCGGTCCCACCCTGGTGGAGCTCACCCAGATCGGCAAGGTGTGCCACGAGCGCTGCGCCATCTACTATCAGGCCGGCGATTGTGTCATGCCGCGCGAGGGCATCTTCGTCCGCGTGCTGCGGGGCGGCCGGGTGGCGCCGGGCGATGCGCTGACCGTGGTGGCGGGGGGTCCGGCGGGCGCCAACTCTCCGGCCGGCGGCGAGGGCGGTGCCTGATGGCCTTATCTTGTCTTGGAGCTTGTTTCAAAATGAAGCCTTGGCCGCCCGGCCGCACTGGGCGGCGCGATGCTATGTCCTCGGTCACGTCCGTAGCTCCGCTACGCCCGCTCCCTGCGTCCTTGCCTCGCACTCGCCCATTGCAGCCTGACCGCGAAGCGTCATTCCGAAACGAGCTCTGGCCTCGCACTCGCCCATTGCAGCCTGACCGCGAAGCGTCATTCCGAGACGAGCTCTGGCCTCACACTCGCCCAGCGCGTCCTGACCGCGAAGCGTCATTATGAAACGAATTCTTATGCGGGCGGCGGTGGTGACCGTGAGCGACAAGGGGCATGCGGGGCTGCGCGAGGACGCCTCGGGTCCCGTTCTGCGCGACCTGCTGCGGGAGTTGGGCGCCCAGGTGGGCGAGCCGCACGTGGTGCCCGACGAGCCCGACCAGATCGCCGCGCTGCTGGTATCGCTGGCCGACGGCGGCGCAACCGACTTGATCCTGACCACGGGCGGTACCGGCCTTGCTCCCCGCGACCATACCCCCGAGGCCACTCTGGCCGTGGTCGAGCGGCTGGTGCCCGGCTTCCCCGAGGCCATGCGGGCGGCTTCCGTGGCCGTCACGCCCCACGCTATGCTCAGTCGGGCGGTGGCCGGCGTGCGCGGGCGGACCCTCATCGTCAACATGTCGGGCAGCCCCAGGGCGTGCCGCGAGCAGTTCGCCGTGATCGCCCCCGCTCTGCCTCATGCCGTGGAGACCCTCACGGGCCAGGCTTACGAGTGCGCCACGCCGCCACCGGGTGTCGCCGGTCCCTGAGGTCGGGCCGCCCGGGGTCGAACTCGGCGGCCCCACGCCGCGTTCGGCCGCGAGACTGCTGCCGGGCTGCTATAATCCCCCTCCGTGCCCCGCTCCGATGCCCGGGCGCAGGCGTCCACCTTCAGTGGGTTGTTGATAAACGACGCTTCGCCGCCGGGGTGCGCTGGGTACGCGTAAGGCAAGGACGCAGGGAGCGCTCGTAGCGGCGCTACGGGCGCGAGTGAGGACGCTGCATGGCGCCGCCCAGCGCTGTCCGGTGGCCGATGTTTCGTTTTTCAACAGCCTCTTAGTAGAGGGCCGGTGCAGCAACTCGAACAGATCCTCTTCGGTGTCACGGTCTTCGCCTATCTGGCGGCCGCCCTGCTCGCAACCTTCGGCCTCGCCTACAGGCGCAAGGAAGCGGACCGCGTAGGCGTGTGGGCGTTGGCCGCTGGTTTCGTCGCGCAGACAGGCTCCCTGGTCCTCCGCTGGATCGCCGGCGGACGAGTCCCCCTGGCCGGCATGCACGAGACTCTGGCCTTCCTCTCCTGGTCGACCGTGCTTCTCTTCCTCATCGCCGACAGGCGCTACAAGGTCAAGGCCGCCGGCCTGATCTTGGTTCCGGGGGCCTTTTTCATGGCGGCCATCGCCGCCCTGCTCTACGAGGGCCCTCGTCCGCTCCAGGCCGATCTGCAGAGTCACTGGCTTACGGTGCACGCCAGCGTGAGCCTGCTGGGTTACGCCGCCTTCGCCCTGGCTTTCGCCAGCGGTTTCTTCTATGTGGTGCAAGAGGATCTTCTGAAGAAGAAATACACGCAGGTCAGGGCGCTCATCCGAGCCCTGATCGTGGTCCTGGGCACGGGCACCGGGACGTACGTGGGCTATCTCATCGCCGACCCCACCCTCTTCGAGGACGCAACGGGCCACCGGGTCTACGCCTACTCGCAGTCCGATTGGACCATCATCGGCATCGGAGCGGGAGTCGGTCTGGTCGTGTCTCTGGCGCTGGGGCTGATCGCGGCCCGAGGCGCTGCCCGACCCAGCTTCGCGAACAGGCTGCCCTCCCTGTCATTGCTGGATCGCTTGAGCTTTCACAGCGTGGTGTTCGGCGTGGCCCTGCTCTCGGTCGGCATCGTTACCGGGGCTATCTGGGCCCGAGCGGTCTGGGGCAGCTGGTGGGAGTGGGATCCCAAGCAGACCTGGGCCCTGGCGGCCTGGCTGTTCTACTCGGGATACCTAGGCGTGCGCGGGCTTGCCAACTGGCGCGGGCGCCACGCCGCTCTGCTCGCCATCGCCGGCCTGTTCCTGATCCTATTCACGTTCCTCGGCATCAACTTCTTCGTACCGGGTAAGCATGACTTCAATTGACACCAATCCGGCGTTCACGCTTCGTGCCTCTGGGGACGAGGAGATCCCGGCCTACCCCATCGCCCTGCGTCTGCGCGGCAAGGGCTGCCTGGTCGTAGGGGGCGGCCGGGTGGCGGCGCGCAAGGTGCGGTCCTTGGTGGCCGCCGGGGCTCAGGTAAGGGTGGTTGCCCCTGATCTGTGCGCCGAGCTTGCCCGGTTGCGGGCGGCGGGCGCGGAGTGGGAGTGGGAGCAGCGGCCCTTCGTGGCCGCCGACGTGCGTGGATGTCTGCTGGCTGTCGCGGCCACCGACGATCCCGTGGTCAACGCGCAGGTGGCGGCGGCCGCTCGGGAGCACGGCGCCCTCGCCAACGTCATCGACGACCCGGAGGCCGGTGATTTCCACGTGCCCTCGGTGGCTCAGCGCGGGCCCCTCCAGGTGGCGGTGAGTACGAGCGGCCTGGCTCCGGCGCTGGCCGTAAGCCTGCGCCGGCGTTTCGAAGCGTTGCTGCCGGAAGAGATGGGCTCGGCTGTCGCCATGCTGGGCCGGGCCCGGCGTCGGGCCCGGGAGGGCGGTCTCGATGAGACCCAGCGCAAGCGGCTGGCCCGGGAACTGGCCGGGCTGGACATCGAGCGCCTCCTGGTCGAGGGAGGGCTACCGAAGGTGGAGACAGCGATCGGCTCATGCATCTCGCGGTACTTGGCATAAACCACAAGACAGCCTGTGTCGAGGTGAGGGAGCGGGTGGCCCTGACCGACGACGGCTGCGGCGCGTTGGTGCGGGCTCTTACCCGGCGGCCGGATGTGAGCGGGGCGGTGGCTGTCAGCACCTGCAATCGCACCGAGGTCTACGTTTCGGGCCCCGCTTTGCCGCTGCGCGATGTGACCCTGGAGGGTCTTTGCTCGACCACCACCGTCTGCCGCCCCGATGTGGAAGGGAACATCTACTACAAAGAGGATGGGGAGGCCGTAGCCCACCTCTTCGCCGTCGCCAGCTCGCTGGACTCCATGGTGCTGGGAGAAGCCCAGATTCTCCATCAGCTCAAGGAAGCCTATCGGGTGGCCGAAGAAGCGGGAGCCACCGGTGCGACCCTCAACAAGCTCCTGCGACGCTCCTTCGAGGTGGGCAAGCGGGTGCGCACGGAGACGAGGATCGGCGAGAACTCCTTGTCGATCGCCTCTGTTTCCGTGGACCTGGCCCACAATGTCTTCGGCTCCTTGGAGAACCTGGCGGTGCTCGTCATCGGGGCGGGGGAGATGGCCGAGCTGGTGGTGACTCACCTGCAGGGCCACGGTCTCAGCCGTATCCACGTGGCGAACCGCACCTTCGAGAGGGCCCTGGAGCTGGCCGGGCGCTTCGGTGGGGAGGCCGTGCGCTACGAGGCGGTGGAGGACCATCTGGTGGGGACCGACATCGTCATCAGCTCCACGGCGGCCTCTGAGCCCATCATCCGGCGGGCAGACATGGAGAGGGTGATGCGCCGCCGCAAGAACAAGCCCGTGTTCTTGATCGACATCGCCGTCCCCCGAGACATCGACCCGGCCGTCAACCGGGTCTACAACACCTACCTGTACGACATCGACGACCTGCAGGACGTGGTTGCCTCCAACTTGGACGAACGCCAGCGCGAAGCGATGGAGGCCCGGAGGATCGTGGATGAGGAGGTGAGGATCTTCCAGGAGTGGCTGGGGAGCCTGGTGGTCGTGCCGACCCTGGTGTCGTTCCGGGATTGGGCCACGGGCGTCAAGGACCAGGAGCTGGAGAAGTTCCTGGGCCGCATGCCCGACCTCACGGAAGACGAGCGGGCCAAGGTGGTCGCGCTTGCCCATTCGATCGTGAACAAGCTGATCCACCCCGCGACCACCCGGATCAAGGACCTGGCCGGTGAGGACGAAGGCCAACGGTACGCCGAGGCTCTGGGCGTGCTCTTCGGTCTGAACGGCGGACCGGCAGGCAATGAGACGCCTCCCTCGGGCGGGGAGGCGGAGAAAGGGAGCGAATCATCGCCAGACTGAAGATCACCATAGGGTCGCGCCGCAGTCCCCTGGCCATGACGCAAAGCGAGGCGGTCAAGGCCATGTTGCTTGCCACCGACCCCGAACTGGACGTCCGCATCCAGGAGATCGTCACCAGCGGCGACCGCATCCTCGACTCACCTCTCTCCCGCATCGGCGACCGGGGTCTTTTCGTGAGGGAGATCGAGGACGCCATGCTCCGGGGCGACATCGACCTGGCCGTGCACAGCGCGAAGGACGTGCCCACAGTCCTGCCAGAAGGCTTGGGCCTCGCCGCCTTCCCCGAGCGTGAGGATGTGGCCGATGTCTTCGTGGGCAGTCTCAACGGCCCGGCCGAGCTGGCCGGGGGGGCGCGGGTAGGCACCAGCAGCCTGCGCCGCCGCTCTCAGCTCCTCGCGAGCTTCCCCGACCTCGAGGTGGTCGACATCAGGGGCAACGTCGAGACGCGCATCCGCAAGGTCCAGGAGCAGGGCCTGGCCGGCACCGTCCTGGCCGCGGCCGGCCTTAAGCGTCTGGGGCGCTTCGCGGAGGCCGCCTTTGTCTTCCCGCCGGCCATCATGTTGAGCGCCGTAGGACAGGGCGCCCTGGCCATCGAGGCCCGGGTCGACGACGAGCGCCTGGCACCGCTGATGGGCGCCCTCGACCACCAGCCCACCCGTCTGGCCGTGTTGGCCGAGAGGGCCCTCATGCGCGCTCTCGAGGGAGGGTGCCAGGTGCCCATTGGGGCCCACGCCCTGCGGGAAGGCGACGAGCTGCGGCTGGCCGCCTTCGTGGGCAGCGTCGACGGCACGCAGAGCGTGCGCATGGAGAGCCGAGGATCGGTGGCCGATCCCGAAGGGCTGGGCGCTGCGCTTGCCGCCCGAATGCGGGCCGCCGGTGCTGACGCCATCCTGGCCGGGGTGAGGGGAGGGGACCATGGGGCCGAGTGGTCCTGACGCCTCGGACCGGCCCACCCCCGGTAGCTGCCGGCCGCACGTCTTCCTGGTGGGGGCGGGGCCGGGCGATCCCGACCTCTTCTCCCTCAAGGGTGTGCGCTGCCTGCGCGAGGCTGATGTGGTGCTCTACGACCGGCTGGTGGACCCCAGCCTGCTGAGCTATGCTCCGCCCGGCGCCGAGCTCGTCTACGTGGGCAAGCGCTCGGCCCAGCACACGGTTCCGCAGGACGGCATCAATCAGCTGATCGTGGACCACGCCCTCCAGGGCAAGACGGTCGTGCGGCTCAAAGGCGGGGACCCCTTCATTTTTGGCCGGGGCGGTGAAGAGGCTTTGGCCTTGCGGGAGGCCGGCCTGGACTACGAGGTGGTGCCGGGCGTATCCGCCGGCTACGGGGTGCCCGCCTATGCCGGCATCCCGGTGACCCACCGAGGCCTCACCTCCCACGTCACCTTCGTCACCGGTCACGAGGACCCCACCAAGGAAGAGGCCCACATCGACTGGGATAAGCTGGCCTCCGACGTGGGCACGCTGGTCATCTTCATGGGGGTGAAAAACCTGCCCCGCGTGGTCGAGAAACTGATGGAGAGGGGCCGGCCGGGCGACACTCCCATCGCCCTCATCCGTTACGGCACTCTACCCGAGCAGCGCACCGTCACCGGCACCCTCCGCGACATCGTGGACAAGGTAGCGGTCGCGAAGCTGCGGCCACCGGCCATCACCGTCATTGGCGACGTGGTGTCCCTGCGCGAACGGCTGCACTGGTTCGAGGACCGGCCTCTGTTCGGGAAGAAGGTGGTGGTCACGCGGCCGCGGGCCCAGGCGGATCCGCAGATCCGGGCCCTGCGCGACCTGGGGGCCCAGGTGGCCGCTTTCCCTACCATCCGCATCGAGCCGATCGCCGCTTCACCAGCCATCGAGGCGATGCTCTCCCGGGTAGACGAGTATGATCTGGTCGTGTTCACCAGCGTCAACGGGGTGGACTGCTTCTTCGACAGGCTGGCCGAGGAGGGTCTCGATGCCCGCCGTCTGCACAGGGCCATCGTGGTCGCGGTCGGACCCAAGACGGCGGCTGCGTGCCGCCGGCGTGGCGTTGCTCCCGACCTGCTTCCCCGGGACTACGTGGCCGAGGGCGTGCTCGAGGTCCTGTCCGGCGTCCCCCTGGAACGGACGAGCGTGCTTCTTCCCCGGGCCGCGGCCGCTCGGGAGCTCCTGGCCCAGGCTTTCCTGGCGGCCGGCGCGACAGTGGACGATGTGCCCCTCTACAACACTCTTCTGGAAGATCCGGGTCCCGATGCGGTCCAGGCCGTACTCGACGCTGACTACGTCACGTTCACGTCGGCCTCTTCGGCTGAGAACTTCGCTGCCTTGCTGCGCCGCGACGGTCACGGGGATCTCCTGAGCGAGGTGTGCGCCGCGTCCATCGGGCCGGTGACCTCCCAGGCAGTGCAGGCCGCGGGCATGCGACTGGTGGTGGAGGCTCGAGAGTACACGATCGAAGGTCTGACGACGGCTCTTTTGGCGCACGCCCGGGCCGCCGGGAGCCCGGCCTCCGAGTAGGGGCGTGCGAAACAGCACACCCTGACGGCGAGGCTTCGAGTCGGGGCCGGCTGCAGGCTGATATACTTCCAACAGGCTGCTGAGAAATGACGCTTCGCCGCCGAGGTGCGCTGGGTACGCGCAAGGCTGGAGTTCGTTTCGCAATGACGCTTCGCGGTCAGGCTGCACTGGGCGCGGGCGAGGCTGGAGCTCGTTTCGCAATGACGCTTCGCGGTCAGGCTGCACTGGGCGCGGGCGAGGCAAGGACGCAGGGAGCGGGCGTAGCGGAGCTACGGACGGGACTGAGGACGCCGCATCGGGCCGCCCAGTGCAGTCGCGGCCGCCAAGGCTTCGTTGTGAAACGAGCACCCTGGACGCAGGGAGCGCTAGTAGCGGCGCTACGGGCGCGACTGAGGACAACGCATGGCGCCGCCCAGTGCGGTCCGGCGGCCGAGGTTTCGTTTTTCAGCAGCCTGCTAAAGTTCCGGCCTACCAACCGCCGGGGGCGATGAGCGACCCGGGGCCGGCGACGACTCGGAGGTCCAGAGGTTCATGTACTACCCCCAGTACCGGCCGCGGCGGATGCGCAAGACCGACAGCCTGCGTGCGATGATCCGGGAAACCCACCTGCAGCCGCACATCCTCGTGTACCCTCTTTTCGTCATACATGGTGAAGATGTGCGCAACCCGGTCAGCTCCATGCCCGGGGTCCACCAGCTCTCCATCAACCACCTGATCGAGGAAGCCAAGGAATGCGCTGCCCTGGGCATCCGCAGCGTCCTCCTGTTCGGCATCCCGGACGTCAAGGATGAAGCCGCCTCTTCGGCCTACGATCCGGAGGGCATCGTGCAATTGGCCATCAGGGCCCTGAAGGAGCACGTGCCTCAGCTCACCGTTATCGCCGACGTCTGCCTGTGCGAGTACATGAGCCACGGGCATTGCGGCGTAGTGCGCGAGGACGGCTGTATCGACAACGACCTGTCGGTGGAGCTGCTGGCCAAGACGGCCCTGAGCTACGCGGAGGCGGGAGTCGATGTGGTGGCGCCCTCGGATATGATGGATGGTCGCATCTCGGCTATCCGAGCGGCACTCGACAACGAGGGCTACTCCGACCTGCCCATCTTCTCCTACAGCACCAAGTACGCCTCCAGCTTCTACGGGCCCTTCCGCGAGGCGGCCGAGTCGCCGCCTCAGTTTGGTGATCGCAAGTCGTACCAGATGGATCCCGCCAACACCGATGAGGGCGTGCGGGAAGCCATGATGGACATCGAGGAGGGCGCCGACATGGTCATGGTCAAGCCGGCCATGCCTTACCTCGATCTCATCTACCGGGTGAAAACCGAGACCCGCTTCCCGGTGGCCGCTTACAATGTCAGCGGCGAGTACGCCATGGTCAAGGCGGCCGCGGCCAACGGTTGGCTCGACGAGAAAGCGGTGGTGATGGAGACGCTGCTGGCCATCAAGCGCGCCGGGGCCGACATCATCATCACCTATCACGCCAAGGACGCGGCCCGCTGGTTGGCGGAACGCGTGTCCGCCAAGAGTCTGGGCGATGAGCGCTGAGAGGCGCCCGCCGGCCGCGACCGGGGGTGAGTGCGCCGGCGGCTTCTCGGTCGCCGGGCACGAGGCCGCCACGACCCAGGCTGCCGTGACCAAAGCCGTAGCCGGCGAAGCCGCCGCGATGAGCATGGGCGAGTGCCTGCCCAAGCTCATCGCCTGGGAGGTCACTCGTTCCTGCAACCTAAGCTGCCGGCACTGTCGGGCCTCCGCAGAGAAGGGGCCCTACCCCGGGGAGCTGACCCTCGAGCAAGGGAAGGCTTTGATCGACGACATCGCTTCGTTCAGCAACCCGGTGCTCATCCTGACCGGGGGTGACCCTCTCATGCGCCAGGATATCTGGGAGCTCGCCGGGTATGCCATCCACGAAGCTGGGCTCAGGGTGGTCATGTCGCCGAACGGTACGCTGGTCACTCCCGAAGTCGCGCGCAGGATGAAGGAGATCGGCATTCCCCGCATCTCCATCTCCATCGACTTCCCCACGGCCGAGCTGCACGACCAGTTCCGGGGGGTTGCCGGAGCCTTCGAAGGGGCGGTACGCGGTGTCAAGACGGCCATCGAGGCCGGCGTGCAGGTGCAGATCAACTCCACCATCACCCGCCTGAACGTCGAGTACCTGGACGATCTGCTCGCCCTGGCCGAAGAGCTGGGTGCCGTCGCCTTCCACCCCTTTCTGCTGGTGCCCACGGGGCGCGGCAAGGACCTCGGTCCCGAGGAGCTTCCTCCCGAGGACTACGAGCGCACTCTGAACTGGGTCTACGACCGGCAGAAGACGTCGAGCATCTTCTTCAAGCCCACGGATGCTCCTCACTATCACCGCATCATGCGCCAGAGAGCCAAGGAAGACGGCACCGACCTGCGGGAGTTCAAGATGCACCCTCACTCCCACGCGGCCATGACCGGGGGCGTAGGCAAGGCCCAGGGTCACGGCGACATGGACTCCCATTCCAAGGGTTGCCTGGCCGGCACGGGGTTCTGCTTCATCAGCCACGTGGGTCGCGTGCAACCCTGTGGTTATTTCGACGTCGAGGCTGGGAATGTCAAGCGGAAACCGTTCTCCGAGATCTGGCGGGACTCACCGCTTTTCCGGGACCTGCGGGACGTCTCGAAGCTCCAGGGCAAGTGCGGAGCGTGTGAGTACAGAAGGGTGTGCGGTGGCTGCAGAGCCAGAGCGTACGAAGTCAGCGGCAACTACCTCGCTGAAGAGCCGTACTGCGTGTACGAGCCGGTTCGCAAAGGCTGTTGACGGGATCGTTCGTTCTTTCACGAGGGCGCCAGATGGATTATGATGATGCGCGCGTGAAGCGAGTAGAGAGAAGATCCAGGAAAGTCAAAGCGCCGGAGTCCGCTCGGCTCATCCATGAGAAGCGCCTTGGCGGGGCCGCTCGTGTGGCCGCCGCGGCGTTCGTAGTGCTTCTCGTGCTTTTCACGGGGACGGCGTTCGCCGAGCCCGGTGCGGCCGAGAATCCGAGCCCGGCGCTCTCGGACCCGATTGCGGGTAGCACCGACACCACGGCCCCGGCCGGCGCGGTGACCCCCACCGAGGGTACCACCACCACTTTGGCGCCGGATACGACCACGACCACCCTGCCGCCGCCGATCTCGACCACCACGACTACGATCCGTCCCGGGCCGTCCCCCGAGGCCCTGGAACGGCTGCGTGAGCTCGAGGCGTTGTCGGGCAAGATCTCGGCCAAGCAGATGGAGGTGTACCGGGCTGCGATCGAGCTCGACGACATCGACCAGGACCTCAATACCACGGTCGAGGAGTACAACCTGCGGGTGCTCCAGCTCGAGGAGGCCCGGCAGCATGTCGCCCGGCTCCAGCGTGAGCTCGATCTCACGCGGCAGGAGCTCGACGCCGCCAGCGAAGTCCTGCAGGAGCGCATCGTCGGCGCCTACAAGAGCGGCACTTCGGCCCTCGAGGTCCTGCTGGCCACCACCGACATGTCCGACTTCATCAAGCGAATCAGCCTGATCCTATCGATCACTCGCAGCGACCGGGAGCGCCTGGACCAGGTCGGCTCCTTGCGCGCCCGCGGCGATCGCCTGCTGGATCAGCTCTCGCGGGAGCTCTACCAGGTCACCACGGCCTCGCGCAGCCTGGAGGAGCAGAAGGCTCTCATCGAGGCCAAGCTGGCTGCCAAGCAGGCCTATATCGATCAGCTGAGCGCCGAGATCCGCGCTCTGGTCGATCAGCAGCGTCAGATCGCCGGCGACCTCGTGCCCGCGGGCGTCGATATCGGCAGCTACATGGTGGGTGACGCCAATGAGATCGTGAAGACGGCCCTGCGCTACCTGGGCGTCCCCTATGTGTGGGGCGGCGCCACTCCGAGCGGCTTCGACTGCTCCGGCCTCATCCAGTATGTCTTCATGCAGCACGGTCTTTACCTGCCCCACTACTCGGGTTACCAGGCGCTCACGGGGTTCGAGGTGCCGCTCAACGCCATCCAGCCGGGCGACCTGGTCTTCTTCGGTGATCCGGTGCACCACGTGGGTCTCTACATGGGCGACGATCTCTTCGTCCACGCTCCGCGTACCGGCGACGTCGTCAAGATCAGCCGCCTTTCGGAGCGCGGCGACCTCACCCACATCCGGCGGGTGGCCTTCACGGAGCTACCCGAGGATACCTCCAGCCGCTAGGACGACGCTTCGCCGCCAGGGTGCGCTGGGTGCGGGCGGGGTAAAGACGCAGGGAGCGGGCGCGCCCGGCGGAGGCTACGGATGCGACTGAGTCACCGCATCGGGCCGCCCAGTGCGGCCGCGGCGGCCGGGGAAAATGGCTCCCGCAGATGGTCGCGTCTCGGGCACTTTTCCCTGCACGGAGACGATGCCTCGCCTGTGCTACCATCCCTCCATGGCTGTTGCTCCCAGAGTCTATGTCGTTGATACGAACGCCCTTCTCAACGACCCCGAAGTCATCAACAGCTTCTCGGGCGCGGAGGTCGTGGTGCCGGCCGTCGTGCTCCAGGAGCTCGACAAGCTGAAGCAGCGCCGGACCGACGCTCGGGTCCGTTACCACGGTCGGAAGGCCACGCGCCTGCTCTTCGAAGTCTCTCGGAACGGCCGCCTGCTCGACGGGGTTCGGCTGGAGAACGGCTCCCTCCTGCGGGTCGACTCCACCTCGGAGTTCCCCGACGCTCCACCGGGCCTAGATCTGCGCCGCACCGACGACAAAATTCTCGCCTTGGCCTACGAGGTCAATCGGGAGCCGGGGGTGCGAGCTACCGTGGTGACCAACGACCTCAACATGCTCCTGCGGGCGGAGGCGCTGGGCATGTACGCCTATCGGTTCGAAGGGAAGCTCGATCATCTCAGGGTCCGGCGGCGCACGCCCATGGAGTGGCTTCGGGAGGAGGGCCTGGCGGCGTTCCTCGGGCTCCTGGTCGTGGTGCTTGCGGCGGCGACCATCTACCTCTACGCTAACCGACCGGCGCAAAGCGCGCTTGCCGACCTGCCTGTGGTCGACGACGCGGTGGTCCTGCAGGCTCTCGGGATCAGCCCGGAAAAGCTCAGGGAGCATTACGAGAGCCGTTTGCAGTCGAACCCCGATGACGTCGAGGCCCTGGCCAACCTGGGGAATCTGGCTTCCACGCAAGGCGAGTACCTGGAGTCCGTGGAGTACTACCGGCGAGTGCTCCAACTCCGGCCTTCGGATACGAATGTGCGCACCGACATGGGTATCACCTTGCTCCGGCTGGGACACTACGAGGAGGCGGTCGACGCCTTCCGTCAGGCCATCGCCGATGCTCCCGATCATCCTCTGGCCCACTACAACCTTGGAGTGGCGCTGGCACAGGGCGGCGACAAGGCCGAAGCCGTGTCCGAGCTCCGGGAGGCGGTGCGTCTCGCGCAGGAGGGCCTGGGGCTCGTGCCCATCGCCGACGCGGAGGCTTTGATTGCCGAGATACAGGGGCAGTGACTCCGCAGGAGTAGGAGTCTGCGCGGGACGCCAGCGGCTGGTTCGGCCGAGCCTCGTGAAAGTTATCTCGTTCGCGGACTCGACTAAACCGCGCTCGAGGTGTTAGCATCTGCTGACTTTGGGGCCGGCCGCGGATGGCAGAGGCGGTCGGCTCGGTATGCCAATACCGTTGCTCGTTGGGGGATTCCGTGGATCTGCGCCGGCGCATAGCCTGGATAGCCTTGTCGGGTGTCGTTCTTCTGGTCCTGGCTACTGCCTGGGGCTTCAGAGAAACGTCGAAATCGAGCTTCTGCTCGAGCTGTCACCTCATCCAACCCTACGAGGTCACGTGGGAGGACTCGACGCACAAGACGTACGGCGTAACCTGCGTCGACTGCCACTTCGATCCGGGCGCGGTTGGCTACACCAAGGGTAAGATCTACTCTTTCATCAAGCTGACTCAGTTCGCAGCGGGAGAGACCGAGCGCAAGCCTGAAGCGGCCAAGCTCGTTCTACGCTCGGCCTGTCTGCAGTGCCACGAGTACGTGCGTAATCCCACGGACCCGCGCTACCCGTCCGACATCGTCGTCGAGGGCATCGCTTTTCCGCACGACTTCCACTTGAATGTGGCCAATCTCAACTGCGCCGACTGCCACAGCGGTCTGGTCCACGGCTCCCAGCTCGTAGGCCCCGAGAAGCCCCAGGCGGCGGCTGATCCTCAGTTCTGCGACAGCTGCCACACGGGCGATATCGCTCCCATACTCTTCCTCCCCATCGAGCCTTCCGGCCGGGAGCACCCCGGTGCACCCAAGATCGACACGGCCGTCTGGCGGAACCAGCACTGGCGGTTGGCCGCCCAGGGGGCCACCATCGACGGCGTGGCGTACGACAAGATCGAGAAGGACACCTGCCTGGCCTGTCATCAGGAGCCCACGGTGGCCAAAGCCTGCAAGGGCTGCCACTTCGCGCGCGTGCCCGAGTTCACGGCCTCCACCGCCGCGGCGCGGGCCAGCCTCTTCCCGGTCGGTCTTTTCGGCTTCCTATTCCTCCTCTTCATGGCTGCCGTCATCCTGCGGGGGCGCGACAAAGAGCGTTTCTTCTCCAGCGTCGCGTTGCGGCTCATCGCGGCCGCCGTGGTCGTGTCCGACGCCTACGTGGTCTACCTCATCGTTCGCGACGTCCTGCACTCCGAAGCAGGGGCGCATGAGATCGGGCCCACGACCGTCTGGATCAGCTACCTGCTGCTCAGCATGTCCATGGTCGGCCTCCTGCTCTTCGAGGCCGGGTTGCTGCCGAACCCGTTGCGCCCGGTAAGCATCGCGAAGACGCCCGAGTCGGACTTCCTGGTGCCCAAACCACTGCGCCGGTTGGCGGCCAGGAAGCATGCGGGCGGTGGGGCCCCGTCTTCCGGGCCGCCTGAGCCGCCTTCGCCCGGTGATGTCTCCGCGGGCGCTCCTGCGCCCACCCCCGAGCCTCAGGAGGACGAGCATGCCTGAGCCGCTCCCCCCCGGAGCCCGCAGCAGGGCAACGCCGGCCTCTCCCGCCGGGCCTTCCTCACCTATCTGCTCGGCCTGGCCGGGGCTCTGGGCCTGGGCGGTCTGCTGGCCCCCATCGTGCGCTACGCCTACCCGGTGGCCCAAGCCGAGGTGCAGCCCAAGCAGCAGGTGGGCCAGCTCTCGACCCTCACCCCCCTGGGGGAGGCCCTCTTCTTCGACTACTTAGAAGCCCCGGCCGCCCTCATCCTGCAAGCGGACTCCACCCCCAAGGCCTTCTATCTGGCCTGCACCCACTTCGGCTGCATCGTCAAGTGGCGGGTGGAGGAGAAGGACTTCTTCTGCCCCTGCCACGCGGGGGTGTTCGCTCCGGACGGCACGGTCCTCGCCGGCCCCCGCCCTCCCCCTGGTAGAGCTCAAAGTGGTGGTGGAAGGGGACCTGCTCTTCGTGGAAGGGACGGTGAGCTAAAAAGATGGACCTGGCCGCCCGCCTCTTCCGCTACCTGGACCGCCGCTATCGCCTGCGCGAGCCTTTGGAGTATCAGCTCAACAAGCGCATCCCGGCTCATCTGAACTGGACCAACTGCTTCGGGGGCATCACCTTCGTCTGCTTCAGTGTCCAGGCTCTCACCGGCATCCTTCTGGCCTTCTACTACAAGGCCACCCTGGCCGAGGCCTACACCAGCGTGCTTCGCATCATGGAGGAGGTGCCCTTCGGCGCCTTCGTGCGGGGGCTGCACGCCTGGACGGCCAACGTCATGATCTTCATGGCCACCTTGCACCTGCTGAAAGTCTTCTTCATCTCCGCTTACAGGCCCCCGCGGGAGTTCACCTGGGTCTCCGGGGTCTTGCTCTTCTTCGTCACCGTCTTTTTCGGCTTCTCCGGCTACCTTCTGCCCATGAACCAGCTGGCCTACTGGGCCACCACCGTGGGCACCCAGATCGCCGGGGCCTTCCCCCTGGTGGGAAGCTACGCCCAGCTCTTCCTGCTCGGGGGGCAAGATCGGGGAGAGACCCTGACCCGTTTTTACGCCCTCCACGTGCTGGTCCTGCCCGCGGTCATCATCATCCTCTTGGCCGCCCACTTCTCCATGATCCGCCGGCAGGGCATCTCCGAGCCCCTCTAGGAGGCTGCTGAGGAATGACGCTTCGCCGCCGGAGTACACTGGGTACGCGCAAGGCTAGGACGCAGGGAGCGCTCGTAGCAGCGCTACGGGCGCGACTGAGGACAACGCATGGCGCCGCCCAGTGTGGTCCGGCGGCCGAGGTTTCGTTTTTCAGCAGCCTGTTAGGGAGGAGACCGTGTGCGCCATGAGTGAGCAGATCGTAAAGGGGCCGGCCGGCCCCCCGCCAAAGAGCCCCAGCGGGGGCCGCTTCCTCCGAGCCGGCCCGCCAGACGGTCTACCCCACCACCCCGGGCTACCGCGAAGAGGAGATGGAGCTCTTCTTTCCCCACGAGGTGGTCAAGTTCGGCATCATCATCGCCCTGGTGGTGAGCGCTTTAACCTTCCTGGCCACCATGGTGCCCATGCCCGTGGGTGAGCCGGCCGATCCCTTGCGCACCCCGGCCGGCATCGAGCCTGAGTGGTACTTCCTGGCCGTCTACCAGCTGCTTAAGTACGTGCCCCGCTGGCTGGGGGTGGGCTTCAGCTTCATCGTCTTCCCCCTCTTGCTCATCCTGGTGCCCTTCTACTGGGGCCTGGTCACCCGCTGGCGCTGGGGCCGGCTCACCCTGAACACCGTGGCGGGCCTGGGAGCCATCGTGGCCCTCACTCTCACCCTCCTCGGCTTCCTGGGGTTCGAGTGATGGCGGGGGCACTCAAATGTCGTACCGAGTCTCGTAAGGAGTCACTGTCATGGATATGGAGACCATCGCAACGCTCACCGTTGTGGGGTTCGGCAACATCGCCCTGATCTTCGTGATCGTGTGGATCATCCAGACCTGGCGGGAGGAGATCATGCGTAATCGCTCCGACCGGAAGAGCTGAAGCGGCCGGGCTCTTGTTCTCGTGTCGCCCGCGGGCCCGGCGGAGCGGGCGGGCAAGTTCTACGGACCCGCGAGCGTGATCTTCAACAGTAGCCGTTCACGGCCTTCCGGTCTGGTCTCTACGGTGAGGACTCCCCGCAAGGGCCCGACTGTGGTCTCCACTCCATCCAACCCCCGCGTCCCTTCGGGCACCCGCCAGCCCTGGGCCGCCAGAGTGCCGGCGCACTCCCGCGCTGTCGGGCTGTCCGCCAGGCTGTCTCCCCCCTTCTTGACTTCGAGCATCGCCAGGGCCAGGTAGAGACGGCGCTCTTCCTTCGCTAGGGCGTCGGCCGTGCGCAGGGCCGGAAGGGCGCCCGCCTGCCAGGCGTAGCCCTTCTCGGTAAGCCGGTTCACCAGCGTGGCGAAGTCCTGGCCCAGCTCTCTCAGGGGAGCCCGGTAGCCGGCGGCGACCGCATCCAGGCCGGAGGCCTTTACGTTGCCGATGTACGTGACGTCGCGGGTGAACCACCAACCCAGGGAGCCCAGCAGCAGCAGAGCGGCTACCACCCGGAAGTACAGGCTCCATCTGCGCGGCAGCCGCCGGCCGAACACGCGCCAGGCCGACGTGTCCAGGCGCGGGTCGTCGAGCGGGGCCCGATGTTCCACCAGCAGGCTGCTGAAAAACGTAACCTCGGCCGCCGGAGCGCACTGGGCGGCGCCATGCGTTGTCCTCAGTCGCGCCCGAAGCGCTTCTACGAGCGCTCCCTGCGTCCTAGCCTTGCGCGTACCCAGTGCACCCCGGCGGCGAAGCGTCATTTCTCAGCAGCCTGTTAGCGAGTGCCGGGGGGTTTCAGCAGGTAGCCGCCCGAGATGGCCATCACGAAGCCCAGGACGGTGTAGATGAGGAAGTCGATGAGCTGTACGTCCAGGAACGCGAAGGCCGCCTGCGACCACAAAGCGATGGCGCCTAGGATGAACAGAAGGCCGATGACATTCGGGAAGTCGAACCGTGAGCTCAACGTCGCCCCCTCTCTCGAGAGCCGGAATTGTTAGGGGTAGACAGCCATCAAAACGATGCTATAGTAGCAAATTGCGGGCCGCTTGTGAAAACTGTGGTTTGCTCTTGACCGCGCCGGGGGCCCGCGGGAAGAGGAGCAGATTGGCCGCCGCCCGCATGATTGGGTCCGTAGATGCGAGGCTGGGGCCGGTGATGGGTCGATCAGACGTAGAGGGTATCCATGGCTGAGGAAAGACCCCTGCGCTTCCGCGTGTACGATAGGCGTGGTCGCGCCGTTCGGATCAAGAAGAGGTATCTGGTTCTGGTTGTTCTCGGCATCGCAGCCGTCGCGGTGGCTTTCCTCTTCGTCCCGTTCTACGTAACGACCACTCCCAGCTTCTGCTTCAACTGCCACGTGATGGAGCCGTTTGTCAAGTCGTGGGAGAACTCGACTCACTCCAAGTTCGGCTGCGACAACTGCCACGTGAAGCCGGGGGTGATCAACCATCTGGTCAATCAGATCGTGGTCAGCAAGAACGTCTACCTGAACCTCGTGGGGCGGGCCGAAATGCCTGATGAGATCCGTTCCGCCACGAATGAGAATTGCTTGCAGGCCGGGTGTCACACCACCAACCGCACCGCCTCCACTTCGGGTGACCTCATCATCCCTCACAAGGAGCACGTGGAGATGCGGGGCCTGGAGTGCAAGGACTGCCACTTCAACGTGGTCCATACCCTCGACGGAGGCACGCCCATACCCCCCATGGGCGTCTGCGCCATGTGCCACGACGGCCAACGCGCGCCCAACTCGTGCACCACGTGCCACCGCGATCCTCCCACGGCCGCCGAGGAGCATCCTGAGCTGGCGCTGGAGGATCACGCCGCGATCGCCAAGGGGCGCGAGCGGGACTGCTTCAAGTGCCACCATAGTGACGCCAGCTTCTGCGAAGAGAGCGGTTGCCACGCCACCGGCACCTTCGAGAAACTGACCGAGGAAGAGCGGATGCAAGAGAGGTTCCAGTAGATGCGCTGGCCGGGCTTCCTGCGGGTCTACGACGAGACCGGGCGGGCGGTCCGGGTCAAGTATCGCTACCTGGTGTTGATGTTGGCGGCCATCGGGTTCGTGGCCTTTTCCGCGGTCTATCTGCCGGTGGCCATGACCTCCACCCCCGGCTTCTGCTCGAACTGTCACCTGATGGTGGAGCCGGTGGAGCTGTGGGAACAGTCCACCCACGCAAACGTCAACTGCATCGCGTGCCACGTCGAGCCCGGCTTCATCAAGCAGCTGGAGCACAAGGTGCTCTCCTACAAGGAGATCTACGCCAACTTCTTCGGTGAGGGCGAGATGCCCCCGACGTGAAGCGTCCTTCAAACGAAAGCTGCCTCAAGTGCCACAGTCTCGACCGCGAGGTCTCGCCGAGCGGGGACATCAAGATTCCCCACCGCGAGCATGTGGAGATGCGCGACCTGCTGTGCGCCGACTGCCACTTCAACGTGGTGCACCCTCTCGAAGGTGCGGCCGGCGGGGCTCCGCCCATGGACGTCTGCTACATGTGCCACGACGGCCAGAAGGCGCCGAACGCCTGTGAGACCTGCCATCTGACGCCGCCCTCGGAGAGTGAAGCGCATCCCCAGGATGCCATCCAGAACCACGGTAAGATGGCCAGGGAGCGGATCGAGGACTGCCGTCGCTGTCACACCGAGAGGTCGAACTTCTGCGAGAACTGCCACAGCCAGCCACCGGCCAGCCACCAGAATGCCACCTGGCGGTATACCCACCGCAACATCGTCGAAGTCGATGGTCGCGAGACCTGCTTCGGCTGCCACGACGAGGACTTCTGCGACAAGTGCCACAAGGTGCAGCACCCTCCGGACTGGGCGCGCTCGCACTCCGAGTTCGCGCAGGGTGGCGGGGAACCGTGCCTGGTCTGCCATTCGCCGAACTTCTGTGTAGACTGCCACACTAAAGAGGGAGTCTCGAGCAAGCAGGAGCTCGGTTCAGAATGACGCTTCGCCGTCAGGATGCGCTGGGCGCGGGCGATGCAAGGACGCAGGGACCGCTCGTAGCAGCGCTACGGGCGTGACTGAGGACACCGCATCGGTCCGGCCAGGGCGGCCGCGGCGGCCAAGGCTTCGTTTTGAAACGAGCCTTACGTAAAGGAGGGGCGGGTTGGCAGGAGGGGCTCGAAATAGTGTGAGCGGACTAGCGAAAGAATTCACGTTCTTGATGCGGTGGGCCTTCAGCGCCTTCGTGCTGTACCTGGCCGCGCTCATGCTTGTGGCCGTGCCCGCGCTGGCGCAGACTCAGACCACCGTCCCCGAGACCAGTCTGACGGACCGATGTCTCACCTGCCACCGGCAGGAGTATCTCGGCAGGCTGCAGGTCGACGAGCAGCAGAAGGATCTCTATGTCGACCCGGCCGCCTACAAGGACTCGGCGCACGGGCTCCTGCCCTGCAACGCCTGCCACACGGGCTTCAGCCACGATCCGCACCAAATGGTCACCAACGCCGAGTTCTTCGCCGAGACCGCCGGGGAGGCCTGCCGCAACTGCCACGACGACCAGTTCGAGATGTACAAGCAGAGCTATCACGGCACACTGACACGGGACATCGCCAGCGACGGCGTGGAGGCCCCCGAATGTGTGGACTGCCACGGGACGCACGCCATCCAGGAGGTGGCCACCCTCGAGTACCGGCAGAGCATCCAGGATGTGTGCGGGACGTGCCACGGCGGCCGCGAGTCGACGTTCTTGGACACCTATCATGGTAAGGCCATCACGCTCGGCCGCGAAGCGGCCGCCACCTGCGTGGACTGCCATGGGGCGCACAGCATTCTGCCCATATCGAACCCGCAGTCGACGCTGTCCCGGGCCAACATCCTGAGCACCTGCCAGCAGTGCCACCCCCAGGCCTCTCAGGGTTTCACGACCTTTCTGGTGCACATCACGCCGACCTCGCCCAAGGCACCGGTTATCGTCTTCCTTGTCGCCGTGTTCTATCTGGTGCTGATCATCGCGGTGTTCTCCTTCGGTGGCATTCACACCCTGCTCTACATTTACAGGGGCATCAAAGATGGGTTGTACTTCGGAAAGGGAGGTCACTGATGACCACCGGCACCGTTGCCACCGAGGGCGTCCGTCTGGTCTACCGGCGGTTCAGCGCCTTCCACCGGTTCAATCATTATCTGGTGATGACCAGCTTCTTCGGCCTGGTCCTGACCGGCCTTCCCTTGAAGTTCAAGGACAGCTACTTCTCCCAGCAGCTGATGAACGCCATCGGGGGGGTGGAGGCCGCGGGGTTCATCCATCGGACCAGCGCGGTGCTCAACATCCTCTACTTCGTGCTCGAGGCCGGCTACATGGCCTGGTACGTCGCTGCCCGCAAAGGACCAATCTTCAGCGACGACTCCATCGTACCCGGCAAGAAGGACTGGCAGGACATGAAGGGCATGTTCCGCTGGTTCTTCGGCAGGGGGCCGAAGCCGGCTCTCAACCGCTTTACGTACTGGGAGAAGTTCGACTACTGGGCGCTTTTTGCCGGCACGGTGCTGATCGGGGGCTCGGGGCTGATGATGTGGTTCCCCGAAGCCACGACGAGGATCCTGCCGGGCGTGACCCTCAATGTGGCCCTTGTCATCCACTCCAACGAGGCCTTCCTGGCTACCGGCGTCATCTTCATCTTCGTCCACTTCTTCTCGGCACACGGGAGGCCGGAGTCCTTCCCCGCCGACCAAGTGATCTTCTCGGGCTACCTGCCCGTGGAGCACTACGTGCACGAGAGGCCGCTGGAGTACGAGAACCGGCTCAAGGACGGCACCTTGGACCAGGTGGTAACCCTTGCCCCCTCGCCTCAAAGGCGGCGCATGTTCGGCTGGATTACCGCGGCCGTGACCGTCTTCGCCTTCCTGGCGGCGACGTACACGTTCCTGCTGATCATCTGGCCCCTGGTCTTCTAGGCCGCACGTGGGCGACCGGCGGAGAGGCTTTCGAGGAAAGGAACGCGGACATGTATCGAAGGGGGCACTGATGGGCGCGACGAGATCGGGCCGGTCATGGGAGCCGGCGCTGGGGCGTCGGGCCGCTCTGGTGGTGCTCATGGCCGCGTTGCTCACGCTGGCGCTGGGAGGGAGCGCGTGGGCCCTCGACCCCGAGGGGTGCCTGATCTGCCACGGCGACCCCAACTTCACCGATCCAACCCCCGAGCCCAACGGCCCTACGTCGCTCTACGTCGATCCGGAGGCCTTTTCCGGCTCGGTGCATGGGAGCAACGCCTGCTCCAGCTGCCATCGGGGCTATGTTCTCACCATCCCCCAGCATCAGCTCGATGCGAGCAAGGACTTCCGCCAGGTGGCCATCGAAGCCTGCGAGAGCTGCCACTCCGATGCCTTCATGGCCTACCAGACGTCGACCCACGCCCGGCTCTACTACCAGGACGAAGCGGGTCCCATCTGCATCTCCTGCCACGGTTCGCACGAGATCAGACAGGTGCGCCTGGGGGCAGAGACGGCCGATTTCAAAATGAGCATGGCCCAAGACTCCTGTGGTCGCTGTCATCAGGACAAGTTCGAGAAGGCCAAGCACGAGTTTCATTTCAAGGCTCTATCCTTGGGCTACGAGCGGGCGGCCACCTGCTTCGATTGCCACGGTTTCCACGAGAACCTGGCGTTGAAATCGGGTGAGGCCGAGACCGTACAGCAATGCCGCAAGTGTCATCCGGGAGCCACCGAGGGCTTTACCTACTTTCAGATGCACCTGGAAGAGGGGTTCGAGAACGCGTGGTGGGGGGTGCGCGCCGTGTATCTGTTCTTCAGCACCCTGCTCATCGTGGTGCTGGTGACCGGGATCGCCTATACCACGGTGCACATGCAGAAAGAGACCCGCATGATCCTGGGCGTTTTTGGACGGGGCCTGGGCCGGTTGTTCGGATTCATCCGGGCGCTCGAGGAGGAGTCGGTGCGCTCGCGGGGGCCGGGCAACGAAGGACAGTCTGGCCTTCCGGACGGGGACCAGACGGGCGGCCGCGACGAGAAGGACGGAGGTGAGGTCTAGATGGAAGAGGGTAAGGACTACTACGTCCGCTTCTCGGTCTACCATCGGATCAGCCACTTCGTCATGATGACGACGTTCATAGGCTGCGCGCTGACCGGACCTCCCCCTCAAGTACAGCTACGACTTCTGGGCCCAGGCCATGATGGGCTTCTGGGGTGGGGTCCACAACGCGGGTCTCATCCACCGTGTGATGGCGGGCTTCATGGTGGCCACTTTCGTGGTGCACGCCTTGTACCTGGCCTACTGGATCGTCATCAAACGAGCCGACGTCTTCGGGCCGGATTCGATCATGTTCCGGAAGAAGGATCTGGCCGATGCGGTGGGCATGGTCAAGTGGTTCTTCGACCGAGGCGAACGGCCCCGGTTCGAGCGTTTTACCTTCTGGGAGAAGTTCGACTGGTTCGCGGTCTTCTGGGGGATCGCCATGATCGGTACCTCGGGTTTCGCCTTGTGGTTCCCGACGATCACGGGTCAGCTGGTCTCGGGCATTTTCCTCAACGTGGCCCGCATCATCCACGGCGACGAGGCGATCCTGGCTATCGGCTGGATCCTCTTCGTCCATCTGTACAACTCGCACTTGCGGATGAACGTCTTTCCCATGGATCCGGTGATCTTCACCGGCAAGCTGCCGATCGAGCACTTAAAGCACGACAAGGCCGCCTGGTACGACCGTCTTGTCCGCGAGGGCAAGATCAAGCCGGAGTGATCGTGTATCCGCGGGTGGGGCAAGAGGAGGGCCGTCCGATGGCCGCCCGATCGGACGACAGCGGAGGACTGTTGCGAACGCCTGCCCGGGGCCGGTCACAGGCAGGGTTGTTCATGGTTGGAGCGCTGATGCTCGCCCTTGCAGGATTGGTGTTCCTGGTGGGAGGTTGCGGTGAGACGGAGACGGTGACCGTCACGACCGGCCTCCAGCAGGAGCTGGTGGCGGAGGCTACCGGGCAGGAGTCGGGGGAAAACCCGGCCGAGTTCATCTCGCTGTGCGCTAATTGCCATGATCGGCTGGACCGGGAGCTCGACTGGCGAAGAGAGAGGAAGCTGGTGTTCAACCACCCGGCCCACTTCGCCAAAGGCATCCGTTGCGCGGCCTGCCACCAGGAGTTTCCCCACAAGCCGGGCAGGATCCTCCATGTCTCCGTGGAGACCTGCTTCACCTGCCACGGGACGATCCACGGACAGGGAGGGGAGTTGGCTCCCACCGGCTGCGATGTCTGCCACACTGCGGACATCGCCACGATCACGCCCGATCACAAGCAGGCCGCTTGGGTGCTGCAGCCAGGGGCGGGTGTGGCCCGCCATGCCCGCGCCGCTCTCGAACGCAGGCTGTACTGCAAGATGTGTCACGAGGACAGCTTCTGCGAGAGCTGCCACCAGACACAGGTGCCTCACCCGGAGGACTGGGTGCCGGTGGCACACCAACAGCCGGCCCAGCAGGTGCGCGCAGCCTGCCTGATGTGTCACGAATCCCAGCAGTACTGCGACGAATGTCACCACAGCGCCTTCGACGAGCTGCCCGACTGGGGCACGCAGCACGAGGCAGTGGTAACAGTCGGCGGGGCGGAGTCGTGCTTCGAGTGCCACGAACCGGTGGTCTGTGCGAACTGCCACGTGGACACCGGCAAGAAGAGGGGTGTCCTTGGGGGATGAGCGGAGTCGCGGCCCGATCGAAGGAGAGCGCATAGTGGATGGATGCGGAAGCGCCCCCGCCCGGCCGTGGGTGGTGCTCCTCGTGCTCCTCGCCGCGGCCCTGCTCGCTGCGACGGGGTGCGGCGCCGCGGATGGGGAGCCAAGGGCTCCCAGCCCACGACCACCGAGGTCCTCGTACTACCCATCGCCGACGAGACCTGCTTGACCTGTCACACTGATTTCTCCCAGGTCACCGGCGGGGAGAATCCCAAGGAGTTCTCCCATCAGCTGCACGTGAAACAACGGATCACATGCTCGACCTGTCACGCCGCCGTGGGGCACGAAGGCGCTCCCCTGCCGGACCCAGCCCTCTGTGCTGCGTGCCACGGCATCGACATGCCCCACCCCGCCGATTTCCAGCAGGGCCATGGAGCCCTGGTCGTGCAGCAGGGGGGCGAGGTATGTGGGCGCTGCCACAACGTCTATCTTCATTGCCAGGAGTGTCACGGACTGCAGATGCCGCACCCCGCGCAGTGGACCGAGAAGCACGGGCAGATCGCCTACCCGCAGATGCAGGTGTGTTCTCGGTGTCACGAGAAGGACTACTGTCTGAGGTGCCACCCGGTGGAGATGCCCCACCCGGCCGGCTGGACCTCGGCCCACGGTGTGGTCGTAGCCGAGAAGGGCTCCAACATCTGCACGCGCTGCCATGAACCGAAGCTGTGCGCGGCTTGTCACGGCACACCCATGCCGCATGCCGCCGACTGGGGGACCACGCATCAGGACGCAGCCCGCTCGGACCGGGAGAGCTGTCTTCTGTGTCACGCAGTAGAGGACTGCACCGCCTGTCATGATCTGCATCGGACCCACGGCCAAGGTGGTGGGGCATGATGATTGGGCGGCGGCGCCTAGGCTGGACGCCGCTGGCGGCGGGTGCGGTCGTCCTGGTGGTGGCCGGCGGGCTCCTGCTTTTCTTCCTCTGGGGAGGAACCCGCGGAGGGTCCGAAGCGGTGCAACCTCTGGACGTCCCCGCCGAGGCGGAGTTCGGTGAGCTACGGGGACTGCCCGAGCCCACCGCCGGGGCCACGGCCTCGGCCGCTCCTGAGGAGCTCGGCGGCGAGCCCTTCCGCACCTGCGTGGAGTGCCATCCGGATTACTTGGAGCAGCCGTCCGCGACCGGGGACCTCATCTTCTCGCATAGGACCCACCTGGAGAACCAGGTACTGTGTGCTACATGCCACCAGCCGCCCCTGGGTCACTTCGACACGCCCGCTCCCATGATGATGACCTGTCTATCCTGTCATCAGGGCGAGACGGCACCGAACGACTGCCAGAACTGCCATCGCAAGATCGACGAGATCGCCCCGGGCCTGAGCGAGCCGGTGGTGCATCTGGAGCCTGACGCCAAGACGCGAACCACCTGCGAGAAGTGTCACGACGTCCAGGTTTGGTGTGAACAATGCCACGGCGTGGAGATGCCCCACCCGGCGGGTTGGCAGCGGGCCCACGGCCGGCCGGCTCTTTCGGACAGCCGGGTGTGCGAGAAATGCCATCAATCCCGGGACAAGACTTTCTGCATCCGCTGCCACGGGGTGGAGATGCCGCATCCGGCGTACTGGTACTCCGGGCACGGAGACATCGCCCGGCAGAGCGAGAGCAGCTGCATTCGCTGCCACCCGCAAAGCCCGCAATTCTGCAACCAATGTCATCATGCCGGTTTCGCGCCCACCGCACAATGGCTGCCTTCGCAGCACGGAACGGTGGTGAGTGACCAGGGGACATCGACCTGCTTCGTCTGCCATGAGCCGATGTTCTGCGAGCGTTGCCACGAGAGGGGCAGGTTCATCAGGCAGTGATTCCTGAAGACGTCCGGCCGGGGATCTGGCCGGACGGACCCTTGCGCCATCGAGGCAAATAATGGAGAATCGACCAGATTATCTCGAACCGGAACATCCGGACCAATGCACAGAGGGAAGGAGGTGATTCGATGCGTAGTAGAAGCGAGGGAGTTTCGATCCTGCTTCTCTCGGCTCTCGCACTCGCCGTCCTTGCACTCCTGCTGACTGGCTGCGAGTCCGCCGATGAGACGACGACCACGGCTTCGAGCACGGAGACCACGGTCGAGAGCACCGAGACGACCGCAAGCACCGCCCCAGGCGAAGCCACGACCAGCACCACTGGGGGCGCCGAGTCCGTGGCCCCAGTCTCAGAGAGCTTCAAGATCTGCACCGACTGCCACTCGGACTTCAACCAGTTCCTGGTGACGTCCAAGGTCTTGACCAAGAACTTCGGCCATGCGCTGCACCTGAACAAGGGCTTCAAATGCGAGGACTGCCACGCCGTGCCGACGCACAAGCCCGACCAGATCGTGAAGCCCACCATGCAGGCATGCTTCACGTGCCACGGCCAGGAAGAGAGCTCCCTGGCACCGGGCGCATGCTCCTCGTGCCACCCGGCGGACTTCGCTCTCGTGCCGGCCAATCACTCCGGTGGAGGCTGGCTACCGGCCGCCAACCCCGGTGTGGTCAAGACGGTGACGGCTCGTCATCCCGAAGTGGCTCTTCAAGACCGGTCGTATTGCGACATGTGCCACGCGGCCAGTTTCTGTGACGCGTGCCATAAGACGCCCATGCCTCACGCTTCGGACTGGCAGACGGCGCACCCGCAAACGGTCAAGAGCCAGGGCCAGCAAACCTGCGCCCAGTGCCACCCGGCCCAGTACCTCTGCAACGACTGCCACCACACCGGCTACAAGCCCGGGACCCCTTGGAAGCAGCAGCACCCACCCATCGTCAAGACGGGTGGCGCCGAGGGTTGCTTCACGTGCCACAATCCGTTGACATGCGCCCACTGCCACGTCACGGGTGAGTTCCAGCAGATCGAGCCTACGCAGTAGACGATCACGCGGCCCCGGGGTGAAGCACCCCGGGGCCGCGTGCACTGCCCGGCCAGCGGGAACAGGGCCTCAGGTTCCGGCTACTGCTCCTGGCCCTGCCCGCCGAGCGCCTCGGTCTTCCTCTGCTTCGCTCGGTAGAGACTTGCGTCGGCCTCTTGCAGCAGCTCCTCGGATTCACGCCCATCCTCCGGGCACGACGAGATGCCTACGCTCATCTCCAGGCTCACCAGGGAGTGGTCCAGCTTGAGCTTGGTCTTGTGCAGGGACTCGATGATGCGTGCTCCGACAGATTCCACCGCGTCCTTTTCGGTCTCGGGCATGAGCACCACGAACTCGTCACCCCCGTACCGGCAAGGGATGTCGACGTCGCGCACGTTCACCTTCAGCATGGTGGCGACATGTTTCAGGGCGGCGTCGCCGGCCGGGTGGCCGTAGTTGTCGTTGATCCACTTCAGGTAGTCGAGGTCCAGCATGAGGAGTGAGAAGGGGTGACGGTAGCGTTTGAAGATCTCGACGTGCCGCTCCAGCTCCTGGACCATGTAGCGGCGGTTGTAGAGTCCGGTGAGTACGTCGGTGTGGGCCAGCCGGTCGAGCTCCGTGTTCGACCTGATGTAATACGATTCCGTGGACGCCGTGAATACGCCGTGGAGCGCCTCCCGCAGGCGCATGACCAGGGCCAGCAGGTTCCGATCCTCCTTGCGGAGCGACTGCACGAGGAGCTCCCACACCGCGTTCTCAAGAGCCAGCATGCTCTGAGAGAGCGAGACGAGGCCCTGGGCATCCCTGCCGCCGAGGGCTCCCAGCATGCCGGCCCGTTCGTAGTAGCGACCCCCCGGTTCAAACTCGCGACCGCCCGCCGGATCGCGCAAAGCGGCGGCCAGGCCTTCGATCAGCTCCACAGAGACCTGGATGCTCTCCTGCGTGGGAAAGCCCTCGAGGGTGGAGAGGTCGTCGATCTGTGCGATGATGCGGTTGAGCCACGCCTTGGTGATGTCGAGCTTGTGCGACTCGAGCACGTTCTGAGCCTTGGCGAACAGTGGGTTGTTGCTCTCGCCCGGTGCGTCCCGGTCCGGAGGAACGACGTTCACTCGCTCTCTCGCTTCACTCGTGGTCGAAACTTGCACTCAGATACTATAGGGAAAACTCTTTAATCTTGCAAACGTCGTGAGAGTGCTGCACATCAACAAACGCTACTTTCCCCACCTGGGCGGGGTTGAGAACCACGTGCGGGTACTTGCTCGCGGCCAGAGCACGCGCCCCGGGGTGGCCGTCGACGTGCTGGTGGTCGCTGAGGGCCCGGTCGGCGCAGAGAGGGATGACACCGTGCGCGTCCGGCGTGTGCCCGGCTGGGGCACCATCGCCTCGAACCCGGTGTCTCCGGCCCTTACCCGCGCTCTGGTCGAGTCGACCCACGACGTATGGCACTTCCACTACCCCTTCCCCACGGGGGAGGCCTCGCTGCTGATCGCGGAGAAGTTCGGCCGGCGGGCCCCGGCGGTGGTCTGCACCTATCATTCCGACTTCATCACCCAGTCTGCCAGCAAGAGGGCGCTCGCCCAGCCCTACGCCTGGCTGACAGGCCGTTTCCTCAAGGCGGTCGACGCGGTCATCGTCTCGTCGCCGCAGATGACTCGGGCCTCGCGTTTTCTGACCGGGGCACCATTCAAGGTCGAGGTGATCCCTTTCGGGATCGAGCTGGATCGGCTTCGGGCGTCGGCAACGGTCCGCGAACGAGCCCGTGAACTACGCGCGCGCTTTCCCGGGCCGGTGATCCTCTTCGTCGGCCGGCTGGTGCGCTACAAGGGGGTCGACGTACTCCTCCGGGCCATGCCTTATGTCTCCGGCAGCCTCGTCCTCGTCGGTGACGGGCCCCGCCGCCCGGCGCTGCAGGCACAAGCGGCGGCACTGGGTCTGGCCGGTCGGGTGCACTTCGTCGGGTCGGTGGGCGACGACGAGCTGAGCGCGTACTATCACGCCGCCGACGTCTTCGTGTTGCCGTCGGTGACGCCCAATGAGGCTTTCGGTCTGGTGCAGCTCGAAGCCCATGCCTGCGGCCTTCCGGTGGTGAGCACGGCGCTGCCCACCGGGGTGTCCTTCGCCAACAGCCACGGCGAGTCGGGCATCGTGGTCACGCCGGGCGACCCCGCGGAGCTGGCCGCGGCCTTGGCCCTGCTGGTGGACGACGAGGAACTGAGACGCTCCCTGGGAGAGAACGCCCGGCGGAGGGTCCACCGGGAGTTCACCACCGAGGTGATGGTCGATCGCGTTCTTGCCCTCTACTCGGAGCTGCTCCCCGGGGTCCGTCCCTGAGAAGTCCAGCGCGGCCCGGTGGCCGGGGCTCCGTTTTTGAACGGCCTCCTAAGGTTTCCGCTGTGCCTGCCGATGAAGGGGCAGGACATCAATCCCGCGCCCGTCTGGGGCGGGACAGTGCAGGAGGCGACTCCTTCATGGCCGCACAGGGCTCTTTGGCAACACTTGGGGTCGCCGAGCTCCTTCAGGTGGCGGCGTTCTTCCGCAAGATAGGCTCGTTGCGGCTGCGCTTCGAGCACGGCCGCACTATCACGGTCTACTTCCAGGACGGATTCCTCAGCGGCCTCACGGACAGCAGCCGCGTGTGGCCCCTGGGGGAGCTCCTAGGCAGCATGGGTCGACTCTCCGAGCTCGATAAACAGCGCCTGCTCACCGACTCGAAGACCAGGGGCAAACGGCTCGGCCAGCTACTGGTAGACGAGGGCCACATCACGCGTGACGAGATGGAGCGGGTGCTCCGCCGGCTGATCATGCAGAGCCTGCTCTACGCTGTGGAGAACGAGAGAGTCGGCGAGTTCGACCTGCACGTGGGCGCTGTGTCCCAGACGACGGTCATGTTTCCCATCACCGACTTCTTGATCGAGATCACATCCGCGGTCGACGAACTCGAACGCCTGCGCGGCTGCCTCGGCCCAGGGAGCGGGCCGCTGGCCGTGGCTACCGGATCCCCTCTTGAGGAGGAGGTCCTTCGGGGCCTGTCCTACAGGCAGGTGCAGGTGTTGGCGCACGTCGACGGTGAGAAGACTCCGATGGAAGTGACGGCGACCTCGCCTCTTTCTCCCACGGAGACGCTGCGAGTGCTCGTGGAGCTGGCGAGGTGCAGCCGAGTGGTGTGGGCGTCACGCTTGGGCGATGGGTCGCCGGCGCGCGCCCTCGGGCATCCTGAGGTCGAGAGGGTCGCCTCGGCCGCCGGCCTGTAACGCGCGGTCCGCGGCACGCGAAGCTCGGAGACCGTCTGGTAGAATCCGGCCTAGCAGACCGTTGAAGAAGGACGCTTCGCCGCCGGGGTGCGCTGGGCAGGCGCCAGGCAAGGACGCAGGGAGCGCTCGTAGCGGCGCTACGGGCGCGACCGAGGACGAGGCATGGCGCCGCCCGGTGCTGTTCGGTGGCCGCTGGGGCTTCGTTTTTCCACGGCCTCCTGGGGCGGCCACCGTGGTGAGCGAGATCGGGCGGTGAAGGGCTTGCGGATAGGGTTCGATGCACGCACCATAGATTGGAGCGGGAGGGGGACGTATGCCCGGAACCTCCTGCTTCAGTTCGCCCGCCGTGGCCTCGAGATGGTCGTCTTCTGCCCCGACGACAAACGGGACGCGGTGCCGGCGGCTGACAACTTCAGCTTCGTTCCCGCCAACGTCGACCCTATGAGTCGCTCGAGTCGAGCCGTCTTCGCCTCCATCGTGGAGAAGGCGGGAGTGGACCTGCTTCATGTGCCCAGCCATCTCGCTCCCACCCCGCTGCGCGTGCCCTTCGTGGCGACCGTACACGACGTCATCCCCCTCATCTCCCCCAGGAGCGTGCGCAACCCCCTGGCCCGGCTCCGATATCGCCGCCAACTCGACCGCACACTCGCCGAGGCCCGCTGCATCATCACGGTCTCGCGCATCTCTCTTTCGACGCTCACGGCGTACGCGGGGGTGGATCCCAGCCGGGTGCGGGTCATTCACAACGGCGTCTCCGACCGGTTCGCGCCCGTGACCGACCCAGGGGTCCTGGAGGTTATCCGCCGCCGCTACGGTCTGCCCGAACGCTTCGCCCTGTGGATCGGGGATTTCCTGCCCCACAAGAACCTGGAGTTCCTTGTGGGCGGCTGGGGTCACGTGGTCCGCGCGACTGCGAACGCACCCGTTCTGGTGCTGGCCGGAGCGCAGAGAGGCGAGTTTCGTAAGATTACGCGCGAGGTACGACGGCGCGGTCTGGAAGAGCGGGTGGTCTTTCCAGGTTTCATTCGGGACGATGATCTGGCCGGCGTCTACTCGGCGGCCCGGTTGTTCGTCTTTCCGTCCCTGTATGAGGGGTTCGGCCTGCCGCCCCTGGAGGCCATGGCCTGCGGCACCCCCTGCGTCGTCTCCAACTCCTCGTCGCTCCCCGAGGTCACGGGCCGGGCGGCGATGATGTTCAACCCCACCTCCCCCGAACAGTTCGCTGAGTGCGTAGCCCGCATCCTCGAGGATGGCGATCTGGACGGCAAGCTGCGCCGTGAGGGCCTACGGCAGGCCCGTCTCTTCAGCTGGGAACGGGCCGCGGCCGAGACCGTCGAGGTGTACGAGACGATTCTCGCGTGAGTCGCCGAGCCTGGATCATCTTGAACGTGATGGTTGACGCTCTGGCCGTCAACGTGGCGATCGTGCTGGCGTTCCTGCTGCGCTTCGGCTGGCCGCCGCCCGAGTTCAACTTCTCGGCGTACGAGAACGTGTTCGTTCCTCTCACCATCGGCCAGCTCCTGATCTTCTTCGTGGTCGAACTGTACGAACCCTCGGCCGAGCGGTCGGGGCCCTCTTTGCTGGGCGCGGTGGCCAAGGGCACGGCCCTGGGCATGCTCGCGCTGGTGGCACTGTCGTTCTTCTTCCGAGCTTTCAGCTTCCCCCGCAGCGTGGTGGCCTTCTCCTTCCTGCTCCAACTGCTGCTGATCTGGGGCTGGCGCCGAGTGGCCGCCGGCCTGCTGCACGTGCGCTGGCCGGAGCGGAGGGTGGTCGTCGTCGGGTGCGGGGATGACATCTCGGCGGTGGTGGAGCGGCTGCGGGCCTCGGAGCGGTGGGGCTACCGAGTGGTCGCCGTCGTGGGGGAGCAGGACGGTGTCGCGGCTGCGGGCTTGCCCCTCCACGTGGGCCTTGACGCGCTGCCCACCCTGGTAGAGTCGCTCCGTCCCGACCAGATCATCGTGAGCGCGCCCGCGCGGCACCGCCGGGTCCTCGAGGAGGTGGCCCTGAGCCGGCGCTTCGACGGTGAGATCCTTGTCGTGCCCCATGTGTACGAGATGCATCTGGGTGAGCTGGACTTCTCCCTCCTGGGAGACCTCCCTCTTCTGCGTCTCACGCGTTCCTCGCGACCCCTATGGCGAGAACAGCTCAAGGAGTGGGTGGAACGAGGGGTGGCCGTCTTCCTGTTGCTCGTGCTTTCCCCGCTGCTTCTCCTGATCGCGCTGGCGGTGGTGGTCTTCTCCGGAAAGCCGTTGGTGTATCGGCAGGAGCGAGTCGGACGGGCCGGGGCTACTTTCACGCTCTACAAGTTCCGCACGATGGTGCCCGATGCCGAGCAAGAGGGGGCGGTGCTTGCCGAGGAGCACGACCCTCGGGTCACGGGTGTGGGCCGGGTGCTACGCTCCTCGCGGCTCGACGAGCTGCCTCAGCTGGTCAATGTCGCCCAGGGCGACATGAGCTTCGTCGGTCCCCGGCCGGAACGCCCTGAGTTCGTGCGGGAGTTTTCGGTAGCCGATCCGCTCTTTGCCGAGCGCCTGCGGGTACGGCCAGGCATCACCGGCCTCGCTCAGGTAAGTGGCTCCTATGCGACGACGCCCTCAGTGAAGCTACGCTTCGACCTGATGTACATCTACCATCAGTCCTTAGCGCTCGATCTTCGGATCGTGCTGCGAACGCTCCAAGTGATCTTGACCGGCCGGGGAGCGCGGTGAGCTCATCCTGGCGGCGAGGCGTGTTGCCCTGATGCGGGACCACCCTCGGGCGAGCCTCGCGGAGGGGGTCTCGGGTGAGACCGTCCCCCGCTGGATGCCCGCATCCGTCGTGGTCCTCATCCTGGCGGTGCTCGGGGTCACGGTCGCTCTGGTTGCCAGCCTCCTCACTGGCAGCGATGCGGCTCCGCCGACCATCTACGATCGCAACGTCATGCTCCGCCAGGACATGGTCGCCAAGAACCCGCAAGACGTGCTTGCCCGCGCCTCGCTGGCGCAGGCCTATCTCGATGCCGGCCGCTACCAGGACGCCATTGACGAGGCCGACCGAGCGCTCGCGATCGAGGCCGAGGATCTCACGGCCCACTACGTGAAGGCAGAGGCCCTGCGGAGCGCCGGCCGGCTGGAGGCTTCCATCGCCATCTATGACGCGATCCTTGCCGCTTGGCCCCAGGATCTGGAGGCCCACTACGGGAAGGCGATGAGCCTCCGGGCGAAGGGCGACCGGGGAGGCGCCATCATCGAGCTCGAGACGATCCTCCGGAGCCGTCCGGTGGCGGCCGACGTGCGTGTGGAGCTGGGCGAGCTGTATCGGGCCGAGGGTGAGACCGGCCGGGCCCGGGCCGAGTTCGAGAAGGCGCTTCGGTACATTCCCGACTACCTCCCGGCTCTTCGGGCGCTGGAGCAGCTCGGGTTGCCATGACGAGAGAGGCCTGTTAGACCGATGAGACCCGCTCCACGCAAGGTCCTTTTCGCGCTCATGTCAGGTCTCTCTGTCGCGCTTGTTCTCTTGGCGGTCGCGTACAGTCAGACTCGCGAGCGGCCGGAGGTCACCACTACGCCTGCGTCCGCCGGTCACTCAAGAGCACCGGTGTTCGCGTATGCCGTGGCCGCGCCTCCCGGCGCGGCCTTCCGTCCGCGCGGCGCGGCCATCAACGACGGTCAGGTTTTCGTGGCCGATAGCGACGGCGCACGCCTGGCTGTGCTCGACATAGACGAGGGGGCGCAGGCCGGTCTGGTCTTCATCCCCGTGGCCGCCGGCCGGTCCGAAGAGGCTCCGTCCCAGCCGACCTCGGTCGTGTTCGCGTTGGACCAGACGTTGCTAGTAGCCGACCCGGCCAACGGGCGCATTCGGCGGCTTACGCACGAAGGAACCTTCCTGGGGGATTTCCTTTCCGAGCGTGAGCGCGCGCGATCCAACCTGGTCCGGCCCGTGGGGCTCGCTCTTTTCCAGAACGAGCTGTATGTGACCGATGTCCAGGATCAGACCATCAAGGTCTACACGACCTCGGGCCGTTTTCTGCGCGTCTTGGGTGGAGAAGGGTTCCTACCCGGCCGATTCGCGTTCCCGAATGCTGTGGCGGTCGCTCTCGACGGACGACGGCTGTACGTTGCCGACAGCAACAATCAGCGGGTCCAGGTGACCGACACCAGGGGCGTTCCCCTGGCCGTGATCACCGCCGGCCACCCCCCGGCAGGGCTCAAACTACCGCGGGGAGTGGCAGTTGACCAGTTGGGCCGGCTCCACGTGGTCGATACTTTCGGGCAGTCGGTCCACGTCTACGACGCAGCCAACAGGCCAGTGCTGACGTACGGGGCGTCGGGCGGCCAAGAACGGCTGAACCTGCCCGAGGGCATCGCCATCAGCGAGGACACCATCGTGGTGAGCGACGGCGGCAACCGCCGATTGGTCGTCTACCGGTACTGACCGCGGCCAGAGGACCTCGTTGGGTGACCCGCCGGGAAGGCAACCACCGGCAGCGCTCCGCCCGCGAAGAGCGTCACTCCACGTTCAAGGAGAGAATGAGGAGCTGGTCGCTGCTCTTCGCCTTCTGGATCATCTCGAAGGTGACCAGGTCGCCTTCCTGCGCGATTACTTCGCCCGTCGGTCCCTCGATCCGGCGTAGCACTCGCTTGCCGATCAGGAAGTGCTTCTGCTGGGATGTCACTGCATCGTCCTCCCCGGGCCGGTGGGGGCGGGCTCTCGTTCGGTCACGGGCTCGCTCTCCGGGGCTGCCTCGACTTCTGGGGTCACGGCGTCCTCGGCCAGGTCGAACTCGGACTGAATGGGCGCGCGCTCAGGGGCCGCGGCCTCCGGCTCGGACGTTTCCGCCTCAGCTCTCGCCGGCTCTCTTCCCTCGTCAGCCGCCTCGTCAGCGTCGATGGCGGCTGGGCCGGCTTCCGGGGCGGGCTCCTCAGTGACGGTCTCCTCGAGTTCCGCGGAAACCTCGGTTGGCGTCGCCAGCGGCCCCGCGGCGATTGTCCGCCAGGCCTGCTCGAACTCCACTTCCTTGTCGCGGGTCTCGAGTGTCTCCGTGCCGCCAGACTCCTCGGAGGCGGCAACCGGCCCGGAGTCGCCGCCCCCGCCCGGTTCAAAGACGGGAGTGGCAACTTCTGTGCGTGTTCGACCCAGGCGGTCCAGCGAACCGGCGTCCCTCAACAGGTGGGTGTCGTAGTCGTTTTCGAGCACGACGATGTCCCGGCCTAGTCGATGGATGGTAGAGGCGGGGATGATGGCGGTCCCCCGTGGATATACGGACTGGTCCGACGCTACGAACTCGAACCCCACGATCTCGCCGCTCTCAGTGTCCACGTAGAAGTCGCCGATAGTGCCGACCGACCTGCCGGCCGCGGTAATGGCTTTCGCGTCGGAGACGGTGATCTCCTTGCGGGCCAGCGTCTCCAGAGCCGCGTGTTCCTTGATAGGGATGAGCGACGTGGCGCTCGCCACGATGATGGCGTCGTTTCCGACGGCGCGCACGGACCCGAACGGGAGCACCGAAGCTTCGAAGAGGCCCAAGCCGACCAGGAATCCCGCGACCTTGAGCGCCAGGTCGTCGATGAGGAGGCCGTCGACCTCACCTACCACCGACGCGTCGTCGGCGGCGACGATCTGCAGACCAATGAGTTCGGTGTCCAGCCTTGTCATGGTGCCTTCTCCTCCTTGTCAGATCCCGGCTGCGCAGACGCCGTGGCGGCGTCCTCCAGCTCAGACATCTCTGCGATCGATCGCTCGAGGTGTTCCAGCAGAGTCGGGTTGTCAGTGAAGGCGGTCGCCTGAAGGTAGGCGGCGCTTGCCCGAGCATACATCTTCTCGGCGCGGAGCGTGTTCCCGATCTCGATGCAGAGCTTCAACTTGACTTCCATGTCTTCGGTCAGGGCGAGAGCCTTCTGGAACTCCGCGATCGCATCCTCATGCAGCCCGTTCTTTAAGAACTTGAATCCAAGCTGCACTCGGAAGCTGTAACCCACCTTTTGGGCCCCGCCCCCCGCTTCTCGGCCGGAAAGGCCCGAGGGAGCAGGCGGCGCCTTCTGCAAAGCCGGCTCCGGCGCCTCGACGTGGACCTCGACCATGGGAATCTCCGAAGCCAGGGTTTCCTCGCTGACCTCGGGAGTCTGCTCGGTGATGGTGTTCGGGGAAAGGGCCTCAACGGATCGGGGCATGCTAGCGCCGGGAGCTGGTTCCGTGTCGACCGTGTGTGGTCCACCGAGTTGGGCGGCGATGTCGGTGGCGAGGGGCTCGTCGATGAAGGCGGCGCCCTCGGCGGCCGACTGTCCGGCGGCCTCGCCGTCAGGTTTGGAGCTCCCCACGACGAAGGACAGCACGATGAGGGCCAGCCCTGCGGCGACGAAGACCCCGGCGACGATGAGAACGGTCGTATTCATCCGCGTTGCACCGCGTCGAAGGGTCGGGCCCGAGTCACGCCGCCGCGTGGCTCTTAGAGCTCGTCTCCGGAGGAGACCGCCCGGCCTTCGAAGCCGTCCCGCAGCATGACAAGTTCGGCGCCGATGCGAACCACCTCGTCCATGGGCACGAGATGGGCCTTGGGTCCGTCGGGCTCATCCGCGTCCTCGTCGGAGATCACCTCGACGCCTTTGAGGTTCCCCGTGGCGGGATCGACGAAGAAGTCGCCGATTACGCCGATCACGTTGCCCTTGTCGGTGATGGCGAGGGCGTCCGATACCTCGATCTGTCTTTCGGCGATCTCGAGAAGAGCCGCGTGTTGCGAGATGGGTTTGACAGACTGCGGGGAGCTGATCATGACGGCGTCCTCTCCCACACTCAGCACGTCGGAGAAAGCGAGGGCCCTGGCTTCATAGATGCCGAGATCCAGGACGAGACCGACCACGGAGTTCGTAGTCTCGTCGACGATGAGCCCATCGACCTCACCCACCACCGACGCGTCCTCGAGACTGACAACTTCGAGTCCCAGGAAATCCTTTTCGTTGCGTGCCATGGAAGAAGATCCTCCTCGCCCCCAGGGGACGTGCCGATGAGACTGTCACCCCTTCATTCTCGTGCATAGTAACAGATGCCCTTGGAGCTTGTTCCAGAATGACGCTTTGCCGTCCCAGTGCGCCCGCGGCGGCCGAAGCTTCGCCTTGACATGAGCCCCGGGCTGTTGCGAAACGGGGAGCAGCCGGTCGACGATGTGCGATAATCCGTGCACATGCGTTCGAAGGTCGGGTCGCATCGTTCCTCGCGGCCGGACACATTCTGGAGGATCCTTGGGGCGTGGATTGTTGCTCGCGGCCGGCATCATCCTCATGGTGGGTGGTGGCGTGATCGCGACGAGTGGCGTCGTCCGTTCCGGAGAGACCACGACGACTACCGTGGCACCGACCACCACGACGGTGACGATCGGCGAGAGCCTGCCCGGTGCGGACGAGATTCGGGCCGGAGACCTGTCCGCGGCCAGGGCCGAGATCGAGAAGCACCTCGAGATCAATCCCGAGGATGTCCGGGCCAGGTACCTGCTGGCCCTCACCCACGTGAGAGAGGGGCAGCTCGACGAAGCAATCGCCATCTATCGCGAGATCTTGGAGATCACTCCCTCCGATTTCGAGGCCTACTTCCAGATCGGGAACATCCAGCGGTCTCGGAGCGATCTCGAGGGGGCGGCGGAGAGCTTCGATCAGTCGCTGCGGCTCAACAGCGATTTCACGGCAGCCAAGGTCGCCCTGGCTGAGACCGTGGCGGAGCTTGGCGATCTCGACAAAGCCGCCGGTCTCTATTTCGACGTGATCGAGGCTCGGCCTCTGGGTGTCCATGTGGACCAGATACGTGTGGCGCTTGCCCGGCTCCTCGTGGAGCTCGATCAGCGCGAGAATGCGCTCATCCAGCTCGACAAGGCTCGTGCTGAGAACCCTGAGAACGTGGAGGCGAAGCAGCTGCTCGGCGAGCTCGAGACGCAGGCGACTTCCACCACGACGACCGCCGGAGTCGGGGCCGAAAGCGGGAACGCTCCCCTATCACATGTTGCTCCATCCCTGTCGCCGGACTATGCCCAGACGTAGCGAGGAGGGCCGGTTGCTCTCGCTCCGCCCCCGGGCCGGCGAGGTGCAGGCGGATGGTCGCCGGCGCCGCCTGTGCGACCTGGCGTTGTGGGTTGTGCTGGCACTGGTCGCCGGAGTGCTCGTTTCGGTAGACGAGGCCGGAGCCGCGGTGCCCTTGGACGGCGCCGGAGCCGGCTCGCCGCCTGGGCTCGCCACCGTCCAGACCTCTACTGACATCAACCCTCCGTCCACCTTGCTTTCCACCAGCCCGGTGGCCCCGAACGGGGATGACGGCTGGTTCGTGGGCGCCTCTCCCACGGTGACCTTGACCGCCACCGATCGCGAGGGTTCGGCCGCGACGATCTACTTCGATTGGGGAATCGACCCGCCGGCCGGCCTCTACGCGAACAGCGTGACGGCCCCGTCCGGCCGGAAGACCCTCTACTATCGCTCCGTCGATGCGGCCGGGAACGCCGAGACGGTGGCGAGCCAGCTATTCAAGGTCGACCCGTCGGTTACAGCTCCCACCATGACCGCGCCTATCGGTCCTGTGGGCAGCCCTCAGCCGGTCGGGGGCACCATCGCCGTCGGAGCGACGGCCTCCGACGCCGTCTCGGGTGTCGGCTCCGTGAGGTTCTACTATTTCGACCGACATGGGTCGTCCTGGAACCCGGTGGGCACCGAGATCGGTGCGGCTCAGACGGCGGCGGCTTCCGGGTCGACCTACGCGGTCGCCTGGGATACCCTCGAGGTGCTCGACGGCGACTACATGCTGCAGGCCCAGGTGCGGGATGTAGCGGGCAACACCGCCTTCTCGCCCGCCCACTATGTGCGGGTGGACAATTCGGATCCGGTAGCCTCCCTGGCCGGCCCACCGGAAGGATCCACCATCAGCGGGACTGACTACGCCATCACGGGAACCGCCCGTGACGGAGATCTTTCCGCCTGGGCCCTGGAGATCCGCACCCTGCCGGCGGGAGAGTGGGTCCCGCTATCGAGCGGGACTTCGAACGTTGTGAACGGCACGCTCTACGCCCTGGACACCACCCGTTACCGGGATGGCAGGTACGAGTGTCGGCTGAGCGCAATCGACCGCGCCGGTAACCGCGCGGTCGATGTGGTCGGCCCGGTGACCGTCGACAACCAGAAGCCCACCGTTGTCTCGGCGGTGTCCGGTGGGCGCAACGCCGTGACCGTGGTCTTCTCGGAAGCCCTGGACCCGGCGAGCGTCAGTCCCTCTTCGTTCGCCGTCTCCGGGCTGACGGTATCCGGCGCTGTGCTGCAGAGGGACGGCAGGACGGTGATCCTTACGACCTCGAGTCAAGCAGACGGAACCGCCTACACGGTGACGGCCGGCGGCGGGGCGGTGATGGTAACCGATCTTGCGGGCAACGGTGTGGGTTCACCGCGCACCGCAGGCTTGACGGGGGCGATGGCAGACCGCATCGCGCCGAGCCCTCCTTCGGGCCTGGAGGCAACCGCGGGCGCCGAGCGAAACGTGCTCTCGTGGTCGTTGAACACCGAGCCGGACGTTGTCGGTTACAACGTCTACCGGGACACGAGCGCCGCCGGCACGTTCGCCTCCAAGGTGAACTCGGCTCTCGTTCGGGGAGGGACCGGGTTCGACGACACCTCGTACGGAGCGCCAGGCGTCTACTACTATACGGTCACCGCTGTCGATGCGAGCGGGAACGAGTCTCTCAAGTCGTCCGCCCGGAGGGCGGAGCTGGTACACATGTCGCGCACCATTGGGGTCGAGGGAGGGGCGCTGAGGAGCTCGACAGGAGAGATCGTAGTGGTGATCCCGGCGGGAGCTCTGCCCTCCGACCGGACCGTCCAGGTCGACGAGATGCCGCGCCCGGAGGATCTGCCCGGCCTGACATTCACGAGCCCGGTCTACGACCTCCTGCCTTCGGGGCAGGCGTTCGGATCCGACATCTCCGTCACCATCGAAGTGAGCCCGGCCCTTGCGGCGGAGAGCGGGAGCAGTCTCTTCTACGACGACGCAGGCACGTGGAAGGCGGTGGAGGGCGGGTCGACCGTGGATGCCCCGACTCGCACGGTCACCGGTCGGCTGGCACGGTTCACTCTGATCGCCCTGGCTTCGGCTGACACGGCGGCTCCCACCGTGCGGAGGGTGATACCGGCGCCCGGCACGGCCGGTGTCAGTCCGGCCTCGTTCGTCACCCTCGTGTTCAGCGAGCCGATGGACGCCGATACCCTGGATAAGGAGCACCTGCAGATCCGCGGGCCGATCGCGGCCATCCCCCTGGAGTCGGTGGTTTTCTCCGCAGACCGGACAACGGTCTATCTCTATCCGGCCGGGGTCCTGCGGGCCGGTGCCACCTTCACCGTGTTCGTGGACGGCGCGGCCGTGACCGATGTGGCCGGGAATCCACTGGGAGACGACTTCGCGGCCGCGTTCACCACCTCGGCGGCCGAAGTGTCACCGCACGGCACGTACTCCGAAGCGTCGAACCTGTGCCGGAACTGCCACCTCGTTCGCGGCTTCAACGGACCCAAGGGTTTCACGGTGGCGGGGGAGAATGCGGTCTGCTACACCTGTCACGACGGGACCGGGGCCACCCTGGGGGGACCGGCGAGTCCTCCTACCACGGGCTTGCGCTATCGAGCTCCTCGCCTACCTACGTCTCCGGGCTGTGTTCCGACTGCCACGATGTCCACGGCGTCGCAGGCGCCGAACGGCCCCCTCCTATCGTGCCGGAGCGCGCTCCCGGCTCCCCGGGCTCCTGAGGTCTCCACATCCCCTCGGGCGTTCTCTTCGGTTCGCCCTGCGTGTTGCCTTGCTTAGATTTTCACAAGACCTGTGGTAGATTGCGTGTATGCGGTTCAAGAGCATCGCGCCGCCCAGTGCGGCCGCGGCGGCCAAGGCTTCGTTTTGAAACGAGCTCTGAGAGGGGGACTGCTACCACGCCGGACGATCCAACGACCAACTCGAAGGGCGGGGAGTGACACTGTGAACGATCAGAGGAGCGCGAGCCTCTTCGCCGAGGCGAGAAGCTTCATGCCGGGAGGGGTGAACAGCCCGGTGCGGGCGATGCGGGCGGTAGGGCGCGAACCGCTCTTCATGGAGAGGGGCCTCGGCGCGCACATGTGGGACGTCGATGGGAACGAGTACATCGACTACATCGGTTCCTGGGGGCCCATGATCTTGGGTCACTGCCATCCCGATGTGCTGGCCGCCCTCCACGCTGCGGTCGACAGGGGCACAAGCTTCGGGACGCCCTCGGGTCTGGAGGTGGAGATGGCCCGGCGCCTGACCGGCGCCGTGCCCTCGGTCGAGATGGTGCGCATGTGCAACTCCGGCACGGAAGCCACCATGAGCGCTCTGCGCGTGGCTCGAGGTTACACAGGCCGCGACGCCATCCTCAAGTTCACAGGCTGCTATCACGGGCACGGCGACTCGCTCCTGGTCCAGGCCGGTTCCGGCGTGGCCACCTTCGGGCTGCCCGACAGCCCCGGGGTGACCGAGGGTACCGCCCGCGACACCCTGACCGTGGCCTTCAACGACCTGGCGGCTGTGCGGGAGATGTTCGTCCAGGCGGGCAGCCGGATCGCCGCCGTAATCGTCGAGCCGGTGGCCGGTAACATGGGCTGCGTTCCTCCCGCCCCCGGTTTCCTGGAGGGTCTGCGTGAGGTGACGGCCGAGTACGACGCGGTGCTGATCTTCGACGAGGTGATGACCGGCTTCCGGGTGGCCTACGGCGGGGCGCAGGAGCGGTACGGCGTGACCCCGGACATGACCACCCTGGGCAAGGTCATCGGCGGAGGGCTCCCGGTGGGCGCCTTCGGGGGCCGGAGGGAGATTATGGAGAAGGTGGCGCCTTCCGGTCCCATCTATCAGGCCGGCACCCTGTCCGGCAACCCGCTGGCCATGGCGGCCGGCCTGGCCACCCTCGATTCGCTGCGGGAGGGTGATGCCTACGACGTGCTGGAAGTCCGGGGAGCGCGCCTGCAGGAGGGGTTGGAGCAGGTGGCGCGAGCGGCCGGCGTGACCGCCTGCGTTCAGCGGGTGGGCGCCATGATGACCATCTTTTTCACGGCCGGCCCGGTGGGCGATTTCGCGGGGGCCAAGACCTGTGACACCGAGAAGTACGGTGCTTTCTTCAGGGGGATGGTCGAGCGGGGAGTTCACCTTGCTCCCAGCCAGTTCGAGGCGGCCTTCCTCTCCACGGCTCACACCGACGAGGACATCGATCGCACCATCGCTGCTGCCGGGGACGTGCTGGCGGAGCTGGGATAGGAGGAGGGGATGGCGAACTCGATCGACAAAGCCAAGGTGCCGCAGGCGACCGTGCCCCGGCTGGCCCGCTATCTTCGTGTGCTGCACAAGCTCGAGCGGGACAACGTCCCCAAGGTCTCGTCGAAGGAGCTGGCCGAGCGGCTGGACGCCAACGCGGCGCAGATCCGCAAGGACTTCAGCTACTTCGGCGAGTTTGGAGTACGAGGGGTGGGCTACGAGGTCAAGTACCTGATCGGAGAGCTCTCCAAGTGCCTGGGACTCGACCAGGAATGGAACGTGGTCATCGTGGGCGCCGGCAAGCTGGGCCAGGCTCTGGCCCGGTACCGGGGCTTTCGCGAAGAAGGCTTCCGCCTGGTGGGTATCTTCGACAGTTCGCGGTACGTCATCGGCACGCAGGTGGACGAGCTTGTGGTCCAAGCCGAGCTCCAGCTGGCCGAGTTTGTGCGTGAGAACAAGGTGCACATCGCCATCATCACCGTACCCGCCCAAGCGGCTGTGCTGGTGGCCCAGCGGGCTATCGAGGGCGGCATCAAGGGCATCGTCAACTTCGCGCCGGTGCGGCTGCCTGCGGCGCCCGGGGTGTTCATCCGCCAGGTCGACCTCTCCACCGAGCTCATGGTGGTGTCGTTCTATCTCTCGCAGAACGCTCAGAGCAGGGTGTGAACGACCTGCGCGACTTCATCGCGCTCCTGCGCGGGCGCGGGGAGCTCGCCCTGGTCGATCACCCCGTGGACCCGGTGCTCGAGATCGCCGAGATCACCGACCGGGTGAGCAAGGCCCACGGTCCCGCCTTGCTCTTCCGCAACCCGGCCGGCTCGGAGATGCCGGTGCTAATCAATCAGTTCGGCAGTCACGAGCGCATGTGCCTGGGCCTGCGCACAGAGTCGTACGATGCTTTGGCCGAGCGGGTCCGGGGCCTCCTCGATCTGGAGGTGCCCCAGGGTATCGTGGAGAAGGTCAAGGCCCTCTCGAAGCTCAAGGACCTGGCCGGTTTTGGGCCGAAGTCCGTGAAGAAGGGCTCCTGCCAGGAGGTAGTCTACCGGGGCGACGAGGTCGACCTGGGCATCCTGCCCGTGCTCCAGTGCTGGCCGCTCGACGGGGGGCGCTTCATCACTCTGCCGGTGGTCTTGACCCGCGATCCGAGGACCGGAGTACGGAACGCCGGCATGTACCGGCTGCAGGTGTACGACCGTAACACCACGGGCATGCATTGGCACATCCACAAGGACGCGGCCGAGCAGTACCGCCGGGCCGGCGGGCGGATGGAGGTGGCCGTGGCGATCGGCACGGATCCGGCTGTGACCTACGCCGCGACTGCCCCCTCCCGGCCATGATCGACGAGATGATGTTCGCGGGTTTCCTGCGCGGCGACCCGGTGGAGATGGTGAGCTGTCTGACCGTCGACTTGGAGGTGCCCGCCCACGCCGAGATCGTGCTCGAAGGCTACGTGGACCCCGACGAGCGGCGCATCGAAGGCCCTTTCGGCGACCACACAGGGTACTATTCCTTGGCCGATGAGTACCCCGTCTTCCACGTCACCGCCCTCACCCATCGCCGCGACCCCATCTATGTCACCACGATCGTGGGCATCCCTCCCATGGAGGACGGCTACCTAGGCAAGGCCACTGAGCGGCTCTTTCTTCCCTTGCTCCAGTTGACCATGCCCGAGGTGATTGACATGGACCTGCCCGAGGTGGGTGGCTTCCACAACTGCGCGATCGTCAGCCTGCGCAAGACCTACCCCATGCACGCCCGCAAGGTCATGCACGCGGTTTGGGGAATGGGTCAGATGCAGTTCACCAAGACTGTGATCGTGGTGGATGCCGATGTGGACGTGCACGACTACGCCCAGGTGGCCTGGCGGGCCTTCAACAACGTCGATCCGGGGCGGGACATCCTGCTGACCCAGGGGCCTCTCGATGCTCTCGACCACGCCTCGCCCACCGCTCACTGGGGCGCCAAGATGGGCCTCGACGCGACGCGCACCTGGCCAGAAGAAGGTCATCTCCGCGAGTGGCCACCCGACATCGTCATGTCACCCGAGGTGGTGACCCGCGTTGACGCCATGTGGGCCGCTCTCGGCCTGGGCGACCTGAGTGGCCGCGGCCGTCTGGGCCGCGCGCCCAAGGCGAGCGGGTGATATGGGCAGTCCGCGGGTCCAGCCCGGCCGGCGTTTGCCCGTGACGGACCGGGGAGCCGTCTCCGGGCCTGCCGCCCATGCCCGTCACGCCGAGCCGGCCTCGTCGGAGGGCGGACGGCCTTCGTTGTTCATTCATTACGGGCTGCTGTTTCTCAGGCTGGTGAAGTTCGAGCACTCCATCTTCGCCCTGCCCTTCGCGTACTCGGCCGCTTTTCTCTCCGAGATGCGCATCCCCGGCTTCTGGCGGATGTTTTGGATCACGGTCGCCATGGTGGCCGCCCGCAGCCTGGCCATGGCCCTCAACCGGCTGATCGATGCCGAGATCGATGCTCTGAACCCGCGAACCGCGCGCCGGGAGATTCCAGCCGGAGTGCTCACACGCTTCGAGGTATGGGTCTTCTGTCTGGTGTCGCTGGCCGTGCTCGTGGTGGCCACCTTCAAGCTGCCGGTGGTCACACGGTACCTGTGGCCCATCCCGGTGGCCGCCTTCTACCTGTACCCGCTGGCCAAGCGCTGGACCTGGCTCTGCCACCTTCTCCTGGGAGCGACCATTGGGCTGGGTCCGGTGGGAGCTTGGGTGGCGGTGACCGGCGAAGTAACCTGGCAACCCTTCCTGCTGGGGGCGGCCGTGGCCACCTGGATCGGTGGTTTCGACATCATCTACGCCTGCATGGACGTGGGCTTCGATCGGGCGAACGGCATCCACTCCATCCCGGCCGACTTCAGTCCGGCCGCGGGTCTGTGGGCGACGCGGGCGTTTCACGCCTTCTCGGTGGCGTTGCTCGTGGCCGTCGGAGTCGCGGTGGGGGCCGGCCTGGTGTACTACCTGGGGGTGGCGGTGTGCGCCGTCCTCCTGCTCTACGAGAATTGGGTGGTGCGGGCGCGGGACCTGAGCAAGGTGGGCCTGGCCTTCATGACCATGAACGGCATCATCAGCGTGGTGTTCTTCGTTTTCACCACCACTGCCGTTCTGCTGGCAGCGTGAGACCCCGGCTCGTCCCAGCGGTCGATGCTTCCCCGGAGCCGGGGAAGATCAGGATGATGTTCGACGGTATCGCTGCTCGCTACGACCTGCTCAACTCGTTGATGACCGCCGGTCTTCACCACCGCTGGCGGGAACTGGGTGTTCTGCTCGCCAAGGTGGGCCCGGGCGATTCCGCCCTCGACGTGGCCTGCGGCACAGGCGATTTCGCCTTCGCGCTGCGGCGGGCGGTGGGTTCCGAGGGTCGGGTGGTTGGTCTGGATTTCTCGGACGAGATGCTGCGGGTGGCCCGGGAAAAGTGCGGGCGGAACCAGCTGTGGGTGGACTTCCTGCAGGGCGATCTGCTTCGGCTGCCCTTCGCCGAGGGGGAGTTCGACGCCTGCACCGTGGGTTTCGGCGTCCGCAACGTGAGCGACGTCTCCGGGGCGTTCCGGGAGATGCGCCGGGTGGTCCGGCCGGGAGGGCGGGTGGTCTGCTTGGAGATCACGCAGCCGCAGATCATCGGCTTCAAGCAGTTCTTCGCCTTCTGGTTCGAGCGGGTGGTGCCCTGGTTGGGCCGCGTCACCGCGGGACACGAGTTCGCCTACAGCTATCTGCCCGCCTCCGTTCGCCGCTTTCCCGACCCCGAGACCCTGCGGGACGTGATGGCCGGCGCCGGGTTGGTGAACCCACGCTACGAGATCCTGGCCGGGGGCATCATCGCCCTGCACCATGCTTCGGTGTAGGGGGTCTGGGCGAGCCCAAGAATCAGTTTCGCCGCGGTCGCGCGGCGCGACTCATGAAACTGTGGCGTCCTCCCCGGGGTTCCCAGTGGGCTGCCGAGCGCCACACCCCCATATGCTAGACTCCGCCCCATGCCTCTCCGCACGAGCATCGATCCGCTGGCCGCGGTCGAAGAGAAGATCGAGGCGGGCGAGCGCCTCACCGCCGACGACGGCCTGGCCCTCCTCGCCACCCCCCGACCTCCTGAGGCTCGGCCGGCTGGCCGACGCCGTACGCCGCCGCCGGGTGGGCGACGACGTGTACTTCATCAGCAACCGCCACATCAATCACACCAACATCTGCAAGAACCGGTGTGATTTCTGCGCCTTCTCTCGTGACGCCGGCCAGGAGGGGGCGTACACCATGACCTTGGAGCAGGTTCTGGGCAAGGCGCGCGAGTCCCTGGCCGAGGGCATCACCGAGCTGCACATCGTGGGCGGCGAGCACCCCGATCTCCCCTACGGGGCCATCCGGGAGATGATCGCCGAGCTGCACGCGCTGGCGCCGCAGGTGCACCTGACGGCCTTCACCGCCTCGGAGATCGTGCACTTCGCCGGCATCAGCGGCATGACAGAGGAAGAAGTGTTGCTCGACCTCAAGGCGGTCGGCTTGGGCAGCCTACCCGGAGGCGGCGCCGAGGTGTTCTCCCGCCGGGTGCGCGACATGGTCTGCGCCCGCAAGATCTCCGGCGAGAAGTGGCTCGAGGTCCATAAGCTGGCCCACCGTTGTGGCCTGCGCACCAACGCCACCATGCTCTACGGCCACGTGGAGACGGCCGAGGAGCGCGTGGACCACCTGCTGCGCCTGCGTGCGGCCCAGGACGAGACCGGCGGCTTCCAGGCTTTCATCCCGTTGGCTTTCCACCCACGCAACACAAAGCTGGCCACCCTGGCGCCCACCACCGGGATCGACGACCTGAAGATGCTGGCCCTCGCCCGTCTCATGCTGGACAACTTCGATCACATCAAGGCCTACTGGGTCATGATCGGACTGAAGCTGGCGCAGATCAGCCTGTACTTCGGGGTCAACGACGTGGACGGCACCATCGTCGAGGAGACCATCACTCGGGCGGCCGGCTCGGAGGCCGGGCAGGCGGTGCCCCGGAGTGAGCTCGTGCGCATCATTCAGGATGCGGGGCGGACGCCCGTGGAGCGGGACACGCTCTACCGCGTGGTGCGGCGCTACCAGGCGTGAGGTTGCCGTGACCGTTCGCGTGGGGCATATCGAGTTTCTGAACTGCTACCCCCTCTACTACGGGCTGGAGAGGCGGGTGGCCGCCGGGCTGGCCTCGGGAGCCGAGTTCGAGCTCGTACCGGGTGTGCCCACCGACCTCAACCGCATGCTCTTGGCCGGCACCATCGATTTCGGGCCCATCAGCTCCATCGAGTACGCCCGGGGGCACCGCCAGCTGCGACTTTCGCGGCGGCTCTCCATCTCATCGAAGGGGGCGGTGGACAGTATCCAGCTGGTGACCAGGAAGCCGCTCGAAGAGGTGCGTCGCATTGCGCTCACGCCCAAGAGCGCCACTTCGGTCGTGCTGCTGAAGACCATCCTCAAGCTCCTGTATGACCTGGGTCCGAGCTATCACGAACTTCGGGGCGCTCCCGAGCAGGCGCTCGAAGACCACGACGCCGTGCTCCTGATCGGCGACGAGGGCCTGGAGGCCATGTACTTTCCTCTGCCCCGTACGCGCCGGTACGACCTGGGGCACATCTGGCGGGAGTGGACCGGCCTGCCCATGGTCTACGCGGTGTGGGCCGCCCGGGAGGACTTCCTGCGGGGCCACCGCTCCGAGCTGCTGGCGGTGGAGGAGGAGCTGGTACGCTCCATGGACTACAGCCGCGAGTCGGCGCCCGACGTGGTGGAGTCGGCGCTCGGGCTCTCGCGCTTCGACCGACCTTGCCTGACCCGCTATTTCGAGGTGCTCCACTACGGCTTTGCCGAGGAGTACCAGGCCGGCCTGCTCCGCTTCTACGAGCTGGCCCACGAGGCGGGCGAGCTGGCCGAAGGGCCCGACCTACGGTTCTTCGGCGCGGAGACGCGTCCATAGGGGCACCGTACCCCGGGCCACCCTCCGCCCCCCGGGGTACGGGTGAGTCATTCCGCGCTAGAGAAGAGCGCTGACTGCAGGATCCTCCGCGACCCAGCCGAGGCCCAGGCGGTCCAGGGTCTCTCGAGTCGGCAGCGAGGTCTCCGCGTCCAGACCGCTCTGCTGGTAGAGTTCCGCGCGCGCGGTGACCAGATCGACGGTCTGGCCTTGCGCGGGTCCCGAGGGGAGAGGTTCGCCGGTGAGGCGGGCCGGCAGGGTGTCATGGGCGCCTCGGATGCCCTCACGGACGTTGATCACCCGTTCGAGGGCGTTGATGCGTTCGCCGGCCTTGTACAGGTCGGCCGCGCTCAACTGTGTGCCGAGTGCAGCGGATATGAGCTCCGCGAGGGTGTCGTCTTCCATGCCCACGATGAGGAAGGCGCAGGTGCCGGCCGCATCGGCGAAACCCGCCCGCCGGTTCCTGGAACCGAGGGTGAGCGGAGCCTTGCCCTTCTCGGCGTATCGGTCGATGTTGGGGTTGGCCAGCTCGGCCGCGACGGTGTAGCCGCCCGCGTGATGGCACCCGCCCCGCGGACCGCAGGCATAGACAGTGGCCATGCCCTTGACCCCCCGGGGATCGTATCCGCCTAGCTCCATGCCCTTGGCGTGCATGGCGAACGCTTCGGAGCCTTGCCCGATCTCCTCGGCCAACGCTCGGCTCCCCCGCGCGATCCTCTCGCCGAAACCCTGGCGGAAAGATGCATCGCGGATCAGCTGCAGGACGGCGGCTTCGTTGCCGAAAGTCAGGTCCAACCCTCCGGTGTCGTCTCTTGTGAGGAGCCCGCGCTGGTAGCACTCCATGGCGAAGGCGATGGTCACACCTATGGAGATCGTGTCGATGCCGTACAGATCGCACATGCTGTCGGCCTGGATGATCGGGGCCAGATCGTAGATGCCGCAGGCGGTGCCCAGGGCATAGATAGTCTCGTACTCCGGGCCTTCGGTCATGGCGCCCGCGTATGGTCCCTCGCTGACGACCGTGATCTTCGAGCACTTGATGGGGCACGGATCGCCACAGGGGGTGTCCCGCGCCAGGAAGCGCTCCTTGAGTGTGTCACCCATGACCTGTTGCGCGAGCTCGACCGGAGCAGGCCGCTGCCAGTTGTCGGCCGGTAGGATGCCGGCATGGGCCGCGACGGCCACCGTGCTCACCGAGCCGAATGTTCTCAAAGGGCCCGACGTGAAGGGATTGGCGCGGAGCTGCCGCGAGGCTGCTCGGGCCGCCTCGCGGAAGGCCGGGAGGTCGGCGATGGCGGGCGCTTCCGGTCCGGGGCGCACGACTAGAGCCTTCACCTTCTTGGAACCCATGACCGCGCCGGCTCCCCCGCGACCCAGGGCCCTGCGTTCGTTGATGAGGTTCGCGCTCGGCACGAGCCTCTCGCCGGCTTGACCGATGCAGGTGATGGCGGCCTCTTGCCCACGCAGATCGGCGTGCAGAAGCTCCTGCGTAGCCTGGGTGTCGAGACCCCAGAGCTCGCCGGCGTCTCGGATGTAGGCACGCCCGTTGTCCACCTCGACGTAGACCGGCGTCTCCGAGGAACCGGTGAGAACGATGAGGTCGAAGCCGGACCGCTTGATGGCCGGTCCCAGCCGGCCTCCGGTGATGCTGAATAGGTAGATGCCGGTTTGAGGGGATTTCGTGGCGAGCGCGGCGCGCGCCCCCCCGGGCGCCGACGTTCCGACCAGCGGCCCGGCCGCGAACACCAGGGGGTTGTCGGGGCCCAGCGGGTCGGCCCCGGGCCGGAGATGGTGGAAGAGGTAGTGCGCGGCCAGGCCCCGACCCCCGATGAAGTCGCGGATGACCTGAGCCTCCACCGGTTCCTCGTGGCTCGTCCTGGCTCCCACATCGATCACCAGAGCCTTGCCCCAGGAGGCTCCCACCGTGTCGGAGACTGCTCCCATGAGTGCTACTCCTTCCTCAGGGCGAGCCTGTACAGGGTTTCCAGATCGGCCGGCGGGGCGTTTCTGATGTTCAGGCGGTAATTGACGACCTTGGTGCATTGATCGACCAGGATCGGGAGGTCGTCCTCGGGAACCAGCTCGGGATCGAGACTGGTCGGGAACCCGACCGAGTCCATCAGGCCCCACAGTCGTTCGCTGAGTCCCTCGGCGAGCTCTCTGTCGGATCCGGTCTCACCGAGGAGTCGGGCGACCGGAGCGAGTTTGCCGTAGGCCACGGGCAGGTTGTACTCCATAGTGTACGGAAGCATGATCCCGGTAGCGAGTCCGTGGGACATATGGTAGCGGCCCAACGGCTGCGAGAGCACATGGGCCAGACCGGGGAGAGCGGTTCCGGTGGCGATGTTGGCGGCCGCGCTGGCTTCGAGCATGGCCTGTCTAGCGGCCAGGTCGCCGGTGAGCGCCGCCCTCGGCAGCATGTCGAAGATCGAGGCCGCCGACGTCACCGCCAGGGCGTCGGAGTAGGGCGTCGCGCCGACCGACCAGAGGGCGTCGAGGGCGTGGGCCAGCGCGTCCATGCCGGCGACGAGCGCGGGTTTGGCCGGTAGGGTGGCCATGAGCTCACCATCTAGCAACGCAACGGAAGGGTAAGTCCGCTCGTCCAGAATGGACATCTTGAAGTTGCGCGTTTCGTCGGTGAGGATGGTCACCTTCGAGACCTCGGTCCCCGATCCGGCGGTCGTTGGTATGGCGATCACTGGGTACGGTGGCTTCTTGGCCTTGCCGAAGCCCTCGTAGTCGGTGAGGCTGCCGCCGTTCGCGGCGACGAGCGCGATGCCCTTGCCGGCGCACATGGGGCTGCCTCCGCCCAAGGCGACCACCAGATCACAGCCTTCGGCCTTGAAAAGGTCGACTCCGGCGTGGACCGCCCGTGTGCCGGGGTCTTCCTCCACGTTGTCGTAGAGGACCCACGGCACGGCTGCTTCGTCGAGGAGGGCGCTCACGCGCTCCGTGACCCCGGCCGCAGTCAGCCCTTTGTCGGTGCACAGAAAGACCTTCGTGCCGCCGTTCTGCTTCACGTGGTCGGCGAGGCTCGAAACAGAGCCGAGGCCGTGCACGATGCGGGTTGCCAAGTAGAACTGCATCACCCGCGGGCTCATCTGACCACCTCCATATCCGCCTTGATTCAGCTCTGTGCCCGGGGGGCGAAGCGCCGGCGGCCGAACCCCGGGGGTTGGGCCGCCGCGGACCGAGCCATGGATGTCGAGGCGGCGGCGGGCCGCCGCCTCGACGTTCGGGCCCTCGCTACTTGATCATGGCCTCGACTTCGGCCTTGCTCTGGATCTCGGGGATGGTGATGCTCCCATCGATGATGCCCTGCCGCGCCGTCTCTACGTCCGCCCAGACGTCATCCGACAGGTACTGGGTCTTCAGCAGGTCGATGCCGCCGTTGTCGATGTCGAGCCAGATGATCTCGTTGCCGAAGGTCCCCGCAGCCAGGGCGTCGGCAGCCGCTTTGAAAGCCGGTGCGTAGTCCCACACCACCGACGTGAGCAGGACGCCCTTCTTGTCCAGCGATGTCTTGTCGCCAATGACGTCGATGAACCAGACCTTGTCCGCTCCGCTCGGCGGCGTGGCGGTCTCGACGGCCTGGATCATGCCGAAGCTCGAGCCGTCACCCATGCCGAAGATGACGTCGGCTCCTCCGGCGATGACACTCTCGGTTACACGCTTGCCCCCGGCGGCGTCGGCATAGCCGGCCTGGCCGATCTGGGCCATCAGGACCTTGATATCAGGATTGACCGACTGGGCCCCCAGGGCGAAGCCGGCCGCCATCTTGATCCAGTTCTCGTCGTCGGCCGAGATCACGATGCCCAGGGTCCCGGTCTTCGATGTCTTCGCGGCGGCGATGCCGGCCAGGTACGAACCGTGCTGTGCGTACGTCTCGACATCCTGGGCGAGCCCCGGGATCAGTCCCTGCTCGAACTGACCGATGATGACGTGCGGTACCTGGAGCTCCTCGGCCTGCTGCACGGCTGCGGTGCCGTAGCCGCTGGCGAAGGCGATTGTCAGCTGCGATCCCTCCTCGGCAAGATCGCGAAGGATGGGGGTGATGTCTTCGTACCCGGCGCCGTCCTGCACGATGATCTCGGCGTCGATCTCCGCGGCTACCTTCTCGGCGGATTCCACGCCCTGCTGGTTCCAACCGTAGTCCGTAGCCTCCTCAGGTGCGGTCACGGCCATCTTGGTGATACCGCTGGGGGCCGGCTCCGTCGACTCGGTCTCCGGCGGGGCGGTGGACTCGGTGGTCTCCTCGGCCACCGCCGTGGTCGTGGTCTCTCCGTCTTCCCCGCAGCCGATCAGCGCCAGGCCGACGGTCATCAGTAGGAGCGTCAGCATCAACGCCAGGGCCTTGCTCCCGGTTGACCGTTCTCGTCTTGCCATCTCCATCCTCCCTCGATGCGACAGGTCGTTCTCCATCTTGATCCGGATTCGAAGCGCTTGTGCCCACCCCCTTATGCGGCGTCCTTCGTCGCTGCGAACGCTACCGCGAGTCCACATGTACTGTAAAACACCTAGGATGTCCAGTCAACTTCCAGGCTTAAGTGCAAATCAACCTTGGCGCCCTCGGCGTCGGAGCTAGCTGTAGAATGCGGGCGCCTTGAGGTACTGGGCGTAGCTCTCGGGGTCGTGCGAGAAGATAAGCTCGGCACTGTGCTCGGCCGCCAGGGACTTGAGCCGGGCCATGGAGCGCACATCCTTGGCGGGATCTCGGTGGAATCCCGAGATGCACATCATCTCCAGGTTCTTCGCCGAGTAGCAGGCGTCGGCCGTGAAGAGAATGGGCGGCCGGTCGGCGAGCTCCACCATGAGGCTGCAGTGGCCCGCGGTATGGCCTGGTGTTTCCAGCAGGAACAGGCCCGCGACGATCTCGGCATCGCCCGAGACGAGCTCGAAGGCTCGGCCGGCGGGGCCGTTCTCAAGCATGGCCGGAAGCTCTAGGGGCGCGGGCGTTTCCTCAGGTGCTTCCTCGGTCGCCTCGGCCGGCGGCGCGGGGAAAGGAGAGGGGAACCCGGGTGCAAAGGACAGGTCGGAGTAGCCAAGGCGCTCGAACGGCTCCGGGCCGCGGGCAGCTCGAAGCTCGTCTCTGTGGCATATCGTCTTCGCCCGCGGGAACAGCTTGTTTCCCCCGCAGTGATCGAAGTGGAAGTGGGAGTTGATGATGGCGTCGATGTCGCTCGCTCGAAGCCCGATAAGCGCCAGTTGTGCCGTGAGGGTTTGTCCTGCCGATTGGAGCGGCTTCTCGAACGGCAGGACCCGCTCCACGTGGTTTCGGTCGTAGCCTGTGTCGAAGAGAAACCTCCCGTCCGGATGATCTACGAGGACGCTGAAGCAGGGGAAGCGGATCTCTCCCGCCGGGCCCCTGTTCCAGAACACGTGGAAACCGTCGAGTACGAGACTTCCGCCATCGAGAAGGTAGACCTTGGTCTTTCCCATCCTGACTCTCCCCCTGGTCGTTGTCTCCCGAGTTCGGCGTCGGCCGTGCCGGGATCCGTGACGAAAGGGTCCGTTTCTTCTACACTACTTCCTGAGAAGCCACTCTGTCACGTTTCCGATCGCCGGTTCTATGCGCCTCGCTCGCGCCCCGGCATGGCTGACACCCTTGATTGACTGTCCTGTATGCATTACTGTACAGTACAGCAAGGACAAGGTGAAGTCCTAAACGCGGTGACCGGTCCGTGTGCGGCGCATGTCTGTAGAGGTCCTCCGGTCGCCGATCGCGATAACGGTTCCGGCGGCACTTGTCTTGTCGTGTCCGCGGGGTGGGAGGGGGTCGGTCGTGTTCGACGCTCACATGCATGTCGGAGACTTCGGAGCGATGTTCGGCGTCTCGCTCGACAGGAGCGGGCTGGTCGAGCTTATGAAGTCCTGCGGACTCGAGAGCGTCGTGGTGTTTCACCCTGACAACGCGTATACCAAGCAGGTCGTCGAGAGCACTCCCGGCGCGTACGGCCTGGTCTGGTCGAATCCTCGGGTCCCCGGGTATCTCGACGAGGCTCGCGAGTATCTGGACCACCCGCGGTTTCTGGGCGTCAAACTGCATCCGCTCCTCGACGGGTACCATCCGAACGACCCTTCCGTGCACCCGTTGATGGAGTTGCTCGCCGGCCGCCGGCTCCCGGTCTTGATCCACTCCGGGCACCCCATCTTCACCCTTCCGTGGAGTATCGAAGAGCTGGCCGCGGGCTTCCCCGAGACGCCGGTGATCCTGGGGCACATGGGTCACGGCAACATCATCTATATCAACGCGGCGATCGACGTCGCCGTGCGGCGGCCGAACGTGTACCTGGAGACGTCGGGCATGCCCATGCACACGAAGATCCGGGAAGCAGTGGAGCGGGTCGGGCCGACACGTGTGCTGTACGGGTCGGACGCACCATTCCATCACCCCCAGGTAGAGATCCTGAAAGTGAGACTGAGCGGGCTGCCTGCCGAGCTGGTCGATCGGGTCCTCGACGCCAATGCGCGCCTGCTGTTCTTCGGCGGTGAGGGACGCATGCAACCGGTCGCCACGTGATCGGACCGGACGCTCCGGCGCGGAAAAGGAGGGCGGATGGCCGAAGTGAGTGAGGTGCTCGACCTTTCACCCGCGGCGGGCGAAGGCGGCACCGGTCCCTTGGTGGAGGTCAGGGGGATCACCAAGATCTTCCCGGGCGTCGTGGCCAACGATGGTATCGACTTGGCGGTATATGGCGGCGAGGTGCATTGCCTTCTGGGGGAGAACGGCGCCGGCAAGTCCACTCTGATGAACATCCTCTCCGGGATGTACCGTCCCGACGCGGGGACGATCCTGGTGGACGGCGCCGAGGTCCAGATCGACTCACCGCGGGTCGCGCTGGATCTAGGGATCGGCACGGTGTATCAGCACCCCACGCTCATCCCTGTGTTCACGGTTCTGGAGAACCTGGTCCTGGGCCAAGGCCGGGGGCTATCCATGGATACGAAGAGGGCGCTGGCCGGGCTGAAACAGGTGGCCGCCGACCTGGGGGTCGAGATTGACCCTCGGGCTCTTGCCGGGCGTCTCGCGCTGGGCCAGCAGCAGCAGGTCGAAATCGTGAAGGCCCTCTGGGGCGGCTCTCGGGTGTTGATACTGGACGAGCCGACGTCGATGCTCACCCCTCAGGGGATCACCGAGCTCGAAAAGGTGCTGCTTCAGCTCAAAGAGCGGGGCCTGGCCATCATCTTCATCACGCACAAGCTGCACGAGGCCCTGGATGTGGGCGACCGGGTGACCGTCCTCCGCCGGGGCCGGGTGGTGGGCACTCTGGGACCCGAAGTCGTGCGCTCCACGTCACGAGACGAGCTGCAGGCCCGGATCGTCACCATGATGTTCGGTGAGGAGGCGGCCTCTCTCGCCGGTGTCGCCGAGGTGCGGGGCGAGGTGACCGGGCATCGTACCGCTCGCCAGGTCTCGTCCGAGGTCATGCTGGAGCTCATCGGTGTGAGCGTCGAGCCGCAGCGCAGTGAGATCGGCATCCGCGATGTCTCGCTCGCCGTGCGCAGAGGAGAGATCGTGGGGGTCGCCGGCGTGGACGGCAACGGACAGCGCGAGCTGGCCGAGGCCGTGGCCGGACAGCGCTCCGTGCACACAGGCGACGTTCTGCTCGCGGGACAGAGCATACGTCACACGAGCGTATCGGGACGCCAGCGCATGGGCTTGCGCTACGTGACGGACGATCGGGTGGGCGAGGGGACCGTGTCCTCCTTGAGCGTTGCCACGAATCTGATCCTCAAGAGGATCGGGGATGGGCCCTTCTGGAAACGAGGCCGGGTGTGCGACGACGCCATCAGCGAGTGCGCGACGGATCTCGTCGACAGCTTCGATATCAGGACGCCGACCATCGAAACGAGCTGTGGGACTCTGTCGGGCGGGAACCTGCAAAAGGTGCTACTCGCGCGCGAGCTGTCGTTCGACCCCCGGGTCGTGGTCTACAACAAGCCCACGCACGGCCTGGACGTGAAAACCACCTACGCGGTGAGGGATCGTATCCGTCAGCTGGCGGAGGAGAGGCAGGTCTCGGCTCTGCTGATCTCCACGGATCTGGAGGAGCTCCTCGACCTTTGCGACCGAATCGCGGTGCTCTTCGGAGGAAGGTTGATGGGCGTCGTCGAGAACGAGGTGGGCGCGGAATTGGAGGTAGGTCGATTGATGGTAGGCGGTGACTCGCGTTGACAGAGAACGCGGGTACAAGCGTGCTTGGTTTCGAGCCCCAGATCGGCACTCCGAGCCGTTGGAGCGGGTGGCGGGGGTCGCTGTTGCAGGGAGTGGGCCCGATCCTGCTTGGCCTGTTGGCCGGCGGTGTCCTTCTGCTGATCGTCGGCCGCAACCCCCTTACTTTCTACGGTACCATCGTCAACCGGGGGCTGCTCTCGCCGAGCGGCGTGCAGGACAGCCTCACGCGCATGGCGCCCCTCCTCTTCATGGCGGCCGGTCTCATCGTGGCCTTCAGAGCCAACATCTGGAACATCGGGGGCGATGGTCAGTTCCTCATGGCGGCCGCGGTGGTGTCGGGTTTCGGCCCGCAGATCACCGGTGCGTTTCCCGGCGGGCTCGGCCTCGCCATTTTGTGCGGTATGGCGGCCGCGGCGGGTGGGCTTTGGACCATCGTTCCGGCCATGCTCAGGGCCTACTACGGACTCAACGAGATCATCACCTCGCTCATGATGACCTTTGTGGGGGTCAATCTGGCCAATCTGCTGATCAAGGGACCGTTCCGCAGCCAGGCAACCAACGTGCCTCAGACAGACGTGATACCCAAGGACGACCTGCTGCCCGTCATCCCGGGCACGCGGATTCACGTGGGGATCCTGTTCGCCCTGGTGGCAATCGCCATGGTTCACTACGTCATGACGCGCACCTCATTTGGTCTCCGGCTGAACGTCTTGGGGGCGAACCCCCGCGCGGCCATCCATGTAGGTATCGACGTACGTAGGCTCACCATCGTGGCCTTCATGATCAGCGGCGCCTTCATCGGGCTGGCGGCCGGCATCGAGATCCTGGGCGTGTGGGGCTACGTGCGGGCCGACTGGAACCCCAACTTTGGGCTCACTCTGTTCGCGCTGGTGTTTCTGGCCCGCTTGAACGCCCTGGCCACCGTCCCGCTGGTGGGCTTCTACGCGGTCATTTCGATGGGGGCCACTCCGCCGCCAGAAAAGCAGGCCTGCCTGACGATTTCATGCTGATGGTTGTTGGCTTGATCCTTCTGTTCATGACCCTGACCCAATACATCGCCGCTCGCCGCTCGCGGGTGTCGGCGAAGGCTGCGGCGTCCACGAGAAACGCGCTGGAGACCGGGGGGAGCTCATGACCGAGCTGTTCACGACCGCGTTCGTGGCCGCTCTAATCTCGGGCGGCATCCTTGCGGGCATGCCCTTGCTGCTTGCCGCTCTGGGGGAGACGGTCTCGGAGAGGTCGGGAGTCCTCAACATCGGGCTTGAGGGCATGATGCTGATGGGCGGATACGGCGGATTCGTGGTGGCCCTCTACACGAATCCCTGGCTCGGGCTGGCCGGTGGGCTGGCGGCCGGAGTGCTCACGGCCCTGATCATGCTCGTCTTCTGCGTGCGCCTGGGGCTCGATCAGATCGTGGTCGGCATCGCGCTGCTCGTGACTGCGGAAGGCATCACCAGCGTTCTCCAGAGAGCGCAGTTCGGCACGACGTATCCGAGGCTCGACGCCATGCCCGTGTTCCAGATCCCCCTGCTGTCGAAGATACCGGCCTTCGGCCAGAGTCTGTTCAGTCAGCCTCTCATCGTGTACATCGGCTTCGCGTTGGTGGTCGTGGTCCACTGGGTTCTCGGCTTCACCTCCATGGGCCTCAACCTGAGGGCGGCCGGCGAGAAGCCTCAGGCGCTCGATGCGGCGGGCGTCAGCGTCGTCGCGACCCGGTCTGTGGCGGTTCTCGTCACGGGGGGCCTCGGCGGCCTGGGGGGCGCGTACATGTCGATCGTTGGCGCCGGGATCTTCGTGCCCTTCATGACCCACGGGGCGGGGTTCATAGCCATCGTGATCGCGATGCTCGCCCGCGGTCGGGCCCTGTGGGTGCTGATCGGGGCCATGCTGTTCGGCATGTCCGTCTCCTTGTCGACCGCGCTTCAGTTGGTCGGCGTCAATGTACCGCAAGACGTCGTGAACATGCTGCCTTTCGTGGCGGTCATGGTGGCCTTGATCGTGTTCGCTCGGCAGGCATATCTACCGGCGGCTCTCGGGTCGCCCTACACTCGGGGTTCTCGATGATGGTCGCCAGGGGGGGACTTCGCAGGACACGACTAGAAAGGGGTTCTTCATGAAGCCGGCCGATTTTACCCTCAGCGCCGGACCGACCACCTGCTCCAGCAAGACGCTGGCCGCACTCGGCTCGCCGATCGTCTACCACTACGACCCGATGTTCATCGAGCAGTACAAGGCGACCGAGGCCAAGGTGAAGGCGGTGTTCCGGTCCAGCTCCGACCTCCTCTTGATGCAGGGCGAGGCGGTTCTGGGGCTCGAGGCGGCCGGTCGGGCCGTCGTGCGGCCGGGCATGGCCTGCCTCAACCTGAGCTCCGGCGTCTTTGGGAAGGGGTACGGCGATTGGTTGCGGGCCTGGGGCGCCACGGTTCACGAGATCGACGTGCCGTACGACGACGCGGTCGACCCCTCCGACGTCGAGCGGGCCCTCGAGGAGCACCCCGAGATCGAGGTGGTGGCGGTCGTCCACTCCGAGACGCCTTCGGGAACGCTCAATCCGGTTGCGGAGATCGGGCCTCTGGCCAAGGCGCACGGAGCCATCACCATCGTCGACTGCGTGTCGTCCATAGGCGGGATGCCGTTCGACCCCGACGCTTGGCAGCTCGACATCTGCATCGCCGGAGCGCAGAAGTGCCTCTCGGGACCTCCCGGCATCACGATGATGACCGTGAGCCAGGATGCCTGGGATCTGATCGCCCGGAACCCCGAGGCCCCCCGCTACTCCTTCCTGTCGCTTCTCGACTGGAAGATCCAGTGGCTGGAGGGGGGCAAGTTTCCCTTCACACCGTCCGTGGCCGATGTGCACGGGCTCGAAGCGTGCTGCGAGGAGGTGCTGGCGGAGGGGCTGGACAACTCGTTCGCGCGTCACTCTCGAGCTGCCCGAGCCTGCCGGGAGGGGGTGAAGGCTCTAGGGCTGCGACTGTGGCCGCGATCCGAGGACATCATGTCGACCTGCACCACGGCCATCGCCGTCCCCGACGGGCTGACCGACATCCAGGTCCGGACCCACGTCCGCGAGCGGTACGGGGTGATGATCTCGGGTGGGCAAGGTGCGGGCAATCTCGTGCGGATCGGTCACATGGGCGTCACCGCCAACACCATGTACCCGGTGGTCGGCGTGGCGGCGCTCGGCCGATCTCTTCTCGACTTGGGTGTGTCCGTGGATCTCGGGGCGGGTGTGGAGGCGGCGTTGGCGGTGATGTCCCAGGCGTAGGCGCCGGGGACGCGCCGGCCAGTGCGGCCGCGGCGGCCAAGGCTTCATTTTGAAACGAGTTCCAAGTCCGATGACCTTGAGATGTGAGGTGACCACTTGAACTACGTGGAGTTCCACAAAGACAAGTGCATCAACTGCGACCTGTGTTCCGAGGTCTGTTCTCTGCACAAGCTCGGTCGTATCCAGCCATCGGCGGCCGCTATCCGGGTGACCAGGGATCCGTCGCCCTACCTGGGTGAGAGGCGCTGCGCCGTGTGCGACATGGCGCACGATCGGGCCTGCGTAGACAGCTGTCCCGAGGACGCGTTGATCTTCGACGAGTCGGCCGGCGTCATACGCTTCGACGCCGGCGCGTGCACCGGCTGCCTCAACTGCCTGGACGCCTGCCCGAACGTCGCGCGCGACCCCCTGTCCGGTCGGATCATGATCTGCGATCTGTGCGACGGGAGCCCCCTCTGCGTGGAGTGGTGTCCCGAGCACGCGCTCACCTGGGAGGGGAGGGCATGAAGTACGGAGGGTACACAGGCAAGATCCTGACCGTGGATCTCAGCTCGGCGACCTTTGGGGAGTTCCCGGTGACCGACGAGCTTGCGGAGGGATTCCTCGGCGGCCGTGGTTTCGCGGCCAAGATCCTGTACGACGAGCTCGCCCCTGGCATCGACCCGCTGGGACCGGACAACAAGATCATCATGGTGACGGGGCCGGCCACCGGCACGCTGGTGCCCACGGCCAGCCGCATCGGGGTGGGCTGCAAGAGCCCTCTCACAGGTGCGCAGTCGGTGAGCTACATGGGCGGACATTTTGGGGCGGAGCTCAAGTACGCAGGCTGGGATGGGGTCCTGATCAGTGGAGTCGCCAAGGGCCCGGTGACCCTGGTCATCGACGACGGCGCTGTCTCCCTGCGAGATGCCTCCGACCTGTGGGGCACGGACACCCGCACGACGCAGGAGCTGCTGGCTGCCACCCTCGGCCGTGACTTCAAGTTCGGAGCCATCGGTCCGGCGGGCGAGAACCTGGTCAGCTACGCGAACTTCATGCATGTACAGCACGCCGCCGGCCGGGGCGGCATTGGGGCCGTCTTTGGTTCGAAGAACCTCAAGGCGGTGGCGGTACGCGGTTCCGGCGGCCTGACCATGGGCACACCCACGGGGGCGTATATCAAGGGCTGCCGCGAGCTCCACCAGATCATCATGGAGAATCCGGTGCGGGACGCCTTCCGTTGGGTAGGGACCACGGGCATGCTGCCGCACATCAACGAGGCTGTGGGACTGCCGTACCGGAACCACAGGGACGATCGAGCCCCTGACGTCTCGGGGATCCATTCGGATGAGATCGCCAAGTACATCAAGCAGTACGAAGCGTGCGGGGGTTGCGACGTCATCTGCGGCTCGGTGGTGGAGTTCGAGCGCCGGGGCCGTTCGTACCGGTCGGAGCGCATCGAGCACGAGTCGGTCTGGGCTCTCGGTCCCTTGTGCGGGGTCACCGATCTCCCCGCGATCATGGAGGCCGGGCACTGGTGCGACCTCCTGGGGATGGACACCATGAGCGCCGGGGCCGCGATCGCCTGGGCCATGGAGGCTCAGGAACACGGCCTTCTCTCAGCGAGCGATACCGGCGGGCTCGACTTCTCCTTCGGCAATGCCGGCGTTCTGCTCGAGGCCGTCGAAGCGATCGCCTCTCGTGAGGGGTTCGGGGATGTCCTGGCCCGGGGTTCGCGGGGTGCTGCCCGGCACCTCGGCCGTGGCGAGGATCTGGCGATGCAGGTGAAAGGGCTGGATATCGCCGCCTATGCCCCCCGCGCGTTCACAGGCATGGCTCTGAACTACGCCACCACCTCTCGGGGCGCCGACCACAACAAGGCTTTCACCGTCGCCGCGGAGTTTCTGGGCGTCCTCGGGGACTATGACCGCTACTCCTTGGAGGGCAAGCCCGAGCTCGTGAAGAGCATGCAGGACAGTGCGGCCGTGATCGACTCACTCATCATGTGCATGTTCACCGTCGACCTGGGAATCAGTGTGGATCTCTACGCGCGTTCGAGCAACCTCCCCACCGGCATGGAGCTTACCGCCGCCGATGTGTATCTCATTGGAGAGCGCATCAACACGGTGGAGCGGCTGTTCAACATCCGCGAGGGCTTCACTCGCGACGACGACCGCCTGCCGCCGCGCTTCGCCGTCGAGCCGGCGCCTTCGGATGAAGGCGGGCATACGGTGGACGTCACTGCCGTCATGGACGAGTACTACGCCGTACGCGGCTGGGACGCTCGAGGTGTTCCCGCAGCCCCTCTCCTGGACAGGCTCGGCTTGGAGCATGCGTGGAGCCGGGACGCATAGGGGTGACCGTGATGCTCTTTGGGGCGTACGCCCGGTACCTGCCCTCCGCTGAGCGGGGAGGCCCGGCCCAAGCCGGCCGGGCCTCTTTCGAGCTGGAAGACGGGTGTACGGCCGGGGGCCTGGCCGACATGCTGGGACTGCCCCCGGAAGCGAGGCGGTACGTCACCCGGAACGGCGAGCGGGTCGACGACGACGAGACGCTGGGCGACGGAGACGTCATTCGGTTCCTCGTACCCCTGGCGGGCGGCTAGCGCGATAGAACGGAGAGACGTGAGAAGAGGACGGAAGCAAGGCATCCCGCTGTACTACCAGGTCATGCGCATCCTGAAGGATCAGATCGTCTCCGGGAAGCTGGCGCCTGGCGAGCAGCTGCCGTCGGAAGCCGAACTGACGGAGAGCTACAGGGTTAGCCGGGTCGTCGTCCGCCAGGCGCTCCAGATGCTGGAGGACGAGGGCTTGATCTTCAAGGTGAAAGGCAAGGGCACCTTCGTCTCCGCCGACGTCGATAAGGAAAAAGAGTCCCTGCCTGTCGGGATATCTGGAGGATCTGATCCGGATCGGCATGGCCCTGGACGTGAAGGTCCTGGAGTTCGGGCTGCGTAAAGCGAGCTCGGAGCTCGGCGAGATCTTTGGGATCGCCGAGGGCTCCGCCATCTTCTTCGTCAAGAGGCTGCAGCTGGTCGAAGGCCGGCCGTTCTCCGTGATGCACAACTATGTCCCTTACGAGATCGGGAAGCGGATCCCGCTGGAGGCTTTGGAGCACGAGCCTCTGATGCAGCTCATCGAGACGCGGGCCAGCATCGACATCGATTGGGCCTCCGAGGTATTCCAGGCGGTGTCGTCCGACGAGGAGCTCTCGAGGCTCCTGCAGATCGACCTGGTCGCCCCCGTTCTCAAGATGACGCTCACCGCGTACTCGGTGGACGGTGATGTGGTCAACCTGGCCCACGTGTTCTACCGGTCCGACCGTTACAACTACCGAGGGCATCTGAAGCGTCGCCGGACCGACGAATACATAGGGTGGGTGCCCATGGAGGTCTCCCAGGCGGGTGAATGCTGAAGCAGCGGAGCCGGAAGTCAAGGATGCTGGGCGAGCGGACGCGGCCCGCCCGCCGGATGTGAAACGTCGAAAAGGGAGGGACAGCTATGCGCGCCGTGCGTTTGCAGGGGATCAAGGATCTTCGGGTCGAGGAGGTGGCCGCGCCGACGCTGCAGGATCCCGGTGACGCTCTCCTCGACGTGACGGCGACCGCCATCTGCGGAGCCGATCTTCTGCCGTACTGGGGCCACGTGCCCGGTTTCGAGTGGGGCACGATCATGGGCCACGAATTCGTGGGGGTCGTGAAGGAGGTAGGGCCCGGAGTCTCCCGCATCAAGCCCGGAGACCGGGTGGTCTGCTCCTCCACCACCTCGTGTGGAGTCTGCTGCTCCTGTCGCCGGGGGATGGCGTCTCAGTGTGAGAACCTGGCCCTTTTCGGTTTCTCCGGCGCTTACCCCAAGCTGGATGGCGGGCAGGCGGAGCGCGTACGTATCCCGAATGCCGACCGGGTCCTCTGGCCCCTTCCCGTGGAGGTCTCCGACGAAGCCGGGATCTTCGTGGCTGATATCCTGTCGACCGCCTTCCGGGGGGTAGAGCGGGCCGACGTGCGTCTCGGAGATTCCGTCGCGGTTGTCGGCTGCGGGCCTGTCGGCCTGATGACCATCCTGTGCGCCCGCCGCCTGGCCGGGCAGGTGATCGCCGTGGACACGGTGCCCTCCCGGTTGGAGACCGCTCGCTCGTTGGGCGCCATTCCGGTCGATGCTTCGGGGGACGCGGTGGCCCAGGTCATGGCGCTGACCGAAGGTCGAGGGGCAGCCGCGGTCGTCGAGGCTGCCGGCGGTGTGGCGGCCCTGACCTCGTCCCTGAAGATGGTGCGGGGCCGCGGTACCGTGAGCGTCATCGGGGCTCATTTCGAGCCCGACTTCCCCCTCGACGCGGGCCTCATGTTCGCGAACGAGATCACCTTGCGCGTCTCGATTGGCAGTCCCACCGACGACCGGGAGCAGGTGCTCGACCTTCTTCGGGGAGGCGTCATCGATCCGACCACGATCGTGACGCACCGTGTTTCCCTGGACGATGCGCCCGAGGCGTACAAGCTTTTCGAGGCTAGAGAAGCGACCAAAGTCGTGATGACCCCCTGACGCGGATGGACAGAGGCAGGCCGGACCGTGGGCCGGGGATTCCATGATGGAGCATTATCATGCAGCAGCTTGCCTGTCATGGTGATACTATTTATAATACAAGTTGTCCGGCGCCCGTCTTTTTGCGAAGCGCGGCGTAGTTCGGAGGAGTGGAGGGGCGTTGGCATACTACGCTGATTTCCGGGAGTACATGGCGGAGCTCGACCGGCGGGGACTGGTGCGCCGGATATCCTCCCCCGTCTGCAAGGATACCGAGCTCATGCCCCTCGTTCGCCTCCAGTTCCGGGGACTCCCCGCCTCGGAGAGGACGGCGTTCGTTTTCGACGACGTGCGGGACTGTACCGGAAGGCGGTACGAGGGCTCCCTGGCCGTGGGCGTCCTGGGCGCCTCGAGGGCCGTGTACGCCGCCGCCATGGGCTGTGATGAGGAGCGGATCTCCGCTCGTTGGGCCGAGGTGCATCGTGGCTACATCGAGCCGGAGCTGGTGGAGACCGGTCCGGTGAAGGAAGAGGTGCATGTGGGCCAGGGGCTGCTCGAGCACGCTGGCGTTCTCGAGTTTCCTCATCCCATCTCGACTCCTGGATTCGACCCCGCTCCGTTCTTCACGTCTCCCTACTGGATCACCACCGATCCGGAAACCGGGGTCCGGAACGTTGGCACGTACCGGGCCATGATCAAGGCCCCGGATCGCACCGGTGTTATGGTCCACCAGTCGCAGCACATCGGGATCCACTTTCAGAAAGCGCGCCGGCTGGGGCGAAACCTCGAGGCGGCCGTGGTGATTGGGTGCGCTCCGGCTTTGGGCCTCTGCAGTGTGGCCAAGATCCCGTACGGCATCGACGAGCTGTCGGTTGCGGGCGGCATCGCCGGTGAGGCGATTCCCGTGGTCAAGTGCGAAACCGTGGACCTGGAGGTCCCCGCGACTGCGGAGATCGTGATCGAAGGCTACATCGATACCACCTACCGGGAGGACGAGGCGCCTTTCGGGGAGTACACCGGCTATATGGGCACGAGGGTCGAGAACCCCGTCTTCCACGTGACCGCCGTGACTCATCGAAGACGCCCCGTGTACCAGGCATTCCTGAGCCAGTTCCCGCCGTCGGAGAGCAGCCTGATCCGTAAGCTCGCCTACGACGCCGTCTTCTTGAAGTTCCTCCAGAAGGACGCCAATATCCCGGGCGTTCTCGACGTGCAGCTCCACGAATCCACCGGCAGCTACGGCCTCATGGTCATCCAGCTGAAGAAGACGCACCCCGCTCAACCGTGGCAGGCGCTCAACGCGGCCGTCGGCCTGGATCCCACGATCGGGAAGATGATCGTGGCGGTCGACGAGGACATCGATCCAAACGACGCGGACGCGGTCAACTGGGCCATGGCCTTCCGCATGCGTCCACACCTCGACGTGCGTATCACCACCGGCAAGGCTTCGATTCTCGATCCTTCCTCCGCGCCACCGACGGCCCCCGTCGACGAGCAGCGGTTTCCTCCGCCGGTGGGCACGTCGGCCATTCTGATCGACGCCACCCGCAAGTGGGACTACCCGCCCACCTCACTCCCGGCCCGCGGGTACATGGACAAGGCACTCGCCCGCTGGAAGGCCGAGGGTCTACCGCCGCTGTCTCTGCGAAAGCCATGGCACGGCTACGAGCTGGGCTACTGGACCGAGGAGGCCAGGCAGGAAGCCGAGGCGGCGACCAGCGGGCGGTATCTAGAGACCGGGGAGCGGCTGCGTTCGACCCGGGAGGACCTGTAAGCACCCGTTTGGGAATGCCGCGTCGCGCCGCCCAGCGCGGCCGCGGCGGCCAAGGCTCCGTTTGAGAGGAGTTCCCAGGCCGAGAGCGCCACGGCGCGCGAGAGGAGAGAAGCTACATGGCCGACATTGCAGTGGACTTTGCGGGTCTCGTCTTGAAGAACCCGTTTATCATCGCCTCGTCAGAGCTCACAAACACGCTGGAGAAGGTCAAGATCGCCGAGGAGCACGGGGCGGCCGCCGTCAGCACCAAGCTGGCCTTCCTGCACGTACCCTTCCCGGCCCGGCCGTACCACATCGTGGAGCGAAACGGGGGCTTCTTCTCCCCATCGGGAGAGCGGCTGAGCGTCGAGCAGGCCCAGGTGCTGGTGCAGCAGTGCAAGGAGCAGACCGAGCTCAAGGTAATCGCCAACATGATGGGGCCCGGAGAGGACCTGGAGGGGTGGGCCACGCTCGGTCGCATGCTCGAAGAAGCCGGGGCCGACATGCTGGAGCTCAACATGTCCTGCCCGAACGTGGGGCTGATGGCGAAGCAGCTTGGTGTGGAGGCGCCGCCCGAGCTGGGGGCCTTCTTGGGGCAAAACCCGGCCTTGGCCGGAAGAGTTGCCCGTGCGGTTAGCGAGGCGGTTTCCATTCCTGTCATGGCCAAGATGACCCCCGAGGCCAACACACGGCTCGTGTCCGAGGCCTGCGCTACCAACGGGGCGGCCGCTGTCTCGGCCATCAACTGTCCCCAGTCCCTGCCCGGCCTCGACATCTACCGCGGCGGGCGGCCCCTTTACCCCACGGTGCGGAGCCAGTCGTTCGCCGGCCTCTGCGGTCCGTGGATCCGTCCGCTGGCGTATCGGCACGTGGCCCAGATTCGCCAGGCGCTGCCCGACTTTCCCATAGCCGGCGGCGGGGGGCTGATGACCTGGCGCCATGTTGTCGAGATGGTCATGTACGGAGCGACGGCCGTCACCTTCTGCTCCCTCCTTTATCTGAAGGGCTACAAGGCCTTCGCCAAGCTGGAAGGGGGCCTCCGGAAGTTCATGGACGAGCAAGGCTACGCCACCCTGGCCGACTTCCGAGGGATCGCGCTGCCCTACATCGTCACGCCCGACAAGGTGGACTACGCAGGCGGCGTTCCGGTCTTCGATCTGGAGAAGTGCAACGGCTGCGGCCTCTGCGCGGCCCCGGGGCATTGCGAGTGCATCGAAATGCGTGATGGCCTGCCGGTGCTGGTGCGGCCGGACGAGTGCTACTCCTGCGCAGTCTGCTACTTCCTGTGCCCCCGGGAAGCGATTGCGATGCAAGGGGGTGCGGCGTGAACGGCTGGGCTGGCCGGATCATCCGCGTCGATCTGACGGCGGGGACCGTCGATATCGAGAAGCTCGATCCCGAGTTCGCCCGTAAGTTCATCGGCGGCCGGGGCTTCAACTCCAAGATCGTCTACGACGAGCACGACCCGGCGGACCGGGACCCCTTCAGCCCCGGCAACGTCTTCTGCGTGAGCACGGGCCTCCTCGGGGGCACGCTGGCCCCGGCGGCCGGGCGGACCACCTGCTCGGTGGCCGTGAATCCCATCACCGGCGTGTTCGGCGATGGCAATGCGGGCGGTCACTTCGGGGCGGAGCTCAAGCAAGCGGGGTACGACACCATCGTGGTCAAGGGGGCTTCGCCGAAGCCGGTGTACCTCTCCATCTATGACGACGAAGTGGAGCTCAAAGACGCGGCCTCCATCTGGGGCAAGGAGGTCACGGAGGCCGATGCCTGGCTGCGCCGGGAGATCGGCGATCCTCAGGCCCAGGTCTACGCCATTGGCCCGGGGGGCGAGAACCTGGTGGCCATCGGGATCCCGCTCTGCAACCTCACCCGCGCTCCCGGCGGCGGGGGGACGGGCGCGGTGCTCGGCTCGAAGAAGCTCAAAGCCATCGTGGTGCGCGGCACCCGGGGTATCGGGATCGCTCGGCCGGCGGAGTTCAAGGCGGCCTGCGAAGAAGCCCACGAGCACCTGCGCACCCATCCCCTCTTCGAGTCGTGGGCCATCTACGGTACTCCGGTGCTGCTGGGCGTGTACAACGCCGGCGGGGCTCTGCCCGTGAAGAACTGGCAGACCGGCTCCTTCGACGGATGGGAGGACCTCGACGGCCCCGCCTTCGTGGAACGATACTCCAAGAAGGCCAAGGGCTGCTTCACCTGCCCCATGCACTGCAGCCACTTCTGGGAGATCACCGACGGTCCTTATGCCGGCCACAAGCAGGAGGGCGTGGAGTACGAGGCCACCGACGGCTTCGGTGCCCGCAGCGGCAACCCCAACCTGGCGTCCACCCTCTACATCAACAAGCGCTGCAACGAGCTGGGCGTGTGCGTGGTGCAGACGGCGAACGTCTACGCTACGGCCAAGCACCTCTGGCAGGACGGCATTATCGACTCTGGGGACACCGGTGGCCTCGATCTGTCCTGGGAGAACTGGGAAGACATGCCGCCGGTCGTGGAGCAGCTCGCCCGCCGGGAGGGGTTCGGGGGACTCTGGTCCGATGGGGTCTACCAGGGCTGCCAGAAGATCGCGCGGCTCAAGGGGTTGCCCGAGGAGCAGGTGACCCGGTACGCCATCCACAACAAGAAGATGACGCTCTCGTCCTACGACCCCCGACCTCTGAAAGGCGGGGCCCTGGAGGTGGGCACCTCCACGCGCGGGGCCGACCACCTGCGCGGTCTGCCCACCCTCGAGGTCTTCGGGCATTGGTACCGGGACAAGCAGGAGGATGTGGTGCATGATCTCGATGTGCCCGCCGAGGTGGTCGCCCGCTGGTTCGAGCTCGACCTGCTGCAAAAGGACAAGTACGAGGGCAAGGAGGAGATGGTCAAGTACTACCAAGACCACTGCTCCATGGCCGACGCCCTCGAGATCTGCAAGTTCGTCACCTCCTGGCGCTTCGGCATCGGCGCTCCCCGCATGGCCCGTCTGATGAGCGCGGCGACCGGCGTCGACTTCACCTGGCAGGACGTGCAGGAGGCCGGAGACCGCATCTACACCCTCGAGTACGCCATGCAACGGCGCTACGGCTTGGGGCGGAAGGACGACATGCTGCCCGACCGCTTCTACGAGGAACCCTTGCCCAACGGGGCCGTCATCGACCGGGAAAAATACGAGACGATGCTGACCAAGTACTACGAGCTGCGCGGCTACGACCCCGACACCGGCGTGCCCTCCGAGGATCGGCTCAGGGCGCTGGACCTGGACGACGTTGCCGACGACCTGAAGTCCCGCGGGATCATCCCGTAGGCGGGCGGGGCTCGGAGGAGGACGGGCCTGTGCGCCTCGTCGTGTTGGAGCCGTCTGGAGCCCAGAAGCGGCGCGTCCAAGGGGGAGCTTGGACGCACATCTCGGACGCCCTCCTGGGGACGACCGGGCTGAGTGTGGACGGCCGGGCTGTCGAGGGAGCGGAGGCGCGCTCGCGCGAGATGGAGAGGCGGCGGGAGCGACTGCTGCGACTCCGGGAAGCGGTCTGCCGCGACCCTCTGGCTGCCGTGGCGGGCGCCGTGGAGGCCCTCGAGGCGGCGGGCCTGAAGGTGGTGATGGCCCCGGATGCCCGCGCCGCCGCCGCCGCTGTGGCCTCCTTCGCCGGGCCTCGCTCGATGCTCGTCACCAACAACTCCTCGGCGATCAAGGAGATCTCCCCCGCGCTCCAGGCCGCCGGCCTGCGGACCCTGAGCGGCTACCCGGGCCGGTCGCTGCCTTCGCCGGCCCCGGCGATCACGCGCGGCTGGCAGCTGCCCCGGCAACCGGCCGCCGTGGCCGGCGCGGCCTTCGTGGAACACCTCCCCCCGCCGAGATTGGATGGCGGGCCCCACGCGCGCCGGGACATGGTCGCCTTGCTTGGGGTGAGCGCGCTGGCCGGGCCCTCCGTCTACTGGGTGCAGCACTTCGAGAACATCACACGGGCCCTCCATGATGCCGGCCGGCTGGTGCTGATCGTCCCGGTCGACAAGGTCGTGCCAAGCTCCGCTGACGCCACGTTGCAGGCGGAGATGGCCGCCGCCTACGGCTGGGCGGCCCGCATCCTGGACGCGCCGGGACCGGAGGCGAGCGCCGAGGCCGAGTCCGTCTGGCAGGCGGCTCCTCCCTGGGAGGAGCCGCCGCGCGTCCTCGTGGTCATCCTGGACAACGGCCGGAGCGCCCAGAGCGGCTCGGAGTATGCGCCCCTGCTCCGCTGCGTATCGTGCCGAGGTTGCCGCAAAGACTGCCCTACGCAGCGCTTCTTCGGCGGAGACCTGGCCATGAGCCCGGTAGAGTACGTGCGCTTCTACCTCCAGGGGCTGCACGACGATCTGGAACTCTGCGTCGGCTGCGGCAACTGCTCCCGGGCATGCCCGGTCGACATCGACATCCCCGGCCTCATCGCCCGGGCGCGGCAGGCGCGAGGGGGCGGCCACTACGCCCGCGACTTTGCGCTGCTAAATCCGGAGCTCGTCGGGCGGCTGGGCCGGCCGGTCATGGCAGGCAGCTCCGGGGGCCGGCGTGCGGGGGCGCTCGCCCAGGCAGCTCTGGGGATCCATCGTGACACCCGTTTACCCTCGTTCGGCCGGGAAAGCTTCTTCGAGTGGGCGCAGAGGCACCCGGTTTTGGACTCGAGCAAGCGGGTGGTTCTGTTCTCCGGGTGCTTCGTGAACTACCACGATCTGGAGCAGGGCATCGCCACCGTCCGTTTGCTCGAGCGGGCGGGGTTCGCCGTCGACGTGCCCCGCCACCACTGCTGCGAGATCCCCAAGCTCCAGGGGGGCTTCTGGGGGAAGGCCCGCCGCCGTGCGCGAGCCAACCTCGAGGTGCTCAGCCGGGACATCGCCGGGGCCGAGGCCATCGTGACCGGCTGTCCGAGCTGTGCTCGGGCTCTGACTGAGTTCTACCCGGACGTCCTTGGGCCGGAGGCGGCTTGGCTCCGGCAGTCCGTTCGGGAGCTCTTCCGCTTCTTGAGGGAGTCTGGTTTGGAAGTGGGCTCGGGAGAAGGGCTCGCGGCGCCGCCAAGACGCCTCCTGTATCACACCCCCTGCCACTATCCCGGGGTCGATCCACAGCTGTCGGTGCTCGGGTTCCTGAAAGACCTGGGAACCGAGGTTACCGAAGCCGACCGGGGTTGCTGCGGCATGTCGGGTTCCTTTGGCTTGAAGGCCCGCCACCACGACCGGGCCATGGAGGTGGGGCGCGATCTGTTCGCCCGTGCCCGGGAGACCGGCTTTGAAAGCGTTGTCACCAACTGCGGAGCCTGCAAGCTCCAGCTGCAGCAGGGGAGCGGGCGGTCCGTTCCCCACGCGGCAGTGGTCATCGATGGACTGATCCAAGGAGGGGTCGCATGAAACCGTATGCCACGCTCATCAAGGGGGCCCGGCTGGTCGTGGAGCATTGCTTCTCGGTCAAGCAGGGCGACAGTGTGCTGATCATCGCCGACGAGGACCACCAGCGGGAAGCTCAGGCCATGGCCGGCGTAGCCTACTCCCTGGGAGCCTACCCGGTGGTGGCCGACGTGTCCCACCACGTCAGCTCGGCCCTGGCCTCCATGGCGGTCCCCATGGAGCCGGCCAAGACCCTTGCCGCGGCCATGAAGGCCTCCGACGTCATCATCATCACCACCAACCTGGAGTGGGCCAACCGCTTCGCCCATGTGAACCCGGTCGCCGAGAGCGTGAAGCTGGGAGCGAAGATCGGGTCGGTGGAGGAGGGCATGGCCACCTGGGATCTGACCGTGCAGGACATCGACCAGATCGTCGGGCGCGCGGAACGCATCATGGAGGCCATGGTGGGCTGCGAGTGGGCCCGGGTCACGAACCCGGCCGGCACCGACGTGAGGATCTACCTCAAGGACCGGCCTCCTCTCAAGGTCGTGCCCATCAAGGGCGCCGGAGAGATGATGGGCCCGGTGCCTCTTTGGGGCGAGGTGGCCTACGCGGCCACCGAGGACCGGACCGAAGGCGTGATCGTGATCGACGGCATCATGCTGGGCGTGGGCGTGGCCGGCTCGATCAAGGAGCCCATCCGCTGGGAGATCGAGGGCGGCCGAGCCGTCAGCATCACCGGGGGCCCGGAAGCGGCCAGGCTGAGCGAGGTCATCGCCGGCTCGGACGAGAATGCCACCGTCGTCGCCGAGTTCGCCATCGGTACGAGCCACAAGGAGATCCTGGGCTCGCCCTCGGAGAAGGGCATGCTGGGAACGGTGCACTTCGCCCTGGGCGACAACGCCCACTGCTACCCCGGCGGGCAGTGCCTCAGCCGCCTGCACCTGGACGGATCGGTGCGCGACGTCACCGTCGAGGTCGACGGCCGGCTCATCATCAAGGACGGTGCCCTCGTTGTCTGACAGCGAGCCCGGAGAGATCTCGTAGAGCACGTCAGGAGGCGGAGTCGGCATGAACGAGCGGGTCACGATCATCGACGCGGACGGAGGCAAGAGTACGGTGCTGCCCGGAGGCAGCTGCGTGCGCGAGCTGATCTCCGGCCCCGCGGCCGGGGCGGAGCACCTCTGTTTGGGCTTCTCGGTCTGGAAGCCGGGGACGGCGACCGAGCAGATGGTCCACGAGGTCGAGGAGGCCGCCTACATCGTGTCCGGCCGGGGCGCGCTGGCGGTGGGCGGGGAGCGTATCGCGTACCGGGCCGGGCAGGGCGTTCTCATTCCGGCCGGCGTGCCCCATGGCGTGGTCAACGACTCGGACGAGGACCTCACCATGGTCTACGTGTTCGCCCACCCCGAGTACCCGCCCACCCGCTCGGCGACCGACGAGGAGAAGGGGGCCTGAGCCCATGAAGAAGATCCTGTTCATCGATTTCGAGAAGTGCGTGGGGTGTCGTACCTGCGAAACGGCCTGCTCGCTCTACCATGAGGACATGTGCCGCTCCGCGGTGTCTCGTATCCAGGTGTTGAAGTGGGGAGACCGAGGGCATCGACCTCCCCACGGTCTGCCAGCAGTGCGAGCGGCCCATGTGCCTGGAGGTCTGTCCGGTCGACGCTCCGTACCGGCAGGAGGAGACCGGGGCCATGCTCATCGACTACGAGAAGTGCCTGGGGTGCCGCATGTGCATGGCCGGCTGCCCCTTCGGAGCCATCGTGTGGGACGACCGCGATCACAAGGTCAAGAAGTGCGACCTGTGCGACGGTGATCCCAAGTGCGTCCGGTACTGCGAGCCCAAGGCCGTGGACTACGTTCGGTTCTCGCAGGCGGTGCTGGCGAAGAAGCGGGCGATCGGCGAGCGGTACTCCGAGTTCCTGAAGAAGTTCGCCGAGTGAGCCGGCGGAACGAGCATGCCGCCCGCCGAACCGAGCGAGTCGACTCGCCGATCCAGCCCCGCGTGCCTTTGGGCGCGGTTGTCTGAGGGGGGTGCAAGGTGCGCATCGTGGTGAGGCTGCTCGGGACGCACCGGTCGTTCCTGCCCTCGGGCGCCCGGGGGGGGATGGTCGAGCTGGAGTTCCCGGGCGCCACCGTCACACTGGCCGAGATACGCGGCCGCCTGGGCATGCCGCCTCAGACGCCCCGTATCGTCTTCCATCAGGGGAACCCCATCGACGACGACCACCAGCTGGTCGATCGCGACGAGGTGGTCTTCGTCTCCCCGGTGGGGGGGGGCTAGCGTGGCAACGGTCACCCGCAGAGCCGGGTGATGATCCCCGCGTAGAGCTCGACTGCCTCGAACAGCTGGGAGAGGGCGATACGCTCGTTCGGTCGATGGATGTTGGCGGCGGCCGTGCCCGGTCCGAGGACCAGAGCATCCATGCCCGCCTCCTGGTAGACCGGAGTCTCGGTGGTGCCGCTCTTGTATTCGCGCTCTTTCGGGCGGCCGCGCTCCGACAGCACGGCCTCGACGGTCGCGAGCAGCGGTGACCCTTTCCTCGGGGTGTGGGGCGGGGCATCGAGGGCGCGTTCGACGCGTATGGTGAGGTCGGGATGGGCGCGGGCGAGGTTTTCCAGCTCATGCTGGTAGGCATCGAGGGCCCGCCGCGGACCTTCCCCGGGTGTGCGCCGCACGTCGACCACGTACCGGAGGCGTGAAGCATGGAGGTCCGTGATCCCGTTGTTGGCAGTCGAGTATGGAGGGTCGTACTCGCCCGCCGGGTGCCTCGCCAGCTCGCGCCGCAGCTCGCCGGTAGCCTGGTGCAGGTCCAGCAGCAGCCGGACCAGACCCGGCGTCCAACGGGTGGCATCGGCTTGAGGCTCGGCGCAGACGGCGGCCCTAGGGAACTCGGGGGGGAAGGGAGCAGCCACCACCGCGTCGCACAGCGCGGGCACCTTGTTCACCACGTCCCCGCCTCGAACGCTCACGACGGCGACTCGGGGGTCTTTCGTGAGACGACTGAGAGCGTCCAGGCAGGAACTGTTGGCGGAGACCCCCTTGTCGGTCTGGGAAGAGTGCGCGGAGACTCCGCGGAACGAGACTCGCCAGAGGGCGAGGTCGGGCGCCGGGGCGGGGCGGTCGGTCGAAGCCGTGACCCGGAACTCCACGTAGCCTTTGTGACCCCCGACCGGGCGGAGCTCGGAGGGCTCTCCCACCAGTACCGTTCCGGGCAGCGGCCGGAGCGAGCGGACGAGCAGCCGGGCGCCGAACCGACCGGTCTCTTCCCCGTAGGTGGCCGCCAGGGCCACTCCGCGCCCCAGGGGTTGAGTACGCAACCGGTGGAGGGCGGCGAGCTTGCACAGAAGGTCCAGCTTGACGTCGGCCACGCCCAGCCCGTACAGGTAGCCGTCCCGCTCCGCCAGGGCGAAAGGGTCGCCGCCGGTCTCGGTCCACAAGGCGTGCTCCCCCGGTGGTACGGTGTCGACATGGGTGGCAAGCAGCAGCGAGTCTTCGGTCAGGCGGCCGCGGGAGGCGACCAGGTTGAACTGGCTAACCCCGTCGCGGACCTCCACCTGCTCGCTGGTCTCCAGGCCCGCAGACCGGCACAAGGGCACGAGCAGGTCGATCACCGGACGGCTGCTCCGTTCGGAGCGGCTGTCGATGGCGATGATCCTTCGGGCTGCTTCCATCAGATCGAACGTCACGGCTGCTCTCCGGGTCGATGGGTTTGCCGGCCGGCCGCAGGGAGCCCTGCGGGGAGGCCCGAACCCACTGTAGGCAGCGGAGCAGGATTGCGCAAGCGAGCGGGGTGGGGCTCCGGAGCACGCCGGATGGCGATGGTCGCCGTTCTTGTCGCGGTCTTGTTCGCGGGGTGCGCGAGCCCGGAGGGCGGCGCGGCCGGCCCTTCCGCCACTCGCACGACTCTCAGCACCATGGAGGAGGCTTTCCGAGCAGCGCATCTCTCGACTCCCGGCGGGCTGCTCACCCCTGTGGGCACTACGGTCGCCGAGGTCGCGGCGACACTCGCCAAGGGGCTTGATTCAGCGGTCCCTCTTGTTCTGCCGGGGTGGCTTCCTGCGGGGTTCTCGCTCGCGGCCCCCTTCCGGGGGACGGGGTCGGGCGCGTCGCTTCCCAACCCTCACATGTGGGTGACGGGCTACGCGGTCACGTTCACCGACGGCGACGGTCGTCTCACGGTGGTCGTGGGCCCCGACCAGGAGGTCAGCGAAGGTCCCTGGGTGGTCGCGGGCGCGGCTCTGGATGGCCGTCGGCTGCGCGTGCACCGGGATGCCGGTCTGGTGGTGGTCGAGACCGGGCCCGGCGACGGGATCCCGGTGGTGGTGGTCGGCGAGCGGCTGACCGTCGAGGAAGTGGTGCGCGTGGCTGCCGGCCTACGCAACGAGGAAGCGGCCGGCCGCTGAGACCCGCCGCCCGTGCGCCTCGGGCGACCGGCCCCCGCCGGCTTCCTGCCGGCCGAGCGCGGTCTGGACGCGACGCGGCCGCCGGCGCGCGACTGGGCCGCTCGTTCCGCCGGCCGGGCGCGGAAGCGCCGGCCTCCGTCTTCGTCCCGGTGGTAGACTCCTTCCCCATGTCAGAGAATGCGAACGTGCTGGAAACGGTCCGCGACAAGATGAGGGCGGGCGTCCGTATCACCGACGCCGAGGCCGTCGCCCTGCTGCGCTCCCGCGACCTGCTTGCCCTGGGGAGCTGGCCACCGTTCAGCGCCGCCGCTTGGTGCCCGACGACCTGGCCACCTTCATCATCGACCGGAACATCAACTACTCGAACGTCTGTCTCACCGGCTGCGACTTCTGCGCCTTCTACCGGTCGCCCGGTTCTCCCGAGGGCTACCTGCTGGCCAAGGACGAGATCTTCGCCAAGATCCGGGAGACGCTCGACCTGGGGGGGACGGCCATCCTCATGCAGGGCGGGCACCATCCCGACCTCGACATCGCCTACTACGAGGACCTCTTCCGCTCCATCAAGGAGCGCTTCGACATCACCATCCACTCCCTCTCCCCCCCGAAATCCTGCACATCGCCAAGGTGAGCGACGTTTCCGTGCGCGATACCCTGGCCCGCCTCCACGCCGCCGGCCTCGACTCCCTGCCTGGGGGCGGCGCCGAGATACTGGTCGATCGGGTGCGCCAACAGGTGGCCCCTAAGAAAGCCCGCACCGAGCCCTGGTTGGGGGTGATGCGTGAGGCGCACGGGCTGGGAATGGCGACCACCGCCACCATGATGTTCGGCAGCGTCGAGACCCTCGAGGAGCGGGTGGAGCACCTGCGCCGCATCCGCGACCTGCAGGACGAGACGGGCGGTTTCCGGGCCTTCATCCCCTGGACCTTCCAGGAAGGGAACACCGCCCTCGAGGGCACGGTTCCGCCGGCCACGGCCGTGGAGTACCTGGTGACTCTGGGTGTCTCCCGTCTCTACCTCGACAACGTGCGCAACATCCAGGCTTCGTGGGTGACCCAGGGGCTCGCAGTGGGGCAGGTGGCCCTGCACTTCGGCGCCAACGACCTGGGCAGCACCATGATCGAGGAGAACGTCGTGGCGGCTGCCGGGGTGAGCTTCAAGGTGGCCGCCGGCGATCTGGTGGCTGCCATCCGGGCGGCCGGTTTCGTGCCCGCGCAACGGCGCACCGACTACACATTGGTGCGGGTTTTCGAGTAGCCAAGATCCGCCTCGTGCGCATCTCCTTTAGCCGGTCGCGACACCCCAGGCATCCCGGCCCAGATTGATCATGCCGTTCGGGCGTACTGAGCAGCAGCTTCTTGGAAGCAGGAACGTGGCGGGATCAAGCTTTCGTGACGGGTGAGCGGGTGGTAAGCTCGTATGTGAGTTTGATGGGGGTGGTGTTCATGGGACAGGTCTCGCGTCAGATGGCACCGAGGGGATACGATTTTGCCGGCCGGAAAGGAGGTTGGGAGTTTTGTCCAGCGGGGACCTCGCTGGCCGCCAAGTACGCGTCGGCCCTGTCTGCCGCACTCGGGTACGTGGCGATCCCGTTCGGTCTCTACCTTAGCGAAGTAGCCGTTGCTTCCGCAAGGATGTTGGTGGTGTATTTTGTCTGCGCCATTGGGCTGCTGAGTTTCGTGGGCGCATACATCGCGGGCTCGCTGATCAAAGGAATGGTCTCCGAGTGGTGCGACCGGCCGGGGAACCGTGAGGCCGGGCTTTCCTGCGCGCCAGAGCATGCGGTGATCGGAGTGGACCGCACCCAGGACTAAGTGGAGTAGGTCAGGTATGTCTGAAGCGGATTGCGAGATTCTGCGCGGAGAGCTCTCCCAGGTGACCTTGGAGGAGATCGTTGCCGCCATTGGCCGGGAGCGCGTCACCGGGAGGCTTCTTCTCAGTCAGGGCTTTCGACTGGTCTCCGCCTACTTCGAGGGCGGGGAGCTGGTGCACGTGGGAGCCGATAGCGATGAGGGACTGGGCGAACTGCTCTGCGCCTTTGCCTGGACGTCAGGAAACTTCGTTCTCGAGCTCGAAGCTGAGGCACCGGCTCGCACGGAGCATATAGGGAGCGCCGAGCTCATCTTGCAGGGCATGAGACTGCGGGATGGTTGGGACAGCGTGCGAAAGAACCTACCCCTGCCCGACGCGGTTCTGTGGTTGCCGGCCGCCGGGCACCGTGCCCATGGGTCAATCTCCCTCAGTGGCGCGGAAGCTCGGGTTCTGGAGCTCGTGGACTCGAACAGAACGTTGGCCGACATAGCCCGGGCAAGCGGCCTGGGGGGAGCCCTGACCGGCCACATCCTGGCTCGCTTGCTCGCCGCCGGGCTGGTGACAACGAACCCACCTCGCGGACGTTGCCCGCAAATGGCAAACTCGAGGACGACTATCGTCCGCCGCCGGGCATCCTGGCGGGTTGTGCTCGGTTCCTTGAATCCTTTTACCACGCTAGGGACTGTGGCGAGACCCGGGGACCTGGTATTCCGGGTCCTGGAGGCACTGGAGCGTCCTCTCCCCGTCGAGGAGTTATGCTGCTGCTTGGAATGTTCGGAGGAGCAGGTCGAGACCGCCCTCGAGTTGTTGCTAGAGGCTGGCCTTGTTTCGTGCACCGTCATGCGAAGGACGTGTGAGGGACTCGAGCCCAGTCCGGCGTAGCGGATGGTTGACACGCAGCCGCTGTTCTTCGCCGTTTCGATCTCACCCCACCGGTTGAGCGCGGCTCTCGGTTTTGTCATCCTTGGCCTGGTGGCCGCCTCTATGCTCGGTGGAACTCTCTGGCTCTACCATCGACGCTACCGGTTGCGGCACGTAACAGCTGAGGAGTTCCTTGTTGCCGGCCGCTCGGTTTCATCCATGCGGATAACCACGAGCATTGTCTGCTCATGGACGTGGGCGGCCACCATCATGGTCTCAGCTCGGGTTGGGTACGAATACGGTCTCAGTGGTCCGCTCTGGTACGCCGCCGGTGCCAGCTTCCAGCTCGCGCTATTCGCGGTTCTGGCTGGTCGTATTCGGCGCCGCATGCCTCTCTCCTACACGTACCTCGAGTTTCTCCGCTTCCGCTACGGGCGGGTCGTCCACCTCATCTTTGTCGGGTATGCCATTCTCACGAACACATTGGTAACCGTCATGATCGTGCTTGGGGGCGTGTTGGCCACCGTGACTGTGGCTGGAACCAACCCGTACGCGGTAGCTTTTCTCATCCCCCTGGGCTTCACCTGCTACACAATGGTCGGAGGTCTATGGGCCTCCATCGTCACCGACCAGTTCCAGCTCATTGGGATCATCGCCGGTGTGCTTGTTCTCTCCGCTCTGATGCTTTCCCGAGTCAATTCGGCAGGGCTATTCCAGGCGCTGTCCTCGGTTCCTGGCTCCGGCGGGAACCTGCTCCTCTTCTCTTCGGGTCCAGGTGTGGTCTTCGGCTTCATCAACGCTCTGAGCAACACCAGCACCGTGTTTGCGGACCAAACGTATTGGGTTCGGGCTCTGGCCAGCCGCACGCCATCCTCGGCCGTGCGTTCCTTCGTGTCCGCGAGCGCCCTGTGGTTCCCCATCCCCTTGGTTGCCGGGCTCATGCTGGGGACTACGGCGAGGGTACTGGTCGTCCCGCCACAAAACCCTGACGTCGTCTCGGTGCTGGCATCTGCGGAATTGGCAGGTGGCGTGGGGTCCTTTCTGATCCTCCTGGTGATCCTCATGGCCGTGCTGTCCACGGGTGACTCAGAGGCCTCGGGAATCGCACCGATCGCGTCGATTGACGTGTACAAGACGTATGTGGACCGCAATGCGGACGACCGGAGGGTCATCCAGGTTGCCCGAGTCTCCATCCTGCTATTTGGTCTAGCGACGACCGTTATCACGTGGGGGATCCTGGCCCTTGACCTTTCCATGTGGTGGCTTTTCTCGATGATCGGAGTGCTGGTAGGTCCGTCCGTCGTCCCACTGACCCTGTCGTTTCTCTGGGTTCGGGGGCGCCGGTTGACCACGGCGCTCGCATTGCCGGTGGGAACGGCTGCGGGGTTGTTCGTCTGGTGGCGCGTGGGCGCGGCAGCTGGGCTTGGGTGGGCCGGCCTGCGTTCGGAGGCCCCCTTGGCAATGGCTCTCGGGAATGCGGCCGCCTACGGCGCGAGCACGCTCGTGTTCTTGTGGGGAGCCGCCTCCACACGAGAGAGCTTCGATTTCTCGTGGCTCAAGCCAGGCCTACCCGTGTATTGCCAATCGAAGCAAGGCGAGCCGCCCGGGGGGGCTGACCTGTGAGCCTCTTTGGTTCGAACTCGACTGACGGGGAGGCTCTCGCTCTCATCAAGGGCTCAATCGGCGTAGGCCTGGCGGTGGTTGCATGCAGGACCTCCAAAGCTGTGGGATCGCCGGTGTGCCTTTTGGACGCCGCTTTCAGGCTGGTTGCCAATTCCTCCGAGGCCGGGCGACGACTGGATGAGGCCCCCGGCCTGGGCTCGCTGGTCACATTTCTGCGCGCCTTTCTTTCTTCCCGCCCGGCGCTTCCCGCATGTGTTGCCGGGCCCAAGCCAGGGACGTGGTTGGTGGTCGTGCCCGCGCAGGACGGGCGGGGCGATATCCTCGGGTACCTCGTTGCCCAGTTCGCGCGCGAGCCTGTCGGTGAGAACTTAGGCGCCGTCCTGGAAGCGGCGGCAGTAGCCGCTGCGGCCGCATTCAGCGAGGGACAGTCGGTGGAAAGAACCCGTCTGGAGCTTGAAGATGACTTCTTCAAGCGACTCTTGTGTCTCGAGGAGCACAGCGTTGATGACTTGATCGCACGGGCCGGTGTCCTCGGAGTCGAGCTGAGCGAGTTCTACTGGCCATGCCTCATCGATTCTGGGGATTCACAGGCCCCGGAAACGTGGGTAGGGCGCGTGCGGCGAAACATGGGCGGGGAGTTGGGCCCCGTCCATGCCGGGATTGATGAGGGAGCGCTCTACTTGCTCGTGCCGGACTCCGGCATAGGTGTCCAGAAACGGCACGCCATCTCCGCCGCCCTGTCACGGATACTTGCCAGTGTCGAGGGGCCCATAAAGCAGCCCATCTTCGCCTTGCATGCTCGTCACAGCGTGGGCCTGGTCAACGTAGGCCGAGAGTGGCATGAACTCTTGCTCACGCGCCATGTTGTGCGCGTGTTGCATAGGGTCGATGGTGTGCACGATGTCGACGAGTTCTTGCTTCCTCAGTTTCTGCTTGAGGGATTCCAGAAGGGCCACGCCGTCCGATTCGTAGAGAAGGTAATCGGTCCCGTACTTGACTACGACCGGCTCAACCGCACCCGCCTGCTCTACACGCTTGAGGCCTACCTCGATTCAGGTTGCTCTCAGAGCGTCACGGCGCGGGTGACAAACTACCACCGAAACACAGTTGGCCGCCAGCTCGAGCGCTTACAGCTTATCCTGGGCTCCAATCTGGATGATGCCCTCTCCCGCCTCAGTCTGCACCTCGCCATCAAGATGCATCGCCTGATGTAGGCCACGCAATGGTGCGTAATGCACCATTGCCTGGCCAGACTAGGTGCGGATTGCCACTATTCCCGAGCCTCGGCCCCATGGTACGGTCATCCTAGTACTAGTGCCTCTAGTACCAGGGGGTGACACCGGAATCATTGGGAGGCACGTGGCACTCGCTCCCCCTCCCGTTGTGTCGCTGTTGACACCCCAAACACGCCTTGCAGCACGACCGGGAGGGGGCCATTGGCAGCGCGACAGGCGGTTGGGTAACCCGAGGTTGGCACGGGAGCATCGAGGGAAGGGGATCAGCATGTTAGCTCTGGGTTTGTGGCTCGTTGGCTTTGTGCTCTTCATCAATGGGCTGTGGCTGCTGGGAAAGATGGATAGCAAAGCAGTGATTCCGATGAACATCTTCGTGTTCATCATCCAACTCGCAGGTGTACTTAGAATCGTCTTCACGGGCGACGACATCTCAGAATACTACGGTGCCGCATTGACCCTGCTCTTTACCTTCACCTATGGTTATGTAGCAGCGACGCAAATCTGGAAGCTGGATGGACATGGCGTGGGCTGGTATTGCCTGCCGGTAGCTCTCATAGCTATTCCAGCGGGAATACAAAGTCTCCAAACAGAGGGCCAAGCTGGCCTAGCGGTATTGTGGTTCATGTGGGCTACATTGTGGTTTATGTACTGGCTTCTCCTTGCTGTGGACATGACTCGCATTGCTAAGATTACGGCCTGGTGGACTGTCGTCAATGCCGTCGTCACGTTTGCGGGGGCTTGGCTGACCGCCACCGATTACATGGCTTGGTGGTGATTGGCGCGCAGAACACGAGAGAGGACGTGCGGAGGCTCATTCTATAAGGACGGAAGTACGCAAGCATTCGGGAGGTGATCTATTGCGGTGAAAGAGGACACATAGGATATGAGAAGTGGTTGAGGGTGTACGTGCGTGAATCAATCAGGCAAGGGAGAGCTAAGAATGCGACACGGGGATATTAGCTCAAGTGACCAGTATGTGGGTGTGGCAGTGGTTAACTATAAGATGCCGCGCTTTCACACGAAGAAGGAGATAATCGATAACTGTAATTCCATTGCCGACTACATGAGCGGCTTGAAGCTTGGCTTGCCGGGAATGGATCTCATCATCTTTCCCGAGTACAGCACGCACGGAATTCTGTACGACTTCGATGAGATGATGGAGCTCTCCGCGACAATACCCGGAGAGGAAACGGAGATATTCTCCGCTGCATGCAAGAAGAATAGGGTTTGGGGCGTCTTCTCGCTGACTGGAGAGAAGCACGAGGAGCATCCGAAGAAGGTCCCGTACAACACCCTGATTCTGATCAACGACAAGGGCGAGATCGTCCAGAAGTATCGGAAGATCATGCCATGGGTACCCATCGAGGGATGGTATCCAGGGACTCAGACGTACGTCACCACGGGACCCAAGGGTCTCAAGACCAGCCTGATCATTTGTGACGACGGCAATTATCCGGAAATCTGGCGTGATTGCGCCATGCGGGGCGCGGAGCTCATCGTTCGATGCCAGGGATACATGTATCCTTCCAAGGAGCAGCAACGCATCGTGGCTCAGGCTTCGGCCTGGCAAAACACAGCCTACGTTGCGGTGGCCAACGCCACGGGATTCGATGGGGTGTACTCGTACTTTGGGCACTCGGTGATCGTCGGCTTCGACGGGCGGGTACTGGGCGAGTGCGCCGAAGAAGAGATGGGGAACCAGTACGCGGAGCTCTCTATCGAGGCTATCAGGGATGCGCGCAAGAACTGGCAGTCCCAGAACCATCTGTTCAAGCTGCTACACCGGGGCTACACGGGCAAGATCAACTCCAAAGAAGGCCCCGAGGGCGTAGCCGACTGCCCGTACGAGTTCTACCGGACCTGGGTCACCGACGCGCAAAAAGCACGGGAGAACGTGGAAGCCATTACGCGGAAGACGGCCGGCACGGCGGAATGTCCGATCGCCGGCATCCCCAACGAGGGGCGCGAGAAGGTAGCGACCAGGTAGCGAAGGTGCGGGTCGACCGGGCCGCGCAAGGGCTCGGTCGACCGCTCCCCACGAGCCAGAGGAACTCCGAGTGTCCTACCACTTCGATCTCCGCGCAGTGACGGCGTATCTGCACGAGCGGATCATTGGGCAGGGGGAGGCTCTCGATCAGGTCGAGGCTGCGCTTGCCATCGCTCAGGCCGGTATATCGGAGAAGGACAAGCCGCTGTATACGGCACTTTTCCTCGGACCAACAGGGGTCGGCAAGACAGAGACCGTCCGAGCCCTGTCCATCGGACTCTGCGGTGATGTCGAGGCGCATTGCCGGGTCGACATGAATACTCTGGCCCAGGAACACTACTCAGCTTCCCTGGTAGGAGCCCCTCCGGGTTATGTGGGCAGCCGCGAGGAAGCGACGGTCCTGAACAAGGAGAAGATAGAGGGGTCCTTCTACTTGCCTGGCATTGTCTTGTTCGACGAAGTAGAGAAGGCGAGCGACACTGTTCTTCAGGCTCTCATGAATATCATGGACAATGGTCTTCTGCAGCTTACATCAGGACTGGAAACCATAAACTTCAAGAATACGCTCGTCTTTATGACTAGCAACATAGGTGCCCGCGAGATTCAGGATTATGCGCATAGTCGGCCAAGATTCCTGTGGCGGAAATTCCTTTTTCGGCTGCGACACAGGCACTCAGGGCAAGGGGACGCAGCCGTTCTTGAGTGGATCATCGACAAGAAACTCCACAAGCGATTTGCACCTGAATTCCTCAATCGGCTTGACGACACAATCGTCTTCAATTGGCTTGATCGAGATGCACTTAACCGCATTCTCGATGTTCTGGTGGACGATCTAAACAGACGGCTATATTCACACAACGTGTCGCTGTCGGTGGATTCAGCCGCCCGCGAGTTCCTTCTTGATGTCGGCTTCGACCGAAGATTCGGCGCCAGGTTCCTGAAGCGGGCGCTACGCCGCCACGTCGAAAACCCGCTTGCCCGCTTGTTGCTCTCCGATCATGGATCGAGAGAGCCTTTGGAGCTGGTCGCAGTGCGCGATATGCGCTCGAGCGCGCCTGGGGAGGCCATCCGTTTGATCGCAGCAAGAACTGAGGACCGAAGACCGGGAGAGGAGCCGTGAGCCAAGAACAAGCGACCTTGACGGCGGAGGGTTTCAGTGAGCCTTGACGAGCGCCCAAGCATCCTTGACGTCCCCCCCGATTTCCAGAAGCGGGCCTACGTGGCGAGCATGGAGCAGTACCAGGAGATGTACCGCCGCTCCCTAGAGGACCCCGATGCCTTCTGGAGTGAGGTGGCCGAACGCATCACCTGGTCTAAGAAGTGGCACACGGTCCAGAACCACGACTTCGCCCGGGCCAAGATCGGCTGGTTCGAGGGCGGCCGCCTCAACCTCGCCTACAACTGCTTAGACCGCCACCTGGGGACCGAGGTGGCCGACAAGGTGGCCTACTATTGGGAGGGCGACTCCCCCGGGGAGAGCCGCACCATCACCTACCGCCAGCTCTATGAGGAGGTGGCCCGCTTCGCCAACGTCTTGCGCAAGAAGGGGGTAAAGAAGGGCGACCGGATCACCATCTACCTGCCCATGATCCCCGAGCTGCCCATCGCCATGCTGGCCTGCGCCCGCCTGGGGGCCATCCACAGCGTGGTCTTCGGTGGCTTTTCGGCCGACTCTTTGCGCGACCGCATCTTAGACTGCGAATCGAGCCTCCTCGTCACGGCCGACGGCGGCCGGCGGGGGGGAAAGACCGTGCCCCTAAAGGCGGCCGCCGATGAGGCCCTTTCGGCCTGCCCCAGCGTGACCTGCGCGATCGTGGTCAACCACAGCGGCCTTAGGGACATAGGCTGGGTGGCGGACCGGGACTGCTGGTACCACGAGGAGATGGCCGCCTGCGACATCAGCACCGATTCGCCCTGCGCCGAGATGGAGGCCGAAGACCCGCTCTTCATCCTCTACACCTCGGGCTCCACCGGCAAGCCCAAGGGGGTTATGCACACCACCGCCGGCTACGCCGTCTACGTGAGCTACACCCACCAGCTGATCTTCGACTACCACCCCGAGGACGTCTTCTGGTGCACGGCCGATATCGGCTGGGTGACCGGGCACAGCTACATCGTCTACGGCCCCCTGGCCAACGGGGCCACCTCGGTCCTGTTTGAAGGGGTGCCGAGCTACCCGGCTTGTGACCGCTTCTGGGAGGTGGTAGAGAAGTACCAGGTGAACACCTTCTACACCGCCCCCACCGCCTTAAGAGCCATCGCCCGCGAGGGCGACCACTGGGTCAGAAGACACGACCTCTCCTCCCTGCGCCTCCTAGGCACGGTGGGCGAGCCCATCAACCCCGAGGTGTGGCTCTGGTACTTTAGCGTGGTGGGCGGGGGCCGCTGCCCCATCGTGGACACCTGGTGGCAGACCGAGACCGGGGGCATCCTCATCACCCCTTTGCCCGGGGCCATGAAGATCAAGCCCGGCTCGGCCAGCCTGCCCTTCTTCGGGGTGGAGCCCGTGCTCCTGGACGCCGACGGCCAAGAGGTGGTGGGTCCGGGGGTGGGCAACCTCTGCCTGCGCCGGCCCTGGCCCGGGCAGATGCGGGCCGTCTACGGCGACCCGGACCGCTTCTTTGCCACCTACTTCACGCAGTACCCGGGCCTCTACTTCACCGGGGACGGCTGCCGCCGGGACGAGGACGGCTACTACTGGATCACCGGCCGGGTGGACGACGTCATCAACGTCTCCGGCCACCGCTTAGGCACGGCCGAGGTGGAGTCGGCTCTGGTGAGCCACCAGGCCGTGGCCGAGGCGGCCGTGGTGGGCATGCCCCACGAGATCAAAGGCCAGGGCATCTACGCCTACGTCACCTTGAACGTGGGCATCGAGCCCTCCGCCGAGCTTGAGAGGGAGCTTCGGGCCCACGTACGCACGCAGATCGGCCCCATCGCCACCCCCGACCGCATCCAGTGGGCTCCGGGCCTGCCCAAGACCAGAAGCGGCAAGATCATGCGCCGCATCTTAAAGAAGATCGCCGCCAACGAGCTGGGCGACCTGGGCGACACCTCCACCCTGGCCGACCCCACGGTGGTGGAGCACTTGGTGGAGAACCGGGCTCGGTAGTAGACGCCTGACGGCCCATGCGTCCCAGGGGCAGCTCTGCGGGTCATGCCGAGAGACGGAGCGATGGCGCTGCGTGTCTTGGCGCCGCCAGGCCACACGTGGCGGCCCGGTGCGGTGTGGTCGGTCGCGTCCGTAGCGCTGCTACACGCGCTTCCTGCGTCCTTGCCTCGCCCGCACCCAGCGCACTCCGGCGGCGAAGCGTCATTCCGAAACACTCTCTGGCCCAGCGGTCTATTGGTCGGACCACATCGCCCCTCTTTTGCAGGGATTTCTGAAGCTTCTGGTGCCCTGGCTGGACGTTCAAACAAAAGGCCTGCTTACAAGCATGTTTCGACTGAATGCTTGGACAGAAGACGCTTGTGACGGGTTTCCCCAGGTGCTATACTGCCCAGGGCCGCCGTGTCTCACGGCTGTCGAACCCACCCTCTGGATGGTCACGAGCGCGCTCTGGGGGACCCCCGCGGCCCGTCCGTCCGTATCGATCGGGAGGCTGGCTTGATCCGGTACAACGCTGTGGAGGCTGCGTCCATAAGGGAGAAGCTGGTGGAAAGGGTGAAGACCGATGTTGCCACCTGCTACCAGTGCGGCAACTGCTCGGCCGGTTGTCCGGCCGCCTTCACCTTCGACTACGCCCCCAACCAGGTCATGAGGATGCTGCAGGTGGGCCTCGTGGACGACGTTTTGAAGTCGTCGGCGGTGCAGAACTGCATCCAGTGCCTCACCTGTACGGCTCGCTGTCCCCGCAACATCGACATCGCGGGCATCTTCGAGGACCTCAAGACCGTGGCCGTGGCGAAGAAGATCGCCGTGCCCGAGCACGCGAGCACCTTCAACCGCCTGTTCCTCGAGAACATCGCCAAATACGGGCAGCTGACCGAGGCCATGTTCCTGGTCAAGTTCAACATGGCCGCCCGCAAGCCCATGAACGACGCCGACCTCGGCATGCCCATGATGTCGAAGGGCAAGATCGAAGTGCTACCGAAGAAGGCCAAGGGGGCCGATGAGGTCGGCCGCATCTACCGCAAAGCGATGGAGAAGGCGAAATGGCACGGCTAGCCTACTATCCCGGATGCTCGTTACGCCACTCGGCGATAGAGTTCGACAGCTCGACGCGCACCGTCCTCCGGGCTCTCGGTGTCGACCTGGAAGTGGTGCCCGATTGGACCTGCTGCGGCGCGTCGCCGGCCCACATGACCGACCACCTGCTGGCCCAGGCCCTGGCCGCGCGCAACCTGCGGCAGGCCGCTCAGGTGTCTGATGAGCTGGTGGCTCCCTGTCCGGCCTGCTACCAGCGGGAGAAGAACGCCGAGGTCGAGGTGCACGCCGACGATGCCTTGCGGGCGGCCGTCAACGAGATCATGGACACGCCGTACACCGGCAACGTGCGCGTCTTCAACCTGCCCGAGCTGCTGGTGGAGAAGGTGGGCCTGGAGACCATTGCCGGTCTGGTGAAGACCGACCTCTCCCAGCTCAAGGTGGTGCCCTACTACGGCTGTCTGCTGGGCCGCCCCTCGGATCTCACGGGTGAGTGCGACAACGAGCAGCCCATGAAGATGGACCAGCTGCTGGCCGCCGCCGGGGCCGAGGTCAAGTGGTGGAACTACAAGACCGAGTGCTGCGGGGCCAGCGTGGGCGTGCCCAAGAAGATCATCCAGCAGGTGCTGACCCGCAAGATCCTGGAGCAGGCCCTGCACGCCGGTGCTGACGCCATCGTGACCGCCTGCCCGCTCTGCCATCAAAACCTGGACCTGCGTCAAGCTCAGGTCAACAGCGCCTGCGGCACGAGCTTCTCGGTGCCGGTGCTCTACCTCTCGCAGGTGATCGGCCTGGCCCTCGGCTTTACGGCCGAAGAGATGATGCTCGGCAAGCATGCGGTCGATCCAAAGCCGCTGATCGACCGGGCCGTAGCCCAGGCCGCCGAAGTGAAAGCCGAGGAGGAGCGCAAGGCGGCGGAGAAAGCGGCCAAGGCCAAAGCCAAGGCTGAGAAAGAAAGCGCGGAGGCCGCGTCATGAGGATCGGAGTCTTCGTCTGCCACTGCGGCACGAACATCGCCGGCACCGTCGACAGCAAAGGTATCGCTGCCCGCGCAGCCGAGCTGAAAGATGTGGTCCACACCGAGGACCTCATCTACACCTGCTCCGAGCCGGGGCAGGCCGCCATCGAGAAGGCCATCCGGGAGAAGGACCTCACTCGGGTGGTGGTGGCCGCCTGCTCGCCCCACATGCACGAGGTGACCTTCCGCCGTTGCGTGGACAGAGCCGGCCTCAATCCCTATCTCTACGAGATGGCCAACATCCGGGAGCACTGCTCGTGGATCCACGATGACTACGAGCAGGGCACCGAAAAGGCGTACGAGATCATCAAGATGGCCGTCGCCAAGGTGCGGCAGCTCGAGCCTCTGTACTCCAACGAGGTCGACGTCAACAAGGACGTGCTGGTCATCGGCGGAGGGGTGGCCGGCATCCAGACCGCGCTGGACCTGGCCGACGCCGGCCTCAAGGTGACCATCGTGGAGAGGGAGACCACCATCGGCGGCACCATGGCCCGCCTGGACAAGACCTTCCCCACCATCGACTGCTCGGCCTGCATCCTCACGCCGCGCATGGTCGACGCCGCCCAGCACGAGAACATCGAGATCCTGGCCTACTCGGAGATCGACCGGGTGCAGGGCTACGTGGGCAACTTCACAGTCGATATCCGCAAGAAGGCGGCCATGGTCGACTGGACCAAGTGCATCGGCTGCGAGATCTGCGTGCAGAAGTGTCCGGCGAAGGCGCCCGATGTCTTCAACGTGGGCCTGGCCGAGACCAAGGCCATCTACATCCCCTTCCCGCAGGCGGTCCCCAAGCGGGCGGCCATCCAGGTGGAGCACTGCCGCTGGTTCACCCAAGGCAAGTGCCGGGTGTGTGAACGCGTTTGCCCGGCCGACGCCGTGGACTACGAGCAGAAGGACGAGTACCTGCAGCGTCAGTACGGGGCCATCGTCACGGCGACCGGTCTCGACGTGTTCCCCTGGGAGGAGTACTACCACGAATACGGCTCGGGGCACATTCCCGACGTCATCTCCGGCCTGCAGTACGAGCGCATGCTGAACGCCTCGGGCCCCACGAACGGCCATGTGGTGCGGCCTTCCACCATGGGCATCAAGGGCAAGGAGCCCGAGGAGCCCAAGACCGTGGTCTTCATCCAGTGCGTTGGTTCGCGCGACGAGTCGGTGGGCCGCCCTTACTGCTCGAGTGTCTGCTGCATGTACACGGCCAAGCAGTCGATCCTCACCAAGAGCCATGTAGGCATGGACACCGAGATCTACGTCTTCTACATCGACATCCGGGCCACGGGCAAGGGCTACGAGGAGTTCGTCAAGCGGGCTCAGACCGAGTTCGGCGTCAAGTATGTGCGGGGCCGGGTCTCGAAGCTCTACGAGGACAATGGCAAGGTGATGGTACGCGGCATGGACACCCTGCTCGGCAAGCAGGTGGAGATCGCCGCCGACTTGGTGGTGCTGGCCTCGGGCATCACCGCCGCCGACGGCTCGGTGCAGCTGGCCCAGAAGCTGAACATCTCCTACGACGAGTTCGGCTTCTATAAGGAGTCGCACCCGAAGCTCCGCCCGGTGGAGACCAACACCGCCGGCATCTTCCTGGCCGGCGCCTGCCAGTCGCCCAAGGACATCCCCACAGCGGTGGCGCAGGCCTCGGGCACCGCGGCGAAGGTGCTGGGTCTGCTGGCCAAGGACAAGCTCAAGACCAGCCCGCAGATCGCCATCGTCGACCAGAACCGGTGCGTCTCGTGCTGGAAGTGCATCGAGGTGTGCCCCTTCAGCGCGCCCGAGAAGCAGGAGCTGCGCGACGGCACCGAGAAGAGCCATATCATCGAGACCGTCTGCCAGGGCTGCGGCATCTGCGTGGCCACCTGCCCAGTAAACTGCATCGAGCTCAAGGGTTTCACCACCGACCAGCTCATCGACCAGCTCGAAGAAGCTCTCCTCTCCTAGAAAGGCGGTGACGATGGCTCAAGCAACAGCAACGGCAGAAGCTCCGGGCGCCGCCTCCACGGGAGGGACCCGAGAGGTCAAGGTGATCGGCATCGTCTGCAACTGGTGCAGCTACGCCGGCGCCGACGGCGCAGGTACGGCCCGTCTCAAGCAGCCCGTGAACATGCGGTTGGTGCGGGTGCCCTGCACGGGGCGCATCGACCCCTTGCTGGCCATCAAGGCCTTCGAGAAGGGGGCCGACGGCGTGCTCATCAGCGGCTGCCATCCGGGCGACTGCCACTACAGCGAGGGCAACTACTACGCCCGGCGCAAGTTCGAGCTGCTCGACCGCATGCTGCCCCACCTGGGGGTGGAGGCCGACCGCTTCCACTACACCTGGGTGTCGGCCTCGGAAGGGGCCCGCTGGCAGTCGGTGGTCACCGATTTCGTCACCAAGGTCAAGGCTTTGGGGCCCCGGCAAGGGAGGGCCCTGTGAGCGACCGCCAAGCCATGATCCGGGAGCTGGCCGCGGCTGCTCTCGGCCAGGGGCGCGTGGACTACGTCATTGGCTGGAAGTTCGCCTACAATAGCTCGGAGGTCATACCGGCTTTTGTACGTGACGCGGCCGACGTCGATCAGCTGGTGTGGAACCCTTGACCCACCACAACCTGACCACCTTCCTCAAGCGCAAGATGCCCGACCCGCCCGGCTCCAGGATCGGGGTGTGCGTGAAAGGCTGCGACAGTCGCACCCTCGTGGCCCTCCTCCAGGAGAACCTGATCGATAAGGAGAAGATCTATGTCATCGGCGTTCCCTGTGACGGAGTGGTCAGCCGGCGCCGCATCGAGAAGGCTTTCAACGACGAAGTAGTGGACATCTCATTCGCCGATGGGAAAGTCACAGCCACCACCCGCACGGGTGAGAGCCAGGAATTCGCCAAGGATGACCTGCTCTTCGACCACTGCAAGAGCTGCCGCTACCCCAACCCCGCCTACGCCGACGACCTGGCGGCCGACCCGGTCGCCGAACCTGTGGACCAGACGCCCATGTGGGCCGGCCTCGAGGAGTTCGAAGCCCTCTCGCCGGAAGAGAAGGACGCCAAGCTGGCCGAGGTCTTCGAGACGTGCATCCGCTGCTTCGCCTGCATCAACGTGTGCCCGGTTTGTTGGTGCTGGGACCAGTGTGTCTGCCGCTCGCGGAAGCCGGCTCTGGTGAGCCAGCGTGTGGGGGCCAAAGAGAACCTCATGTTCCAGATGATCCACATGCTCCACGTAGCCGGGCGTTGCCCCAGCTGCGGGGCCTGCGACCGGGCCTGCCCGGTGGAGATCCCGCTGTACTTGCTGCACCGGAAGATGAACAAGGAGCTCCATGAGATGCTGGGGTTCGAGGCGGGCCTCAGCCTGGAGGGCAAACCGGTGTTCCAGACCTTCGACGTCAACGACCCCCTCGGCGAGCACTAGGAAAGGAGGATGGCGATGCGATTCCTGGCCCAAGACCAGCTTGAAGCCTTCCTCGGGCACCTCGCCGGACAGGGGCGGGTGGTGGCGCCGGTGAAGGGTGCCGACGGGGTGGTCCTGTTCCGGCCCTGGGAGCCGGGCATGGCGGTGGAGCTCGATGTGCTCCTGGCCAAGCAGGCGCCCAAGGACTACGTCTTCCGCCAGTCGGAGACCTACCTGCGCTTCGGCTACCAGATGGAAGGGGTGGCCGCGGCCGGCGCCGAGGTGACCGCGGCGACCGACAGAGCCCACGCGGTCCTGAAAGTGGAGCCCCAGAACGACGCGCCCGCCCAGGTCATCTTCGGCCTGCGCCCCTGCGACGCGCGGGGCTTCGTGCAGATGGACAACGTCTTCGGCGGTTACGGGGGGTTCTACTTCGACCCCTACTACAACGCCAAGCGGGAGGCGACCACCCTGGTGGCCGTCACCTGCCGTGATCCCCGCTCCACCTGCTTCTGCACGGCCGTGGGCGGCAATCCGGCCGGCACCGAGGGCGCCGATGTACTCATGACCCAGGTGGAGGGCGGCCTCACGGCCGAGGCCTTCACCGAGAAGGGCGAGGAGCTGCTGGCCTTCGTCGGCTTCAGCGAGGCCGGCCAAGCCCAGACCCTCTACGCGGAGACCGTCAAGGAGCAGGCGGTAGCCCGGGTCGACGTTCCCTTCGAGATCGAGGGGGTGCGCGAGAACCTGCGGGCTAACATCGAGGACCCGGGCTGGCACGATCTGTGCATGCGCTGCATCTCCTGCGGCACCTGCACCTACGTCTGCCCAAACTGCTACTGCTTCAACATCACCGACGAGATCGTCGAGGGCAAGGGCGAGCGGATGCGCACCTGGGACAACTGCTTCAATCCGCTCTACACGCTGGAAACCTCGGGCCACAACCCGCGCGAGCAAAAGTCGAACCGCTTCCGCAACCGCTTCAGCCACAAGTTCTGGTACTACCCCGAGAAGTACGACAGCCTTCTCTGTTCGGGTTGCGGGCGCTGCATTACCCACTGCCCTACCCGCATCGACATCCGCGAGGTGCTGCGCTTCATGGGCAGCCCTCGATCCGCGGCCGCGCCGGCCGGAGAGGAGGCGTAGATGGCCGCCAACGAACCGACCGCCATCGGCGGCATGCAACGCCTGACCTTCGCCGACGTACAGCGAGGCGCTGGCATCGCGCGTGCGGGCAAACTGGCCGGCAACCCCTATCTCCCCGAGATCGCAACCATAGTGGACATCATCCAGGAGACCTCCAACATCAAGTCCTTTCGGGTGCGCTTCGACGATGAGGAGATCATGCGCAACTTCTCGTTCGAGCCCGGTCAGGTGGGGCAGCTGGGCGTCTTCGGTGCCGGTGAATCGACCTTCGCCATCAACTCCAGCACCTCGGAGAAGGAGTACATCCAGTTCTCGGTGATGAAGGCGGGCGAGGTCACCACCGCTCTGCACGAGCTGAACGTTGGCGACAAAGTGGGCGTGCGCGCCCCCATGGGCTGCGGCTTCCCGATGGAGGCCTGGAAGGGCAGCAAGATCCTCTACATCATGGGGGATCGGCTCGGCCGCCCTGCGCGCCACCATCAACCATACGCTGGAGCACCGGGCGGACTACGACGACATCACCATCCTTTACGGCGCCCGCTCCCCTGAGGATCTCACCTACAAGTACAACATCGAGGAGTGGGAAGCCCGGGACGACATCAACGCCGTGATCACCGTCGACCGGGAGTTCCCCGGCTGGACCAAGCGAGTGGGTTTCGTACCGGCGGTGCTCGAGGAGATCGATCCCAAACCGGCCAACACTTACGCCATCACCTGCGGTCCGCCCATCATGATCAAGTTTGTACTGCAGAGCCTGCAGAAGCTGCAGTTCGCCGACGATCAGATCTACACCACGCTCGAGAAGAGGATGAAGTGCGGCATCGGCATCTGCGGCCGCTGCAACATCGGGCCCCGGTACGTCTGCGTGGATGGGCCGGTCTTCAGCATGGCCGAGCTCCGGGAGCTGCCCGACGAGCTGTAGAGCGAGCCTCCGCACCCGACAGCTGTCTCAAAGGGCATCCCCGGACGCCGTATCGTGCCATCCTCGGCGCGTCCCCGCGCGCAAGGCTTCGTCCTGAGGCGAGCGGCTTAGTCGGTCTGGGACCGGGGGATATGTATCTGTGTCACACGAGCCCGGCAGGCGATCGTCGTCTTGCCCGCCGGGATTAGGAACCGTCAACAAACAAGTAGGATATCGGCTGAGGGTGGCGAAGTAGTGTCCTGTGATCGACGAACATGCCATCGGAGAACGTTATCGGGCGCTGGCGGGGGAACTCGATGAGCGACGCCGGCGCCTCTGGGCGGCGGCGGAGGCCCGCGCGTGCGGGTATGGCGGGACCGCCGCCGTAGCCCGGGCCACGGGGATCTCGGTGGGTACCATCAGGCGCGGCCTCGCCGACCTGGACTCTCCCGTGCGCTTCTCCGCCAGCCGGGTGCGCCGCGCGGGAGGCGGCCGCAAGCCCCTCGCCGAGACCGATCCGACGCTGCTCGCCGACCTCAAGGCCCTCGTCGACGACGATGCCCGCGGCGACCCCGAGTCGCCGCTACGCTGGACGGCCAAGAGCGTGCGCACACTCGCCGGCGCGCTTCGCGAGCGCGGCCATCGGGTCAGCCACGAGACGGTCGCCAAGCAGTTGCGCCGACTGGGGTACAGCCTGCAGGGGAACCGCAAGACCAAGGAGGGCGCCTCGCACCCCGACCGCGACGCGCAGTTCCACCATATCAACACCAGGGTCTCGGCGGCGCTTGAGGCCGGCGAGCCCGTGATCTCCGTCGACACCAAGAAGAAGGAGCTCGTCGGAGACTTCAAGAACGCCGGACGCGAGTGGCGCCCGATGGGCTCTCCGGTGCCGGTCCGCGTACACGACTTCAAAGACGAGGGGCTCGGCAAGGTGAACCCCTACGGGGTCTTCGACATCGGCGGCAACGCGGGCTGGGTGAGCGTCGGCATCGACGCCGATACCGCTGAGTTTGCGGTCGAGGCGATCCGCAGCTGGTGGGAGCACCTCGGCGGGCAGCGCTACCCTACCGCCACGACCTTGACGATCACCGCCGACTGCGGTGGCTCCAACGGCAATCGTCTGCGCCTGTGGAAGACCGAACTCCAGCGGCTCGCCGACGAGACCAATCTCGCCATTAGAGTCTGCCACTTCCCGCCCGGCACCTCGAAGTGGAACAAGATCGAACACCGCCTGTTCAGCTTCATCACCCGCAATTGGCGCGGGCAGCCGCTCGTCTCGCGCCAGGCGATCGTGTCGCTGATCGGCGCCACCACCTCGAGCGCCGGGCTTGAGGTCTATGCCCGCCTCGACGAGCGCTCCTACCAGCGCGGCATCAAGGTCTCAGACGCACAGCTGGCGGCGGTCAACCTCACCCGGGATGAGTTCCACCCCGAATGGAACTACGTGATCCGTCCGCATGACCGCTTAGTTGTTGCTTGACGGTGCCTTAGTGCGACGACAGCAGCGCGAGCATCCACCCGTGAGGGTGGTGAGGAGGCAAATCCGATGACACCCGAAGAAACCAAAGCCTACATCGACGACTTCATGACCGAGATCTGGGACAGGGGCAATATCGACAAGGTCGACGAGTACTTCGCCCCCAACTTCGTCTCCCGCACGCCGGGTCCCTTCGGCAGCGACCGGGAAGGGCGCCGGCAGATGATCCACATGTTCATGGACGCGTTCTCCGAGTGGAAAAGCGACGAGTCGGTGATCCTGAGGGACGGCGATCTGGCCCTGGTCCGCTGGGCCGGATCCGCCAAGCACACCGGTGATTTCATGGGCGTGCCGGCCACGGGGAACCTGGTTTGCATTGGGGGATGAGCACCTTCCGTATCGTCGACGGCAAGATCATCGAGGCCTGGGACTACCCGGATATGATGGGCCTGATGCAGCAGATCGGGGCCGCCCCGGCCATAGGCGAGGCCGTAGCTGCCTGAGCCGTTCCGATCACAGCCGATGGTGGACGCAGGCCGTCGTCTCCCCGGGCGGGGGCGGGTACGCCTGCCGCCCCCCTGCTCGTGGTCCGCGCTTTCCGCTCCGGTGCTTGCTGGTAGAGTATGCGGCGCGAGTGAGGCCTGCGTCTTTCCGAGCGCCCTAGGAGGCTGTTGAAAAACGAAACATCGGCCACCGGACAGCACTGGGCGGCCCCATGCGTTGTCCTCGGTCGCGCCCGTAGCGCTGCTACGAGCGCTCCCTGGGTCCTTGGCTTGCGCGCGGCCAGCGCACCCCGGCGGCGAAGCGTCATTTCACAACAGCCTGCTGGTGACCGCATTTGCACGGAGGTTCATTGCACACGCTGATCTTCGGACTGGTGGGCGTCGCCGCCGGCACGCTGGGTTCCATGGTGGGCCTGGGCGGCGGCGTCATCATCATCCCGGTTCTCAGCCTGTTTCTGGGAGTCCCCGTCCACGAGGCCATCGGGGCGAGCATCGTCGGGGTGGTGGCCACCTCCACCACTGCCGCTGCGGGATACGTTCGACACGACTTCACCAACATCCGCTTGGGCATCACCATGGAAACGGCCACCACCCTGGGGGCCATCGCGGGCGGGTTGACCGCCGCCGCCCTGGACCGCGCGACCTTGAGCGGCGTCTTCGGCGCGGTTACCTTGATCGTGGCGATCTATATGCTCTACAAGCAGCGGGGTCGCGGTGCGACCCCCAACCTTGCTCAGACGGCCGGCCTCTACGGCGGCCGCTACTTCGATCCCAACCTGGGCCGGGTGGTGACCTACCGGGTTCGTAGGCTGCCGGTGGGTCTCGCCGCCTCGCTCGTGGCCGGCCACCTCTCCGGGTTGCTGGGCATAGGCGGAGGTGTGATCAAGGTGCCCGTCATGACCCTGGCGATGGGCGTCCCCATCAAAGCGGCCGCCGCCACGAGCAACTTCATGATCGGCGTGACTGCGGCGGCCAGCGCGTACATCTACTACTCGCGGGGCTACGTGGACCCCATGGTGGCCGTCCCGGTAGCCCTGGGCATCACCCTGGGCGCTTACGTAGGCTCGCGTGTGGCGCCCCACGTACGCGGAGGGGTAATGGTGGTCATGCTCTCGGTTATGGTCCTGGTCCTGTCGGTGCAGATGATTTTGGCCGCGTTTGGACTGAGTATTCGGTGAGCTTCCCGAGCACCGACACCTACGAGCCCACAGAGGAGCACTCCCTCAATCAGGCGGTGTCGGCGGTGCTTGTGGCCGGGATCGTGGTGTCGGTCTCGCTCATGGTGCTGGGGCTCGTATTGGAAGCCGTGAAAGGAGGTGCGTCGCCCGAGACCTCGGTCGCGATCCCGAAGATCCCACGTGGTCTCGCCGGCGGCGATCCGGGGGCCGTTCTGAGTGCAGGCCTGATCGCGCTGCTCTTGACCCCGGCTTTGCGGGTGGCGCTACTGCTGGGGGTCTACCTGAGTCGGCGCCAATGGCTGTTCGCGGCCCTGTCGTTCACAGTGCTCGGCGTGATGGTCTTGAGCATCCTGCTGGGCTTGGGTTGAGCCGAGGGTCGCGCCGAAGGCGCCGGCCCGGCCTCAGTGGCGCACGAGCAGGGAGCGCACGGCGGCGGTCAATCCGTCGACCGTGAGCTCGAACATGGGGAAAACGGCCCGCACCAGGGCGATGGTCTCTCGCCCGTAGGTGGCTTCCCAGGAAGCCGCCGGGACAGGGTTCAGCCACACCGCGTGCCGGAAGTGACCGGCCAGGCGCTCCAACCACACGATGCCCGGCTCCTCGTTGCGCATGCTCCACCAGATGATGCCGTCGGACTGGAGCAGCTCCGAGGGGGCCATGGACGCGTCGCCCACCAGGATGAGCTTGGTGTCGGCCGGTAGCTCGCGCAGGACCTGAGTCGTAGGCACGGCACTCCGCGGGTGGCAGGTGGGGTCCAGGTAGAGGTGATCGTAGACGCAGTTGTGGAAGTAATACAGCCGCAGCTCCTTCAAGTGGGTGGAACGGTTGACGGCCGTGAAGAGACGGCTGCAGAGCCGGGTGTGGGCGTGCATGCTGCCTCCGGCGTCCATGACCAGCAGGACCCGCGTCTGATTGCGGCGGCTGCGCCGCCACACCAGGGTCAGGGCGCCGCCGTGCCGGCCGGTCTCGTCGATGGTGGCCTCGAGATCGAGCTCGTCGGGAGGCGACTCGTTGCGGCTGGAAAGTCGGCGCAGCCGGCGCAAGGCCAGCTCGAACTGGCGCACGCCCACGGTGGCGTCGGTGCGGTAGCTTTGGTAGCGCCTCTCCTCGGCCACCTTGAGGGCCGAGCGGCCCATGGCGACCCCGCCCAGGCGGACGCCGCTGCGGTGCGCGCCCCCGTGGCCGAAGGGCGAGGTCCCTCCGGTGCCGATCCAATGAGAGCCCCCGTGGTGAGCGGCGTCCTGCTCGCGCATGCGCTCCTCGAGCAGCGCGCGCAGGTCCTCGAGGTCCAGGGCCTCCATGGCCTGCTCCATCAGCCGGCGCTCTGCATCCGAGAGGCCCAGGAGCCCGCTCGGTTCAGCCAGCCACTCCCAGATCGCCTGGGCCAGTGCGGCGGGGGTCTCCACGCCGCGGAAGGCCGCCGCGAAGGCCTGGTCGTACTGATCGAAGTGCGTCTCGGACTTGACCAGTACGGCGCGGCCCAGGTAGTAGAAGCCCGTCAGGCTGGAGCCGGCGAGGCCGCGGACCAGCGCCTCGGTGAAGGCGAGCCACTCCATGAGGGTCACGGGCACCCCGTGCGCGCGGAGCAGGAAGAAGAACTGGACGAACATGGTGCGCGGGCCGGCGGTCGGACGGAGGGCTACGGTCGACGCAGGCGACCCAGGGCGCCCTGGGCGTGCGGGTTGCGCAGGGCGAAGAGCGCCGTCTCGATGTCGCGGTCCTTCTTCATGAGGACCCCGATGAAGGGCAGAGAGTCACCCAGATCGCCGGGGTCCACTCCCCCGATGACCAGCGCCTGCAGCCAGTCGATGAGCTCGCTGGTCGAGGGTTTCTTCTGGATGCCGGGCACGTCGCGCAGTCTGTAGAAGGCCTCGAATGCGGCCGCGAGCAGCTGTTCCTCCAGGTCGGGGTGATGAACATGCACGATACGGCGCATCAGATCGGCGTCGGGGAACTCGATGTAGTGGAAGACACAGCGGCGTAGGAAGGCGTCGGGCAGCTCCTTCTCGGCGTTCGAGGTGATGATGACGACCGGCCGCTGCCGGGCCCGGACCGTCTCGCCCGTCTCGGGAATGTGGAAGTCCATCTGGTCGAGCTCCCAGAGCAGGTCGTTGGGGAACTCGATGTCGGCCTTGTCGATGTCGTCGATGAGCAGCACCACCGGCTCGAGGGTCGAAAGGGCCTTGCCCAGCTGTCCCAGCTTGATGTACTGGCTGATGTCGTGCACGTTGTGGTCGCCGAACTGACTGTCGTACAGGCGCTGCACGGTGTCGTACACGTAGAGCCCATCCTGGGCCTTGCTGGTGGACTTGATGTTCCACACCAGCAGCTCGAGGCCCAGTCCCTGGGCGATGCTACTGGCCAGCTTCGTCTTGCCGGTGCCTGGCTCGCCCTTGACCAGCAGGGGACGGCCCAGCGCGACCGCTGCGTTGACGGTCTGCATTAGATGGGCGTCCGCGACGTAGTCCGGGGTGCCCTGGTAGGCGTGGTTCACGATCGGATCTCCTTGTCACGTGAGCGGAGGCGGGCCCGGGACCTGGAACACGGATCGAGCCGAGGCTTCCGTCCGGCGCACAGCGGAGCGGGGTCGAACACAATACCCCGAGAAGGCTACCCGTGCTCGCCTTCCGTCTGCCGCGCACACGGCAAGGGCTCGACCCCGCTGCCTCATATCTACCACATCGGGCCCACTTCCGAAAGACCGAGTTGGCCGGCGGAAGCGCCAACCTTCCCAGACACTTGGGGCTTGACAAGCCGGGCCTGGAAGTATTAACTACCGCGGTAGCGTTCACTACCACGGTAGAGAAGCAAGGGGCAAGCCGGCTGGAAGCAGTCTTTTCCGGTCCGGGATCGCCCAGGGGGCGGATTCATGCGGGGAAGCGACATCATCGTCCGGATGCTCGTGGAGTACGGCGTCGAGTACGTTTTCGGGGTGTCCGGCGACACCAGTGTCCGCTTCTACCGATCCCTTTACGAGAACCGTGACCGCATCACTCACGTGCTCTGCCGCGACGAACGATCGGCTTCTTTCGCCGCCGACGCCTACGCCCGTCTGACCTTCCGTCCAGGGATCTGCGAGAGCCCATCGGGTGCAGGCGCTCTGTATACGGTGCCGGGCGTGGCTGAGGCCAACGCCTCCTCGATTCCGGTGATCGCGCTCACCTCGGGGATCGATCTGGCTTCGGAGGGCAAGGGCACCATCACCGAGCTCGATCACCATGTGCTCTACAAAAGCATCACCAAGTGGAGCCATTTCATCAAACGCTACGACAAGATCCCCGACACGATGCGCCGGGCCTTTCGCATCGCTAACACCGGCCGTCCGGGGGCGGTGCACATCGCCTTCCCGCAGGAGGTCATGAACAGCGAGGTTCCCGGCGGGGAGCAGGATATCTACGCCGAGCCGGCCTGCCGGGCCTTCCCTCCTACCGCCAGCGGGCAGAGAGGAGCGAGCTCGAGCGCGCCGCGGAGCTTCTGCTCGCGGCCGAGCGACCGGTCATCATCGCTGGTGGCGGCGTCATCAACGCCCGGGCCTGGGACGACCTCATCGCCCTGGCCGAGATGCTGGGATCTCCCGTCGGGACGACCATCACGGGCAAGGGCGCCATCCGCGAGGACCACGAGCTGGCCATAGGTGTGGTGGGCGACAACGGATACCGTGAGTACGCGAACGACATGGTCGCTCAGGCCGACCTGGTCTTCTACGTTGGCTGTAAGGCCGGTTCGGTGACCACGGTCCGCTGGACTCTGCCCGATCCGCGACGTGCGCCCAAGGTGATCCACCTGGACATCGATCCGCAGCTAATCGGCAACAACTACCCCACCGAGGTGGGGCTGGTAGGCGATGCGCGGCTGATCCTGGCCGACCTGGTGGCGGTGCTCAAGGCTCATTCCCCCGGCCGCGGTTGGAGACAGCCCGCGAGATCGCGAAGCACCGGGCCGCGTGGTGGGAGCGGGCCGCAGAGAGTATGGGGTCCGACCAGTTGCCGCTGAAGCCGCACCGAGTCATGGCCGCACTCAGCCGCGTGCTCCCCGGTGACGCCATCATCGTGGCCGACGCGGGCACGCCTACGCCCTACACAGCGGCCTACTACGAGGTGCACCGCCCCGGCCGGCACGTCATCATTCCCCGGGCCTATGGCGGCCTGGGCTACGCAATCCCGGCCACGATCGGGGCTCAGATCGCCCGGCCCGACCAGGTGGTTGTGGGCCTATCGGGCGACGGCAGCTTCGGTATGTCGGCCGGCGAGCTCGAGACGATCGCCCGGCTGAAACTGCCGGTGGTGATCGTCAACTTCAACAACTCCTGCTTCGGGTGGATCAAAGCCATCCAGAGCATCCACAACCAGGGCCGCTATCTGGGCGTGGACTTCTCCACGCTCGACCATGCCGCGGTGGCCCGGGCCTTCGGTCTGCGGGGCACGCGGGTGGAGCGGGCCGCCGACCTCGAGGGCGCGCTGGAGGAGGCGATCGCCTCGGGCCGGCCGACGTTGATCGACGTCCCCTCGGAGTCCGAGGAGAAGGACCTGCCTCAGGTGCTCTCCTGGCGAAAGGCGGCGGCGCGCAAGGCCGCGGAGGCCGCCGAGGCCCGCTAGGGCCTCCGGAGGTGACCAAAGAGACGGCATGGCCGGCAGAGCCATCCAATACAAGAATACGGTAGGAGGGGAGACGAGCACATGACACGGGTTGTCGTCGTAGGAGGAGGTTGGGCCGGTACGGGAGCCGCCCTCGCGGCCCGCATGGCCGGAGCCGACGTTGTGGTCCTCGAGCGCACGGACATGCTGCTGGGCACGGGCCTGGTGGGCGGGATCATCCGCAACAACGGGCGCTTCACGGCGACTGAGGAGCACATTGCCATGGGAATGGGCGGGCTCTGGCGGGTGATCGACGCCAACCTGCGCCATCGCGGGGTGGAGTTTCCGGGTCACGCTCACGCCGATCTCTATGACGTCTCGATCACCGAGCCCGCCATCCGCGCGTTGCTGGAGGGTGAGGGAGTCGAGGTGCGCACCCAGGCTCGGGTCACCGGCGTCGTCCGCAGCGGCGACGCGCTGGCGGCGGTCACCCTCGACGGCGACGAGAGGGTCGAAGGCGATGTCTTTGTCGAGACCACCGGTTCGGCCGGGCCGCAGAACAACTGCACCAAGTTCGGGAACGGTTGCGCCATGTGCGTCATGCGCTGCCCCACCTTCGGGGGGCGGGTCAGCGTCGCGGCCAAAGCCGGCATCGAGGAGAAGCGTGCGACCCGCATGGACGGCTCGGTGGGCGTCATGAGCGGCTCGTGCAAGTTGCACTTCGACTCGGTCTCCCCTGAGATCCAGGAGCGCCTGCGGGAGACGGGGGCGGCCGTCGTGCCCCTGCCCGAAGAGTTGAAGGCCGGCGGCGCCAAGGCCAAGCTCTTAGGAACCAAGGCCTGCCAACAGTACGCCCTCCCCGCTTTCGCCGAGAATGTGGTGCTGCTCGAAACCGGCCACGTGAAGCTCATGAGCCCCTACTTCCCGCTCCACCAGCTGCGCTCGATCCCCGGACTGGAGAAGGCCCGCTTCGAAGACCCCTACTCGGGTGGCGTGGGCAACTCCATCCGCTACCTGGCCATGTCGCCGCGTTCCGACGCCCTGCAGGTGGAGGGACTCAGCAATCTTTTCTGCGGCGGCGAGAAGACCGGTCCCCTGGTGGGGCACACCGAGGCGATGGTGAGTGGTTCGCTGGCCGGCCATAACGCCGTTCGCGCGGCTCGGGGCAAGGAGCTCCTGGTCTTGCCGCGCTCCCTGGCCATAGGCGATATCGTCGCCACCGCCGGGGAGATCGTCCGTGGAGGTGACCTGGCGCAGAAGCTGACCTTTTCCGGCGCCGCTTACTTCGAGCGCATGAAACGGCTCGATCTGTACACCACCGACCAAGAAGCCATCCAGGGGCGTGTTGCCGGTGCGGGATTGAGGGACGTGTTCGCCGGCGCGATCTGAAGTGCCACGACATCAGCCGAGGGCGAGGGCCGCGTTCGCAGGAGGTGAGGGGCCGGAGGAGGATTGGAAGGGATATCGCGAAGTGAGTGCAATCGTCCGACAGAGTTGCAGACAGGGGGTAGCATGCGCAAGTATCTGATCATCGGTTTGGTCGTACTCGTGGCGGTAATGGGCCTGGTGGCCCTGGCCGGGTGCGGCGGCGACGACGAGACCACGACCACGGCCCCTGCGGATACCGGCTCCACCGAGCCTGCCGAAGGGGATCTGCAACCGCTGGATCCGCCTGTGACGGTGAAGGTGGCCTACGACAACGCCCCCGGTACGGCCGGGATCATCCTGGCCGACAAGATGGGCTTCTTCGAGCAGCAGGGCATCACGATCGAGTACGTGGAGTTCGCTTCGGGCGCCCAGATGTACACGTCTCTGGCCGCCGGTCAGGTTGATGTGGGGCGGGGTATCATCACCGCCTCTCTCTTCAACGGCGCCGCTCAAGACGTGCCCGTGTGGGTGGTGGCCGACAGCGGCACCAACGTTGCCGGTAAGGGCTCGTACTTCACCGTTGTTATCCGCAAGGATCTGGAGAACGAGATCAAGGACTACGCCGATCTCAAGGGTCGCAAGGTCGGCATCGTGTCGGTGGGAAGCATCAACGAGTACTTCCTCCGCAAAGCCCTGGAAAAGGGCGGCTTGACCATCGAGGATGTGGAGCCCACGATCATCAACGAGTTCCCGGATCTGAACGTCGGTCTGGCGAACAAAGCCCTTGACGCCGCCGTGCAGATCGAGCCTTTGATCACCAGCGGAGAGGAAGCCGGCATCCTCACGTACTTCAAGGACGCCGAGGAATACGCCCCGGGTGAGCAGGTGGCCGTGCTGCTTTACAGCGACGCCTTCGCCAAGAACACTGAGGTGGCCAACCGCTTCATGCTGGCCCACCTGCAGGGCGTGCGGGCCTACAATGACGGCATAGTCCAGGGTGACGTCGATCGCGACAACGTGATCAGCATCCTGACCCAGAACACGTTCATCGACGATCCGGCCGTGTGGCCCAAGATGCGGCCCACAGGCCTGGATGCCGACGGCAAGGTACTCGAGGATGCCGTCGCCGGCCAGCAGGACTACTATGCGGAGATCGGTCAGGTCGACGAGAAGGTGACCATGGACAAGGTCATCGACATGTCGTTCGCCGACTGGGCGGTGCAGCAGCTCGGCCCGTATGCGCCGCCGCAATGAGAAGCACGATCTAAGGGGTTAGTACAATGGCGGAAAGAAACTCTGCCGTCCGGGATGCGACTGGCGACAACCTCATCAGCCGCGCCCGAACCGAGGGCGCGACGGACGAAGGCGGTCTCGCCTTCCGCAAACAGAAGCGGTCGCGCTGGTCGATGGGTGGCCACTCAAACGCAGTACTGGGGTTTCTCTCCCCGGTGGTGATCCTCGTCTTGTGGGAGATCGCCGTGCCGCTGGGACTCCTCGACGGCAGGTTCTTTCCGCCGCCCCACGCTATCGCCGGCACCTTCTGGAAGATGGTCAAGTCCGGCCAGCTGTTCAGCGACGTGTACGTGAGCCTCTACCGGATCATCCTGGGCTTCCTGGCCGGAGCCATCCCCGGGCTGATCATCGGGCTCTCCATGGGTCTGTTCAAACCGGTGCGCTGGCTCTTGCGCCCGATCATCTCGGCGACCTATCCCATACCAAAGCTCGCGCTGATGCCGCTCATCATCCTGATGTTCGGTTTTGGCGAGACGCAGAAGGTCATAACCATCGCGCTCGGAACCTTCTTCATGGTGCTCATCAACACCATGGCCGGCGTGCTGAATCTGGATAAGATATACCTGGACGTGGCCAAGAACTACGGGGCCAGCCGCAGGGACTTCTACCTGCGGGTGGCCCTGCCGGGAGCCCTGCCGCTGATCTTCACCGGCCTGGAGCTCGGCATGGGCATGGCCTTGCTGCTGATCGTGGCCGCCGAGATGACCGGCGCCGTCGAGGGCATCGGCTACCGCATCTGGGCCGCCCAGGCGGTCTTCAAGACCAAGGAGATGTTCGTGGCCTTCATCCTCATCAGCCTGCTCGGCTACATCTTCGCCGAGGCCCTCAGCACGATCCAGCGGAAGGTGATCCCGTGGAAGTCGCAGTAGAGACGCTGGAAGTATCATCGCCCAGCCGGCCTAGGGAGGAAGCCGTGGCCACCGACAAGATCGTCCTTCGCGGTCTGACCAAGCAGTTCGAAGTCAAGGACAGGACCATCACCGCGGTCAAGGCCGTCGATCTTTCCATCCGCGAGGGCGAGTTCGTGTGTATCGTCGGGCCCAGCGGCTGCGGCAAGACCACGTTGCTGCGCATATTGGCCGGCCTGGAGACGGCCACCGCCGGCGAGATCCAGATCATGCGCAACGACCCATCCAAGCCTCTCAACTCGATGGTGTTCCAGGAGCAGTCGATCTTCCCCTGGATGAGCGTGCGCAAGAATATCGGCTTCGGCTTGAAGTGTCGCGGGGTCAATAGGAGGACGATCGCCGAGGTGGTTGACCGCTATCTCAGCATGATCGGCCTGCAAAAGTTCGGCGAAGCCTACCCGCACCAGCTGTCGGGAGGTATGAAGCAGCGGGTGTCGGTTGCTCGGGCGTTCGCTAACGACCCGGAGATCCTGCTCATGGACGAACCCTTCGCCGCCCTGGACGAGCAGAACAAGATCATGCTGCAGGAGGAGCTGCTCAAGATCTGGGAAGGCTCCCGCAAGACGGTCATCTTCATCACCCACTCCATCGATGAGGCGCTCATCCTCGCCGACCGGGTGATCATCATGACCAGTCACCCGGGAACCTTCAAGGCCAGCATCGAGGTCGACCTACCCCGGCCGCGCAGGATCGCGGAGCTCAGGAGCGATTCGCGCTTCAACGAGCTGTTCACGTACCTGTGGAGCATCCTGCGCGAGGAGGTCCGCAAGGCCAAGGTGAGCGAAGGCCTGACCTTCAGGGACGAGGACGAGCACGACGATCACAGCCGGACACTGGGCGACGAGTCCAAGCTGGTACTCTAAGAGGCTGTTGAAAACGAAACATCGGCCACCGGGCAGCACTGGGCGGCGCCATGCGTTGTCCTTGCGCGCGCCCAGCGCACCCCGGTGGCGAAGCGTCATTTCCTATCAGCCTGCTAGAACCCGAAAGGGGCGGGGGTGAGGAACGTGTTAGGGTTTTCGAGGGGCCTTCGGCATGGGTGACGGATCACGTGTGGCCTTGATGGCCGGCATCCGGGTGTTCGTGGGTGTGGCGAACGTGGCGGCCGCCTATCTGATGTTCCGATCGGGGAGTGCGAGGACCTCCACGGCCATCAACGGGGTCCTCGGCGCGGTTCTGCCCATAGTCTTCGTGATCGTCATGGCGATCGGCGTCTCGGGCTTCATCACCAAGGTTCCGGTGGTGAAGGTCGGGCTGATCGCCGTTGGCACCGCCCTGATACTCTACGGATCGCGGTGAGGCCGTGAACGACCTGCTCAGCGGTTTGCAGAAGCTTGGATTCTCGCAGTATGAGGCGAAAGCCTACGTGGCCCTGCTCCAGAACCCCCGGGTGACCGCGTACGAGCTCGCCAAGCAATCCGGGATCCCGCCTTCGAAGATCTACGAGGTAGTCGAGCGCCTGCTCGCCAAGAAGCTGGTGGCTACCCTCGATCTGGGCGGACACCCCAAGTACGTGGCCCTGGATCCCAAGGAGGCGGTGGGTGGTTTCCGGCGCTCGTACGATGAAGTGCTCGATTTCTTGGAGGGGCGCTTGGAGAAGCTCTTCTCCCGCGATCAGGGGAACGCGTCGTACGTATGGAATCTGGTCGAACGGTCCGACATCGTCAGCCGGGCCGTGGAGATGATCGAGAACGCCACCGTCGAAGTCACCCTGGCGGTCTGGCCCCAGGAGCTCCCTCTGGTCGAAAGCTGTCTGCAGGCGGCCGACGATCGAGGGGTGGCCACGGCCATCTGCATGTATGGGGAAGGTGATCCCGGCGTCGGGGTAGTCTACAATCACCCTACCGACCAGGTGGTGCTACGTGACCAAGGCTCGCGTCGCATGGTCCTGGTGGTCGACCACGCGGAGGCTCTGATTGGCTACTTTCCCGAGGTGAGCGAAGCCAACGCTGTCTGGAGCACCAATGTCGGCTTTGTTCAGATGGCGCACGACTACATACGGCACGACATCTGGGTCATCAAGCTGGTGCGACGCTTCGAGGGTCCTATCAACCAGGCGTACGGCCCCACCCGAGACAAGCTCCGCGACATCTTCAACCCCGAGTACCCAGAGGTGAAGGTGATCCGCGCGAAGGCGACCCAAGAGGAGGCGATCCGCCGGCGGCCGGAGCGAGAACGGCCGGCGGGTGCGTCCGAGCCGGTTTCCGGCGTGGCGGATCCACGCTCCGCGTGAAACGAGCCGACCGAGCCGGCGCCCGCCTGGGCCTTGGATGCCGGCGCCCGCCGGCGCTGTAAAGGAGAGACGCATGATCGAATTCCTCGAGGGCAACGATGCCGTCGTCCGGGCGGCCGTCGAGGCGGGCTGCCGCTTCTTCGCGGGCTACCCCATCACGCCGGCCACCTCCATCCTCACCGGCATGATGCGCGCGCTCCCCAAGGTCGGCGGCGTGGCCGTGCAGGGCGAGGACGAGATCGCCTCCATCGGCCTGTGCATCGGGGCGGCCATGACCGGGAAGGTGGCCATGACCGCCACCTCGGGTCCAGGCATGAGCCTCTACTCGGAGAACATCGGTCTGGCCGTCATGGGGGAGACCCCTCTGGTGATCGTAGACGTGCAGCGCCAGGGCCCGGCCACCGGCTCGGCCACCAAGGGGGCCGACGGCGACATCGAGTTTCTGCGCTGGGGGACCTCCGGGGGCCTGCCTCTCTTCGTCCTCTCCCCCGAGAACGTGCGCGAGTGCTACACCTTGACCCGAGAGGCCTTCGTCTTGGCCGAGCGCTACCGCACGCCGGTGGTCCTGGCCAGCCAGAAGGAGGTGGGCCTGACCCGGGAGGCGGTCGACCTGCAGGCGGCCCGCGATGACTCGCCCTCCGTCTTCGCCCGTCCTCTGGCCGACCCCGAGGCGCCCTACCTGCCCCACGCCTTCCACGACCCTGCCGACGTGGCCCCCATGAGCCCCATAGGGGGCCCCCACCTGGTGCGCTACACCACGAGCATGCACGATAAGCGAGCTCTCCTGGCCAAAGATCCGGCCCTCATAGGCGAGATGATGGAGCACCTGGCCCGCAAGATCCTGGCCCACGCCGAGGAGCACGCCCTCTACGACCTCGACCCCCAAGAGGGGGCGGATACCCTCCTGGTCGCCTACGGCGTCACCGCCCGCGCGGCCCGAGAAGCGGTCGTCCAGGTGCGCGCGGCCGGCAAGAAGGCCGCCCTCCTCGTCCTCAAAACCCTCTTCCCCGTGCCGGAGAAGGCTATCGGGGAGGCACTGGCGGGTGTTTCCCGGGTGGTGGTGCCCGAGATGAATCTGGGCCAGTACGTGGAGGAGGTGCGCAAGCTCTCCGGCGACCGCGAGGTCGTGTCGGTCGCCAAGATGAACACCGACCTTCTCTCCCCCGAGGAGATCATCGCCCAAGGAGGCCTGCTGTGAGCCAGGGCACCGTGGAGACCTGCGGGCCGGAGGCCTGCGTTCCCTCCTATATCGCGGAGGAAACCCTGCCGTACCCCTTCTGTCCCGGCTGCGGGCACACCAAGATCGCGAGCATGATCGATGAGGGCCTGCGGGCTCTCGCCCTTCCCCCCGAGCGGGTGGTGGTGGTCACCGACATCGGCTGCGTGGGCTTGACCGACCGGCATTTCTCCACCAACGCCTTCCACGGCCTGCATGGCCGCTCCATCACCTACGCCTCGGGTATCAAGCTGGCCGACCCCGACCTCAAGGTGATCGTGGTTATGGGGGACGGGGGCACCGGCATCGGTGGAGCCCACCTCTTGGCGGCCGCCAGGCGCAACATCGGCCTCACGGTGATTGTGGCCAACAACTTCAACTACGGCATGACGGGAGGCCAGCACTCGGCCACCACTCCCCCCGGAGCCATCACCTCCACCACGCTGCTCGGCAACCTGGAGATGCCCCTGGACCTCATGGGGACCTTGAAGCCCGCAAGGCCCGGCTTCCTTGCCCGCACCAGCGTCTTCGCCGGGGACGCCGTCGAGCTCGTCACCCGGGCCGTCGCCTCCGACGGTTTCAGCCTCATCGACATCTGGGACCTGTGCGTGGCCTACTTCGCCGGGCAGAACACTCTCACCCGGGACTCCATCGAGCAGATGATGGCTGACCTGGAGATGCCGGCCGGCATCCACCACGAGGGTACTCGGCCTGAGTACGCCCGGGCGTGGCGGGACCTCTACCTGCCCGAGGAAGTGGCCGACGAGGAGGGCATGTGCCTGCTGCCCCCGGACAAGGGACTCGAGCCGGTGGCGCAGAGTCAGCTGACCGGACGCACGAGCATCTTGATCGCGGGCTCGGCCGGCCAGAAGATCAGGAGTGTGGCCACCCTGCTCGGGGCCGGGGCCATCATGAGCGGCCTTCTCGCCACCCAGAAGGACGACTACCCCATCACCGTGCGCACCGGGCATTCGGCGGCCGAGATCATCCTCTCGCCCGAGCCCATCACCTACACTGGGGTGGGCACCCCTGACATCGTCCTCATCCTGTCTGAAGACGGTCTGGCTCACGTGAAGAAGAAGCTGCCCGAGTACCCGCCGGCCACCCGCATCTACGCCGAGGAGGGCTTGGGCGAGCTTGACACCAGAGCCCAGATGATTCGTCTGCCCCTCCTCGCCAAGGCCAAGGAGGTCCACCGCCTGGCCGTGGGGGCGGTGGGGCTGGGGGCCATCCTCGCGCGGGAGGGTCTCTATCCCCCGAGGCTTTCCTGGCCGCCGCCCGCCGCCTGCAGAAGGCCAAGGTGGCCGAGACCAACTCCGCCGGGCTGGTCGCGGGCGTGGAGCTGGGGGAGTGGTGTAGCCGCCAGGGATGTCCGGTGGCGCCTGGGCCGCGCGCCGGTCCTCGCCCGCGCGACGACCGTTCGCGTCGTGGGATAGAATCGCGCGCCATGACCGTCGTTCTGCTGCTGCTCAGCTTCGTTGTGATCCTCGCGGGCTGCGAGCTGTTCGTCAATGGCATCGAGTGGTTCGGACGGCGGCTGGACCTGGGGGAGGGGGCCGTAGGCAGCGTGCTGGCCGCCGTGGGTACCGCCCTCCCCGAGACGGTCATCCCCCTCATCGCCATCCTCATCCACGGTGGCGAGGCCGGCGAGCAGGTGGGCACGGGCGCCATCCTGGGAGCCCCCTTCATGCTTTCCACGCTGGCGCTCTTCGTGTGTGGGGCTGCGGTGCTGGCTTTCAGCGCCAGCGGGCGGCGACCGCGGGCCATCCGCATCAACCGGAAGGTGCTGCAGCGCGACCTCGGGTACTTCCTGGTCATCTACGCGGTGGCCGTAACGGTGGGCCTGGTGGGCGCCGGATCGTTGCGGCCGCTGGTGGTTGTGGGGCTGCTTGCGGCGTATGCCCTGTACGTGTACCGAACGATGAAGTCCGAGGGCGATCTCGAGGGCGACGTCCGCTCCCTGTACTTTCACTACGCCGCCGGTTCCCCGCAGCTGCGGCGTATCCTTCTGCAGATCTTCGTTGCTCTGGCGGCTATCGTATTCGGCGCCGACCTCTTCGTTCAGGAGCTCACTCATCTCGCCGAAGCCCTGGGGGCATCCCCCTGATCATCTCCTTGCTCCTTACTCCCGTCGCCACCGAGCTCCCCGAGAAGTTCAACAGCGTCTTCTGGATGCGCGATCGCAAGGACACCCTGGCCCTGGGCAACATCACAGGAGCCATGGTCTTTCAGAGCGCCATCCCGGTGGCTGCGGGTGTGGCCTTCACTCCATGGCGGCTCGACGGCCACGGGCTCTTCGCCGCCGGGATAGCTCTGGCGTCGGGAGCCCTATTGTGGACGGCGGTGCGGATCCAAGGGAGTGTACGACTTCCCAATCTGCTGGTGGGCGGCGCCTTCTACGTGGTCTTCGTCGCCGTCACCGTGGCCGGCGTCACATGAAGCCGGCTCCGGCCGGCCGCTCTGCTATCCTCTGCGAGATCTGTCTGGGCGGCGCCACGACAAGGAGGGCGGCATGGACGCCGGCGACTACGGGCTCATGATCCCCGGCAAGGTGTTTCTGACCAAGGGCGTGGGCGTCGCCCGGCGCAAGCTCACCTCCTTCGAGTTTGCCCTGCGTGAGGCCGGCATCGAGCGGTGCAACCTGGTACGGGTCTCGAGCATCTTCCCGCCATACTGCGAGCTCATCGAGCGGGAGGAAGGGGTGAGTCTCATCCATTCGGGGGCCATCACGTTCTGCGTAGTGGCCGAGATCGCCACCGATGAGCCCGGCCGTCTCATCGCCTCCTCCATCGGTCTGGCCCGCCCTAACGACGGGTCGCGGTACGGCTATCTCAGCGAGCACGAGGCCTTCGGCCAGACCGCGGAGGAGGCCGGGGCCCTAGCTGAGGATCTGGCCGCCGGCATGCTGGCCAGTACTCTAGGCCTGGAGTTCGAAGAAGCCGGCTGGGACGAGCGGCGCCGCCAGCTGGAGATCGAAGGGCAGCGCTACCAGACCGTGAACATGACGGCCGCCGCTGCCGGCGATCCCGAGGGGCGGTGGACGACCGCGGTTGCTGCCGCCGTCTTCGCCGCCGTCTTCGCCGCCTTCCGGGGCAGCTGAGCCTGCGGTCGGAGATCCATGCTGCAGTCGGCCCTCGATTTCTTTACCCGCGTGGCGGGCGAGTGGGGTCTCTGGATCGTCTTTGCCATCGCCTTCCTGGAGACCTCGGCCATGGTTGGCCTGCTCGTTCCCGGCGAGACAGTCGTACTCCTGGCGGGCGCTCTCGCCTCTCGGGGGGTGCTGGACCTCGGCGACCTGCTGCTGGTGGTAGCCCTGGCAGCGCTGCTGGGAGACAGCACCGGCTACCTGCTGGGCAGGAAGCTCGGGCGGGAGTTCGTGCTGCGTCACCGGCGTCTGTTCCGCATCAAGCCGGAGCATCTGGCCAGGGTGGACCGCTACTTCCAGGGGCACGGGGGTACCACCATCTTGTTCGGCCGATGGGTGGGGTTTCTGCGCTCCCTGGCCCCGTTCATGGCCGGTTCGGCCCGCATGCCCTATGGCCGCTTCCTCATCTTCGACCTGGTCGGGGTCATCAGCTGGGCCTCCACCGTCACCCTGCTGGGATTCGTTTTCGGCAAGAGCTACCATCTGGTCGAGCGCTGGCTGGGCCGGGTCAGCCTTTTCCTGCTGCTCCTCGTGGTGGCCGGTGTCCTCTTCTGGCTGCTGGGCCGCTGGCTCTGGGGGCGCCGGGCCGCCCTTGGTGGGCTGGTAGGGGGCCTCACTGACGTCGTGCTGCGCTGGGGTCCCGCCCGCTATCTGGTCCAGCGCTTCGGTTCTCAGATCGACTGGGTCATGCGCCGCTTTTCCCTGAGGAGCGCGTACGGCCTTGGTCTGACGCTGGGGCTGGGTTTCGCTGTGCTCTTCGCCTGGGCGTTCGCGGTCCTGCTGATGGCGGTGCGCGCCCAGGAGCCCATCACCGCCCTCGACCGGTCGGTGGCCCTGCTCCTGCAGGACCATGCTTTGCCCTGGCTTACCACTGTCATGCGGGTCGTGACCTTTTTCGGCGGCGCTTGGTGGACGGTGGGCCTGGCGGTAGCTGTCGCCGGCGTGCTGGTGTGGCGCCGCCGCTGGTCCGAGGGCTTGATGTTGATGACGGCCTCCGGTGGTTCGGCGGTGTTGACCGCCGCCCTCAAAGGTCTCATCGAGCGGCCGCGCCCCGGATTCCTCGAGCCGCTCATCCAGGCGTCGGGCTACTCCTTTCCCAGCGGGCACGCGACTGCCGCCGTGGCCCTCTACCTACCGCTGGGCCTGCTTGCCGCCGCCTGGGTGCGTCGCTGGGAGAGCCGCGTGTACGTCCTGCTGGCCTCGGGCGCCGCGATGGTGCTGGTGGGCTTCAGCCGCCTGTATCTGGGAGTCCACTACCTGAGCGACGTCCTGGCCGGGTACGCCGTAGGCGCGTTCTGGACCACTGTGTGTGTCACCGCGACCACGGTTCTTGCGCGGGCGCTTCGGCCCCGAACGCGCCTCGGGTGACGGAGAAGCATTTCGACTAGGCCCTACGCGTACCCACCCTCGTGCGGTCCGCTGCTCAACCGACGAGGAAAGAGCAGAGCCTGCTCGTGGAAGCTCCACACCGTGCCGGTGGCCGAACCGGTGCGGCGGTCTCAAAGAAGGTGCGCACGGCCTGCGCACCTCCGTAGGTCCCCTTTCACAGGCAACCCGCCAGCTTCCGCATTCGCTATGTCCCTGTAGCGCCCTGACTTCCAACCTGTAACGAACGGGGGCATCCGGACACTAGCAGGGTGGAGGGCGGGCGCAGCCTCCGCCCTGGTCAAGCCGCAACCCCATGCAAGATCGACGGAAGGGAGGATTGAACGAGACCGACACGTTTCCCCAACTGCGACGAATGTGCCGATGTGGCGCACGGAAAAGGGGGCGACGCGACCATAAGGGGATGTGGCTACCCTTGATGGGAAACAGCTCATTTCATCTGTTCGCTATGCCCGCCCGACGGGGTGTTGAACTAATCTGAGACATCCGCTGCACACACATGTCGAGCACGGACTCGTCTGGGGTCGACCTGTAGGACGCGAAATAAACGGCTGGAGTGGGCGCTGCAATGGGATGTCAGCGCACGGCAGCCGACTACAACTTCGCGATTGGCAAGACCAAAGATGGTACGCCGGAGCGCTAAGGTCTCGACGCGACGATAGGTTTATGGCCACGTTCGGATCTACATATAACTTCAGCCTGCACATACACAATACTGGGTTCCCGGGAACATACGCGAATAACTCGGTGAACTATCAGCGCCGGGCAATAGACGCATTCGCAGCCATATCCTTTTACGCCAACTACTACCGCTTTTCGGTGACATCACTATTGTGGCCTTGATCCGGCAAGCAGGCTGACGGATAAGGCCGACAACAATCAGCGATCAAGTGGGGTTTGAGATGAAGAGGCCGGTTTTTCTCACTGTGGCGTTTCTCTTGTTCGCCGCTCTCGCCGCTCTTGTCGTGTTTCTGTCGACCAACGGGGGCGCAAATGCCACCAACGACGCGCAGATGCAACGGCTCCAGACAAAGCTGGATGGCTTGGGCGTCAGCGTATCGAGCATCAAGGTGGATGGGGAGAGGGTCCAGGTTGATATGACCGTGAGTGGTGAGTACGGGATTGAGGACGAGGTCGCCAAGTGGAGGGTGTACCGTGCCGCAGCTGAGGAGGGCTTCACGTGGCTGGAGCTCCACACTAATGGTTCGGAAGGACGCGAGGGGTACAGCCTACGTCTGGATGATGTCCCCCATGCCGATCCGGCGATCGCGAGCCAAGAGATCGCCGCATGGGTCGCAGACGTGGAGCAGAAGACGGGTGTCAAGGCTAACGCCACTTACAGAGACTACCGGTTGGACCTGGTTGTAGACGGATCTCCTGAAGCCGCGCCCGCGGCGGCTGAGCGCCTCATGATGGGAGGTTCGGTCCAACACGACGCCGGCAACCTCGATGTTCTCACGATAGTGATTCGCTCCAACGGGGAGACCGTGTTCAAAGGCGTGGGCGACTATGTGGTCGGTGCGCAGACGCGGCTCTACCAGGCACCTGATCTGTCTTTCGATTGGTAGCATGGGGTTCTGCAAGTTGGACCATCAGACGGCGGGGCGGGCTTTGGGGAAGGGGTAGAGCGAGCCAACTCCAACTCCACCCCCCGGTTACGCGCGCGCCCACCGGCGTCCTCGGATGCGACCTACGACCTGCGCGTTCACTCCGTTGCCGGATTTCTTCTGTGGCATACTCCCCAGGGTATATATCGTGCAGAACGAGAGGACCATCTGTGGAACACGGCAAGCTTTTCTCCCCCCACAAGGCCGGCGTGCTGGAGGACGAGGCCAGGCTCGCCATGCTGAGCGAGCACACCCTGCGCCGCCTGCTAGACCTCACCGGCACGGAGGACATCGCCGACCTGGGCAGCGGCACGGGCTTCTACACCAACCGGGTGGCCGCCTGGACTACCGGCACGGTCTACGGCGTGGAGCTTCAGCCCGAGATGCAGCGACTCCACCAGGCGAAGGCCATTCCGGCCAATGTGCGCCTGGTGCTGAGCGACATCGAAGACCTGCCTCTCCCGCCGGCTTCGCTCGACCGAGCCCTGAGCATCAACACGTTCCACGAGACGCACGGGCGCTCGGGTCTCGAGCGCCTGGCCCGGGTATTGCGCCCCCAGGGTCGGTTCGTGATCGTCGACTGGCGCAGGACGGAAGAGGCCGCCGACCGCGGGCCGAGCTTGAAGTTCCGTCTGGCTTCGGGGGAGGTGGAGGCCGTCCTGGCTCCCCCTGTTCTGGCTTACAGCTACCGAGGTGGTCAGCCCCTGGCTCGCGGCCTACACGGCGGTGTTGCGCTGATACCCATAGGGGTATACGATAAGGTCGTTTGCGGCACCACCGAGCATCGGGAGGGACGAAGACGTGACGGCTCCTGCTGAAGACCTGACCAAGCTGTCGCGCGAGGAGATCGAAGCGCGCATCGCTGCCGTCCATGAGGAGATGGAGGACCTGGGCTACGAACGGTCCATGACGCTGGGCGGCACTGGGGTCCACATCGGCGCGGTGGAGGCTCAGCGGCTGCGGGACGAGTTCGAAAAGGACGAGGCACGTCTGACCGCGAAGCTCCAGGCGCTGCGCGATCTACTGTAGACGAGGGCTCGCGGTCATGCCGCCGGTGTCCCTGCCTTCCTCAAGAATCTCCCTGCGGCTGACGATAGCTTGGGGTACTGTGCCCTCCGCGAGGGAGGGCCGAGAATCGGGGAGGCTCCCATGGCCGACCACTGTTTCTATTGCGGAGGGGAAGTCGCCGCCGGGCCGGGCTTCTGCCCCAGGTGCGGAGCGCCCGTGGCGACGGGGCCGCAGCAGGCGACCTGGACGCCCTCTCCCGTCGCTTACGGGCCCGCGACCGGAGGCCCGCGGCCGATCGAGAGCATCGTGGCTTCGGGCTACAAGCTGGACATCGGAGCGATCCTCAGCGACGGCTGGCGCCTCTTCACATCGAACGTGGGCGGATTCCTCGGTTTTGCCCTGTTGGGCGGGCTGCTCGGCTTCCTGCTCGGCATCACCATCGTGGGCATGCTCTTTCTCGTGCCGTTGCTCGCGGGGTTCTATGTCGTGCCTCTACTGATGCTCAAAGGCCGGACCCCGGTGTTCGGCGACTTCTTCGGCGGTTTCCGGCAACTGGGTTCGCTAGTGGCTCTGGGCGTGGTGATGGGTCTGCTGATCCTGCTCGGCACCATCCTCCTGATCCTCCCCGGCATCTACCTGTCGATCGCCTGGACCTGGGCGATCCCCTTGATCGTCGATCGGCGGATGGGGTTCTGGGAGGCAATGTCGGCCAGCATGAAGGTGGTTAACAAGAACTTCTGGGAGACGTTGCTCTTGGTCTTGCTGGTGGGCGTCATCAACGCGGCGGGAGGCATAGTGTTCGTGGGCTACCTGGTGACCATCCCCTTGGGCTACTGTATCCTGGTCGCCGCCTATCGGGACATCTTCGGGCTGGATCTGCGGACCTGAGCGGCCGTGGTTTCTCTCACGCGGACAGGGCACACGGCGCGATTCCGGCCGGTGGTAAACTGGTGCGGTCGTGAGCGAGCACGTCACATACCTCTTTTCGGGGTACGCCCGGCTTCCGCAGAACGTTAGCCACCAAGCCGTTTACAAACGGGTGGGCATGGTGGTGGAGGTCGACGAGGGCGGCCACCTGGTCGACTGCTCATCGACTCTGGTCACCGAGCTGGCCCGGGACTTCCTGGCCCGCCTGCTGCGTGGTTTCTCGGTCTTCTCCGATCGCGATCTCATGGAGGAGCGCATCCGCCGCCACTATCGCGGTCACTCCCAGGGTGCGCTCATCTTCGCCCTGCGCAAGGTGTTCGAAGCGGTGGACCAATCGCCGCTCGTGCTGGGAGATTCGGCCGTCGCCCCCGCGGGCGACGCCAGCCAGATCGGGTTGGCCGACGACTACTAGCCAGGGGCCGCCGGGCGGGAGCCGATCATTCCATTTGGTGTGCGTCCCTACAACGGATGTGGGCCCCCATGTGGGGACCTCCACTTGCGCTAACCCGCACGAAGTGTCATAGTAAATAAGCTGCACACATAGCTTGCGGACGGCACCGTCTCTGCCGGCCCCATTCTCGGCTATGAGCTCCCAGCGCTGGCGTCGGCGTGTCGTGCTGGGGGCTTCTTGCTTTCCAGTCAGAAAGTGCCCAATCGCGAGGGTAGTCCTCGCCCATCCGGAAGGATGGCATGGCGGCGGCGCGGGTCTTTCCACGATCTGGAGGGCGGGATGGCTGGCGCACTCGTGGGCATCAGGGTCCTGGACCTTTCGCGGGTCTTGGCCGGGCCCCTGTGCACCAAAGCCGAGTCCGGCCAGGCCGTCGCCCGCCGTGCGGCCGAGCAGGCCGATGTCATCGTCGAGAAGCCCAAGACCGGCACCCTGGAAGCCGTGGGTCTGGGGTACCAGACGCGCACTCCATCCCGGAAGTCTTCGAAGACCCGCAGGTGCTGGCTCGCGAGATGGTGGTGGACATGGTCAACTGACACCGCTGAGCAAGGAGGGTTTTCGGAGTAAGAGAAGAGATTTGGACCGGGGTCGAAGGGTGCCCCCCAGCGATGCCAAGACCGCCCAGCCGGCGCCTGCGACCCGGACGGGCTTGGGAGTGATACGACGTCAAGGAGGAAACGCATGGATTTCCGGTACAGCACCGAGCAGGATCTGTTCAGGCAGGCCGTCCGCGAGTGGGCGGTCAAGAACCTGGAGCCGCGCGCGCGGCAGATCGATGTGGATGAGAACGGCATCCCAGATGACATCGTGCAGGGTCTGGTCGACCTGGGCGTGTTCGGGGTCACCGTCCCCGAGGAGCTGGGCGGCTGCGCCGTTCCCGGCGAAGAGCTCATCTACGCCATGATCGCCATTCAGGAGATCGCCCGCGCCGATCTCTCCATGTCGACGCCGGTGTACACGCTCCTGACCATCGGCTGGTCGTACATCGTGAACAAGTTCGGCACCCAGCAGCTGCGCGAGGAAGTGCTGCCCGCAGCCGCGGCCGGCAAGGCTTTTGTGGGCATCAACACCACTGAGCCCGGCGGCGGCTCCGACCTGGCCCGCATCAAGACCCGCGCCGAGAAGAAGAACGGCCACTACGTTCTGAACGGCGAGAAGGCCTACGTCTCCGGTCCCAAGGAGTGCATGAAGCTGGGAGCCCCCAGCGGGCACTGTTCCCTGGTGGTCACCGACCCCGCCACCGGCCACAAGGGCCTGACCTTCATCTATATCCCCGCCCATCTGGACGGCATCAGCTGGACCGTCTACGAGGACATGGGCCGCATGGGCCTCTCCACCGGCGGCTGGGTGTACAAGGACGCCAAGATCCCCGAGTACTGCCTGCTAGGTCAAGAGGGCAAGGGCTTCTACCACGTGATGGAGGGCTTCAACGCCGCCCGGGTGCTCGTTGCGGCTGCCTGTCTGGGCGGCGCTGAAAAGGCCTTGGAGATCAGTGCCGAGTACAACACGCAGCGCACTACCTTCGGCCGCCCTCTCATCAAGTACGAGGGAATCTCCTTCGAGATGGTCAACGACTGGATGCAGCTCGACATGCTCAAGCTGAATCTGCTGCGCGGCGCGTGGATGATCGGCTACGAGAGCCAGAACCAAGGCACGTTCAGCCGCAAGGACATCAACAAGGTCATCGCCACCGTCAAGTGTCTCTCCCCGACCCTCGGCCATGACGTGGCCCGGCACGGCATGATGTACCATGGCGCCTTCGGCTACACGAAGGAGACCCCGCTGGAGATGATGCTGCGCGGCATCATGTCCTACGAGGTGGGCGCCGAAGGTGGTCTCAACATCATGCGCGGTATCATCGCCCGCGATCTGTGGGGCGAAGCCGCCAACCCGTTCAAGGCCGACGAGTAGGCTGCCCAGTGCCGCCGCGGCGGCTGGGGCTTTGTCTTGAGACGAGCTCGAGAGCCGATGGTCACTGCAGGTGATAACGTGGGGGTGCCGCCGGCGGCACCCCCACAGCCTCACCCCAAGCAGCCCCTGATCTCACCTCTCAGCCGGATGTAGGAAGGAAGTATGGAAAAGGTCGACTGCATCATCGTCGGTGGAGGCCTGGCGGGCCTATCGGCCGCCTACGGGCTCGCCTCCGAAGGCCTGGAAGTGATCGTCATCGAGCGGGGCGACTACTCCGGGGCCAAGAACGTCACCGGCGGCCGTCTCTACGTCAGCCCGATCCGCGACCTCTACCCGGAGCTCTGGAAGGCGGCTCCGTTCGAGCGACCGGTCACCCGCGAGTTCGTGACCCTCATGGGCGACGGAGCACACACCACCATCGAGCTGGCGTCGGAACGCTTCGCCACCCCAGCCTACCAATCGTATACTGTCTTGCGCGCCCGCTTCGATCAGTGGTTTGCCGACCAGGTGATGGAGAAGGGTGGCATGGTCATCACCAAGAACCGGGTCGATGATCTGCTGCTGGAGGGGGGCAAGGTCATCGGCATCCGAGCCGGTGGGGATGACATCGGCGCCGATGTCACCATCATCGCCGAGGGCGTCCTGGGTTTGCTCTCCAGCAAGGCCGGCCTGCGCGAGGAGCCCCGGCCGCAGGACCATGCCCTGGGCTACAAAGAGATCATCGAGCTGCCGCCCGGGGTCATCCAGGACCGCTGGCATCTCAATGAGGGGGAAGGGGCGGCCCATCTCTTCATGGGCGGCGTCACCCGCGGCCTGATGGGGGGCGGCTTCCTCTACACGAACAAGGATTCCATCTCCCTGGGGATCGTGGTGGGCATGGAGGCCATGCGCCAAGCTCCCGACAAGGTCGACTCGTACACGCTGCTCGACGAGTTCAAGGAGCTCCCGCAGATCAAGCCCCTGGTGGAGGGCGGGACCATCGTGGAGTACTCCGCCCACGCCATCGCCGAAGGAGGTATCGCCAAGGTGCCCAAGCTGTACGGCGACGGCTACCTGCTGGCCGGCGACACGGCCGGGCTCTCGCTGAATGCCCTGGTTACGGTGCGGGGCATGGATTTCGCCATTGCTTCGGGCTACTATGCGGCCCGGGCGGTTATCGACGCCAAAGAGCGGGATGACTTCACGGCCGCCAGCCTGGCCCAGTACGAGCAGTCGCTGCGCAGTAGCTTCGTGCTCAAGGACCTGGAGACGGCGCGATATATCCCCCACACCATCGAGAACCCGCGCCTCTTTACGCACTATCCCCAGGCGGTTTCGAACCTCATGGAGCAGGTGTTCACCATCGGCCCCGGCCCCTCGAAGAAGCTCTCATCGACGGTCATGGGCGGCGTCCGCAAGGACTTCCTCAATCTGCAGACGCTCAAGGAGCTTTACGCGATGCGCAAGATCTGAGGAGAAGGACGACGCATGAATATCGAAGCAAAGCTGGGGCTGGATGTCTTCAAGATCGACAAGGAGCGCCATATCACCATCGACGTCGAGACCTGCAACAGGGTGTGCGTGAACAAGGCTTGCCTCTACGTGTGCCCCGCCAACCTGTACGAAATCGACGATCAGGGCAACAACACGGTGAACTACGAGGGCTGTCTGGAGTGCGGCACCTGCCTGATCAGCTGTGACCACCGGGCCCTGGAGTGGCACTACCCGCGGGGCGAGTACGGGGTCCAGTACCGGATGGGCTAGGAGTCAGTGGCAGAGGGAGGACGGCGCCTCCGTCCATCTTGATCTCCGGGCGATCGAGGCGGCGGGCCGACTTCGAGCTCGTTTCATGATGACGCTTCGCCGGCCGGTGTGGCCGCGGCCGCCAAGGCTTCGTTTTGAAACGAGTTCTCAAAGAGAAGGGTGACGAGTGTGAACATACTGGTGTTCGTGAAGACCAATCCAGACCTGCAGATGATCCGGATCAAAGACCGGCAGCCGGTCATGGAGGCCATCCCCTACAAGGTGGGCGACCTCGAGAAGAACGCCGTGGAGGCAGCCATCCAGCTACGGGATGCCGCCGGCGGGGGTACGATCACCGCCGTGTGCCTGGCCGAGGCCAACCGCAGGGCCAAGGAGACCCTGAAAGAGGTCCTGGCTATGGGTGCCGACGAAGCCGTGCTGGTGACCGAGCCGGCTTTGGAAGTCGCCGACCAGGCGGCCGTCGCTCTGGTCCTGGCCAAGGCCGCCGAGAAGACGGGTTACGACCTGCTGCTCTTCGGCGAGGGTTCCACGGACAACTACACGGGTCAAGTGGGTCCCCGGGTGGCCGAGATCCTGGGCGTGCCCCAGATCGGGTACGCCCGCAAGATCACGGGGACGGAAGGCGGCGTGCAAGTGGAGCGCAGCATGGATGAGCACATCGAGGTCCTCGAGGCGCCCTTTCCGGTGGCTGTGACCGTGGTCAGCGAGATCAATGAGCCGCGTATCCCCTCCCTCATGAACATCATGAAGGCCGGTAAGAAGCCGCTCGCCGAGTACTCCCTGGCCGACCTAGGCCTGGATGCCACTTCTGTCGTTGCGCAGAAGGCGATCCTTTCCAATCTGGCGGAAGAGCAGGACCGCAAGCACATCATGTTCGACGGAGACCCGGCCGCTCAGGCCGAGGCCTTCGTCAACGCCCTGCTCAAAGAAGGCGTCCTGGGGAGATGACGATGGCACAGATACTAGTTTACTCGGAGAAGCCGGCCGCCGCTCGCGAGCTGGTGTTCAAGGCCAAGGAGCTCGGCGCGGCGCTGGGACTGGGCGTCGTGGCGGCGGCTCTGGGCGAGGGCGCGGCCGGTACGGCCGCCGGCCTGGGTGAGTACGGCGCCGACCGGGTGTACGTGAGCGAGGATTCCGCCTTCGCCGGGCTGCCGGTGGACGTGGTGGCCGAGGCGCTGGCCCAAGTCGCGCGGGCGGCCGGAGCGGAGTACCTGCTCGTCTCCTCCACCCGGCGGGGCAAGGAGCTCGCGCCCCGGGTGGCCCAGAAGCTGGGAGCGGCCTGCGTCACCGACGTGAACAGCCTCACCCTGGAAGACGGGGTGCTGGTCGCGGGCCGGTATGCTCTGGGAGGGGCCACCGTCGCCCTCGAGAAGCTCGACACTCAGACCAAGGTTTTCGCCATCATGCCGAAGACCTTCGAGATCGGTGCTCCTACGGCCGGCGCGGGTGAGGTATTCGCTCCCGCTCTATCCTTGCAGCCGTCGGCCGTGAAGCTGGTCGACCGGCGCCCCAAGGAGGGCGAGTCGGTCAACCTCGACGCCGCCGAGCGCATCGTGGGTGTGGGCCGGGGGTTCGGCAAGCGCGAGGACGTGGCTTTGGGCGAGCAGCTGGCCGCCGCCCTGGAGGCCGAGCTGGCCTGCACCAAAGGTCTGGCCGACTTCCAGTGGCTGCCCGAGGAGCGCATCATCGGCCTGTCGGGGGCCAAGACCAAGCCCGATCTCTATGTGGCCGTGGGGATCTCCGGGCAGATACAGCACACCGTGGGGGTCAGCTCGTCGAAGCTGATCGCGGCCATCAATACCGACAAGGATGCGCCCATCTTCCAGTTGGCCGACTACGGCATCGTGGGCGACCTCTACCAGGTGGTGCCGGCGCTGGTGGAGAAGCTCAAGGGCCTGTAATGGTAGTGTGGGGCGCTTGAGATAGGCGCTCCAGACTGGGACGTCGCGGCCGGGCCTCAGGCCCGGCCGCCTGAAGCCCCTCCGGCGGTGAGAGACGGCACCACCGGAGGTACCGGGGCCGGGGTCGCGGACGCGACCCCGGCCCTCCCTTCGGTGGCCCCGGGCCGTCGGCCCGGGGCCCCACCTCAGACCCCGCCCGCCTCCCCGCTTGTAGCCCGAGGCTTCGGCGTCACCCCCAGGCGGGCCAACTCCTCCAGCACGACCTGCTCCACCTGGGGCAGGCGCTGCTGGAGGGTGTCCGAGAGGCCCACATGGGGCGTGGTCATGTCTTCTGGCTGCACCCCCACGATGGTGATCTCCGGCACGGGGCCCAGCAGGCGGGCCAGGTTCCAGGCGTCCATGAACGATATCTGGTGGATCGAGGTGCGGTAGCGCACCTCGCGGGGTACATCGTCCGGATGGAAAAGAAAGACGGCTCCCGGTTCGGCCCCACCCAGCACGGTGTCGACGACCAGGATGTGCGCCGCTCGGCCGAACACGTTGATGAGCTCCAGCCCGGCGGTGGCCCCGTCGACCAGCTCTACATGGGGGGAAGGCCCAGCGTTGTCCCAGGCGGGCAATCAGGGCAGGGCCCACGCCCTCGTCGGTGAGCAGCAGGTTGCCCACCCCCAGAACCACCACGTCGCCCGGCGGACCGGATCCTCCAGCGGGGGCTCCCTCGTGCGCGGGCGTGCTCAGCGTCACCGGCGTGGGCTCCTGGGGAGTGAGGGCGGCCTGATCAGTGTTTATCGGCCCGAGCCAGGCGGCGACGGCGCCGGCGGTCCGAGATACGGGTCAGGACGATGCCGAGCTCGTAAAGGAATGCCAGAGGGGCCATCATAAGGAGCATGCTGACCGGATCCTGGCTGGGGGTGATCACCATGGCCAGAACAGCGATGACGATGAAGGCGTACTTGCGCACGCGCTTCATGGTGGCCGCGTCGACCAGACCCGCCGACCCCACCATGAGCATGACCGCGGGTATCTCGAACACCACCCCGAAACCAAGCAGGAAGAGGGACACGAAGCTGATGTACTCGGCGGCGCGAAGCTGCTGGACAAAGATCTCGCCGCCGTACCCCACCAGGAACCCGAGCCCCACGGGCAGCACCACGAAGTAGCCGAAGACGACCCCGGCCAAGAAGAGGAAGGTAGTGAAAGCCACGTACGGGAGTATCGCCTTCTTCTCGCCCTCGTAGAGCGCGGGCATGATGAACGCCCAGGCCTGCCAGAGCACGATTGGCAGCGCAACCAGCAGACCGGCGTAGATCGAGACCTTGAGGACGGTCATGAAAGGCTCGGTGGGGCTGAAGGTGACCAGATCGGCGTTGATGCCCTCCATCCGATTCAGCGGGCGCTTGATGACCGCGAAAACCCAGTCCTTCGCGATGAAGGCGGCGACCACCCCGATAATGACCGCGAGCACCGAGATCACCACCCGTTTGCGAAGCTCGCTCAGGTGCTCGATGACTGTCATGCCCTGCTGATTGCCGATTCGCTGCATGGTTCCCTTCGGACATTGGGCGCGGCGGTCGGAGGCGGACGGCCCAGCCGAGCCCTGGCACTGATGCTCGCATAGTATAGGTCAAACACCAGGGGACCAACCACCTTGGACCGGGGTGCAGAGGACCTCCGCACGGCTCGTGACGATCCTCTCATGATGAACGGGCCGCACGCTGGACAAGAGGGCCGAATGGAGGGTTGAGCGGTCGCGAGAAGGACCGCCGTTGCTGTGAATTCCGTTGCAACCCTTAGATGGTTTTGGTATTGTGAGGCACGTTGTGAGAGTCATCACACAGTTCGACCAACCGAGCGTAGAGGTGCGCCCGTGATCAACCCAACCGTGGACCTGGTGATCCAGTTCGGCCTCATGTTCGCCATTGGCGCGGTACTGGCCCTCGCCTTGATGGCCGTTTCCCATCGTCTGGCTCCCACCAGCCGGAACCCGAACAAGGGCCAGCCCTACGAGTGCGGCGTGCTGCCTCAGGAAGACTCCCGGCTCCCCTTCAACGTGCACTTCTATCTGGTGGCCGTCCTCTTCGTCCTCTTCGATCTCGAGGCCGTCTTCATGTACCCCTGGGCCCTCGCGTTGCGCTCGATCGGCCTCCTGGGTCTTGTCGAGATGTTGATCTTCATATTCATCCTCCTGGTGGGTTACTTCTACGCGTGGAAGAAGGGAGTGCTGGAGTGGGAATGATGGGACCCAACGGCATCCAGCCGGCAGTGGCCACTCCGGGGGCGGGTCTCTGTGAGGTTCCCCCGTTCCTTGCCGCCCATTCGGCCAAGGCCGGCGGGACCACGATCCCGCATGGCAGTCTCTACGCGGCGGCCACCGGCTGGGCCCACATCGCCGGCACGCCGGGCACGGCCGGATCACTCCCGTCCGCGGGCGACATCCCCGAGGATCACATCCCGGGTGTAGCTCTCCCCGCCAATCTGGAGAAGCTGCTGGGCTTCGGCCGCACCTTCTCTTGGTGGCCCCTCCTCTTCGGGCTGGCCTGCTGCGCCATCGAGATGATGGCCACCGCCGGTCCCCGCTACGATCTTTCGCGCTTTGGGATGGAGGCCATGCGCGCGTCTCCCAGGCAGGCCGACGGCATGATCGTCGCCGGCTGGTGCTCCATCAAGATGGCCCCCCGCGTCATCCGCCTGTATGAGCAGATCCCGGATCCCAAGTGGGTGCTCGCCATGGGCTCGTGCGCCATATCCGGGAACATCTGGGACACCTACCACATCGTGCAGGGCATCGACTCCCTGATCCCGGTGGACGTGTACGTTCCCGGGTGCCCGCCGCGTCCCGAGGCGCTGTGGGACGGGCTCGAGAAGCTTCGCGACCGCGTGAGGGTCAGCCGCCACGCCTACGACGGGCTGCGGCAGATACCCGCGCGTGTGGCCATAGGCGAATAAGCGGCCTGGCTGCACGCCGGACCCACCGGCGCTGCGACACGGAGAAGGGGAAGGATGGAATCAAGCACGCAGACGACTATTGAGATCCCCGAGGCGATGGAATCGGTGTTTGCCAAGGTGGAGCAGCGCTTTGGCGAGAAGCTGCTGGGCACCTCTTTCTTCCGGGGGGAGCTCAGCATCACTGTGGCCCCGGCGGACTGGGTCGAGGTGGCCGCCTACTGCCGGGACGAGCCGAGCCTGGCTTTCGAACGCCTGGACAGCCTGCTGGGCAATCACTACCCGGCACGGAAAGACCGGCCCTTCGAGGTGGTCGCCCACCTGACGTCGGTCAGCCGCACGGCCCGGCTGCGCCTGAAGACGCAGCTGGCCGAAGGCGAGAAGGCGCCCACCCTCACCGGGGTCTGGGCTTCTGCTGGTTGGGACGAGCGCGAGACCTGGGAGATGTACGGCATCGTTTTCGAGGGCCACTCCGACCTGCGCCGCCTCCTCACGACCGAGGACTTCGAGGGCTTTCCTCTGCGCAAGGACTTCCCGCTTCGTGGCACCGTGGGCGGTAGGATCCGGACCGATCTGAAGGGAAAGATCTGATGAGCGCGTCCGATCGCGATACCGCTCACCCCATGCAGGACCACGTGCACATGCGGAAACCCAAGCCTCGACCGACACCCGAGGAGCTCCGTGCCCGCAAGGAGGCCACCCGCCAGCGAGTCTCGGGTAGCGTGGAGACCATCACGGTCAGCATGGGCCCACAGCACCCCTCCATGCACGGGGTGTTCCAGGCGGTGCTCGACCTGGACGGCGAGGTGATCGTCAACACCGACGCGCGCATCGGGAACCTGCACCGGGGCGTCGAGAAGCTGGCCGAGTACCGCACCTACCACCAGTTCATCCCGGTAACCGACCGGCTCGACTACATCTCCAGCTTCGCCATGAACCACGGCTACTGCGAGGCCGTGGAGAAGCTCATGGGTGTGCACGTCCCCCGGCGGGCCCGCTACATCCGCACCATCGCCCACGAGCTCTGCCGCCTCTCCAACCATATCCTCTGGCTGGGTGTCCACATCATGGACTTCGGGGCGCAGACCTTCTTCCTGATCTGCTTCCGCGACCGGGAGTACATCCTCGATCTCTTCGAGATGCTCTGCGGAGCTCGTCTCACCCACTCCTACGCCCGCATCGGCGGGGTGGCCAAGGACCTGCCCGAGGGCTGGGAGCACAAGTGCCGGGAAGTGGTCGACTTCCTGCCCAAGCGCCTGGACGAGTACCAGCGTCTCATCACTCAGAACCGCATTTTCCTGAAGAGGTCCGTGGGCATCGGCATCTTCACGGTCGAGGACCTGCACACCTGGCGGGTTACCGGTCCGTGCCTGCGGGCCGCCGGTGTGCCCCGCGACCTGCGCAAGGACGAGCCCTACGCCGCCTACGACGAGGTGGAGTTCGAGGTGGCCGTGGAGTACAACTCCGACGTGTACGACCGCTTCCTGGTGCGCATGAAGGAGATGTACGAGAGCTGCAACATCATCCGCCAGTGCCTGGATAACCTACCCGACGGCGAGTTCCTGGCCGAGGACGCGGCGCACGTGCTGCCGCTGAAAAAGAACGTCATGCGGGACGCCGCCGCCATGGTGCAGGACTTCGTGCACGTCTTCCGCGGCCCGCAGGTGCCCAAAGGCGAGGTCTACCGGGCTGTCGAGGCCCCCAAGGGGGAGTTCGGCGTCTACATCTCGTCTGACGGCGGGCCGAAGCCCCAGCGCCTGCATCTGGCCACGCCCAGCTTCTTCCACGGCCAGGCGGTGCCCGCCTTGTTCGAGGGTGAGATGCTAGCGGACTCCGTGGGCATCTTCGGCAGCGCCGACATCGTACTGGGGGACAGCGACCGATGACCGACTTCATCTTCCTCCTGATCAAGGGCGTCCTCTGGGTCGCCGTGGGCGTGGGGATGGTGCCCTTCCTCATCTACTTCGAGCGCAAATGGGCGGGCTTCTTTCAGAGCCGAGTGGGCCCCACGTACGCCGGTCCCTGGGGCTCGCTGCAGTCCTTTGGCGACATGGCCAAGCTGCTGTCCAAAGAAGACGTGGTGCCCGAGCGGGCCGACAAGGCGGTCTTCAAGCTGGCTCCTTACATCCTGTTCGTGCCGGGCTTCCTGGTCATGGCCCTGATCCCCTTCGGCCCCCTGAACGTCGACATCTTCGGCCACAAGGTCGACCTGGTGATCGCCAACTTCGATGCCGGGGCTATCATGTTCATGGCCCTGGGTTCCATCGCGGTCTACGGCATTGTCTTCGCTGGGTGGGCCTCGAACAACCACTGGTCGCTCTTGGGGGGCCTGCGCTGCGGGGCCAACATGGTCTCCTACGAGATCGCCATGGGCCTGGCGTTGGTCGGTATCTTCCTCATGGCCGACTCGGTCAACTTCAGCCAGATCGTCGACGGTCAGGCGGGCAACTTCTGGAACTGGTACTTCATCCCCCAGATCGTGGCCTTCGTGATCTTCTTCATCTCCAGCATCGCCGAGCTCAATCGTGACCCCTTCAACGTGGCCGAAGCTGAGCAGGAGCTCGTGGCCGGGCACATGACCGAGTACTCGGGCATGCGCTGGGGTCTCTTCATGTTCGGTGAGTACGTGAACATGGTGGTGATGTCGGCCGTGATCGCTACTCTCTTCTTCGGCGGCTGGCGGGCGCCCTTCACGGCGCTCGACTTCATCCCCGGTTTCATCTGGCTCATCGGTAAGGTGCTCTTCTTCATCTTTCTCTACATGTGGATCCGTTGGACGCTCCCCCGCTACCGCTACAATCAGCTGATGGACATCGGCTGGAAGATCTTCCTTCCCCTGGCCATTGCCAACCTGGCCGTGACGGCCGTGATCGTGAGCGTGGTGCAGCGATGAGTCTCAAAGACATCATCAAGAAGTCGGCCTTCGTGGAGATCCTGCAAGGGATGTCGGTCACCGGCAAGTACTTCGTGGGGGACAAGGTCACCGTCGAGTATCCCAAGGAGAAGATCGTCCCTTATCCGCGGTTTAGAGGCATGCACGCCCTGCTCACCGATCCGGCAACGGGCGTGCTGAACTGCTGCGGCTGCCATCTCTGCGAGACGATCTGCCCCTCCCAGTGCATCTACATCGACACCTCCGAGGTCGACAACCACAAGAGCATCGACCGCTTCGACATCGACCTTTCCCGCTGCATCTTCTGCGGCTTCTGTGAGGAGGTCTGTCCGTGCGCGGCCATCGTGATGACCAAGGTCTACGAGCTGGCCACGTACGACAAGTCCGAGTTCTATCTCACCAAGGAGACTTTGGTCGCCAATCAGGTCAATGCCCATAAAGAGACCGTGCGGCGGTAGGGAGGCGACATGGCCGAGAAGATCCTCTTCATCATCTTCGCCTCCCTGGCCGTGCTGGGCGCTCTGGGCGTCATCACGCGCACGAACATCGTGCACGGCCTGCTGTTGCTGGTCTTCACCTTCGTCAACGTGGCCGCCGTCTTCCTGCTGACCCAGGCGTACTTCCTGGCCGTCATCCAGGTGCTGGTGTATGCGGGGGCCATCCTGGTGCTCTTCGCCTTCGTGGTCATGTTCCTGAACCTCAAAGAGTTCCACCAGTTGGAGCAGCTGCACGGCACCCAGAAGTGGGCCGTGCTGGTGCTGGCCCCCATCTTGCTGGCCGAGATCGTGGTGGTGGTGGCCGGGGCGACCTGGACCTCCGTCGGTGCCGGCATCACCCCGGACGCCATCGCCGCTCAGGGAGGGAACGTGCGCGTGCTGGGCATCACCCTGTTCAACGAGATGCTGCTGCCCTTCGAGATGGCCTCGCTCATCCTCTTGGTGGGCATGGTGGGCGCCATCGTGCTCGCCAAGAAGGAAGACGGCGCCAGCATGGCCTTGCGGGACTGGACCGGCGATGAAGAGGCGGCCCAAGCGGTAGTGGAGCAGGAGGTCTAACCGTGAACATCCCGGTCGAGTGGTATCTCATCCTCTCCGCCTTCCTCTTCGTCATCGGAGCCGCGGGGGTGCTGACGCGCAGAAATCTGTTCATCGTGCTCTTCTCCATCGAGCTCATGATGAACGCCGTGAACATCAACTTGGTCGGTCTCAGCCGGCTGCATGAGAACCTCATTGGCCAGACCTTCGTGCTTTTCACGATGACGGTGGCCGCCGCCGAGGCCGCCGTGGGTCTGGCCATCGTGGCCGCCCTGTACCGCAACCGGAAGACTCTGATGGTCGACCTGTTCGACTCCTTGAAAGGCTAGGTGCAGGGTATGGAGGACATGAACGTCATCGTCCCGCTCATCCCGGCCCTGCCGCTGGCCGCCTTCATCGTCACGTTGCTTGTAGGCCGCTGGTACATCAAGGATGCGGCCCACTGGATCCCGATTCTGGCCATGGCCGCCTCGCTGGTGCTGTCGGTCTTCGTCTGGTGGAACATCCGGGGTGAGGAGCATCCCTTCGTCATCGAGCTCTGGCGCTGGGTGCCGGTGGGGGACTTTCAGGTGCCGCTGGCTCTTATGGTGGACCAGCTCACCTCCATCATGCTGCTGGTGGTCACGGGTGTCGGTACGCTGATCTTCATCTACTCCAAGGGCTACATGCACGACGACCCCGGCTACTACCGCTTCTACGCGTACATGAGTCTGTTCGCCTTCAGCATGCTCATGCTGGTCATGAGCGCCAACTACCTCTTGCTTTACTTGGGCTGGGAGGCGGTGGGTCTCTGCTCCTACTACCTCATTGGTTTCTACTACCACAAGCCTTCCGCCGCCTCGGCGGGCAAGAAGGCCTTCATCACCAACCGGGTGGGCGATTTCGGCTTTGGTCTGGGGGTGATGCTGATCTTCGTGACCCTGGGCACCCTCAACTACACCGAGGTCTTCGAGAAGGTGCAAGCTGGGGGCGTCGGTGAGGGCACCCTGATGGCCATCGCGCTGCTCCTCTTCATGGGGGCCATGGGCAAGTCGGCCCAGTTCCCGCTGCACGTATGGCTGCCCGATGCCATGGAAGGCCCCACACCTGTCTCCGCCCTCATCCACGCGGCCACCATGGTCACCGCCGGCGTCTACATGGTGGCCCGCAGCGCGGTCATCTTCGCCAGCGCGCCCGACGCCATGCTGGTGGTGGGGGCCATCGGCGCCTTCACGGCTATCTTCGCGGCCACCATCGGCATCGCTCAGAACGACATCAAGCGGGTGATGGCCTATTCCACGGTGTCGCAGCTGGGGTACATGTTTATGGCCTTGGGGGTGGGCGCCTGGGCGGCGGCCATCTTCCACCTGATGACCCACGCCTTCTTCAAGGCCCTGCTGTTCCTCGGCTCCGGCTCGGTGATCCACGCTCTCTCCGGCGAGCAGGACATGCGCAAGATGGGAGGCCTGCGCAGCCGCATTCCCTACACCTATTGGACTTTGGTGGCCGCCGCGTTCGCCCTGGCCGGGGTCTTCCCCTTCGCCGGCTTCTGGTCGAAGGACGAGATCCTGGGAATGAACTTCAAGGACGGCGCTTACGTCGTCTGGTTGGTCGGCCTTGTGGCCGCTTTCATCACGGCTTTCTACACCTTCCGCCTCATCTTCATGACCTTCTGGGGCCGGTCGCGCATGGATCCCGAGGTGGAGCACCATGTGCATGAGAGTCCCTGGTCGATGATCGGACCCCTCGTTGTGCTGGGTGCTTTGTCGATAGTGGGCGGCTTCCTGGGTTTCCCGCCGGAGAACGGCGTGTTCCACAAGTTCCTCGAGCCCGTCTTCGAGCCCGCCAACGCGATCCTGGGCGTGCATCACGAAGGCTTCGCCCCTCTCGACCTGGTGCTGATGGTCGTCTCGGTGGTCGTGGCCCTCTCCGGTATCGTGCTGGCCTACTGGTTCTACGTGGTCCGGCCTGACGACCTTCCGCAGAAGGCCGGCGCCCGCGCCCGGGTCCTCTATCGGGCCATCTTCAACAAGTGGTACATCGACGAGATCTACGACGCGACGGTCATCCGGCTGACGGTGGATGGCTCCCGCTGGCTTTGGCGGGTGGTCGACGCGGGTATCATCGACGGCGCCGTCAACGGCATCGGTCGGTTGTGGGATCTGGGGGGAGCGTGGTGCGGCCCCTGCAGACCGGGCGGGTACAGAATTACGCCGTGATCATGTTCGTCGGGCTGTTCGTGATCGTCAGCGCGGTCATTGTCTTCTAACTGGGCCGGGCGCCGAATGAGGAAGGAATGAAACAGTGGAATTCGGTTTTGCCGAACAGATAGGCTTCCGGGCGCTCACGCTGCTGACCTTTCTGCCCGCTCTGGGGGGCCTGGTCATGCTGCTCTTCATGCGGGGCCGCCCGAGCGCGTACAAGGCCACGGCGCTGGTCACCAGTTTGGCCACCTTCGCTCTCAGCCTCTACACGCTGACGGTCTTCAGGACCGACACGGCGGCCTACCAGCTGCAGGAGAACTTCGTCTGGATCAAGAGCTTCGGCATCAACTACCACGTCGGTGTCGACGGCATCTCCCTGCTCTTGATCCTCCTGACCACCTTCCTCTCGGTCATCGCCATCATCGGCTCCTGGAACTACGTCAAGGACCGGGAGCTCGGCTTCTTCGTCAGCCTCCTGGTGCTGGAGACGGGCATGATCGGCGTGTTCACCGCGATGGACCTTTTCCTCTTCTACGTCTTCTGGGAGATCCAGCTCATTCCCATGTACTTCATCATCGGGATCTGGGGCGGGGCAAGGCGCATCTACGCCGCCATCAAGTTCTTCCTCTACACTTTTGCCGGGTCGGTGATCATGCTGGTCGCCATCCTGGGCATCGTCTGGTGGTATAGCAACCAGTCGGGGGTCATGACCTTCGACATCCTGATCCTGCAGCAGGCCGGCTTCCCCTCGAACATCCAGTTCTGGGGCTTCCTGGCCTTCTTCGTGGCCTTCGCCATCAAGGTGCCCATGTTTCCGGTGCACACCTGGCTGCCCGACGCCCACGTCGAGGCGCCCACGGCCGGCTCGGTCATCCTGGCGGGCGTGCTGCTCAAGATGGGCGTTTACGGCATGATCCGCTTCTGCGTCGGCTTCTTTCCCGAGGCCACCATCAAGGCCGTGCCCTGGGTGATGGTGCTCTCCCTGATAGCCATCGTGTACGGGGCCGCCGTCTCCCTGGTGCAGCCCGACATGAAGAAGCTGGTGGCCTATTCCTCGGTGAGTCACATGGGCTTCGTGACTGCCGGGCTCTTCGCCTTCAACCTGCAGGGCATCGAAGGGTCCATCCTGCAGATGGTGAACCACGGCATCCTCACGGGCGCCCTGTTCCAGATGGTGGGCTTCTTCTACGAGCGCACCCACACCCGCGAGATCAAGGACTACGGGGGGATGGCCCGGCCTCTCCCGGTCGCGGCCGCCTTCTTCAGCCTATTCGTGCTGGGGAGCCTAGGCTTGCCCGGCCTGAACGGCTTCATCGGGGAGTTCCTGATCTTGCTGGGGGTGTTCCAGTACGCCGTGGTGGCCGCGGTGTTCGCCTCCCTCGGCATCATCTTGGGGGCCGGCTACCTGCTGTGGATGTACCAGAGGACGATGTTCCAGGAGCTGAAGAACCCCAAGTGGTTGGAGCTCAAGGACCTGAACGTGCGCGAGATCGTGACCCTCGTCCCCTTGGCGACCATGGCCTTTGTGATAGGTATCTATCCCCGGCCCTTCCTGGAGATGCTGCACCAGCCGGCGCAGAACATCATGACGCAGGTCGAACCGTACTTGGCCCAGAAGGAGTCAATCTTTCAACTAGCGAGCTCGTTCCTGGGAGGATTCTAGATGACGGCCATGGACCTGATTGTCATCCTTCCGGAGCTCATCCTGGTGGTGGCCGGCTGCCTGGCACTGGTGGTCGAGCCCTATCTGAAGAAGGACAAGACGGCCGCCGTGACCATCGTCGCCACCGCTTTGGTAGCCTCGGGGGCGGTGGCCTTCGGCCTGGCCGGCGAGACCAGGGCCGCCTTCGGCAACATGGTCGTGCTGAACGACTACGCGGTCTTCTTCAAGGTCTTGTTCGCGGTCGCGGGGGTGATTACGGTGCTCATGTCGCCCCGCTACCTGGCGGCCTACGACCGGCACCTGGGCGAGTACTACGCTCTCCTGCTCTTCGCCATCGTGGGCATGGACATCATGGCCGCTGCCCGGGACCTCATGGCTTTCTACGTGGGGTTGGAGCTCATGGCCGTCAGCAGCTACCTGCTGGCCGGCTTCTTCCGCTACCATGCCCGCTCCAACGAGGCGGCGCTCAAGTACTTCCTGACGGGGGCCTTCGCTTCGGCCATCACACTCTACGGTCTTTCTCTAGTCTACGGCTTCGCCGGAGCCACCAACTACCAGCAGATCGGGCAGGCTCTGCAGGCTACCGGCAACACCACGGCGATCGCCCTGGCCACGGCGCTAGTGGTGGTGGGCACAGGCTTCAAGGTATCGATGGCTCCCTTCCACATGTGGACGCCCGATGTCTACCAGGGCGCCCCGACCCCGGTGGCCGGATTCTTCTCGGTGGGTCCCAAGGCGGCCGGCTTCTCCGCCATCCTCATGCTCTTCCTCACTGTGCTTGATGTGTCCCGTTCCACCTGGAGCATCCTTTTCATCGTCCTGGCCGTGCTTACCATGGCGGTGGGCAATCTCTTCGCTCTGGCTCAGAAGAACATCAAGCGCATGCTGGCATACTCGTCCATCGCGCATGTGGGCTACCTGGCCGCTGGACTGGGGGCATTGGGACGAGCCGACGACGACCTGGCCGGGCAGGCCATCCTCCTCTACCTGGCCGCGTACACCTTCATGAACTTGGGAGCTTTCGCCATCCTGGCCTGTCTGAAGACTCAGGACCCGGCCGGTCACGGATACACGCTGGCCGAGTTTGCCGGGCTGGCCCGGCGCGCCCCGTGGGCGGCCGTTCTCATGTCGCTATTCATGTTCTCGCTCACGGGAATCCCCGGGACGGCCGGGTTCATCGGGAAGTTCTACCTGTTCAACGCGGTCGTACGCGCCGATCTGGCCTGGTTGGCAGTGCTGGCTGTAATCTTCAGCGCGGTCTCGGCCTACTACTACCTGCGCGTCATCATGTATATGTTCTTCCGGGAGCCGGAGCGTGAGTACGTGCCTCGGGAGGCCATCGGTGGCCCTCTGGCCGCCGCCCTGGCCCTCTGTGCGGCGGGCGTGATTTTCATCGGTCTACTGCCGGGCTCGCTGTGGGACGCCGCAGTCAGTTCGTTCGGCAACTTCTTCGGGTAGTCGCGCTTCTGCTCACGGGTGAACCCGCAGCGGCGTCTGGCGCCGGTGCCGGGTCGCCCGCAGCCAGGCCAGCGAAGCGAGGATCACCGCGAGCATGGGCGCCGCCGCCAGGTTCACCGCCCGCCAGCCCAAGGCTTCCTGCAGCATCCCGGCTGAGAGCGTGGCGAGGGCGACTGTCGTGTACACCAAGAAGTCGTTGAGCGCCTGGGCCTTCGATCTTTCCCCCGGGGTGTAGGTGTCGGTGAGCAGCGTCGTGGCCCCCACGAAGAGGAAGTTCCAGCCCACCCCGAGCAGCACCAAAGCCGCCCAGAACTGACCCACGCCCGTGCCGGTCAGGTTGACGGCCACGCAGCCTGCGGTGAGCACTCCGCCCCAGAGCATGACCGTCAAGGAGCCGAAGCGGCGAATGAGGTGCCCGGTGACGAAGGCGGGGGCGAACATGCCCACGACGTGCCATTGGATCACCAAAGCGGCCTCGCCGAACGTGTGCCGGCTGTGCTCCATGGCCAGCGGCGTGACCGACATCACCAGGGTCATGGCTCCGTAGCTCAGCATGGCCGCGACCACGGCGGTGAGGTACTCGGGCTGCCGGGCGATCATCGCCAGGGGACGTGCGGGTTCGGACCGCTCCTGGGGGGTGGGCCGGGGGATGTCCAGGAAGGGGAGGACCACCAGAGTCAGCACGGACATGAGCGCCATGGCGGCGTAGCTGCCGGCGAAAAGGGTGGACAGCCACTCACGCGACCAGCGGGCCAGGTAGGGTCCCACGAAGGCGGCGGCCACCCCGCCTGCCAGGACATAGGAGATGGCCCGGCCTCGGTGCTCATCGTCGGCCGCGTCGGCCGCGGCGAACCGGTAGAAGCCTCCGAAAGCGTTGAAGACCCCCACCAAGGCGACGCCCGGCACGAACAGCGCGAAGCTGCTCCCGATCACAGCCATGGTGGCGAGGGCGCCACCTCCGAGCCCCAGGACCGCTCCCAGCAGAAAGCCGGCCCGCCGGCCCAGGCGCCCCATGAGGAAGGAGGCGGGGAAGGTGGCCACCATGGTGACCAGAAACTGGACCGCCAAGGGAAGGGTGGCCAGCGAACGGTCGGGTGCTAGCGCGGCTCCCACCAGGGCCGAGGTGGCCACCGAGACCACGTTCCCCGTCATCATGAGCCCCTGGCAGAGCGCCAGGAGGGTGACGTTGCGGCGCCTGTTCATGACTGCGGGTTCACGGGCAGACGCAAGCGAGCTCGCACCGGCGGCAGTATGCCACGAGGTCGCCGGCGCCGTCCGGGGCCGTCTCCCCCCGTTCGGCACCATCTGGGACCGGGACATCCGCCTCGGGATCGGCGTCGGCTTCGGGCAGCGTGTCGCCGCGCCCGGCCCGGTGCTGATCTTCGATCATCTGGGCGTTGCATGTGTCTCTGCTGAACGTCCCGTCGCGCCCCGGAAGGGTGAGGCGGCCGAACTCGCCGGTAGCGTAGACGGTACGTGAGAACGCTCCCTGCGGGCAGGCGCGCCGGCATGGGGCGTCGCACCCGTCGCAGGGATCGAGGGCTACCGGTCCCGTGGGGTCGAGCACGGCGTCGATGGCGAGGGCTCGGAGGCGCACCCGCGGCCCATGGTTGGCGGTGACCAGCAGGTTGTTCTTGCCGATGGACCCCAGCCCGGCCAGTACGGCGGCGTCCTTCAGATAGAGCCCGCCCTTCTCCACATAGTAGGCGAGGTCGAAGGAGTGTACGGCCAGATCGCGCTCGAGCCACGCCGACAGCCTCCGGTTGATGTCGACCAGAAGCTGGTTGCCCCGCGTGCCGGCGGGGACGCCCCAGAAGTCGAGCTCCGGCTCGCGGGGGTCGTGGGCCAGGGCCAGCACCAGCACCGAGGGCGCACTCCCCAGCCCGGCGATGGGTTCCGCGGCGTCTCCTCCGCCCCCCTCGGCTGAGCCCTCGGCGGCGAGGGGGTCTACCAGGCTGGAGTACAAGGGCGAGCGCAGCAGCGCGTCGGCTCGAGCGATGCCGGCCAACGAGGCGCCGAGGGTGCGCGCCCGGGCGATGACACGATCGCTGGTGAGTGTCGCAGGTGGTGTCACCTTCAGCCTCCTTCAGAACTCGTTCCAAAACGAAGCCTTGGCCGCCGCGTAGAGTCCGCAGAATCCACGGTCGATGACCCATGATACCGGCTGGACGCCGGAGGCGGTGGACCGCGGACCTGTTGCGGGCTACGCGCTCGGCGCGGCCGCCGGCCGGCGCCGGAAACGATCGAACACCAGGTACACCACGGGTACGATCACCAGCGTGAGCAATGTAGACGACACCAATCCGCCGATCACCACCACCGCCAGCGGCCGGGAGAGAAAGGATCCTTCGCCCAGACCGAGGGCCATGGGGGTCAGCGCCAGTATGGTGGCCACCGCTGTCATCAGGATGGGCCGCAGCCGCCGCCGGGCGCCTTCGATGACGGCGGTGTGGGCGTCCATGCCCCGATCGCGGAACTGCTCGATCAGGTCCAGGAGCACGATGGCGCTGGCCGGGCAGAGAGAGCCGCTCGATGAAACCGAGCCGGATCAGCAGGGCGGGTGGTGGTGCTGATGGACCCCTTGCTCGCGTGCAGTGCCTCCACGAGCTGCGTCATCGTTCGGAACATAGCGAAAGCGGCGGCTGTGTCACTCCGGCGGGGTCGTGTCCTCCACCCAGGCCGCCAGGGCGAGATCGACCCGGCGGTGCGCCAGACGCTCGAGCCCGGGCAGATGCGCCGTGTTGCCGAGGAGCAGCAGATCCTTGCGCGCTGAGGCCAGGTCGTCGAGCATTCGGAGGGCGTCGGCGCGCTCGACCACGTCGTCGAGTGTGCCGCACACCACGAGCGTGGGGCAGTCGATCTCCCTGACAGAGGGGGCGTGGGGCAGCTCCCGTACATCCAGGATGATCCCGAGCGGGAGGCGCGGGTAGTGCGTGCTCACGACGGCTTTGTACTCGTCGATGACGCCGGCGTCGTAGGAGTAGAGGAACCCCTCCATGGCCAGATGGGTCTCGTTCCGGACCCAGCCGTCGGTGGGCGCCTGGCTCAGGTCGAACTCGTCGATCTCCCGCCGGAACGACTCATGCAGCGTGAGGTAGGGCGTCCCCACAACTGCGAGGGAGGCGACCGCCGATCCAAACCGGGCGGCGGTCATCAAGGCCACCATCCCGCCCCAGGAGTGCCCCACGAGATGCACCCGGTCGAGCCCAGTCTCCTGCCGGATGCGATCAATGGCCGCCCTGACGTCGTCGACGGCGCGCTCCGCCCGGACGCTCCAGCCATCGACGGGGCTGCTCCGGCCGTACCCGCGGTGATCGAGCGCGAAGACCTGCAGGCGTTTCCGGGCGAGGAAATCCATGGTGCTGTAGCCCGGCGCCGCCAGGTCCCAGTAGCGCCAGCCCACGCCGAGGCCGTGGAGCAGAAGAACGGCGGGACCCTCAGAGGCACGCCTGCTCGCCATGAAGATCTCGATCCCAGCGGCCGTGGGGACGAGGTACTCGTCATCGGTGATTCCGTGCGGCCATGCTGCCTTCATGCGGCTTGCCTCCTGCTCAGGTTCCCCCAGTGCGCCTGCTTGCGAGCATACACCCGGCGGACTCGATCCCGGTCTCCGGCCGCGGGCGAAAGCTAGGCGACCGTCTCCGGGACCCGAGCCGGGGAGGGGCGCCGCAGGGGTGGCAGCAGGCGCTCGCCCCAGATCAGGGTCAGCAGAAGGCCCACCAGCAAAGCGAGCTTACGGTCGAGGGGCATGGGGTACCAGTGGAACTTGATGCGCTCCTGCACGATGCTGCGCAGGGGGATGCGGTCGGGGAGGCTGGCGAACCAGCCCTCGCCTTCATTGGAGACGAAGGCCGTCGCCGGGTCCTCCAGCATGGTCGCCGCCTTGCCGGGGTAGTCCACCCAGACGTGGTCGAACGAGTAGCGGAAGGTGTAGGGCAGACCCTTGGCCTGGAGGATGCTGGCCGTCAGGATCGCCTCGGCCTGACAATCGCCTACCCGGTCGCGCACCACCTCGGTGACCGTGGGGAAGTACCAGGGAGAACCGTAGGCATTCCAGGCGTATTCGTAGGCGACGTACCCCTGCGAGAAGGCCTCGACGGCGACCGGATCGTCGGGAAGGCCGGCGGCCAGGGTCGAGACGGCGGCGGGGTCGACCGGAGGTTGGGCCAGACGGCTGAGCGAGACCGCCAACGTGTGGGGGTTCGGGTAGAGAACGAAGCCGGTCCAGGCCAGAATCACCACCAGCATTGCCAGGCGGCGCCTTAGCAGGCTGCTGAAAAACGAAACCTCGGCCGCCGGACCGCACTGGGCGGCGCCATGCGTTGTCCTCAGTCGCGCCCGTAGCGCTGCTACGAGTGCTCCCTGCGTCCGGGGAGCTCGTTTCACAACGAAGCCTTGGCGGCCGCGGCCGCACTGGGCGGCCCGATGCGGCGTCCTCGGTCCCGTCCGTAGCTCCGCTACGCCCGCTCCCTGCGTCCTTGCCTCGCCCGCGCCCAGTGCAGCCTGACCGCGGAGCGTCATTGCGAAACGAGCTCTAGCCTTGCGCATACCCAGTGCACCCCGGCGGCGTAGCATCATTTCTCAGCAGCCTGTTAGGCTGACGCGGACGACCCACCGCTCTCCGTAGGGTGTCTCGGCTTGGGGCCGGCGGACGCGCGTGCGGATGAATCCCTCCATACGCGGATTATAGGGCCTCCAGTCGCCTCCCGACACCCACGGATTCCTCGGCACTCACGCCCGCGCGCACTTCGCCCGCCTTTCGGCCGGCGCGTAGTCGTGAGCGACCGGCCTCAGACGACGATCGCCGCCCCGCCCCGCCGGGGGTCTCCGCCTCCGTCGAAGCAGACGGCGCCCTCGTCTGGGATCGAGGCTACCGCCTGCACGCCGCCGAAGTACAGGTCGGTGGTCGGCCAGCGGCGCACCATGCGACCGGAGGCTTCCAGGTGGGCGCTCACCTCCTCGGGGATGCCCGGCTCCAGGTGGACCACACCCCGGTCGAGGTGCACGCGGGGCGCGTCGATGGCTGGTTGCACGGGTAGGCCCCCCTCGACGATGTTGAAGAGCGTTTGTACTATGGCCGAGCGCAGGCGCTCGCTGCCGGCGCTGCCAAGGGCCACCAGATCGTGCTCGCATTCCCTGGGACCGCACGCGATGGTGGGGGCCATCATGGAGGTGAGCCGCTCCCCCGGGGGCAGGGAGAAAAGCCCTCCGGGGTTCAGGTCCTCCTCTCCCATCATGTTGTTCAGGATGATGCCGGTGCCCTCGACGACCACGCCCGAGCCCGAGCCGCAGGATGAGGTCATCGACACCGCGAGCCCATCGGCGTCGATGGCGCACACGTGGGTGGTGTTCCCTAGCAGGCTGCCATGGCGGATGCGGCTCTCGTACCGGTCGATGTTCGGGCTGCTCAGAAAGCCGCGCGTGAAGTCGGGGTCCTGCAGGTGGATGTCGAAATGTCCGCGGCGGGCGATCTCGGTCTCCTCCATGACGCGCACCAGGGCCTCGAACCGCTGAGGGTGGGGCAGCTCGGCGGCGGCGAGCCGGTCGAGCAGCGAGAGCGAGAAGGCGATGAGCGTACCTCCCGAACTGGGCTGGGGGTTCGTCAGGACCCGCCGGTTCCGGTACCGGACCTCCACCGGTGTGCGGCGCACCACGTCGTAAGCGGCCAGGTCGTCCATGGTGATGAGGCCGCCGGTCTCGCGCAGCTGCTCGGTAATGCGCCGGGCGTACTCTCCCCGCACGAAAGGCTCCGCGCCGTGGGCGGCCAGGATCCCCAGCGTCTGCGCCAGGTCGGGCGCATGGATGCGTTCGCCGTGAAGCAGCAAGCGGCCTTCGGGGGCGAACAGCGCTCTCATGCCGGAGGTGCCGGTCAGGATCCCCTCCAGGATCTCGTGCAGGTAGTCCTGTTGCGGCACCAGGATGGCCCCCTGCCGCGCCAGGCGGATGGCCGGGGCCAGGACCTCGGGAAGGGGGAGGCGCCCGTGACGCTCGTGCAGGCAGACCAGACCGAGGGGCATGCCGGGCACGGCGCAGGAGGCGGGACCTACTTTGAAGACCTGCGTGGTGGAGCGGAAGGGCACCTCGTAGGAGCTGACGCGTGAGCGCGCCTCGCGCTCCCGGTTGCTCAAACCCAGGCCGGGGGCGGTGACGAAGAAGTCCAGGAGCTCGGCGGAGCCGCCGGGCTCGCGCACCAATGCGAACCCACCCGCGCCCAGGCCGGTGAGGCAAGCCTCGGCGGTCATGGCCGCGGCGGCGGCGGCCACCACGGCGTCGGCGGCGTTCCCACCGGCTCGTAGGACCTCGGCGCCGGCTTCCGCCGTGGCGGGATGCCCCCCGGCGACCACGCCCAGCGGTACCCCTGCGGTCACGTGCGCTACCCCGGGTTCCCGCGTCGGAGGGCGCCGCCGAGCAGGTCGGCTAGGATGCGCAGGTCTTGCAGGGGCAGATCGGCCGTGCCCGTGCGATCATAAAGCACCTTGACCTTGGCCGGGAACTCCTCGTCCTCTACCCACAGGGCGAAGAGCACGGCCACGTGGGGCAGGGGCCGGACGAGCAGGGCGGCGTCGGCCACGTCCGCGGGGGTGGCGCCCAGCGGACCCCCGGCGGCGAGGAAGGCGTCGGGGCGCGTGCCGTAGAGGGCGGCGAGCGGCTGCTCGACCTCGCGGGTGACGGTGTTGGCGTAGAAGAGACCGTCGGGGATCTCGCGGTAGGAGACCCAGTCCGTCCCGGGGGGCCGGCCGGTGGCTACGACGAGGTAGTGGAGGCAGATGAGGCGCCAAGGGAAGGTCCGCAGCAGCGGGGACTCGGCCGTGAACTCGAGGGAGGGCCAAGCGAGGGCGGCCCTGTCTCCCAGAGCGGGGATCCTCAGCACGCCGGTGACTCCGGGTACGCCGGCTCCTTCTTGCAGCAGCCAGGTCGCTCCCGTGCGCGCTGCGATCTCGGCCGGGTCGGCGGCCCGCACCGCAGCCTCCGCGGCCTCGTAGGTCTCCTTGTGCTTCTCTTCGTTGGTGGGCACGAATGTACTCTAGCATGAGCTGCCCGATCTCTCTCCGTACACCCGCAGGGCCGGCGCCCTTTGGCTTGGGCGCCACCTCGGCTAGAATTGAGTCAACCCGGCCGGGTCCGTAACCGGCGCGGCCGGATGAGACCGGCAACGAGCTCCCGTCGAAGGAGTGCGCATGATCTACGAAGCCGACTGGGTCCTCCCTATCACCTCCGCCCCCATCCACCGGGGAGCCGTGAAGGTCGACGGCGGGGTTATCGTCGACGTGGGCGCGGCCGGAGAGGTGCGGGCCCGCCATCCCGAGGACCCGGTTACCGGCTTCCACCACGCCATCCTCATGCCGGGGTTCGTCAACGCCCACGTGCACCTGGACTACTCGGTCTTCCGTGGCCTCTTCGACGACTGCAGCTTCGGCGACTGGATGCTCCACTTCATGGCGGCCAAGCGCGGGTTGGCCTCGCCGGACTACGCCGCTTCAGCCATGCTGGGGGCCATGGAGTGCGTGAGCTCGGGCATCACCGCCATCGGCGACACGGTCTTCGACGGCGAGGCCACGGTCAGGGCGGCCAACGCCGCCGGCTTGCGCACCTACGCCTTCGTCGAGGCCTTCGGCATGGACGACGCCCGCATCCGGGACTCGTTGGAGGTGACCGCGAAGCGGATCGCCCACCTGCATGACATCGCCGGTCCTCTGGTCTCCATCGGGCTCTCCCCTCACGCACCGTACACGGTGTCGGGTCCGCTCTACCGGGCGCTGGCCGCGTACGCCGTGCGGGAAGGTCTGAAGGTGGCCACTCACGTGGCCGAGAGCCAGGCCGAGGTCACTTTCGTGCGCAACGGGGCGGGGGTGCTGGCCCACGACTTCCGCGAGCTGGTGGGCTGGGACGACCTCATGTGGATGCCCACGGGCACGAGTCCCGTCAAGTATCTGGAGCAATGGGACGTCTTTGCGGCCGACGTCATCGCCATCCACTGCGTGCAGGTGTCGCCCTCCGACATCGAGGTGCTGCGCAAGTATGATGTGGCCGTGGCTCACTGCCCCAAGTCGAATGCCAAGCTGGCTTGCGGCATCGCGCCGGTGGGCGACTTCCTGGCGGCGGGCCTGCGGGTGGGCATCGGCACCGACAGCCTGGCCTCGAACAACATCCTCGACATGTTCGACGAGATGCGCATGACCATCTTCCTCCACCGGGCGAGTCAGGCGCCGGCGGCCTGCATGACCGCCGACCAGGTGCTGGCCATGGCCACGCTGGGGGGCGCGCGTGCTGGGGCTGGCCGATACGATCGGAAGCCTGGAGGTCGGGAAGCGGGCGGACATGGTCGCTGTCGACATGGAGTACAGTCACTTCGCCCCCATCGACGATCCGGTATCGGCGCTTGTCTACGGGGCGAACCAGGAGGATGTCTTCTTCAGCATGATCGACGGACGGGTGGTGTACGACAAGAAGGTCTTCACCGGGCTGGACGACGCGGCGGTGACGAGGGAAGCAGAGTCGGTCCGGCTGAAACTGAGGGGCTGATGGGTCCCGCGTCGACTGCGGGGCCGAGCTCGGGAGGGCAGGTGGGCAGCGCCGCGCCGATGGGGCATAATCTGAAAGGCTGAAGTATGACGTTCCTCCGGGGCCGGGTGCGTCCTCCCGGAAGCCATCCATGCAGAGGAGATGCACACCGTGCTGCTCGATCGCAAGCGTATCAACAAGTGGGCCAAGTGGGTCGCCCTGGGTCTGGCCATCGTGTTCGGGTTCAGCTTCGTGGCCATGGGAGTGGGGAGCGGCACTAACCTGAACTGGGGCGATCTGTGGCAGAGCCTCGGGGGCAGCAATGGGCAGGCGTCACCCCAGACGGCCGAGGACCGCATCGACGAGTACGAATCGATGCTGGCCACGAACCCCCAGGATGTCACCGCGCTTCTGGGCCTGGCCAACGAGTATCAACAGCTCGATCAACCGGCCACGGCCGCTCAGTACCTGGAGAAGGCCGCGGCCGTCAAGACCGATGATGTGGACATCCGCATGAGTCTGGCCGCCATCTACCTGGCGCCCGATACCCGCGACTATCAGGCGGCGGTCCGCGTGCTCAACGAGGCAACCAGCCTCGATCCGGCGAATGCCCAGGCTTTCCTGCAGCTGGGAGCCGCCCAGCGGGGCGCGGGCAACATCGACGGCGCCATCCTGGCGTGGAACAAGTATCTCCAGTTGGCACCCGACGGGGAGATGGCCGGCACGGTGAAGGACGAGCTGGCCCAGATGACGGCATCGAAGACCACCACGACCACGAGCGCCACGTCGACCACCAGCACCACACCCACAACCGGAAGTACCGGGGATACAACGCCGGCGACCACGCAATAGGAGGGGACGGTTCGGGAGGACCGCTTCGCGAAGGAGCGGCTACGAGGCCGAGTCTCACGCGCGGCGTGCGTCAGGGGATGCACGAGCGGCCGGTCAGTGGTAAGCTCGAACTCGCTGATGAATGTGCTCATCAACAACACCGCTACGGACGACGCGTACATCATCCATGTCGATGGGGAGCTCGATGTGTACACGGCCCCCGTCTCAAGGAGGCCCTGACTGCGGGTAGGACCGAAGGGCACAAGACCGTGATCGTCGACCTGACGAAGGTGGGTTTTCTCGACTCCACCGCACTTGGGGTCCTCGTCGGCGGCCTGCGGAGCATCCGCTCCGAGGACGGCGAAATGCGCCTGGTAATGGATCATCCGCACGTGGCCAAGATGTTTCGCATCACCGGGTTCGACGGCATGTTCTCCATCTACAGCACGGTCGCCGAAGCCCTGGCTGCGGGCCGGTCCGAGAGCTGACCACCCGCTCGGTACCCTTCCGCCCTGTTTGAAACCGGGGCGACCCGAGGGTATCTTTAGCCGTCGCCTGACGGCGCACTCATCCAAGACCATCCAAGGAGCACCCCTCCTGTGCGACTCATCATCACCGAAAAGAACAACGCGGCCGTCAAGATCGCGGGCATCCTCGCTTCGGGCCCGGTGAAGCAAGAAAGCTTCCTCAAGGTTCCCTACTACATGTTCGAGGACGAGAAGGGCGAGCCCAACGCCGCCGTAGGTCTCAAGGGGCATGTACTCCAGGTGGAGTTCCCACCCGAGTACGCAGACTGGCGCAAGGTCGACCCCAAGGCCTTGATCGATGCTCCTCTCGTGAAGGGCGAGACCGCCAAATCGGTCGTGCGCGCGGTGGCCAAGCTGGCCAAGAGCGCCGGCTCGCTCATTATCGCCACCGACTTCGACCGGGAGGGCGAGCTCATCGGCCTCGAGGCCCTGGAGATCGCGCTCTCGGTCAACGAGTCGCTGGTGCGCGGCGTCCGGCGGGCGCGCTTCTCGGCGCTCACGAAGGGCGAGATCTGCCGCGCTTTTACGAACCTGGAGCACCTCTCGGAGCCCTTGGCCCGCGCGGGCGAGGCCCGCCAGGACATCGATCTCATCTGGGGAGCCACGCTCACCCGCTTCGTCAGTCTCGCCACCTCGCGCCTGGGCAATCAGTTCCTGAGCGTGGGCCGAGTGCAGAGTCCCACCCTGGCTCTGATCGTGGAGCGGGAGAAGGAGCGGCGGGCCTTCGTGCCCGAGCCGTACTGGGTGGTGACCGTCGATCTGTCAGCTGATGGTCAAGCCTTCTCCGCGATCCACAAGGAGGAACGCTTTCTCGACGCCGCCCGGGCCAAGACCGTCTTCGACGCGCTGCGCGGGCCCGGTACCGTCAGCGGCGTCAAGAGGACCACCAAGAAGGTGCCGCGGCCGGCGCCGTTCAACACCACGAGCTACACCAGTGCGGCCACCTCGCTGGGCTTCAGCGCCAAGGCGGCCATGAACATCGCCGAGGATCTCTACATGGACGGGTACATCAGCTACCCGCGTACCGACAACACGGTCTACCCTTCCTCCCTGGACCTGCGCGAGGTGTTGCAGGGCCTGACAGGCGGTGACCTGGCCCGGGAGGCCGGGGAGCTGCTCGGCCGGCAGAAGCTGGAACCCAGCCGGGGCAGCAAGCGGACCACGGACCACCCGCCCATCTATCCTACGGGCGCGGTCCGGAAGGGACAGCTGGGCGACCGGGAATGGCGCATCTACGAGCTTGTGGCGCGGCGCTTTCTGGCTACCTTGGCTGACGACGCCCTCTCCGAGTCGAACCGCATCGACCTGGACATCGACGCCGAGCCCTTCTTCCTGCGGGGATCGCGGGTGGTGTCGCCCGGGTGGCTGGCCTACTACCCGTACAGCCGGCAGAAGGACGCCGAGCTTCCCAAGCTGGCGCAAGGGGACGCCGTCGAGCTGGTGGACAAGCACCTGGAGGCCAAGGAGACCCAGCCGCCTTCGCGTTACGGCCAGGGAACCCTCATCGAGCTGATGGAGAAGCACGGGCTAGGCACGAAGGCCACCCGGCACAACATCATCCAGAACCTGTACGACCGGGGGTACATTCACGGCAATCCGGTGGAGCCCACCGAGACCGGCATCAAGATGGCCGAGGCCCTGCTCGAGTACGCCCCCCGCATCGCCAGCCCCGACATGACCGCTCATCTCGAAGCCGACATGGACGCCATCGCCGAGCGCGACCTCACCAAGGACGAGGTCGTGCGGAGCTCCCGCCAGCTCTTGCACGAGGCCTACGCCTCGCTCGAGGAGAACCGCGAGCAGGTGGCTGCGAGGATCTTCGAGGGCATCACCGACGACCGCATCGTGGGCGACTGCCCCAAGTGCGGAACCCACAAGCTGCGGGTGATCCGATCCAAGACCTCGAAGAAGCGCTTCGTGGGTTGCGAGGGGTATCCCGACTGCGATCAGACGTATCCCCTGCCGCAACGGGGCGACATCATCGCCACCGGTGAAATCTGCCCGGCGTGCGGTACGCCGCGCGTCAAGGTACTGGGCGGGCGCCGGCCCTGGGTGCTGTGCCTGGACCCGGACTGCCCCACCAAGGCGGAGTACAAGGAGAAGCGGGCGGCCCGGGCCGCGGCCCGGGACGGCGACGGCCCGCCACCCGCCAAGCCTGCGAGAACCGCCCGAGCCAAGGCTGCCGCCAAGGCCACGAAGAAGGCAGGCGTTAAGACGACCGCGAAGACGGCCGCGAAGACGACCGCGAAGACGACCGCGAAGACGACCGCGGCCAAGAAGACCGAGACCTTGGAGACGGTGGCGGCCGAGCCCCTCCGGGGGCGAGGATTGAGGAACCGGACGGCGCCCCGCGTCCGTCCAGTGCTAGGCGCCCGCGACTTGACCGCGGGCGCCGGACACAGGAGGTTCGACCGATGAAGAAAACGTGGGCTCTCTGGCCGGCCTGGGTGCTGGGAGCGGCGCTGCTGCTGGCGGCCGCCGGCCCGGCCTGGGCCGCCGACAAGGAAGTGATCACCCTGGGAGCCAATCTGGACAGCGCCCAGCAGAAGGAGATGCTCGACCTCTTCGGCGTCGACCGGGACTCGGTCACCGTGCTCGAAGTCACGAACGCCGAGGAGCGGCAGTACCTGGAAGGCGCCATCTCCGACGAGCAGATCGGCACCCGGGCTATATCCAGCGTGTACGTACGCATCAAGGACGACGGCTCGGGCATCGCTGTGCAGGCGAAGAACATCACCTACGTCACCGAGCAGACCTACGCCAATGCCCTGGTGACGGCGGGTATCGCCGACGCCGACATCTACGCCGCGGCGCCCTTCCCCGTCTCGGGCACAGCCGCCCTCACCGGTATCTTCAAGGCCTTCGAGGAGGCCACCGGGCAGCAGATCCCTGAGGAGGCCAAGCAGGTAGCCACTGAGGAGCTGGTGGACACTGCCGAGGTGGGCGACCAGGTCGGTGACAAGAGCGGGGTGGCCGAGCTGGTGAAGCAGGCCAAGGAGGAGATGATCCGCCGGGGGCTTACCGATGAGGCGTCCATCCGCGAGGTGGTCATCCGCATTGCCGCCGAGCTGAACGTCAACCTCACCGACGAGCAGATCGACCAGCTGGTGAACATCCTGGTGAAGATCCAGGGGCTCGATCTCGACATAGACAAGATCCAGCAGCAGCTGAGGGACTTCCAGACCCGCATCGGCTTATCCGACGAGGAGGCCAAGGGCATCTGGGAGAGCATCAAGTCCGTCTTCCAGAAGATCTGGGACGCGATCTTTGGCTAGGAGGCTGTCGGAAAAAGAAACCTCGGCCGCCGGACCGCACTGGGCGGCGCCATGCGTTGTCCTCACTCGCGCCCGTAGCGCTGCTACGAGCGCTCCCTGCGTCCTAGCCTGGCGCGTACCCAGCGCACTCCGGCGGCGAAGCGTCATTTCCCGACAGCCTGCTAGGAGGCTGTCGGAAAAAGAAACCTCGGCCGCCGGACCGCACTGGGCGGCGCCATGCGTTGTCCTCACTCGCGCCCGTAGCGCTGCTACGAGCGCTCCCTGCGTCCCGGGAGCTCGGTTCACAACGAAGCCTCGGCCCCCAGGCCGCACTGGCCGGTACGATGCTGTGTCCTCGGTCGCGCCCGTAGCGCTGCTACGAACGCTTCCTGCGTCCGTGCCTCGCCCGCGCCCGGCGCAGCCTGACGGCGAAGCGTCATTGTGAACCGAGCTCTAGCCTGGCGCGTACCCAGCGCACTCCGGCGGCGAAGCGTCATTTCCCATCAGCCTGCTAGCGTCCTCGGCAAGGAGCGGGAGCCCAAGGCGGAGGGCGGCCCCGGCCGGGAGCGGGAGCTCGGCGGGGAGTGGCTCTCTCCGCCCGAGGATGCCACTCTCGACGATAGCGTCATGGCGGGCATGGGCAGCGGAGGCCCCGGACTGTTCATCACCTTCGAAGGGCTCGACGGGTCGGGCAAGTCGACTCAGATCGAGCTCTTGGCCGACGCCCTCCGCGAGCGAGGGCACGACGTGCTGGTGACGCGCGAGCCGGGAGGCACCGCCCTCGGCGAGGCCGTCCGGTCGGTGCTTCTCGACGTCTCCCATGACAGCATGACGCCCCGGGCTGAGGCCCTGCTCTACGCCGCCGCCCGGGCTCAGCTGGTGGAGGAGGTCGTCCGCCCGGCTCTGACCGCCGGCCGCATCGTGCTTTGCGACCGCTACCTCGACTCGTCGCTGGCCTACCAGGGCTACGGTCGCGGCCTGGTGACCGAGGATGTGCTCATGCTGAGCGTCTGGGCCACCGACTGCCTCTTCCCCGACCTCACCGTGGCTCTGCTCCTGGAGGAGCCCGCGCGCGCCGCCCGGGCGGCAGGCGGCGCGCAGCCCGATCGCCTGGAAGCCGAGAACGCCGCCTTCTTCGCGCGGGTGGCCGAGGGCTACCGGCGGCTGGCCGCCGATCACGGGCACCGCATCCGGGTGATCGACGCCTCCCTACCGGTGGAGCAGGTGCAGGCTCGGGTGCGAGCCGCGGTGGACGAGGAGTTCGGCCTGTTCCAGAAGTGAGGCGCTCGTTCCGAGGACGCCGCCCGCGTCGCCTCGTCCTCCGGGCGTCACCGTTTCGTCGAGTCGCACTGCTACACTGGCTCCATGTCTCTCTTCGCGGACATCGTGGGGCAGGAGCTGGCTCTTACCATCCTGCGCCGTTCCCTCGCCACGGGGCCGGCGCACGCGTACCTATTCTGGGGGCCGCTCGGGGTGGGGAAGGAGGCGGCGGCCTACGAGTTCGCCGCCGGTCTGTGCTGCGCCGTGGGGGGCTGCGGGCAGTGCGACACCTGCCGGCGGGTCCGCGAGGGCATCCATCCCGACGTGGAGGTACTGGCTCCCGAGGGGGCCTTCATCACCGTGGACCAGATCCGCGAGGTCAACCGCGACGTGGCCCTGCGCCCCTTCGAATCCCGGGCGCGGGTCTACATCCTGCTCGACGCGCATTCCATGAACAAGGAAGCGGCCAACGCCTTCCTGAAGACCCTGGAGGAGCCCCCCGGTCACGCCCACTTCATCCTGGTGACCTCGGCGGCCGAAGCGCTCTTGCCGACCATACTCTCCCGGTGCCAGCGGGTGCCTTTCTCGCGCGTCGGCGCTCCGGTTCTGGCCCGGCACTTGACTGCTTGTTGCGGGCTCTCGGAGCTCGAGGCCCTGGCTTTCGCGCGGGTCGCCCAGGGTAGCGTGACCTACGCCTGCGAGTTGGCCCAGGACGCCGGCGCCCGTGCCCAGCGCGAGCGGCTGATCGGGTGGGCCCGGCGCATCCCCACGGATTCGCCTCTAGAGATGCAGCACATGGCCGACGAGATCTTCACCTCGGTGGAGGGGCGCGCCGAGGCGAAGCTCGAGGCGGTGGCCGCCGCGAAGGACCGCGACCTGGAGTGGGCCGCCAACGCCCGCGTCAAGGCCCGCATAGAGAAGCTGTACGAGCTGCGGGGCAAACGCGAGCGCCGGCGGGCCGTCACCGCAGGGCTGGACGAGGTGATGCGCACCTTCGCGGGCTGGTACCGCGACCTGGCCGTCGTCGCCGCGGGGGCTGACGAGGCCGTACTGAACCACGACTTCCTGCTCGAGCTGCGCAACGAAGCCTTCCCCGGCTCGGTCGAGACCTACCTGGCCGCCGTGAAGGCCGTGCGGGGGACGATGGAACGATTCCGCTATAATGTTGACGCGCGTTGCGCGCTCGAAGACATGATCTTCTCCATCAGGGAGGCTCTCCTCTAGTGGCCGACATCGTCGGTGTAGTCTTTCAAAAAGGCGGTCGTGTCTACTACTTCGATCCCGACTCCGTGGAGCTTGCGCGGGGCGATCAAGTGGTGGTCCAGACCATGCGTGGCACCGAGATCGGTGAGGTGGTCGACCCGCCGCACGGGATCCCCGATGAGGAGCTGCCCGCCCCGCTGAAGCGGGTGGTCCGCCGGGCCAATGACAAAGACCTAGAGCTGGTGGCTTCGCATGCCGGCCTCCGGGAGCAGGCCATGACCACCTGCCGGGAACTCATTGTCAAGCACGGGCTCGACATGAAGCTGGTCGACGCCGAGATCATGTTCGGCGGGGGCAAGATTACGTTCAGCTTCTACTCCGAGGAGCGGATCGACTTCCGGGCGCTCGTGGCCGACCTGGCCAAGGCTCTCAAGATGCGCATCGAGCTCCGTCAGATCGGCGCGCGTGAGGAGACCCGGGTACTCGGCGGTCTTGGCCCCTGTGGGCGCCATCTTTGCTGCACACTTTTCCAGGGCGACCAGGAACCGGTGTCCATCCGCATGGCCAAGGAGCAGAATCTGCCCCTCAACCCCATGAAGATATCCGGGCTGTGCGGCCGGCTCATGTGCTGCCTCAAGTACGAGCAGGACCAATATGTCTGCTTCCGCAAGGAGGCCCCTTCGCGTGGTACTCGAGTGCAGACCGACCGGGGCGAGGGCGTGGTCGTCGGGTACCAAGTGCCCAAGGATTCTCTCACCCTGCGGCTGGAGGACGGCACCGTCGCCGACGTTCCTATCGGCCGGTGCACGTGCGGGGGAGAGCCCTGCCGTCCGGGGGAGGCCGAGTTCGTCCCGGCGGTGTGTGCCGACGACGAGCCCGACGAGCCGGCCTTTGAAGAGGACCTGCCCGCTGAGCTGGTGGCCGAGGCGCCGGCCGACATGGACGCAGACCTTGACCGCGGGGCCGCGCCTCCGGTTGCCGAGGCGCCTTCCAACGGCAACGGGGCGCCGGGCAAGAGCAGTGGGCGGCGCGGGGGCCGGTCGCGCCGCCGCCGGCGCCGTCCGCGCCAGTCCGGCGGAGAGAGCGGGAGCTAGATCGGAGGATGCGGCGCGGCCTATCTGCTCTCACCGCCCAGCGCGGCCGCGGCGGCCAGGGCTTCGTTTTGAAACGAGCTCTGAGTCTGAGCCTGGCGGGCGGGCTCGGCTTCCTTCTCCTCGTGGCCCCGGCGGTCCAGGCCACGGCCGCCTTCTCGCAGCAGACCGGGAAGGACTGCGCCTACTGCCACGTGACCCCCGGCGGCCCTCTCACGGCTGAGGGCCAGGCCTTCCAGGACGCCGGCAATCAGCTCCCAGCCAACGACACAAGCTCCGATACCACCACGGCGCCGGGCGGCGGGGGAGCCACGACGACCACGGAGCCCGGCGAAGAAGGGGGTCCGGGCGAGACGGGGACGGTGGGCAACGGCGGCGCGGGCGGGGAGACTTCCTCCGGCCCCATCCTTACGTTTCCCCGTTGGGTGAGGGTACTGCTGCTCTGGATCCACCTGGTGGGCGTGGTGGCCTGGCTGGGAGCCATCATCTTCGTGCACGTCGTCCAATCTCCCCGCATTGCCGGGCAGGGGATCCCGCGGGGCTACCTCAAGCTGGCCTGGCCCTCCCTGACGGGCGTAGGTCTCTCGGGGCTTCTCCTCACCCTGGGGGATGTCACCGACCTGGGCGCGCTGGCCGACGGCCGCTTCGGCCGGATCCTTCTGGGTAAGATCGCTCTGTATCTGATCCTCGTCGGTGTTGCCACCGTGGCCACCTTCGTGATCAGCCCGCGCCTCAAGCGCCTGGCCGACACGGCGGCCGGTCACCCCGCGAAGGCCCACGATCACCACAGGGAAGACGGGCGCATCACCATCTCCCACGAGGGGCGCGTCTACGATGTCAGCGCCAGCAAGTTGTGGCGCGAGGGCCGGCACGCCCGCCGGCACCAGGCCTGGCAGGATCTCACGGGCGAGATGGCCAACGCCCCCCACGGTCCGGAAGTGCTGGAGCACTTCCCGGTGCTGCTGGGTGGTCCGGCCGCCACGCCCGGGCCGGTGCGGGCTTTCCTGATCATGGCCTACGGCAACCTGGCTGTGGTGTTCCTGGTGCTGCTGCTGGTGGCCGCGTGGTAGGAGAGGCCTAGTTTTGGGCGGCGCGTTATGGCGACGCCATCCAACCTCCGGCGGCAAACGAGCGGGCGCTAACGCCGCGCCCGCCCTTCTTGCCAAGCCCCGCCGGAGACTCTAAACTTCACGCCCATGCTTCCGGTCTTCTGTGGGGTGTCACCCTCCCGTTCGCCGGAGCTTCCGATCATACGGGCCGACGTAGCTCAGTTGGTAGAGCAGCTCACTCGTAATGAGCAGGTCAGGGGTTCGAGTCCCCTCGTCGGCTTTGGCGTTCCTGCCGGATGGCTCGGAACGCACAGCGAAGCCGTTTCACCACGGGCGGCGGTGCGAGCGGCCCGTTGATTCGAAGCTCAACCGGACAGGCCTAGGACCTCAGCGGGAGTAGCCGAGCGGATGCCCGGGATAGAGGCAAAGCCGCGATCGTAGGTCACGATAGTCGATAAGCCGTGGCGCCGGGCTACGGCTGCATGCACCAGGTCTCGAGCGGACACGCCTGTCTCAGGTGCCACGATCTGGCCGAGGCCCCGAGCCTCGTCAATGTCGGGCAGGGTCACGGGAAGCACGCGCCGGACTGCGGCGACCACGCCACGGTAGGCCGGCAGGAGCTCATTCGGGCGACGGATGCTCCGGTACCGATGGAGGATCTCCTGGAGAGTCTCGACGCTTGTCACCACCGAAAGATCCCTGATCGCGGCCGCGCGCAGGAACGCCGCGCATGTGTCTCGCCACGGGCTGTCCGCGCCGAAGGCGTACATGAACACGACCGAGTCTACATACATCGAACCCCCAACACGTCACAGTGCCGGCAGGTCATTCGAATCTCCGGTCGAGCTCCCGAGCCAGCTCCTGCGGGTCCTCGGGCACAGGAGTCCCCAGGGTGAGAGCCTCCTCCAAAGCCACGAGTTCCCGATCCACCCCTCCCTCTTCCAGTAGCTGCCTGATCGCCTCCCGCGCCAGTGCAGCCACGGTCGTCCCGCGTTGGGCCGCGGTCCGTTCGAGGCGATCGCGAGTGGGTCTGTCGAGCCGAATCTCCAATCTCGAATCGAGTGTAGCCATCGGCAACGCCCTTGTCCGTACGCCTTTAGTAGTACATTGTACTGCGACACGGGCCTCTCCGGAAGCGCGAGTAGTCCGTAGGAGCACCCCCGTAACGCGAGGCGCATGCTTCAACCGGGCTTCGGGTCCTAGCCTTGTCCAAGACCTCCGTCCGTACGCGTTCGGCAGCAGACTCCGAACACTTCCAGGGAACGAAACACCTCGCCAGGTGGTGGTGGTGGGATTCCTGGCGAGCCCAGCCATCAAGGATCCGGCCGAAGGATGATGGCTCGTGATCACCTCAAGGGCGGGGAAGTCACGTCCGCCCTCGAGCTCCGGGGTCCTCTCACCCCGGTCGATGAGAACGCGGGCGGCGCTGGCTCACCCGCCGTGCTGTCCGCCTGCCATCGGCGAGCCGGGGACGATGCAGCGGCGACCACGTCGGGACGCGGATCTGCGTCCACGACTGCTACATCGCCAACCGGCGCCCCAAAGTCGGGTCGCCCCAACCGGATCACGCAGGCGGACGGAGCGGAGTACGACCTCGATCGGCCCGCCCGAAGGGGTTCTCAGAGTTGTGAGGACCCCTTCGGGGCTGAGTCGTCAGTCGGCGAAGACGCTGTCCAGGTCTGCTTCGCTCACGTCGAAAACGTTACCGCTCGGGGGCAGGGCTTCCACGGCCATGAAGGCCGGGAGGCGGTCGTCGGCGGCGGTGAAGCCGGCCGCCCGGTTGAAGGCTTTCTCGGCCCTTACCACCTCGGCTCCCAGGGCGATCAGGTAGCCCTCGCCGGTAGGCTCCCCGGTAACGGCGGTAACGGCCTGGGCTAGGGTATCCTGGAACGACGGGTCGTCGAGCGATGGTATGGCGGCGAACAGGCAGAGTCCCAGGGTGTCGATCCCCGCGAAGAAGGACTGGAGGAACTGGGATATCTGGGCCTGACCTTCGGCCGAGCTCGGATTGTACTCCGGGAGATTCGGGCTGGGGAGCGCGTTCCCGCAGGTGTGGTCGGCGCCCATGGGGCTGGTGGCGTAAGTGACGCCCGTGCCTTTGAGCACCCGGGGCTCCCAAGCGGCCAGGCTCTGACCCTTGACGGCCGGGATGCGCTCGACGTCCAAGGCCTGCCCGGTCGCCACGCAGCCGTTGCCGATGAGGAGGCTGTTCGCCGCGCCCGCGGGGAGCCCGTTCAGCAGCGCGATCGCCGCCGCCCCGTCTCCCCAGGGGAGCATGCCGCCTTCCATGGCCACCCCCAGGGCGGCTCCCGTCTCGATGGTGTCGAGCCCCAGATCGTCGCAGAGACGGTCGAGACGGGCCACCTGGTCGAGGTCGCTGATGGCGCAGTTGGCGCCCAGCAGGGTGAGGCTCTCGAACTCGAACCCTGACGTGATCTCCTCGCCCTGCTCGTCGGTATAGACCTGGGAGCAATTGATGAGGCATCCGGCCATGCAGCGGTGACTCGTCTGTGCGTTCGGTCGGCTGGTCATGCGCCCGTGCATCTCCTCACCACTGATGGCCTCGGCCGAGTCGAAGCTGCCGGCGGAGTAGCTCTTGGTGGCCAGGCAGCCCATGCTGTTGGCCACGTTGATGAGCATGCCCGTGCCCATGGCCCCAAGCCCCTGGGCGAAGCCGTGGGCGCGGATCGCCTCGGAATACGTGCTTGTCGCGGCCTTGAGAGCCTCGGGGTGGGCCACGGCGACCCCGGGGCCGCCGGTGTCGTCCACCACCACGGCTTTGATGTTCTTGGCGCCCATCACGGCTCCCAGCCCGCCGCGTGAGGCCGACCGCGGACGGCCGTCGGGGGAGCTTACGATCACGGCGGCCGCCTTGAGCTGCATCTCTCCGGCGGGACCGATGCAGACGATGCCCGCCCGCTCGCCGTACTCCTCCCGCAGGCGGGCCGTGGTCTCATAAGTCCCCAGCCCGGCCAGCTGCGGAGCCGGGCGGATATCGGTGCCTTCGCTGGTGATGTGCACCAGGCTGAGCTCGGGGGCGGCTCCAGAGAAGGCGACCGCTTTCATGCCCAGTCCGGCCAGTCTCCGCGCGGCGGTCCCTCCCGAGTTCGCTTCCTTGATGCCGCCGGTGAGCGGGCTCTTGCCGCCCACCGAGAGCCGGCCGCTGTTGGGGACCGAGGTGCCGGCCAGCAGTCCGGTTGCCAGCACCAGGACGTTCTCGGGCCCCAGCGGATCCGCCGCCGGGTCTACTTCGGCCCCGAGGATCGCGGCGATGAGGCCGCGACCGCCCATGCGGGCCTCGGCGGCATTCGCCTCGGTGGCCTCGGAGCGGCCCGAGGTCAGGTCGACGCGCAGGATCTTGCTCATGTTGACGTCCTTTCCCTTGGCGGCCGGGCCTCTGGACCCGGACTTTCCCCCTGCCAGACGACGAAGAACGGTCCACCTGCTCCCGTGGACCGGGCGACGCAATTGCTCTAGCCGCTCGCGACGGCTGGGCGGCGGACAGTCGCCCCGAGGACGCTACAAGGCTGGGTGCCGGCTGTCAAGAAGGGATACGACCGGGGGGAAGACCCGCCTCGCGCAAGAGGTCGATCACGGCGGCGAAGTCGCTCTCGCAGGCCTGGCCGACGGTGACAGGCTGTGGCACAAACCATTGACGATCCCCTCAGCAGCAGGGATGAGTAAGAGGCGTCCGGCCCGGTGCGTGATCTCCGAAACCTTCATTCGCCCGGCCCTCGGAGTCGCCGGGCCCTGAACGCGCCCAACCCGGCTTCGGATTCCTCGGGCTGGCCCGCAGAACGTACCGGGCCTCGCCGTCCCGCGCCCGCTGCGCGGCCTCCTGGCGGGCGATGGTATGCAGAATCTGCCAGCTTTCCACGGTCTCCTCCTCTATCGATACTCATCGATATATGGTAGAAAAAAAATGGGGCGTCATCCGACGGACTGGAACCAGGCCCGGATCTCAGTCTCGACGGCGCTGAGCGCGTCGGGACATACATAGTAGTGGGCCCACTGGCCGCGACGCTCGGCTCCCACCAGCCCGGCCTCCCGAAGGATGCGGAGGTGGTGCGATACCGTGGGCTGCTTGACGGGAAGGGCGGCTTCCAAGTCGCACACGCAGACCTCCCCTCCGCGACGGGCCAGGATGTCGAGGATCTGAAGGCGGATAGGGTGGCCGAGCACCTGCAGGCTCTCGCTGAGGTCGGTTGCGCGCTCGAGAGGTAGCCCGGGGGCGGATCCGCCTCCGCAGCACCCGCCGGGGGTTTCCTCGAGCCTGGGAATCGGGCCATCGGATTGCATGGGGTCATCATAGCGCAATATCGATGAATGTCAATACGTGGTCTGTCGAAGTGATCGCTCCTCCAAGTGGATGAGCACAGATTCCCCTTGGCGTCTACTACGGTATGTAGTAGTATGAAACCCAGGAGCTTCGACTGAAGGAAAGCTCCCTCTCACCCTCCTCCTTCATCACGGGGCCCCGGCGAAGTGGCAGCGCCGGGGTCCCGCTGATTTCGCGCGGGGATCGGGGTCTTTGCGCGCTCCCGGGCGCACCGGCGGGCCGATTGAGAACCGCGGCCCTGCGGTGCGTCGCAAGAGCGACTGTAAAGGTTTGGTCAAGGCGCGCGCCCGGCCGTTCACAGCTACTACTGAGCATAGTAGTATGTCAGCGTCCGCTGGCCACGCGCCCGGATGACGGATAGTCTACAGGCCGGCCGGGCGAACCGGCGGCAAGGAGGAACAGCACGGTGCGACACATCTCTCGGACTCTTCTGATCATGGTCGTGGCTCTGGCGCTTCTGGCGTTCGTTGCCGGTCCGGCCCTGGCGGCGCCTACGACCCCCGCCGCGGCACAAGCCGGTCTTCACACGGCTCACTGCGCGACCATGGGCACGCCCGGGCACATGAAGGTGCCCTACAGCTGCCCCATGGCTCCCGACATGTGCGCCGGCATGCCGGCCGCCTGAAGCTCCCCCTTCGTTTTCCATTCCATCTCCTCCTTCTGAACGGGACCCCGGCGAGTGGCAGCGCCGGGGTCCTGGCTTTCTCGGGCCGCTATCGGGTGGGCGCGTCACCGGCCAAGCGGCTTCGGGCTCTCCGTCTGGACGGGTAGACCCCGTTCTCCGGGGGGTGCCCGCACCGTACCAGAGGCGCCCGCGTGCACCCGGTCCACATGCGCCTCTCGCCTTTCTTGAAATGGGAAATGCCCTCCGGTATCATGCGCATTCGCCCCAGGGGTCAGATGCCTTGGGGGGGTGCCCGAGTGGCCAAAGGGAGCAGACTGTAAATCTGTCGGCGTTGCCTACGGAGGTTCAAATCCTCCCCCCCCCACTCTCCACTCTTCTGGGTCCGAGGTGGTGCATCGCCCGCCCGGCGACGGGCCTCCATAGCTCAGCTGGCAGAGCACTTCCATGGTAAGGAAGGGGTCATCGGTTCGAATCCGATTGGAGGCTTTCTGGCGCACGAGTGCCAAGCACGGCGGCGTAGCTCAGTTGGTCAGAGCAGCGGAATCATAATCCGCGAGTCCGGGGTTCGAGTCCCTGCGCCGCTACCAGTTCGTCCTCCCAGGGTGCGGCCCTCGACGGGGGTCGCTGCCTTGGGTTTCGATTTGGGCTGTGGTAGCATGCTGGATCATCTATAGGTAGGGTTAGGTGAAGTAATGCGGGTACGCGTGACGATGGCGTGTCAGGAATGCAAGCGCCGCAACTACACGACGATGAAGAACAAACGCAACGATCCTGAACGGATCGAGCTGCAGAAGTTCTGCAAGTGGTGCGGCTCGCACACCTTGCACAAGGAAACCAAGTAGCGACGGGACCCACCCTCGGGATTCAGGGGCCGCTACTTTCCTCACGGAGTCACGCAGGGCAGTAGCTCCAACGGTAGAGCGCCGGTCTCCAAAACCGGATGTTGGGGGTTCGAATCCCTCCTGCCCTGCCAGTTCTTTCTTATGAAAGGCGCATCGAGCACCATGGCGAGAACAACGACCAAGACCACGACCAAGGCAGGGGCCAAGCCGGCTGCGGCTGTGCAGCGCAGCCCGCGACCGGTCCCCGCCGCCGGCACCCAGGGCCGCAGCCCCCGCCGCTTCTTGCGCGAGGTCAGGGTCGAGATGGGCAAAGTCACCTGGCCGCCCCGTCCCGAACTGATCCAGGCGACCTGGGTCGTCCTGATCGCGGTGGCCATCGCGGCGGCGTATATCGGTGTTCTTGACGTGGTTTGGTCCAGACTGGTCAGCCTGGCCCGCCTCGGATGATCCGCGTCGAAGCGCCGAGGAATAGGACCCGATAGATGCAGGCGAAGTGGTACGTCATCAATACGTACTCGGGCCACGAGAACAAGGCCCGAGCGAATCTCGAGCACCGCATCCAGTCGATGGGCCAGGTGGAGTACTTCGAGGACATCGTCGTCCCCACCGAGCAGGTGGTCGAGACCAAGGGCGGGGAGAAGGTGCAGGTCGAACGACGCATCTTCCCCGGATACATCTTGGTGCGCATGATCCTCACCGACGAGTCGTGGTCGTTGGTCAAGAACACGCCTGGGGTCACCGGTTTCGTGGGCTCCGACAACAAGCCCACGCCCCTCAGCCCGGCTGAGGTCGACCGCATTCTGCACACCTCCACGGCCGAGAAGCCCAAGGCCAAGGCCGAGTTCTCGGTGGGCGACCAGGTGCGGGTGGTCAGCGGCCCACTCAGCGACTTCACCGGAGAGGTGGCCGAGGTCAACGCCGAGCAGAGCAAGCTCAAGGTGATGGTCTCGATCTTCGGGCGGGACACTCCGACCGAGCTCGGTTTCGAGCAGGTGAAGAAGGTCTAGGTAAGAAACGAGCCGGGTCACCGGGCATCCGGACGAGATCCCACTGGAGAGACGACGTGGCAAAGAAAGTCAAGGCGGTCATCAAGCTGCAGATCAACGCGGGCCAGGCCAACCCGGCTCCGCCGGTAGGCCCCGCGCTCGGTCAGCACGGTGTGAACATCATGGAGTTCTGCAAGGCGTACAACGCTCAGACGCAGGACAAGACGGGCACGGTCATCCCAGTGGAGATCACGGTCTTCGAGGACCGCTCGTTCACCTTCGTGTTGAAGACACCCCCGGCAGCGGTTCTCATCAGGCAGGCGGCGGGCATCGCCAAGGGCTCAGGCAGTCCCCGCAAGGAGAAAGTGGGCAAGATCTCGCCCGACCAGCTGCGTCAGATCGCCGAGACCAAGCTGCCCGATCTGAACGCCAACGATGTGGAGGCGGCCATGAACATCTTGGCCGGTACGGCCCGCAGCATGGGTGTGATAGTCGAGTAGAGACCCGGTTGGGGAGCCGGTGGGATGCCCGCCGGCGCTGGAAGAGTGGCCCATCCCCGTAGGTGGGCCGTGAACGGTGGGAGGGCGCGGGCCCGCAGGCACCACCAGGAGGCACGAGCATGAGCAAGACGTCCAAGCTATCCCAGGAAGCCCGGCGCGCCATCGATCCCGGGCGCGTCTACAGTCCGCTGGAGGCAGTCCGTCTCCTCAAGGCCATGGAGACCGCCCGCTTCGACGAGACCATGGAGGTCCACATCAAGCTGGGCATCAATCCCCGGCACGCCGACCAGCTGGTGCGCGGCACCCTAATGCTGCCCCACGGCACCGGCAAGACCATGCGCGTCGCCGTCTTCGCCAAGGGCGACAAGGCCCAGGAGGCGATGGATGCGGGCGCGGACATCGTCGGTGCCGAGGACCTGGCCGCCCAGGTAGAAGGAGGCATGCTCGATTTCGACGCGGCCATCGCCACCCCGGACATGATGGGGGTGGTGGGTAAGCTGGGGCGTGTACTCGGTCCTCGGGGACTCATGCCGAACCCCAAAGCCGGTACTGTCACCTTCGACGTGGGCAAAGCCGTCAAGGATACCAAGGCGGGTAAGATCGAGTACCGTACCGACAAGTTCGGCGTGGTCCACCTGATCTTCGGCAAGAAGTCATTCGAGGAGCGGCTCCTGGTGGAGAACTACGGCGAGCTACTCGAGGAGATCGTCCGCGTGAAGCCTGCCGCCGCCAAGGGCAAGTACCTGCGTTCCATCACGATCACGAGCACCATGGGCCCCGGTATTCCGGTGGACACCAGCAAGACCAGGGGCTTCATGGACGAGGACGCCGCCTAGCGGCGCGTCGCTCGCCGGAATTGGTCGGGCGCGGGGTTGGTTGCGGGCGCGGGGCCCCGCGAGTATACTCACCGCGTTGTTGGAGCTCGCGTTGTTGGAGCTCGTTTCAGGACGCCGCATCGTGCCGCCTCGTGCGACCGCGGCGGCCGGGGTTTCGTTTTGAGACGAGCTCGTTAAGGCCGGAGACAGCTGGTGCCACCCGCGGGGCGGCTTAAGCGGACCGTAGCGGTCCACCCAGCCGAGGCGGATACGGAAGCATCGACGTGCCGGGCACGCGAAGCTGTGACGTCCACCTCTGTCTTCGAGGTGGACGATTTTTTTTGAAAGGAGGCGAAGTCTATGCTGAAGTCCGAGAAGGTCGCGGTCGTCGACGCCATCATCGACAGGATGAAGTCGGCCGAGACCTACTATCTCGTGGACTTCCGCGGCCTGTCGGTGGCCGAGGCCACCGATCTGCGCGGCCGCCTGCGCGCGGATGGCGCGACCCTCATGGTGGTGAAGAACACCCTCGCCAAACGGGCGGCCGGCGACGCCGGGTTGGAAGGCTTAGAGGCGCTCCTGCAAGGGCCGACCGCCATCGCGTTCTGCGGCGACGACCCGGTGGCTCCGGCCAAGACCCTGCAGGGCTTCATCAAGGAGAAGAAGAAGCTGGCCATCAAGGGCGGCTACCTGCAGAATCGCGTCATCGAGGCCGCGCGAGTCGAGCAGATGGCCTCCCTGCCCAGCCGCGAGGAGCTCATCGCCAGGATCGTGGGTGGGATCGCGACGCCGCTGTACGGGCTGGCCAACGTGCTCACCGGCCCCATGCGTGGGCTGGTGGTGGCCCTCGACCAGATCCGCGAACAGAAGGCCCAGGCCGCATAGGTACCGAGTGCATGCGTGGGCGCCCGTGCGCCCCGTCCCGTGACTAGGAGGAAGTGAGTCGATGACACCGCAAGAGCTGATCGAAGAGATCAAGAAGATGACGGTCCTCGAGCTGGCCGACATGGTCAAGGCGCTGGAGGTGGAGTTCGGCGTGACCGCCGCCGCTCCCATGGCCATGGCGGCCGCCCCCGCGGCCGCCGGTGCCGCCGCCGCTGAAGAGGAGAAGACCGAGTTCGACGTGATCCTCAGCGGCGCCGGCGACAAGAAGATCCAGGTGATCAAGGTCGTGCGTGCCCTCACCGGCTTGGGGCTGAAGGAAGCGAAGGATCTGGTGGATGGGGCCCCGAACCCGGTCAAGCAAGGCATCCCCAAAGAGGAAGCCGAAGACATCAAGAAGCAGTTGGAGGAAGCCGGCGCCCTGGTCGAGGTCAAGTAATACTCCCTCGGCGCAGCTGCGTGCGCCCAGAGCTCGGTTCGGAATGACGCTTCGCCGTCCGGCCAGAGCGGCCGCGACGGCCCAAGGCTTCGTCTTGGAACGAGCTCCAGAGCCCGGTGGGACCCGAAGCGGTACCCGCCGGGCTTGTTTTCGCCCTGCTCTCAGTGGTAATATCCGAGTTTGCGCATTCAGCCAGTGCAAACCCTTTCAGCCTGCGAGGAGTGAGCCCGTTTGAGCCTCAGGACGACTCCCAGACCGCGAAAATCCTTCTCCAGCCTCTCCCAGATCCTCGATGTTCCCAACCTCATCGCAATCCAGCTCCACTCCTTCAGGTGGTTTGTGGAGGAGGGCCTGCGCGAGACGATCCAGGACATCAATCCCATCGAGGACTACACCGGCAAGTACGCGGTTGATTTCGGGGAATACGAGTTCCGCGAATCACCGCTCTCCCTGGAGGAGTGCCGGGACAAGGATATGACCTACGCCGCCCCCTGTTCATCAAGGTGGCCTTCGTAAACCGAGAGACGGGCGAGATCCGCGAGCAGAGCGTCTTCATGGGCGACTTCCCCATGATGACCGAGCAGGGCACCTTCATCATCAACGGCACCGAGCGGGTCATCGTGACCCAGCTGGTGCGCTCCCCGGGCGCGTACGTCATGGTGCCCAAGGACACCAACAGGCAGACCCAGGTGCTGGTGGCCAACCTCATGCCCTCCCGCGGCTCCTGGCTGGAGTTCGAGATCGACAAGCGGGGCACGGTCAACGTGCGCATCGACCGCAAACGCAAGCTGCCCGCCACCGTCTTCCTGCGTGCCCTCGCCGGTATCAAGAACGAGGCTTCGGGCGACGAGCCCGGCCTGTTGGCTGAGGGCACCGACGAGGAGATCCTGGCCCTCTTCGACGACAACGTCTTCATCAAGAACACGCTCGAGAAGGACTCGATCCGCGCCGTCGATGAGGCTCTGGTCGAGCTCTTCAAGAAGCAGCGCCCCGGTGAGCCGCCTACCCTCGAGGCCAGCCGCTCGCTCCTGTGGAACACCTGTTTCGATTCCAAACGCTATGATCTCACCAAGGTTGGTCGCCACAAGGTGAACGCCCGCCTGGGGCTCGACACCGACCTGGCGGTGCGCACTCTGACCAAGGCCGACATCATCGCCGTGGTCAAGGAGCTGGTGAGCGTGCCCGTGGCCATCGACCACGAGGGGATCTTCGAGGAAGCGCGCGATCTGGCCGAGGCGGCCTCCGGTCTCAACTGGGACGAGGTCGCCAACCGTCTCGATGAGTACGAGCACTTCGGGAACCGCCGGCTGCGCACGGTGGGCGAGCTGGTACAGGAGGCTTTCCGCATCGGTCTCTCCCGCATGGAGCGGGTGGTCAAGGAGCGCATGACAACCGAGGACGTCGACACAATCACGCCCCAGACCATCATCAACATCCGGCCGGTTGTGGCCGCTCTCAAGGAGTTCTTCGGGAGCTCGCAGCTCTCCCAGTTCATGGACCAGACGAACTCGTTGGCCGGCCTCACGCACCGCCGGAGACTCTCCGCCCTGGGAGCCGGCGGTCTCACCCGGGAGCGGGCGCCCCTGGAAGTGCGCGACGTGCACCCCACTCACTACGGGCGCATGTGCCCCATCGAGACGCCGGAAGGGCCCAATATCGGGCTCATCGGCTCGCTCTCGAGCTTCGCCACCGTCAACGAGTACGGTTTCATCCAGACGCCCTACCGCAAGGTGGTCGGCGGGCGGGTCACCGACGAGGTCTCCTGGTTGACGGCCTACGAGGAGGCCAACTTCACCATCGCCCAGGCGAGCGCCCCCTTCGACCCGGAGACGGGCGAGTTCATCAACGACACGGTCCTGGCCCGCTCCCCGGGCGGCGAATACGTGAGCGCCCGCAGGGAAGACGTACAGTTCATGGACGTCTCCCCTCAGCAGATCGTCTCGGTAGCCACGGCGCTCATCCCCTTCCTGGAGCACAACGACGCCAACCGGGCCCTCATGGGCTCCAACATGCAGCGTCAGGCGGTGCCCCTCCTGGTGAGTGAAGCCCCGTTGATCGGCACGGGCATGGAGTACCGGGGCGCGGTGGACACCGGCGACGTGATCCTGGCCCGCAACCCGGGCCGGGTGAAGGGCGTCTCGGCAACCCGCATCCTGGTGGAGACCGATTCGGCTGACCTCGACAAGTACGAGCTCCTCAAGTTCCGGCGGAGCAACCAAGGCACGCTCATCCACCAGAAGCCGCTCGTGGTCGTGGGCCACGAGGTGGCGGTGGGCGACGTCTTGGCCGATGGGGCCTCCACCTGCGAGGGCGAACTGGCCCTGGGCCGCAACCTGCTCGTGGCCTTCATGAGCTGGGAGGGCTACAACTTCGAGGACTCCATCATCATCAGCGAGCGCTTGGTGAAAGACGACGTCCTGACCTCGGTCCATATCGAGGAGTACGAGGTCGAGGCCCGCTCCACCAAGCTGGGCGACGAGGAGATCACGCGCGACATACCCAATCGTTCTGAAGAGTCGCTGGCTAACCTCGACGAGGAAGGCATCGTGCGCATCGGGGCCGAGGTGATATCGGGCGACCTGCTGGTAGGCAAGATCACTCCCAAAGGCGAGACCGAGCTCACCGCCGAGGAGAAGCTCATCCGAGCCATCTTCAAGGAGAAGGCGCGTGAGGTGCGCGATACCTCGCTCAAGGTACCCCACGGCGAGCGCGGTGTGGTCATAGACGTCAAGCAGTTCTCCCGCGAGAACGGCGACGATCTCTCCCCGGGGGTCAACCGCCTGGTGCGCGTCTACGTAGCCAAGAAACGCAAGATCGCCGAGGGCGACAAGCTGGCCGGCCGCCACGGGAACAAAGGGGTCATCTCCAAGATCGTGGCCGAGGAAGACATGCCCTTCATGGAGGATGGCAGCCCGGTCGACATCATCTTGAACCCGCTGGGCGTGCCTTCGCGCATGAACATCGGCCAGGTGATGGAGACCCACCTCGGTTGGGCGGCCCATCACGGCTTCTTCACGCTCAAGCGCAACGGAAGGGATCCCGGCAAGGATCCCGACGCCGGCCGCGAGGACCTCACCTGGGAGGAGCAGCTGGACCTCATCCGCAAGTACTACGATGTGGTCGACGAATCCACGATCCAGGCGCCCAAGCCGGTGGCCACGCCGGTCTTCGACGGGGCCACCCAGGCCGATGTCGACCAGGCCCTCCTGGGCTGGGCCCTCGCCCACTCCGACAGCCCGGTGCAGATGCGCATCGACCTGGCTCGGCAGGAGGGCACCCACGTGAGCGGCAAGGTGCTGCTCTACAACGGCCTCACCGGCGATCCCTACGATCAGAAGATCACCGTGGGCTACATGTACATCTTGAAGCTGCATCACTTGGTGGACGACAAGATCCATGCCCGCTCCACCGGCCCCTACAGCCTGGTCACCCAGCAGCCGCTGGGCGGGAAAGCCCAGTTCGGGGGCCAGCGTTTCGGCGAGATGGAGGTGTGGGCCCTGGAGGCCTACGGGTCGGCCTATACCTTGCAGGAGATGCTGACCATCAAGTCCGACGACACCATCGGCCGGGTGAAAGCCTACGAGGCCATCGTCAAGGGCGAGAACATCAGCCGGCCGGGGATCCCCGAGAGCTTCAAGGTGCTGCTGAAGGAGATGCAATCTCTCTGCCTCGACGTCAACGTCATCAGCGAGGAGGGCGGACCCCTCGAGGTCTCCGAGGAGGAGGATGATCTTCTGCGGGCGGCCGAGGAGCTGGGCATCGACCTGGCCGCGCGGCGCCGCGCCGAGGAGCGGGCGGCCGAGGCTCAAGCGGCCTTGGTCAGCTCCCGATCGGCGCTGGACGACTTCGACGACGAGGACGATGAGGACGCCGAGGCGGTCTTCGATTTCGGGTCGGATTCCGCCGAGTCGGGTGAGGACTTCGACATCGCCGGCGCTCTTGCGGGCGGGGATGACGATGACGCCGGCGATGTGCTGGACCCGGAGGAATCCGGCCTGCGCATCCCGGATGACGAGGAATAGGAGTCTCCCTTGATCGATATCAACGAGTTCGACGCCATCAACATCGGCCTGGCCTCTCCGGAGCAGATACGGGCCTGGTCGTCGGGCGAGGTGACCAAGCCGGAGACCATCAACTACCGGACCCTCAAGCCCGAAAAGGACGGCCTCTTCTGCGAGAAGATCTTCGGTCCCACCAAGGACTGGGAGTGCTACTGCGGTAAGTACAAGCGCGTCCGCTACAAGGGGATCATCTGCGAGCGCTGCGGGGTGGAGGTGACCCGGGCCAAGGTGCGCCGCGAACGCATGGGCCACATCGACCTGGCCGCTCCCGTGAGCCACATCTGGTACTTCAAGGGTGTTCCCAGCCGCATGGGCTACCTGCTCGACATCTCGCCCAAGCGTCTGGAGAGGGTTCTCTACTTTTCCGCTTCCATCGTTACCTCCGTCGACGAGGACAAGCGTGAGCACGACCGGGCCGAGCCGGCAATCAAGGTGGTCTACTGGACCGACGATACCGGCGCCGTCTTCGACGAGCTCGACGCCGAGGCGGACGATCGCGCCCGCGACCGCAGCGGCCAGGGGCTGCAGCGCACGGAGAGCCAGATGACCCTCGAGGAGCGGGTCAACTGGGACATCGACCTGCTCTACGCAAAGCGCGACCGGCGCAAGGCCAAGGTCATGGCCTTGCGCGACCGCCAGGTGAGCGTGCTCATGGGGAACTCCACACCCGAGCCGGATGACGAGGCCGCCCTGGGTCTGGACGAGATCCCTCTCGAGGAGTGGACGGCCCAGGAGGTCGAGAAGAAGATCCAGGAGATCCGCGACCGGGCCACGATCGACTTGCGGGACCTCGAGCGCTACACCGAGGAACAGGGCGAGCGGCTGCGCGAACTCTGGTCAACCTTCCGCAACCTGGAGAAGGGCGAGATCATCACCGACGAGACCTTTTTTCGGGATCTCAAGGAGAGGTTCGGAAGCCCCTTCGGCTACGGTGTGTACTTCAAGGGCGGCATGGGGGCCGAGGCCATACGCGCGCTGCTGGCCGCTGTTGATCTGGAGAACGAAGCCGAGTCCCTGCGCGAGATCATCAAGACCAGCAAGGGGCAGCGCCAGAGCCGCGCGGTCAAGCGCCTCAAGGTCGTTGAGGGCTTCCTGCGCAGCGACAACCGGCCCGAGTGGATGATCCTGGAGGCCATCCCCGTCATCCCCCCGGAGCTGCGGCCCATGGTGCAGCTCGACGGCGGTCGCTTCGCCACCAGCGACCTCAATGACCTCTACCGGCGCGTCATCAACCGGAACAACCGTCTGAAGCGCCTGCTCGACCTCGGGGCTCCCGAGATCATCGTCAACAACGAGAAGCGCATGCTGCAGGAAGCGGTCGACGCCTTGTTCGACAACGGCCGCCGCGGGCGAGCGGTGACCGGTCCGGGGCAACCGCCCCCTGAAATCGCTCTCCGACATGCTCAAGGGCAAGCAGGGCCGCTTCCGCCAGAACCTTCTGGGCAAGCGGGTAGACTACTCGGGCCGCTCGGTGATCGTGGCCGGTCCGGAGCTCGCGCTGCACCAGGCCGGCATTCCCAAGACCATGGCTCTGGAGCTCTTCAAGCCCTTTGTCATGAGCCGCCTGGTAGAGCGCCGGCAGGTGCAGAACATCAAGGCTGCCAAGAAGATGGTGGAGAGCGAAGGCCCCGAGGTGTGGGACATCCTCGAAGAGGTGATCTCCGAGCACCCGGTGCTGCTGAACCGGGCTCCTACCCTGCACAGGCTGGGCATACAGGCCTTCGAGCCGGTGCTGATCGAGGGGAAGGCCATCCAGCTGCACCCGCTGGTCTGCACCGCCTTCAACGCGGACTTCGACGGTGACCAGATGGCCGTGCACCTGCCCCTGTCGGTGGAGGCTCAGGCCGAGGCGCGTGTGCTCATGCTCTCCTCGAACAACATCCTCTCGCCGGCGCATGGGCGGCCCGTCGCCGTGCCCACCCAGGACATGATCCTGGGCTGCTACTACCTCACCTACTATGAGGGCCCGGACTTGGAGTCGGTCGACGTCTCCGACGCCGAAGCTCTGGCCGCCTTCCGGCCGAAGCTCAAGGCTTTCGCCGAGGCAGCCGAGGTCGAGCGGGTCTACGCCGAGCACATGGTCGGCCTGCAGGACCCCATCCTTTTTCGCTGGGACGGGCAGCGCATAGTCACCACCATCGGCCGGGTCATCCTGAACTCGGCTGTGGTCGATGTGCTGCGCCAGCACTTCGGCGAGGAGTGGGATGGTGAGGGTCCGAACGGCGAGTCGCCAAGGAAGCTCGACTACGAGTACAAGAACCTGGTCTTCACGAAGAAGGTGATGTCCGACTTCGTCTCCGACCTGGTGGAGTACTTCGGAGCGACGGCCGTCGCCCAGCTGCTCGACGTGCTCAAGGACCTGGGCTTCCACTACGCCACCGTGGCAGGGGTTACCATCTCCAAGAACGACATTGTCGTGCCCCCAAACAAGGACGAGATCCTGCAGGGCTACGAAGAAAAGGTTCAGGTCATCCAGAAGGAGTACCTGCGCGGTAACCTCACCGAGGCCGAGCGGCGCGAGCGGGTGCGCGATCTGTGGAACGATGCCACCGACGACGTGGCCGCCGCGATGATGGACAACTTCCGGCGTCTGAATCCGGTGTACATGATGGCCAACTCGGGCGCCCGGGGCTCTTTCAAGCAGATCCGGCAGCTGGCCGGGATGCGGGGCCTCATGGCCAACCCGAAGGGCGAGATCATCGAACGGGCCATCAAGTCTAACTTCATGGAAGGCCTCTCCGTGTTGGAGTATTTCATCTCCACCCACGGGGCCCGCAAGGGTCTGGCCGACACCGCTCTGCGGACGGCCGACTCGGGCTACCTGACCCGCCGCTTGGTCGACGTGGCTCAGGACGTGGTCATCCGCGAAACCGACTGCGGCACCGAGGAGTCGATCCTGTTGTGGCTGCGCAAGGACGACCGGGTGAACGAGAACCTCACCGGCCGACTCTTCGGCGGCGATGTGGCCGACCCGACCACCGGCGAGATCGTGTTCCAGCGAAACGACGTGGTGACCAAGAAGGCCATGCGGCGCCTGGAGGGCATGTTCCCCATCGAGCAGTACCCCGACCTCAAGCTCGCCGTCCGCTCGGTGCTGGTGTGCCAGAGCGAGTTCGGTGTGTGTCAGCACTGCTACGGCCGCTCCCTGGCCACCAACGAGCTGGTCTCGATCGGCGAGGCGGCCGGGCACATCGCGGCCCAGTCTATCGGCGAACCGGGCACCCAGCTGACCATGCGGACCTTCCACACCGGCGGTGTGGCCGGAGCCGACATCACTCACGGCCTGCCGCGGGTGGTCGAGCTGTTCGAGGCCCGCAAACCCAAGGGCCAGGCCAAGATCATCGACTCGGACCTCGATCCTGAGCGCGAGTACCACGTGGAGTTCGATCCGCCGCAAACGCCCAAGAAGGTGCGCATCGTCGACGACCTGGGCGTTGAAGCGGCCAGCTATGCCGTGAGCCGCCGCATGCGCCTGGCCGTCAAGGACGGGCAGACCGTCCAGGCTGGCGACCCACTCTATGAAGGGCCGCTGAACCCTCACGAGCTCCTGGCCTTCCGCGGCGTGCTGGGCACGGCCCAGTACCTGGTGAGTGAGGTGCAGAAGGTCTACAAGAGCCAGGGCGTGGACATCAACGACAAGCACATCGAGCTCATCGCGAGGCAGATGACCAAGCGGGTGCGTATCGACGCCTCGGGCGACACCGACTTCCTGCCGGGGCAGATGGTCGAGCGCATGGCCTTCGAACGGATCAACGCCGCCGTCCTCGAGGCGGGGGGCGAGCCGGCCACGGCCGAGGAGCTCTTGCTCGGCATCACCAAGGCCTCCCTGGCCACAGACAGCTTTCTGTCGGCGGCCTCCTTCCAGGAGACCACTAAGGTGCTGACCGACGCTGCCCTCGAGGGAAAGACCGACTACCTGCGCGGCCTGAAAGAGAACATCATCATCGGCAAGCTCATCCCCGCAGCCACAGGCTTGCGCACCTACCGGAACATCGAGATCATGCCCACGCGCAAGTCGGTGGGCCAGGTTGTGGAGGCCTTGTTCGGGGAGTCGGACTACGAGCGCGGTGACGGCGACGAGGGTCGTCCCCTCTCCGCTGAGGAGGCCTGGGCGCAGCTCACCGGGTCCGGCGAGGACGACGGCGGCGAGTACGCCGACATGTCCCTGGACGACCTCGACCTGCCCACCTACATCCGTTCTATCCTGTCCCGCGAGGACATCGAGACACTCGGTGAGCTACTTTCGTGGACACCCGATCGACTGCTCGGCATTTCCGGCTTTGGGCACAAGAGCCTCGAGGAGGTACGGGCCCGGCTGGCCGAGCGCGGCCTCGACCTGCTCGGGGCCGCATCCCAGGATGACGGGGGCCTCGAGGTCCCCGGCGGCCAGGGGGACGAAGACGCCGGTGGCAGCCGGTAGGTAGCGCTCGGGTTTCTTGCAGCCCCCCACTGCCTTTGTTATACTTCGCCGTCGCGGCTCGGGCCGGCCGGGCCAGGCTTGTCCGGCGCGACGATGAAGAGGCGACGAGCGGCAATCGACAGCGTGACTGAGGAGCATACGTGCCGACGATCAACCAGTTGATCAAGAAAGGCCGGGAGGATCTGGCCAAGAAGACCAAGACGCCCGCTTTGAAGGGCGCGCCGCAGAAGCGGGGCGTGTGTACGCGTGTGTATACCACCACCCCCAAGAAGCCGAACTCTGCTCTGCGGAAGGTGGCGCGGGTCCGCCTGGTGAACGGCATGGAGGTCACGGCCTACATTCCGGGCATCGGTCACAACTTGCAGGAGCACTCCGTGGTGTTGATCCGGGGCGGCCGGGTCAAGGACTTGCCTGGTGTGCGCTACAAGATCATCCGCGCGGCCCTCGACACCAGCGGTGTGGCTCAGCGCAAGCAGAGTCGCTCCAAGTACGGCGTCAAGGCCGGCAGGTAGCAGGGAGGCAGGTCGAGGTATGGCACGGAGAGCACGAGCGTCCAAGCGTGAGATCCAACCGGACCCGGTGTACCGGAATCGGCTGGTGACCCAGCTGACGAACCGCCTGATGCTGGACGGGAAGAAATCCACATCGGAACGGATCGTCTACGGTGCGCTGGACATTCTTCGCGAGCGCACCGGCAACGACCCGGTGGCGGTGCTGAAAGAAGCGGTTGAGAACGTTCGCCCGGCCTTGGAAGTGAAGTCCCGCCGGGTCGGCGGGGCCAACTACCAGGTCCCGGTCGAGGTGGCCACCAGGCGTTCGTACACGCTGGCCGTCCGCTGGCTGGTTACGCATGGCCGCCAGCGCCGGGAGAAGAGCATGGCCGAACGCTTGGCCGGCGAGCTGCTGGACAGCTATCATCGCACCGGCGTGACCATGAAGAAAAAGGAAGACCTGCTGCGGATGGCCGAGGCCAACAAGGCCTTCGCCCACTACCGCTGGTAGGTATTTGTGGACAAGAGCTCGGTTCAGAATGACGCTTGGCCGGCGAGGTGCGATGGGCGAGTACGAGGCAAGGACGCCGGGAGCGCGCGTAGCAGAGCTACGGGCGCGACCGAGGACGCCGCATCATGCCGGCCAGTGCGCCTCGGCGCTCAAGGCTTCGTTTCGAAACGAGCGCTAAACCCCGTTCACCTGGGGTAATATAGGCTCAGCAACACTCTCAGGGTCCGGATCTCCGCGACTAGGGGTGTCGGAGAACCGGGTCCTGTTGCTGTCATCGGGAGAAGGTCCTGCTGCGGTCACGAGGAAGCTCGTTACGGCAGGTAGGACGAGAGCGAAGAGAAAGAACGAGATACGAGAGTGGCACAAGCGACAGTGAACAAGACCGACAGCGGCGCGAAGCGGAAGTTCCCTCTGGCGCGGGTCCGGAACATCGGCATCATGGCGCACATCGATGCCGGCAAGACCACGACCACCGAGCGGATCCTCTACTACACGGGTCGCACGTACAAGATCGGCGAGGTGCACGACGGCGCCGCCGTGATGGACTGGATGCAGCAGGAGCAGGAGCGCGGCATCACCATCACTGCGGCCGCCACCACCTGCGAGTGGAAGCATCATCGCATCAACATCATAGATACGCCCGGGCACGTGGACTTTACGATGGAGGTCGAGCGGTCGCTTCGGGTGCTTGACGGCGCCGTGGCGGTCTTTGACTCCGTGGCCGGGGTGGAGCCCCAATCCGAGACGGTGTGGCGCCAGGCCGACAAGTACCGTGTGCCCCGCATTGCGTTCATCAACAAGATGGACCGCACCGGCGCCGACTTCGAGCACGCCGTGCAGACCATGATCGATCGCCTGCACGCACGCCCGCTGCGCCTGCAGATCCCCGTGGGCCAGGAGGACTCCTTCCGGGGGGTGGTCGACTTGGTGCGCCGGATGGCCTACCTCTACGACGACGAGATGGGCATCGACTGGACGGAAGCGCCCGTCCCCGACGAGCAGGCCGAGGCGGCCGAGGTGGCCCGGACCAAGATGATCGAAGCCCTGGCCGACGTGGACGAGGAGATCATGGAGGCCTATCTGGAAGGCGAGGAGCTCTCGGAAGAGCAGCTCAAGGGCGCCATCCGGCGGGCCACCCTCTCCATCTCGCTGACCCCTGTGCTGGCCGGCTCAGCTTTCAAGAACAAGGGCGTGCAGATGCTGCTTGACGCCGTGCTCGACTACCTACCCTCGCCCGTGGACATCCCCGCCATCGTCGGCACCGACCCGACCAGCGGCGCAGAGGTGGCGCGTCCAGCGGACGACGACGCTCCTTTCAGCGCCCTGGCCTTCAAGATCATGGCCGACCCTTACGTGGGCAAGCTGACCTTCTTCCGGGTGTACTCCGGGGTGCTGCGCGCGGGCTCGTACATCCTCAACACGAACAAAGGCAAGAAGGAGCGTATCGGACGCATCCTCCAGATGCACGCCAACCACCGTGAGGACCGTACCGAGATCTTTGCCGGCGACATCGGTGCCGCCGTGGGCCTCAAAGACACGAGCACAGGCGATTCCTTGACCGATCCCGCCCATCCCATCCTGCTGGAAGCCATCGAGTTCCCGGAGCCGGTGATCTCGGTAGCCATCGAGCCAAAGACCAAGGCGGACCAGGATCGTCTGGGCGAGAGCCTCATGAGGCTCTCCGAGGAGGATCCCACTTTCCGGGTGCGCACCGACGAGGAGACCGGGCAGACCATCATCGCCGGCATGGGCGAGCTCCACCTGGAGATCATCGTCGACCGGCTGCTGCGCGAGTTCAAGGTCGATGCCAACGTGGGCCGGCCTCAGGTGGCCTACCGCGAGACGATCACGAGACCGGTCGCCAAGGCCGAGGGGCGCTTTGTACGGCAGACGGGCGGCCGCGGCCAGTACGGCCACGTGATCCTACGCTTGGAGCCCAACGAGCCGGGAGCAGGCTTTGTCTTCGAGAACAAGATCGTGGGGGGGGTCGTACCCCGGGAGTACATCCCGTCGGTGCAGGCGGGGGTGCTCGAGGCCATGGAGACCGGCGTGCTGGCCGGCTTTCCCATGGTCGACGTCAAGGTGGAGGTCTATGACGGCTCCTACCATGAGGTCGACTCTTCCGAGATCGCCTTCAAGATTGCGGGTTCCATGGGCTTCAAGGCGGGGGCCGAGAAGGCCAAGCCAGTCCTGCTGGAACCGACCGAGGACGTAGAGGTCGTCGTGCCCGAGGAGTACATGGGCGACGTGATCGGCGACCTCAACTCCCGCAGGGGCCACATCCAGGGCATGGAGCCGCGGGCCGGCGCCCAGGTCATTCGGGCTCAGGTGCCTCTCGCGGAGATGTTCGGGTACGCGACCGATCTGCGTTCTATGAGCCAGGGTCGCGCCGTGTACACCATGCAGTTCAGCCACTACGCGGAGGTCCCCGCCTCGATCGCCCAGGAGATCGTGGCGCGGCAGCGCGGGGGCAGCGTGTAGGAGAGACAGACCTCGACCACCAGCGGGCAACACGGCCGACCGCCGGGCGGCGGCCTGAGCGATTGACAGGAAGAAAGAGGAGGAAACATGGCCAAGCAGAAGTTCGAGCGGACCAAGCCGCACGTCAACGTGGGGACGATTGGCCACGTGGATCACGGCAAGACGACCTTGACGGCGGCGATCACCTGCTGCCTGGCGCAGGCCAATCCGAATATCCAGATTCGCACGTTCGACTCCATCGACAACGCTCCCGAGGAGCGCGAGCGCGGTATCACCATCGCCACCGCCCACGTGGAGTATGAGACCGCCAAGCGCCACTACGCGCACGTCGATTGCCCGGGCCACGCCGACTACGTCAAGAACATGATCACCGGTGCGGCTCAGATGGACGGCGCCATCCTGGTGGTCTCGGCGGCCGACGGCCCCATGCCCCAGACCAGGGAGCACATCCTGCTCGCTCGCCAGGTGGGTGTGCCCTACATCGTGGTCTTCCTCAACAAGGCCGACATGGTCGACGATCCCGAGCTCCTCGAGCTGGTCGAGATGGAAGTGCGCGAGCTGCTCTCCGAGTACGAGTTTCCGGGTGACGATATCCCGGTCGTCACCGGCTCGGCCCTGAAGGCCCTGGAGTGCGGTTGCGGCAAGGAGGAGTGCGAAGCCTGCAAGTCCATCCTCGAGCTCATGGACGCGGTCGACGACTACCTGCCCGAGCCCGAGCGTGACATCGACAAGCCCTTCCTGATGCCGATCGAAGACGTGTTCACCATCCAGGGTCGCGGTACCGTGGTCACTGGACGGGTGGATCGCGGCGTCATCAAGGTGGGCGAGGAAGTCCAGATCGTCGGCATGCAAGAAGAGATCGTGAAGACGGTCTGCACCGGCGTGGAGATGTTCCGCAAGCTGCTGGACGAAGGACGCGCCGGCGACAACATCGGCGTGTTGCTGCGGGGCATCAAGCGGGACGAGGTCCAGCGCGGCCAGGTGCTCGCCAAGCCGGGGAGCATCACCCCGCACACGGACTTTCGCGCTCAGGTATACGTGTTGTCCAAGGAGGAAGGCGGGCGCCACACGCCGTTCTTCCAGGGCTACCGGCCGCAGTTCTACTTCCGCACGACCGACGTGACGGGCGATGTACGGTTGGACGAGGGTGTGGAGATGGTCATGCCCGGCGACAACACGAACCTCAACGTGACGCTGATCACCCCTATCGCCATGGAAGAAGGTCTGCGTTTCGCCATCCGCGAAGGCGGCCGGACCGTGGGCGCGGGCGCCGTCACCAAGATCAACAAGTAGGAAGCACCGGACGCCGAGGGGGCCCCCAGGGGCCCCCTCACAAGGTCTGCCGAGAGAGACGAGGACACCTTGGCGCAACAGAAGATACGCATACGGCTCAAAGCTTACGACCATGAACTCGTGGACAAGAGCGCGCGGAGCATCGTGGAGACGGCCGAACGTACGGGAGCGACCATTAGTGGTCCGGTGCCGCTACCCACGGAGAAGAACGTCTACTGCGTGATCCGCAGCCCGTTCAAGGACAAGGATTCGCGGGAGCACTTCGAGATCCGCACGCACAAACGCCTCATCGACATCCACCAGCCAACGCCCAAGACGGTGGACTCGCTGATGCGCATGGACCTGCCGGCGGGCGTGGACATCGAGATCAAGCTGTGATGAAGACGCTGCTTGGAACCAAGATAGGGATGACCCAGATCTTCGCCGAGGACGGCACGGTCACACCGGTGACCGTCATCCAGGCGGGGCCCTGCGTCGTCACGCAGAAGAAAACCGTATCCAACGACGGCTACGCTGCCACGCAGATCGCCTTTGGCGACGTGAAGGCCAAGCGGCTCAACAAGCCGTTGCTCGGTCATCTCAAGAAGGCCGGCGTCGACCCCAAGAAGCACCTGCACGAGGTGCAGGGTGAGGACGATCTGGCCGTGGGCGACCGGGTCGACGTGAGCGCGTTTTCCGCCGGAGACAGCGTCAAGGTCATCGGCACCAGCAAGGGCAAGGGCTTTCAGGGCGTGGTCAAGCGCCATAACTTCCGGGGCGGTCCCGCCAGCCACGGGGCCCGGTTCCACCGGGCGCCCGGCTCCATCGGCGCCTCGGCCGACCCCGCGCGGGTCTATCCGGGAAGCCGACTCCCGGGTCAGATGGGCAACGCACGAGTTACGCAGCCCGGGCTGACCGTCTTCGCCACCGACGCCGAGCGCAACCTCCTCCTGATCAAGGGGGCGGTGCCGGGGAGCAAGGGCTCCCTGGTCATCATCAAAGGGTAGGGACATGCCAGCGATAACGAAGATCGACGAGAAAGGCGCCGTTGTCGGCGAGCACGAGCTGGCGGAGCGGCTGGTGGAGGCTCAGGCCAACATCGGTCTGCTCCACGAGGTCGTCCGCGCCGAGCAGGCGGCCGCCCGGCAGGGCACGGCGGCCGCCAAGAGCCGCGGGCAAGTTGCCGGCTCCGGCGCGAAGCCTTGGCGGCAGAAGGGTACCGGTCGAGCCCGCGCGGGCTCGACCCGGGTGCCGCACTGGACGGGCGGAGGTCTGGCTTTCCCGCCAGTGCCGCGCGACCATAGCTTCAAAGTCAACAAGAAGGTGCGCTCCAAGGCTTTCCGCATGGCCCTGGGCAACCTGGTGGAGTCAGGCGGGGTCCGCATCCTCACCGACACGGAGTTCGCCGAGCCGTCGACGCGGCGGGCCGCGGCTATCCTGGGGCTGGCCGAGCTGGCCGCCCCCCTGCTGGTGATAGCCTCGCCTCAGGAGGTCAACCTCCTGTTGAGCTTCCGCAACCTGCCCGACACCCGGGTGCTACCTGTGAGCGAAGTGCAGGTGCAGGACTACCTCTGGGCCCGCAGCGCGGTGTTCACGCCGGCGGCCGTGGCGCTCCTGGAAGGCGGTGAGGCCTGATGGACGCGCGCCAGATCATCATCCGGCCGGTCATCTCCGAGAAGAGCTACTCGGCCGTCGACAACAACAAGTATTCCTTCGAGGTGCACCCCAAAGCCACGAAGCAGCATGTGCGCAGCGCCGTGGAGGAGATCTTCAAGGTTTCGGTCATCGGGGTCAACACCCTCAACGTCAAGCCAAAGCCCAAGCGGCGCGGTCTCCATCGCGGGCATACCCGTCGGTGGAAGAAGGCTGTGGTCGAGCTCGCTCCCGGCAATCGGATCGAGTTCTTCGGAACGTAAGCGGGCAAGGAGAGCGGAAGAGGACGCATGGCGATCAAGAGCTACAAACCCACCTCGCCCGGGCGCAGGTTCACCACTACGCCGGCCTTCGACGAGATCACGAAGACCGAACCGGAGAAGTGCCTGACGGTGCCCGTCAAGCGCAAGGGCGGACGCAACAACTACGGGCGCATCACCACCCGCCATCAGGGTGGGGGCCACAAGCGGCGCTATCGGATCATCGACTTCAAGCGGGACAAGGACGGTGTGCCCGGCCGAGTCGCCTCCATCGAGTACGACCCGAACCGGAATGCCCGCATCGCCCTCATCGTGTACGCCGACGGCGAGAAGCGCTACATCCTGGCGCCCAACAAGCTGCGTGTGGGGGACGGAGTGGAGGCCGGCCCCGAGGCCGACATCAAGGTCGGCAACGCGCTGCCCCTGCGGAACATCCCGGTCGGTTCGGTGGTGCACAACATCGAGCTGCACATCGGGCGTGGCGGGCAGATCGCCCGCTCCGCCGGCACATCGGCGCAGGTCATGGCCAAGGAGGGTACCTACGCCACCCTGCGCCTGCCTTCCGGCGAGATGCGCATGATCCACCTCCACTGCCGGGCGACCGTCGGTGAGATCGGCAACGCCGAGCATGAGAACCTGTCCGGCGGCAAGGCGGGGCGTAGCCGCTGGCTCGGCATCCGGCCGACCGTGCGGGGTACCACGATGAACCCGGTCGACCACCCCCACGGCGGGGGCGAGGGCTCCACGCCTCCCGGGCGTCATCCGGTCACGCCTTGGGGCGTCCCCACCCTGGGGCACAAGACCCGTTCGAAGACCAAGGCCTCGAACAAGTACATTGTCAGACGACGTGGGCAAGGGAGGTAGTAGAGGGCTGTGGCACGATCCAGCAAAAAAGCGCCCTTCGTCGAAGAGAAGCTCATGGCGCGCATCGAGCGCATGAACGAGACCGGCGACAAGCGCATGTTGAAGACATGGTCGCGCGCCTCAACCATCTACCCGGAGATGGTGGGTCACACCATCGCCGTACATGATGGCCGGAAGCACGTACCCATCTACGTGACCGAGAGCATGGTCGGGCATAAGCTGGGCGAGTTCGCCCTCACCCGCACCTATCGCGGTCACGGCGGCGGCAAAGAGAAGCGGTCGAGGAGGTAGGCGCATGGTCAACGCGACTGCGAAGTATGTGCGCATCTCCCCGCGCAAGGCCCGGCAGGTGGTCGATCTGATCCGAGGCAAGTCGGTGCAGGAAGCCAAGGCGGTCCTGATGCTGACCCCGCGCGGCGCGGCTCCCGTGGTGGGCAAGGTCCTGGCTTCGGCCGTTGCGAATGCGGAGAACAACAACGACATGATGGCCGACGACCTGGTGGTCGTCCGGGCCTTCGTGGACGAGGGCCCCACTCTCAAGCGTTTCAAGCCTCGTGCCATGGGGCGGGCCACTCGCATCCGCAAACGGACCAGTCACATCACCATCTCGGTGGACGAGAGGAAGGAGTCCTAGCCCGTGGGACAGAAGGTGCATCCCGGTGGCATGCGTCTGGGGATCATCCATGATTGGAAGGCGCACTGGTTCACCGAGAAAGACTACGCCGGTTTCCTCGAGGAAGACCTGGCGATCCGCAGACACATCCGAAGGAAGATGGGTCACGCCGGCCTGTCGAATATCGTGATCCGAAAGGATACGAACAAGATCGTCATCGACATCCACACCGCTCGGCCGGGCATCGTCATCGGCAAGTCGGGTTCGGAAGTCGACGCCCTGCGGCGCGAGCTGCACGGCATGACGGGCCGCAACGTGCATGTCAACATCACCGAGATCAAACGCCCCGAACTCGACGCGAGCCTGGTGGCGCAGTCGATAGCGGAGCAGCTGGCCAACCGGGTGAGCTTCCGCCGGGCGATGAAGCGGGCCATCACGTCGGCCATGCGGTCCGGCGCCGAGGGCATCAAGGTCCGGTCGGCCGGCCGTCTGGGCGGAGCCGAGATGGCGCGCATCGAGGGCTACAGCGAGGGGCGGGTACCTCTGCACACCCTGCGGGCCGACATCGACTACGGCTTTCACGAGGCCGACACTACTTTCGGCAAGATCGGCGTGAAGGTCTGGATCAACAAGGGAGAGATCATGCCCGAGGGCTACCAGCAGCAGGACACCCGCAAGGGCGGTGGCCTGGGTTTGAGCGATGACCGCCGGGGCCGGGGCGGCGAGGGTTCTGGCTGGTAGACCGGCGACGGCCGCGCGCGTTGCGGCGCCTGAGGCGCCAATGGCGACGCCCGAGGCCGTGGACGGGAGCCAACGGTCCCACGGAGACGAGGAACGATGCTACTACCTAAGAGGATAAAGCACCGCAAGCAGCAGCGGGGCCGGATGGGCGGAAAGTCCAAAGGCCAGACCGCTGTGCAGTTTGGTGAGTTCGGTCTGCAGGCTCTGGAGCCGGGCTGGGTCAACAACAGGCAGATCGAGGCGGCACGTATCGCCATGACCCGGAAGATCAAGAGGGGCGGGAAGGTATGGATCAACATCTTCCCGCACAAGCCGGTGACAAAGAAGCCGGCCGAGACGCGCATGGGCTCCGGCAAAGGCTCCCCCGATCAGTGGGTGGCCGTGGTCAAGCCGGGCCGAGTCATGTTCGAGCTGGCTGGGGTGCCCGAGGATTTGGCTCGAGAGGCCATGCGGTTGGCATCTCACAAGCTTCCCGTCCGGTGCAGGTTCGTGGCGAGGGAGGGCGGCGGTCTTGAAGGCTAAGGATCTCGTGGAGCTCGGCGACAACGAGCTCGAGCAGCGCCTGAAGGAGTCTCGCGAGGAGCTGTTCAACTTGCGCTTCCAGCATGCGACCGGGCAGCTGGAGAACACCGGGCGCCTGCGCCAGGTGCGTAGGGACATCGCTCGGCTCATCACGGTGCAGAACACGCGACGGAGAGCGGAGGAGTCCAGATGACCGCGGAGCGCGAGAGCAACCAGCGGGAGCGTCAGGGCACGGTCGTCTCCGACAAGATGGGCAAGACCATCGTCGTCGAGGTGACCAGCGCCAAGCCGCACCCGTTGTACAAGAAGGTCGTGCGCCGCAGCCGCCGGCTCAAGGCTCATGACGAGAACAACGAGGCACACATCGGCGATACCGTGCTGGTGCGGGAGTGCCGGCCGCTGTCGCGCACAAAGACGTGGCGGCTGATCCGGGTGCTCGAACGGGCTGAATAGCGGCACGACCACGACAGATAGGTAGCGAGCGATGATCCAAGTAGAGACGAGACTCAAGGTGGCCGACAATACCGGCGCGCGCGAGCTCCTCTGCATCCGCATCAAGGGAGGTTCCCGCCGGCGCTACGCCGGTGTGGGCGACATCATCGTGGGTGCGGTCAAGGAGGCGACGCCTGGGGGCGCGGTCAAGAAGGGCGACGTCGTGCAGGCGGTCGTGGTCAGGGTCAAGAAGCCCTTCGGCCGCGTCGACGGCACGTACATCGGCTTCGACGAGAATGCGGCCGTACTGATCGACCGCCAGAACAACCCGCGCGGTACCCGGATCTTCGGCCCGGTGGCCCGCGAGCTCCGCGAGAGGAACTTCATGAAGATCGTCTCGCTGGCTCCGGAGGTGCTGTAGACATGGCGGCCACAAGGGCGAAGATCGGTAAGATCAAGAAGGGCGACACCGTCGAGGTGATCCAGGGCAAGGAGCGCGGCAAGCGGGGCAAGGTATTGCGCGTGCTCCCCGAGGATCAGAGGGTGGTCGTCGAGCGAGTCAACTTCATCAAGCGGCACGTGCGTCCCAGCCAGAAGAATCCGCAGGGAGGCGTGATCGAGCGTGAGGCCGGCCTGCACGTCTCGAACGTGCAGCTGGTGTGTCCCAGCTGCGGACAGGCGGCCCGGGTGGGCATGCGTCTGGAGGGCGACGAGAAGGTGCGGTACTGCAAGAACTGCAACGTCCAGGTAGATAAGGGTTAGCCATGGCGACGCCGAGGCTCAGGGAGAAATACGATACAACCATCGTCCCGCAGCTCCGAGAGGAGTTCGGGTACACCAACGTGATGCAGGTACCCAAGGTGACCAAGCTCACGATGAACATGGGCGTGGGCGAGGCCGCCCAGGACGCGAAGGCTCTGGAAGAGGCAGCCAAGCAGCTGGCCCAGATCACCGGGCAGAAGGCCCAGGTGCGCCGGGCGCGCAAGTCGATCGCCAACTTCAAGGTGCGCGAAGGCATGCCCGTCGGTCTGCGGGTTACGCTGCGTGGTGACCGCATGTGGGAGATGCTCGACAGGCTCATCAGCATCGCGCTGCCCCGGATCCGCGACTTCCGCGGCATATCGCCAGCTGCGTTCGACGGGCAGGGCAACTTCAACCTTGGTCTGCGCGAGCAGATCATCTTCCCCGAGATCGACTACGACAAGATCGATCGGGTCCGCGGGCTGGATATCGCTATCACCACCACCGCGGAAACTGACGATGAGGGTAGGGCGCTGCTCAAGAAGCTGGGTATGCCCTTCCGCGAGAGATAAGAAAGGGGAACACTAAAGCATGGCAAAGAAATCGATGATCGCGAAGGCCCGCAGGCCGGCGAAATTCTCTTCGCGGGCCTACAACCGGTGCCGGCGTTGCGGTCGCCCGCGCGGATACTTCCGCAAGTTCGGGCTGTGCCGTATCTGTCTTCGTGAGCTAGCCCACCAGGGAGTCATCCCCGGTGTTACCAAGTCCAGCTGGTAGGAGGGGTCATGGCACAATCCGATCCCATCGCCGATATGCTCACCCGCATCCGGAACGGCAACAAGGCGCTACACTCGCACGTGGAGCTGCCCACCTCCGGCATCAAGGTCGAGCTCGCCCGCATCCTGAAGGCTGAGGGCTACATTGCTGACTATGCCCTGATCAAGGGCGAGCATTGGGACACGCTGCGGCTGGACCTCAAGTACACCGAGGACCGCCGCCGGGTGATCACGCAGCTTAAGAGGGTCAGCAAGCCGGGTCGTCGCATCTATGCCAAGAAGGACAAGCTGCCCAAGGTCCTCGGGGGACTGGGCATCGCTGTCATCTCCACCTCGCGCGGTCTCATGACTGCCCGCGAGGCGCAGCGGCTGGGTGTTGGCGGCGAAGTCGTCTGCTTCGTCTGGTAACGCCATGTCAAGGATTGGAAAAGCACCCATACCCGTCCCTGCCGGCGTCGACATCAACATCGATGGGAACCGAGTGCGCGTGAAAGGACCGAAGGGCGAGCTCCTCGAGACAGTGAGCCCCGATATGGTACTCACGCTCCAGGCTGGTTCCTTGACCGTTGCCCGGCCCAGTGAGTCGAACACGCATCGCGCGTTGCATGGCTTGACGCGCACCCTTATCGCCAACATGGTGACCGGGGTCACGACCGGCTTCGAGAAGCGGCTGGAGATCGTGGGTGTAGGCTACCGGGCCGCCCTGAAGGGGCAGGATCTCGAGATCCAGGTAGGCTACTCGCACCCGGTGGTCGTGTCGCCGCCTCGGAACATCGAGTTCGAGGTACCGGCAGTCACTCAGATTGTAGTCAAGGGCATCAGCAAGCAAGTGGTCGGACAGGTGGCGGCCGACATCCGCGCCATCCGGAAGCCGGAGCCATACAAGGGCAAGGGCATCCGGTACCAGGGCGAGGTCGTGCGCCGCAAGGTCGGCAAGCGGGCATGAGTAAGATAAGGACTCGCTTCAAAACGAAGCCTTGGCCGTCAGGCCGCACTGGGCGGCGCGATGCAGCGTCCTCGGTCGCGCCCGTAGCGCCGCTACGAGCGCTTCCTGCGTCCTTGCCTCGCACTCGCCCAGCGCAGCCTGACGGCGAAGCGTCATTATAAAACGAGTCCCCAAGAGAGGACACGCGTAGAGCTATGAGCATCTTCACGAAGAAGCGCCGGGCCCGCGAGCGGCGGGCTACTCGGGTGCGCAGCGCGGTGCGCGGCACGCCCGAGCGGCCTCGGCTGTCGGTCTTCCGCTCCAACCGTGGTATCTGGGCGCAGATCATCGACGACAGGAGCGGTTGTACTCTGGTGAGCGCCGGCAGCAAGCACGTCGAGGAGGCAGCCGGACTGAAGAAGGCCGACGTTGCCACTAAGGTTGGGGAGCTGCTCGCCGAACGGGCCAGGGCGGCCGGCGTCGAGCGGGTAGTCTTCGACCGGGGCCCGTACCTGTATCACGGCCGAGTGAAGGCCCTTGCCGAGGGCGCCCGCCAGGGTGGCCTGGATTTCTAGGAAGGGAGAGGTAAGGCTGTGGCACAGATCAAAGCGGACGCGCTGAACCTCCAGGAGAACGTGATCGAGATCAATCGGGTCGCCAAGGTGGTCAAAGGCGGCCGGCGGTTCTCCTTCACGGCACTGGTGGCGGTCGGCGACGGAGAGAGCGTCGTGGGGGTAGGCTATGGGAAGGCCAAGGAAGTCCCCCTGGCCATCCAGAAGGCCATCGAAGACGCCAAGAAGAACTTGTTCGTGGTACCGAAGCACGGTTCGACGATCACGCATGGGGTCATCGGTCGTTTCGGAGCGGGCCGGGTCCTGCTCCGGCCGGCTTCGCCCGGTACCGGAGTCATCGCCGGCGGCGGTGTGCGCGCCATCCTGGAGCTCGGGGGGGTGCACGACGTGCTGACCAAGTGCCTGGGCACGACCAACCCTGTCAACATGGTACGGGCGGCCGAGATGGGCCTGCGCTCCCTCCGCCGACCGGAGGAGATCGCCGCCCTTCGTGGCAAGAGCGTGCGCGAGGTGCTTGGCGTGGAGAGGCCCGAGGCTGAGGTCGCCGAGCCGGCGGGAGCGTGAAGCCATGCTGAAGATCACTCAGGTGAAGAGCGCCATCGGGCGCAAGCAAGACCACAAAGACACGCTGCGGGCCCTAGGCATCGGCAGGATGGGCCAGAGCGTGTATCAAGACGACAACCCGGTGATCCGCGGCATGATCCACAAGATCGATTACATGCTCCAGGTATCCGAGGTCGACCCGAAGGACGAGGGGTAAGTCATGGGCGACATCTTTCTGCACGACCTGCGCCCCAGCGCCGGCTCTCGCTTCAAGAAGAAGCGCGTCGGCCGCGGCGAGGGATCGGGGCTGGGTAAGACCGCCGGCAAAGGGCATAAGGGCGCAAACGCCCGTTCCGGCGGCGGGGTGCCCGCTCGCTATGAGGGCGGCCAGATGCCGCTGCATATGCGCATCCCCAAGCTGCGCGGTCCGAGCGCGAAGACGTCCATGGCCATCGGGCCGTTCCGGACCTACGCGACCCCGGTCAACCTGTCCCGCCTTTCGGTCTTCGCCGGTGGCGAGGAGGTCTCTCCGGAGACCCTTGTCGAGAAGGGCATCATCAAGAAGGCCAATGAGCGCGTCAAGATCCTGGCCCAAGGTGAGCTGGACCGGCCCCTCACGGTGAAGGCGCACGGCTTCAGCGATTCGGCTAAGCAGAAGATCGAAGCGGCCGGCGGGACGGTCGAGATCCTCTAGAGGATCTCGACCGTCCCCACGACGAGACGGGAGAAAGCCTGATGTTGCAGTCCCTCCTGAACGCGTGGAGGCTTCCCGACCTGCGGAAGCGCCTGCTCTTCACCGCGTTCATCATCGCCATGTACCGGTTCGGGTCGTTCGTGCCCGTGCCGGGCATCGATCTGCAGGCGATCAAGGATCTGGTCGCCGGGGGTGGGGTCTTCGCCTTCCTCGACCTCTTCGCGGGGGGAGCGCTCGAGCGGGTGGCGGTGTTCGCTCTGGGGATCATGCCGTACATCACGGCCCAGATCATCTTCCAACTTCTGACCATCGTGATCCCGCAGCTGGAGGCTTTGGCCAAGGAAGGAGAGGCCGGCTCCAAGAAGCTCAACCAGTACACGCGGTATCTGACGGTCGTGCTGGCCCTGGTCCAGTCGGTCGGCTACGTGTTCCTGTTCCGTACCCAGGGCGCGTTCCCGCCGGACAACCCGCTGACCCCGCTCAAAGCCTATCTGATCATCCTGACCCTGACCGTGGGTACGGGCCTGATCATGTGGTTGGGCGAGCTGATCACCCAGCGCGGCATCGGCAACGGCATCTCGCTCATCATCTTCGCCAGCATCGTGTCCCGGCTCCCCGGGGGCCTCTACAAGATGTTCTCCACCATGAACCCGCTGGAGTGGCTGCTCATGGCCATCCTGGCGCTGGCGGTCATCGCCGCGATCGTGCTCATCCAGGAAGGCCAGCGACGCATACCCATCCAGTACGCCAAGCGGGTGGTGGGCCGCCGCATGTACGGCGGCCAGAGCACGTATCTGCCCCTGCGCGTCAACATGGCCGGGGTCATCCCGGTGATCTTCGCCTCGTCGCTGCTGGTGTTCCCCGTGACGGTGGCGCAGATGACTCCCTGGGGTTGGGCCAAGACCGTAGCGGACGCAGTGGGGCCGAACACATGGTGGTATCTGATCGGCGAGGTGCTCCTGATCGTGGCCTTCACCTACTTCTACACGGCGGTGCAGTTCAACCCGCTCGATCAAGCCGACAACTTGAAGAAGTACGGGGGCTTCATTCCAGGCATCCGCCCCGGCCGGCCGACGGCCCAGTACCTAGATCGGGTGCTCACCCGTATCACGCTGCCGGGCGCCCTGTTCCTGGCCAGCATCGCCGTGCTGCCTACCATACTCATCCGCGGTCTGGGCGTGCCTTTCTTCTTCGGCGGCACCTCGCTTCTGATCGTTGTCGGCGTGGCCTTGGATACCATGAAGCAGATGGAGTCGCAGCTCTTGATGCGACATTATGAAGGGTTCCTCAAGTAGAGGACTGACGCTTGGCCGCCAGGGCGCTGGGAGAGCGGGAGGCGAGGATGCAGGGAGAGTTCGTAGCAGAGCTACGGATGAGACGCCGCATTCGGGCCGGCCAGTGTGCCTGACGGCCAAGGCTTCGTTTTGAATCGAGCTCGTATTCTCGGGAGGCAAAGGGAAGGCATGGGTCAGTTCGATCTCATCTTGCTGGGTCCGCCCGGCGCGGGCAAGGGGACGCAGGCCGGTCGCATTGTCGCCGACTACGGTATTCCGCATATCTCGACGGGCGACATCCTGCGGGCGGCGGTCAAGAACCAGACTCCTATGGGCCTGGAGGCCCGGCGTTTCATGGACGCCGGCGAGCTGGTGCCCGACTCGGTGGTCATCGGCATCGTGAAGGACCGGCTGCAGGAGGCCGACACCGACCGGGGCTTCCTTATGGACGGCTTCCCCCGCACCATCCCGCAGGCCGAGGCCCTGGACGCAACCCTGGACTCCATCGATCGCAACATCTCCCGCGTACTGGCCATCCTGGTGGACGAGCAGGAGCTTATCCGCCGCCTTACCGGCCGCCGCATCTGCCGGGACTGCCAGACTCCCTTCCACGTGGCCTTCAACCCCCCGGCGAGGGAGGGTGTGTGCGATGTCTGCGGGGGAGAGCTCTACCAGCGTGACGACGACAGCGAGGCCACCGTCCGCAACCGGTTGTTGGTGTACAACCAGCAGACGGAGCCTCTGATCGACTACTACGACCGCCAGGGTGTGCTCGTGCGTGTGGACGGGGAGAAGGAGCCGGACGCCGTCTACGAGGATATCCGCGAAGCCGTCGGACGTCCGTGAGTCCGCCTCTGTGATCATCCGCAAGTCAGCCGCTGAGATCGAGAAAATCGCCCGCGCCGGGAAGGTGGTGCGTGGGTGCCTCGACGCGCTGCGTGCGGCGGTGGCTCCCGGAGTGGCCACCAGGGACCTAGACCGCCTCGCGGAGGACTACATCCGGTCGCACGGCGGCGTTCCCACATTCAAAGGCTACCGGGGCTTCCCCGGGTCGATCTGCACGTCGCCGAATGACATGGTGGTCCATGGGATACCCGGGGTCACGCGCTTGAAGGAAGGCGACATCCTGGGGCTTGACGTGGGGGTCACTCTCGAGGACTTCATCGCCGACGCCGCCATCACGGTTCCCGTAGGGGAGATCGGAGAGGGAGCGGGCGAGCTGCTGCGGGTGACAGAGGAGTCTCTCTACAAGGGCATCGAGCGCTGTCGCGCGGGCAACCGCGTGGGGGACATCTCTCACGCCGTTCAGGAGCATGTGGAGGCTCATGGGTACTCGGTGGTGCGCAGCCTGGTGGGCCACGGGGTCGGTCGCTCCATGCACGAAGACCCACAGGTCCCGAACTTCGGGCCGTCAGGTAAAGGCCCGCGCCTATCGGTGGGTGTCGTCCTGGCCATCGAGCCCATGATCAACATGGGCGGATACGACGTCGAGGTGGGGGCCGACGGCTGGTCCATCTACACCAAGGACGGGAGCCTTTCCGGCCACTTCGAGCACACTGTGGCAGTGACCGAGAACGGTCCCCGCATCTTGACCGTTGACTGACCGCCGGTGAAGCGAGGGGTGTGCTAACATTGCTGGCCGATGTTCGACACGAGAAACGGGGTGTTCGAGGGACTGTGTCTCCTAAAGAAGATGCGATAGAGCTCGAGGGCGAGGTCGTGGAGGCCCTGCCCAACACTATGTTCCGGGTGAGACTGGACAACGATCACGAGGTCTTGGCTCACATCTCGGGCAAGATGCGCATGAACTACATCCGCATCCTCCCCGGGGACCGGGTCAAGGTTGAGCTGTCCCCGTACGACCTCAGCCGCGGCCGCATCACCTACCGCTTCAAGTAGGTCGGCCGTACTCCGCCGCGGTGGCGGGTGGAATCTGGATACACTCGGCTCCCGATAGCCCGGGAGCTGTGCACGACCCGGACAGGGTCCTCCCGGGAACGGGGTACGTTTCCGGGCGCGGCTGCGTCGCGACCCTGGTCGGTGGATAGATGTGATCGGCAGTCAGCGACACGACGACAGCCTGCGGACGACTCCGCGGGGGTGAGCGAGAGGTTGACACGAGAATGAAAGTCAGAGCGTCGGTCAAGCCGATGTGCGAGAAGTGCAAGGTAATCCGCCGTCGGGGCACGGTGCTGGTCATTTGCCAGAACCCGCGCCACAAGCAACGGCAGGGCTAGGCAGGAGAAGGCATGGCACGGATCGCTGGAGTCACGCTCCCGCGTGAGAAACGGGTAGAGATCGGCCTCACGTACGTTTACGGCATCGGCCGGTCCACCTCCAACCGGATCCTGTCCGCGGTCGGCGTCAGCCCGGACACGTATGTCAAGGATCTGACCGAGGACGAGGAGATACGCCTGCGCGGCTTCATCGAAGACAACGTAGTGGTAGAGGGCGATCTTCGAAGGGAGCGCGGCCAGAACATCAAGCGGCTGATGGAGATCGGCTGCTATCGCGGCATCCGTCACCGGCGAGGCCTGCCGGTGCGCGGGCAGCGCACGAAAACGAACGCCCGCGTGCGTAAGGGTCATAAGCCTACCGTGGGCGTCAAGAAGAAGGCCAAGTGAGCCGCCCGGCGTGCACGTAGTGAAGCTACGGGCGCGACGGAGGACACCGCATCGGGCCGCCCAGTGCGGCCGCGGCGGCCAAGGCTTCGTTTTGAAACGAGCTCCCGAGCTCGGTTCGGAATGACGCTTCGCCGCCAGGGTGCGATGGGCGTGCGGGAGGCAAGGACGCAGGGAGCGTTCGTAGCAGCGCTACGGGCGCGACGGAGGACACCGCATCGGGCCGCCCAGTGCGGCCGCGGCGGCCAAGGCTTCGTTTTGAAACGAGCTCCCGAGCTCGGTTCGGAATGACGCTTCGCCGCCAGGGTGCGATGGGCGTGCGGGAGGCAAGGACGCAGGGAGCGTTCGTAGCAGCGCTACGGGCGCGACGGAGGACACCGCATCGGGCCGCCCAGTGCGGCCGCGGCGGCCAAGGCTTCGTTTTGAAACGAGCTCCAAGGTAAGGACGGAGAGAGGTTCATGGCAAAACCCGTGAAACGCGGCGCCACGCGTACTCGGCGGCGCAAGGTCCGCAAGAACATCGCTATCGGCAACGCGTACATCAAGACCTCGTTCAACAATACCACGGTGACCCTGACCGACAAGGAAGGGAACGTGCTTGCCTGGGCCAGCGCCGGTGCCGCCGGCTTCAAGGGCTCGCGCAAGTCCACGCCCTTCGCCGCCCAGGTGACGGCCGAGAAGGCCGCACGCGCTGGCATGGAGCACGGCCTGCAGAAGGTCGATGTCTTCGTGAAGGGGCCGGGAAGCGGCCGGGAGACGGCCATCCGCTCGCTGCAGGCCGCCGGTCTGGACGTCATGGGCGTCAAGGATATGACCCCGGCCCCGCACAACGGCTGCCGTCCCAAGAAACGGCGTCGGGTCTAGGTCGGAGAGAGATCGAATATGGCACGAGACACCTCTGCGCAGTGCAAGCAATGCCGCCGCGAAGGCCTGAAGCTGTTCCTGAAGGGCGAGCGTTGCTTCACAGACAAGTGCGCAATCGACAGGCGTGGCTACCCGCCGGGAGAACACGGCCGGGGTCGGCGCCGCAAGCAGTCCGAGTATCTGATGCAGCTGCGTGAGAAGCAGAAAGCCAGACGGTACTACGGCCTGCTGGAGAAGCAGTTCCACAACTACTACGAGTTGGCCAACCGGCAACCCGGAATCACGGGCGCGAACCTACTGCGCCTGCTCGAGCTGCGGCTGGACAACGTGGTCTGCCGTCTGGGATTCGGCGCCTCGCGCCGCCAGGCCCGGCAGCTCATCCGGCACGGTCATTTCTTCGTGAACGGCAAGCGGGTGGACATCCCGTCGTTCCGAGTGCGTCCCGACGACATCATCACGGTGAATGCGACGGCGGAAGGACTGCGCAACGTGGTCGAAGACGCCACCGACCTGACGGCTTCGGTGCCGCCGTGGCTGCAGGCCGACCACGACAACCTGACGGGCAAGGTGCTTCGCCTGCCCGAACGTGAGGATATCGACGTCCCCGTTCAGGAGCAGCTCATCATCGAGCTCTACTCGAAGTAGGCGGCCGGCGAGCACAGACCATGTCCGGCGGACGAGCCGCCGGTCATGGACGTAGGAGGATTGATTGCTAGACTTTCACTCCCCAAAGATCACTTTGGAAGAAGTAAGTGAGAACCACGGCATCTTCGTCGTGGAGCCACTTGATCGGGGATTCGGGCATACGTTCGGCAACTCGCTGCGGCGGGTGTTGCTGTCGTCTCTGGACGGCGCGGCTATTTCGGCCATCAAGGTCGATGGGGTGGCCCACGAATTCTCCACCATCCCGGGCGTCAAGGAGGATGTCACCGACATCATCCTGAACCTGAAGAAGGTGGTTTTCGTCCTTCATGGTGAGGATCCCGAGATCGACGTGGAGCTTGTCAAGGAAGGCCCCGGCGTGGTCGCCGCTGGCGACATCGCGGCCACCGCCAACCTGGAGATCGTCAACCCCGGGGCCCCCATCGCCACCCTCGAGGACGGCGCTCGATTGGAGATGGTGCTGTGGGTGCGGAGGGGCCGAGGATACGTTTCGGCCGACGACAACAAGCGCGAGGAGACGGTGATCGGCGTGATCCCCATCGACTCCATCTTCTCGCCGGTGGTACGCGTCTCGTACAAGGTCGAGGCGGCCCGGGTGGGCCAGCGTACCGACTTCGACAAGCTCACCCTCGAGGTCGAGACCAACGGCGCCCTGGATCCCCGCGAGGCGATGGCTCAGGCGGCGAACCTGTTGATCGACAATCTGAGGATCTTCGCCGACGAGGACCATCTGCGCGCCCCCGAGGAGCTCGAGCCCGCGTTTCCGCCGGCTCTCTCCGCCGGTTCGCAGCGGAACGATATGCTGATCGAGGAGCTGGAGCTCGGTGTGCGCTCCTACAACTGTTTGAAGCGCGAAGGTATCGAGACGGTGGGCGAGCTTGTCTCACGCACCGAGGCCGAGCTGCTCAACATTCCCAATTTCGGCAAGAAGAGCATCGAAGAGGTGCGCGAGCGCCTCGCCGAGCGGAATCTCAAGCTCAGAGGAGAATAGAGTGAGGCACCAGAGAAAAGGTAGGCGGTTCGGCCTGCAGCCGGACCATCGCCGGCAGATGCTGGCGAACCTCGCCTGCTCTGTGCTGGAGCACGGACGTGTCAGGACGACGGAGGCCAAGGCCAAAGAGGTCAAGCCTCTGGTCGAGAAGGTCATCACCATGGGCAAGGCGGGAGATCTTCACTCCCGCCGTCAGGTGATCAGCCTGCTGCGGAACAAGAAGATCTCGTACAGTCTCTTCAACGAGATCGCTCCCCGGTATGCGGACCGACCCGGCGGGTACACGCGCATCTTGAAGATGGGCCCGCGTCCCGGCGATGCGGCCGAGATGGTGTACCTGGAGCTGGTCTAGGAGCTTGTCTCAGAATGACGCCTCGCCGCCAGGGTGCGAAGGGTGCGGGCGAGGCAAGGACCCAGGGAGCGGGCGTAGCCGGAGGCTGCGGACGCAACCGAGGACACCGCACCGGCCCGCCCAGTGCGGCCGCGACGGCCGGGGCTTCGTTTTGAGACGAGCTCAAGAGGGTTTCTTGTGAGCAGCACAGGGGTGCAAGGTGGCGCCGGGGCCGGATCGGCCCCGGCGTTGCGCTTCGAGGGGGTTTCATTCACCTACCGGGGTGCCGGGCGGCCCGCCCTCGTTGATCTCGACCTGGAGGTCGCTCCTGGAGAGTGGCTTGCTCTCGTAGGAGGGAACGGCTCGGGCAAGAGCACTCTCGCGCACCTGGCAAACGGTCTGCTGCGACCGCAGAAGGGTCGGGTGCTCGTGGGCGGCTTCGACACCCGTGCGTCCGATCACCTGTGGCAGGTGCGCGCCCGCGTGGGGCTACTCTTTCAAGACCCCGAGAACCAGATCGTGGCCGCCTCGGTCGAGGACGACGTGGCCTTCGGCCTGGAGAACCTGGGTGTGCCCCGCGAGACCATGCGACGCCGGGTCGGCGAGGCGCTGGCGGAGATGGGCCTGACCGGTGAGGAGCGCACCGAGCCCCATCTGCTCTCCGGAGGACAGAAGCAGCGTCTGGCCCTGGCGGGAGTCCTGGCGCTCGAGCCCCGGGTGCTGATCCTCGACGAACCTACTTCGATGCTCGACCCGAGAGGCCGCGAGGAGGCGCTGGCATGGGTGCGCCGGTCGGCCAGCCGGGGGGTGGCGGTAGTCCTCATCACTCAGCACATGGACGAGGCTCTGCCTGCCGACCGCCTGGTGGCGCTTGATGGGGGCCGGGTCGTTTACGACGGCGCCGTATATCCTTTCTTCCGGTCACGGGCGAGCCGGCTGCCCCTGGGGGTGCCGGCGGCGCTTGGACTGGCCGAGGAGCTCTCCCGCCGCGGCTTTCCGGCGCCGGCGCCGGATGGCGAAGCGGTGCCCGGAGCCGGCATGAAGCCCCTGACCGAGGACGAGTTGGTGGCGGAGCTCGCGAAGGTGGTGACGGTGTTCGACGGGCGACCGCCCGCCTCTTTGCGGAGGGGGCGACCCGAGCCGGAGCCGCCGAAGCTGTGGGTTTGGGCCGGCGGACCTTCACAGTGGAGGGGGAATCTCCAGCCGTCGCCGCCGACCCCGAGTTCGTTGCCTTGCGGGGGGTCCGTCTGGTCTACGCCGAGGGGGCGCCGTTCGCCCGGGTTGCTCTCGACGGAGCCGACCTGACCCTGCGCGAGGGCTTGGTGACGGCAGTGGTGGGCCCGACGGCCGCGGGGAAGAGCTCGTTGCTCCAGGTGTGCGCGGGTCTCTTGAAGCCCAGCGCGGGAGAGGTGTCCTTCAAGGGGCGGCTGCGGCCTCTGAGCGGTGAAGTGGGCATGGTCTTTCAGCGGGCTGAGATCCAGCTCTTCTGCGCCACGGTGGAGGAAGACGTAGGCGTGGCCCCCAAGCTCCGCGGGCTGAGGGGGAGGCTCTCCGGCGGCGGATCGACGCCGCCTTGCGAACCACCGGCCTGGATCCTGAGTTGTTCCGCGATCGCTCGCCCCACGGGCTCTCCATGGGCGAGCGCCGGCGGGTGGCTCTGGCCGGGATCCTTGCTCTCGAGCCCCGGGTGCTGATCCTCGACGAGCCCGGCGCCGGTCTGGACCCTGACGGGCGGGTCCGGCTGATGGGTCTGCTGGCCAGATGGGTCGGCGCGGCCCGGGCGGACACCGCTGCGGGGGACGCCGGCATGCTGGAGTATTCGCCCGTCGGAGGAGCGCGCACCAGCGCGGAGTGCGGAGGGGGCCGAACCCTGGTGTTCACGTCGCATGACATGGACGAGGTGGCCGAGCTCGCCCAGCGGGTGGTCCTCATGGCCGGTGGAGCCATTTTGGCGGAAGGCCCGGCCGACCGGATCCTGGGCGACGAACAGCTGCTGTCTCGGGCGGGACTCAGGCCTCCGCTGGCCGCCCGTGTGGCCGGGCGCCTGGGAGCCAGCGGCAGCCGGCCGGTGACGGCCGGAGCCTTGGCCGACTGGCTTCGCGCTCGGGAGCGGGTGGCGTGAGCGGATCGCTCCTGACGCTGGCCATGGGCCAGTACGTGCCCGGAGACTCGGCCGTCCATCGGGTCGATCCCCGGTTCAAGCTGGCCACCTCGTTCGCCTACGCAATCGGGCTCTTCCTGGTAGGCGGGTGGCCGGGCCTGAGCCTGATGGCGATCGGGCTCGCCGGCCTCTTCGTGGCGGGGGGTCTGCCCGCCCGCTACGTGGGCCGCGGTCTGCGACCGCTCCTAGTGTTGATCGCCTTCACCTTTCTTGTTCAGGCCCTGAGCCTCCCTGGGAAGGCGCTCGTCACTGTGGGGCCGTTCTCGATCACGCGCGAGGGGCTGGATCAGGGTGGCTTCCTCACCTTTCGCCTGGCCCTCCTTCTCCTCTCGAGCGTCGTCCTGACGGCAACCACGAGCCCCGTCTCCCTCACGGACGCCCTAGAGTGGTTCCTGCGCCCGCTGGCGCGGGTGGGAGTCCCGGCGTACGAGATCGCGCTCATGGTGACCATCGCCTTACGCTACATCCCCACTCTCCTGCGCGAGGCTGACGATCTGTTGCGGGCGCAACGTGCCCGAGGGGTGGACCTCTCGGTGCGGAATCCATGGCGGCTGGCGCAGGGGGTCATGCCTTTGGTGGTGCCGCTCTTCGTCCTGAGCTTCCGTCACGCGGACGATCTGGCGGTGGCGATGGCCAGCCGCTGCTACCACGGAGGTCGAGGGCGCACGCGCTACCGGGAGCTGCGGGCCGGCCTTCGCGACGTCGTGGGGCTGGGTGTGGCCGCGGGCTGGCTCGGACTGGCTCTCTCGGCCGGGCGCTGGTGGGGCCCGTGAGCGCCGCATCGCGCCGTCCAGTGCGTTCTGGGGGCCAAGGCTTCGATCTTCAACAGCCTCCTAGGGAGCAGATGGCATACCGGCTCGACCTGCAGTACGACGGCTCGGACTTCCACGGGTGGGCCAAGCAGCCCGGCCTGGAGACGGTGGAGGGTGCTTTGGAGACGGCCTTCACCATCCTTCTGCGAGAGACGCCGCGGCTGACCGTTGCCGGCCGGACGGATACCGGGGTGCACGCGCGACGGCAAGTGGTGAGCCTGGAGCTTCCCCGGGGCCTGGGTGTGGCCCCTTTGGTGCGCTCTCTGAACTCCCTCACTCCGCCGGGGCTGGCGGTAACCGGTCTGTGCCCCATGCCTGGAGGATTCGACGCCCGTCGAGACGCCCTTGCCCGCAGTTACCGGTACTTCATCTGGCGGGGTGCCGCCGCCGACCCGTTCCGGCGCCGGTTCGTGTGGCACGTCCCCGGCGAGATCGACTTCGCCCGCCTGCAGGCGGCGGCCGCTTTGGTGCCCGGCCGGCACGATTTCAAAGCCTTCACCCCCACCGAGACCGAACACATCCTGTTCGCGCGCACTGTTCACGCCTGCCGCTGGAGATGCCGGGGTCCGCTCGTATGGCTGGAGATCGAGGCGCAGTCGTTCTTGCGACATATGGTGCGCTCGCTGGTGGGGACCATGGTGGAGATCGCCGCGGGGCGCTCGGAGCCCGGGTCCATGGCCTGGCTTCTGGAAGGAGCGGCGCGGGAGGCGGCTGGGCCTACGGCTCCGCCGCACGGCCTGTTCTTGTGGCGGATCCGATACCCGGCCGAGCGCGGCTCGGGAGCCGCTTGACACCTCTTGGGGCGTCCTCTATCATCACCGGCTGCGACTCAGAGAATGACGCCTCGCCTCAGGGTGCGATGGGCGCGGGCGAGGCAAGGACGCAGGGAGCGGGCGTGGCCCGAGGCTGCGGACGCAACCGAGGACACCGCATCGGCCTGCGCAGTGCGGCCGGGGCGGCCGGGGCTTCGTTTTGAAGCGAGCCCTCAAGGAGGTAGTGTGAAGACCTATTCGGCAAAACCCGGCGAAGTCGAACGCAAATGGTGGGTCGTCGACGCCGAGGGAAAGAACCTCGGGCGGCTCGCCACGCAGATCGCGGTCGTGCTCCGCGGCAAGAACAAGCCCCAGTACACCGCTCACGTCGACACCGGTGACTTCGTCGTTGTGGTGAATGCCGACAAGGTGAGCGTCACCGGCAACAAGCTGCTTCAGAAGAAGTACTATCGCCATTCCGGCCGGCCCGGGGGGCTGAAGGTGCGCACGCTCGACCAGATGCTGGCGACGCGTCCCAAGGAGGTGGTGCGCATCGCGGTCAAGGGTATGCTCCCCAAGAACCGCCTCGCCGCCAAGCAGCTGAGCAAGCTGAAGATCTACACGAGTGCGGCGCACCCCCATGCGGCGCAGCGGCCCGAGGAGATGACATGGGTGAAGTGAGCTACGGCGCTACGGGCAAACGGAAGACCTCCGTGGCTCGGGTGCGCATCATGCCTGGTACCGGCACGATCACCGTGAACGGCAAGCGGGTCGACGAGTACTTCGACCGCAGCGCCCATCTGATCCAGGCGCGCGCCCCCCTGGTGGATACGGGCACCGAGGGCCGGTACGATGTGGTGGCCCTGCTGCACGGCGGAGGCAAGTCCGGCCAGGCGGGTGCGCTCAAGCACGGCATCGCGCGGGCCCTTGTCGAGGCCGATCCCAACCTCAGGACCGAAGTCAAGAAGGCGGGTTACCTCTCGCGCGACGCCCGCATGGTCGAGCGCAAGAAGGCCGGTCTGAAGAAGGCCCGCAAGCGCCCGCAGTTCTCGAAGCGCTAGCCCTTCACGGAGTCGCGGAGTCTCGGGGCGGGGGAGCGTGCTCCCCCGCCCCATTCGCTGTGCGGAGGTAATCGGGATGGCCGAGCTCCTTGTCGAGCTGGAGAGCATTCGCCAGAACACAGCGGCAGTGAAGAAGCTCCTCGACAGGCACGGGCTGGCGCTGACCGCGGTCACCAAAGGGTGTCTGGCCGAGCCCGCTGTGGCTCGGGCCATGCTCGCCGGGGGGGCCACGGCTCTGGCCGACACTCGCGACCTCAGCCTCCGGCGCCTGCGGCAGAGTTTTCCCGAGATGGAGATCCAGCGGATTCATCTTCCCTCTGTCACCTCGCCCTTCGAGCCGGGCGACGTCACCTTCGTCTCGTCGGTCTCCTCGGCCCGAGCGGTGGCCGCCAGTGCGGTGGCCGGCCGGCGCCGAGTGATGCTCCAGGTGGAGACGGGCGATCTGCGGGAAGGGGTCGCGCTCGAAGATCTGCCTGACCTGGCGGCCGCCGTCCTCGCTGACGAGCGCCTGGAGCTGGCCGGGGTGGCCACCAACTTCGCCTGCTTTCAGGATGAGCGCGTACCAGAGCTACGGGCGCGACCGAGAACGGGCCATCGCATCGCCCGTCGCGGCTGCGGCGGCCAAGCCTTCGTCTTGAAACGAGCTCTGAGGGCCTCGGTCGAGGCCGTCGCCCGAGCGACGCGTCTGCTGCTGGAACGGGGGATTCCCGTGCCCCGGGTCTCAGGAGGCAATTCGAGCGTGCTCGCCCTGCTGCGCGGCGGCGAGTCCCTCCCCGCGGAGGTGACCGAGCTACGCTGCGGCGAGGCTCTGCTTCTGGGGCAGGACGCGCTGGTGTACCGGCCCCTTGCCGGCTGCCGGCAGGACGCCTGCCGGCTGCGGGCCGAAGTGCTCGAGGAGTATACTAAGTCCCTCCGCGGCCGCAGGGAGCGCCGCCTCGTCCTGGATCTCGGGAGCCAGGACCTGGGCACGGGCGCCGTCCGTTTTGTGGGTCAAGGTCTTTTCGACGCCGGCCGCTCCAGCGACTATCTGGTCATGGCCGTGGAGGCCGATGGGCCTCGACTCGAGGTCGGGGATCGCGTGGAGATGATACCGAGCTACGCGGCGCTGGTTGCTGCCTGGACCTCGCCGTTCGTGGAGGTTTGCTGTGTCTAAGAGGCTGTTGAAGAATGACGCTTCGCCGCCAGGCTGCGCTGGGCGCGGGCGAGGCCGGAGCTCGGTTCGGAATGACGCTTCGCCGCCAGGCTGCGCTGGGAGCGGGCGAGGCAAGGACGCAGGGAGCGGGCGTAGCGGAGCTACGGACGTGACCGAGGACGCCGCATCGCGCCGGCCAGTGCGTTCTGGGGGCCAAGGCTTCGATCTTCAACAGCCCCCCAGAAGGTGGTTCGGCACCGACGGGATCAGGGGGGTCGCCAACGTCGATCTTACCCCCGAGCTGGCGCTTGTCGCCGGGCGGTCGGTCGCGGAGGTGCTGGCCCTCCGGTCGGAGTCCGGGGCCGGCGGGGTCCGGTCGGGCATCCGCTTGCTGGTGGGACGCGATACCCGGCGCTCGGGACCGATGCTGGAGGCCGCTCTGGCCGCCGGTGTGGCCTCGGCCGGAGGCGCCGCTGTGCTCGCCGGAGTGCTACCCACGCCGGGCGTGTCCCGGCTGGTCACAGCCGGCGAGTTCCAGGGAGGCGTGGTCATCTCCGCCTCGCACAACCCTTTTCGCGACAACGGCATCAAGCTCTTTGGGCCTGACGGCAGGAAGCTGCCCGACAGCGTGGAGCTGGAGGTCGAGGCCCGCATGCAAGGGGAGCATAGCGGGACGGACGAGGTGGGCTCTGTGGAGGCCCTGACTGCCGCGGTGCCCACCTACGTGGAGGACCTGGTCGGCTCCCTGGCCGTCGACCTGACCGGGTTGCGCGTGCTGCTCGACTGCGCGCACGGGGCCACCTACCAGGCGGCTCCCCTAGCCTTTACCATGGCCGGGGCCGTAACTGAGACCGTCTGCGTGGAGCCTGACGGAGAGAATATCAACGCTGCCTGTGGCTCCACCGACCTCGCATACCTGGCGAGCCGGGTGGCCCAGGGCGACTACGACTTAGGGCTGGCTTTCGACGGCGACGGCGACCGGGTGCTGGCGGTCGACCGAGCCGGCCGGGTGGTCGACGGCGATCAGATCATGGCGGTGCTGGCTCTATGGCTGCACGAGCGGGGACGTCTGGCCCGGGGAACGGTGGTCGTCACCAGCATGAGCAATCTGGGTTTTCACCGGGCCATGCGGGAGCACGGGCTGACTGTCGAGATCACCGACGTGGGCGACCGTTATGTGCTCGAGCGCATGGAACAGGTGGGCGCGGTTCTGGGTGGGGAGCAGTCCGGTCACGTCATCTACCTGGACGCCGGCGCCACCGGAGATGGGCTGCAGACGGCCCTGCTGCTCGGCAACGTGCTGCGGGAGTCCCAGAGGTCGCTGGCTGAGCTCGCCCGCGTCGTGCACCATTTCCCGCAGCTGCTGCTGAATGTGCGCGTGCGGGACAAGGGTAAGCTGGGCGGGGCGGCCGCCCTGTGGGAGGCTGTCGCGGCCGAGCAGGCGGCGCTCGCGGAAGAGGGGCGCATTGTCCTGCGTCCTTCGGGTACTGAACCCTTGGTGCGCATCATGGTCGAGGCCCCCACCGAGGAGCGCTGCCGCGAGGTGGCCGAGAGATTAGCCGGCGTCGTCGAGCGGAGCCTGGGTTAGAGCATCGGGCCGGCCAGTGCGGCCGCGGCGGCCAAGGCTTCGTTCTGAGACGAGCTCTAAGGGAAGGAGAGGACAGATCCATGTGCGGGATCGTTGGCTACATCGGCGACCGGCCCTGCCGGGACATCCTGTTCCGGGGACTGCGCAAGCTGGAGTACCGCGGATACGACTCGGCCGGCATCTCGGTGATCCGCGAGGGCCGCTTCGACCTGCTCCACTCGGTGGGCAATCTCGACAAGATGGAATCGGTGCTCCACCAGCTCGAAGACGGGAGCACCATGGGCATCGCCCACACGCGTTGGGCCACCCACGGACGGCCGTCGAACGAGAACGCCCACCCGCACACCGACTGCTCGGGCCGCTTCGCCATCGTCTTGAACGGCATCGTGGAGAACTATCTGGCCTTGCGGGTCCGGCTGCAGGAGGAGGGGCACACGTTCACCTCCGAGACCGACGCCGAAGTGGTGGCCCACCTGCTGGAGCGGTCCTACAACGGATCGCTGCGGGGGGCGGTTGCCGAGGCCTACCGCCAGATGGAGGGCCATTTCACTTTCGTAGCCATCACCACCGAGGAGCCTGACGCGATCGTAGCGGTGCGCAAGGAGACGCCCTTGGTGGTGGGCTTGGGTGAGGGCGAGAACTTCGTAGCCTCGGCCGTGCCCGCCTTCCTGGCCGAGACGCGTTCGGTGATCTTTCCCGACGACGGCGAGCTGGTGGTGGTCGAGCGCGGGGGAGTCGACTTCTTCACCCTCGAGGGGGAGCCGGTCCGGCGGGAGCCGGAGCAGGTCGACTGGGACGAGGACGCGGCCGAGAAGGGCGGCTACGAGACCTTCATGCTCAAGGAAATCCACGAGCAGGCCGTGGCGCTGGCCGACACCTTGAGCCAGCGACTCACCCACGAGGGGGTCGTGGAGCTCGAGGGATTGGGCCTGACCGAGGCGTCCGCCCGCGCTCTAGGGCAGGTCGTGATCGTGGCCTGCGGCACGTCCTACCATGCCGGGCTGGTGGGCAAGTATGCGCTGGAGCGCTGGGCGCGCATTCCCGTGGAGATCGATGTGGCCTCGGAGTTCCGCTACCGCGACCCGGTGATCGGGCCCAACACGCTCTGCGTGGCCATCAGTCAGTCGGGCGAGACCGCCGACACCCTGGCAGCCATGCGGTTGGCTCGGGGGGCGGGGGCGCGCGTGCTTGCCGTCACCAACATCGTGGGCTCTCAGGCCACCCGGGAGGCCGACGGGGTGCTCTTCACCCGCGCCGGCCTGGAGATCGGAGTGGCGGCCACCAAGACCTTCCTGGCCCAAGTGTTGGCCGTGCTCCTGCTCGCTCTCTGGCTGGCCGAGGTACGAGGCACCCTGCCCGCCCGCCGCGTACGAGAACTCACGCAGGAGCTGCGGCGCATCCCTACCCTCCTGAACAGCTACCTGGAAGATTCCGCTGACGCCGAGATCGAGCGAGTCGCCCGTGAGTACGCCCATCACCCCTTCTTCCTGTACCTGGGTAGGAACATCGGTCTCCCGGTGTGCCTGGAGGGGGCGCTCAAACTCAAGGAGATCTCGTACATCCCCACCGAGGCCTACGCGGCCGGGGAGATGAAACACGGTCCCATCGCCCTGCTCGACCAGGGTTCGCCGGTGGTTGTGGTGGCCACCGATAGCCATGTCTACGACAAGGTGGTCTCGAACATCCAGGAGGTCAAGGCTCGGGGGCGAGCGTGATCGCCGTGGCCACGGAGGGCAATCACGCTATTGAGGGCATGGCCGACGCGGTCTTCTGGGTGCCGGCTACCGAGGAGATGCTCTCCCCCCTGCTGGCGGTGGTGCCGCTTCAGCTCTTCGCCTACCATGTCGCCAGGGCAAACGGCGAATCGGTGGACCAACCCCGAAATTTGGCCAAAACGGTGACCGTGGAGTAGCTGTGATGCTTCCTCACACCCGCTCGGGTTTCGACCTGGTCGAGGTGCCCCGCTTCCGCGACGTGCTGGCGAGGCAGCCCCGGCTGGTGGAGCGGGTGTGCACCGAAGCCGAGGCGGTCTACTGCCGGCTCAAGGCCGACCCGGTGCCGTGTCTCGCCGCCCGCTGGGCGGCCAAAGAGGCGGTGGCGAAGCTGCTGGGCACCGGCATCGTCGACTGGCACGAGATCGAGATCGTCCCCGGGAGGCCGCCTACGGTGGTCCTGAGAGGCGCGACCCGCGAGCGGGCCGACGACTTGGGCGTGGGCGAGATCGCCCTCAGCCTCACCCACACGCCTCAGGCAGCCGCCGCCTCGGCGGTGGCTTTGACTCCGCCAGTCCCCGGCCTGGAGGCCGCAGCCGATGACGGCCCGCACCCCACCGGGCAGCGGGCCTTCGCCGAAGCCGGCCGAGGGGGGTCTCGGGGGAGCTCAGCGGCGGTCTTGCTGCGCGCCCTGACTTTGGAGGAGCGGCCCTTTGGCCTGACACCCGAGCAGGTGCGCGAGCTCGACCGGGCCACCACGGAGGACGTGGGGGTTCCCGGAGCGGTGCTCATGGAACGAGCGGCGCTGGGCGTGGCCGAGGTGGTCATGGCTCGCTATCCTCGGCGGCACACGTTGATAGTCTGCGGGCGCGGCAACAACGGGGGCGACGGTCTGGCTGCCGCCCGCATGCTCCACGTGGCCGGGCATCCGGCGGCCTGCGTGGTGGCGGCCGCCTCGGCAGAGGAGCTCTCCGCCGGCGCCGCACTGAACTTGCGAGCTGCCCAGGGCGTGGGGGTGAACCTGCGCCTGGGCGCTGTGCCCGATTACCTGTGGGAGGAGACCGAGTTGGTGGTGGACTGCCTGCTCGGCACGGGGGCAACGGGCGAACTGCGGGGAGAGGTGCAGGCCTTCGCCCGCAAGATCGCCGAGGTGGCGGCCCGAGGAGTGCCCGTGGTGGCGGTCGACATGCCCACTGGGGTCGATGCGGCCGATGGGAGTATCGCGGCGGACACGGTGGCGGCTGACGTCACGGTCACCTTCCACGCGGCCAAGACTGGACTCCTCTGCCCGCCGGGGTCGGAGGCCGCCGGGGAGGTGCTGGTGTGGGACATCGGCATTCCGGGTTTCCTGCAGCCCGAGCCCGATGTGCGTGTGGTGACCGCGGCCGACGCGATCGTGCCCGGCCGCCGAGCCGACGACCACAAGTACCGGGCGGGCTACCTGGCGGTGGTGGCGGGCTCGGCCGCCTACCCGGGGGCCGCCTACCTGGCGGCCACGGCTGCTGTGCGCGCCGGAGCGGGCTACGTGCGCGTGCTGACCCCGCCCGGGGCGGCGGCGGTACTCCGAGAGAAGCTGACCGAGGCGGTGGTACAGGAAACAGAACTCGCCGACCTATCCCAGGCTGCGGCCGATGACCGTCTGGCCGCACTGGTGGTAGGTCCGGGGCTGGGGCGCGACCCCCAGGTAGCGGCGGCCGTGCGCGCTCTGGTGGCGGGTACCGAGTTGCCCCTGCTGCTGGACGCCGACGGAATTCTGGCCTTCGCCGGCCGGCCGGAATCGCTGCGGGCGCGGCCCGGCCTGGTGCTGACGCCCCACCCGGGTGAGCTGGCCGCTCTTCTCGACGTGCCCGTGGCTGAGGTCACGGTGTCGGTGGTGGCGGCCGCGCGGCGCGCGGCCGCCACCACCGGTCACGTGCTCCTGCTCAAGGGGTCGTCCACGGTGATCGCCGATCCCGGGGGGGCCACCTGGGTGGTGACCCAGGGACCACCCCAGCTCGCCTCGGCCGGGACGGGGGACGTGCTCAGCGGATGCATCGGCGCCCTGCTCGCAAAAGGTATGATGCCCTTGGAGGCGGCGAAGGCCGGCGCCTGGCTGCACGCCGAGGCCGGCCTGCGGGGCGCCGGCTTGAGACCCGCCGGGCTGCCGGCGGGCACGTTGATCGAGCTCCTGCCCTCCGTCATGGTGGGACATGTCTACGAGAGGAGACCCGGGTGGACGACCTGACCGCGAGGGACATCATGCAGGCCGAGGTGATCACCGTCACCCCTGAGACGACGGTGCGCGAGCTGGCCGATCTGCTCGCCGAGAAGAAGGTGAGCGGGGTGCCGGTCATCGACGGGGAACGGCATGTGGTGGGCATCGTGACCGAGGGCGATGTGATCCTCCAGGACGCCGACCTTCACTTCCCCCACTACATCCAGTTTCTCGACGGCACCATCTACCTGGAGAGCGTCCGCAAGTTCGAGGAGCGTTTCCGTAAAGCCTTCGGGGCGAAGGTAGCCGACGTCATGAGCACCGAGGTCCTCACGGTCGAGCCCGGGGCGACCGTCCACGAGATGGCCACCCTGATGGCCGACAACAACGTGAACCGCCTGCCCGTGGTGGAAGACGGCGTGCTGGTGGGCATCGTCACCAGGGCCGACGTGGTCAGGGCCATCGCCGACCTTCAGACCTGACGCGTGTACCGGGCCCGCGCCACTGTCGATCTGGCCGCCGTGCGACGGAACATCGCCGCCATCCGCGGGCGCTTGTCCCCGCACGCCGCCTGCATCGCCGTGGTCAAGGCCGACGGCTACGGGCACGGTGCCGTGCCGGTCGCCCAGGCCGCGTTGCAGGCAGGAGCCATGGGGCTGGCGGTCACCACCTGCGAGGAGGCCTGTAGCCTGCACGACGCCGGCCTGGCCCGCGGCGCCCTGGTCATGGGCCCCGTCCTCGACGAGCAGGTCGAGGAAGCCGTGAAGACGGGGGCGGCCTTCGCTCTGTGGTCGCCCGAGTTCGTCCGGTCCGTCGGCCGGGTGGCGGCGCGCATGCAGACGAGGGTGGGCCTGCATCTGAAAGTCGACACCGGCATGCATCGCTTGGGGGCCGCCCCGGCCGAGGTGCCCGCCCTGGTGGAGGCCGTAGCGGCGCACCCCTGGCTGGAGCTGACGGCGGTCATGACCCACCTGGCCTGCGCCGACGTCGATCCCGAATTCACGCGCTCCCAGCTGGGGGTCTTTCGGCGGACGATCGAACCCGTACGGCGAGCCTGGCCCCAGGTCCGCTACCATGCGGCCAACTCGGCAGCCACGCTCGGCCATCCGTCCTCTCACTTCGACCTGGTGCGTTGCGGCATCGCCGTCTACGGTCTGTCGCCCTTCCAACACGATCCCGCCGGCGATGGCCTGTCGCCCGCGCTCTCCCTCAGCAGCTTCGTGGCCACGGTCCGCGACCTGGAGCCGGGGGACGGGGTCAGCTACTCTCTCACCTGGAAGGCGGCCCGTCGCACCCGGGTGGCGCTGGTACCGATCGGCTACGGCGATGGTTTCTTCCGCGCGCTCTCGAACAAGGGCGATGTGCTCATCGGCGGAAAGCGCTATGCTCGCGTGGGGACGGTGTGCATGGACCAGTTTCTGGTCGAGGTTGGCCGGGACGCACCCGTGCGCTTCGGCGACCCGGTGGTGCTCATCGGTGAGCAGGGGAGCGAGCGCATCACCGCCGAGGAGCTGGCCGCCCATGCGGGCACCATCAACTACGAGATCACCTGCTCCCTCACGGCCCGCGTGCAACGAGAGTACGTGGGGGTGCCGTCACACACGGACGAGTTGGAGGATCATGGCTAAGAAAGAGACCCGGCGCGCCTACCGGCAGGCGCAGCAGCAGCCCAAGGTGCGGGGACCACGCCGCCCCACGATCAAGCGGTCGGCCATCCAGGGGGCGATCCTCGCGGCTCTGTACCTGATCCTCGTGCGCCTGGTCCTGAAGGGCGGCGGCCGGCCCGTCTGGGTCGACCTCCTCTGGACCTTCATCTTCTTCTTCTTCTACGCGACCTTCATCTACTTCTGGGAGTCCTTCCTGTTCAACCGCCGTCAGCGCCGGCAGAGCGGCAAGAAGTAGACCACCCAGAGGCCGGCGGAGGCGGGGCTGTGTCGCAGAGCACCATCCTGGCTGCCCTTCTCGCCGTGATGCGCCGTAGGGGTTCCGCGGGCTGGTTGGTGGGCGGCTCGGTACGCGACCGGGAACTGGGCCGTTTCAGCCCCGATGTGGACGTGGTGGTGGCCGACGACCCGGCTCAGGTGACCCGTGAGGTTGCCACCGGCGCGGGCCGCCCCTGGTTCGCGCTTTCCGCGGAGTGGGGCGCCTACCGGGTGGTCGGCGATGAGGGCACATCGATGTAGCCGGCCTGCGCGGGGGCAGCTTGGAGGCCGACCTGGCGCTGCGCGACTTCACCCTGAATGCCATGGCCCTACCTCTGGCCGGCGGCCCATTGGTGGACCCGTTCGACGGCCGCCGGCACCTGCGCGAGGGCCGCTTGGTGGCCGTGGACCGGCGGATCTTCGCCGACGACCCCTTGCGGCTGCTGCGGGCCGTCCGTCTGGCCCACACCCTGGGTCTGACCGTCGAGGACCAGACGTCTGAGCTGGCCCGGGCCGAGGCCTGGAGGCTCCCGCAGGCGGCGGCGGAGCGCATCTTGGCCGAGGTAGTCCTCACTCTGGAGGCCGGGCACTCCGCCACCGCCGTCTGCCAGTGGGCCCGCCTGGGTCTGTTGGAGCCCCTCTTCCCCGAGGTGGTGGCCCTGCACGGAGTAACTCAGAGCCCGTTCCACCACCTCGACGTCTACGGCCACACCCTCGGGGCCATGGAGCGCCTGGACGAGATCCTGGCGGAGCCGGGCCGCTTCTTCGGGTTGTCCTGGGAGCAGCTCGAGACTCGCCTGGCCGAGCCGGTCGACGGCTTGATGTCCCGGCCGGTAGCCCTGCGCCTGGGAGCGCTGCTCCACGATGTAGCCAAGCCCCAGACCCGCGCGGTCGACGAGAGCGGACGTGTCACCTTCTGGGGGCACACCGAGGTGGGAGCAGGGATGGCCGGGGCCGTCTGCACTCGGCTCCGTTGCTCGGCGGCGGCCACCAGCCTCATTCGCAAGGTGGTGGAGGAGCACCTGCGCGTGGGCTTCGTGCAGCACGAGGAGCCGCTGTCCTCCAGGATCTTGGTCTCTACCCTTTGGGCCCTCGCTCCCTGGGAGCCCGAGGTGCTCATGGTGTCGGTGGCCGACCGTCTGGCCACCAGGGGCCCCCGCACCCCGGAGGAGTCGGTCGACCGCCATCTGGCCACCGCCCGCACCCTTATGGATGCCTGGTGCCGGCGGGCGGTGGACGGCGTCCCCCGCCCGCCGCTCGGGGGCCACGAACTCATGGCCGGCCTCGACCTGAAGCCCGGTCCCCTGCTGGGCGAGGTGCTGCGCGAAGTGACGCTCGCCTGGGAGGCGGGAGAGGTCGCCGGCGCCGATGAAGCCTTGGCCCTGGCGGCCGGGTACCTGCAGCAAAGGCGGGGGCAGGGGCTCCCGCCAGGCCCCTGATCGCTGCTTTTTCCACGTGCTATCATGTGGAACTCGAGTATTAGAGCTCGTTTCGGCGCGGCCGAGGATGCCGTATCGTGCCGCCTAGCGCTCCGGCGCTCAAGACTTCGTTCTAAAACGAGCTCATATCCGCGCCGGTAGCGGCGGCCCATAGGAGGGACCATTGAAACCTGAGATCCATCCGGAATACGTGGAGAGCAAGGTCACCTGCTCGTGCGGCGAGACCTTCACGACGCATTCGACTCTGCCCGAGATCAAGGTGGAGATCTGCTCGGTCTGCCATCCCTTCTACACGGGCAAGCAGCGCCTGGTCGACACCGGTGGAAGGGTGGAGCGCTTCAACAAGAAGTACGGCCGGAAGACCACGTAGCTCACCCCGGCGGTGCCAGCCACCCTCAAGGTCACGCTGCTGCAGCATACGCCGTCGCCCGATAGGGCGGTCGCGGCGGCCGGCCGGCTCTGCTACGCCCCGGTCAGTGCCGCCAGCCTGGCCGAGGCCATGAGCGACGAGGACGTGAGCCGCATGGTGCGGATCCTCGTCGGCTCCGGGCACCACAGCGCCCTCGAGCACGCCGGCTTCACATTCGCCATCGACGGCATCTCCCGGGCCTGCTCGCACCAGCTGGTGCGCCATCGCTTGGCCTCGTACAACCAGCAGTCCCAGCGCTATGTCCGCTTCACCGGTGACGACGACTTCATCGTGCCCCCCAAGATCGCCGCGGTGCCCGAGGCCCGCGAGGTCTTCCTGGGGGCCATGGCCCAGGCACGCGAAGCATACGACCGACTGGTCGAGATCGGGCTGGAACAGGGCTACGGCAAGGAAACCGTGCAGGAGGACGCCCGCTTCGTCCTCCCCAATGCCGCCGAGACCAAGATCGTTGTGACCATGAACGCGCGCGAGCTCAGGCACTTCTTCCGGGTACGTTGTTGCCGCCGGGCCCAATGGGAGATCAACCGGCTGGCCTGGGCTATGCGCCACCTGGTGCTGCGCAAAGCTCCCAACCTCTTCGGCCAGACCGGACCCGGCTGCCTCACCGACGCCTGCCCTGAGGGCACGATGACGTGCGGCGACGAGTATACGGAGGACGAGATCGCGGCCATGGACTTCTCCACCGCCGCGTTCGACGCCGCTCCGGCGCTCTAGCGAGGCCGTCATGCGCCGTCTGCCCCAGCGTGACGGCTGGGTTGAGGTCATCTGCGGGAGCATGTTCAGCGGCAAGAGCGAGGAGCTCCTTCGCCGCCTGCGCCGGGCGGGCATCGCCGGGCAGAATGTGTTGGTGCTTAAGCCTGCGCTCGACGTGCGCTACGATCGCGGCGGCATCCGCTCCCACGACGGCCGGGGATGGGACGCCGTGTGCGTCGCCCGGGCCGATGAGATTCTGCTGGCGCCCGGTGTGGAGGAGGCCGATGTGGTCGCTGTCGATGAGGCCCAATTCCTCGACGACGAGCTGGTACACGTGGTCCAGTTCCTGGCCGACAGGGGCAAGAGGGTGATCGTGGCCGGTCTCGACCAGGACTTCCGCGGGCTGCCCTTCGGGCCCATGCCGGCCATCCTGGCGGTGGCCGAGTTCGTGGACAAGCTGCAGGCCATCTGCTCGGTCTGTGGCGCCCCGGCCTCGCGCACGCAGCGCCTGGTCGACGGCCGGCCGGCGGCCGAGCACGACCCCCTCATCAAGCTGGGGGCCACCGAGTCCTACCAGGCCCGGTGCCGGAGATGTCACGAGGTGCGCCGAGTTGACAACCTGTCCATGTGGGATGGGTAGGGCCTGGTCGCTGGAGGGATAATGACTTTCGTGAAGGTTTTCGGGAAGATCGTTTCGTTGTTCGCCGGGATGCGAGCCGTCCTCGGCGTGACTGCCCACGACCATCCTATCGGCGGTCAGGCCGTGCTCGAGGGGGTCATGATGCGGGGCCGCCGCTCCTGGAGCCTGGCCGTCCGCCGGCCCTCCGGAGGGATCGCCCGTCACTCCTTCCCGCTGCAGCCAGCCGGTGAGCGCTATCCGGTCCTCAAGCTGCCGGTGCTCCGGGGGGTGGCTACCCTGGTGGAGTCGCTGGTGTTGGGCGTGAGGGCCCTGGGACTGTCGGCCAACCTGAGCCTGGAGGAGTCCCCGGCCGAGGAGATCGTCCTGAAGGGCGCCGCCGAGTCCCCCTCCGGGGCCGCCGTCCCGCTCCCGGCACCGCCGCCGGCCGGCAAGGGCGGGGGTTCCCAGCAGCTGGGCTGGCGGGAGATGGCCGTCACCTTCATCGTCGCTCTGGCTCTGGCCGTGGTGCTGTTCGTGGTCATCCCCCTGGCGGTGGTCAAGTACTTCGAGGACGTCTTCTCCAACGCCTTCGTGTTCAACCTGGTCGAGGGAGTCATCCGCATAGCCATATTCCTCGTGTACATCGTCGTGATCTCGCGCATCCCCGACCTGCGTCGCGTCTTCGAGTACCACGGAGCCGAGCACGAGGTCATCCACGCCTACGAAGCCGGGGTCGACCTGGCCGACCTACGGGCGGGTCGGTACTCGCCCCTGCATCCCCGCTGCGGCACGGCCTTCCTGCTGGTAGTCATGGTGGTGGCCATCCTGGTCTTCGCTACCGTGGGCAAGCCGAATCTGGCCGTTCTGGTGCTGTCACGGGTGGTGGGCATCCCCATCGTGGCCGGCCTGGCCTATGAGATCATCCGTTACGCCGGCCGCCACAAGGAGGGTCCCATCGCCCGCGGCGTGCTATGGCCCGGTCTGGCCCTGCAACGTCTTACCACCCGCGAGCCCTCCGACGACCAGGTGGCGGTGGCGGTGGCCGCCCTCGAAGAGGTCCTGCGCGTGGAGGCGGGCGGCGAGCCGCTGCCTCGCGGCCTGGTGGCCACCTGATTCGGAGTACCCGCAGATGATCGAGAAGCTTGCCAAAGAGATCGTGGAGAAGTACGAGGCCCTGACCGGGGAGCTCGCCGACCCCTCCATCTACGACGACCCGGCCCGTTACGCCGAGGTCTCGAAGAGCCACGCCGACCTGGCCGAAGCCCACCGGCTGGCCCAAGAGTACCTGGGGGCCCGGGAGGCCGAGCGGGACGCCGAAGGCATGCTGGCCGAGGGCGGCCTCGACGAGGAGATGCGCGAGTATCTCACCGAGGAGCGGGCCAAGGCTCAGGCGACCGTTGAGCGCCTGGAGGACGAGATCCGCCTGGCCACCCTCGAGAAGGACCCCGGGACGACAAGAATGCCATCATCGAGGTGCGTTCGGCCGCCGGCGGCGACGAGGCCGCCCTCTTCGCGGCCGAGATCTACCGCATGCTCACCCGCTACGCCGAGCGGCTGCGGTTCAAGCTCGAAGTGCTCAGCACCAGCGAGTCCCCCATTGGCGGGCTCAAGGAGATCATCTTCGAAGTGAAGGGTCGGGGCGCCTTCGGTGTCTTCAAGTACGAGTCAGGCGTGCACCGCGTGCAGCGGGTGCCGGTGACCGAGTCGACGGGCCGCATCCACACCTCCACCGCCACGGTGGCCGTGCTGCCCGAGGCCGAGGAGGTGGAGATCACCATCGACCCCAACGACCTGCGCGTGGACGTCTACCGCTCGTCGGGCCCCGGAGGGCAGTCGGTCAATACCACCGACTCCGCCGTACGCATCACCCACGTCCCCACCGGCCTGGTGGTCTCCTGCCAGGACGAGAAGTCGCAACTGCAGAACAAGGAGCGCGCCATGCGCATCCTGCGGGCTCGGCTGAACGCCCTGGCTCAGGCCGAGAAGGACGCCGAGGAGGCCGCCCGGCGCCGCAGCCAGGTGGGCACCGGCGACCGGGCCCAGAAGATCCGCACCTACAACTTTCCTCAGGGTCGGGTGACCGACCACCGCGTGGGCTTCACCTCCCACCGGTTGGAAGGCATCCTCGAAGGCGAGCTGGAGGAGTTCACTGAGGCCCTGATCGCGCAGGACCGGGCCGAGCAGCTGGCCGAGGTGGCCGCGCGGTGAGCCCCGCGGCGGCCCGCTGGGACATCACCCGGCTGCTGGCCGTCTCAGCGGAGTACCTGGCCGGCAAGGGCTCCACCTCCCCCCGGCTCGACGCCGAGCTCCTGCTGGCCGAGACCCTGGGGCTGCAGCGTATCGACCTCTACACGCAGTACGATCGTCCCCTCACCGAGGCCGAGGTGGCCGCCTTCCGTGAGCTGGTGTCCCGCAGGGCCCGGCAGGAGCCGGTAGCCTACATTCTGGGCCGGGCGGCATTCCGCTACCTCACCCTCGAGGTCTCGCCCGCCGTCCTCATCCCCCGTCCCGAGACCGAGGAGCTGGTGCAGTCCGTCCTCGACTGGCTCGAGACCCATCCTCTCCTGCCGGCTGACTCCGAAACCACGGCCGGCGGCGGGGCCGCGGCCGAGCCGCCGCGCGTGGTCGACGTGGGTACGGGCAGCGGGGCCATCGCGCTGGCCCTGGCCTCCGAGGCGGGCCTGCGGGTGCTGGCCACGGACGTCAGCGACGAAGCCCTGGCCGTGGCGACCCGCAACCGGCAGGCGCTGGGCCTCGAGGGACTCGTCGAGCTACGGGCGGCCGACCTGCTGGCCGGCGTGCGTTCCGGCAGCCTGCGCGTGGTGGTGGCCAATCCCCCATACGTCACCGAGGCCGAGCTGGCCGGCCTCGATCCCGGTGTGCGCCTTTTTCGAGCCGAAAGCCGCCCTACGGGCGGGGGTCGACGGTCTCGACGTCTACCGGCGGTTGATTCCGCAGGCCTCACAAGCCCTGGGACCCGGCGGCGCCCTTTTCCTGGAAGTGGGCGAGACCCAGGCGGCCCCGGTCGGCGACCTGGCGCGGGCGGCCGGCTTCGCGCTGGCCGACGCCATTCGGGACATGTCCGGCAAGGAGCGCATAGTGCGGGCGGCGAAGGCGGGCGCTCTGCGCCTCGGAAGCGAGGCGCTTGACGGCCCCACTGTGGCCCTCCTGGCTCGAGCCCTGGAGAGAGGAGCGGTGATCGGCCTTCCCACCGACACCGTGTACGGACTAGCCGCCTCCTGGAACAGCGCCACCGGCGTCCGCCGGCTCTTTGCGGCCAAGGGCCGGGCCGAAGAGCGGCCGGTGGCCGTGCTCTTCCCCTCGGCAGGGGCGATCTTCGAGCTGCTGCCCGACGTGGGCGACGCGGTCGCCAGGGTTCTGCGGGCGCTGCTGCCGGGCCCGTACACCTTCGTGGTGTCCACCTCGATCGCCCGGCCTCCTTTGGTGGGGACGCCGGACTCCCTGGGTGTGCGCGTGCCCGCTCACCCGCCTCTCCTGGAGCTGCTTGCGCGGTTGGGAGTGCCCCTGGCCGCCACCAGCGCCAACCTCAGCGGCGGCTCCGATCCCGCCGATCTTCACGAAGTCGACCCCCGGGTGCTCATGCACAGCGCGGCCGCCCTCGATCTGGGCGCGAGGCCGGCCGGCCGGCCCTCGACCGTGGTTGACCTGCGTCCTTTGCTCCAGGGAAGGACTCCGCTGGTGCTGCGCGAGGGGACGGCGCCCGCCGCCGAGCTCCTCGCGCGCATCGCCGCCGCGACCGGCTAGGCCGTGGCACGGCTCAGTGCAGCCGGGGCTACAAGACAAGCTGTTCGGCCATTCGGTTCTCAAACACGAACCAGCAGCCGGTCAGAGTGCGTTTTGCCTCGGACGCTTCAGCCTACCTCTTCGCAACGTGACTTCGCCGGTCATCGAACGCCAGCAGTGATCGCTCCAGCCCCAGGGGAAACAGCCCTGCCTGCGAGTGCGGCGGACAGGATGGTCGACCCTGTCGCGTCTTTCCCAATGGGCCACGAAGCCGGACACGCCCACTTCGCGGTCTTTTCGAGGCCGTCTCGCCGGGCTCGGATCACGGATTCGACGAAAGGGGAGAGATGGTCGCCTTCGCCCGCGACTCCGTGTCCCGCCTTTTGGCCGCCTGCCTGATCCTCCTGTTCCTGTTCGAACCGCTCGCCCTGTCGGCGGCCAGGCCCAGGAGCCGGGCCCGAGCACCTCGGCTGAAACCATCCTTCCCGGTCTTCTGGCCCCGGCCTCGCAGGAACTCACGAAGAAGCGGACAGCCTACTCCTGAGAGTAAGCCATCCCGGACGGCTCTCGCGAGGTGAAGGTCCTTCTTGACCCCATCCACTACCGGGATGCCGCAGGCAAGTTTCAGCCCATCGACAAAGCCATCTCTGCGAGCAAGAACATTCACGCCACTGCTCGAGGCTGACGTCGCCGCCTATCTCCATCCCCGGGTAGCCCAGGCCTGCGGCTGCTATGGGGAGCGGGTGGAGGAACGAAGCCAGATCACCCCGGCCGCCGAGCGGGCCCCGAAGGCCAACAGCCGCGCGCCCCCGCCGTCCTCGACTTCCGGGTGGCCGAGGAGCCCCCTGAGGGGGTGCTGGACTACATCAGGTCGAAGGGGAGGTAGGAGGGGTCGAACGCCGCTCGGCTCTCGTCCTCTCTCGTTTCAGTCCCGGCGGAGAGATCTCACACCAGCAGGCCGCGCAACCTGTCTCGCATGCCGCGGAAATGCTCTGCGAGCAAGCGCTTCGATTCGGACACGTCCTTGTCCTCGATAGCGGCGATCACCGCCGCATGTTCGCTAAGCGGGTTGTGGACCTCAGACGGGTCCATGCGCGCGTAGCTGAGGTACGCGAAGCGGGCGAACAAGCGGTGCAGGGGGCCGGCCACGTCGGCGATGTAGCGGTTGTGGCCGGCCATGTACAGAGCTTGATGGAAGGCGACGTCCTGCTCGGTCAGGCCCGCGTAGTCCGCATTGGCAAGGGCCTGCTCTGCGGCGCCCACGATGCCGCGAAGTGCGTCCAGGTCGTGCTTGGTTGCACGCTGGGCGGCGAGTCTCACGGCCGTAGCGCCGACCTCCTCCATCGCCTCCAACAGCTGGCCCAGATCGAGAACGCTGACGTCCGAGATGATGACTCCTCCGCGCGGTCCGGCGACCACGAGGTTCTCGGACGTGAGGCGCTGCAGTGCCTCACGGACGGGAGTACGGCTGCAGTTCAGCATGTCACTCAGCCCGAGCTCGGTCACAACACTGCCCGGAGCCAGCTCCATGGTCATGATCATGCGCCGAAGCTTGCGCAGCACGGCCTCGCTGGTCGTCTCCTTCCTCACGCACGGCTCCCTTCTCGAATCGTCGCGATCCGCCGGGGACAGACCCTCGGACGCAGTATTGCATACCAACTGACTGACGATTCCAGCGAACTCCAGTACAGCCGTCCTCTCGGGATTGACCGCCCTTGCTATGTATGCTATTGTGCATGCATAGAAGAATGCGAACGCGTGTTCAACACTCTCGAAAGGTTGGGGGGTGTCCATGTCAGAACAGGACTGGAACGAGCAGATCATCCTTCGTGGGAAGGAGTTCTTCGGTAACATCACGGGCGAGGCGCCGTCGGTCTTCAACAAAGGCCGGTGGATCGGCAAGGCCATGGACTGGAGCATGCAGAATGAGGATTTCAAGGTGCGGCTCTTCCGGTTCGTAGATGTGTTTCCCTGTCTCTCCAGCGGCGATCTCCTCCGCAGTCACATCGACGAGTACTTCACGGAGGGTGGGGTCGAGGCTCCCGGGCTGCTTGACTGGGGCATTAGGGCTGCCGGCAAAGGGGGGGCAGTTGGCTCCGCGATCCTTGGCCGCGGTGTCCGATCGGCGATCCGAGATCTGGCCAAAGTGTTCATCATCGGGGAGTCAGCCCATGAAGCGCTCGCGAACATTCAGAGGCTAAGGGACCAGGGGTTCGCCGTCGTGCTGGATGCCCTGGGCGAGGCCACGGTGAGCGAAGAAGAGGCCCGGCGTCATGTGGCCGAGTACGGAGAGCTCTTGGATTCGCTCCAAGGCGCTCGGAAGGCCTGGAGCCCGCTCGGTTCGAGCGACGCTTCACGGCATGGCCTCGATTGGGGTTCGCAGCCACCCGTCGCCGTCTCGGTGAAGCCAAGCTCGGTTTGCGCACGTATTCGCCCAAGGGACTTCCAGGGCTCGGTCGAGAACCTGGTAGCGTCTGTGTCCGAGGTCTACGAGAAGACGATCGAGGTGGGAGGTTCTCTCTGCATCGATCTCGAGAGTTATGAGCACAAAGATGTCGTGTTGGAGGCCTTTAGGCGCCTACGGCTGCGTCACCGCGACTACCCTCATCTCGGGGTGGTGCTTCAGTCCTACCTCCGTGATACGGACGGCGATCTGGAAGACCTGCTTGCTTGGTCGCGGACTCATGAGGCCCCCATATCGATCCGTCTGGTTAAGGGGGCGTATTGGGATCAAGAGGTCATTCGAGCGAAACAGAACGGATGGCCGGTCCCCGTATACACGCGGAAGGTCGATACCGATGCCGCGTTCGAGCGGCACGCCCGTCGGATTCTCGAGCACCCCGACCTCTGCTACTTCGCGTGTGCGTCACACAACATCCGCTCCGTGAGCGCTGTCATGGTGATCGCCGAGATGCTCGGGGTGCCCGAGGATAGGTACGAGTTTCAGGCTCTTCTCGGCATGGCCGAACCCGTTCGCAAGGGCCTGCGCAACGTGGCCGACAGGGTTCGACTGTATTGTCCGTACGGCGAGATGGTTCCGGGCATGGCCTATCTCGTGAGACGGCTCCTCGAGACCACCGCGAATGACTCCTTCTTGCGCCAAGGTTTTGCCGATGGAACGGATGTGGACGACCTGCTTCGTGACCCCGGGGCTGCGCTCCTCGCGAGGACAGGCGTGGCGGATAGCACGGTTCCTGAGATGGACGATACCGCGACCAACGACTCATTCTGCAACGAACCGATTGCCGACTTCTCGCGTGCCGGCGATCGCATACGCATGCTCGACGCGCTGGCGGTCGTGCGCCGGTCTCTTGGTCGGACGTACCCGCTGCACATCGATGGGCGGGACGTGGAGACGGGCAGGATGATCTCTTCCGCGAATCCCGCCCGGCCCGAGGAAGTCATCGGATACGTGGGGCAGGGGAGCGCGCCGGACGTCGACGCGGCTGTGAGAGCCGCGAAGAAGGCGCTGCCGTCGTGGCGGGACCTAGGACCACGGGCGCGCGCCGACTACCTCATCCGCGCAGCGGCCGCGATGAGAAGGCGGATCTGGGAGTTCAGCGCGTGGCAGGTACTGGAGGTCGGCAAACAGTGGGATCTGGCTCACGCGGACGTCGCCGAGGCCATCGACTTCCTAGAGTTCTATGCGCGAGAGATGGTGCGGTTGGGTGTTCCTGTCAAGCTCGGGTTGGCTCCCGGCGAACTGAACCTACGTTTCTATGATCCCAAGGGAGTCGCGTTGGTCATCGCTCCCTGGAACTTCCCTCTGGCGATCAGCTGCGGCATGGTCTCGGCCGCTCTTGTCGCCGGGAACTCTGTTGTCTACAAGCCCTCCAACCTCTCAGCAGTCGTCGGACGTGGGCTCGTCGACGTCTTTGCGGAGGTCGGTCTGCCCCCGGGGGTGTTCAACTACCTGCCCTGTAGTGGGGGAGAGGTGGGTGATCTCCTCGTCGATCACCCGGAGGTGGCTCTCATCGCCTTTACGGGCTCGCTGGAGGTCGGTCAGAGGATCATCGAACGCGCGGCGAAAGCTCGCAGCGGTCAGACTCACTTCAAGAAAGTGATCACTGAACTCGGAGGCAAGAACGCAATCATCATCGACGAGGACGCAGATCTCGACGAGGCTGTTCCCCACGTGCTCTACTCCGCCTTCGGATTCCAGGGCCAGAAGTGCTCAGCCTGCTCCCGGGTTGTTGTGGTCGATCGCATCTACGACAGGTTCGTGGAGAGGCTCGTGGCCGGCGCCAGGTCGCTGCGGATAGGCTCGGCGGAGCTCCCGGAGAACGACGTGGGGCCGGTCATCGACGGATCGGCTCGGGAGCGGATCCTTCGGTACATCCAGTCGGTCGAAATCGCCGACCGCATCCTATACGCGAGCGAAGTTCCGCCCGGCGGATTCTATGTTCCTATCACCATCATCGGCGATGTGATACCGGCGGACGCGGTTGCCCAGGACGAGCTCTTCGGCCCTGTGTTGTCGGTGATGAGAGCTCGCAGTTTCGATCATGCGCTGGACGTGGCAGGCTCCACCCGCTTCGCGCTCACCGGCGGCGTCTTCTCGCGCAGTCCTCGAAATCTGCGAGCGGCGACCCGCGCGTTTCGCGTGGGGAATCTCTACCTGAACCGGAATATCACCGGTGCGCTAGTGGGCCGCCAGCCGTTCGGGGGCTTTGGGATGTCTGGAGGTGGCACGAAAGCCGGCGGGACCGACTACTTGCTCCATTTCATGGACCCAAGGATCGTCACAGAGAATCTCGTGCGGCGTGGTTTTGCGCCCGTGGACGAAGGTGACGATTGGGTTGACTCGAGTCATGCGTGACATGTTCGCGGGAACCGACTACAAAGAAGATCTCCTGTCGGATCCTGGAGTCGGGAGTTTCACGGCCCAGGGCTCGCACCTGACCCCCAGCTTCGACCCGTCCCGTTGCAAGCGGTGCGGCCTTTGCGGCTACCTCTGCCCGGCGGGCGCGCTGGAGCTCCCGCCGCGCTCGGCCCCCCACCTGGTCCAGCCCCAGGCTTGCCGCGGCTGCCGCACCTGCGAGCTCATCTGCCCGGATTTCGCCGTCTCCATAGCTGAAGCCCTTCCCGCGGCCGGCGCCCACCCCCGGTCGGCCGTGGGAGGCTCCCTACTTGACCAAAGAAGGCCATAGCCTAGATGGAGCTCTGGCACACCCATCTCCTGCGGGAGAAGATCGACCAGGACAGCCTGCTCGTGCAGGGCAACCGGGCCTGCGCGCTGGGCGCTCTTGACGCCGGGGTGCGCTTCTTCGCCGGCTACCCCATCACCCCGTCTTCGGAGATCATGGAGACCCTGGCCCGGGAGCTGCCCCTGGTGGGCGGGGTCTTCCTGCAAATGGAAGACGAGATCGCTTCCATCTGCGCCTGCATCGGGGCCTCGCTCACCGGGGAAGTGGCCCTGACGGCCACCTCGGGCCCGGGCTTCTCTCTCATGCAAGAGGCTCTGGGCTACGCCGTCATCTCAGAAGCCCCCCTGGTGGTGGTGAACGTCATGCGCATGGGTCCCTCCACCGGCCGGCCCACCACCCCCTCCCAAGGGGACGTCATGCAGGCCAGGTGGGGCACCCACGGCGACCACCCGGCTATCGTCCTGGCGGCTTCCAACGTGGCCGACATGTACCGCTTAACCATGGCCGCCGTGCGCTTCGCCCAGCGCTTCCGCACCCCGGTCACCCTGCTCGCCGACGAGGTGGTGGGCCACATGCGGGAGAGCTTCAGCCCGGAGCTTGCCGGCCGCTACCGTCTGACCTCGGGGGACTTCGACTTCACCGAGACCTATATTCATCCGGAGATGGTCAGAGAAGTGCACCCCCACCAGTTGGGGGCGCTCCGCCACCCCCACGTCACCGGCCTCATCCACGACGAGACCGGCTTTCCCACCAACGACCCCAAGAAAAGCGAACAGTTCCTCTACGAGCTGCACGACAAGGTGGTGCACCACCGAGACGAGCTCTGCCTCTACGACATAAAGAACGAGGGCCGGGGCCGGGTCTGCATCCTGGCCTACGGCTCCTGCGCGAGAAGCGCCCGGGCGGCTCTGCGTCTGGCGGAGCAGGAGGGCCTGCCGGTGGAGGTGCTCCACCTCTACACCCTTTTCCCCCTGCCGGTGGAGATCGTGCAAAAGGTGGCCCGCCGGGTGGAGTTCATGCTCATCCCCGAGCTCAACTTGGGCCAGTACGCCCGGGAGGTGCGCAAGATGGCCGAGAACTGGACCACGGTGGTGAGCATGGGCAAGGTGGACGGCACCTTGATCGCCCCCCAGGAGATCCTCGAGCGGGTGGAAGAGCTCGTGGGCAAGTACGAGAGCATCTGATCCCCAAGTGAAGACGAGCTAAGGGAGCCCCCATGCCTTCGGCGGTGGACCAGTATCTGCACACCGAGCGCCTCCCCCACATCTGGTGTCCGGGCTGCGGGGTGGGCACGGTGACGGGCGCCTTTCTGCGAGCTGCTCTCGAGCTTGATCTGCACAAGGACCGGACGGTGGTGGTGGGGGGCATCGGTTGCTCGAGCCGGGCGGTGGGCTACCTCGACTTCGGCACGGTGCACTCCATCCACGGCCGGGCGCTCGCCTTTGCCACCGGCATCAAGATGGCCCACCCGGAGTTCACGGTCATCGTCCTAACCGGAGACGGCGACGGGGCGGCCATCGGCGGCAACCACCTGATTCACGCCGCCCGCCGCAACATCGATCTCACCTGCATCCTCTTTGACAACCAGATCTACGGCATGACCGGGGGCCAGCTCTCCCCCCAGACAGGGGAGGGGGTTTCGGCACCACCGCCCCCTACGGCCACACCGAGCCGGCCTTCGATCTTTGCGAGCTTGCCCGGGCGGCCGGGGCCACTTTCGTGGCCCGGGGCACCGCCTACGGGGTGCGGGAGCTCTCCCGCATGATCCGCGACGGCATCACCCACCGGGGTTTCTCCTTCATCGAGGCGGTCACCCAGTGCCCCACCGAATTCGGCAAGCGAAACCCCCCAAGGGGGCGGTGGCCATGCTCGAGGATATGAAAGCCCGCGCCATCGGCGTCAAGAAGGCCCGGGGCATGACCCCCGAGGAGCTCCAGGGCCGGATCGTCACCGGCCTGCTCTACCAGGACCAGGCCAAACCGGAGTTCACCCAGAACTACGCCCATCTGCTCCAAAGGATCGGAGCCGGCGATGAGTGAGACCGATGAGATGACGCCCCCCTCCCGCAAAGCAAGAGCCCCGAGCTTCTCTCCGAGCGGGAGTTCCTGGAGGTGCGCTTCGGAGGCAGCGGGGGCCAAGGGGTCATCCTCATGGGGGTCATCCTGGCCGTGGCCGCCACCCGGGACCACCGCCAGGTGGTGCAGACCCAGTCCTACGGTCCCGAGGCCCGGGGGGGCTACTCAAGAAGCGACGTCATCATCGCCCGAAGCCCGGTGGACTACCCCCAGCTCATCGGACTCGACCTCTTGGTGGCCCTCTCCGACGAGGCCGCCCACCGCTACGGCGGTCTTCTGCGCCCGGGGGGAGTCTTCATCTTCGACTCCGAGATGGTGCCCGATCCCCCCGCCCTTAAGCGGGCGAGCTTCGGCATCCCCTTCACCAAGCTGGCTCTGGAAGAGACGGGCCGAGCCCAGACGGCCAACATCCTCACCTTGGGGGCGGTGGCCGGCCTCACCGGGGTGGTGAGCCAGGCATCCCTCGAGAAGGCCGTGCTCTCTATGGTGCCTCCGGGGACGGAAGAGGTGAACCTGAAGGCCTTGGGCTGCGGACTGGGGTTGGTGGCGGAGGAATGGCGGCGGTAGGTTCTCGACTCACGAGCGGTGCCGGTCGGCCGAAGATCAAACTGCTCACGCACCGGCGCGGACGGGATAGAGCCCGGGTTGAAGTGGGAGCCGCACAAGGGTGGCAAAGGCACCAACATGTGCTCGTTGCAATCCCTTGCTTGCGACGTTCTATCCGACATGTTGAGCATGAGCTCATGGGCCGTACGCCAGGGAAACTCTCCTGCCTCCTGATACAGAATGGCTGACGTCCAAGCATCGGGGGACCTTCTTCTGCCGGACGGGGGAGATCAGGCTCTTGACAGGGCTGAGACTTCATTGTACGGTTCCTGTATACAATCACCACAGCGCGGGGATGGTGACGTGAATCGCGTTGACGGTAGGGGCAGCCCAGACCTTCGGGGAGGATCTCTGTGACCGGGTGCACGGACGACGCGTCGCCCACCATCGTCGATCACCATTTGAGCAAACACATCCTTGAGGGGACGTTGGAACAGCGAAGGTCGAACACTCGGTGATTGCGGACGATTGGGGACCGTGAACCGAAGTTCATCGTGAACGATACGCGACCCGATGGGCGGCCGATGCAAGGTCAACCTCTTGCGGCTCAGGAGGACTGTGGCCACTTGGATCGGAGGGAGGTGGATATGGGGATCCTCGTAAACGTTTCGAAGAGTTCGTAGAACTGGACGTGCACAGCGGCTTCATCTCAAAAGAAGCCGAGCGCCCGATCTACGGGTACGAAATCTGATCGTACATCATTAGCACCGAAACGCATTCGAAGAATGAGGGGGTTTTGTGCATGGCTCGCAGCAGTAAAGGAATATTCGTGCTTGCGGTCGTTCTGCTCGTGACGTCCCTGACGGTGGGATGTGGTAGTGTCGAAACACCCGGCACGACCCTCACCACCTCCGGCCCTACCACCACCGCAGGTCCGCCCACCACCGCAGCCGAGACGTCGATGAACATTGCGTTCTTCACATTCGGGAAGGCGATACCGGCGCCGCTGGCCGCGTATGGGGGAGCTAAGCGCTACGCTGCCCAGCACAACGCCACCGTGACGTTGTTCGACGGGCAATTCAGCGCTCCGACGCAGGTCGCTCAACTGCAGGACGCAACGACCTCGGGCAAGTACCAGGTCTTCATCATCCAGGCGAATGACGGCACCGCGGTCATTCCTGCAGTCGAGGCGGCTATTGCCAAGGGCATCGCTGTGGTCGCCGAGTTCACTCCGATCGGGACACGCTACGACACCGGGGAGTCCCAGGTCGAAGGCATGTCGTACGTTGGCCAGAACATCGCCGCGAACGGAGAGCTCTTGGCGCAACTGGGCCTGGAAGCAGCCGAGTCGGCGGGAATCGCAAAGCCCGTGATCGCCTATCTGCAGGGCATGCCGGCTCTGCCGCTTGACGCCACCAGAACGAAGGCGGCTGTCGCAGCCCTGGAGGCGGGCGGTGCAACAGTCATTTCGTCGTACGTGGGAGGCTACAGCAGAGACACGGGCCGGCAGGCCGGTCAAGACTTGTTCAGCTCTCACCCCGACGTCAACATCATCATCGGCGGGACTCCAGCCATCGAGGGGCTCGAGACCATCATCCCTGAGGCACTTAAAGGCAAGGTGCTGCTTATCGGCAACGGCCCGTCAACGCAGGCGGTTGAAGCGGTCCAGCAGGGTCGCTGGTATGCCACCGCCTACTGGCCGGAGGACGTGTTGGGCGAGAAAGCAGCCGAAATCGGCTTGGGCGTGGCCCGCGGCACGATGAAGCCTACGTCGATGACCGACATCCAAATCGCCGAGATGCTCGGCCTCTCCCCAAAGGGGACCAAAGACAATCTTGTTGGCGTCACGGGCGCCTACACCGACTGAGAGCATGACGGACCAGCTCACAAAGCAGCCCCACGGCGGGGCCCAAGCTACGCCCGCGAAGGCTGGTTCGTTCCTGCTCATGCAGGGCATCTCCAAGTCCTACGGCGGTGTGCCTGTCCTCACCGATGTGACGATAGGCTTCGAACGCGGTCGTGTCCACGGACTGGTCGGTGAGAACGGCGCCGGCAAGTCGACTCTCATGAAGATCTTGGCTGGGATCATCAGGCCCGATCGGGGTGCCGTTCTCAAGGACGGCACCCCGATACGAGTCCAGTCGCCGCGTGACGCCCTTGCTCACGGGGTGACAATGATCACGCAGGAGCTGTCACTCGTTCCTCGACGCAGCGTGCTGGAGAACGTGCTGATGGGTCGACTCGCCCAGCGTGGCGGGTGGGTCCAGTCTCGCGCCAATCACGCTCGCTTCCTCGAGTTGCGAGATGAAGTCGGGTTTGACGATCTCGACCCGCAGGCTCTGGCCGGCGCTCTGCCCCTCGCCAAGCAGCTGCGCGTCGAGATCATGCGCGCTATCGCTCGAAACGCTGAGGTCATCATCATGGATGAGCCGACGGCGGTCCTCACAACAAGTGATGCGGAGCAACTACTCGTACTGATGCAACGCCTTGCGGACTCAAACATCGCGGTGGTGTTCATCTCGCACTACCTGGAGCAGGCGCTTTCCGTGACTGACACCCTTGGTGTTCTTCGCGACGGCCGGCTGGTCACCGGCGGACCTACCGTCGGACAGACGGCGGACACGTTGGTGAGGTCGATGGTCGGTCGACAGGTGGATGTTCTCTACCCGGAGCCGGAGCCCGTGCCCCACAACGCTCCGGTCGTCCTCGCCGTTCGAGATCTGCGCCGGGGCCAGGCTGTCCGCGGTGTGTCCTTTGAGATCAGGCGCGGCGAGATCCTTGGAGTTGCGGGACTCGTGGGTTCGGGACGATCCGAGACCGCTCGACTCATCTTCGGGGCTGAGCGGGCCGACGCGGGGGAGGTGGTGGTGAACGGGAAGACCGTGCATCCGTCATCCCCAAGCATCGCCATGCGAGCTGGTATAGCCTTGGTGCCGGAGGATCGCAAAACGGACGGTTTGGTTCTTGGTCGGTCGGTGAGAGAAAACATCAGCCTTGCCTCGCTTGGCGAGCTGTCCGCGGGAGGGGTCCTCAAACGCCGGAAGGAGCGCCGTGAGACAACAGCGCTGATGGAGCGAACCGACATCCGAGCCGCCACCACCGAGGGGCCAGTCTGGACGCTTTCCGGCGGAAATCAGCAGAAGACCATGTTCTCCAAGTGGCTGTTGCGGCGCCCACAGCTCTTGATTGTTGACGAACCGACTAGGGGTGTGGACGTTGCGGCGAAGGTCCAGATCCATCAGCTATTACGGGATCTGGCTGCTGCTGGCCATGCCATCCTGCTCATTTCGTCAGAGAATGAGGAGGTGATTGGCATGTCCCACCGAGTTTGTGTGATGCGGCAAGGGCGGATCGCAGCAACATTCCAGCGAGGGGACACCGATACCGAGGCTATCCTGGCGACCGCTTTCGATGGACTCGGTGGCGAAGATCGGGGTAGGAAGGCATGAGGGCTTCTGTTATCACCGTGGGCCAACGGGCCCTAAGCAGCACACGCGACTACGGGATCGCGGTCAGCTTCGTGGTGATGTTCGTGGCCTTGTCGCTTTCTACCACGACATTCTTCACTCCCACCAACATGGTCAACCTGTTGGACCAGAGCGCGATGGTCGGGATCCTAGCCGCTGCGGCGACCCTTTGCATCATCTCCGGGGTCTTCGATCTTTCCATGAGTGCGGTGCTGACGGTTTCCGCGATCATCGCCGTGCAGACCACGAATCACTTCGGCGTTGCTGCTGGGTTTGCCACCGGAATCCTCGTGGGCGCCGGCCTTGGCTTGATGAACGGTCTGCTCGTGAACTACGGGAGAATCAACTCTTTCATTGCGACCCTGGCCACCGGCATAGTGTTCCGAGGCTTGGCGGTCGTCGTGACCGAAGGACAACTGGTCGCCACGACTTCGCGCTCGTTCGGTGTCTTCAACGACGCCTCGCCGGTATTCGGTATCACGACGGGATCGTGGCTGTTCATCGCCGTCGCGGTGCTCAGCGGGCTGCTGCTGTCGCGTACCACCTTCGGTCGGGCGGTCTATGCGGTGGGAGGCAACCGGGAAGCCGCCCGCCTCAGCGGAATCCGAACTCGAGTAGTGAGTTCCTTCGTGATGACGCTCTCCGGTAGCCTCGCCGCCACGGCCGGGCTCATCGGAGCCTCGCGGGCCTCGTCGGCGCAGGCCAGCATGTACACCGGGCTCGAGCTGAGCGCGATCGCCGCCGCAGTAGTCGGTGGGACGAGCATCCTGGGTGGCGAGGGCACCATGTGGCGGGCCGTACTGGGCGTGTTCATCCTTGCATTGATTGGCAATGGCTTCAACTTGCTGGGGCTCGACCCAACCTACCAACAAGTGGTTCAAGGTGCACTGATTCTAGTGGCCGTGGGTACAGACCAGATTCTGCGCCGCCGCCGTTTCTGACGCCGGTGTTCATGTCGGCGCAGTGTGGTGGTTGAGCTGGCTGTGTGAAGAGCGGTGACTGCAAGTCAATCCTCGTGAGTCAAGTGAGGTGGAGAAGATGCTGAAGGCGCTGATTGCAGACGTTCGGAAATGCACGGGGTGTGATTCGTGCGTTCTTGCGTGCTCGTTCGAGAAGAAGGGAGAGTTCAGCCCGCGAGCGCTCATCGCGGTGCGGCGGGAGATTCATGAGGGAGTGTTCTTTCCCATGGCTGTCGTCAACTACTCCGGAGAGGCAGGCACCAACGTGGAACGATGCGACATGTGCGGCGGCAAACCCGCGTGCGTCCAGGCTTGCGGCTTCGGAGTCATACGCCTTGTCGATTGGGAGAAATACTCAGACCAGACCGATGAGGCGGCAGACAAGCAGCTGGTCTCTTTGGTCGCGCTCGGGGAGGTGTGAGCGATGGACTTTGGATATGCCGGAAAGATCCTGCACGTAGACCTCTCGGGCCGGAATGTTTGGAAGGAGTCGCTGGGAGAGGAGTTGGCTCGCACGTATGTGGGAGGACGGGGAATCAACGCGCGACTGCTCTGGGATGGCCTGAAAGCGGGTACCGATCCGCTTGGTCCCGAGAATCTCCTGGTTTTTGGAGCGGGGCCCCTGATCGGCACCACCGCGCCAACTGGTTCGCGCACCTCTGTGGCATTCAGAAGTCCGCTGACCAATCGCTATGCGAAGGGGTCGGGGGGCGGATTCTGGGGGCGCAGCTGAGGTTCGCCGGCTACGATCATCTCGTGATTCACGGAGCGGCGGAGACGCCCGTCTACATCCTCATCGACAACGACCGGATAGAGATTCGCGATGCCGCCAAGCTGCGCGGACTGGCCATCTCGGCGACCTGCAAGGCGGTAGCGGCCGAACTTGGCGTGCCCGATGTGGAGGTGGCTGCCATAGGACCCGCCGGGGAGAACCTGGTGAAGTACGCGAACATCATGCTCTCAGCTGGCTACTCGATTGGCCGAGGGGGCGCGGGAGCAGTCATGGGTTCCAAGAACCTGAAGGCTATCGCGGTGCGCGGCACCGGGTCGTTGAAGATCGCTTATCCGCCCAGGTTCAAAGAGGCCGCCAAGGCCGTTCACAGAGCTGTCGCAAAAGATCCTTTTGCGCAGGGGCTCCATATGTTTGGCCCCTCGGGCTTCGTCGGCGCTTGGGACCAGATGGAGATACTTCCGACCCGCAACTGGCAACTTGGGCGCATCGAGGGCGTGGAGCTACTCACCGGACAGACCTTTGTGGAAAAGGGATACTTGCGGGCCCGGGGCAGTTGCTCGGCTTGCACGATCGGCTGTCGCCGGAATCTCAAGATCACCTCTGGCCGGTTTGCCGGTACCACATGCTTGGCCATCGAGCACGAACAGAGCACCGACTTTGGCGCCAACGTAGGTGTCGCTGATACCGAGGCTCTCATCGCCGCCTCCGGACTCGCCAATGAGCTTGGCCTGGATTGTGCGTCGACCGGCACGACGATCGCGTGGGCCATGGAATCGGTGGAACGTGGCGTTCTGTCCCAGAAGGAGGTCGATGGGCTGGACATGGCCTGGGGCAACGCCGATGCTGTCATCGCGATGATCAAGAAGATAGCCTACCGGGAAGGCATCGGTGATCTGCTGGCCGAAGGCCTGGTGCGGGTCTCTGAGCGCGTCGGCAAGGACTCTTGGAAGTGGGCGGTGGTCTCAGGCGGCCTCGAGCACCCCGGGATGGACGTTCGCGGATCGAAGGGCTACGCGCTGGGCAACGCACTCAACCCGCGTGGGGGGGATCACTGCACGAGCGCGCCGGTTGCGGAGTACGGCCTGACTCCCGATGGGATCGGGCTCGTCAAAGGAATCACCGGAGACGCCCAGTACGCCAACCCCGTCCTGTACGAGAAGCGAGCGGAAATTGTGCGCTGGCACGAGGATGTGTACGTCGCCGTGGACTCGCTGGGCATCTGCACGTTTGCTGCGTTGTGCGCCGTCGGATTCACGCCAGAGTTGATGGCCGAGTTTTACAGCGCCGGCACAGGCATCTCGCTGGGCGTTGAGGATCTCATGACCCTCGGATGGCGCGTAGTTTCGCTGGAGCGAGCGTTCAACATGCGTGACGGGCTTGATCGCCACAACGATGAGGTGCCATACCGATTCCAGTACGATCCGGTGCGATCCGGACAGTACAAGGGCGAGGTTGTATCTCCCGCGAAGCTTGACCAGATGCTGGACGAGTACTACGGGCTGCGCGAGTGGGATGTGGCTACCGGGCGGCCAACGACCGCGACGCTCGACAAGCTCGGTCTGGGAGACGTAGCGGAAGCTCTGGCACGATAGGGGCGTGCTGGCACGCCGGCCCCTGTCGAGGAGGCCCTCCGGCGGTGGCTTCGGTCTCTGCTCCGGATGGCCAGGCTGTCCGGTCAAGTGCGAGCGAGTGGCAGTCGGGATGAAGGGACGTTTGGGCCGGAGGTAGATCGGCTGTGGAAGAGCAGGGGGCGAGAATGGTCGATGAGGATCTATTGGCATTGGTCGGAGGGACGCTGATCGATGGCACCGGGCGAGGGCCGGTTCAGGATGCGGTCGTCCTCGTTCAGGGATCGACTGTTCGAGAAGCGGGAAGTCGGACCGAAGTTGGCATTCCCCAGGGATGCGAAGTCATCGACACTACGGGCCGGACGATCATGCCGGGCATGTTTGACTGCCACTGTCACGTCTCCCTGACCACGATGAGCGTCGAGAAGAGGCTCTTCACACCGCCGACCGTCGAGACTTTCAAGACAGCGGAGATGATGAAACGCACCCTGCACGCTGGGTTCACGACCATCCGCGAGCCCGGCATTGCAAACGATGTGGGTCTGCGTGTGGCCGTCGAAATGGGTCTAGTCGAAGGTCCTCGAATGATCATGGCTGCCGGGCTTGGTCAGATCGGCGGACACTTGGACGACTACTATCCGCGAGGTTTGAGCGTTCCGCTCTACACGGGCGTCGAGATATGCAGCGGAGTGGCGGATGTGCAGAGGGCAACACGCAAGGCGCTGCGGGAAGGCTTTGACTTCATCAAAGTGTGCGCCACGGGAGGCGTCGCATCGCCGGCGGATTCGCCGAACTACAACGAATGGACTCTCGAGGAACTTAAGACCATCGTGCATGAGGCGTCGGCCCGCGGCAAGGCAGTCATGGCCCACGCGGAGGGTACTCAGGGAATCAAGAACGCCATCCGAGCCGGTGTGTGGTCGATCGAGCACGGAAGCATGCTCGACAATGAAGCCATCCAGATGCTGCTCGACAGCAACACCTATTTGGTGCCTACCCTGTTCATCGCAGAGGAGTTGGCTGAACACGGAAAGGAGATGGGTCTCTCCGCAGTGGCGCTGGAGAAGATTAAGAAGATCAGGGAAGTCCACGCTGAGAGCTTCACGAAAGCCGCGGCAGCGGGTGTCAAGATCGCCGTTGGCTCAGATGCTATCGACGAGACGATGCATGGTCGGAACGCGCGTGAGTTGGAGCACATGGTTCGCCGTGGCTTCACACCCATGCAGGCTATCGTGGCCGCCACCAAGACCTCGGCCGAGGCCTGCCGGGTGGACGACCGAGTTGGGGTGATAGAAGCGGACAAGCTGGCGGACGTGCTCGTCGTCGACGGCGATCCATTGGACGATGTTCGCATACTGCAGGACGCATCGCGCCTCTTGATGGTAATGAAGGAGGGGACCTTCTATGTGAATTCGCTCAAGGAGCGTACGGCGTAAGTACTGTCCAAAAGCTTAGGAATCTCTCAGGACGAGGGTACGTGTATCGAACACTTGGTGCACAATTATGCTTGGTGCTGTACCTTCTATCAGACGACCATAATTATCGGAAGGAAAGACTATGGGAGAAACAAAGCATTTAAGGATTGCTATTGACACGGGTGGAACGTTTACGGATCTGGTAGTTCTAGATGAAAAGACAGGCGCCTTCTGGCTCAACAAGTCATCGACGACCCCTGCGAATACGCTTATAGGCATAATGAATGTAATAGAAAAGGAGAAGCTAGCTTTCAGTGAAGCAACGCGACTGTTTGTTCACGGATCGACGACGGCAATAAACGCCTTGCTCGAGCGTAAAGGGGCCAACACGGCATATATCGCGACCAGGGGATTCCGCGACGTTCCCGAGATCATGCGCTACAACCGGCCCGAAATGTACAACCCCAAGTACCACAAACCCTCGCAGCTTGTCCCCGAGAGCTCCGGTTTGAGGTATCCGAGAGGCTCGATGCCAGAGGGGGTGTTGTTACCGGACTAGTCGAAGAGGATGTGCGACGAGTAGCCGCGATGCTGAAGGCCAGGGGGGTAGAAGCAGTTGCCGTTTGTCTCCTGCATTCCTATGTAAACCCGGTTCACGAAAGGGCTGTGAAGGCCATCTTGGCCGAGGAATGTCCAGGCCTCCGGGTGACAATCTCATCTGACGTGGTGCGCGAGCACCGCGAGTACGAGCGGAGTATGACGACCATACTGAACGCGTACCTTGGACCGGTGGTCGAGTCTTCAATAGGAAACCTGGAAGTTGCCTTGGCGGAGAAGGGCTTTGCTGGGCAGGTTGTCTTGACCCGGTCGGACGGCGGTGGAATGACCAGCGAGCTTGGCAAGAGAGGTGCAATAAACACCCTGTTGTCAGGGCCAGCTGGTGGGGTGATCGGAGGGATGTTCATCGCGAACAACTTCGCATACCTAAATCTGATCACGATGGATGTCGGCGGAACGAGTTACGACGTATGCATGATCAAGAATGGCAAGGCTAGAACGGAGCAAGAGGCGAAAGCTTGTGGTTACTCAGTGCTCATCCCCAACCTTGACATTCGCAGCGTGGGTGCTGGAGGCGGAAGCATCGGCTGGCTCGACGCGGCTGGGGCGCTACAGGTGGGTCCGCATAGCGCGGGTGCCAGTCCAGGACCGATGTGCTATGGGCAAGGAGGGACTGAGCCGACCGTCACGGACGCCCTCGTGTGCAACGGGTATATAGACCCGGGGTATTTCCTCGGGGGTGAAATGGCCTTGGATGCGGACGTGGCAACAAAGGGCATCAAGGAGAACCTAGGCGACCGGCTGGGGATGGACCTCTACGACGCTTCCAGTGGCATACTCCGAATAGCCATGAGCCACATGGCCGAGGCGACGAAGGACATTGCCGCCGAAAAAGGCGATGACCCGCGAGACTTCGCTTTGCTGTGCTTTGGCGGCGGCGGTGCCCTCTTCGGCTCCTTCCTCATCGATGAGCTCGATATGGCCTCAGCCATTGTCCCTGTTGCCCCAGCCACATTCTCTGCCTGGGGTATGTTGATGGTCGACGTCAGACACGATTTCTCCTCGACCGTGATGAAGAAACTGGACCTCGTGAGCATCGACGAGCTCGACAGTCGCTTCGAGGAGTTGGTTCAGCGAGGCACGGATATCCTGGACAGGGAACGTATTCCCGAGCAAGACCGGAGGATGCTGAAGTCTCTGGATATGAGGTACGCGGGCCAGGAGCACGCCGTGTCCGTTCCGCTGACGTTCACCCTGCGTGAGAACGGCAAGACCCGCCTGTTTGAGGAGTTCAAGAAGGCATACGCTGATGTTTATGGTTATAACCTGAGTCAACCGGCCGAAATTGTAAACGCGCGCGTTGCTGCCCTGGGGAGATACCGAAGCCCAAGTTGAGAGAAGTGGGCGTAGGCACCAAGCATGCCGGTGAAGCCTTCAAGGGTCAACGAAGCGTCTTCGATTTTGTGAAGTGCGGTTGGACAGAGCACGATCTCTATGAGAGAGACAAGCTGTTGGCCAACAACGTGGTAACGGGCCCCGCTTTGATAGAAGAGCCAACGACGGTGACGGTCGTGGGCGAAGGGCATATCTGCGAAGTGGATAGACTAGGCAATCTGGTAATCACTAGAGCATAGGGGGTACTCATGGATCCAACAATGGATACAGAAGTTGCCACGATTGTGAATGATGTTGACCCGATCACCGTCGAGGTCATTAGAAACTACTATATAGCGACTGCCAATCAGATGAAGAGTATCCTGATTCGGGCTTCATTCAATCCCGTTATATACGAGATGATTGATTTCAGTCTAGGTCTTTATGATCGGAAGGCGCAGCTTCTCGCAGAAGGACCAGCATTACCGTACTTTTGCGGCAGCCTTTCGTTCGCCATAAGAAATGTCATCAACGGATATTTGACCGAAGGCAACCTTGATGATGGAGATGTGGTCCTGAGTTCGTACGGGTACTTCACCGGTGCGCATCCTCAGGACGTCACTTTGATTAAGCCGATATTCATCGAGGGGAATCTGTTCGGGTACTCAGCGTGTAAGGCGCACTGGATGGATATCGGTGCGGGAGACATCTATGGAGTCAGCACAACCGATTGTTGGCAGGAAGGTCTCCAGATATATGGTGCGAAGGTGAAAAAGAGAGGAGAATACGACAACGAGATCATGGAGATCCTGCGGGCTAATACTCGCGTGCCGGACGGAGTTATGGGCGACCTACACGGCCAGATTGCCGCCATAGAATACGGAGCGAAGAGGGTCGGGGAGCTGATCGAGAAGTACGGGAAAGATACGGTCGAGCTGGCGGTAGCGAGGTTTCTTGACCACGGTGAGCAGCTTGCGAGGAAAGCCATCGTCGAGATGCCTGATGGGGAGTGGTCGGCCGAAGGTTTCATGGACGACAATGGGATAACCAGCGACCCGGTGCCGATTAAACTGACTGTGAAGAAACAGGGCGACGAGTTGATCATGGATACGACTGGGTCGGCGTCGGTTCAGGCGGGGCCCACGAACTGCCCTTACGCGTCGACGGTCTCGATCTGCAGACTGGTGATGAAGATGATCACGACGCCGCTCAATGCTTCCAACGAAGGGCACTTCCGACCACTGAAAGTGATCGCGCCCGAGGGTTCGATATTCAACCCCAAGCCCCCCGCCGCCTTATTCTTGTATGGTTGGCCCGCTATGGTACTGGGACAACTGGCCTTCAAGGCGCTGTCTCAGGCCGCCCCGGAGAGGGTTGTGACCGGCACGGGAGGCGATCTTACGTTTGTTCTGTTCTCTGGAGTAGACCCGGTGGATGGGACGTTCTTCGCCAGCGGAGCGGACGAGGCCTGCGGAGGCGGGGCCAGTATCGATCGGGACGGAGAGAATGCCCTGATCGATATGTGGTGGGGGAATCTCAAAATGTGCCGGTCGAGGTCATAGAGGAGAGGTACCCTGTCCGGGTGACCAAGTACGAGCTGAGGCAGGATTCCGGCGGCCCGGGGAAGTTTCGTGGTGGTCTCGGGGTAGAGAAGCATTGGAAGGCGCTGGCCGATCTGAACATCGTGAGCGTGGTCGAGCGCACCAAGGATGCCCCTTTCGGGTTGTTCGGCGGTGGGCAAGGCAAGCCAAACATCGCCATACTCCATCCTGGCACGCCCGAGGAGAAGAGGATTGGCAAGGTTGTCTCATACAAGATGGCGGCTGGGGAGGAATGGCACATGATCACCGGTGGTGCCGGAGGTTGGGGTAACCGGTACGAGAGGGACCCGAGAGCTGTTCTCAATGATGTGGTCAAGGGGTACGTGAGCCTGGAAAGCGCGAAGCTCGACTACGGAGTCGCGATCAAGTTAGTCGGAGACGAGCTCATTCTGGACGAGGCCGAGACATTGAGATTGCGGCAGTGACGGGACATATGGAATCGATGATGACGTATCGAATCCAATGCTGCGGGTGACGGCAGGGGTCTCCTGCATAGTCTCGCGGTGGATGGACTGCTTCCGCCGTCCTCAGTGCGCGGGATGCGCAGGGTGACCAGCGCAAAGCACATCTTCACAGTTGACGCCCACGCCGGAGGCGAGCCGGTGAGGATCATTGTCGGCGGCATGCCGAGGATTCGCGGCGGGAGCATGGCTGCCAAGAAGCGCTACGTCTCGGAGAACTGCGACTGTGTGCGCAGTGCCCTTCTACACGAGCCTCGCGGTCACAAGGACATGTTTGGAGTCGTGCTGACGGAACCGTCGCATCCCGATGCCGAGTTGGGCATGATCTTCATGGACAGCGGGGGCTACCTGAACATGTGTGGCCACGGGATCATCGGCGCTTTGACTGCAGCGATTGAGATGGGTTTCATCGCCGGGCAGGAACCGAGTCGCAGGGTGGTGATCGACACCCCGGCCGGACTTGTCGAAGCGACTGCGCAGGTACGCGATGACGTCGTCATCGCTGTCACCGTGAGGAACGCACCCTCCTTTGTGTTCGCCAGTGATGTCCCCATCGAGCTTCCCGGGAGGGATTGCGTCAGTGTCGACATCGCCTTTGGCGGCAACTTCGTAGCCCTGGTTTCTGCCGCACAACTGGGCATCGCGATAACTCCCGAGAACTCTCCACTGATCATAGAAACGGGGATGCGGCTACTGGGGCAGGTCAACCGCAGCGTGAAAGTCTCACATCCCCTGGAACGACATATCAACACGGTGGACTTGCTCGAGATGTTCGGCGAACCCAGGCACCCGGCCGCCGACGCGCAGAACGTGGTCGTCTTCGGTCGGGGATCTCTTGACCGCTCCCCGTGCGGAACGGGTACCTGTGCCAAGATGGCTGCTCTGCACGCCAAGGGCAAGCTACGAGTGATGGAGGAATTCACCCACGAGAGCATCATCGGGACACTTTTCAAGGGACGAATTGTTGGTCAGACAAACGTAGGCGAGTTCGAGGCTATCGTTCCCGAGATAACTGGCAACGGCTTTGTGATCGCCGTCGGGCAGTTCATCATCAACCCACACGACCCTTTGAGAGATGGGTTCCTCATGAGCGCGTGATCCAGTGTCGTCGCGACCGCCACCGGCACGCGGCCCGACGTCTACGCCGCCTTGGCGAACGCCCTATGCGGAGGAAGATCAGGTCGGCGACCAGCAACTCGTCGCCGTCCACCAGCAAGGTAATGGTCGCGCCCCCCGCCGGAGGAGGGCGCGGTACTTGTGGGTGATGGGGCGAGTCTCTTGACAGTCTCTCCTTAACAGTGTACGGTGCCTGTATACAATCCCCATGGCAAGTGCCACTCTAATGGCGAAGGAGCTATCTAGAATCTGTTGCGCACGGAGATGGGGGAAGCCTGGTGATTCAAGTTGTTGAGCAGAACAACTGCCGTCGAGCATGTTGTATGTGAGGTGTCGGCCGGGCGGCGGATCCGGTGTGCGGAAGGACTGGGAGGTGTGCATTCTGAAGGAGCAAGACTCAAAGTACCTGAGTTGGGCCGGCCGAGCTCGAGAGGTTTGTTGACGATGCTCACCCTGCGGGATTCTGTGCGGGTGCCACACGCTCGGTACTCAAGCGATCAACAGCGGTGTCTTGGCCGGCGTGGTATCGATCGGGTGCGCCTTCACTCTGGGCTGCCCGGGGCCATTGAGGAAAGGTTTGCAGATGCAGCCGGTTGGCACTTGGGATCGTTCGTCGCGACGTGCGAGGCGGGCATCGACGTCGGGATCGGCAAGGGCCACCTGATGTCCGCTTGCAGAGCGCGCGGTTCCTCGGCAGTCCACGCGGTCGGACTCCAGTCCCACGGATTCATTGCCGTCTTGCCGCTCGAGTTGAATCTTTGGGGCACGATGCCGAATGCAGAAGAGTTCGAGATTATCGACGATGCTGGGACGGTCGAGCCGGCCAAGATAGCGTATCTATCGGTTGCGGATCGAGACGTGATGGTGGACGTTGGGCTGTTTCTGAGTCGCGGCCACCCCCGGCATGGGGACCTGTCCGGCAAACGGATCGCGGGCGTGCCGGGGCGTCAGGAGGGACCGCCGGGATGTACTTAGGCAACTGGGACCAGAATCAGCCCGACGAGACTATCGTGGTTCGACGCTCTCGGTCCATCGGCGGAGCGGCGATAGGGATCCTTGTGCTCGATCTATGGTATCCGCTCATCCCGGGGAATGTGGCAAATGCCAGCACTTTCGATTTCCCGGTTCTGTACTGGGTCTTGCAGGGTCGAGGTCTCGAGGTGCTCGAGGCCGAGCCATCGTTGCTCGAAGCCGTAGTTGCTGGGGGCGAGGAACTCGTGAGACAGGGGGTCCGCGCGATCGTCGGCTCCTGCGGATATCTCGGCTTCTACCAGCGGGAAGCCGCTGATGCCCTCGAGGTTCCCACCTTTCTTTCCAGCTTGCTCCAGGTTCCCATGATCCTCGCGTCACTTGGTCCGTCGAAGCGGCTTGGGATTCTTTGCGCAACGTCCAGATCGCTGTCTCCAGAGCTACTCCGCGCTTGCGGGGTGGACGACGGCTCGAGGCTCGTGATCGCAGGAGCTGAAGAGCTTCCAGAGTTTCAGAACATCCTTCGGTGTACCGGATCTCTGAACAGCTGCGCTCTCGAGCGCGAGCTCGGGGGCCTTGCGGTCGACTTGTTGTCAAGGCATCCCGACATAGGCGCGCTCTTACTCGAGTGCAGTGATATGCCCCCTTACGCGTGGTCCATCCAGAGGAGGCTTCAAGTGCCCGTATTCGACTACACGACGATGGTCAATTGGGTGTATCGGGCAGTCGTCCAGAAGCCCTACACTGGGATAATCTAGAATCTGAACATCACCAAGCATCGGAGAGGAACAATGCACAAGACCTTGCTCAGCTCGAAGGTTGGCATCTAATGGCCAAACGCACAGAACTTGCGCCTATCGCCTCTGGGGGCAAAGTCCGTCCACTTGCGGTTCGCGAGCGCACGGGCGACGTGGTGTTGCACAGACTGAGGCGGTTGATCGTGACCCTGGAGCTCGAACCTGGAGCCACCGTCACGGAGACATACCTGAGCGAGCTGCTGGAGTGTAGCCGCACTCCTGTTAGGGAGGCACTGCAAAGACTCGCAGCCGAGCAGCTGGTCGAAATCGCTCCTCGCAGGGTCATTCGGATCGCGGAGATGAACGTTTCAGACCTGCCCATGCTTATGGAGGCGATGGAGCGCGCTGTCAGCTCCACCGCCAGTCTGGCCGCCTCCAGGGTCACCAATCGACAATTGGACGAGCTGACTCGCATTCTGACCGAGGCGGAGAGCGCCGATTCCAGCAAGGATTTTGTGACCGTTCTCGAGCTCGATTTCAGATTCCACAACGCTATGACTGAAGCCACCGGCAACCGCTATCTCGTAAGCGCCTTTGCCCCGATACACAGACTGGCGACCCGATTCGGGTATGCGGCATTCAGCCGTGCGGAGACGGCGAGGATCTCTCTGGAGGAGCACCGGGAGATCGTCGAGGCTCTTGCTGCCAGGAAGCCCGATGTGGTGGAGACTCTGGCCGTGGCTCACGTGATTGCCGCTCGAGATCGGATCCAAGCCGAGCTCTGACCCAGACCGGGAGGCGCGGGCCTCACAGCCCCACACCGCCGCCGGCTTCAAACTCTCTAGATCCAGCAATCCGTTGACACAATCCCATCCATCGTGTAGGGTGAGTGTATACAAAAACCATGGTAGCAGGATGGTGGGCGAGCTGGCCAGGTCATGGGCGCAGTCGACGTGTTGACGGTCGAGCAACGGCTCGAGACAGTCCAAGGGGAGACGTTGCGGAAAGGATCTACGACTATGGCGGGTCACCGGAAGCCCTTCGAGCCGCGCGTACGGTTGAGCTACCTGGAGGAGGGCGCGAAGCGGCGCTTGATCGACGGTTCTCTCCGCGTCCTCGAAGAAGTCGGCGGCCTGGTTCAACATGACGGAGCGCTGACCCTCCTGCACCAGGCCGGTTGTGCGTGCCGTGCCGATGGTCTCGTGCGGATCCCCCGCCTGGTCGTCGAGCGGGCCATCTCGACTGTCCCCGCCTCCATCATCCTCCACGATCGGACCGGAGAGCCGGCTCTGCAGCTGGGCGGGTACAACACCTACTTCGGCACCGGATCCGACCTGATGTGGCAGTACGATCCTGAGACCGGGGAGAGGCGTGTCAGCACGCTCGACGACGTCGCGCGCGTCTCCCGCCTGTGCGAAGCCCTCCCCGGGATGGATTTCGTGATGTCGGGGGCCTACCCGACGGAGCTTCCACCAAAGGGAGCCTATCTCGCCACCTTCACGTCCATGATGAGCAACTGCACTAAGCCGTTAGTCATCGTGGCCGAGAACGAGGTCGATCTGGGTGCGGTGGTCGACGTGGCCGAGGAGCTGCGTGGCGGCGGCGACGAGCTGCGCGTCCGCCCATACCTCTTGGTGTACGTGGAGCCCGTGAGCCCTCTGACCCACCCGCGGGATAGTATGGCGAAGCTTCTTCTGTGCGCGGAACGCGGGGTGCCGGTCGCCTACGTGCCCGGTCATCTCGCCGGAGCCACCGGACCCATCAGCAACGCCGGCCACATCGTCCAGGGAATGGCGGAGTGCCTCCTAGGGTTGGTGGTCCATCAGCTTGCTGCGCCGGGAGCCCCGTTCATGTTCGGCGTCAACCAGGCCACCCTCGACATGGTGTCCGGGCAGTGCAGCTACACCTCGGTCGAGTGCTTCATGAATTTCGTGGCGGCGGTCGAGATGGGGAAGTGGCTCGGCCTGCCGAATTGGGGAATAGCCGGCTGCACCGACTCGCAGGCCATCGACATGCAGATGGGTCTCGAGGCCGGAGAGCTCACGCTCCTGGCCATGCTCACGGGCTCCAATCTGAACCACGACGTGGGCTTTCTAGGGTTCGGACTCACAGGGTCGCTCGAGGAGATCGTCATCACCGATGAATTCATCTCTTTGAACAGGAAGCTCCTGGGCGGGTTCGGCGTGGGAGACGAAGACCTCGCCGTCGACGTCATCGCTTCGGTGGGACCCCAGGGGCATTACCTGGGCAACGCACACACACGCGCGCAGCTGCGCAGCGGGATGGGCCAGTGGCGTCCGACTCTCCTCAATCGCGACACGCACGAGCGGTGGCTCGAGCGCGGCGCTCCCGACCTCGGGGAGACGGCCCGGCGCAAGGTCGTCGAGATCCTGGCAGGCCCACCCGTGCCTGCCGTGGCCTCGGGAGTCCTGGCAACGGCCGAACAACGCCTCGCGGACCTCAGGGGCGCCGCGACCTGACCCGCTTTGGGATTCATGGTGACAGGACGGTTCGGATCATGAGCGAGACCGGGGGTTGCTTCCAATGATCGAGAGCGACACACGCTACCGCGCCATCTTCGAGGCGGTCATCGATGGCGATGAAGACCGCGTAGAAGCACTCGTCCGCCAAAGCCTCGACGCGGGGATCGACGCGGACCTCATCCTCACACGCGGCCTCACGGCCGGGATGGCCATCGTGGGCGACAAGCTCGCTGCGGGCGAAGCCTTCATCCCCGATGTCCTGTGGTCCGCCTCCGCGGTGCAGAAAGGGATCTCGCTTCTGCTGCCCCACCTGACCGCAGACTCGCGCCGCAGCGGGGGCGGGTCGTCATCGGCACTGTTCAGGGTGACATCCATGACATCGGGATGAAGCTGGTCGCCCTCATGCTGTCCGCGGCCGGATTCGAAGTCGTTGACTTGGGCTCGGACGTGAGCCCCGAGCGGTTCGTCGAGAACGCGGATGAGGCGGGTGCGCACCTCCTTTGCATGTCGGCGATGCTGACGACGACGATGCCGGTGATGCAGCGCACGCTGCGGCTCCTGGAGGAGCGTGACATGCGGGAGCGGGTGCGAGTCCTGGTCGGAGGGGCCCCCGTGACCCAATCATTCGCGGACTCACTTGGGGCGGACGGGTGGGCAATCGACGCTTCGAGGGCGGTCTCGGTCGCTGTGGAACTCGCTGACCAATGAGCGCCGAGCGTGGCGAGACGGGGAGACCGCGCCTCCCTTTGCGTACCGGCGGACCGACGCGAACGTTAGGTACGTTTTTCGAGACGGCGTCTGGTCGCCGCCCTTGGTCACCTCGGGTGCCGACGTCACCCTGCCCTTGGCGGCCGTGTGCCTGCATTACGGTCAGGCTATCTTCGAGGGGCTGAAGGGCTTCGAGCACCCAGACGGCACGGTGCACGTCTTCCGACCAAGGGACAATGCCGGTCGTTTTCGGCGTTCGGCATTGAAGCTGGCGATGGAGCCGGTCCCCGAGGAGCTCTTCTTGGAGGGCGTGTTTCTCGCCGTTCGGAACAATCGGCGATTCGTGCCAGAGTGCGGCGCCGGGGGGAGCCTCTACATTCGACCTGTCGAGATCGGGGTGAGCGCCGAGCTCGGGCTCAAGCCGAGTCGAGAGTACCTGTTTGCGGTCTTTGTCGTACCCGTTGGTTCGTATTTCGCGGGCCGAGGGGTTCCGGTCAGGCTACTCGTGCGCGAAGACCTCGATCGAGCCGCCCCGCAGGGGATTGGCGATGTCAAGGCGGCTGCCAACTACGCGGCCAGCCTGCGCGGCACCGTGGACGCAAAGGCCCGCGGGTATACCGAGGTCCTGTATACCGACGCCCGCACCAAACGGTTCCTGGACGAGTCGGGGGCGTCGAATCTCTTCGCTGTCCGGGGCGCGACGCTCATCACGCCGGCCAGCCCGTCCATTCTCCCGGGGATCACGAGGCTATGCGTGCAGCAGCTGGCGCGGGACATGGGTCTCCTCGTCGAGGATCGGCCCGTCTCCGTCGACGAGCTCCCCTCGTTCGACGAAGTCGGTCTTTCGGGTACAGCTGCGGGGATCATCCCCGTCCATTCGATCACCTACCGTGAGGAAGAGATCGTGTTCGGTGACCGGGCCGCGGCCCCGATCACGACGCGGCTGAGCGCGATGCTGACCGCGATCCAGCGTGGGGAAGCGGCCGATGCCTATGGATGGTGTGAGGCCGTGCCGGGAACGTGATTGACTGACCCCGGGCTCGAGCGGGGTGGACGGCAGCGGGTGGGCGATCCCGATAGGAGGAGGAGACCGTGCCCAAGAAGATGATCCACGATTTCCATGCGATGAAGGAGAGGGGCGAGAAGATCACGTTCCTCACGGCCTACGATTTCCCGACGGCTCAGTTCGCCGAGGCCGCGGGTCTCGACATGCTGCTCGTGGGCGACAGCCTCGGCATGTGCGTCTACGGATACGCTGGAACGATCCCGGTGACCATGGATCAGTGCATCGCTCACGCCGACGCGGTCCGCCGCGGCGCCCCGGGGACGTTCGTCATCGGGGACATGCCCTTCATGAGCTACCAGAGCTCATCGGACGGGGCGGTAGAGAATGCCGGCCGCTTCTTAAAGGAGGCCGCGGTCGACGCGGTCAAGCTCGAGGGCGGCGTCCGGGTTGCCCCCCGGATCAGGGCCATCGTGGACGCGGGCATCGTCGTGATGGGGCACATCGGGCTGACGCCGCAAAGCTCCGGCCAACTGGGCGGCCACAAGGCCCAGGGACGTACCCTCGAGTCGGCCCGTGCGGTCGTGGCCGACGCGCTTGCAGTCCAGGAAGCCGGTGCGCAGATGATCCTGCTCGAGGCCATCCCGCCCGAGGTCGGCGCCCACGTGGCCCGCACCCTCTCGATCCCGGCGCTGTCGATCGGGGCCGGAGCGGGTTGTGACGGCCAGCTCCTGATCGTGTCCGACATGATCGGCCAGTTTCAGGCCTTCACCCCCAAGTTCGTCAAGAAGTACTGCGACGTGGCCGGAACAGTCACCGAGGCGATGAAGCGGTATGTGGACGATGTGCGGGCGGTCCGGTTTCCGGCGGAGGACCACTGCTACCACATGCTCGAGGGTGAAAGGGAGAAGTTCGAGGCTGAGTTCGAGTTGTAGGCGCCGGCAGCGAGAGCGGGGCCGGCGGTTGGCCGCCGGAGGCGGAGGAAGGAATGGGAGGGCTGACGATGGAGCTCGATCTGGAGAACCTGAAGATCACCTCGGAGCGGGTCGGCGAAGTGAACGCGGTCTTGACCGACCCGGAGAACCCGACCGTCCGAGCGTTGTTGGACGTGGTGGAGCGATACGGCGGCCCGCAGGAGATCAACCGCAAGGCTCGGGAAGCGCGGAGTCCGGAGAACCTCCTGGCCCGCCTTGAGTCCGCCAGTTCGCCGTATCTGGCCGATCTGCACTGGCTCAGGCGGCAACGGGATGCCGGGGCATTCGTCTCTCTGCGAGAATTCGAGCGCCGGCTCCTTGCGGACGTCGATCCGGGGGTGGTCGTCGACCAGTCGAATGCGGTCACCCTGGAGATCAGTGCCCTTCAGTACTTCCCGTGGCTCATCGCTGAGGCCCGGCAGGCCCTGGAGCGTCAGGAACTGATGCCGGGCCGCTTTATCCGCGTCCGCAACATGGCGGAGCAGTCGCGGGACCAGGGTGATCTGTGGGCTACGGCGGCGGCCATGCAGATCATCGGTGCTTCCTACGTGGAGACGCTGGATACGCGGGGGACCGACGGGTCCAACTGTCATCTGGGAGGTCCCGATACGATCACCGGCTACTTCGGTGGCGTGGGGCAGCCGAACGATCACGTCGTCTCCTGGGTGGATGAGTACCTGCACTACGCCACGACGTGCGGCGTCAAGCAGGTGCTCAATGTCAATCCCGGAACGGTCCTGGCCGCGTATGTACTGCATAAGCTGGGAGTCGACATCGAGTTCAAGATCTCGGTGTTCATGGGGAACGACAATCCGTGGTCCGTTCTGTGGACGCTCCTGACCGCCCGGCTCTTTTGCCGGGACGACGGTTCCACTCCTCTGGCTGGCTTCAATCTGTCGAATTCCGTCGACAACGACACGATTCGCCAAGCGGCGGTGCTACGCCGCGCCTTGGGGTTCGAGTCCTCCGTACGCTTGGAGCACCACATCACCGAGCCTCAGAAGGGGATCGTCGTTCAGCCGTATCTGCGTCGCTCGGAGTTGGTCGAGCTTGCCCGGAGCGTGCCGAACATCTCGGCCAAACACGAAGGCGGTGATCCCGAAGTCGACGCGGCGCGCGAGCACCCGAGCGACATCCTCGACTACTTCCTGTCGAAGACCGCGATCGAGGACCAGGGACTCATGCCCTCTTTGGAGCGCAACTACCTGGACAAGCACGACGCCCTCATCCGAACCTCGCGGGCACTCATCGCCGCAGGGATCGGGGTTGTCTGTGCAGGCAGACTGCACAACTGACGTTTCATCCTCATTCAGGGCGCGACGGTAATCATGGACGAATAATATACGGCAATACATGTAGTATTACGTGGATACTTCTGGCATAATCCCCATAACACGATGGTATTATTGCATAAAGGGGGATTAATGGAAGGATCTTCAGTCACGAGCCCGCTGGACAGGATCGACATGGCGCTGCTTGCGTGCCTTCAGGACGACGGGCGGATCACGAACGTGGAGCTCGCCCGGAGGGTGAACCTCTCGCCGGCGGCCACCCATGTCCGTGTCAAGAGGCTCGAAGACGAGGGTTTCGTGAAGCGCTACGTGGCCCTCCTCGACCAGCAGAAGCTGGGGTTCGACATGACCTGCTTCATCAGCGTGGGCCTGCGGGTTCATCAGCACACCGAGCTCGAGGCGTTTCACGCCGAGATCGAGTCCATCCCCGAGATCCTGGAATGCTATGTGGTCACCGGAGAATTCGACTATCTGCTGAGGGCGGTGGTGCGAAGCCGGGCTCATCTTCAGATGCTCGTCGTCAATCGGATCACGCCCATCCACGGAGTGTCGCGCGTGCACACGAGCATCGCGCTCTCCGAGGTGAAATCGACCACAGCTATCCCTCTGCAATCCGATGTCGATCACGCACTGGGACCACCAAGAGTGGGTGGGACGTAGATGTCTGCCGGACATCGTCACCGAGCCTCGAGAGCAGTGAAAGGAGAAATGGAGTGACCCGACCCGTCTACCTCATCGCCGGGGGCATCACCAAGTTTGCCAAGGCTCATCCCGAGATGGACTTCCGCCTCATGTGCAAGCAGGCCTTCGACTACGCCCTGGCCGATGTGCCCGCCCTCACCCTGGACATGATCGACGGCTCCAGCGTCTCCTACTTCTCCGACCACTTCACCCGCCAGCTCATGGCCGGCATCATGGTGCACGACTACCTGGGCCTGTGCCCCAAGCCCTCCCGCCGCATCGAAGGAGGCGGGGCCACCGGGGGCCTCAACATCCAGAACGGCTACCAGGAGATCGCCTCCGGGCGCATGGACTGCTGTGTGGTGGTGGGCTTCGAGACCATGAGCCATGTGAACACCTGGAAGGGCAACGAGTTCATCGCCTTAGCTTCGGACACCAACTTCGACTTCCCGGTGGGCGGCTTCTACTCCGGCTACTACGCCATGATGGTGCAAAGGCACATGCATGAGTTCGGCACCACCTGCGAGCAGATGGCCCACGTCTCCATCAAGAATCACAGAAACGCCACGTTCAACCCCTACGCCCAGTTTCCCGCCCAGCTCAGCGTGGAGGAGGTGCGCGCCGCCCAGATGGTGGCCACCCCGCTCACCATGCTCGACATCTGCACCATGAGCGACGGGGCCGCCTGTCTCATCGTGGCCTCCGAGGAGGTGGCGGAGAAGGTGTGCGAGAACCCGGTCCTCATCACCGGCATCGGCACGGGCACCGACGCCATGCGCCTGGCCGACCGTCCCCACTCTGACGTCGTCCTGCTGCCCCACGAGTCCGGGGCCGACTACGAGAACCTCCGGTACCCCGGGGTGCACTCCTTCCGCGGCGGTCGCCTGGCCTCCAAGTTGGCCTATGAGGCCGCCGGCATCGGCGATCCCCGCGAAGCGCTCGACTTCGTGGAGCTCCACGACGCCTACACCTCCTCCGAGATCCAGACCTACGAGGACATGGGTCTTTGCCGGTACGGGGAGGGCGGCCCCTACGCCGTGAGCGGCCGGACCTTCATGCCCGGCCTGGACTACGGACTTAAGCTACCCGAGGCCTCTCAGGTGCCGGTGAACCCGAGCGGGGGCCTTCTGGCCTGCGGCCACCCGGTGGGCGCCAGCGGGATCATGCAGGGAGTCTTTGCCTTCTGGCAGCTCCAGCGCACCATCGAGAAGCATCTGGGCCGGGCCGAACTGCAACTGGCCCATCCCAAGCGGGGCGCCATCCACTCCCACGCCGGCACCGGCACCTACATCTCCGTGTCCATCCTGGAGCGTCCCTAGGCGCCCGCCCGACCCGGAAAGGAAGCCCATGGATCCGAACGCCAAGCTCCCCGAGACCCAGGAGGGGACGGTCCTTTTCAACCTGGACCCGATCATCCTGAAGCACCACTGGGAGGTGGACTACCTCCATTCCTATGCCCAGGACTCCCCCTTCTTCGCCGGTCTCTCGGAGAAGAAGCTCCTGGGCTCCAAATGCACGGCCTGCAGCTGCGTGTACGCCACCCCCCGGGCCCACTGCATGGAGTGCGGCTCCCCCACCGAGTGGCACGAGCTTCCCCCGGAGGGTCGTATCCACACCTTCACCACCTGCTTCTTCGGGGGGGAGGCCTTCCTGGCCGAGACCCCCTTCACTCTCATCCTGGTGGAGTTTGAAGGGGCCGACACCCTCTTTCTCTCCCGCCTGGCCGGCGTGCCCGAGGAGGAGATCAGGATCGGCCTGCCCGTGCGGGCCCGCTTCCTGCGCAACTCCAAGTTCAAGCCGACGGACGTGTACTTCGTGGCGATGGACGGGGCGCAGAATGACTAGAGATCTTTCGGAGGCGCCGCGAGCGCGCAGGTGAGAGATGACACGGATCGATGAACAGACGCAGACTCCGCACTGGGTCGGGCGCGACGATCTCGCCCCCGGCCGGATCGCGATCCCCGTTGCCCTACCGCTGGAGCTGAGGATTCACGGCCGCGGGGGACAGGGGGGAGTCACCTGCGCGAAGCTCATAGCCTCCCTGTTCGCGAATCACGGCGCGTTCGTGCAGGCGTTCGGCGAGTATGGAAGCGAACGTACGGGCGCGCCCGTACGCGCCTACGTCCGGGTCGGGCGGGAGGTCATCAAGAACAGGAATCGCGTCTACCGGCCGGACCACCTCCTCGTGCTGGATCGCGGGCTGCTGACGGAGGAGACCATGGAGGGCGTCCCCGAGGAGGGGCTGGTCCTCTTGAACACGCCGGAATCTTCGGGCGACCGGGCGGCCTGCTTCGACGGTCTGAGCTTGGCGATGGTCGACGCAACGGCGATCGCCGCGGCCCACGGCATCGGCTCCAGTTCGCGCGTGATCGTCAACACCACGATGGTGGGTGCCTATTGCCGGGCCGTCGGTCTGCCGGCCCGGTCCTTGGAGGAGGTCTTCACCGCGGCCGGTCTCTCGGCCGCGGACCTGGACGCGGCGCGCGAAGCGTTCGACGCCGTTTCGGTGCGAAAGGGCGGCAGCCGGCGCAACGGCAGGGGAAAGGGCCTCGGTGCCCCCTGGCGTACGAGACGAAAGAGTCTACCGCAGGCCTGCGAGTTTCGTTCTGGGCAGGGGCCGCGTCCGGCGACGACGTCGTCGCGCTGACCGATCACGTGCGCGACCGACCCACCCTCCTGAAGACTGGGACCTGGCGGACGCGGATCGCGCGTCACTCGGTCCGCCCCTCGCCATGCCGGATCGCCTGCCCCGTGGGGAACGACATCCCCGGGTTTCTCCATGCCCTGCGCGAGGGCGGCCTCCCCGCCGCCGCCCAAATCCTGGGGCAGACCCAGCCGCTCCCCTCCGTCTGCGGCCGCGTGTGCCCGGCACCCTGTCAGTCGGCCTGCAATCGCGAGCAACTCGACGGCGCCGTCAACGTGCGCGGTCTGGAGCGCTTCATCGGCGATCGCCTCCCCGAGTTCCAGGCGGCTGCGCCGGCCCGGGACGGCTCCCGGCGGGTTGCCATCGTCGGCGGCGGGCCGGCCGGCCTCGGCGCGGCCTTCTCAGCCGCTACGGCGGGGCTCCGCCCGACCCTCTTCGAGGCCGAGCCCGAGCTCGGCGGGTTGCTCCGGTACGGTATCCCGGCCTACCGCCTGCCCAAGCGAGCGCTCGACCAAGACCTGCATCGTCTCCGTGCCCTGGGAGTGACCTTCGAGCCCGGGCGGGCCATCGACCCCGCAACGCTGGAGGATCTCGCGGCCGACTTCGACGGCGTCGTGGTGGCGGTCGGCCGGCCGGTTTCGCGCCCGCTCGGGTGCCCGGGTGAAGACCTCCCCGGCGTGGAGCCCGGTCTTGAGTTCCTTCGGGCGAGCGCCCGGTCGGACAGTATCGCTCTGGAAGGTCACGTGGTCGTCGTCGGTGGAGGAAACACCGCCGTGGATTGCGCCCGGACGGCGCTTCGGCGGGGCGCTTCGCGGGTCACCCTCGTCTACCGGAAGAGCCGCGCCGACATGCGGGCGCTCGAGGAGGAGATCGAGCAGGCCGCGCACGAAGGCGTGGAGTTCCGCTATTTGCAGGTGCCCGTCGGCTTCAGCCGGGGGAGGGAGGATCTCGATCGAACTGGCCTCGACGGCGCCGGGTCCGGGCGGCGTCGAGCAGTCCTCGGCGAACGGGCTGAGCGCCGCAGCGGAGATCCTCAGGTGCGACCGGGTGTTTGTCGCCATCGGTCAGACGGCCGCTCCGGGCGTGCTGCCCCGGGGGTGGTCGATCGAGGCCGGGCGGGCATGGTCGGACGGGCGTCCCCTGAACGTCTTCGTGTGCGGGGACTACGCGACCGGGCTCGGGACCGTGGCCCATGCCCTCGGAGACGGCCGCCGGGCCGCGCTCCGGCTCCTCGAGCCTGGAGGGGGAGACCGGGAGGCAGCGCCCGCCCCGGAGGCCGGGGTGGTCGAGCCGTCTGATCTCAATCTGACCGTGGCCCGCGCGATCTCTCCCACTCCGGACCGGGTTGACCTGAGCCGCTCTGGGACCCTGGGGTTCGAAGAAGTGAACCGGGGCCTGGCCGACGCGCTCGAAGCGGACCGCTGCTTTTTGTGCGGCCGGTGTACGAGCTGTGATTCGTGCGTCGTCTTCTGTCCCGAGGGCAGCGTCCGCCGGAGCGAGGGCGCGTACGATATCGACGCCGATCAGTGCAAGGGGTGCGGCGTGTGTGCCGCGGAGTGCCCGGGGGGCGTCATGCGGATGGTTGCCGAGAGCGAATCCCGGGTTGGGTCATGACCTCGCGTCTCCTCAGTGCCAATCACGCGGCCGGGCTGGCGGCGGTGATGGCGGCCCGCGCCAACCGCACCGCCCGGGGCTTCTGTGCGGCTGTCTACCCCATCACCCCGCAGACCGAGTGCATCGAGTTCCTGTCGTCGCAGGCCATCGAGAAGGGGCACGTGGTGCACGTGGAGAGCGAGCACAGCGCCATGGGCGTCTGCCTGGGTGCTTCGGCCACGGGCGCCCGCTCCTTCACGGCCTCGTCCTCCAACGGCTTGGCATACATGGCCGAGAACCTCATTGCCGCCGCTCTTCTGCGCCTGCCCATCGTCATTGCGGCGGTCAATCGGACGCTCGGCCCGCCGTGGAGCATCTGGGCCGACCACGGCGACAGTCTCCTCTTCCGTGACAGCGGGTGCATCCAGATCTACTGCGCCGACAATCAGGAGGTGTTCGATTCGATCCTCCTCGCCTTCCGTCTTGCGGAGGATCCTTCGGTGCTCGTGCCGGCGATGGTCTGCCTCGACGGTTTCGTCCTCTCCCACACGCTCTGCCAGACGGAGGTGCCCGAGCAGGAGGTCGTCGACCGGCTGCTACCGGCCATGGACCTCCCTCATCGCTTGACCGACACTCCGGTGATCTTTGGGGGCCTCGCCGCGAGCCCGCGCCAGATCGAAGTCCACCGCTACCGGCATCAGGACGCGCTCGACCATGTCCTCGAGATCTATCCCGCGGTCCAGGACGAGTTCGAGCAGGCGCTGGGGCGGCGCCCAGGGAATCCGGTGGTCCACTACCGCACAGAGGACGCCGAGACCGTGCTCCTCTCTGCGGGGAGTCTGGCAAGCACGGTGGAGCGCGCGGTCGACATGGCCCGGGACAAGGGAGAGCGGGTCGGTTCGTTGCGGCTGCGGATGGTGCGGCCGTTCCCCTTTGACCACCTGAGACGCGCCCTGGAGGGTCGCCGGCACGTGGCCGTCCTCGATCGCGACATCAGTCTGGGCTTCGGGGGGATTCTCGGAGGCGAGATCCGGGGTTGCGTTCCCCCCGGGGCCGCGATGCAGGACTACGTGGTCGGCCTCGGCGGAGGGGACGTGCGACCGGAGCACGTCCTGGACCTCGTCGGAGACCTCCGGCTGCGTCCCGACTCCCCCCGGTCCCATCTCGTCGAGGTGGGGAGATGACCGCCCGCTCCACGCAGACGCGTGTCGCGGCCGTGGCTGAACTCGAGAGCTCGTGTCTACTGCGCCCCGGGAACACCAACTGCGGCGGGTGCGGCATGTCCATCGCTTTGCAGCTGCTTTCCCGAGCAACCGCCGGGCGGACCGTGCAGCTGGTCGTGCCGCCCTGCTGCGGTTGGGTCACCGGCGGCAACTACCCTCATACGGCCTATGGAGCTTCGGTGATGGCCAGCACGCTGGGGTCCGTGGGGGCGGTGGCGTCGGGGATGGCGAACGTCGCCCGCTTGAATTCCGAGAAGACGAGGGTCATCGCCTGGGCGGGGGACGGGGCCACGTACGACATCGGTCTGGCCGCCCTGTCCGGTGCCGCCGAGCGGGACGAGGACGTACTCTTCATCTGCTACGACAACGAGATCTACGGGAATACCGGAGGACAGCGTTCCTCGGCGACCCCCTCGGGAGCCTCGACCACGACTACGCCCCGCGGCAAGCGGGGCGCCAAGAAGGACATCGTGGGGATCATGATGGCGCACCAGGTGGGATACGTCGCCACCGTCTCGCTGGCCCACCCCGACGACGCGGTCCGCAAGATGCGCTTTGCGGTCGATGCCCGCGGGTTCCGCTTTCTTCACATCCTCAGCCCCTGTCCCACGGGGTGGAAGGCGGACTCGTCGCTGAGCGTGCACCTGGTGAGGCTCGCCGTCCGCGGCGGGTTGTTTCCGGTGCTGGAAGCACGCGACGGCGCCCTGGTCGTCAACGTGAGACCCGAGTTCTCCGGGGTGGCCCTTGCGGAGTACTTCTCCCACCAGCGCCGGTTCCGCTCCGGTTCGGTCGACGTCGCCGACATCCTGGGCGCCGTAGGCCGGCATTGGGCGGGACTCGAGAGGTGGGGGGCCAGGCTCGAGAACGGCGAGCCTCTGGGGCCGATCGGGCCGCAGGGGTCGGCTGCCGGTCCGGACGGAGGAGCGAGATGAGTTCCATCCGGACGGATGTCTCGGGGGAGTCGCGGTTGTGACCTTGGATCGTGCCGCCAAGTTGAACGCCATCGACCCCCCCATGCTCTTGGAGCTTCGGGAGGCGCTCATCGCCCTCGGGGCGAGGATGGATGTGGGGGCGGTGGTCGTCACGGGCTCCGGGGAACGGTCGTTCTCGGCGGGAGCCGACATCGCAGAGATGGCTTCGATGGACCCCACCGACGCCCGTTCGTTCGCGCAGCTCGGGCAGTCCGTGACGTCGCTGATCGAGGCGCTCCCTCAGCCGGTTCTCGCCGCCGTGAACGGGGTGGCGTTCGGCGGTGGCTGTGAGCTTGTTCTGGCTTGTGATCTGCGCGTGTGCTCCGATGGGGCCCGCTTCGCTCAGCCCGAAATCGACCTGGGGGTGGTTCCCGGTTGGGGAGGGACCCAGAGGTTGGTGCGGCTCTGCGGGCTGGAGTTCGCGAGGCGGATGATCTACACGGGGGAGACCGTCGACGCTCTGGACGCGCTTGCGCACGGACTCGTGAGCGCCGTGCTCCCCGCGGCAGAGCTCCATGCCAGCGCCCGGGAGCTGGCGGCCAGACTGGCCGGAAAGGACGTGACGGCACTCCGCTTTGCCAAGGAGCTGACTCGGCGGGCTCCCGATCTTGAGCTCTCCCACGGTCTTGCCTTCGAGGCCGACCTCTTCGCGCTGAGCTTCGTCGCTCCCGGGCAGGCCGAGCTGATGGCAGCGTTCGTTCGTCGCAAGTCTGCCTCCATCACTGCGTGAGAGCGCGTCTCGTGCCGTCGTCCCTGCCATCCAACCGAGGAGCCGTCGTGGACCGGGCTGATCTGGACTTTGCCAACCTGCCCTTCGCCTACCACCCGACCGACGCCAACGTGCGGGTCTTCTTCCGGGAGGGTAGCTGGTCTTTGCCCGAGGTCTCCTCCGACCAGTACCTCACCCTGCACATGGCCTCGGTCTGCCTGCACTACGGCCAGGCCATCTTCGAGGGCCTGAAGGCCTACGAGCGGCCCGACGGCCAGGTGCAGACCTTCCGCCCCCGGGAGAACGCAAGGCGCCTCAGGCGCTCGGCCCAGAAGCTCCTCATGGAGCCCGTCCCCGAGGACGTCTTCCTAGACGCGGTCTTCCGGGCGGTGGCCGCCAACCGCCGCTTCGTCCCCCCCCACGCAAGCGGGGCCGCCCTCTACATCCGCCCCTTCCAGATCGGCACCAGAGCCGAGGTGGGGGTGAAGCCGAGCGCAGACTACCTCTTTATGGTCTTCTGCACCCCGGTCGGCCCCTACTACAAGGCGGGTCTTACCCCGGTCAGGCTCCGGGTGGAGGAGCAGATCGACCGGGCCGCCCCCGGGGGAGTGGGGGACACCAAGGCCGCCGGCAACTACGCGGCCGGCATGCGGGCCACCATGGCCGCTAAGAAGGAGGGCTACTCCGAGGTCCTCTACCTGGACGCCCGTACGAAGAGCTTCATCGACGAGTCGGGCTCCTCCAACTTCTTCGCCATCCAGGGAGACACCTTCATCACCCCGGCCAGTCCCTCCATCCTGGCCTCCATCACCAACAAGAGCGTGCAGGTGCTGGCCCGGGACATGGGGCTGTGCGTGGAGGAGCGCCCGGTCTCGGTGGAGGAGCTTGGCAGCTTCGACGAGGCCGGTGCCCTGGGCACGGCCGCGGTCATCACTCCGGTGGGTTCCATCACCTACCGGGGCGAAGAGTTCACCTACGCCAAGGAGGGCAAGGCCGGTCCCATAACCACCGCCCTTTTCGAGCGCCTGGTCGCCATCCAGACCGGAGAGCAGGAGGATCCCTACGGCTGGTGCGATGTCGTGCCGGGGACTTGAGGGCGACGATAGGTAGGCGCCCGCTCCCGCGGGGCGCTGGGTAAACGGACGAGACGACGAGGAAGGACCCATGAACTACGGGCTCGACGACCAGCACGTGCTCATCAGGGAGACAACCAGAGACTTCGCCGAGAACGAGATCGCTCCGAGAGCGGAGGAGTTCGATAGAACGCACGCCTTCCCGTACGACATCATCAAGGGGTTGGCGGGACTCGGGTTTCTCGGCATCCCTTTCCCCGAAGAGTACGGAGGAGCGGGGGGAGACACTCTCGGGTACGCGCTGGCTGTGGAGGAGCTCGCGCGGATCGATTCCTCTGTTGCGATCACCGTGGCCGCCCACACCTCTCTGGGAACCAGCCCCATCTGGCTCTTCGGGAGCGAGGAACAGCGGTCTCGCTGGGTGCCGCCACTGGCCTCGGGCGAGATGCTCGGCGCCTTCGGCCTGACCGAGCCGGATGCGGGCTCCGACGCCGGCGGCACCTTGACGAGTGCCAAGTTGGAGGACGGACACTGGGTCGTCAACGGCACGAAGTGCTTCATCACGAACGCCGGCACCGACATCTCGGGCGTGACCACGGTGACCGCGGTCACCGGAGTCCGCGAGGACGGCCGCAAGGAGATATCGTGCATCCTCGTCCCCCGAGGAACGCCCGGGTTCACGCAGGCGGCGCCGTACCGCAAGATGTGCTGGCATGGCTCGGATACGCGGGAGTTGTCGTTCGTCGACTGCCGGGTCCCGGCGGAGAATCTCCTCGGGGAGCAGGGACGGGGGCTTTCTCAGTTCCTGCGCATCCTGGACGGCGGGCGCATCGCCGTGGGCGCTATCGGTCTGGGCCTCGCGCAAGGGGCGTACGAGATGGCGCTGCAGTACTCGCGCGAACGGTGTCAGTTCCGCCAGCCCATCGGCCGCTTCCAGAGCATTGCCTTCAAGCTGGCCGACATGGCCACCCGGATCGAGGCCGCCCGGCTCCTCCTCTACAAGGCTGCGCGCCTCAAGGACGCCGAGAAGCCGTTCAAGAAGACCGCAGCCATGGCGAAGCTCATGTGTTCCGAGCTGGCTGTGTGGGCGGCGGACGAGGCCGTGCAGATCCACGGAGGCTACGGGGTCATGGACGAGTACCCGGTGTCTCGGTTCTATCGAGACGCCAAGATCCTGACCATCGGGGAGGGCACGAACGAGATCCAGCGGTTGGTGATCAGCCGGGAGATCGGGGCGGGGGTCGCTTGATCAAGCCGCTCTACACGCCCGCCCCGGAGCGCATCGCTCGGGCGAACATCACCCGCTTCACCTCCTTCTGCGCGAAGCGAACCGGCCGCTCCTTCCCCTCCCACCACGATCTCTATCAGTGGTCGGTCGAGGACATCCCTGCTTTCTGGGCGGCGGTGTGGGACTTTCTCGAGATCCGCCACTCGGCCCCGTATCTGACGGTGGTCGACGACCTCAACCGCTTCCCCGGCGCAAGCTGGTTCCCCGGTGCCCGCCTCAACTTCGCCGAGAACCTCCTCCGCCACGACAACGAGCGGGTGGCCCTCCTCTTCAAAGGCGAGACCCGGCCGGCGGTCCGCATCACCTATCGGGAGCTCAACCGATCGGTGGCCCGCCTGGCTCGCGCCCTCCGGGCTGCTGGCGTCTGTCCTGGCGACCGGGTAGCGGGGTACCTCCCCAACCTGCCCGAGACGGCGATGGGCATGCTCGATCGACGCGATCCTCAAGATTCGGAATCTCGGCCGCCAGGCCCGTGGTAAGACGACTGGTGATCTCACGCAGGAAGACGCCCGACTTCGTGCATGGATCCAGGAACGTCACCGAACTGTCCACCCAGATGTTCGCGCCATCATGGGCCGTCGCCCACGCCTCGGCGAGGGTGTCCAGCATCCTGTTGGCGAACTCGGGCGGCGTGAACACTTCATCGTTCGAGAGGTTCGCAATGCACGTCAACACATCCGGATTGCGCCCGCGGAGCGAAAAGCCTGCCTGACTCCTCATGTGGACCTTCGGCGCAGCCGACGCGATCTCGCCTACCGACATCGGCGGGTAGGTCTTGGTCGGCGCGAAGACTTCATGCTTGCCGAGATGCGCGAAAAGCGAGCCCTCGCCACTGAGGGCCGACATTTGGGAGAGGACGTCCAAGCGAAAATCGCGACGCTGAAACTTTCCCTTGCCGAGGTAGCCCCACTCGGCGAAGGTGATCGGTTGGCCGCCGTTGGTGCGCATCGTCAAGGCGTCACCGTGAACGAGGTTTTGCGAAAGCACGTAAGAAGCGGCTCGATAGAGGTCATCCGACTCTTCGAGATTCAAGTAGTCGGCGAGATCTCCAGCATGTTCGCTCGGCACTCAGCGATGTTATCCGCCAAGAGCTCAATTCCGTAGGCGCACATCAGAGCGAGGAGGGCGTATGCCGTCTTTCGAAGTCGGATCTTCCGAACTTGAGTTCGACCGCAGTGAGCTTGCGCTGCAGGATCCGGACGAGGAAGTTCCCGCTCCCGCACGCCGGCTCCAGGAAGCGGGAGTCAATGCGCTCGGACTCGCCCTTGACGAGGTCGAGCATGGCCTCGACCATCCACGCGGGCGTGAACACCTCCCCGTGGTCGGCGACGCGTCTTCTTGACTTGAAGAGACTCATGGAGCGAATGCAGTCGGGAGAGTGGTAGTCATCATCTGGATCGTGCGTGGTTTCGCCGCCGATAGTTCCAGTTCTGGTCGGCATGTCGATCGGATGATAGGAATGGCACATTGTCGCAGCCTGACGGGTCTGGCTTGACCTGCGAGCCCTGGCGAGTCAGGTCGATGCGCCTGTTCGGCCCCACGCTGCCGAACAACTCCCCTACTCGTCCCTGGGACAGCGGCTGACCGCCAAGAGAGTCTCGAGGAGCGAGAGGCACTCTTCCCTCGTCGCGGAGACAAGGTGAGGACCACAGAACCCGAGTTTCCGAGCAACCTCCTCGGCGCGAAACGAGTGAGTCGCGACGTTCCTCGCCCCGTTCAGCCGCCGAGCGCGTTTGAACCAATCCTCGTCCAGGCCGTCCGCAACAGCGCACCACTCGGCGTTCATCCTCGCGGCAACCTCCGGCTCGCGGGTGAAGTAGCCACCGCCATTCGCAACATGCCCAGCGACATCAGGATTCTGCTCTATGACGAAGTCCCGCCTGGCTGCCTCGATCTGCGATGTCAGCTGAGGATACCGATCGTTGACGAAACGCCAGAACTCTGCGGACGCCCTGAACCCGCCCGCTCTGTCGACCTTGGGCAAATCAAGGGGCAGGCTCTCGTTGTGCTTGACCGCCTTCCGAAGCAGGCGCAGGCACCCTTCGAACCCACTGGGAAGCAGGGAGTATCCAAGATCGAAGTCGTCGTCAGAGAACCGCCCCAACTCAAAGCCCGAGAGAAGGAACTCGCGCAGCGAGTAGTCAACGGTCAGCCAGGTCTCGAGAACCATCTGTCTAACGCTGGTCCCTTCATCAAGAACTTTGAGGCAGTGAGCGACCAGATCCTTCATCGTGTCCCGGTCGCTCTCGGAGCCGAAGAACGGGACAATACGCTTGTCGTCGAATGCCCAACCCACGCTATCTCCTATCACACCGTCATTCGGGTGGGCCTAACGCCAATGCCGTTCAGCCGCGTCGCGCAGCGGCGTCGGTCTGCAACGGCTTGTTAGAGCTCAGCATCAGGCCTCCGCATCTAGCCCCACCTTGAGGAAGTGGAAGAGACTATCGGTCGAAATCCCCTGAACGGACTCGTACATCGTTGTCGCGCCGTTTTCGAAGTGGGACTCAACCCGATTGAGCAGGGTGGCGAAAATCGCAAGGACCTTGTCTATCTCGGGCAGTGTGACCCCGGGAAGAGCAGCGTCAGTCATTCCCAGGGCAATTGGTCGATCGCGATGCGCAAGTCGGCGGTTGCGCCAGTCGACCGCGGAGACGCAGGCATCGCATGCCGATCTCACAAGATCTTCGATCTCCAGCCTGAGCGCCGGGTCCGAGACAAGTGCTGGCAAGCTTTGCAGGGTGAGGTTCGGTTTGCCGCCAGTCTCTGGGCGATCGACAAGTCGCGCGAGCTGCAGCAGGATATCCAGTAGGAGCGTTCTCTGAAGAAGCCCGAAGAAGCCACCAGCTACCTCCCGCAGTAGCTCGACTCGCTCACTCTGGCCATACAGCTCCTGGTACATCGCCCGATTGGCAAAAGCCAATAGTACGTCGTGCGAAAGCACTTGGAAGGCAGCACCAAGGCTCGGACCCATGGAGGACAGGTACTTCGCCGAATCCGCAGATGCCGATTGATCTTGGGCCAAGCTCCCCCCTGTAGCTCTGACTATACATCTGCAGTCTGCCGATGTCCGGCAGCCGCCTCTGCTTGGCTGCCTAAGTGCAACCCGCTGAACGGACGGAACGAACAGCGGGCGCAGGGCCAAAGCCGGGTCGGGAACCCATGCGCAAAGAACGGAGCGACATAGGCAGACCGCCTATGAAGCGCCGAGTCAGCGCCAATGGCACCATGCCCGTCGTCCCGGCGTCGCACCGGCCCACGCACGCCGAATCGGCAAAGGCATAAGTGGTGAACTGGTAGCGCAGGAAGCTCTGGACCACGATCTCGGTGAACACGATGGGGTTCAGAGCCACTGCGGTAAGCCTTTCCACGGTTCGCCGGGGATTCGAGCGATCAGACGCGCGTGCACCAGCCCGAAGGCCTGGTCGACGTCGTAGCCGGACCCATCTCTCAGTAGGGGCATGACGTCATTGCGGAAGTCCGCGGAAGCCAGCTTCTGGGTCATATTCGCTTCATATTGTGCCCTCGAGACACACAACCCTCCGTGCTCCAGATGGGCACGAAAGCCGGCGACTACACGCTCTTCATCAGGCGAGAGAGTCTCGAGCGCAAGCCACAGGTCGTAGAGATCGCGACCCTTTCGGCGCTGATAGAGGGCTCGGAGCTTAGTGGCCATCAGTTCCTCGAGCACGTACGTCGTTACCGGCGTAGTCCCAGCGTACCAGGGGTTTCTCACGTCAAATGAGACGTGATGTAACCTCTCCACCGCGAAATGCTCTCGTGTGTTGATCTCGATCTTCACCCGTATGCGCCGGACCGGTTGCGCCGTTGTCTCGAAACCGTAAAATAGCTTCACGCTGTCGGCAACCTGCCGCGAACTTGGGGGGCCAAGCCAACCATCGAGCGCTTCCTTGACTTCCAGAAGAACCGGTTTGATGGGCCCAGCCTTCACCTGCACAAAGTCCAGGTCCTCAGAGTACCGACCGGGAGGATCGAAGAACAGCTTGTGGAGAGCCGTCCCGCCCCGGAAGGCAAGCATCTCGCGCAGTGCCGGTCGCGCGAACATCTCGGAAAGGGCGCGGGATAGCACCAGGTCTTGTTCTACCTGCTCATCGAGAGCCCACGGCGCCTGTGCCCGCCATGCCGTGATGTTCGCCCGAGGGATCACAGATCGATCTCCACGGGCACATTCGGCACCACGCGCCACGGTGTCACAGCGGCAGCGTCGCCCGGAGGCGCGTCGCTCGCGAGCAACACAGGACGATAACGTCGATTCGCAAGCGCCCGCAGAAGCGTGTCGGCAATGCTAGAGTGGCCCGCCTGATCGAGAAGGTAGCCCAGCCGCTGGACCTCCGGACTCTTTCGCACCTTGGCCAGAGTCTGAAGCGCCCCGAGGTCGATTCGCTCCGCCAGCTCGAAAAGCACAGTCCCCACGTTGCTCCAGCCGCCGCAGGCCGAAGAGAACCGCACTAGATCGAACGCGGTCGCTTCGGGGGTGGACACGCGCATGGAGCCGGTCTCGGTCTGGAGGTCAATCACGGGTGACCCAGTTGTCGCTCGGGTTGCATGAAACTCGATGCGCGCCCGTCCGGCCTTCGCCGGGCGTGTGGGGCGGTCGGTCATCACCTGGAACACCATCGTCTGCTGATGGGAAGCGCCGTGCAGGGCAGCGGCGGACAGGAGCCCGACATAGTAGGGTTGGCCCAGGAATCGCATCAGATCGTCGATGAACCAGGATGGAGGCGGAGCACCCGCCGTTCGGTGTTCGGTGGGTACGATCACGAAGAAGCCGCGGCGCGGCGCAACGAGGCGACCTCGGCTCCTCAAACGCCGAACCGCGTTGTCGAGCGCAATCTCGGAGACACCTAGTGCAGCAAGCGCCTCCGCTCCCGAGAACGTGTAGCGGCCGGCCGCCTGCCCGTCATCAAGGAATGCCGAAAGCCTCGAGGACTCATTGTCAGTTGAAAACGCCATTCTGTTTGCGTAATATAGCGCTGTGCGCTCGTTTCTGCAACCGAAATGGCGGCTACCCAGACTCAGTGAGCCTCGAACGTGCCTGTCATTCAGGCTTCCGGGTCAACACAACGGCATCTGCGGCTGCAGGGAGTGGATCCCCTCACGGACGCGGCCAAGGGCCAGCTCGATCATCCCGAGGTGGCCGGGTTTCCTTGGACAGGCTTCCCCGGGTTCATAAGTGGTGACCCGCTCATCAGGCACCTGTTTGCTCCCTGTGTAGAGTAGACTAGTAGGGCGCGTCAGGCGTCTTTCCGTCGAGCCCCTGGTGCCGGCGCCGCTGTGGCCGCTCGATGAGTTCGGGGTCGGGGGCAGGGCAGCCTGGACCCCGACCGTCCCTCCGCTCCGTTCGCCCACGGCTCCCTGCGCTCCGAGGCGGCCGGCCCCATTCGAACGGACTCCGTTCTTCTGCAACACTGACATCTCGTGCTCCGATCCCGCCCTTCTCGTTCAGTAATTCCTCGGTCGTGATCGTCTCACGTCATGTGGGCAGAGAGGGACACGCGGACGATCGTCACGACAGACTCGTCACGGCGATAGACGATCCGATACGGGGGCATCGCGAGTTCGCGAAGCCACTGGGTATCGAACTCGGGCACGATCTTGCCGCTATCCGGGAACAGAGCGAGTTGACCGACGCGCTCCAGGACGGACGCGACGAGACGCGTGCCGACCTCGGGCACCTTCTGCGACGTATACCAGGTGACTATGTCCAAGAGATCGTCTTCCGCGGACTTGGCAAACTGGACGCGGAATCGGTTGGCCATCATTCGAGGCCCAAACGATGCTTCACTTCTTCAAGCGACGATACGCGCCCGGCGTCGATGTCAGCCAGGCCGGCCACAACGGCGCGCATGAAATCGCGCTCCTCTTGCGCGGCCTCGTAGTCTGCGAGGGCCTGGACCACCGCGACCCCCCGGCCGTGACTGGTGAGCAGGATCGGGCGACCGGTCTCATCAACGCGGCGAACGATCTTGCCGGGAGTCACCTTCATGTCCCGCGCTCGTGCTCGATCGCTCATGCCCGGCTCACTTCCCGCCGATACAGGTGGACGAGCAGCCTGTTCGAGGCGCTTGCAGGCCCTTTTGGGGGACTTCAGTCCGGGAGGTAGACGTGAACACAAGAACGCTGGTCATCATCATAGTCGTCCTCGCCGTCGCGCTCGCCGGCGTCGTGGGCGCTGTCGTGGCGCTTGGGGTTGCGGGAGGCGGCGACGAGGTGGCCGCAGCCACGTCGACCACCACCGAGGCCCCGGTCACGACGACCGAGGCCCCGGTCACCACCTCCGTTTCCACGGCCGCGCCGGCAACTACGACCACCACTCTCGACACCGACTCGGTGTCGGAAGAGGAGCTGGCCGAGGCCATCGACGAGGCCGTGGCCGAAACAAACGCCGCCGTCGAGGAACTAGAGGCGGCCGTGGAGCAGAGCACGGCCGACGGCACGGTGACCGAGGACGAGGCCGTGCAGGTCGAGGTCAGCCTGGCCAACTCCGAGGAGCTGGCGGCCTACGCCGAGCAGCTGGCCCTGGCCTACGCCGATGTCTACGGCGAGTATGCGGGCGAATCACTCGAGACCCTCGAGAGCATCGAGGAAGACCTGGACACCATCGCCCAGAACACCACCACCATCACTGGGATCCTCGAGCAGGGGAGCGAGGCGGCCACCGCCGCCGCGACCCAGCTGGAGGAGGCGGCCTCGACCGCCGGCGCGAGCGCGTCCGCGGCGCTCGAACAGGCCGAAAGCTGGACCACGGTCCTCGATCAGCTGCGCCGCCAGCGCGAGCAAGATGCCCTGGCCGTGAAGCCCACCGAGGTACCGAGCGACCCGGCGGGGGCCGTCGCCGGCACCCGTTCTTACTTCGACGCGGTGAAGTCCGCCCTCGGCGACGGCAGGATTTCGAGCTCCGAGCTCACCGGGCTGACCCAGGCGAGTGCGAACGCCGTGGCCGGCCTGCAGGCTCAGGGGGGCCAGATGGCTGCCTTCTCGGCGAAGCTGAGCGACCTCACGACTCAGCTGGCCCGGGGAGAGCTGCCGCAGGCGAAGATGACCCTTCCTTCCCTCGAGGGCTCGATGCCGTCCCTGGAGGGAAGCCTCCCGTCCCCGCCGGCGATCGGCGGCAAGAAGAAGTAGGGGCTTCACCGGACCGCCCCGGCGGCCGTCCCAGTACCGTGCGAGCAGAAAGCCGGAGCGTGGTGGCGCTTCGGCTTTCTGCTATCCTTGCGGGCGGTATTGCACGAGGAAGGACTCCCATGCGCTACGCCGTCGCCTGCGACCACGCGGGCTATCAGCTCAAGGCTCCTCTGGTCGCGGAGCTGACGGCTCGCGGTCATGAGATACTCGACCTGGGCACCGACGGCCCGGAGAGCGTGGACTACCCTGTCTTTGCCGCCAAGGTGGCCCGCGCGATCGGGAGCGGAGACGCCGACATGGGCCTGCTGCTCTGCGGCACGGGCCTGGGGATGGCGGTGACCGCAAACAAGTTCCCCGGGGTGCGGGCCGTGACCGTGAGCGAGGCCTTCTCCGCGCGTATGGCCCGCAATCACAACGACGCGAACATCCTGTGCCTGGGCGCCCGCGTGCTGGGAGAGGGCGCTGCTCTCGACGTACTCAGAGCCTGGCTGGGCGAGGTATTCGAGGGTGGGCGGCACCAGCGCCGCGTGGACATGATCATGGAGGCGCCGGAATGCCTTTAACATCTGCGGCGGCCGGGACGGCCGCCGCCGGAACGCGACAGGAGGATCTCATCGTGGCCAGCGTGACCGAGCCGGCGAGCCGCGCGGAGCTCGACTTGGAGCGGACCGACCCCATCATCGGCGGGCTCATCGCCCGGGAGCTCCGGCGCCAGCAGGAGAACATCGAGCTCATCGCCTCCGAGAACTTCACGCCGGTGGCCGTGCTCCAAGCCGTGGGTAGTGTGCTCACCAACAAGTACGCCGAAGGCTACCCGGGCAAGCGCTACTACGGCGGCTGCGAGATCGTGGACCAGGTGGAGAGCCTGGCCATCCAGCGGGCCAAGGACCTGTTTGGCGCCGAGCACGCCAACGTGCAGCCCCACTCCGGCTCTCAGGCGAATCAGGCCGTGTACTTCTCGGCCCTGGAGCACGGCGACGCCGTGCTGGCCATGCGTCTGGAGCACGGCGGCCATCTTACCCACGGCATGCGCATCAACTTCTCCGGGCGCGAGTACGCTTTCCATCACTACGGCCTGCGCGAGGACACCGGCCGCATCGACTACGACCAGGTGCGCGCGATGGCCCGCAGGCACCGGCCCAAGCTCATCGTGGCCGGGGCCAGCGCCTACCCTCGGGCCATCGATTTCGCAGCTTTCCGGTCGATCGCCGACGAGGTCGGGGCTCAGGTCATGGTCGACATGGCCCACATCGCCGGCCTGGTGGCCGCTGGGGTCCACGCTACGCCGTTCGGCCTGGCCGAGTGGGTCACCACCACCACCCACAAGACACTGGCCGGGCCCCGGGGCGGAACGGTGTTCTGCCGGCAGCAGGACGCCCCCGCTCTCGACAAGGCCGTCTTCCCCGGCCTGCAGGGAGGTCCCCTGGAGCACGTGATCGCCGGCAAGGCGGTCTGCTTCGCCCTGGCCGCCACCGAAGAGTTCCGTGAGAAGCAGCGGCGTACGGTGGCCAACGCCGCCGCCATGGCCGAGGAGCTGGTGGCCGGCGGGCTGAACCTGGTATCGGGCGGCACCGACAACCACCTCATGCTCATCGACTTCAACGATGGCGAGATGACCGGCAAGCTGGCCGAGGACCTGCTCGCTCGGGTGGGGATCACAGCCAACAAGAACAGTGTACCGGCCGACAAACGGCCGCCGACGGTCACTTCCGGCCTGCGCTTGGGGACTCCGGCCATCACCACCCGGGGCTTCAGTGTGGCGGAAGCTCGGGAGGTGGGACGCATCATCGCCGAGGTCCTCACCCAGGAGGCCACCGAGGACCGTATCGCGCGGCTGCGCAAGCGTAGCCGCGCGCTCACCGCCGCCCACCCCCTTTATGGGAGCCTCTCGGCGTGAGAACCTCGGACACGAGTGCGGTCCGTCAGGCCGGCCCCGACCCCGGAGAGGAGAGCTCCGGCATGGGGAACGTCTTCCTGGTCGACCATCCACTGATCGCCCACAAGCTGACCCATCTACGCGACGAGACCACCGAGACCAAGCGCTTCCGGGAGCTGGTGGCCGAGATCGCCACCCTGCTCTGCTATGAGGCCACCAAGGACATGGAGCTCACCAACGTCACCATCCGCACCCCCCTGGAGGAGACGGCATCCAAGGTGATCAAGGGGAAGAAGGTGGCGGTCATCCCCATCCTGCGGGCCGGCTTGGGCATGGTGGAAGGCATCACCAGCCTGCTCCCCGCGGCCCGGGTGGGCTTCGTGGGCATCTATCGCGACCACGACAGCCTGGAGCCTATCCAGTACTACGCCAAGGTGCCCGGCAGTCTGGGCGAGCGCATGGTGCTGGTGCTCGACCCCATGCTGGCCACCGGCGGCAGCGCGGCCCACGCCCTCACCTTGCTCAAGGAGCGCGGCGCCCGCAGTATCAAGCTGCTCTCCATCGTATCGGCGCCGCAAGGGATCGCCGCCGTTCACCAGAGGCATCCCGAGGTCCCCATCGTGACGGCCGCCATCGACCGGGGCCTCAACGACGTCGGCTACATCCTGCCCGGCCTGGGCGACGCGGGAGACCGTCTCTTCGGGACCCGCTGAGCCCCCGTCGTGGGGAGGCCGCCTTGCGTCCCAGCTGGGAGGACTACTTCATGGAGATCGCGCGGGTGGTCGCCACCCGCTCGACCTGTACGCGCCGTCAGGTTGGAGCCCTGCTGGCGCAGAACCGCCAGATCCTGGCCACCGGTTACAACGGAGTGCCCCGGGGGCTGCGCCACTGCGACGAGCGGGGTTGCCTGCGGGCCGAGCTGGGCGTTCCCTCGGGCGAGCGGCACGAGCTTTGCCGGGGCCTGCACGCCGAGCAGAACGCCATCATCCAGGCGGCCTACCACGGCATCGCGATCCAGGGGTCCGAGCTCTACTGCACCCACCAGCCCTGCGTGGTCTGCGCCAAGATGCTGGTGAACGCCGGCATTGCCGTGATCCACTTCGCCGGCGGCTACCCCGACACGCTGGCCGCCGAGGTCCTCAGCGAGGCCGCGGTGAGCCTGGTGCCTCACGCCGGCAGACCGTCCCGCCCAGTCGGAGAAGGGTGACCTGGTGGACGCTCTCTCCGGTTTCTTCAGCGACACGTACCGGGTCTTTCTGGGCTTCGCCATGGCGATGGGCATCGCCTGGGCCATCACTCCGGCGGTGGGTGAGCTGGCCCGGCGGCTCGGGGCCATGGACGAGCCCGAAGCCCGCAAGATCCACCTGGTCCCTACGCCCCGCCTGGGTGGCATCGCCATGTTCTTCGGGGTCATCATCCCCAGCCTGCTGCTGCTGTCCGGCGAGGGGGCCGTGCGAGGTATTCTGGTGGGCGCCTCGCTCATCACCTTGGTGGGCGTATTCGACGACGTCAAAGGCACGCCTCCGCTGCTCAAGCTGGGACTGCAGTTGGTGGTGGCGGTCATCCTGGTGCTCTACGGCGTGCGGGTCGAGACCCTCTCCCTGCCCGGCGTGGGGATCCTGGTGCTCGGATGGGTGGGGATCCCCTTCACTCTGCTCTGGGTGGTCTCGATCATGAACATCGTCAACTTCATCGACGGCATGGACGGCCTCGCCGCCGGGGTCTGCGGCATCAGCTCGGTCACCTTCGCGATCATCGCCGTGTCGCTGGGTCGGGTGGACATGGGCATCCTAGCGGCGGCGGTGGCCGGGGCCACCCTGGGTTTCCTGTGGCACAATTTCCACCCGGCCACCATCTTCATGGGCGACTCAGGGTCGTTGCTGCTGGGTTTCCTGCTGGCGGCTATCACCTTGCAGGGCTTCCTCAAAGGAGTGGCCACTGTCGCTCTGCTCATCCCGTTGCTGGTGCTGAGCATCCCCATCTTCGACACGGGCTTTGCCATCCTTCGCCGGGTCAAGAACCGCCGTCCCATCTACATTGCCGATCGGGGCCACCTCCATCACCGCTTCGCCAACCTGGGCTACTCCCAGCGGCAGACGGTGATGATCCTGTACGGCTGGTCGGCTCTCATGAGCCTCTTGGCTCTGGCAATTCGCTTCGCGCCCGTATGGCTCACGGCGACCTTGGCTCTGGTGGTGGGGATCGTCTCGCTTTACCTTGGGTATATTGTAGAAATCTTCCGCTGGAGCAAGCTGACCGGTCGCCGTCCGGGCCCCCCTTCCGGCGGCGCATCCCAGAACGGAGTCTGAAGGCGGACGGAGCGAAGCGAACGATGAGCGGCCTTGTGGGGTGGTTGAGCGGCCCGGCGAATGAGGGAGCACGTTCGTGACGTTCTTGCCAAGCCCAAGGGTATTCGGTATGATGCGGGCGGCCTCACGATGAGCCGCGATCCCATGCGTGATCTGTCACAAGTCAGTGGCGCGGGGTTCACGCTCGTCGCTTACGTTCTCGTGTTCACAGGCATCGGCTACGGTCTCGACCGTCTGCTGAACACGGGCCCGTGGCTGATGGTGGGGGGCGTTTTCGTGGGCGCGGGTCTGGGCTTTACGTACATGATCCGCATGCTGATCGGCGTCGATCGGCGCAACCGCGATGGCGGGCACGGCGAACCGCCCGAAGACTCGGGCGACGGGCAGGAGACCGGAGGGCGAAGCTGACACTCACCATCGCATCGATAGCGACCGGCGCCGTCACGGCTGCGGCGTACTCGCTCGCGGCCTCCCGCTCCCAGCTCTGGCTCTCGCGCACAGGTGGTGCCTTCCCGCTCCTTTCCGTTGGTGCTTTCCTTCTTCGCCTCACCCTCTTCGGAGTCCTGCTCTTCGCCGTCGATCGGGTCACCCCGCTCGACGTCGTCGTGGTCGCCACCACCTTCGTCGCGACCTTCACCGTCGTGAGCGGCTACGCCCTCGTGCGTTTCGCCCGGAAGCGCCCGTCCGCTGTGGCCTCGTCCCACGTCGCACCCTAGAAGGAGTCCTGCATGGCCGCCGAAGCCGAAGCGAACAAGGTGACTGAGGCTCTGCACGAGCTGAACGTCCAGCAGATCGTTCATCTGCCGAAGCTCGGGCCCATCGACTTCTCCATCAGCAACGCGGTCGTCTATATGTGGTTATCGGCCGCGCTGGTTTTCGTCTTCTTCTTCATCATCAGCCGCCGGCTTCGCAGGGAGCCCGACGCCCTCCAGACCATCGGCGAGATCCTGATGAACTTCGCCACCGGTCATCTCACCGGTCAGATCGGGGAGAAGGGCAAGAAGTACTACTACCTGATCCTCACCATCTTCACCTACATCTTCACCATGAACATCCTGGGTTTGATCCCCAAACCCGAGGTCCTGAAGCCCTACACGCCCACGGCCAACATCAACGTCACCTTCGGCATGGCCTTCGTGGTGTTCCTGGTGGTGCAGTTTCAGGGCTTCCGTCGTCACGGGTTCCGCGGGTACGTCGGCTCCTGGCTCACGCCTAAGGGCGTGCCGAAAGCGCTGGCCATGCCGCTGAACGTCGTCTTCTTCGTGGTTCACCTGATGGGCGAGGTCTTCAAGCCCCTCTCGCTGGCTATCCGGCTGTTCGGGAACACCATCGCCGGCCACCTGGTCATCCTCGTGATGCTGGGGCTGGTCGTGGAGTTCCAGAGCTACCTGATCGCAATCCCCCCCCTCGCGTTCGTGCTGGCGATGAACGGGTTCGAGATCTTTGTGGCCTTCATCCAGGCCTACATCTTCGCGCTCCTCTCGGTGATCTACATCGAGTCCGCGATCTACGCGGGCCACTAGGAGTTCGTTTCAGAATGACGCTTCACCGTCAGGACGCGATGGGCGAGTGCGAGGGAGCGCTCGTAGCGGGGCTACGGGCGCGACCGAGGACGCCGCATCGCGCCGCTGAGAGCGGCCGCGGCGGCCAAGGCTTCGTTCTGAAACGAGCTCAAAGCACACTCCAGGAAGGGAGAAAGAACACGATGGATGCCGAAACCGCCGCCAAGCTCGCCGCCGGCCTCGGGATGGGTCTTGCGACCCTGGGCCCGGGTCTGGGCATCGGGTACATGACCGGCCGCACCACCGACGCCATCGCGCGTCAGCCCGAAGCCTCCGGCGACATCCGGACCGCCATGATCATCGGCGTGGCTCTGGCTGAAGCCCTGGCTCTGTACGCCTTCGTCATCGCCATCCTCCTGGCTGTCGCCAGCTGAGAGGTATCGAGGAGGCGCCGGGGGCCGCCACGGCCCCCGGCGCGTCACCAACCGAGGAGAGCTTGAGCCGAGTATGAAGATATTCGAAGTAGACCCGGGGCTGTTCATCTGGTCGTTGCTGACCTTCGTCCTTCTGGTCCTCCTTCTCTACAAGTTCGCCTTCGGGCCGCTCATGAACCTGCAGCGGCAGCGGCAGGAAGAGATCCACGAGTCGATCCGCGAGGCCGAGCGCCTGCGCGACGAGGCCCACTCCCTGCTGGCCGACTACAAGCAGCAGCTGGCTGTTGCCCGCCAGGAGAGCGACGAGATCCTGGAGCGGGCCCGCAAGGTGGGCGAGAGCACCAGGGCCGAGATCCTGGAGGACGCGAAGGCGCACGCCGAACGGACCCTTGACAAGGCCCGCGAGCAGATCGAACGCGAGACGCGCAGGGCCCTGCAGGAGATCAAGGGGGAGGTCGCCGCCCTCACTCTGGCGGCCACCGAGAAGGTCACCAAGAAGACCCTCACGGAGAAAGACCATCTGAACCTGATCAACGACGCCATCGCCGAGATCGACCTGGGCAAGTTCAGCGAGAACTAGGAAGAGAGACCGGTGAGCCAGACCAGGATTGCCAGAGTTTACGCTGGGGCGCTCTACGAGGCGGCCCTCGAAGGGGGCAAGGTCGACGCGGTCCGCAAGGACCTGACCGCGTTCGTGGACGCCCTCGGGCAGTCCGCCGAGTTGCGGGCCCTCCTGCTGGATGAGCAGATGCCCGGTGAGCAGAAGAAGAAGGTCCTGATGCAGCTCACGGAAGGGGGGAGAGCCTGGTCCGCAACTTCCTGCGCCTGCTCGTGGACAAACGCCGCGAAACGGCACTGGTCGAGGCCCATCGACTCTTTGTCGAGCGGGCCGAGGCCGAGGCCGGCGTGGTGAAGGTCGAGCTCACGACGGCTGTGCCCGTGCCTGACGCGATGCGCAGGAGCCTGGAGAAGTCTCTGGAGACCTCTCTGGGGAAGACCGTGGAGCTGACCCTGACGGTGGACCAGGACGTCCTGGGGGGAGTGAAGCTCCGCATCGGAGATAGGATTGCGGACGCGAGTGTCCGGCACCGGCTGGAGAGCCTGCGCGCCCGTTTGGTAAGCCCCACGGCAAGGTTGGAGGGTTCAGTTGAAGCTGCGTCCTGAGGAGATCACCGCGGTCCTCAAGTCCCGCATCAAGGACTACGAGGCCGACATCGACATGCAGGAGGTCGGGACCGTCGTCATGACCGGTGACGGCATCGCCCGTATCCACGGACTCGAGAACGCCGTGGCCTCCGAGATGCTCGAGCTGCCCCACGGCGTGACCGGCCTCGTGCTGAACCTCGAGGAGGACAGCATCGGGGCCGTGCTCCTCGGCGAGAGCACGCTCATCAAGGAGGGCGACCTGGTCAAGCGCACCGGCAAGATCATGCAGGTGCCGGTAGGCGACGCTCTGGTGGGGCGGGTGGTGAGCCCCCTGGGCGAGCCGCTCGACGACAAGGGCCCCATCGAGACCACCGAGTTCCGCCCGGTGGAGTTCAAGGCCCCCGGCGTGATCCGCCGCCAGCCGGTGAAGGAGCCGCTGCAGACCGGTCTCAAGGCCATCGACTCCATGATCCCCATCGGCCGGGGCCAGCGGGAGCTCATCATCGGCGACCGGGGCACGGGCAAGACGGCCATCGCGGTGGACACCATCATCAACCAGAAGGGCCAGGACGTCATCTGCGTCTACGTGGCCATCGGCCAGAAGGCCTCGACCGTGCGTCAGGTCGTGGCCAAGCTCGAGGACCACGGCGCCATGGACTACACCATCGTGGTGATGGCCGGCGCCTCCGAGGCGGCCCCGCTGCGCTACATCGCACCCTACGCCGGTTGCTCGATGGCCGAGTTCTTCACCTACCAGAACAAGGCCGCCCTGTGCATCTACGACGACCTGACGAAGCAGGCCGACGCCTACCGGCAGATGTCGCTGCTGCTGCGGCGCCCGCCGGGCCGGGAAGCCTTCCCCGGCGACGTCTTCTACCTGCACAGCCGTCTACTCGAGCGGGCATGCAAGCTTTCCGAGGCCGAGGGCGGCGGCTCCCTGACCGCCCTGCCGGTCATCGAGACCCAGGCCGGCGACGTCTCGGCGTACATCCCCACCAACGTGATCTCCATCACCGACGGCCAGATCTTCCTGGAGTCGAACCTCTTCTACTCCGGTGTGCGCCCGGCCATCAACGTGGGCATCTCGGTCTCCCGGGTGGGCGGCAACGCTCAGATCAAGGCCATGAAGAAGGTGGCGGGCTCCCTCCGCCTCGACCTTTCCCAGTACCGCGAGCTCGAGGCCTTCGCCAAGTTCGGCTCCGAGCTCGACCCCGAGACTCAGAAGACCCTGGCCCGCGGCGAGCGGCTGGTGGAGACGCTCAACCAGCCCCAGTATGCTCCCTGGCCGGTGGAAGAGCAGGTGATGATCATCTTCGGGGCCACCCAGGGCTACCTCGACGACATCGACGTGGAGAAGGTCGGCGAGTTCAACGAGGGGCTGCGCGACTCCCTGCGGGCCACGCACCCGGGAATCGGCGAGGCCATCCGCACCAGCAAGGAGCTCTCGGAAGAGACGGAGGCCAAGCTGCACGAGGCCATCCGAGCCTTCAAGGCCGATTTCGCGGGGAGCGAGGAGCCGGCGCTGGGCGTGCCGGCCGGGGCCTAAGGTCCAGAGAGGCCATGGCGTCGCGCAGAGACATCAAGCGGAGGATCACCTCCGTTCAGAACACGAAGAAGATCACCAAGGCCATGGAGATGGTGGCCGCCGCCCGCCTGCGTCGCGCGCAGCAGCGGATCGAGTCCACGCGACCGTACGCCATCCACATGATGGAGTTCATCGCCGGCCTGGCCAAGTACATCGAGGTCGATCCGGAGCGCTTCCCGCTACTCCAGCAGCACGACGAGGTGCGTCGAGTGGCCCTGATGGCCCTGACCGCGGACCGCGGCCTGTGCGGGGCCTTCAACTCGAATATCGTCCGCCTGGCTCAGGAGCGCATGCACGAGTATCGTAGCCAGGGGATCGAGGTCGACCTGGTCGTGGTGGGCAAGAAGGGGGCGGGCACCTTCCGTTTCCAAAACTACGACATCGCCGCCACCTACGCGGGCATCACCGACCGGCCCACGTTCCTCGACGCGCAGTCGCTGGCGTACCGGGCGGCCGAGCTCTACACCGGCCGGCAGGTGGATCGCGTGGTGCTGCTCTTCAACCACTTCGTCAGCGCCATGGAGCAAAGGGTGACCGAGCAGACCGTCCTGCCCGTGCAGGAGCAGGTGGTCGAGACCTACACCCCCGACAGCGCGGCGCCGCATATGGATTTCCTGTTCGAGCCCCGGGCTGAGTCCATCCTGAACGATTTGCTGCCCAGCTACGTGGAGATGACGGTTTACCGGGCCCTGCTCGAAAGCACGGCCAGCGAGCACGGGGCCCGGATGACCGCCATGCGCAACGCCTCCGAGAGCGCGGGCGAGATGATCGACAAGCTCACCCTGGCCATGAACCGGGCACGGCAGGCGTCCATCACCCAGGAGATCCTCGAAGTGGTGGCGGGTGCCGACGCCCTGTCCTGACCCTAGTGACACTGACCGGGGTCGGGCCAGGCTCGCGCCCCTGCAACAGGGAGGAAAGCTGAGACGATGAACAAAGGCAGGATCGTAGAGGTCATCGGGGCCGTGATCGATGTGGAGTTCGCCGGGGAGCTCCCCGCCATCTACAACGCTCTTGAGATCGATGTGCAGAGCAACGAGAGCCGCATCTTCCTCGTGGCCGAAGTGCAGCAGCACCTGGGCGACAACAAGGTGCGGGCCGTGGCCATGGACTCCACCGACGGCCTTGCGCGGGGCGTGGAAGTGGTCGACACCGGCCGGCCCATCACCGTCCCGGTCGGCGCGTCCACCTTGGGCCGTCTCTTCAACCTGATCGGCGAGCCCATCGACGAGGGTGAGCCCATGCCCGCCGACGTGGAACGCTGGCCCATCCACCGCGCCGCCCCGGGCTTCGAGGCCCTGAACCCGACGGTTGAGATCTTCGAGACGGGCATAAAGGTCATCGACCTGCTGGCGCCCTACGTCAAGGGCGGAAAGGTGGGCCTCTTCGGCGGCGCCGGCGTGGGCAAGACGGTGCTCATCCAGGAGATGATCCACAACCTGGCCACGGAGCACGGCGGTATCTCCGTGTTCTGCGGCGTGGGTGAGCGCACCCGCGAGGGTAACGACCTCTACCTCGAGATGAAGGAGTCGGGCGTCATCAGCAAGACGGCCCTCATGTTCGGCCAGATGAACGAGCCTCCGGGAGCCCGTCTGCGGGTGGGCCTGTCCGGCCTGACCATGGCCGAGTACTTCCGCGATGTGCAAGGGCAGGACGTACTCCTTTTCATCGACAACATCTTCCGTTTCGTGCAAGCGGGCTCCGAAGTGTCGGCCCTGTTGGGGCGGATGCCTTCGGCCGTGGGCTACCAACCCACCCTGGCCTCGGAGATGGGCGAGCTCCAGGAGCGCATCACGTCCACCAGCCGCGGTTCGGTGACCTCCATCCAGGCCATCTACGTGCCTGCCGACGACCTCACTGACCCGGCGCCGGCCAACTCCTTCGCCCACTTGGATGCCACCACCGTGCTCAGCCGGACGATCTCGGAGAAGGGCATCTACCCGGCCGTCGACCCGCTCGACTCCACCAGCCGCGCCCTTTCCCGCGGCGTCGTATCCGACGAGCACTACAACATGGCTACCGCCGTGCAGGAGATCCTACAGCGCTACAAGGACCTGCAAGACATCATCGCCATCCTGGGCATGGACGAGCTCTCCGACGAGGACAAGCTCATCGTGCAGCGGGCCCGGAAAGTGGAGCGCTTCCTCTCCCAGCCCTTCAACGTGGCCGAGGCTTTCACCGGCCGTCCGGGCACGTACGTGCGCTTGGCCGACACCATCAAGGGTTTCAAGGAGATCGTGGAGGGCAAGCATGACGACCTGCCCGAGCAGGCCTTCTACATGGCCGGGGGCATCGACGAGGTGGTGGCCAACGCCCGCCGTATGCGCGGCCAGTCCGAGGAGGAGTAGCGGGTGGCCGACGACAGACACTTCCTGCGCCTGGAAGTCGTCTCGCCGGACGGCCCGGTCTTCGCCGGTGACGTGGCCATGGTCGTGGTGCCCGCGACGCGGGGCGAACTGGGCATCCTGCCCCGGCACGCTCCTATGGTGGCCCAGCTGACCATCGGCGAGATGCGCGTGAAGACGCTCGACGACCTCTGGATCCGCCTGGCGGTCTCGGAGGGCTTCGTCAAGGTGCAGTTCGACAAGGTGATCGTGCTGGCCGATGCGGCCGAGATGGCCTCGGAGATCGACGTGCCGCGCGCGGAAGCAGCGCTCGAGCGGGCCAAGGAGCGGCTGGACATGCTGCGCAATGGCCGGGTGCCCGAGGACGAGGAGATCGACCACTACCGGGAGACGCTCGCCCTGAAGCGCGCCAAGAACCGACTGGCGGTGGTGAAGAAGGGCTAGGAACTCGGCTCGAAACGAAGCCCCGGCCCCCAAGCCGCCCTGGGCGGGGCGATGCGGTGTCCTCGGTCGCGTGCGTAGCGCTGCTACGCCCGCTCCCTCCCTCCTTGCCTCGCCCGCACCCAGCGCATCCTGAGGGCGAGGCGTCATTCCGAGCCGAGCTTGGGGCTGGAGGAGCGACACGAGTATCGAAGCAAGGGCAACCTTCCTGGTTGCCCTTGTCGCATGAGAGGATGTAACGTCAGAGCATGTCGAACCTCATTCCAGAACCCTGCTTCATCGTGCGCGGCGGTCGCCGCCTGGCCGGGAGCGTCCGCGTCTCGGGCGCCAAGAACTCGGCGCTCAAGCTCATGGCGGCCAGCCTGCTGGCCGCCGGCACCAGCATCCTGCACAACGTGCCCGACATCCAGGACGTCCGCACCATGAGCGAGGTCCTCGAGCATCTGGGCGCTCGGGTTGCCTTCGCCGCCGGCACCATGACCGTCGACACCACCGCCGTCCGGTCCCAGGTGGCCCCCTACGAGCTCGTGCAGCGCATGCGAGCCTCCATCCAGATCATGGGGCCGCTGGTAGCCCGTTTCGGCCGAGCCCGGGTGGCTCTGCCCGGCGGCTGCAACCTGGGCCCGCGCAAGATCGACTTCCACCTCAAGGGGCTCGAGCAGCTGGGCGCCGAGGTGGTGACCGACCACGGCTTCGTGGATGTATCGGCGGCACGCCTCACGGGCACCGACATCATCCTGGACTATCCCAGCGTGGGAGCCACCGAGAACCTGCTCATGGCGGCTGTGCTGGCCCGAGGGACCACGGTCATCGACAACGCCGCTCGCGAACCGGAGATCGTCGACCTGAGCAAGTTCCTGATCAGCCTAGGGGCTGAGATCGAGGGAGCGGGGACGTCGCGGGTCACGGTCCATGGGGTGACCGAGCTGCGTCCGGCCGAGCACACGGTCGTGGGCGACCGCGTCGAGGCGGGCACCTTCCTCATCGCCGGAGCCGTCACCGGGGGCGACGTGGAGATCGAGGGGCTGAGTCCCCACCTTCTCGAGATGTTCCTGATGAAGCTCCGGGCAATCGGGGTGCAGGTGCAGGAGAACACCTACCGCATCCGAGCTTGGGGCGACCCTGCCTACTACTCCGCCCACGACATCGCCACCCTGCCCTACCCGGGCTTCCCCACCGACCTGCAGGCTCAGATGATGGTGCTGCTCTCCCTGGCCCGGGGGTCTCCATCGTCACTGAGAATGTCTTCGAGAACCGTTTCGGGTTCGTCGACGAGCTCATCCGGCTGGGCGCCGACATCAAAGTGGCCGGGCATCACGCCGTGGTCACCGGGGGGCGGACGCTGACCGGGGCCATCGTCCGCTGCACCGACCTGCGGGCCGGGGCGGCCCTCGTGCTGGCCGGGCTGGTGGCCGAGGGCTGCACCGACGTGAGGGATATCCACCACGTGGATCGAGGGTACGAGCGCCTGGCCGACAAGCTGCGACTGCTCGGTGCCGACATCGAGCGTGTCGACGGCGCTCCCGCGGCCTGAGGCTTCCGGGTTCCCCTGCGCCGGGGAGGTGTGGTCAGGGGTGAGCCTTGGGGTTCCGTCCCTCGGCGGGGTAGAATCAAACGCCCACGCCCGATGGGGAGCCCGTAGCTGAGCCACAAGCCCTACACGCTATATACGGCCCGAGGCGCGCCCAAGAGACGCTGGCCGCGGATCCTGTTGATCGTCCTGCTGGTGGTTGCCGCTCTGGCTGCCGTCGCCGCCGGCGGTACGTACCTCTGGCTCGACAACCTCGTCCGGGGAACACACGGCGACCCCGACCAGCAGACGATCGAGAGCTTGCTCGAGGAAACCACCACCACGAGCGAAGGTCAGCAGGTAGTCGATAAGCAACCGAGCTCCCAGGACATCTTGGTGCTGGGGTCCGACAACCGGGAGGAGGGCTCCGAAACCTACGGGCGCTCCGATACGCTCATGATCGTGCATGTGGACCCGGAGGCCGAGTTTGTCTCCATTCTGTCGCTCCCGCGCGATCTGCGGGTGGAGGTGCCGGGGCGCGGTGTGCAAAAGATCAACGCAGCCTTCGCCTACGGTGGGCCGGAGCTGGCCATCCGTACCGTGCAGCAGGTCACGAACATCGACCTGGACCATTACGTGAACATCGACTTCGACGCTTTCCGGGAGCTGACCACCGAGCTGGGAGGCATCTACGTCGACGTCGACCGCCGCTACTACTATGGAGGCAACCAGTACGAGAACATCGACCTCCAGCCCGGCTACCAGAAGTTGGCGGGCGAGCAGGCTCTCGACTGGGTGCGCTTCCGGCACGACGGCAACGTGGACTTCGGCCGCATCGAGCGGCAGCAGCGCTTCCTGCGGGCTGCCCGCGAGCAGATCTCAAAGTGGGACGCCGCTCTGAAGGTGCCGTCCCTGGTGGGACTGGTGGCGCGAAATGTCCACACCGACATCAGCACGGGCGACGCCTTGAAGCTGGCCTATTGGGGCCTGAAGCTCGGGGGAGGCCGCGTCAAGCAGGTGGACCTGGCCGCCGACACTCGCGAGATAGGCGGCGCCTCGTACGTCGTCGCCACCGACGATGCCATCCGCGAGGCGGTTCTCGATCTGATGCAGCCGCCGGAAGACGCGTCGCCGGTCGGCACCACCGATTCAACCGCCCCCGACGGCCAGACCACTTTGCCGGGCGCCACCACGACCACCAGCGAAGCTGCGGTGACGGTGGACCTCACGGGGATATCGGTCGAGGTACTGAACGGCAACGGCCGGCCGGGTGAGGCGGCGGCCGCGGCCGAATGGCTGAAGAGCCTGGGAGCCAATGTGAGCCGGGTGGGCGACACCAGCGGCCACGACACGGCTGCGACGCGGGTGGTTCACCCCGCCGCCCAGTCGGGGGCGGCCGAGCTCGTTGCCCGGGCGCTGGGCACCGGAAGCCTCTCGGAGAGCACGGGTGAGATTATCACCATCGTCCTGGGCCGGGACTTCGAGCTGCCCGAAGGCTTCCGTCCCCGGCCCACCGTGGACCAGATACCAAACTCGGGCGAGTGGAGGAGCCTGGCCGGCAAGGTCTCGTTCGGGATCATGGCCCCCGCCTACCTGCCCGAGACGGTGCGCTACCGGGACGAGCGGGTGTACGAGATCGAGACTGATGACGGTCCCCGGCCGGCCCTCAAGGTGATGTACCGGTACAACAGTCGGGACCTCTACATGGGGATCATGCAGACCACGTTCCTCGATGCTCCCGCGGCCGGCGAAGGCGAGACGGTGCAGGTGGACGATACGACCTACACGGTCGTGGCCGCCGACGGCAGGGTCGATCGAGTTTGGTGGGTGCGCGACGGCGTGCTTCACTGGGTGTCGAACACCCTCTTCTACGATCTCGACCGGGCCGAGCTCCTGAAGGTGGCGACCTCGACCATCCCGGTCCAGTGACAGGCGGGAAGCCTGTGCGCGTGCTGCTGAGCCCTGGGGCCGAGTGCCTGACGGATGGCCCGGGGCTGGCTGCCCGGCTGGCGGGCTCCGCTCCGTTGGTGCCCCTGCGGGCGGCCGGGATCGCCACCTTGCGCCGGGCCCTGTCGCCGGCCGAGGTGCACGCGGTGCGCAAGGCTCTCCTTGGCCTGGGTCCTGGGGAAGCCCTGCGGGCGCGACCCGAGGATGAGAGCCTGGTGGGGTTCGTATGTGCGGGGAGGAAGGTGCGGGTGGGTGGCCCCGGCAGCGAGGAGATGTTCGGGGCGGTGGTCGCGATCAGCGACCATGTCAACCTGACCTGGAGCTCGCCGCTCACGGGGCCCAACGACGATGTCCTGGGCCCGCGCTTCCCGGTCATGGCCGGGTTGTACCGGGCCGAGGTGGTCCTAGACGCCTGGGGGAGGCCGTCGCGTCCGTCGTGGGTTGCGTGGGCGACGCGGAGAAGCTCGGCGGTCTGGAGTCGTGGGTGATCGTCGATCAGGAGATCGGCTGGGTGAGCGACGAGCTTGCCCAGGTGGCCATAGTGGCCGCTCACCTGGGCTACAGGGTGGCGGCCGCCCTTCTCGTGGATGGAGAGACACTAGTCCCGGCTCCGGGACTCGATGGAAAGGAACGGTGAGAGAGATGCCCGACACGACCCGAGACGTTATCGCTCACGACGTCAAGGACCTGGGCCTCGCTGGACGGGGTGTTCTGCGCATCGAATGGGCCGAGCGCGAGATGCCCGTTCTGCGGTCGATCAGGGAGCGCTTCGCACGGGACCACCCCTTGGAGGGAGTGCGGGTGGGCGCCTGCCTGCACGTGACCACGGAGACGGCCAACCTCATGCGCACGTTGAAGGCCGGCGGAGCCGAGATCGCCCTCTGCGCCTCGAACCCGCTCTCCACCCAGGACGATGTGGCCGCCGCCCTGGTGACCGAGTATGGGGTGCCCACGTTCGCCATCAAGGGGGAGGACCGGGATACCTACTACGCCCACATGCAGGCGGTCATCGACACGCGGCCGCAGATCACCATGGACGACGGCGCCGACGTGGTGGGTCTGCTGCACTCCGACCGGACCGACGCCGCCGGCGATGTAATCGGCGGCACCGAGGAGACCACCACCGGAGTGATCCGGCTGAAATCGCTCGAGGCTTGCGGTGAGCTCAAGTACCCAATCGTGGCCGTCAACGAGGCCCTCACCAAGCACCTCTTCGACAACCGCTACGGCACTGGGCAGTCCACCCTCGACGGGATCATCCGGGCCACCAACCTGCTGCTGGCCGGCAAGGTGGTCGTCATCGGTGGGTACGGCTGGTGCGGGCGCGGGGTGGCCATGCGGGCCAAGGGCCACGGCGCCGACGTGGTCGTGCTCGAGGTCGACCCCTTGCGCGCCCTGGAGGCGGTCATGGACGGGTTCCGGGTCATGCCCGTGGCCGAGGCGGCCCGCATCGGCCACGTGTTCGTGACGGCCACCGGCGACATCCACGTGCTCAGACCGGAACACTTCGCCGTGATGAAGGACGGTGCCATCATGGCCAACACCGGCCACTTCGATGTCGAGATCGACATCCCGGCCCTGGCCGAGATGGCCGTCTCCCGCCGGCAGATACGGGACTTCGTCGAGGAGTTCGTCATGGAAGACGGCCGGCGACTGCACTTGCTGGCTGAGGGCCGGCTGGTGAACCTGGCGGCGGCTGAGGGGCATCCGGCCAGCGTCATGGACATGAGCTTCGCGAACCAGGCCCTATGCGCCGAGTACATGGTGAAGAACGCGGCCACCCTCCAGAAGAAGGTCTACGATGTTCCCGACGACATCGACAGGGAAATCGCCCGCCTGAAGCTGGCGGCCCTGGGGGCGAACATCGACACCCTCACGGCCGAGCAGGAGCGGTACCTGGCCAGCTGGGACATCGGCACCTGAGTGGACGATGGCCCCCACGAGCCACATATCCGACCACCCGGCGGAAGTCCGCACCCTCGAATGGCGGGACGGCGCCGTGGTGATGATCGATCAACGGAGGCTCCCTTTCGAGGAGGTCTACGTCACCTGTCGCACCTGGCAGGAGGTGGCTGAGGCCATCCGCACCATGGCGATCCGGGGAGCCCCGGCTATCGGCGTGGCCGCCGCCATGGGCATGGCACTGGCCGCCCGCACGGCGGCGGGCTCCGTCTCCCAGGAGTTTCGCGAAGAGCTCCAAACTGCGACCAAGGGACTATTCAATACCCGCCCCACTGCCGTTAACCTCAGGTGGGCGCTCGGCGAAATGGAGCGCATCTGGCAGCGGGAGGATCTGACTCCGGCGGAGCGGGCGGAGGCCATGGAAGCGCGTGCACTCGAGATCTACCAAGAAGACCTAGCGGCCTGCCGCCGCATCGGGCGCTTCGGGGCCGAGCTCATCGACGGCGAGCGTCCCTGCGTGCTCACGCACTGCAACGCGGGCGCCCTCGCCACCGCCGGGTACGGCACTGCTCTTGGCGTCATCCGCGCCGCCCACGCCCGCAACCCAAAGCTGCAGGTGCTGGTCGACGAGACCCGGCCTTTCTTGCAGGGGGCCCGCCTGACCGCCTGGGAGCTCCTGCACGAGGGCATCTCGGCCGAGCTGATCACCGACAACATGGCCGGGCACTTTCTCAGCCGGGGGTCATCACCCACGTGGTGGTCGGGGCCGACCGCATCGCGGCCAACGGCGATACGGCCAACAAGATCGGCACCTACACCATCTCGGTTCTGGCCCGGGAGCACGGTGTACCCTTCTACGTGGCCGCGCCCGTCTCGACCATCGACCTCTCCATCCCCGACGGGAGTCACATCCCCATCGAGGAACGGGACGAGACCGAGGTCACCCACCTGGGCGGCCGGCGGGTGGCGCCTCTGGGCATCAGAGTGCGCAACCCGGCCTTCGACGTCACTCCGGCCCGGAACATCACGGCCATCATCACCGACCGGGGCGTGGCCCGGCCGCCCTACGGTAGGTCGCTGGAGCTCGCCATCGCCGAACCGCACCCAGGAGGCACCGCATGCGCGCCATGATCATGGCGGCGGGCCTGGGGACCCGTCTCTGGCCGCTCACAGGCTTCACCCCCAAACCCATGGCCCCCATCCTCAACCGGCCGGCTCTCTACCACATCCTGAAGCTCTTGAGCCGGCACGGCATCACCGAGGTGGTGGTCAACCTGCACCACTTCCCTTCGGCTATCACCAGCTACCTTGGTGACGGATCTGACCTGGGGATCTCCATCCGCTATGCCTACGAGCAGGAGCTCCTGGGCACTGCAGGCGGCGTCAAGAACAACGAAGACTTCCTGAGCGGAGACACCTTCCTCGTCATGAGCGGCGATAGCCTCACCGACCTGGATCTCGAGGCGCTCGTGGCCGACCATCGGGCCCGGGGCGGCCTCGCCACCCTGGCCGTGAAGCCGGTCGACGACCCCAGCGACTTCGGGGTGATCGTGGCCGATAGTGGCGGGCGGATCACCGGCTTCCAGGAGAAGCCCCCGGCCGACGAGGCTCTCTCCAACCTCTGCAACGCCGGCATCTACGTCTTCGAGCCCGAGATCTTCGAAAAGATCCCGGCCGCCACCTTCTACGACTTCGGCAAGCAGGTCTTCCCCGGCCTTCTCGAGACCGGCGAGCCGTTCTTCGTGCACGAGACGTCCCATTACTGGAACGACGTGGGCAGCCTCGAGGAGTACCGCCAGGGGAACTTCGACGCGCTGCGCGGCCACGTCCGCATCGAGGCGCCTGGCCACGAGGCGGCTCCGGGCGTGCGGTTTGGCGAGCGCACCGATGTGGCCTCGTCGGCGATCCTGGAAGGGCCCGTCCTGATCGGTGACGATTGCGTCATCGAGGAGGGGGTGGTCCTGCGTGGGCCCCTGGTGGTAGGTGACCACTGCACGTTCGCCAGCGGGGTCCGGCTCGACGCCGCCATCGTTTGGAGCGGGTGCTGCGTGGGCCCGGAGTCGCGCCTGAGCGGGGTCATGCTCGGCCGCGATGTCTTCCTGCAGGCCCGGGTTGAGGCCTCCGGAGCGGTGGTGGGCGGGCGTTCCTTCGTGGCGGAAGGCCACGACTTGGGTGACCGGGTCGTGGAGCCCGGAAGCGTCGTGATGTGACGCCCGCGCGCCACCTCTCTGCTGCCGCGCCCCCGGCCGTCGAGGGGCGAACCGGAGGGTCGGGTGGGTCCGCTCGGCCCGGCCGGCTCGGCCGGGCCCGTCGTTGGTGGCGCGCGCATGGGGGCGATGTTTTCTGGTCGGTGCTCTTCCCTCAGCGGTGCGTGGGTTGCGGTCGGTTCGAGACCTCCTTGTGCACCGACTGCCGCCGGTCGCTCGTGGAGGTGTGTCCCGACCACTGCCCGCGCTGCGGCCGGTCGGGGGTGGGGTGGTCGATTCCGGCCTGGTGTCCCGAGTGCGTGGGTCTGGAGCTGGGATTCTCGAGCGCCCGGGGCGCCTTCCTCTACGAAGGGGTGGCTCGAGATCTGGTGACCTCGCTCAAGTACGAGGGGCAGCGGGCCCTGGCGCCCCTGATGGCGGAGCTGGCGGTTCCGGCGTTCCGTCAGGCGCTGGCCGAGAGACCGGGAGCGCTCGTGACCTGGATGCCCGCCCACCGGACGACCACCCGGCAAAGGGGGTACAACCAGGCCGAAGTGCTGGCCCGGGCGCTATGTGCGTTGACGGGCGCCACGCTGGTCGATCCTCCGGTTCGAAAGGTCAGGCGGACGCGACACCAGCGGGGCCTGGACCGCGAAGGTCGCCGGCGCAACCTGAGAGGGGCCTTCGACCCGCTTCCGGCCGTTTCGACCGAAAGGGCGAAGGAGGTGTTGCTCGTGGACGATGTGTACACCACCGGGGCCACCGCGAGCGAGGTCGCCGAAGTGGTGAAGGGGGCCACCGGCCTGGCCGTGCATGTCTTCACCTTCTGCCGGACCGAGGGGGAAGCCCGGTCCGGCCTGCAGTAGAAGCCGGCTGGAGAGGAAGGTGCGTGATGCGGCAAGCGGCAACTCCCCCAACGGAGCTCGGTAAGGGCGCGGCCGGTACGCCGGCCGCGAACGAGGAGGCCATCACCATCGAGGGCCTCACCAAGTATTACGGGCCGGTACGGGGCGTGGAGGAGCTCGACTTGGTGGTTCACCAAGCCGAGGTCTTCGGCTTCCTCGGCCCCAACGGGGCAGGCAAGACGACCACCCTGCGTCTGCTGCTCGACCTGATCCGTCCCGATGCCGGCAGTGCGCGCATCTTTGGAAAGGATGTGCGGCGGGAGAGGGCGGCCGTCCACCGCCAGATCGGCTACCTGCCGGGCGAGCTGGCCATGTGGCCGGAGCTGACCGGCAAGGATAACCTGGAGTACCTCGCCCACCTGCGCGGCGGGGTCGATCCGGGCTACCTGTGTTCGCTCATCGAGCGCTTCGAGGTCGATCCCTCCCGGCGCTACCGCGACTACTCCCGGGGAAACAAGCAGAAGGTCGGGTTGGTGCAGGCCTTCATGCACCGCCCGCGCCTGTTGCTGCTGGACGAGCCCACCGGCAGCCTCGACCCCCTGGTGCAGAACGCCTTCCACGAGTTGGTGCGCGAAGTCGTGGCCGGCGGCGCCACCGTGTTCCTGTCCAGCCACGTGCTCTCCGAGGTGGAGCGCATGTGCGACCGGGCGGGCATCATCCGTGAAGGCCGCCTGGTGCGGGTCGACCGGGTCGACGCCCTGGGTATGGGAGAGGTGCACCTGGTACGCATGTCGTTCGGCGGCCGGGTGGAGCCGGCTGAGTTCGCCGCCCTCCCGGGGGTGACGGGGGTGGAGCGCGCACCGACCGTGGACGGGGACGGCGGCCGCTCCGCAGGGACCGTCCTCGTTGCCACGATCGCTGGGGATCCACGGGGGCTGCTCACGGCCGCCCTACGCCACGACCTGCTGGAGATCGAGAGCCGCCGCCCTAGCCTGGAAGAGCTCTTCCTCACCTACTACGAGCAGGAGGCGGAGGGGATGTGATGCTCAGCACGGTCCACTTTTGGGTCCGGCGGGGCGGCCGGGGACTGCTGGCCTGGTCTCTGGGAGTGGGCGTGATGGTGGTGGCCGTGGCAGCCGCCTATCTGGCCGAAGCCGAGACGCCCGCCGACGCCGCCCGTTTTGCGGCCAGCCTGAACGCCTTCGCCCTTGCCGTAAAGCCGCTTTTCGGTGAGCCGATCTCGCTGGACACCGCGGGCGGCTTCGTCCACTGGCGCATTCTCGGACCCCTGCCGCTGATCGTGGGGGCGTACCTCATCGTCTTCGTCAGCCGCATGACCGTGGGGGAGGAGCGCCGGGGGGCGGTCGATCTGGTCCTGTCCACTCCCCTCGCCCGCGTCCGGTTCATGCTCGAGCGCTTCGCGGCCCTTGCGATCATCGCCCTGGGGATCGGCCTCGCCGGCCTGGTCCTGGGTGCGCTGGGATCCGGGGTTCTCGGCGCTCCCTTCTCCCTCGCCGACGGCGTGTTCGCCGGCCTCGGGTTGGGGCTGCTCCTTCTGGTCTGGGCCTCGCTGACCGGTCTGGTGGCTCAGTTCACTCTGAGCCGGGCGGTAGCCGGCGCCGTCTCCGCGCTGCTGATGGTGGTCGTCCACCTGCTGTCGAACGTCTCGGGCGTGGTCGGCGGCCTGGAGGATGTCGGCCGTGTTCTCCCCACCGGAGCATACAGCGCGTCCCGCCCCCTCATCCCCGGGGAGGGTCCGGACGCCGGGTCTCTCCTGATTCTGGCGGCAGAGGCCGTGCTCCTGTGGGGTGTGGCCACCCTCCTCTTCGCCCGGCGCGACATGAACGTGGCCCGCTCGGGTGCCCGCCGTCGGGCCGCCGCTCCGCTCGGGACCGAAGCTTCCACACGATTGGATGCCGCGCGCGAGAGCGCCGCGGCCGCCGTACCCGGCGGCCGACAAAGGGTCTCGGGGAGCTCGCGGTGGGCGTCCGTCATGCTACGAGGGCCGCTGACCCGGGATGTCTGGGCCCTGAAGGGCGTCGCGCTTGGCTGGGCCGTGGGGCTCTCGGCTCTGGTTGCTTTCCTCGTCTCGGTGGAGCCTACGCTCCGGTCTCCCTTGGAAGAGATGCTCGACCAGGCCGGTCCTCTGGCCCGCCTGTTCGCGGGCGACCTGACCGCGCCTGGAGCCCTCGTGGGCCTGATGTTCGGTCTCTTCCTGGCTCCGGCCATCGCCGCATTCGCCGTCCTCCAGGCGGGGCGCTGGGCCGGAGAGATGGAGGAGGGACTGCTGGTGCTCGATCTGTCGACCGCTCTGGGCCGGATCCGCCTGCTCCTGTCACGCGTGGCGGCCGTGCTGCTGGCCGGCGGCGAGGTGCTCGTCGTCACCTGGCTCGTGGCTCAGATGGCCGGCCGGCTGGCGGCGGTACCGATCCCCGGGCAGCGGCTCGGGGAGGCGGCCTTGGCGGCGCTGCCGGTGGCCCTCATCTACTTCGGGCTCGGTCTGGCTGTCGCGGCCTGGCGGAGCCCGTCGTGGGCGGCTCCCTTCGCCGGCGCCCTGGCGCTGGCGGACTTCGTGTACGGCATCGTGGGTCCCTTGCTCGACCTGCCCGCGTGGGCGACCCGCATGTCAGTCTTCGGCCGCTACGGCAATCCGGCCATCGACGGGCTGAGCTTCTCCTCCCACGGCGTGCTCCTTCTGGTGGGCGTGGGGCTGGTGTTGGTGGCCCTGCTGGGCTTCCAGCGACGTGACCTCAGCTGGTGACGGATGGGCATCCCCATGGCCGACCGGCTGGACACACGTGTGCTATCGTAAAGAATTCGATCATGCCTCTTCGCGTCGCCTCGACGCCGCCGAGAACACAACAACATACAGGAGTAGCACGAGCGTGAATCTGACTGTCAAAGGAAGAAACATCGCCCTGACCGACGCCCTCACCGGCTACGCGGATGACAAGATCGGTCGGCTCGCACGATACCTGTCCGACGGGGCGCATTGCGACGTCGAGCTATCCACGGAAAAGAACCCCAGCATCGCCGAAAACCAGGTGGCCGAGGCCACGGTCTACACCCGGGGGCCGGTCATCCGCGCCCGTGAGGCGTCCTCCGACATGTACGCCTCCATCGATCTGGTGGCCGACAAGCTTGAGCGCCAGGTCAAGAAGTACAGAGAGAAGCTGATCGCGCGCAGCCAGGGAGGCCACCGCGAGGCCTTCGCCACTCAGGGCCTGGTGCTTCCCGAAGAGCACGAGAGGGAGTCCGAGGAAGCCGCGCTGCCGAGCATCGTCAAGACGAAGCAGTTCATGGTCAAGCCCATGTCGCCTGAGGAAGCGGCTCTGCAGCTGGAGCTCGTGGGGCACGACTTCTTCGTGTTCACGAACGCCGACACGCAGGAGACGGCGGTCGTCTACAAGCGCCGCGACGGCGACTACGGACTGATCGAGCCTCAAAGATAGGCTACGCGGCCGGCGCACCGAGGTCGCCTGAATCATGTTCGAATTCGTAGACAAGGTCCTCCGCTTCGGCGAGGGCAAGAAGCTCAAGCAGATCGCCGGCCTGGTGTCGGTGGTGGCCGAGCTCGAACCCGAGACGCAGCGGTTGTCCGACGAGGCCCTGCGGGGCAAGACGGTCGAGTTCCGCGACCGGATCGCCCAGGGGGAGACTCTCGACGAGCTTCTGCCCGAGGCCTTTGCCGCCGTTCGCGAGGCCGCCCGGCGGGCTACAGGCATGCGTCCCTTCGATGTGCAGGTCATGGGGGCCATGGCCCTTCACCAAGGCGCCATCGCCGAGATGAAGACCGGCGAGGGCAAGACGCTCGTGGCCACCTTACCTGTTTACCTGAACGCCCTTCTGGGGCGAGGCGTGCACGTGGTCACCGTGAACGACTATCTGGCGTCGCGGGACGCCGAATGGATGGGTCCGGTCTACGAGTTTATGGGCCTGACCGTGGCCGCCCTGCAAAACAACATGTCCTCCGAGGACCGGCGCGCCGCCTACGCGGCCGACGTCACCTACGGCACCAACACCGAATTCGGCTTCGACTACCTGCGCGATAACATGGCCCTCGCCCTTGACCATCGAGTGCAGCGGGGCCATTACTACTGCATCGTGGACGAGGTCGACTCCATCCTCGTCGACGAGGCGCGCACGCCGCTGATCATCAGCGGTCCGGGCGAGCATGCGGCCAAGACCTACTATGACTTCGCCCGGGTGGCCCGGCAGCTGAAGGCCCGTGTCGTGGTGGGGTCCGGCGACGCTTCCGGTGACGGCGGGGGCTACGACTACGAGGTCGACGAGAAGAAGAAGACGGTGGCTATCAGCGAGGAGGGCCTGGCCCGTGTCGAGCACCTGCTGGGGGTAGACAACCTGTACGAAGACCAGGGCGGCCAGCTCGTGAACCACCTCATGCAGGCCCTGCGCGCCCAGGGGCTGTTCAAGCGCGACGTGGACTACCTGCTGCAGGACGGTGAGGTCAAGATCATCGACGAGTTCACGGGTCGCATCCTCGAGGGCCGGCGCTACTCCGAGGGGGCTCCATCAGGCCATCGAGGCCAAGGAGGGGGCTAAGATCAAGGAGGAGAACCAGACCCTCGCCACCATCACCCTGCAGAACTACTTCCGCATGTACGAGAAGATTGCGGGTATGACCGGCACCGCCGCCACCGAGGCCGACGAGTTCCGGCAGATCTACGACATGGAGGTAGTGGTCATCCCCACCAACCAGCCCATGGTCCGGGCCGACCAGAACGATCTGATCTTCCAGAACGAGGCCGCCAAGTTCCGGGCTGTCGTGGAGGACATCGCCGAGCGCTACGAGAAGCGCCAGCCCGTGCTGGTGGGCACCATCTCGGTGGAGAAGTCGGAGAGGCTCTCGGCCATGCTGAGTCGGCGGGGTGTTCCTCACGAGGTGCTGAACGCGAAGCACCACGCGCGCGAGGCGGCCATCGTCGCCCGAGCCGGTCAGCCTGAGGCCATCACCATCGCCACCAACATGGCCGGCCGTGGTACCGACATCAAGCTGGGTCAGGGGGTCACCGACGTCGGTGGTCTGTACGTGCTGGGCACCGAACGGCACGAGTCGCGGCGCATCGACAACCAGCTGCGAGGCCGGTCCGGCCGGCAGGGCGATCCCGGCGAGAGCCGCTTCTACATCAGCCTGGACGACGATCTCATGCGGCTGTTCGCCGGGGAGCGCATCCACTCCCTCATGGACCGCCTGGGTCTCGAAGAGGACATCCCCATCGAGCATAAGCTCATCTCCCGCTCGGTGGAGAGCGCCCAGAAGCGGGTGGAGGAGCAGAACTTCCAGCTTCGGAAGCGGGTGCTCGAGTACGACGACGTCATGAACAAACAACGCGAGGTGATCTACGCCCAGAGGAACCGCATTCTGGAGGGCGAGGACCTACGTGAAGATGTCCGGGAGATCGTCGAGCGCGTGCTGCGGCAGGTGATCGATCTGTTCACCGCCGAGTCCCGTTTCGCCGAGGAGTGGAATCTGCCCGAGCTGTTCCGGGTTCTCCGGGGGTACTTTCCGCTCTCCTTCGAGCCGGATGATCTGGGCGACATCGAGGACTTCGAGCCCGAGGAGCTGGCGGAGCGCATACTCGGGGACGCCCGGGAGGCCTACGCCGCCAAGGAGCTCGACATCGGCGAAGAGAACATGCGCGAGCTGGAGCGTTGGGTGCTTCTGCGTGCCATCGACTCGCGCTGGCGTGACCACCTGTATGAGATGGACTACCTCCGCGAGGGGATTGGCCTGCGGGCCCTGGCCCAGAAGGACCCTCTGGTGGAGTACAAGTCCGAGGGCTTCGACATGTTCCAGTCGATGCTCGACGCTGTGCAGGAGGACTTCGTCCGGCTCATCTACCGTCTGGAGGTGGTGCGCAGCGAGGACGAGACCGGGCCGCGCGCCCTGCAGGTGTCGTACTCAGCTCCCAGTGAAACGGCGGCGGCGGGCGGCTTCGGAACCTCCAGCTCGAGTGGGGCGCCGGCCGCTCCGGTGTCGGACGGCTCGGCGCGGGCCTTCCGTTCGGCTCAGCAGGCCGGGCAGACGGTGACGGCCCCCCGGCACGTGGAGAAGGTGGGCCGGAACGACCCCTGTCCGTGCGGCAGCGGCAAGAAGTACAAGAAGTGCCACGGGGCGGTCGCGTGAACGGCCCCTGCCAATCCGCGTGACCTGGGCTATACTTTCTCCCGCTTATGGCAGAAAAGACACAGAACCAGGCGGCCACCGCCGCCCAGTATCAGGAGCAGATCTCCTCCTTCCGGGATAAGCTTGGCTGGGTAAGGGAGTATCTTTGACCCCGCTGACCTCGAGAAGCGCATAGCCTCGCTCGAGGAGGCCATGCATGCCCCAGATTTCTGGAACGGCCAGGCTGAAGCCCAGAAGCTCTCGACGCAGTACAGCAGGCTCAAGGGTCGGCTCGACCAGTACCGCGCGCTCGAGACGCTCGTCGACGACATGGACGTCCTCCTCGAGATCGCAGCCGAGGAAGGGGACGGCGAGGTGCTGTCCCCCGACGCCTCCGCCGAGCTCGAACGTGTTTCGCGGGCGGCGGGCGATGGGCTGGCCCGCTTCGAGGAGCAGCGTTTGTTCAACGGCGAGTTCGACGGCGGCGACGCCATCGTCAGCCTGCACCCGGGCGCCGGCGGCACCGAGAGCCAGGATTGGGCCGAGATGCTGCTCCGCATGTACCTGCGCTGGGCCCAGAGGCGCGGCTTCGAGACGGAGATCAACGAAGTGACCGAAGGAGACGAGGCCGGCATCAAGAGCGCCACCTTCACCGTGTACGGCGAGAACGCCTACGGGCTGCTCTGTGCGGAGCGGGGCGTCCACCGCCTGGTGCGAATCTCGCCCTTCGATTCGGCCAGCCGCCGGCACACGTCGTTCGCCTCTTTGGATGTGACGCCTCTGGTCGATGAGGCTGTGGAGGTGGAGATCGACGAGAAGGACCTGCGCGTCGAGACCTACCGGGCCTCGGGAGCGGGCGGTCAGCACGTGAACAAGACCGACTCCGCGGTGCGCATCACGCACCTGCCCACCAAAACCGTAGTGCAGTGTCAGAACGAGCGCTCCCAGACCCAGAACCGCGAGACCGCTATGCGCATGCTGCGCGGCAAGCTCCTGCAGCTGGAGGTCGAGAAGCGAGAGCAAGAGATGGCTCGGGAGAAAGGCGAGCAAAAGGAGATCGGCTGGGGGAGCCAGATCCGCTCGTATGTGCTCGCACCCTACACGCTGGCCAAGGACCACCGCACCAACCTGGAGAAAGGCAACGTGGAGGCGGTCCTGGACGGGGACATCGACGAGTTCATTCAGGAGTACCTCATGCAGAGGGCCACCGGCAGGCGCTAGATCATTGGTTTTGCCCGTGATCGGCCGGAGCCGCGGGATCGTTTCAAGGATTCTGCCGGGCGAATCGAGAACTACGTACAGGGTATGGGCCGGAGGGTCATGATCGCGCCCCGAAGGAGCACCCAATGGAGGTTGTAAGCAGCACGTGATCAAGTTCGATGACGTAACCAAGATCTACCCGCCCGACACCATCGGTCTGGAGTCGGTGAACCTCCACATCGAGAAGGGGGAGTTCGTCTTCCTGGTGGGGGCGTCGGGCTCGGGCAAGTCCACCTTCGTCCGCCTTCTCATCAAGGAGCTCGAGCCCAGCAAGGGCCGCATCTCCGTGGGCGGCCGCGACCTGGGGTCGCTGCGCCGTTGGAAGGTTCCATACTTGCGCCGTAACATCGGCTGCGTGTTCCAGGACTTCAAGCTCCTGCCCAACAAGACCGTGTTCAACAACGTCCTCTACGCTCTGCAGGTCACGGGCAACGACAGCACCGCTTCCCGCCGCAAGGTAGGCGAGATCCTCAACCTGGTGGGCCTGGGCCACAAGACGAACAACTATCCCCACGAGCTCTCCGGCGGGGAGCAGCAGCGGGTTTCGATCGCCCGCGCCTTCGTCAACCATCCACCCCTGCTGATTGCCGACGAGCCCACCGGGAACCTCGATCCCGAAACCTCGGCCGGTATCATGCAGCTGCTGTATCGCATCAACAAGACCGGCACGACTGTGATCATGGCTACGCACGACCGGGAGATGGTCGACCGCATGCGTCGCCGGGTCATCGCTCTGGAGCAGGGGCAGATCATGCGCGACCAACGGAGAGGCGGCTATGCGGAGGATTAGATTCTTCTTCGGCGAAGCCTTCCGCTCCCTCTGGCGGAACTACTTCATGACCATCGCCGCCATGGTGACGGTCTTCCTCTCCATGTTCGTGCTGGGCGTGGTCCTGGTGTTCGTCTACAACATCAACGCCGTGCTGAAGGATGTGGAGCAGAAGGTCGAGATCACGGTCTTTCTGAAGGACAGCGCCACCACCGACGACATCTCCGCCATGCTGGATGAGATCCAGGCCATGCCGGAGGTCAAGGGAGCGCAGTTCATCAGCAAGGAAGAGGCGCTCAAGCGATTGAAAGAGGATCTCAAGGACCACCCCGAGCTGTTCGAGGGGCTCCCCAAGAACCCCCTGCCGGCTTCGTTCGAGGTGTCGTTGAAGGACCCTGAGCAGGCCTCGGTGGTGGCCACCCGTTTCGACGGCCGGCCCATCGTCGATGAGGTGCGCTACGGCAAGGAGCTGGCCGAGCGGATTTTCCGGGTGACCTCTGTCATTCGCAACATCTCGCTCGTGTTCATCGGCCTGCTGGGCGCCGTATCCATCCTGCTCATCTCGAACACGATCCGGCTTTCCATCTACGCGCGGCGGCGCGAGGTGGAGATCATGAAGCTGGTGGGAGCCACTAACTGGTTCATCCGCTGGCCCTTCATCATCGAGGGGCTGGCCGTTGGGCTGGTAGGGGCGGTCACGGCCCTGGTGTTCGTCACCCTGGGCACCGACTTCGTCATGGATCGCATCCGGGAGAACCTGAGGTTCTTGACGGTGCCGACCTCGGCGGTTTCGCCTGTGCAGCTGGCCGCCATTCTCCTCGGCGTGGGCGCCGTCATCGGGGCGCTGGGCTCCGGGCTGGGGCTTCGCCGGTTCCTGAACGTCTGAGCGACACGATGTTGGTGGGTTTGTGACAGGAGCGAAGAGGCTGCAAGGACGCAGGTTTTGGGCGGCGACGCGGCTGCGGACCGCGGTCGCCGCCCTTGTCATGCTGTGCCTGGCCGCCGGTCTTCTGTCCGCTGTTCTGGTTCCAGCGGCGGGAGCCAAGACCCGCGCCGAGATCAATCAGGCCCTCGATCAGAACGAGCAGAAGCTCGATCAGACCCGCGAGGCCATTCGCAAGGCCGAAGAGGTCCGCAGCGCCGCGCTGGACGACATCGCCGTGCTCGATCAGCGCATCTCCGGCTTAGAGGGCGAGCTCGAGACGGTAACCAGCGACCGTGACGCCGCCGCCAGGGAGCTGGCAGCCACCGAGGCCGAGCACACCCGTCTGGTCGAGGCGCTCGCCCAGAAGAAGGCGGAGCTAAAGCGGGCCGAGAGCGATCTGGTCCAGGCCCAGGACGCCCTGAGCGCCCGGGCGGTCAACATCTACAAGACCGGCGGGTTCAGCTACCTCGAAGCTTTGTTCGACACCCGGCGGCTGATCGATCTCATCAATCGTCTCGACCTGCTCTCATTGATCATTCGCCAGGATCAGCAGCTGCTCACCCGGGTGGAGGAGCTACGCGCCCGGGTGGCGGCGGAGAAAGCCGCCTTGTACGAGCAGGAGACCCAGCTGGCCGCCGTCGAGGAGCGCCAGCAAGCGCAGACGGCCGCGCTCAACCAACTTGTCTCCGAACAGGCTTCCAAGTTGGCGAAGCTGGATTCCGCCCGCGACGACAAGCGGGCGGTGCTCGCCAAGGCCGAGAAGGACAAGGCCTCTTGGGAGAAGCAGGAGGACGCCCTGCTGGCCGACTCGGCCAGGCTGGAGACCGAGCTCCGGGCCCTCACCTCCACTTCGACCGAGGTCGTCAAGGGTACGGGCCGGCTCATCATGCCCGTCAATGGACGGATCTCCTCGCCCTTTGGCTACCGTGTTCATCCGATCTTTCAGGTGCGGAAGCTGCATACTGGTATCGACATCTCGGCCTCGTCGGGCACGCCCATCAAGGCGGCTGACAGCGGGGTGGTGGTCCAGGCGGGCTGGCGGGGTGGATACGGTCAGGCCGTGGTCATCTCCCATGGCGACGGCATCGCCACCCTGTACGCGCACCAGTCGAAGATCCTGGTCGGCGTAGGCGACCGGGTGGAGAAAGGGGACGTCATTGGCAAGGTGGGGAGCACCGGCTACTCGACCGGGCCCCATCTTCACTTCGAAGTGCGGGTGAACGGCAGCCCGGTCGATCCCATGAGATACCTGTAAGGCTCCCGAGCTCGGTTCAGAATGACGCTTCGCCGTCAGGGTGCGATGGGCGAGCGGGAGGCAAGGACGCAGGGAGCGGGCGTAGCAGAGCTACGGGCGCGACCGAGGACGCCGCATCGCGCCGGCCAGTGCGGCCGTGGCGGCCAAGGTTCCATTCTGAACGAGTTCAAAGTTGGAGGGTTCGATGGAGCGGACAATCCGAACGGCTTCCGCCGGGGTGGCGGTCCTGCTTGTGGCCGTCCTCAGCCTGTTCCTGGGACTGGGCCTGGGCGGGCACGCGGCTACCCGGAACGCGCTGCGCGAAGCTCTGCCTTCGGCGCTGGCCGACACGATTCTGGGCCAGGCCGGGGATTTCTCTCTGGAGCGCGAGGTCCTCGACAAGCTTGATTCCACCTTCTACAAGCCTGTCGACGAGGCTTCCCTCATGGACGACGCCGTGCGGGGGCTGGTGCAAGGCCTGGGCGACGACTACACCAACTACCTGAGCCCTCAGGACTTCGCGAGCTTTCAGGAGCGAGCCGGTGGACAGTACTCCGGTGTGGGCATGAGCGTGGAGATGAAGAGCACCTTCGTGACGGTCGTATCCACCTTCAAGGGGTCTCCGGCCGAGCAGAGTGGAGTGCAGCCGGGCGATGTCGTCTTGGCGGTCGACGACGAGGACGTAGCCGGTCTCAGCCTCGACGAGGTGGTCACGCGCATCAAGGGAGAGGAAGGCACCACGGTCAAGCTCAAGATCTACCGCCTGCCGCCAGGGAGCTCCGGCCCTGAGGAGAGCCCCACCGATGGGGCGCATCTGCCCCAGGGCGGCACGGTCGAGGAGCTGACCCTCACCCGCAAGACCATCATCATCCCCGTGGTGGAGAGCGAGACCCTGACGGCGGGTACGCACACGGTGGCTCATATCCGCTTCAGCACCTTCTCCGAGGAATCCGCGGCCCGCCTGCGCCAGGCGGTGGAGACGGCCCTGAGCTCCGACAAGGTGGACGTCATCGTGCTCGACCTGCGCAACAACGGAGGCGGCCTGCTGACCGAAGCCGTCCGGGCGGCGAGCATCTTCATCCCCGACGGGGTGATCGTCACTACCGAAGGCCTGCATTCGCCGCCGGAAGTCTATGAAGCCGAGGGAGATCCTATCACCGGGGTGCCGGTCTACATGCTCATCAATGGGTTCTCGGCGAGTGCGTCGGAGATCGTAGCTGGGGCTCTCAAGGACACCGGTCGGGCCACGCTCGTGGGGGAGAAGACCTTCGGCAAAGGTCTGGTGCAGACGGTTATCGGGCTGAGCAACGGGGGCGCCCTCAAGGTGACCACCGCCGTCTACCGCACCCCTTCGGGCGCCGACATCAACAAGAAGGGCATCCAGCCTGATGTGGAGATGCCGGACGACCCGGCCACTCCCGACGTCGACGAAACCCTGCAGAAGGCGCTCGACCTGATCGCCGCCCCGTGAACCCGCGCGGGGACGCCGCTGGCCGGGAGAGGGAGGTGCGGCCCGGGGCCGGGCCCGGGGATGGGACCCTGCGACCCCGCTTCTTCCTGCCCTCCGAGGCGCTGGACCCCGCTGCCCTGGCCGGCGATGGTCCGAGCGGTCTCGAATTGCCGGTGCTCGCCGAAGACGCCTACCATGCGCGCACGGTTCTGCGCGCCCGCGTCGGGGAGGCGTGCGAGGTGGTCCTGGAGCCGCATGGTCTCCTCGCGGGCGCGACCTTCAGCCGTGTGGGGAAGGTGGTGGCCGTGCGGCTCGGGCCGCTTGTTCCGTACCCGGGGGGCACCCGAATACACCTGACCCTGGTGCAGGCTCTGCCCGCCGCTCGCAAGATGGACCTGGTGATGGAGAAGGGCACCGAGGTAGGGGTGGACGCCTTCGTGGTAGTACCGGCCGAGGGCTCGCCGCCAGTCCCGGCGGAGCGGCTGCGCGACCGGTTGGAGCGCTGGCGCCGGGTGGCCCGCGAGGCGGCCAGGCAGAGCCGGCAGCTCGCTGTGCCCACCGTCAGGGCGGCGGGAAATCTCGAACAGGTCCAGGCCCTGCTCGGAGGCGGAGGGCGGCTGGAAGACGTGGTCGGGGCGGGTCAAGGTCAGGCGGTCCTCGAGCCGGCCGCTGGGCAGGGGCTCCAGAGCTGGCTGGAGGGGAGGCGCCGGTTGCTCGCCGGCTTGGTGGCGGCGTTCCCGGACGGCCTTCCCGCCGCCCTGCATCCTTATCTACCGCCCGAGCCGGCCCAGCGCCTGGTGGTGTGGGTGGGTCCGGAAGGAGGTTGGAGCGCGGGGGAGCGCGAGTGTTTCGCTGCTTCTGGCCTGCCCCTGGTCACCCTGGGCCGGCGGGTGCTGCGCACGGAGACCGCCGGGGCCGTGGCCGCGGCAGTGGTGCGCTTCTGCTTGGGGGATTGGTAGTATACTTGAACGGACATGGACGACTGCATCTTCTGCAAGATCATCCGCGAAGAGATCCCGAGCCAGCGGGTGCTGGAAGACGGTGAGTTCATCGCTATTCGGGACATCGCCCCCAAGGCCCCCGTCCACGTGCTGGTCATGCCGCGGGAGCACCTGGCCTCCCTGGACGAGATCGGACGGTGGGATGGCGGGCGCGCCGAGAAGCTGCTCCACTTCACAGTCGCGGTGGCCGAGGCCGCCGGCGTCCGAGAGTCCGGCTATCGCGTGATTATCAACGTCGGACCCGACGCCGGCCAGGAAGTGGATCATCTGCACCTGCATGTACTCGGGGGAGAGAGGCTCGGCGGTCTCGCTTGAGCGTTCTCGAGCAGCTCCAAGAGAGGGTGAAGGCCGCCCTCAAGGCCGGGCGCAAGGAGGAGGTGGCCGCGACCCGGTACCTGGTTGCCATGCTGCAGCGTGAAGCCAAGGACTCCGGGGCAAGCCTCGACGCCCAGGCGGAGCTGGCCGTGCTCCACCGAGAGAAGAAGCGGCGGCTGGAGGCGGCCGCGGCCTTCCGCGTCGGAGGAAGGGACGATCTCGCGGCGAAGGAATCACGAGAGGTCGCTCTCATTGACGAGTTCCTCCCCGCCCAACTCGACGACGATGCCCTGGGCGCGCTGGTGGACGAGCTCATAGTCGAGATCGGCGCGTCGGGCCCGCGGGACATGGGGAAGGTCATGGGGCTGCTCATGAATCGGGTCGGGGCCCAGGTGGACGGGAAGGTGGCCTCGCGCATGGTCAAGGAGCGCCTGTCGAGTTGAGGCCCCAACACGGCGCCGCGCGCGGGTCCCGGCTGCGATTGGCAGAGAGATCGGGCGTAGTGACGAGCAAAGTTCTCGATCTGGACAACGACCTTGCCGCGTTGCTCGTGGGCGAGCACGACAGCAACCTGCGAACTCTCGAGCACCTGCTCGACTGCGACATCTCCCTGCGCGGCAACCGGCTGACCTTGCAGGGTCCCAAGACCGAGGTGGAGCGCGTAGGCGAGCTGATCGGCGAGCTGCTCAACCTGGTGAGGTCGGGGCACTCTCTGGACAAGGCCACTCTCGAGCTGGCCGCGTCGCTGAGGGTGGGCAATGGAGGCTCCGCGACTCTGTCCGCCATCGTGGGCGACGTCATCCTGGAGCACCGGGGGCGGCGGATCGCACCCAAGACGGTGAACCAGAAGGGCTACGTCGACGCGATCCGGTCGAACACCGTCACTTTCGGCATCGGCCCGGCGGGCACGGGCAAGACCTATCTGGCCATGGCCATGGCTGCCGCCGCCCTCCAATCTGGCGATGTGGCCCGCATCATTCTGACGCGGCCGGCCGTCGAGGCCGGCGAGAAGCTGGGCTTCCTGCCGGGCAGCCTCATGGAGAAGGTTGACCCATACTTGCGCCCCCTCTTCGACGCCTTGTACGACATGGTCGACTCCGATACCCTGTCCGCCCACCTGGAGAAGGGCTCCATCGAGGTGGCGCCGCTGGCGTATATGCGGGGCCGCACGCTGAACGACTCCTTCATCATCCTCGACGAGGCTCAAAACACCACCCCCGAGCAGATGAAGATGTTCCTGACCCGCCTTGGATTCGGCTCCCGCATGGTGGTCACCGGGGACATCACTCAGATCGACCTGCCCAAAGGGCAGCACTCCGGCCTCGCCATCGTCCGCGAGATCCTGGCCGGCATCAAGGACATCGCCTTCATTATCTTCGACAGCCAGGATGTGGTGCGGCACAAGCTGGTGCAGCACATCGTCTCCGCCTACAAGGCCTACACCGAGTCGCGCATGGCCGCGCCCGGCGCCGGCGGCGAGAACGGCGACGTTCGCGCGCCGCGCGCGTAGCAGAGGCTCATTCCGTGAACTATCGTTTCCGCATCAATGAACGTCTGAGCGGCTACCGGGAGTGGATCGAGTCGCGGAGCAACCGGCGCTTCGGCCTGCTCATGCTCTTCGTGCTCCTGGTCGGTCTAACGGCCATCATCTCCTCGAACTACCTGCCCAGCCGCTACGTCTTCCTGGCCGGTGAGAAGGCGCCCGAGACGGTCGTCGCTGAGCACACGGTCATCTTCGAGAACAAGGACGCCACCGAGGAGCTTCGTAGGCAGGTGGCCGACCTGGTGGCGCCCGTCTACCGGACGAACCCGACGGCCCTCACCTCCGTGGTGAGCGAGGTAGAGTCGTTGTTCGACGCCGCCCAGCTGATCAAGGAAGAGCTCGCGCCTACCACTACCAGCACCAATGGCGACGGCAGCGTCTCGACCGGGCAGCCTCAGTTCAATCTGGGTCTGGCCAAGGCTCGACTGCGGGAGATCGCTCCAGCCGCCATCTCCGACGACACGCTCGCCTTCATTCTCGAGGCCTCCCCGCTGACCCTCACTCGGCTCAAGGCCGAGATCGACAACTCCCTGCGGCAGGTGTATGCCGGCCGGGTAACCGACGCCGACCTCGCGGCCGAGCAGGCCGTGCTGCGGGGACTGGCCGACTCCCTGGGACTGCCCGCCGAGATGCGTGACTCCGTCTACCAGGTGGCCGCCGCTTATCTGCGGCCGAACCAGGTCTACGACGACGAGCAGACTCGCGCCCGCCGCGACCAGGCCATGAAGGACGTGGCTCCGGTGACCGTCACCGTGCTCGAAGGCGAGCGGGTGGTCGTGGCCGGAGAGACCATCACTCCGCAAAACCTGCTGGCCCTGCAGGCCCTGGGACTTGCCGGCCGGCCCCTGAGCTGGGAGATCTGGCTAGGTGTTTTCATCGTGGTGGCCCTCGAGCTCCTACTGCTGGCGGGGCTGCTCACCCGTACGAACCGCAAGGTCCTCGAGGACAACCTGGTGATGCTGTCGTTGACCACGCTGATTCTCCTTTTCAACGCGCTCACCCGTGTCCTGGTGGAACCGCCCTTGTCCCCCTACGTGGTGCCCCTGGCCGCGCTGGCCATGGTGACGACCATAATCACCAAGCCGCGAACGGCCTTGCTGGTGGTGTCGCTGCAATCGCTGAACGTGGGCCTCATGGCGGGCTTTGACTACGGATTCGTGCTGGTGGCGTTGTTGACGGCTGTCTTCTCACTCTACCCGGTCTCGCAACTGGCTCAGCGCTCCGAGCTGCTCTCGGCCGGAGTACTGGTCTCGCTGGTGGCAGGAGCGGCGGTATTTGCAAGCGAGCTCCTGCAACAGACGGCCATGGTCACAGCCTTGCGGACCAGTCTCTGGGGGTTGGCGAACGGCATGATCAGCATGGTTCTCACGGTCAGCCTGCTCATGATCTACGAGCCGGTCTTCAATCTCACCACGCCCCTGCGGCTCCTGGAGCTGACCAACCCCTCCCAACCGCTGCTGCGGCGGTTGATGCAGGTGGCTCCGGGCACGTACAACCACAGCATCCTCATGGGGAACCTGGCCGAGGCCGCGGCCGAAGCCGTCGGAGCGGATCCCCTTCTGGCCCGCGTGGGCGCCTACTACCACGACATCGGCAAGACCCTGCGCCCCGAGTACTTCATCGAGAACCAGCTGCACGTGACCAACCCGCACGACCGGCTCAACCCCAACCTCTCCCGGCTGGCCATCACCGCCCACGTGCGCGATGGGGCCGGCTTGGGGCGCATGTACGGGTTGCCCCGGCCGGTGATCGACATCATCCGGCAGCACCACGGCACCTCGGTGCTGAGCTACTTCTACCACAAGGCGCAGGAGCGCTCGACCGAGCAGGTGGACGAGGAGACCTATCGCTACGAGGAAGACAAGCCCACCTCGCCCGAAGCGGCCATCATCATGCTGGCCGACAGCGTGGAGGCGGCCGCTAAAGCGATGAAGAACCCCACCGTGAAGAAGATGCAGGGTCTCATCCGCGAGATCTTCAAGCAGAAGGTCGACGACGGCCAGCTCGACGACTCCCAGCTCACATTGGGTGATCTTAACAAGATCCGGGAGGTCTTCGAGAGCGGCTTGCGCGGGCTGGCCGGGCACCGCATCGCCTATCCCAAGGAGAACGGGCGGGGTGAGGCCCGCCTGGCTTCGGCGGCGGGTGGGACGGAAGCGTCGAATGGCGCTTCCCGGGGGCGCAAGCCCAACCTGCGCCGGGTGCACGGAGGGGAATCCAATGCGGCCCGTCCCGGGCCTGGGCCGGGCGAGTCGCCGGCTCAGGGCGGGACCGCCTCCGGCGAAGGCGCCGGCGGGCAGGGCAAGCCCGGGGAGCCCTCGTGAACTCCGGGGCGGCCGGCGCTTCGGAACCCGGCCGGTTCGTGGAGGTTACGAACGACACCCTTTTGACCGTGCGTGAAGAGGGTGTTGCGGCCCTGGCCGCCGCGGTGCTGCGCCGGGAGGCGACTGTCGCCGGCCTTTCCGTGGCGTTCCTGTCCCAGGAGGCCATGGCCGAGCTCAACGAGCGCTACAGGGGCGTGGCTGGACCGACCGACGTGCTCTCCTTCCCCGCGGGCGACGACGCCGGCTGGCCCGAACCCGAGGAGATCTACCAGCCGGCGCCCTATTTGGGCGACGTGGTGGTCTGTCCGGCTGTGGCTCAGGCCAATGCCGCCGGCGACCGCGTCGAGCTCGGGGAGGAGCTGCGCCGTCTCATCGTGCACGGGGTGCTGCACCTGCTGGGCTACGATCACGAAACCGACGAGGGAGAGATGGGCAGTCGAGAGTCGCTCCTGCTCGAGGAGCTGCCCTTTGGAGCTGCCGACCTTCTGCACGACGGGTAAGGCCGGGGTGACCGAGGAACGCCGCCCCACCACGCTGCTGGAGAGCTTCAACTACGCTTTCCAGGGCCTGGTTTACGTCTTCCGGCACCAGCGCAATATCCGCATCCACTTCGGCCTGGCTGTGCTGGTCCTCCTGGCGAGCCTCTTCTTCAACCTTTCCCGCGTGGAGCTGCTGGCGGTGTTCATCGCCATCACCTTCGTGCTGGTCACCGAGATGATCAACACGGCCGTCGAGGCCGCGGTCGACATGGTCACCACCGCCTTCGATCCACGAGCCAAGATCGTCAAGGACGTGGCGGCCGGGGCGGTGTTGGTGGCCGCAGTCAACTCCCTGGTGGTGGCCTACTTTGTCTTCGTCGATCGGGCAAGCGGGAGTGCCGCGAGCGTGCTCACTCACGTCCGCCGCTCTCCCGTCCATTTGACCTTTGTGGCCCTGGTGGTAGCCGTGCTCCTGACTATCGTGCTCAAGGCTCTCTCGGGTCGCACCACTCTGCTGTCCGGCGGCCTGCCCTCCGGGCATGCCGCCGTGGCCTTCGCGGGGTGGATGGCGGTTACCTACCTCGTCGTGGGCCGCCCCCACGGCATGCTCGTCAGCGCCCTTGCTTTCTTCATGGCGGCTTTGACGGCACAGACCCGGGTCGAGGCCGGCATCCATACCACTCTGGAGGTGGTCCTGGGGGCCGTACTGGGCATAATCGTGGTGACCGCGGTCTTCCAGCTGTGGTATTGAACCCTGCCGGCCGGGGTGGGGTCGGTTCCGGCGGCGCAGCCGCCCTGCAACGAAGATGGAGAGGCGTGGTATGAGCGAATACGGGCTCACCGCTGGCGAGCGGCGGCTGGTGGAGGCGGCCCGGGCCGTGGCGGCCCGGGCCTACGCCCCTTACTCGGGATTCCAGGTGGGGGCCGCGGTGCTGGGCGGAAGCGGGCAGGTGTACCTGGGGGTGAACGTGGAGAATGCCAGCTACCCGGTCGCTCTGTGCGCCGAGCGCAACGCCGTGGGCTCCGCCGTGACCGCCGGTGAGAGCGAGATCCGGGCGGTGGCCATGGCCGGGGGGGACCAGGCGGCCTCCACCGTCGCTCCTTGCGGCATGTGCCGGCAGTTCCTTGCCGAGTTCGGGCCCGGAGTGCGGGTCGTATGGCGCCGGGAGGGCCAATGGGTCTCGGAGCCGGTCTCGACCTTGCTGCCCTCGGCCTTCGCGCTCGATGGGGCGAGACTTGTGTCCGGGGCGGCAGCCGGGGAGGAGACTCCGTGACCGGCGCGACCATCGAGCGGGTCGTCGACCCGGATCCGAGCGTGCTCGCCGAGCTGGGTCGCTACGACGCGGAGGCCTTCGGCCAGACCGGGCTGCGCAGCTTCGACCTGGGTGTGGTGGCCCACGTCGGGGCCATCTATCTGCTGCGGGTGGACGGCGTGGCGGCCGGCTCCTGTCAGCTCCTGCGCATGTTCGACGAGCCCGGCATGTTCTGGGTCTTCGGATTCTACGTACGACCGGCTTGGCAAGGCCGCGGTTTCGGCCGGCGGCTTCTCTCCTACGTGGCCGAACAGGTGCGCCAGGCCGGCGGCGCGGGTCTGCGCATGTCCGTCAGCCCGGCCAACCGGGCGGCCATCGGGCTGTACGAGGGCTTCGGCTTCGAGACCCTGCGGCTGGCAGCCGATTTCTACGGTCCGGGCGAGGACCGCTACCTCATGGAGTGGCGGACGTCGTCGGCCGGCAGGCACTCTGCTGGCGCGGCGGCCGGATTGACCGGGCCTGAAGCGCCGGGAGATCGGCGGGCGGGCCGTGACTGAGTTCCGCTCGGGGTTCGTGGCCCTGGTAGGCCGGCCCAACGTGGGCAAATCGACTCTGGTCAATCGAATCCTCGGGCGCAAGGTCAGCATCACATCCAGCAAGCCGCAAACCACGCGGCACCGTATCGCGGGGGTCCTCACCGGGCCGAGCACGCAGCTCGTGCTGCTCGACATCCCCGGGTTCCAGAAGCCGCGTGACGCACTCACCAGTCGCATGCAGCGGCTGGTCAACGAGACCCTGACTGAGGTCGACTCGGTGCTCTTCATGCTGAACGGGGCCGAGACCGTGGGCGGCGGCGACCGCTTCATCGCCCGGGCGCTGAGCGAGGCGAGGACGCCGGTGGTGGTGGCCGTCAACAAGGTGGACCTGCTCTCCCCCGAGCAGGCGCAGGCGCGGCTCGAAACGGCCCGCTCCTTGGCGGACTTCCACGGCGCGCACCTGGTGAGCGCTCTGGAGGGCGCCGGGGTCGATGGGTTGGTGGCCGAGCTCCTGGCGCTGCTGCCGGAAGGCCCCGAGTACTTTCCCGCGGGCGTGGTCACCGACCAGCCTGAGATCCGGCTGGTGGCCGAGTTCATCAGGGAGAAGGCCATAGCCCTGACCGAGCAGGAGGTGCCCCACGCCCTCGCCGTGGAGGTGCTGGAGTTCGAACCCCGAATTGGGCGCGAGCTGGTCGACATCCGGGCGGCCATCTATGTGGAGCGCGACTCGCAGAAGCCCATCGTCTTGGGGGAGGACGGCGCGCGTATCAAGCGCATCGGCAGCGAGGCCCGCCGGGACATCGAGCGATTGCTGGGCACCCGTGTGTTCCTGGAGCTGGTGGTGAAGGTGCGCAGGCACTGGCGCGAGAACACCCGGATGCTCGACACCCTGGGGCTTTAGAACTCGAGCTCTGGAGCTCGGCTCGGAACGAAGCCTTGGCCCCCAGGCCGCACTGGGCGGCCCGATGCGGCGTCCTCAGTCGGCCGGCGCCTTGACCGCCGGTGTAGAATAGAGGCGTGCGCTACCACGCGGACGAGATGTCCGTCTAGAGGGAGACGACGTGAGAGTAGAGGAACTTGCCAAGACTATCGACAGCACGATGCTCGACCCCACCTGCACGGTGGTCGACCTGGAGCGGCTCGCGAAGGACGCCGTCGAATACCACTTCGCTTCCATGTGCGTCTTCCCGTACTTCGTGCCGCAGGCCAAGAAGCTTCTGATGGGCCACGACGTCAAGGTCGGGACGGTGGTCTCCTTCCCCTACGGGGCCGACGGCCAGCGCGCCAAGATCCTGGCGGCCGAGAACGCGGTGGCCAGCGGGGCCGACGAGCTCGACGTGGTGATGAACATCCCGGCCATGCTCTCGGGGGATTTCCGCTACGTGCGCGACGAGCTCTCCAGCCTGGTGCGCGCCGTGCGCATGAAGAGTGTCAATACCGGGCGGGGGCTCGTGCTGATCAAGGTCATCGTGGAGGCCTGCTACCTCGACGACAAGCTGAAGAGACTGGTCGCGAAGATCGTAGAGGACTCCGGGGCGGACTTCATCAAGACATCGACGGGCAAGGGGCCCGGGGGCGCGACCGCGCGCGACGTGGAGCTGTTCCGCGACCTCCTCTCCGAGAACGTGGGTGTCAAGGCGGCCGGCGGCATTCGCACCGCAGCCGACGCCGAGCTGATGATCAATGCGGGCGCGGCGCGCATCGGCACGTCGAACGCGGTGGAGATCATGCGCACCTTTTCGGTCGAGCGCTCCGAGTAGGACTCCCTTTCCCGCGCAGTAGGACCGCGCGCTCATGACCGGAATCCGCTCCCTGAAGACCGAAGCTCTGGTCATCGGGTCGATGCGCTTGCGCGAGGCCGACCGGATCATCACCTTCTATACCAGAGAGCTCGGCCGTCTCTCGGCCGTGGCCAAGGGGGTGCGTCGGACCTCTTCGCGGATGGGCGGGCGGCTCGAGCCTTTCAGCCTGGTGCACGTCATGCTCCATCCGGGGCGCGGCAGCCTCTATACGGTCACGAGCGTCGAGACCATCCGCACCTTCCAGGCGGTACGCGACGAGCTCTTCCGCATGGAGGCCGGTGGTCGGCTCCTGGAGGCGGTACGGAGCCTCTTTCCCGAGGAAGAGGAGAACCCAGCCGCCTTCAACCTGTTGGTGCGGGGCATTGCGCGGCTTGGCCAGGCCGAGCAGCGGGGGGAGGCCCATTTGGCAGTGCTGGCTACTCGTCTCAAGCTCCTGCTGGCTCTTGGCTATCTCCCGGAGCTGGACGCCTGCACCGAGTGCGGCAGCGGCGAGCTGCTTTGCGCCTTCCGGCCGTCGCTGGGCGGGGTGCTCTGCGCCGACTGTTTCTCGGGTGAAGCCCACGACTGCTTCGCCATCAGCCCGGAGGGGATGGCCGGACTGCACGAGCTGCTGGAAAGGCCGCTGGGTCAGGTGGACGGGCGCGAGTTGACCCCGGAGGTGATAGGCGAGGTGGAGCGGGCCCTGACCCAGACGTTGCTTTACCATGGCCACTGAGCCCGGGTAGGTGTGGAGCCGGACGGGCGTAAGCGCTAGCGTCTCTCGTAGTTGGGCGCTTCCTTGGTGATCTGCACGTCATGCGGGTGGCTCTCGATGAGTCCGGCCGTGGAGATCTTCATGAAGCGGGCTCTGCAGCGCAGGTCGTCGATGGTGGCGCTGCCCGTGTAGCCCATGCCCGCCCGCAGACCCCCGACCAGCTGGTAGACCAGGTCGCCCAAGGGACCTTTGTGGGGCACCATGCCTTCGATGCCCTCGGGCACCAGCTTCTTCTGCCCCTCCTGGAAGTAACGATCCCCGCTCCCCTCGCTCATGGCCCCCACCGAACCCATGGCCCGGTAGACCTTGTAGCTCCGGCCTTCCCAGAGGATGCGTTCACCGGGGCTCTCGGTGGTGCCCGCGAAGAGCGACCCGATCATCACGCTGTTGGCGCCGGCGGCGATGGCCTTGACCAGATCTCCCGAGTACCGGATGCCCCCGTCGGCGATCAGGGGTACGTCGTGCTCCTCGGCCACCCGGGCACACTGGGCCACCGCCGTGATCTGCGGCACCCCGCAGCCGGTCACCACGCGCGTGGTGCAGATAGAGCCCGGGCCGATCCCCACCTTGATGCCGTCGACCCCGCGCTCGATGAGTGCGCGGGCTCCCGCGGCCGTGCCCACATTGCCGGCCAGGAGCTGGACGTGGGGGTAGCTCTCACGGATCTGCTCGATCGTGTCGAGCACGCCCCGGGAGTGGCCGTGGGCCGTGTCGACGCAGACTACGTCGGCCTGCGCCTCGACCAGGGCCGTCATGCGGTCGGCGGTGTCGGCGGCCACGCCCACGGCCGCGCCCACCCGCAAGCGGCCCAGCTCGTCCTTGCAGGCGTTGGGGAACTCGATCTTCTTCATGATGTCCTTGATGGTGATGAGTCCCCGGAGCTTGAAGTCGTCGTCGACCACCAGCAGCTTCTCGATCTTGTGGATCTTGAACTGCTCGAGGGCTTGATCGAGGGTGGTGCCCACCGGCACGGTGACCAGGTTCTCGGAAGTCATCAGGTCTCTGATTGGACGGCTGAAATCGGTTTCGAAACGCGTGTCCCGGTTGGTGACGATGCCGGCCAGCGTCCCGTCGGGGTGGACGATGGGCACGCCGCTGATCTTGTACTCGGCCATGAGGGCCTCGGCGTCGCCGTAGGTGGCCGTCGGAGGCAGGGTAATGGGGTCGACGATCATGCCGGCCTCACTGCGCTTCACCTTGCGGACCATGTCGGCCTGGCGCTCGATGGGCTGGTTCTTGTGAACGATGGTGAGGCCGCCCTCCCGGGCCAGAGCGATGGCCAGAGAGGTCTCCGACACCGTGTCCATGGCGGCGGAGAGCAGGGGGATGTTCAGTGTGATCGACTTGGTGAGCCGGGTGCTGACGTCGGTCTCGCGGGGTAGGACCCTGGATTCGGCCGGAATCAGCAGGACGTCATCGAACGAAAGGCCTTCGGCCTCGAACTTCTGCTCCCAGTTGATCACCCGAACCTCCTCTTCCTTTTCGTCGATTCTAGCGGAAAGCCTGTCGCCCTGCATGCGACCGGCGCTAGCAGGCTGTCGGGAAATGACGCTTCGCCGCCGGAGTGCGCTGGGTATGCGCCAGGCTAGGACGCAGGGAGCGCTCGTAGCAGCGCTACGGGCGCGACTGAGGACAACGCGTAGCGCCGCCCAGTGCGCTCCGGCGGCCGAGGTTTCTTTTTCCGACAGCCTCCTAGGCCCGCGCCCAGCGCACCCTGGCGGCGAGGCGTCATTCCGAGACGGGCTTCTCGCCTCGCACTCGCCCGTCGCGTGCTGACGGCGAAGCGCCATCGTGAAACGAGCTCTTGATGCTACGATTCTCCTCGTGAGCTTCTGCTTCATACACGCCGCCGATCTGCACCTCGACACTCCTTATGAAGGAGTCGGAGAGGCGTCTCCCCAGGTGGCCGACGCTCTGCGCGAAGCTTCTTTGGCCGCTTTCGACGACCTCGTGCGGCTCACACTCGAACGCAAGGCGGCCTTCCTGCTCCTGGCCGGCGACATCTACGACGGCGCCGAGCGGGGAGTGCGGGCTCAGCTGCGCTTCTTGGCCGGGTTGCGACGGCTGAGCCAGGCCGGTATCCGGGTCTTCGTGGTGCACGGAAACCACGACCCGGTCGGCGGGTGGCCCGGAGTGCGGGAGTGGCCGGAGGGCGTGCGCGTCTTCGGAGCGGATGTACAGGAGGAGTCGGTCGTGGAGCGCGAGGGCGTGGTCCTCGCGCGCGTCCAAGGGATCAGCTATGGCCGCCGCGAGGTGTCCGAGAACCTTGCGGTCCGTCTCCGGCCAAGCGAAGGGCCGGGATTGAAGGTGGCGCTGCTGCACGCCAACGTGGGTGGCGACGCGACCCACGCCCCCTACAGCCCCTGCTCCCTCGACCATCTCCTGAGCGCCGGCTTCGACTACTGGGCATTGGGGCACATCCACCGGGGGCAGGTACTGCATGAGGGCCGGCCTTGGGTCGTCTACCCGGGCAGCACGCAAGGAAGGAGCCTCAAGCCCAGCGAGCGCGGCCCCAAAGGCGCCTGTGTGGTCCACGTGCAGGATGGCACCGTGCGCGGAGTGGACGTTGTTTCGGTCGACCAGGTGCGCTTCGCCGTCCTGGAAGTCGACGTGAGCGGGCTTGCCGACTTGGGCGGTCTGCGCGGGCGGCTCCAGCGAGAGGCCGAGGGATTGCGTGCCGCTGCGGAGGGTCGCGCCCTGGTGGTGAGGACGGTTGTGCGCGGCCGGGGGCCGGTCCACGCCGATCTTCGCTGTGCGGGCAGCGTTGACGACGTGGTGCGTGACCTGCGCGACGAGTACGAGGGGGAGCACCCCTTCCTCTGGTGGGAGTCGGTACGGGACGAGACCCGGCCTGCCATCGATCTGGAGGCGATTCGTGCGCGCGACGATTTCTCCGCCGCGCTGGTCAGCCAAGTCGACGGCTACCTGGAGAGGGACGGAGAGGCGGCCTGCTTCCTCGCGGAGCGGGTGCTGGGCTCCGCGCCCCGCAAGGTGGCGGTGCACGCGGCCTCCCTGGAAGCGGTAGAGGCGGCATCGGTCGTCGAGGAGGCGCGGGCTCTGGCTCTCGATCTTCTGGAGGAGGAGGCCGGCGCGTGCACATAGACGGCTGGTTCGTCGACGGCTTCGGTGTGTTCCACGACTACGAGCAGCGGGGTCTGGGCGATCGTCTAACCGTGTTCGTGGGAGCCAACGAGGCCGGCAAGAGCACCCTACTGGCCTTCCTACGCTGGGTGCTCGTGGGTCACCCTTCCCGGGGAGCATCCGACCACTACAGGCCTCTGAACGGCGGCCGGCACGGAGGGCGCGTCTTTATCCGAGGACTCGAAGGAGAGATCTCGGTGGAGCGCATGGTGGGTCCGCGCGTGCCCCGGGTAGTTTTCCCGGATCGGGCGGAAGAAGGCGACGAGGCCGTCCGCAGGCTGCTGGGCGGGGTCGACGCCGGGTTGTTCAATTCGGTGTTCGCCTTCAGCCTCTCCGAACTGCAGGACCTCGAATCTCTAACCGGCGAGGGGGTGCGTGATCGGATCTTCTCGGCCGGCATCGCCGGCGCGGGCCGTTCGGCCCGCCAGGCCATCGCTCGGTTGGAGAAGGAGGCCGCGGAGCTGGTGAGACCGCGCAAAGGCGGCCGGGTCAACGATCTCTTGTCCCGTCTCGAGACGGTCGAGCGAAAGGTGGCTGAAGCCCGGACCGCGGCGATCGCCTATCCAGCGTTGGTGGAGGCGGAGCTGGCCGCGGCCGCCACGGTGCGGAGCCTCAGCGAGCACGAGGACGCCCGGCGCGCCGAAGAACGGCGCTACCGGGTGCTCGAGCAGCTCTGGCCCCTGCATCAGGAGCTGAGCGAGATTCTGGGCCGGCTTGACCGCCTGGAGCCGGTGGACCGCTTTCCGGCCGAGCCCGAAGAGCGGCTGGCCACGGTCCTAAGCAAGGCTGCGGCGGCCACGGGTCGCATATCCGAGCTGGAAGCTGAGGTCAACACCAAGTCGGTCGAGATCAAAGGCGCGCAGACATCCTTGCGCGAGGATCTGCCGGGGATATCCGCTCGGCTGGAGGGGCTGGTCGCTCGGCTCAGCTTATACGAAGACCGGGTGGCGTCGCTGCCGGAAGCCCGCGGGGCGTTTGGTACGGCCAAGGAGGCGTTGAGTCGTTCCCTGGCCGTTCTCGGGCCTGCCTGGGACCAGGAGCGCGTCAGGGGATTCGACACGTCCTTGCCCAGGCACGAAGAGCTGCGGATGTGGGCCTCCAAGCTGGAGGGGGCGTTGCTGGCCGTGCGGGAGCGTGAGCGGGCCTACGAGCCGGCCGCGGAGCGCGCCCGCCAGGCCGAGGTCGAGCGGGATCGTCTCCGGTCCCGGTTGGAGGGGTTGGAGCCTACTCCGGGGGAGGAGATCCGTTCGCAGGAGGCGGCGCTGAGGCGCTTGCGGGCCGACGTACAGGAGCTTCGTCAGCTCGAGACCAAGATCGACAACTTGCGCGCCCTTGCCCAGGACCGCGAGCAGGCGCTGCGGATGGCGGTGGCGATGGCCGGTGCGGGTGTGGGCGGCGGCCTGGGCACCCTGTTGGGGGCGCTTGCCGCCGCCGGGCTCGTGGCCGCGGCGGCTTTGGGCTGGGTGGCGGGTCCCGGCTGGGCGGTGGGGGTAGGCGCGGCGGCTGCGGCGCTGGCCGCGGCCGCCTATCTCACCGCCCGATCGCGGAGGTCTCTGGGGGCTGTCGTCCACGGGGAGGAACGCGGGCTGCGCGAGGCCGCGGAGTCCGCGGCCCGGGCGCTGGCCGCGGCGGCGGAGCAGGCAGAGGTCCTCCGTGCGCGGGTGGAAAAGGATGCGGCCTTTCTGGGTCTCGGCCCGCGCCCCACCTTCAGCGACATCGAGGACCGGGAGGTCCCTCTTACGGACGCGCGCGAGCGGCTGCTGGCGCGTGAAGAGTTGGAGGCGCGCCTTGCCGACGCCGAGGAGGCTTTTCGGCAGGCGGCCGCTCAGCGCGAGCATGAGACCTCCAACCTGCGTGAAGCCTCCGAAGCCGAGGGAGAGCTGCACGAGGAGTGGATGCGATGGAAGACCAGGGCGGGCTTTGACCGCACCCTGGGGCCCGACGGGGTCACCGAGTTCCTGCGGGCGATACGGGAGGCGCAGCAGGCGCTGCGTGCGCAAGAGGAAACGGCTGGCAGGCTGCGACGCCTCCAGGAGGAGTTGGAGCTGTGGGAGGACCAGGCGCACGACCTCCTGGTCGAGTTAGGCCTCGAGTCTGGGCTGGTCGAGGGCAGCGGCGATGTCCTCCCGCGAAGGATCAGAGAGCTCGCCCGGCTCTGCGTGGAAGATCAAGCCACCCGTGACCGCCTGGGGAGGTTGGAGGAGGAGCTGCGCGCACTGGAGGCCAAATTGCGGGCGGCGCGCGAGGGGGCGGACCGGGTAGAGCGGGAACGCGCGGCGTTGCTCGCCGAGGCCGGGGTTGCAGATGAAGCGGACTTCAGGGAGAAGCTGAGCGTGTTCCGGCTGCGCCGAGAGTTGGAGTCCCGAGCCGCGGAGCTGCGCCGCGACCTCGACTCCCGGGTGGGACGCGGTCCCGAAGCCGAGGAGCTGCGCGCCGAGCTGGCCACGGGCCGGATGGAGCACTGGTCACGTGAGGCCGAGGGCGCGCGCCGCGAGCTCGAGCACGCGACGAGCGACCGGGAAGCGGCCATCAGACAGCACCGGGACGCGGAGCGGAACCGGCAGGCGCTGGAGGAGTCCTCCGACGTGGCTGCTCGTGAGATGGAGCTGGGCGCCGTCCGGGCGGAGTTGGAGCAGGCGCTCAGCCGCTGGCGAGTGGTGTCCGCCGCTCGCTCGCTGATCGAAGAGACGCTGGCGGAGTACTCCCGCACCCGACAGCCGCCGGTGCTGGCCGAAGCGTCCGCGGGGTTCTGCCGCGTCACTGGGGGCGCCTATCAGCGGATCCTGGAGCGCGAGGACTCCGAGGGTTTTGTGGTCCTGGATGACTGTGGAGGGGTCAAGCTCCCGGAGCAGCTCAGTCGGGGAACGCTGGAACAGCTCTATCTGAGCCTGCGGCTCGGCCTGGCCCGGGAGTTCGCCCGGCGGACCACTTCGGTTCCCGTGATCATGGACGACGTCCTGGTCAACTTCGATCCCGCGCGCGCCCAGGCCACCGCAGACCTACTCACGGCCTTCGCCGCGGAGCAGCAGGTGCTCTTCTTCACCTGTCACCCGGCCACGGTCGACCTCCTTCTCAGTGCGGACCCGGGCGTGAGAGTCGTGCCGCTCGGTCGTGCCACCATGCGGTAACGGCTGCGCTCGGGGGCGCCCGCCTGAACGAGACCCCTCGTGCCGAAGCCCTCGGTTTGCCGAATCCGTCGCCGTGCATGGGGTACCATGTCGCAATGTCGCGCCGCCCGCCGAGAGACCCAGGACACCGCATCGGGCCACCCAGTGCGGCCGCGGCGGCCGGGGCTTCGTCTTGAAACGAGCTCTCACAGCCCTGCTGATCTGCGACCTGGCCATCTTTGTCGACGTGGTGGGATCGGGCATCGTGATCCCGGCCATCCCTCAATTCGCGCAGATCTTCGGCGCCTCGGAAGGGGCCATGGGTTATGCCTTCTCCGCCTTCGCTGTCGGCTTCCTGCTGACCGCTCTGCCCTTGGGTGTGCTGGTGGACCGCACCGGGCGCAGCGGTCTGGTGGTCGGCGCCGGCATGGTCAGCATCGTGCTGGCCGGGGTCCTGTTCGCAACCGCCACCTCGCTGTGGACGTTCGCGGCGGCCCAGGCGCTGCACGGTGTGGGCTCGGCGGCCGCCTGGGTCTCGGGACAGCCCTTGGCGGCGCGCATTGCCCAAAACATGCCGCGCCGGGGTGTCTGGTTCGGCTCCATCACCATTGCCATGGGCCTCGGCCTGATCGCCGGCCCGTTGATCGGGAGCATCGGTGAGCTGCGCCTGCCCTTTGTCATCTACATCGTCATGGCCGCCATCGCCGCCCTGCTGGCCTTCTGGCTCCTGCGACACGAACGTGCGCCGGGGACGGCCCGCGGCCTCGAGTACCTGGCCGTGCTCCGCAATCCGCGGGTCTTGGCTGCCTGCCTGGCCGTCATGGTGCTGTATGCCGGGGTGGGGATGTCGGAGGTGCTCTTCCCTCTCTTCATGGACGCTCGCGGCTATCCCAAGAGCGGCATCGGCGTCCTCTTCTTCGCGCTGGCGCTGGCCATGTCCCTCACTCAGCCGCTGGTGACTCATTGGCTCGATCGAGTGGGTCACTCGCGGCCCAGCGTCGCTGCGTTCGTGGTGGTGGCCGCGACGCTCTCGGCGATGGTCCTCGGCGACACCTACGCCACTTGGGTTCCGGTGTTCGTGTTCCTGGGCGTGGCCACCGGCATCCTGGTGAGCGGCTCGATGATGATCATCGCAGCCGGCAGCCGGGCGGGCGAGCACGGGCTGGGCTACGCCGCTTGGAACTTCTCCTTCTCGATCGGATATCTGGTGGGCCCCGCGCTGGGAGGGGCGCTGGTGGAGCTGACCCGGGGCTGGGGGGCCGTCGGAGGGTTGCGGGCGCCTTTCTTCGTGCTGTCGCTGCTGACCCTGGTCAGCGTGCCCTTGTTCCGTATGCTGATGGGCCGGGGACGAGTGGCCGCCGCTCCATAGCTCGTTTCGCATAGAGCGACGCCCCTCCGGGTACCAGTCCTGAGATCCGCCCTCCACCCACACGAGGCCATGGCACTCCGGATCGAGGACTACGCGCTTGTCGGCGATCTGCACACCGGCGCCTTGGTTGGGCGCAACGGCTCCATCGACTGGCTCTGCCTGCCTCGGTTCGACTCGGGAGCCTGCTTCGCCGCCCTGCTGGGCAATGAAGACAACGGTTGCTGGATCATCGCGCCGGCCGGCGGTTTGAAGCGGGTGACTCGACGTTATCGAGGGCCCACCTTGGTCCTCGAGACGGAGTTCGAAACCGAGGACGGGGTGGTCCGGGTGATCGACTTCATGCCTCCCCGGGAGGAGCGCCCCGACTTGGTGCGCGTGGTCGAGGGTGTCCGGGGGCGCGTGCCCATGCGCATGCGGATCGCGCTCCGCTTCGATTACGGCTCCATCGTCCCTTGGGTACGGCGCGCCGGCCGTGCCTTGTTGGCGGTCGGCGGTCCCGACGCGGTGCGGTTCGACCCCAGGGTGGAGGTCGAGGCCGAGGCCTTCACCCACGTGGCCGAATTCGCGGTGGCCGAGGGCGACAGGCTGCCCTTCGTGCTCACTTGGTACCCGTCACACCTCGAGCCGCCGGAACCGGTCGACCCGCTTCCGGCCCTGGACGACACCGAGTCCTGGTGGCGGGAGTGGGCGGACGGGTGCACCTACTCAGGGGGGTGGCGCGACCACGTGCGGCGCTCGCTGATCACTCTGAAAGCGCTCACCTACCGTCCCACGGGCGGGATCGTGGCTTCCGTGACCAGCTCGCTGCCCGAGCAGCTGGGTGGGGTGCGCAACTGGGACTACCGCTACTGCTGGCTGCGCGATGCTACCTTCACCCTGTGGGCGCTGCTGCTGGCCGGCTACCTGGACGAGGCCCGGGCCTGGAGGGACTGGCTCCTGCGGGCCATAGCCGGAGCAGGGCGCGACATGCGCATTCTCTACGGGCCCGCCGGTGAGCGCCGGCTGCCCGAGCTGGAACTGCCCTGGCTTTCGGGCTACGAGGGCTCCCGCCCGGTGCGCATCGGCAACGCGGCCGCAGGTCAAAGCCAGCACGACGTGTACGGCGAGATCATGGATGCCATGCACCAGGCCCGCGAGGGTGGTCTGGAGCCGGACGCCACCGCCTGGGCCATGCAGCGCGAGCTGATGGAGTACCTGGAAGGCAGTTGGTGCGAACCCGACGAGGGCATCTGGGAGGTGCGGGGCCCTCGCCGCCACTTCACCCACTCCAAGGTGATGGCCTGGGTGGCGGCCGACCGGGCCGTCAAGGCCGTGGAGCGGGGTGGCCTGGAGGGTCCGCTCGATCGCTGGAAGCGGCTGCGGGCTGACATCCACCGGCAGGTCTGCCGGGAAGGCTACGACCCCGATCGGGGCGCCTTCACTCAGTACTATGGCTCGAAGAGCCTCGACGCCTCCCTGCTCATGATGCCTCTGGTCGGCTTCCTGCCGGCGACCGACCCACGCGTGCGGAGTACGGTGGAGGCTATCGATCGAGAGCTCTGTGTCGAGGGCTTCGTGCACCGATACCTTTCCGGGAGCGAATGCGTGGACGGCCTGCCCGAAGGGGAGGGGGCCTTTCTGGCCTGCACCTTCTGGCTGGCCGACAACCTGGCCCTCATGGGTCGGCGCCGGGAGGCCCTCGAGCACTTCGAGCGCCTGCTCGACATCCGTAACGACGTGGGCCTGCTCTCCGAGGAGTACGACGTGCGTGAACGACGCCTGGTGGGTAACTACCCGCAGGCCTTCTCGCATGTCTCGCTGATCAACACCGCCCGCAATCTGTCGCGGGCGGGCGGCCCGGCTGAGCGCCGCGGAGGGTTGTAAGTCCATCGCGACCGGAAGGAGAACGATCATGCCCGTCATCACCGTCGAAGGCCCCGAGATGCAGGACATGGATAAGCGCCGCGCTTTCGCCCGAGCTCTGACCGACGCTGCGGTGGAGGCCTATGGGCTCCCCGAGTCGGCCATGGTGGTCATCATGCACGAGAACCCCCTCGAATGTGTGGCCAGCGGAGGGGAGCTCATTTGCGACCGAGGACCCCGCGAGTAGAGCGGCGAGGCCCCGATGGGCCACTCCCAGCTGTCTTCCGCACAGTGGCTGGGCACCTTGCTGGTCTTCGGCGGCATCCTCCTCCTGGCCGTGGGGAAGTGACCCCGCGGGCGGTCAAAGGCGCCCTGGCACACGGTCTTGGAGCCGCCGGCCGGTGGGGGGTGCGGCTCATCGACGCGGGGCTCAGCCGGAGGCTGGGCGTCTTCGCCTTCTGCGCCGAAGAGGAGAGCGTTCTGAAGGTGTCTCCCGCTCCAGCTCGGACCGGGGTGACCCTCGCGGACGGCCGCCGCATTCCGGCGGGGACTCCCATTCTCGCGCTCCACCTATGGAACGAGCGCCTGGCGGTCCTCTGGGCCGAGCGCCGCGGTCTGGCCCTGGCCACGGCCCTGGTCCGCCGGGTGCGCTTCTCGCTGCGGATGCTGGAGAAGCACCTGCAGGGGATCGATCCCGGGGGGCGGATAGCGGCGCTGCACGGCGAGATCGGCTTCATCCCGGCCTCGAAGCTGCGCGGGGCCACCGATCTGCTCGAGCGCCTGGGCTTCGAGGTGCGTCCCCGGATGACGCCCGGACTGCGCTTCTGGCGGGGTGCCTTCTGGCAGACGCTCTACTCCTGGTGGCTCATGTGGACCTTCGGACCGGTCGGCCTGCGCACCCGCACGTTTCGCGACATGGCCCGGGTCGAGGTCTGGATGAGCCGGGAGGCACTAGCCCATCTCTACGGCGATCGGGGCGGTTGACACACGTACCCCGCAATGGTAACTTGCGCTTACCATTGCGCCGGAGCCGGGGACCTTGCCGGCGCGTGTGTCGTTCTCTGGGCCAGGAGGTGGCATGCCGTCCTATTCCATACTGCGGGTTGATCTGGGGACCGGGACCCTGGGGCGTGAAGCCATCCCGAAGGAGCTCATACGCTCGTTCGTCGGGGGGAAGGGGCTGGCCGCGCACTATCTGGCCAGCGAGCTTCCGGCCCAGGCTGACCCCCTGGGCCCGGAGAACGTCATCATCTTCATGACCGGACCGGCGTGCGGCCTCTTTCCCGGCACCTGCCGGCATGTGGTGGTCACCAAGAGCCCGGCCACGGGCGGCTTCAACGACACCTACGCCGGGGGCTTCTGGGCTTGGGAGCTGCGTAAGCTCGGCCTGCTGGGTATCATCGTGACGGGTAAGGCCGAAGAGCTGACCTACCTGGAGGTGACCGGCGAGGGGGCCTTTCTCCGGGACGCCTCCCCTCTCGCCGGCAAGGGTATCGACGAGGTGGATGACCATCCGGCGTTCTCCGAGCATCGGGTCCTGGCCATCGGACCGGCGGGCGAGAACCGGGTGGCGTTCGCCGCGATCGGCAACAACGCCGGTCGCGATAGGAAGGGCCGCTCCGGTTACAACGGCCGGGGCGGTGCCGGAGCGGTCATGGGAGCCAAGAACCTGAAGGCCATCGTGCTGAGGGGGAGCGGCCGGCCGGAGCTGCCCGAGGCCGCCCGCCGGCTTCGACGCACCATCTCCGCTCAGGTCAAAGCGGGGCCGGCGGCCTCGCCTCTGGCTGAAGTGGGCACAACGGTCGGGGTCGACATGATGAACGCCGTGCACGTGCTCCCCACCCGCAACTTTCGCGCGGGCTCCTTTGACGGGGTGGCCGGCGTGAACCACGAGCCGGTGGCCGCCACCGTCGTCGCCCATGAGGGATGCTTCAACTGCCCGGTGCGCTGCGGCGTCCACGTGCGCGCTCCGGAGGGAGCCTTTCCCGGGGCCGAGACCAAGAAGCTCGAGTACGAGACCATCGGCATGGGCGCTTCCAACACCGCAAACGCCGACTTCTCGAGCATCGTGCGCTTCTCCGACCTGTGCGACAGCCTGGGGCTCGACACCATCTCGACCGGAGCTGCGGTGGCCTTCGCCATGGACTGCTCCGAGCGAGGCTTGATCGACAGTCCCTTGCGCTTCGGCGACGCCCAAGGCCAGGCCGGACTGGTGCTTGATATCGCCTACCGGCGCGGGCTGGGGGCCGCCCTCGCCGACGGCATCCGCTCGGCGGCCGAGGCCTGGGGGGTAGATCCGGCCCTGGTGTCTGTGTTCCAGGTCAAGAACCTGGAGTTTCCGGCCTACGACCCGCGGGGCTCGGTGGGGATGGGCCTGGCTTTCGCCACCTCCGACCGGGGTGCCTGCCACAACCGGTCCTGGCCCATCTCCCGAGAAGCTCTCGACCCCGAGGGCCACCCCTTCGACGCTGAGGGCAAGGCGGCCCTGGTGGTGGCCGACCAGGACGGCAAGTCGCCCAAGTGGTCCATGATCTTCTGTGACTTCCTGGGCTACGGACCCGACGACGCCCTGGCCATGCTGGCGGCCCTCGGACTGGATCTCACGCGAGAGGAGTACGACCGCATGGGCAGGCGGATCTGGAACCTCATCCGCTTGATCAATCTGCGCGAAGGCTGGACCGCCGACGCCGACGCCCTGCCGCCGGGTCTGGATCGCCCCCTGGAGGACAGCGGGGCTTGCCTGCGCCCCGAGGTCTTCTCCCGGATGAAGCGGGAGTACTACGCCCTCCGTGGTTGGGACGGTGAAGGCCGTCCGCCGCGGACCCTCATCGCCGAGCTGGGGCTCGAGACCTACGCGGTCCGCCTATTCCCCCAGTCACAAGCGGTCATCTGAGCCAGAACCCGACGGATGCGAAGGACAGTTGACATCGGCCCCCGTCCAATGGTAACTTTTCCTTACCTTTAACTGCCGGGGAGTCAAGCCATCCGTACAGAGCAAGAACTTCTGTCCCGCACCCGCGCCCTCGAGCTTGCCGATCTGCTGCGCAGCCGCATCCAGGGGGCGAGCTGGCGCCGGGCGATCGTCTGCCGGCGGAACGGGAGTTCGCCGTCGAGCTGGGGGTGGCCCGGCCTACCCTGCGACAGGCACTCAAGGTTCTGCAGGAGGAGGGGTACGTGTGCGTCCGGAGGGGAGCGGCCGGCGGTACTTTCGTCAGCGAGCTGCAGATACCCCTCGAGCAGTGGTTCGAGTACATCCGCTCGCACATGGCCGAGTTCGACGACATCCTGGACTACCGCCAAGCCGTCGAGGCCCACGCCGCCTACCTGGCGGCCCAACGCCGGGATCAGGATGACCTGGATGTGATGGAGGCCGCCCTCTCCTCGCTGCTGACCGCTGGCTCTCGGGCCCTCTTCCGGCAGGCGGATTCACGCTTCCACAACGCCATCGGCCGGGCTTCACGCAGTCCCCGCCTGGAGCGGGCCATCCGCACCGCCCGGGGGGAGTTCTTCTTTCCCACCGACAAGCTGTACTACAAGGAGCAGGTCGAGGTGGCGCACAAAGGCCACGTTGCGGTCTTCACGGCCATTCGCGACCAGGACGCCGAGGAAGCTGCCAGGCGCATGGCCGACCATATCGAGACTGCACGCGGAGAGTTGTACGAAATCGTCTTGAGGATCGAGGCACGATGACATCCCCCCTGATCGGCATCACCGAACGCCGCCTGTCCACCGCCCAGATCGCGGGCGTCCCGCTGACGGTACTCGACACCTGGATGAGCGCCCAGCTGGTGAACTACGCCCGAGTCGTGGCCCGCGACGGCGGCCTGCCGGTGCACCTCTCGCGCGAAGCCGACCCGGCCGCTTTGGTGCGGCGGCTCGATGGGCTCATTTTCGCCGGCGGCCTGGACGTCGACCCCCGCCTTTACGGGGGGAAGCCCGGCCCGAACTCTACTCCCATCGATCCGGGCAGCGACCGCTTCGAGATCGAGCTGATGCTGGAGGCCCTGCAGGCGGACGTGCCCGTACTCGGGATCTGCCGGGGCATGGAGCTCATCAACGTGGCTCTGGGAGGCACGCTGATCGAAGACCTGCCCAACGGGTCCGGCGAATCGCACGCCTTCCTGCTCTACCCGCCCCACGAGCGGGTGCACCGGGTGCACTTCGAGGAGGGCACGAGGCTGCGGCAGATCTACGGCGAGGAGCTGATGGTCAACAGCTTTCATCACCAGGCGGTAGGCGAGCCCGGTCGAGCGGTGATCTTCTCAGGTCGGGCGGACGACGGGGTCGTGGAGGCCCTCCAGGTCGAGGAGCAGCGGGTCCTGGCCGTTCAGTGGCACCCGGAGTTCTTCCGGGAGCACGACCCGATCTTCCGCTGGCTGATCGACGAGGCTCGAGCGACACAGAACGGGAAGCTGGTCGTCACGGAGAGCGAGGTCACATGCAGATGAGGCACGAAGGCAGGACGGCGCTGGTCACGGGGGCGGGTTCAGGCATCGGCCGGGGGATCGCATCGCGGCTGGCGTCGGAGGGGGCTCGGGTGGCCTGCCTGGACGTGAATCCCACGAGCGCAGCCGAAACCGTAGCGCTGATCGCCGCCGCCGGCGGTCAGGCCCTGGCGCTGACCGCCGACGTGCGACGCAAGGACGAGGTGAGCGGGGCTCTCGAGCTGGCCGTCGGTGAGCTGGGGCGCCTGGATTATCTGGTGAACAACGCGGGCGTGGTCACCATGACCGGCTTCGCCGATCTCACCGAGGAGGAGTGGGACTACGTCGTCGACGTCAACCTCAAGGGCTACTTCGTGGTGAGCCAGGCGGCCGCTCCGCACCTTGCCCGCGCGGGCGGGGGGGCCGTGGTCTGTATCTCCACTGTGGAGGCCGACGTGGTGGTGAGCTCCACGGGGCACTGCCAGGTCCATTACAACGCCTCCAAGGGGGGCGTCAAGATGCTCACCAAGGCTCTGGCCGCCGAGCTGGCTCCCGACGGCATCCGGGTGAACGCTGTGGCGCCCGGAGCCATCCATACCCGATTCGCAGGAGCCGACGTGACCCAGATCCCCGAAGCCATGGAATTCCTCCTCAACCGAGTGCTCATCCCGCGCATCGGCGAGCCCGAGGATATCGCCGCCGCCGTCTCCTTCCTGCTCTCCGACGACGCCTCGTACATCACCGGCGTGCAGCTGCCGGTCGACGGGGGGTGGCTGGTGCGATGAGCGACCAGTTGACCCTGGATGGTCTGCTCTCCCAGGAATACGAGACCGTCATCGTGACGACTATCGACATGCAGGGGCGGCTCTTCGGCAAGCGCATGACCCCCCCGGTGTTTCGCGACAAGCTGGAGGAGGGCATTCACGTCAGCTCCTGCACCCTGGGCTGGGATATCCTTCAGGGGATGGGTTTGCAGGTGGACTACACCGGCTTCCACACCGGTTGGCACGATTTCCGCCTGGTGCCCGATCTGGACGCTCTCTACCCGGCGCCCTGGCTGGAGAAGACGGCCATCTGCGTGGCCGACATCGTCGAGGAGTCTACCGGAGAGCTGCTGCCCTTGGCGCCGCGGACCATCTTGCGCCGCCAGATCGAGGCGGCCCGGGCGTTGGACTACGAGCCCTACATCGGCAGCGAGCTCGAGTTCTATCTGTACCGCGACCACTACGACGACGCCCGCCGGGCGGGCTACCGGGGGCTGACCCCCACCACGCTCTCCCGGGCGGACTACTCCATCCAGCAGACCAACGCCTACGAGCCCTTCTTCCGGCACGTGCGGCGTATGCTCGACCAGGCGGGCATGCGGGTGGAGCTCAGCCAGGGGGAATGGGGCCACGGGCAGTGGGAGATCAACCTGCTCTACTCCGAGGCCTTGCGCATGGCCGACACCCACGTCCTCTTCAAGCTCGCCTTGAAGGACATGGCCACCGCCGCCGGAATGTCGGTGACCTTCATGCCCAAGCCCCACTCCGGCGACGTGGGTTCGTCCTGCCACTTGCACTTGTCGCTGCGGGCCGCCGACGGGGGCTATCCCTTCTACTCCGCGACCGCCGGCGACCACATGAGCCCCGTCATGCGCCACGCCGTGGGGGGCATCCGTGCCCACGCTCCAGAGTTCATGGTCTGGTACGCGCCCACCATCAACGCCTACCGGCGCACCAACAGCGACGAGTTCGCCGGCCGGGGATCGAGCTGGAGCTACGACAACCGCACCGCCTCCTGCCGCATCCTGGGGCAGAGCCCGCAGTCGATCCGCATCGAGTACCGGGTGTCGGGTGCCGACGTGAACCCTCATCTGGGCTTCGCGGCGCTCCTGGCTTCGGCTCTCGACGGCATCAGAGAAGCGATCGACCCCGGGGAACCGGTGAGGGGCAACGCCTACGAGCAGGATAACGGGGACATCCTGCCGTCCGACCTGCGGCGAGCGGCCGAGGTATTCGAGGGGGAGCAGCTTCATCGAACGCGTGCTGGGCAGAGACGTGGTCGCGCACTACGGGGCTTCCGCCCGCTTCGAATGGGCGCTGTTCATGCAGGCCGTCACCGACTGGGAGATGGAGCGCTACTTCGAGCTGATCTGAAGGCAGGCCGCTCGGTCGAGGCCGGGCGGGACAGAGGGCGCCGAGGGCGCTCCTCTAAACCGATTCCGCAAGGGAGGGGGACGATCGTGAAAAGCAGGTACTTGGGAGCGCTCATTCTGGTGTTGGCGATGGCGCTCACACTCTCGGCGTGCGGGGGTGACTCCGGCACGACCACCGAGGTGACGGGAGGGGAGACCACCTCGTCCGCCACCGACACAAGCGCCGGGGGCGAGCCCCTGGTCATCGGCTACGCGGGCGACTTCAGTGGTGAGGGCGCGGTAGGCGATGTGCCCGCTCGGGCCGGCGCCGAGTACGCCGTGGAGCTCCTGAACCAGGCCGGGGGTATCGCCGGCCATCCGATAACCCTGATCGCCAAGGACACCAAGGGCGACCCGGCTTTGGGCGCCACCGTGGCCCAGCAGCTGCTGGACCAGGGGGCCGTGGTCATCATCGGCCCACCCTTCCCCGGGCAGGCTGTCGGCGTCATCCAGACCGCCGGCAAGGCGGACGTGGCCGTCATTTCCGCCACCGCCACCCAACCGGAGTACCCGGTGGTGGGTGGGGCGCAGGCCTTCCTGGCCGCCTTTGGCGACAACGTGCAGGCGGCCGCCGCCGCCGAGTACGCTTTGGAGCAGGGCTACACGACCTGCTTCACCATGGTCTCGCCCGACCTGTCGTATACAGCGAAGACTCCGGAGTGGTTCGTGGAGACCTTCGAGCAGGGTGGAGGCACGAGCCTGGGCAGCGAGAGCTTCAGCCTGGGCCAGCAGGACTTCGGCCCCCAAGTCACCAAGATCGCGGCCCTCGATCCCCAGCCGGACGTCGTCTACACCACCATGTTCCCGCCTGATATCGGGGTGTTTCTGCGGCAATTGCGGGGCGCCGGTGTGGATACGCCTCTGATTGGCGCCGACGGCCTCGACAGCCAGGCCTTCGTCGACGCCGCCGGCACCGACGCCGAAGGCACGGCTTTCAGCACACACGGCTTCCCGAGCGAAGGCAGCGCTTTCAAGGAATTCACCGATGGCTTGGCCGCGCAGAGCGGTCCGCTGGAAGCACCCGCCTTCTCGGCTCTGGGCGGCGACACCATCTACATCATCAAGGCGGCCGTGGAGGCGGCCAACTCCCTGGATCCCAAGGCCATCGCCACCGCCATGGCCGGCCTCGAGAACCTGGAGCTCATGACGGGAACTATCACCTACAAAGACACGGGCGGGGTTCCCCTCAAGACGGTCACCATCGCCGCGGTGGAAGGAGGAAAGTTCATGCTGAAGAAGCAGTTCGTCCCCAGCTTCATCCCTACGCCGTAACAGGCTGCAGAGAAATGACGCATCGCCGCCGGGGGTGCACTGGGTACGCGCCAAGGCCGGCGACCCGGACCCTGGCGAGAAACCGGAGGCTCCCATGCTGGTCGTCGAGGACCTGACTGCGCGCTACGGGCCCATCGAGGCGCTCCGCTCGGCCTCTCTGCGGGTGGGGGCGGGCGAGATCGTCGCGGTGCTCGGGCCGAACGGCGCAGGCAAGACCACGATGCTGGCGGCCATCATGGGTCTCATCAAGCCGGTCTCCGGCCGGGTCCTCCTGCAGGGTCGCGACATCACCCGCCAGGACCCCGAGCGCGTGGTGCGGCTCGGGGTCAGCCTGGTGCCTGAGCACCGGCGCATCTTCAAGAACCTGACCGTGCGCGAGAACCTGCGTCTGGGGGCCGCCGCGCGGCGCGGCGGCCCCTGGGACGCCGATCTTGGCGGCCTGCTCGAGCTCTTCCCCATTCTGGCCGAGCGCATGGGGCAGCTGGCCGGTTTCCTCTCCGGAGGCGAGGCGCAGCAGCTGGCCATCGCCCGGGCTCTCATGGGGGCGCCCCGCCTGCTGCTGCTCGACGAGCCTTCCCTGGGTCTGGCGCCCCGGCTGGTGGAATCCCTCTTCGAGCTCATTGCCGGCATGCGCGCGCGCGGGTTCACCATCTTGCTGGTGGAGCAGAACGCCTACCAGGCCCTGGAGATCGCCGACCGGGCCTACGTTCTGAGCAACGGGCGCATCCAGGTGGAGGCTCCGGCCGAAGTCCTGCGCGACGAAGAGGAGCTCATGCGGGCCTACGTGGGCACCGGCGGCGGCCAGGCCGCCGGCGGTGCCACCGCTGAGCGCGGTGCCGGCGACCGAAGGGCGGCTCCGTGACCGATGTCTTCCAGCAGATCCTGAACGGAGTCAGTCTGGGTGCCACCTACGCGCTTCTGGCCCTGGGCCTGGCCATCGTCTTCAGCATCCTGCACCTGGTGAACTTCGCCCACGGCGAACTCATCACTATCCCCGCCTATGTCATGCTCGGTCTGTACTCGGCCGGACTGCCCTGGTTCGTCTTCGCGCCCGCCGGCGTGATCGCGGGCGTCGTGGCTGCCTTGGTCATGGAGAGGTTGGCCTTCCGACCGGTCCGGCATGCCAGCCCCACTACCATGCTTCTGACCTCTTTCGGCCTCAGCATCTTCATCCAGAGCTTCCTGCAGATCCTGGTGTCTCCCCGGCCGCAGGCCGTGCCCCAACCGGAATGGCTGCGCTCGAGCTTCTTGCTCGGAGGGCTGCGGGTGCAGTCCGAGCATCTGCTTACCATAGGGGTAACGGCGGCGGCGCTGGTGGGGCTGGTGGTGCTTCTGCGACGCTCAGTGATCGGAACGGCTATGCGCGCTGCCGCCGAGGACTTTGACGCCGTGCGCCTCATGGGCATCAAGGCCAATCGGGTTATCGCCTCGGCCTTCGCCCTCTCCGGCGGGCTGGCCGGGGTGGCGGCGGTTCTCATCCTCTCCCGCCGAGGCACGGTGAGCCCCCACATGGGCCTCATGCCCGTTCTGAGCGCTTTCGTAGCCAACGTCATCGGCGGTATCGGCAACCTCTGGGGCGCGGTTCTGGGCGGCTTCCTACTCGGCTTCGTCGAGGTGGCTCTGCGCGCCTGGCTACCCTCCCAGGTGGCAGGCTTCACCACCGGCTTTCTCTTTCTCTTTGTGGGGATTCTGCTGCTGTTCAAGCCCGAAGGCCTTTTCGGGGCGCGGACGGCGGTGCGAGTGTGAGCCGGGCAGCGGCGCACCGGACTCGCAGCGCTCTCGCGCGCCGCCATCGGCGCCCCTTCCTGAGCGCGGTTGCCCTTTTCGCCGTGCTGGCGGCAATCGTGCTCGGGTACTCCTCGACGGGAGGCGGCTCGCGGGATCACCTCATGACCGCCATGCTGATCAACATGGTACTGGTGCTCGGCATGCAGATCTTCATCGGCAATTCGGGGGTGGTCTCCTTCGGGCATGCTGCCTTCGCCGCCGTGGGAGCTTACGCAGCCGCCCTTCTCAGCACGCCCACCCTGGTCAAAGGGGCGACCATCCCGCACGCCCCCTTCGGCTTGGCCGAAGTACATCTGGGGGTGGTCCCTCCATGATCGTAGCGGTGCTCGGAGCTACGGCGCTGGCGGCGCTGCTGGGGTTGGCCATCACCCGGCTGTCGGGGCTGGGCGCCTCCATCGTCACGCTGGCCATGCTCATCGTGACCTACGCCATTCTGACCAACTGGACCGGCCTTACTGGAGGGGCCGAGGCCTTCTACGGCATCCCGGTGGTCACCACCAAAGGTTGGATGCTGGCAGCCGTGTTCGTGGTGATCATGATCGCGCGCCTCTTCCGAGGCTCCGCCTTGGGACTGCGCGTGCAGGCCACCCGGGAGGACGAGCTGGCGGCCGCCTCCAGCGGCGTGCAGGTAATCCGGTCCCGCTACCTGGTGTGGGTGCTGAGCGCGGGGGTCACGGCGGCCGGTGGGGTGCTTTTCGCCCACTTCCTGGGGGCCATCAACCCCGATGGTTTCTACCTGGAGCTGAGCTTTCTCACTCTGGCCATGCTGGTACTGGGGGCATGTCGAGTGTCACCGGGGCCGTGCTGGGCACCGTCATCGTGACGGCCGGCTCTGAGCTGGCCCGGCACGTGGGCGACGGGCCGGTCGTCCTGGGCCAGAAGCTCCCCGAGATCTTCGGTCTCTCCCAGCTCTTCTTGGGCGCGGTGATTCTCGCCATGATGGCTCTGCGCCCGGCCGGGGCGGTGGGCGACCTCGAGATCGAAGACCTGGTCGCCGGCTTCAGAGGCTGGGTGCGCCGGCGTCGTGAGCGAGGAGAGCCGGCGCTAGACCGCGAGGCGTTCGGTCTGGCCGAATGGAGCGCCGTCGCGCGCGAGCCGGCCGATGCGTGCCGCGGCCACCTGCGCGTCTCCGAGGTATCGAGATTCTTCCAGGGGCTGGCAGCCGTCAAGCGGGTCTCCCTCGAGGTGCGACCGGGGGAGATCGTGGGTCTCATCGGGCCGAACGGCGCCGGCAAGACCACGCTCCTCAACATGATCTCCGGAGTGCTCCCTCCTTCGGAGGGCGCCGTCGAACTCGATGCCGAGCCCATCGGCCACCTGAGGGCCGTGGACATCGCCCGCCGGGGTGTGGCCCGCACCTTCCAAAGCGTCCGTCTGTTCACCCACTTAACGGTGGAGCAGAACGTCCAGGTGGCCGTCTCGGTGGCGGACCGGCACCGCCGGGACGCGCGCCGTCTGCCGCTGGGCCACCTCCTGGCTCAGTTCGGGCTTGACGATGTGGCCGGTCGGGTGGCGGGTACTCTGGCCTACGGCCGCCAGCGAGGGGTGGAGATGGCTCGAGCCGCTGCTCTGGCCCCGGATCTGCTCCTGCTCGACGAGCCGGCGGCCGGCATGAACGAGGTGGAGTCACGAGAGCTGCTGGAGGCGGTGCGCGGTATCCGTGACCGGCAAGGCTGCTCCATCCTGGTGATCGACCACGACCTGCACTTCGTGATGAACCTGTGCGAGCGGATCTATGTGCTGGATGCGGGAGAGGTCATCGCCGCCGGTACGCCCGACGAGGTGCAGCGCGACCCCCGGGTGACCGAGGCCTACTTGGGCTCCCGGGCGGCCGGGTCGGCCGCCGGGCTGGATTCAGGTGGCGCACCGCCGGCAGCGACTGTGGCCGAGGTCGCCCCGCCCGCGGGGCCGAGCGGTGGCTCCTTGGCCAGGGGGGCAGCCGGCGGCCACTGAGCGGTTCGCCTCCCAGTCCCGTGGTCCTGGCATGTCGGCGATCGGCTCAGGCCGGCCGCTCCCCCTTCTTCTTGGGCAGGAACCAGGACACCACGCCGACGGCCCCCACTACTGCCATGATGATGTAGGTCGTCGAGGGGCTGATGCTGAAGAGCCATACGCACACGGCGTAGATGATAGCCACTCAGGCCGCCAGCCCGAAGACGTTTCCGAACCATCTGATCACGACCCCTCCTCTCTTTCCTCCGGCCCCCGAAGCGGGGCGCCCTCGATCTCAGTGTAGGCCAAACACACCGGCGGCGCACCGGCCCGCTGGCGGAAACGAGAGCTGGCCGGTTGGGGAGTCCCGGGACCGCCAGTCGGCTCGCCTGAGCGGGGGCCCCAGGTATGCACGAGCGCCAGGAGCGGTGACGGGGCGGTTGATTGAATCTCCCCGGATCCGGGGTATCTGCCATGCGCCGGTCGCCACGACAGTTGCGGGTAGCGGGATGCGCGTCGTGTTCGGGAAGATCTGGTCGGTGGTCGAGAGTCGGCCCATAGGCGCTTTCGCGATGTTCTACTTCGTGTTGATGACCGCCATTTCCCTGGCGATGGGCCATTGGCTCTCGACCGCACAGCTTTTCATTCTTGCGCTCGCTCCCATAGTGCTGCTTACCCGCATGCGCTTCCTGCGCGAGATGGCGCCGTTCATCGTTCTCCTCCTGGGGTACGAGTTCCTTCGGGGGCTGGCTCCACTGCTGGGCATGGAAGTCAACGTCGTTCCCATGATCCAGGTCGACCGCTTTCTGTTCGGCACCCTACCCACCGTGGCGCTGCAGGACTGGCTCTACCGGCCCGGCGCCATCGGGCCGCTCGACTACCTGTGCACGGCCCTGTACCTCAGCCATGTGGTGGCGCCCCTGGTGTTCTCGTTTTTCCTCTGGCTGCGCGATCGCGTTCTGTTCCGCCACTTCGTGGTGACCTTGGTGGTGCTGTCGTACGTGGGCTTCATCACCTACGCGCTATACCCGGCCATGCCTCCCTGGATGGCTGCCCAGCGCGGCGTGATCGCCCCGGTGCGCCCCATCTTCGACCTCACCATGGCGGCCATAGGCGGGAGCCAGGCAGCGACCGATGCCTGGGGCCTGGTGCGGGCGAACCCGGTGGCCGCCATGCCCTCTCTGCACGCCGCGTACCCGATGCTGATCTGGATCTACCTGCTGGCCCTGTACGGGCGGAGAGCCATCCCCGCCGCCGTCTACCCGGCGACTGTATGGTTCGCGGTCGTGTACACGGGCAACCACTACGTCATCGACGTGATCGTCGGGGCCCTGTATGCGGTGGTGGTCTTCGTGGCAGTGGAGGCCCTCAGAAGGCGCGTGCCCACGCCGGCGCCGAGAAGAAGTGCCCAGCCCTCGCATTCCGCCAGGTAGCTCTGGAATGCACGGCGGGTGCGCGGGGGGCCGGTCGCTCGAAACAGGGCCGTTGTACTCGACCGCTTCTCCACCTGCTTGACAGGAGTTGTACCGTCGCGAAAAGATTAGGGATCTTGAGGCATCTCGGCAAACGCAGGCGGCAACCAGAGACCGATGGAATCGAACGAGAGCAAGGAGTGGCAGGCTCTCCAGAGGGAGCTCCAGGAACTCGGTGAGTCTGACGCGCCCGTTCAGGCCAGTGGCGACGGGTCACTTTTGCGCCCGGCCGGCGGGAAGGGCCTGGCCCGCCACAAGCGATCGTTGTCGGCACGACGTCCACGGGAGCATCGAGCCGAAGAAGAACTAAGGAGAGACCGGCGGCCCGGCGCCGGCGAGCCCGCCGAACGGGATCCGAGCGGTCCGCCTGAGGCCAACGAACGTCGTTTCCGCGCTCTCTTCGAGACCGTCATGGACTACCAAGCGAGCTATGAAGAGACTATCGTCCGGCTGCAAGACCGGATCGCTGATCTCGAGGCGAGGGTCCACCACCTCGAGAGCGGTTCCGAGGGTTCTTCGAAGGCCAAGGGCCCCCTGGGTAGGCTGCTTGGCCGTTAGCCTGTGCGTTGGCCCGGCCGGCCGTAGGGATGCTCGGGCCGGGCGGGCCTCATGCGGGAGGTCAGATGGCATCACAGCGGCGGCGGATCCTGGTGCGCGTGGGGCCTGGAGCTCGTTTCAAGACGAAGCCTTGGCCGCCGTGGCCGCGCTGGACGGCACGATGCGGCCCTGGTACCCGGTCTGCAGGACCACGTGACCGTCTACCGCGATGACCGGGGCATTCCCAACATCTACGCCGCCAATCAACACGACCTCTTCAACCGTGGCCCCTACCCCGTGTCGGGCAGCACGTCGTTGGTGAACGCCTGCAACTGGAGCGCCCGCGAGTCCTTCGAGGTGGTGTCGGCGCCGTCGATGCGTATGGTAGTGGATCTGTCGGACTTCGACGCCTCGGTGGCCATCCACACAACCGGTCAATCGGGCCATGCGTACAACAAGCACTACACCGACATGATCGATGATTGGCGCAACGTCCGGCACCGCCCCATGCTGTGGTCGCGGGGGAAGGTGGAGGCGGCCGCTGAGGACGCACTAGTGCTGGCGCCGTAGGCGGCCGGGGGACTAGACGGCGGCTCGCGGGGGCACAACGGGGCGTGACTACGGCAACGACGCAAGGAGTTCTAACGTTGGATGTGGGTGAAGCCAAGGATCGGATCGAAGCTGCCTTCGGGCTCGGCGAGTTGAGTTCCGGCGCCTACTCCGGCGCCTGGGCGGCCACCGCCGGCCGGGATGTTCTCGAGTGCCGCACGCCCATCGACGGCCGGCTTCTAGGCCGGGTAGCCCTGGCCGGCGAGGACGACTACCAGCAGGTGGTCGGCGCGTCCGTGCAAGCCTTTCGAGAATGGCACCGGATCCCCGCCCCGGAGCGAGGAGCCCTCATGGCCGCCGTGGGTGCGGAGCTGGCCGCCAAGAAGGCCGATCTGGGCCTACTCGTCTCGCTGGAGGCGGGCAAGACAATCACCGAAGGGCAGGGCGAGATCCAGGAGGCGGTCGACGTCGCCCGCCTGGCCGCCGGCCTGGGCCGGCAGCTGTATGGGCTCACAATCGCCAGCGAACGCCCCGACCACTCCCTACGCGAGTACTGGCACCCGCTGGGACCGGTGGGCGTGGTGACCGCCTTCAACTTCCCGGCGGCGGTGTGGTCGTGGAACGCGCTGCTCGGGGCGGTGGTGGGCGACTCCATGGTCTGGAAGCCGTCGTCTCAGGCGCCCCTGACCGCCATCGCCCTCACCCGTCTGGTGAACGGTGTGCTCCAAGCTCAGGGGGCGCCGCCCATCTTCATGCTTCTGGTGGGCGGCGGTCGCACGGTGGGCGAGCGCCTGCTCGAGGACCACCGTCTGCCCCTGATCTCCTTCACCGGCTCGGTGGCCACCGGGCGGCATGTGGCTCAGGTGGTGGCCGGCCGGCTGGGGCGAACGATCCTGGAGCTGGGTGGTAACAACGGGGCCATCGTCACTGCCCGGGCCGACCTCGAACTGGCCCTGAAGGGCGTGGCCTTCGGAGCACTGGCCACCGCCGGCCAGCGCTGCACCTCGACCCGCCGCGTGATCGTCCACGCCGGCGTGTACACTGATTTCTTGGCCCGCCTGGGCCACGTCTACCGCATGGCCCGGGTGGGGAACCCCCTCGAGGATGGCACCCTGGTGGGGCCGCTGATCGACCGGCCGGCGGTTGCTTCCTTCCTCGACGCCCTGGAGCGGGTGCAGGCCGAGGGGGGACGGGTCGTCTGCGGCGGCGAGCCCGAGACGGTCCCGGGTTGCGAAGGCGGGCACTACGTCCGGCCGACCCTGGTGGAGGTGGACCCCACCTGCCGGGTGCCTCTGGAGGAGACCTTCGCCCCCATTCTCTACTGCTATCGCTACCAGAGTCTCGACGAGGCCTTCGCCATCCACAACTCCGTGCCCCAGGGGCTCTCCTCGGCCATCTTCACCACCGACCTGCGCGAGGCCGAGCGCTTCCTCTCGGCCCAGGGCTCGGACTGCGGCATGGCCAACGTCAACACCAGTACGGCGGGCGCCGAGATCGGCGGCGCCTTCGGCGGCGAGAAGGAGACCGGCGGAGGCCGCGAGAGCGGCAGCGACGCCTGGAAAGCCTACGCCCGCCGGGTCACCTCGACCGTCAACTATGGGTACGAGCTGCCCCTGGCCCAGGGTGTGAGCTTCCCGGTTTGAGAACCAGTTCCACAATGAACCCTCGGCTGCCGCGGCCTCGCTGGGCGGCCCGATGCGGCGTCCTCGGTCGCGCCCGTAGCGCTGCTACGCCCGCTCCCTGCGTCCTTGCCTCGCCCGCGCCCATCGATCCCGCCTACTCGACCAGCAGCGCCATCATGTTCCAGAGAACCTGGGCCACCTCCCCGCGCGGCATCGACGACCAGGGGTCGCGGGCCGCACCTCCGGGCCCCACCTGCAGGCCGGCCAGAAGTCCGTTGTACTCGGCGATGCGGGCGAGAGGCCCATGGATGCTGCTGTAGCCCGTGCCCCAAGAGTTGACGTAGCTGCTGGGCGGCGTGGCGAGCGTCTCCGGAGCGATCTGTTGCAGGGCCCGCACCACCATGGTGACCACCTGGGTACGTGAGATCTCGTCATACGGTCCGAAGAGGGTGGCCGTCTTGCCCTTGGTGATGCCCTGCTCCCAGGCGACGGCAACGTACTCGGTCATGTCCAGGCTGGGCGTGTCCGGGTCGAGATCGGTGAAGGGGGAGGTCTTCGCCTCGGTCACGATGAGCCCCAGGGCGCCGACGATCATCTTGGCGAACTGCCAGCGCCACACCGGGTTGTTCGGGCGGAACTCGAAGAGGCCGCCGCCCACCGCGTACCCGTTGATGATCTCCAGGTCGGCCATACCCTGAATAGCCGCGTAGAATGGGTGACCGGGGAGCACGTCGGTGAACGAAAGGCCGGGTTCCGACTCGGTTGTGAAGGTCCAGACGATGGGCGCGCCCTGGATACCCAGGCCGTTGGCCCCCTCCAGTCCGGCGGCGAGGGTCACCTGGTATTCGGCGCCCGGCTCCAGATCAACCGCCGGATCGAGCACCGCCGTGCGGGTGGCGCCTACGTAGCTCACCACCGCCATCAGGGTCGAGACCGCCCCCGTCTCCTTCAGGGTGAACGTCGCGCCGGTGATGGTGGCGGCGTCCATGTCCTGGTCGAAGGTGACCAACACGTTCGCGTCGACGGGGATGTCGGTGCCGCCGGGGCCGGGATCACGGGCGATCACCTGAGCTGCCACCGGCTCGGCTGGAGTGGTGAAGGGCACGATGTAGTCGGGGCCCATGGGGTTGCCCACCTCGTCGGCAACCACGCCGTCCACGAAGAGCACATAGCTCGTGGCCCATTCCAGCGGAGCAGCCAGGTTGAGGCTCACCTCGTTGGTCCCTCCGTTGTAGACGAGGCCGGCGGCCGGAACGGCCGGGCCGCCTCCCGCCTTCTTCACGTAGATGTTGCCGGCGGTGAGGGTCGACTGCTTCATGGCCTCGCTGAACGCCACTCGCGGGGTGACCAGGGGGTCGCCGACCGTGGCGCCGGTGGCGGGGAACGTGGAGACTACCGTGGGGGCTGCCCCCTCGCCCAGGGAGATCGCCTGGTCCAAAACGACACCGGTGGGATCGGCGGGTTCGACGTATGCCCCGCCGAGCTCCCAGTTGGTGCCGTTCGCCGCGGGATCCTCCGGGGCCGCCGGGTCGGAGACCCCGGTGACGAAGTCGATGAGGTACTCACCACCGACCAGGTGCGTGTCGACCGTGATGGTCACCGTCACCACGTCGGCATCTTGCCAGATGTGCCCTGTGGGCGTGTGGAAGCCCCACCAGTGCGAATCGGCCCGGGGGCCGTTGTGGGATTTGTCGGGTACGTACGCGTCCCAGACGGTGGTGAAGTAGGTGGCGATGCTGTTCGACTGCAGGGCCGTTCCCGAGTAGCTCCCCGAGTAGACGACCGACGTGACAGTCCAGGCCGCCGGCAGGCGGATGGCCAGCGTCCCGAGCACCTCGCCCCCGAGATCCACGTCGGGAGAGATCTGCAGCGTGATGACGGTCGCGGGCCCCGCCTCGGTTGAAACCGGCGGTACGACGACCGACGTGATGGTGATGCAGCCGGCGAGAACCAGCGCCAGCATCAGGAGCGCCCCTAGCGTGACGAGAAGGCCCCCTCTGCGGCGGCCCCGTCTGTCGGAACGCGGCGACGGTCGTCTCATGACTCCCCCTTCGTGCGATGCCGGACCCGCGGCCATCATATCGCCGGAACGCCGCCGCCGGTAGCGTCCTGGGCGGCCGGCGGTCTTACGAACTGCACCAGAACTGCGGAGATCACACACAGAACCCCTAGATACCCGAAGACCAGCGGGTAGCCCCCGGACGTGTCTACCAGCATCCCGCCCAGGAGCGGACCGAGCACCCCGGCGACGAAGCCGTAGGCCGTGAAGATGAGCCCGTAGACGGCCCCAAAGTGACCGATGCCGAAGCAGTCGACGGCCAGCGGCGCCGATACGGAGAAGAGCGTCCCGAACCCGAAGCCCACCAGGGCGGCCAGCAGGGCGATCCCGCCCAGCTCCCCCACGTGGGGAAGCAGGAAATAGGCGCCTCCGGCGGCCAGAAAGGTTGCTCCCATCGTCCGGTTACGGTTGACACGGTCGGAGAAGTAGCCCGTCACGATGCGGCTCACACCGTTGGTGACGTTGAAGGCCGTGAGGATAACCACCGCCGACTCGAACGTGAAGCCCCGCGCGACGCCGAAGCCCACCGATAGCGGCACCATGGCGATGCCCGCCCCGCCCTGCAGGGCCCAAAGCACCCAGATGAGCCAGAAGTTGCGGGTGCGGAGGCTCTGACCTACGGTGAGGGAGCGGGCGGCCACCGCCCGGGCGTGCTCCGGGGGACCGGTCCGGGCCCGAACGACCTTCGATGTCGATGGCAGGGACACCAGCTGAGCAACCGCCAGTCCGAACCCCAGGGCCACGACGGCCACGATCAGGACCATGGTCCGGTAGCCGAGTGCGCCCAGCAGGAGCGCGAATAGGGGCGACATGATGGCGGCCGCCGAGCCGAACACCAGGTTCACGATGCCCGAGACCAGCCCCCGCCGTTGCGGATACCAGCGCTGGGCTACTGTCAAAGCCGGAATCATGACGAAACAAGAAGCCGCTCCGCTGATGAACCCCCACAGGTAGACCAGGTGGATGCTCGTGGCCCAGGGGAGCACGAGGAGGCTCAGGCCGGTCACCCCTCCCCCGATGCTCATCATGACCCGCGGGCCCAGCCGCTCCTGCCAGCGGCCGACAAGGAACATGAAGATGCCGAGCGAAGCCAGCATGAAGAACATGATGGCCCCCACGGCTCCGCGGCCCACGCTGAAGGCTTCCTGCCAGTGCTCTCCCAGAACGCCCGGTATCCCGAAAGCCAGGGCCCCGGGCCAGAAGAGGGCCAGGGCGCTGCCGGCCATGGCGGCCGCGCCCCGTGGGACGCGCGCCTGGCCAGGAACGTGTGCCGTCACAGCTACACGATCCCCCGCAGGCGCAAGGCGTCATGCAGGAGGGAGTTGCCGTCACAGCGGTAGCAGTGGTTGGCCGTGCCGCTCGGGACGCCGGCGTCGTGGACGATGTCGGCGGCCTCCGTAATGGCCTCGGTGTACCACTGGCCGGTGGGCGCCCGATGTCCTTCCAGCCTCGAGCCGGGATTGGGGCTCCACACGAAGGGCACCACGTTGGCGCCGATGCCCGAGAGCGCCTTGACCCCCTCCAGGAAGCTGTCCCGGGGCTCCAGGCCCATCACCAGTACTCCATACACGCTGCCTGCGCCGAAGATGCGCACCGCGCGCTCGATGGCGGCGAAAAACTCGTCGTGCGATGTGCTCTTCGACTTCCCCGGGCAGATGGCCCGGTACATGGCTTCGTCCCAGATCTCCATGCTGTAGCCGATGGCGCCGATGCCGGTGTCGCGATAGCGCTTCAGATCGTCTTCTCCGGTGGTAGCCGAGGGGAGGATCGTGCCGGGAACCGTATCGGTACCCAGGGCCTTGCGAATGCTCTCCACGATGCCCGCCACCAGGGCCACCTCGTGCTGGTGACTGAAGCACCCCCGGTGAGGAGGATATGGTTGCACATGCCTTCGGCGAAAGCGGCGGCCGCCACCTCCCCGATATCCGTGACGTCCTTCTTGGAGAGGACCGAGTGGTAGGTCTTCTTGGTGGGCACCAGGTTGCAGAAGGCGCATTCTTTGTTCCCGGCGAAGTGGGCGCAGTAATTCTGGTAGCAGACGAAGAAGCAATCCTCGCCCCCACCTGGGCGATGCGGCGCATGACGGCGCCGCTCTCGGTGGTGGCATCGTAGAAGCGAGGCCGGGGGATGAGGGTGGCGGTGTCGAGCACCTCGTCCCCTCGGGCGATCACCCGGACCCCGTCGCGGAGCTCCATCGTGTAGCTGGAGGAAGGGTTGTAACGGAACTGCACGACCGTGCCCCCGGTGAGCACGAAGTCGTCGGGGAGGGGGGTGCCCACGTGGTTGACGAAATCCCATCCGAAGAGGCCGTGGTTCTGCTCCTTGAACTCGGCGCCGAGTCCGTGGAGCGCTTCGGCTGTGGGGTTGATGCCCTCGACGAGCAGCTCCGCCTTCAGCCTGATTCGATCCCCGCCGGTCATAGCGGCCCTCCTTCCCTCTTCCCTATCGGGAGCTTGAAGCTTCGTTTCTCCGCCTTGAGCACTACCTGCGTCTCGACGTGACCGACCTCTTCGGTCTGTACCAGCGTGTCCATGAGGAAATCGCGGTAGGAGTCGATATCCGATGCGACGATCTTGAGCAGGTAGTCGGCGCGGCCCGTGACGTGCCAACACTCCATCACTTGGGGGGTCTCCTGGATGCGCCGCAGGAACGACTCGGCCATCCGGCGGCCGTGCCCGGCGAGCGTGACGAAGGCGAAGGCGGTGATCCCCAGGCCCACCCGCCGCTCGTCCACCACTGCGACGGTGTGCGTGATGAACCCGTTCTCCCGCAGCCGCTTGGTGCGGCTGAGACACGCCGAAGCGGACAGTCCGACACGAGTCGCGAGCTCGGCGTTGGCGATGGAGGCATCCTCCTGGAGGGCGCCGAGGATGGCGATGTCGATGGCGTCCAGCGAGAGCGGGTGGACCGGCATAGTGACCCCCATGCATGCACAGAATGCGGGCATGAGTCTATCAAGGTACGAACTATGCGGCAATGGGCTGTTTCACAAGGACGACATGCTGCCATCCGGCTGTCAGACCGCATATCGTGCGAAGAGCCAGTCGAGAGCCAGCCCGCACGTTGAATGCCCCGGCTGCGGCTGCCGCCTGAGCCGGCCGCCGGGACGAACCGTCGTTGCGAAGGCGCCCGCGGTTCGCCGTCGGGTCGGATATACTAGTAACGTACATCCGCCAAGGTTCGATCACCGCATCGAGGTATCGCGGGAGTCGAAGATGGACGTCGGCGGCAGAGCCGATCGCGAACCGGCCGGCCCGGAGATCACGCTCCAGGAGATCATCGACGGTGTCGAAGATCAGCTGCTGGTGGTCGACCGGAACCACCGGCTCGTCTTCGTGAACCAAGCTGTTCGGCTCGCGTTGGCCCACGAGGACCGAGCTCCCATCCCCGGAGAATACTGCTACGTCGCCCTCCAGGGGAGAAGCTCACCCTGCGCGTCGCCCCTGTGGGACTGCCCCCTGCGGAAGACGGTGGAAGCCGGCCGGACAACCACGCTTCTGCACCCCATGCGTGTGGACGGCGCGGAAATCTACCTGAAGGTGAGCGCCTTCCCCCTCCGGAACGAGAGCGGTGAGGTCGTCGCGGTCGTGGAGCTGCGGCGCGACGTGACCGCCGAGCGCCGGCTCGAGACCGAGCTCCTGCACAGACATCACAGCCTCCTGGCTCTCCATCACATCTCACGGGCCATCAGCGGCCTCATGGACCTCGACGCCATCCTGCTGAGCGCTCTCGACAACGTGCTCGAGATCATCGACGGCACGATGGGAGGGATCCTGCTCCTGGACGAAGCGACCGAGGCCCTCTCCTACCGAGTTCACCGCGGCCTGTCGGCCGGCTTTGCCTCCCAGATGCACATTCCGGTCGGTCAGGGAGTGACGGGCTTGGTGGCCCAGACCGGAGAGCCGATCTTCGGCGACGATCTATCCCGAGATCCCCGCGCCGTGCGCACCGATCTGCTGAGCGCCGAGGGCATCAAAGGTTTTGCCAGCATCCCGCTCACGACGAAAGGCAAGGTCGTCGGGGTGCTCAACGTTCTGAGCTACACCCCGGGGCGGTTCGGCCCTGACGAGGTGGTCCTGCTGAGCTCGGTCGGCGATTTTCTGGGCACGGCCATCACGCAGTCCCGCCTCTACATGCAGGTGCGCCGGCAGCGGGAGCGGTACAGGGCACTGCTTCGGCACGCACTGACCGCCCAGGAGGAGGAGCGCGAGCGGATCGCCCGTGAGTTGCACGACGAGACCAGTCAGGCTCTCACCAGCTTGAGCCTGAACCTGCAGGCGGTCATCGCCATGGCCGAGATGAAGGGGATCGACGACCAGGAGCTGATGGACCGCCTGAAGATGGTCCATTCGCGCACGGTCCATGCGGGGAACGAAATCGTACGGCTCATGAAAGAGCTCCGACCCACCCTTCTGGACGAGCTCGGCCTGCCGGCCGCCATCAACCGGTATGCGAGGGACTCGCTGGAACCGCGCGGCGTGGAGGTGGCGACAGAGTTCGCGGGGATGGACCAGCGCATCCGACCCGAGGTCGAGGTGACCCTCTTCCGCGTCGCTCAGGGAGCCATCGGCAACATCGTCAAGCACTCCGGCGCGACGAGAGCGACGGTGCGCGTGGACTGCGACGACACGGAATGCGTCCTTCGGGTCTCGGATGACGGCCGGGGCTTCGACGTCAGCCAGATCCGGGGCGTCGATCCGGTTCGTGGGGGGGCCGGCGTGTTCACGATGAAGGAGCGCGTGCGTCTCGTGGGCGGGCGCTGCAAGATCCTCTCCCGTCCCGGCGAGGGCACGACCGTGGAGGCTCGCGTGCCGCTGCTGAAGGACCTGGCCGATGAAGCGAATAGCCGTACTGATCGTTGACGATCACACTCTGATCCGCGACGGGATTCAGGCTCTGCTCGCTCTGGTGGCCGACGTCGATGTCGTCGGAGAAGCGGCGAACGGGCGGGAAGCGCTCGCCAAGGTGCGTGAGCTGCTGCCGGATGTGGTGCTCATGGATCTGGCGATGCCCGTCATGAGCGGCTTCGAAGCCATCCGCCGCATCCGGCGCGAGTTCCCGGCCACCAAGGTCATCGCCCTCTCCCAATACAACGATAGCGAGTATGTCATGCCCGCCATCGAGGCAGGCGCCTGCGGATTCGTCACCAAGATGGCTGCTTTCTCCGAGCTGGCGGCGGCTATTCACGAGGCGCAGCGAGGCGACGCCTATCTGTCTCCCTCCGCCGCCACCGCGCTGGTGGAAAGGTGCCGGGAGAAGAGTCTCTCGGACGAGTCCGAGGACAGCTATGGCCGGTTGACCGACCGGGAACGGGAGGTCCTCAAGCTCGTGGCCGAGGGACACACGGTGCGGGAGATTGCCGACATGCTCGTGCTCAGCACCAAGACCGTGGACTGGTGCAAGACCAGCTTCATGAGGAAGCTCGCCATTCACAACAAGACCGAGCTCATCAAGTACGCCATCCGCAAGAGGGTGATCAGCCTGTAGCAGAGCGGCGGCCTCCCGCTCCGGCCGCGCGAGCCGCGGCCGCCTTCGCCGGCTCCGGCGGCCGGGACTGGTGGCAGGCCTTTCGCCAGGCTCCGGCGTCCGGGTGTTTTCCTGTTCGCGAACCGGGTGATTCCCTGTGCGGGTTCCGGGTGCTCGCTCCCCGATTGCAGGTCTTCCTCCGTTGCTCACGGGCTCCTCTCGCCGTACGGTGTAGCTATACCGCAGGAAGCAGAGGGGATCGGGGAGGAAGCACATGAACACCGTAGCGGTTCGCGCACGCCGGACCCCCCTGTCCGAGCACACCATCATGCCTCCGTGCCAGGTGGCCTGCCCGCTGCACATGGACATCCGCGAGTATGTCGATCTGGCGGCCCAGGGGCGCCTCATGGAGGCGATGCAGGTCATCAGAAGCGGCAATCCCTTTCCGTCCATCTGCGCCTACATCTGCGCGCACCCCTGCGAGGAGGCCTGCCGCCGGGGCCAGGTGGACAAGCCCGTAGCCATCCGTGCCTTGAAGCGGTTCGCCCTCGAGTTCGGAGGCGATCGGATGATCGAGGTGGAGGCCGAGACCACCCGGTCGGAGCGGGTTGCCGTGGTGGGCTCGGGTCCGGCCGGCCTGGCCTGCGCGTACTACCTGCGCAAGCTCGGTTACCCGGTCACCGTCTTCGAAGCGCATTCGGAAGTGGGCGGCATGTTGCGGGTGGGCATTCCACGGTACCGCCTGCCCAGAGAGGTGCTCGACGTGGAGATCACGCGTCTTACCAAGATGGGGGTCGAGATCCGCACGGGCACCCGGGTCGTGTCGCTCGACCTGGTCTTCGATCTGGGCTACAGGGCGGTCTTCCTGACCGTGGGCGCGCACCAGAGCCTCAGGATGGGGATCGAGGGCGAAGACGGCGCGGGTGTCGTCGACGGCGCTACCCTCCTGCGCGAGCTGAACCTGGGCCTCACGCCCGCGCTGGGTGAGCGGGTGGCCGTGGTGGGCGGGGGAAACGTGGCCATGGACGCCGCCCGCAGCGCGGTGCGTCTGGGCGTGCCCCAGGTGAGCGTGCTCTACCGGCGCACACGGGCGGAGATGCCGGCGGACCCGCGGGAGGTGGAGCAGGCCCTGGAAGAAGGCATCGAGTTCCAGTACCTGGTGGCTCCCGTTCGCGTACGGACTCGAGAGGGGCGGCCTGAGGTCACCTGCGTGCGCATGGAGCTGGGCGAGCCCGACCAGAGCGGGCGCCGGCGCCCCGTGCCGATCGCGGGCAGCGAGTTCACCGAGCGCTACGACACCCTGGTCACGGCTATCGGGCAGGCTCCTCAGGTGCCTGATGATTTCCACGTCCGGATCGGGCGGGGGAGCACCATCCAGGTCGACCCGGTGACCTTGTCCACCAACCGGGCGGGCGTGTTTGCCGGCGGTGATGCGGTGACCGGACCCTCCACGGTGGTCGAGGCCCTGGCGGCGGGCCGCACGGCCGCGGGGCGCATCGACGACTACCTCAACCACCGCTACCCTCTGGCCCCGTCCGACTCCGAGGAGGAGTGGATGGGCGACCTGCGGCCAGAGACCGTGGCCACCATCCGGACCACCGGCCGCCTGGAGCCGCCCGTGCTCTCCCGCGAAGAACGGACGGCAGGCTTCGCGCCGGTTGAGCTGGCCTACGACTGCCAGACGGCCACCAACGAGGCCAGGCGCTGCCTGCGCTGCGGTCTGGGGGCCGCCATCGTGGCTCCCGACCGTTGCGCCAGCTGCCTCACCTGCGTGCGCGTGTGCCCCTATCACGTGCCGTACGCGGACGCGGAGGGCGCCATCCATATTCCCTTCGACCAGTGCCAGGCCTGCGGCATCTGCGTGGGCGAATGCCCGGCCGGGGTGATCGCGCTGCGCAAGGCGGGCGAGCTCGGCCAGGTGGACGAAGAGCTGGATCACGTGCTCGGGTCGGCGACCAGGGTGACGTCCAAACCCATGATCGTCGGTTTCTGCTGCCAGTACGGAGTCTACGGCACCGGCACCCTGGCGGGCTTGTGGCGGGGCTTGAAGGCCGGTGTGTGGATCGTGCCCGTGCGCTGTGTGACCAAGGTGGAGACCGGACACCTGCTGCGCGCCTTCGAGATGGGGGCCGAAGGGGTGTTCGTGGCCGGCTGCGGCGAACAATGCGCCCGGGAGAACACGGGCCACTGGATGCGCCAGCGCGTGGCCAAGGTGAAGCGCGTGCTCGCCCAGCTCGGGCTCCAGCCCGAGCGCCTGGAGGCTTTCATGTGGGGCGAGAACACGCACGATCCGACCGAGGTCCTGGACGAATTCGCCGCTCGAGTGGGCGGGTTCTACCTGGATTCGGTCTTGCTGCAGGAGGTGAAACGGTGATCGTCGCGGAGCAGAAGCCTCTGGAAGACATCATACGAATGGTGCGGCCCTACAAGAAGGTGCTGCTCCTGGGCTGCGGGACGTGCACGACCGTCTGCAACGCCGGCGGGGAGACCGAGGTGGCCTTTCTGCACGACGCCTTGCGCATGGCCGAAGCTCGAGCCGGAGACGGCCGGCGCGAGTACTCCGAGGCGACCCTGAAGCGGCAGTGCGATCCCGAGTTCCTGGAGCACCTGACCGAGCGTGTGGAGGGCGTGGACGCCGTCGTCTCGCTCGCCTGCGGGACGGGCGTGCAGGCTCTGGCGGAGCGTTTTGCCGACCTGCCCGTGTTCCCGGGCGTCAACACCAGCTTTATCGGCATGGCCGTCGAATGGGGCGTGTGGGACGAGCGCTGCGCGGCCTGCGGGGATTGCCGACTGGAGGACACGGGCGGCATCTGCCCCATCACCCGGTGCACCAAAGGGATCCTGAATGGCCCGTGCGCCGGGCCCAAGAAAGGGCACTGTGAGGTGAGTCCCGACATGGAGTGCGCCTGGATCTTGATCTACCGGCGCCTGGAGAGACTGGGGCAGCTGGAGAGGATGCGCCGATACTACCCGCCGCGAAACTTCCGGCCGATCAGCCGGCCGCGGCGCATCGTGGGCAAGGCGGGTCTGGAAGCGAGGGGAAGCCATGGCGACGTCACTGCTTGAGGAGAAGCTCCTGTCCGGCGAGTTCGTGGTGACCACGGAGATCGGTCCGCCCAAGGGCGCCGATGTGTCCGGCGTCATCCACCATGTCGACCTGCTCAAGGACATGGTCGACGCCATCAACGTCACCGATCATCAGAGCTCGGTGATGCGCTACCCGTCGTTGGGAGCGTGCCTGCTGATCAAGGAACGGGGCGGCGAGCCCGTGCTGCAGATCACCTGCCGAGACCGCAACCGGCTGGCCCTGCAGGCCGAGGTGCTCTTCGCGTACTCGCGAGGCATCCAGAACATCCTGTGCCTGACCGGGGACTCGGTGGACGTGGGCGACCACAAGGACGCCAAACCGGTGTTCGACCTCGACTCGGTGCAGCTGCTGCGCATGATCCGCACCATGGAGTCGGGGGTGGACATGGCGGGCAACCAGCTGGCCGGCGCGCCGAAGTGCTGCATTGGGGCCTCCGTGCATCCCGAAGCCGATTTCATGGAGGCGCAGCTGGTCAAGTTCGACAAGAAGGTGGAAGCCGGGGCTCAGTTCTTCCAGACCCAGGGCGTATTCGACCTGGCGGCCTTCCGCCGGTTCATGCAGTACGCCTCCCAGTTCGACGTGAAGATCCTGGCCGGCTTCATCGTGCTCTCGTCCGCGGGGATGGCGCGCTATATGAACAGCTCTGTCCCCGGGATAACGGTGCCGCAGGAGCTGATCGACGAGCTGGCCGCGGTCGAGAAAGGGAAGGGGCTGGCGAAAGGAGTCGAGATCGCGGCCCGATTCATCCGGACCATCAGGGAGGAAGGCCTATGCCACGGAGTGCACATCATGGCGGTCGGCAATGAGTCGGTGGTGCCCGAGCTCTTGGCGGCCGCGGAGCTGGTAGGGGTTCACCGTTGAGAGCGCGACCGCCAGGTGCTTCCGACCGGCCGCAAGGCGGCCGGTCGTGGCATTGGGGCCGGTGGGCGGAGCCGAGGAGGTAGAGAGGAATGGAAAGCAAGAAGAAGATCCTGGTGGTGGACGACGACCCCGGGTTCCGCGAGGCCTGCCGGGTCACCTTCGAGGCGAAGTTGTACGATACCGTGCTCAGCCCCTCGAGGGAGGACGCTCTCGAACGGATGAAGGAGGACCCCGATCTGGTGATCCTGGGCACCCTCGAGCCCGCGGGAGAAGCCTTCCGCCTCCATCAGTGGCTCAAGGCGCAGCGTCGCTACGCAGACGTGCCCCTCATGGTCATTGACGCCGCCGCCAGGGAGCGAGGGACCAAGGGGTGGCGCAAGTTCGAAGGCATGCGCATGCAGTGCGACGAGTACCTGACCAAGCCGGTCGAGCCGAGCATGCTCGTGCCCTGCATCCAGCACATGCTGGAAGAGGCGACGCGGAAGATCAAGGTGCTCATCGTCGATGACCACACCATGGTGCGCGACGGCATCGCGGCCGTTCTCGCCCTGCAGAAGGACGTCGAGGTCGTGGGTGAGGCGGTGGACGGAAGGGACGCCGTCGAGAAGGCGGCCCGGCTGCTGCCGAACGTGGCCATCATGGACATCGCCATGCCGGTCATGAGCGGCATCGAGGCTACCAAGCAGATCGCCAAGGACTACCCGCAGGTGAAGGTGCTCATCCTCACCCAGTACGACGAGCAGGAGAACATGCTCGTGGCCGGCCGGGCCGGTGCGCGGGGCTTCATCCCCAAGAAGGCAGCGGGTGCGGAGCTCATCCAGGGTTTGAAGGCGGTCAACCGGGGCTCGTACTTCCCGGAGACTTTCGCGGAAGTTGCCCTGAACTGACGGGTACATGTCCGGACCGGCGGGGCCCGGCCGCCACGCGGCCGGCCCCCGCCGCAGTACTCGTGGTGCGCCCGGCACAGCAGCACGGGCCGGAAGGTCCCTCCTAGTCCGCCTTGCTGCCGCGCAGGTGGGCTTCGGTCTTCTCGAGCAGCAGGAAGAAGCACAGAATGGCCACCAGGGCGAAAGGGGCCCCCACTACTGCGAGCGCGACCCCCAGGCGGCGAAGGCCTTGACCAGGGGCACGGCGATCAGCATGCCTACGACGCCCGCCCAGGCCAGGAGGTAGAGCAGAAACCCCAGGTGCCCGCCTCCGTTCTCTCCGTGGTGCCACGCCATCGCATGGTTCCACTCGCACTTGAAGAAAACGCCGACTCGTTTCATGGCGGACCGACCCCCGGTGACTCGTACCTTCGGCCAGGGACTTTATCAGCCTCGCACGAAGAAGAAAAGCGCCCCCTTGGGTTCTCGCGGGACGTTTCCATGGCCCTCTTCAACGTTCTCCCGCCCCGCGCCCACCCGTTCTGCCGTCACCGAGGGGGCTCCCCTGGGGCGGCGAACAGGCGACCGTTCGCGAGGATTCCTTGCCTTCTTTGCGGGGTAAATAGAAATTGTTCGGTGGCTGAAGCGGCTTCCGACTCGCAGATGCGAGCGGCCGTTGAAAGGAGGTGATTCTCATGGCCGACATAACACAAGCAAGGATGCGCGTGGATGCCCGCGTGCAATGGCCGTCGTGGATCGATATCGCTCTGGGCGTCTGGCTGATCGTGGCCCCGTTCGCACTCGGCTACTCGGGTGAGACGGCTCCGCTGTGGAACGACATCATCTTCGGTATCGTCGTGGGCGTACTGGCCCTGATCGCCGGGCTGACCGTGATGAGCTGGCCAAGCCTGCTGAGCATCCTAGCCGGCATCTGGTTGATCATCGCTCCCTTCGCTCTGAGCTACGATTCGGACGACGCCATGACCAACGACATCGTCGTTGGGATCGTCGTCATCGTGTTCGCTGCGCTGAGTGTCTTTCTCAAGCGCAGGGGGACGCCCGGGGGTGCATAGCCTGTCGTAGACAACGCGTGCGCGTTCCCGCTCGTGCACGGCGATCGCAGGAGCCGGGAATAGCCTCTGGACCCCTCTCATCTCGGGGCCGGGCCTTCGCGGTCCGGCCCTTTCTCTCTCACCACATCTCCTTGAGACCCTGGCGGATGCCGTGGGCGGTCACAGTGGTCGCCGGGGTGGCGCCGTCCGAGACGTCGGCCCCTGCGGGGGCGGCCGGCCCGATCTGGGGCTGATCGAACAGCGGCCGTATGGCCTCGGGCAGAAAGCGGGTGATCTGGGCGTAGCCGTGGGCGTCGGTGGGGCGGCGGGGCACCGGGTAGTAGCGCAAGGGGCAGCACACGTAGAGGAAGTCGCGAGCCCGGGTGAGGGCCACGTAGAAGAGGCGCAGCTCCTCGTCGATCTCCTCGGGGGTGCCGGTGGCCATGTCGGAGGGGATGTTGCCGTCGGCGGCGTGGATAACGTAGACGGAGTCCCACTCGAGCCCCTTGGCGGAGTGGATGGTGCTGAGAATGAGGTAGTCCTCGTCGAGGAGGGGCGGCCCGGCGAAGTCGCCGGTATGGTTGGGCGGGTCGAGGGTGATCTCGGCCAGGAAGCGGCTGCGGTCGGGGAAACGTCCGGAGAGGTGCTCGAGCTGCTCCAGGTCGAGCAGGCGGGCCCGGGGGTTGTCGTGCAGGCGCTCGAGCAAGGGTGCGTAGAGCGCGCGGATGCGGTGAATCTGGCCGGGGACCTCGCCGGGGTCAGGGCCGGCCAGACCCGATAGGAGGGCTATCAGGTCGGGCCAGAGGTGGGCGGCGGCGGGCGCGGGGGCCCGGGCGCCGGCCCAGGCGGCGAAGGGGTGGGCGCCGTCGGTGATGAGCCGGGCCACGAGGTCGCGGGCCTTCTTGGGGCCCACGCCGGGCAAGAGCATGAGGACGCGGGTGCCGGCCATGACGTCCCGGGGGTTCTCGGCCAGCCGCAGGAAGGCCAGGAGGTCCTTGACGTGGGCCGTCTCGGCGAACTTGAGGCCCCCGTACTTGACGAAGGGGATGTTGCGCCGCGCGAGCTCCATTTCCAGGGCCAGGCTGTGGTGGCTGGCGCGAAAGAGCACGGCTTGGCGGCGGAGCAGGATGCCGGCTTCCCGATGCTCGAGCACCCGTTCGACGACGAAGTCGGTCTGCTCCTCTTCGTCCTGGCAGCGAACCAGGCAGGGCTTGTGCTCGCCGGGGCGGGCTGTCCACAGGTCCTTGGCGTGGCGCTCGCGGGCCTGGGCGATGATGCGGTTGGTCGCGGTCAGGATGGGGGCAACGCTGCGATAGTTCTGCTGCAGGGTGACTGCCGTGGTGCCGGGGACCTGGTTCGGAAAGTCGAGAATATTGCGCACGGTGGCTGCCCGGAAGGAGTACACGGCTTGGGCGTCGTCGCCGACGGCCGTGACGCCGGTTCCGCCGGGCCGCAGCCGGTGGAGGATCTCGGCCTGCAGGCGGTTGGTGTCCTGGTATTCGTCGACCAGCACCCGGTCGAAGCGCGCCCGGACGGCGGCGCCGGCGACCGGGTCGCTCAGCAGACCGTGCCAGAAGAGGAGCAGGTCGTCGTAGTCGAGCACCGATTGCTCCGCCTTGCGGTCGACGTAGGCGGAGAACAACACCTTGAGATCTTCAGAGAAATCCCGGCACCAGGGAAAGCTCTTCTGGAGGACGTCGTCGAGCCGCTCCTGGGCGTTCACGCAGCGGCTGTAGATGTCGAGGCAGGTGGCCTTGAGGGGGAACCGCCGGTCTGTGCGGGCCAAGCCGAGCTCGGAGCGCACCACATTCATGAGGTCCTCCGAGTCGCTCCGGTCGAGAATGGTGAAGCTCGGGTCGAGGTTGATGTTCTTGCCGTGCAGGCGGAGGAGGCGGGTGGCGGTGGCGTGGAAGGTGCCGCCCCAGACCCGCCGGCCGGCCAAGGTGCGCGCGGCGGCGCGCAGGACGTGGGCGTCGGGGCCGGCGGCCGAGGCGGGGGAGGCTTCGAGGCGGCGCAGGAGCCCGTCGACCCGGCGCAGCATCTCGGCGGCCGCCTTGCGGGTGAAGGTGAGGAGCAGGATGCGGCCCGGGTCGGTGCCGGTGACGATGTGGTGGGCGACGCGGTGGGCGAGTGTGGTCGTCTTGCCCGTGCCGGCCCCCGCGATGATGAGCAGGGGGCCTTCTCCGTGGGTGACCGCCCGGCGTTGCTCGGGGTTGAGGTCTTGAAGGAGCGCGGAGGCGAGGTCGGGCGCCGGCGCGCTGATGGTGGTCGGTGGTTCGTGCATGGGTGTCCCTCCTGGTTCGCAGGTAGCCTACCTGAGGGCTCGGACGGAAAGCGACCCAGCGGCTCGGGCCCGCCCGGGGGCGGAGGGCCGGCCGGCGAGCGAGTACACCATGCGCCGGAGGTCTTGACAGTGGTGCTCGACCCGGCCTCCGGTTTTTCATACTTCCTTCACATCTCCGGAGTAGGCTTGCCCAAGCTTCATAAGTGGAAGAGTAAAAGAAACGTGGAGCTTCGGGATGCGCACGCTCGCGGAAGGGGTCGGTCATGCGTCGCAACATGTTCTTTGTCTTGGGCGTGGTCATCGCCCTCGCCGCTGCCTTGACCATAGGCATCGCGGTGGCGCGCGGCCAGGGAGGGTCCGATCTGCAGGCGCTCGCCCCCGCCGAGCTGCTGGCCAAGGTCGCTCAGAACACTCCTCAGACGGCCTCGGTGAGCGGCGATGTGGCCTGGACCAACGACCTGCTCGGGACCGCCGCGCTGCAGCTGCCCGGCGGGGATGCCGGCCTGGCCTCCCTGCTGCGGAGCGGCTCGGGGAGGTTCTGGTACCAGGACGGGAAGATCCGTTTCGAGTCGCAAGGGTCGGGTGGCGATCTGGTGGCCGTGCTGAACGGCGCCACCGCCTGGGTGTACAGCTCCCAATCCGGGACTGCGACCGAATTCACGCTGCCCGCCTGGCCGGCCGGCGGTGGTGCATCGGAGGGCGAAACGTCGACCACGGGCGTCGCCGCCGGGGTCGATCTGCCGCAGAAGATCCAGGAGATGCTGGACAAACTGGCGCCCCACGCCACCCTGACCGTCTCGACCGACACCGTGGGTGGCCGGGATAGCTACCTCCTGGTCCTGACACCGACCGCCTCGAACACCGTCCTCGGCACGGTGCGGGCGGCCTTCGATGGCGAGACCTTCTTGCCCCTGCGCGTTGAGGTCTTCGCCAAGGGCGACGCCCAGCCGGTGCTCGCGGCCGGGTTCACCCGCGTCTCGTACGACGAGATCGCGGCGGGCACCTTCGACTTCTCGCCGCCGGCAGACGCCAAGGTCGAACACAAGACCCTGTCCCTGCCCGCTGAGCTAGAGGGGATGATGGGTGGGGCTTTCGGCCACCCGTCCGACGCGAGCACTCAGCCCGAGACATCAGCCGAGGAACCGGCTGCTCTGACGTTGGACCAGGCCGAGGCCCAGGCGGGATTCAGACTGGCCGTGCCCGCTGCCCCGAGCCTACCGTTCGCGGCGGCCTATGTGATTGCGCCGCCCCCTGGGGGGGCGGCCGGAAGCGCGACCGGTGAGGCAAAGGCACCAGTGGTGGTGCTCCGGTACGGCGAGGGCTTCGGCTCGATGATCGTGGTCGAGACCCTGGTCGCCGAAACCCAGTGGGCGCAGCTGACCTCGGCTCTGGCCCGGGTACCCATGCTGGGGACCCCTAGCCTCTTCGGCGGCCACGAGGCCTACCAGCTCGGCACGCGGCTCGGCTCGATCGCGGCTTGGCGGCAAGCTGATCTGGCCATTCTGGTAGCGGGGAGCGTATCCCGGGCCGACCTTGAGGCCTTCGCGGTCGGTATTCATGAGTGAGACCGCTCCCCTGACCGCGGATGGGCGGCGGCCGGCGCCGGAAGCCGGCGCCGGCCGCCGCGTGGTTCTCTCCACCCACCAGCTCACCAAGGACTTCAAGGGTCTGCGCGCTGTTGACCATCTCGATCTCAGCGTCTGCGAGGGTGACGTCTTCGGCTTCCTGGGCCCGAACGGGGCGGGCAAGACCACCACGATCCGCATGATCCTGGGCCTGATCTACCCCACCGAGGGCTACGCGCAGATCCTGGACCACCGTGTTCCCGATCAGCGGCTGGACGCGCTGCGGCATGTGGGCGGTTTCGTGGACGTCCCCGCCTTCTACAACAGCATGAGCGCCCGGCGCAACCTGCGCATGCTGGGGCGCATGAGCGGCGAGGTGAGCGAGGCCCGCATCGATGAGGTGCTCGACATGGTAGGGCTGTCCGAGCGGGGTGACTCCCGGGTGGGGAGCTACTCCCACGGCATGCGTCAACGGCTGGGGATCGCCCAAGCGCTGATCCATCGCCCTGCGCTGGTGATCCTCGACGAGCCCACCAGCGGTCTCGACCCCCAGGGGATGAAGGACGTGCGCGAGCTGGTGCGCGAGCTAGGCCGCCAGGGCACCACGGTCTTTCTGTCCTCGCATCTCCTGCACGAGGTGGAGCAGGTCTGCAACCGGGCGGTGATCATGAACAAGGGACGCATCGTGGTCCAGGGCCCGGTCTCGGAGCTACGCCCGGCGCGCATGTGGGTCAAGGTGCTGACCGGCGACCAACCCCGGGCGGCGGAGGTGCTCCGCCGGCTCCTCGGTCCCGGCGACGTCACCGACGGCGGCGAGTACCTGCGTGTGGCGGCCGGTGACGGGCTGGTGCCCGAGATGGTGCGCCGCCTGGTGGCCGCGGGTATCGACGTGCGGGCGGTGGTGCCGGCCGTCGAGCAGGGCCTCGAGGATTTCTTCTTGGAGCTGACCGGCGACTCCGCGGAGGCTTCGCAGGAGACCGAGAGGCCGCACGATCCCTCGGAGGCGACCCCATGAGTCATCTGCGGCGCGAAATCGTGAAGGTCCTCTTTCAAAGACGCACCTATGTGGGCTGGGTCGGCCTGCTGGCCATCCCCTTCATCATGACGCTGGCTCTGCGTCTCTCTTCGGACCAGCCTCCGCACGGAGAGGGCCCGCCCTTCTTCTCGAGCATCGCGGGCAACGGTCTCTTCGTCCCCCTGGCCGCCCTGGCGTTTCTGTCGTTCTTCCTGCTGCCCCTGGTGTCGTCCATGACCGGCAGCTTCGTAATTGCCGGCGAGGCCGAGACCGGCACCCTCAAGACCCTGCTCACCCGGCCGGTCGGCCGCGGCGGGGTGCTGCTGGCCAAATGGTTCGTGGCCATCCTCTACGTGGCCGTTGGGCTGGCGCTGGTGGGCCTTGGGGGGGCCGTCGCCGGAGGGCTGGTCTTCGGTTTCCACCCGCTGACCACCCTCTCCGGGGGCCAGGTGGGGGTCGCCCACGCCTTGGGGCTGATCGCGCTGGCCTACCTGATCGGCCTGGCAGGCATGGCCTGCATCGTGTCGCTGGCGGTGGCCTTGTCGACCTTGACAGATTCCAGCCTCACGGCGGCCGTGGCCACGCTGGTGATCGTGCTGGTGCTCGAGGCCCTCGGCCAGTTCAGCTACTTCGACTTCCTGAAGCCCTACCTCTTCACGGCCCGCTTCGAGGACTGGTTCAACCTGCTGCGGCAACCTATCCCCTGGCGGCCCATCTGGGAGGCTCTGCTGGTCTACGGCGGCTCCGTCATCGTCCTCGTGACGCTTGCCCTAGGCGTCTTTCGGCGGAAGGACATCCTCTCCTGAGGTCCGATGACCGCTCTACGGTCTGCCTATTCCGTTGGCCGGGGCCCTCGTAGCCCCAGGCGTTGGGAGATGTGGTCGGCTGCGGTGCGACCGCGCGACTGTGGTGACGCGTGACCGCTGCCGCCAGGTGTACGGCGTCGGCTCCGGAAAGGGGATGACGCCCGGCGAGCTCACAATGCCATGAGCCGGAAGCCTTGCATGCGCCCGACCCGGTGACGATACGGCTCCGGCAGGCGCAACTCGGTCAAGGCCGTTGATGGTGAGCGTGGACTCTGTTTGATGATCAGCTTCCGTGCACCTAGGCTTGGGGAACGCCGGACGATGAACGCCCGGTGGAGGCCGTTTGGGACGTGTGTCTACTGCGGGCGGCCTCGAGCACGGTGGACCGGTGTCTCAGCGCTCGGCGCGGCCGGCGACGCCCTACGCCTTCTCACGGATGCCGATAGTCGCGAACCAAGACCGAAGCGCCGGATGACACATCCAGGCGGGAACGCTTACGCCCCCAGCAGCACCACCGCGTCGACGAAGAGCTCGTACTCGTTGTCCTCGCCAAGGTCGCGAATGAGCGTCTTTTCCACCTCGCCCTCACCGAGCACGGCGAGCAGGCGCGACTGGAAGAGCACCTTCACGTCGGAGCGTTTGACCTCGGTGGCCACGTCGTCGGGCAGGCCCAAAGTTTCCAGCTCGGTCACGAAAACGACCCGGGGGGTCACCTTGGTCAGCTGCAGAGCCAGCCGGGCTGAGGCCACGCCCTTGTCGAGCACCAGCACCCGCTTGTCGGTTAGCTCCGAGAGGTCGTCGACCGTGGTGTAGACCCCCTTGCCGGTGTATTCCTTGGTCCCTTCCACGTAGGTCACCTCGCGGGCCCCGCACCCGGCCCCGGAGGAGGCGATCTCCTGCTCGCTGAGCGGTTGAAGCCGCTTGCTTGCCCGCCAGTTCCTGATGGCGTCGTGCAGCGCGTCGGCCGCCAGGTTCGAGCAGTGCATCTTCACCGGGGGGAGCCCGTCGAGTGCGTCGGCCACGTCGGCCCGGGTCACCTCGACCGCCTCGTCCAGCGTCTTGCCCATGACCAGCTCGGTGATCATGCTCGACGTCGCTACCGCCGACCCGCAGCCGAACGTCTGGAACTTGATGTCGTCGATGTGCTCATCCTTGATCCGCACGTACATCTCCATGAGGTCGCCGCACACCGGGTTGCCCACGCGCCCTACGGCAATGTCGTCGCCCTCGAGAGTGCCCACGTTGCGCGGGTTGCGGAAGTGGTCGAGCGTCTTCTCCGAATACTGGGTGGACTTCGTGAAAGCCTCCTAGACCTTCCTGTAAAGGGGCGAGAGGTGCCGCAGGCGGGCCACGATGTCGGGCAGGACCTCCATGACGCTGTCGACGTCCGCCTCTCGGCTGAACCGCCCGAAGGTGAACTCGAGGGACCCGTGGGCCTCCTCGTGGAGCAGACCGCACGAGATGAGCGTATGCGAGGGCTCGAGGGTCTTCGAGGAGCAGGCCGAGCCCGTCGAGACCCAGATGCCTTCGTCTTTCAGAGAGAGGAGCAGCGACTCGCCCTCGATGCCCTCGAAGCGGAAGTGGGCATTGTTGGGCAGGCGCTCAGTGGGATGGCCGTTGAGATGCGCGTCGGGAATGGTCTCGAGCACGGCTTCGATGAGGCGGTCACGCATCGCGGTGAGGCGCGCCGCCTCGGCGGGGAGCTCCTCCGCAGCGATGCGGGCGGCGGCGGCCATGCCCACGATGGCGGGCAGGTTCTCGGTGCCGGAGCGAAGACCCCGCTCCTGGCCGCCGCCCATGGTGACGGCCGCCAGGCGGGTGCCCTTGCGGATGTAGAGAGCTCCGAGCCCCGGCGGGCCGTAGAGGTCGTTGCTCGAGAGAGTCAGAAGATCGACCGGTACGGCGGTCATGTCGATGGGCAGCAGGCCCTCGGCGGCCACGGCGTCGACGTGGAGCGCAACCCCCGTGCCGCGCAGCATCTCGGCCAGGGCGGAGATGGGTTGGATCGTGCCCACCTCATTGCTCGCCCATCCCACCGAGACGAGGATCGTATCGTCGGTGATGCGGGAGCGGACCTTCTGGGGATCGATACGCCCGTACTGATCGGGCGGCGCCTTGCTCACGCGGAGGCCCTCTTTCGCAAGGTACTTGCCGATGTTGTGCAGCGAGATGTGCTCCACCTCGGATATGACTACGTGGTCGCCCGCCCGCTTGTTGCGGTTGGCGTAGCCGATGAGGGCGAGGTTGTTCGACTCGGTCGCGCCCGACGTGAAGATGACCTCCTCGGGTTGCGCGCCGATGAGGGCGGCCACGGCCGCTCGGCTCTCTTCGAGCGCCTCGGTGGCGCGGTCGCCTACGGTGTGAAGCGATGCCGGGTTGCCGAAGCGCTCGGTGAAGTAGGGCAGCATTGCCTCGACCACACGCGGATCGACTGGCTTGGCCGACTGATAGTCCAGGTAGACATCGCCCTCTTCTCTGCCCCCAGTCTCGCTCACCCTCGCGCCCTTCCTGCCCTTCACGGTCCGGTCATCCATCCTCGCCGCCTAGAACCACATGGTCGCGCCGGCGTCGAGGGCCAGGTCGTTCAGGGTGGCTGCCCCAACGATCTTCACGCCATCGATGAGCTCCACCTTCTCCCAGCCGAGCATCTGCTTGGAGGCCTCGCACGCCAGGACGGGGATGCCCATGGCCATCGTCTTGTCGAGCATCTCGCGCACGCTCGGGAATGTGCCGAGCTGCATCTTCTCTGCCTCGCCGGGGCGGAGGGTCATCAGACCCATACCGAGGTAGTAGACCGTGGGCTCGAGGTCCATTGCCTTGGCTGCCTGCGCGAGCACGAGCGGGGAGTATTGGCGCTCCGGCGCGTTGCTGGTCTGCACGTACAGGATCGCGTTCTCGTTCTCCATAGCGGTCGCCTCCTAATGTCTCTTGCGAATCAAGAAACGTTTGTAGTCGTCTTGGTCCTCGATCGAGACCATCTCATGACCGGTGCGCTTGACGAAGCGCGTCAGGTCTTCCTCCGCGGCCGGATCATCGGCCAGCACCTCGAGGACATCCCCCTCCTCTAGGGCATCCAGGGCCTCGCGAGTCTGGAACAGGGGTTCGGGGCAGAACAGGCCCACGCAGTCGAGAGATCCTTCGGGCGGTCCGGATGGGGTCATGCTCAACCTCGCTATGACGACGACATTCGTTTTGGTGTGGCAGACTATTCCCGCGGCCGTTCTGAACGACACGTAGGGCGGAGAGGCGAGGGTGATCAGTGCCGGGGCGCTTGGAGCCGCCGACCAGGAGTGGCCGACCGCTCCCCGGTGACGATGAGCAGCCGTCCCATTGGCCCCTGCTCGGCAACGCCGCGCGCTCTTGAAGCCCACTACGCCGGGCATGAAACCCATCTCGAGCTCACAGTGGCCGGATGGGCGATTTGAGCTCGGAAGAGCCGGGAGACAGTTTCTGGTCGCATCCCCAGAGCAATCGGCTTGTCGTTGTCTCCTCAGAGAGCCGACCGCGGCTTCTCCAGGCACAGGTCCACCAGGTCGTCGATGACCGAGTGCCGGCGCACATGACCGTGTCGGCCCCGCCCCAGTAGACCTTCACGGTGCCGTCGTCCTCGGGTATGGCGCCGCAAGTGAAGACCACGTTCGGCACGTAGCCTACGCGCTCCCAGGGGTCCTCGGGCTCGAGAATCCACTCGTCGGCCACTCCCAGCACCAGGGCCGGGTCGGCGAGGTCGTGGAGGGCCACCCCCAGTCGGTAGACGGCGCCGGCCATGGTCGGGTAGACGCCGTGATAGATGTGAAGCCAGCCCCGGGGCGTCTTGATGGGTGTCGCGCCCGGGCCGATCTTTTGTTCGTCCCAGTGGTAGGGAACCGGCTTCATCACTACCCGCGATTCGCCCCAGTGGATCAGGTCGGGGGAGTAGGTGATCCAGATGCCCCAGGGCGATATCTCGGAGTGGGGCCGGTCCAGGCGCACGTACCGGCCGCCGATGCGCTCCGGGAAGATGACCACGTTGCGGCTGTCCGCCGGGGTGATGAGCGCTACCCGATCCACCCGGCGAAAGTCGGCCGTCTTGGCCAGCGCGACCCGCACGCCGTGCCGGGAGTAGGCGCTGTAGGTCAGCAGGTACTCATCCTCCAGCGGGCACACGCGCACGTCCTCCACGCCCCACTCCTCGTACTCGGCGAAGACCCCTTCGATGGCAGGCGCGAGGAAGGGCTCGGGGCGCACCGTGAAGTGTAAGCCGTCGTCGCTCTCGGCCAGGCCGATGATCGAGCGACCGTTGCGGCGGTGGGAGCGGAAGAGGAGCAGGTAGTGACCTTCGTGCTTGACCGCCCCCGCGTTGTGTACAGTCGCCACCGGGTAGGGGACATCGGCCTTGGTGAGGATGGGGTTGCCGGCATAGCGGCGGATCACGCGCGTCGGCTCCTGGTCACTCGTGGGTCGTGCGGGCGGGGAGTGCCTGCGCTCATGCGCGTCCGAAGTCGTCCTCCAAGCGTTCTATGTCGTCTTCGCCGAAGTAGTCCCCCCGCTGCACCTCGATGAATGCGAGCGGGTCCGGTCCCGGGTTGGCGATCCGGTGTGCGGCGCCCATGGGGATGTCGACCGACTCCCCGGCGCCGAGGGGTAGCTCTTCAGCGTCCCGGGTCACTACGGCCCGACCGGAGACCACATGCCAGTGCTCGGACCGGCGCCGGTGCCGCTGCAGGCTCAGGCGCATGCCCGGCAGCACCACGATGCGCTTGGTCTTGTGGTCGGGCTCGTCCTCCAGCACCTTGTAGTAGCCCCACGGCCGGTGATCCTCCCGCCGTGACTGCTGCAGAACCCGGTGATAGACCTCCAGGTAGCCCTCCACCATGCGCTCGACCGTGAAGTGCTCCTCCACGTGGCGACGGCAGGCCCGGCGGTCGAGGGCGGCCAGGGGGCCGGGACTACCCGCCGGGCCGATAGCGGCCACCGCCTCCTCCACCGACCCCACCAGGAACCCAGTCCGGCTGTGGTCCACGACCTCGCGCATGCTGCCCCGGTCGAAGGCGACCACCGGCGTACCGCAGGCCATGGCCTCCACCACCGAGAGGCCGAAGGGCTCCTCGAACGCGATGGGGTGCAGCAGGGCCAGCGCGCCCCCCAGCAGCTCGTCCCGGCGGGCGGGACCGGCGGATCCCACGTACGTCACTCGATCGCCGTCCAGGTAGGGCTCCACCTGGGTGCGGTAGTAGGCCTCGTCCTGTATGACCCCGGCGATAATAAGCTTCCAGCCTGTCTGATGGGCGATCTGGATGGCCTCGTGGGCGCCCTTGTCCGGGTGGATGCGGCCGAAGAACAGGAGGTACTCACCTGCGTCCGGCCGGAAGGTGAAGCCCGAGAGGTCGATGCCGTGGTGGACCGTGGCCGCGTAGCGCAGGCCGGGAGCGCGATCGGCGTCGCTGATGGCCACGTAGTGGGCCGTCCGGTCGTACTTGCGATAGACCGGCAGGATGCGCTCCGAGGAGAACCCGTGGATAGTCACCACCAGGGGAGTCGCCGTCAGGCGCGAGTACGTCAGAGGCAGGAAATCGAAGTGGTTGTGGATGAGGTCGAACTCCTCCGCCCGCTCGAAGACCTCCGAGATGTGCAGCCCCTCCCAGACCTTGGCGTCGAGGGTGCGGTCTTCCTCGTAGCCGGTGGGGGAGACGGCGTGCAGGTGGGCGCTCGTCAGGGAGTCGGCGGTGGCGAACAGAGTGACGTGCACCCCCCGGCGGACCAACCCTTCGGTCAGCAAGGACACCACCTGCTCCCACGGGCCGTAGTGACGGGGGGCGTCCGCCAGGCGATGGGAGCCAGCATGGCGATGCGCATGGGAGCTAGGACTCCTTGGTTGCCTTGGTCGAATCGCCGCTCTCCGAGTCGGCCGGCTCTGATCGGCTCTTGGCCATGGCGGCGGCCCTATCGGCTGATTGCGACCGCAGCTTCTCCGCCTCCGATTCGAGCTTCCGCACCCGCGAAGATCGACGCAGATTGCCCGGGAGCATCATGGCGAGCCCCAGCAGCAGACCCACGACGGTCGAGACCAGAATGATCAGCAGGAGCGACACGGTCGACGAGAACGTCAGGAACGTCACCTCCGTCGAACCGGGGTTCTGTACAGCGAAGACGAGAAGCAGGATCAGCAGCACAACCATGATGGCCAGAAACACGCGCACGCACTCTCTCCCTCGATCGGGCCTGCGATCCGCTTGGGGATACCCTCGATCCCGGCGTCCGAAACCGGCATCGGGACCCTCCTGGGCGAGGACGCCGGCGGGCCCGCCCGCGCTCAGGCCGGCGACGAATACCGGCGAAGCCAGTCAAGGACCTCCGAAACCCGAGCGGTGGCCAGGGCCATGCAGCTATCGGCGGCGCCGTAGTAGAGGCGCAGCTCGTCACCCTCGAGCACCCAGCCACACGGGAAGACCACGTCGGCCACGTCCCCCTGCCGCTCGTAGGCCTCCTCGGGACCGAAGACCCACTCGTCGGCCCGGCGCAGGACCTGTCGAGGGTCTTTCGCGTTCAGGAGGGCCAGCCCCAGCCGGTAGATGCCACCCGCGATCGTGTGCCGGACCCCATGGTACAAGAGGAGCCAGCCCTCGTCGGTGAGTAGGGGTGGAGGCGAGAGGCCGATCTTGTTCGCGTCCCACCAGCCCCCGTTGCGGGCTGCGAGCAGGACGTGGTGATCTCCCCAGTGCTTGAGATCAGGTGAATATGAGAGCCAGATATGCGCACCTATCCCCGGTATGGAGGGCGAGGGTCGGTGCACCATGGCGTAGCGGCCCTCGAAACGCACGGGAAAGACGGCCGCGTCTTTGTCTTCCGGCGGCATCATCGGTCCCAAGCGGTTGAAAGTGGCAAAGTCCCGAGTGGTGGCCAGGGAGACGAGGGGCCCTCCGGCTGAATAGGCCGTATAGGCGACCACGTAGAGATCCAGATCTTCGACCCAGGTGATGCGGGGATCCTCGATGCCCCAGAGCTCCTCGGGGTAACCGTCGGGATCGGCCGGCAGCGTGGGAGCCGGGTCGATCCGCCAGTCCGCGCGGCCGTCCTTGCTCCGGGCCACGGTCAGGTGCGATAGGCCGCGGCGATCCTCCACGCGCATGAGCAAGAGGGTCTCGCCGTCCACCAGGGCGGCGCCGGCGTTGAAGACCGAGTTGGCCGGGTAGGGAAGGTCGCCGGCCGTGATGATGGGGTTGCCCGCGTAGCGGCGGAACGGCCCCTTCACGACGTTCACCGCGGCTCGGCCGGCGCTTCGCTCGGGCGGCTTCACGCGGCGCTCGCCACGGCCTCGAGCCGGGGCAGGTTCTTCAGACTGCGCTCGGCCCGCAGCAGGTGCATCTGCACCAAGGAGAGCAGCCAGGCCAGCGTGGACTCCGCTCCCTGGTTCAGATTGACACCGTCGGGCTGCAGGCCGTCGTAGCAGCCGCCTCCACGCAGGTCGCAGACGAACGCCTTGAGGTCGTTCTGGCCCAGGAACCACTGGAAGGCCAGCATGGCCGCCTCGACCCACGTCTCGTCGCCGGTGACGGCGTTCGCCGCGATGCAGGCGTCGATCATGGAGTGGGCTTCGAGCGGCTGTTGGTCGAACCGGGCTCGGGCGCCGTCGCGCACATACCAGCCGTTGCTGCCCACGGGTACGAAGCAACCGCTCTCGGTCTGCAGATCCACCAGCCACGCCAGCGTCCGCAGGCCCGCCTCAAGCATGTCGGCGCGCTGCAGGGAGTGGCCGGCAAGAAGGAGGGCGTGCGGGATCTTGCCGTTGTCGTAGGTGACGATGTCCTCGGGCCAGGGCCAGGCCGCTGTGGCGTGAGTTGAGAACGCGTGCAAAAGGCGCTCGGCCAGGTACTCCCTCAGTCGCTTGGCCTCGCTGTCACCGGTGAACCGCTCGAGATAGGCTTCGAGGCCCAGCAGCGACATTGCCTGGGACCGGAGGTGCGTGAGGTGCTCGGAGTTGGCCACAGCCTGATTGAAGAGCGAGGTGGCCAGGCCGAGCTGGCCTGGGTCGGTGCTCTCGCGGATAGTCACGCCCAGGCCCCAGAGCGCCCGACCCTGACTGTCCTCGGAGCCCATCTCCTCCACCCAGTGCCGGTCGTAGGGGAGGAAGTTGCGGAACCGGCCTGTCTCTTCGACGAGGGCGTACTGCAGGAAGGCCAGATACGTTCCCCGCAGGCGGCCGACGGTGGTGTCGGCCGGCAACACCTTCTCGGCTAGGGCGGCGACGATGAGAGCCCGGGCGTTGTCGTCGGTGCAGTAGCCGTGGCGCAGGTCGGGCACGTTGAAGGTGGCGTGCTGCAGGATACCGGTGTGGTCGGTCAGCCGGCGCAGATGGTCGAGGCTGAGCTCGGGCACGTCGGCGAAGTCGGCCTGCAGCGTGCGCGAGCTGAAGGTGTAGCCCGACTGACGGGTGCGTTCCTCCCTCGCCTCCGCGAACACCCGCAGGTACTGCTGCGCCACCTCCGGCCACACCGCATCACGGGCGAACAGGTATGCCCGCTTGCGCATGGCGTTGGCCTCGACGGCATTGTCGAACAGGTCGAGCACCTGGGCGGCGATCGCCTCCGAGTCGTTGAAGGACACGAGGCGGCCCCGCTTCTCGGCCAGCATCTCGGCGGCATACCAGTACGGGGTCGAGACGATGGCTTTCCCGCTGCCCATGGCGTAGGCGAGGGTGCCCGACGAGATCTGGGCCTCGTTGACATAAGGCGTGACGTAGATATCGCCGGCGCCCAGGAACTCCCTCAGCTCCTGAGGGTCGACGAAGCGGTTCTGGAAGATGAGGTTGCCGGCCACCCCCAGACTCTTGGCCAGCTGCTGGAGCGACAGCCGGTAGGACTCGCCGTCGTGCCGCAGCACGCGCGGATGGGTCACGCCCAGCACGATGTAGACCGTCTCGGGATAGCGCTCCACGATCGCCGGGAGCGCCCGCACCATGTGCTCGATCCCCTTGTTGGGCGAGAGTAGGCCGAAGGTGAGGATGACCCGTCGTCCCTCCACCCCGAACTGGTCCTTGTAATAATTGGGATCAACGAAAGCGACATCCGGGATGCCGTGATGGATGAAGACGATCTTCTCCTCGGGGACCTGGTAGATGTCCCGCAGGAACTCCCCCGCTGTGCGGCTGAGCACGGCGAGCCGGTCAGAAAGGTCGGCCAGCTTGCGCAGGGTATCCAGCTGTCCCGGAGTGGGATCCTTGAGCACCGTGTGCAGGGTGGTCACGACCGGCATGCGGAGCTCGCCGATGAGGCGGAGGATGTAGCGGCCGTCTGCGCCGCCGAAGATGCCGTACTCGTGTTGCAGGCAGGCGACGTCCACCTGGTTCATGTTGAGGAACTCGGCGGCCAGGCGGTAGTCGGTGAGCCGGGACTCGTCCAGCTCGAAGCGTACCCGTTGCGGGTAGCGGTAGCCGCCGGCCACGTCGTTCATGACCACCGTCCAGAAGGCGGACTGAGGTGACTGCTCGGCCAGGGCGTCGGCGAGATCGGCGGTGAAGGTGGCTATGCCACAGCGCCGAGGCGTGTGGTTGCCGATGAGGGCCACCTTGTTGAGGCCGGAGTCCGCGTGCCCTGACAGCGTCATGCCGCTCAACGGCTCGATGGAGGTCGGTGCCCGACACTCCGCTGTTGGTGGCTCGACAGACGAATCTCGGTTTGCATGGGGGCGTCCTTCTTCTTCGGAGACGTCTGGTGCGCCGGTGGAAGAGTCTGGTGCGCCGGTGGAAGACACGGAAGCGCCAGGTCACCCCGACGCTTCCGTTGCGCGCTACAGCGCGGAGCGATTACCAGCGGTTTCCGCCGCCACCGTAGCCACCGCCACGGCTGCCGCCGCCACCGTAGCCACCGCCACCACCGTAGCCGCCGCCACGGCTGCCGCCGGACCGGGGCGCACGTTCCTTGGCGACGTCGACCTTGATCGCGCGGCCGCCGAGGTCGGTTCCGTCCAGAGCCGCCTTCGCCGCCTGCGCTTCCTCGTCCGAACCCATCTCCACGAAGCCGAAGCCCTTGGGGCGTCCGGTGTCGCGATCGGTGATCAGGGCGACCGAGGTCACCGATCCGTGGGGCGCGAACAGCGCCTCGATGGTGGACTCCGTGGTGTCGTACGTGAGGTTGCCCACGTACAGTTTCGATGCACTCATCGTTCCCTCCGTTGCAGAAGTACCGTACGGCATGCGATTAGGGCAAACTGCAAACGGGGCGAGGAGAACGGTGAGGAGCTCGGCGCGGCGCCTGGAGAAGGGATCCTATCGAATGCTGAACTTTACTGTACCACATCTTCTCGGGTGGCGCCGGGAGGGGTCTAGTTGCGCCGCTGCTGGGTTGGGACTGGGGACTCACCCTTCGGACCCGACACTGGGAGCGTAGACTCGGCCACGAGCGATCGGCCGCGACCCTCCTGGCCACAACAGAAAGTACGCTCCCTCCTACAGCATCGCCAGGACCTCGTCCTTGGACTTGCCGGCCAGACCCAGGTTGGCTGCTGCCATGGGGGAGCTCCAGTAGTCGTCCCGGTTGATCACCGAGGCAAGATTGATGATGGCGTCGCAGGTGGGGGGTGTCCACCCCGACCAGGTCGCCCATGCCGGCGTAGAAGACCAGGCCGTAGGGCACGTCTTCGGTGACGTAGCGGTCGTCCATGTCCAGGGGTCCCCGCAGGCGTACGCCGGCCTGGTCGATCCCGCCGTAGCCGAAGTAGTGCTCGAAGACCTCGTACACGCCGGGAGTCGGATCGAGGCCGTAGTGGGGCGCCTCCAGCCCCCAGGCCTCCCGAACCCTCTGGCGCTCCTGGTCGATGGCCACCATCACGCGCCGGGTGCCCGGAGTCATCCCTTCGGCGTAGAGATAGAAATCGTCGGCGTGCTCGATCCGGCCGGTGTTCAGGATGCTGGGTCCCGGGTGGATGCAGGGATTGATGTTGAGCAAGGCCACATCCAGTACGTTAGCTGCCGGCTGCACCACCGGGTAGAGCTGCCGCATGGCCTCCACCACCTTCGGGGTGCGGCCGGCGGGAAGCGCCGCCGCGGGCAGGCGGATGGCGTTGATGAACACCGTCACCTCGGTGGGTCCGCTGATGCGCGAGGCGTAGGGGAGGGTGCATATCTCACCCAGGGTGAGGTCGATGTCGACGCCGGCGGCCGCGAGGACGTTGCGAGCTACGAAGCAGGCAAAAGCGCCCGGAGTGAAGACCACGGTGTCGCCGGCGCGCAGGTGGGTCGAGCAGGCTTCGAACATGGGGGCCACCCCGAACGAGGGTACGGCGATCAGGATGAGCTGCGCGCCGTCCAGGGCGGCCTCGATGTCGTGGGTGGCCAGCTCCAGCCGGGCCACCCCTTCTCGGGCGACGCCCCGCAAGGTGATCTCGCCTGACTGCTTGACCGGGGCGAAGCTCTCGGCGAACTCGGGCAGCTCGAAGAGGTGCACCTTGAGGCCCTTGAGCGTCATGTCGGCCGCGATGGCGCGTCCCGCGTTTCCCGCGCCCAGTACCGCGATACGTTCGATCGTCATTGCCCGTCTCCCTTTGTCCGAGTGTTTCGTTCCGGGTCGTCGGATTCGTCGAAGGCCCCGAGGGCCCGGGCGAGCTTCTCGGGGGTGGCCGGGTAGTCCCGCACCATCACCCCGGTCGCGCTGTAGATGGCGTTCAGCAGAGCCGGCGCCGTCGTGACGGTGGCGTGCTCGCCCACGCCCTTGGCTCCGAAAGGTCCGCTGGGGTACGGGTTCTCGATCAACACCGCCTCCACCTCGGGCACGTCCATCGCCGTAGGCACGATGTACTCGCTTAGGCTGGGAGTCATGATCCGGCAGGCCTCCTGGGCCAGGTCCTCCGTGAGCGCCCAGCCCAGGCTCTGCACGCTCCCGCCTATGAGCTGCCCTCGTACGGCGGTGGGGTTGATGGCCCGGCCGATATCGTGGGCCGTCACCAACCGGCGCACCTGCACGTCTCCGGTGGTCGTGTCGACCTCTACGTCGGCCACCGTGGCCACGAAGGTGTGCCCGATGATGGCCTGACCGGCTTTGAACCATGACTCCTCGCGCAGATTGATGCCGTGGTAGTAGCAGTGGCGGGCCAGGTCGCCCAGGGTCAGGGCGCGGTGGGGCTCGCTCAGCACGCGCACGGCGCCCTCACGGAACTCGAGCTGATCGGGGGAGGCGTCCAGCCGCTCGGCCGCCTCGGTCGCCATCCGCTCCTTGAGCGCCCGGGCCGCGGCCAGCAGGGCGTTTCCCGATACGTAGGTCTGGCGGGATCCCGTGGTGGGGCCCGACTTGGGGCAGGTGTCGGTGTCGCCCAGGAGGACCGTCACCTGCCCGGGGTCGACTCCCAGCTCCTCCGCGGCCATCAGGGCAAGGGCCGAGCGCACGCCCTGTCCCATGTCCACCGCCGAGCTGGTCACAATGATCGAGCCGTCGACCATCACCTCGACACCCACGCTCACTCCCGCCAGGCCCAGGGAGGGCAGGGCGCCGATGTCGAAAAGGGGCATGGCGCAGGCCACCCCTCGCCCGGCGCGCCGCCCAGGAGCGGGCGGCCGGAGTTCACCGGCTTCGGCAAGAGCCGCGTCGATGACCTCGCGGGCGCTGGGTTCGCTGTCCAGCTTGGCCAGCGGGGTACCGGGGCGGGCGTTCGGGCCGACGGCGTTCGCCTTCCGCAGTCTCACCGGATCGATCCCCAGGCGAGCGCCGAGCAGGTCGAGCACGATCTCGCGGGCCGCCGTCGTCTGAGGCTGGCCGTAGCCCCGGCAGGCGCCGGTCACCAGGTTGTTGGTGAAGAGCGAGACACCCTGCAACTTCAGGTTGGGGATGGCATAGGGCCCGCTGAGGCTGTGGAGGGCGACGGTGACCACGACGGGAGAGCGGCCGGTGTAGGCTCCGGCGTCGGTGAGAACCTGGGCCTCCAGGGCGGTGAGGAAACCGTTCTCGGTCGCTCCCACCTTGAGGCGGATCTCCATGGGGTGGCGCTTGGGATGGGCGCGGATGGACTCCTCGCGCGAGTACACCATGCGCACCGGCCTGCCCGAGTGCAGGGCCAGAAGAACCGTGTGGGCCTGCAGGGTGATGTCGTCCTTGCCTCCGAACCCCCCGCCCAAAGGGGTGGCCACCACACGCAGCCGGTTGGCGGGCAGCCCCACCGCCTGCGCGATATCGTAGCCGAAGTAGTAGGGGTCCTGCACGCAGGAGTAGAGGATCACCCGCCCGCGCTCGTCGAAGGTGGCCAGGGCTGCCTCCGGCTCGAGGTAGGCGTGCTCTTGCCTGGGGGTGCGCACCGTCTCCTCTACGATCACGGCGGCCTGGGCGAAACCGGCCTCCACGTCGCCCATGGTCACTTCACCGCGGGCGCAGACGTTGTCGGGCACCTCGGCGTGCACCGCTGGAGCCCCTCCCTGCAGAGCCTCCTCGATGGAGCTCACCACGGGCAGCTCCTCCAGCTCCACCTCGATCCGGTCCCGCGCCTCCCGGGCCAGGGCCGGGCTCTCGGCGGCCACCAGGGCCAGGGCGTCGCCCACGAAGCGGGCCTCCTCGCCGGGCCCCACCAGCACCGGCTGGTCGCGCTTGACGGGTCCGAAGCGGTTCGACCCACTCACGTTGTCCGCCGTCAACACCACCACCCCGGGCATCTTGCGGGCCCGGCCGGCGTCGATGGCCTTGACGAGGGCGCGCGGCACGGGGGCGAACAGGGTCACCCCGTGCAGCATGCCCGGCACCGAGAGGTCCCCGGCGTACTTGGCCGCCCCGCGCAGCTTCTGGGAACCGTCGAGGTCGTAGGCGCGGCCGATGCTGCGGAAGTCGTTCACCGCGGAACCCCCTCCGCGTCGTCCGTTATCAGCTCCACAGCCTCGACGATCTGCCGGTAGCCCGTGCATCGACAGAGATTGCCCGAGATGCCCTCTTCGATCTGCCGCCTGGTCGGGCGGGGAGTGAAGTCCAGGAGCGCCTTCACACTCAGGACCATGCCCGGGGTGCAGTAGCCGCACTGCACCGCCCCGGCGGCCAGAAAGGCCCGCTCGTAGGCGGCCATCTCCTCCGTCTCGGCGAAGCCTTCGATGGTCAGGATGCGCGCCCCCTCCGCCTGCGGGGCCGGCACCAGACAGGAGCATACGGCCTGGCCGTCCATGATGACCGTGCAGGCCCCGCAGTCTCCCTTCTCGCAGCCCCGTTTCGCTCCGGTCAGGTCGAAGCGGTCGCGAAGCAGGTCGAGGAGTGTATCCGTGGGCCCGACCTCGGCCGTCCGCGGTTGTCCGTTGACGATGAGGCTTACGATCACGGCCATTCAGACCTCCCCTCTCCCGTTGGTCGAGGCGCTTCCGTGCGAGGGGAACAGCTCCAGCAGCGCCCTCTCCACATGCACGCTCACCAGATGGCGCCGGTAGGCGGCCGAGCCACGGATGTCGCTGAGAGGAGCGGTCTCCTCGGCGGCCGCCCGGGCTACGGCCGAGACGAGCTCGGCATCGACCTCCCGGCCTACCAGGAGCCTCTCGGCCCGCCGGGCCCGCAAGCATGTGGGCGCCACCGCCCCCAGGGCGATGCTCGCTTCGGTGCAGCTCCGGCCGTCTGGAGAAGGCATGACGGTCATCGCCAGGTTGACCAGGGCGCAGGCCAGGGCTCGGCGCAGGCCCACCTTCGTGAAGGCCGTGCGGGCTCCATCCCGCAACGGTATCCGGAACCCCAGGATCAGCTCGTCGGGGGCCCGCCGGGTGAGTCCCGGCGCCAACATGAACGTATCGATCGGCAAGGTGCGTTCTCCCCTGTGGGAGGCCAAAGACACGCCGGCCTCGAGCGCGGTGAGGGCCACCAGCAGGTCGGCCGCGGGCGAAGCGTTGGCCACATTGCCGCCCACCGTGGCCCGAGCGCGCACCTGCGGGCTGCCCAGGGAGCGGGCGGCGGCCGCCAGGGAAGGCAGCGCCTCGTCCACCTGGGGAGAACGAGCGAGCTCCGCGGCGGTCACGAGGCTGCCTATCACGGCGCTGCCGCCGGAGAGGCTCATCTCCCGGAGCTCGTCGACCCGGGTGATGTCCACGATCACGCCCTCCGGGTAGCGACCCGCCCGGATGCCGGGCATCACGTCCGTCCCGCCGGCCAGGGGTACGGCCGCCGCCCCTCGATCCTCCAGGACCTCGAGCGCCTGCGCCCGCTCGGTCACCCGCTGGTAGATGAGGCTCATGGCCGGCGTCTTCTCTGCAATTGCGTGCCCCTCGGTTCCCGGCGCCGCCTAGCAGGCTGTTGAAGAATGACGCTTCGCCGCCAGGGCGCGATGGGCGAGTGCGAGACAAGGACGCAGGGAGCGCTCGTAGCAGCGCTACGGGCGCGACCGAGGACGCCGCATCGCGCCGTCCAGTGCGTTCTGGGGGCCAAGGCTTCGATCTTCAACAGCCTCCTAGAGACGGTGCAGGATCTCTCCGTAGCCCTCGATCGGCTCCCTGATGCCCAGCTTCTTGAAGATGGCCCACAGCGAGGCCGTGTTGCTGCACATGGCCGGCTTGCCCGTGTCGCGCTCGAGGGCGTCGAGCTCGTGGATGGCATGGAAGTCGGTGCAGCTGACGAACACGCACTCCGCTTCCGGCCGGTCGACCTTCTTGCCGAAGGAGTACGCGGTCCCCCGGGGGACGCTGTGCAGGTCGCCGCCTTTGGTATAGCCGAGGCCTTCGATGTTGACCACCTTCACGCCGTGACCCTCGAAGAACTCCTTCTCCAGGTCGTTCACCGGTTGGATGTACGGCGTGGCCACCGCCACCTTCGTCACCCCCAGCTCCCTGAAGGCCTCGATGACGCCGGTCGAGGTCGTGGAGGTGGGGATGCCGGTGGCATCTTCGATCATCTTGACGATCTCGAGGTCCCAGCCCACGCCCTTGATCAGGCTGCCGCTGGTGCAGCCGTACATGATGCCGTCGACGTCGCAGGTGGCCAGGAGCCTGGCGGCCGCAGCGCTGTCGTCGGCCATCTTCTCCAGCTTGTCGGGGCGCCCTTCCTCCAGGAGCACCCGGGTGGTGTGCACCGAGATCCCCTCCGGAATCATGCGGTAGAACTCGGGTTCCATGGTGACGTTCAGCGAAGGGAGGATCAGCCCTATACGCGCTCGCCAGCCGTACATCACGCCGTCCCTTCATCGGTGCTCGAACCGCTGAGGGTGGTCATGAGATCCTTGATGATCGCACCGGTCGAAGGGGGCTCGATGACCATGTCTCTTTCAGCCAGCCGCATGCAGGCCATGGCCGCCCTGCCGTTGATGCGCATCCGGCAGGCCGTGCACAAACCGGCCCGGCAGGAGCAGCGGAAGGCCAGCGAGGTGTCCCGCCTCTCGTAGAGGTCCCGGAGCACGTCCATGACCGTGCGACCCACGTAGGGCACGTCCTCGAACACGTCGAAGCGAGGCTCCACGTCAACGGCGGGGTTGTACCGATAGATCTTGACCGTGCCCAGATCTTCATTCATAGCCGCATCGTCTCCTATCCGCGCATCCGTGGGCGCTTTCTCGCTACAGGGCCTCCCGGGCGTCCGCCGGTGGTGTCTCCGCGCCCTCGGGGGAGAGGTAGCAGAAATCGACGGGCTCGTGCCGCAGCGCGATCTCGGAATCCGCCAGGGTCACGATCGAGTTCACCAACCAGCGGGGATCGTCTTCGTTGGCGCAGTCGCGCCGGTAATGGGATCCTCGCGTCTCCTCGCGGGCCAGAGCGGCCTTGGCCATCGACTCGGCCATGACGAGGAGGTTTCTTGTCTCGATGGCCTCGACGAGCTCCCTGTTGGCCTGGGCCACCTTGCAGCGCACGCAGATGCCCTCCGCCTGCCCTCGGAGCGAGGCCAGCCGGGCGACGGCCTTCTCCAAGCCCTCCCCGTTGCGGACGACGCCCACGTGCCTCCACATGATGTCCTGGGCCTCGGTGCGGAGAGCAAGTTGATTGGGGCCCTCGGTCCGCTCGATCATCGCGCTGTACGTTCCTACCTCTCTTCGGGCCTGGGCTTCGTCCACCTTTGCGGTCCCGGCTCCGGCCGCGTAGCGGGCCGCCCGCCCGCCCGCGATGGTTCCCTGCACCTGGGTCTCGGAGAGGGCGTTGCCCTCGATTCTGTTGGCGCCGTTCACGCCGGCGGTCACCTCGCCGGCAACGTAGAGACCGCGGACAGCCGTCGCGCAGTCCGCGTCGCAGCGCACCCCGCCCATGTAGAAGTGCGAGACGGGCGCGATCTCGATCGCGTCCTCACGCACGTCCACTCCGGCCTCGAGCAGGTTGTATCCGCGGAAGGAGAAGTTGGGGAAGGTCTCGTCGATGAAGGCCTGGATCTGGTTGCGTCCCAGATGGGTGACGCTTAGCCAGACGCCTCCGTGGGGCGAGCCGCGCCCTTCGAGGATCTCGGTGACGATAGCCCGGGAGGTCATGTCCCTGGTGGAGAGCTCCATGCGGGCCGGATCGTACTTGGCCATGAAGCGCTCGCCGTACTTGTTGTAGAGCCAGCCCCCGCAGTGGTAGCGGAGCTCGCCGATCCAGATGACGCCGTTCAGGGCCGGCGGCCACACCATCCCGGTGGGGAAGAATTGCATGAACTCCACGTCGGCCAGCTCGGCGCCCGCCCGCAGGGCGGCCGCGTGCCCGTCGCCGGTGAGGTCGTTCGAGGCGTCGCAGTGGGGATGGAAGAGCTCCATGGCCCCTCCGGTGGCGAATACCACCGCGGAGCTGTCCACCACCACGAACTTCCCGCTGCAGATGTCTAGGGCCAGCGCCCCAGCGACCTTCCCGCCGTCGACGAACACATCGACGACGAAGAAGTCCTCTTTCACCGTGATGTTCGGCCGGCGCCCCACCTCTGCGGTCAACCCCTTCTTGAACTGGCTGCCCGTGCGGAAGTGGTAATGGATGGCCCGCGGGTAAGTGTGGCCCGGCATCAAGACCTGCTCGAACGTGCCGTCTTCGGTCTTGTTGAACTTGGCGCCGTAGCTTTCCAGGGCGAGCATGGCGCGCGGCGCGTTGCGGGTGTAGGCGTACACGACCTTCTGGTTGCTCAGCCAGTGGCCCCCTTGACCGTGTCCTTGAAATGCTCCCAGGGGTTGTCTCGGGGATCGGCATGACCGAAGGCAGCGCAGCAGGAGAAGGGCGCCATGAGCGTCACCCCGCTCTTGCCGAACAGGCCTTTGCTCGCCATGATCACCCGGGCGCCGGCGTCGTCGGCCGCGATCGCAGCCCGGGCTCCGGCTCCCTCGCTGCCCACCACGAGCAGGTCGGTCTCCAGACGAGGCAAAGCTTCCGCACTCACCATCATAAGTTCCCTCCTTTCAACCCTCTGGGCGGAACTCTCGCCAGCGTGCGATGAGGTCCTGGATCTGATCGCGCCGCTCGACCGAATACCAGCGGTACTTCTGGATGTAGTAGCTGTCCTGGATCCGAGACCTCACGATGAAGTTCATGATGTCCACCATGGCCAGATGGACGTCCCTGTCGATGGCGTCGCCGGAGGAGTAGCCCAGGCCGGCGGCCGGGTCGATGAAGCCGGCCGAGCCCGCCGCCTCCAGGAGCTTGCTTTCCATGTGGCGGTCGTGCAGGACCTCCATCCGCCCCAGGCGGGCGGCCAGATTGGCGGCGATGGCCGTGGCTCCCCAGTTGGAGACCATGACGCAGACCAGCACGTCGGTCTCGGTGCCGGAGGCCGTCCCCCGCCCGCAGGGGCAGCCGCACGAACCGCCGGTGGGCACCACCCGCTGGACGGCCTCCTTGATGCAGCCCATGCCGATCTCGTTCCCCCCGTCTCCGATGCCGATGGTCAGGATGCCGCGCTCCCGGGCCCTGCTCACCAGCACGTCTACCTTGGCGGACAGGTTGCTGATGTCGTAGCCCACGCCGCTGTGATACACACCGACGTCGTTGGCCGAGGCCTTCTCGATGGTGATGATCGCTTTGGGCCGGATGCGATCGAGCATCTCCTCGGCTTGGGCCTCGGCCTTGCCGGCATCCACGGTGAAAGGCTCCAGCGCCACGCGCCGGTACAGCTGAGTCGCCCCCCCGTAGTCGGCCACCGCCAGTCCGCCCGCCTCGCACAGCGGCGGCATGAGCTCCACCGTCAGGGCCTCGCCGGTGATTACGCTCACCGCGTCGAAGGCCAGATTGAGGGTGCGGGCCAGGTTCACGGCGCCTACCGGCCCGTCGTTCTCGGGGCGCAGCCACGGAGGCACGATGAAGCCCGTGGCGATGATCACGCGGTCGCCCGGCTCCAGAGCGGCGGCCAGCTTCTCGGCGGCCAGATAGGTGAGCGGCTGCCCGAACTTCTGGCGGGCCGCGTCGTAGAGCTCCAGCAGTCCCGGCCGGCGTGACAGGGAGGAGCCCGTGTACACGGGCACGCTCAGGAGCCGGTCCAGGATCTCGCCTACGGTCTGGAGTTCTTCCTCAGTCAGCATCGTGTCGTCTCCCCCTCAAGCGCGGTAGCCGGGTCATGGTGCTCTGGTCAGCCCAGGTAGTCTTGGAGGTCGAGGGTGTCGGAGCCGGGCACCCGCTTGCGCTCGAACTCCTGCCACTGGTTCAGGGGCGCGGTGGCGTCGATGCCCAGCTTGGCTTGGTGGATGTGGAAGAGGTCTCGGGGGAAACCCAGTGCGTCGGGCATCCGCAGGAGCCCTCTGCCCACGTCGCTTCGGGTGGCCATGGCCCACCAGACGTCGCCGACGTCGAAGACATCGACGTCGTGGTCCACCACCACGCAGTACTTGAGCCAGGAGTACGCTCCGAAAGCGGCCGCGGCCACGTTCTTGGGTTCTCCTTCGAACTGCTTCTCGATGGAGATGGCGGCGCTCATGATGGTGGGAACCAGGCTCACGGCCTTGACCTTTGCCCCGCTCTGCTCGACGGCCCGCATCAACTTGGCCTCGCGGGACAGGGCCAGCAGGTGCACATCCTCCAGGGAGCTGGCCTGGATGGTCTGCCACATGGGGTGCGCGCGGTGCGTGATGGCCTTCAGGCGGAAGACGTGGTTGTCCATGATGGGCACGTAGTACTGCATCAGATCGCCGAAAGGCCCCTCCGGCTCGCGGACGTTCGCCAGGATCTCGCCCTCGATCACGATCTCGGAGGTGGCCGGCACCTCTAGGTCCACGGTCTCGCACCTCACCAGCTCGAGGGGCCGGCGGCGCAGGGCTCCGGCCAGCGTCAACTCGTCGTCGCCGTAAGCCAAGGTGGTCGAGGCCACCAGGTTCTCGAGCGGGTGGTTGCCCACGCACACGGCGATCTCGAGCGGCATGTCCCGCGCCTCGGCCTTGCCCTGGATGATGCCCAGGTGCTGGGGCGGCATCATCCGGCAGGCCAGGGTCTGGGCGTCCTTGTACATCATCCGGTTGATGGAGACGTTGCGGCGTCCGGTCTCCGGATCCTTGGCCACGATGATGCCCGCCGTGACGTAAGGGCCGGCGTCCTTCTCGCAGTGGGTGACCAGGGGGAGCTCATCGATGGTCGCGTCGGAACCGAGCTTGACCACCTCCTTGCAGGGCCCTCCATCGACGATCACCGGGTCGATGCGCGCCTCGCTGCGCTTCATGAACTCCCGCACCACATCCTCGGGCGTGGTGTCGAAGATCATGGCCAGCATGGTGCGCGAGCCGAAGACGTTCGTCACCACGGGCAGGTCGTAGCCCTTGACCTGCTCGAAGACGAGCGCCTTGCCGAGCCGCTCCACTTTCTTGGAGACGGCGGACAGTTCGAAGCGGGGGTCGACCGCGCGCGGAATGCGTTGGAGCAGGTCGGCCTTCTCTAGCTTTTCGATGAAACCCCTCAGATCTTCTTGCATCGGCTGCTCCTTCCGCCGCCGGTATTGGAACTCAGGCCAGGTAGTCCCGCAGATTCATGTGCTTCCAGACAGATTCCGGCACGTCGGCTCTCTCCTGGAACTCGATGCCGACCGGCTTGGTGGCGTCGATGGCCCACTTGGCGTTGACGTAGCCCCGCTTGGCTCGGTCGGCGATGTCGTAGGCCGAGGGGTCGAGCTCGCACACGTAGGCGTCAGGGACGACGAAGATGTCGCGGTCGGCCTGCACCCGGGTGATGACCGCCCACATGACCTCCATCTCGTTGAAGACGTCGACGTCGTCGTCCACGACGATGACCGTCTTCATGAACGGGTCGGCGGCCAGGGTGGCCAGGGCCACGTTCTTGCCGGCCCCGTCGTACTCTTTCTTCAGCGACACGTAGGCCGAATGGCGGCATGTCCCCGAGAAGGGCAGGGTGAGCGCCGTCACGGTGGGCACCGCCGCCTTCACGCGCTCGAACATCATGGCCTCGCGGCCCAGGAGCCCCATCAGGTTGTGCTCGGGATGGGCGCTGAAGACGTCCTGGTAGATGGCGTCCCCCGGTGGGTGACGGCCGTGACCTCGATCACCTGGCAGTTCACCGCCGGACCCATGTACCAGGTGTACTCGCCGAAGGGGCCCTCGTGCTCGCGCACGTTGGCCAGGATGCGGCCCTCGATGACGATCTCGGCGTCGGCCGGAGCCGAAAGATCGATCGTCTCGCAGGGCACCGTGCGCAGCGCTTCCCCAAGCAGGCCGCCCGCGATGTCGAGCTCGTCCACCTCGAGGGGGCCTCGGTACTGCCCGGCCAGGTAGACCGCCGGATGGTGGCCCACGGCGATGGCCACGGGGGCCCCCTCGCCCTTCTGCTCGTACTTTCGCTGCACGTGGTACATGTGCGAGTACACCCCGGGATAGATGCCCAGCCGGTTCTTGCCCTTGATCTGGAGGCGGTAGGTGCCGGCGTTGTGGATCCCGGTGTCGGGATCGCGGATGATGCTCACACCCGAGGAGATGTAGGGACCGCCGTCGCCGCCGCAGTGCACGATGTTGGGCAGCTTCTGGAGGTCGACCTCATCTCCGATGGAGACGGCTTCCTTGACCGGCGCGTCCGTCGCTTCGACAGGCGCGATCGGCGAGTGCTGCCGCCGGGCGTACTCCCTGGTTAGGCCGGCCTCGGTGGTCTCGAGCGCGATGGCCAGACGCTTCCGGCTGGCGAGCACGTTCGCGATCACGGGCATCTCCGTTCCCCGGACCTTCTCGAACATCACAGCCGGATACTCATTCTGCTCCTGGAGCTTGCGCAGCACGCCGGTGAGCTCGAGGTCGGGGTCGACCTCCCGGGCGACGCGCGCGAGCTCGTTTGGGGCGGCGCTCGTCACCTGGGCGATGTAGCTTCTCAGATCCTTTGGCATGGTTTCCCTCGTCTTCTCGGCTCGCTGTAGGCACGCTTTGCTTGAGCCCCTCGGGGGAGGCTCCGCTACCCCCGAGGGCCGGTACCGCTGAGTCTGCTGATCGAGAAACTGCTGCTCGGGTCTACGGATAGGTCAGGGTGCTCTCTGCTGCCTGCTTCTCGACCGCCGCCCGGTCGAAGTCGTTGATCTGGTCGATCAGGTCGATGGTGAAGTAGGGCGACACGTCGAAGGACTTCTCGAGCCCGCTCGGAGAGCTCGGATCCACCAAGACGTCGACCAGGGCCTGCGCCCCCGAGAGCGACATCTGGCCGAACGGCAGGTCGTCGCTAACCGGCCAGCTCATGAAGATGGCCCGATCCATGTACTTGCGTGTGAAGGCCGGATCCTCGTGCTCCGGCGGGAAGGCCTCCTTCATGATGGCCAGGGCCGCGTCGGGGTTGGCCTTGGCGAAGACCAGGGCCTTGCTCATGGCGCGGGCCAGGCCCACCACGGCCTGCGGGTTGTTCTGATAAAGGTCTTTGTGCACCACCAGCGGCACTTCGGGATAGGCCGTCTCGGGGTCCACCGGCGGCAGGAGCGAACGGTACGTGTAGCCCTGGGCGATAAGCTGCACCAGGCTGTTGTACGACGAGCTCATGGCCGCGATCTCGCCCGATTCGAGCTTGGGCAGGATGGGAGCGTAGTCATCGCCCAGAGGGACCAGCTGGGCGTCTCCCTTGTCGATGTCCACCCCGGCCGCCCTCAGGTCGGCCTTGAGCACCGGGATCTCGCCGCTCTGCGCTTCCTCGACCCCGATCTGCTTGCCCTTGAGATCGGCCATGCTCATGATGGGGCCGCCGTCGGGCGTGATGAGGTCGAACACGGGGTGGGTGATCATCTCCCAGACCGCGATCAACGGCTGAGCTTGAGCGAACGCCCCGATGGCGGACCCGGCCACGATGAGGCCTGCGTCGCCCTTGCCCGACGACAGCTGGGCCACTTCAAACGTGCTGGAGTCCGAGGATATGATCTCCACCTCCAGTCCCTCTTCCGCGAAGAAACCGGCCCCGGCGGCTACGAAGGGCATCATCATGGCGATGGTCGGCACCGGCAGGGGCGTATAGAGGGTGAGCTTCGTGAGTTCGGCCGTCGTCGTGGGAGGAGCGGTCGTCTCTGAAGATGTGGTCGGAGGGGCCGTGGTTTCTGTCGGTGCCGCGGTTGTTGTCGTCTCGTCGCCGCCGCACCCCGCCGCGAAGAACATGAAGGCCAGCAGCAGGGATGTCGCCGCAACAGCAACGAGCCCAACGAAAGTCGTCCTGTGTCGTCTCATCTCGTCTCCCCCTGGAACTCGTTTCAAAATGAAGCCTTGGCCGCCGCGGCCGCACTGGCCGGCGCGATGCTTCGTCCTCGGTGGCGCCCGTAGCGCGCCGTAGTGTCACCGAGAGCCTGTCTGGGACTTTCGAGCATCCCGCGCGCTGCGCCGGCCGCATCTCGTGGGCCGGACCGATTCCTACACCCCGATCAAAGCCATCCCCCTCGCGCCGCGACGCCCGGTCGTGATGTCCCGGCTCGCCGGCTCATTGGACCTCTTTCTGCCAGTCCCGCTGCCAGAAGACGATCTTGTACTTGGCAAGCACCACCGCTCCGAACAGGATCAGACCCACGATCGAGATCACGACGATCGTGGCGAAGACCCATGAGATCTTCAGCTGCATGTTGAAAGTGGTGAGCAGCAGGCCCAGGCCTTGCTTCGCCGTCACGAACTCCCCGACGAGGGCCCCGATGAGGGCGATGGTGGCCGAGGTCTCCAGCCCGGCGAATATGGCCGGTAAGGCATTGGGGAAGGCGACCTTGGTGAAGATCTGAAGCCTGGTGGCCACCAGCGACCGCATCAGGAGCACGGCGTTCTCCTCGATCGACTCGAGACCGAGGACGGTGTTGACAAGCACCGGGAAGAAGCAGATCGCGGCGGCCAGCGCGATCTTGGAGTTCATGCCGAAGCCGAACCACGTGAGGAAGATGGGTGCGAGCACCACCTTCGGCATCACCTGGAACGCGATGATATAGGGGTACGCCAGGCGGCGAAACAGGCTCAGGTTGGCCAGCAGGATGCCCAGAATCACGCCTGCGCCACATCCGAGCACGAAGCCCACCACCGTCTCGATCACGGTGGTGTACAGGTGGGGGGGGAACCAGTCGGCTCGGATGAGATCCCAGAAGCTTCCCGCGATGGAGGTGGGTGTGGGCAGGATGATCGGGTTGACGATCTCCGTTGCGCTCACGAACTGCCAGATTCCTACGACTACCACGAAGACTAGGGGCACAAGCATGAGATCCTGCTTGAGCCGGCTCCTGCCTGACGTGTCCTCGACTTCCCCCACCTCGCCGCTGCGGGCGCAGGCCGCCTGGTCGTCCACCACGACGTGTCCGCCTATGTCTCGCGCGTCAGCCATGGGGCACCTCCTCTGTCTACTAGCCGGCCACGCCGAGCAGCTCGCGGACTTGGAAGATGGTGTCGGCAAAAGGCGGCTCGTGCATCGTTGCGAATGTGCGCGGCCGGGGGAGGGGCACATCGATGATTCCGACGATCCTCCCCGGCGCCGGACTCATCACGTAGAGCCGGTCCGATAGGAACACCGCCTCGGCGATGTTGTGGGTCACGAACAGCACGGTCTGCTTGATCTCGGTCCACACGCGGAGTATCTCGAGATTCAGTCGCTCCCGGTTGAACTCGTCCAGCGCTCCGAAGGGCTCGTCCATGAGGAGGAGATGGGGCTCGAAGATCAGCACGCGGCTGAGCGCCACTCGTTGCTGCATACCTCCGGAAAGCTGGCGCGGGTAGCACTTCTCGAAGTCACGCAGGCCCACCATGTCGAGGACGCCCCTGGCCTTCGCCTCGTACTCCACCTTGTCGAGCCCGAAGATCTCCACCGGGAGCATGACGTTCTGAAGAACCGTCCTCCACGCGAAAAGGGTAGGGGTCTGGAACATCATGCCCACGTCGCGGCTGGGGCCGGTGACGTGCCTGCCGTTTACCTGCACCGCGCCCGCGGTAATGGGGATGAGCCCGCCGATGATCTTGAGCAAGGTCGACTTCCCACAGCCGCTCGGCCCGACCAGAGAGACGAAGGAATGGCGCGCGATCTCGAGGCTCGCCCCCTGGAGCGCTACCACGTCGGCTTGACGGGAAGAATAGGTCTTGTCAACCTGGCGAACCGAGATGACCGCATCGGTGGTTTGCTCCGGGGTCACGGTGCCGGTGTACGCCTGCGCCTTCACGATGGCAGTCCGCGTGTGCGTCCGGTCTCGCCGGCGCATGCCGCCGCCTGCGGGCGCGTAAGGCGTGAGGAGCAGGTAGCGACCGTGGTATGATGCCCGGGTAGATTGCGGCTGACCACGCAACTCCCTCCCATGGTGTCGAGCCTGACATCCTCGAGGATGGTTCGATTGTATAACAGGCAACTGCGTATCTGTCAACTGATTATCTGGAGAACTAGGGTGTATCCTTGAGAGCGTCCCCGCTCCCATTGACCAGGGCAGCTGGGGAGGGGAGAATGAGCGAGCACGCACTTCTTGACTCTCGGCCCCGGCATGGCGCCGCCCAGTGCTGCCTGGTGGCCGGGCTTCGTTTTTCAACGGCCGCCTAGGACGTAAATCATGCCTGTCTCCAAATACCCCCGGCCCGGCCTTCGAATAGCTCCGCGGACGCTGAGGAGCATCTTGCGTGTTCCTGCGCTCATGCCGCGCGGCCTCGCAAGCGCCGCGTCTCTCCAGCTCGACGAGCTGGATGAGACCGTGTGGTCCCGGTTCGATGGGGAGACGTGCGAAGCTCTGGCTCGGCAGGTGGTGGAGCATGTGCGCCAAGTCCTGCCCCTGCTGGGTCCCGAGCCGGCGAACCGCCGTCTTCCGCGGCTGCCGGAGGGCGTGAGTCTCGACGACCTGGAGCTCGAGACCCGTACGCGCAACCTGCTGGCCGAGGAGGGGTTCGAGGAAAGGCTCGACTCACTCCAACGGTTGAGGGTCGCCGACCTGCTCTGCATTCCGGGCTTCGGCGCGCGTTGCCTCGTCGACCTCCTGACATCTCTGGAGGGTTTCGACATCGGCGTGGTTCGATACCCCTGGGCATCGAAGCGATTCTCCGAGATCCTCGAGTACGAGATCGCCAACCTCCTGAGCCATCCCGGCCTCAGCATGGTCCACCGCGACGATCCGCGCTTCGAGAGCCTGTTGCACGCCGTGGAGAGGCTGCTGCCCGCGGTGGGGGACTACGCGTCGCTGCGCGAGCTCGTGGAGCGTGTCCGCCTGCGGGCCGAAGGCGCCCGGCAGCCCGTCGATCTCATCAACGCCTTGCAAGACGTCCGCATCCGGCTCGATGGCATCGCCGGCATGCCGGTCGAGGACGAGCTGCTCGACATCATCCCGAACGGCGTGCCCGAGCGGAACCGGACGATCCTCTACGAACGCATGGGCTGGGACGGACGGGGGGCGCGCACCCTTCAGGAGGTGGCCGACTCCTTCGGGCTGACTCGGGAGGGTGTCCGCAAGATCTGTGCCGGCCTGCAGGCGGAGCTCAAACGGCGGAGACCGTTCACCCCTACCCTCGATCGGGCGCTGGCCCTCGCCGGGCGCCACACGCCTTGCCCGGTCGACGAGCTCGAGCTCCTGCTCCAGAAGGACGGGCTGACACGAGGTCGATTCGATCTGCGTGTCTTGCTGTCGGCGGTGGACGCGCTGGGTTGGGAAGGTCACATCGTGATCGAGACCGTCGACGCTCGTGCCTACGCTCTTCACCCCACGCAGGCGGGCCTCCCGCGACTCGTGCTCAAAAGGGCCAAGGAGGCTGTGACCCATTGGGGCATGGCCAATGTGGGCGATCTGGCGGCCAAGGTGGCCGCCGCCACGGGGCTGGCGGTGGAGGCCCGGTTCGTCGTCCAGGTCATGGAGCGGGTCGACGGCATTCACTGGCTGGACGCCCGCGGAGGTTGGTTCTGGCTGTCATCGGTGCGTCACAACCGGCTGCTGAACCAGGTCAGAAAGATCATGGCTGTGACTCACGAGCTCGATGTGACGGATCTGCGCCGCGGAATCGCCCGCCATCACCGGATGGAGGGCTTCGCGCCTCCTCCCGACGTACTCCTGGAGCTCTGCCGGCAGCAGCCCCTCTATCAGGTGCGGGGCAGCATGGTGGTGGCCGGTCGATCTCTCGACCAAGGTGCCTTGCTGGGCGAAGCAGAGAAGCTCATGGTCGACGTTCTCGAGGCTCACGGTGGGGTGATGGGCTTGGAGGAGTTCTGGGACGCCTGTCACGCTCGCGGGCTCAAGGAGAGCACGTTCTACACCTACCTGGACTACTCCCCGCTGCTCACCAAGCACGCGCGGGGTGTGTATGGGATCCGGGGCACTCCGCCCCCGCCGGCGCCCATGTGGTCCCACCCCATGATGCGCGCCGGGTGCTGCTTGGCTACGGACGGGAGGCCGACGGGCGTGTCTGGTTGCGCTACCGGCTGAGCCGGGCGGCCATCGTGGGGGGCATCGTGTCCGTCCCGGCGGCCTTGAAGGACGCCCTGCGCGGCGACTACCGCTTGGTCGGCGTTGACGGTCGCCCGGCGGGGACCGTCCGGGTGGACAACGGGCTCGCCTGGCGGCTTGCCCCCCTGTTCCGCCGACTTGGGTCCCGCGTGGACGACGAGCTGAGGCTCGAGTTCGATCCGGAGGCTGGTTCGGCGGTAGCCGTCACGTCCGACGGTCCGGGCGGGGGCGCTGCCGGATGAGGCGCAGCTGAAGGCCGATGGAGATCCAGAGCGAGTGCTACCCGTGTATCGTGAAGATGCTGGGCACTGTGGCCGGGAAGGTGCTGGGCGACGGTGCGGCCGCGGAGTTCGTGGCCCGGATCGAGGCGGGGGAGGCCTTTCAGGGCAACCCCACCGGCCGGCGGGCTCCACTGCTGGTTCGCGATGCTTGGATTGAGCTGGTGCGGCAGCTTGGAGATCCCGACCCGCTGGCCGATCTGAAACGCCGCCAGAACGAGGCCGCCCTCGCCCTGCTGCCCGCGGCCCGGCAGACGGTTTCCGCGGCCGCCAACCCTCTGGCCACCGCGCTGGCCCTGGCCATCATCGGGAACTCCCTGGACGTGCTCATCCCTGATCAGGCCGGCGGCGACGACCTCATGGCCCGCCTGGTCACGGCTCGCTTGCACCCCGAGCAGCTGGCCGAGTTCCGCCGCCGGCTGGCCGGGGCGAAGACCATCGCCTATCTGGGCGACAACTGCGGGGAGGCGGTCTTCGACCGCCTCCTGATCGAGACCATCACCACCTGGTTCGACGTCGAGGTCACCTTCATCGCCCGGGCCCGCCCGGCGCTGAACGACGTCACCCTCGCCGAGGCGCGGGCCGCCGGTCTTCACCTGGTGGCCCGGCTCATCGACAACGGCATCGACGACGCCCTGCCCAGCACTCTGCTCGAGCTGCTGGGACCCGAGGCTCGGGCGGTGATCGAGCAGGCCGACCTGGTCGTGAGCAAGGGCGGAGGCAACTTCGAGATGCTGGAAGGCCACCCGGCCCTGGCGGGCCGGGTGGCCTTCCTGGTCGACGGCAAGTGCGACCCGCTGTGTCGCGAGAACGACGTGCGGCCGGGCGCGCCCATTCTGCGCAACGAGTAGGGCGGCGCCCGCCGTTCTGCCGCCCGGAGGAGCCCCGCGCTCCGAAGCGGCAGGTCCGTGGCGCCCTCGGTCCGGCATCTCGGAAAGCCGCGTTTGCCCGGTTTCCCCACGCTTTATAATGGGAAGCAGAACAGTGCACAGCGTGTGGCGGGCCATGGGTCCGTCGCCCGCACTGGAACTCCATCGTAGTCGTGAGGTAACCGAAATGCCTGAACTGACCATGGAAAGGCGGTTCGCCCTGCACAGGGAGTCGATGCTGCGCCATGGCGCCGCTGGGGATTCATCGGGGGAGCGATCATGATGTTCGCCCTGTTGATCATCTCGGCGGCTCTGGGGAACGGCTTCTGGCGCCCGGCTGAGCTCTTTGGGTCCATCTGGCAAAGCACCGTACAGACGGGCGCGGGCTTCATCGTGCTCGGGGTCATCACAGGACTGGTGGTGGCGGTGCTGCTGGGCCTGCTGTACTCCTACGTGATCAGCTGGGTCCGCATGGAGCCGGTCGTGTCCGGTCTGATCTACGGCGCTTTCGCCTGGGCGTTCCTGGGCGTGCTGGTTCTGAACACCGCCTTCAACCACGTCTATCAAGGCTTCACGATCTGGAACCTGTTCGTGTCCTTCCTGCTCTACGGGTTGGTGCTGGGTCTCTTCGAGGATTGGGCCGACCGCACCTGGGTGCGGCGCTCGAGATACGAGGGGACGGCGGGAGAAGGCGCGCCGGGGCCGGTCTAGAAGCCCGAGTCAGCCACTGTCAATGACGCGAGGGGCCTCGGATCGAGGCCCCCGTCTTGTTCTGCGTGCGGGCGCCGGAGGTCCGTACCGCACCGTCTCCGGCGCGCCGCGCTCATTCTGGAGCATCCTGGCCCGCGACCGTGACACCAGGCGGGGGTGCTCATAGAATAGAAGCTCCAGGATCGGAAGCAGGCTGTGTACGGATGGGTTCGGTTCGAACGCGTCCGAGACCTGGGGAGGATGATGCGGTCATGAAGACACGGTTGCCCGGCGACGTCTCGGCACCAGGTGGCCGCCGATCGCGTTTCGGGTTGGGCCGTCCACCGGCCCTCGGCGTGCTGTTGCTCGGGATGCTGCCGGTGATCGCGCTGGCGGTGTCGTGTCTGTCGTGTACCGAGGGGGGTTGCCTCCGACTCCCGCCGGAACGGATGCACCCTCGCCCGGCGACGTCTCGGCTCCGCCGACGCCCCTCCCGGCACCTCGGATGGAAGGCGCCGTCTCCCTCGAGGAGGCGCTCGCCGGGCGGCGCTCCGTGCGCGACTACCTCGGCGAACCGCTCACGCTCGCCGAGCTGGGCCAGCTCCTGTGGGCGGCACAGGGTACCACCGCTCCGTCGGGCCGCGGCCGGGCCGCTCCCTCGGCCGGCGGCCTCTACCCCCTCGAGACATACGTGGTGGTGGGCGACGTCCGGGGGCTCGAGGCGGGCGTCTATCGCTACCGCACCGAGCGGCATGACCTGGTGCGGATCGGCGGCGGCGACAGGCGGGCAGAGCTGGCCGCCTCCTGCCTGGGTCAGGAGTGCGTGCGGGCGGGGGCCGTCGACCTGGTGATCACCGGCTTCTACGCGCGCACCACCGCCAAGTACGGTGATCGCGGAGTCAGGTACGTCCACATGGAGGCGGGGCACGCCGCCCAGAACGTGTACCTGCAGGCCTTCGCGCTGGGTCTGGGCACGGTCAGCGTGGGGGCGTTCGCCGATGATGGGGTGCGCCGGATCCTCGGCCTGGCTCCGGAGGAGACGCCGCTCTACGTGATGCCGGTAGGGACCCTGTCGAACGAGCAGGCTGTTGAAGAATGACGCTTCGCCGCCAGCGCGTTCTGGGGGCCAAGGCTTCGATCTTCAACAGCCTTCTAGGCGCGGCGGCGACTAGGCCGCCGGCCTGACGGGGATACCAAGCTCGGTACGAGGAGGAGGGCATCCATGGCCAAGGACAGCACCGATGTGCGGGAGCTCGCTCGAGACCTGTGGCGCTGGGAGCGGCGCCACCCCGAGTGGCATCCCGGCGAGTTCGGAGCCACGGTGGGGAGCTACCTGATCCGGACGGAGGGCGTGACCTTGCTTATCGACCCTCTGGTCGATGGCGAGGCCGATCCTTTGCTCGAGACTCTCGACTCGCTGGTGGAGGGGTCCATCCGCATCCTGATCTCCATCCCTTACCACGCCCGCAGCGCCGAGCTCTTCCAGCGCCGCTACCAGGGGCGGGACGCGCGCATCCTCGGTCACGCCCTGGTGGCGAAGAGGCTGGCCGACACCGCGGGCTTCCAGGCGCTCACCGGGGGGGAGGACATCGAGCGCGTGGTCCGGGTGCACCGCATCGGCCGCCCGGTTCGGGCCGAGCTGCCCATCGAGATACCATCCCAGCGGGCGCTCGTCTTCGGCGACGCCATCGTGGAGCATGAGGGCGCGCTCCGCCTGTGGGAGTCGCCGGTGGTCAAGGAGAGCCGCCGGCGCTGGTATGAGGAGCGCTTCCTACCCACCATGCGCCTGCTCACCGAGCTCGACGTGGACCGTATCCTGGTCACCCACGGGCGCCCCGTGCTGAAGGACGGCCGCGCGGCCCTGGTCGAGGCGCTCGACCGGGGACCCTGGCAGCCTCCGCCCGTCGGGGGCCGCCGGGTGGTGGCGCGGGACCCGATCAGCGGGTAGACTTACCGGATTCCCCCGTCACCGACCCGGTGAGGAACCCCCCGCGTGGGAGGGAGGCGCCATCCAGCCAGGGGCCGATCGGACTGCTCGACGGCGGACGAGACCGCGTCGCCGCGGAATCTGTCCGGTCGCCGGCCGCGCCGCGGGCAGCCAGGTCGGGGCCCGCTCCCGCTCTCCCCCGAAACCGATCGCGTGACCCACGACGTGCCTGCGGGTCGGGAACTCGGCTCCCGCCCCTGCGAGGGGGTGCCCGTCCCTATCCGCCGGCCGCGCGCCGCGTTCCGCGATCAAGGGGGATGGACATGACCACGCAAGGGGCGGGCGAGACGCTCGCCGTCCGGTCGATCGACACGCAGACCCTGCTCGCCCTCCATCGGAAGATGGTCATCACCCGGGAGGCAGAGCAGACCTGGTCGGACATGCTCCAGAAACGCGAGTTCTACCTCATGGGCCACTTCGGCACCGGACAGGAGGCGGTGGGCGTGGGACTCGGGCACGCCCTCGAGCCCGACGACTATCTCTTCCCCACCCACCGGGGCATCGCCGAGTACGTGGGTAAAGGCATGGCTCAGAACGACATCTGGGCCGAGTACTACGCCAAGACGGCCGGGCCCGCCGGGGGCAAGGGCGGCCTGCACCTTTCCGATTACCGCCTGGGGCTGATCGGTCTCGTCGGCAGCCTGGGAGCAGACTACGCCATCTCGGCGGGGGCGGCCCTTTCGACCAAGCTGCGCGGGTCCGATCGGGTGGTGGTCGTGAGCTTCGGGGAAGGCACCTCCAGCCAGGCCGACCTGGGCTCGGCCATGAACGTGGCCGCTCTCTGGAAGCTGCCCCTCATCTTCGCCATGACCAACAACGAGTGGTGCGAGCTCTCTCCCGCGAGCGAGCACGTGTGCACGCCCTTCGTGGCCCCCCGGGCGGAGGGTTACGGCATTCCCTGGAGCGTGGTGGACGGCAACGACGTGGTGGCGGTGTATTCGGCGGTGAGGACGGTTGTCGAGCGTGTGCGCGCCGAGGCGGGTCCCTACTTCCTGGAGTTCAAGAGCTATCGGGTGGGTCCTCATTGGAGCGGCGACGACGGCTCCTACATGTGCCAGGAAGACGTCTGCGCCTGGCAAGAACGCGATCCCATCGCCGCCTGCGAGCGGCGCCTGCTGGAAGAGGGCATGGTCAGCGCCGGCGAGATCTCCGGGATCAAGAAGGCGGCCCAGGCCGAGGTCGCGGCCGCCATCGAAAGGGCCCGGGGGCTGGCCGACCCCACCTACGAGGAGATGCTGGCGGGCGTGTACTCCGGCGCCCCTGCGGGCGGCGGTGCGAGGGAGGTGAGCTGAGATGGCCGAGATGCCTTATGCGGCGGCGGTGAACCGGGCCCTGGCCGAGGAGCTGGCCCGGGACGAGCGGGTGGTCGTGCTGGGCGAGGACGTGCGCGCCGGCATGTTCGGCACCACTTCCGGGCTGGTGCAGCGCTTCGGGGAGGAGCGCGTCATCAACACGCCCATCTGGGAGAACGGCATCGCCGGCATGGCCCTGGGTCTGGCCATCACCGGCATGCGCCCGGTGGCCGAGATCATGTTCGCCGACTTCATGTACCTGGCCATGGACGAGATCGCCAACCAGATCGCCTCCTGGACCTACATGACCGGGGGGCAGACCAGCGTACCCCTGGTGATCCGCACCGCCGGCGGGGCCGGGTTCGCCATCGGCTACAACCACTCGCAGGTGACCGAAGCCTCGTTCCTCGGACCGCCCGGGCTGAAGGTGGTGGCGCCCTCCAACGCCGCCGACGCCTGCGGTCTGCTCAAGTCGGCCGTGCGCGACGACGATCCGGTGCTGGTCTTCGAGCACAAGTTTCTCTACTTCGTGCCCCAGGAGGTGCCCGACGAGGAGTTCCTGGTCCCCTTGGGGAAAGCCAACGTGCTGCGTTCGGGGGACGACGTGACCATGGTGGCCATCGGCAGCATGGTGGGTAAGGCGCTGGAGGCGGCCGGGACCCTGGCGGCCGATGGCATCTCCGTGGAGGTGATCGATCCGCGCACCTTGGTGCCTCTCGACCAGGAGACCATCTTCGGCTCGGTGGCCCGTACCGGGCGGCTGGTGACGGTGGAGGAGGGCAGGAAGCGGGGTTCGGTGGGCTCGGAGATCGCGGCCGAGGCTGCCGAGAAGATCTTCGGCTCGCTGAAGGCGCCGGTGGCCCGGGTGGCCGCGCCGGACATCCCTGTGCCGCCAGGGCCGCTGGCGGAGAGCATGTACGTGCCTTCGGCCGAGCGCATCGTCGAGACCGTGAGGCGGCTCGTGGGGTGAGACTTCAGCCGTGTTGCCGCCGACTCCTGCCGACTTCATGAGAGCAATCTCATTACTTTCCTTTGGGGGTATCCATTTAACCGGAGTAATCGAGATCGGCAGTTCTCCACGGGCGGTTCGCTGGAGGGCGCTCCAAGCTCGGGGGATGCCCGCGCGCCCGGGGTGGCGCAGGCGGTACTGCCCGGGGCCGCGGGCTGGCGATGAGGTCCTGGTAGCGCACCGGGTCGTGGCCGACGGCGAGATCGAGCAGCCGGTAGAACAGCATCCCGCGGCTGCGCGAGCGGCGGCGGTTGAAGCGGAACACGAACTCATTTAAGTAGCTGGCCAAGTGGGCGTCGTTCACCGAGCCCTGATGGGTGCCCAGCAGCCACCGCTTAGCCAGCGAGGCGACCCGGTGCACGGCGGGTAGTAGATCGCCGGGGCCCTCCCCGCCGGCCCGGGCGGCGCGCTGGCTACGCCGCTCGTGGACATAACCGAGCTTCTCCAGCCCGCGGTAGCCCTGCCAGCCGTCGGTGATGACCCTCGCGCCTGGTTCGACGTGCGCTCGCACGAAGGCATGCAGCGAAGCGCCGGACGCATCGGGAAGCGGCCCCATCCGGCACCGGCCGAGCCCCTTCGGCTCCCGGATCTCCACCGCAATGCCAATCAGGACCTTCTTGCCGCGGGCCCGCCCGCCGCGCAGCCCCGGCTCCTCACCGCCGATGTAGGTCTCATCTACCTCGACCATCCCGGCCAGCCGGTCCCGACCCGGGCTCACCAGCACCGAGCGCAGGCGATGCAGCATGGCCCAGGCGGTCTGGTAGGAGCCGATCTCCAGCGTCCGCTTCAGGCTGAGCGCCGAGATGCCGTCCTTGCCCGTGGCGAGAAGCCAGCAGGCGGTGAACCATATCGTGAGCGGTGTGCGCGTTCGGTCAAAGATGGTGCCCGCTGTCACCGAGGTACGACCGCCGCACCCAGAGCACATGAACCGGCCATCGCCCAACCGCCAGCCCCCAACGTGACCACAGGCTGGGCAGACGAAGCCGGCGGGCCATCGCAGCCACTCCAGGTAGTCCAAGCAGTCCGCATCGGTCCGGAACCAGGCCTGGAACTCGCCCACGGACCTCGGATAATGCATGCCGGCACGAGGATGCTCCACCGCCTCAGTTTACTCCGGTTAAATGGATACCCCAAACTTTCCTTATTGACACATTTGCGTGACCATATGAGAATGAATCCAAGACCGAACCCGTCCAAGGAGCATATTCCGAGCTACCGCGTGGCCGCGTGTCGGGTTCTCGGGGCCGGGCGGCCCGGGCTCTCGCCGAACCGAGGAGGTCAGCATGGCCGAGATCACGCGTATCAGCGTGGTGGGGGATTGGCGGGTGGTGGTGCAGAGCCGGGACGCGGGTTGGGCTCAGCGGGTGCTGTGCCGGAGCACGGCGGCCGGCGACGTGACCCTGGTGGGTACTGTTGGGGCCAGCGTCGACGTCTACGGCCAGGGCATCGCTCCGTGGGAGCTGATCATCGAGCACGACGACGGCACACACGGCTGGCAAGAGAGCTGGCTGCGGCCGGGGCCGCGGGTCGTCGCCGGGCCGGGGATCACCCAGGTAGTCGAGTCCGAGGACACCACCACCGCCGACAGCGACCGCGACTTCAACGACCTGGTGGTGCGGTTGGAGAAGCTGGGCATGGTCGACCAGCCCACGCGGCCCTTCGCCGTGTGGCCCACCTCCCTGCAGATGACCCCGGAAGGTATCTTCGAGACTTCCCTGGGACGCTACTTCATGGGAGTGCGCGTCCGTAACGTGTGGACCGAGCCCTGGCCGGCCGGCGCCCACGTGGGCATCACCGACCGCTGCCGGGCCTGGCTGCAAGCCGGCGGCATCGACGTGGTCGATGCCTGGTCGGCCGAGGACCAGGCGGCCCTGGGGCAGACGGTCGCCGGGGGGCGGGTGCGCGTCGGGCCCCTGGCTCCATGGGACTCCCGGCTCGTGTACTTCAAGGTGGACGTGAGCCGAGCTGTGGTGCGTAAGCACAACGTGGAGGTGGCTGTGCTGTCGCCCGTGGCCGAGGAGCTCGACCACCTCAACCGCGGGGCCATCCAGAAGATCTTCGTCTCCAGAACCACTTTTGACCCGGTGAAGAAGGTCTTCGTCTCGCGCTCCGACCGGGGCACGCTCACGGCCGCCGTGCGCGAGCTGGTGGTCGATTACAACACCTTCAAGCGGGCCGTGGGCCGGGCCCGGGAACTCTTCCCGTCAGGAGGTGCGGGGGGAGCGGGCATGGTGCCGGTCACACCCATGCGGGGGCCACGCTGCGGCGCCGGGGACCTCGAGCGCCTGCGAGAGCGGCTGCGCCGCTTCCTGGCCGGGGAGGAGGACGATATCTGTGCCATCTGGCGGGAACTGCAGTGCTGCTGCGCCTACCAGGGCTACCGGCCTCCGGGCCGCGACGGGGACGGGGACGACTGGACAGGCCGGGGAGGCACCGGCCTTGAGTTCCTCGCCTTCCCGGCGGTGGTGGACTACCGGATTGACTACCATCCAGACTTCGCCGGCCAGCACGGTCCGCTCCCCTTCGACGACCCCTGGTGGAAGCTTCTGTTGATGCTGATCGCCCTGCTTCTGGGCCTGGGGGCCGCCGCCTCGGCCGCCGCCGATCTGGCCAACCGCAGCGAGGACGTGGTCATCGGCCAGGTGGCCCGCTCGGTGCTGCTCGACGCAGGTGGCACCGTGGACGCCGCGGTGGTGCTTCTGAACGGCCGCCGGTCGCTGAGCGCGGCCCTCTTCTCCTATCTGGACGCGGCCACCGGCGAGGTCAACACCGCGCCCGTGGTGGCTCTTGACGGCCTCATCGACACGGCGGGGACCAACCTGACGAACACTCAGATCGCCGCCGCCATCGCCGCCTTCGCGGCCAACCCGGCTGATGCCGCGGCTCAGGCCGGCGTGCGCGTCTTCAAGTCGGGGGCCCGCACCGGCCTGACCTTCGGCCGCATGACCGCCGTCGAGCCCCTCACCCGCGACGACGACGGCACGACCCGCACCTTTGTCAACCAGGTACGCATCGAGGAAGATCCCACCCTGCCCAACGGGGTCAGCAACTCCGGCGACTCCGGGTCGTTGTGGCTGCACCTGGCCTCCCGGTCGGTGGTGGCCCTCAACCACGCGGGTAGCCGCGACACCAACACGGCCTGGGGCTCGCGCATCGAGGACGTCATGACCCAGATGGGCATCCGGTTCGCGTAGGAGGCGGGCGATGGGAGGCAACATGGAACAGCAGCAGGACGACGCCGTCGCCCGCATCCAGCGGGTGGTGGAGGAGGAGGCCCGCCGGCTGTACGACGATCCGAACGTGGCCGGCGTCGGCTTCGGCATCAAGCGCCGGGGAGGCCAGATCGCCGAGGGCCTGTGCGTGCGCTACATCGTGCACAAGAAGATCCCCGACGCCGAGGGCATCGAGGCGGTGGGCTCCTCGGTCCTGCCGGTGGAGGTGGAGGGCTTTCCCACCGACGTGGTGGAAATCGAGCGGGCGGTGCCCCACGACAACGGGCCGCCCACCGGGGACCGGGGCTCCCGCAAGGACGATCCCCTGGTGGGGGGCGGTTCTACGACCGTCCTCAGCAGCTGGCACTCGTTCCCTACGGGTTTCGGCACGCTGGGGGGCATCTGCTTCGATTCGGCCACCGGCGAAGCCATGGCGCTGTCCAACGCCCATGTCTGGGGGATGGAGGCCGGCCGTGACGTGATCCAGCCGTGGATGCCCACCGAGGAGTACCTGGAGGCGGTGGTCAAGCTGCTGGCCTGCGGGCCCGTCATCTCCTACCTCATCGAGGGCGTGGTGCCCAGCCCTCTGACCGCTGGGTTGGCCGCGGGCGCCGCCGCGGCCTGGGTGGCCGCCGCCGCCTCCGATGGCGAGGACCCCAGCCGCTGGGGTCAGGGCGAGACCGGCGCACCCCCGGCCGGCGCCCGCACCCAGGCGGAGCGGATCCACCTGGCGGCCGAGGTGCCGGCCCGTCCTTTCCCCGGGTTCCCATACACCACCAAGACTCTCTGGCAGTATGAGCGGGACACCACCGCCGGGTCCTTCCCCGCCCAAACCGAGGAGGAGAGGAAGAACGAGCATCTGCTCGTGAGCAAGCGCGTCTGGACCGACCGTGCGGCCTACCACGGGGGCGAACGGGTGCGCATCTGCGCCGAGGTGGCCACTCAGCGCACCGCGTACGCCGCCGACTACTTCGTGGTGGCTCACTGCTTCCCGAGCGACCACCGCGACCGCCTGATGTCGCGCGTGCTGAGCCCGGGGGAGTGCGAGACACAGCCGCGGAAGGAGGTCTGCTTCCACGGGTTCCCGCCTCCAGCCAAGCCCGGCCAACCGGCCCACTTTCCCTTCTCGGTGGACGTCTTCCGGTTCAGTGCCGGGCAACCCGGCCGTTTCGTGGGGCCCTGGCCGGCGGGCGACCCACAGGCCGTCACCGTGCTCCAGATACCCTGGCAGGGCATGCGCGTGGAACTGCCCCCGGCCTCGAAGGTCACGCTCGAGGTGTTCCACATGGCCCGGCCGGTGGAGGTCCGGGCCTACGACGCCTCCGGTCTGCTGCTCGACAGCGCCGCCGGCACCGCCGAGCAGGGAAAGCTGCAGGTGCTCAGCCTGAGCGGTCCGAACATCCAGCGGGTCGACGTCGGAGGAGGCGGCGGGGAGGGCTTCCTCGTGGGCATGTGCGCCTGGGTGGCCGCGCCCGCTCCGCGCAAGAAGCGGGACGAGTACCGTTTCGTCTACACCGGGCACCTCGACCTGGCGAAGACCGAGCCTCCGGACCGCTGGGGCGTGGTGCTGTTCGTGCAGACGGTGGACAACCTGCCCCCGGGCACCGACCCGGTGGTGGCGGCCCGGACCATGGGCGGCGTCACCGCCTCGGCAAACGTGGCCGACCTGGCGGGCTGCACCTGCGTGATGCTCCTGGACCACGTCTTCGACGTGATATAAGAGACCGCTCGATCGACTACGCGGACCGGTGAGGGGATCTCGGAGACAGCACCGCGGCGTCCTTCCGCTCGGGCTTCCGGTGGTGTTCGTATTGACCTTCGTGCCGTGCGCGGAGGGTGGACCCACGCCGCCTTCCAGTGAGGCCGCCGGACTCGGGCCCGAGCGCGCTCGTTTTCGGCGCCGCCATCGCGAGGATGTAGGCGCACGGTTCGCGGCCCCAGCCGCCCCTACCAGATGGCGCCAACGAGCCCGGATGCCCGCATGCGCTCGTCCTTGGTCACCACCCTCATTCCGTAAACCAGAGCGGTGGCGACGATCATGCGATCGGCCGGATCGGCGTGAAACGCGGGCGGCAAGGAGACCGCCCGCAGGGCCACCGTGTTGTCCACGGGGTAGAAGGCCAGAAACGGGAGCGCCTCGCAGGCTTCGACCCAGGCGGCCGGGTCCATCGCAAGGCCCAAGCGTCCCTTGTGCACCAGAAGGGCGAGCTCCCAGACGCTGATGCTTGACACCCCTACCCCTTCGCCCTCGATGCTTCCCTCGATGGCCGCGCGGGCCGCGGGCGAAAGAGAGTGGGGTTGAGCGAGCCACCAGATCCAGGCATGAGTGTCCAGCAGAATCACTTCAGGGCCTCCCAATCGTCCTCGCCCACGGGCTCCGTGGGCTCCTTGTACCAGCTCAGCGCGCCGCGAAAAGGTGCGAGCAGGCTGTCGACGTCCGTGGACAAGGGAACCACCTTCGCAACCGGGCGGCCGCGGTCGGTGATGATCAGCTCCTGGCCGCTCTGCTCCACGTGGCGCAGGTACTCGAGCGCCCTGGCTTTGAACTTTGATTTCGAGACGGTCTCGGCCAAGAGGCACCTCCCATGCTATATGACCATGGTCATAGTACCATGGTCACTATCCGCCCGCACGGCAGAGTAGCTCACAGCAGCCGGACAGAGGCGCCCAGCCCGCCCTAACGGACACATCCTCTGGACTTTTGGCGGCTGCTTGTTCTACCCTGAGCCGGACGCGCAGAAAAGGAGGGGCATGAGCCGGCCGCCGTCGACGCCGCGATGACCGCCACACGCCGAGGGCTGTGGCGTCTCCTGGCCCCGCTGGCCTTGGCCTGCATGGTCTTGCTCCTGTCGGGGAGTACCGTCGCCCGCGCCGACGTAGCCCAGACCGCCGCCGGTCTCACCCATATCACCCTGGTTTTCGCCGGCGACCTACTCATGCACAAGCCCCTGGGCGACTCGGTGTACGATCCGGGCACCGGCCGCTACCAGTTCGAGCGGATCTTCGCGCCTATCGCCCCTTACGTACGGGAGGCCGACTACGCCGTGGCCAACCTCGAGACCCGGCTGGCCGGGGCTGCCTACGGCTACCACGGGTACCCCACTTTCAACTCGCCCGCCGACCTGGCCCCCGCGTTGCGGGCCACCGGCTTCGACCTCATGGGAACCGCCAACAACCACAGCCTGGACATGGGTTGGCCGGGCGTGGTCAACACCCTCGACGCTCTCGACCGGGCCAGCCTAGCCCACGTGGGCACCAACCGCACTGCCGCCGAGCAGGCCCGGGTCTTCAGCGTCGGCGTGCGCGGGGTGCGAGTGGCCTTCCTGAACTACACCGACTACCTGAACGGTCTCCCGCTGCCCGCCGGCCGCCCCCATGCGGTCAACCTGCTCTCCCAGCAGACGGTGCTCGGCGAGGCGGCTCGGGCGCGGGCCGAGGGCGCCGATGTGGTGGTGGCTTTTCTCCACTTCGGGAACGAGTACCAGCGCTACGCCACCGAGCAGCAGCGTGCGCTCGCCACCGCCCTGCTGCGGGGCGGGGTCGACCTGGTGGTGGGAGCCCACCCTCACGTCGTCCAGCCCATCGAGCGGGTGAGCGTGCCGGGGGGAGGGTATCGCTACGCCGCCTACTCCCTGGGCAACTTCGTCTCTACTCAGCGCCTGCGCTACCGGGACAGCGGCCTGCTGCTCTACGCCGACGTCGAGAAAGACGCCGAGGGCGCCCGCGTCACCGGGCTACGCTACCTGCCGGTCTACGTGCAGCAGTCCTGGAGCGGCGGCCGAACCCAGTACCGCGTGCTTCCCGCCCATCCGCGCCTCGACTCCGGCTCCGACCTGGGTCTCACCGCAACCGAGCGCGCCCGGCTGCGCCAGGTGTGGGAGGAGCTCTCCGCCCACGTGGGCCGGCCCGACCAGGGTGTGAACCCCTACCAGCCTCACACCTACGACCAGGCCCTGGCCGATCTGCGCGCCCGCGGCATCATGCAGGGGTACGCCGGCGGCGACATGGGCGCCTTCGATCCCCTCTGGCGCCAGCAGTTCGCCAAGATGCTGGTGCTGGCCTTTCGGGCGCCGGTCGGCGAGGCCGACGTCTGCCCCTTCGCCGACGTGGAAGACGGCGGCCCGGGCACCCTCTACCCCGACAACTACATCGCCGTGGCGGCCGCGCGGGGTTTCGTGACCGGCCTCGACGCAGGCACCTTCGCTCCGCGGGGCGAGATCACCCGCGGGCAGGCCGTGACCATGGTGGTGCGCGCCCTCCAGGCGGAGGCGCCGGGCGTGCTGGCGGTGGCGTCCGCCGGCTTCCGCGGCGCGTGGGACGACGATCTCGACGTCCCTCACCGAGATACCGCCCGGTCGGCCGAGGCGAGCGGGCTGCTGGAGGGGCTGCCCCTGGGGGCCCTTGACCCCTGGGGCTCGATGACCCGGGGCGAGGCGGCGCAGCTCCTGGAGAACGCGCTGCAGGCCCTCGAAGCCGAGTGAGCGTGATGTGGCGTAGCCTGGCAGAGTAGCGTAAAATCAGATCAACACAGAGAATCTGCATTGGAGGAGGCATGTCGTGCGCACGATCACTGCGACGGAGCTGGCCCGCAATCTCCGCCAAGTGCTCGACCAGCTGGTGAGCGACCAGGAGGAGATCGTCGTGGAGCGCAACCAGCAGCAGGTGGCGCTGATCCTTCCTGTCCCCGGGCGTCAGACCGCTCTGGAGGCCATGGCCGATCTCTACCGCACCCTCCCCGAGGATGCAGCGGCCGGGTGGCTGGACGAGAGCCGCCGCCGTGGAGCGCTGAGCGAGGAGGCCCGTGACCCGTGGGGGACTCACGGCTCCGGTAGCTGATCACCGCGTGGGCGTCCTGATCGACACCTGCATCTGGATCGATGTGGAGCAGGGACGGCTGTCTCCAAGCGACGTGGCCTCCATCACCGCAAGCGAACCCATCTACCTCTCACCGGTCACGCTGGCGGAACTTGCATATGGGGCGGAGCTGGCCTCAGATCCGGACATTCGGCAGAAGCGACTCGCCGCGTTGCGCCGATTGCGTCGCAAGCCGACCCTCCTGATCGATGGAATCACTGGCGAGATCTTCGGCGACATCGCGGCTCAACTCCGCCGGCAGGGCCGCCATCATCGCTACCGCGTGCAGGACGTGTGGCTGGCCAGCCAGGCGATCCAGCACGGCTATGGGTTCCTCACCCGCAACGCCAGAGACTTCGAGGGCATACCCGGTCTGGAGCTCGTGCTTCTCCCTTCGTGAGGGTGGCGGCTCCCGCGGCGTTGCGTCGAAAGCGTCCCGGCGCGTGCCGGGAAACGCACCTATCTGGGATCCCGCACTGGGCAGGAGCCGGCGCCGTCTACTCCGCGGCTGCTTCGAGCCACTCCCGCACGGCGTCCTCGACCCCCTGGCGGGTACCTTCCACGGTCTTGGTGAAGCGTTCGGGGAGCGTGTCGAGCTCGGCCAGGGGGGCAGGCACGTGCTGCCCCGGAGCCAGTCTCCGCACCTCGCGCAGCAGCTCGAGGCCGCTCATGCCGGCTGCCCCGGCAGGCAGGGGGGCGTCGTAGGGGACGGCGCTGAGGGCCCGGTAGACATCCTCGCCAAACTTGGCCCAGTGGGCCGTGGCCACCACCAGCACGGGACCGTCGACGCGGTGCTTCTCGGCCACCGTCCAGGCCACGGCGGTGTGGGGGTCGAGCAGGTAGCCGGTGGCCGCGTGGATGCGGGCGATGGTGGCCAGGCTCTCCTCGTTGGAGCAGTAGTCCCCCACGAAGTGCTCGCGCAGGGAGGCGTAGGTGCCGTCGTCGATCTGGAAGCGGCGCGTGGCGGCCAGGTCGTTCATCCAACCGCGCACACGTTCGGGGTCCCGGCCGAGCTCGTAGAGGGCACGTTCCAGGTTGGAGCTGATGAGGATGTCCATCGAGGGGGAGGGCGTCTGCACGAAAGCCCGCTCGGCGATGTCGTAGACGCCGGTGTCGATGAAGTCGCTCAGCACGTTGTTCTCGTTCGAAGCGCAGAGGAGTCGCCCCAGGGGAACGCCCATGCGTTTGGCGTAGAACGCGGCCAGGATGTTGCCGAAGTTGCCCGTGGGCACGCAGACGTCCAGCGGGTCGCCGGCCGATAGGGCGCTCGCGGCCACCATATCGGCGTAGGCGCTGGCGTAGTAGACGATCTGGGGGAGCAGCCGGCCCCAGTTGATGGAGTTGGCGGAGGAGAGCTCGGTGTGGAGGGCGGCGCGCAGGGCGTCGTTGAAGGGAGCGTCGTTGAAGGCGGCTTTGACGGCCGCCTGGCAGTCGTCGAAGTTGCCGTGGACCCCGAAGACGGCCACGTTGCCGCCCCGCTGGGTCACCATCTGCCTGCGCTGGATATCGGAGACGCCTTCCGCCGGATAGAAGATCGCGATGCGCGTGCTGGGGCGGTCGGCGAAACCCTCGAGTGCGGCTTTACCCGTGTCGCCCGAGGTGGCCACCAGCACCAGGTAGTCGGGCACGTCGTGGCCGGCCGCCCGGCGCATGGCGATGGCCTCGCTGAAGAAGTGGGGCATGCACTGTAGGGCCATGTCCTTGAAGGCGGAGGTAGGCCCGTGCCAGAGCTCCAGCACGTGTATCTCCGGGGTGATCGCTACGACGGGCGCGACCGCCGGGTGGTCGAAGTTGTCCCCGAAAGCTTGAGCCAGCAAGGCGGCGGTGCGCTCGGAGGGCACGTCGACCCCGAAGAGCCGGAAGATCTCGTCCGCCCGCTGGGCGTAGGACAGACGGCAGAGATTCAAGATCTGGTCGAGGTTGAGGCTAGGCAGGGCGTCGGGCACGTAGAGGCCCCCGCCCTGGGCGATCCCCTTGATGACCACCTCGGTGAAGGTGGGGCGCGAGGGGTCGAGGCCGCGAGTGTCGTGGTAGCGCATGGCTTCAGACATGGCGTGCATGGTACCAGGGCGACGGCGCCGGAGCCAGGCTGGCCACGGGGTCACATTCGCAGGGGTGCCGCCGCCCGCCGCGCGTCCAGGACGGTCTGAATCCTCCGGTGGAAGGCCAGTCCGACCACGTCGAACAGCAACAACCCGGCGGAGATGAGCGCGGCCCACGGGAACCAGAGAGCGTCGGGGGTGCGGGACAGGTTCACCAAAGCCAGGTTCCAGTTGAGGATGAGGAGAAAGATCGCGTGTTCGAGGACGATCTGCGCGGTGGATCGTGGCAGGCGGATCTCGCCCCGAGTCACGGGATACTGGGCGCGAGCCTCGGCCTGCCTACGGGCAAGCTCGGCGATTGCCATGGGAACGAGACAGGGGCAGCAGGTAGGCTGTTCTTTGCGGCTCTTCATTCGAGATCCTCCGGATATTGAGATACCCCTCCAACCGGCGTGTGCAACCCCGGAATGGAGGCGGCGGAAGCGGCGCCGGGCGCCGCTTCCGCCGTGATTGGCCGCGGGGGGGTGGGTCCGCGGCGACTCCTGAGCGCGCTTTCTACTTCACACTGATCGCGTCAACCTTCTCCAGCGCGAGGCTCTGCAGCTCCTCGGGAAGCGGCGCGTAGTTGAGCTCCTGGGCGATGCTGTCACCGTCCGTGAGGGCCCAAGTCAGGAAGGCCTTCAGGGCCTCGGCCTTGGCCGGATCCTGCATCCTGTCGTAGGCCAGGATCCAGGTGGCGCCCACGATGGGGTACGCGCCCGAAGCCTCGCTGTCGCTCAGCGAGAAGCGCAGGTCGGCCGGGAAGGTGACGCCCACGGCGGCCGCCGAGGTAGATTCCAGCGAGGGCTTGACGAAGTTGCCCGCCTTGTTCTTGAGCGTGGCCACCGGGAGCCTGGATTCCAGGGCGTAGGAGAGCTCCACGTACCCAATGCTGCCGCCCTGTTGCTGGATTACGGCGGCCACGCCGTCATTGCCCTGACCACCGATGCCGACCGGCCACTGAACCTCCTTGCCCGGGCCTACCTCGGTCTCCCAGGTGGGGGAGATCTGGGTCATGTAACCGGTGAAGATGCTGGTCGTGCCCGAGGAATCGGAGCGGTGGACCACCTGGATGGCCTCATCGGGAAGAGTTGCGCCTGAGTTCAGCGCCGCGATCATCGGGTCGTTCCACATGGTGATGTCGCCCAGGAAGATACCGGCCAGGGTGTCCTGGTCCAGTTGGAGATCGGTAACGCCTTCCAGGTTGTAGGCCAGCGTGACCGCGCCGAATACAGTGGGAATGTGCAGCACCTTGGCCCCGGCTGCGGCCTCAGCCGCGGCGATCTCCTCGTCCTTCATGGGGGCGTCGCTGGCCCCGAAGTCGACGGTCAGCTGTGTGAACTGCTGGATGCCCCCGCCCGAGCCGATGCCCTGGTAGTTGATGCTCACGTCCGGCTGGACATCCGACTGGAACGCGCCGATCCACTCCAGGTAGAGCGGTTCGGGGAACGTGGCGCCCGCGCTGCTCAGGCTGGCCTGCAGGGCGGCGGCCGTGGTGGTGGTCTTGCCGCTGGTCGTGACCGTCTCTGCTGCTGTGGTGGTGGGCGGGGCGGTGGTCTCGCTCGTCGAGGTATCATCGCCGCCGCAGCCGGCCAGAGCCAGGGCGCCGAGCAGCGCGACCAGAGCCAGGCCTGCCAAGTACGCCGGCTTGCTACGTTTGTGCACCTCTTCCTCCTTGTTCATCCGAATCCATGCTCCTCTCGTGACGTAGCCAACCTACCAAGCTCGCGGGCCCCCGATGTTAACGCGCGGCAAAACCTCGGTTAAGAGTCTGGAGATCGGGCGACCAGGCGGTAGCCCACCCCCCGGATGGTCTGGATGGAAGGGCCCTCACGATCCAGGAGGGCCATCTTCTCCCTGAGCCATCCAATGTGGACGTCGAGCGTGCGCGAGCCCGGAAGGTAGCGATGTCCCCACACTCGCTCCACGATCTCGTTCCGGGGGAAAAGGTGTCCGGGGGACGAGAAGAGCAAGGCCAGCAGGTCGTGTTCTTTCGGTCGCAGACAGAGTTCGCCCGCGGACGAGCGGAGGACGTGGGCGGTGCTGTCCAGCTCGAACCCTTCCAGTAATGTGGCCGGCTCGGGATAGCCGGCCCCCGGGATCCTCCGAGGCAGGCGGGCCCGGATCCGGGCCAGCAGCTCGTCCATGTCGAACGGCTTGGTGACATAGTCGTCGGCCCCGGCCTGGAAGCCGGCCAGCACTGCGTCTTTCCCATCGCAGGCCGTCAGCAAGATCACGGGCAGCCGGGGGCGCGCCGCCTTGAGGGCGCGCGCGACGCTGACACCGTCCTGCCCGGGGAGCATCACGTCGAGGAGCACCAGGTCGACTTCGGCCTCGGTGGCCTTCTTGATGGCGGCGCGGCCGCCACACTCCTGGACGACCAGGTAGCCGGCCTGGCGCAAATTGTAGTTCAGGAGCTCGGAGAGAGTGGCGTCGTCCTCCACGACGACGATCGTCTGGCCCTCGACCGGTTGGAGGGGTCGTTTCTCGACTTTGTCCAGGACCGGTCTCACCAGGTCGACGCTTCCGGTCGGCCCACCGCTCTCGGGCGCCACGGGATGGGACGGTCGGTTACGATGCCGTCCACTCCCAGGCTCACCGCTCGGTCGATCTCAGTCTCGGTGCTCACTTTCCAGACGAAGACACGGGCCCCCAGGTCGTGCAGGAACGAGACCCGGATGAGGTCGGCGTGCTCGTGAGCGATGAAGAAGCAGTCGGGCTGGAACTGGGTGTGGACCATGTCGTAGTTAGCCTCCGCGGTTTCCGTCACGAATGCGGTGGTCACGCCTGGGCTCAGGTACTTCAGCTGCGCGAGCTCGTTCAGGATGGGCGAGCAGACGAGGACGCGATCCCATCGCAGGCGGCCGCGGGCCGCTGCTCTTTCGAGGACTTGCAGCACTGGGATGGCGGTCCCCCGGCGAAGGAGGCGCACGGACAGGACCGGGGAGTGGGGGTCGGCGATCAGGCTCAGCAGCTCCGAGAGTGCGAGCACCCGCTCTCCGGTCTTCGCCGCCAATGCCTTGGCGCTGTCCAGGCTTCCTTCGCTGACGTAGCCGGCGTGCCCGTCGAAGATGCCGATCCTGTCTCGGGAGAAGACCACCGGCTCACCTGTCTTGCACATCTGGATGTCGACGTCGATGCCGTCGATCCCCGGGTCTGTCGCGAGTAGTGTGGACGCGCTCAGATCGCGCGTCGGATCGAAGCGGGCCAGCAGGACGGGTCGGTGTCCGCCCCCCACCTGGAGGCCAGGCCGTGCCGGGAGCGGCACGACATCCACGGTGCCGTAGCTCGGGTGCCGGGACATGGGTCCCCCTTTCACTGTTGCCCTGTTGCTCGCTAGCGCCAGCATAGGAGACCGAGCGGGCTGCGATGTAACGGGTGTGGAAACGTTGAGGAAGGCCTGCGTTAACTTTATGGGGGCCGGCGCCTGCTGGCGCCGGCCACGGCCAGGCGGTACGATGAGCGGCGGAAGCGCGCCGCCCGCCGGCGCGGGTGGCGGCTAGGGGAGGGGGCTGTGTCGCAGGCGTTTTGGTCACATTGGGCCTGGGCGCTGGCTACGGCCGTTCTGGGGTTCGTGTTCACGGGGCTGGTGTTCCAACAGTGGTGGGCGCGGCGGCGGCCGCACCAAGCGGCCTGGACCGCGGGCCTGCTCTTCTATGCGGTCGCCGCCGCCATGGAGGCCTGGTCGGAGTACCGCCACGCCTGGGATCCCACTATCTACCGGTTCTACATCGTCCTGGCTGCGTCGCTGGTGGGGTTCCTGGGACTGGGCTCGCTCTACCTGGTGGCCCGGCGCCGCCGGTGGGGCGACCTCTACCTGGCCTTCACCCTGGTGGCCCTGGTGGTCTTCCTGGCGGGGGTGCTGACCGCCGACCTGCGCCTGGACAGGCTCGAGCCGGGCATCACCGTCGGGGGAGAGGCGCTCGGCCCCAGCGGCTCCTTCCCGCGCATCATGTCGCTCTTCTTCAACATCCCGGGGAGCATCTTCCTGCTGGGCGGGGCGGTGCTCTCCATCTATCGTTTCGCGCGAAAGAAGGAGTACGCCTACCGCATGTGGGCCAACGTGCTGATCGCGGCCGGCACTCTGGTCATCGCCTTCGCCGGCTCCCGCGCCCGGCTGGGGAACACAACCGGGCTCTATCCGGCGGAGATGTTCGCCAGCGTGCTGCTGCTGGCCGGCTTCCTGGTGGCGAGCACCCTCGAGAAAGGGGCGAAGGCCATCCGGGAACGGGTCTTGGGTCGGGGGTAGGCGTGCGTCTGGTGAGCTTCGAGGGTGGCTTCGGCCGAGTGGAGGGCGACCTCGTAGTGCCACTGGGTAACGACCTCGTGGCCTACCTGGAGGGGCTCACGGCGGAGCGGGCCCGGGCGGCGGCCGCCGAGACCGCCACGGCCTCGGCGGCCGCGCGGCCCGCGACGACATCCCCCATTGCCGCGGCGGCCACTCCCGCCTCGGAGGCCCACACAGCGGCGGCCACGGTAACCTCGTCGATCTCCGCGGCGCCCTTGTCGTCGCTGCGCCTGAGGGCACCGGTTTCTCGGCCGGGCAAGGTCGTGTGCATCGGCCTCAACTACCGGGATCACGCCGCCGAGTCGGGCCAGGTGGTGCCCGAAGTACCCGTGCTCTTCCCCAAGTTCGCCAACTCGGTGATCGGTCCGGGGGAGGCCATCGTCATCCCGTCCGGGGTGGAGATGGTGGACTACGAGGCCGAGCTCGGTGTGGTCATCGGCCGGCGCTGCGCCCGGGTCGGGCGCGAGGACGCTCTGAGCTATGTGGGCGGCTACCTGTGCGCCAACGACGTCTCGGCCCGGTCCATGCAGCGCCGCATCAGCCAGTGGCTGTGGGGCAAGGCGATCGATACGTTCCTGCCCACGGGTCCCTGGCTGGTGACGGCCGACGAGATCCCCGATCCTCAAGCTCTAAGTATTCGCTGCTGGGTGAGCGGCGAGCTGATGCAGGAATCCAGCACGGCGCAGATGGTCTTCACGGTGGCCGATCTGGTGAGCCACATCAGCCGCACCATGACCCTGGAGCCGGGAGATCTGATCGTGACGGGTACGCCCGCCGGCGTGGGGTTCGCCCGGCGACCGCCCCGCTGGCTTGTCGAGGGCGACCAGGTGACCGTGGAGATCGACGGCATCGGCGCTCTCACCAACCCGGTGGCCCGCGAGGGAGCCTGAGCCCAAGGCCCCTCCCCGATCCCTGGGCCGCGGCCACGCAGCGGCCACCGCCCGCGCGCCCCAGCCGCCGCCACAGCCGCCGTCCGGACTCCGCTCTCCCCGGTCTCGATGCTCACAGGCGGGGCTTGCTCATGGGCGGGCGAACAACTACACTTCTTATGCGAAGAAGCTCGAAATATCGCTGGCGTCCACCGCGGGAGGTGGTTGGGCTGCGTGCGGAGAAGCACGAGTATGTGGTGGTGGGCTCCGGGGCCGGAGGAGCCACTCTGGCCCGGGAGCTGGCCCGCCGGGGTGCCGATGTCCTGGTAGTGGAGGGGGGGCCGCCGGCGTTCCGCCTGGGCACTTTCGCCGATGCCGCCCGCATCTACGACGCCAGCCCGGTGCTTCATATGCCGGCGAGGTCGAGGGAGGGCGTGATCCTGTGGCGGGCCCTGGCCGCCGGGGGCTCCACCGTAGTGGCCTGCGGCAACATGACCCGCTGTCTGGAGAGGGAGCTCTCCGGGCTGGGTCTCGATCTGCAGGCCGAGCTCGCCGAGGTCGAATCCGAGACCGGGGCGGCCCCCATCGCCGAAAGCCTGCTCTCGGAGGCCTCGCAAACCCTGCGGGCGGCGGCGGCCGAGGTGGGCGTGGTCCTGGAGCCCATGCCCAAGGTCATCGACGCAGGCGCCTGCAAGGCCTGCGGCGTGTGCACCCTGGGCTGCGCCCACGACGCCAAGTGGACCGCGGCCCGCTACCTGCTTCAGGCCCAGCGCTGGGGCGCCCGCGTCCTCTACCGCCACAAGGTGGAGCGGGTGGTCGTGCGGCAGGGTTCGGCCGTCGGGGTGGTGGCCACCGGGCCGGAGGGGGAGGTGATCTTGGGGGCGTCGACGGTGATCGTGGCCGCCGGGGGGCTGGGCACGCCCGCGATCTTGCTCCGCTCGGGGTTGGCGCGGGCCGGGGAGGGTCTGTTCATGGACCTCCTGATCAACACCTACGGCGTCACCCGGGGCCTCAATCAGCTGCACGAGCCGGCCATGGCGCTGGTGGCGCGCCAGTTCCGGGAGGAGGGGTTCATCCTCTCGCCGTACGTGAACGTGCCCCGGCGGGTGCGTTTGATCGAGGCCGGGACGGCCGGTCTTCGCCTGCGCCCCGGACGGCTGCTGGGAATCATGACCAAGATAGCCGACGATCCCAGCGGCCGCGTGCTGGCCGATGGCTCGGTCAGCAAGCGGCCGACCCCTGCCGACCGAGCGCGGCTGGAGCGCGGCTCAGGGCTGGCGCGAGAGATCCTCGTGCGCGCGGGGGCCGATCCCCATTCGATCCAGGTCAGCGCGGTGCAGGGGGCGCATCCGGGGGACGGCGGCCATCGGGGTGGTGGTCGACCGCGACCTGCAGACAGAGGTGGCCAACCTCTTCGTGTGCGATGCCGGCGTGTTGCCGGTAGCCCCGGGAATGCCGCCCATGCTGACGATCATGGCCCTGGCCAAGCGGCTGGGGGCGCAGTTGGCGGGGAGAGCACCGGTGGCCTGAGCGCCCGGCTCTTGACTACCCCGGCCAGACCCGGGCGAGCGCCTCGAGGAACAGACGCACCTCCGCGGGATCGGCCAAGGCGTAGTCGGCGGCCGTGGGCCGGGGCGGTTGGTCCCGTACCACGATGCCCAGGCCGCGCCCTTGCAGGGCGCGGAACGCGTCCTCGTCGGTGAGGTCGTCACCCAGGTAGAGGGGCAGGATCTGGGGACGGTTCAGGTCCAGGGAATCGAGCACCCACTCCACCGCTCGGCCCTTGTGCCAGTCGAGGGCCGGTTGCAGCTCGAAGACCATCTTGCCCCCGGCGCGGCGCAGGCCGGGGTGGGCGGCTTCGGCCACGGCCTGCTCCAGGGCCGGTATGTTCCCGGGTGCGACCTGCCGGTAGTGGACCGCCAGGCTGAAACGCTTGCGCTCGATCTGTACGCCAGGCACGCCGGCCAGGCGGGCGGCGAGGAGATCCTGGGCGCCGTCCAGGTGGGGCAGGAGCCGCAGGGCTTCGGGGTGCTGCAGACGCAGGCCGCCCGGCCCGGCGATGTCGAACCCGTGGCTGCCCGCGTAGACCAGCTGGGGCAGGTTGACCAGAGCGCGCACGTCGTCGAGATCTCGTCCGCTGACCACGGCCACCGGATGTCCGGCGGTGGCCAGGGCGCGCACCGCCTCCCGAGTCTCGGGGGCCAGTCGGGCCAGCTCGGGACGGGACACGATGGGGGTGAGGGTGCCGTCGTAATCGAGGAATAGGGCCGGGCGCCTGTCGCGCAGGCGGTCCGCGATTCCGGGGGCCAGGCGTGCGGGCGGCGCGACCGTGGGCCACGGCGCGCCGGCCGGCGGCGTCCCGGCCACGCCGACCAGGGCGGTCGGCTGAGGCAGTTCCAGGGCGGCCGGGAGGTCCGCGGTGCTGGGTGGCGGTGGTGCGCCGGTGTCAGGTGCGCGGGCGGTCATGGGGTCAGCCTGCCCGGAGGGGCCGGACTCTTCAGTGCTCACTCGGCTCCCCTCCACGGCTGCGCTCGACGGCCCGGCTCACCAGCTGCTCCCTGGGGTTCAGTCCTTCGGCCTGCTCCAGGTAGGAGAGGGCCAGGTCGGTCAGTTCCCGTTGGGTGAGCGCCCGGAAGCGCGCCACCGTCTCGCGGCGGTCCTGCGTGGAGGCCAGCGAGCCCGGGGCTTCTCCCGGACCGGCGGCTGGGGATCGGGCGAGGCCGCGGAGCAACGACCAAGCCCCCGCGGCCGGCGCCTCGCCGGAGCCGGAGTCGAGCGGCCCATCCCCTGGGGCGTCGAGTGCGCCCGCCTCGATGGCCGCCTCCCGGTACTCAAGCAGGGCGAGGCCGGTCTGGTAGGCGATGAACCAGCTCAGTGGCTCGCGTTCGGCCGCCCGTTGCCGGGCGGCGGCTGCCAGGGCCAGGTTGTCCAGAGCCGCCCAGGCCCGGGCGGGACCCGATGAGGCGGCCGCTGCCCGGGCCGCCTCCCGATACACCTGGGCCTCGGCCATCGCTCCCTCAGGTGTGAATGGATCCAGCTGTCCGGCGGTGTGAGTCGCCGCGAGTGCCTGTTCGGGCGTGCCATTGCCCGCCGAGGCCAGAGCCAAGTAGCGCAGCGAAAGGTAAGAGACCGAGCCCGACACCAGCAGCGCCGCCGCCGTCGTGATCACCACGCCCTGTAGTATCCGCCCGCCCGCTCCGCTCCCGCCCGCTCCGCTCCCCTCCGCGGCCCCGCGGCCGCCGGCTCTGCGTCCCCCGCTCGCTTCGCGCGTCCCGGTCTCCGTCTCCCCGCTCCTCACCGCCAGCAGTCCGCCCAGCAAGAGCACCGCCGGCCAGGAGACTCCCCCCAGCTGCCAGAGCCAGTCGGCCGAGGAGTGGATGAACCAAGAGCCCACCGCCAGCAGAGCGGCCGTGACCGCCGCCCGGTTCACTCCCCGGGTCATCCGGAAGCGCACACGCGTCCCGCGGATCAGCACGCCGCCCACGAAGAGCAGCCACAGGGCCGCCCCCGGCAGTCCCAGCTCCGACAGCAGCTGCATCGGTTGGCTGTGCGGCTGGCGCACCGCCAACCCCGTGGTGCGGTGCTGGAAGAAGTAGAACTCGTAGTTCTGGGCGCCCAAGCCCAGCAGGGGCTGCTCCTCGAAGGCCCGCCAAGCGATACGCCACTGCTCGAGGCGGCCATTCAGCCCTACGTCGCTGAAACGGGAGCTCGTCTCTCCCCCCGGCCCTCGGTCTGCGGCCACCTGACTCCACGTGTCGCGAGCTAGTTCGCTCAGGTCGCCCTTGGCCCGCTGCAGACCCACCACCCCGAAGCCGGCCACCACCAGGGCCATCATCACCAGTCCGGCGCCGATGGCCCGCGCCCAGCGGCGCTCGAGGGGGGAGAGGCGGGCCTCCACCAGCGTGCTCACTGCTCCGAAGGCCGCCGCGGCCAGCACCGAAAGCAGCAACGCCAGCAACGCCTGTTCCACCGCCGTAGGCAGGGGAACGACCCCGGCTGCGCCCGCCTGCGCGCCCCCTCCTCGAGCCGCCAGCCGGGCCGGCTGGAACACTCCGATCAGCTTGGGCCAGGCCAGCGCCACCGTGAGGCAGACGAAGCCCAGGTTGGCCACCGCCCGGAAGCGGTGGGCGCTCAGTACCAGCAGCCAGGGCGCAACCAGGAAGAAGCTCCAGAGGGCTCCCCGGGACTGAGGCAGCAGCGCCACCTCGGCCAGGGCCACCGCTGTCCCCAGGAGCAGGGCCTGCCGCCACCACGCCCGCCGGGGAGCGGTGCTCAGCCCCAGCGCCAGCCAGAAACCCATCATGAGCAGGGCGGCCAGGCCGTTCCAGTAGGTCACCGGGTACTGCAGGCGCCCGCCCGTGAAGAGCCGTACGAGCTCGCTTCCTGCGGCCAGCCGCCCGAGCGTGGCCAGGGCCACCACGCCGATGGCTCCCAAGAGCAGAGCCGCCAGCCAGCGTAGACCCCGGCTGCCGGCCCAGCGCACGGCGAGGGCGGCCAAACCCACACCGATCACGTAGAGCAGGGTCCGGTCCGCTTCCTGCCAGGCGTTGGTGGAGCTGCCGGCCCAGGCCAGGCTCACGCCGGTCCAGACAGCCTGCAGACCGAACGCCCCCAGCAGCAAAGCCTGCCCTCGGCTGAAGTGAGGGCGCGGTCCGAAGCCCACCAGCACCAACGCGACCGCGGCGACCGCCAGGGCCAGGGGCAACCACGAACGGGGGAAGTACGACCCGGCGCGGAAGGCCAGGCCCAGCTCTACGGCCGCCAGGAAGGCGGCCAGGCCCAGACCGAGGCGCCCGCGGGTGGAGCGGGATACTGAGGAAGAGGTGGTCACCCGCTCACTGTAGCGAGTGCCCACCCCCGCGGGCAAGCGCTGCGCCCGCTAGGCCGGCCGCTGTCGCCGCCCTGGCGGCTACTCGATCACCTTGAAGACCTTGTCGTGGTCGCGTACGTGGTCCAAGACTCGGATGCCCACTTCCTGGCCGGTCTGCGCCTCGGTCACCAGCTGGTGCTCGATCTCCATGGACTCCACCACCTGTTCGAGGTCGGTGGTGTGGCCGAGGATGTGGATGGAGTCACCCAGCCTCAGAGTCCCGCCTATCAGCCGGATGGCTCCCACGCCTATCCTGCTGAAGTAGTGGGTGACAACCCCGATCTCCTGTTCCGCCCCGAGCTCTTCTTCCGACACCGCAGCACCTCCTTCCCAGGTCCAGGTGCGGGACTACGGAGCATCGACGCCCTACCCGCCATGCTAGTACTGCTTCGCGGGGAAGTAAAGGTGGGGTGGAGGCGAAAGGTAAGAGTTCGAGTTTCCCATCCGGCCTGTGCTCCTCTATGGTATAAGAAAAGGTACGGCGAGGATCTGTCGAGAGCGCGTTTGAAGCGCTTCGCACGGTTCGGTCTCTCGCGGCCACCGGCTGGGGTGGGCGCTGGGAAACCGAGAACAGGATGGGCGCATGCAAGGCTCCCTGTTCCGAGGAGGTGGCTCGATGACACTGGCAGCGGCTTTTCGGCGCACTTGGCGGCACTCCGGCCAGGTGGCCGTGGTTCTGGTGATCGTGCTGCTGGCGGCCATCGGAGTCGCGGCGACTCCGGCGCTTGCAGCCACGGCCACGATGACCCGTCTCTCATCCGGACTCATCGAGCTCGATGATTTCGACAGCGACACCCTCCTCAACTACCAGGCGATCAGATCACTCACGGGTTTCGCAGTCACGGGGGGTGCGCTGGTCCACAACACAACTACATCAGACAAGGTGGCCCGTCTCGGGCAGACGGGCGCGCGAGTGGTGACCGCGCGGACTCGGAATACCGACCCCGCGAATGGCGGGAATATCTACCTGTATCTGGCGCATGCCACCGCGAAGTCAGGCTCGAACAACTGGGCCGGGTACCGCCTAGAATACGACGTGAACACTCCCGGGGGGCCTTGGAGTGTCGGCCGTTACTCCGGCGGCACGTCCACCGATTTGGGCGTGTCCAGCGCTGAACCCATGACGGCGGACGTCTACACTCACGCGAGGCTGCTCAAGACCGAGACCGGGCATATCGTGGCGCGCTTCGGCTCCAGCCTCGACGGTGTCGTCGATGCAGGGCTCCACAACGAAGTTGCTGTTGACCGGGTCGGATGGGGGACGAGCACCAAGGCGGGTGACGCAGATTGGCTCGAGGCCCGCACCGACTATCACGTCACGGTCCAGGGAGTTCCCGCCGGGGGATTGGTGGAGGCCGCCTCGGGCGGAAAGACGGCCTCAGCCACTGAGAGCGCTGGGGCAGCGGTGGTCGATTGCCAGAGCCTGCTCTTTCCCTTGGACCGCCTCCGCGTCATGGACGCGGCGGGAACGGTGCTCGTAGAGGTGTCCCCCAGCGACTACGCTGACATGGGGGGCGGCGACACCTACGTGGTCCAGGTCACGGGCACCACCTACACCATCACCCCCTCCGCCGGCCCCGGCGGTCAGATATCCCCGGCGACCGCCCAGACGGTGAACCCGGGGGCCTCCCTGACCTTCACCATCACCCCCGACGCTGGCTACCACATCTCCGACGTGGTGGTGGACGGAGCCTCGGTGGGGCCGGTCGGCACCTACGACTTCGCCGACATCGGCGCCGATCACACCATCGCGGCCTCCTTTGCCGCCGCCGCGACCACCTACACCATCACCCCCTCCGCCGGCCCCGGCGGTCAGATATCCCCGGCGACCGCCCAGACGGTGAACCCGGGGGCCTCCCTGACCTTCACCATCACCCCCGACGCCGGCTACCACATCTCCGACGTGGTGGTGGACGGAGCCTCGGTGGGGCCGATCGGCACCTACGACTTCGCCGACATCGGCGCCGATCACACCATCGCGGCCTCCTTTGCCGCCGACGCGCCCACGGGCGCGCCCGCGGTCGTCTCCTTGGATCCGGCCGTGCTCGCAGATCTACCGGCCGGGCAGGCCCAGATCTTCACCGCCGTCTTTGCCGATCCCAACGGGGCGACCAACCTGAAGCGGATGCGGATGATCGTGGGCACGGCGATCACCGGGGTCGGCGGGGTGTACATCTACCTAGACGAGAACCGCAACAAGATCTTTCTGCGAAACGCGGCCAACACGGCCTGGTTGAGCGGCACCTTGGGCACAACCGGTACTCTGGAGAACGAGCGGGTGGCCATCGATCTCGCTCAGAGCTCCATGGTCAAGTCGGGCACCACCCTCACGCTCGCGGTGTCCATGACTTTCAAGAGCACCTTCCTCGGTCAGAAGACCGTGTGGCTGCGCGCCGAAGACGACGGCGGGCTGGACTCGGGCTGGATCCAGAAGGGAAGTGTGACGGTGACCGCGGCGCCCGCCGCGACCACCTACACCATCACCCCCTCCGCCGGCCCCGGCGGTCAGATATCCCCGGCGACCGCCCAGACGGTGAACCCGGGGGCCTCCCTGACCTTCACCATCACCCCCGACGCTGGCTACCACATCTCCGACGTGGTGGTGGACGGAGCCTCGGTGGGGCCGGTCGGCACCTACGACTTCGCCGACATCGGCGCCGATCACACCATCGCGGCCTCCTTTGCCGCCGCCGCGACCACCTACACCATCACCCCCTCCGCCGGCCCCGGCGGTCAGATATCCCCGGCGACCGCCCAGACGGTGAACCCGGGGGCCTCCCTGACCTTCACCATCACCCCCGACGCCGGCTACCACATCTCCGACGTGGTGGTGGACGGAGCCTCGGTGGGGCCGATCGGCACCTACGACTTCGCCGACATCGGCGCCGATCACACCATCGCGGCCTCCTTTGCCGCCGACGCGCCCACGGGCGCGCCCGCGGTCGTCTCCTTGGATCCGGCCGTGCTCGCAGATCTACCGGCCGGGCAGGCCCAGATCTTCACCGCCGTCTTTGCCGATCCCAACGGGGCGACCAACCTGAAGCGGATGCGGATGATCGTGGGCACGGCGATCACCGGGGTCGGCGGGGTGTACATCTACCTAGACGAGAACCGCAACAAGATCTTTCTGCGAAACGCGGCCAACACGGCCTGGTTGAGCGGCACCTTGGGCACAACCGGTACTCTGGAGAACGAGCGGGTGGCCATCGATCTCGCTCAGAGCTCCATGGTCAAGTCGGGCACCCCCCTCACGCTCGCGGTGTCCATGACTTTCAAGAGCACCTTCCTCGGTCAGAAGACCGTGTGGCTGCGCGCCGAAGACGACGGCGGGCTGGACTCGGGCTGGATCCAGAAGGGAAGTGTGACGGTGACGGGCGAACCAAGCTGATCCGATGGTGGATGCGCGATTTCGCCTGTCTCACCGGATGGTCTTCACGCGGATGCCCGTGTCCAGGGATAGCCAGGCGCCATCGGCCGTGTAGGCGGGGATCTTGGCCTCCACCAGGATGGCGCGGACCTCCGCCTCCGTACTGCGGCCCGCTTTGGCGACCCGCAGGCGCAGGAGGCCGCGCACCTCTTCAGGCAGGCCGCGTATTGTCAAGACGGCCAGGTGCGCCTCCTCCGGATGGCTGGGGCCACCATCATGCTAGCACTGAAAGCTTTGCTGCCAAATATGTCTCGTGGGCCCGCCATGGCGACTGGAAGGGAACCCCGGGGGCCGGTCGAGATCGCAGCGATTCCGCCAGCCCGTTCCAGGGGGCCATCTTTGCCCTGCGCTCATTCCTTGATCAGCCGCAGGTCGGTGATGAACGTCTGCGGCTCGCCGATCTCGATCTTGGCGAAAGCGGATGCAGGGGGTTGAGCAGGTAATTATGCTCGGCGGGGATCACGGCGCTGGGCACGGCCAGCACAGCACTCGACCCGCTCTTGGCCCATTCCGAGCCGATGGCCTGCAGCTGCTCGCGGGCCCCGAGTTCCCGCCAGCCGGGGGGAAGGGTTTCAACCGCGACCCGTTCGATCGCGACTCCTCGGGGGATGGTCGCCGGGATCATGACGTAGCGGGCGCGCAGGGGGTCGTCCTGTACCAGCATCTCCAACATGGCCAACGATTGGGAGCCGGACGTATAGACAAGGGCAACGCCCTTTCGATTCCAGCGCCCACCGTAGAGCCGTGCGCCGTCGCCGGTGAAGGCCGATTCCGCGAAGCGGGCCGTGACCAACCGCCAGACGGTGCGCATGGACCCTCGGTCAGCCAAAGACGCCGTGTTCGATGCGTCCCAGCGTGTCCAGGACGCTTTCCGCGCCCATATCGATGTCGAGCAGGCTGAGCGGAGTCGCACCGGCCAGGGCCGCATTCGGCGATTTCACCCAGTCCAGGGCCGCATCGAAGTCTTCGAACACCTCTTGGGCCCGCTCGACGACCCGCGCCAGCCGTACCAGCTTGGCCGACTCCTCGCTGTTGAATGTGTCCTCCCTCTTCCGGCGGGCCAACGTGCGCTCGGAGATGCCCAGAGCTGTCGCCAGTTCGGCCTGGGTCATGCGGAGTGACTTCGTGAGCGACTGCACCGCCGGTGCTGGGATGCCCCGGCGTATGACCGCCACCCAATCCATCGAGGAGCGGGGCTTGGCCTGCAACACGCCCTGGCCACCGAGCAGGGCTTCAACCGAAAGAAGGGATCGGGGAACAACTGTGGCCGTAGGCATGATTACGCTCCTCTACCCACTGCTGCCGGCTCTCCAACTGTCGCCATTTGGCATTCATTATGGTCAATGGTGGCATATGCTCCAAGGCTGAGTCGTCGCCTCCCGGTGGCGGCCAGGCCGCACTCGACAGCGTGGCCTCGACGCACAGATGCCCAGGCCTGCTAAATTCGGGCGGTGAAGATCATCGACAACCCCATTTCGACCACGGATCTGGAGATCATGGCCCCGGCCCGGACCGCATCGAGTTCGATTCCCTGATCAACATCCGCCGTTGCAGGGGAACCGTTCGCGCGGGGTGGACGATCCCGTGATCCGCGACCGGATCGTCGCTATCGTGGAAGCCCTGCTCGAACCATGACCGTCCAGCATCGGGAATTGGCGGCCGGCCGGTGGCGGGACTTTGGAGTAGCCGTCGCTCTCCGGAAGCAGGACGCAGACAGCTGACCGCGCCGTGTTGTGGTGTCATGGAAACCGGCATTGCGTCTCCTGATGAGCCAGGTGAAGCGGCCCGCGGCCCCCTGGGCCCGCCTCTGCCCGCAGCTGTCTCCGGTCGCGCGTTCAGCCGCGATCTTCCCGGGCCGGTCGAGGGCCAGGGAGCAGACGCCCCTCGAGGTGGCGCCGCATGCAGGAGCCGGTGCGAGAAGGGTCGCTCTCGGCGATCGCTTCCAGGATCTCCTGGTGCGCGGAGGGCACGGCCTTTGCGCCTTCATCCTTGGGTCGGACCCAGAGAGGCGTGGGGCTGAGATCCAGCAGAGCGTTACGCAGGAGGTGCACGATCGAGTTGTGCGCAGCACGGAGGATGATTCCGTGGAAATCGAGATAGGCCCGCGTGCTGCCCGCGTCGTGCCCAGTGCGGCCACTCCGGAGCGACGCCCTATGGATCCGATTGAGATCGGCCAAGTCCGCGTTGGTTCTGCGCGCGGCGGCCAGCTGAGCTGCCACTACCTCGAGCTCGACCAGGGCCTGCTCGCGCTGGACGGAGGGAACACCATGGAAGTCGCTGTAGAGCTCCAGTAGGCGGACGACGCCGGCGCTGTCGGGCGTACTACCGAAGACGCCGCCGCGCGGCCCCGGTTTCGTGGCCACCACTCCGTCCCGCTCCAGCATGCGCAAGGCCTCTCGCAGAACCGCCCGGCTGGTGTCGTAGCGCTCCAGAAGCTCATGCTCAAAACCGAGACGCCCGCCGTCTTGCAGACCCTCTTTTCTGACGGTCTCCGCTATCCGGCCCGCCAGCAGGTCGGCAAGACGGGGACGCTCGAGGCCGCATCGCTGCTCGTGCTCCTGAAGCAGCCGCGCGCTCATTCCCGGTTCCGTTGCCTGTTGGAGTCTGCCGGCGGTTCCCGCAGCCGGCGCAGGGGTCTCAGCGGCCTGCGCCGAAGGTTGCGGAAGAAGTCGGCGGCGTACACGACGCAGTTGCCGAGCATGCGCCCCGTGCCCGGGCCCTTACCTTCCGGTCCTGTTCCATCGTGGCGAGGCATGACTACTCCTCTCTCGCGCTCACTCGTTCGGCCGGCCTCTCACCCGCGAGGCCCAACTCAGCCGCCTGGGCGAGCGCAGCTAAAGCCCGCGCTCGCCGCCGAAGCTCCTCGGCGGCCGCCGCCAGCGCTTCCCGACCTTGCCCCGTGATCGTATAGGTGCGTCGATTGGGCCCGCGGGCGGTGATCTCCCAAGCGGAGGATACGAGCCCTTCGTCTTCCATGCCCCGCAGCAGCCGATACACGCTGCCGGGGTCAACGCACACCTCCCCGCTACCAGCCCTTCGACCGGCTCGATCAGGTCGTAGCCGTGCCGCTCCTCAGAGAGCAGGGAGAGCAGGATGGCGGGCTCGAGCACCGCCCGGCGGTAACGGCCGCCGCCAGGACCTCGGGGCCCTCGTCTACCGCAGCCTTCCATGTTTCTCACCTCCTGCTCGCCAGAAGATCCGGGGAAACAAGTGAATGCACCGCCTACAAACTATATGCGGCTTGCACTTATATGCTAACAGCAAAGGTGAAGCCGGTCAACACTCGCTGTCAAGGGTGATTTACCTGCTGCCCCAGACGCCGGGCGAGTTCCTCCAAGGGCACGGCCGTGGTTTCGGCGGCGATGGGGTAGGTTTCCCGCCCTGGATACACCACGAACCGGCGCTCGGGCCCAAGGTCGGCGCAGGCGGCGTGGAAGCCGCGCTCCGGTCGGGGCGTGAGGCTGCGCTTGACCTCCACGGCCCACAGGCGACCGTCGGGCCAGGCCAGCAGCAGGTCGATCTCGGCGCCGCCGCTGGTGCGGTAGAAGTAGCCCTGGACGCCCCGCGGTGCCGAGGCGAGCAGGTTCTCGATGACGAAGCCTTCCCAGCTTGCGCCCACCACGGGATGGCTCAGCAAGGTGTCCTTGTCGCCGATGGCTAGCAGTGCATGCAGAAGACCGCTGTCGCGCACGTAGACCTTGGGCGATTTGACGAGCCGCTTGCCCAGGTTCGTGTGCCAGGCCGGCAGTCGCCGCACCAGCAGCAGGTCGGAGAGCAGGTCGATATAGCGGGCCGCGGTCTTGCCGTCCACGCCCAGGTTGCGCGCCAATTGCGCCACGTTGAGCAGGCCGCCTTGATGATGGGCGAGCATAGTCCAGAAGCGGCGCAGGGTCTCGGCGGCGATCCGCGGTCCGAACTGGGGGATGTCACGCTCCAGGTAGGTGCGGATGAAGTCTTCCCGCCAGCGCAGGCTTTGGGCGTCATCCGCGGCCAGGAAGCTCTCCGGAAAGCCGCCACGCAGCCAGAGCCGCTCGATGGGCCTCTCGATCGGCTGCCCGCGGATCTCAAGCACGGAGAAGGGGCTCAATCCGAGGTAGCTGATACGTCCGGCCAGAGTCTCGCCCGATTGCTTGAGCAGATCCAACGAGGCTGATCCGAGCAGCAGATAGAGACCGTTGCGATGGCCTTCGCGGCGCGCCCGGTCGATCAGACCACGCAGCGATGGGAACAGGTCGGGCGCGCGATGGATTTCATCGAGGATCACCAGCCGCCCGAAGTGATCGGCCAGATAGAGCTCAGGCTCGCTGAGCTTGGCCCGATCGCGTTCCGACTCGAGGTCGATGTACAGCGCCCCATGCGCCTGGCCCACGGCCAGGGCCAGCGTCGTCTTGCCGGCCTGCCGCGGTCCGAGCAAGGCCACGGCGGGCACCTGCTCCAGGCGCCGGTCGAGTTCGGAAGCTAGTCTGCGTTCGATCATGTATGCAATTATGGAGCTGCGTTACCTGATTTGCAAGGTTGCGGGAGGACACGATCTGGCAGCCGCAGGGCCAGCTGCGGGAAGGTCACGCGCCCTCCGGCCGTTTGGGGCTGCAGCAAAGGCCGCCGGCACGGACACAGTGTCCGCTGCCGGTTGTTCGCTTGGCTCGCTTGGCGGTCGACCTCCGCCACCAGGGCCTGGGGCTCGGGCGCGCCCTTGTGCGGGACATGATGCTGCGGGCGCCGCTGGAGCAGCGGCGCCGGGTGGGCTGCCTGGGGATACTCGTGGCTGCTCTGGCCAATCGCGTGTCGTTCTACGAACAGCTCGGCTTTGTCGCCCTCGACACAGTCAGCGGCGGACCCACCTCTCGCACCAGATACCGGGCGATGTTCCTTTCGATCGGGAAGATCAAGCGCGCGGCGGAGGTCTAGTCCTCCTGCTGTGCCCGTCGCCTGCGTCGCGACGTCCCCCAGCCGCCGGTCGAAGGTGGCAAGGGGCGCCCGGAGTGACTGCGCCAGCGAAAGATACGCGGCGTCACAAGCGGTGAGTCCACTGTCGAGAGCGAGTTGGGGCACCTCGCTCATCTCGTACCAGAGCAACCCCGGAGCGACGAGGCGCCTGCCTCGCACCGGCTCCTACAAGCCCAGGTAGGCCTCGCGCACGAAATCATTTTCCTTCAACGCGGAACTGGTCCCCTCCATGATGATCCGTCCGTTCTCCATGACGTATCCCCGGTCGGCTATCTCGAGGGCGGAGCGGATGTTCTGCTCGACAAGCAACACGCTCAGGCCCGAATCCGTGACCTTCGTAAGCATGTCCATCAAGTAGCCCACCAGGAGCGGAGAAAGACCCGAGGAAGGTTCGTCCACCATCAGAAGCGCTGGTCGGCTCATGAGACCTATGCCTATCGCCAGCATCTGCCTTTGCCCTCCGCTCAAGGTGCGCGCATACTGATTTCGCTTCTCGTACAGATCCGCGAAGAGATGGTAGACAGAGTCCAGAGCCGCCTGCCGAGCAGCCCGATCTCTGAGCAGGTGCGCTCCCATCTGGAGATTGTCCGCTACGCTCATGTGGGGGAATACTCGGCCCCCCTCCGGTATCAAGCTGAGCCCCCGGGCCACCAAGTCGTACGCGGGGCGGCCCTCGATTCGCTGCTCCTTGAAGGTGATCGCGCCTGCCTGGGGCTCCATCACACCCGCTATGCACTTGAGAAGGGTGCTCTTGCCGGCGCCGTTGGAACCCGCAATGATGACCGTCTCGTGCTCCTCCACGGCGAGTCCCACGTCCCAGAGCACACGAGTTGGCCCGTAGCCAGCGCACAGGTTCTCAACCCGCAGCATGTGTCGCTCCGTCCTTGCCCAGGTACGCCTCTATCACCCGCCGGTCGCTCACCACGTCCTCGGGGGCGCCCTCGGCGATTTTCCTCCCCGACTCCAGCACCATTACTCGGTTCGAGAGTCCCATGATGGCCTTCATCACGTGCTCTATGATGAACACCGTCACCCCCCGATCCCTGATAGCCCGCACCTCCCGCATCAGATCCTCGGTTTCGGTGTTGGTCAGACCGGCCATGGCCTCGTCCAAGAAGAGCACCCGAGGAGCCGTGGCAAGCGCGCGGGCCAGCTCCAGGTGCCGAAGCTCGGCCATGGTGAGACTGCCGACGGCCCCCTGCGCTTTGGTCGCCAACCCCACCTCAGCAAGAACCTCCGAGGCGCGCTGTCGGCAGCCGCGATGCTCCCGGCCGCGCTTGCCGAAGGTCGCTCCGACGAGCACGTTCTCCAGAACGCTCATGGTTTCGAAAGGGTGGATCAGCTGGAAGGTCCTGCCAATGCCGACCCGGCATATCCGGTCCGGGCGCCACCCGGTGATGTCTCGACCGCGGTAGCGGACAGAGCCGCGGTCCGGCTTGTAGAAGCCGCTCAGCACATTGAACAACGTTGTCTTGCCCGAACCGTTCGGTCCGATAAGCCCAAGTATCTCTCCCTCGTGGAGCTCCATGTCAACGCCGTCCAGCGCTACCACGCCCCCGAATGATTTTCCGATACTACGTGCTTCGAGCAGGCTCACCTGCGGCCTACCTTCCGGGAGAATCCAAAACGCGGGCGGCGGCCCAGGGGCACTCCCATGAGTCCACTGGGCAGGAACATGAACACGATGATGAGAATCAAGGCCGGCAGGATGTAGAAGCCCTGCCCGATGTATTGCCGTCCCACTTCCTGGAGGACATAGAAGACAACGGCACCGAGAAGGGGGCCGCCCAGAGTTCCGGCTCCACCCAGGAACACCATGACCAGCATCTCAAAACTGACGGTGGCGGCGAACATGCCGTCCGGATTCAGGTAGTTGGTGTAGTAGGCGTAGAAGCCCCCCACCAACCCTACGACGAAAGCGCTCACGGCGAAGCCGAGCACACGGTAGAACGTCACGTGAATCCCCAGTGAATAGGCGGCCTCCGGGTTGTCACGCACGGCGCGGAAAGCAAGGCCAACTCGCGAACGTATGAGGATCGCGGACCCGACCAGGGTGAGAACAGCAATCCCTAGTATGGAGTAGTAGAAGGTCTCGATATGGTAGGGCTGAGGCGCAGGCACCATGATGCCCGCGGCACCATGGGTGACATCCTCGAGCAGGTTCTTGAACACCAGGGCAAGGAGTCCCGACAGGCCGAGGGTTCCGATGGCGAAGTAGAAGCCCTTGAGTCTCAGGAACGGTACGCCGATCACCGCTGCAAAAGCTGCCGCTCCGAGAGCACCAACAATCACGTTGATTGGGCCCCAGTCGAGGATGTGGTTCTCGATGAGGAGGGCAACCCCATACCCGCCCAGGCCGAAAAACGCGACGTGGCCAAAGGAAAGATCGCCCAGGTAGCCGCCCTGCAGGTTCCAGCCCATTGCCAGGGTGGCGTACATGAAGAGCCCGATCGCATAGCCGACCATCCCCGGTGCGAAGATGGGCAACGCCAGGACGAGAGCCGCTCCAGCCATACCCAGGCCGTATGCCCCCGCAATGCCGTAGCGCCCGATCACAAAGCTCTCCGCTCCGGCACCTGGTCGGTCATCCCTCCAGACTCCGGAAGATGCCGCTCGGACGAACGAGGAGCACGACGATGAGCACCAAGTATGCGATGACGTCCCGGTAGAGGTCGCCGATGTAGAACGACGTGAAGGACTCGGCCAGACCGAGAATGAGCCCGGCGACCATCGCCCCGGGGACATTGCCGATGCCGCCAAGCACCATGACGGTCAAGCCTTTGATAGTCAGACCGAGGCCGACGGCGGGATAGAGGGGGTTGTTGAGGATATACAGGACGCCGGCTACTGCGGCGAGCCCAGAGGAGATGGCGAACGTAAGGGCTGCGACCCGCCGGTTGTTCACCCCGACCAACATGGCCAGGGTCTGGTCTTGCGCCGATGCCAGAATCGCCTTTCCGAGCCGGGTGCGAAGCAGAGCCACGAGCAGCGCCATGACAACGAACGCAGTGACCAGCACCAGCAGGCGCGGGACATTGATGGTGGTGCCGAGCACCTCGACGCCGGAATAGGCGTAGCTCAGGCTGAGAAAACGGTAGCTGGGCGAGGCCGTCACCGTGAGCCCATTAGCGATGACCAGGGCCAGTCCGTAGGTGATCATGACCGAGGCGGTGGTCCGGAACTTGGGGTCGGTGATGGCTGGGCTGATCACAAAACGCTGGATCCCCCGCCCAGAAGGCCGAGCAAGGGGATGACAACCACCAGCATGAGCAGGGGATCGACACCCCAGCCGATGAAGGCCGCGTAGGCCGCATAGGCGCCCAGAATACCCAGGTCCCCATGGCTGATGTTAAGGATCTTGCCCACACCCATGATGAGCGTGAGGCCGAGTCCGAGAAGGCTATAAATGCTCCCGGCCAGCAGGCCGAAGACCACCACTTGAAAAGCGGCTTCGGCAAACGAACTCACGTGCATCCTCGTCTGGTCCAGTCACAGCCGCGGCAGACGGCAAGCCGGGTGGACAAGCGCCGGCGAAGGCCGGCGCTTGTCCACCGAAGAGCACTCGATGGAGATTCACTGGGCAAAGGGATAGACCAGCTCCGCGGTGGCTGCGTCCTTCGGGTAGACACTCTCAAGCCGACCGTCGATCCATTGCCCTACGACCGGATTGAACTCGGCGTTCAGGCCCATGCTGTCGAACTTCGCCGAGGTGTAGACAGTCTCGAAGCTTCCGCTGAGCAGGGCGTCCCGCAGCGCGTCCGTCTCGATGCTGCCCGCGGTCTCGATGGCCTGCGCCAGCACCTGGACCTCAGCGTAGCCGGCTGCCTCGAGAAAGCCAGGGTCGCGGCCGTACTCGGCCTTGAAGTCGGCGCGAAACTCCTCACTACCGCCGCCGGTGTAGGCGGCGGGAAGGTAGTCGAAAGTGATGACGTTGTTGCCGACGGCGCCGGCGCCTTTGGTCTCGTCGGCCCAATCGGCAGTCGTCCCTGCCTCGCTGCAGGCGACGAAGTCAGCCTTGACGCCTTGCTCCTTCAGCTGCTTCACGAAGGGCACCGAACGGAAGTAGAAGAACTCTGTCATGATCACGTCGGGGTTCGCCGACTTGATCTTCGAGATCAGGGAGGAGAACTCCATCTGGTTCATCTCCACGAACTCGTCGACGACGATCTCCCAGCCTTGTTGCTCGGCATGCGGTTTCCACAAGTCATGCTGCTCAATCCCCCAGAGCTGATTCTCGTTGAGCACGGCTATCTTGGTGGGCTTCTGGACGTCGGCTTTCGTATTCCAGGAATCGAAATCCGCAAGGAAGTCGGTCAGGCCCCGGTAGAACCAGTTGACGTACATCTTGTCCTTGGGCTGGGCCGCTACGGTGAAGAAGCGCTTGCCCCCATACTGCTCCATGAGCCCGGTCGAGGACGAGTAGCCGCTCAGCACAAGCTTGTCATACTTGTCGGCGACCGCCATCGCCGGCATTGTCATGGGCGCTCCGTAGGACGACAGCAGCACGTCCAGCTTGTCCTGCCGGACCAGGTTCTCGTACAGAGAGGGCACTTTGGCCGGCTCGAAGCCGTCGTCGACTACCACCAGCTCGATTTGCTGGCCGAGCACCCCTCCGGCCGCGTTGATCTTCTTGACCGCCAGCTTGCGCCCGTCCAGGAAGCGCTGCCCGTCCCCCGCCGCGGGCCCGGACAGTGGAAGAGTACCGCCAATCTTGACCGGCCGGTCAAGGGCGGCCGCCGTGGTGCTCGGAGCCGTGGACTCTGTAGTGGCAGGCTCCTCGGCGGATGTTGTCGTTGTGGCTTCCTCGCCGGCGCAGGAACCAGAGAGTAGACCAATGGTAAGCAGGAGGGCCGCCGCCAGGGCCCAAATGATACGCCGCTTCATGTCATCCCTCTCCTTCAGTCAGTCCAGACGAACAGAGCGTACTCCTCCAACCCGAGACGCTCGAGGGTTGCCCGGTAAGGCCGGCCCGTCTTCACATCCCAGCCCATGAGCTCATAGTATTCGTCGATCATCCCAGGCAAGAAGGGCTTGATTGAGCGGCCCTTCGCCCGTCCCTCAGTGGGGGCCTGCAGAAGGCGCGGGCCGATGTCGAAGTCGTCCGTCTTTGTGAAGCCGTTTCGCAGGTTGCACACCCGTTCCAGGTTCATCAGCCGTTCTCCCAACGTGAGCGCCTCCTCTGGGGTGAAGTCCCAACCGGTGGCCGCCGCGATGCACTCCGTGGTTGACTGCAGGCTGCGCGGCACTCCCCAGAGGGAGTTCCAGCAAGTGCCGACGGAGTCGTTATAGAACTTGAGCATGCCCGTCATGCGGGAGGCGAGGGGCTTGCCCTCCGGGGTCAGCGGCTCCTGGAAGGTATCGTAGCCAATCGAAGGCTCCGTGGTGAAGTTCGTGACGCCCGGGGCCGGCCAGCCGGAGGCGCCGCCGACGATCTGACCAAAGAAGATGCCCCAGGAGGCCCGCCAGTCGTGGTGGTTGATGCTGCCGCCCTTCACATGGGCCACCATGTCGAGGGCCTCACCGCCGATGCGCCGGGCAAGTCCGGGTGCTCCAAGTGCCAAAATCTCCCCAAACGCACCTTCGCGGTGGGCCATCTTGCGGATCAGGGCCGCGCCTAGGTCCGCGTCGCCCCAACGGAGTTCGAGACCATCAGTGTCCTCCCTGGTCAGTAGCCCTTTCTTGTATGCCTCAATGGCAAGCGCCAGTGTGGTCCCCGCGGCTCCGGCTTCGAACCCCATCCGATCATTGGTGTCGGTGAGCATGTAGACCCGCGCGGTGTCGTAGACGCCGATGATCGAGGCGCTCCCCTCCATGTTCTCGCCGCCGCCGGAAGGAGTGAAGACCTGGCCCGCAAAAGGCCCTTTGTGGATCTCGACCTCATAGGAACAGCCGAGCGGACACCCCGGGCAACCTTTCTTGCGCACCTCGGCGATGTCTTCGATGTCATCAAGCCACTCGGGTGGGCTTACCCGCTGGAAGTTCTGGGCCGAGATGAGGCTCTCCCTCTTATCGTACTCCCACACCGAGTGCCGGCCTGCTGCATCCTTGCCACCGGCTACCCAGAACTGCCCCATCTCGCAGCCGAGCAGGCTCTCCCGCCAGAGCTTGGCCGACTCCTTGAGCGCTGCCGGGTCATGTACGGGCACCTTGGCGGTCCCCGCCGTTCCGATTGCCTTGAGGTTCTTGGCGCCCATGACCGCTCCGGTGCCGGCATGGGAGAAAGAGTGATGCTTGTCGTTCTGGATCAGAGCTCCGTGGCAGACGTTCTCGCCAGCCGGGCCGATGGCGGCAACGCTTGCTTTGCGCCCCTCCTCGATACCTCGCTCGGCCTTGACGGCGTCCTCTGTATCATGCGTGTCAAGGCCCCAGACGCCGGCCGCGTCGTAGAGCCTCGGACCGCTGTCGTCGATCCAAAGATACACTGGCTTCTTCGCCCGCCCGGTGATGATGATGCCGTCATAGCCCGCCGCCTTCAGCTTCTGTCCGAAAGCTCCGTGCGAGTGTGATCGGGCTGTGGTGTAGCCGGTCTCCGAGTTCAAAGTGACGGCCGTCGTGTTCGTAGCCGAGGGAACCCTGGTGCCCGTAAGCGGACCGGTCGTGAAGATGAGAGGGGTGCGCGGGTCCTTGAATCCGAAGCCTGGCTTGTACTCCCTGCTATAGAAATACAGACCGAGTCCCCACCCTCCGACGAACTTGCGCAGAACCGGATCCTCGGGCAGCGGTTCGTCAGTGAAGTTCTCTGCATCCAGATCGACTCTAAGTATCTTGCCGCAGTAACCGCCCTTCATGCACAGCTCCTATCTAGACGCCGTCAACAGGCCCGGTACGTGTCACCACCCGACCGACATCACCTCCTCTCGCCGGCCGCGGCGCGCCGGCGGGAATGCGGTTCCTGCACGGCTGTGAGCAGATCGACGGCAGTCATGGCCAGAGCCTTGGCTGCTGTTAGCATCACCTCGCGGCCTCGCTCCGACCCGGCCGCACGTGCGAACTCGGTGGAGTGCAGGGACACGCCTTCCTCGCAGATCGAGATCGTCGGGTGAATAGAGGGCACAGAGTGACTGACGTCGCCCATATCGGTGGAGAAAGGGCGCGGCTGGCCGGCCCTCGTTCTCTCTCCCAGCGAGACGAGATTCGCCGTGAAGAACGAGATCAGACGGCGATTCGTCGTGAGCGAATTGCGAACCCCTCGGTTGGTAACCGTGACTCGTGCTCCTGAGGCCAACGCAGCACCCTCAGCACACCGCTTGAGCTCCTGAACCAGCGCGCTTCGATACGCAACGTCCTTCGCCCGCACGCTGAAGACCGCTTCCGCCGCCTCAGGTATGACGTTCTGGCTCTCGCCCCCGCGAGTGATGATCCCATGGACCCGCGCGTCCCTGCGCATGTAGCCGCGCAGTGCGTTCATGCTGTTGAAGGTGTTGATGACACCGTCCAGCGCGTTGATCCCATTCTCAGGATTCGCCGCTGCATGCGACGCTCGGCCGCGAAACGAAACGGTGACGTCGGCCGTGGTCAGGGTGGCCGGGATCATGACCGTGAACGGCGCGGGATGGAACATGAGTGCCGCATCGCAGCCGGCAAAGGCGCCTCGGGAGAGCATCGTCACCTTGCCCCCTCCGCCTTCCTCCCCGGGGGTCCCCAGTAGCGAGACTGTTCCGGGGAGGTGCGCCCCCACCGCCTCCAAGGCGAGAAACGCGCCAAGCGAGGCTCCGGCGATGAGATTGTGACCACACCCGTGACCGATGACGGGAAGACCGTCGTACTCGGCCACAAACGCCACCACTCGTCCCTGACCGGCCAGCTCCATCGAGCTTCGGAAAGCGGTTGGCAGGCCAGCAACTCCTCGTTCGACGGCGTGACCACGCGATTCCAGCACAGCGCAAAGCCACTCCACCGCCCTGTGCTCCTCGAAGCGGGTTTCGGGGTTCTCATGGATCAGGCGGGAGACCTCCAACAGCTCCCCCGGAGCTCGTCGACCATCGCGCAGACTCTCTCCTTGATCGAGATCTCCACGCCTACTCCAATCGGTACTTTTCAAGGAGCCGTCTGTCGATCTCGATTCCCAGGCCAGGCTTGTCGCCGATCACGGCCGCCCCGGCGCGTACTTCGAAGCCGCTTGCCACGTCCTCAACCAGGAAGTCGCTGGGGGTAACGATGTCGGCCAGAGTCACAATGGGAGAGGCCGCGGCCAGATGGGCCTGGGCAGCCGCGCTCACGGCCGTCTGCACGGTGCTCCCGACCATGCAGGGCGCACCGGCGGCCTGCGCCACAGATAGGAACTCACGCGCCGGCTGCAGCCCGCCGCATTTGAGAAGTTTCAGGTTGAGCATGCCGGCGGCCTCGTCGGCCAAGAGGCGAAACGCATCGGCCGCGGTCCAGGCGCTCTCGTCGGCCATGACGGCCAGAGGCAGACACTGGTTGAGCCGGCGGAGCCCGGCCACGTCTCGCCACCCGACTGGTTGCTCGGCGATTGTGACTCCGAGCTCGGCGAGCCGCGAGAGCCGCTGCCGGGCTTCAGGGTATGACCAGGCTTGATTCGCATCGACGATCAGGGCGACACTCGGCGGCAGCCGGGAAACGAGCCGTTCGAGCAGCTGAGTCTCTGCCGTCTGGTTGTTGCCCACCTTGACCTTGACCGCCCGGTCATACCCCGCGGCTACCTTGGAGAGAAGCTCCTCGGCGGTGGCTTCCGGGTCCTGCGACAATCCGGACCATGCGTTCAGCACCACCCGCTCCCGCGCCGACCCTCCCAGGAGATCGCGCACGGGTAGGCCGAGAGCCTGGCCCAGCAGGTCGTGGAAGGCGATATCGAGAGCGGCTTTGGCACAGAAGTTCAGCTTGACCGGCGCCATGGAGGCGTGGAGACCGACCAGGTCGGCAACCGAGCGCGAACGAGCGGCGGGGATGAATTCGCGTTCCAGTACGGCCATTGCGCTTGCGACCGTCTCCCCGGTAATGTGGGGGCGCGGGTCAGCCTCCCCGAAACCAACCAGCCCCTCCGCCCGGACTTCCACCAGGATGAAGCGGCCGGTCTGCTGGGTCGCTTGGGAGGTGGAAAAGGGATGCGCGAGCGGTATCTCCAACGGATGCAGGATTACCTCATCCACCTTGGGCACCGCAGTGAACCGCGCGACCATGGAAATCGCAGCCCTTCTCTGACATTCAGTGGCGGGGGCAGCTCCGGAATGCGATCGTGCCACGGAAGCGACCCTGCATAATTCACGATACAGCCATGCATAATCCGCTGTCAAACACATCATTCAAGACCAGGGCCGCCGCTGTGCACGCTGTCTCGCGCGACATCGGGCGCCGCATGCAGGAGCCGAAGGTGGCAAGGGGCGCCCGGAGCGACCGGGCCGCCGATTACTCGGCGCCTCTCAACAGGGCCGCGAACGTCTCAGCCGAGATGAGCTCCACGTCTCGTCCCTGCTCGAGGAAGGGCGCGACATCACGTCTCGCGTCCTGCCAATCCACATGCTCGAGCCTCCTTCGGACGGCACCTCGCCAATCTGCCTCGACCGCCTTGACCATGCCCGGAGCGGTCTGCCGCAACGCATTGGCGAGCAGCACGAAGTTGGGCTCGACTCCCTCCCCACGCGTGAGATACCACATCAGATCGTAGAGGTCCCGCCCTTTCGTGTAGCTCCTCGCCAGGACGGCGGCCACCTTGCCTGCGAACAGCGAGGGCAGGTCATGATGTTGGAGCCGCAGCAGCCCGAATCGGTCGACCACGCTCACGGCCAGGCCGGCACCCGCCGGCGGGGTGGTGTCCACTTCGATTTTGACCCACAGGACCTGATTGGCGTGAGGGGACAGACCTGCTTCGGCAGGCAACCCCACGAACCCCACCATCGCCATGGCAACCGCGCGGGAGTCGCTGATTCGCACGCGTACCGTGTAGCCCTCGCGCTGTAGGCGGCGTTCGATGCGCGAAGCCAGGGTTCGCAGCCTGTATCCCTCGGTGGCGTGCTCCACTGTGAAATCCAGGTCCTCGGAGTAACGGGGAATCCGGTAGATGAACCTCAGGGCCGTGCCTCCCATGAAGGCGAGAGGTATCATCGCCCCGGCCTCCTGCATCACGCCCAGTATGCGGGACTGCACGTACTCGCGCAGGAGGTTGAGGCCGCCGGCCATATCCGTTCGTCTGACGATGCCGATGGCATGTTCCTTCACAGCGTCTCGTATTCTTCAGCGTATCGGGCGGCGATCCCGGCGATCCGGCACGCAGCCCGCGCCAGCTTGGGTCTTCCGGTACGCTGCGCCATGCCTTCGAGAGCGGCCGTGTCCAGTCGCTCCAGCCGTTCGAGGCGCAGTTCGTGCAGGAACGCGGGGTCGTCACCGCGAGGTCGCAGGTACACCAGATCGAGCAGCGCTTTTTCGGGACGGGCCACCAGCGCGCTCACCCCGGGGGCGACCTCGGTGTTCTGGTAGCCCCAGAAGAGAGCCTCCGAGACGTGGCGGTAGTCGAAATCGCCGAGGGGGGTGCGATAGAGTGCCGGCCGTGCGCTTGTGATGCTGGTCGTGGTGAACACGGCCTCAGGGATCATCCCGTGGAAGCTGAGGGCGGCCTCCAGACTCACGTAGGACGGGCGCACGAGCAGGTTCGCCGTCTCGAACGCATAAGGCGCCCGGCGACGACGGGCCGCCGGCACGGCGTAGACGCGCCGGCGCAGCTGCAGCAGCCTTCCGGTTGAGACCCAGCGCGAGAGCTGGCTCGCCACGCCGGCGGGGTCGACGTCGCCCGCGCGCAACAGAGACGAATCAAAGACGGGTGCATCACCGAGGATCTCAAGAAGCTCGTCGTACTTCATAGCAGTAATATGACATAGATGCCAATGTACCGCAACGATTTGTTGCGGGCTTGCGACCGCTTCTCCCAGAAGGTGTACTGGAATTCGGCGCCGCCGGAGTTCGTCTCGGGCATGCTGCGACATCCGCCGGCGAACGACCTTCCTCCAGTGGTGGCCTTCCACATGGCTGCGGTCTTCCTGTAAGCACCGCGTATTCCCGCGATGTCAAGATCGCATGGCCGGTTCCCTGGGCGCCATGCAACCAAAGCCGTATCTTGCCTCGGAACATGCTCGAACGGGCGGCACGCCCGTAGGTGCATCGCTCGCGCGGTCATGTGGTGCCTGCGGAGTTGGGGGAGAGGACGATCGTAGGTCGGCGACACCCGCTGCCGCACGTGCGGCCATATTCTCGTCCAACTTGAACCGTGGCGCCCATCAATTCCGTTGCCGACACCCATCGAGCGCGCCCTGGCTGGTATGGCCGGCTCCTGCGGGGAGAGCGTCGCCCCGGTGCGCAAGGAAGCCTCCTCCGGCGGGCCGTTCGCCTGGACCAAGAAGAGATGTGGATTGTATCCGAGCGGGTGGTCGCCGCTCTTAACTCGACATTTCCGGCCTGATCAAGCGCAAGGGGAAGGACTCAGAAGCCTGAGATGCCCGCGTTGCCGACGCGCGCATAGCCTGGCCCACGAACGGGAGATCGTTCGAACGACTTCGGCCGGCTGAGCCTGTCACCGGACCGGCCGAAACTGAGCACGAATCGGCATCTGATATGCTCTTGGCGATGAAGCAGCGGGTGTACATCGAGACCAGTGTTATCAGCTACCTGACGAGTCGCCCCAGTCGTGACGTGGTCGTAGCTGCCCATCAGGAGCTGACCCGTCAATGGTGGGATGAGCGATCCTGTCGCTTTGAATTGGTTGTCTCTGAGCTCGTGGAGCAAGAGGCGGGCCGAGGTGACTCGGACGCCTCTCGTGGGCGCCTCGCGGTGGTTCAGGGAATGGGCATCCTGGCGGTCAGCGATCCCGCCGTTTCCCTCGCTGAATACCTCGTGTCAAGTGGGTTGATCCCGCGAGAGTCCGGGGCCGATGCCCTTCACATCGCCGTAGCCGCCGTCAACGGCATCGACTATCTTCTGACGTGGAACCACAAGCATCTTGCGAACGCCTTGCTCCGCCATCGGATCGAAACGCTGGTGGAAGAGGAAGGCTATGCCTGCCCTGTGATCTGCACACCCGAGGAACTCATGGAGGGCTAACCATGCAGGCCGATCCAATCGTTGAAGAAACGCGACGTCTTCGCCAGGAATACGCCAAGCAGTTTGGCTACGATCTGCGTGCCATGGCAGCCGATCTGCGGAAACATGAGCAGCAGCACCCTGAGCGCCTTGTCTCCTTCCCTCCCAAGCCCGCTCGGGGGAGGAAGACTGCCTAACAGGCTGCTGAAAAAGTCCCCCGCCTAGCCCTCCGATTGCCTCAACTTCCTATCTTTTTGCGCCCCTTTTTGGTAGTGTTTACCCTGCAAACTGGCATAAAGCGAGGGGGTTGGGATGCGGGGAGAAGAGGCAAGGCAGCCGTCGTTTGTATTCTTGGGTCCCTTGGAGGAGCGCATCCCCAAAGATCACCCCTTGCGGGCCATCCGCAAGATGACCGATAAGGCGCTTTGCGGTCTCTCCCCCCTCTTTGACAAGATCTACTGTGAAGCCGGCCGCCCCTCCATCCCGCCCGAGTACCTTCTGCGAGCCCTGCTTATTCAGGTGCTCTACGCCATCCCTTCGGAGCGCAAGCTCTGCGAACACCTCGAGTATCACCTGCTCTTTCGCTGGTTTGTGGGCCTCGATCTAAACGAGCCCGTCTGGCATCCCACCACCTTCACCCAAAACCGGGAGCGCCTGCTTGAGGGCGAGGTGGCCGAGGCCTTCTTCCTGGAGGTGAGGAAGCAGGCCCAGGCGGGGAAACTCCTTTCCCGGGAGCACTTCAGCCTGGACGGCACCTTGGTGGAAGCGGCGGCCTCCCTCAAGAGCTTCCGGCCCAAACAGGAATTGGCCGAGGGCCAGGAGGGCGGCCGGGGGCCAGGCAAAGATGACCCGGGTGCAGGGGAGGACCCGAGCCCCGCCGAGCCAGTCTCGGAAAGCGCAGGCCGCGACCGCAACCCGAGTGTGGATTTCCACGGCGAGCGGCGCCGGAATGACACCCACGCTTCCACCACCGATCCGGAAGCTCTTCTTGCCAAACACTCTCCCGGAGAAGCGGCCCGGCTCGCTTATGCCGGCCATCTCCTCACCGAGAACCGCCACGGTCTCATCGTCCAGGCCGATCTCTCCCGGGCCACCGGTACCGCCGAGCGGGAGATGGGTCTTGAGCTGGTGAAGGAGGAGCGCAAAAAGACCAAGGGCCGGTTCACTGTCGCAGCCGACAAGAACTACGACACCAAGGACTTCGTGGGCGAACTACGGACTAACGTTGTTACCCCGCATGTGGCTCGCAAAGAGAAGTACTCGGCCATCGATGGCCGCACGACACGGTGGGAGGGATACGCCCTCAGCCAGAAGAAGCGCAAGCTGGTGGAGGAGGCCTTCGGCTGGATGAAGACAGTCGGACTGCTTCACAAGCTCCGGCACCGCGGGCGGGCCAAGGCCCGATGGATCTTCCAGTTCACGGCCGCCGCCTACAACCTGGTGAGAATGAGATCGCTGCTTCCGGAGTGCATCGCCAGATAGGGAAAAAGGGGCGGGGAATCGGCCTCTCCAGGGGGCATAATCCCGGTCTTCGCCCGGGCAATCCGAGAACCGACCGTTCGTGGGTCAAGCAGCCGAGCAACGGAGCACATCGGAGGGGCTCCAACCGGGGTATTTCAGCGGCCTGCTAGATGGCTTTGTGCCCATTCAAGAGGCGGGACGAGGCCTTTCTATACGTACGGTGGGCGTGGCTTGTTCCCTCTGATCGGGGAAGTCGTTGGAATGAGCTACCATCGCCTATTCCAGATGCTTGCCGTCCGGCTCGACGAGCGCGGGATGCGGCTGTGGGCGGCGGCGGAGGCCAACGCCCAGGGGCGGGGCGGGACGGCGGCGGTTGCGCGAGCGACTGGAATGGCGCGCTCCACCATCCGGCGCGGCCGCGGTGAGCTTAAGCGCGGGGAGAGGTTTGAGCCCGGCCGGGTTCGTCGCCCGGGTGCGGGCCGCAAGCCCCTGGTGGAGAAGGACCCCAGCCTGCTTGGCGATCTGGAGCGCCAGGTAGACACGGACAGCCGCGGCGACCCCGAGCAGCCCCTGCGCTCCGAAGGCCAAGAGTCTGAGTAACCTCGCCGAAGAACTACGGGCCCAGGGCCATAAGATATCGGGGCCAACCGCAACGACCACCTGCTCCTGAAGGCCACGCTTGATTCCATCCCCATCGCCCCCGGCCCGAGCCCACGCAAGAAGCACCTCAAGGTCTCTGCCTGGACCGGGGATACGACTGCGCCGAGGTGCGGGCCCTCCTGCCCGACTGCAAACTCACCCCCACATCCGTAGCCGGGGGGAGGAGATCCAAGAGAAGGCGAAGACCCCCGGCTGGCGGGCCCGCCGCTCTCGTGGTGGAGGCCTGTCACTCCTGGCTCAATCGTAACCGGGCGTTGCTCATCCGCTGGTCCAAGAAGGAGGAGATCCACCTGGCCCTGCTCATGCTGGCCTGCGGGCTCATCGCCTTCAAGAAGGCCCGGGCGGCCAGGCTGGCTGAGGCCCTATCGGGCTAGGCCCTTAGGGTGGGTGGAAGCAAGGGGACAGGCCGTGCCCACGACCCCAGACCGGTCAGTCGTCCTCGCGCCAGATGCGCACGCGGTGGGGCTCGAGGATGCAAATACACCCGTCGAGCGGCTCTCGCGCCAGTTCGGCCAAGGCGTGGAGTATCACGGTCCGAATGAGACCGGCATCCTGACGCGGAAGGCGCATGATGATGATCCCGGGCGAATCCGCGGAGCCGTACGATCGCATGTCGGCGAAGTCGAGGTCCAGGGTAACAAGAATGCGCTTCTCCGCCGCGCATGCGGCTGCGACGATCTCATCGCGCACTCCGCCAAGACCCTGCTCCAGTACGGTTGTGACATCATGACCCGCCTCATGCAACACTGCGGCCGCGCGTGCGGGCATGTTCTCGTCCAGCTTGAATCGTTTCACGCAGACTCGCGCAGCGGTATCACGCGCTCCCGGGCTATGTCTGCCGCGTAGGCTATGGCTGCCCGGACGTCCTCAGCCTGCAGGCTGGGATACTCGACGAGAATCTCCTCTACCGACAGCCCCGCAGCCAGGTTGTCGAGCACCACCGCGACGGGAATGCGCGTGCCGCGGATGCGAGCCTTGCCGTGGCAGGTCTGCGGGTCTGCTGTTATGCGTTCATGTCGCTCCACTGCGCCTCCGTCGTCCGTTGGCACACCCCCAGTCAGATTACCACGCGCTTCGCTGGCGGTGGCCGGGAGAGAGGGGCGCCACCGCTGGAACAGTCTGATTGAGACCGACTTGCGCAGGAGTTCTTGCCCCGACCGCGACCTCAGGCGGTGCAGGGGCGGATATCCCGCTCCAGGCGTTCCCCGATCTCCCGTCGGGCTCGCTCGAGGTCGTAGTCGGCCTGAAGGCCCATCCAGAAGCCCTCGCTGGTTCGGAAGAAGCGGGCGAGGCGCAGGGCGGTGTCGGCGGAGATGGCGCGCTTCTCCAGAACGATCTCGTTGATGCGGCCGTCCGGCTCCCCCTTCGGCCGCTAGCCATCAATTAGTGGAGACCGTACCTGCATAACGAGGGGGCACGGAGCCCTGCTCGCTCGGGCCCGATCGCGGTTTGTAGCCTTGAGAACGCTTCTAGAGCGAGAGGCTAGGCGCCTCTAAGGGCCTGTCACAAAATAACAGTAGCGAAACCGGCCCGACCGTGCTACGCTTCACCGCATGGGTGGAGAGGCCGGCATCAAAGAACGATTCGAGCTTTTGGCCCCCTTCCTAGATGAGCGTAGCCGACGCCTGGTGGCCGCGGCGGAAGCGTTGGCCGCCGGCCGGGGCGGGAACACGCTCGTGGCCCGGGTGACGGGGGTTTCGCGGCGGGCGATCACGGCGGGATCTCGGGAGCTTGCCCATCCGGACCTCGCGCCGCGCGGGCGCATCCGGCGAGAGGGCGGCGGACGCAAGCGCACCGTGGACACGGATCCGACCCTTCGCGACGACCTGGAGCGCCTGGTGGAACCGGAGACCCGAGGCGATCCGGAGTCGCCCTTGCGCTGGACCTTAAAGAGCGTTCGCCGCCTGGCCGATGAGCTCACGCGGATGGGGCACCAGACGAGCCATCGCATGGTCGCCGAACTGCTGCACGACATGGGCTATAGCCTCCAGGGGAACCGCAAGACCCGGGAAGGCTCGTCCCATCCCGATCGAGACGCTCAGTTTCGACACCTAAACGAGAAGGTCAAGGAGTACCAAGCCCGCAACGACCCGGTCATCTCCGTGGACACCAAGAAGAAGGAGCTGGTGGGCGACTTCAAGAACGGGGGCCGAGAACTGCGTCCGAAGGGGGATCCAGAAGCGGTGCGCGTGCATGATTTCATGGTCCCCGAGTTGGGAAAGGCGAACCCCTATGGGATCTACGATCTGGCGGGCAACCTGGGCTGGGTCAGCGTGGGCACCGACCACGATACCGCGGCTTTCGCCGTGCAGAGCATTCTCCGCTGGTGGCACTCGATGGGTAAAGAGAGGTACCCCGACGCCCACCGACTCCTCATCACCGCCGACTGCGGGGGAAGCAACGGCTACCGTCTCCGGCTGTGGAAGGTCGAACTGCAGAAGTTGGCCAACGAGACGGGGCTCACGATCGGGGTCTCTCACCTTCCCCGGGCACCAGCAAGTGGAACCGGATCGAGCACCGCCTGTTTTCGTTCATCACCCAGAACTGGCGGGGCAAACCTCTGATCAGTCACGAAGTCATCGTCAACCTGATCGCGGCCACCGTGACCCGCTCCGGACTGCGGGTGCGCTGTGAACTCGACCAAAACACCTACGAGAAGGGCATCAAGGTGCCCGACGAGGAACTGGCCGCCGTGAATCTCAAGCGGGATGCTGTTCTACCGGCTGCTCGATCTCGCCGTCGGCCACGACCCGGTGCGCTACCAGGACCTCATCGCCAGCCCGCGGCCCCGGGCAGTACCGCCTGCGCCACCCCGGGCGCGCGGGCATCCCCCGAGCTTGGAGCGCCCTCCAGCGAACCGCCCGTGGAGAACTGCCGATCTCGATTACTCCGGTTAAATGGATACCCCCACGGACTTATGTTGAGCTCAACATAAGTCCGCATAGCGGATGAGTCGATAGGTGGCCTGCCCCTTGGAGCGCAGGTAGGTGCGCTGGTTGCGATACCTCGACTGCGCCGCCCACACCGAGGCAAAGTGCTCGTCGAGAGCGGCGTGCAGCGCCAGGTTAGCAAACAGTGGGCAGATAATGCCCCCTGCGGCGTGCCGGTGACCGTTCGTTGGAGCCGCCCCAGTTCAGTGAGCACCCCGGCCTTCAGGAACGCCTTGCACAGCCCCAGGACTCGATGGTCGGTGAGGCGAGTACGCAACTGCTTCACCACCAAGCGATGCTCGATGGAATCGAAGCAGGCCTCCACATCACCCTCGACCACCCACTCATAGCCGTTGTTCACCAAGTGAACAATCTCGGCGACGGCGTCCTGAGCGCGGCGTCCCGGCCGGTAGGCGTAGCTCGACCGGTACTGGTCTGGCTCGAAGATCGGTTCCAGCACGAGCTTCAGCGCCATCTGCACGACCCGGTCGCGCAGCGTGGCGATCCCCAGCCGACGTAGCTTGCCGCCAGCCTTGGGGATCATGCGCTCACGGACCGGTTGGGGCCGATACGACCCGTCTTTCAAGGACAAGCGGATGCCATCCAAAAACCGCTCAACGCCGACGCGTTGCTCGACGTCGCGGCGGGTGATTCCATCCACTCCAGCCGTGCGGGAGCCACGATTCGTCCGTATCCGCTGCCAGGCCACCACCAGGGTCGCCCGGTCACCAACGAGGTTGAACAGATCGTGGAACTGCTGAGTCTGATCGGTTGCTGCCCACTTGTGGAACTTGGTCTGGACATGAAGTACCCGGGCTTCGGCCTCCAAGACCGACGGCCACGGCGCGACGGTATTCACCGCCGACCTCCTTGCGACCGGACCGCGTGCCAAGTCTGCTGCCCTCCTTCGCCCTGTGCCCGGCTCTCCCGGGCTCCGACTACTACGAGGGCTCTGCCCCCTCCCGGCACCATCAGCTGACAGTGCGCCTGCCCGCCGACGACCTGTCTGGCCTTCGGGGAGGGCGATACCGGGAGGGTTCCCACGTTCACTGCCCACCGGTTGACGGGGGCGGGACCGAGCTTTACCCCTGCAGCCTCACCGTGGGTACGCCGCAGCCCTTCCCCACGGTCTCGCGCGCCGCACCTAGTAAGCGGCACCCAAGAGCAGCGGCCACAAACTACGGCCGCCGCAGCGCTGCCCCCGACCCGCATCCACCAGGTTCTGGGTCGTTTTCGAATCAAGGGGCGTCAGGCACTCGTTCGCGATCGCTATCCCTTCCCATCTTGCTAGCGCGGCCGGCGTGTCTGGCAGTACCACGCCTCCGCTACGTCGTCACGGCTGCTCCCACCCGATGCTTGCACTCCCAAGCTCGGGCTGCCGTCAGCTTCCAACCGGCCGCTGCGACGGCCAGCCAGGGAGGTCTTTCACCTCCCCCGGTGAAACAGCGCCTCGTGGCGCACAATCCGCCTCGAAGATGGGTTCGAGCACCAGCTTGAAGGCGGCCTGCACTACTCGATCCCGCACGGTGGGGATGCCCAGACGACGTCGCTTCCGCGACCCCGGTTTGGGAATCAGTCGCTCCCGTACAGGCTGAGGCCAAAACGTGCGGGCCTTGAGTTGGCCGCGCAGATCGCAAAGGAAGGCCTCGACGCCGCGACGAGTCTCGATGCTGCAAGCGGACTCACCGTCGACGCCAGCAGTGCGGGCGCCCTTGTTCTCCCGGACCCGCCTCCAGGCTATGAGCAGGAAGGCCGGGTCATAGACGAGGTTGAAAAGATCATCGAACCGGCGACCCTCGTCTTCGCCGGCCCTGCGGTGCAGCTTGGTCTGAATCTCCAGTACCCGGGCTTCCGCCTCGTGGAGGCTCGGCCACGGTGCACCCGTGTTCACGGGCGACCTCCTGGTTTTTCAGTCCTTCTGCTGCGAACTCGCTGCCTGCCTTCGCCATGTGGACGGCTTTCCCGTCCTCGGACTACTATGCAGGCTCCGCCCCCTCCGGCGCCATCGGCCGACGACGGGCCTGCCCACCACCACGGGGCGGGAGGGCGACGTCGGAGGGTTCCCACGTTCACTCTTCTACCGATCGGCGGAGGAGGTGCCCAGCTATGCCCCTGCGGCCTTGCCACACCTACGCCGCAGTTCTTCAGTGTGGCCTCCCTGCCAGCGACATGTGAACCGGCAGAGGAGTTCCCCGCCTCGGCGGGTACGCGCCGCTTCCCAGCCCAGATCCGCCAGGTTCGAGCTGGTGGTGCGACTTTAGGGGTCTTATAGCACTGGTTTCTTACGTACACCTTTCCGCCTTGCTTGCCGGACCCGGGCCGTCTGGCAGTGCCGACCCGTCCCGTCGTTGTCAGGGCTGCTTGCCACCCTTCCCTGCGTCTCCAGGGTCAGGCTGCCCTCAGCTTCGCGCGGGCTGCTGCGACAGCCCGCCGGTGGAGTCCTTTCACCTCCACTCGGTAGGAGAGCGCCTCGTGGCGCTCGACGTCGGCCGCCCATACTTCCCCGGCGCAGGCGATGTCCCTCCCCCGCAGGAGGTAGGGGTAGATCCTGTGCCCCGGGTGCGGCAGGGACAGCCGGCGCTTGGGATAGAGCGCCTGGACGCCCATCTTCCGCATGAGGGTGGCCACGTGCCCGCGCCCCACCACGAAGCCCCGGTCACGGAGCTCGTTCCGGATCCGCCTCATCCCATAAAAAGGGTAGGTCAGGTGGATCTCGTCCATGGCGGCCATCAAGGTCAGGTCGCTCTCGCTCGTCGGAGCGGGCTGGTAGCAGACGCTCGAGCGGGAGAGATCAAGAAGTTCGGCCCGCCTCGTGATCGACAGAGGATAGGTCCGGTCGATCATCGCCTTGCGCTCGGGCCGCTCATGCGACCGAGCGCACCGGACAAAAAACCCAACTCCATGGTGAGCTCGCCGATCTTCGCGTGCAGTTCGGCGACGCTGGGCCCCTCCTCCCTGGCCTTCTCTTCCTCCCCGAAGACAGTCGCTGCGCCCTCGAGGAGCTGCCGCTTCCACTTGGTGATCTGGTTGGGGTGCACGTCGAACCGCTCAGCGATCACGATGAGGGGCTCTTCACCCCTGATGGCTTCCAGGGCCACCTTGGCCTTGAACGCCGGGGAGTGATTCCGTCTCGGTCTTCTGTGCATCGTGCATACTCCTCCTGGTCGTCTGCCTGGGAGCGGTATCACCTAAAGGGCTGTCCAGTTTTGCCCGGCCACTTCTGTGGAAGACCTGGCGAGTTCTCCAGCCCTAGAAAGCCACGCGCTCCTTCATCCTTTTCCACCAATGCGGATTGTTGACGTACCAAGAGACGGTCTCTGATAGAGCCTGGCGGAAGTCGCGGGTTGGCGCCCAGCCTAGCCCCCGGACCTTGTGAGTCGTGACCGAGTAGCGGCGGTCGTGTCCGGGACGGTCCGCAACGTAGTTGACCATCTCCTCGCCAGCGCCGAGCGACTCAAGGAGTGAGGTGGTGACGTAATGGTTGGTGACCTCATTAGCCGCCCCCACGTTGTAGACGTCGCCGACCGCACCCAGACGAAGTACCGTATCGAGGGCCCGGCAGTTGTCCAGCACGTAGATCCAGTCGCGCACGTTCAGGCCGTCCCCGTACAAAGGTACGACCGATCCTTCCAGCAAGTTAGTGATGAACAAGGGGATCAGCTTTTCCGGGAACTGGTAGGGTCCGAAGTTGTTGGTGCTGCGGGTTATGAGAACAGGCAGGTCGAAGGTAGTGCCATACGATAGCACCAGGAGATCCGCAGCCGCTTTGGAAGCCGAGTAGGGGCTGGAGGGGGCCAAAGGGTCATCCTCGCTGAACGACCCGGATTCGGTGGAGCCGTATACCTCATCCGTTGAGATGTGGAGAAAACGCTGAATGCCCGCCCGATGCGCCTCCTCGAGCAGCACGTAGGTACCCTCGACGTTGGTGGTGATGAAGTCACGGGCATGGACGATGGAGCGGTCGACGTGGCTCTCCGCGGCAAAGTGGACCACGGTGTCGCAGTCCGCCATGGCTTTGCGGACGGCCCCATGGTGGCGGATGTCCCCATGGATAAAGCGATAGCGTGAGGGGAAACCGGCCTCGACATCAGCCAGGTTGTCGGGGTTGCCCGCATAGGTGAGGGCGTCCAGATTCACCACACTGACAGTGGAATCGCTGGCGAGAATGTGCCTGATGAAGTTGGAGCCAATGAAGCCGCAGCCGCCAGTCACCAGGATGGTCGTTGGACAGTAAGGGGTTTCGCTGGCTCCCGCGGTGTCGGGTTGCGGCATCCTGGCGGTCGCCCGGGCCGGACTAGCCCGTTCGCCGGGGCCGTGGTGGAGGCCAGCCGAAGCGTGCCATCCACGACAGGCATGTAGTGGGCGTTCTGGTCGATTGATCGTCAAGCGAGTCCAGGTCATCCCTGGCGAACGCGAATCCCTCATGAAGATCACCAGGTGCGGTGACGAGCGTTTCGAGCGCTCTTGGGCCGATCGACTGTCTCTCGAGTTGCAACAGGGCGTGGTTGTGTCCTGAGTCATTGATTCGCTGTCAGGAGTCGGCTGAGGTTTCGAAGACTTCCAATACCAACATTAGCCCTCCTCGGCCACTCGCTCAAGGTACATGCCGTAGGCGTTGCCTCCCATGACGGCGGCCTGGGCTTGCAGCTCCTCTCTCGAGATGTATCCCTGGCGATAGGCGATCTCCTCCAGGCAGGCTACCTTCAAGCCCTGGCGCTCCTCTATCACCTGGATAAAGTGGGACGCCTTCAGCAGGGCGTCATGGGTACCCGTATCCAACCAAGCGATGCCGCGGCCGATCTTATCCACCCGCAGGCACCCGCGCTCAAGGTAGGTCCGATTGACGTCGGTGATCTCAAGTTCTCCGCGAGCGGAGGGCGCAAGGCCGGCGACAATGTCACAGACCTCGTGATCGTAGAAGTACAGACCTGGGACCGCGTAGTTCGAGCGTGGGTGCTCCGGCTTCTCCTCGATGCTGATGGCGCTGCCATCCTCGCGGAGCTCCACCACGCCGTAATGCTCCGGGTCGTTCACCCGGTAGCCGAAGATAATGGCTCCACTGCCGAGCTGCGTGGCAGCCTCCAGGCGCCCTATGAGGCCCTGGCCGTAGAAGATATTATCGCCCAAGATGAGACAGGCCGGTCCGCCCTCGAGAAAGCCTTTTCCGAGGATGAAAGCCTGAGCCAGTCCCTCCGGTCGAGGCTGAGCCAGGTACCTCAGAGAAATGCCCAGCCAAGAACCGTCCCCAAGGAGCTTCTCGAAGCGCGGCAGATCCTGGGGCGTCGAGATGATGAGGATCTCCCGGATGCCAGCCATCATCAAGGTGGAGAGGGGATAATAGACCATCGGCTTGTCGTAAACCGGCATGAGCTGCTTGCTCATCACTCGGGTGGCGGGATAGAGCCTCGTCCCCGAACCTCCCGCCAACAAGATACCCTTCACGTCGTGGTCAACCCCGCTTCCGTGCCGCCCGTGAGCCATTCTAGCAAAAGGGGGGGAAGAAGCCTGGCCCTTGAGCTCGTCAGTCACAACTATACGTGGATGATGCCATTGGCCGCGATGTCACCCATGCCCTCGCGGTTGACATCCTTCCCATTCTGGCAGCAGATGGACCGGTTTCGCCCGAGCGAGGGGAAGTTCCTTCGTTGAGAAATGAACTCTGAGTCGAACCGGATCCGGTATCCTGGTACGATACATTGCTCTCTCTTCGACAGTCCATATGGGATCGTACGGCTTCGCGCGACGTTACCGTATATTGACAGCACAACCGGCAGGAGCTATGCGGCCGCTCATAATTGTTGATTTTCCAACCCACTACACGACGCCGTTGTTGGCGCGACTCCGAGCGCAGGTTGGAGCTGAGATAATCTGCCTTTCTGAAGGAGATCAGCAATATTGGCAAGCGCATCTGGCGAAGAGCGCGGGAAGCCTCGCGGCTAGCCTTGACGCAACGCTCTGCAGAGGTCGCCGCGTTTCCCGGCACTTGAGCCTCAACCCCTCCCTCACCGTGGCGTTGGCCAAGCGCGACTACGATCTCGTGCTGATGGAGCTAAGCGGACGAGCGGAGTTAGCAACTGCCTTCTCGATCACGCGTTTGCGGAATAAGCCATTCCTGCTGTGGACCGGGCTTTGGACTCACCCGTCAACACCGTTTCACCGCGCCACGTGGCCGCTCACACGGACCCTATACCGACACTCGGATGCACTGGTCGTCTACGGGAGCCATGTTAGGCGATTTCTGGTAAGAAGTGGTGTCCAGCCCGAACGCGTCTTCATCGCCGAGCACGCGGTGGATAACGAATTCTACGGCCGTCCAGTAGGTGACGAGGCAGTGCAGGCGTTCCGCCGCCAGGCTGGTGCCGACAGTCGGCCGCTAATACTTGCAGTTGCGCGTTTGGTCGCTCAGAAAGGGCTTGATGACCTCGTTGCCGCCGCCGCCTCAGTTCGTGACCTTCAACCTGTGGTGGCCATCGTAGGGACAGGTCCTCTCGCGGCGCAGCTTGCCGCCCAGGCAGCCGCTACCGGAGTGGAGCTCAAGCTCGTGGGCGGTGTACCGCCCGCCAGCATGCCTGTCGTATATGCGGCCGCCGACGTCTTCGTCATGCCTTCCGTCACCTCTCCGAGTATCAAGGAGTGCTGGGGTCTCGCCATCAACGAGGCCATGTGTCAGGCGTTACCGGTCATAGCATCGGACGCCGTAGGCGCCGTCGCAGGCGGCCTCGTCGTGGACGGCGTCACAGGGCTTGTCGTTCGAGAGCATGATCGGTCGCAGCTCGCTGTCGCGCTACGCCGGCTGCTAACCTCGCCGAGCGAGCGCGTGCGTTTGGGTTCCGCGGGGCTTGCCCGGGTCGCTCAGACCTCTCAGGCGGCCATGGCGGATGCGTTCCAGGCAGCGTTCGCATCCGTCTTTGGCACCGATCGGCGTTCAGCGTCAGCGGCTCGTTAGCGAGCGGCGACCCCTCCGGATCAGCACCAAGTCGCGACGGGCTGCCGCGATAGCCAGCCGATGAAGTCCGTGCCCCGCGCGAATCGGTGCAGCTCTCTTCGCGCTCTCCGGCAGTGCGTTCCCGGCCCACGTCTGCGCGGAGTGCAGAGCGTTCACATAGCCCCCGTAGATCCAGCGCCGCAGGTCGTGCGGCATCCGCCCGTATCGCGCAAGACGCACGTCATAGAATCTCTCTCCGTAGAGCCGAAGGCCATGGAAGTGGTATGCGATCAAAGGTTGCCCATCGATCGTGCCCCCATTCCCCTCGTGCGCGATTCGGTAGTTCATCCAGTTCCACGGCGCAAGCCCAACTCCCTTGTGCTCGATTACCCCCACGCTCGAAAAGCGCCGGGGAAAATCGTCAAGATACTTCTGATCGGCGAAACGTCCTGGCTCCACGCGGTCATAGCACCACTCAAGGCAGCGTTCCCTCCACCAATTCAGACACTCGCGAGCTGCAACATCGTTTCGCATCACGAGCAGGCCCACATTGAAAACGCCGTAGACCTCAAGTTTTCGCAAGCGAGGAGGAAACCGGTGACGGATGATGCCGATGGAGCGTTCGCCGACTTCGTCGAGTGCGGGCTGCAGGCAAGAATAGAAGAGGTAATCCGCATCCACGTACGAGAGCGTCTCAATGCCGGGTTCCGCTTTCAACAGATAGAGCGGCCATGACGGCGTGCATGTGAAATAGTACTCGACGCTGCTACGCCCCCTCTTGGCGTGCATCAATGGCTGGTCGCCCTCCTCCGAACTCCTCCAGGGACACAGGCCGTAGGTCAGGTTGAGCCAGTTTCGACAGCGCCCCGTAGGTGGCTTCGTCAAAGCAAAGGACCCAGAGGACGAACGGATTGCAGTGGACTTGCAGCGAACGGTACAGAGCAAGCCCGCGGACAAGATAATTCTCGTCAAAATAGGTGCAGAAATGCATCACGGCATGCTGTCACCCGTGAGTGCGCGAGCGACCGACTCCGCCACCTCTTCGGCGCGCTCATCACCTAACTCAGGGAACATCGGGAGACTCAAGACCTCATTGGCCGCCTTCTCGGTGTGACGCAGCGGGTCTTGCATGCGTATGTCTCCAGTATAGGCAGGCTGGAGGTGGATGGGTACCGGATAATGAATAAGCGTATTGATGCCCCGCTTGCTCAGAATAGCGCGCGCCGCGTTCCGATGCGTCACGCGAATGACGTACTGGTGAAACACGTGGCAGGTACCGGCCACCTCGATTGGCAGAGCCGCGTCAGTGTGAGCGAGCTTCTCCGAATAGATGCCTGCGAAACGTCGACGAGCCGTGTTCTCTGCGTCGAGGTGGGGAAGCTTCACGCGCAACACCGCCGCCTGAATCTCATCGAGGCGGCTGTTGACACCTGGCTCGACGCTCACGAAGCGGTCGCGCCATCCGTACTCGCGCAGCGAGCGCACGCGCTCAGCGATGTCGTGGTTATTGGTCACGAGCGCGCCACCGTCACCGAAGGCGCCCAGATTTTTCGTTGGGTAGAAACTGAACGCGGCCGCGTCTCCAAAGGTTCCGACATGCCGCCCATCGACGGAAGCGCCGTGCGCCTGCGCGCAGTCTTCGATCACTCGCAGGCCGTAGTGTGCGGCTACGGCCGCGATCTCCTTGATCGCGGCTGGATGACCATACAGATGCACAGGGACCACAGCTGAAGGGCGAGCGCCAGCAGCCTTGCAGCGGACAATTGCGGCTTCCAGTTCCACCGGGTCCATTGTCATCGTCGAAGGCTCGATATCGATCAATATCGGCTTCGCATCGCACTGCTGGATGGCCGACACTGTGGCAACGGCCGTGTGTGACACGGTAATAACGGTGTCGCCGGTCCCGACGCCACAAGCTCGCAACGCCAGCCGCAAAGCATCGGTGCCGCTCGCCACGCCAACCGCCTCGACGCCCCTCATTCCTGAGCCCTGCAAGTAGTCGGCGAACTCGCGTTCAAAGGCGGCGACCTCCTCGCCGAGAACGAACCTTCCCCGATCAAGGACGACCGCGATTGCAGCATCGATCTCGGATCGGTGGGCTAGATAGTTTGCGCGGGGGTCGGTCTGGGGGATCAAATTCGACCGTCACACGACGTTCTACACATACTCAGCAAGGTGCCGGCGGTAGAAGGAGACGGTGCGTCGCAGTCCCTCTGCGAGACTCACGCGCGGCTCCCAGCCCAGCGCCGTGCGAATAAGTCCGTCGTCGGCGTAGTAATCGCCGATGTCGATCTTGGCACGGTCTGCAGGGAAGTCTTTGAGTTCGTAGTCGCCAGTCCCGCTGACGGAGACGACGAGCTCTGCGACCTCCTGGAGCTGATGCGGTCCGTTAGCACCGCCTACATTGAGGGCCAGCCCATCGACGGCGCTTCCTGCCGCCGCAGCGAGGAGCGCCTCTACGCAATCGTCCACGTAGGTGAAGTCCCGCAGTTGTTCCCCGCCCCACACTTCGAACGTCCTGCCTTCGACGACATTGCGTACCCAAATGCCGAGAAATGTCTGCCGAGAATCCTTCACCCGCATTCGGGGGCCATAGGTGTTGGTGAGCCGGAGGATGCAGGCACGAATGCCATACACGTTGTTGTAGAGTATGTGATACCACTCCCCTGCCATCTTGTTGATACCGTTGACGTCGGTTGGACGCAATAGGTGTCTTTCGTCAACAGGAAGGTACTCCGGCTTGCCGTAAACCTGTCTCGTACCGGCGAAGACGATCTTGATCCCCGGATTCTGTTTGCGGCACGACTCAAGGATAGACAGCTGCGCTCGCACATTGATCTCGAGATCCGTGTACGGATCTTGCATAGAGTCCATGTGGCTCGTCTGCCCGGCCAGGTTGAACAAGTAATCGTGGCCGCGGACCAGGTGGAACATGCTCTGGTCATCCCGGACGTCGGAGACATTGATGGTGACACGATCCTCGATGCCGGCCACATTGAAACGATTGCCGCCATACCGGGGGTCTAGATTATCCATCAGGACAACCTCGGCGCCGAGGTCGACGAGACGGCGTGCCAGGTTCGAACCGATGAAGCCGAGTCCACCAGTGACCAGCGCTCGGGCACCAGCGAAAGCGGCGGAGTCGTACGGGGGCGCAAGGCTCACGGACTGACCTCCTTGCAGGCCAGCACGACGTTGTCCAGATACAGGTCGCTGCTCTCTGGCCGACACAGCCACCCAAGCAGCCAGCCAAGAGCACTTAGCGGAGCCATGAGAAGCATGCCAGCCGCCAGCCAGCCCGTGCTGCGAGAGTGTGAACTGGCTTGCTTGTACACAAGTGCGTTGATGAGTTGAAAGATGGTGGCTACCCCGAGGACACTCTTGTGGCTCTCCATGACGCGAAAACCGTTACGTTCTAAGACGTGATGCAGCCCGAACGACGAATACCGAGCATAGTCGTTAGGCTGCTCGTGTTCGTCCCAGACGAACGGGACAGTAACTAGCAGTGAACCTCCAGGCTTGAGCACTCGGCAGATCTCGCTCAGAAACGCGTCCGGCTCGAAAACGTGCTCGAGCACTTGGCTGGCAACGACGGAATCGAACTCGTCGTCCCCAAAAGGAAACGTGGAGCCGTCGTAATAGACGTCAGCAGCCTTGGCCGCGCGATTCTCCGGCGTGTCGAGCTCAAGCCCCACGTAGCTCGTGACCGCGGCGAAGAGTTCACGATAGGGCTTTTGACCGCAACCGACATCGAGCGTGCGGCCGCGAATTCTCGGAGCCAGCGTGACCAGCTGTTCATGGAGACCGCGGCGAGCCAGGAAGAATGGATTAACAAAGATTCCAATGACGCCGGGCGCGAAGCTCTCCCCGTCATGCAGTCGTCGAGTCACGCTCATCCGACGCCTTCCGCCTTCAATGGTCTCGCCGACGGAATAGGAAGCCACGGTACTCGCCCTGCTCAGGGGCATGATAGACGAATGGCCGATCCATCATCAGGAATTCGCGTACGAGTTCGAGTCCACAGGATGTGAGATGCGCCAGAAACTCCCGACGATGAAGGTACCAGCATAGATACTCGGTTTCATAACCGTATCGGTACGGGCGCTGCAAGACAACGAACGAGTCACTCTCCTCTACCACGGGCAGGCGCGCCACATACAAGTATGAGGATGTCGCGCCGGCCAGTGCGCTGGCAGTCTCGCGCCAGTCCTCAAAATACTGGAGGGAAGTGCCAGCATGGACAAGGTCATATGATCGAGTGAGACAGCAAGCATCATCCTCGCAGAAAGTCACGCCCGGCAGCAGTCGCCGTCCTGCCGCGCACATGAGGGGGAGGTCTCTGCAGGTGTACGCCAGCTCGACCTCGGGGAGAAGCGCGCTGCTGAACACGTAGTAGTGGCCGAGACCGCCTCCCCAGTCGAGGATCGCAATAGAGTGCTTCGCGTGCGCGGCTCTCGCGAGCACGTAGCCGAAAACAGCAATGGTGTTGTGAGCGGAGTAGTCAAGCTGGGATGCGGCTCGCGCCTCATGTGCGATTCCGAGCGGACCTGTGCCGTTTACGAGACCCACGAAACCGGGCCACTTCGCCGTCTCCTCGGCGACCACCTTCTCAACGTTCCATCCTCTCACGCCCGTCCCGCGCAGCGCCCAGCCCTCTGGAACGTATTCCCACTCTCGGGCGCCCAGCATTCCCAGCCGTTGCCCGAAGTCCGTGAGCGCCGGCGGCAAGAGCCTCTTTCCGATTGCGCGGGTATTCATGCGCCCTCCGTTGGTCAATTTGGAATGGCCGGTCCTCGCGCCGCACAATAGGCGTGGATTGCTCGGAGATGGGCCCCGAGCCGAGCCACATGCGATCAAGGGGTCCGGCCATGTACAACTCTACAGCTTCTCTGACCATTGTGGGACTGGACTTGCACAAGGGCACCATCGCCGTGGCTCTGCTAACGTCCGTGGCAAGAGACCGCTACCTCGCTCTCCTCTTCGCGCGACCGGCGGAGAGCAAAGTCGGTGAAACCACGTTTTCGACACGCATCCCTGGATGTCGGGAAGAGCAGGACCCGCGAGGCGGCCTGTGCTGCCCGGTTCACCTCTTCGCGTGTGATATGGTAAACCATTATCGTGTAGCCTAGCCAAGGCGACCTCGGCCCGCTTCATCGACGGCCTGCTGCGCTTGAGCTGGGGGCTTCCCGGAAGCGTTGCGGAGCAACGGGAGGGGGATGCCGAGGTACCGACTTGGTGCAGGGATTATGGGACGCGAGGACGCGATACCGGGGGGGGATCATACCCGATGACACGTGGGATGAACTCCTTGACGTATCGCGATGTTTTTGCTTGCCCGGAGGCCTAAGATCGAGCTAGGCAGGGCTTGCGTATGACCTACAAGCACCAGGCCGAGGGCTCAAAACTGCACGCATCGCCGGCATCACCGGACGGCAGGCAGACTACCTCCCTGAGCTCCTCTCGAAAGGGGATACGCGATCGGCGTTGATTTGCGGTTCTCGGAACTTGGGTATGCGCTTTTTCGCGCGCTGCGGGCACATGACCCACGACACTAGCCTCATCCGCATCGTGAGTGAGACTCACTCGGACGAAAGCTACGAGCTGGCGGTGCAATCCCGCGAGCAGGTCTCCGTGGAGACCGCTGAATATGTCGCCAAAGCCGCCCAGCGACGACAAGCTGTGCCAGCAGCTGGGGTTCCGTGGCAAGAAACAGGGCATAAGGGTGAAAAGTCATCCACGCCGCCGCCGCTCCCCGATGTGGTTGCCGGGCGGTAGTTGATGTCTCGCTCGGCAGCATCAGACGCCCGGGACTTATTTGTTCGCCGATTGAAACGCTGGCCCGCGGTCGCGGCGCACACGCGTCGAACGAGGGATGTAGTGCGGCGGTTGTCGCATCTGCAGGTCTGGATGCGCATGGCCGATTACCCGCGCTTCTGGCTCGACTTTTGGCGCTACCACCAAGCCGGAGGTAGCGCACCCCTTGCTGAGGTTTGCGCGATGGTCGGCGAGTCCTGCGGGAGTCAGTCGGTTGACCACCACTACGTCGTGCAGGCGTGGTGGGCGGCCCGACGCATCCGAGCCGCGGGTCGGGGCCACCACGTCGATGTCGGCTCGCAGGTCATGTTCGTCGTGATGATGAGTGCTTGGCTGCCCCTGGACTACTACGACATCCGGCCGATCGACATCGAAGTTCCGAACCTGCAGCAGCGCTTTGGCGACTTGTGTGCGCTGCCGCTCGAAACGGGTTCGGTGACATCACTGAGCTGCCTCCATGTGATCGAGCATATTGGGCTCGGCCGATATGGCGACCTAATCGACCCCGACGGATCGCGAAAGGCCGCAGCAGAGCTGTCCCGCGTCCTAGCCCCCGGGGGCGATCTCTTCGTGAGCTGCCCGGTCGGCCGCGAGCGCGTGGTATTCAACGCGCATCGAGTATTCGATCCGGCGACCGTTGTCGCGATGTTCGCCGGCTGCGAGCTGATGGAGTTTTCGTTCGTTGACGACGGAGGTGCATTTCGTGAGCACGCGAGCCTAGGGGACGCAAGGGCGCTTGAGTACGGCTGCGGTTTCTTCCTATTCCGAGGCCCTACCTCCTCTCCCGCATGCTGAAGGACCCATCAGTGGCAAACCGCGATAGCGGGGGCAATCGCGGGGAGCCCGGAATCGAGCCGCACACCGGCGCGAGCTCAGCGCTGACCTTGAGCGCGCTCTCGGGCGTGAAATGGGCATATACCTCTTCGGCAATATCCGTAATAGCTGCGGTTGGGCTGACGGCCGCGCTGGCTCGGCTGCTTGGCCCCGAAGCATTTGGCCTTGTGGCAATGTCGGGCGTGGTCATTCGGTTCGGGTCGTACTTTGCGCAGATGGGCGTGGGATCGGCGCTCGTCCAGCGCCTAAGAATCTACGATCAGGACATCCTGGCTTCACAAACCGTCGCCGTCGCGCTTGGAGCTGTCTTCAGTGTCTTCTTCTGGCTTGCCGGGCCATCGGTGGCGTGGTTGGTATACCACGATCGTGCTGCGGGGTCAGTGGTTCGCGTCGTAAGCTTGATGTTCCTCTTGGATGGCCTGTCCGTTACGTCAACCAGCCTTCTGCGCAGAAGGTTAGCGTTCCGCAGGTTGGCGGTGAACGAGTTGCTCTCCTATTTGATTGGGTACGGTGCCTTGAGTGTGGCCCTTGCCGCACTCGGCTATGGGGTCTGGAGCGTGGTATTCGGCTTACTATCCCAGTCAGCGATAGCCGCAGTCCTCAACTACAACGCGGTACGTCACCCTATTGGCATTTGCATGGATGGATCGAGATACCGCACCTTGATCGGCTATGGAGGGCGCGTTTCCGTCATCAGCTTCTTTGAGTTCCTCGGCTACTCGATTGGGCCGGTGGCGATAGGCAGATTCTTGGGAGCCTCAACCTTAGGATACTTCTCGAATGCCCAGCGTTTGGCAAACTACTCAACCGAGAAGCTCGTCACCGGATTGACGCGGGTCTTGTTCCCTTCGTTCAGCTCAGTTCAAGACGATCAATCACGCCTGCGGGGCGCCTTCCTGTCGAGCTACTCGATTGCTGGTCTTATCGCCGTGCCTCTGTCAGTGATGGTCGCCGTGTCGGCGCGCGAAGTAATCACCGTACTGCTAGGTCAGCAATGGCTGCCCGCCGTGCCGCTGCTACGCCTCATGTCTCTCGCGGCGCCGTTCACTTTCCTGTCCCACATGATGGGCGTTTTGTTTGACTCTGTCGCGCGGCTTACCGCCAAACTGCTGATGAACGTCGCGTACCTTGTAGTAGGTGTTGGATTGGTGGCACTCGCGCTCCCGTACGGAGTGTCCGGAGTGGCTGCAGCATACTGCGCGGTCGAGGCAGCGTACTGGCTCGCATGCGTGCTACTCACGCGCCAGATTCTGAATTCGCCGCGGGGCGCTTTCGCCAGAAGGCATCGAGTGATGCTCCTCGCAGGCATCATGGTCGCAGCGCTCGGGGTCCCGATGAACGCGGGCGCGAAGGCACTGGGCATTCCGGCGATTGCGGTTCTGCTGGTTGAGGTTCTCGCGGGGTTTCTCCCCGTTGCCGGGCTAGCGCTCGTTGCGCCTACTCCGCTTCTGAAGAAGGAGTTCTCGGGTCTATACTCCCGGCTGTACGGCCCCGGCATGTACGAGGGCGGGAGCCGCCTCATGAGATGGTACGCAAGGCGTAACAGGGCATGGCTGTGTCCCGTCGAAGAAGGAGCCGAGTGAGTGCCATACCCGTCGAAGCGTTTCGTTGACTCACTCTGTGGCAGGTCATGGTTAGCGTGGAGCCAAGCATCGGCCGGAGGGTCCAAGGATGCTCGCAACGTCGCGCCCTTGGCTGCTAACCGGGGGGCTCGGTCGTCGCACGATTGCGCCGATGCTCAGGAGCGCCATCCAGCTGCCCACTCATGGCGCAGCCCAGATCTGGCTTCGAGTGTCTGGTCGGCTCGACTTTCGTGCGGAGAGGGCGCTAGCCCTTGGGACACATAGGTCTTAGGTGCGGGCCCTGCAACTCCGGCGAGCCTGTTGCTTTGGAAAAACGGCAGTTACCAGTATTGATGACGCCGATGACTTCGGTACACTTGGATTCCATGCACTGTGATCAAGGCGGTGTGCGCGACGACGAAGTGACGGCACTGTCAGCGTTGCCCACCGGGGGAGGGAGCATCGGAGGCACGGGAAGGGCAGTAGCCTGCCGTGCCCCATGAGACGTGTTTGACTCAGGGAATCCTTGCCGGGTTGTGCGCACACCTCGGTCGGGAGACATTCAGCCCGGGAGAGGTGTCTGATGTCAGAGACAACGGCCTACACCATGTTTGTCAACAGCACTGATTCTTTCTCCGACACCTGGCCACCCTTCTTCACGCTGCTAAAGGCCTACTGGCCTCCTCCTTATCCCTTGATCGTCCTGAACACGGAGACGCGCGACTTCTGTTTGGAAGGATTGGCGATCCGGACAACCCGGGTGGGCGTCGGCAGTCCAAAACACTTGGCTTGGGGAGAGTCCGTAAGGAGAGCACTCAGCACTATAGAGACCGACCTGATTGTCTACCTACAGGATGACTATTTCCTCAACGGACCCGTACGCACAGATGTATTGGAGCGTGCCGTCGAGGCCATGAACCGCGAGCCAATCGAGTGCGTCCGGCTCATGGAATGCGGGGGTTCCGGCCCGTGGAGTCCAACGGACGACCCTCTGTTCTGGGAGGTCGACCGCAACGCTGCATATCGCCTAACGCTCCAGGCAGCGGTTTGGAAGAAGGTGGCATTGCTGAAGTACCTGCGCTCTCACGAAACGCCCTGGCAGTTCGAGGTATGGGGATCCAAACGCGCGTCTCGTCTCGGCGGTACTATCTATTGCCTGAACCGGGATGCGTTCAACGACGAGATCGGCCAGATGATTCCATACACGCCAACGGGCATTGTGAAAGGACGTTGGAACCGCGATGTGGTAGTCGATCTCTTCGAGCGACATAGGATCACTGTCGACTACTCGAAACGAGGATTCTGGTCGCCCGACGAAGACCTCGATGCTCGCCGCGCGCCCTTGCTGACGCGCGCCCTCGGGCGATTGAGGTCGCTGTGATGGGCGGCCCTCCGGGCGTGGCCGTTGGTTCATCCAAGCATCGGTTGGTGCTAGTCCTCAACGAGTCGCGGCCCATGGCTGCTGTCGACTGGTACCACGCCCTCGAGCGTCTTCAGCAGGAAGGCATCGTCGAATCATTCTGCGTTGTGCCGTATCTTGCTCGTTTGAACTCGAGTTTGACTGTCGACGAGATAGCGGACGAAGTAGTGGCAGGGGCGCACGAAGTGAGAGCGGACATCGTGCTGTGGGCTCACACGCAGGGGCTTCATTCGGCTGCGAATTGTGCCGCACGCCTGCGCTCTGTTGGGGTGGCAGCCATCGGCTACTGGGATGGGGACTGGTATCACCCGTATCGAAACCCATTTCCAGGCGAGTGCTTGGCGCTCTGCTCGGTTTCCGATGTCGCGTTTGTCCAAGGCGATGGTCTGCTTGTCGGCTTGCTCCATCGCGCTGGTTGCGAGGATGTCCGGTATGTCCCGGCGAGCACCGACGATCGATTCGTCGCACAGCCGGCGCGGAGTGAATACGATTGGGACCTGGTCATGATCGGTAATCGAATCAGCAGTCGGCTGCCGTTCAAAGACATGCCTGGCGCGATCCTGCGTCGGAAACTCGTGCGCATGTTCGAGCGACGCCTTGGGAATCGATTCGCGGTTTTTGGGCACGGTTGGACAGGCGCGAGTGCCCAAGGGCCGGTTGACTACGAGAAGCAAGCGGAGGCTTACGGCTTAGGGATTGCCTCACTGGGGTGCAACAACTGGTTCACGCGATATTACTTTTCCGACCGGCTACCGATTGCCATGGCAAGTGCACGGCCGTCAATCTACTACCAGGGCGAAGGCTACGACGAGGTATTCGGCTCAGACGCCGGAGTCTTTTGGTATCGCGACCTGGACACGGCTTGGAAACAGTTCCTCGCGGTCTCCGCGGACCCTGACGCTGCACTAGAGCGTGCCGAGCGTGCCCGGAATATCGCAGTGAGTGGATTCACTACGTATCGCACTCTCATATACATGTTAGATGTCCTTGCGGCGCACGCCGATGCAGAGACCCAAGGCGTGGCGGTGCGCCCCGTGCCGAACCCTTGGATCTCGCGGAGCACACTTTGAACGTTGGCATTGCGGGACCGATGAGTCTGGATCTTCTGGATTACCCAGGTGGACGTCCGGCGGTCCTTCCCGAGGGCTATCCAGCGCCGATAGTATCGCACTTCGTGAACGCTCTGCTGCGGCGCGGGCACAGCGTCGTCCTGTATACCACGTCTCAAGGTGTCGAGAGCCCTGCAGTAATCGATCAGGGCCGTCTGGTCGTGTGCGTCGCTCCTCGTTATCGCCCAAGGTCTGCAGTGTCTTTTTTCGCGCAAGAGAGGCAGTGGCTGAACTCGCTGATGGCACAGCACCCGTGCGATCTTGTTCACGCCATGTGGTCCTACGAGTTCGCGCTAGCGGCGCTGGATTCTGGTGTGCCCACCGTTGTTCACTACCACGATCATGCCTGGACGATCCTGAAGCACAAGCGAGACGCCTATAGGTTCTTGCGCTGGTTGCTCAGCGCCTATGTTTCGACGCGCGCCAAGCACCGAGTCGCGAACTCGGAATACCTGAAAAGGGCATTTGGACGTCATGGGCGTGACATGCAGGTGATTCCCAACTTCTTGCCAGTTGCCACCGGTGTGCGCGACGGCGGGCCCACGAAGCGCCGCAAGGGCTGCGTGGTAACGGTTTCGGACGGATTCGACGGCTGGAAGAACGTGAGCATGGGCCTTCGTGCGTTCGGCGCTCTGAGACGACGCGGTCTCGCGTCTGAGTATCACCTTGTGGGCCACGATATGGGGCCGGGGGAGGCTGCGGAATCCTTCGCCCGAGAGAACGCCCTCGCTGATGGAGTGAGATTCCTCGGAGTGGTTCCGTACGATCGTGCTTTGGCGGAGATCGCGACTGCAACGCTCATGGTGCACCCCGCCCTGGAGGAGTCCTTTGGAATGACGATTCTCGAGGCGATGGCAGCGAATACGCCGGTGGTTGCTGGGTGCTCAAGCGGCAATGTCCCCGATCTCCTGGATGGAGGAAGGTGCGGGTATTTGTGCGACGTTCGGAATGCGGCAGAAGTCGAGCGTACCCTTGCGGCCGCTTTGACCGATCACGCCGAGACGAGACGTCGCTGCGAAAACGCACAGCAGAGGTATCTTGAGCGCTACAGCGAAGACCGAGTGATCCCAGAGTTGGAAACTTACTGGGAAGGAATTCTTCGGACCGCCGATGCCGTCATCGAGAGAGCAAGAGCGTGATTTTGTATAGGATACGAGGAGCACGGCGGGTGACCCGCTGGGTGCAGTCTGCATTGGTCAGACGCAGGAAAGGATTCACCTTTGGGAACGGGGTCTCGGTTTATGGCTGGCCAATACTGCGTTGTGTCAAAGGGGCTCACGTGCACGCCGGGCGAAACCTCGTTTTGATCTCCGAAAGCACGTACTCCGCGGTGGGTGTAGCCCACGCGTGCGTCATTGATGCGTTGCAGCCAGGGGCCACGATCTTGATCGGCGACGACGTAGGCATGAGCGGGGCGTCCGTCTGTTGTGCGTCCTCTGTCACCATCGGTGACCGAGTTATGCTCGGCGCCGATTCCGTGATCACCGACACCGACTTGCACCCTGTTCATATAGTGCCGCGACGGCATGAGACGCGGGGCGTACTCGCTGCTGAGGTGGTCATTGAGAACGACGTGTTTGTCGGAATGCGTGCGATCATACTCAAAGGAGTGCATGTGGGCGAGGGTGCGGTCGTCGGTGCTGGGGCGGTTGTGACCTCGGCTGTTCCAGCCCGTTCAATCGTGGCAGGGAGTCCGGCACGCGTTGTTGGAGCTGTCAGAAGAGGAGCGCAAAGGTACGAGAAGTGACCAGAAGTAACGATGTAGGACTTGCTTCCAACCGGAGTGGGATGACAATCCGACTAGTACTCAGTTGCGTCGGTATTCTTATTGTCTGGCTCGCCGGTTGGATGATTGGCTTTGGCAGTCATCTTCTTGTAGTGTACGGTGGAGTTGGCTTGGTGGCGGCCACATGGCTTGCTTTCCGGTGGCCATTGATCTCGGTCGCTTTCCTCTTGTTGTCTATGGGCGGATATTCGATCTTCCAGATGACACCTGGATTTGAACCTAATGCGTTGCTCATTGGAGGTGGGGTCAGTTTCCAGGATGCAGTTATGTCTGGGATGCTAGTTGCGGCACTGCTCCGCATGAGGAGTATTAGAGCCCGCCTCCTGATGGGACGTCTTCTTGCTCCCACAGTGGCTTTCTCCTCATGGTTATTCTTGGAAACTATCCGGAATATTCCAGCTGTAGGAATATCAGCTCCGGGTGAATTACGCTTCCGGTATTTGGTTCTTGCGGCTCCCCTATGCCTCGTGCTTGCTTTGGATGGAGACCGAACGGTTAAAGCAGCAATGAAGATGTTCACTTTCATTGCCGTGGCGGTGCCAATCGCGTTAGCCCCTACCGTCCTTTACCTGAACGGATGGACATTTGGCCCAGCCCATCGCATATTTCCAGCCATCGTGTCACTCGGAATCTTGCTTGGGTTGCTCACCCTATGGTATTGCCGGTCATGGGTGTTGTGGCCAAAGATGCTTCTTTATCCTTTGACCGTGCTGGGCGGATTGGAAATTGTGGTCGATGCCCACCGCTCAGTATGGCTTGCCGCTATCGTCGCAATTGGGATCCTTTGGGTCCTGGATTCCAGATTGAAAACTATCGTGCGACGGCTCGGACTGCTCCTCCTCGGTTGTTTTACAGCTACCGCAATCGCGGCCACAACCGTTCTAGATGTATGGAGTATTGTGGGAGAGCGAACTAATGCCGTCCTCACACTTCAGGATACTGCGATGTGGCGCGAACAGGTTTGGAGGGCGTCGCTTCACTACTTCTACGCGTCACCCTTGGCTGGACGTGGTCTTGGCCTCTATTGGGCCACCTATGTTCCTGAAATGAACACTACAGTAGAACTCTTCCCGCATAGTCAGTACGTGATGGTACTCGTCCACCTTGGCTTGGTGGGCATGGTGCTGCTCTTGTGGCTAGGACTAGAGGCATGGATTGCCTGTCAGCGCTCAGCAAAGTCTTCGGCCAGCCGCGTTGAGGCTGGAGGGAAAACATCGGAACTGGCGAAGATTGGGCTCGCTGCTTTGGGGGCATCCGCTGGATTCGGGGTGGCCTATGCATTCGAGCCCTACTCGCTCACCTTGGTTGGCATCTGTCTGGCGGGAGCAATCCGGGCGAATCTCACGCGTCGTGACGCCAGCGCTCGACGGCCTGTCGTGACCTCGAGCCGTGGAGCCGACAATCGTACTCGCGTTCCAACCGAGATATCGGTATGAGCGAGGTGTATGTCGTCATCCCAGTCCACAATCGGCTAGGTCACACTATTCGGTGTCTTGAATCTCTGCGGCAACAGCGGTTTGAACAGCTAACAACCATACTCGTGGATGACGGTTCGACGGACGGCACCAGCCAAGCTGTTCATGCGCAGTTTCCGAATGTTGTCATCCTGAAAGGTGACGGCAGCCTTTGGTGGACAGGTGCGACGAACATGGGAGTCTCGTGGGTTCTCGATAGGTGTCGACCTGGCGACTACGTTCTCACGCTGAACAACGATACTACCATTAGTCCAGACTATGTAGCCAAGCTGGTGGATCTTGCGGAGTCGGTTGGGACCGCCCTGGTCGGGTCGGTCTGCGTGGACTTGAGGGCCCCCGACACGATCGTCGATGGCGGCCCGATGATCAGGTGGCTAACTGCCAAGAGCTGGTCGCTGAATGGTGGAAAGCGCCTCTTCGACTGTCGGGCCAACGGACTATGCCAGACAGTTCCGATGTTCCTCCCAGGCCGCGGAACGTTGATACCTGAGGCGTGTTTTCGCGAGCTCGGGCTCTTCAACTCCAGGAGCCTGCCGCACTACGCCGCCGACTACGAGTTCTCACGACGCGCAGCGCGCTCGGGCTATCTACTGCTAATGTCATATGAAGCGTCGGTCTCAACCGATGTGGAGTCGTCGGGGCTGTCCATTCGAACCGAAGCGTTGTCACGGACGCAGTTCTTTAGGATGTTCTTCTCAAAGCGCTCCCCCGCGTGCTTGATCTACCGTTGGCGCTTCGCCTGGCTCTCCGCGCCCAAGGCACTGCTGCCTGCCTTCGTGGTGGCGGACACCGCACGAGTGATTTGCGGCGCACTGCGCGATCAATTGCGGGCGAGTTGACAGCCGTGCCCCAGCCTGACGCCCAAGTCATCACCAATCTCTTCCACTGCTATTGTGAACCGGCGCTATCCCTCGTGGACACGTCTCGACCCCAAGTGAGCTTGCGCTCTTCGTCCATGGTTGATAACGGGCTTGGGTAACCCGCCCGTCGAAGCAGCAGGTCAGACGCCTTCCCGAAGGTGTCTGACTGTGGTCATAGGCTTAGATGCCGCGTTCTTCTGTGACGCGGCGATTCTTGTGTTCGGTTTGTCGATATGACGAAATCGTCCCGCTGCCTGCCCAAGAGCTAGGTCGACATGGGCCGAACGCCGAGGATGCAAAGGAAGGATGCCAAATGGGTTTCAGACGACCAGGAGCCCGATTGTGACTAGCTCGCGAGAGCATCATGGACATGGCCGAGCGCTCAGCGGCGAACACGACGGCATACGAGCGTTCAGCGACGAGACCGTTCACGTTGCGGGCTTGCGTGTGTCGCGCGCCGACATCGGACGTGCACTCGACCTCATCTGGGAAGACGCAGCTGCTCACAGAGCGCACGTATACGCGCTCGTGAACGGACACTCGGCGATGCTCAGGCGGAGAGTGCCGGCCTACGCGGCCACACTGGAAGCAGAGACGACGACCGGGTTGCCTGACGGGGCGCCGCTGGCATTCGGGGCCCAGCTCCTCGGCTTGGGTTCGTTGGGCAGGTCGCCCGGGCCTGACCTTTTGGAAGCAGCGACGGCACGGGCAGCGGCCGACGCTACGCCGATGTTTCTCCTTGGCGGTGGACCCGGGGTGGCCGATGACCTGTCTGGGGCCTTGCGCGAAAGCTATCCGGGCCTGCAGATCGTGGGCACTCTCACCCCGCCGTATGGCGAATGGCAAAGTGATGGGTCTCTCGAAATGTGCACGCTAGTGAGGGAGTCACGCGCGCGAGTGCTGTGGCTTGGAGTGTCGGCGCCAAAGCAGGAGATCTGGGCGCACGAGTTTCTCAGTGAGCTTGGGTTACCGGTGGTCTGCGTAGGTGCGGCGTTTGACTTCCTCGCGGGGCGGAAGCGCCGCGCGCCGAAGTGGATGCGCTCTGTCGGTATGGAGTGGCTATTCCGGCTCGCGAGCGAACCCCGGCGGCTTTGGAGACGCTACCTCCTGGGGAATGCCGTGTTTGTCGCGGATCTCTTGCGCTACGGGACTCGGCGGCCAGGTCAATGATGAACCGCCCCGGGTTCAATGTGTTCGATCCTGAAAGTTGGCCACTTGGAGGCCGTTCGTTCATCGAAAAGTTGACCACCTTCAAGGCGAGTCCTGTACCGTCGTCCCGTCGTTCTGGGCCGACGGACAGGAGAAGGGCGTGTGCTGAAGATGGTCGACGTGGAGTACATCAAGAAGCACGAGGAGGGCTGGTCTATCCGCAAGATCGCCCGCCGACTCGAGGTGTCGCGCCAGACGGTGCGTAAAGTGCTCGCCGGTCCGGCATAACCACCCCGCTACCGGCAGACCGACCCCCGGACGGCACCGGTCATGGCCACCCACACTATCAACCCGACACGCGAGGATCCCATCCCCAAGGTACTCGAACTGACCAACGGCGTGGGTGCGGAGAAGGCGATCGTCACCATTGACAATCCGACGCCCGAAACCATCGGCGTGGCCTTCGATTCGACCGGCAAGGGCGGCCGGACGGTGCTCACCGGCGTCGCCAACATCAAGTACGACCACATCAAGGTCTCGCCTTTCGTGCTCGCCATGTTCAAGAAAGAGCTGGTCGGCACCGTGTACGGCGATTCCACCGTGCGCTCTGACCCGCAGCCACCTCACCGTCGAGGAGATGCTGAAGCTCGACCGCCCTTTCTGGAGAACTGGTCCATCGGCCTGCCCGCAGCGGGACTCCCCGGTTTCGCTTCGGGGGACTCGCAAAGCTTGCTCGGGTTCCATCCGGTTTCACCAAAGAGATTCGTGGTATGGTGATACCACGGTGGCATGTAACGAAGGTGGCACCATGGCGAAAGCAATGACCATCCGTCTGTCCGAAGAGCAAGCCGAGCAGCTAGAAGCGGTGGCTGCAGTGGAAGGGATTCCGGTGTCTCGAGCTGTGCGCCAGGCGATCGATGGGCACATCGAAGCCCGGCGCCAGGACCTGGACTTCCAGAGGCGACTGAAGGCGTCCATAGAGCGCAACCAGAAGATCCTCGAACGCCTCACTAAGTGACCGAAAAGATCCGCTACTTGGATGTGGCGGACTTCCTAGCCGAGTCGGCCCTCCACGCTCCGCAAGCAACATTCGGCGACGTTGAGTTCTACCCCGAGTGCGTATTCCACGCAAACCGATCGGCCAATACGCCCGCATGCCGATCACCGATTCCGCTCATGCCGATCACCCTCGGAGCGAAGCGACGCTCAGGTGGTAAGTAGGTAACAGACTGATCGGCATGGGTCAAGTCCCGGCTCTCCTCTTTCGCATGGAACCCCCTTTCAGATCGATGCGGACGGCGTTGTGCACCAGGCGGTCAAGGACGGCGTCGGCCACGGTGGGATCGGCGAGAAGCCGGTGCCACTCACCCACCGGCACCTGACTGGCGACGAGCGTGGAGCGGGACTGCGTCCGGTCATCGATCACCTCGAGAAGATCGTGCTGGGCCTGGCCTTCCAGGGGTGCGAGGCCCCAGTCGTCGAGGATGAGCAGGTCCACCTTGGCAAGCTGGCCAAGGATCTTCAGATAACTCCCGTCCGCCCGGGCGAGCGCAAGTTCGAAGGCGAGGCGGGGCAGACGGTAGTAGCGGGCGGTAAAGCCGTCCCGCAGGGCCCGGTCCGCCAAGGCGCAGCCGAGATAGGTCTTCCCAAGCCCCGTGGCCCCGGTGATGATGACGTTGTGGTGGTGGCGCAGGTAGCCGCCGGCCACAAGATCGACGAAGACATCCCGATCCAGGCCGCGCGGAGTGCGGAAGTCCACCTCCTCCACGGATGCCGGCACCTTGAGGCGCGCGGCCTTCATGCGGCGGGCGAGCCGGTTCTCCTCCCGCCGAAGCCACTCGCGGTCCACCAGCAGGCCCAAGCGCTCGGCGAAGGAGAGGCCCCCGTCCTGTGGCCGGGTGAGCATCTCCCGGAAGGCTTCGGCCATGGCTCCGAGCTTCAGATCGTAGAGTTTCTCGATGGTCTCTTCGTTGGTCATGACAACGTTTCGTCCTTTCTGGTTGGTCAGTCGGTGAAGTACTCCGGCCCGCGCAGGTTCTCGTGGAAGAGAGGCTCGGGCGGCGGAAGCTGATGCGGCGGGGGCTCTTTGTCGAGTCCGGCTTTCAAGATGCGGCTCACGCTCTTGTAGCTTGTCCCCCCGACGGCCAGGGTGCGCGCCGAGGCGGCTTCGAGGCGCAGAGCTCCGTAGCGGCTCTCGAGGCGCAGGATGCCCAGACAGGAGCGGAAGCCCAAGGCCGGGTGGGGATGACGGGCCATGACGGCCACAACGAGCCTCTCGGTCTCAGGACCGATCTTCCCCGCCCACTCCCGGAATCGCTCCGGGGACCACTCGGCGTAGTGGCGGTGCCGGGGCAGCATGTGCGCAAGGCAGGTGGTGGCCCGCCCCGGGGTGTCGTCCCGCGCATGTGACGCCACCCGGACCCCCTGGTGGAAGACCTCGACCACCGAGAGGGTGTAGCGGATCTCCACTCTTTCCCGGGCGAGGCGATAGGGGACTGAGTAGTAATGGCGCAGAAGCTCCACGTGGTAGTCGATGTGGACGCGGGCCTGCTTGCGGTCGCGGTGCCCATAGGGGCGCACGGGTAGCGGGCGGAGCACGGGCTGCTCCTCGGCGAGAAAGATGCTCCGCCGGCTGCCGGGCATCTTCTGGAAGGGGCGCTCGTTCAGCTTGGCGAGTTCCCCGGCCACGGCGATCCGCACCTCGTCCAAGCTGAAGAAGGTGCGGCGCCGAAGCGGAGCCATGATGCGCCGCTCCGCGAAAAGGACGCCGGCCTCCACTTTCGCCTTGTCATAGGCCTTCAACTACAGCCGATGCCGCAGGTGGGAGGAGATTCATCGTCACCCATCCCTTCCACCCGTTGACCGGGCAGGAGTTCGAGCTGGTGGGCTACGCCCACACCTGGGGCGAGCACCGGGTGTTCTTCCGTAGGCCCGGACAGAAACGCGTTCGGTCGCTGCCGGCGAGCTGGACCGACATGGAGGGGGTAGACCCCTTCCTGGCGCTCTCGGCCGGCCGGGCCCACTTCCGGGTGGAGGAGCTCGTTGCCCTGGTGAGTCTCGTGCAGGAGCTCAAAAGTAGGGAGGTGTAAGGTGAATTATGCCGCACATGTTAGGGGAATTTTGCCGGATATGGGGACGATTCTCAGCTTGCCACTGCAGCTAGTATGTTGGTATAGGCCAGAGATGCGGCATAAAGAAGTAGCGCCGGAGCTTGACATCTGGAGACATCTCGGCATAATAGAAGTAACACTGACCCAGGAGGATGCCTATGAAACCGTCCGATTCGGCCGCCGCCGAGAAGCTCGCCGCGCTGCGCCGTCACCACGCCCGCAACCCCCGACCCCAGGCGGTGCGCGATCCAGCTTTTGTGGGCGAGAACCCGTTCTTCGACCCCCACGATCTCGTGCAGGTGAAGTACGAGATGCTCCGCCGGGTAGGCGAAGAAGGGGAGCGGGTGAGCGCAACCTCGGCCGCCTTTGGCTTCTCGCGCCCCTCCTTCTACCAGGCCCAGAGAGCCTTCCAGGAGGCGGGCCTGCCTGGGCTTTTGCCCGAGCGGCCGGGACCGAGGCGGGCCCACAAGCTCTCCGAGGCCGTCGTCGATTTCCTGGAGGAGGCCCTCGCCGAAGAGCCGTCCCTCTCGAGCGCCGCCCTGGTCCACCTGCTCGAGGAGAAGCTCGGTCTTTCTGTTCATCCCCGCAGCATCGAGCGGGCCCTAGAGCGGCGGCGGAAAAAAGGGGCTCCAAAGAGGGGCTGAAGATCACGGCCCCGGCAGCTGATCTCCTCGAGGGCTATGAAGCCCTGCGGGCCCAGGCCCTGGGCGAGCTCCCCTCTCTCACCCCGCGCGGCCTAGCCGTCTTTGTGCGCGGCGGCCTCGCAAGCTGGATGGGGGCCTGCCCGCCGAGCGACCGGCCGAGCAAGTCAAGGTCCGGGGCGAGCCGCCCGGCCGGTGGCGGCGCGGTCCGGGGGCTGAGCGGCACGGGCCCCGAACTTGTGCGTCTGCTGGCGGAGATGGCTCTCTTGACTCAGAGGAGGTGTCCCCTGTGAACCGGGAAGAGCATCAGAAGGTGACCGCGAGCCACCTGGGGCGACTCGCCTATCTCTACGTGCGCCAAAGCACACTCCGGCAGGTCCTCGAGAACACCGAGAGCACCAAGCGCCAGTACGCCCTTAGGGAGCGGGCCGTGGCTTTGGGCTGGCCGGCCGAGCGAGTGGTGATCATCGACCGCGATCTCGGGCTCTCCGGGGCAGACAGCGACCGGGAAGGCTTCCAGCAGCTGGTGGCCGCCGTGGGGATGGGCGAGGTGGGGGTGGTCCTCGGCTTGGAGGTCTCGCGTCTCGCCCGCAGCTCCTCTGACTGGCACCGTCTGCTCGAGATCTGCGCCCTTTCGGATACGCTCATCCTCGATGAGGACGGTCTCTATAATCCGGCCCACTTCAACGACCGGCTGCTCTTGGGGCTCAAGGGCACCATGTCCGAGGCCGAGCTCCATGTACTGCGCGCCCGGCTCATCGGTGGTCAGCGGGCCAAGGCCAGCCGGGGCGAGCTCGAGGTGAAGCTGCCCGTGGGCCTCCTCTATGACCCCGCCGGCCGGGTGGTCCTCGACCCTGACCTTGAGGTGCAGCAGGCGGTGCGTACTTTCTTTCTAACCTTTCGGCGCACCGGTTCGGCCACCGGCACCGTGCGCAGCTTCCGCGAAGAGGGTCTTCTCTTCCCGCGCCGGCTGGCCACCGGACCTAACAAGGGCGAGCTCGCCTGGGGCCAGCTCGTCCATAGTCGGGCCCTGCGCCTGCTCAAGAACCCCCGCTACACCGGCGCCTTCGTCTACGGGCGCAGCCGGGGGCAGAGGCTTCCCGGCGGGAAAGAACACCGCCGCCCTCTGCCGCGCGAGGAGTGGCACACGATCATCTTGGGTGCCCACCCCGGCTACCTCACCTGGGAGGAGTACGAAGAGAACCTGGCCCGCCTGCGCGAGAACGCCCAGGCCAACGGGGCCGAACGCAGGAAGAGTCCCCCGCGCGAAGGTCCCGCCCTCCTGCAGGGCCTGGTCCTCTGCGGGCGCTGTGGCTCCCGCATGACCGTCCGCTACTACGTGCGCCACGGTGAGCTCGTCCCCGAGTACGTCTGCCAGCGGGAGGGCATCGAGAAGGCCGAGGCACCCTGCCAGCGCCTGGTGGGCGCCGAGATCGACCGGGCTGTGGGTGAGCTCCTGGTGGAGACGGTGACGCCCCTGGCGCTGGAGGTGGCGCTCGCCGTGCAAGAGGAGCTCGAGACCCGCGCGGGCGAAGCCGACCGGCTCCGCCTCAAGCAGGTGGAGCGCGCCCGCTACGAGGCCGAGCTGGCCCAGCGCCGCTACCTTAAGGTCGACCCGGACAACCGCCTGGTGGCCGGCTCCCTGGAGGCCGATTGGAACCAGAAGCTGCGCGCCCAGGCCGAGGCCCAGGAAGCCTACGAACGAGAGCGGGCGGGCGGGGGCGTCTGCTCGGCGAGGAGCAACGGCAGGAGGTCCTCGCGCTGGCCACCGACTTTCCCCGCCTCTGGAGTGATCCGGACGTCCCCATGCGGGAGCGCAAGCGCATGCTCAGGCTCCTCTTGGAAGACGTCACCCTCCTGCGCAGCGACGAAGTCATGGTCCACGTCCGCTTTCGCGGCGGCGCCACCGAGAGCCTCCATCTACCGCTCCCCCTCAATGCGGCTGAGTTGCGCAAGGTCGATCCGGCCGTGGTGGCCGAGGTCGATCGGCTGCTCGACGACCACACACCGATGCCGAGATCGTGGACATCCTGAACGCCCACGGCCTGCGCCCTGGGGTGGCCGAACGCTTCAGTCTCAAGATCCTCTACACCCTGCGCCGCACCTACGGCCTGGAGGACCGCTACAGCCGCCTTCGCCGACGAGGACTGCATACCCTCGAGGAGCTCTCGGAGTTGGTCGAGGCCGACCCCTCGACGGTGAAGATCTGGGCCCGGGAGGGGTACATCCGCTCGCAGGTCTACAATGACAAGGGCCAGCGGCTCTATGAGCGACCGGAAGCACTCGCACAGTCCTGTCAGTGGTGTGGTGGCCCCATACCCGCGAAGCCGTTGCTGCGGCACGGGAAGAAGTGGTGCAGCCAGCGCTGTTGTCTGGCCGCCTACAATAGTCGCAAGCGGGCGGCGAGGGAGGCGGCCCGGCAGGACGGGGGCGTATCGATGGCCAGGGATTCACACTCGATCAACTGAACCAGGAGTAGTCAGATGCGCAAGCCTTGTCTTTCGGGTGCGCGACACGGGCGGGGTCCACCAGGAAGCCGTAGTGGGTGGCGAGTTCTCCGTAGCTGCGGTTCAGGCGGGGGTCGTAGAGATCGGGGCGCAGGACGCCGCTTGCAAGATTGTCGCAGTTATGTTCCCGCCCGCGTTATGCGGCGGGGCACGCCCTCATAGAAGGCAAAGGCCGCCACGTGGGCCTGCACGAAGGCGGCAAGCGTCATACGCACGACCGGGTAGCAGAAGAGGTGACGACTGTGGGAGAGCACCATGACAAAGGCCCACACCCGTTGGCGTTTCCCGGTGCGGGGGTCGAGCCACTGGCCCAGGTACTCATAATCAACCTGGGCCTCCTCCCCCGGCGGGGGATCGTCCTTGAGCACGGTCACCTGGGTGAGCGCCGCCTCGGCGGGGAACTCCAGACGCACGTAGCGTCTGAGCGAGGTGTAACTGGCCTTGAGACCCCGCTCATCCCGTAGACGCTGGTGGGTTGTGGCCAGGGTGTTCACCAGGAGATGATCGCGGATGTAGTCGTGGAAGGGGGCGATCTCGCCGGCCACGCTCGAACGGGCCCGGGGGTCGGTGAGTTCCGGGAACCACACCCGCACCCGCCGGGCCCACTCCTCCGGGGTGACGGGCGGCCCCCGGGGATGATCCCCTCCTTCTCGGGAGCGGCCGCGTACTTGCGCACCGTCTTGCGGTCAAGTCCGAGACTGCGGGCGATCTCAGACACGTTCCGCTCGGCATACCAATGCTTGAGAATCTCCACCACGTCGATCACGTCAAAGGTCCTCCTGGCCAATCGCCCTCCCTCCGTTGCTCATACGCGAGGGCGAGGGTAGCTCTGCCACCGGCACTACGGGAGGAGGGGTGGGGAATTACTTGGCGCTCGGGGTGGGGAATTATCTGGCTCCACCCCTGGGGAATTCTTTGGCGTTAGAGGCCCTCAGGCTGGGGAATTACTTGGCGCTCGACAGACAGATCACTGTCACTGAGATCTCGAATATCAGAGCAGCTCGGATCTCAGACACGTACTCCGGCGATGCCGGTGTGTCGGTGGTTCTTCACAACCTCGAAGAGGGTACCGGGTTCTTAAACGGCCAGTTGTTCGACGCGATTGTCGTGAACGCCATGGTCGAATATCTCGTTGATCCCATACAGGCACTCATTATGACGCGCGGTCTCATGCGAGCGGGTGCCCACCTGCTGCTGACGACGCCCAACGTCGCCAAGTGGACCCGGCCCCCCCCAAGCTGCTCCGGGGGCGATTTCCCGGCACCGCTACGATAGATGAGGGTCTGCTGCAGTGCGATCGGACCTCCCCTGTTGAGTTGTATCACGAAGGTCACCTGCGCTACTCCACGTGCCGCTCCTTCACGCGAATACTTCTTGAGCGAGCAGGGTCCTCCCAGGTCGACCGACCATACTATGGTCGCCCGGCATTCCTCACCTGGGCCCGGCGGGCCATGTTTTCGGATGTCTGCCTCAGGGCTTATGTCTAGCATATGCCTGCCCATGCGCTGCCAAACGCATTCTGCGCCTGCGGCATTCCAGGTGTGGAATGCCCCCGCCAGCCGTACCACGTAGAATGAGAGTCCTGACCCGGCCCTCGAGGCCGAGAAAGGACCAGAACCATGCCGAAGGGGAAGAAGCACACACCCGAGCAGATCATCCGGCACCTCCGCGACGCCGAAGCCGCCCTCATCGCGGGCCGCACCATCGGCCAGGTCTGCCAGGAGATCGGAGTCAGCGAGCAGACCTACTACCGCTGGAAGAACCTCTACGGAGGCATGAAGGCCCAGGAGCTCCGGCGCCTGAAAGAGCTCGAACAGGAGAACCTGCGCCTGAAGAAGCTCGTAGCCGACCTCTCCCTGGACAACGCCATGCTCAAGGAGTTGGCCGAGGGAAACTTCTAAGCCCGGCCCGGAAGAGAAGAGCCGTGAAGCATCTTAAGGCCACCTTCCCCATCTCCGAACGCCGGGCGGCCCGTGTCGTCTCCGTGAGCCGCTCCACCCTGCGCTACGCGGCCCGCATCCCCGATGACGAGCCCCGGCTCATTCACCGCATGGAGGTGCTCGTACGTAAGCACCCCCGCTACGGCTACCGCAAGATCGGGGACCTCCTACGCCGGGAGGGCTTCCGGGCCAATCCGAAGAGGGTCTACCGTCTTTGGAAGCGCGAAGGCTACCGGGTGGCGCCTCAGCAGCACAAACGCCGGCGCCTGGGCGCAAGCCAGAACGCCTGCCACCGCCACCGCCCCGCACGGAAGAACCACATCTGGGCGCTTGACTTCATCTTCGACCGGGACGAAGGCGGCCGTTCCCTGAAATGGCTCTCCGTCCTTGACGAGTACACCCGGGAGTGCCCCTCACTCCTCTGCGAACGGAGCATCACCGCCCTCGACGTGATCGACGAGCTGATCCGTGTCATGAGCGTGCGGGGCGTCCCTGCTCATATCCGCGCGGACAACGGGCCCGAATTCATCGCCGACGCCATCCGCACCTGGCTTGAGAAGGCCGGCGTCGGTACCCTCTACGTGGAGCCCGGGGCGCCGTGGGAGAACGGCTACGCTGAGTCCTTCCATGCCCGTCTACGAGACGAGTTCCTGAACGCCGAAGCCTTCGCGAACCTCCGAGAAGCCAAAGCTCTGGGAGAGCACTGGCGCAGGGAGTACAATCACGAGCGGCCGCACAGCTCACTCGGGTCCCTGACCCCGAGCGAATTCGCGGCCGGACCGGTTGCCCTTCCGGTCGGGGCTACGCCCCTCCCTCAGGGCAACCATCGCCATCATGACCCAGGGACTCTCATTGCGGATCGTACGGAGAGTGGGCTTCAGGTGAGCACGACCATTCATAGTCTTTATGAAGCTCTGAACCATGGTTTCCGACGCCGGCGCATGCAAGCCATTGAACGAATTCTTCGTTTCACGGACAAGACCACGATTGTCGACATCGGGGGAACGCCGGAGTTTTGGGAGCACTGCAGCTGCCAGCCCGCAGTAACCTTGGTGAACATCGTGCCTTGCAGCACGCCTCCGACCTCTAAGCAGACTTGTGTGGTGGGCGACGGCCGCGCCTTGCCCTTCCCAGACCAGTCGTTCGACGTTGCTTTTTCCAACTCCGTGATCGAGCACGTCGGGGGCTGGGAGGATCGGCAACGATTTGCGGCGGAAATACGGAGAGTGGGCCGTGTCTATGCGGTCCAGACACCGGCCCGCGGTTTCCCGGTGGAACCTCATTTCTTAGCTCCATTCCTGCACTGGCTCCCAATGCGTCTGAGGATTCCGGCCGCCCGGTGGGCAAGCCTGTGGGGTTTCGTGGCCCGCCCATCAAAAAGAGGACGTCGTGCAGATAGTCCCGAGCATCCGTTTGCTATGTCTTTCTGATATGCGAACCCTTTTCCCCGACGCGGTGATTCTCCAGGAGCGCTTCCTCGGCCTGACAAAGTCCTATACTGCGATACGCTTTTCAGCAGGGCAGGATCAAAAGTCCGCCGAATTGGGGCGCCCGAGCGGGAACTGACCAGAAACTGATGAGATGCCACCCCATTCATATCGCCGGCCTTCCACTTATCCCTGCCACCACGGAACAGGCCCTCGACATGATCTGGGAAGACGCAGCGGTTTCTCAAGGGCGTGTCTACGCCCTTGTCAATGCCTACTCCGCCACGCTCAGGCGCACGACACCAGCTTACGCCGCCCTACTGGCGGCCGAGGACACCGTACCCCTCGCCGACGGCGCTCCTTTGAGTTTTGGAGCACGACTACTCGGCTTCGGAGTTGTGAGCAGGTCGCCGGGCCCGGATCTTCTCGAGGCCGCAGTCAGCCGGGCAGCGCGCGATGGGCACATGCCGATGTTCTTCCTCGGAGGAGACACGGGGGTGGTGGACGACCTCTGTCGCGCCTTACGTAGCCGACACCCGCTCTTCGACATCGCGGGGGCAATTACACCCTCGCATGGCGACTGGCCCCGGGAAGAGTCGCTTGCGATCTGTGAAGCTGTAAGACAGTCCAGCGCACGACTCCTCTGGGTTGGCGTGTCCGCCCCGAAACAGGAGATATGGGCTCACGACTTCGTCAATGAGCTGGGCATGCCGATTGTCTGCGTGGGTGCTGCCTTTGACTTCTTATCCGGCCACAAGCCACGGGCTCCAAAGTGGATGCGATCATCCGGGCTGGAGTGGCTGTTCCGGCTCATCACTGAGCCGCGGCGCTTGTGGAAGCGGTACCTGATCGGCAACCTCGTGTTTGCCATTGACTTCTTGCGCTTCGGAAGAAAGGTGGTTCAACCTCCGAGTCAGCCAAGCTCCGGAGGCTCAGTGGGGCATGCCTAGGGAGGTATCGCCCTGCAGCCAAGCCGCGAGCGAAGGTGGGCAATGCTCAGGACCGCCGTATTGGGGAGGCGACTGATGCTACGGGGGATGGGCACTGAAAGGAGGAGCCCCGGTTCCTTCGGGCACCTGCTCCGCCAGCAAGGGGTCAGATTTGAACCGGCCTTGACAGACATGGACTCAGTCATGCACCTCGCCGGCTACATCGAGGTAGCCGAGTCGCAGGCCCACCCCGGACGCTACTTCCAGAACAACGTGGCCGCTCCTTTGGTCATGCTGGAGGCCATGGTGCGCCAGGGGGTGCAGGGACGGTGCTCTCGTCCACCGCGGCGGCCTACGGAGAGCCGGTGGCCATACCCATCAAGGAAGACGCGCGCCTTCTTCCCATGAACGCCTATGGGGCCGCCAAGCTCACGTTCGAGCAGTTGTTCGACTGGTATGGACTCCTGCACGGCTTGCGCACCGTTCGGTTCCGCTACTTCAACGTGGCCGGGCCCTGGCCGGACGGCTCCCGGGGGGAGAGGCACGAACCTGAGACGCACATCATTCCCCGGATCCTGCAGGCCATGGCCGGGGGTAAGGCCGAGCTGGAGGTCTACGGCAGCGACTACCCCACGCCGGATCGCACCTGCGTGCGCGACTTTCGTCCACGGCTCGATCTGGCCGAGGCGCATCGGCTGGGGCTGGAGTGGTTGGGCGGTGGGAGCGGGGCAGGAGGTGCGGAGGCCGGCGCTCATGCGGGCTCGGGTGGGGGCGCTGTGTTCAGCCTGGGAAATGGGCGCGGATTCTCCAACCTGGAGGTGCTGCACACCTGTGCTGAGGTCACGGGGCGAGAAATCAAGATCACCATGGGCCCAAGACGGGCGGGCGGTCCGGCCACCCTCATCGCCTCCAATGAGCGAGCTAGGGAAGTGCTGGGCTGGCGGCCGGAGCGAGGATCGCTCGAGGAGATACTGCGTGACGCTTGGGAGTGGCACCGGGGGCGGTAAAGTCGCAACTTGCCCTGGAGGATCTGAGAGGTCTCATCGTCATCGACGAGATCCAACGTCAGCCCGATCTGTTTCCCCTGCTTCGCAACCTGGTAGACCGCCGCCTCGGTCAGAACTACCTCATCCTCGGTCGCACCTCCGAGGAGCAAAGCCTTGTCTGGTGCCGGCAATACATCTCCACCTTTCCCGTACGGTACCACGTGGGACTGCGGAGACTGCGTGCGGCTGCGGACGGTGGGAGGGCCGCTAGCGCGAGATCCCTCGGGCCAAGAACTCCCACGGTAGGGCGACCACACGCGACCCCAAGGGGACCACTTCCGTCCCCCTGTAGACAAGGACGGCGGCTCGGCATCGACCTCGGCGCCCCGCTGCGTTCGCCAGTGACAGAGACGGGCGGCCGACCCAGCAGCCCGCAAAGCACCGACAGGGAAGTGCACCAATTCAGGACATGGACGACTTCGTCGACCGGCGGGACGAATTGGCCGCTCTGGAACAATGGTGGGGCTCACCTGGGCAGGGCGTAGCGCTTGTGTGGGGCCGGCGGCGCGTCGGCAAGACCATGCTCCTTCAGCCATTCAGCGAGGGCAAGTCCACCGTCTTCTACACCGGTGCCGGAGGAGATGACGCGCTACCTCATTATGATCGAAGGGGCGGTGCAGTGAGTCATTCTGACCAGTACCGCGCTTCGGCTCGGAGCTGTCCGAACAGGTCCTCCTCGCGATGCGATGCCTGATCAGCCAGGAGCACGCCTTCCTGCTCGGTGCTAGCGGTCAGGAAAGCGAACCTGTTCCGGACCGCGGCGCAGATGCCTTCAGGGTTCGACTGAAGGCGGCGAGGCACCAGTCCTTCCAGGTCTTCCCAGCGGTAGTTTTCCGGCACGACCGCAGCCACGAAGGTGTCGGGATCATACGCCGGCGCCTTCCTCTGATCTGTCCACGCCTTCAGAACAGCCACGCGACGGACGAGGTCATGACTGAAAGGGCGTTCGGACCAGAGAAGCATGTCATGACATCCTTCGCGGACCCGCCGCGTCGACGGTTACAGGCCATGATCTTCTCGGCGATCATCTCGTACGGGTCGAGGCCGTGGAGGCGGCGCCGTTCTCGTGCTCGTACGCGACGTGACCGCTGAAGTCGATGTCCTTCGAGAAGCGGCCGGTGTGGCCAAAGACGCACTAGTGGAGGACGATTTCCTGGTCAGCCACATCAACGCTGATTTGCTGCCCGGCGGCGTACTGTCGGACGATGGCCAGCGGCACCATCAGCGTCGCAGCTCCTCGAGGACCGCAGCCGGATCGACATTGACGATCACCTGCCAGCGGGACAGCCGCTCGCCGCGTGCGCCGTACGTTCGCCTCGCGCCGAGGAAGAGTGCCGACTCACCCAGCCGCGCCGTCGCCCCATTAGCCAGGGGATCCGGCACCTCCCGGCCGAGGATCTCCAGCAAGGCGGCGAGCCGCCGCAGGCTCACCCGCCCGCCGGGTGACGCAGTCGTGAGCTGAACTACGGTCGCCCAGTCGACTTGGTTCGCGGCGCGGTCAACGATCCGAGCGAGCCCGAGCACACCCCCCATGCGTCCTGGAAGGCTAGCCCCGTCGACCAATATCTTCTCTGGCGACGCGATCTCAACCTCGAATTGATGCAGCTTCCTGTACTGCGTCCCGGCCGAGTCGAACTTGGGGAGGTAGATGAGGACGATGGGAATGTCGCCCCACGAAAGCGGCCTGCGGGCGCCCGTCGGCACACACGTCTGAACACTGCCCGGACGATCGGCTGTGAGACCATGCTCATATGCGGCCGACTTGAATCCGACGTAGTACCGCTGCCCCCAAGTGCTCAGCGCCGCCCAGGGATTGGGGACAGACCACCCGCCCGTTTCGGCGAGAACGGCCTCGTACCTGCCAAGGGCGGTGCGACGGAGCCACCCCTTCTTGGCTAGCCGTGACAGTGTATTGCGAGCCACGGAGTCCGACCAGCCCAGAGTGCGCCTCACCTCGGGCAGGCTGATGCTCAGCCGCCGCTCGGCTTCAAGCCAGCTGACGAGCTCCGCCTCCCGCTTGGATAGAGTGCGAACCGGTCGTTCCATGTGCTCCAGTATAGAGGTTAATCGCGATTTTTGCGATTATCTTCTCTATTGGAGCATTGCCCTCTTAGAGACACTCCTTTCGGAATTGGCGATCTTCTGCTCTAAATGAACACGTATCCCGACGGCCGGGGATGGGCCCCGTCCCGTGCAAGCAAAGTCCGATGGGCTCCCTGCTGCCCCGGCGTCAGGATGGCCGGGGCGGTGCATAGTGGAAACTGGCTTTCCCCGCGGAATGAGTTTCGGTAACCACCGCGCCTGAGGTCGGTCCCGGGCCTTGGAACTCGACGGTTTCGTGCCGCCAGCCTACGACTTCATGGGCGTGCGACTCCTAACGTTTGGAGGTCATCATCGACTCATCCAGGGGATCAAAATGGGCTAGACGAAGACCCATTCAAGCAGTTGCCGTATCTTCGACCCGCGACGACACCTGCGGCTCGACCGCCGGTACCCTAACAACTGGTCGGTGCGCCTGGAAATCAACATGTGGTACCTGTCGCGTCGCTCACTTGCTACGGTTAACCGTATGAACTTCCTCGTCACCGGCGGCGCCGGCTCGCCGAGGCGGTCGACCCGCGGGCTACGCTGGTCGTCGGCAGGGTAGGTGACGCCGAGCTCCTCGACCAGATCCTGCCCGGCATGGACGCCGTCATGCACCTTGCCGGCTACATCGAGGTAGCCGAGTCGCAGGCCCACCCCGGACGCTCCTTCCAGAACAACGTGGCCGCTCCTTTGGTCATGCTGGAAGCCATGGTGAGGCATGGGGTGCGGGGACTGGTGTTCTCGTCCACAGCGGCGGTCTACGGAGAGTCCGAGGCCGTACCCATTCCCGAAGATGCGCGCCTTCTTCCCGTGAACGCCTATGGGGGCTCCAAGCTCATGTTCGAGCAGTTGCTCGACTGGTATGGACTCCTGCACGGCTTGCGCACCGTGAGGTTCCGCTACTTCAACGTGGCCGGGGCCTAGCCGGACGGCTTTCTGGGGGAGAGGCACGAACCTGAGACGGACATCATTCCCCGGGTCCTGCAGGCTATGGGCGGAGTTAAGGCCGAGTTCGAGGTCAACGGCAGCGACTATCCCACGCCCGATGGCACCTACGTGCGCGACTTTCGTCCACGTGCTCGATCTGGCGGAGGCGCATAGGCTGGGGTTAGAGTGGCTGGGCGGTGGGGGCGGGGCAGAGGGTGTGGAGGCTGGCGTCCAGGCGGGCTCGGGCGGGGCGCAGTGTTCAACCTGGGAAACGGACGCGGATTCTCCAGCCTGGAGGTGCTGCGCACCTGTGCTGAGGTCACGGGGCGAGAAGTCAAGATCACCATGGGCCCAAGACGGGCGGGCGATCCGGCCACCCTCATCGCCTCCAATGAGCGGGCCAGGGAAGTGCTCGGCTGGCGCCCCGAGCGCGGGTCACTCGAGCACATAGTGCGTGACGCCTGGGAGTGGCACCGGGGGCGGTAAAGTCGCAGCTGGCCCGGGAGGATCTGAGAGGTCTCATCGTCATCGATCGACGCCGTCGTTCTGAACGCTCGAGCTCGGGAGGCCACGCTGGTAGGGGAAGCCAAATGGACCCGGTCTGAAGACGGAGGCAGGCTCATACGCGGACTGGAGCGCAAGGCCGAGCGATTACCGCGGCGCCGGGAACCTCTCAGATACGCCCTCTGTGCACGATCCGAGGTCACCAACTCGTCGCCGGCCACCCTCGTGACCACCCGCGCCGCCGGCGTTGAGGATCATGCCTCGGCCGGGCTCGAGGCTGCTTCGGTCGTCGATGGGCACGGCAGGCCCTGACGTTGTAGTATAGTACGCGTCATGAAGATAACTGTTTGGAGGTTATTAACATGGCTCGAACTATAACGGAACTTGGACCGCGAGAGGCCGAGTTCCTTGCTACCATGGCCGGAGCAGGGCGGGACGTTTTCTCGTTCGAGCAGGCGGCTGGGTTCTGGGGCGGTGGGCAATACGCACGCAACTCCTTGGCCCAACTGGAGCGCAAAGGATGGCTCGAACGACTGGAGCGGGGCAAGTACATGCTCGTTCCGCTCGCGGCTGGGACCGATCGTGACTGGAGCGAGGACCCCCTCGTGATCGGCAGCCTCCTCGTGCCGGAGGGGGGCGCGGCCTACTGGACCGCCGTCCGTCACTGGGGATGGACCACACAGTTGCCACGCACGCAGTTCTTCGTGACTCCGGTGCGCCGGTTCAAGTCGCATGCGATCATCTTGGGCGTGCCCTACAAGTTCGTCACGTTGAAGCCCGTCAGGGTTTTCGGTATCAGCGAGGAATGGCGTGGGGGCCTGCGTGTTCGGGTGACGGATCCCGAGCGCACGATCGTCGACGTCATGGATCGCCCCGATCTCGCGGGGGGCATCGGCGAGGTCATGCCCGCATTGCGTGCGGCGTGGTCGCAGCTTGACCTCCAGAAGCTCAGTGCGTACATGACGCGTTTCAGCAGCGGGACAGTGCCCAAGCGCCTGGGTTTTCTGGCGGAGAACGCGGCACTTCCGGGAGCGGAGGAGTGGCTCGACTCATGGCGGGCGCGGATCGGTGCGGGCTTCACCTCGCTCGAGCGAGGCGGTCCCCATACCGGGCGAACACTGCGTAGGTGGAACCTGCAGGTGAACGCGGGCGGATTCGACGGAGATGACCGGGCGTGATACCAGAGGCCTCCGTCAAGTCCCTTGCCCGCAGGCTGGGCGTGGACCCCGCCGTGATCGATCGCGACCATGCGCTAGGGGTTGTCTTGTGGGCCCTGTCGCCGGATCTCTCGTCAGCGCGCTGGGTGTTCAAGGGCGGGACCTGCCTTCGCAAGTGCCACTTCGGCGACTACCGCTTCTCGGAGGACTTGGACTTCACGGTGGCGGGTCGCTTGACTCCTGCCGTTGCGCTATCGCTGGTGCAGAACGCAGCGCCGAGGGCAGGCAGTGCGGGCATTCGATTGCTCATGGAAGACGCGAGGACGATCGTCCAAAACGATGAGCACGGTCGCGAGTCAATCGAGATCAAGGTGCCCTACCGCGGGGCTTTGCGCACGCCGAATCCGCCCAACATGCAGTTCCATTTGAGTGCCGATGAGGAGCTCGTGTTCGACGCGGTCAACCGCGCGCTCATGCACGAGTACGACGACGCGGCCGGCCTGGGGGTGTCGTCGGTCGAATGCTACGCGCTCGAGGAGATTCTCGCAGAGAAGCTGCGCGCGGTTGGCGGACAGCGACGCTACGCCATCGCCCGTGACGTCTATGACATCGCGCAATTGGTGCGCCGAGGAGCGGACACAGGTGCCGCGCTCGAGGCGTTGCCGCGCAAGACCAAACGCAAGGCTTTGGTTCTGGAGGGGGCGGCCGCCCGGTTCCGCGCCCGGCGAGCCGAGTACCGCGCCAGTTGGGAGTCGTCCCTCGCCTACCTGGTGGTTGACTCGCTGGGTTTCGACGAGGCCTTTGAAATTGCGGCCGGGTTGCTGAGCACGTAGGAGAGATCGGGCTCCCGGGCCGTCCTAGGAGGACGTGGTGCTTCATCGTTGCCTTCCGATCTCTATCGCGTCGCGCCACAGGGAATCCTTGCGTTCCTGCGCGATTTAGAGGGCTTGCCGAGGCGCCGCTCCTCAATTGCGAGCCCGTCTCCGCCAAGGTCCTGTCGCCGCGGGAGACGGTGAACGAGACCCTGTTGTGCGTCGACCTGATGAGACACTATTCGCCGCAAGTGGCCGGAACCCCACAGTAGTGTACTGGCGATTGTTGGACACCAGCGAACAATCACCATAAAGTTGCTGCATGACACGGGAACAGCCCATCCACACTAGAGCCGGCATCGAACTCGTCCGCAGAATGGTCGCCGAAGGGGACCGCATCTTTAGAAGGACTCTACGCTGTCTCCACGGCCATGCCGGGTGTTGCGCCTGTTCATGAGTTCGAAATAGCCATGGCCCTGGCTCGTCCAAGCGCCATCAGCCATTGGTCGGCCATGCACCATCACGGCCTCACCGAACAGATTCCCCGGAGAGTGTTCGTCCTGACCCCGTTGGACGTCCCTGTACCTCGTTTTCGAGGTCACCGGGATGCCGGCGGGGCGGACGGGTTTTCCGTTGCCGGCACGATCTACCAGTTCGTACAGACCAAGCGCGAATGGTTCTTCGGGACGGAACAGGTCTGGATCGGCGAGGCTCGCGTTGCGATAACCGATCCCGAACGCACGCTGCTCGATGGGTTGTCAAGGCCTCAATACTGCGGTGACTTTTCAGAGAGCCTTCACGCTTTTGAGGTGCGCGGCGAGCGCCTGGACCTCTCCAGGATCATCGACTATGCCCTCAGGCTTGATGTGGCGACGGCCAAGCGGCTGGGCTGGGTGCTCGAAGAATCAGGGGTTCTGCCGAACAAGCTGCGCGCTCTCGCCGGGCTGCCTATCGTCGGCTATCGGAATCTGGACCCAAGCGGGCCCCGTCGCGGTCCATACAACCGTCGCTGGATGATCCGGGTGAATCTGCCGGGAAGAACGGGGTCATGAGACCCCTGCGCAGTCGGCTTGAAGAAGCCTTCTCGGTCAGAGCCCGTTTCCCATGGCACCGGCAACCACACACCCATGTTATGGTCGAGATCTCAATGGACGAACAGGTGTTCAAGCCGACACCGTCCCGGGCGATACTCCACGAGTACGGTGAGGCTCTCACTGCGACGGTACGCGTGTATTCAATGGAGGAGATTGTCGCCGAGAAGCTTCGAGCTATCCTTCAGCACGTCGAAATGCTGAATGAGCGGGGCTGGAGTCGGTCGCGTGCCCGGGATTTCTATGATCTATGGCGCATCCTCGGCTCTTACGGAGATCAGATGGACTTCGCAGCCTTTGCGTCGTTCGTGGCCGCGAAATGTGCCGTCCGTCAGGTGACGTTCATGGGTGCGGAAGACTTCTTTCAGCCTGTCATGCTTGCTCACGTCCAGAGCACTTGGAACCAGTGGCTTGAACCTCTCGTTCCCGACCTGCCTCCTTTCGAGACGGTGGTCGGGAGTCTTCGGCCTCGAGGCGCACCACGGCGATACGCATGGTAGTCTGCACCCATGAGGACGTTGGTCGACATCCCCCTTGCTACTCCCGACCGTGAGGCGATCCACGCCGCCCAAGTCGCGAGGAGATCCTCGCTGTCCTGAGAAGCAAGAAGCCGGAGCTGGAGGCGCGGTTCGGCGTGCGCAGCATGGGGCTATTTGGCTCGTACGCCACCGGTGATGCCACCGAGCAGAGCGACGTCGATATCCTGGTCGACGTTGACCCCTCGATCGGCTTGCGCTTTGTCACGCTTGCCGAGACTATCGAATGCTCACTCGAGTTGTTGGTGGCGGATATGCTTGAAGCCCTTCGCCAAGATCGAGCGGTACGTCAGCGACCTGACCGAGAGTCAGTCAAGTCGCCGCGGCGCCGCCGCCGGCTCCCTGCCGGCCAACGCCGACAAGTAGTCGTCGTCCGGGTCGGGTGAGGCGGCTGCCAACGGCAGAGGATCGTGCCAGGAGGCTGTCGGAAAAAGAAACCTCGGCCGCCGGAGCGCACTGGGCGGCGCCATGCGTTGTCCTCAGTCGCGCCCGTAGCGCTGCTACGAGCGCTCCTTGCGTCCTTGCCTGGCGCGTACCCAGCGCACTCCGGCGGCGAAGCGTCATTTCCCGACAGCCTGCTAGGCCGCCCGTGCGATGACCCGGCCCACTTCCTTGCGCGAGGCACCGAGGGCTAGAAGCGACTTCACGAGCAGGTCGACGGAGACGGATCCATCCGCCGCTTCCATCTTGGCGACGCGGGATTGGCTGGAACCGAGCTGCCGGGCGACCTGTGCCTGCGTCCAGCCGCGCTGCGTACGCACGTCTCGAAGGTAAGCCGCGAGGGCCAGCTTGAGTTCGACAAACGCGGCCTCCTCAGGACTCATTCCGAGGAAGTCGGCCGCGTCCCCGACCCGCCAGCCGGCGGCCTCGAGACGGCTCTTCTTGGTCTTGTCCATGACGCTCACCCCTTCCCGCCTACGGCATCGTACTCCCGGAGCCGGCGCCTGCACGCGTCGATCATCACGATGGCGTCGCTGTCGATGCGGTAGACCACACGCCAGGTCGCGTTCTGTCGACGATGCGCAGCTCGTGACATCGCGGCCCGATCGACGCCATGGGTCTCGAATGCGGCAGCCCGATCAGCTCACCGCGCTGGAGCCTTCGCAGCAGCACTCCGGTCTCGATTCGCGCGAAACGACATAGCGTCAAGAGGGGAGCCCGAGCTGTAAGGCCAGGCATGACGTCCGCGGCAAATCCGTGCACAAACTCCTCTTCCCCGCCGAAGCCACGGCCTTGGCAAAGGCGGAGTACCAGGCTGCTCGCTACAGCTTCGCGGTGAACCGAGCCTGCAACCGCGCGTACTACGCCATGTTCGACGACGCCTGCTTGCTAGCGGGTCGCGCCGGAGTCGGGAGCAAGCTCCAACCAAAGTCGCATAGTATATACTTGGGTATATAGGTACTACTTCTCACATGGAGTTGTGTATGCCGACTTCCAAGGTTACCCGAAAGGGACAGATCACCATACCCCAAGAGATCCGGGAGGCTCTTGGTATCCGCGAGGGGGATGTAGTGGAGGTGTCGCTCGCGGGTGGGAGGGTGGAGCTCCGGCGGGTGGCGCCCTGGGCTGAGCTGGCCGGATCGTTAGGCGATCGTGCCTCGCTCGTGCCTGGCGGAGAGGCCGCCCTGCGCGGGACGGCTGCGGCCGCGTGGGCGGACGAGGCATCCGAGCGGCTCGACCGGGACCTGCCGGCGTGAGGGTCTACCTCGACACGAGCGTCATCGTCCGCTTTCTGACGGGGGAGCCTCCGGAGTCGGCCGCGGCCGCCCGCGACCTCTTCGCGGCCGCTGCGCAGGCGCAGGTGGAGCTCTTCGTTCCTGCGGTGATCGTGGTGGAGACGGGGTTCGTGCTTCTGCGTGTGCTCGGTCTGGAGCGGGGGGCGGCGGCGGCGCTGCTGGCGTCGCTACTCGAGTGCCCCGGGCTCGCGTTCGACCAGCGTGACGTGCTTTGGCGGATGGTGGAGGTGCTGCGGGACCGCCCCGTCCCCCTGGTGGACGCGTATCTGGCCGCGTTTGCGGCGGTGCGGGGCGTCGGCCCCGAGCCCGGCGGAATGCCGGTGGTCGCGAGCTTCGACGGACATTTCGACGGGCTCCCCGGTATCCGGCGGGCGGCTGCCGCGCAGGACCTCATGCGCTAACGGGCTGCTGAAGAATGACGCTTCGCCGCCGGGGTGTGCTGGGAACGCGCCAGGCAAGGACGCAGGGAGCGCTCGTAGCAGCGCTACGGGCGCGACGGAGGACGACGCACGACGCCTCCCAGTGCTGTCCGGCGGCCGAGGTTTCGTTTTTCAGCAGCCTGCTAAGCGCGGGCCTGGTGGCGTCAAGGCCGTCGGCATCCTCGTCGCCAGGTGAGGAGCTCCGGCCGCCGCGTCCGCAGGACCTCTGGGCGGCCTTGTCCTGCGTGCCCGCCCACATAGCTACGGCGCTCTTCCTAAAGCACCACCGCCCCGCGTCGCGCAGGCCTGGATGAACCTCCTGGGTGTCGATGAATGACCTGCATGAAGAGGTCCTCGATGCCGCGGGGATACGCGTGCTACGGGGCTGTCGCCTCGGCGACGCGACGTGACGTCAGCGAGGGCCTCTTCGGTGTCCCCTTCGGCCAGGGCTTGATCTCCAGACTGCCGCTTATCATTGAAATATCAAACCAAGGGCTGGAGTTTTCAAGGTTCTGTGCCTATCCTGGGCCATGAGCCTCATCCTGCGGACACAGGACTTCAAGGCCGTCTCCAAGCTCTTGGCCGCCTTTCCGGTCACGGCCATCCTGGGGCCACGCCAGTGCGGGAAGACAACGCTGGCCCGATCATTCAAAGCGGACCACTCCTTCGACCTCGAGAACCCGCGCGATCTCGCCCGGTTGGAGCAACCGCAATTGGCCCTCGAAGAGCTGAGGGGTTTGATCGTTATCGATGAGATCCAGCGCCTGCCCGACCTCTTCCCTCTGCTTCGCTACCTGGTCGACCGCGGCGAGGGTCAGAAGTATCTCATCCTGGGAGGCGCGTCTCGTGACCTCCTGCGACAGAGCTCAGAGACACTGGCGGGCCGTATCGCCTTCCATCAACTGAGCGGTTTCCGCGTGAGCGACGTAGGGCCGGAGAGCATCACCACGCTCTGGCTGAGAGGCGGACTGCCGCGCTCGTTCCTGGCATCCACGGAAGAAGAAAGCCTCGTCTGGCGCCGGCAGTATATCTCGACCTTCCTCGAGCGGGACATCCCGCAGCTCGGCATCACCATCCCGGCGCGCACCCTGCGTCGCTTCTGGACCATGCTCAGCCACTACCACGGTCAGATGCTCAACTACTCCGAGTTGGCGCGCTCGTTCGCCGTGTCCGACATGACGGTGCGCAGGTATTGCGAGATCCTCGAGGGCGCGTTCATGATCCGCCTTCTTCAGCCCTGGGCGGCGAACGTCGGCAAACGCGTTGTGCGCCGGCCCAAGCTCTACCTGCGCGACAGCGGCCTCCTTCATGCCCTGCTCTCCTTGGAATCACTCGAGCAGCTGCAGTCTTCCCCCGCGTTGGGTGCCTCGTGGGAGGGCTTCGCCCTGGAGGTGGTCGGCCGTGCGCTGGGTCGCGAAGACCACGAACTCTACTTCTGGCGCACCCACGCGGGGGCTGAGCTTGATCTCTTCTGGCAGTGGGGTGGTCGCACGTGGGGAGTGGAGTGCAAGTACCAGGACGCGCCGCGACTCACCCGCTCCATGAAGGCCGCGATGGAGGACCTTGAGTTGGCCGGTCTGTGGGTCGTGTATCCCGGCCGCACGGCCTATCGGCTGGCGGAGGATATCTGGGTGGTTCCCGTGCGCGATCTCGGCCCGGCCTGGGACTACCCCGGATAGCAGCAGGGCCTCGGCAGGGCGGACGTTGCCAACCACGGCGACTTCGCGGCCGATCTCGCCGCTGGGGAGCAGACGATAGACCTGATTTCCGGCCCGGCGCGATGAATCTCGTGGCTCGCCCGGGCGCCCGCGCGTGGCCCACGTGATACACGTGTAGAGGATGGCCCTATGAGAAGGAAGCTCACCATAACCGTCGATGAAGAGGTGCACGAAGGCCTGCGCAGGGTGGTCGGGCCCCGGCACATCAGCCGGTTTCTGGAGGCGCTGGCCCGTCCGCACGTGGTTCTGTAGCGGGGTGAGGTGTGGTGGGTCGCTTTCGGCTCCTCGAAGGGCGGGGGGTCACGCTGAGAGGGAAGCCCGCCAAGGCCATGGCTGATCAACTGACCACCGTGGGCAAGGCTCGGTTCATCGATCTGGCCGGCCGCCTCTCGCCTTCCGAGCTTCAACGGGTGGAGCGGGCGGTGATGGTGCAGCTTGGGCTGGGAGATGTCGCTCCCGCGCGGACTTGATCAAGATCACAGCCGACTACTGCCCGGATGTCATCTCGAGTTGATGAATTGTGCCATCGCACTATAAGTCCCAGCCGGCAATCCAGGGGCTCGTCGCGTAAGTCTTGAGCTATACTGACCTGGAGAGGCAACTGGCAAGTCCCACAGGAGACACACGCGCCACGCCGCCCACGCGTCGAGTGCCGAGGCGCAGCTAACACGGGCGTGTTAGTCTGCACCCATGAAGACCCTGGCCGACATCCCCCTCGCTACTCCCGATCGTGAGGCGATCGATGCGGCCGCCGGGCTGTTGAGGAATCGCTTCCCCGTCGTGCACATTCTGCTCTTCGGTTCGAAGACCACCGGGCGCGACGATCCGGAATCGGGGCCCGTATCAGGTCCTACCGATCCGGGATGAGATCGAACGGCACGGAGTGGCTGCATGACGGACGAAGACGCTCGCTTAACCGTCATCAGGTCAAGTCCCACTTTGTGGTGTAGCTCCCGATCGTCGCTACGGACTCCCGGCTACGCCGCCGGGGCCACCTCCTTCCGTGCAGGATGGATGGACAGGGTGATCTCGTCGGCGTCGATGGTGTCGTCGTGGTAGAGCTTCGCCAGGGACTCGACCGAGAGGTACCGGCGGGAGACGAGCCACTCGTCGTTTTGCTCGCAAAGGAGGGCCCCGGTGAGCCGGAGGAGGCTCTGGTCGTTCGGGTAGATGCCGACCACGTCGCTTCGTCTGCCGATCTCCCGGTTGATGCGCTCGAGCGGGTTGGTCGAGCGCAGCTTGGACCAGTGCTCGCGCGGGAAGTCAAGGAAGGCAAGGAGGTCGTCTTCTGCGTCCTCGAGCAGACGGGCCACCTTGAGAGCCGGCCCCTCGAGCCGAGCGACCACCTCGCCGAGAACGAGACGGGCCTGGGCCAGACCCTCGGCCTGGAAGACCTGACGCACTGCCGCCGCGACCATCTGCTGCTGCGAGCGCCCCACATGCCCCTTCATGTCCCGGAGGAAGTGGACGGTGCAGCGTTGCCAGGGGCAGCCGAGCACCTGAGCGATGGCCTTCTTCAGGCCGGGGTGGGCATCAGAGACGCAGAGCAAGACGCCCGTGAGACCCCGGGCCACGAGGTAACGCAGGAAGTCTCGCCAGAAGGCCTCGCTCTCCGCCTGGCCCACGTCGGTGCCAAGAACCTCTCTGCGCCCGGTCTCGTGGACGCCGTAGGCGACGATGAGGGCCTTCTGGCGGACACCCCCTCCTCACGCACCCGCTCGATGCGGGCGTCGAGCCACAGGTAGGGGTAGCGGCCCTCCAGGGGCGCTCCCGGAAGAGCCTGACCTGCTCATCGAGCACCGTGCAGAGCCGGGAGACGGTGGAGCGGCTCATAGACTCGATGCCGAGCTGCTCCACCAGGCGCTCCACCTTGCGCGTCGAGACCCCGTTGACGTAGGCTTCGGCCACCACCGCGACAAGGGCCTGTTCGCTTCGGCGTCTCGGCTCGAGGAAGCTCGGGAAGTAGCTGCCCCGCCTGAGACGGGGGATGGCGAGCTCGATGGTGCCCACGCGGGTGTCGAACCCCCGGGGCCGGTAGCCGTTGCGCTGGACGGCCCGCTCGGGGGAACGTTCGCCGAAGCTCGCGCCTGTGACCGCGCTCACCGCGCCCTCCATGATCTCCCTGAGCACGCAATGCACGGCTTCTCTCAGGAAGTCGCCATGCTCGGATGCAAGGACCTTGCCCGCGGCTTCGGCAGGCGTCATGCTGTACTGGTCGGCCACTGTGATGCTCCTCTCGTCGATGTTCTTGGCGGAACCCTCGACGATTCTAGGACGCCCAGTGGCCGATTTGCTACTCAGGTCTCGGCTGCCGGGCTGCTACACCACATTACGGGACTTGACCCGTCATCAGATACTGGCTCGAGAAATCCGCCGAAGCTATGGCCTCGGCAGAGGCGGAGTACCAGGCTGCTCGCTACAGCTTCGCAGTGAACCGAGCGCATCCCCACGTCGCCCCATAGCCCGGGTGGTCCCCTTCGAGAGGGTGCGGTCCATGCCGTCACACCCCGACCTGCGCTCGACCTTGCGCAGCCTGAACGCTCTCCACCTGGCCATGGTCCGTGCCATCGGAGCCCCGGTGCTGGCCACTGCCGACCGGGTCATGGCCGTAGCTGCCCCGAGCTTGGTCCTTGAGGTCGTCCGCCTCGACTGAGACCCCCTGTGAGGTCGCCCGCCGCACCCGCGGGCTGCGCGAAGCCGGTCGCATTACGCATTCACCACACCCTGGAACCCGTGGCACAGCGCCCGTTATTGCGCGCTCTTCCAAGTGACGCTGAGGCGCTCCTTGTCCGCGGAAAGCGAGACTTGCGTTGCCGATGATCGACTTGTAAAATCTAGTTTGGGGAGGTCAATCATGCAGACAGCTGTGACAAAACGCGGGCAGACCGTCGTTCCGGCCGCTATTCGGAAGCGCTACCACATTGATAGCGGAGTGCATCTGGTGTGGCTGGACGACGGGGAAACGATCAGGGTCGTCCCCGTGTCGGACGATCCGCTGAAGGCCCTGCGCGGGCGGGGTCGAGGCAAGAAACTGACCGAGCGCCTTCTGGCGGAACGGCAATACGACCGCGATCGTGAAACGCAACCCTGAGCCAAGCGGAATGGCCGCGACTGTCGAGACCGGATCCAACCCCTATCTGGTTGACACATCGGCGCTCTTGGCGTTCATCGAGGACGAAGCAGGTGCGGACCGCGTCGAACAGGCGCTGAAGCAGGCAACGACGCTCCTGCCCTGGCCGGTTCTCCTGGAAACACACTACATTACCCTGCAGGAAGAAGGTGTGGCGGAGGCAGATCGCCGCTTTGCTTTGATCAAGCAACTGAACGTCAAGATCCTGTGGGATATAGACGAATCGACTGTGCTGACCGCCGCCCGGCTGAAGGCTGAACATCGTATCTCCCTGGCCGATGCCATCATCGCCGCGTTCGCCCTCCGGAGAGATGCGGTATTGATCCACAACGACCCCGAATTCGATGCCTTGACCGGGCTCCTCCCGATGGAGGCGCTGCCTTACAAGTCGTCCATCGATACATCATAGGCCGCACCTGCGCCTACGGCCGCTAGCCCCGTTTTCCGCACTGAGGGGGTATCCATTTAACCGGAGGAATCGAGATCGGCAGTTCTCCACGGGCGGTTCGCTGGAGGGCGCTCCAAGCTCGGGGATGCCCGCGCGCCTGGGGTGGCGGGGGCGGTACTGCCCGGGGCTGCGCTCCGGCGATGAGGTCCTGGTAGCGCACCGGGTCGTGGGCCACGGCGAGATCGAGCACCCGGTAGAACAGCATCCCGCGGCTGCGCGAGCTCCGGCGGTTGAAGCGGAACACGAACTCGTTTAAGTAGCTGGCCAAGTGGGCGTTGTTCACCGAGCCCTGATGGGTGCCCAGCAGCCAGCGCTTGGCCGGCGAGGCGACCCGGTGTGAAGCGGGCAGCAGATCGCCGGGGTCCTTCCCGCCGACCCGGGCGGCGCGTTGGCTGCGGCGCTCGTGGGCGTAGCCGAGCTTCTCCAGCCCGCGGTAGCACTGCCAGCCGTCGGTGATGACCTTGGCGCCGGGTTGACGTGCGCTTGCACGAAGGCGTGCAGCGAGGCGGCCGAGGCATCGGGGAGCGGCCCCATCCGGGCAGCCCCGGCTCCTCACCGCCGATGTAGGTCTCATCTACCTCCACCACCCCGGCCAGCCGGTCCCGGCCCGGGCGCACCAGCACCGAGCGCAGCCGATGCAGCATAGCCCAGGCGGTCTGGTAGGAGCCCATCTCCAGGGCTCGTTTCAGGCTGAGCGCCGAGATGCCGTCCTTGCCGGTGGCGAGAAGCCAGCAGGCGGTGAACCATACCGTGAGCGGTGTGCGCGTTCGGTCAAAGATGGTGCCCGCTGTCACCGAGGTACGGCCGCCGCTGACCGTCCGGCCGCGGCGACCGCCTGGCTGGATACTGTGGTCGGCAAGGCAAGGTCGCTCGTTTTGTTCCCCGACATGGGGGCGTATGGTTCCCCTGGGCCGCGCATGCCGCCACGTATGCTATTATGCATGTATGAGGCGCATAACCATCAGCCTGCCCGACAACGTCGCCGCCGCCCTCAAGCGTGAGGCGCGGCGACGCGGAGTTCCGATCTCGCAGATAGCCCGCGAGGCCATCGAGGGGCGCGGGTCCGCAGAGCCCAGGGAGCTTCCCTTTGCCGCGCTCGGCCGCAGCGGCCACCGGTCCACAGCCCGCGACCTGGAGAAGATCCTCGAAACCGAGTGGGGCCTTGATCGCGATCATTGACTCCGGCCCGCTCTACGCAGCGGCTGATGCCGACGACGACGATCACCTGCGCTGTCTCGAAGTGCTCCAGCGCGCCGATCTCGAGCTTGTCGTACCGGCCCTCGTTGTCGCCGAAGTGACGTATCTGGTTGGCCGCCGCCTCGGGACGGCCGCTGAAGCCGCGTTCCTCCGCGGCCTCGCCGCGGTGGAAGTCGAGGCGCCAAGTTCAGACGACTGGCCGGCCATCGCCGGACTGGTCCAGCGCTATGCCGACTTTCCCATTGGCGGCACGGACGCCTCCGTCGCGGTGCTCGCCGAGCGGCTGGGCACGGACCGCATCGTGACCCTGGACCGGCGCCACTTCGGCGCCATACGGATGAGTGACGGGCGCCCGTTCAGACTGCTGCCGGAGTAGCCGGCGGCATAGGGGCCGCCATCGAGCGTGGGCCGTCGCCACCGCCTCCCGCAAGGACTTCAAGGCGACTGTCTTCGCTCCTTCCTTCGCCACGGGCGGACGGCAGCAAGGTTGTTCGAGCAGAACGAAGTGGCGGGCAGGGCTCTCGAATACGGCCTGGCCCTTTTCACCCTGGACCGCCGTTTTCGAGCATAGACGCGTCTGGGGCTGGTCAAGACTTCCTTCCGACCTGGAGTGTAGAGGGGGCAACAGTTCGGCTCCTTGAGCGGAACCATATGCAGGTCTAGTTGCCTTTGGTTCGACCATATGCAATACTAGCTGCGCATGGTTCAAAGAAGCTTCTGGATAGAACGAATCGAAGAAGGGTGGCGGCGGCGTTCGGTGGTGTGGCTGTTTGGCGTCCGCCGCATCGGCAAGACGACTCTCTGTCAGAGTTTGGATTCTGCCGAGTATTTCGACTGTGAGCTGCCCACTGTGCGGCGGCAGTTGGCTGAGCCCGAGCGGTTTCTGGCGGGTCTTCGGGGCAAGCGTATTGTGCTTGACGAGATCCACCGGCTGCCCCGTCCCTCCGAGGTGCTCAAGATCGCAGCGGATCACTACCCTTATGTCAAGGTGGTGGCGACCGGCTCCTCGACCCTGGCCGCTACGGCCAAATTCTCGGATACCCTCGCGGGGCGCAAAGTAGCGGTGTGGTTGACGCCCATGATGTCCCGTGATCTTGAGGAGTTCGGCGGAAGTCTGGAGACCCGCCTCTGGAACGGCGGGGTTCCCCCCTTCTTTCTCGGGGGGACAGATAGCGCCGCGGCAGAGTTCGAGGAATGGCTCGATGCGTTCTGGGCTCGAGATATCCAGGAGCTCTTCCGCATTGAGCGGCGCAGTTCGTTTCGGCGCTTCACGGAGATGCTGCTGCTGAACAGCGGAGGAATCTTTGAGGCGACGACTTACACCGGTCCCTGCGAGGCGAGCCGTCCCACGATCTCGAACTACCTGCAGGTGCTCCAGGAAACGAGGGTGGCCCATGTCCTTGCTCCCTTCTCCACCCGTCGGGCCTCGGAGATTGTCAAGGCCCCCAAGGTCTATGCGCTTGATACCGGCTTTGTTCGTCACGCCCGGGGCCTGGCCTCGCCGCGACCGGAAGACTATGGCTGCTTCTGGGAGCACTACGTCTTGAACGAGATCCATGCCCGCGCTCCCTTGGTAAAACCGCGATACTGGCGGACGAAGCACGGGCAGGAAGTGGATTTCGTGGTCATGCGCCGGGGGCGCGGTCTACTGGCCGTCGAATGCACCTGGTCTGAAGCGTCCCTTCGGGATGTGAGCGGGCTCGCCGCGCTCAAACGCGCCTACTCGGAAGCGGAGGCGGTGGTGGTGGTTCCGGTGCTGAGCCGAGAGTACAAGGTGGGCCTAGGAGGCACCACCGAAGCCACCGTCGTAGATTTGGAAGGGTTGCTGCGGCGCTTGGTCTAGGACGATCAAGGCCTCGCGCCTTCGTGCCTGCTCGTGAGCGACGAGCTATGATGTCTTACCTCGGAGGCTGTCGGAAAAGAAACCTCGGCCGCCGGAGCGCACTGGGCGGCGCCATGCGTTGTCCTTGTATGTTCAACCCAGGACCAGCGCGGTAGATTCGACGTCGAGGTCTGCCACCGCCCTCTCGTCCCCGGGCCCGGGTGTAGTCCTCTGTCCGCCGGAGCTCGTACCGGTCGAGCATGCGCCTGAAAGCCTCGTCCACGACGCCCCCCGCGTGGCCTCTGCTGATCCCCCGAGCAAGCGTACGACGGCGGCGAGGAGGCGCACCTTGCGTGATTTGTAGGCGCACGATGTCGCCCCGCCGGAGCATGGCTGTTACCTTGTCCCGGGGTAGGCGTAGTCCTCGAGAGCGCTCAGGAGCGCTGCGTACTCGAACTCCTCGCCTTCGAGCTCGTTCCTCAGTCTGATGATGGGAGGCGGGCCCGTACGCAATGGGAGGATGAGCGTCACGTGGTGGCCAGGATCGTCCCAGGCGCGAGTCTCCTAACCGCGTTCGATGCGCGGCGCTGAGCGATAGTGGGAGCCCGCGCCGAGGGTGCGCGTTCGATACCACCAAGCAGGCAGAGGCGAAGCGGTGGATGATGGTTCTGGGGTGCACGGCGTCATTGCTTGCCGGCTGACGGTACCGGCGCTCGTCTTCACCGATGTCTCCGGCCCCGAGTACGGCTCCGCCATCGGCGACCTCTCCGCTCGCGGCATTATCAACGGCTACGTCGACGGCACCTTCCGGCCGCAGATTCCCGTCTGGAGGGCGTACCCCTACCCGGTAGGCTATATCGCGGTGGCGTTTGCCCACGGGCTCACCGATGGGCCAGGTGTGTTCGCTCCCGCAGACGAGATCTCGCGAGCTCAAGTCATCACCATGGTGGTGCGGGCGGCTCAGAATCTACTCGCCGTAACTCTCCTACTCCCTCCGGAGAGCTACCAGGGTACTTGGGGCACGAGCTTCGACGCGATCCACGGGCCCAAATGCCCGCATGGCTGAGTACAACGATCTGTTGGAGGGGACCCCGCTGGCCGATCTGAGCCCCTGGTCGAGCATGCCCCGGGGGGAGGTGGCTCAGGTACTTCACAATCTCCTCGTCCGCATGGCCGAAGATCCCGGTACGCAGCCTCCCGATTGCACGGCGGCCATTACGGAGGCGCGGTCCTCGAAAAAGGGCTCTCGACGCTGGAGCACGTCGAGGACGACCTTGACATCGAGCTGGACCCGGGGCCTGGACGAGGCCGAGTGCCTGGCCGTCCGTCCGACCCGCGTCGCGATAGTGGAGCAAGGCCACGCGGGCTTCTGCGCGACCTCGGTCCGAGGTCGGCGGGCCCATGCGTCTCACAAGGAGGATACGGACTTGGAAGGACGTGAGGTGGTCCTGCTCACGCAATGATCGTGCCCCGGATCGCGACGGTATTACTGCTTGGTGTATTCGTTCAGTATTCTGGTATCATGGGCATCAGGTGATACGCGGGTAGCGGAGGGATCATGGCGTTGACGATCAAGAACCTGGAGGTCGAGCGCTTGGCTGAAGAAGTCGCGCGGTTGAGCGGCCAGAACAAGACCCAAGCCGTACGGCAGGCGCTCGAGGAGAAACGAGACAGACTCACGCTGCGCGTGTCTCGCGTCGCGCGCACGGCCCAGCGGCGGCGCTTTCTGGAGCGAGAGATCTGGGTGGACATCCCCGCTGAGCTGTTGGATAAGCCGCACGACGAAGAGCTCGACGACGAGATCTTGGGCTACGGCCCCCACGGCGTATGATCCTCGACACCTCGGCCATGGTGGCCGTTGTCCTGCGTGAGCCGGGCTTCCAAGCCGTAGTGGACCGTCTTGAAGGCGATGAGTCCCTGGCTGTGGGGGCGCCCACGTTGACTGAGGCCACGCTCGTCTTGTCGGCCCGCCTCGATCGCGATGCGCGTCCCAAGCTGGCTCGATTCCTTCAGGAGTACGAGATCGCAGTCTTGCCTTTCGCCGCCGCCCATTGGGACGAAGCGACGGAGGCCTTCTTGCGCTTCGGCAAGGGCCGACATCCCGCGGCCTTGAACTACGGGGACTGCATGAGTTACGCCGTGGCCAAGCTGGCCGGCCAGCCTTTGCTCTGCCTGGGAGGGGATTTCGCTCAAACCGACCTCGCCCTGGTACCGCTCGCGTAGCTCAACGGCGGCCTCCGCCCCCGTGTGGCGGCGGTGGGGCAAAGGAGGGTGGTCTAGGGGGCGCTTACGTGGCTCCGGCTGCGAAATCGCATCCTTCTTCTCCGCCGTGTGGTAGCTAGACCTCGCCCACCAGGCCCTAGGAGCTCACCGGGCGTGAGGGTGGGGAGGGGACCGGCGGCATAGCCCGCTCGGTCGCGCGTCACCAAGTATTCCGCACCGGCGCGCTCGGCGGCTGCCATCTGCACGCTGTCTTCGAGATCGCCGTACGGGAGAGCCAGCGCCTCTTCCAGCACCCCTTGATCCACGGGGGCCACCTTGAGCAGTCGGAGCAACTCGACGACCTGGACGCGCGCAACTGCAGCGGAGGCGTGCTTGGTCACTAGGTAGAACAGGGTGGTGACGGTGTGCGCGGCCATCAGACCCTCGCAGCGGCCCGATTCCACGGCGGCCATGAGGGAGGCGGAATCCTCGAATAAGGGCTCGCGACGTTGGAGCACGTCGAGGACCACGTTGACATCGAGCAGGACCCGGGGCCTCCTAGGCATACTTGCGCTCGAGGTAGTCCCGGTACTCCTGGATGGAGGCTTCGGGAGCGAGCGCACCGACCAGCCGTCGCGTGATGGGTGCGTCGGCGAGCGCGTCGTCGTCTCGGCGCAAGTGCTCGAGATGCGTGATGACCAACCGGCTCACCGTGGTGTCGTGCTCGCGAGCGTAGCGCTTGGCTTCGTCGAGCGTTTCCCGCGGGATACGTACCGTAAGCTTCGTCTCGTCCATGCCGTACATGATACCAGATGCTCGTACGGCGCAAACGTTCGCAAAGAACGCCCGGCGCTCATCATCAGCAACGACGCCTCGAACCGGCACCTGAACCGGGTGCAGGTGGTGCCGCTCACGAGCAACATGGAGCCTGTTTATCCCAGCGAGGCTCTGGTCACGCTGAGAGGGAAGCCCGCCAAGGCCATGGGTGATCAACTGACCACCGTGGGCAAGGCTCGGTTCATCGATCTGGCCGGCTGCCTCTCGACCGCCACTCGACCCAGCGCCAGGTAGCCATGCCTGCTATATTCGGGCCGTGAAGATCATCGACAACCCCATCCCCACCACGGACCTGGAGATCATGGCCCAGGCAGGGTTTGGAGATCTCGTCAAAGCCGTCGTCGATGTGGAGCGCGGCGTTATGGCGGTCGACGGGGAGCTCCACGCCGACGAAGAAGCATTGCTCCTGGAACACGGGTCCGCCCAGAAAGACCTCTGGGGCATCAACATCTATCCAGAGCTGTCGGGCCCGGATCGCGTCGAGTTCGATTCCATGATCAACATCCGCCCGTCGCAGGGGAACCGTTCGCGCGGGGTTGACGATCCCGTGCTCCGGGACCGGGTCCTCGCTATCGTGGAAGCCCTGCTCGAACCATGAGCGTACAGCATCCAGAGTTGGCCGCTGGCCGGTGGCGGGACTTCACCCTCCTCGAGCAGTTGGCCAACGTGGGGAGCGAAGTCGAGCGGGCGCTCAATTGGGCGGCGAAATGCAACCCCGATTACAGCCAGAAAGCACTCGAGCGGGCGCTGGAGCTCCTCGAGCTGACGATCGGAGATCCGCGGCATCGGCATCGCCTGAAGGAGTTGACCCGCCTCAGGGAGGTCCTCCTCGACTATTTCCTGGGGGAGAACCGGTTCGGTTCGACCGCCCGTAGCTGGCACGGCTACTTCCACGCCTTTGGAGTCGCCGCCGCTCTCAGGAGACAGCGCGCAGACCGCTGACCGCGCCGGGCCGGTCTTCGCCCGATCTTGCGGTGCCGGCCGACCTCCTACCCGAGCGCCCGCGCCACATCCAGCCGTCTCGGGGGTGAGTTTCACTTCGTCTCACCGAGCTTTGGCGATATCGGGAACTCGTCTGCTTCCCCACTTGGTGCGACGTCAAGGTGCGCTACAAGCAAACCGCCCTGGGCGCGGCGTGGGTGGTGAGGGCGCCGGCACGTTCGAGGCGGGCGCGTTCAGCCGCATGCCAGGTGGCGGCGGCGGTGTCGTAGGGCAGTATTGGGAGCCCAGATGACGCGGTCGCAGCCAGGTAGTCCTCGATGAGGGTGCGTTTCCGCGACGGAGGTAGGCGGCGGCAGCCGTAGGTGATCTCGTGCCAGGCGGGTACTGCAGTGGCCACCTCGTGCCGGTGCTCGAGGATACGCGCCATCACGTCCGCGTTCGGCCGGCGCATGACAGGTTCGGACAGGATGCAGGTGTCGAGAAGGAAGAGGGGCGCCTTGGTAGTCATGAAACGAGAGGGCCGGAGGAGCAATCTCGCTTGTTGGCTGTTCTGGTGTTATGATGGGCACGTAATGCACAAGAATATACGTATTATAACCGCGCTATGAACACCAAGGCCTCGGCGACGCTCCGTTTCCTCGAGGACCATGAAGTGTTCACCCTCGAGGAGTACGTGGCTAGCGTCGATCCGACGGTATCAGAACGCACTCGCTATGCAAACCTGCAAAACGCTGTGGCGCGGGGTTCGGCCTATCGAGTGAGGCGGGGTCTGTATGCATCGAATATTGGCGTGTATCGCGATCGGGTCCCCAATGTCTACCTGGTAGCCGCGAAGGCTGCCAAAGATGCCGTCCTTACTCACCACACAGCCCTCGAGGCGCACGGCGTTGCGCATTCGCCCCTGCGGACCGTGTATTTCACCTCTGTCACCAAGATACGTGACTTCGAGGTACGCGGCTATCGGTTCCGTCGCGTAGCGCCGCCTCTGGTGCCGGGATCTTCAGCTACGTTGAGCGGGTTCGTGACACGCATAAGAGCGGGGCAGGCGATAGTGCCGGTGAGCACCAAGGAGCGCACGCTCGTCGACTGCCTTCGCGACCCGAGTCTTGCCGGAGGGCTCGAAGAACTGCTACGCAGTGTCGGCGGGTTCACATCGATGTCGCCCGAGCGAGTCGCGGCCTACGCGCGACTGCTGGGCTCTCCGACGCTGGCTGCCCGCGCCGGCTGGACACTCGAGATGTTCGCCGACAGTTGGCGCGTCGACACATCCGTGCTCGAGGAGATGCGCGATTTGCTCGGCAGGGGGACCTATCGGCTCCTTCCCGCCATTGGCGAGTCCAAACGGGAATTCGTTGCCCGTTGGCGTCTCTACGTTCCGGCCGATCTACCGTATCGCGAGTGGACTCGAGGATGACCCGGCCCATTCTCACTCTACCGATCGGATTCGCCCCCATTGTTGTTGACAAAGTCGAGCGCCTGCTCGAGGTACTCTCGGCGCTCAGGGAGGACCCGATGTTGGGCAATGTCTTTGTTCTACACGGCGGGACGGCGCTCAACGTCTTTCATGATCGTGCGCCAAGGCTATCGGTCGACATCGACCTCATGTTCGTGGGCGCCGCCGATGCGAAAGGCATGCGCTCCATGCGGGCGGAGGTGGATATGCCGCGATGTTGTGGGAGCACTCGGGTATCTTGTCCAGAGTACGAACGACGAGCACAGCGGTCAGACCTACCGCGTGAAGTACCCGGGTAGCCACGTGAAGGTGGACGTCAGCTACCTTGCCCGCGTGCCCTTGTTGGAGCCGGAAAACCGGACATGTGAATTCGCGGACCCGCCGATCTCATTTCCGGCGCTGCGGCTGCCAGAACTCGTGGCCGGAAAGATCAAGGCCATGATGGAGCGCCTGGCCGCGCGGGACCTGTACGACCTTTACCGGCTGGCCGTCACAGTGTTGGACTTCTTGGAGGACCCGCTTGCTCGGGCGCTCGCGGTCCGAGCGATCTGCACATCGGACCCGTTCCCGTTCGTGACAGACCCGGTGGTCGCGCTGGAACGCTTCCGCCATCCGGCACCTGAATTCATTGACCCTTTGTTCGCGATGCTTCGAGCTGATGAGGCGCCCAGCCACGTGGTCATGCTTGAGGCGGTGGCGCGGTGGCTCTCTCCATTGAGCTCGAGTTCCGAGGCCGAACGGGAGTTCATGCGCTTGCTCGGTGAGGACGCGGTGTATCGCCCCGTGCTACTGCTGGCCGAGTATCCGGGTGTGCTCGAGCGGGCATCCATGGACCCCGTCATGGCCTGGAAAGTGCAGAACTTGCGACAGCGATTGGAAGCTAGAGGAACCTGAGCAGGCTCCTTCCGCCCCAACCTCGCTCGATGCCCACGCACGTGGGCTGCTCCATGATGGTATGGGCTCGCGTCCGGATCCCGTACCTACGCGATTTCCTTCTCTACCGCCTGGCCCTCGAGGCCGAGAGGGCCGTCGCGGAGAGTCCGCTCTCGAAGCGGGAGATAATTCGGCGGCTGGGGACGTCTCCCGCGCAGCTCTACCGGCTGCTCGACCCGACCAACTGCCGTAGGTCCGTGGACAAGCTCCTCCTTCTGCTGCAGGTGCTCGACCGCGAAGTCGATCTCGTCGTGCGCCGGAAGGGCGGCCGGGGCTTCGTTCTTCAACGGCCTCCTAGGACCTGGTCCTCCCACACCATCTGCCGCACGGTGCGCACGAAGGGTCGCATCGATCGCGATGAGCCCTTGGCTGTGGGGGCGCCCACGTTGACCGAGGCCGCGCTCGTGCTGTCGGCCCGCTTCGATCGCGACGCGCGCCCCAAGCTCGCTCGATTCCTTCAGGAGTACGAGATCGCAGTGGTGCCCTTCGCTGCCGCCCATTGGGACGAAGCGACGGAGGCGTTCCTGCGCTTCGGCAGGGTCCGGCATCCTGCGGCCCCGAACTACGGGACTGCATGAGCTACGCCGTAGCCAAACTGGCCGACCAGCACTTGCTCTGCCCGGGACGGGACTTCGCTCAAACCGACCTCGCCGTGGTGCCGCTCTCGTAGCTCCCCGCCCCCGAGGTCGGCCCCGCTGCAGCATGGGCTGCATCATGAGCGGGCGCTTCTCTCCATCGGGAGGACTCAGAGTACAGATGAATACCGCGTGTCGGCGATTGGGCGCCGTGTGAACCGGGGCCTTCGAAGCGCTCAGCTCTCTGAAGGCTCGAACCAGTTCTCCACGCGGAGGCCGGCGAACTTCTGGAAATCGGTCACGTTGCGTGTGACGAGCACGAGATCGTTGCTGTGGGCCACGGCCGCGATCTGGCCATCGACGAAGGAGGGAAGGGCGCCGGCACGTTCGAGGCGGGCGCGTTCAGCCGCATGCCAGGTGGCGGCGGCGGTGTCGTAGGGCAGTATTGGGAGCCCAGATGACGCGGTCGCAGCCAGGTAGTCCTCGATGAGGGTGCGTTTCCGCGACGGAGGTAGGCGGCGGCAGCCGTAGGTGATCTCGTGCCAGGCGGGTACTGCAGTGGCCACCTCGTGCCGGTGCTCGAGGATACGCGCCATCACGTCCGCGTTCGGCCGGCGCATGACAGGTTCGGACAGGATGCAGGTGTCGAGAAGGAAGTAGGGCCTCACAGCGCGACGGTCCGGCCGGGGTGGGGGTCTCTGAGTCCAGCCATGTCATCGGGTTCGAGACCGCAGTGGTCGACGTCGTGCTCGTCGCGGAACCTGTCCAGGAAGCCGAACGGTTCACCGGCGGGGGTCTGCAGGCGCAGGAACTCGTCACGCGAGACCACAACCGCCACCGGCTTTCCCCGGCGGGTAAGCTCTACTGCTCCCTCGTGCTCCGCCAATCTGACCACCTGGGAGAGATGGTTGCGCGCTTCGGCTATGGAGTACTCGCGACCCACGATCATCTCCCTCGAAGATGGCTATTATCATAGCCATCTTAGCGCACGTGATGTAGGTTGCGCATGCCGCGAACCAAGCGCAGGTGCGGCTGTCTGCCTACCCGATCGACTTGTCGGGCGTGCTATCGGCTTTGAAGGGCTGGTGGCCGCCGATGTCGCTGAGGCCGGGACTTCGTTCAAACCGCCTCGCCCTGGTGCCGCTCGCGTAGCTCCCCGGCCGCCTCCCGCCGCCATGGCCTTGGCGGCCGGATTCGTCCTGGTGAGGGTGGTAAAGGTGGTGCTCACCCGCTCTTCGGCTGCGAGATCGCATTCTTCTCCGCCGCCTGGTCTCTCGAAGATAGGGGTGTCATGGAATCGATCACCAATCAGCGCGATAGCGAGACCAGCGTGCAGGCGACCACAATCAACGCCGATACTGAGCGGGCAGCCCGCGCCTTTCTCGCGAAGGCGGCGCAGCAGTACGATCTTGTGGGCGCCCTCCTTTTCGGCAGCCAGGCGCGAGGTGATCATCGGCCCGACAGCGACGTGGACATCGCGGTTCTGTTGCGAGGGCCTCGGGGCAACTTTCTCGACACCAAGCTCGCGTTGGCAGACATCGCCTACGAAGTCCTTCTGGAGACGGGCATCTTGATCCAACCGCTCCCCATCTGGGACGAGGAGTGGGAGCATCCCGAACGCTCCCCGAACCCGGAGCTACTGCGCAACATCGATCGCGATGGAGTCAGGCTCTGAATCCTTCGGACCTCATGGACAAGGTGTCGAGAGCCACTTCGTCCGCCAAGCTGCTTCTAGATGCGAGGGATGTGGACGGAGCCTGCAACAGCGCGTACTACGCCATGTTCGACGCCGCCGGGGCTGCGCTGATTTGGTCGGGCGCACCAGTTGATGCGACCGGGGCGAAGACTCACAGCGGCTTGATCTCCGCCTTCAGCCTGCGCGTGGTGAAGACCGGACTGTTGCCTGTCGAACTCGGCAGGACTCTGAACCGTGCCGCCGAGATCCGCCTGGTCGCCGACTATACCGGCGATGAAGTGACCCTCGACAATGCGAGGTGGGCGGTCGAGCAGGCCATGGCGTTTGTTGACGCAGTACGGCGCCGCCTCGAGTCACCGCGCACCGATCCTGCTGACGGCGCAGTGTGAGCCGACACGACGGACCTCCGCCCGCGAGTGCCGGCGTGGGGTATCGGCGCCAACCCCCACCAGCACAGCCAGGCGGGAACCACATCTGTGATCTCGTGCTTAGCTTAGGAGCCTATGCGTCGTCTCGCATACTGCGAGCTGAACATGATCTTCTTCGACGGCTTGGGTCTGCTTCCGCCGGGCCACCGCGCAGCATCGTCCTGCTGCTCGGAGGACGCAGGGCACAACCGTGGAGGAACTCAAAGAGAATCTGCTGGACATCTACCGGGAGCTCACCTCGGGCGAGATTCCGTGCGTCCAATCATGACTGGTATCAGAACCCCGCAAGCAAAGTGAGCCAACCCGTGCCCAGACACCGAGACATCAAGGCACACTGGCGAAGCACATCATCAAGATGCTCAAGTGATTGTGACGGGCACCCGCTGGAGGATGGACACCTGCCAGCCACGACGGGGGTCTTCGATCTGGTCCCGCAGGCTCCGTTGTGCAGCCTCGATGCCCTTCACCTGGTCGTGGCCCGTGCCATCGGAACCTAGGTGCTGGCCACTGCCGACCGGGTCCTGGCCGCAAGCTGCCTAAGCTTGGGCCTCCAGGTCGTCCGCTTCTAATGAGGCCCTCCGGCGACGCCGGCCCGCGGCATCCACGGGCCGGGCGAGCCCGGTTGTACTACGCCATGTGCGCAGATCATGAGGAGACCGCATCATGGCGAGACGCGTGGTAGTCTGCACCCATGAAGACGTTGGCCGACATCCCCCTCGCAACTTCCGACCGTGAGGCGATCCCCACGGCCAGCGTCGGCTTGGCCGGTCCTCATCGCGCGCCCGTCGCAGCTGGCGGTTCGTCCTCTTCGTTGAACAAGCTCAATCCGCTGGCCGCCCCAGCGTCCTACCAAGGGTGTATGGCCGCTGCTGGGCACGTTGAAGCCTTGCCGTGGGATGGGAAAGAGGCTTCTGCGCGAGAGCCGAAGGGTGGAAGTGCTACAATCGAATCGAAATGTGTCACAGGGCAACCGCGGAGGTGAGGCGGTGCGCAGGGTGTCGATTCGAGAGATGCGGGGAGCACTGCCGGGCCTTGAAGAACTGGTGCAGCGTGAAGGCGAGCTGGTCATCACCCGGCGGGGTCGCCCCATAGCCCGGATGGTCCCCTTCGAGAGGACGCGGCCCATGCCCTCTCACGCAGACCTACGCTCGACCATGAGACGGCTCGAGGTCCCTAGTGAGAACCTCATCCGCGAGGACCGCGACAACGGGTGAGACCCAGGGTGGCCGCGGCTGCTGCCTCGATCCCGGCCGCGGGCCGGCCATGACCACCGTCTACATGGATACCAGCGCCCTGGCCAAGTGGTACCTGAACGAAGCGCGCTCCGAGGACGTGGAGGCCTACCTGCGGCAGGTCGGACCGGTGGCTGTCAGCAGCCTGACCCTGCTCGAGATGCGGTCGCTGCTCGCTCGCCGGGTGCGCGAGGGCAGTCTGAACAGCAGTGTCGGGGGGGCGGGTGTGGGCGGTCGTGGAGCAGGACGTAACGGATGGCTTTCTGAGGCGGTACCCGCTGGAGGATGGACACTTGGCAGCCGCAACGGGGGTCTTCGATCTGGTCTCGCAGACTCCACTGCGCAGCCTCGACACCCTTCACCTGGCCGTGGCCCGTGCCATCGGAACCCAGGTGCTGGCCACTGCCGACCGGGTCATGGCGGCGGCTGCCCTGAGCTTGGGCTTGGAGGTCGTCCGCTTCGACTGAGGCCGCCATCGCAGCTGCAATCAAGGCTCACGATGATCGCGGTTGATGTCAGCGTACTTGTCCGTCTGCTGGACAGCGGTGCTAATATGTATACGCACCGATATGCTTAGGCATCAACAACTCAGATTTCGCCGGTCACCGCCCCATCTTGAGTACCGGCGTGCGAGGAGGGTGTCATGCCCAGGATGACGATCACGCTGAGCGAGGAGAGGCAACGGGCGCTGAAGGAGGCTGCTGCCCGCCGCGGCACCACCATCACAGCGATTGTCGATGAGAGCCTCGAGCTGGCCGGCATCCGCTCTCGGGAAAGCGCGCGTCAACTGGTGGCGCGTGCGCGCGCCAGCTCCGGCATGACCGACGAGGAAGCGATGGACCTTGCATTGCGCGAGACCGCGGCGGTGCGTGCCAAGCGCACGTGATGCCACTCACGCTCTTTGACACGAACGTCGTGGTGAGCGGTGTACTGGCGGGTTCCGGCACGTCATCCACTCGCAGTATCTTGGACGCTATGTTGGCGGGGACCGTTCGCTTCGTGCTTTCTGAGGCGCTGCTCACCGAGTACCGGCGCGTACTCCTCAGGCCTTCCATCAGAGATAGGCATCAACTCACGGAGTCCGACGTGGACGCCATCCTGGAGGAACTGGTCATAAATGCCAGTCTCCGAGAGCCGCCGGCGTCAGGTGGGCCCCCTTGGGCGAAGGAGGGGGAATCGTTGCCGGGGAGTGTTGGGCCGGTCGCGCCCGGAGACGAGCACGTGCTCGCTCTTCTCACGACCTTACCCGAGACCGTTCTGGTCACGGGTGATCGACGTCTGCGGGAAGCCGTCGCGCCGTGGTGCGAGGCGCTCACGCCGGCGGAGTTCGCGGCGTCCCTGCCCGGTAGTTCTCCATGAGGGTCATGGCGCTGGTGCCCACCACGTCATCGGGGTGGAGGGCCAGATTCCGTCGTACCTCCGGGTGGCCTTTGAGCAGGTAGACGATGGTGTCGGTATCGGGAGATACATCTCCAGGGGCCGGTGACCGGTGTGAGCTCAGCCGGGCGGCTCTGATAGCTCGAGCGATCCTGCCGGCATCTCGGTCATCCTCCCAGGAGTCCGCCAACCCCAGGAGCGCTCTCGCCGAGGTGGCGTCCACGTCCTGGGCCTCCCTGCGGGCCATGTACTCCTTGACCAAGTGAATATGCAGGATACGGTGCCGCGATCGTGCACGTGCGGCGTGGCCCATCGGACACCTAGGTGCGCCGTGCCGTTGGCTCGTCCAAGCCAGCAGCCATTTGCAGGTGAACCATCCGGTCGCCGTAGACCTCCTCAAGCCGAGCGCGCAACTCAGGGTCGAGGCCGTCTACTACGGTGTCTCCGTATACCACAACTCGAGTTCGACGCCCTCGTGCGACCGCCGCCAGGCGCTGAAGCCGACGTAGGCAACGAGAGACCCGGCATACAGAACGAGAGAGAGTATCGCCAGAACCATGACCCCATGGCCCACGCCCAGAAACGGCTCCACGACTTGCTTCCACGTAAGCCAGTCCAGGAACACCAAGAGAGCGGAACTCGCCGCGAATGCCGCACCACAGACTGTCACAAGCGGCATTCCCAACACCTCATAGCGCGCCGCTATTGACTCTCGATACTGTTCCCTTTGGACGTAGGGAAAGGCAGCGCCCGCCGCGCAGGTGAGCGCGAATGCGACAGAGTTGACTATCGCGACTGTGGCGAGAGGTAGGCTCCACTGATTGCTGAACGCGAAGACCACGCTAGGGACGAGACAGAGAAGGCTAAAGGAGGCAATTGCATTCACGGGCGCCTTGGTGCGGAAGTGCAAGATCCCGACCCAGCGCGGAAGCACTCGGTCTGACGACATGGCCAACATGACACGCGATGCCGCAAGAGTGGCGTTCGGCGCGTACATCCAGAACAGCGAGTTGAAAAGGACGATCAAGACGATCGCGAAGATCTTGCCGGCCCACGAAGTGGCCACCACGAACCAGAAGAACGGGATGACAGGAAGAGGCATGCTCTCCGGGTGTCGAAAGAAGAGGAACGCCGATGCGCCGAGCGTGACCGAGCCAAAACGATCCACTACCAGTGCCCCAAGAACCGCCGACACGATTGCCGTAGCAAGCATGGCTCCGAGAATGACTACTAACTGAACCCGGGGTTCGGACGCTCTCTTGATCTCTCCTGCCTGCTGGGTGCTCCACGCTGCGTACACGAGCGTGAAGCTCGTCAAGGGCACGATCAGCAAGGTCTGAGCAAGCCATCCCTGGGCATTGGCATCCGGAAATCCAAGGTTGGCGGCCTGGATCGTCGCCGCTTGGTAGACGGGGAGTCGCGAGAGGTCGCTTGACGTCAGGAGAACGATGAGCACGGTGGTCAACGCCGCAACCGCCACCACCCAAAGGGCGCGCTGCAGCCGAGCGTACACCCGAAGCCCGAGGGTGTTGGCCAATGCCGACCAGCCGATGACGGCAATCGAGAGGAGGAGGACTCCCCACGGGCTCTGGAGCCAGGCACCAACATCCAGGAGAGCCTCGGAGTGCGTCACGGTCGACGCGACGACGAACAGGGGACCGACCGCCAAGTAGGCGGCGAACCAGCCCTCCACAGCAACCCAGATCATGCCGCCCAGGACAAGCGCAGCGAGACAGACCACCGAACCGGTTCCCCTCGACAGAATCCGACTCTGGAAGTAGTACTCACCGCCGCTCCGTGGCATGGTAGACACGAGCAAAGCGTAGACGATCCCCTCGGTCGCACAGATGATCGCGGCAACGATCGTGGCCGCGACCCAGCTTCCGGTCGGATGAACCATCGCCGCGACCAGAAACGGGATCGAGAGCCCTATGGGGGCGTTGATCGTCATCGCGTTGTAGAGAAAGGCGTCCATCGGCGGCCAGACCCTATCGACACGGGGCGTTTCTCGAAGAACCAGAAAGGGTCCCCCTGGACTGGAGTCCAGCTGCGGGCTCATTTGAGCATGCCCGTCCTCATCGCCACCGCCACCGCGTGTGCCCGATGCGACACGCCAAGCTTCCGGAATATAGTCTCGAGGTGGCTCTTCACCGTGTCCGCGCTCAGGAAGAGCTCCTGCGCGATCTCCTTGTTGGTCAGTCCCTCCGCCACCAGCTGCAGTACTCTGAGTTCGTGTTCGGTGAGGAGTTGGGGCTCTTTCTCCTGGCGCGTTTGCCTGAGGAGTGTCTTCATCACGATGTCGTCGAAATAGTGGCCCCCGGCAGCAACGCGCCGGATCGCCTGCACCAATTCCTCAGCCGAGGCGTGTTTCAGTACGTAGCCGCTTGCACCGGCGGTGACGGCTTTCAGCACGATGTCATCATCCGCGTGAACGGTGAGGACCAAAACGGCGGGCCGATCGTCCGCGCCGGTGAGCAGTTCCGGAATGACCTCCAGCCCGTTCCTACCCGGCAGATTCAAGTCGAGAAGGACGATATCCGGGCGCAGTTTCGCAGCAAGCCGCAGGGCCTCCTCGCCGTTCGCAGCTTCTCCTACCACGGAGAAATCCCGGCAGCTCTCGAGAACACTCCTCAATCCTCGACGCACGACGGCATGGTCGTCGACGATGATCAATCGGGTGGTCCTCTCCACCATCAGACTGCCTGCTGCTCGAATACCGGATGCCAGGGGATCCGCACCCGCACCGTTGTGCCCCGGTTCACCTCGGACAGGATGGCCACCTCGCCTCCAATCATAATCGCCTGCTCCTCCATCATGCTGAGGCCGTAATGGAAATCCTTGCCCATCTGCGTCGCGTCGAAGCCGACGCCGTCATCCCGCACAGTCAAATGGATCTCTGTAACGCCGGCAGAGTCGTTTGTGGTGAGGCTCATCTCGATTAGACGTGGGCCCGCGTGCCGGACGGCATTCAGCAACGCCTCTCGGGCGATCTTGTAGATGACCGCCGACGTGTCCACCGGCAGAGGAGGCATATGCCGGATGTCGCAAACGATTTCGGGCACAATGACCCCCACCGGGTCGAGGTGTTCCGCAAGAGTCACGAGCGATTCTTCGAGGCTGAACTCCTCCAGAACCGGTGGCCGAAGCTCCCAGATCACGCGGCGCGCGTCCGCTACCGTCTCCCGCATCAACTCGATCGCTTCGGTTACCACCTCTTCGGTTCTCGAGGAAAGGCGAAAAGCTTCCAGGAGATACGTCGCCCCGACGATCGCCTGCACGATGTCGTCGTGGATAACGGTGGCAATGCGCTTCCGTTCGCTCTCCCGTATGCTGGATAGTCTCGACAGCAGGGTCCGAACACGCTCTCTGCTCTGCACGAGATCTTGGTAGATGTGGGCGTTGTGGATAGCGATCGCCGCCTGTGCCGCGATATCCGACGCCCTGGTCATGTCGGCGGCCGAGTAGCGTTTTCTCCTTCCCATCGAGTAGAAAACCAATGATCCCATCAGCTTGTTCTGGGTATACACGGGCACCCATAGCGCTGAGCGAAAATCGAGAAGTCGGCTGATTTCGGGGCTCACGCGAACACCTGGAACCAAGTCGTCGACGGTGAGATTGCGGATCTTCCCGATCTGGTCGGACAGAGGCGTGCCGCCCTCGAATCGCACGTTCAGGCCCATCAAACGGGAGGCCTCTGGATCGGAAGTAGCAGCGACGGTGAGGACATCACCCGCGGCCATCTTTTGAAGCAGAAGACAGTGGGAGGCTCCGACAGCTCCAGCGGCGTTGGTGACGATCTCGAGGAATGTCTGTTCCAAGTCGAGACTTTGGGAGATCGCGCGAAAGACGGCCTGCGAGGAATCGCGCAACGCAGCATCGCGGAGGCTCTCATCGGAGAGCATGTGATTCCTCACAGTCGGGCCGAGAGCTTGGCAGACGGTGGCCAGAAAGCCTGATTCCCGGAGACTCAGCGGCGTCTCCCGCCTCCCGCTCAACAGAAGGTAGGCAACGTTCTCGTGGCCGACCGTGGCGCATGTCAGCACCGCGTAGGTGTACCCACGAGCCAGCAACGCACCGATGGCGGGCTGGGTACTCGCCCCCTTGACCATCTCAATGTAGGCGGCATCGTACCTGAGAGGCACAAGTCGGGTATCGGTCAGATCGAGCGCGTCATACGGGTGCCCGCGCTGGTGAGTGGCGCCGTATGCTGCCAGGAAATCGGCTTTCGTCTCGGCACGTGGGATGAACACGGCTCCGGCAGTCATCCCGAGGGCCCCCACCAGGCGCGGCAGGAAGGCCTGGGCCTTTGTCTTCAGGTCGGAGCCCCTGTCGAGCGCAGAGAGGATTTCCCGAGCCGCCCGCGCGCTCTCTTCTAGTTCCATGCAGTGTGCCAGGAGACCGTTGCAGGCCGGATCCAAGAGCTCCTCGACCGTGATGTCGAGCAGCCTTGCTCCCTCGGCGCCGGGCGGGGACAACGTGGCCGAGCACAAGGCCCCCCTCGGCCCGAGTCCGGCAAGGAAGCGAGTCTGCAGGGGCCTGACCTGGTGTTCCGACCCGGGGAGCACGTTGGCCAAGGTGGGACTGATTCGCCCCAGGAGAACGCGAGCGCTTTCGCCCTTCCTTGGGCGTTCCAGTCCCCACGCGCTCCACCCCTCGCCGCTGACGGATTCGATGGCGTCGCCCGAGTCGATCAGAAGACGAAGCCTCGACCCCAAGAGGGGGGTGGGTGAACCGTCCAGCCCGGGATGAGCTGGACCGGCTGCCATTGGTTCAAGTAGAGCGACACTCGCGTGATCAACGCTGAGATCGCCTCGGCCGAGCAGCGAGAGCGCCGCGGCAAGAAGCGTCTTGACATGATATCTCGGCACGTCCGATCCGACCTCCGGCCAGGAACCTGCGGGAGCATAGAGGGACCGTCCCTCAAGATCATTCCCGGTGGTCTATGACTCTAGCAGACGAACGAGGATCGGGGGGCGCGCGCCCGACCGAACGCGCCGCCCCCGATGTCGAGCCTGCGTCGATACCCCGGATGGGGCGATCTCATACCCAAATGGGGGGTCCGCATCCCCTTCTGCCCCCTATCGCGTGGCGCACTTGGTGTGAGAGTTTGATGCAGGCTCCGCGGTGTCTCGCAGGGGGCGGTCACCGGATAACGCCAGGGGCAGGCTCGAGTCTCAGGGGGAAAGGGGGTTTTCGATCGAGCACCGGCAGCGGGAGCGTCAGGGCGGCCCTTGACGAGTAGGGCGACGAGGGTCCAGCCCGCGCTTCTGGAGCGATGTGATCTCCTCAAGTTGAGCCCCCACCTCGCCGCGAGCGTGCAGCGACAGCATCTTAGGAGGAGCAAGTGGAGGATCTGAAGACATGTAAGAGCTTCAACCCGTGGTACCTCTTGGCCATGGCCATCGGGGCGATGATAGGGCCTTGGGTCGTGATGATGCAGTGGTGGATCCAGCTGAGCGGCCCATCGATCGGCCTCGCGTTCACTCTCGTGGGGATCATGTGTGTGCCAATCGCTCTGGTTTATGGAGAGATGACGGCCATGTTGCCCTTCACGGGTGGGCCGTTTGTCTACGTCAATTCCGCCTTCGGAAAACATGCGGCCTTCTGGTCGACCTGGGGTTTGCTGCTGGCCTATTTATCAGTCCTTGGTTTCCTGATCATGGCTGCTATTCAGCTCGTACAGTACCTCTGGTGGCCAGACATGACGCAGCTGCAACTGGTCGTTATCGGCATCATCGTGGCCATCCTGATCTTCCTATTGGCCTCCCGTTCGATAATTGTCAGCGCTACGGCTCAGTTTGGCATGACCGTAGTAATGCTTCTCGTGGCAGTTGTTGTCATCCTGATGTTTACGACGAACGATACATTCACGACCACAAACTGGAGTCCATTTTTCGCTACAGGAGCAGGCGGTTTTTTCACGGGCGCGGCGTTAATGATCACTATGTATTTTGGTTTTGAACTAGTCCCTCAGTTCGTACAAGAATGTAACTATCCAGCGAGGTCATTCTGGAAGATAATCTTGGGGAGTCTTGCTTTTTGCATCGTGTTCTATTCGATACTACCACTCGTCGATTCCGGCATGCTCCCCTGGAGCGAACTGCAAAACACGGAGATGGTCGACGCAACCATCGGGGGCACCTCTTTGGACGTTGGTTCCAGTACATGGTGGCAGGGGTGGCTCTACTGACCATCATTACTACACTGACCGGTTTCTGGCTCGCGAGCGCAAGGATTCTCTATAGCATGGGCAAAGCACGAATCCTGCCCGCGTGGTTCGACAGATTGAACAAGAACAGTACTCCCGGCAACGCCAGCGTGGTTATCCTCGCGATATGCATCTTCTTCATAGTCGCGTCCGGAACCAACTGGCTGGCGGCTTTGTTGGCCTTGATGGCAACGGGACTTGGAGTGGCCTACACGGGATCGAGCCTTGCGTTTCTACAGCTACGACGGAAGTATCCACAATGGGCCCGGCCGTGGAAGCTGCCCGTGGGCAATCTCCTGGGTGCGTTGGCGGTCCTCGCGTCACTGGCCATTCTCTATTTCAGTGCCAAGTATCTTGACACTCTGATGTGGAAGGTGTTCGCCGCTTATGTTGCGATTGGCGCAGTCATTTGGCTGGTGATGATCTTCGAAGCGAGAAGGAATCCGGAGAACTACGCGGTTCGCGCGCAGCAAGGAGTAGTAGAAGGGGCCGAATAGGGTCAGCGACATGGGCGGCTGCGAGGGGCTGCCATCAACCGCCAGCAGGAGTGTGAGATGTGAGCTACTACCATCCGAATTTCGACGTACGAAAGAAGTTCTGTGAGTGTTTCCTCCCTGAGCCGCGCGAAGAAGTCTACGCGGTTGTTGAGAACATGCACAACCTGGTCGACGAGGTCATCATGCCGCTGCGCCGCGACCTTGACGGCGGCTGGACCCACGATCAGGCGGTCGCCGATGTGGCCATAGCCACGGCCATGCAGGCCATCTACGACTCGGGATGGCCCCGCGCGATCCTTCCGGAAGAGAAGGGCGGACTTGGCGGTGTCATGAAGAGCATGGTCACATACGCCATGCTCATCGAGGAACTCGGCCGCGCGGACTGCGGTATCGCGCTGGACGTCAGCCTTCTGTACTGGTTCTACTCGCCGATGTTGTATGCCGGACGCACGGATCTGATCGACATCTTCGGCCCTCCCCTCCTCGACGGCAAGCATCATCGGGCCTGTACGTCACTTACCGAGCCTGCCGGCGGCACCAACATCGATGACACCACCCAGCACGGACGGACCCTCCGCACCATTGCTCGGCGCGAAGGCGACGAGTGGGTCATTAACGGAGCCAAGATATGGCCCAGCGGGGCAAGCGTGGCCGACATCGGCTACATGACGCTCACTACCACCGATCCCAATCTGGGCGACGACGGCATCAAGCTCATCTACGTCCCCGCCGACGCCAAGGGCCTCTCGTTCGGGAAACCGATTCCCACCATGGGGATGTGCTGCACCGACACCAACACAGAGGTCTTCTACGACGACGTGCGGGTGCCGGTCGAATACGCGGCCACCTGGGGCACCGACATGAAGGACGTCGACCTCTTTAAGGAGTTGGCGGTTGAGGACAAGCTCACCACGCCCGCGTACGTCAATGGTGCCTGCCAGACCGTCCTCGAGATCCTCCTCGATTTCTCCAAGGACCGCATCGTCGCCGGCAAGCCCATGCGTGAGCACTCGGTGTTCGTGCATACCATTGGCGGGCTCATTCACATGTGGGACTACTCCCGAGCCTCGTACATGCAGGGCTGCTACATGGCGGATCATCCAGAGAAATACGGACCTCTTTGGGGCAAGTTCATGTACTCTCGGGCGGCCTCGGTAGACCAAGCCTGCCTGATGGCCGCGCGGCGCATCATCGAGACCGCGATGGATCTGATGGGCTCGTACGGCACCGCGCACGAGTACCACCTCGAGAAGTACTACCGGGATGTCAAGCAGGCCGAGCTCTGGCTTGGTGGTCGCTATCGTACGCAGATGGACGTGGTGTTGGACTACTACGACTACGAGTGGGCCGGTCCGAAATGGGAGCCGACGCCCTCTCGGTAGCTTCGCACGCTGAGGGGCCTCTACCAGGCGCGAACGGATACACGGCGTGGGATCCCGGGTTACTCCGGGATCCCACTGACTGTCGGGTCACTCGAGGAGGAAGCGATGCGGATCGTCGTATGTACGAAACAAGTGCCGGATACCGAGGCGCAGGTGAAGGTCTCTCCGGACGGCCGTTCGATCGAGGAGACAGGTATCACCTTCATCATGAACCCCTACGACGAGTTCGCTGTCGAGGAGGCCATCCAGATCCGAGAAAGAGGCGAAGCCGGAACGACTGTCACCCTGGTGACCATGGGGCCGGAGCGGACCGAGGAAGTGCTTCGCCGGGGTCTTGCCATGGGTGCCGACGCCGCTGTCCGCGTCTGGGACGATTCACTCGCCGAGGCCGATTCCGGCGTCACAGCAGAAGTGCTTTGCGCGGTCGCGCGGCGTCTCGGCTTCGACCTCATACTGTGCGGACGGGTGGCGATCGACGATGCCGCCGCCCAGGTAGGCCTGCGGCTTGCGGAGAAGCTGGGCATTCCGCACGGAAACGCGGTCACCAAGCTGGACGTGGAGGACGGCAAGCTCATTGCTCGGTGCGAGATTGAAGGCGGAGTTGAAGTGCGTGAACTGCCCTTGCCCGCGCTGGTGACCGCGCAAAAAGGCCTCAACGCCCCCCGGTACCCGGCGATCCCGGCCGTGATGAAGGCCAGGCGCGTGGAGATCGCTCTCTTTTCCCCCGCGGAGCTTGGCCTCGATCAGTCGGCCGCTGCGAGCCGGCAGAGCCGCATTCTCACGCTGGAGCCTCCTCCGGCGCGGGCGGCCGGTCGCATGATTGATGGTGATCCCGCGGAGGCGGCCCGTAGTCTGGCCCACCTCCTCCGAGACGAAGCCAAAGTCATCTAGGGAGGACTCGCAGATGCCTGGAGTGTTCGTGTTCGCAGAGACCAAGGACGGCGAGTTCCGCAAGGTGACTGGAGAACTCCTTTCTCAGTTTCGTGGTGTGGCCGACTCCTTGGGTGAGCCGCTTGTCGCCGTGGCGGCAGGCCCCCTTCCGGAGAGTCCCGCCGAGCGTCTGGCCCAGTTCGGCGCTGATCTTCTGCTTCATCTTGACGCTCCCGAGTTGGAGAGCTACTCCAGCCAGGGTTTCGTCGCCGCCCTGGCGGCTTGTGTAAAGGAGCGGCAACCTCGCGCGGTACTCTTCGGAAACACGCCACAGGCGCGCGACCTCGCGCCGCGCGTGGCGGAGCGAACGGGGGCGACACTTGCCAGCGACTGCACCGGCTTTGCGTTCACCGATGGCGAGTTCAGCTTCAAGCGGCCCCTCTACGGCAGCAAGCTGAATGCCCGAGTGTCCGGTGGGACCGCCGGCCCTGTCTTCGCGACCTTTCGACCCAACGCATTGGGTATGGTTCCAGTTCCAGTCTCGGAAGTGCCATACCAGAGGGTAGAATCCAACCTGCCGCCCGGCACTCTGACTGCGGTAGTGCGGGAGATCGTGCGCGAGCCGGCGGGGCATGTAAGCCTGCAGGAAGCCGACATCATCGTCTCGGGCGGCCGAGGAGTGGGGGGACCCGAGGGCTTCTCGGTCGTGCGCGAGCTCGCCGATGTCCTGGGGGGCGGTGGGGGCCTCAAGAACGGCCGTCGACTCAGGGTGGATCAGCGAAGATCACCAGGTGGGCCAGACGGGCAAGCAGGTGTCTCCAAAGCTCTACATCGCATGCGGGATCTCAGGGGCGGTCCAACACTTCGCCGGCATGTCCTCGTCGCACTGCATCGTAGCCATCAACAAGGACCCCGACGCGTACATCTTCACGCGGGCCGACTACGGTATTGTTGGGGACCTCTTCAGGATTGTTCCGGCCCTGACCCAGGAGTGTCGCGAGCTCCTCGCGCGAGACTGAGGGAGCATCGCTGTGCCCACCCTTCACATCACGCGAGAGGGAAGAACGTGAACGGAAAAGAGAGATTCTCTGCGGTCCTTGAAGGCTCACTTCCAGACCAGGTGCCGGTGGCGCCCCCGTTTCAGGGGTACTGGGCCCTAGACGCATTCGGGGTAACGGTTCCGAAGTCCCTGGCGGATCCCGTCGCAGCGGCCCAGGCCGCAATCGCGGCGCAAGAGGTGTGCCCCTTCGATGCCCTCGAGGTCGTCTGGGACTGGGTGGCCAACATCGATCTGCTTGGGTGCACGTCCAAGATTCTCGATAGTGGCAGTCCGCTGGTGGTGAAGCACGTCCTCGAATCGTCGGCCGATGTAGCCAGACTCCGCTCACTGGACCTTACGGCAGATGATCGCGTGGAAGCCAGCGTACGCACGGCCGAGGTGCTCTTGGAGCAGCTGAGCAAAGACTTCTTCTGCTACGCCACGATACCGCTACCCTTCACCCTGGCCAGCTATCTGAGAAAAGTCGACTACTTGATGAAAGATCTCATCCGCAAGCCGGATACCGCACGGGAGCTCTTGGAGTTCGCGGCGGAAGTGGTCATCGACGCGGCGAAGCTGTATGCGTCGCTCGGAGTCCACGGGCTCTTCGTGTGCGACCCTTCCGCCTCCGGTGACCTCATCTCCCCGCAACACTACGCGGAGTTCGCGGCCCCCTATGCCGGGCACGTGATCGAGACGGTCAAGGCCATGGGGCCGAAGCCAATACTGCACGTCTGCGGAGACACCACGAGGATCCTCCCCCTGATCAAGCAACTCTCCCCCTCTGCTTTCAGCTTTGACACAGCCGTGGGTGTGGACGTGGCTAAGGAGGCCTTGGGAGATGCCGTGTGCCTGATGGGCAACGTGGATCCCTCCGACACACTCCTCCTGGGTACCAGCGATAAGGTGCAGCGGGAAGCGAAACTGTGCATAGAAAAGGGCTGGTCCGGTGGAGGCTTCGCTCTCGCCGCCGGGTGCGACATCGGCGTGGAGACGCCCCTCGACAACGTCAGGACCATGATCGGTGCGTGCGCCCAAGCTCGGTACTGAACCGGCGCGGGTTCACCGGAGACTGGGTTCTGAGTCGCCCTTCACCGATCGACTATCGTGGAGATCGTAGTGCGCGCGCGGGGCGGAGGCATCATGGCGTCATGAGATCGTTGCTATGGGCCACGGCTGCGATCTGACCATCGCCGGACGAGGGAAGACCCGGGCATTTCCTGCCCGGCCTGCCAAGCTCCATCGAAAGTCGGAGAGTGCGAGGGGTCCGCTATGTGTACACTGGTGGCCTTAAGCTACTCGCCGGTAACGCTGGTAACGTACGGCAATGTGCCGTACAGTTACAGATATGGAGGAACCGGAGAACATGTCGTTGGCCGACGCCATGGGTGCACAGCCTTCTATGCCCAGCGGGCAGAAGACCGCGCGCCTCGAGATACGCCTGAGGCCCGAACAGAAGGAGTTGCTCGAAAGAGCGGCCGCCCTGCAGGGCGCGTCGTTGATCGACTTCGCTACCGTCAGTCTCGAGATCGCGGCCGCCCAAGTTGTACAGCTCCACCAGACGATCGCCCTCTCAGCGCTCGACAGCCGCGCTTTTATGAACGCCCTCCTCGATCCGCCCCAGCCCGGCGAAAGACTCGTGAATGCTCTTGAGCGGCACCGGGAGCGACTGGGGCGGTAGGTGCCCCCAGTGCACGATCGGGATGGGTATCGCATCGAGGTTCTTGATTCGTCCCATGATCGTGACCAGTTTCAATGTGGGGTGAAGGTTCTCGATGAGTACCTGCAACGCCGCGCGGGCCAGGATGCCGGGCGGCGGGTAGCCGTCCCATACGTTCTAGTCGATGAAGCGAGCACGGTCTGCGGTTTCTACACGCTCTCTCAGCTCGCCGTTCGCCTGGTGGACCTACCCCAGGGGATGGTCGAGCGGCTACCCAGGTATCCGCTTGTGCCGGCGACTCTGCTCGGTCGGTTGGGTGTGGACAGGAGGCTGCAGGGTCAGGGTTTTGGCCAGCTCCTGCTGGTCGACGCTCTTCGCCGAAGTCACGCTGCCTCGCAAGAGGTGGCCTCATTCGCAATCGTCACAGAGGCCAAGGATGAGGAATCGGCTGGCTTCTACGTGGCCCACGGTTTCTGCCGGCTTGCCTCCCGTGAGCGGACTCTTTTTCTCCCTATGGCCACGGTAGCTCGCCTGTTCGCCTGAGAGGGCTGCCGCCAGAGGTCTACGAAGGCGTCGATCATCGGCTACAAACCTGGCCCTCAACTGATGGCCTGCTTCTGCCGAGAACCCCAACATGGTCATCAAAGAGGTTGCCAAGAAGACTGCTTCAGACTGCTGGCTGGCGGCGGGCCTGCGGGCTGAGCGGCAAATACAGCATTACCTCGACCGGGCCTTCCGGGCGCCCGAGGACATCTTCGTCTTCAATGATCTTCGTCTGGCGGAAGGCGGGGACGTGTGTCAGATCGATCACCTGGTCTTGCACCGCTGGGGCTTGGTGATCGTCGAGAGCAAGAGCGTCTGCGGGGAGATCGAGGTGAATGAGCACGGGGAGTGCCCGCGCCGGTTCGGACGTCGCTCGCAGGGGATGCCCTCGCCGATCCTCCAGGCGGAGCGCCAGCGTGAATTCCTCCGGGCCGTGCTCCAGCGACATGCCGAGAGGCTGCGGGACAGGGGGTTGGCTGGTCTCGTGCGGCGCGAGTTCAGCTCCTGTCCCACCGAAGTCTTGGTGGCCGTGTCAGACAACGGACGTATAGCCAGGAAGGGCCATGACCCCCAGGCCTTGACGAAAGCCGACCAGGTGCCGGGTGCCATCCAGAAGATCATCGAGCGTCACCGGAAGGGCGCCAAGTTCCTCTCACTCTCCGCCCACCCCTTCTCCAACGATGGGATGTGGGAGCTCAACATGGGGGAGATGCGGCGGATCCGCGACTTCCTGCTCCAACGCCACCAGCGCTCGCCCAACGGGCGGCCAACCGCCCCCGCAACTCCCGCCTTCAGGGCCAGGAAGAGTTCCGGCGCGCGCTGCACTTCATCGATGATGGCGAGCTGGCGAAGGCCGGCCAGGAAACCGGCAGGATCGGCCCGAGCGGCCGAGAGGGTGACAGGGTCATCCAGCGTGAGGTAACGTGCCCCCGGCTGCTCTCTGGCCACCATCTGTGCCAAGGTGCTCTTGCCTGTTTGCCGGGCTCCATGGAGTAGGACCACGGGGGTATCTGTCAGTTACTCGCGACCCACGATCGTCTCCTTCAAAGATGGCTATTGTTATAGTCATCATAGGGCGTGTCACGGAAACGGCGCGCGGAGGACATCGGCCCCATCCGGACTGTCTTCATCTACGGTTCGGTAGCCAAGGACCTCGAAGACACCCGCTCCGACATCGACCTCATGGTCATCGGGGACATCGACCAGGACAAGCTACACGAGGCCGTCTCCTCGGCCGAGAATGCCCTGGGCCGAGAGGTGAACTACTCCATCTTCGATCCTGCCGATTGGCATGCTCCGTATGCGGGCCATCGAGCGAATCGCGGTCAATACTTCCCGGTTCATGGAAGACGCTCTGCCCGAGGAGCAGACGGTGGTCAGACGGCTGCAGAGGCTCAGGAAGAAGAGAAATGTCAGCGTTTATGAGCATCCGGGCTCTGCCAGGGCTCGCCGAGCTGGTGGAGCGTGAAGGCGAGCGCTGAGGGGCTCCTTGTCTGTGGGAAGCGAGACTTGCGTTCTCGACAAGCGACTTGTAAAGTATGCTAAGAGGAGGTCAACCATGCAGACAGCTGTAACAAGACGCGGGCAGACCGTCGTTCCGGCCGCTATTCGCAAGCGATACCACATTGATAGCGGAGTGCATCTGGTGTGGCTGGACGACGGGGAAACGATCAGGGTCGTCCCCGTGTCGGACGATCCGCTGAAGGCCCTGCGAGGGCGCAGTCGAGGAAAGAAACTGACTGAGCGCCTTCTGGCGGAACGGCAAGACGACCGCGATCGTGAAACGCACCTCTGAGCGAAACGAAATGGCCGCAACTGTCGAAACCGGATCCAACCCCTATCTGGTTGACACATCGGCGCTCTTGGCCCTTATCGAGGACGAAGCAGGTGCAGACCGGGTCGAATACGTGTTGAAGCAGGCAACGACGCTCGTGCCTTGGCCGGTTCTCCTGGAAATGCACTACATTACTCTGCACGAAGAAGGTATGGCGGAGGCGGACCGCCGCTACGCTTTGATCAAGCAACTGAACGTCAAGATCCTGTGGGGCATGGACGAATCGATTGTGCTGACCGCCGCCCGGCTTAAAGCTGAACATCGTATCTCCCTGGCTGATGCCATCATCGCGGCGTTCGCCCTCCGGGGAGATGCGGTGCTGATCCACAAGGACCCCGAATTCGACGCCTTGACCGGGCTGCTCCAGATGGAAGCGCTGCCATACAAGTCGTCCGTCGCTACAACATAGGCTCACATCAGCGCCCTCAACTCCCAAGCGGTGCGCATTCCTGCGGAACTCGCCTATGAGCGGAACGACCTCGATGTGGAGATTGAGCGCGTCGGCGATGAGATACGAATACGCCCGGCGCGGCGGAGGCTGGATCGCGTGCTCCCGTCGTTCGCCCGATTCTCAGCGGCTTCTGCTCGAAGATATCGTCCCCGCCGCCTTCGATTCGGCGGCCGCGGTGGCACATGGCCCCATGCGCGTGGCAAGCCGCAACAGGAAGAGGGACGCGCTTGACATGCTGATCGCGGGCTCATGCTGTGGCCCTCGACGTAGTGCTCGTCACCAATGACCAGGCAGACTTCGCCGGCTATCCCGGCGTGCGCACGGAGAGCTGGGTGGTAGCAGCATTCATGGCCGCTCCCCTCCAGAGAGGAGCGACAAGGTTACTGCTTGGTGTATTGGTTCAGTATTCTGGTATCATGGGCATCAGGTGGTAGGCGCGCACAGCGGAGGGATCATGGCGTTGACGATCAAGAACCCGGACGTCGAGCGCTTGGCTGAAGAGGTCGCACGGCTGAGCGGTCAGAACAAGACCCAAGCGGTCCGGCAAGCGCTGGAGGAGAAACGAGATCGACTCACACTGCGCGTGTCTCGCGCTGCGCGCACGGCCCAGCGGCGGCGTTTCCTCGAGCGGGAGATCTGGGCGGATATCCCCGCTGAGCTGCTGGACAAGCCGCATGACGACGCACTCGACGACGAGATCCTGGGCTACGGCTCCGACGGCGTATGATCGTCGACACCTCGGCCCTAGTGGCCGTTGTCCTGCGCGAGCCGGGCTTCCAAGCCGTGGTGGACAGGCTGGAGGGCGATGAGCCCTTGGCTGTGGGGGCGCCCACGTTGACCGAGGCCACGCTTGTCTTGTCGGCCCGCCTCGATCGCGACGCGCGCCCCAAGCTTGCTCGATTCCTTCAGGAATATGAGATCGCAGTGGTGCCCTTCGCGGCCGCCCATTGGGATGAAGCGACGGAGGCGTTCCTGCGCTTCGGCAAAGGCAGACATTCTGCGGCCTTGAGCTACGGGGACTGCATGAGCTACGCCGTGGCCAAACTGGCCGGCCAGCCCTTGCTCTGCCTGGGACGGGACTTGGTTCAAACCGACCTGGCCCTGGTGCCGCTCTCGTAGCTCCCCGCCCGCCGCCGGCCTTCTGAAGTCATCCTCTTTCATGCGCCGGCCGCCGACCGCGCCACGGCCGCCGGTATTCTCCGCCGCCAGGTGAGGAGCTCCGGCCGCAGCGTCTGCGGGACCTCTGCGGAGCCTCGTCCTGCGCTCCCGTCCCCATAGCTACGGCGCTCTTCCTAAGCTTCACGGGCGTTTTGGCCGATAAGGAGGGGCGCGAGGATCAACATTGCCCCTCAAAGGCGACCCGGAACGCGCTGGACGCAGATCTGGCGCCCGGAGGTGAGGCCCCGTGGGAGTGGTTGCCAGCATCGAAGGCTGGTGTTCTGGTCGGGCACGCGCAGCGAAAGCGCAGCTCGCCCGCCCCTGGATGTTCACGATACTGGCCGCCTCCGGCCTGTGCGTCGCCTACCTGGTTGGCGTCATTGTCAACTGGGGGGACGCGGCCGACCGATCGTTCATTGCCAACCTGGGCATGCTCCCTGTAGGACTGGCCACCACCCTGCTGGCGTGGATTGCGTCGGGAATTCAGACCGAACGAAGATCCAGATGGGCCTGGCGCCTGCTGGCGATGGGCTTCGGGAGCTTCTTCGCGGGCGACTCGCTCTTCTTCGTGTATCAGAACCTGCTCGGTAAGACGCCTTTCCCCTCCTTGGCCGACGTGGGCTACCTCGCGTACTACCCTCTGATGCTGGGCGGCCTGCTGGCTTTCCCCAGCGCGTTTCGGGATCGCTCGCATCAGGCGGCCTTCTGGTTGGACAGCCTCACCGTCTTCCTGGGCGGGGGATGGTGGTCTCGTACTTCTTCCTCCTTCCCACCCTGCACGCTGGGGAAGACAGCCTGCTCGCGTACTCCCTCGCCGTTGGCTACCCGGTGGGCGACGTGCTGCTCCTGGCGGGAGTCATCTACCTCGTGCTGCGGAGCGGAGGGCAGCGCATCCACGCGAGTCACGTGCTGCTCAGTGCCGGCCTTCTCGTCGGCCTTGCCGCGGACGTGGTCTACGGATACCAGAGCATACAGGACATGCCCCAGGCGGGAGGGGTGTCCGACGCTGGCTACATGGTGTCGTGGGTCGTGTTCGCCTGGGCGAGCTACGCCGAGTTCGCTCGATCCGGCAGAGGGAATCACGAGTCCCCCAAGGAACCTGCCACGTGGCCGGGGGCCTGCTGCCCTTGGGCTCCATCACGGTCGGGCTGGCGCTGCTGATCTACGCCACCCGCTCTTCGCTGGGGACTGAAACGGGGTTCATCATTCTCGGAACCGCTGCCCTGGTTCTGGCGGTGGTCGTGAGACAGATTGTGGTTCTCCACGAGAACGGTCGCCTGCGGGCCATCGGAGCCACCCACGACTCCCTCACCGGCCTGGCCAATCGGGCTCTGTTCAGGGATCGGGTGGAGCAAGCCTTGGAGGCCGCTCGGCGGGAGGGCGCCAGAACTGCGGTCATTCTCCTCGATGTGGATGATTTCCAGCTGATAAACCACAGCCTGGGTCCCGCAGCCGGAGACGAACTGCTCGCGCAGGTAGCCCGGCGGCTCGAGAGTGTGGTGCCGCCGGCGGGCACCGCCGCTCGTCTTGGCGACGACGAGTTCGGGGTTCTCATCGCCGATGCCGCCGGTGGTCACCAGGCGAGCCTCGTCGGCCGGCGCATCATCGGCCTGTTCGAGCAGGCCTTCATCCTCGACTCCGAAGAGGTCAGAGCGACCAGCAGTGCGGGGCTTGTGGTGGCCGGCGGCGATCACCTCGGGGCCGACGATGTGTTGCACCACGCCGACCAGGCCCTGCGTTCAGCCAAGGCCCATGGCAAGAACCGGCTGGAGGTCTTCGAGTAGCATGGCCGGCGGTCCCTCAGCCCGTGGCCCCGATTCCTTCCGGGAAGGCGGCTTTAGCGCGCTTGAGCTGCTCGTCATAGTCGTGATCGTATCGGCGGTCGTCGCCTTGGGGGTTCCGACTCTTCGCGCGAAAGCCCACGACTCGGTTCTGGACATGAACATGCGCAGTCTGGCTTCGCTGGTTCAGCAGGAGATGCTGGCGGGTTACGATTCCAGCTACCAGCCGGCGGGCGAGGGAGCTCCGAGCGCTACCTGAGCACCCATCTGGAGACGATCCTCCGGGCCAGCGGGAGCAAGGGGGGTTACTCCAATGCCTACGCCGACGGCGAACGGGCGTACGCCATACTCAACAGCCGTTCCCTGCCCACAGATCCCCTCACCGCCCTCCCCGCGGTCTACATATCGGACAACGCCGAGTGCCGGTATGAGGTGTTCGACTCTCAGCCGTACGAAATCAGCCGGCGCTACCTGGTGGGCTCGCTGGTGATCCACTTCAACACCGCGGCCAAGACGGTGGACATCTTCTACGTGGATGGCAAAGGCAACACGTCCGCCGAGGTGGTGCGTGTGCCCACGGCGTAGAGCTCGTCTTGAAACGAGCTCTCGGGGCCGCCGGCAGGTGAAGTCCGCCTTCGGCGCCGCCGCGCCGCACAGCGCGAGCCGCACCTTCTTCCACCAAACCGCCCGGCGTCCGCCGGGAAGCGGACCCTTCGGGAAGTTGGCGGCGCCTGCGCTTCGGAGCTCGCGGCCTCCCGGCCCGTGGCGCCGCTGGACTTCTGAGGGCCACGCCCGGGGGCTCTACAAGGCGCCGTCGACCCTCTCCGGGTGCCGGCGCACCCAGTCCAGCAGGGCCTCAAGGAGGGAGCGGACGTCTCCGAGCTGGTCCGAGCAGATCTCGTACAGCTCCCGGTCGGAGATCTCGTCGTAGAAGTGGACCAGACGGTTCCGATAGCCGGCGAGCTCCATCAGCAGCGCACCTTGGGCCTCGTCGAGCACCCCGGCGCGGGCCAGGGCCGCGGCGACTTCCTTATACTCCGCCGGGCCGCGGCCGAAGCTCTTGGCCAACATGTGGCGGCCGAGATCGAGAAGGGCTTCGAGTGCCCGCCTCAAGTAGGACTCCGCCGCCGCGGGGTTGCGCGGGTCGGACACGAAGTCCTGCAGGCTCGCCAAGGGTAGGTCTGTGATGCCCTGCAGCATCGTACGCACCTGCCCGCTTTTCTCGAGAATCGTTGCAGCCCGCATCTGGGAGGGGGTCACAGCTCGCTCCCTACGGTGTCGAGCCATTGCTCGCGGAAGAAGGGGGCTAGATCGCCGGCCCGGCGCAGGTAGTAGAGCTGGGTCTCGGCCTCTTCGTCGAGGTCCCGCGCGTGGAGCAGTTCGCCCCTTACCACCTCCGCCGCCAGGAACGCGTTTGCTTCAGGGAGGATCACCAGGTCCACGGGCCCGATCCCCAGCTCTCTTTCCAAGTCCAGCGTGAGGCGGACGCGCTCGCGTGCGGTGAGGCGGTGTTCCCGCTCCGGCTGAACGCCGATGTCGGCGTCCGAGTGGGGATGCTCCGGGTGAGTCGGGAGTCCGGATAGGAGGGACGCGACCTCCTCCGCCCGGCTGCCGAAGGCGTAGATGAGATCCACGCGGTACGCGCGCGCGATCTTGACAAGCCCGCTGTGAAGGAGGGGGTTCATGGGCGCATAGTATCTAATACGCGCCCTTGCGGGCCAGCACCACATAGGCCGTCTTGAGGAGGATCCGCAGGTCGAGTCCCACCGACCAGTTCTCGATGTAGTAGCGGTCAAGCTTGACCATCTCGTCGAAGCTGAGGTCGCTGCGGCCCGAGACCTGCCAGAGGCCGGTGATACCGGGGGTGGCCTTGAGCCGGCAGTGGTGCTGGGTCTTGTAGGTCTCCACCTCTCGGGGCAGGGGCGGCCGGGGCCCGACCACGCTCATGTCGCCCCGGAGTACGTTCCAGAACTGCGGGAACTCGTCCAGACTCCAGGCGCGCAGGAAGGCGCCCACCCGGGTGAGCCGGGGATCGGCCCTGATCTTGAAGAGCGCCCCTTCGGCCTCGTTGCGGGTCTGCAGCTCCGCGAGTCTGGTCTCGGCGTCCTGCACCATGGTGCGAAACTTGAGCATCTGGAAATGGCGCCCTCTGTGGCCCACCCGCTCCTGGCGGAAGAAGACCGGCCCGGGGGAGGTAAGCTTGACGGCGGCGGCCACCGCCAGCAGCGCCGGGGCGGTCAGGGACAGAGCCAGAGCGGCGGTGGCCACGTCGAGGGCCCGTTTCAGGGTGCGCTGCACTCGGTCCATGGGGTCCACCCCCAGGTCGACCATGGGCATCTCCTGGAAGCCGGCCAGGGTGGCCGACTTAAAGCCGTATTCGAAGAGGGAGGGGACCACTCGGAAGGGTACGCCAGCCCCCGAAAGCTCGCTGGCGATACGTGGCAGGTGATGGTGCTCGTGGGGGTCGAGGGCCACGATCACCTCGCTCGCACCGTAGGCCGCCAGGACAGTACGAGCTTCGGCCAGGTTCCCGATGAGCGGGACCAGGGGACCGCCCGGGCGGCAGGCGCCCGGCCCCCTTCGCCCGCCACGCTGAGGCCGCCGGCGCAACGCACGCCCAACCACGGACGGCGCTCGAGGAAGCGGGCGAAGTCGGCCGCGGCCCGGCCGGAGCCGGCCATGATGACCCGGCTCAGCGACGCGCCGCTCACGTAGAGCCTCACCTGATAGGCGCGCAGGGCCCAGCGGGCGGCCCCCATGAGGATGAGAGCCAGCAAGAGGTCGCCGAAAACGATCAGCCGGGAGTGACCGGTGAAGCCCGTGAAGAAGCCCTTGGTGGCGAAGGACGCCCCCTCGATCACCAGATACGCGAGCGCCAGGCTGCGGAGCAGGATGAGCGTGTCGTCCAGGCGCGACAGGCGCCGGCCTACCGAGTACTGTCCGTTGTGGAAGAGGAGAAGGGCGAGGGTCACGTACGTGAGCCCGAGCGTGGTCATGTGGGAGAGCTGCGCCGCTGGGTCGGTCACTCCCCGCAAGGAGAGTCCCATGACGGCCGCCAGCAGGGCCGTCCCGGCGGCGGCGGCATCCAGGGCGGCGAGCATGCGGCGTGGCCGGAACCGGCCCTGGTTCTGGGCCGTGCCGGTGAGTGGCTCGGAGTAGGTGAAGGTGTTCACGCTCTCCCGGGGTCAGTTCGCGGTATCGATACTAGGGCAGACGAACTTCATCTGTCAAACGAAACACTCAGATCCGACGACGCGAGGTTCCGGCACCTTGAGCCGTAATTACTCTATTCGGCAGGCGAGCCCTGAATCCTTATGGCCGCCGTCGACGCCTATCGTCAGGCTCGAGCCGAGAATCTGAGCGACGGGCTGCGGACGAGTGGCGTTCGCGCTGCCCGAGAGACGGTCATATCGTTGCCTTCAGCTTCGGCCCGGTGATGCCGATGATTTCCCTGAGTCCAGTGAAGTCGGGTATGCTTGGACTCCATGCTTGGACTCGAGTCGCGCTGTGCTCAGCCGGCCGGACTCACAGGCAGCGTCGCGAAAGGGGGGCTAGTCGTGTCGCACGACCGCGGGCGAGATAGGCGCGGCGGGTATCTCCGGGCCGCTGTACTCCTGAGTGTCTGCCTGATGCTCATTGTGCTCCCCGTGAATGCCTGGGCTGCCGACCTTCCTGCCACCGACCCCGACACCCTCGACGAAGCCGTGCGAGTTGTCCGCACACTGGACCAAGCCGGAACTCCCCGGGACGAGATCGCCGCCTGGCTCACCGGGGTGCTCGACCGGCGCATGGTCAACGTGAACAGCTTCGAGCGCATGAGCATCCCCGGGAACTGGCTGAGCGTCTTCGGAGAGAGCGCCGCGGACAAGGCTTTCGGGGAGTGGCGCGACCGCAACGACTTCGACTACCGGCACACAGCCGAATGGGCCTGGGAAAACCGCCTGAGCCAGTGCAGCGAGCAGGCCAACACCGCCTACTACATCCTCAAACACGCCGGCGTGGCGGGCAACGTCCGCATCCTGACCGCTCCCGGGCACGAGATCGCCGTCTGGGGCATGGCCGACGGGGCCGATCCCAACGATCCGACCACCTGGGGCGGCGACGCCTGGGTGGTCGACGGCTGGCTAGGGAAGGCTTTGAGCGCCGCGGAGGCCCAGGAGAACCCGTATCTCAAAGGCGGCACCTCCGGGAACGAGCGGGTGATCATCGAGTCGACCAACTCCTTCGACCCGGAGGCTCCGCCCTGGAAGGTCAGCGGATCGGGCGGGGAGACGGCCGGCGAGGAGATCGACTGCTTCGTGGCTACCATAGCCTACGGCACCCCGGTGGCCCAGGAGATAGCCGTGCTGCGGACCTTCCGGGAACGGGTGCTGCGCCCGCGGCCGGCCGGCCGGGCTTTCATCGGGTGGTACGAGCGCAACGGTCCCGGTCTGGCTCGCTGGGTCGCCCGCCACGACACGGTGCGGTCCGCGTTGCGGGAGGGCTTCCTGCGACCTCTGGATGCGCTGCTTCGCGTCGGCCGACCGCTGTGGGACCGGCCCGCTGAGGAGCCGGCTCCAGGGTCTCTTGGGCCGCCGGTAGGAGGCCGGCCATGAGAATCACCGGACGACTCCTGGCGTTCGTGGCCGCCGTTGCGGCCGGTCTGGTAGCGGCCAACCTGGTGTTTCTAGTCCGCGAGGTCCTGCGCGATCCAGAGACCTGGGACGGAGGCCGGGGGCCCGGCGCCGTGTTCCTGGCGTTGGGGATCTTCGGGAGCGGCGCGCTCATCTTGGCTTTGGTGGCGCTTCCGGCTTTGATCGGGGTGTTCGTGGGACCGAAGAGCCGGCGCACAGCCCTGTGGTTCCTGGTGCTGCCGGGTGTCCTCGGGCTGCTGGCCGCCGCCGGGGCCGCCGGGGCGCTGGTGGCCCTTCAGCCCGATGGGGTCCAGTTCCTGGCGCCGGTGGCCGGGCCCCTTGCTGGACCCCCCTTGCTCGCGCTGATTGCAGGAGTCCTGGCGCGCCGGGCGGCGCGTGTCGCGCCGCCCGGGTTGCAGCCGCGGCCGGGACAGTGGCCGGGTCAGCCGCACCAGCCGCAGCCGTGGCCCAGGGAGGTTCCGCCCGGGCAGCCGTGGCCGGGCCCGCAGCCACAAGGGCATCCAGAGGGGTGGCCGCCCCAGTCGCAGCAGGGGCAGCCGCAGCCACCGCCGCAGCCACCGTCCCAGCCCTGGCCGCCGGCGTAGGGGCCGGCGGGGGGCGCCGTCGCCATTTCCACCCCAATGGTGATACCCGGCTCCGCCTGCGGAGTTCCGGGGCCTGCGGCGAAAGGCAAATCCAGGTAGCAGTCGCGGGTGATACCCGGCGCCCAGATCCTGGAATTGCCATACGTGCGATCTGGCCAGAATCCAACCAAGGATGCATCCGGCTTTCACCCGGGGTGGTCTATCTTCCAAGAGCGCACTAGGAACACTGAGCGAGCACGATGCCGGGCGGCTTTGTCTGATAGCGAGTAATGCAGTAGCATAGTATTACTGTATTACCAATGGATGGCCAGGGCCAGGTGATCGACGTGCGCTCCAAGGAAGTAACAGCCATGAGTCGACTGACCAAGAAGTACCAGGCTACCATCCCGGCGTCCGTGCGGGCCGCGCTGGGGCTGCGGCAGGGCGACTCCGTTGCTTTTCTCGTGACAGGCGACCAGGTGACGATGCGCAAGGCCGACCCGCTCGATTTGGAGTTCGCCCGGTCTCTCGAGGGCACCCTCGAGGAGTGGCTCTCCCACGAGGATGAGGACGCCTATCGTGGACTATGAGCCGTGGTCCGTGGTGGTCGTGCCTTTCCCCTTCACGGACAGCCCGCGCGCTCGCCGCAGGCCCGCTCTCGTCCTGTCGAGCACGGCGGAGCAGGGGGGGCTCGTGGGGCACAGCGTCCTCGCCATGATCACGAGTGCCCGCAACTCCCGGTGGCCGCTCGATGTGGCCATAGACGATCTCCCGTCGGCCGGTCTCGAGGCTGCTTCGGTGGTGCGCATGAAGCTCTTCACCCTCGACCACCGCTTCATCCTCAGGTCTATCGGGGCGCTGAGTGAACAAGACAGAGGTTCGGTGGGGACGTCGCTGAAGAAGTTGCTGCCGGGGGTCTGAGCTGGCCTAGGGCGGGCGCGGCCAGTCTGCCCTCCCCAACCAGCTGCACGCGGATGAGCGGCGCCGAGCCTCGGTGAACAGCGGCCCTCTCGGGTCTTTCGCGACCGGCAAGGGGCTCCCGGAAGTGTCCGGGAGCCCCTTCGGCTCTGGCCGTGGCTTGAACGCCGGTTGTTCGGTCCGCCAAGCTCGAGTCTTTACTTCGCCGGACGAACCTCGACCTGCATGAAGTTGCCGAGGGTGCTGATGCTTCTGATTGTGACCTGTGTTCCGGTGTTGGGGTTGATGACGCCTCCCCACGGATTCGCAGGCCGGTAGTACTGCGTTCGGTCATCGAAGACCGGGACCGCCTTCTGGCTCGCGAAGTACGACGGCTCGCCCCACCAGTGCAGCGTGATCGCGTCGGTCGGATCCAGTGCGAAGGTGGAATCGAAGGCCTGCACCCGGTTGCGCCACACGCCGGCGTCGGGGCGCATCATGACCTCCGGGTGGGCGTCGATGGGTAGGAGCAGGCCCCGGCCGGGATGTTGCGGAGTGTTGTTGTCGGCCTGGGAGGTATCCCAGTAGCTGATGAGCAGGCCGTCCTGGTAGGGGAACCGCTCGACCCAGTTCTGCCGCGCCTGATCGTTCAGGAAGCCGAAGTTGTAGGCGTTCCGCAAACCCGCGTCGTAGCCCCGGTACTGGCGGTACTCAGCCACGTAGTAGTTGCTGAACAGGCCGGTCTCGGTGCCGGTTGAAACCCGGAAGCCCGCGAAGGTCCAGCCCGCGTCGGCTTCGGCGCCATCGGGCGCGTACCCGGTGATCAGTATGTCGTCGATCATGAGCCCGCGCTCCACCACCGCGGCGTCGGTCCAGTAGCGGAAGCCCAGGAGCACGTCACCCGTGTAGGCCGAGAGGTCGGCGGCCAGGGCGACCCAACCCCCGGAGCTGCCGGTGATGCCGTAGCCGAGGTTCTGACCGTTGGGGTTGGTGCTGGTCGATTCGGTAGTCTGCACGCTTGTCCAAGTGGCGCCGCCGTCGGTGGACACCACCACGTAGGCGTAGTCCCAATCGTTCTCGATCTGGTAGTCGACCATTGCGGTCAGGGACGATCCGGCGGCCAGATCGAACTGCTTGTACATGAAGTTGTCGAGGTTGTCTCCGGAGCCGCTGTAGTAGAAGTGGTCGCCGCTGTAGGGACTGCCGATGTTCGTGGTGACTTCCTTCATCGGCAGGATCACGAACAGTCCCTGCGCCTGCTTCGTGGTTGTCTCGGCCGGGCCGAGCTTGTGCTGGGACCTCTGGCCGGCGCGGGCGACCTCATAGTTCAGCCAGCCGAGCTGGAACTTCTCCCAGGCGCCCATGTGCCCGGGCTTCGAGCCGAGGTCCTGGGTGCCGTCGCTGAGCCAGGAGCCGGAAGACATCAAGGTCCAGAAGGCGGTGGAGTTCTCCCCTCCCTGCGTGGCGTACAGGTCGGGCAGACCGAGATCGTGGCCGAACTCGTGGGCGAACACGCCCACCCCGCCGTTCTCCGGCTCGATGGTGTAGTCGCCGATCCAGTAACTGCTGCCGCCGATCCGCAGGCCGCCAAGTAGGTAGTCGGGGGATGGTCCCACGCTGCCGATGCCTCCGAAGTTGGCGTACCAGCGGTGACTCCAGATGGCCGCCGCGCCCAAGGTCCCGCCGCCGGCCTCCTCGCCCTCACCAGCGTGGACGGACTGGAAGTGGTCGATGTAGCCGTCGGACTCGTTGAAGTTGCCGTCGCCGTCCCAGTCGTAACGGTCCCAGGTATCGAACCGGTTCAGGTAGGCGTCGATGTCCGCGGCGCTCATGCCCGCCGCCAGTCGAGACGCGTACCAGCCGTCGATGCTGTCTTGCAGGAAGTTCCAGACATTGGCGTCCGGTGAGTCGTCGTAGGACGCGGCCGTCCCCGGAACGGGAATCCAGTCGGTCACGTCGCCGTTGACCGTGTAGCGATTCGACGACTGTTCGATGTAGAAGTTGCGCATCGAATTGGCGCCGGACCCTTCTGCGAACAGCAGGTCCAGGTAGTAGTCGCGGCTGAAGTCCGGCGTCCAGATGGTGGAGTTGTCGAAGGCGCGGTCGGGCTGGGCGACGTTGTTGTGCGGGAAGTCGCTGAACTCGCCCAGTACGGTCCAGATCGAGTCCTCGCCCTCCCGGGTAAGCTCGACGAACTGGCCGCGGGCCACTTCGTGCGTCTTGCCGTACGCTTTGCCGCTGAGCTTGGCCTCGAGCGCCTTCGCCTTCAGCTCCGCCTGCTGATCGCCAAGCGGGTGAGGCCGGTTGTCGCTCCTGCCGCTCAGGTCGGGTTCGCCGCCTATTCCCGCTGCCGCCGGGGCGGCCGCCGCCGCCGGGACGATGCAAAGCAGGACCAGGGCCAGAATCAGAAGCGCGCGGCCCGCCATGCCGCAGATCCCCATTCTCCCCATTGCCCTCTCTCCTCGTGCAGGTTCATTGGGCTGATCCGTGTGCAGTGCTTACAGGGCGCGTGCGACCATAGGCGGCTCCCTGCTCCGCGATGAATTCTCCGGGTCGCCGACCCGCCGGTGAGGGGGTCTTCCCAAATGAAGGCGAAAGCAAGCGGTGAGGCAGGTCTTTCCGGTTCGGCATGCCAGCCACTCCGGGTGGCGGAATCGGTTGCGCCACACGCCACCCTCGGGGCCGTGGCCACCGCCGGGTCCAGGCGGCCTCTAACGGCGGTAGCTCAGACCGGCTCTGCGCGTGTCGTTCAGTTTCTGCAGCATGTACCGCCAGAACTCGCCCGCTTGGATAGCGAGGTCGTGTCGGGCCAGGACGGCTCTGCCCGCCTCTCTCAGCTGGCCAGCGCGAGCGTCGTCTTCGAATGCTTGCTCTATGGCGTCTGCCCACGCCTGAGGATCCTCGCCGGGAACAAGCGCCAGCTCGTGGCCGGCCAGCTCCTCGCGTAGCGAAACGATATCGGCTGCCAGAATGGGCTTCTGGAACCAGCCGGCTTCCACAAGGGGATACGAGGCTTGCTCGAAGAGAGATGGCACGGCCACGAGATCGGTCGATGCCAGCAGGGCAAAGAGCACGCCCCGGGGCACGTTGCCCACGAAGTGGACCGCATCCTGCGCGCCCAGTTGCCGCGACAGGTCTTGTAGCGGTCCAAGCTGGGGTCCGGCGCCGGTCAGGACCAGCGATACCTCCAACCGCCGCTCGCTCCTCAGTAGTGCCACCGCTCGGATCAACGTAGCGTGGTTCTTGTGGGGCCACAGCTGGGCCGGGTAGATGATGGTGTGCGAGGCTGCTGCGCGGGGCAGCAGGCGCCTGGCCAGGATCACCTCGGTGTCGCTCGGAACCCGAAGATCGGCGGGGGCCGGAAAACGCCACAGCCACGCCTTGTCGGCGGCTTGGGGGTGGAAGTGGAGGAGGTCGACATGGGTCGCCCGGCTGCCCGTGATCACGAGATCGGCGCGCGAGACGGCGTGCTCGTACAGCCGAATGCGGCGACGCAGCTCCGATGGCGTGAAGTTTTCGGGGAATCGCCTGTGCTGGAAGTCGTTGGGGGTCAGAGCCACGTAAGGGTGCGGGCCAATGGGCGTAAAAGTGTTGAAGACGTGCGGGGCCAGGAGGATCTCGGCTGGGGTCCGCGCAATCCGCTCAGCGGCCCCGATCAGTCGCCGACCCACCGGGCCCACCAGATTCTCTGCCACCGCTCGCAGTCCAGAGATGCCTGGTGGTCCCACCCGCACCACGGCGCTGCGCGCGGAGCGGTTTGCCACGAGTGAGCGGAACCACCACGTGCCTGAGGGCGCGTAGGTGACCCGCCAGTCCCAGGGCGCGTAGGCCGCCAGACCGGCCATAAGGCTCTCGGCCGAGGTCACGACCCCCCCGGAAGGGGAACTGAACGGTGGGTCGGTCCAGACGGCGAGGGTTCTCACGAGCCGCCGAGCTGCCACCCGGCGGGCCGGGTCCTGATGGGCTTTGCTGGAACCCCCACAGCGGTCACATTGGCCGGTAGGTCACGGTTGACCGCGGCCATGGACCCGATGATGGTCCAGGAGCCGATCTCCAGGTGCTCGTTGATGGCCGAGCCGCTGCCCACATACACGCCTTCATGCAGAGTGACGTACCCTGAAACGTTTACCCCAGGGGCGAGGTTGACGAAAGGCTCCAGTATCGAATCGTGCCCGAGGGTGCAGTTGAGATTCACGATCGAGTGTGCGCCCACCGTGACGTTGGTGTTCACGATGACGCCCGCGCAGATCATGGAGCCGGGATGGATGCAGGCGAACCGGGAGACGATCGCACGCGGGGAGATCACGGTGGCGGGATGCAGGCCGGCCGCCTCTAGCCGTCGGGCAATGCGCAGGCGGAGCGGGTTGTCTCCAATCCCCACGATGAAGCGGAGACGGGACTCGGTTTGGGCGGCGAGCCAGCCGTCGTTGCCCAATATCGGCTTGCCGTCGAGCAAGTCTGGGTGGGATACGTCCTGCCTATCGATGAAGCCGGCGACGCGGTTGTCCACACCCAAGTCGTAGCAAATACCCAGCACTTCGCGGGCAAACCCGCCGGCTCCAACGATCACTACGGGCGCGTCGAGGGGCCAAAGGCCGGGCATGTTGCAGGCTTCCCCGTGCACGATCACGAGGCACGGGCCGCCTTCCGGATCGCGGCGCACACCCGTTCGACGTCGCTGTCGCTCATCTGGCTGTAGGTGGGCAGGTTGAGCCCCGAGGCGCCGAGGACGACCGTCACGGGGAGCTCGTCGCCACGACGGAGCGACTCCTCCCTGAAGGGGGAGAGTGTGCAGGGGAACAAAAAAGGGCCGTGTGTCGATCTGCTGCTCGGCCAGCATGTCCATGAGCTCGTCGCGGGTGCGCCCGAAGCGGTCGGCGTTGGCGGTGATGCAAAAGAGCCAGGGAGCGGGCTCCGCCCAGGAGGCCCGAGGCTGGAAGTCGATGCCGGGGATCTCGGCCAGCTGCTCTCGGTAGAGGAGGAAGATCTCTTTGCGCCGGGCGATTATTGATTCGTGCCGCTCGAGCTGGGCACAGAGAAGGGCGCTGGCAAGGTTCGTCAACCGAAAGTTATAACCCGTCACGGGGAAGTAGTAGCGCCGAGTGGGATCGACCCCTTGGCCCCTCAAGGTGCGCGTGCGCTTTTCCAGGTGGGGGTCGTTGACGGTGACCGCCCCGCCTTCGCCGCAGGTGAAGATCTTGTTTCCATAGAAGGAAAACGTGCCCATCCGTGCAAGTCCACCGACGGGTCGCCCTTTGTAGTGCGCGAGGTGGGCCTCGGCTGCGTCTTCGATCACCCAGAGCCCGTGGATCGCGGCGATGTGATTGATGGCGTCCATATCGGCCGGATGCCCGTAGAGGTGCACCGGGATGATGCCCCGGGTTCGGCGGGTCATGGCCGGCTCGAGTCTCTCGGGATCGATGCACCAGGTTTCGGGGTCGACATCGACAAACACGGGTTCGGCGCCCACGTACCGCACGGCGTTGGCGGTAGCAATATAGGTGAGGGCGGGCACCAGCACCTCGTCTCCGGGCCGCACGTCGAGGGCCAGGAGGGCTAGGTGCAGGGCGATAGTGCCGTTGCAGACACCGATGGCCGAGCGGGTACCACAAAGGGCGGCGAAGTCTTTCTCGAAGCGTGTGACGAAGTCGCCCGTGGAAGAGACCCACGAGCTGCGGATGGCCTCCACCGCGTAGCGCTCCTCGTTACCGCTAAGATCGGCTGATGCGACAGGTATGTCTCTCACCTGAGGCTATCCTCTCGGCTCGTGGGTTCTACCCTAACCGCAAGCTTCTCTACTTCTCGCGTGCCTGCCATAGACCCGGGGGTGACGGCGTGCGAGCATGGCACTCGTGTATACTACGCTCCGGTCCAGCGACGGGGAAAGCAAGGTCGGATGGATGCCCAAGAGAACCACGACCTAGGTGTCCGACTGAACCTGTCCATTCCTCCTATCCGCGTCACCCGCGTGCGCCCGACCACCGGTCGGGCTGCGCTAAACCTCAGAGACCTATGGGAGTATCGCGAGCTCCTCTACTTCCTCGCCTGGCGTGACATCAAGGTCCGCTACAAGCAGACCGCCTTCGGGGTGGCCTGGGCGGTGCTGCAGCCCGTCTTTACGATGCTGATCTTCAGCCTCTTCTTCGGGCGTCTAGCCGGCATCTCGTCGGAAGGGGCGCCCTACCCAGTGTTCGCCTTCTGCGCATTGGTTCCTTGGACATTCTTCGCCTACGGGCTCGGTCAGTCCACGGAGAGCCTCGTCGCAAGCCAGAACATCATCACGAAGGTGTATTTCCCCCGGTTAGTGGTGCCTATCGCGACCGTGCTCTCCGGCCTAGTCGACTTCCTCCTGGCCTTCGGGGTCCTGGTGGTGATGATCGTGGCCTATGGTCTCCTACCGACGACACGGTTGCTGTGGCTGCCGGCCTTCTTGCTCCTTGCCCTGGCGACATCACTGGGCGTCGGGCTGTGGCTCTCTGCCCTCAACGTTCAGTACCGCGACGTGCGCTACACTGTCCCGTTTCTGACCCAGCTCTGGCTGTTCGCCACGCCCATCGCCTATCCCAGCAGCCTTCTGGGCGAGCCCTGGCGGACCGTCTACGGAGTGAACCCCATGGTCGGCGTGGTTGAGGGTTTCCGTTGGGCCCTTCTGGGCACCCAGTCGCGCCCGGGTCCCATGGTGCTCGTCTCGGCGGCGGTCGCCTTGGCTTTGCTGTTCAGCGGGGCCGTGTACTTCCGCCGCATGGAGCGGACCTTCGCGGACGTGGTATGAGTACGGAGTACGCGGCCGTCATCGCGAGCTCCCTCTCCAAGCAATACCGCCTGGGGCGGCCCGCAGAGAGGTACAGGACTGCCCGCGAGTCACTCATCGGGGCGGTCAAGAGGCCGGTCCGGCGCGCCGCAGGGGTGCTTGCAGGCAACGCAGGGATTCGAGTGCAGGCTCCCACTACCTGGGCTCTCCGCGACGTCTCCTTCGCGGTGCCGCAGGGCGAAGCGGTGGGCATCATCGGTCGCAACGGAGCGGGTAAGAGCACGCTCCTCAAGATCCTCTCCCGTATCACCGAGCCCACCGAAGGTTACGCCGATCTCTTCGGGCGCGTGGGCGCCCTTCTCGAGGTGGGCACAGGTTTCCACCCCGAGCTTACCGGCCGGGAGAACATCTTCCTGAACGGAGCCATCCTGGGCATGAGGAAGGCCGAGATCCAGCGTCAATTCGATGCCATCGTCGACTTCGCCGAGATCTCGCGCTTCATCGACACACCGGTCAAGCGCTACTCGAGCGGGATGTACGTGCGTCTGGCCTTCGCGGTTGCGGCTCACCTGGAGCCCGAAATCCTGCTGGTCGACGAGGTCCTGGCGGTTGGGGACATCGACTTCCAGAAGAAGTGCTTGGGCAAGATGGGCGAGGTGGCCCATGAAGGGCGGACCGTGCTCTTCGTGAGCCATAACATGGCGGCCATCCAGAACCTGTGCGACACCGGGATCGTCCTCGATGGGGGGAGGCTCGTCACGATGGCTCCAGTGGCCGAGGCCATTCACCATTATCACGAGCTGCTCCGCGAGACGCAGGCCGGTGTCTCGACCGGCATGGCGGGCGTCCGCATCACCAGCGTGCAGGTGCCGGGAGGTTACGTGCTCACGTCGGACAGCCCGCTCGAAGCGGTGATGGAGCTGGAAACGGACCGCCTGCTCGAGCGGGCCTACGTGAACTGCGTCGTCGAGGACGTCGAGGGGCGGTATATGGTCCATGTGCGCACCGACGTGCAGAGGCTGTACCCGACGTTCCGCCCAGGGCTGCATCGCGTGACAGTGCGCTTTCCTCGCGCGTCCTTGAGGACCGGCGTGTACACATTGTGGTTCAGGGTGTTCGTGAGCTCCAGCGACGTGGACGAGCTCGTGGACTCAGAGCGACTGATGCTACAGGTCGAAGGACCCCAGGTGGGAGGCCTCATCGACGTTCCGTGCGAGTGGAGCTTCGAGTCCGGCGACGAGTCGGACGATGGTATCGAGGACTGACGGGAGGACCAAGTGGCAGTGGATACGCGCTTCTGGGCCGAGGTCTCGGACGATCAGCTTCTCGCGGCCGTGTCGGAAACGGAGAACGTGTCGTTTGTGATGGATGTTTTCCGCAGGCTCTCTCCAGACCCCAAGTGGACCAAGCTGGCGCTGGCGCAGCTCGAGAAGGGACACGTCGAGACGCGGTGCTTCATCTCCTGGCTCGCTCGAGAAATCCAGCCCGCCAATTACCTGGAGATCGGCGTCCGTCGCGGCTTCTCCATGGTGACCGTCGCTGCCCGGGCGCCCGAGGCGGAGTTGTTCGGTTTTGACATGTGGGTGCCGGGCTACGCAGGGGTGGACAACCCCGGACCGCGCTTCGTCGAACGCGAGCTCCAGAGGGTCTCCAAGGGCAAGAAGCCGCGTTTCATCAGCGGCAACAGCCACGAGACCTTGCCCAACTTCTTCAGCGGGGGCCGAGCGGCCTGGTCAACAGGCTGCTGCGGCGGGAGGTGCCTCACCCCGATACGTTTGACCTGATCCTGGTCGACGGCGATCACTCGCTCCTGGGCGCGTATCAGGATCTCGATGCTGTGATGCCGCATTGCGCCTTGGGAGGCGCTGTCGTCTTCGACGACATCGCCCCATCGCCAGAGATCGTCGACGAGGAGGCCATGCGAGCGGAGCTGGGCCACGATCCCCACGGGTGGGTGGACCTCCTGGGCGTGTGGCATGTCGTTCGGGACGAGCATCCGGAGTTCCGATTCTTCGAGTACACGCAGGACCCCCCTGGTGTGGCCGTGGCCGTGCGTCTACGTTAGGGCGACACTTTCGGTATGCCCCGACTGGCCATCATCGATCACGTCGTCAGCTCCGGAGGGGTCGAGCGCTTCCTTCACGGACTCGTCGGCGGGCTGCTCGAGACCCCCCGGGCGGCCGCCTGGGAGATCCTGGTCCTTCTCGGCGAACACGGTTCCGATGGCCGGGTTGTCACCTGGCCGGTGGATGTCGCCGCTTCGAACCTACGTGTCGACTTCCTCAAACCCGCGGGCAGCGGGCGTCTCTCTGGACTGCGCCTGAAGGGTCGCGTTCTGGGCATCCCGGGATCTGGGCGGTTGCTGCGGGCCGTCCCCGACGTCGTTTCTCGCAGCGGTATGCGGTGGGCGAAGGAGTTTGCGGGCGACCCTCGAGTGTTGGTGGAGAGGACCTGTCGCCAGGGGGATTTCGACGTGGCTTACTTCAGCTACCCCTACCTCATGCGGGTGCCCGCGCTTGAGCAGCCCATCGTGTGCACGCCGCACGACTTCAACTTCAAGCACTTCGACACGCTGGAGCCGCGGACACGCCGCCGCATCGAACGCGAGATGCCCGGCTGGATGGCCATGAGTCGAGGCATCGTCGTCTCTAGTGAGACCGTCGCCAAGGAGGCCTGCGAGTACTACCCCTCATCCCGTGGGAAGGTGCACGTTGTACCCCTGGGCATCCCGGGATCCGGCCCCGCTCCTACTCCCGCAGAGCTCGACAGCTGCCGGTTGCGACACCGGCTTCCGCCTCGCTTTCTTCTTGTGGTGGGTTGGCTCGTTTCTCACAAGAACCAGCGGGTCGTACTCGAGGCCTTGGGATCGCTACGGGATGTGATTCCCGATCTTGGGTTGGTTTGCGTAGGGCCGAACACCGACATGCTTCAGCCCGACTTCTCCGCCCGCCGTACGAGCTACGCGCAAAGCCTCGTCTGCGCGGTCGAGCGCGTCGGTTTGCGGAATGGTCGCGACGTGTTAGGGCTCGGTTTCGTGAGCGACCGGGACCTGGCGGCGCTCTACCGGCTCGCTACGGCTTTGATCGTCCCATCGCTCTACGAAGCCGGCAGCTTCCCCGGGCGGGAGGCGATGCAGGTCGGCTGCCCAGTGGCTTTCGCCAGGATCCCGTCCTTGGAGGAAGAGTTCGGGCGCATCGAGGGGAACGCGTGGCTATTCGACCCCCAGGATGCCGACGACCTGGCCCGGTGCGTCATCAGCCTGGTAGGATCGAGCGCGGCGGCGCAGAAGGCCGACAAGGCGCAGCAGTTGGTTGCGCGACTCTTCTCATGGCGGCAGGCGGCGGAAGGCTACCTCGACGTGTTCGAAGCTGCGCTGGGCTGAGCGCCGGGACGAGCTACTCTCGTGGCTGCCTGACCGCGAACCCCTGGTTGCGGCACAGCTCGTCCCGCTGGGCCTCGGCCAGGTCCTGCCACACCATCTCGTGCACCAGCTCGGGCATGGTGACCTCGGCCCGCCAGTCCAGCCGCTCCCGAGCCTTGGTGGGGTCGCCCAGCAAGCTGGCCACCTCCGTGGGCCGGAAGTAGCGAGGGTCCACTCGCACCAGGGTGGCGCCCTCCTTGAGGGGACCGTCTCCGGTCGCGGGCCCGTAGCCGTTGCGCGCCTGGGCCAGGAGCACCGGGTCGACGGCCGTCGCGACTCCGGTCTCCTGGAGCCCCCGGCCCTGGAACTCGATCTGGACGCCCACCTCGGCGAAGGCCCGCAGCACGAACTCCCGCACCGAGCGCTGCTGGCCGGTGGCGATGACGTAGTCGTCGGGGGCCTCCTGCTGCAGCATGAGCCACATGGCCTGCACATAGTCGCGCGCGTGGCCCCAGTCGCGCAGGGAGTCGAGGTTGCCCAGGTAAAGGTCCTTCTGCAGCCCCAGAGCGATGCGGGCCACCGCCCGGGTGACCTTGCGGGTGACGAAGGTCTCGCCCCGGATGGGGCTCTCGTGGTTGAAGAGGATGCCGTTCGAGGCGTGTAGCCCGTAGGCCTCCCGGTAGTTCACGCAGATCCAGTAGGCGTAGACCTTGGCGGCGGCGTAGGGACTGCGGGGGTAGAAGGGGGTGGTCTCCTTCTGGGGAGTCTCCCGCACCAGGCCGAACATCTCCGAGGTCGAGGCTTGGTAGAAGCGGGTCTTCTTCTCCAGTCCCAGGATGCGCACGGCCTCCAGTAGGCGCAAGGCGCCCAGGGCGTCGGCGTTGGCCGTGTACTCCGGAGTCTCGAAGCTGACCTGCACGTGGCTCTGGGCGGCCAGGTTGTAGATCTCGTGGGGCTGGGTCTCCTGGATCACCCGGATGAGGTTGGTGGCGTCGGTCATGTCGCCGTAGTGCATGAAGAAGCGCACGTCCGCTTCGTGGGGGTCGTGGTAGAGGTGGTCCACCCGGTCGGTGTTGAAGAGGCTGGCCCGCCGCTTGATGCCGTGCACCGTGTAGCCCTTGTCCAGCAGGAGCTCGGCCAGGTAGGCGCCGTCCTGGCCGGTGATGCCGGTGATGAGGGCGGTCTTGGTCACAGGCTCTCCGCGTCGAGCAGGGGCGTGTCGGCCATGAACGGGTTCTGGATGCGCAGACGGCCGAACCGGCGTCCGTGCTGCAGATCCTCCGAATAGACCACATCTGCCCCGCCGGTGAGGGCCGCTTGGACGATGAGGGCATCCCAGAAGGAGATGGAGTCCGAGCTGTGCAGGCGGGCCGCCTCCAGGATCACGTCGGGCGTGACCGGCACGGTCGGCAGCTGGGCGAAAGCCCCCAAAGCCGTGCCCGCCTCCGCAGGAGAAAGCGGAGAGCGGAGCTTACCGGTTGAGACTGCGTAGAACTCCTGGAGCACCTGTGTGCTCAGCAGGGCCGACCCGTCCTCCGCTCGTTGCTGGAAGATGCTGGTGGCCTGTTCTTGCTTGGCCGGTTCGTCCCGGTCGAAGATGTAGATCAGGACGTTGGTGTCGAGAAAGACACGGCTCATTCTCGGCGTGCTCCACGTGGCTCGAGTCGTTCCCGGTAAAGCTCCTCTCGCGTCCACCGTTGGCCACCGCTCCCCGCCTGGGTGTTTCGAGCCAGATCCAGGATCGCCTGCACCGCCCTGCGCCGATCCTCGCGGATGCCGGCGTAGATCTCGAGCCGGTCGCGCACCACAGCGTTCACCGAGGTGCCCTCGGCAGCCGCTCGAGTGCGCGCCTTCTTCAGGACCTCATCGTCGATCGAGAGGGTTAGGTTCGCCATGACGACGTCTCCACCTCCAGTCGGGCGGGCCCAGCTGCCGAGCCTGTGTAGCACATACTCAGTCTAGCATGGGGGATGGCTCAGACGGCGCCATCCTTTCCAGCTCGGCGTCGACCATCATGCGCACCAGTTCCGGGAAGGAGATCGTGGGGGACCAGCCCAGCTTCTCCCGAGCCCGGGTGGCGTCACCCAGGGTTTGGGTGATGTCCACCGGCCGCAAGAGCCGTGGGTCCTGGCGCACGTGCTCGCGGTAGTCCAGGCCCACGTGCGCGAAAGCTAGCTCGCAAAACTCTCTCACCGAGTGGCTCTCGCCGGTCGCGATGACGTAGTCGTCGGATTCTTCGGCCTGGACCATGAGCCACATGGCCTGCACGTAGTCGCCAGCGAAGCCCCAGTCGCGACGGGCCTCCAGGTTGCCCAGCAGGAGCTCGTGCGCCCGGCCGGCGGCGATCTCGGCAGCCGCCCGGGCGATCTTGGCGGTCACGTAGTTCTCGCCTCTGAAAGGGCTCTCGTGGTTGAAGAGGATGCCGTTCGAGGCGTGCAACCCGTAGGCCCGGCGATAAGCGCCCACCACCGAAAAGGCGTAAAGCTTGGCGGCCGCGTAGGGGTTCACCGGTCGGAACGGGGTGTGCTCCGTCTGAGGGATCTCCTGGGGCTCACCGAAGATCTCCGAGGTGGCCGCCTGGTAGAAGCGTACGGGCCGGCCCTGGCGGCGGATGGTTTCGAGCAGGCGGACGGTGCCCAGGGCGGTGGTCTCCCCGGTGTACTCGGGCAGATCGAAGCTGATCTGCACGTGGCTCTGGCCGGCCAGGTGGTAGATCTCGTCGGGCTCGCTGCGGTCGATGAGGGTGGCCAGGCTGGAGGAGTCGGTGAGGTCGGCCACGTGTAGGTGGACCCGGGCCTCGTTCTGGGGCAGCCGCCGCAGCTCGTCGATGCGCCGGCCGGTCACGTGGGAGGTGGGCCGCACCATGCCGTGCACCGTGTAGCCCTTCTCCAGCAGAAGCTCGGCCAGGTAGCCTCCGTCCTGGCCGGTGATGCCGGTGATGAGGGCGGTGCGGCCCATCAGGGGCGTGCGGCCGTGCCCGCGGCGGTGTGCTTGCGGTACCAGGCGTAGGTCATGCGGATGCCTTCCTGCAAGCTTATGCGCGGACGCCAGCCCAAGCCTCTCAGACGGGAGACATCCATGAGCTTGCGGGGCGTGCCGTCGGGCTTGCTCTCGTCCCATACGATTTCGCCCTGGTGGCCCACGACCCTCTGCACCATGGCGGCCAGCTCGCGTATGGTGAGATCCTCCCCGGTACCCACGTTGATGAGGCCGTCGGGGATGCCGGCGGCGTGGGCGTGTTCGAGCAAGAAGACTACCGCCGCGGCCAGGTCGTCCACGTGCATGAGCTCCCGGCGGGGCCGGCCCGAGCCCCAGAGGGTGACGGGAGCTTGGGGTGCGCGGGGCCGCCCCTGCTCGTCGGGCAGGCCCAACGTGGCCTCGTGGAACTTGCGGATCATGGCGGGCAGCACGTGGCTCGTACGCAGGTCGAAGTTGTCGTTCGGCCCGTAGAGGTTGGTGGGCATGATGGAGAGATAGTCGGTCTCGTACTCCCGGTTCAGGCTGCGACAGAGCTCGATGCCGGCGATCTTGGCCAGGGCGTAGGGCCGGTTGGTCTCCTCCAGGGGGCCGGTGAGCAGGTACTCCTCCTTCAAGGGCTGAGGAGCCAGCTTTGGGTAGATGCAGGAGCTTCCCAAGAAGAGGAGGCGTCTGACGCCGGCCCGGAAGGCGGCTTCGATGACGTTGAGCTCGATGGCCAGGTTCTCGTAGCCGAACTCGAAGGGCCGCTCCCAGTTGGCCAGGATGCCCCCCACCTTGGCGGCCGCCAGGACCACCACCTCGGGCTGCTCGGCGGCGAAGAAGGCGCGCACGGCCCTCTGGTCGGTGAGGTCGAGCTCCGCGTGGGTGCGCAGCAGGAGGTCTCCGTAGCCCCGGGCCTCGAGAGCCCGCACGATGGCCGAGCCCACCAGACCGCGGTGGCCGGCCACGTGGATGCGCTGTTTCGGCGTCACCGAGGCGCTTGGTGACCTCTGCTCACCCGAGGCTGGCGAAATGTTGTTGCTAGCTGCTGAGCGCATCGTCGTCATTCTAGCAGGGGGACCGCTGCGGAGCCTTGCCGCTTCGCGGACGGTCACGCTACCCTTCGGCCGCCGCCCGCTCCCGCTGGCTCGTCGATGGCGGGGGCGGGGAGGGTGAGAATTCTTCGCTCAGGTGTTAGGCTGCGAGTTACGCGGCAGTCAGGGTGCCATTGATTTGGGGGGTTGCCATGAGACGTTGGGCAAACAACGCAGCGGAGCCTGAGCTCCCGTCATGGGGGGCAGCGCTGAGTCGCCCCGCTAGACCCGGCGTCGCGAGGTTGCGGTGGGCCTTGCTCGCGGTCCTGCTCCTGATGCTCGGCCTGTGGGCGGGCTGGGCTGCGCAGCCGGCCCAGGGGTCGCAGGCGGTGCGGGCTATGGTGGTCTTCGACGACGCCACGTACGGCACGCCGGCGGCCGATCGTGCTCTGGCAGCGGTGGGGGCGAGTGTGATTAATCAAGTATCGGCAGCTCGCATGGCCGTGGTGGAGCTGCCTTCGGCGGCAGCCGTCCACCGGCTGGCGGCTAGAGCCGGGGTGCGCAAGGTGGAGTTCGACGTGCCCGTGCGGGCCACCGAGGTCGCCACCGGCAAGGGCAAGCCCTCAGGAGGAACCACCCAGCCTGCGCAAGTGCTGCCCTGGGGCATCAACGAGGTGGGTGCGTCTACCGTCTGGGGCAGTGGAAATCGGGGGGCGGGTGTGAATGTGGCCGTGTTCGACACGGGCATCGACGCAAGCCATCCCGACCTGCAGGCCAATATCGCCGGAGGGTACTTGGCCATCCACGACGGCAAGTACCGCCGCAAGACCAGCTACAGCGACGACAACGGGCACGGCACGCATGTGGCCGGCATTGTCGCTGCCGTCGACAACAGCATCGGGGTGGTAGGCGTGGCCCCCGAGGCGCGCCTGTGGTCGGTCAAGGTGCTCGACTCCAACGGTTTCGGCTGGACCAGCGATATCGTCGATGCTCTCTACTGGGCCATCGGCACCCGTAGCGACGCCGTCAGGGACAACGACATTCAGATCATCAACATGAGCCTCGGTGCGGACAGCGGCTCGACGGTCGAAGCTACCGCGCTGGCCGACGCGTCCACGGCCGGCATTCTCTTGGCGGCCGCGGCCGGCAACGACGGCTCGGCAGTGGATTATCCGGCGGCTTATCCCGAGGTGGTGGCGGTGGCCGCCTTGGATTCGGCGGACGCCGTGCCTTCCTGGTCGAGCCGGGGACCCCAGGTGGAGCTGGCAGCTCCGGGGGTGAGCATCTTCTCCACCTACAAGGGCGGCGGATACGCGACTCTGAGCGGCACGTCCATGGCCTCGCCACACGTGGCCGGGGCAGCGGCCCTCGTGTGGGGCGCTCAGCCCTCGCTGGACGCGGCCGGAGTGCGGGCTCTGCTGGACGGCCACGCTCAGGACCTGGGCGTCTCCGGACGGGACGAACTCACGGGCTATGGGCTGGTGCGGCCCGACTGGGCTCTGGGGCTGTAGCCGGGTCCATCGGGGCGCGGTGGGCGGAGACTCTGCGTCGTCACGACCGTCTGCCGGTGATCCTCCTGATCAGCTGGGCAGATCCGTGTCAGCCACGCACCACCCGTGGGCCCCAGCCCGGCCGCACGACGTTGCGCGTGTCGACCACCAGCCGGGCCTGAGCGTAGAGGCTTGGATCGGCGAAGTCCCCGTGGGCGGTTGCCAGCAGCAGGCAGTCGTGGCGGCCGAACTCCTCGGCGGTCAAGGGAACCGAGACCAGGCCGATATCGTGCCTGCGCCCGGCCCGCGCGCGAGGGAAGTAGGGGTCGCAATAGGCCACTTCGGCACCGCGCTCGCGCAGGAGCTCGATCATCTCGTAGCTGGGGCTCTCCCGGTCGTCGTCGATGTCAGGCTTGTAGGCCAGGCCCAGCACCAGCACCCGGGCCCCCTTGAGGCTGCGGCCCTCGTCGCTGAGGGCCTCTTGCACTTTGCGCACCACCCAAGCAGGCATGCCGCTGTTGATCTCGCCGGCCAGCTCGATGAAGCGGGTCCACATGCCGTACTCCGAGGCCTTCCAGGTGAGGTAGAAGGGATCGAGGGGGATGCAGTGCCCGCCCAGCCCCGGTCCCGGGTAGAAGGCCTGGAAGCCGAAGGGCTTGGTCTGGGCCGCCTCGATCACCTCCCAGATGTCCACTCCCATGCGGTCGAAGAGCATCTTGAGCTCGTTGACCAGGGCGATGTTCACCGAGCGGTAGATGTTCTCGAGGAGCTTGGCCGCTTCGGCCACCCGCGCGCTCGAGACCGGGACCACCTGCTCGACGGCCGCCGCGTAGAGAGCGCAGGCCACCTCGGTGGAATCCCTATTGACACCCCCCTACCACCTTGGGGATGGTCCTGGTCGAGAAGTCGCGGTTGCCCGGGTCCTCCCTTTCAGGCGAGAAAGCCAGCAGAAAGTCGGCGGGCGTGCTCAGACCCGATGCCTCCAGCAGAGGTCGAACCTCCTCGTCGGTGGTCCCCGGATAGGTGGTCGACTCCAGCACCACCAGCTGCCCAGGACGCAGGTGCTCCGCCACGGTGCGGGCGGTGCCGTGCACGTAGGTCATGTTCGGCTCGCGGTGGGGGCCCAGGGGGGTGGGCACGCAGATGAGGATGCAGTCGCAGCCGGACAGGCGGGTGAAGTCGGTGGTGGGCGAGAAACGCCCGTCCGCGCGGGCGGCCGCCATCCGCCCCGAGTCGATGTGTCGGATGTAGCTCTCTCCCCGCTCGAGGGCGGCCACCTTCAGCGGATCGACGTCGAAGCCGACCACCGCGAAGCCAGCCTCTACGAAAACCAGCGACAGGGGGAGGCCTACGTAGCCCTGCCCGATCACACCTACCACCGCACTGCGGTCGGCGATGCGGGTGAGAAGGGCGGCGGCGCTGTCGGGGCCGGTGGTCATCGGGGGCCATTCTAACAGGACGCGGCCGCGCGCGTGCCGCCGCTATGTTAGCTTCCTCCTGCCGCCTCCGTGCTACGCTGAGCGCCATGCGATCCCGGCACCGCTCGAGGCGCGGCTCACCTGACGGCCGGGCTCTTCCGCGGGGGAGGAACACATGGCAGCGGATTCTCAGGCACAGTGGACCGCTCAGCAGGTCGAAGAGCTGCTGAGCGGGGGAGGGGTCGACCCTCCTTCGGAGTCGCCAGCGGTCGTGCCTCTCGACCTGAGCGGCAGGTCGGTGCTGGCCGTTGGTCCCGTGTTCGATGCTGTGTGTGCCGTGGCCCACAGGCGTGGTGCCGACCGGATCCTCGGCATCGACGCCGATCCGCGAAGCGTGCGCCAGGCCCACCTCCAGGGTGCCGATCTCCCCTCGAGAGTGGAGTTCCGCTGCCTCGACCTCGAGCGAGACCGGCTCGCGGAGAGGTTCGACCATGTGATCTGCCTCAATACCGTGCAACACGTCCGGGACCCCATCGGGTTCCTGCACATCCTGGGCGACCTGGCCCGCGGGTCTCTAGTCGTGGAGATCGCGCGGCTGTCCATCCGCCCGCAGCGCGGGCGGGGCTGGCACTCGCTCGTGGATCGTTTCCTGGAGCGGTATGCGCTGGTGATGGTGGGTGGCGACACCACGTCGGGCGGTCCGAGATTCCTTGCGAACCGGCGTGCGGTCGAGAACCTCCTCACGCGCCAGAGGAGTGTGTTCTCGGGGATCGTCTGGCAGCGTTCGCCGATCGAGGGGCGTTCCGTCTGTGTCGCCGCGAAGAGGCGCATCGAGCGGCTGGTCGTGGTGGCCGCTCCGACGTCGGGAGGCAAGAGTACCTTGATCGAGCTGCTGACCGCGGGGGAGCTGCCCGAGATCGCGCGGCTTGCCGGCATCGAGGGGGCTACGGAGTGCGAGGTGGTAGGAGCGCGATCGCTGGGCGCGTTGAGTCGCCGGAAGGTCGATACCCTCATTCTCCACTATGACCTCTTGCGACCATGGACGCGCCATGTCGGGACGCCCCACCGGGACGAAGCCCTCGAGGTCGTCGAGGTGGCGGACCATGTGGTGTTCCTCACTCTGTGGACACCTCCCGGCGACCTGCGTCAACAGCTGGAGGAGGGGGAGATCCGCCCGCACACGCAGGGTGGGGCTTACTGGGGAAGCGCCCGTCACATGAGGGTGCGCGAGGCGTACGAGGACGATGCCGGCATCATCGAGTTTTACGACGACTGGTTCGAGCACTGCCGGGCGAGACCGGGATGTCACTACATCGTCACCCTGCGCCCCGCCGTGGAGGTCCATCCGCTGGAGGCCTGGCCCGCTCTGTCCGCCCAGGCCAGGGCGGGGACGCGGGCCGTCCCGGCGGACTAGGCATGGCGCCGCCCAGTGCTGCCCGGTGGCCGGGGCTTCGTACTTTCAACGGCCTCCAAGAGGCCGCGACCCTTCTCGATGAAGGCCACGATGCCCTCGACGTCTTCCCTCAGTGGGCGTCGCCCATCTGGGGTCACCGTGAGCACGGGGCCGGGCCACAGGGCGGCGATCTCCCGAAAATAGGGGGCGTAGGTGTTGAGCGCGGTCATGAGGTCGCCCCGGCCCGCACGCTCGATCCGCGACTTGGCGACCGGCCTGGTCACAAGCCTTTCCCAGGCGAGCCCCGGCTCGACATCGACCACGACCGCCCCGATGGGGTATCGGGCGTGGAGCACACGTAAGAGGGCGCGGAGAGAGCCCTGGGGTGGAGGCGTCCCGAAGAGTACGATCGACCAGATCGCCTGCAGCAGCCCCTGATCGAGCACCGCGTATCGTTCTGGGCCCTGCCGGCTGCGTCGCAAGGCGCCGTCCATGAGTCGGACGAAACTGCCCATGCGGATTATCCGGGGCAGACTCCGGGGCCGGGTACGAAGGACGAAGGCGAGGAGGCATGACCCGAGGCGCGGATCGGCCGCAAGAGCCCACACGACCTTCTTGACGTGCAGGATCCTAGCTCGCAGCTCTCGCCGGCGGGGCGGGTCGTCACTGAGACTTAGATGGCAGCTGTAGCCACGGCCTCTCAGCTCTTTGGCGACAGCCGAAGCCAGCGTGGTCTTGCCGGCTCCTGGAATCCCGAGGAACTCGATGACCACCGGCCGCGGGGCGGAGAGGTCCTTGTCATGGTTGTCGTTCGTTGCGCGACCAATCGGAGATGCAGCGGATGGCAAGGGCCGTGAGTGCGCGCCGCGTGAACGCCCGCTTGCTTGAACTCGTGCCCTCAGCGTAGCATACCGGTTGGGGACACCTCTCATGCTCCCGGGCGTGGCGTCGGGGCGGTCGATCTCTTTGAGCAATGCCGGTTGGAGGAGTGTGGCACGGGTACATGGTGGACGCGTGGCCGGCACAAGCGAAGGGTCATTCTGAAACGAGCTCTCAGGGGTGAGCGAATGAACGGCGAGTCCGGCACACGGGTCGAGTCCCTGGGTCTCATCGACGGTCTCTTCCGAACGCTCGCCCGACAGGGTGTGCGGCACTGCGTGTTCAAGAGCGTCGAGCATCTGGCCGAATCGCTGAGAGGCGAGTCCGACATCGACCTGCTGGTGGACGGAGCGCACCGGCAAACCTGTCGCGAAGCGCTGTCTTCGCTGGAGTTCCGTCGCGTCGTCTCCCAGCCTTGGGCCCGCTACCCCGGTATCGAAGACTGGGTGGGGCTCGATGCCGCCACGGGCCGCCTCGTGCACGTGCACCTGCATTTCCAGCTGCATTCGGGCCTGCGCTTCGTCAAGCACCTGCATCTTCCCTGGGAAGAAGTCGTGCTCGATTCGGCGGCCGCCCACCCCGTGTACTACGTGCCCGTGATCGACCCGGCCCTCGAGCTGGTTCTGATCGTCGTGCGCATGGCCGCCCGCTCGACCATGAAGGAGGCCGTGGGTTCCCTCTTGCGCGGCTGGAGCATCGAGCGCACTTGGAGGAAGGAGCTGGCTTACCTGTGGGAGCGCGCGGATCCCGAGATGGTCGAGCGCTACGCCCGCCGGCTGCTCAGCCCGCCTGTGGCGGCTGAGGTGGCGCGCCTGGCGGCCTCGGGCGAGCTGCCCACTCCAGCGGGACTCTTCGGGCTCAGGGCGAGGCTGGCCCGAGAGCCGCGCATGCGCCGCCTGGGGTGGGGCGCGGCCTACGCCCAGTACGCTTACCGCAGGCTGATCCGCTTCGGCGCGCGCAAGGAGCGGCGCTTTCTTCGCTCCGGACGGGTCGGGAAGCGCCTGGAAGGACAGGGACTGGTGGTAGCGCTCGTCGGCTCGGACGGCGCGGGCAAGTCCACCATCGCCCGAGAGCTCGAGGGTCGCCTGGGAAACAAGCTCGACGTCCAGCGCCACTACATGGGCAGGCAGTCGGGCCCCGCCCTCCTCGTGCATCGGGCACTCCGCCGGCTGGCAAAACGTCTGGGGCGGTCGCTGCGCGCCGGCGACGCCCCGCTGGACATCTCGACGGGTATGTCCGGGGTCGGGTTCGCGCTGCAGCGGTCTCTGTTGCTGCGCTGGTCACTTAGAGCGGCCGGCCGGGGGTCGCTGGTTGTGCTCGACCGCTACCCCCAAGGCCACATCCGCGGTTCCTTCGACGGCCCGATGCTCCGCCCCGACGGGCGCAAGGTCGGTCCATTCTCGCGGGTGGAGGACAGCCTATACCGGGTGATAGAACGGCAGGGCGGTGTTCTTCTCTTCCGTTTGCGCGTGAGCCCGGAGGTGGCGAAAGCCAGGAAGCCCGAGGAGAGCATGGAGGTCATCGACAGGAAGGCCGCCACGCTCGACTCGCTCCGATTCGGAAAGGGGGTCACGGTCGTCGACATCGACGCGGACCGGCCCATAGCGGAGGTGGTGGCACAGATCGAGGCTGAGATCTGGCGGCGGTTGTAGCGCCGCGCCGCGGAAAACCTCGTGGAGGCGGCCTCAGCCGGCTTCGGACATGGCCAGCAACTCGATCTGCTGGATGTCGGGCACGTACGAGGGTACGCTCCGCCTGAGGCCCTCGACGATGGCCCCCGGATCGCCGTCCCGCTCGGCCAGTGTGATCAGCTTGCCGAGGTTGGACTCGAAGTCCGCCGGCAGAACGGAGGCGTGTCCGTTCGAGCTGTTGCGGACGGCACGGTGGATCAACGGGTGGGTCGTGGTCAGGGCAAGCTCGTCCGCGCTGAAAAGCTCCTCCTTCAACTTCTCGCCCGGGCGTAGCCCGGTGAAGATCACGTAGGTGTCTTTGCCCTTGCCGTTCAGGAGCGAGATCATCCGGTGTGCCAAGTCCACGATTCTCACCGGTTGGCCCATCTCCAGGATGAAGGCTCCGTAGGTGCCCTCGGCCGTCGCGGGTACCTCCTCTGTCAGCGCGGCCGCCTGCAGCACGAGCATCACGGCCTCTTCGATGGTCATGAAATAGCGCACCATGTCGGGGTGGGTCACCGTCACCGGCCCGCCGGACTCGATCTGCTGCTTGAAGAGGGGCAGAACGCTGCCCCGGCTGCCCAGCACGTTGCCGAAGCGTACACTGCAGAAGTGGGTGTTTGGGTAGCGCGCGGACATCAGCTGCATGAGGTATTCGCCCGCCAGCTTCGTCGCGCCCATGACGCAGCTGGGGTCAACGGCCTTGTCGGTGGAGATGTTGACGACCCGCTCGGCGCCGTTGCGGGCCGCCGCTTTGGCTACTACCATCGTGCCCCGGATGTTGTTGATGACCGCCTCCTCGGGGCTCAGCTCCATCAGCGGCACGTGCTTGAAGGCGGCGGCGTGGAAAACCACCTGGGGCCGGTATTGGCCGAAGAGGCGGTTCATCTTGACGCGCAGCGCCGCGCTAGTCGGCTTGATCACACAGTCCTCCACCCCCAAGGTATCGAGCTCCTCTCGCAGGTGGTAGAGGCCCGACTCGTCCTTGTCTACGAGCACCATGAGGGCGGGGGAGAAGGCGCTGATCTGGCGGCAGATCTCGGACCCTATGGAGCCGGCCGCGCCCGTCACGAGCACCCGCTTGCCGCGCAAGTAGGCCGCGATTGAACCGAGGTCGATGTCTACGGGGGGACGTCCCAGGAAGTCCTCGATGCGAAGCTCACGCGCGTAGGTCACCGTCGCCCGGCCATCGACGATGTCGGACAGGCGCGGCACCGTCTTCACCGGTACGCGCCGCGCGTGGGTGATGCGGTGCACGTAGGAGACCTGGCACGGGTCGGGTTCGTCGGAGGCCAGCAGGACCTCGTTGACATCGCCCTCGTCCAGCAGACCGGCCAGCATGTCCAGGGTGCCCAGGATGGGAACGTCGTGGATGCGCATGCCGATCAGACTGCGGTCGTCGTCGAGGATGCCCACGGCCCGGGTACCTGGGGCCCGGCCCTGGATGAGATCACGGACGATCGCATCGGCGGTTCTTCCGGCACCCACGATGATCAGGTTCTTGTCGGTGGCGACGTTCTTGAGGCTGCGCTCATGGAAGATGCGGGAGTAGAAGCGCACACCGACCATCGCCACCATGGCCAGGGTGCCGCCGACCGGGATCACGGTCAGCGGGGTGAGATGTACGCCGGTCGGGATCCAGGCCACGAGGACCAGCAGGATGGTTCCGCTAACCACCGCCGCCTGTACAATGCGCAGCGCCTGTTTGAGGCCAATGTAACGGTTGACGATCGAGTACACGCGGGCGAGCCGGTTCGCGCCCAGGTGAAGCACGATGGCCAGGATCACGAAGCCGGGGAACGTGCCTCGAGGACCGAGGCCGGCGGGCACGTGCCCCTCGAACCGGAAGGTCAGGGCCAGGTAGTACGACAGCCCGACGAGTGGGACATCGATGGCCATGGCGAGGAGGCGTCTCCGCCGTATCCGTTCGATGTACCCGCGCACCCATCCTCCAAATGGCTATCCCAGCGAGCGAGGGCTGCCTGAGACCCGACAGCCTCATTGGGCCCGCACATTCCCGTAAGGCTATTCCTTAGAGCTTCTTAACCTTAAACCCATTCTGCGACAGACACAACAGGAAGTCGGGTGATTTTTCGTTCTGCGAGAAGCCAGGGCTCTATCTGTACACTCGGTTCCCTTCGGATCGGACACGGAGCCGCCTGCCGAATTAGGGCCTTCGCCACGGGACAGGCCTGCATGAACTGGGGTCTTCGCTATTGTCTGAGGCCCTAGCGCAGCGTAGACTCCCTCGTGAATGGACGCGCAGCGTGAAAACCCGGTGGAGGCGTTCGCCTCCACGGATCTCAGCACATACTGGCAGGGACTCCGCGAGCGCTGGTGGATCATCGTGGTCGCAGTGGTGGTCGCGATGGGGCTGGGCCTCCTCTACCTGACGATCAAGACCCCCGTATACAGGGCCACCTCGGCCATCGTCAGGGAGCAGACGTCGCTCGAGACCGTCTTGTTCGGGTCCCGCCTGGTCGACGATCCGAACGTGCTGCGCGGCCTGCAGACCAGCGCCGACCTGGTGACCTCCGAGGGCGTGGCCGTACTGGTCAAGCAAGATCTGAGCTCCGAGCGCTCTATAGGCGAGCTCAGCAGCATGATCCAGGCCATCCCTCCGGAGCCCGACAGCGGCTCGTACACGATCATGATCTCGGCGGTGAGTGGCTCGGCTGCCGAAGCGGCCGAGGTGGCCAACTCCTTCGCCCGGCAGTTCGTCGTCTATCGGGAAGAGGCCGATCTGGAGCTGATAGCTTCAGCTCGGCAGGTGCTGCAGAGGCAGCTCGACTCTATGTCCGCGACCGACCTGGCTTCGGGCGGGGGCGCGGCGCTCAGCCAGCGTCTGGAGGAGCTGAAGCTGCTCGAGGACTTCCACACCCCCGGCTTCGTGGTGTCGCAGGTTGCGGCGCGCCCGAACTCTCCTTTCTCGCCCCGCCCCGCCCAGACTCTGATCGTCGGCGCCCTCATGGGCATCGTGCTCGGCCTCGTGCTGGTCTTCGTGCTCGGGTACTTCGACCGGCGGATCAAAGATGAGCAGACAATGGAGTGGGAGTTCGGCGCGCCGGTGCTGGCCTCGCCGCCGCTTGTCGGCCGCCGCTGGGCGGTGAGCGGCAATGACGCGAGCCGGGGCGCCGTCGGGTTCGATGGTAGGGAAGTCTCGCTCGAGGCTTTCCGGGCTCTGCGCTCCAACCTGCACTATATGGGCCTGGGCACCGACCAGCTGCGGGTGCTGCTGGTGACGAGCGCCTTGCCGCGCGAAGGCAAGACGACCACAGCCATCAACCTTGCCCTGAGCCTCGCTCTGGCGGGCGAGAAGGTGGTGCTGGTCGAGGCCGATCTCCGCAAGCCAACGGTGCACCGGTACCTGGGTATCCCGAACGGAGCGGGTCTCAGCAACGTCCTGAGCGGGGGCCTGCCACCCACGGCCGCACTGCAGAAGGTCTCTCTCACGACCTTCGCCCCCAAGGTGAGGGTGCAGGCGGCGGCCGAGAATTCTGCCGCCCCAGGGGAACTGCATGCCGGCCTGTCCTGCCTGCCGGCGGGCCCCCTGCCCAGCAATCCGGCGGAGCTTCTGGGGTCGGAGAAGATGGGGCAGGCGCTTGCCCAGCTGAGAAGCGTGGCCGGATACATCGTGATCGATTCCCCGCCCTTGCTGGTGGTCTCCGATGCGGTGAGCCTGATCCAGTACACTGACGGCGTACTGCTTACTGCGCGCGTTGGTGGGACCACTCTCGAGGAAGCCCGGTCTGTTCGCAGTCAGCTGGATCGGGTGGGGGCACGTGTACTCGGAGTCGTGGCTGCCGGCGGGCATGCCCGCCGCAGGTACCGCAAGTACGGCTACTACGCGGCCGGCAGCTGACGGGGGGCTTCAGACCATGCGCGTGCTACTCACCGGAGCAGCCGGCTTCATCGCGTCCAGGGTCGCCGAGTTTCTACTGGACGAGGGTCACGCGGTCTTCGGCGTCGACGACCTGAACGACGCCTACGACGTCCGCATGAAGGAGTACCGTCTGGGCCGGCTCGCGGGCCGGGAGCGTTTCTTCTTCGAGCGGGTGGACATCGGTGTCCGGGAGTCGTTGGCTCGAGCTTGGCAGTCTGGGGTCGAGCGGGCGGGCGGGCCGTGGGACGCCGTGATCAACCTGGCTGCCCGGGCCGGGGTGCGCTCCAGTGTGCAGAACCCCTATGTCTACGTGCAGACCAACGCGATGGGGACGCTGAACCTTCTGGAGCTATGCCGCGAGCGCGGCGTCTCGAAGTTCGTGCTCGCGTCCACTTCGAGCCTCTACGGCGCGCATAATCCGGTGCCTTTCGGCGAGGACGCCAACACCGATCGGGTCCTCTCGCCCTATGCGGCTTCGAAGAAGGCCGCCGAGGCGATGTGCTACACGTATCACTACCTGCACGGGCTCGACGTGACCGTGCTGCGCTACTTCACCGTCTACGGACCCGCGGGCCGCCCGGACATGAGCCTTTTCCGGTTCACTCAGTGGATCCACGAAGGGCTGCCGGTCACCGTTTACGGTGACGGGAGCCAGTCTCGGGACTTTACCTACGTGGACGATATCGCTCGGGGGACCATCCTGGGTCTCCGGCCCCTGGGCTTCGAGGTCATCAACCTGGGCGGCGACCGCCCCGTGAGTCTGCGCGAGGTCATTTCCCTGGTGGAGAGGCAGGCGGGTCGGGAGGCCGCCTTGGAGTACGAGCCGGGACACCCGGCCGACGTGCCCGCCACATGGGCTTCGATCGAAAAGGCCGGGATGCTGCTGGGCTGGCGGCCGGAGGTAAGCCTGGAAGAAGGCGTCGCCCGGCTCGCCCGCTGGTACCGCGAGAACCGGGAATGGGCGCGCGAGGTGAACGTGTGGTGAGCAAGGAGACCGCCGCCGAACTGCCCGTCATCGTCATCAAGCCCTCCCACGGCTGGGTCTCGCTGGGGCTGCGGTCTCTGTGGGCCTACCGGGAGCTGCTCTACTTCCTTACCTGGCGCGACATCAAGGTGCGCTACAAGCAAACGGCCCTGGGGGCCGCCTGGGCCGTCATCCAGCCCTTCATGGCCATGGTCGTCTTCAGCATCTTTCTGGGGAGGATGGCCGGATTGGCTCCGAAGGACGTGCCTTACCCCCTCTTCAGCTACGCCGGACTGGTGCCGTGGACCTTCTTCGCGAACGGGGTCTCGCTCTCGGCGAACAGCCTGGTGGGCAGCCAGAACCTGCTCAAGAAGGTCTACTTTCCGCGCATGACCCTTCCGATCGGCACGATCCTCTCCGGTGGGGTGGACTTCGCGCTGGCGTTCGTCGTCCTCGTTCCCATGCACCTCTACTACCGGTATCCGCCTACGATCAACGTGTTGTGGATCCCCCTGTTCCTGGCGCTGGCCTTCGGGGCGGCGCTCGGAGTGGGCCTCTGGCTCTCGGCCATGAACGTGCTCTTCCGCGACGTGCGGTACGTCGTACCCTTCCTGGTGCAGCTCTGGCTCTTCGCCACCCCGGTGGTGTGGCCCTCGGATAGGATCCCTGAAGCCTACCGCAGCCTCATTGGACTGAATCCGATGGCCGGGGTGGTGGAGGGCTTTCAGTGGGCTTTGCTCGGGTGGGACCGGCCCCCGGGGCTTCTACTCGCGCTCTCCGTGGCGGTGACCGCGGTCCTCCTCGTCAGCGGCGCCTTTTACTTCCGCAGGATGGAGAAGACCTTTGCGGACATGGTCTGAGCGATGAAGGGTCCGGTCATCCGGGTCGAAGGCCTCTCCAAGTTGTACCGGATCGGACAGGCTCAACCGAAGTACCATACCCTGAGGGAGAGCATCATGGAGGCGGCCCGCAAACCGGGCCGGGTGCTGCGAAGTCTTGCGGGGATGGACGGGGCCCTCGGTCTCGACGACGAGATCGTCTGGGCCCTGCGAGACATCTCGTTCGAGGTGGAGCAAGGCGAGGTCATGGGTGTCATCGGCCGCAACGGCGCGGGCAAGAGCACTCTGCTCAAGATCTTGACGCGCATCACCGAGCCGACTGAGGGGCGCGCCGAGATCCACGGGCGGGTAGCCTCCTTGCTCGAGGTAGGTACGGGCTTCCACCCGGAGCTCACAGGGCGCGAGAACATCTTCCTCAACGGTGCGATCCTGGGAATGCGCAAGGTCGAAATCGAGCGCACTTTCGACGAGATCGTGGAGTTCGCCGAGGTGGAGCGCTTCATCGAGACACCGGTCAAGCACTACTCCAGCGGCATGTACCTGCGTCTGGCCTTCGCGGTCGCCGCCCACCTGCAGCCGGAGATCCTGCTGGTCGACGAGGTGCTGGCCGTGGGTGACGCCGCCTTCCAGAGGAAATGTCTGGGGAAGATGGGCGAGGTGGCCCGCCAGGGTCGCACGGTGCTGTTCGTCAGTCACAACATGGGCGCCGTGCGGCACTTGTGCGATTCGGCCATGCTGCTTGTCGACGGGCGGATCGCGATGCGGGCCTCCGCGTCCGAGGTCATCGACGCCTACATGGAGTCGGTCTCGGGGAGCCAGGAGAACGGGCTGCCGGGCCACGTGGTCTACGACGCCGAAGCTTTGGGCGAGGAGATCGAGGGCACGCGCGTGATCCGCCTGGAGCTGCTCGATCTCGACGAGGCGCCCATGCCGAGCGTGCGCACCTGGGACGACTTCGTCCTGCGGGTGGTGTACAGCTCCGATACCGAGATCAAACGGGGGGCCGTGGTGGTGTTCATCTACAACCTCGAGGGGGTACTTGTTGCCCGAATGTCCACCCAGCCGGATTCCGACTACCCCGTGACCTTCCGCACCGGCCGGCATCACGTCGACTGCCACATCGAGTCGCTGCCGCTGGCCGCGGGCGAGTACATCGTGGGAGCTTCCCTGGCCCGCCCTCATACGGGCTGGATCTGGAAGCGCAAGGAGCTCGGGAACCTGCGGGTGGAGTCGAGGGACGTCTATGAGAGTGGGCGGCCTCCGGTCAGCAGCTACACGCTGCTGGCCCTGCGTCACCACTGGTCGGGCTAGCTCCCCGGGGAGGTGGATCCCGTGCCTGGAACGGCGGAGGTAGCGGCGGGCACCCTCCGGGTGGTCATGGTCGTCCCCGGGTTTCCCAAGCTGTCGGAGACCTTCATCGTGGGGAAGTTCTTGGGGCTCCTCGACGCGGGCTTCGACGTCAGGGTGGTCTGCGCGCGGAGCGACCCGGCGGAGTGGAGCCGCTTCCCTGCGCTCGACGAGCGGCCCGGGGTTCGCGAGCGGGTGCTGGTCGGTCCGCCGTCGCGCCCGCGCTGGCGGGCGGGTTCTCACGTGCCCGGGGCCTATGCCCGGTCCGTGCGTGATGCTCCGGGGGCCACCGGCCGGTATCTGGTCCGCCGGGGGGCGAGGGGCGTGCGCGGCCTCTATCTCGACGCCGGCATCGTCCGCGCGCGCCCGGACCTGCTGCACTTTGAGTTCGGGACCCTGGCCTTGGGGCGCACCTACCTGCGGGAGGCCCTGGGCTGCCGCCTGGTGGTGAGCTTCCGCGGGTTCGACCTGAACTTCGCCGGCTTGGAGACGCCGGGGTACTTCAACGAGGTATGGGCCGCGGTAGACGGGGTGCACGTTTTGGGCGAGGATCTCTGGGCGCGCGCTCTGCGACGGGGTTGCCCCTCCGATGTGCCGCACGCGCTGATTCCGCCGGCGGTGGACGTGTCCCGGTTCGATCCGGGGCCGCCTCGCCGGGCCGAGGTCATGGGCACGCCGCACAGGCCGCTGAGACTGCTGAGCGTGGGCCGCTTGGAGTGGAAGAAGGGCTACGAGTTCGCCCTGCAGGCGGTGGGCCTCTTGCGGGATCGGGGCCTCACGGTCGACTACCGCATCGTCGGCGAGGGGGTCCACCTCGAGGCGGTCGCCTTCTGTCGCCGGCAGCTCGAGCTCGACGACTGCGTGACGCTGGTCGGCAGTCTGGCTCCGGACGACGTGGGTCGTGAGCTGCTCTGGTGCGACGTGTTCCTCCACGCGGCGGTGTCGGAGGGCTTCTGCAACGCGGTGATGGAGGCTCAGGCCATGAAGGTGCCCGTGGTCTGCAGCGACGCCGACGGCCTGCCGGAGAACGTCGATGACGGGGTGACCGGCTCTGTGGTGCCCCGGCGGGATCCAGTGGCGATGGCCGACGCCGTGGCCCGTCTCGCCGGCGATCCCGGCCTGCGGGCGCGGATGGGTGCGGCCGGACGGCAGCGGGTGGCCCAGCGCTTTCGGCCGGCCGACGCCATCGCCGCCTTCGGGCGGTTCTACAGGCAGGTCATGAGCCATGGGAATTGACCTGGTGTTTGTGGGCGGCCCCGCCGAGCCGTCCGCGGCGTGGCCGGGGGAAGTGTTCGTCGCGCCGCCGGACCCGGTGGGGGTCGCCGAAGTGGTCGACCGGTTGCGTGCGTCGCCGGGGGCGGAGTACGTGCTGTTCTGGGACCCGACCCTGGGACTCCCGGACCTCGAAACGATCACCGACGCCACCGGACTCCCGGGTGACGTGTGGCATGCCGGGCTTGTGCTCGGGCAGGGAGGCCTGCCGCGTCTGCTCGACGCGGTCAGCCCGGTCTGGATGCTGAACCGCGACCCCGACCCGACGATCGTGGCCACCTCCTGGCGGCTGTCGCTCAGGGCGTGTCTTGCTCGGGGGAGGTGGTGCGACGGTTGGGCGGGCCGGACGCCCGTTTTCGCACGCTGGAGGGCGCGGCTCTTGAGCTCGGGCACCGTTGGGTGATGCGTGGTGCCCTCATCAGGCATGTCCCCTGGCTGGTGCCGGCGGCGCCCGCCGCAGGCGGGCGCCGCACTGGCGGGACGCTAAGTGCCGGCCTCGACTTGGAGGACGAATGCCGGTTCGTTCACCTGCGCTACGGCCCGGCTTGGAGCGCGTGGGCCTTGACGAGGCCCGTGCGCTCCGGCAGGCGCCTGGTGCCGGCGCTGCAGGCTTACGCGAAGACGCGGCGGGAACGAGTCGCCGCCGAGCCTGATCCGCTGGCGCGCGAGCTCGTGGATCTCGAGGATCGTCCGGTACTGCACGGCACGGTCAGCGTGCTCATCCCGACCCTGGAGCGTTACCCATACCTGTGGCCGCTCCTCGAGCAGCTGCGGGTGCAGACTGTGCCCGCCCTCGAGGTAATCGTCGTCGACCAGACGCCGGGCCCGGCGCGGGAGCCTACCTGGCCCGAGCGCTTCCCCGACCTGCCCCTGCGCGTCCTCTTCAGCGACGTCGCCGGGCAGTGCTCCTCGCGCAACGCCGGCCTGCGCAGCGCTCGGGGGGACTACGTGCTGTTCCTCGACGACGATGACGAGGTCCCCCCCGATCTGATCGAGTCGCACTTGAGAGTGCTGGTGTCGCTGGGGGTCGACGCGAGCTGCGGGGTGGCGGAGGAGGACGGTGCCGGTCCCCTACCCGAAGCGTTCACTTTCGGCCGGGTGAGCAATGTGTTTCCGACCAACAATACCCTGATCCGGCGTGAGGCTCTCGCAGATTCCGGGTTGTTCGACCTCGCCTACGAGCGCGGGATCCGGGCCGATCACGACCTGGGTCTGCGACTGTATCTCGCGGGCAAGCTGCTCTACCTCAACCCGCAAGCACGGGCGCTGCATCATCACGCGCCCCGCGGCGGCCTGCGCGAGCACGGCAGCCGCGTGATCTCCGGAGCCGCCGGTCGTCGTACCCTGACACGCCGGGTCCTGATGGCGCCGACCGAGTACTACCAGTGGGCGCGGTTCTTCGCCGCGCATCAGGTGCGCGAACGGACGGTCATCGGGCTTCTCGCGACGCTGCGCGGCGAGGGGGGACGCGGTCGTCGGCTGGTTCGGGCGATCGCCGGCCTTGTCGCGCTGCCGGGCAGCTGGATGCAAATGAGGCGGAGCCGTCGCGAAGGCGAGACTCTTCTGCGCCGCTACCCCCGACATCCCCACTTACGAGATGCGGAGGGAGCGGGCATGAGGCCCGGCAGCTCGGCTCTCCCCATGCCCCGCGCCGGTCTGGCTGCGGCCGCCGGCACCTTCTCGGGCAGAGCGGCGGGCTTCGTGCTGCTGCATGTGCCCCTGGCCTTCGTGCTGATGGTGGTCCCCATGGCGGGAGCTGCCCATGCGGCTTACGTGCTGTACTATGGGCTGGCCGCGGCTTTGAGGCGCAGCTCGCCGCGTGTCATGTACTCGCTCGGCTATGTGGCCGGCGCCGAGGTTCTGTGGCGCATGACCGGCGCACCTCTGCCATGGGAGTTCGGCAAGTACGCTTCGGTCTTGATCGTGTGTGTCGGCATTATCACAGAGGCGGTAGCGGCCGCCTACTCCCGCCACGGCGGCAGGTCAGGGCGGCGCCGCGACCGGATTGGTGAGCGCATCGGGGCCGGCTCGGCCCCCGGGCGGAGCGTCAGTGTGTTACCGCTGGCGTACTTCTTCCTCCTGCTCCCGGCGGTCGCGCCGACCATCCTGCAGCTGGGCCTGGCTGAGGGCCGGGAGCAGATCAGCTTCAACCTCTCAGGACCGTTCGCTCTCGCTGTCCTGGCGCTGTACTTGTGGCGGCGCCCGCTCACACCGCCGGCGGTCACGCGGATCGTGCTGGCCATAATCGCACCGATCCTCGGGATCATGACCCTGGCCGCCTTCTCCACCATCACCTCGAACGTGGACTTCGCCGCCCGGTCGAACTTCACCACCAGTGGGGGATTCGGCCCGAACCAGGTGTCCAACCTTCTGGGTTTCGGCGCTCTCGCCGCCGTCGTTCTTATCGTCGTGGGGCGTCAGCCTCGTGCGTTGAGGATGCTGGCCGCGGTCCTGGCCGGTGGATTCCTCGTGCAGGCTCTGCTGACGTTCTCCCGGGGAGGAGTCCTGTCTTTCCTGGTGGCCTTCACGGCGCTTGGTCTGCACGTCTTGCGGGCCCCGGGTGCGCGGCGCCGGTTCCTGATTCTCGTGGTGGCTACCGGCCTGTTGGGGGGGCTGGTCGTCGTCCCCTTCGTCGACGACTTCACCGGCGGTGCTCTGCGTCAGCGCTACGGGGCGGCGGACAGCACCGGCCGGACCGCCCTGATGCAGGCTGAGCTCTACGCCTTCGAGCAGAACCTGTTCGCGGGTACCGGCGTCGGTCTCGCGGCCCCCTACCGCGAGGAGGTTCTGGGCAAGAAGGCGGCGGCGCACACCGAGGTGACGCGCATGCTCGCCGAGCACGGCATGCTCGGGGGCCTGTCTCTGCTGTTCCTGCTCGCCATGGTCCTCGGGTGCTATCGGGCGGCTCGGACCCCGGTGGCACGAGGGCTCGTGGCCGCCTTTGGCCTGTGGACCTTCTCTGTGATGCTCCAGAGCGCCATGCGGTTCGTCGCCATAGCCTTCGCGTTCGCTCTGGTGACTGTGCTGTGGGAGGTCGGCAGGGAAGGCCGGGGCCCGAGGACCACCCGGTGAGCCCGCCGCCGGTCTGCCTCATTCTGTGTACCGAGTTCCCGCCCGGGCCGGGAGGAATCGGCACGCATGCCTTCTATCTAGCGCGGGAGCTTGCCGCTCGGGGCTGGCGTGTGAGGGTCGTGACGCCTCAAGACTACGCCGGCGTCGAAGAGCGCCGGGCCTTCAACGCCGCCCAGCCGTTCCTGATCACCACGCTTGCAGGAGGAACGACGTGCATAGGACGGCTCTGGGGCCGCGGCCTTGCGTTGGCCGCAGCCGCGAGGCGGACGCGGCCCGACGTGGTCGTAGCTTCGGGGTCCCGCGCCTTGTGGGTCGGAGCAGTGGTCGCCTGGGTCCTGCGCCGGCCGCTCGTGGTCGTCGGACACGGGTCGGAGTTCGTAGCACCCCGCGCGTCGCGGCGAGTGCTCGTCGCGGTGGGCGCGCGGTCTGCGCGTTTGGTCGTGGCGGTCAGCGAGTACACCGCCCAGCTGGCCCGCAAGGCGGGCGTCGCGCCCGGGTCGATCGCCGTGGTCCACAACGGTGCCGACGGCACTAGGTTTCACCCCTCCCTGGACGTCGACGGGCTGAGACGGGAGCTTGGTCTCGAGGGCCGCCGGGTGCTCTTGACGGTGGGGCAGATGTCGGAGCGCAAGGCGCAGGACGTTGTCATCCGTTCGATGGTCGCCGTGCTCCGCCGGCATCCCGAGGCGGCGTACGTCGTCGCGGGTCTGCCCACCCGCCGGCGCGAGCTCGAGGGTCTGGCGGCCGAGTGCGGCGTGGGCCATGCGGTCCGGTTCGTCGGTGCGATAGCCGACGATGACCTCCCCGTGCTCTACAATCTATGCGACGTTTTCGTGCTCGTCAGTCGCCGGTTGTCCGGGGGAGATGTGGAAGGTTTCGGGATCGTCGTGCGGGAGGCCGGGTTGTGCGGCAAGCCGTCGGTGGTCAGTGACGGGAGCGGCTTGGCGGAGGCCGTCAACGACGGCGAGACGGGGCTCGTTGTGCCTCCGGAGTCGGTCGAGGCCACGGCCGAGGCGATCGTCCGGCTGCTTGGCGACGATCAGCTGCGCGAGAGCATGGGGACCGCGGCCCGTGCCTTGGCGCTGGGCTCCACCTGGGATCGGCAGATCGAGCGCTACGACCGGTTGCTCCGCCGGGTGGTCTCGGCCAAATGAGGCTGCTGGTCATCTCGCACACGGCCCATTACCGGCGCGGTGGGCAGTTGCTCGCCTGGGGCCCTACCGTCCGCGAGCTGGACCACTTGGCTGGCGCCTTCGGCTCTGTCACCCACCTGGCGCCCCTGCACCCCGGCCCGGGACCGGCAAGCGTCACGCCCTACCGCTCGGGCCGGGTGGAACTCGTGCCGCTCCACCCCTCCGGCGGCGACGGTTTGACGAGGAAGCTCGGGGTCATCCTGGCGGCGCCCGGATACATGCGGGCCATCCGGCGGGCCGTTCTGCGGGCCGACGTTGTCCAGGTTCGCTGTCCCTGCAACATCGGGCTGGTCGCCTGTCTTGCCCTCGCCCTCCACCAAAGGGAACCACCTCGTTGGGCCAAGTACGCGGGCAACTGGCAGCCGCCCGGACCGGAGCCTCTTTCCTACCGGATGCAACGCTGGTGGCTGGCGAAAGGGCTGCATCGAGGACCGGTGACTGTGAACGGCGAGTGGCCCGGTCAGCTCCCCCACGTCCACAGCTTCGTTAACCCCTGCCTCTCCGAAGAGGAGAGACGGACGGCTGCTGCCGGAACGGCCTACAAGAGGCTCGAGGTGCCCCTCAGGCTGCTTTTCGTCGGTCGGGTCGAGGCGGCGAAGGGTGCCGGGCGGGCCGTCCAGGTGCTTGCGGGACTGGTCTCCGCCGGGGTGGACTCGACTCTTGACCTCGTCGGGGACGGTCCCGAGCGCCCGCAGTTCGAGAAGCTGGCCGTCCGCTCGGGGATCGCCGGCCGCGCGACCTTCCACGGCTGGATGTCGCGAGATCGACTCGAGGACAGGTACCGGTCGGCCCACATCCTACTTCTGCCTTCCACGGCGAGCGAAGGCTGGCCGAAGGTGCTGAGCGAAGCCATGGCTTTCCGGACCGTCCCCCTGGCCGGGCTGGTGTCGAGCGTTGGGCAGGTGCTGAAGGCCACCGGGGCGGGGCTGGCTCTACCGCCGCGGGACGTGGCCGCCTTCGTGACCGCGGTACGAGAGCTGGTGGACAACCCGACCTCCTGGGAGGCCCTGGCGGCCAAAGGAGTCGAGGCAGCCGGGCTCTTCACCTATGAGACGCACATCGGGCGGCTCGCCGAGATTCTCGGACTCGAGATGCCGGGCGCCGGAGGCCTCGGGCCCGGTGCGGTTGCGCCCGCTGGGTCGGCATCCGCCGGCGGAGGCCCGGTGTGAGCGGCCCGGCCGGCCGGCCGGAAGGGATCGGGGAATCGGGACGTCCTAGCAGGCTGATGGGGAATGACGCTTCGCCGCCGGGGTGCGCTGGGCACGCGCAAGGCAAGGACGCAGGGAGCGGTCGTAGCAGCGCTACGGGCGCGACCGAGGACGACGCATGGCGCCGCCCAGTGCTGTCCGGTGGCCGATGTTTCGTTTTCCAACAGCCTCCTAGGGTCTTGCTCGTGGCCAACTTCCTCTCGGCCCAGATAGGGGCCCGCGGCGTGACCGAGGAGCTGGCGGCGCGTCTGGAGGACCGGGGTTGGCCGGTGATCGCGACCTCGACCAGGCCGGGACGCGCCGAACGGCTGGCCGACATGGTGCGCACGGTCTGGCGCAGCCGGCGGGACTACGACGTGGCCGCGGTCGATGTGTTCAGTGGTCAGGCCTTTATCTGGGCCCAGGCGGCCTGCGCGGCCTTGCGGCTGGCCGGCAAGCCCTACGTCCTTGCCTTGCGCGGAGGTAATCTGCCGGTTTTCGCCCGGCGCCGGCCCCGGTCCGTGCGCTCGCTCCTGACCTCGGCGGCTGCGGTCATCGTGCCCTCGGGGTTCTTGGCACGAGAGATGCGCCCCTACCGGGGGAGCCTCCGATTGCTCCCCAACCCCATCGAGCTGTCACGCTACCCCTATGTATGTCGCGATCACGTCCGGCCGCGGCTCATCTGGCTGCGGGCCTTCCACCAGATCTACAATCCCTCGCTGGCCCCGCGGGTGCTCGCTCTGCTGGCGCCCCACCACCCGGACGTTGAGCTCTGCATGATCGGCCGGGACAAGGGCGACGGCAGCCTGCAGGCGATGCTGGCCGTTGCGAAGTCACTCGGGGTACGCGAGCGCATCACCCTGCCCGGGGGCGTACCCAAGGACGAGGTTCCCCGCTGGCTGGCCCAGGGGGACGTGTTCCTCAACACCACCGACTTCGACAACGCGCCTGTCAGCGTCATCGAGGCCCTGGCCTGCGGGTTATGTGTCGTGAGCACCGACGCCGGTGGCATCCCCGATCTCCTGCGCCACGAGGGCGACGCGCTGCTCGTTCCGGCCGGCGAAGCGGAGGCCATGGCCCGCGCGGTAGACCGGGTGCTGAGCGAACCCGGGCTGTCGGGGAGGCTCTCCCGCCGGGCCCGGGCGACCGCCGAGGCCTTTGATTGGGCCTTCATCCTACCGCGCTGGGAGTCTCTACTAAGCGCGGCGGCCGGAGGACGGCCGTGAGCCAGAGGGGGCAACGCGACGCTCTGTGGTCCTCCCTGCTGCGCCACGCGGTCCTTCCGGCCGGCGATCGGGTTTTCAGTCAGCGGATGATGCGGCGGCTACGGTTTCTGGAGGAGGCGCAGTGGTGGCCGCGGGAGCACGTGCTCGAGCTGCGCGACCAGCGGCTGCGGGCGCTCGTGGAGGTAGCCTACCGGGAGGTGCCCTTCTACCGCGATCTCATGCGGGGTCGTTCGCTCAGGCCGCAACATATCGCTGGTGCCGCCGACCTGAGCAAGCTCCCCGTGGTTACCAAGGCCATGCTGCGGGCCGCCTACCCTGAGCGGGTCACGCGCCCCACCGGCCGGAGAACCTATGAAGCCTCCACCTCGGGGTCGACGGGAACCAACTTCCGCGTGCGCGAGGACCACGAGACCTTTGGGTGGTACTTGGCCTCGTTCATGCTCGCTCTCGAATGGGCCGGTTGGCGGATGGGCGAGCCGCAGGTGCAGACGGGCATGAACCCGGAAAGGAGCCTCTCCCGCCGGCTCAAAGACGCCGCTCTGCGCTGTCATTACGTATCGGCCCGCGATCTGCGCGACGGACACCTCGATTCCGTGCTCGACCTGATCCAAAGGAAAGGGATACGGCATCTGTGGGGGTATCCCGGCAGTCTGTACTACCTGGCCTGCCGGGCGGAGGCTAGGGGATGGGATACTCCGCTGCGCACTGCGATCACCTGGGGAGACATGCTGCATCCACAGTACCGCTCCACGATCGAGCGCGTCTTCGGCGCGCGGGTCAACGACACCTACGGGTGCGGCGAGGGCATCCAGATCGCCGCCCAGTGCGACGTCGCGGACGGGTACCATGTCCACAGCCTCGACGTGGTCGTCGAGTACCTGGACGAGGCGGGGGAGCCTGTGCCCGTCGGGGAGTCGGGCGATGTCGTGGTCACCCGGCTCCATCCCGGGCCCATGCCTCTGATCCGCTACCAGGTTGGCGACGCGGCCGTGGGCGGCGGGGATCGCTCCTGCCCGTGCGGGCGGAGCTTCGAGATGATGGAGCGGATCGAGGGGCGCAACGCCGACGTCGTCGAGACTCCCTCCGGCAACCGCCTTATCGTGCACTTCTTCACCGGGATTCTGGAGTACTTCCCCCAGATCGACACGTTCCAGGTGGTCCAGAACCGGCCCGGCGCTGTCGTGGTGCGGATCGTGCCGGCGGCCGGGTACGACGACGAGGTCGGCCGTGCGGTCGCCACCCGCCTGCGGGAGGCCGGAGCCGATCTGGAGATCGCGATCGAGCTCGTGCCCGAGATCCCCCCGACACCGGGCGGGAAGCGTCGTTTCGTGATCAGCGAATTGGACGGCGAAGCGCGATGAGCGCGATCCGGTCCCTGGAGCGGGAGGATCTCGACGCGGTCGCCCGTATCCACTGCTCCGCCTTCCCCCGCAGTGCTCTGACGCGCTTGGGACGGGAGGCTGTGCGCAGGTACTATCTCTGGCAGCTCGTCGGTCCCCACGAAGCTATGGCCGTGGGCGTGACCGTAGAGGGAAGGCTGGCCGGATTCTGCTTCGCCGGGGTGTTTCGGGGAGCGTTGTCCGGATTCCTGCGGGCAAACTGGGGGTTCCTGGCCCGGCGTCTGGCCGTCCGGCCGTGGCTTCTGACGGATCCGATGTTCCGGGGGCGCGTACGGGCCGGCGGCCGCTCGCTGTCGTCGCTCCGGCGATCGGAACCAGGTCGTCCGGCCGGGGTCGCGCCGGCCGGGAATGCGGTCGCCGGTGGGGAGACGTCGTTCGGTGTGCTGGCCATTGCCGTGCACCCTGACTATCAGGGTCGAGGCCTGGGCAAGGCGATGATGGACCTCGCCGAGACCCGGGCTCGGGCCGGCGGCTACCAAGCCATGCATCTGAGCGTGGACCCGAGCAACGTGCAGGCTGCGCGTTTCTACGAGATGCTCGGCTGGGCGCGACTCACGGGCGCCGGAGGATGGAACGGCAAGATGCAAAGGGAACTGGACGGCTCGGAAACCGGCGGGGGGCAGGCCGGCGAAGCGGCCGGAAGGAGCGAGCCCATGGGGTGTGATCCGCCCATGGTGAGCGTGCTGATGCCGGTGCGGAACGAAGCAGGGTTCATCGCCCGAAGCCTGGGGGCCGTGCTGGCTCAGGACTACCCGATGGACCGGCTGGAGGTGATCGTGGCCGACGGCATGTCCACCGACGGCACGCGCGAGACGGTGCGCGAGCTGGGCCGCCTGCACGGAAACATCGCCCTGCTCGACAACCCGGGACGAATCGTGGCCACCGGCCTCAATCTGGCCACGCGGCAGGCGCGGGGCGAGATCCTCGTGCGGGTCGACGGCCACTGCGAGATCGCCCCTCACTACGTGCGGCGGTGCGTCGCCCACCTGGCCGCCGGGCGCGCCGACGGAGTCGGCGGGCCCGTGCGTACCGTGGGGGATTCGCCTCGAGCGGAGACCATCGCTCTGGCGATGGCCTCGGTGTTCGGGGTGGGCGGGTCGGCCTTCCGTACCACCTCGGGCGAGACCACCTACGCCGACACCATCCCGTTCCCGGCCTATACTCGGGAGATCGTGACCCGTGCCGGGCTCTACGATGAGGAGCTGGTGCGAAATCAGGACGACGAGTACAACTACCGCATCCGCAAGATGGGGGAAGACTGCTGCTCGCCTCCGACGTGGGCTCCTCGTACTACAGCCGCCAAACGTTGAGCGCCCTGTGGCGCCAGTACCGTCAGTACGGATACTGGAAAGTGCGCGTGATGCAGAAGCACCCGCGGCAGATGCGCTGGCGGCAGGCGGTGCCTCCGGCCTTCGCTCTGACCCTGCTCGTGACGGGCGCGGCGGCCCCCATATCGGGCGCGGCGCGCAGACTGCTGGGGCTGGCCTTGGGTACCTACGCCGCAGCCGATATGCTGGCCTCTCTTATCGTGGCTCGGCGGCACGGCAGGCGCCACCTGCCCCTCCTGCCGGCCGTCTTCGCTGTCTTGCACCTGGGCTATGGGGTGGGGTTCCTATGGGGCATGGTGCGTTTCGCCGGTCGCTGGCGGCAGCCGGCGTCGAACCCCCCGGCTACTCTTCCAGGTGGGTCGCCGGCTGGGGGCGAACCGGTGGTGGCGCGGGGGAGACCCGGCTCATGAGGGACACGTTCCTCGACTTCGCCCGTCCCGACCTGGGGCCGGAGGAGATCGCCGAAGTCTCAGCCGCCCTGGCCTCCGGCTGGATCACCACCGGGCCTCGTTGCCGCAGGTTTGAAGAGGAGTTCGCGCGCTTCCTCGGAGCGGGGCATGCCGTGGCCGTCAACTCCTGCACGGCGGCCATGCATCTGGCCCTGGAGGCGGTGGGCCTGCGGCCCGGCGACGAGGTCGTGCTCCCCACCTACACGTTCACGGCCACGGCCGAGGTGGTGGCCTATCTTGGGGCACGGCCGGTACTGGTCGACGTGCAGCCCGGCACCCTGACCCTGGACCCGGCCGCGCTCGAAGCCGCGCTCTCGCCGCGCACGCGCGTGGTCATGCCGGTGCACGTCGCCGGGCACCCCGCCGACCTCGAGGCGGTCTACGGCGTCGCGGCGCGCCGGGGGCTGGCCGTTGTCGAGGACGCCGCCCACGCCCTGCCGGCCTGGTGGGCCGATCGCCTGGTCGGGGCCGACATTGCCCCGGGGGGAGTCGGGGCGGGGGTCCCCCGCGTGGTCTGCTTCAGTTTCTACGCCACCAAGACCCTCACCACCGGGGAGGGCGGTATGCTCGTGACCGGCGACCCTGCGCTGGCCGAGCGCTGCCGCCTGATGTCGCTGCACGGGATGTCCAAGGACGCGTGGAACAGGTACTCGGCCGAGGGCTCCTGGGCTTACGAGGTCGTGGCCCCGGGCTTCAAGTACAACATGACCGACGTTGCCGCTGCGATGGGTCTGGTGCAGCTGCGCCGGGTGGAAGGCATGTGGCGGCGCCGGTGCGAGATCGCGGCCCGCTACGACGCGGCCTTCTCTGCGATTCCCGCTCTGGAGATACCGACCGTCCACCGGCACGTCCGGTCGGCGTGGCACCTGTACATGCTGCGCCTGGACCTTGAGCTTCTCACGATCGACCGCGCGGAATTCATACGAGAGATGCATGCCCGGAACGTCGGCACGAGCGTGCATTTCATCCCGCTCCACTTGCACCCCTATTACAGGCATGCGTACGGTTATCGACCGGAGGATTTCCCGGTCGCGCTGCGCGAGTTCAGCCGCGAGGTGTCGCTGCCCATCTACAGCGCGATGAGCGACGCGGACGTCGAGGACGTGGTCCAGGCGGTTCGGGCCGTCGTAGCCGAGCACCGCCGGTAGGGGAGCTGCCCAGTGCGCCCTCCCGACAGCCTACGGGCCCTCGACGTCGCCGTCTCGGCGGCGGGCCTTTTGCTGCTGTGGCCGGTGTTCGTGGTGATCGGGATCGCCATCGCCCGCAGTTCGCCTGGGCCGGTGCTATACAAGGCCGTCCGGGTGGGCCGGGAGGGCCGGCCCTTCGTGTTGTACAAGTTCCGCACCATGGTGCGGAGCACTGCGGGGCATGGTCCGGCCATCACCACCGCCGCGGACCCCCGGGTCACACCGATCGGACGTTTCTTGCGGCGCACCAAGCTGGACGAGCTCCCGCAGCTGGCGAACGTGCTGAAGGGTGAGATGAGCCTCGTGGGCCCCCGGCCCGAGGACCCCCACTACGTGGTCCTCTACACGCCCGAGCAGCGGCGGGTGCTGGAGGTTCGTCCGGGCATCACCGGTGCCGCCTCGCTGGAGTTCCGCGACGAAGAGAGCCTGCTCACGGAGGACTGGGAGCGTCGCTACATCGAGGAGATCATGCCCACCAAGCTTCAGATCGAGCTCGACTACCTCGCACACCGGTCCGCGGCCTCGGATCTCTGGATCCTGGCTCGTACTGCGCTGGTCCTCACCGGCCGCGGCGGCTCCGGCGCCTGACCGCCCACGCTCGCTCCCCCGTCGAGCCATCCGGAACCTGCCGCCGAGCCGCCGCGGAAACACCGGGGCTGCCCTCGAGCCACCAGCCTCAGCGCGTAGCCCGCAGGAAGTACAGGTTGTCGAGCAGCTGCACCGTGGCCCCGGGCGCGTCTTTCAGGAGGATCGGCGGTGAGAAACGGCCGCTGAACCGGGAGCCGGTCACGGTCAGGCTGTTCTCGTCTTCTCCTGCTTCGAAGACGATGGCCGACTCGGGGTGCGTCTCGCGGGAGGTACGGTCGACGAAGGCCGAGTTGGTGAACGTGGCTTCCTCGTGACCTTCGCCGGAGCCCTGGCCGCCCCTGTAGGCGGTCGTCCGCTCGTCGGCGCCGTCGACGAAGAAGAAGTCCGTCCGTGTGGCAGAGACCACCCAGCCGGGCCTGCTGCTGATGGCTTGGTAGGCGGGCAACCCGAGTGTGAACGAGCTGCTGCTGATGGTCACGCGCTTGACGGGCTGGTCGTGTCCCGCGGGCTCGGTTATACCGGAGTCGACGAAGGTGGCGTCGGTGATGACGGTGTCGTTGCGGATGCCAATCTTGCCTGCGTCCGCCCGGTAGCCCGAGATGGTCGTCGTGACGTCTTCGCCGGGAGTGATGATCGTGTACGCGGTGCAGTTCACGAAGCTGACGTTCGTGTAGCTGGAGAAGAGCGGCGGCTTGTCGAGCACTTCTTTGCTCTCCCCATACTGCTTGATCGCACCGCGGGGATTGTTCTTGAAGACGGTGTCGGTCACCCGGAGGGCCACGTGGGGGTGCACGTAGACGATGATGCCCCGATCTCGCCCGTCCGAGGTCAGCTCCCTCGGGATGCCCGACTCGAGTACGGCGCGGTCGATGATGACCTGCCGGTTGCGGAAAGTTCCGGTGGACTCGAAGCTCTCGATGGCGGCGAGCACGGCGGAGATCTCCGTGTCACGCGCCTGAAGGATACCGCCGCCCCCGGCCGCGAAGATGCCGCGGAAAAACCTGCCGGTAATGGCCACATCGTCGAGGTAGATCCGGTTGTCGGACCCGTAGGGGGCTGGACGGTGCCGCCCAGACGGCAACCGTCTCTTCCTGCTCATCCGGATGGTCCGCTCGGGACCCGGACGGCCCCGCGAGCGTCAACTCCGCCAGAGACAGGCGGCTGTCGGGAGCCTTGGTGGCCAGCAGCCTGTACCCGAAATCGCCCACCGTCTTCGGATGGACGTCGAGGACGGTCGAATCTCTCCCCGCACCGATGAGGCTCACGTCGCCCTCGTAGGTGAGGTGGTCGTCGGACTGCGTGAACTCGATCTTGTATATGCCGGGAGGGAAGTAGAGGGGCGCGCCCTCGGCGGAGGCCGCATCGAGCGCCGCTTGGATAGCTTCTCGGTCGTTGGTCCGCCCGTCGCCGGCGGCGCCGAACCGAGTGGCATCGAGAGGTGTCAGCTTCGCGCGCAAGTTGCCCACGATGCGTGAGACCTGAGTGCGCGAAGCCGGCCTGTCCGGGTCGAAGTCGCGGAGGTCCAGACCCCGGAGGAGGCCGCTGAACTCGGCTCGTCTCACAGCGTCTCGCAGTGCGGGATCGTCCGATGCGAGCGTACCCACCCAGCCTTGGTACGGCTCTCGCAGCAGGCCCGCGTGAGAGAGGTCGGTGGCCTCAACGAGAAGCGCGAGGCACTCGGCTCCCGTGAGGTCGCCGCCGGGGCCTTCGGGGCTGCCGGCCGGCGAGGGGGGCAGCTGGAGCAGGGCCCCTACCATGGCGGTGAGATCGGCCGGCGTGACGTGGACATCGGTCGAGGTCGGCGCAGCGCCGCCGGGAGCCTCGGAGACGCTCGTCGAGAGCCCGGGGCCCGCGGTTTCCACCGCCGCAGGTCCGGCCGGACGGTCGCACGAATACGTAACGAGAGTCGCGATCACGGCCAAGACCGCAATTGCGTTGCGCCGGACGTGGGGTTGTGGGGGGGCTTTTGGCACGGCTACAGATCATCCTCGCGCGGCGAAACCGCCCGCGGCTACACCCTTCCCAGTACGCGCTCGCGCAGCCAGGGCCGTATGCCGTAACCCTGCGTTGCCGCCTGTCTGATCTCACGGCCGACGCGCCGGTAGTCCTTCACAAGGAACCGCGCGAACGCGTCGGCGGAGAGAAACATCTTCTGGGAACCTGGTAGCGCCGTATCCCACACCGCGTCGGCGTGGTTGACGAAGAGCCGGATCGTCCTGAGCATCAGGCGACCCCGGCTGGAAGGGTCCCACCAGTACCGGGTGCGTTCACTGCGCACGCTGTCGGTGCGGCGGTTGAGGAAAAGGACATCGTCGACCTGCTGCCAGGGTCCCAGCAGCGCAAGCTCGGCCAGCAGCAACCGGTCGGCCCCCTGATCGGCGCGAAGAAGCCGAGTCTGAGCGAACACCCGCGAACGGGTGAGGCCGAAGACCATGTGCGGTTCACGCAGATCCCACAGCAGCCGGTGAAGGCGTGCGGCGGCGCTCGGGGAGGTCAGCTCGAAGGGGTCGAAGCAGGGATCGAGCACGGCTCCTTCCTCATCGATCAGACGCACCTTGGTATAGGCGAGCACGACCCTGGGATCGGCGTCGAGGGCCTCCACGCACCGGGCCAGATGCTCGTCGTGCCAGATATCGTCGTGGGCGGCCCACCTGAAGTACTCGCCGCGCGCCAGATGGAAGGTCCGGTTGAAGTTCCGAGCGGCGCCGACGTCGCGCTCGTTGCGGTAGTAGCGGATTCGGGGATCGGATCGGGCGTAGCTCAGCACAATCTTCTGCGTCTCGTCGTCGGAGGCGTTGTCGCTGACGACGATCTCGAAGTCCGTGAAGGTCTGTGAGACCAGGGAGGCCAGGGCCTGGTCGAGGAAGCGGGCGCCGTTGCGCACCGGCAGGCCGATGGTCACGCGAGGCTTCGAGGCGTTCACTTAGCCGTCCAGCCGGAAACAGGTCTCTCTCTGGAACATGGCATAACTATACTTGGGGCGCCCGCGTTGGGGAAGTGCGGTACACCAGAAGACCGCCGGTGAAGTCGCCCTGGATTATGCCGCCAGGTTTGCCTGACGGGCTCCGGGGATCCTAAGGCCCCCGGAGCCCGTCAGCGAGGGGATCGCGACCGCTAGTCCATTCTCCGCAGCAGGTTCTCCAGGACCTGCGCTACCTCTCCACGAGACATGGGAGCCCACGGGTCCAATACCAGAGGGACTGTATCCAGCAGATCGTTGGCCTCGGCCTTGACAGCCGCGAGTTCGTGCACGGTACCGACGAGGTCGACCAGCGAGGTCTGCTTGCCTGATGAGTCGTTCAGCGCTCCGGGGCGCACGGAGTCGGCCGCCCGCACGACCATACTGATCGCCTGGGCCCGACGAAGTGGCGTGTAGGGGTCGAACACGCCCGGGTCGACGCCTTTGGTGATGCCCCATGCGGCCGCGACCGCCACGAAGTTGTCTGGGAACAGACTATCGGGGCCGCTCGACTCGACGTCGAGGAAAGGGGAGACGTCCTGCTCAGTGGGTTCCAGACCCAACGTCAACACGATGACCTTGGCGAACTGCTGGCGGGTCATGTGCGCCGAGGGGCGGAACGTGCCGTCTTCGAAACCGCTGACCACTCCTCGACTGCTCAGGTCGGCGATGGCTGCCACGTAGGGGTTTGCGGCGGTGACGTCGGGATAGACGAGGCTCTCCGGATTGGCCGCGACCTGGGTCCCGGTGTTCGTGCCGGTCTTGCCCCAACCCAAAGACTTGCCGCTGGGTGTCTTGGCAGCCGTCGTGGTCGTAGTGGGGGCCCCGGTGGTGGATGTCGGCTCCACGGGGTCGGTGGTCGTGGGCGGAACCGAAGTGCCCGTCGGGGTGCTCGGCGGCAAGGTAGTCGTGGTAGTGGACGGCGGCAAGGTTGCCGTCGTCGTCGGTGGCTTCGTGGTCGTCGTGGTGGGCGGCTTGATCGGCGCCGCCACGGTGGTGGTCGTCACAGGTGGCTTCGTCGTGGTAGTGGTGGGCGCCACGGTTGTGGTCGTAGTCGTGGGTGGCTTCGTGGTGGTGGTCGTAGGCGGAATGGTGGTGGTCGTAGTGGGCGCCAGGGTGGTGGTGGTCGTGGGGGCCGGCCCGGTGGAGTCAAACTGGGTGTTGGTCACCACGATGGTGCCGATGGTGGGATCGAGAGCCTTGCTCTGAGAGAGAGCGAAGCGGGAGCCGTCGATCTTCAAGGTGATGTCGGGCATCTGCAGATTCTTGTAGGTGGTGGCGCTCGTCCGGGCGTTCCCGGTGAAGGTGCTGCCCCGGATCTCGGTGTTGTTGCGCACTCCGATGCGGCCCATGTCGAAGGTGGAGTTGGTGATGTAGGTGGTGACCGGCGCCCCGGGGGTGATCAGGGTGTAGTCGGCGTTGCCCAGGAACTTGACGTCCTCGTAGATGGAGTACAGGGGGGTCTTGTGGGCGATGGCGTCGTTCTCCCCGTACTGCTTGGCCGCCCCCCGGGGATTGCCCCACAGGGTGGAACGGCTGATGCGCAGGGCCACGTGGGGGTGGTTGTAGACGATGATGCCGTGGTTCTGGCCGTCGGAGGTCAGGCTCTTGGGCATACCCGAGGAGATGACCGAGTCCTCGATGATGGTGGCCCGGTCCATGATGGTGCCGGTGTCCTCGTAGTTGTTGACCACGCAGTTCCAGGTGGTGATGGTGGACTTTAGCACGGTGACCGTGCCGTGGCCCGAGGTGGCGAAGATGGCGTTGTAGAACTTGCCCTCGGTGGCCCGGATGTTCTCGGCGAGCACGCTGGACGAGCCGGGAGGGTTCTTGGAGCCGATGCTGTAGACGAGGTAGCTCTTGGCCTGGGTGTTCACATAAGCCGCCGTCCAACCGGTGGGCCCGGCGAAGGCCAAGTTGCGCAGGGTGAGGTCCACGCTCCCCTTCCAGTTGTAGAAGACCTGGAACTCGAAGTCGGTGGTGGTCTTGGGGTAGACGTCAAGCACGGTGGTCCCCGGATCCTCGCCCACCACCGTCAGGGAGGCCCGGGAGTAGTCGAAGTGCGGGGCGGCTGCGCTGAAGACCACCTTGTAGCGGCCGGCCGGGAAAAAGAGGGGCTTACCCTGGGCCTGGGCCTCCTCGATGGCGCCCGCGATGGCCGCCCGGTCGTCAGTCACCCCGTCCCCCTTGGCCCCGTAGTCCTTGACGTTCAGCATGCCGGTGGGCACGGTGCCGGCCTGGGCGCTTCGGGAGAGCACCGTCTGGGAGAACAGAAGCGCGAGGAAAAGGGCGGGGAGCACCCACCAGTGCGTCAGGGTACGCACGAGGATCTGCCGGCTCCGTTTCGCGTGGCCTGCTGTCTGCATCGTCTACCTCCTGTGGAGAGGGGCGACCTGCGCCCCCACCTCGCGGTGGGTATGCCTTTGTCGGGCCTGGTCGTCGCGCGCTACCGGTCGCTGCCGTTTGGTCTGTTGCTCCGTGGTCCTAGGTCAGTCGGGGGAACCAGGCCGCGGGCCAGTCTGAAGGGCCGGCGTGAGACTGCGGTTGGAATGGGGTGAGACTTCCCTCATGGAGACACCGGTGGGAGAACCTGCGAGGCGGCTCGCGAGGGTGCATCGAACCGAATGCGCTTGCGCCGCAATCCCCTGTTGGTAGAATCAAGTCAAGAGTGCGGGTTGTGCGGGTGCAGCGGTGAGCGTCGCGGAGAACGGGCCATTCGGAGGATTCGGCATGAAGGTCGGCATACTGGCCGGAGGCGTGGGTTCCCGCCTCGCCGAGGAGACGGAGATCAGGCCTAAGCCCATGGTAGAGATCGGAGGCATGCCGATCCTCTGGCACATCATGAGGCACTATGCCCACTTCGGGCACAAGGATTTCGTCGTCGCCTTAGGCTACAAGGGCGAGTACATCAAGCGGTTTTTCGTGGACTATTGCGCTCTGTATGGAAACCTGACGGTGGATCTTGGCCAGGGCACCGTGGAGGCCGGCAAGGTGGAGCGGGTCGACTGGAGGGTCGAGCTCGTGGATACGGGGCGCGATACGGCGACAGGCGGGCGGATCAAACGGCTCGCGCCCCACCTGGGCGAGGGAACGTTCATGCTCACGTGGGGGGACGGCGTGTCCGACGTCGACCTGGACGCGCTTCTGCGTTTCCACTACAGCCACGGCCGCCTGGTCACGGTCACGGCTGTGAGACCCAGGGCTCGTTTCGGCCGGCTCGACATCGCGAACGACAAGGTCGTACGGTTCGCCGAGAAGCCGCAGCTCGAGGAAGGGTGGATCAATGGCGCCTTCTTTGTGCTCGAGCCCGGAGCCTTCGACTACATCGACGGCGACGACACCGCCTGGGAGGTGGGGCCCATGGAACGTCTGGCCGAGGATGGCCAGCTGATGGCCTATCGCCACGAGTCCTTCTGGCAGTGTATGGACACGCTGCGCGACAAGGTGCTCCTCGAGAAGCTGTGGCAGGACGGGGCCCCCTGGAAGCTGTGGGACTGACCGGTGCGCGTCCTCGTCACAGGCCACGACGGCTACATAGGCAAGGCTCTTGTCCCCCTTTTTCGGGCGGCCGGGCACGAGGTGGTGGGTCTCGACGCCTTCCTCTTCGCCGGATGCGGCTTCGGACACGAGGCCGCCTGGGGCATCCCCGAGATCCGGATGGACGTCCGGGATGCCGGCCCCCGTGATCTGGAGGGTTTCGACGCCATCGTCCACCTGGCCGGCATCTCGAACGACCCCCTGGGTGACCTCAACCCCGAGTGGACCTACGACATCAACCACCGGGGGTCGGTGCATCTGGCCCGGGCGGCTAAGCAGGCGGGGGTGCCGCGCTTCGTGTTCTCTTCCTCCTGCAGCCTCTACGGCGCGGCTGGGGACGACATGGTCGACGAGGGGGCTCCGTTCAACCCGGTCACCCCCTACGGCGTGTCGAAGATGCTCGCCGAGCGAGACATCGCCTCGCTGGCCGGCGAGGACTTCTCGCCGACGTTCCTGCGGAACGCCACGGCCTACGGCGTATCCAGCCGCCTGCGCGCCGATCTGGTGGTCAACAATCTGGCCGGCTTCGCCTACACTACCGGAGAGGTGCTCATCAAGAGCGACGGCACCCCGTGGCGTCCTCTGGTTCACATCGAGGACATCTCCCGCGCCTTTCTGGCGGCCATCGAGGCGCCGCGCGAGCTGGTGCACAATCAGGCCTTCAACGTCGGCCATTCCGACGAGAACTACCAGATCAGGGACGTGGCGGGAATCGTTGAGGAAGAGGCTCGCGGCAGCCGTGTCATCTATGCCGAGGGGAGGCGGGCCCGACCTGCGCTGCTACCGGGTCGACTGCGGCAAGCTCTTCGCCACCTTCCCAGGTCTCCAGCTCAAGTGGACGGTAAGGCTTGGGGTCAGGGAGCTGCTGGAGGCCTTCGACAAGCGCGAGCTGTCGTTCGAAGACTTCAGCGGGCGGTTCCTGCGGATTGCGCACGTGCGCCGGCTCTTGGAGAAGGGCCTGCTGGGCGAGGGGCTGCGCTGGACCAAAGGCGATGCCGTTTCCGGCTCGGAGCGTGCTTGGTGACAGGCCACAGCATCGTGCCGGGGTGCCGTTCTTGCGGGTCGGGCGGCCTGGAGACCGTGCTCGCCTTCGGACCGATGGCCTTGGCCGATGGGTTGCTGACGCGCGAGACCCTCGGGCGACCGGAGCCAAAATACCCCTTGACCTTGGCCTTCTGTGAAGGATGCGGTCTGGTCCAGATCCTGGAGACCGTGCCCGATCAGACCCTTTTCGGCGAGGACTACCCGTACTACTCCTCGTACTCCGACACCCTGCTCGAGCACTCCCGGCAGAACGCGGAAGCACTCATCGCCGGCCGCGGGCTCTCGGAAGAGAGCCTAGTGGTCGAGCTGGCCAGCAACGACGGCTATCTGCTGCAGTACTTCCTGGCCCGGGGTGTCCCCGTCCTGGGCATCGACCCGGCGCCCGGTCCAGCGGCGGCCGCGGAAGAGAAGGGGGTCCCCACCCTCCGCGCCTTCTTCGATCTGGAGCTGGCCCGGCGGCTTCGCGCCCGAGGCACGCGCGTCGACGTTGTGGTGGCCAACAATGTGCTGGCGCACGTCTCCGACCTGAATGGCTTCGTGGCCGGCATTGGAGAGCTCCTACGTAGCGAGGGCGTCGCCGTCCTCGAGGTGCCCTATGTGGTCGATCTGGTCGACAAGTGCGAGTTCGATACCATCTATCACGAGCATCACTGCTACTTCGCCCTCGGGCCGTTGATATCGCTCTTCAGCCGGCATGGGTTGCACGTCAACCATGTCGAGCATCATTCAATCCACGGGGGATCTCTTCGGCTTTTCGTGGGGAAGCGCGCCGAAGCCTCGCCCGCGGTGGCAGGGCTGCTCTCCCGCGAGATGGCCGAGGGCGTCAACAGCCTGGAGCGCTACCGAGAATTCGCTCAGAGGGTGGAGGCTGTCCGCCGCGACCTGCGGGCGATGCTGCTCGGATTGAAGGCGGAAGGCAAGCGGATCGCCGCCTACGGGGCGGCGGCCAAGGGGGCCACTTTGCTTGGCTACGCCGGCATCGGTACGGACATCATCGACTTCGTGGTCGATCGGAACGTGCACAAGCAGGGCCGTTTCATGCCCGGGGTTCACGTACCCATCAGCGACCCCTCCCGGCTGCTGGAGGAGGCGCCGGACTACGTTCTGCTGCTCGCCTGGAACTTCCAGCGGGAGATCATTGAGCAGCAGGCGGCCTACGGCCGGGCGGGGGGTCGCTTCATCGTGCCCATCCCCTCCCCGGTCGTGATCTGAGCGCGCTGCCATGCGCTGCTGCTCGTGCGGTTCGAGTGATCTGACGGCTTTCTACAGTGTGGAAGGCGTTCCCGTGCACAGCTGCGTCTTGGTGGACAGCCGTGAGGCGGCGCTCGCCTTTCCTCAAGGCGATATCCGCCTCGAGCTCTGTGGTTCCTGCGGGTTCGTCCAGAACTCGGCCTTCGATCCCGGTCTCATCGACTACTTCCAGGAATACGAGGAGACCCAGGGCTATTCGGCTACGTTCGAAGCTTTCGCCCGCGGGCTGGCCGCTGCGCTTGTGGCCCGCCACGACCTGCGGGGCAAGGAGATCCTCGAGATTGGTTGCGGCAAGGGTGAGTTCCTGGCCCTGCTCTGCGAACTGGGCGGGAACCGGGGGTTGGGATCGACCCTGCCTACGTCCCTGGGCGGGAGGGTGGCGCGGCCTCCGATCGGATCCGTTTCGTCCGTGATCTCTATTCCAGCACGTACTCGCATATGGAGGGCGACTTCGTCTGCTGCCGGCACACCTTGGAGCACATCCAGCCCGTGGCGGACTTCGTGGATACGGTAGCGAACACCGCGCGGCGCCGAAACAGCCTCGTCTTCTTCGAGGTGCCTGACGTGGTACGGGTGCTTCGCGAAGCGGCCTTCTGGGACATCTACCACGAGCACTGCTCGTACTTCAGCGCGGGCTCGCTCGCGAGGCTGTTCCGGTCGACCGGGTTCGAGGTCCTCAGGGTCGAAACGGCCTTCGAGGCCCAGTATCTGCTCCTCGAAGCCGTGCCTTCCTCGAACGGCTCCGCGGTCGCGGTGGCGGAGGCCGATCTGGCGGAACTCCGACGACTGACCGCCGGGTTCCAGGCCCGATGCGAGGCGGTGATGGCCGCATGGAAGGACCGCCTGGCGGCCGGTCGAGTAGGGGATCGCCGCACGGTGATCTGGGGTGGAGGCTCCAAAGGGGTGGCTCTGCTGACCGCCCTCGGGCTCACCAGCGAGATCGAATGCGTGGTTGACATCAATCCCCACAAACAGGGCAAGTACATGCCGGGAACGGGTCAGCAGGTCGTCGCCCCCGAGTACCTGCAGGAGCACCGACCCGACCTGATCGTGGTGATGAACCCCGTGTACGTCGCGGAGATCACCGCCCAGGTGCGGCGAATGGGGATCTCGGCCGAAGTGCTGGCTGTGTGAGCTCGGCTCGTCTCGGGCCGCCTACGCCGAGCTCAGCACGGCGTGCGAGCCCAGGACCCGCTGCAGCGAGCGTTCGACGAACCCCACCCGGTCGAGATGTCCCTCGTAGTCGTCCTGACCGAGCTGTGCCGCCATGAATCCAGCGTCGAGGAGCCCACGTTGGAGCTGCCACCAGGAGTAGAGGCCGATGTGCTCGTCGAGGCCCAAACGGCTGTCGGTTCCGGCGTAGGCGCGGACGGCTTGCGCTTCAAGCACGGGGTCGGCTCGTTTCAAGAGGGAGGCGAGATCGGCGTGGGGTTCCGCGAACCCGGCCCATTCCCAGTCGATCAGCTTGATGTCGCGATCGTCTCGTCTGGAAACCATGATGTTCGCGAAGTTGAGATCTCCGTGCACCAGGGTCGGCGGCAGTCGCCCACCCGGTCCGCTGCGGCCCACGAGATCGGCGATCTCCGACCACCGCTCGACAACCTCGTGTACGAGGCTGTCGGTCGATCTTAGGGCGTAGGTCTGGATGTTGCGGAAAGCGTACTCGAGCAGACCGCGCCTGAAGGCTTCGTCGTACCGCAGGAGCAGCTCGCTCTGCCTGGAGATACCCGACGACATGAAGGTTTGATGAAGGCACGACAGATTCGCAGCCAGCCTCACTACGGTCTCAGAGCGCCGGTCGAGGCGACGATACTTCTCTCCGAGGTCTTCCAGCAGGTAGCGATAGTGCCGTCCCGGGGTCACCTCGTTCATCCAGTAGACTCTAGGCAGATAGCCGACGAGGCCGTCATCTTTCGCCTGGTAGACCCCCCACTCCGGGGGTCCGGGAGCCAAGGGCAAACCGACCAACGCCGGGATGTCTTCGTCCAGGTACAGCGCATTCTTGAAGATGACGCAGACCCTGCGCCGCCCGCTTAGGGTCAGCCTCACGCGGAAAGTGCCGGTCGGCTTCCATCCAGACAAGCGCTGGTACTCGATGGTACGCGGGTGAGTGCCGAATTCTCGCTTGCAGATCGAAGCCAACTCGCCGGATTCTATGCCAGGGGGTGGCCCCGCGAGAAAGACGGGCTTCGGCGCCCGCCGCCGCCTCCGGCGAATCCACCGCCTCATGCCCTTTGCGAGACCCATTATCGCGTGTTCCCCTGGACTCGTACGGTGGTGATTCGAAGGATCACATGCGCCGCATACCAGCGCGGCCGCGAACAGCAGGCACTCATCATGTGCGACATAGAGTGTATCGCGCGAGTACTTCCTGTCGTGGCGAGTGCTTCCTGTCGTGGCGAGTGCTTCCTGTCGTGGCGAGTGCTTCCTGTCCTGGTAAGATCAAATACACGCCTGACTGGTGCGGCACAGAAACGAGATCCACGGCCAGATTCGCGACCTGGAGATTCATGCCAAGGTGGTGGCCCTGTGAGCGCGTTGGGAGATACCTGTCTCGTGTGCCGAGAAGGAACCGTGGAGACGTTCTATCGAGGCGGTAGCGTCCCCGTGTTCTGCAACGTTCTGCACGCCGACAGCGAGACAGCTCGACGGTCGCCCACGGGCGTCATCAGGCTCGGTTATTGCCGTTCGTGTGGGCACGTTCACAACATCGCCTTCGATCCCGATCTGGTTAGCTACGGCCCGGGTTATGAAAACTCCCTGGACTTCTCACCCAGCTTTCGGGACTACATGCGCATGCTTGCCGCGGACCTGGTGGAGCGCCACGGCCTGCGTGGGAAAGACATTGTGGAGATCGGCTGCGGGCGAGGGGAGTTCCTGCGCGAACTCTGCGAGGCGGCCGGCAGCAGGGGGGTGGGCTTCGATCCGAGCCTTATGGAGGATGTTGCCCCGCCTGCCGGCGTCACTCTGCTAAGAGATCTGTATTCGGCGTCGTACAGCGATGTGCGCGCGGACTTCGTGTGCTCCAGGCACATGCTCGAGCAGCTGCCAGATCCACGGAACTTCGTGGAGCAACTGCGCGAGGTGCTCGGCGGTCGCGGGCACGTGCGCTTCTTCTTCGAGGTTCCGAACGGCGCCTTTGTGTTCTCGGAGCTGAGTCTTTGGGACGTCATCTACGAACACGTGTCGCTGTTCACGGGGCCGTCTCTCGCGCGACTCTTCGAGATCTCCGGTTTCGCGGTGTCGCGCCTGTTCACCTCCTTTTCGGGCCGGTTCCTGTGTGTCGAGGCGTCTCTTGGCGGGGCTTCCGGAGGCCGCCTTGCGTACATCGAGAACAGCCCCGAGGCCCCCGGGGCGGAGGATGTGGGGGCCTTCGCCGCGAGGTGTGCGGGCAAGCTGACCGGGTGGAATCGACATCTCGCTCTCTGGATTGAGAAGCGAACTCGAATCGTCGTGTGGGGCGCCGGCTCGAAGGGCATCATGTTCGTGAACCTCGTGGAAGATCCCGGTGCGGTTGCGGCTCTCGTGGATATCAACCCACGCAAGCAGGGCCTCTTCGCCCCCGGTACCGGCCACCGCATCCTCTCCCCTGAAGAGCTCCCAGCGCTCCGGCCGGACGTCGTCCTCGTGATGAACAGGGTTTACGAGCACGAGATCGGCGAGGGGTTGGCGGGGCAGGGGCTCTGGCCCGAGCTCCTCGTTGCTTAGCAGAGCTACGGGCGCGACCGAGGACGCCGCGTCGCGCCGCGCAGTGCGGCCGTGGCGGCCAGGGCTCCCCCTTGACAGAAGCTCTATGGGAGGAACTGGTTGTCGGTGAGCACGATCTCGGCCTCCGTGGGTGAGTCTACGGCGATCGGTTGGGAGAAGGGGCCTACGAAGCGGGAGCCGGCGACCGCGAACCGGTCGCCGCGGTCGTTTGCGGAGAAGGCGATGGCCGAATCGGGATGGTTGCGGGTAGTGCGCGTCTCGAAGTCGCTATCCCGAAACTCCGCACGTTCCGCGCGACTGCCGTTCTCCTCTCCTCCCAAGTAGCCTACGGTCCCGCCATTCGCTCCCTCCTCGAAGAGGAACTTCGATCCGATGACGATGAGGTTCCATCCCGGCTTGCTCCGCACAGCGGCGAAGTCGCGCCTGGCCAGGGTGAACGCGCTGCCGGTGATGGTCACGTTCTTGAAGGGCTGGTCGTGTCCGGCGGCTTCGGTGATCCCGGCGTTGACGAACGTGCTGTCCGAGATGACCGTGTCGTTGCGGATTCCGATCATGCCCGAGTCGGCCTTGTAGCCGCGGATGGTGGTGGTCACGGCCTCGCCCGGCGTGATGATCGTGTAGCCGTCGCAGTTTTCGAAAGTGACGTTCTCGTACACGGAATACAGGGGGGCCTTGCCGAGCACGTTGTCGCCCTCGCCGTACTGCTTGACCGCACCTCGGGGGTTGTTCTTGAAGACGGTGTCGGTCACCCGCAAAGCCACGTGCGGGTGGACGTAGACGATGATGCCGTGGGGCGCGCCGTCCGAGGTCTTCGAGGCCGGTATGCCCGACTCGAGCACGGAGTCCTCGATGACGACCTGGCGGTCCAGGAACGTGCCCGTGGACTCATAGCTTTGCACCGCGACGAGCGTCGCCGTGATCGCGGAGCCCCTCACCTGCACGATGCCGCCGCCCCCCGACATCGATATTCCCCGATAGAACTTGCCTGTGATGGCCACATCGTCCACGATGATCCTGTTGTCGTGGCCGTAGGGACTCGAAGGCGCCGCGGACAGGGCCAGCGACTCCTTCTGGGTATCGGGGTAGCTGCCTTTGAATCCCGACGGTCCCTCGATGGTGAGGTGCGCCAGCGACAGGTGGCTGTCGGGTTCCTTGCTCATGAGCAGCACGAACTCGAAGTCGTCGACTGTCTTGGGATGGACGTCGAGGACGGTCGCGCCCCGTCCCGCCCCCAGCACCGTCACGTCGCCTTCGTAGTCGAGGTGGGAGGCCGACTTCGAGAAGCCGATCTTGTACCGGCCGGGGGAAAGTAGAGCGGCGTCCGGCTCTTCGAAGCCGCATCCAAAGCCATCTGGACGGCAGCGCGGTCGTTCGTGGAGCCGTCTCCCTTGGCTCCGAAGTCCCTGACATTCAGCGGGGTGTACTTCCCCTTGAGGTTCGCCATGATCTGGGCGACCTCGGCGCGTGTGGCTGACTCCGACGGCGTGAAGCGGGCAAGGTCAAGACCGGCGAGGAGGCCGGCGTACTCAGCCCGCCTGATGTTGACTCCGTGGGTGGGGTCGCCGGCCTCCACCTGCCCGCGCCACCCCGGGTAGGGCTCATCGAGCACACCTGGGTGGTAGGTGTCGGCGGCACGCACGAGCATCGTGATGCTCTGGGCGCGGGTGAGCTTCTGGTAGGGTCCGAAGGACGTCGCCGTCAGGCCTTTGGTGATCCCTTCGCGGGCGGCGACGCCGATGTAGTTGTCGGGATAGAGTGAATCGCTGGGTTTCTCCACGTCGAGGAATGGACATACATCGGCCTCGGACACGGGAAGGCCGAGCAGATTGACCACCATCTTGGCGAACTGGGCCCGCAGGACGGGCTCGTCCGGCCGGAAGGTGCCGTCTTCGTATCCATTGACGACACCGGCCTGGGCGAGCGAGCTCACCGCTTCGTAGTTGCGATGGCTCGGTGGGACGTCGCTGAAGGTCCACCCCAATGCGAGTACCGCGGTGAGGAGAACGAGCGACGGGAAAAGAGTCCGGGTTCTGCGACCGAAGCGCCACATGGACGTCACCATCCATCTCACGTCCGCCGGCGGGGAAGAATCCTATCTTCCCACTCTAGCCGCCACCGGTGGGGGGTGCAACCCGAAAGAGCGGGCCCCGGAGAACGAAGCCCTCCGGGGCCCGGCGGCGTAGCGATGTGTTGGAGGTGCTAGTCGGCCATGTTCAAGAGGTTCGCCAGCATCTGCGCCACCTCACCTCGAGGCATGGAAGCCCAAGGGTCCATCGCCACCGGCAGCCCCTGCAGCAGCCCGTTGACCTCGGCCTTGGCGGCCGCGCTTTCGTGCGCCGTGCCGAGCAGATCGCGCAAAGAGGTCTGGCCGCCGAGCTCTTCCCACAATAGCCCGGGTGCCCGCATGTCGGCCGCCCGCACGACCATGCTGATCGCCTGGGCCCGACGAAGTGGCGTGTAGGGGTCGAACATGCCCGGGTCGACACCTTTGGTGATGCCCCAGGCGGCCGCGACCGCCACGAAGTTGTCTGGGAACAGACTATCGGGGCCGCTCGACTCGACGTCGAGGAAGGGGGAGATGTCCTGCTCAGTGGGTTCCAGACCCAACGTCAGCACGATGACCTTGGCGAACTGCTGGCGGGTCATGGTGGACTGCGGCCGGAAGGTGCCGTCCTCGAACCCGCTGACGATGCCCCGGCTGTCGAGGTCGCGGATCGCCTGGCTGTAGGGGTCGATGCCGGGTACGTCGGGATAGGTCGCGCTCTGGGCTGTCACCGTGCTTTTCCTGGGCGGTTTCGTCCAGCCGCGTTTCTTGCCGCTTTGTTGCGTAGAGGACTGGTTGGTCGTGGTGGTGGTAGTCGGCGCCAGAGTGGTGGCCGTGGTCGTGGGCGCCACGGTCGTGGTGGTAGTCGGCGCCACGGTGGTGGTCGTCACAGGTGGCTTCGTCGTGGTAGTGGTGGGCGCCACGGTTGTGGTCGTAGTCGTGGGTGGCTTCGTGGTGGTGGTCGTAGGCGGAATGGTGGTGGTCGTAGTGGGCGCCAGGGTGGTGGTGGTCGTGGGGGCCGGCCCGGTGGAGTCAAACTGGGTGTTGGTCACCACGATGGTGCCGATGGTGGGATCGAGAGCCTTGCTCTGAGAGAGAGCGAAGCGGGAGCCGTCGATCTTCAAGGTGATGTCGGGCATCTGCAGATTCTTGTAGGTGGTGGCGCTCGTCCGGGCGTTCCCGGTGAAGGTGCTGCCCCGGATCTCGGTGTTGTTGCGCACTCCGATGCGGCCCATGTCGAAGGTGGAGTTGGTGATGTAGGTGGTGACCGGCGCCCCGGGGGTGATCAGGGTGTAGTCGGCGTTGCCCAGGAACTTGACGTCCTCGTAGATGGAGTACAGGGGGGTCTTGTGGGCGATGGCGTCGTTCTCCCCGTACTGCTTGGCCGCCCCCCGGGGATTGCCCCACAGGGTGGAACGGCTGATGCGCAGGGCCACGTGGGGGTGGTTGTAGACGATGATGCCGTGGTTCTGGCCGTCGGAGGTCAGGCTCTTGGGCATACCCGAGGAGATGACCGAGTCCTCGATGATGGTGGCCCGGTCCATGATGGTGCCGGTGTCCTCGTAGTTGTTGACCACGCAGTTCCAGGTGGTGATGGTGGACTTTAGCACGGTGACCGTGCCGTGGCCCGAGGTGGCGAAGATGGCGTTGTAGAACTTGCCCTCGGTGGCCCGGATGTTCTCGGCGAGCACGCTGGACGAGCCGGGAGGGTTCTTGGAGCCGATGCTGTAGACGAGGTAGCTCTTGGCCTGGGTGTTCACATAAGCCGCCGTCCAACCGGTGGGCCCGGCGAAGGCCAAGTTGCGCAGGGTGAGGTCCACGCTCCCCTTCCAGTTGTAGAAGACCTGGAACTCGAAGTCGGTGGTGGTCTTGGGGTAGACGTCAAGCACGGTGGTCCCCGGATCCTCGCCCACCACCGTCAGGGAGGCCCGGGAGTAGTCGAAGTGCGGGGCGGCTGCGCTGAAGACCACCTTGTAGCGGCCGGCCGGGAAAAAGAGGGGCTTACCCTGGGCCTGGGCCTCCTCGATGGCGCCCGCGATGGCCGCCCGGTCGTCAGTCACCCCGTCCCCCTTGGCCCCGTAGTCCTTGACGTTCAGCATGCCGGTGGGCACGGTGCCGGCCTGGGCGACGTGGGGCACCACCCACTGGGAAAGGGTCAGAGCGAGCAGCAGAGTCGGAACTAGCCAAAGCCAGTACGCGAGCGTCTCGGCGAACCTCCGGCGGTTCCGCTCGATCTGGTTTGCCTTGCGTTGCATCGTCTACCTCCATGGAAAAGGCCGACCAGACAAGGCATTCGCGCCCCTCAGGTCGGCCTGTGAGACTTTCGGCGGCCCGGCGAACTCGCTGGGAGTCCCGTAGCTTTGCGCCCCCACCTCGCGATGGGTATGCCTTTGTCGTGTCTGGATCTTGTTCTGCCGGCTCTTGCTGTTTCTATCGGAGTAGAACGGATTTCTCTTTAAGTAGATACGGCCCAGGCTGGTTAATCCGCAACGGTCGCCGGATTTCACCTGCCGGCCGCGCGAGCGGTCTTCGATACGGCCGGCAGCGATGCGCCGCCGGCCGGCCTCCGTGCTACCCTCCCGGCATGAACGCCCTGCGCCGGCACCTGGTCGTCTGGGCCCCCCTCTTCGTCTGGCTGGGGGTCATCGCCGTTACCTCCACCGAGCTGGGGGCTCGCTCCAGCGTCGACGTCTGGTACTGGCGGCTGCTGCACGAGTGGCTGCCCCAGATCTTCGGCCGGGAGCCCTCGGGCCTGACCCCCAGTTCCTGCCGGCCTGGGCGCGCAAAGCGGCTCACGTCACCGAATACGCCGTGCTCGCTTTGTTGACCTGGCGCAGCCTGGCGCGAGTGACGGCGTGGGGCCGGGCGGTGCTGGCCGGGGCGGCCCTTGCCCTCTGCGCCACCGTGGCCGGCCTCGACGAGTGGCATCAGAGCTTCCTCACCGCGCGCACCGGGGCGGTGCGCGACGTGGCCATCGACTTTGGGGGCGCGGTTGCCGGCACGGTGGGGGCTTGGTTGGGCTCCACGGGTGGCCGGGCGCCCGTCTTTGTGGGCACCTTGCCCGATGGCGGGAAAGTGGAGTTGCGACGGGCGCGGCGGAGCGACTCCGGCTTCCTGTACGCGTTGCACCGGTCCACTCTGGCGGAGTATGTCGACCAGGTGTGGGGCTGGGATGAAAACCGTCAGCGCGCCTGGTTCTACGGGCGGTTCGACCCGATGCGCTCGAAGGTGGTGCAGGTGGAAGGCCGCGATGCGGGTGTATTGGCGGTGCGTCTTGAAGGGGCCGAGATATTCCTGGCGAGCATCCAGATCCTGCCGGAGCTTCAGGGGAAGGGCGTGGGCGCGACCCTCATCGGCTCGGTGCTGGCCGAGGCCTTCGCGGACGGGCGGTCGGTACGTCTCCAGGTGCTGCGGGTGAATCCCGCGCGCAGCTTGTACGAGCGCCTGGGATTCCGGGTGGTCGAGGAGACCGATACGCACCTGGTCATGCAGGCGCGACCCTCCGCCGGCGACTAGACCGCAGATTCAATCTGGTTTCGGTCCTGTGGCAGGTTTTCCGGAGCAGCACCACGTGGTGTCTTCCGGTGGGGCTCTGTCCAGATGTACAGCACTTGCACAAGTGCTGTACATCTGGACAGAGCCGCGCTAGTCGGCACGTGACGTGCGTTGCGCCTGGGGGACGGCGGCGAGCTGTCACCCAGGTACCACACGATGTATCCTTCACCGGGTGGTCATGCCGCGCAGGCGAAGGAGATCGGACGATGGCGGGGAGAGGGACGGCCCGGAAAGCACGCGGCCCCCGCGGTCTGGGAGTACCCGGCGGGTGGAGGGGAATGGTCGGGCGCTGTGCCTGGAGGGCTCTGATCGTCCTGCTCCTGGTGTCCGTCACTGGCGGGGCGCTCGCGGGATGCGCGGGAGAAGCGGTCACCGGCGCTAATTCGACTACCGGCGCGCCGCCGGCCACTGGTGCATCGTCGACCACGAGCGCGGCGCTCGCGACAGGGGCTGAAGAGCTCACCGGCAGCGCGCTCACGGCGGTTCTCACGCCCGAGGACGTGGAAAAGGTCTCCGGGCTGGCCGAGGTGCGGCGGGCCGGTCGCAACCCCGAACGGCGGCTAGGCGGCGATCTCAACTTCGTCCGCCCTGACGGCACCCCTCTCCTCATGGTGGTGATCAAGGGGGCCGAGGTCTATGGCGACTGGAAGGCCGACGCTGACAGCTTCCGCGAGGAGCTCTCGGGCCTCGGTGACGAAGCCTTCATGGGTCCGAGCCTCGCCCAGTCGCAGGTCCCCTATTTGGTGGTCGTGCGTAGCGGGGAGCGGGCCGTTGGGCTGTTCACCTACGACAACCCCGACGTCGCCGGCTGGAACGGCTTGCTGAGCATGGATCAGCTCCAGGCCCTCGCCCGGGTGGCGATCTCGCGACTGTAAAAGGCAGGCCGTCCAGGGCGGTCGCCGGCGGAGCGGGGTTTGAACAAAGTGCTTCCTACTCGGTTTCTTCACCGCCGGTCGGCCTGGCGGCCCGCCAGGTAGGACGCAAGTCTCGTCCCGCGCGTGTCCAGCCTCAACTTCCTCCTGAGGTTCTTCCTGTGGAAGGCCACCGTGTCGGGCGAGATGTAGAGCGCCCGGGCTATCTCGGCTGTCGATTGTCCCGCCCGGATGAGATTGGCAATCTCTCGCTCGCGGGGTGTGAGCCTCCCGCTTTCCCCGGAGTCCAGACCCGGAGCGAATGGACGAGCGATCTCCTGCAGATTCTGCACGGCCGTGTCGAGAAGGATGGCTTCGGGCGTACCCGCGATTCGGGCGGAGACCCGGGTCAGAAGAGGCAGCACGACGCTTTCCACGTTGGCCGCGATGGTCCGCTCCAGTTCTTCGCGAGAGCGGTTCCGTTGCTCCAGGACCACTCGCAGAGCGATATTGCTCTCTTCCAGAGTCCGCGCCAGCCTCTGGCGCTCGGTGATGTCGGTGGCGAGCACGAAGCAGGCCAGGTTGCCCCCCACGCGACAGGGGACCAGGGTCAGGATGGCCGCCTTTGTCGAACCGTTGACCCGCGCTTCCGCATCGAGTCTCATGGCTGATTGCCCGTCGGAGAGCACAGCCCGCATGCCCTCGAGCGCCTCCCCTGCCCAGTGAGTTGCGATCGTCTGCCCCACGAGCTCCTCCCTGGTTGATTCCAGGAACGAGGCCCCCGCATGGTTGGTGTTCACGTACTGCCCGTCTTGATCGACATGAAAGGCCGGATTGACGGCCAGCTCGAACAGGGTGTGGTAGAGCTCGGCCGACTCGCGAAGGGCCTGCTCCGCCTCGCGCTCGAGGGTTGCGTCGCGCATGACGCCTACCACGTGAACCGGGCGCCCGGCCTCATCCTGCAAGGGGACGCCCCGGTCTCGTATCAGAGCGTAGGTGCCGTCCGCCCGCCGCATGCGGTATTCATCGACGTAGACCTTCGCCTCCCGGACGGCTTCATAGAGCCTGCTCAAGGAGCTGTCTCGGTCGTCGGGATGGATGCGCTCGGCCCAAGCCGCAATGGTGCCGAGGCGGCCGGGCGCGATTCCAAGAAAGGTGCCGAGCTGGGCCGAGAAGTCGACCGTCCCGTGTTGAATGTCCCAGTCATAGTAGGCATCGAACAGGGTGTCGATCAGGGCACGTAGCCGCTGTCCTCGCCCCTGCACGCGGCCGGGCCGGGGACGTGTGAGGTCGCGAACGTCGTCTAGACGATGGTTCTCAGCGCCACTGTCTTCCTCCGAGCGGTTGTGGTTCGTTGTTTCGTCCTTCTTCCCTTCCAGTTTCGCCTCCGATCCGCCCCCAAGGCCTCTCTCAGGGTTGCCTCCGGGAAATGGTAGATAAAACCTACTGTTTACCCGCCATTTTACTACCTCGCGCCCCGATTGAGGAAACGATAGAGTCGAATCAGCCAGGGGGGCAGCGCCACGGCAGTACACGCACGCTTTTCGTGCCCCATATCGACGTGTCCCTTTGGCGATTGGAGTCGAGGCGTCATGCGGGGGTGGTGATCCGTGGCTGGTACGGGTGTGATCGACGCGAGCTTGAAGATCGTCTGCGCCGAGGGCCGGGAGGAGGTGCCGGAGCATGGGCGGCTTCTGGTCGAACCCGAGAAGTGTACCGGCTGCCGTACCTGCGAGCTCTTCTGTTCGCTGAAGAACTTCGGAGAGGTGAACCCGGCGCGCGCGCGGATCCACGTGGTGCGCTCGCAGAAGGACAACATCATCACCACCGTGCCGGTCGTCTGCCAGCAGTGCGAGGATCCGCTTTGCATGGCGATGTGCCCGGCGGGAGCTCTGAGTCGCAATCAGGAGACCTACGCGGTGGTGGTCGACCACGACGCGTGCCTGGGGTGTCGCACCTGCGTGCAGGTTTGCCCGTTCGGGGCTCCCTCCGTCGATCCACGTACGGGAAAGTCCGAGAAATGCGACCTCTGCGATGGCGATCCGACCTGCGTGAAGTTCTGCTCCCAGGAAGCCATCAAGTTCGTAGCCGCTGAGGAAGAGAGCATGACCCGCAAGCGGGACATGGTGGACACGTACCTGGAGCACCTGCGCGCGGCCAGCGCCCGGGGCACCGTCTAGTCGCCTGCCTAAGGAGGAAGCAGCGATGTCGTATCTTTACGGCGGCAAGATCCTGCGGGTCGATCTCACCAGCGGCGACGTCCAGATCGTCCCGACCGAGCGCTACGCGACCAAGTACGTGGGCGCCCGGGGCACCAATGCCCGCTTGCTCTACGAGGCGGTCGATGGCACCACCGACCCGCTCGGCCCCGAGAACATCGTGACGTTCGGCACCGGCCCGCTCACCGGCACCACCTTCCCCGGCTGCAGCCGGACCGACGTGATGTGCAAGTCGCCGGTCACCAGCCTCATCGGCGACTGCAGCTTTGGCGGCGATTGGTCGGCGGAGCTCAAGAACGCGGGCTGGGACCACGTGGTCCTGGAGGGCAGGTCCCCTCACCCGGTCTACGTCTACATCCGCAACGACAGGGTCGAGATCCGTGACGCCGGGCCGTACTGGGGTCTGCCCAACTACGAGGCGCAAGCGGCCATCCGCGCGGACCTGAACAATCCGAACTACAAGATCGTCTCCATAGGTCCGGGGGGCGAGAACCAGGTCACCTTCGCCTCGATTCATTCCAACATAGGCAACTCCGGCTCGCGCACGGGGATCGGCGCAGTCATGGGCTCCAAGAACTGCAAGGCCATCGTGGTGCGTGGTACCAAGGGCGTGGCGGTCGCAGACCCGGAGGCCTTCCTCGAGGCGTGCGCGGAGGCTCACCTGCACATCCGCGGGACCGAGGCCTATGCCGAGTATCACGAGATCGGCCTGCTGGCCGACGAGCTGGCCTATGTCCGCTGCGGCATCGAGTGCGGCGGGGACGCGCACGACACCGCGCCCTCGTTCGACGACAAGTTCGACTACAGCGCTTTCTGGAAGCGGTACGGCTACAAGCGCACCGGCTGCACCGGCTGTCCGGTGCACTGCATGGAAGCCTACAACGTGCCCGGTGTGGGCGCGACCATCATCTCCTGCGAGCTGTATCCACAGCTGGGCGCCGAGCTGCGGAACTACGACGAGCGGTTCTGGTACCAGATGGTCATGCAGTGCCACAAGCAGGGCCTTGACAACACGTCGGTGGCCACGATTCTGCAGTGGCTGATGACGCTCTGGGAGCTCGGCATCATCGACGAGTCGATCACGGGCGGCTACAGGATGGAGTGGGGCAACCGCGAGGCTATCGAGGGCATCTTCTGGGACATCGTCCATCGCCGGGGCTTCGGGGACAACCTCGCTCAGGGCATGAAAGCGGCCGCCGACTACATGGACGCCAAGGTCCCGCTCGAGAAGCGCGGCGGGAAGAGCACCTACTACCACGCCATGCAGGTCAACAACAACCCCATGTACGGCATCGTGGGGCGGTTCCACGGCCAGGCGCTGGCCTACTCGGTCGGTCGCCGCTCGGACCTCATCTCCGACCTGGACATGAGCGAGTTCCTCATCGTCTCGGCGCCTGTCTACCCGATCTGGGACGAGGCCACGAAACAGGCGTACACCGAGAGTGAACAGGCTGAGGGCCTGAGGCTGGGAGGCACGCCCGAGGCGGCCGATCCCGAGGGTTACAAGGGCAAGGCCGCCTTGGTTCACGACATGGGTATGACCATCGGCCTGCCCGACACGGTCGGGACCTGCAAGTGGCACACCAAGTTCCTGTACATGTACATCGACGCGCCGCACTACGCCAAAGCCCTCTCCGCCGGCCTGGGGCGCAAGGTGGAACCGGAGGAGCTCGTCACCGCCTCGCTGCGCATGCGCAATCTGGAGCGGGCGCTGGAATGCAAGATGGGCCGTCGCCGCGAGAACGACACCATCCCGGAGAAGGAGTTCGACAAGAAGGTGGCCCACGGCTACTGGAAAGGCAAGCTCGGCACCAGCCGGGAAGGCCTCGAACGGATGAAGAGCGAGTACTACCTCATCCGCGGTTGGGATCTGGCCACCGGCATCCCCTACAAGGAGACGCTGCAGGAGTACGGCTTGGAGGACGTGGCGCAGGATCTGGCCTCTCTGGACATGCTCCCGGAGCGAAGCGAGAGCGAAACCGCCGCGGCCATGAAGGATCCCTCTCTGGCCCACATCCTCATGGATGAGGAGGAGAGGCGTGCCCGGGGAGCGGCGAAGTCAGAGGCGGCCGAGGACGTCGAGAAGCGCGCCCCGGAAGTCGAGAAGGCGGCCTCCGCCTGACGTGGGGTGACATGGCGATCGCCGGCGAACACATCGATCTTGAGAGGGCGGGCAATCCGGTGCCCTGCGTCCACGGCCCGCCGCCGATCGAAGAGGTCGAGGACCTGGCGGCCCGCTGCCGGCGGCTTCTGGCCGGCACCAGAGCCGCGGCCGGCCCGTACCCCGCGGAGCCGCAGCATTCGTGGGGACGAGCGATCGCGGGCTACCTGTATCTCGGGGGACTGGGGGCGGGCGCCTTTGCCGTCGCGGTGATCCTCGAGTGGCTGGGGTTCGGCCTTTCCGCTCCCCACGGCAGCCTCGGGGGCGGCCCGGTCTGGGATTGGCCTAAGGCCCTTGTCCTCTGGGGGCCCCTGGTGGCCGCCGCCGGCGCCTCGCTGCTCGTCTTCGACCTCGGTCGGAACTGGTTCCTTTTCTTCACCGCGGGCAGGAACCCGAGGACATCGTGGATGGCCCGAGGATTCAGCATCCTCCTCACCTTCATTGTCACGGGCGGGGTCGTCGCGGCCGTGGCGGTCTTCGCCCCGCAGTCAAGGGTCTCGACCTTGGTTCTTTGGCATGTGGTGGAGGCCATTGCCGTTGCGGCCGCTCTCGGCACCGCTTTCTACACCGGCATCTTGCTGCGGTCGATGAGGTTCATCCCCGCCTGGAACACGCCGTGGCTTCCATTCCTGTTCCTGGCTTCGGCTCTCTCGGCCGGTTCCATGGGAGTCCTGCTCGGGTCATCTGTCGCCGGTGGCCTGGGTGCAGACCCGGCATCGGCGGAGAGCCTCGTCCAGGCGATCGAGGTTCTGGAACCGGCCCTGATCGTCGCCGAGGCCCTGCTGCTTGCACTCTATGTGCACTCCCTGGTCGGGGCGGAACCGGAAGACCGGATGGCGGCCACCATGCTGCTCCGCGGGCCGTGGCGATACCCCTTCTGGATAGGCGTCGTGGGCGGTGCGCTGGCGCTGCCTCTACTCCTTGACACCGCCAGCATCTTCGCCCCCTCGCAGGCTCCCGGCATTGTCGCGGCTCTCGGTGTGCTTGTCGGGGGCCTCATCCTCAGGCTGGCGGTGCTCGGGATCGGGATCAAGGAACGCCCTCCTCTGTACAGGTTCGGCGAATGGCGAGCGCGGCATACGCTCGACCCTCGTTTGCGGAGAGAGGTCGAAGTCATGGCCCGGCGGTGCTGAAGCCGTGTACGGGCGCGTGTTGATGGTGGATCCGGAGAAGTGCGATGGGTGTCTTCTGTGCGTGGTTGGCTGTTCCGTCGCTCATACGGGCGCCTTCGAGCTGGAGCGGGCTCACATCACTGTCTACCGGGCCGATGATGATGTGTTCGTGCCCCTCTCCTGCCATCACTGTGAAACCCCCTCCTGCGTCGAAGCCTGCCCGACCAAGGCCTGCCATCGGGATGAAGAGAGCCGGCGGGTGATCATCGACGATTCCCGGTGCATCGGCTGCAAGACCTGTGCGGTCGCCTGCCCGTTCGGCCACGCTCACTACGACCCCATCGCCCGAGTCAGCACGAAGTGCGACTACTGCGATGGCGAGCCGCAGTGCGTCAAGCTCTGCGAGCCGGGGGCGCTCACCTATGTCTACTCCGACGAGTGCTCACAAGGCAAGAAGCGCGGGTCGGCGGCTGTGCGCGCCTTCATGGGGCGGAGATAGCGATGCCGCCACCTGACCACTATCTCACCGTCCGTTTCTTCAGCACCACCAAGAAGCTCTTCGGGGCGGGCGAGCTTGAGATCGACGCCGGGGGGTCGCCGACGTGGGGGAGCTGCTCGACTTGGTGTGCGACGCCCCCGAGAAGACGCGGGGCGTCTTTTCGGGGGCGGGGACCTTGCGCAGCGACATGACCGTGCTCGTCAACGGACGCAACATCGGCCTTCTTGACGGGCTCAGAACCCCCGTCACGGCTGGCGATGTGGTGGCGGTCGTCCCCCCATGGCGGGGGGTTGACCAGAAAGGAGGGCGCCGTGCAAACCGATCAGAGGAAGCCAGATTCGTCATACGCAAGTCCAACAGGCCGTTGAAGAATGACGCTTCGCCGCCCAGTGCTGCCCGGCGGCCGGGGCTTCGTTCTTCAACGGCCTACTAAAGCAGGAGGATGGCACGTGACCAAGATGATCAACGTCGACATCGACAAGTGCACCGGGTGCGGGGTCTGTGAGCTCATGTGCTCCTTCAAGCACCACCAGGAGTTCAACCCTCTGCGGGCCCGCATCCACAAGACCCTCTATCTGGATAAGGCGGTCGCCATCCCCGTGCTCTGCCGGCAGTGCGAGGACCCCTGGTGCGCCCGCATCTGCCCGGCGGGTGCGATCACCAAGGGGGTGGACGCCCTCTCGGGAGCCACCGTGGTCACCGTGTCGGAAGAGAAGTGCGTGGGCTGCAAGATGTGCATGCTCGCCTGCCCGTATGGCGCCATCGCTGTCGGCGAGTCGGGCGTCGCCGAGAAGTGCGACCTCTGCAACGGCGTGCCCCAGTGCGTGAAGTTCTGCGCCCGGGGGCCCTTTCTTTCCGCGACATGGAGGAGGACATCCTCGATCGCAAGCAGAGAGTGGCCGACACCCTGCTCACCGCCTACCTCCAGGAGGCCTGAATGACCATGTACGGCTGGACTGGAAAAGTGCTGCGCGTCGATCTTTCCAAGGGCAAGGTGTCAGTCGAGGATCTCGACCGGAACAAGGCCAAGAATTACATCGGAGGCCGCGGCCTGGGGGTGAAGTACCTCTACGACGAGATCGACCCCGCCATCGACGCCTACAGCCCTGAGAACAAGCTCCTCTTCGTGACCGGCCCTCTGACCGGCACGGGCGCTCCGGCCGCCAACCGTTACGTGGTGGTGACCAAGTCGCCTCTCACCGGAGCCATCGCCAACTCGACGGCCGCCGGCGACTTCGCCTGCAGTCTCAAGTACGCGGGCTACGACCTCCTGATCCTGGAAGGCAAGGCCAGGAAGCCCGTCTACCTCTATATCGAGGACGACAAGGTGGAGATTCGGGACGCCGAAGGCCTCTGGGGCTTTGACACCGAAGAGACCATGAAGGCCGTCCAAGCCGCCACCTCGGCCCGGGCCAAGGTGGCCTGCATCGGTCCCGCCGGGGAGAAGCTCGTGCGCTACGCCTGCGTCATGAACGACGCCGGGCGGGCGGCGGGTCGCTCGGGCGTGGGAGCGGTCATGGGCTCCAAGAACCTCAAGGCGTTGGCCGTCCGGGGGACAAAGGGCGTCAAGGTGGCCGACCACAAGGCCTTCTACCAGGCGGTGGAAGCCGCGTACACAACGCTCGACTACGAGTACGTGGAGGAGTTCCACCAGACCGGCACCCCCGGCGTCCTTTCTCTCGTGCACGAGTTCGGCGTCCTGCCCACCCGCAACTTCCAGACCGGGGTCAACGACTACACCGAGAAGATCAGTGGCGAGACGCTAGCCGACACCCTTTCCGTCAGGAAACGCATGGGTGTCGGCTGCCCGGGCTGCCCGGTTGCCTGCGGTCGAGTCACCCGGGTGACCGACCCCGACTTTGCCGGCTTCGGGTTCGGCCCCGAGTACGAGACCATCGGCATGTTCGGCTCGAACTGCGGGGTTGACAACCTTGCCGCCGTATCCAAGGCCAACTTCATCTGCAACCGGGCAGGCATGGATACCATCTCCACCGGCAACTCCATCGCCTGTGCCATGGAGATGTACGAGCGGGGCCTCCTACCGGAGGAAGTCATCGGTTTCCCCTTGGAGTTCGGGGATGCCCACGCCATGGTCAAGCTCACCGAGATGATCGCCAAGCGTGAGGGTTTCGGCGACGTGCTCGCCGAAGGCTCCTACCGCATGGGCGAGAAGTACGGCACCACCGAGTACTTCATGGGAGTGAAGAAGCAGGAGTTCCCGAGCTACGACGGCCGCGGTCTGCAGGGAATGGGACTGGGCTTCGCCACCGGCCCCCGGGGGGCCTGCCACATCCGGGGAGAGGCCCAGGACCTCGACCTTTACGGGGTCATGGACTGGAGGATCACCAAGGACCGGGGCCTCGAGGTCATCGACCCCTTGCGCTACGACGACAAGCCCCCGCTGGTCAAGGACGTGCAGGACTGGTTCTGCATGATCGACTCCTGCGGCATGTGCAACTTCATGTTCTTCCTCCTGGTGGACGAGGATCAGATGCGCGCCCTCATCGAGGCGGCCACCGGTATCGACATGGGAGGCTACCCGGGCTTCATGAAGACCGGGGAACGGATCTTCAATCTTGAGACCTTGTTCAACCGCCGGGCGGGCCTCACCGCCGAGGACGACACCCTGCCCAAGCGCATGCTGGAAGAGCCTATGCCGGAGGGCCCGGCCAAGGGCATGGTGGTCCACCTTGCCGAGATGCTCCCCGAGTACTACCAGCTTCGCGGTTGGGACAAGGCGGGCAACATCACCGCCGAGAAGCGGGCGGAGCTCGATCTTGCCTGATCGTCCGCACACGAGGCCGAACGGGCCGCCGGCACCAGCGACCTTGAGCGAGCCGGCCCGCCCATGACGAAGCGCATCCTCATCTTGGGGAACAGCGCAGCCGCTCTCGCCGCCCTGCGCGCCTACCGCGCCTGCGGCGGCGAGGGACAGGTGACTCTGGTCTCCCGGGAGGCCTGCCCCGCCTACTCCCCGGTCCTCACGACCTACTACCTGCGCGGCCGGATTCCGGAGGAGGGGCTCTTCGTCTGTGACCCGACCTTCTACGAGAACAGCGGGGTGGAGACTCTCTTCGGCCACTCGGTGGTCGAGCTCGACACCGTGAACCGGAGCGTGGGTCTGGACGACGGAAGGAGGATCGCCTACGACCTGCTCCTCATCGCGACCGGGGCCTCTCCGCGACGCCTGGAGGGGTTGGCCCCGGGGGTGGCCGAAGGAATCTGCTACCTGCGCACCATCGAAGACGCCCGGCGCATCCGCCGGCGCGCCGAGCAGGCGGCCCACGTGGTAGTGGTGGGCGGCGGTCTGGTCAGCCTGCAGGTAGCGACCGCACTTGCGCGGCCCGGTCGGCCGGTGACCGGCGTGGTTTCCTCCCAGCAGCTCCTTTCCCAGAACATAGACCCTCCGGCGGCCGGGATGGTCCAGCGCCATATCGAGCAGCAGGAGCGCATCTCCTTCCTTTTCGGGGCGAGCCTGGAGGGCATCGAAAAGGACGGCGAGAGCTGCCTGCTCAGCCTCGACAGCGGCCAGGAGCTTCTGGCCGATCTCGTGGTGGTGGGCAAGGGTGTCGCACCCAACCTGGACTTCGTGGACCGGGCGGAGATCGAGGTGGGGCGCGGCATCCTGGTCGACGAGCACCTGCGCACCACGGCTGAGGGCGTTTACGCTGCCGGGGACGTGACGGAAGGCCGCAACCGCGTCTCCGGCCTCGCGGAGCCGGTGCCCAATTGGGTCAATGCCTGCGAGCAGGGTCGGATTGCCGGCATCAACCTGGCGGGTCGCAAGGTCACCTTCGAAGGCTCCTTCCCCGAGAACATCACCACGGTCTTCGGGCTGCCGGTGGCGTCCATCGGGCTGGCTCGCGTCCCTGAAGACGACCCCGAGCTGCGCGCGGTCGTTCACGCGGATGACGGCCGCACCCTCTACCGCAAGCTTGTGCTGCGGGGCGACCGTTTGGTGGGGGCGCTTCTGGTGGGCGATATCGAGGACGCCGGGGTGCTGCGCTCGGTCATCGCCGGCGGCGGCCGGCTGGACCTATCCGAGGAGGAGGTGCTGCGGGGAGAGCTGTGTCAGGCCGCACGACTGCGGTCCTGCCGGTTCGGATCTCCGGTGTGACGCACGCCAGGGAGTGCCGGACGAGATCACTCAGACAAGGAGGTGGAAGCTTGGGGGATCGTTGACCTCCGTCAGTCCGATCTGACGGGAAAGCCCGGATGTCAATGCGAAGGCGCGATTTCGGAAGCGACACAGAACGGGGGAGGAATGGGCACTTCAGCAGAACAAACGCCCAGAGACGTTACTCACATGGTCATGGAGGAGACCGAAAGAAGGCTGGATACCTACTACGAGGTGGCGCGTCCCGGCGAGGCTGACTCACCGATTGAGCCGTTGACCCAAGGAGCCATCTGGCTCATCGTGGGCGTCGGAATAGGGCTCCTGGCTCTTTGGCTGATCGGCCGATTCGTGATCCTGCCTATCTACGTATGAGGGCTCGCAGCCGTTGGGCCGTGAGTGTTCTCGAGCCAAGGGGGATTTCCAGTGTCATCTGAAACCACAGTCGAGAAAATGATGGCCGAGGAGGCGACCAAGACTCGCCTACTCGCCCTCCCAAGTGAGCGTACTCTCGGCATGCGCGACATGATTCTGATCCAGACCTCCTTTAGCGTGGCCACCTGGATGCTCATCACGGGAGCCTACGTCGGTTTCTCCGCACCTTTCTGGCCCGCCATGATCATTTCCGTGTTCGGGGTCACCTTCCCACTTCTCTTCCACTCCTTCCTCGGCAAGATGACCGCGAGGTGGGGTATCGACCAGTCCATCCTGGCCCGGGCGACCTGGGGGCCGATCGGCACGATCGCCATACTGCCGCTCTTCCTGTTCCTTGTCTACATCGTGTGGACGTCCATCCCCGTCGTGATGTTCGGCCGAGTAACCCAGGAAGCGCTGACGTTCGTCAACGCCACCGGTTCCTGGGCGGATCCCCGGCTCTGGAGTATGGTCGCCTTCGGCTTCTCGGCGTTGATCCTCTGGAAGAGCGCCGCGGTGCTGTTCTGGTTCTTCCGCTTCGTGACCCCCACCATCGTGGTTGTTTTGGTTCTGCTCACGGTGAGGACCGTGTCCGTTGTCGGCTGGGGCAATCTGGTTCACATCATTCCGGAAGGGTTCGACCCGAATCCAGACATGAGCTACATGATCGGCAGTGAGATCGCCATCGGTCTCGGCTTCTCGTGGGTCTTCTGCTACTCCATCTACGGCCGCCTGGCCAAGAGCGAGAGCATCGGCTTCTTCGGCCCCACCATCGGCTGGGGTCCCATGTGGGGCCTGCTCTCCGCACCGGCGATCATGGCCGCGTTGGCGGCAGGCGTGACCGACCCCGTGTATCTGCTCGAGGGGGCCGGGGCCGGGTGGGTGGCTATCTACCTGCTCTTCCTGTTTTTTGCCAACATCTTCTCCGCCGTGTGCACCATGTACATCGTGTCGCTGGCCGCGCGGACGCTGTGGCCGAAGCTCCCCTGGGGGCTGGCCGTGCTCATCAACGCTCTCGTCATCGTCCTGGTGTTCTGGACCACAGCGTACGACCAGTTCGGCAAGTTCATCACTCTGGTAGGCGCCACCATGGGACCCCTCGGGTCGATCATGGTGGTGGACTACATGCTGAAACGATTCCGGATCAACCTCCGGGAGGTCTACACCCAGAAGAAGGGCAGCGGGTACTGGTACCACTGGGGTGTGAACCCCTACGCCTTCATCGCTCTAGCGGTGGGCGCCGGTCTGAGCTACTGGATGTACAACCCCTTCACGGCGGCTGTGGCCCAACCTGCAGTGTTCCGGATCGCCGGAGCGGCCATCCCGTCTTCCCTGGCGGCCGGCGTGGTCTACTACGCGCTTGCGCGTCTGTTCCTGGTGCCGAAGCGCATCGGCTTCCCCGAGGTACCCACGGTTCGCCGGGTGAGGACGCCCAGTGTGGTGCCGGAGCCGCAGGTGGCGTTCGCGGAGCCAGGGTCCGTCGAGTAGCGGAGGCCGGTGAATGGAACGAGCTTGATGACGAGAGGAGACGACGTGCCATATCGGAAGATCCTGCTGGCAACCGACGGGTCAGAACAGGCTCTGAAAGCAGCAGCGCAGGCGGCCCAGCTCGCCACCGCCTGCCGTACAGCAGACCTTCAGGTCCTAGGGGTGGCGGTCGAGTACGCTCCGCTCAAAGGGAGAAACCCCTTCATGCAAGCCATGGAGACCGAGGCTGAGCGGGCGGTGGAGACGACGGCTCAGGTGGTGGCCGAGCACGGTGTCACGCCGATCAAGGTGGTGAGGCTGGCCACCGGCAACCCGGGGCACACGATCTGCGAGGTCGCCCGCGAGGTGGGCGCGGATCTCATCGTGATGGGAAGCCGCGGCCATGGACCCGCCGCCAGTCTTCTCATTGGAAGCACGAGCATGCACGTCGTGCACTGCTCCCCGATACCTGTGCTGCTCGTTCGCTAGCGGGTAGCTGCACCTACCGGGGCCCGGGGCCGAGCCGTCGCGTACGGCTCGGCCCCGGGCGGTTCCTTGGCTCTCGAGAAAGGAAAGCGTCCAGGAGGAGGAAGTATGGCCGGCCGAAGCCAAATGTACACGGGTCTTGGCACCCCGCCCGAAGCGGCGGTGGTCGACAAAGCCATCGATCGCCTGAAGGGGGCGATAGGCGCGGAGAAGGTCGTCACGAGCATGCACGGGCGGGCCGTGCGGGCCTCGTGTCCGGCGCCCTTCCCGCTGCATATCTGGGAGGAGCACGTTCCCGACATCGTGGTGCTGCCCAAGACCACCGAGGATGTCGTCGCCGTCGTCAGGATCGCCAACGAGCTCAAGATCCCCATCGTGCCCCGGGCCGGCGCCTCCGACCTGTGCGATCTGGTCGTGCCGCTCAAGAAGGGCATCGTCCTTGATGTGAAGAGCATGGACCAGGTCATCGAGATCGACGAAGAGAACATGTGCGTGACCGTGCAACCCGGGGTCAACATGTGGAAGCTCAACGAGTTGCTGGGACCGCTCGGCCTGATCTTCCCCGACGACCCGGCCGGTTACTACAACGCCGCCATCGGCGGGCGCATCGGCGCCGGGGGGTGGAGCCTGCTGGGGATGGGCTACGGCCACATCCACGAGAACCTGATCAGCATGGAGTATGTGCTCCCCACCGGCGAGGTCGTCTGGATCGGCCCGGGCGGCGGCGCGAAGAAGATCCGTAAGAGCTCGGTGGGCTACCGCTTCAAGGAGCTGTTCACCAACACTTCGGGCACCCTGGGTGTGTGCACGCAGGCCGTGCTCGAGCTCTGGCCCAAGGCAGAGGTGGTGGCGCCGGCCTTCTTCGGCTTCCACAGCTTCCCCGAGGCGCACCACGCGGCCGACACCCTGTCCAAGTCGGGTCTTCGGACCCTTTCCGGAGTTTTCACCTTCGACGAGCGCAAGGTGGAGTTCCTGCGCCGCGACGACGAAGCCTGGATCCCCCAGCCCAGGGAGATCAAGGCAGCCACGGGCGCCGTTCTCTACGGCACCACGGCGGAGGTGGAGGGGGCCAAGGAGCGCATGTACCAGATCTTCGAGCACTGCGGCGGCATGTACCTGGGCAACGAGATCTCGGAGCTCGACTGGGCTTCGCGCCACGACCGCTACCATCTGGCCATGCACGGCCGCGACCAGAGCGGGAATGTGGTGCTCATGTCCTGGCATTGCGAAGACGCGGGCCTCAACTCCTCGGAGATCGTCGAGGTCAACCGCAAGTGGAACGCCATCGCCGCCAAGCACTTGAGCCTGCCCGAGAACGATGGCATCTTCGATTGCTGGGGCTCCTTCAGCTACGTCAACAGCCCCCTGAAGGGTCGCGGCGACTGGCTGACCGAGGTCGACTGGGGTATCGCGGAGCTGGAGCTCACCCCTGAGCGCTGGGCTCGGTGGGTCGACATCAAGAGGGAGATCTCGCTCGTGACCCTGGAGCACGGCGGGAGCATTTCGGCCTGTCATGGCGGCACCCGCCCCGGCGACGTAGAGCTGGCGGTACGGGAGGAGCTCAAGGAAGGCAGCTATGAGCTCATGAAGAAGATCAAGCGTCTGCTCGACCCCAACAACATCATGAACCCGAACAAGTACCTCCTCGACGAGGCCTATGAGGACTGAGGACACGCCGGCGGATCTCATGAGTGTTGTGCGCGCGTGACCGCGCGTTGACTCGAGGAGGATAGTTGTGGCAGAACTCATCAGCAAGAAGGACTTCTACGACGACCCCATAGGCAAGGACGGTGCGCTCAGCTCGGAGATGGAGAAGGACGCCTACATGGTGTTCGCCTGCCGGCACAAGTTCTGCCGGGAGGTCTGTCCGGTCTACCTGCAGACCCGGGACGAGGCGCACACCTCGTACGGGTTCCACACCTCTCTGCTCGCGGTGGCCCGCGGCTTGGAGAAGATGGAGAACCTGCAGGAGACCTTCACTCATTGCCTGGAGTGTGGTGCCTGCGCCATAAAATGCCCGAATACCCTGTTCGGCGGGGACTTCTACCGCTACGAGACGACCACTCCGGAGCTGGTGCGCAAGGTGCGCCGCGACGACGCGGCTGCCGGGCGCCGGCCCACGCAGTGGAAGGCCGTGGAGGAGTACGTGGCCCAGCATGAGGGCTACGTGAGCGACCAGGAAGCCCTGGTGTCCCGCTGGGCCGACGGACTGCCCCTGGCCGACACGGCCGATACGGTGCTCTTCGTGGACTACTTCACCGCCACCCAGGGCACCGAGGTGCCCACGCTGCTGGTCAAGGTCCTGAAGGCCCTGGGCGTGAAGGTGGGTCTCTGGAAGACTCCCGGCGTGACCGTAGGCGAGCAGCTGGAGACCGACGCCGACGGCTGGTGGAAGAACGCTCAGGCGAACGCCGACGGCTTCCGCAAAGCCAAGATCAAGACGGTGGTGGTCCTGAACCCGCACGATTATACCTTGATGATCAAGGAGTACCCCAAGAAGGTGGACACTTCGGGGTACCAGGTCATCTTCGTGACCGACTACCTGGCCGATCTGCTGGCCAAGAGAGGCGCCGGCAGACTCAAGCCGGTCGACAAGGCCGTCTCCTACCACGACCCCTGCACCATCAACAAGCAGTGCGGGCTCAACAAATCCCCCGGGCGATCCTGAACGCCATTCCCGGGCTGACCTTCAAGGACGAGAGCCCCGTCACTCAGTGGTCGTACTGCTGCGGTAACGGCATGGCCAGCTTCAAGCAACTGCACCCCGACATCGCCTATCGCATCGGGCAGACCCGGCTGCGCCAGGCGTCGGACCTGGGGGCCGAGGCTCTCGTTGTGGCTTGCCCGCACTGCAAGGATCAGCTGACCGAGACCAAGACAAAGGCCGGTATGGCCATCGAGCCAGTGCACATAGTGGAGCTTGTGGCGGCCTCCCTGGGGGTGGACCGACCCTGGGAGGGCGGCTGTCGAGACCGAAAAGTCACCAGCAAGGAGAGACCGCATGGCGGAGGACGTCAACATCAAATACGGCCATCTGGAGGTCAAGCCGGAGCGCATGCAGTCCTACGTGAAGCAGCATGAGCTCAACGAGGCGGAGATCAAGCGGATCGCCGAGACCCGCATCGAGTACCTGCATTGGATGAACGCGCATTACGCGGACAGCGTGTCCCTGGCCCCGGAGCGCTTCTTAACCTAGGGGGCTGCCGAAAAACGAAACCTCGGCCACCGGGCAGCACTTGGCGGCGCCAGGCCTCGTCCTCGCCCAGCGCAGCCCGGCGGCGAAGCGTCATTCTTCAACGGCCTGCTGGCGCCCAGCAGGCGGGGTGGCGGCGGGCCGCTCCCCGGCAGGCCACAGACCAACCGAAGATACGGCAGGAGGACCGATGCGCATCATCGTCTGCGCGAAGCACGTGTTCGATTCGACCGAGGTGCGCTTCAACGAGGACACCAAAGAGCTGCTGACGGTCAACGTGCCCGTCAAGATCAGCGACTACGATCGCAACGCGCTGGAAGCGGCCGTGGCCTTGAAGGAGGCCGGCGACGATGTCACCGTCGAGGTGATCATGTCCGGAGGGCAGGCGGCTCTCAAGACCCTGAAGGAAGCGGTGGCCATGGGCGCCGACAAGGGCTACCTTCTCGAAGGGGGCTGGGAGACCGCCTTCGACCCCATGCTCTCCATGCGCGTGCTCGCGCGCGCGATCGAAGCGATCGGCGGTGCCGACCTGGTCCTCTGCGGCCTGGTCTCGGAGGACGGCTACAACGGCCTCACGCCGCCGGCGGTGGCCGAGCTGCTGGGCGTGCCCTACCTGGCGCCCGTGGTGAACTTGAGCGCGGACGACGATACGGTGACCGCGACCATGGACCTCGGTGATGTCCTGCAGACGGTCCGGGCGCCGTTCCCGTGCGTTCTGGGGATCGACTCCAGCATGAATGTGCCGCGGCTGCCTACGGTGCTGCAGGTCATGAAGGTCAAGAGCGACCGTGTCGCCACGCTGAGCCTGGAGGACCTGGGTCTGCCGGCCACGGCCTTGGCCACCGAGTTCTCGACGGTCACCCTCGACCGCTTGGAGTCCGGAGCGGCACCGCGGAAGGCTCTGATTATCGAAGGCTCCCCGGAGGAGGCCGTCCCCAGCCTGGTGACGGCTCTGGAGCGGGAAGGGGTGTTGGCATGAGCCCGCGGATCGTCGTCGCCGGTTACGACGCGCGGGGTACCGGCGCGGCCGCCGCAGTCGCCCGGGAGATGGCCGACTCGATCGGGGGGGCTGTCGACGTGGTCGTCCTGGTACCTTCCGCGATCCCGGGGACGGTCGAGGCTTTCGTGGAGGAAGCCGGCCTGGCCGGCCGCGCCGAACGGGTCGTGGCGTACGAACTCCCCCCCGGCCACGCGTACAGCGGGGTGACTGTGGCCGACGCCTTGGTGGATGCCGCGGCCGGCAACGATGTGAGTGCGGTGGTGCTGGCCGATGGGCCCTTTGCCCGCGAGGCGGCTGCCCGGACAGCTGTCAGGCTGGACGGCGCCTGCGCCAGCATGTGCTCCACGGTCGAGGCGGTTGCCGGCAACCTCGTGAGTGTGACCCGGCCGGCCTACGGCGGGGTGGCTCTGGCGCATCTGACCCTCAAGGCGAGCCCCGCGGTGGTGGTGCTGGCGCCCGGGGGAGCGTCCGCAGGAACGGCGACCGGAGGCGCGGCGCCGGCTGTGGAAAGGAAGGCCCTTACGGTCTCTGAAGTCGCCGGCCGGGTGACGGTTCTGGACGAGACCCCCGTGGTCAAGACCTGCGATCTGGAGCACGCCAAGGTGGTCGTCTCGGTCGGTCGAGGCTTCGCAAAGCCCGCCGACCTCGAGATCATCGACGACCTGGTCGGGCTCCTCGACGCCGAGGTGGGCTGCTCGCGTCCCATCGCCGAGGACTTCAAGTGGCTCGCCAAGGAGCACCTGGTCGGCCTCACCGGCGCCACTGTCACCCCGGACCTCTACCTCGCCCTGGGTATCTCCGGCCAGGTGCAGCACCTGGCCGGCATCAAGGGCGCCAAGATCGTGGCCGCGGTCAACTCCGACGGGCGCAGCCCCATCCTCAAGAACGCCGACTATGCGCTTGTCGGCGACCTGTACAAGGTGGTGCCCGCCCTGACCGAGCATCTGCGGAAGCGGAAGGCCAACGGGGGCGCCGGTGGGTAGCGGGTACGCACGCGAGTACCTCCCCTTCATGCCGGGATGGACTCTCTGGCTGCTCTATCCACTCTTCGCGCTGATACTGGCCGCCTTGGCCTGGGCCCTCGTCCGCCGTTACTCCACCTACCGGCGGCGCGCGGAGTCTCTACGCGACCACTTGCGGGCTGTGCCCGGCTCACCAAGGCGCCGCCTGCGGGCGGCCCTGGCCGATGCCTTGCTGCAGCGTAAGGTCCTCGAACGGCGCCTGCCCGCGGTTTTCCACCTACCCATCTTCTACGGGATGGTCCTGCTGACAATAGGCACCACCTTGGTCTTCCTCGACGAGGACGTGGTGCGCCATCTGGATGTGGGGCAGCTGATGTCTGGTTGGTTCTACGTCGTTTGGGAGGCTCTGCTCGACTTGGCCGGCATCGGGCTGGTTGCCGGCGTGCTCATAGCCCTGTACCGGCGTCTGGTGTTGCGGCCCTCCTTCTTACCGTGGCGGCCCGGGACGGTCCTCATCCTCGCCGGTCTGCTGTACGCCGGCGTCACCGGCTTCCTCTTGGAAGGGTACCGGATCGCCGTGCACCCCAACGACTGGGCGGCGGCCTCCTTCGTGGGGTACGCCATCTCTGGGTTGTGGGGCGGGGCCGCCGGGGAGGCGGGCGGGGCCGTGCTGGCCTACCGCCTCCTCTGGTGGTCGCACGCCGCCGCGGCTTTCGCGCTCATAGCCGCGCTGGGTCTCACCGGGCTGTCCCATATCCTGACCGTTCCCGGGAACGTCTTCGCTCAGGATCTCAGGCGACCCCGGGCCAAGCTGACCACTCCCTTCAACCTGGCTGAGGTGCTGGAGTCGGAGGAGGAGGTCGAGCTGATCTCGGGGGTGGCCGCTACCGGCGACCTGGCGCCGGCCGCCCGTCTGGGGGCCGACGCCTGTGTGGCCTGCGGTCGCTGCCACGCCGAGTGTCCCGCGGCAGCCGCGGGCCGGCTCCTCTCCCCCCGAGACCTCATACTGGACGTGCAGGAGAGTGTGCGTTGGGGTGGCCCGGTGCGCGAGGCGGCGTACTTCGAAGCGGCGTCATGGTCGTGCACGAACTGCTACGCCTGCGAGGAAGCCTGCCCGGCCCGCATCCGGCACGTTGACTATGTGCTCGACTTCCGCCGCGCCCTGGTCGATCAGAACCGTCTGGACGAGCAGAAGCTGAGCGTGCTCGAAGCCCTCGACCGCAATCTGAATCCTTACAAGCTGCCCTCGCACGAGCGGGCTTCCTGGCTGGCCCAGGTGCCCTACGCCGGTGAGATCCTGGTCGGCGAGACAGAGGAGCCGGCGGAATGGCTCTACTGGATGGGTTGCAGCGCCGGCTACGACAGCCGGGTGGCCGACGTGGCTCTGGCGACGATGAGGCTCCTGCGCGCCGCCCGGGTCTCTTTCGCAACCCTGGGCCCGGCGGAGCCCTGCTGTGGAGAGCCCGCCAAGCGCCTGGGAGAGGAAGGGCGCTTCCAGCTGATGGCCGCAGTCAACATGGAGCTCATCCGCGAGGCGGGGGCGAGTCGGGTCGTGACCCATTGCCCCCACTGCATGCATATCCTGGCTCAGGAGTACGGGTCCCTCGGCTTCGACATCCCCGTGCTGCACCACACCGAGCTCCTGGCGGAGCTCGTGCGCCGGCGGCGGCTACCGGTGCAGGCCGGCGTCCTGGATCTCTCCGCGGTCGCCTATCACGAACCCTGCAACCTGGCTCGGGCGGGCCGCCCCGCGGCCGCCCTCGAGGTCCTCGCCTCCCTGGGGCAAACCCCGCCCGTGCTCCCGGCTCGGTCGGGCCGGCGCACGTTCTGCTGCGGGGGAGGCGGCGCCAACATGTGGTACACGGTGGAGCCCGAGGAGCAGCGCATCAGCGCGATCCGTCTGGAGGAACTGGCCGCCACCGGAGCGACCACCGTGGCCACCGCCTGTCCGTTCTGCTTGCCCATGCTGAACGACGCGGCCGGCAGCCGTGAGGGCGAGCGCTTGGCCGTGCGCGACGTGGCCGAGATCCTGGCCGAGGGCCTCACCACCGATGGGCCGGGGAACTGCACAAGGAACCCGGCGGACTGGTAGGGAGGCGAGTCGCGGCGCTACAGGTGACCCCGCGGGCTGCGGGGCATCATCGAAGAGAGCCCCCGCCGGTGGAACCTCGAACAGCGCCTTCCTGTCACGGCCGGCGTGAGCTCGGCGACCAACATGGTGGCACGGTCGATTCTTGACACTCCGCTCATCTCTGGTATGATCCCCGTGTCGATATATCGCGTAACAACGCGTCCTATCGCGGGCGCGGCGAAGCAAGGAGTGATCATCATGTTCCCAGGACCCTGGATGGGGCCCCACGGCCGGCGCGGCGGACACTTCGAGCGGGGAGCCCTCAAGTTCCTGGTCCTCGACCTGTTGCGCGACCGGCCCCGACACGGCTACGACATCATCCGCGAGATCGAGGAGCGCACGAGCGGTTTCTACACTCCCAGCCCGGGTGCCGTCTACCCCACCCTGCAGCTGCTGCAGGACCAGGGGTACGTGGTCTGCAAGGAGGAGGACGGCAAGAAGGTGTACGAGGTCACGCGCGAAGGCTTGGCCTACCTGGAGGAGCACCGCGACCGGGTGGTCCGACATCGGGAACGGATGCATGGCTGGCATGGTCGCGGCCATGGTCACGGGCCCGGCTCGGCCGGGCTGCGGGACCTGCGGAAGGTGTTCCGCGACATCGGCCAGGCCGTGTGGCGCACCGCCGACGATCCGGCCAAGGTGGAGGCCATGCGGGCCATCTTGGAGGAGACCCGGGACCGGCTGCAGGCTCTGGCGGACGAGGCTCCGGGAGACGAGGACGCCAGGCCATGAAGACCCACACCGCATACAGGACCTTCCACACCGAGCGGCGCCGGGAGTTCGTACGCATCACCGAGGACGTGCAGCGGGCCGTGGATGAAGCCGGCATCCAGGAGGGCATGGTCCTGGTGTCGGCTATGCACATCACCGCCGGCGTCTGGGTCAACGACGACGAGCCCGGCATCCAGGCCGATGCCCTGGAGTTGCTCGACAAGCTTGCTCCTCCAAGCTGGAAGGCGCCCAGCAACGAGGTGGCCCAGGCGTTGTTGCCCTCGGACGGCGACTACCGGCACCACCGGGGCGGCGAAGACAACGGCGACGCTCACCTGAAGAACATGCTCGTGCATCATCAAGTGATCGTGCCCGTGACGAACGGCCGTCTCGACCTGGGGCCTTGGCAGGCCGTCTTCTACTGCGAGTTCGACGGGCGGCGAGCCAAACGGCTGGTCATCAAGGTCATGGGGGAGTGATTCCGAGCGGTACGCAGGCAGCGTCCAACCGGCGGGACATCGAGCTTCACGCACGGCCGCACCAGTCGGTGGTTGGCCTCTAGACTCCCGGGGGAAAAGGGAGGGAGTACTGGTTATGGAGCCACCGGAAGGGAGACCGCGATGCTGCCACGCAAGATCCTCCTTGCAACCGACGGTTCGGAGTCGGCTCAACCGGCTGAGGTCATGGCGGTCGATTTCGCCAACCTCGCGGGAGCGGCCGAGGTTACGGTCATGACGGTCGTCCGGCCCATGGACTTCTCGCGGGGCATCGGCCACGTGCCCCGTCCGGCCGGAGAGCTTGACGAAGCCCAGGCCATGCTCGATGTCGTCGCCGAGCGTTTGCGGGGCCGGCTGAGCGGCCAGGGAGCCAGGGTCGGCACCAAGGTCGTCCACGCTTGGTCGCCGGCCGGAGCGATCGCCTCGATGGCTCACGAAGGCGGCGAGTGCAGCTTGATCGTGGTGGGCAGCCGGGGTCACGGTGGCTTCGGCAGCCTCGTCTTGGGGTCGGTGAGCACCGGGGTCTTGCACGAGGCCCACTGCCCTGTACTGGTGGTGAAGCCGGAGTAGAGGGCCGACCGTGTGGTCCCGCTGAACACCGGCGCTTCGGGAGCGGCGCGGGTGGGCGTCCACGTGAGCTGTCGTGGCCTCTTTCTCAGCGAGGCAGCAGGCTCCACTCCGCCGTGATCGACTCCTCGAGCACGCGCAGGAAGGCCCTCACCGCCGGCGATTTGTAGGCGTCGGCCAGGAGAACCACGTCGGTTTCCAGGGTCAAGGCTCCCTCGACCAGAGGGATGGCCACCAGGCGCCCGGCGGCCAGCTCCTCACGGATGTCGGGCTCCCACAGGAAGGCCAGGGCCCGCCCTTCGGCCACGAAGCGCTTGATGAAGTCCACCGATCCCGACTCCATGACCACCTGAGGCTTCACCCCCTCCTGGGCCAGGCGCTCGGTCGCCGCCCGCCGGCTCCCCGAGCCCGCCTCGCGCAGGATCAGAGGCCGGCCCTCCAGATCGCGCCAGCTCACCGGCCGGCGCGCGGTCAGGCGATGGTTCGCCCCGGCGATGAGGGTGAGCTCCACCTGGCGGTAGTGCTGGGTCCGCAGGCGGGAAGGATAAGGGATGCGGCCCACCACAGCCAGGTGGTTGCTCAAGTTCTCGACGCTGCGTACCAGCTGTTCGGAGCTCCCCTCGTCCAGGACCACCGCCACGGCCGGGTAGCGCATCCGGAAGGCATTGATGATCGAGGGCATGAGATAGCGGGCGTAGATCTTGGTGGTGCCCACTCGCACCTCACCCCGGTCGAGGCTGCCCAGCTCGCGAATGGCCTGCTCGGCCTCCTCGGCCACCTCGAAGATGCGCTTGGCGTACTCGTAGAGGATGCGTCCGGCCTGAGTCAGCTCCATGGAGCGCCCCGACTTCTGGAAGAGCCCCACGCCGTAGTAGGTTTCAAGGGCCTTGATGTTCTGGCTCACGGCGGGCTGGGTGATGAAGAGCGCCTGGGCCGCGCGGCTGTAGCTGCCCTCGCGGGCTGCTGTGTAGAAGACGCGCAGCTGGTTCAGGTTCAGGAGCACGGTATCCCCCGACCGGACCGCGCCGGGGGAGCGCGGGCGGTTGCGGATGTCGGCCGGCGAGCCCCCTGACAGCCGGTCCGCAGGCGAAGGCGGAGCGCGGCCTCGCCGGTCGACGGCGATAAGCATACCTTATTCCTCCATCAGTACAACTACCTTGTTTGCTCCGGTCGCGCGCGTACGATGAGAACGTGCCCGGTGGGGCCCGGCGTGCGAAGGCCGCCGGCGCGGGCACCGAAGCGTCCGGCAGCAGCAGTCGTGCACGGGGGGTGCGATGGCGACCTATGACGGGATCATCCTGGGTGGGGGGCCCAACGGTCTCACCCTGGCCGCCTACATGGCGAGGGCCGGCCTGAAGGTGCTGGTGCTGGAGCGGCGCATGGAGATCGGTGGCGGGCTGGCCACCGAGAAGGTGACCATACCGGGCTGGGTCCACAATACCCACGCCGTCTATCACATGATGCTGGACTACGCGCCCGTGTTCCAGGACCTGGAGCTGCTCACCACCTACGGCCTCGAGTTCGTGCGCCCCGAACCGGTGATGAGCATGCCCCTCTCCGACGGTCGGGCGGTGTGTCTCTACTCCGACCCGGAGAAGACCGCCGCGAATTTCGCTCACTTCAGCCAGGCCGACGCCCAGGCGTACAAGGAGATGCACGCTCACTTCGGCACCCTTATGCGCGACTTCCTGGGGCCGGCTACTTACGAGAAGCCCCATCCCCCGCTGCAGCAGCTGGCCAACCTGCAGAAGACCCAGGTGGGGCGGGCCATCAACGAGCTCACCGAGCAGACGCCACTGCAGATCGTGGAGAGCTGGTTCGAGAACGAGCACATCAAGGGCCTCATGCTCTATGCCGCCTGCTTCTGGGGGCTCGACCACGACCTGGAGGGCCTGGGTTACCTGGTACCGCTGATGCTGGAGCGGGCGGCCAACTACCGTCTCCTGAAGGGCGGGAGCCACCAGCTCTCGAACCGCCTGAGCAAGGACATCTACGCCCACGGCGGCATGATCTTGGGCAGCCAGCTCGTCAAGCGCATCATCGTGGACGGCGGCCGGGCCGCCGGCGTGGAGATGGAGGACGGCGCCGTCCACCGGGCCGAGAAGTTCGTGGCCTCCAGCCTGGACCCGCACCAGACCTTTCTCGACTACGTGGGCGAGGAGCACCTGGAGCCCGACTTCGTCACCCGGGTCAGGGACTGGCAGTGGGATACCTGGAGCCTGAACGGCGTGCACCTGGCCTTGGCCGAGCCGCCCGACTTCGTGGCCGCCCGCTGGAACCCCGACGTGAACGCGGCCTTCGTCCATGTGCTCGGCTACGATACCCACGAGGACATGATCGATCACTGGGACGCCGTCTACGACGGCGAGCTCCTGCCCGAGGCGGGCTTCAACGCCTGCTTCCCCTCGGTGCACGATCCCTACCAGGCCCCGGCCGGCAAGGCCAGCGGCCTGCTCAGCGAGCACGCTCCCTACGACCTCTACGAGGGCGGCTCCGACGCCTGGTACCGTATCCGCGACCAGCACGCCGACGAGCTCTGCGCTACCCTGCGCACCTACGCGCCCAACCTGACCGAAGAGAAGATCGTCTGGCGCTACCTCTCCACACCCAAGGATGTGGCCAACAAGTTCGCCAACATGGTCAAGGGCTCCATCAAGCACGGCGCCTACAAGCCCCTGCAGATGGGCTACCTGCGGCCCAACGAGGAGTGCTCGCACAACCAGGCGCCCATCGAGGGCCTCTACCTGTGCGGGGCGAGCGTCTTTCCAGGAGGCATGGTGACTTTCGGTCCAGGCTACTGCGCGGCCAACCAACTGGCCGACGACCTGGCGGTCGAGAAGTGGTGGAGCGAGCCGGAGCACATGGCCGCCGCCCGGGCGAAGGGGATGCTATGAAAGTCAAGTCGACAGGTCTGGGCAAGACACAGCTGACCGCCCACTTCGATGGCTTTACCGCCAAGGAGGGGGGGGAGCCGAGCGCGGTGCTCATCATCACCAGCACAGAGCCGGTGCATTGGCACATCGAGTGCGACCTGGGGGGCAGCGACCTGCGGCGGTTCGCCGCTCAGGTGCTGCGGCCGGGGATGATCTGGCACCTGGTGAAGCTCCTGGCGCGGGGGGGAGAGGCCCGTGGTTTCGTCATGGTGAAGGAGGGCGGCCGCCGGAGCCGCAAGGAGCGGGTGACGCGGGCCGCCGAGATCGCGAGCCCGCGGCCCGCATCTGTCGAGGAGCCCACCCCAGCCATGACGCCGGTCTCCGCGGGGAATTCGGGGATCCTGGAACCGACAGCCCCGAATCTGTCCCGGCCTCGGCCGGCCCGGGCGCCGGCGGACGAGGGCGATTCCGACCGCGAGGAGCGGGAGCGCCGCCGGGCCGAACGGCGCCGGCAGCGGGAGGAAGCGGCGCGGCAGTACGTCACGGCCGGGTAGCCCGGGCATCATGAGGACGCGCATCGTCAGAGGGGGAGGACATGGCTGACGCCACATACGACGCCATCGTGGTCGGGGGAGGCCACCACGGGACCATCATCGCGACCTACCTGGCCAAGGCCGGGCTGGAGACGGCCGTCTTCGAGCGCCAGCACGAGCTGGGAGGGGGGGCCTGCGGCGAGGACCTGCCCTGTCCGGGCTTCGTACAGAATCCCTGTGCCCACTTCACCCGCTTCTGGGCCCATCCGGCCTACCGGGACTTCGATCTGCCTTCCAAGGGCCTCAAGTACGTCTTCCCCGACCAGAACGAGGGCATCGTCTTTCCCGACGGCACCGCTTTTGTGGGCTACTCAGCCTTCGTGGTCGACCCCGAAACCGGCCTCGAGAGCTACTCCGAGGAGAACGTACGCCGGACCTACAACGAGATCGCCCGTTTCAGCACGCGCGACGCCGAGACCTATCTGGAGCTCCTGGGTCGCTACCAGCGCAAGTGGCGCCTGGCCTTCCGTGAGTACCGCTATTCGCCCCCCACGCCTTGGGGGGTGCCGAACGCCCTCGAACGCCTGCTGGGAGATCCGGTGGACGGTATCGATCCGGTGTGGGCCTTCATGACCGGCCGGCAGCTGGCCCGTGACCTCTTCGACTCGCCCGAGCTGCAGATTCTCTTCATGCGGGCTATCGAGACCTCCACGGGCAGTTTCGCCAGCGACGTTCTGGGGCCCTACGTGTTCGTGCACACCTTGGCCCTGGTGCTCAGCTGGGAGTCGGCCTCCATTGTCTACGGGGGCACGCACTCGATCACGCACGCCCTGCAGCGGGCCTTTAGCAGCTTGGGCGGGAAGTTCTTCGTGAGCCACGAGGTCGACCGGGTCATCGTCGAGAATGGCCGGGCGGCCGGCGTGGTGCTCGCCGGCGGCACCGAAGTGCGGGCCCGGAAGTTCGTCGTCAGCGACCTTGGCGTGCCCCAGACCTGTCAGCGGCTGCTCGGGCCGGAGTACTTCCCGGAGTCGGTCTTCCGGCGCACCCACAAGATCGACTACGACCGGGCCCAGATCTTCTGGGGGAACATCGCCATGCACGAGCTGCCCGACTATACGGCGAAGGCCTTCAACCCCGACGTGGGACCGCAGCCCCGCCTCTACATGGGACCCAAGGACGTGGACTACATGTCCTACAAGTACCAAGCGGAGATCTGGCTGCACGGCTGGCCCTCGGACTTCTACCTGCTGGCCGCGCCCGACTCCATCTGGGACCCGACCCGGGCGCCCGACGGCAAGCACACGATTCTGGTGGAGGAGTTCGGAGCCCCCTACCGCTTTCACAGCGAGAGCGAGTGGCGGCGGATGAAGAAGGAGGTGGTGGGCGAGTTTCTGCAGCATTGGCAGAAGTACGCGCCCAACATGACCGGGGACAACGTGATCGATGCCCACATCACCACGCCCTGGGATGTCGTAAACCGCAACATCGACATGCACGAAGGCGGCTGGGTGGAGGGGGCCATGACCGTGAACCAGCTCGACCGCTTCCGGCCCACACCGGAGCTCTCGAACTACCGCACGCCGGTCAAGGATGTGTACATCTGCTCGAGCAACCTGCACTCCGGGGGTGGCATAGGGCGGGGAAGTAGCTATTGTTGTTACAAAGTTATCGCTCAGGACCACGACCTGCCCCGCTTCTGGGAAGAGGCGGGCCGGACGTACTAGCCGGACGCGGTGTGGGACGACCGGGGGTCGTACCGGCCGTGAGGGGGGACGGCCCCATGAGTAGACTCGAAGGGAAGGTCTGCCTGGTCACCGGATCATCCGGCGGGTTGGGCGCGGCTTTCTGCCGCAAGCTCGTTGCGGAAGGAGCCGTGGTGGCCGCCGCCGGCCGCAGCCTGCCTCGCTTGGAACCCCTGGTGGCCGAGCTGAAGGCCTGGACCGCAGAGGCCCGGACGCGCGCCACCTGTGGGCCGGCCGGAGCCTCGGCCCGCCCGAGCGCTGGGAGCGCCGCCATCCCGGCCTCCGGCGCCGGGACTGAGGTGAGCGCCGCGACCGGCACCGCCGCCGCTCCGGCTGCCGCCGGCTCCAGGATCGCCACCGCGCCGGCCGCCCTCGCCTCCGCCGACCACCTGGCCGTCGAGCTCGACATCGGGTCCTGGGAGAGCGTGCAGGCGGGGGTCCGTCAGGTAGAGGCCGCCCTGGGCCGCATCGACGTGCTGGTCAACAACGCGGCCGCCTATGGCGATCTCACCCGGGCTCCCTTCTGGGAGCTCCCCATCGACGAGTGGGATCGCGTCCTGGCCACCAACCTGCGCGGGCCCATGCTGGTGAGCCGGGCGGTGGTCCCGGGCATGCGGGCTCGCAGGCAGGGCCACATCGTCAACGTCGCCTCGGCCACCTTCTGGAGTGGCTCGGCCAACTGGGCCCATTACGTGGCCAGCAAAGGCGGGCTCATCGGGCTGACTCGGGTCATGGCCAAGGAGCTGGGTCCCGACGGCATCTGCGTGAACGCGGTGGCGCCCGGCTTCACCCTGACCGCGGCCAGCCTGGACTTGGTCCCTGGAGCGGAGAGCTACGGCGTCGATCGGGGGTGCCTCAAGAGGGCGCAGCAGCCCGAGGATGTGGTGGGCTTGGTGGCCTTCCTGGCCTCGGACGAGAGCGGGTTCATCACCGGCCAGACGATCATCGTCGACGGAGGCCGGCAGTTCAACTGAAGCAGCACCACCGGCCAGTGGAGCCTGGGCGGGCAGGTCGACACGGGCAGGGAGACAGGAGCCGCGCGGCGGCGAGGAGGTGGCTGGAAGGAAAGGACGGTCGGAAGGGGGTAGGTCCCGGCTGGAGCAGCCGGGGGTTCGCGCGTCGAGGCGGGGCAGAGCGGGGTGCGCTGGGGAACCGCAAAACTTCTTAGGGGGATACATGAGGACGTACGAGATCACGCCTTTCGAGTTCGATGAGACTGCCGACCTGCAGAAGTACGACGCTTGGTTCCTCGACGGGACGCACTCGGTGCCGCCCTGGACGCCCATGTTCGGTTGGAGCTGGATCAATTACTGCCGCCACGGCATGATGTGGGCGGCCCAGAAGCTTCAGCTCCCCACCTGCAAGGGCTGGGACTGGCGCCTGCACCGCGGCGGTGGGTATCTAGCCGTGCTGGTGGTGGACGATCCTGGCGAGATCGCGGCCCGGGAGCAGGTGTTTCGCAAGCAGCTCGAGCCCTTCATCGAGGACTACGACGCGGTGTGGCAGAAGCACCTGGACGAGCTCCAGGGCTACTACGGCACCCTGAAGGCCTTCGACATCGACAGCGCCACCAACATCGAGCTGCTGGACCACATGGAAGACGCCTTCCGCCTCAACCGGCGCATGTGGGAGATCCACTTCTACTTTATGTACGTGGTCTTCGGCGTGTACATGCTCTTCGAAGCCATGATGAAGCAGATGTTCGGCATCGACGATTCCTCGCCCGAGTTCCACAAGGTGCTGACCGGCTTCGACAACAAGGTCTTCCAGGTCGATAAGAAGCTGTGGGAGTTCGGCAAGAAGGCCCAGGCGATGGGCCTCGACAGCCTCTTCATGAACAACCCGCCCGAGAGAGTGGGCGATCTTCTGGAGCAGACCGAGGCCGGCCGGCTGTGGTTGGCGGACTTCCGCGAGTTCCTGAGTGAGGACGGCTGGCGCAGCCAACGCATGAGCGAGTTCATCAACCCCACTTGGATCGAGAATCCGGCGCCGGCGTACATGAGCGTGCGCCAGTTCCTGCAGAAGGGCGGCGACTTCGACCTCGAGCGCGAGCGAGCGCGTCTTGGCGCCGAGCGACAGCGGGCCGAGAAAGAGCTCCTGGACGGGATCCCCGATGAGCAGCGCGGCTGGTTCACCAAGCTGCTGCGTCTGGCTCAGCGGTCGGGCAGCTTCAGCGAGGAGCACAATCACTGGCTCGACCTCTACACGCACGCCCTGGTCCGGCGGGCGCTGGTCGGCTGGGGCGAGCGGCTGGTCGCGGCCGGCGTCATGGACCGGGTGGAGGATGTGTTCTTCCTGATCCCCGATGAGATCCGGCGGGTGGCCCTGGCGCCCGAGTGGCACGATCTGCGCGACGTCGTGGCCGACCGGCGGGCGGAGTGGGCCGCCTGGGCCGAGGAGGAGAACCCGCCCATGATCGGCCGGGTGACCCTGGAGGAGGCCATGGGCACCCTCATCCGCTCGAACGACCCGGTGGTGCTCAAAGTGGTCGTGGGCTCCCTGCCCGTACCCAAGCCGGAGCTCAAGGCCGATCTGTACGGCACCTGCGGCTCTCCAGGCGTGGTCGAAGGGCGGGCGCGCATGGTCATGACCGACGCCGACCTTATCAACGTGGAGGAAGGCGACATCTTGGTGGCCCCGGCCACCTACCCCTCGTGGACCGCTGTCTTCGCGCTGCTGGGCGGCGTGGTGGTCGACCGGGGCGCCAGCCTGAGTCATGCCGCCATCGTGGGGCGGGAGTACGGCATCCCGGTGGTGATGAACGTTTTCGAAGGCACCAAGGTGATCAAGGACGGCATGCGCATCCGGGTGGACGGCAACATGGGCACGGTGACCATCCTGAACGACTGAGGCGGCGAAGCGTGGGGATTGCGGGGGCGCCGCGCCGGCGGCGCGGCGCCCCCGCCGCTCCGGGCCTTTCGGGCCGGCGACCCACCCGAGTAGGAGAACGACCATGACCGAAAAGTGGATCTACTGGTTCGAGGAGCTCAGCAAGGATTCGTTCGAGCTGGTAGGCAAGAAATGCGCCAACCTGGGGGAGATGACCCGTGCCGGCCTGCCGGTGCCTCCCGGCTTTGCCCTGACCGTCGACGCCTATACCCGCTTCATGAACGAAACCGGGGCCGCCGGCGAGGTCCGCGCCTACGTGGCGGCGGTCAACCGGCAGCAGCTGACGCGGGATGAGCGGCACAGCCGGCATGTCCGCAAGATCGTGGAGAACCACGAGCTGCCTGAAGACATGAAGCTCGACGTATCTCGGGAGTACGGGCGGCTCTGCGACCTGGTCGGCCGGCCCGATTTGCCCGTAGCCGTGCGCTCGTCGGGTGTGGCCAGCATGCCCGGAGCCATGGAGACCTACCTTAATGTGCGCGGCGACGAGCAGGTGTTCACGAAGATCGTCGAGGTGTGGGGGAGCTCCTTCACCCATCAGGCGGTGGCCTACCGGGCGAGCAACGGCCTTTCCATCGAAAACTTCCCCATCGGCGTGGCGGTGATGAAGGTGGTGAACGCCAAATGCTCGGGCGTGGCCATGTCGGTCCATCCCAACACCGGCGACCGCAACAAGATGCTGGTGGAGGCCAACTGGGGCCTCGGCGAAGGCGTGGTGGGCGGAGCCATAACCCCCGACCATTTTGTGATCGACCGGACCACGGGCGAGATCCAGTCCACCATCAGCACCAAGACCGAGTGCGTGCTGCCCAACGGCAACGGCACCAGCTGGCAGGCCGTGGAAACCGAGCTGCAAGCGTGCTCCTGCGTCAGCGACGACGAGTTGCGCGAGATTGTCAAGCTGGCCGAGCGGCTGGAGACGGCCTACGGAGAGCCCCAGGACATCGAGTGGGTCTTCGACCGCGACTTCGCTCTGCCCGACAGCCTGCGCGTGGTGCAGACGCGGCCCGCCAAGATCGCCAAGGGCGCCGATGAAGGCTCGCAGAACCAGTATCTTATCGACATGCTGCTGAGCTCCGTCTACCACCGTACATGAGCGGACCGAGCGTACCGCGGGACGGCGCGCAAGGAGGGGCCTCTGTCTCCCGGCCGCTGCCCGGCACTTACGACCGACTGCCCCCGGGGCTCGCCCTGGTGTTCGTGGACATCTTCGACCGGGCGCGGCCCTTCCTCAGCACGCGCTCCAACGACAGCCACGCCCGCATCGCCTGCCAGTACGTGGTGGACCTCCTGGAGCGCGAGGGGGGTGATGCTCGCATCGCCGTGCCGGCCATCCTGCTGCACGACCTGGGCTGGCACGCCATCCCCAAGGAGGAGCAGCGCCGGGCTTACGGCCCCGGCAGCTGTGACGCCCAGCTCAACCGCCTGCACGAGACGGCCGGGGCTCGGCTGGCCCGCCAGGTGCTCGAGGATTGCGGTTATCCGCCGGAGCTGGTGGACGAGATCTGCCGCATCGTCGACGGTCACGACTCTCGGCCGGAGGCTGCCACTCTGGAGGAGGCCATCGTCAAGGATGCGGATAAGATCTGGCGCGTCAGCCGCCTGGGCTTTCCCCTCAATCTCGGCATCCTGGGGGACCTGACCCCGCAGCAGCTGCACGACTTCATCGCCGTGCGCGCCCCTCGCTGGTTCCTCACCGGGGCGGCTCGAGAGATGGCGACGGCCGAGCTCGCCGCCCGGCGTGAGGAGTACGGGCTGAACCCGGCCCCCGACGTCTCGCCGCCTGCAGGCTACGGCATCGGCGACGCCGAGGCGTACGGGCCGTGAGGCCGCCCCTTCCCGGCACCTACGCCGGCGGCCTGCTGGCGGTGGCTCTCGACGACCCCGGGCTGCGGGTTGCGGGCGGCGCGTCGCGCGCGCCCACGCCCCCACCCGAGTCTTGGCTCCGCGACTACGCCGGCGGCCGGGGCTGGGGCATCCGCTGGCTCACCGACCTGAGCACGCCCGGCACCGACCCCCTGGCTCCCAGTAATCCCTTGCTCTTCGTCACCGGCCCGCTGGGGGCCACCAAAGCCCGGGGCTTCAGCCGCTGGATGGTCATGACCCGGAGCCCGTTGACCGGCGGTCTGGCCCGCTCGGTTTGCGGCGGCGCCTTCGGCGCCGCCCTCAAGTTCGCGGGTATCGACGCCCTGGCCTTGACCGGGGCCGCCGAGGAGCCGAGCGTGCTGGTGCTCGACGCCTCGGCGGGAGCACCGGGGTCCATCCGAGCCGCGCTCGTCCCGGCTGGCGACCTCTGGGGCCTCGACACCCAGGAAACCCAGCGGGTACTGCGCGGGCGCCACGGCCCGGCCGCTCAGATAGCCTGCATCGGGCCGGCGGGCGAACGCCTGGTTCGCTACGCCGCCATCACTCACGGCACCCGCACTGCCAGTCGTTGTGGGGTAGGCACGGTCATGGGGGCCAAGAAGCTCAAAGCCCTGGTGGTCGTCCCGCCTCGCCGCCGTCTCCAGGCCGCCGACCCGCGCGCCTTCGAGGCGCTGGTGCAGGACCACTACGAACGCATGAAGGCCCATCCGCGTTTCGAAAACATGCGCGCGGCCGGCACCATCCCCATGACCGAGAAGGTGCACTACCTGGGCATGCTGCCGGCCAGGAACTTCCAGACGGCGACGCTCGAAGGACTGGAGAACCTCGACACGGCCGCTTTCCAGGCCTTCAAGACCGGCAACCACGCCTGCTGGGGCTGCGCCACCCGCTGCGGCCAGGTGCACCACGTGCGTTTCGGCCCCTTCGCCGGAGAGTGGAGCGAGGGGCCCGAGTACGAGTCGGTCTGGGCCCTGGGACCCGAGGTAGGTCTGGTCGACCCGGCGGCCATCATCGCCGCCGACCACCTGTGCGACCGCTTGGGCCTCGATACCATCAGCACGGGGGTATCCATCGGTTTCCTGTTCGAGCTGGCACAGCGGGGGCTGGTGGGGCCGGCGGGAGCGGGCGGCCTGCTGTCGCCGGCGGCCGTGGAGGGGCTCGACCTCACCTGGGGGAACAGCGCCACCATCTTGGAGCTCATCCGCCGCATTGCCTTCCGCCAGGGAGTCGGCGACCTGTTGGCCCAGGGCACCCGCTGCGCCGCCGAAACCCTGGGCGGCGACGCCCCGCACTACGCCATGCACGCCAAGGGCCTGGAGCTTCCCGCCTACGACCCCCGGGGGGCCAAGGCCCACGGCATGGGTTACGCCCTCAGCAACATCGGTGGCAGCCACATGTACGGCTACGCCCGGCAGGAGATCTCGGCCTACAAGGAGCCCCGCCCCCTCGACCCCCAGGCCGATACGGGCAAGGGCGACGTCATCGCCTGGAACCAGATCCGCAAGGCCATCGAGGAGACCCTCATCCTCTGCAACTTCGCCGACACGGCCATGGACCTGCCTTTCCTGGCCGGCACCCTGTGGGCCGCCACCGGCCTCGACCCCTTGGGCGACCTCGACCATCTGTGGTTGCTGGGGGAGCGCATCGTCACCCTGGAACGGCAGTTCAACCTGCGGGAGGGGTTTTCTCGTAAGAATGATGTGTTGCCTTCCCGGATGTTGACCGAGCCCCTGGTCCAGGCCGGCCCCAACAGCGGCGAGCTCATCCGGGAGCCCGACACCGTGGTCGACGAATACTATGCCGCCTTGGGCTACGACGCCGATGGTCGTCCCACCGCTGCCACTCTGGGACGGCTAGGACTCGACTGAGTCGTCTGATGACGACAGCCAGCCGGAGACCGGATCGGGTTCCCCAGGGGGAATTCCGCGACCGGCTTTACCACCGGTGAGCGGAGTACTAGCATAGATGTGCAACACGCGCGGTCGCGACGCCGACCGTCCGCGGCCGCTCCCCGATGCAAGGGAGGTGCGAGGGATGAGGGCCACGATTCGGAAGTCCGCGCTCGAAGGGATCATCCTTTTCGCTGTTACGTTGGTGCTGGTCTTGGTCATCTTGGCGTTCGTCGCGGTCGATGTGGCGGGCGCCGCCCCCGAATTCGCCGGCGTCTAGCCGACCCCCGGCCGCTACGGCGCCATCATGGGGTCACCGGGCCGCTCGACGTGCACGCTTCGAGCAGTCGGTTCGTAGACCCGTGCACGGCAAGGGGTTTACGTCCTCTCGGTGCACGGGTAGCTCCCCAGCTTCACCACCAGCTTACGAACTACAGCGATCGCGGGGGAACCGGACCGCACGGGCCGGAAATCGCAGTCTTCCTCGTCGAACGGGAGTGCCTGCCGTCCTGAGCGTCCGGTGATGCTTCGCAGAAAGGAGCGTCGCTTGGATCGAAGCCGATGGACCTCAGACTTCGAGCGCATTCATGCGCGATTGGGAGCCGGGCAGTGCCCGCTCCCGCCAGCTTCCCGAAGGGAGGACCTATGAAGGAGTATGACGTCATCGTCGTGGGTGGCGGCATCTCGGGGGTATTCCGGCGGCCGTCTACCTGCAGAAAGCGGGAGCCAGCGTCGCCCTCATCGAGTCTCGGCACGAGCTCGGTACCTTCATCCCCACGAACGAACCCTGGCCCAACGTGATCAGCAGCCCCCATGCCGCCATCAACTTCTCCGGCTCCGCACCGGCCTGGGACGATCTGGGCCTGGCCGACTACGGCTACAGCATTGTTTGCTCACCCATCATCTTCGGCGTCACCGGCAGGGACGGGAAGAACTGCCTGGTCTACTACGACGCCGCCAAGACGGCCGAGAGCTTCGGCCGCCACTCGGCCAACGACGGGGAGACGGTCGAGAAGATCGAGAGCCGGGTCGTCGGCAACCTCGCGGAGTTCAACGAGCTTCTCTGCTACTCGCTTCCCACGCCCGATCGCCTGGAGAAGCTCTGGAAGTTCGCCGCCTGGGTCTTCGACGTACCCCTGGACGACTTCCAGACCATGAACGGCTTCGAGCTCCTCGAGACCACGTTCGAATCTGACTACGCCCGGCGCACCCTGATCACGCTGCCGTCGCTGAACCTGATGGGCGACGTGGGCTCGAGAGGCCAGGGGGCGGCCACCATCGTCTTCAACCTGGTCTACACCTCCGCTCAGGCAGTCGGCGGCAACCACAGCCTGGCGCACGCCATGACGCGCATCTTCCTGGAGGACGGGGGGACCGTCCTGCGCAACTGTCCGGTGGAGCGAATCATCGTCCACAATGGCCGCGCCATTGGAGTGGACCTGAGTCCGGAGGCGGCCTCCACGGAGAAGACCCTGTATGCGCGCAAAGCGGTTATCAGCAATCTGGGGGCCAGGGTGACCCTGGACGTTGTCGGCGAGGATGTCATGAAGGCCGTCGACGCCAAGCTGTGGGCGAAGATGAAGTACTGGAAGACCGACTTCCGGGCGTCCACCATGTCCAACTGGATCATGCGGGGCCACCCGCGCTGGAAATCGGCGGACTACGATCCGGCCATACAGAAAGCGCACCTGCTCTACCGCGCCTGGGATTCCTGGGAGCACTGCAAGGAGTGGCACGAGGCCTTCGCGAGCGGCGACCGCAGCCGGGTGATAGGCGGCCTGGGTGAGATCCTGGACTTCTCGGTGGTCGACCCCACCCAGATCTCCCCCGAGGGCTACCTCGCGGTGCGCTGTGAGGAGGCCATGCCTCTTCACTGGCGCCGGGAAGGCAAGGGGCTCGACCACTGGGACGACGTCAAGGAAGAGCTCAAGGCCCAGCGGGACGACCTCTTCGAGGAGCTCGCTCCGGGTTTCAAGGAGCAGATGCTCGACCACGCCTACTACACTCCCCTTGACTTGTGGCGCTACAACCCGGTGGCTGTGTACGGCCAGGTTATCGGGGGTGACTTCTCCGAAGACCAGTGGTACCTCGACCGCATGCCCTACCGCATGCCCGTGCAGGGGCTCTACATGTCGAACAACGTGTGGCCTCTGGCGCTCTCCTGGATGGCGCCCGGGTATAACGCGGCCTCGGCGGTGGCCGAGGATCTCGGCATCCGCAACCAACCGTGGTGGTCGTCCCGCTCGGGCGACTGGTTCCTGCGGAACATCCCCAAGCTGATCAGGGAGGGATGAACGATGCCCCGACTTGCGAACGATTTCGATGTGATCGTGATCGGCGGGGGGCCGAACGGACTCACCTGTGCGGCCTACCTCGCCAAGGCGGGAGCCCGCACCCTGGTGCTGGAGAAGAAGTTCGAGACCGGCGGCGGGCTCTACACCGACGACTACGGGACCCCCTTCCGTTTCAACATCCACGCCACCTACATGATGCTGGCGGAGCTTCTGCCCGCCCACCGCGACTTCGATCTTCCCGCCCGCGATGTCGCCTATATTCGCCCCGAGGTCCAGTTCGCCTTCGTCTACCGGGACGGCAAGGCCCTGGTGCTCTACACCGACCCGAAGAAGTCGGCCGAGGCCATACGCCGGCTCAGTCCCTCCGATGGGGACGCCTTCGAGAGGATGTACGCGGATTTCAAGGAGCTCAGTGAGGAGTTCATCATCCCGGCCACGTACGTGCCCCCCATGCCTGCCCTGGACCAGGCCGAGCTCCTCGGTAGGACCGAGTTAGGCCGCAAGGTGCTGGACCTCTCGGAGCTCAGCCCCGTGCAGATCGTGGACCGCTACGGGTTCCAGGATCCGCGGGTGAAGGCGGCTATCCTCCATCTGGCGACCATGTGGGGAGTCCCTTTGGAGAGCGGCGGCGTCGGCTACCTGGTGCCCCTCTATGTGTACCGCATGTTGAACGCGGCTCTGGTGCGGGGAGGGAGTCACAGCCTCTCCTCGGCCCTCCACTCCGCCTTGGTGACCAATGGCGGGAAGGTGCTCGATTGGGCGGAAGTGGCACGTATCGTGGTCGAGGGCGACGAAGCCAGGGGGGTGGTCCTCACCGATGGGCGCGAGTTCACGGCTCGGGCTCTCGTCAGCACCCTCGATCCCCCGACGACCTTCCTCAGCCTGACCGGCCGGGAGAACGTGCCCGAGGATCTCGCGAGAGCGGCGGAGATGTGGGAGTGGGAGGCATGGAGCCTCTTCATATCGCACTGGGGAGTACGGGGTGAGCCCCCGATGTACCGGGCCGCCGATTTCAACCCGGACGTCAACCGGGCCCTGGTGAACACCATCGGCGTGGAATCTCCGGAGGACCTGCTCGCCCACGTGGGAGAGCTGGCCGCCGGGAGGACTTTCGAGCCGGCGGGCAACGTCACCTGCACGAGCTATCACGATCCTCTGCAGGCTTCAGCCGGGCCATACGGCCCGCTGCACACCGTGCGCTGGGAGTGCTGGGCTCCGTATGAGCTGGCCGATGGGGATTGGGACGGCTTCAAGAAGACCTATGCCGACCGTTGTCTCGCCAAGCTCGAGGAGTACGCGCCCAACCTGGGAGAAAGCAAGCACCTCTTCAACTTCGTCGACAGTCCCAAGGACATCGAGCGCCGTCTGGTCACCATGAAGCACGGGTCGATCAAGCACGGCGCCTACTCGGCCCTGCAGATGGGGAACTTCCGGCCCAACGATCTCTGCTCCTCCAACCGGACACCGGTGAAAGGTCTGTACGTGGGCGGAGCCTCGACCTATCCGGGGGGCATGGTCATCCTCGGTCCCGGCTACAACGCGGCGCGGGCCGTGACCCAGGATCTGGGACTCTCCCAGTGGTGGTCGCCGCCAGACTATGTGGTGAGCGCCCAGGAGAAGGGCTACCTGCCCAAGGCTTAGAGCTGCATGCAGAATGACGCTTCGCGGGCGGGGAGCGACAAACGTTGGGCCTGGATCCATCGATACGCCGGGGTGGGGTCGAGCGACCCCACCCCGGCAGGGGGGTGACCATGCGCTGCGGATCAACGGGACTCGGCACGCGGGAGCTCGAGTTCGACCTTCTTTCGACCGAACGCTCCGACGACGGCCTTTTGGTACGCGCCAAGACCACCGCGCCCGTGGTCTGGAACATCTGGATCGTGGTCGAGCCCCGGGACCTGCCCAGGCTGATCAGACTGATGCTCAGCCGTCCGGTGGTGCAGTTTTTTTCGGCTCACTACCTACGCCTGCCTCGACCGGGGGCAAGAAGGTGATGCGCCGGTCCTTGGCATCGTCGCTAGGAACCCCCCTTCCAGGCGTTCGCTGCCGCCTCGAAACCGGCCAGCCTCTTCAGGGCATGCAGGCGCTCGCCCCGTCCCACCTTGGCTTGAGCCAGCGCGCCCCGCAGGATGTCGACATTGCGGTCGTACATCTCCCGGTCGACCGGATAGGGGAAGCCGTCCTTGCCCCCGTGGGCGTAGCTGAAGAGGGTGGGATCGCTGTGGCTGGCCGGGGTGTCGTAGACGAGTTCGGCGATGAGGCTGAGGGCGCGGATGGTCTTGGCGCCCACCCCGGGGAGACCGAGCAGGGTCTCGAAGTCTGGGGGTTGGCGCTCGTAGGTGGCCAGAAACGCCTTACGCAGATTCTCGGGCCTGATGTCGTCGAGACGCACCTCGTGGCGGCTGGGGAGCGCGATGCGCTTGAGGCGATCGATCGAGGCGGCGATGTACTCGGGCGACTCCCGGGAGAGCTCGGTGACGGTGGTGCGCGCCGGGCCGCTGGCTCGAGCCACCATGTTGAGGATGGCCGTGCCCGGCGCCTGGGAGGCGACGGCGTGGTGGGGCTCGACCACGAAATCGCGCACCGTCTCGCTCAGCCAGTGGTATCGACGCGCCCGGCCGTTGCCCTCGTTCATGCCTTGCTGGATCACGGCCCAATGCCCCTTGGGCGTGAAGATGAAGGCGTGGTGGTAGATCTGATAGCCGTCCTGCAGGCCGGCGCTGTCGACCTTGGCCGACATGCGGCTCGCCTGCACCAGCCCCGCCGGATCGACGGTGAGCAGGTCCGCGGCCGCCTCTATCTCACCGGGTGTCTTACGCGAGGTGGCCCCCTTGCCTCCGGCTACGATGAGGCCCACGTCGGCCGTCAGGCCGCGCAACCCTTCCTTCAGAGCCCCGCACACGGTGGTCGTGACTCCGGAGCTATGCCAGTCGAAACCCAGCACACAGCCGAAAGCCTGGAACCAGGCCGGATCAGAGAGACGCCGCAGCACCTCCTCGGGTCCGAACTCGCTTACGATGACAAGGACGATCTCACGGGCCAGCCCGCGCATGCGCTCGAAGAGCCAAGCGGGCGCCCTGCCGCCGTGGAGAGGAAGATCTGCCGTGCCTGTTCTCATGCCTTCATGATACCTGCCTGCTCGGACGGAACCCGGGAAAGGCGGCGACCCATCGCGCCCCCCAGGCCCAGCCGAGGGCGGGAGCTTGTGCGGGAGCGCGAAAAGGGTATACTGAAATCAACACCTCGTTGTCGTAGTTCACTGGACGACTCGCCGGGCATTCGTTTTCTGAGTTCCCTCCGTTTCTCTAGCATATCTATCGCAACTCAGAGGTGAATGTCCTTTCTCGTTCTGGAGGAAACTGGTGAGTTCGAGCAAGTTGTATGTCGGGAACCTGAGCTACGAGACAACGAGCGAATCCTTGGAGAGGATCTTCGCAGAGCACGGCCAGGTGGTCTCGGCGAACGTGATCACCGATCGTGACACGGGCCGCTCCAAGGGCTTTGGTTTCGTGGAGCTTTCGTCTCCCGAGGAAGCCCAAGCGGCCAAGGAAGCCAAGAATGGCACCGAGCTCGACGGCCGCACCATCAAGGTCGACATCGCCAGGGAACAGGCCCCGCGCCGTTCCGGTGGTGGCTACGGCGGTGGCGGCGGCTACGGTGGCGGCGGCCGGGGTGGCTACGGTGGCGGCGGAGGCGGCGGCTACGGTGGCGGCCGTAGCGGAGGCGGCCGCTGGTAGCAGCCGGACCCGCGGTCCGCGGTGGAGCGCAGCGCCACGTCGCCGCGCTGAATCGGAACTGCATGACGAAGCCCGGGGCAAGCCCGGGCTTCGTCATGAGTATGCCTGTGTGTAGCGCAGTCAGGCGCGGGTCGTTGACCCTATTCGATGGTATTGCCCGGCCGGACGGGCGAGAAGGCGGGGCTCCGGCCCGGGCCGGAGCCGAGCGTAGCCGCCCTTTGCGGTTTCGTCATCCGCCGGGAAGGGCGATCCTACGGATGCGCGCCTCCCACCAGTGCTCGCCGCGCTCTTCCGCCGACCACTCATACTGCCCGGGGTACTCGGCTTCGAACTGGTAGTAGAGGGGCTTGGGCTCGTGGTCGTTGGTCAGCAGGATCTCATCACCAACGGCCAGCGCGTGCCAGGCGTCGAAGATGCGGCCGTGGCGTTCGTAGGGCGGGATGTCTCTGACGTCCAGCTCGACGATGTTGCCCATTGAGGCTCCTTCCGCGTCGTTGCAATCGATACGAGATTCATGCCCCAACGTCCTGGACGACTAACCTGGACCGGTCGGGGGCGCATCCAGGCCGCCGCCTCGCAGTGCGGCGAGTTCCGTGGGGTGCACGAGGCCTTGTCCGGGCTCAAGGGACGCTCCTTGGTTGGACCTGGTCCCTGTATGATGGCGTGGTGAGCTCGGCCTTCGATCCTCCGGTCATCCGCTTCGCCACCTACCTGGCGCCGGCCTTGCTGCCTTTCTACCAGGCGGTGGTCGCCTGCGTGGGTGACCGGCTCGGTCGCCCCACCTCGCTGGTCGTGGGGACGTCCTTCGAGCAGTTCGCCGCCGGTGACGTCGACGCCGGCTTCCTCTGAGGCCTGCCCTACGTCCGGCTGATGCGCCGGAATCCCCCGCCCCTCGAGCTTCTTGCCGCTCCCGTGCTGGCCGGGAGGCGCTTCCGAGGCGAGCCCATCTACTTCTCGGACGTCATCGTGCGGACCGAGAGTCCCCTCCGTTCCTTCGCCGACCTGCGGGGCGCCTCCTGGTCGTACAACGACCCCCAGTCGCACTCCGGCTACAACGTGACCCGCTACCATCTCTTGCGCATGGGGGAGACGCGCGGATTCTTCGGCCGGGTGGTCCAGGCCGGCTCCCACCAGCGCTCCATCCGTCTGGTGGCCGCTGGGGAGGTCGACGCCTCGGCCATCGACTGCCAGGTTCTGGCCGTGGAGTTGCGCGAGCACCCCGGGCTGGCCCGGCAGCTGCGGGTGATCGACGCTCTCGGCCCCTCGACCATCCAACCGGTGGTGGCCGCGCGAAGCCTGGGGGCGGACGTCAAGGCCGCGCTGCACGGTGCGCTGCTGGGTCTGGGCGACGACCCCGATGCCCGCGAGGCCCTCGCGCTGGGTCTGGTGGAGCGGTTCGTGGCCGTCAAAGACGCCCGCTACGACGACATCCGCCACATGCTGGATGCGGTGGAGGCCGCGGGTTCGACCGTGCTCATGTGACCCACGCCGGCCGCCTTCCGCAAGAGCGAGAGCCGGCCCTGCCCGCCGGCTCCAGTGGTTCCTCCGGTGGCCCGCTTCATCCCCACGCGCGCGCGGCCTCGACGAAGGCGGCCACGTTCTCCCGGGGGGCGAAGTCGATGTCGTAGGCGGGAGCGAGCAACAGGCCGGCGGCCCCCAGGGTCGTTAGCCGCTCCCGTACTTCGGCCCGTATCATCTCGGGCGAACCCTCGTCCCACAGACGGGCGCTGCCCACCGTGCCCCAGAAGGCGGGGCGAGGGCCGAGGCTTTCTCGGAGCGCGCGGGCATTCATGCAGTCGGGCTGGAGCGGGTTGATGACATCGACCCCGATTTGCGTCAGGTCAGGTATGAGGCGGGTGAAGTCGCCGTCGCTATGGTAGAAGACCAGGATCTCGGGAGCCGTCTCGCGGGCCGCGTCAATGACCCGGCTCAGACGGGGTTTGAAATACGCGCGCCAAGTGGCCGGGCTCATGAGCAGGCCGCCGCACGAGGCCACGTCGTCGTCGAGAAGCAGCACGTCCACCCCCGCCTCGGCCAGCACCAGCGTGTTGTGCACAAGCATGCCGGTGAGCTGATCGAGCAGGTAGCCGACCAGGGACGGGTTCTCGAGGAGGTCGCGCATGAAGCGCTCGAAGCCGCGCAGGCGGTAGGCCGACTCGAACAGCTCGCCGCCCAGGTGGGGAGGAGGTGCGGCCACGGCCAGGCCGCGGGACTGCAGGCTCCGCATCTGGGCGGCCACCTGGGCGTAGCGGGCCGGGTGGGTGAGGTCGGGCAGCAGACCCTCGACCAGGTCGCCGGCCGAGCGGGCCGCGGCCAGCGGGTGCTCCGCCGCCGTCTCGGGGTGGTAGCCCCACTCCCAGTACGTGCGCAGCTGCCCGGGGCTGCCCACGTGCACGTTGGCGGGCAGCCCCTCCAGGTACGCGGTGAAGTCCTGCTGTCCGGGCGGCGGGTCGAACTCCACGAAGCGTACATCGGTGCCGAAGAGCTCGTCTGCGTCAGGAGCGCCGTAGAGCGACTGGGGGAAGAAGCCCAGGGCGAACGGCACGTGGTCGGGGTGTTCCCCGGAGAGGGCGGCTCGTACGCGTTCCCGGGAGTCCATGATCTCCTTCCGTCCGATACTCATGGTATCAGGCCCGGTGTCACTCACGAGTGCGGTAACGTGCCGCTGCTGCGTCCTTGCCTCGCCCGGGCCCAGCGCATCCTCACAGCGAGGCGTCATTCTGCAACCTGAGCCGCTATCTGCGCGAGGTTCGCGGGGGCCGGGAGCTGACCGTGCTCAGCCGCGAGGGGCTCAATCTCTGTCCGAAGGTGAGATCGGCCTGCGGCGGGCGGCGCTTTCGACCCTACTGGGGAAACCGTAACGCCCCTCGCGGTAGGCCACGGTGTAGCGGCGGCAGAAGCGGTCGCGGCCCAGGACCAGCTCGGCCGCCACCAGCTCCTGCATGAGGTCGGGGTCCTGGGGGTCGACCAGGGCGGCGTCCAGCCCGGTGGCCAAGGCGAGGGTCAGGAACACCCGGTTGATGAGGCTGCGCGCGGGCAGGGCGAAGGAGAGATTGCTGAGCCCCACTGCCAGCTTGACTTCGGGGAAGGCGGCCCGCACCCGGCGCATGGTCTCGAGGGTCACGGCCCCGCTTTCGGCGAAGCCCGCCAGGGGCATGACCAGGGGGTCGACGTAGACCCGGCTATCGGCCACCCCTGCGGCGCGGGTGGCTTGGAGCACCCGGGTGACCACTTCGACGCGTACGTCGGCCTCCTTGCTGATGCCGCTGTCGTCGGCGGCCAGGGCGATCACCGGGGCGCCGTGCTCGGCCACCAAGGGGAGGATCCCCTCCAGTCTCTGCCCTTCACCGCTGATGGAATTGATCAAGGGCGTCGTTCGGGTCAGGGAGAGGGCGGCCCTGAGGGCGTCCGGGTTGGGGCTGTCGAGACACAAAGGAACCTCGACCGCCTCCTGCACGGTTTGCACCAGCCACGCGAGGTCCTCGGGCTCATGGGTTCGGCCTCGGCTGGTGCCCGCATTCACGTCGATCGAGGTGGCGCCCGCCTCGACCTGCCCGCGGGCCAGGCCGCGGATGAAGGCGGTGTCGCGCGTCTCGATTGCGGCCGCCACCTCCGCTCGGGTACCGTTGATCTTCTCGCCGATGATCTCCATCAATGGTCGTCTCCGTGGTCGTGAGAGGTGGAAGGGCTCTGCAGGCTGAAATCGAACGGCTCTCGGGAGCGAAGGTTCTCCAGGACCCCGGTGACGCATGCGCCAACCTCCCGTGAGGTGAGTCCGTAAACCAGCACGGCCAGGTCGAGCTCCAACGCGTGGGTTTGCCGGCCGGCGGCGCCCTCGCAGCGGGCGCCCGCGCGGGTCGAAGTCAGGCTGCAGCGGAAGTGATCGCCCTCGGGAAGGTGGGCGTAGCACTTGAGGTGCCCGATGACACTGGCTCCCTTCTCGTCGCAGCATCGGGCCACGGCCTCGAGGAAGTCGGCCACTAGCCGGCGAGGGTCGGCGAAGCGGGGGCGGCGGTCCACCGGAGGCGGGCGGCGTAGGGGGCGAAGGCATCGGGGGCCGTCATCTGCCCCTCTTGGGGTAGGCGCCTGGCAGGAGTGCGGAGAGCTCGAGCGAGTGGCCGGGAGAGACCTGGTCCACAGGAGCCCCGGTGTTGAGACGTCGCACGGTTCTCTCGGTCTCGGCCACCTGGGCCACGCCCGCCTCGTCGATCTTGGTGATCACGATGCGGTCGGCGGCGGCGATCTGGCTCTCGATGAGGGGTTGGAGCACCTCGTGCAGGGCTTCGAAGCGCGTGGGATCGACCACCGCCACCGTGTGCACGGCGGCGAAGCGCTCGCCCGGGTAGTAGGAGAGGGCCTCCAGAATGGCGGGCGGCGCCGCCACCCCCGAGGCCTCGACCAGCACGATGTCGGGGGCGAAGGCAGCCGCCACCTCCTGCAGGGTGGTGATCAGGTCGACGGTGATCTGACAGCAGATGCAGCCGGCCACCAGTTCGCGCACGGGCATGCCCGATTCGGCCAGCACCTGCTGATCGATGCCGATCTCGCCGACCTCGTTCACGATGATGCAGCTGCGCCGCCCGTCAGCGGCCAGTTGCCGGGCCAGGTCGAGGATGAGCGTTGTCTTGCCGGAGCCCAGAAAGCCCACGAAGACGAGCAGGATCACGTGCCGACCTCACGATGAGTGTGCGGCGGCGGCGCCACCGCGCCGCCGCCGCAGTTACAGGAAGGGTCAGCCCTCAGTGTACCGCAGCGATCATGGCCCGCACGTTGTCGGGCTTGGCGTCGGGTGGGATGTCGCAGCCCTGGGCCAGGATGAAGCCCGTGGGCCCGATATCGCGAACCAGCCCGGTCGCGTACGAGTGCACCTCGTCGGGCGAGCCGATGGTGAGCATGCGCGGCGGTACGTCGCCCATGAGGCACATGTGGTCGCCCAGCAGCTCCTTGGCCCTGTGGATGTCAGTCATCCCATCGAGGGAGAGCACGCACTTGGCCTTGGGCAGCTCCCGGAAGCGCTCGAGGTCGCGCGTCCAGTTGGAGTCGAAATGGAGCACCGGGATGCAGCCTTCCGCGACCACCACGTCCACCATCCGCTTGTAGTAGGGGAATACGAATCGCTCCCACAACTTGGGCGACAGGAACTCGCTGGCCGCCCGCCAGCCGCCCACCCAGATTCCCTTGAGGCCGAACGCCCGGATCACCCCGCGGGCGCCCTCCTCGAGCGCAGGCTGGGCGGCGTCCATGGCCGCCTGCACCTTGTCGGGCATGCGGTGCAGGTCGAGGACGAAGGCTCGCATGGAGCGGCCGCCGCAGAAGTACTCGTAGGGGATGGTGGTGATGACCGGCGAGACCACCGGGATGCCCACTGCGTCCCAGGCGGCGAAGGCGTCGGGCAGGCTTCCGACGAAGGGCCCCACCCGATCCATGAGGTTGTCGAGGCGCTCCGCGAAGTAGCGGTCGCGCCAGGGACCGAAGCCCTGATCGACGATCTGATCGTAGTCCTCCGGCGTCATGAGCTCGAGCTCCTCCACCTGCCAGAGGTCGTTCTCGGGCAGATCTCGCCCGGGGATCTTGAGCCGGGAGAGCCAGAGAGTGCTCAGCATGTTCACGTTGTAGCTGGCGTGCTGGATGCCGTCGATGTCACCTAGACTGGTGAAGGCATCCACCATGGTCGGGTAGGCCACCTCGGGCTTGGTGCAGAAGTCGGCCACAGACACGCCTGTCATCCTCGCGGCGAAGGCGTCACCCAGCGGCACCACGGGCACGCGATCGGGCTTCTCCAGCGCCACCGCGGCTTTGATACGCCGCCAACGCTCCTCTACAAGCTCCCGCGGCGTTGTCATGTCAGCTCACCCCCAGTACTCTCTTGGCTGCCTCGACCGCGCCCTGAGCGTCCTCGCAATACAGGTCGGCCCCCACATAGTCGGCCACGCTTTTTGTCGACCGGCCCCCCGCCGACCAGGATGGTCACCTGATCGCGCAGTCCGGCCTGGGCCAGGGCGTCCACTGTGGCCCGCATGTCGTCGAAGACCGTGGTGAGCAGGCACGACAGGCCCACCATCCGCGGCGAGTGTTCTCTCACCGCCTCCACGAAGCGCTCGTAAGGCACGTTGACCCCCAGATCGACCACCTCGACCCCGTTTGACTCCAGGACCATGTGCACGATGTCCTTGCCGAAGTCGTGGATGTCGTTCTTGACGGTGCCGAGCACCATGGTACCGAGCTTGTTGTCCGTCTGCTTGGCCAGCCCCTCGGCCAGCAACGCGCTGGCATTCTTGAAGATCTCCGAGGCCAGGATGAGCTCCGAGAGGAAGTACTCGTTGCACTCGTACTGCTCCCCGACGAGCCGCATCCCCTCCTGCAGCTCTCCGAGGATGGAGAGAGCCGGCGTCTCCGCGGCCAGCTCGCCTCGTACCTCTTCGTCGACCTTCGCCTCGTCCAAGGCACCGAGTGCCTGACTCAGAGTGCTTGCCACGATCAACCCCACCTTTCGGCCCTGGAAGGCTCCGTTCTCGTCCTCCCCGAAGGAGGATTGGACTTTGCCTTGCCTGCGTGAGAACCTCTGTCCGGAAGCGCGCGCGTCTCCTATTCTATGGTTCTATAGGGAAGTTGACAAGCCCCAGTCTTCGCCGATGGAGCGGCCCATGAAAAGTACCTCGGGAAAGGGCTCTACGAAGAGCATCGACCGCCATTCCTTCGAGCCCGCTTACATGCAGATCGCCCGAACTATCTCCGAGCAGATCGCGACCGGTGCGTACCGGGCCGGCGATCGCCTGCCCTCGGAGTCGGAGCTGTGCACCGGGTTCGGAGTGAGCCCCATGACCGTGCGCCGGGCGGTCAACATCCTGGTCGAACGGGGGCTGGCAACAGCGGCTCAGGGCAAAGGCACCTACGTCCGTTCTCTAGCCTTGGGGGAGGCCGTCTTCCGCCTGCGGGAGATGACCGACCGCTGGTACGACGGCTCCATCGACGTGCGCCTGCTGGAGGCCTCCATCGCGCCCGCCACCGCCCGGGTGGCCGAGGTGCTGGACTGCAAGCCGGGCGAGAGGATGGTCTATCTGCGCCGCCTGCTCCTGCGTGACGAGGCTCCGCTGATGTATCACCGGGAGTATCTGGTCTACGACCCACGACGGCCGCTGGTCGAGGCTCAGCTGCGCATCACCTCCCTGGAAGGGCTGTTGGAGAGCGCCGGAGGCGAGGGCTTTCCGCGCGGCAACCTCACCGTCCAGGCCGTGGGGCTGAGCAGCGAGGCGGCCGACCTGCTGGATCTGGCCACGGGCTCGCCCGCTCTATGCTTGGAGCACGTGTTCTACGATTTCTCGGGGCGGGCCGTGAGCTGGGGGTGGTTCCTGTGCCGGCCAGACCAGTTCAAGCTCACATCGTGGATCGGGGCACCCGAGGCGTCCGGCGGCGGGAGGTGAGGTCATGAGCGGCTCACGGGATCGGGGCGCGGGACCCCTGGAAGAGGTCACGCGGGCGCTGGCCGACCTCGACGAGCCTCGGGTGCTCGAGCTTGTCGAAGGGATGCTTCAGGCTGGAGAGAGCCCGCTGGCCGTCGTGCGCGCCTGTGAGGCCGGCATGCGCACGGTGGGCGAGTTCTACGAGCAGCACGAGTACTACCTCTCCGGTCTGATCATGGCCGGCGAGATCTTCCGCGAGGTCATGGCGCTCACCCAACCGGCCCTCGAGCACGAGCTCTCGGGCACGGCTTCGGGCAGCATCTTGCTCGCCACCGTGGCAGGCGATATCCACGACATAGGAAAGAACATGGCCGGGGTTGCCCTGCGCAGCTTCGGTTTCGCCGTCGAGGACATGGGCGTCGACGTGCCCGCCGAGCGGCTGGTCGAGCGGGCACTCCAGCTCCGGCCCAACTTGGTAGGACTCTCCGGTCTGGTCACGGCCTCGTACGAGAGTATGCGGGCCACGGTCAGGCTTCTGCGCGAGCGCGAGCGGACGAGCGGGGGCCGCCTGCCCGTAATCATCGGGGGCGGGACGCTCGACCAGGAGGTGTGCGTCTTCACAGGGGCCGACAGCTGGACCACCGACGCCATGGAGGGCGTCCGCATCTGTCAGCAGCTGGTGTTGGGCGCCGCCGCCGGCTGAACCGCCGGCTGTCTCCGAGCTCGGCCAGCCTTGGCAGGGCGGCGAGGGGGAGTCATCGACGCCGGCCGCGCGGCGGTCACATCGGCGGGCGGAAGGCCGTCTACGTCCGTGACCGGGATTCCTCGGGCACGACCTCCAGCGCGATGGTTTCTGACCTGCGAATCACGGTCAAGGGTGAGCGCACCCCGACCTGCCGGGCGGTGAGCAGCCGCTGCAGGTCGTCGATTCCGTGAACGGGCTCGCCATCGAACTCCACGATGACGTCCCCCAGGTGCAAGCCGCCCAGCTCCGCCGGTCCGTCCGCCTCGAGGGTGGTGACGAGGACGCCGCCTTCTCCCGAGAGGCCATGGTGCCGGGCGATGTGGCGGGGGATGGCCATGGTCTGCCCGCCCAGGCCCAGGTAGCTCCGCCGTACGCGCCCGTCTCTGATCAGCATGCCGGCCACCAGCTTGGCCGTGTTGCCGGCGATGGCGAAGCAGAGCCCTTGTGCCAGGGCGATCATGGCCGTGTTGACCCCGATGACCGCCCCGCCCGCCGTCGCCAGGGGACCCCCGGAGCTGCCAGGGTTGAGGGCCGCGTCGGTCTGGATGATGTTGTCGATGAGCCGGCCCGTGCGCGCCCGCAGGGAGCGACCCAAGGCGCTGACCACTCCGGCGGTGACGGTCGATTGGAAGCCGTGAGGGTTTCCGATGGCAACGACGAGCTGGCCGACCCGCACGGACGACGAATCGCCCAGGCGGGCGTAGGTGAGATCGCCGGCGGTCACCCGCACCACCGCCAGGTCGGTGTCGGGGTCGTCACCTACCAGCTCCGCGGGGAGGCGGCGACCGCCGGCCAGGGTCGCATAGATGGTTCCGGCGTTGCCGATCACGTGGCTGTTCGTGAGGATGAACCCGTCGGGCGTGAATACGAAGCCCGAGCCGCTGCCAACGGCCTCCTGCGGCCTCCGCCTCCGGCGCAGAGGGCTGGGAGCGCCCCCCACCTCGATGTTGACCACCGAAGGTCCCACGGCCTCGACGGTGCCGATGACAGCCTGCGAGTATGCGTCCAGTAGGAAGTCATCGGCGGGATGGGGAATCGTCTCGACGGCCATTCGTTCTTGTCCTTCCGTTCCGGTCGGGCCTGCGGCGTCCGCGGCGGCGGGCCCCATGGCCCGCCGCCAACCGCCGGGGCTGTCAGGCGACCGGATTCTCCAAGGGGTAGTAGCGGCCCTGATGCCAGACGAGCGGAACCTTGCTCGGGTCCACCGACGAAGCCAGGACCTCGGCGAAGTAGACGACGAAGTCGCCCGCGTCGTATGAGTTGAGAACGCGGCACTCCAGACTGGCGTAGGAGCCCTGGATGCGAGGGGCGGCCACCTTCTCACCGATCTCGACGGGCACGTTGAAATGCTCGATCTTGTCGACCTCGGTGCCGTGGGTGGAACCGAGCTGCCGGGCCAGCTCGAGCTGATCGCCGGCGGCCAGATTGGCTACGAACTCCCCTGACTCCCCGATGAGATAGTGGGTGAGGATGTGCTTGGCCACGCTCACGCTGAGGATGGGGGGCTCTTCCGAGATGAAGATAGCGGTGGCTGTCATGGCGTCCTGGCGGGCGTAGGCCGAGGCGGTGAGGAGCACGGTCGAGCAGGGCACAAGGCCGCTGACCGGGGGCTGGGTGCTGGACATGAGGACCTCCTTCGGAGTGCTACTGATAGCGTTCCGTCGCAGTCCAGGTCGTAATCCTCTGCGGTCCATCCCTGCCCATCGAGCGACCCGAGCCCACCCCGGGGGCGCCCCAGGCCTTGCGCCTCCCGGGCTGGTGGGCCCGAAGATGGGTAGTGGAGGCCTGCCACTCCTGGCTCAATCGGAACCGGGCTCTGCTCATCCGCTGGTCCAAGAAAGGACGAGAACCACATGGCCCTTCTCATGTTGGCGAGCGGTCTCATCCAGGGGCGACTCTGGCCGCCTGGTTCGCCGCCGACGCGTGTCGAGGGTGGCGCATGTCGCGAACGGGGGCTCCACCGTGCCCCATCGGCCCATGGTGTCTTCTTCGCTGTCCGACCCAGGTTGTAGGATAGGAGCCATGGCTGAGCTGAAAGACCTGAAAAAAGGCGCCCTGGTCGAGGGGATCGTCCCCGGCCGACCGGTCACCATCGTCGATGTCACGTGGCATGGGTCCGAAGCCCTCACGGTCTACTACACCCACGATGACGGCACCCCGGGCAACCAAATCCTCTTCAGCGACGCCCAGAGCCGGGTTGAAGATCATCGAGAAGGGTCGTGCCTGGAGCTTCGAGGCCGACGGCGACCTCTTCCGGCTGGTGTCGGAGGCGCAGCGCATCCGGCTGGCCCACCTGTTCGACCCCTACTTGGCGGTGCACACCTCGCCCATCGACCCTCTGCCCCATCAGATCACGGCGGTCTACGGGGAGATGCTCCCCCGGCAGCCGCTGCGGTTCCTGCTGGCCGACGACCCCGGCGCCGGCTCACCAGCTCAAGGGATTGGCGGGGATGCGCCGCAAGAAGCTCCCGGGCTGGTGGGATGAATTCTTCTGACAAGGAGGTGGAAGGTGGGGAGACAACAGGCTGACCATGGATCGCCGTACACGAGCCCGGCCCATGATCCCCTCACGAAGGCCAGGGAGAACCTCAAGTTGCGACGGAGTCCACCGGGTGCCTTGGAGCGTTATCCTGGGTTAGACATTCTGAAGCGGGTTGCCATATTCGACGGAACGACGGTGGACCTATGTCCGGCCCAAGATCTGACGCCCGGGTTCTTTCAGGGAGGTGGCGCCGACGAAGGAACACTCGTCCATACAGAGTCGTACCTGCATTGGATAGGGCAGTATGGCCGGTTGGAGGACGTTCGGGCCATCCACGTGGGTGAAAGTCGAGAGAGTTCGGTTGCGTCGTAGAAGAGCCCTTGTAGACTGGCGCCTTGGGTTTCCTTTCGCCTATCTCGACGTCAAGACGTCGCAAAGGAACATCCACTTCATGGTAGGCAGGAACGCGGGAAGACAGATGGCTCCGCTGATTGATTTCGTCGCGAGGAATCCGGCCATCGTGAAACGGGTGCGTCTTGGACCCGAGGTAGGTCAGTCAGTTACCCTTCGCGTGCGCTCCGGCGAAGGGTCTCCGTCATGGTCCTACGACTCTGTGGGCGCACGTATCTTGCTTCAAAGATCCAGCGACGCTAGAGACGCTTTTCACACGGCCTGTAATTAGTTCGCTTCCGAACTGGGTCTGCGGACCATGGCCGATTGGGACTGGCGCATGATTGATGGTTGGTGGATCATTGCGGACCCCGACCAAGATCCATAGCCGTTTTCGGTCCGCATGCTCGAATTTGAAGGACAAAACACGCTGGTACTACAAATATCTAGGTGGTGGTCATCCAGCAACTTCGGGATAGGGCAATGACAGAATCCGGCGAAACCAAATACCAGGCTTATCTTGACTACAGGGCCGAATTGGTTCGTGGCCGCCAGGCCGCAATGGAGAGCTACGATAAGGCCATAATTGCGGTGACCACGACGCTGCTTGGTTTATCTCTCAAGCCATGGCGAAAGCTACCTTCTCGGAAACGCAGAAATCGCGATGCAGACATGGGAGCTGGCCCTTGAATTCGTTCGGCGGTTCGAATACTCCGACAGGATTTCCCGAATGCTTGCTTTCTTTGCCTTTCGGAGCGAGGAGGACGCTCGTCGTTTTCGAGGGGACAGCCCAGCCAAAGTATGGAGAATCGAAGGCACGCCCTCATTTAAGGCGGACATGCTGTGGTTGAACGACCCGAGGCCGGGGCTGCTCGGGTTGTTGCAGGCAGCGCGGGGCTACTGGTCAGGAGAGAAGAAAGGCGGAGACCCGTCGTGGGAATATCTCTTGCGGCTGCCAGTGAAGTGTATTGCCCTCGCTGGTTAGGAATGGGCGTGGTACAACAAGGGCATCTTGTCGCTGCCCTGGGCCAGATCACCCTCGCGGTGGCGCTCGGCGGCTACTCGCCTGAGGCGCGTCACTGGCGCAAGATCGACTGGTCCTGGCAGCAGGAGTATCGGGCAGAGATGATGCCGGAGGGGCCGCGGTTGGTGGGAGTCGTACCCAACACTGTCAGCCATGAGAGCTAGCGTGGGTCAGTTGCGAGTCAGTGGTTGTCGCGCATGTACCTAAGGGGGACGTCACCAATCGGCAGCCCAAGATCGGACCGAGGCTGAGTGCCGGGTTCACTACACCGGACTCTTGCCTTCAAGGCCAGTCACCTGGTCGCCCAGGCTGCACATCCGCGTGTCATCGAGAGAGGGAGCGGACAGAATGACAGAGCGCTACTGCCCAAACTGTGGTAAGCCCGTCGCACCCGACGCAATCCTTTGCCGTAATTGCGGCGCGGACATCGGTCCCACGTCACCGGAGGGAATAGAGACCGCCTCGCCACGACGGGGGAACTTCTGGCAACGTCGCAGTCTCCTCGGCAAGACGAGCATTGTCATCGGGGCCCTCGTGATCACCGGCGTTTTGATTCCGAAGGGCAGTGACAATCCCGAGCCCACGACGACAACGCAGGCTGTGGCCGAAGCGGCGAGTACAGACAGTGCCGCAACAACGACCGCGCCAGCGCCGCAGACCACAACGAGCGCCGAACCCACGACGACAACGTCGGCCTCGACGACCACTACCACGGTGGCCAAGATCGTTTACGAGGGTGCGGGAGACAAGGTCATCAGGATCGACCGACCGACTGATCCGGCTCTTCTCTACATCAAGGGGGAATGCCGCCAGAAGCAACTTTGCTGTCTGGGGTTACGACGACGACGGGGAAACCACGCAGCTGTTCGTCAATGCGATCGATCCGTACGAGGGCATCAGGCCGCTTGGCATGCAGGAAGAAGGGACGACTCGGCTCCAGGTTGAGGCGAAGGGCGGTTGGCTAATCGAGGTTCGCCCCATCGATTCCGCTCGAGTGGCACCAGTGGGAGACATCGTCAAGGGCGCAGGGGATGATGTTCTTCGCGTCGAGGGCGAGGCTGACACTGCGATCATTGAAGGCAACGCCGCCCAATCGAATTTTGCCGTGTGGGCCTATGGGGGGTTCTTCCCGGACCTCTTGCTAAATGAGATCGAGCAGTATAGTGGAGAGACCATGGTCCCTCCTGGCACTGAGTATTTGGTTGTCGAAGCCAAAGGACCATGGGCGATAAGTCTCCGGGAGTGAGTTCCATCTTGAGCCACGATGGGGACGCGGACACGGTGCTGATTCGCAGGGGCACGTGATGCTGAGCAAGAGCTACTAAGATCCGTGGGGCAAGGACGAAGCGTGTTCTAGCCTGAAAAGGAGATCATGATGGCCGACCAACGGTGCTCGAATTGCGGTGCCCTTCTCGCTGAAGGCAGTTTCTACTGCGGGCAATGCGGACGGGGACTATCCGGCAGCCGCCCCGAACGACTTGGGTCCACGGGAAGCCAGTTGCTCCTGTACTTGCTGGTGGGTATTGCCTTTATCGGCCTAGTCGCTGGCTTGGGCTACCTCACCGAGATGACTCTCGGCATTGGCCTCATAGCTGCGGGCTGCCTATTTGGGATCCTCGCGCGCATCCATCAGGCGGCCATCCAGCATGACGAGAGGATGCAGATGCTTCAACACCAAGATTGAAACACTAGCCGTGAGTAGGTGGAAGAACGGACCTTGGGGATATCCATTTAACCGGCCTAGGCGTATCATGGATTGATGGAATATCCTCGTGCCGGAGCACACTACCCAGGCTCCACGGGCGACTTCCACGCGTGGTTTTCGGCCGACGCAGACTGCCTCGATTACTTGGAGTGGCTGCGGTGGCCCGACGGTTTCATTTGCCCCGACTGCAGCCATGGCGGTGGTTGGCGCATGGGCGACGGCCGGTGGAAATGTGAGGGGTGCGGTTCCCGCACCTCGGTCACGGCCGGCACGATCTTCGACCGCACCCGGACGCCGCTCACGGTATGGTTCATGGCTTGCTGGCTGTTCGCCACGGGCAAGGACGGCATCTCGGCGTTGAGCCTGAAGCGGACACTGGAGATCGGCTCCTACCAAACCGCCTGGGCCATGCTCCACCGCTTCCGGTCGGTGCTCGTGCGCCTGGGCCGTGAGCGGCTGACAGGGAAGGTGGAAGTAGACGAGACGTACATCGGCGGGCAGGAGCCGGAGCTCGCCGGCGGCCGGGCGCCGGGGAAGAAGGTCCTGACCGGCATCGCGGTTCCAGATCCGGGAGCCAAGAGGGATGGGCCGGTGCAGGATGGCGCCGCTCGTGGACGCGTCCGCCGTCTCGCTGCACCGCTTCGTGACCGATCACGTCGAGCCAGGCGCCACGCTGATCACTGACGGCTGGATGGGTTACCACGGCCTGGCCAAGCTGGGCTACTTTCACGATCCTCGCAGCCAGCGAGCAGCCCGGGCGCACGGGGACGATCCCACCAAGCTGCTGCGTCGCGTCCATCGGGTTGCCTCGTTGACCAAGCGCTGGCTGCTGGGCACCCACCAAGGCTCCGTCCATGAGGCACATATGGCGGGCTACCTCAACGAGTTCGTGTTTCGATTCAACCGACGCAGCTCACGCAGTCGCGGGATGCTGTTCTACCGAGTCCTCGAGCTGGCCGTCGCCCACGCCCCGGTGCGGTACGACCACCTCATCGCCAGCCGCCGGCCGCGCGCCGTACCCTCCACACCCCCGCGCAGCCGCGGCCGCCCGCCAAGCCTTCAGCGACCGCCGGCAAACCGGCCGTGGCGGGCAATTAGGGGCTCGGCCGGTTAAATGGATACCCCCTCGTCCTCTATCCCGTAGGTGTCCGGACACCTCGCTTTCGTTACACCTTGCCGGACAGTGCTCTGTCTCCTGACGACGTCTTTGCCCCGTATTCTGGAGCACCATGCAAGTCGGCCGGCTGTGCCGCGTGCTGTCTACCTCCAGCGACGACCTTTATGAGCACACGGCAACCATGTTCGCGAGCTCGAAGAAGCGGATGCTCTCGGTTGCGTACGGCCCGCTCCCACGGGCGGAGGGGCCAGCGGCCCAAGCAGGGATGCAAACCTCGAGTGGCCGGGTACGTTTCACTTCGGAGTGACCTCCACTGTGGGCACCGATACGGGCAGGCGCTGAGCATGACTCCTGTTCGCTTTTGCGAGCCGTTGGGGTGCATTGTTGAGGAACAATAAGCCTCTCAACTGCCGGTGCCCCCGCGGGCTGGTACGGTCTCGTTGCCGCCTTCCTGGCCCTGACCGAGCCCCCGCAGAGGGTCGATGAAGTCAGCATAGACAATCCCGCTGCTTGCAGTCGCCACGCTCGGGCCGTTGCCCTCACTGGTCAAGGCCGCCCGCGTGATCTTCAAGCATGAGCCCTACTCGGGGTTAGCATGGGTCGACGCTCTTGCGATAACATGTGAGCGTCGCCCGGGCGCTCAGTCAACCAGCCCGATCGCCCGGAGACTCATGGAGGAGGTCACATGGGTTCAGCTGTCAAGATCTCTATCGACCCCCGAGTCATGCTAGGCAAACCCGTGATCCGTGGTACGCGCATCACCGTGGAGCGCATTCTCAGGAAGCTCAGCCAAGGCGCGACGGAAGCCGACCTTCTCGATGCGTACCCGAATTTGACGATCGACGATATCCACGCCGCCCTGGCCTACGCTGCAGACTCGCTGGCGCACGAGGAGTCGGCCGTCCTGGAGACGATTACCGTCCACGGCGGATAGCGCCGGTGCGTTTTCTGGCGGACGAGAGCTGCGACTTCGGCGTCGTACGCGCTCTCCGTGTGGCCGGCCACGACGCAAGAGCGGTTGCCGAAGACTCTCCGGGCACCACCGATGCACAGGTGGCCGCAGTTGCCGCAGCTGAGAATCGAGTGCTCATCACCGAAGACAAGGACTTTGGTCAGCTGGTCTTCTTCGGTGCCGGGCCTGGTGAGGGTGTCGTCTTCATCCGCTGTCCGGGCGGCGCTCGGCGAGCTCTCGCCGCCAGTGTGGTAGAGGCCGTCGCAGAAGTTGGGTGGTCGGCCGGTGGGCGGATTCGCCGTGGTGGAGCCGGGCAGGGTCAGGGTCGTGGAGCGGAAGTGGTCGGCGGGTTGCAGGCGGTGTTCCGGCCTCGCCGGCTGGCGCGGCCCGGTGGACGTGTTTCTCTGCACGAGTCGGGGCGCCCTTTCCCGTTGCGCTCTCCGTTCGAGCACCGGGCCGCCTCCCCGGACAGGTTCGTCGCCCCCGCCGTCGTCCTCACCCCAGCCGCGAGACAGGAGCGAGCCGCCCGAGCGTGAGGTCGTATGCGGGGAGCGATATTGAGGAGTACAGTGGCCTCGAGAAGAAGGACCGCGAGTGCACGACTATCTCTGGGCTTCTCCAACGCCTCGGCTTCTCCGGGTTTGTGATTGCGCCCAATGAGCGACCTGACGCATTGGTGGACCTCTCAAGGGCCGAGGGCTCGGTACGCCTTGGCTGTGAGATTGAGACACTCCAGAGTGATGATGGGCCATCGGGTTCCAAACTCCGTGAATTCCACTCGCGGTGGATGCGGGTCATGGAGCGAGTTGTGGCTACGCTCCGTGGCGACGGTGTGGCCGTTCCGTACTGCAGCGTGCGGTTCCGTGACCCGTCGTATGCATGCCTAGATCGTATTTCGGATCGTGAAATGATCTCGGAACTCGTAAATGCCGGACGTAGACTACGTGCGACTTCGACCATCGCATTCCCACAATCCGATTTGCCATCGCTTAGCTTAGCTCTATCCTGAGCGAGATCCGCGTCATCGACCCCGATGGACAGGGTCTATTTTACTGGACTAGCGCGCGCAGGCGCTGTTTATCGTCACCGATGGTCGTGCCGATGCTCAGACCGCGCGCGACTACATCAGGCAGAGTGAGAACTACAAGACCTACATTCGGTAGGTCAATCTGAACGCTCTCGCCTCCCAGGATCGGAGAAGAGCGCTCCGGGCATTAGGCGTAGACGCAGAGCTGGTCGCCGCCCGCGCTAAGGCCGAGTTGGAGAGCATGCCTCTACGGTCCAAGCCCGCTGACAGCAACGCGCGTCAGATGGCGAAGAGCGTCAAGGAAGCCACCGAAGGTGAGCAGGACCTGGAGACCCTCGAGTACGACTATCAGTTCCGCTTCATTAGTGGAGTGACCCACGCCTATTATCATGGCTTGGATGTCTCTCCAGACGACGTTTTCGGCTCCGCCTCGTGGAGTGCGATGCATGTCGGCAGGCTATGCGTGGTGCTCTCAGCCTCCAGCGACAAGCTGTACGAGCACACCATCGCCATGTTCGCTCGGTCGAAGGAGCGGATGCTGACGATAGCGTACGGCCCGCTTGCTCGGGCCACGGAGCCGGCGGCTCAAGGAGAGATGCCAACCAAGCATGGCCAGCACAGTTCACTTCGGAGTAACCTCCGCTGTGGCCTTGAGAGGGCGGGGGGTAAGAGTCGATGGTGGACCCTGAGCAGCCCGTCGAGAGCCAGAGAGACGCTATCCTGGTGAGCCTGGCCGAGCGCATGCGGGCCGGGGCGTGACCGAGGAGCTGCATCGCGGGCCAATTCGGCCGCGGCGGCCAAGGCTTCGTTCTGACACGACTAGATCTCCACTTCCGCGCCTGGATGCTCCAGGGAGAGCATGTGCCACTGCACCCGGCCGCCGCAGTGGCGGCGCATGTCGGCGGCCAGGCGTTCGGTGATCGCTGCGCCTTCCTCGAAAGGGACCGCCGGGGCCATGAGGTCGAGATTGAGAGCGACGGCGGTGGTGAGCTCTGTAAGCTTGGTGATGTCGCTGTTGCGCCAGCACCAGGTGCGGCACAGGACCACCGAGCTCTGCGTGTCGACGTACACGATTTCGCCCGGGTCGGGGTGCTCGGTCATCTCGGGTCTGCCCAGCGGGCGGTAGGTCTCGGTGCCGGTGGCCGGCCGCAGCACGATCTCCGCGCCGACCGCGTCCAGGTCGTCGCCTCCGCAGGGCACCAAGTTCTCGAGCGAGGTGATGTTCATCAGCGCCACGAGCCGGTTGATGAAAGGGAGCGCGGAACCCTTCATCGTCCGCTTGACCAGGGCCGCCAGCGACGGCGGCCGGGACCCGACGGCTATCCCGAGGGAGGCGAAGGCCTGGAGCCAGGTCGCGACGCGGGGGTGAGCCCGCCAGTCCTCGCCGCCGAGCCGGGCGACCAGCGACTGTTGGGCCTCGCGCAGGCGCTCGGCCAGTTCGGGGTCGCCCGCCTCGTTGGACACCCCCGAGCCACGACGAGCCCTCGCTGGTAGCCGGGGAATCTCTCGAAGATGGACTCGGCGACGGCGATGCGCATGCTTTCCTCCTGACGGGTCTGGCGATGGGCGCGCCGGTAGAGAGGATAGCCGCCCGGGACCGTCGGTGGCCAGCCGGACAACGCGCACACCGCCGGCGGCGGCAGCCAGCTGGACAACGTACGCACACCGGGCTGCGGCGGGCCATCGCGGTATACTCCTGCCTATCCGGCACGCGCTGTCCTCCCGCGCCCTCACTCGCACGAAGGAGATTGCCATGTTTCGCCGCATTGACCACGTGGAGATCGTGCCCTCCGACTTCGAGCGCTCGATCGAGTTCTACACCGAGATGCTGGGCTTCTCGGTCCGGGAGCGGCTGACCATCGACCGCCCCCCGCTGCGCGACATCGCCTTCCTGAAGCTGGGCGACACCGTGCTCGAGCTGCTCGACATCGAGGGGGTGACCGCGCTGGTCGGCGAAGGGCCTCGTGTGGGCTACCGCATGATGGCCCTCGAGGTCGAGAGCATGGACGAGGCCCTGGCCTATCTGAGCGGCAAAGGCATCGAGCCCTCCATGCCGCCGTTCCCCTCGGGCAGCGGTTTCCGCGCCGAGATCCAGGACCCCGACGGTCTGCCCATCGAGATAAGGCAGTGGTGAGTTAGAACTCGTTTCAGAATGACGCTTCGCCGTCAGGGTGCGATGGGCGAGTGCGAGGCAAGGACGCAGGGAGCGCTCGTAGCAGCGCTACGGGCGTGACCGAGGACGCCGCATCGTGCCGGCCAGTGCGGCCGCGGCGGCCAAGGCTTCATTTTGAAACGAGTTCTTGGGGATCGCGCCGGCTCACTGAGCCGCACGCCGGCGAGGAGGGCCATGCCCGGCAGCTCACTTGCCGCCGTAGTCCAAGGCCGCTCCCCGGTCGGCCGAGCGGGCCATGCGCGCGTAGATGTTGAGGTAGCCCTTGCGTGCGCGGGGCTCCGGCGGTTGCCAGGCTTCGCGTCTACGGCGGAGCTCTTCGGCGGGCACGACCAGCTCGAGGGTACCGGCCGGGATGTCGATCTCGATGAGGTCGCCCTCCGCGACCAGGGCCAGCGGCCCACCCTCCGCGGCTTCCGGGCCCACGTGTGTCACCGCGCAACCCTTGTTGGTCCCGGAGATGCGGCCGTCGGTGACGAAGGCGATGCGGTCGTGCAGCCCGCGGGCGGCCAGCTGCCAGAGGAAGCGCTGCAGTAGGCGCATACCCGGATCGCCCTTGGGGCCGGCGTAGCGCAGCACCACCACGTCGCCCGGCTCGAGCCCACCGGAGGCCAAGGCTTCGGTGGCCGGGTCCTCGGCGGCGAAGATGCGGGCCGGTCCCCGGTGACGCAGCATGGCGGCGGGCACCGCCGAGGTCTTTACCAGCGCGCCGTTGGGGGCCAGCGAGCCGCGCAGGAAGCGGAGCCCACCTTCGGGCGAAAGGGGGTCGTCCAAAGGCCGGATGACGTTCTGATCGAGCACCCGCACTGGCTCGAGATTCCGCGCCAGGGTTTCGCCGGTCACCGTGAGTACACCGGTGCTCAGCACCGGCTCGAGTTCCTTCATCACCGCCTGGATACCGCCTGCCTCGTCCAGGTTGACCATGTAGTTCGCGCCCGAGCCCGAGGGAGCGATGTCGCAGATGAGCGGGGTCTCGGCGTTCAGGGGGTTGAAGGTGTCCGGGCCGATCTCCAGCTCCAGCTCGGCGGCCACGGCCTGCAGGTGGAGCACGCCGTTGGTGGAGCCGCCGATGGCCATGAGCACCCGCGCCGCGTTCTCGAAGGCCTGCGGAGTAAGTATGCGCGAGGGCGTCACACCGCGGCGGTGCAGCTCGACCGCCTGCCGGCCGGCGTGGAAAGCCAGGCGCAGCAGGCGGGAATCGGAGCCGGGGGTGGTCGCGTTGCCGGGGAGCGAGATTCCCAGCGCCTCCGCCAAGGCGGCCATGGTGTTGGCCGTACCCATGACCGGGCAGGCGCCGCCCCCGGGGCAGCCCCGGTCCTTGATCTCTTGGAGCTCGGCGGCGTCGATACGGCCTTCCTTCCAGTCGTTCAAGTGCCGGGAGGAGACCTGCAGCGGATCGATGGGCGCACCGCCCCGTCGATTGAGGGGCACGTAGCCGCCGGTGACTACCACGGCCGGCAGGTCGAGGCGGGCCACGGCCATGAGGTGCCCGGGGATCACGTCGTCGCACACCGGCACGAAGACCATGGCGTCCAGCAGGTTGGCCATGGCCACGGTCTCGATGTAGCCCGCCACCAGGTCGCGGTGGGGCAGGTGATAGCGGTCGTCCCCCGCCATACTCGTGCAGATGGAGCTGATGACGAACTCCCGGGGGGTTCCGCCCGCCGCCCAGATACCGGCCTTGACCGCTCCGGCGACTCGATCCAGGTTGACAGCCGCTGGGTTCACTTCTCCCCAGCTGCTGACCACGCCTACCTGGATGCGTTCCAGGGCCTCGTCGCCGAAGCCGATCCCGCGCAGCATCTCCTGGCGCTCGACCAGGGCGTAGTCGGGCAAGGCGCTGTCCTTTCGGATGGGATCCATCGTTCGCGTCCACGGTCATGCTTCGAGTGGTGCGTACGATACCAGGGGATGCGGAGAAAGACGCCCTGGGAGCATTCGCGCGCCAGGACCTCAGTCGCGGCCCAGGGGTTGCAGCCGCCCGCTCGCGTCCACCCGGTAGCGCTCTCCCCGCCACTCGACCTTCCGTCCGAGGGCTGCGGCCGCCCAGATCAGGCCGCTCAGCATGTCGCGTAGCGGTAGCAGCCCGAGCCAGCGCCGGGCTTCGCGGTCACCGGCATATCCGGTCACGAGCCAGGCGACCGACCATCGTCCCACCAATGAGAGCGCGAACGGCCGCCAGGAGCGCCCCCGCCTGGGACCCGCCACGACTGCGTAGGCCACTGATAGCGGCGTCGTGAAGGTGAGCGCGGCGGCCAGGTACTCCCGCCGCCGGCTTACCCAGTTGCAGCGGGCCCAGCGTACCTCGCGGTGCCACTGCTCCGGGAACGTGGTCGGACCGAGGGGGGTCTCTACCACGTAGTCGCTCAGGTGGACGCTCTTACCCTGGGATCCGATGCGGGCGCCGAGCTCGTGGTCGTCGGCCAGGTAGTCTCCCAGGGCGGCGAATCCGCCGATGCGCTCGAGGTCGCTCTTGCGCAGGGCTGCCGTGGATCCCAGGGCGAAGCTGAGCCCTACGCCCAGCCGGGCGGTGGCCACCATGGGTATGAAGCTCGCCACCATGTAGAGGGCCTCGAGGCGGGCCGTCAGCGTGGTCAGGTGGGAGCCTCGGTAGGGGCAGGTGACCAGCCCGACGGCCGGGTCGTTCAGGGGAGCCACCACGCGGCGCAGATAGTCGGGCGTGACCCGCATGTCGGAGTCGCTCACCACCAGGATGTCGTGCCGGGCTTCGGCAGCGGCGGCCTGCAGGAGGGCGACCTTGGGGTTCGGAAGCTCAGCCGGAGCCACGATCAGCCGCACAGATGCCCCTGGGGCCCGGGCCTGCAGCCGGCGTACGTTCTCGACTGCCGGGTCGTCGGGGTCGGCGACCGCAAAGATCACCTCGTAGCGGGCCGCGTAGTCCTGAGCCAAGAAGCTGGCGAAGTTCTCGAGGGCTTCGTGATCGTGCCCGCGCACTGGCTTGAGCATGGAGACAGGCGGGACAGCCCCGGGGTTCGCCCGGTCCGTCGCGAACCGTCGCCAGGGGGCAGTGAGCAGGTGACGCGTGAGCCCCAGCGAGACCGCCTGATAGAGCCAGCTCGCCCCGGTGGCGATCAGTAGGGCGCGGGCGGTCGCGACTCGTACGCTGTAGAGTCTGGAGTGGGCGCCGGTCACCGCCGAATCCGCGCCAGCAGATCGCTCACCTCGAGATCCTCGGCCCAACGGACAAGGTAGTCCCAATCGAGTCTGTCCCCCCAAGCGGCGACCACTCCGGCGGCGTCGCCGAGCTGCCGTTCGGAGCCAGATGCCCGGGCCCACTCCAGTTTGGACAGGATCACATCCTCGGGAGAATTCACCGCTGCCGGCCGACCACCCAGCGATCCCTCTTGCCGGCGCGCGAATTCGACCTCGCTGAAAGGACGCTTCTTGCGGATGATGAGGTCGATCTTCCACGCAGTCTCGAAATGCACGAGATTGAACTGTCCGCGTCGCGCCAGGGCGTCCGCCGCTGCCTCTGGGGAGACGTAGAAGTCTTCGCTCACCCGGGTCAGGAAAGCGCGGAGCTGGTCGGGGGTCGGGTCGATGACCAGGTCGGCGTCCTGCGTTGCCCTGAACTCTCCATGGAAGCCACTCGCGAACGAGCCCACGATCATATAAGGGATGCCGAGTCTCTCCAGGATCTCGAGGACCTCCGTCAGGACACGCACTTGGGTCATCTACTGTTCATCCCTCGGCCGGGCCGTCGGCCGGGCCATCCAGCACGGCTGGGCGGCCACGTCGGGCGGAACGGCGTTCAGAAGTCGAGTCGAGGCGCATCGGGGTAAGCCGCGGCAAAGAGGTTCTCGCCCAGGAGGTGGCGAACCGTGGCCCAGCGGGCCTGGGCGGCCGTGTACTCAGGGTGACGGAAACGTGCGCCGGCGATCATCGTGTCGCGCAGCGTTTCGCTGAGCTCGGAGATCTGAGCGGCCTTCTGGGCGAGCGTCATGCGCCGCAGGATGGCGAGCCGGACCTCGATGGCCTCGCGTGACGTGTCGGCCGGCACGCGGGGCTTCCATCGATCCGGGGTTGGCTTCGGGATGTCAGTGGGTTCGGACACGCCGACTCCATCGTAACCCGAATCGGCCAAGACCAGGGAGTGACCTCGGCCCTCGGCGCGCTCACCGGCGGTCGAGACGGGTGAGCCCGGCCCGCCGCGCCGCCGCCACGGCTTCGGAGTACTCGCGCGCGGTCGGCCGCCGATCGAGCCCGGGTACGTCCCAGGCCTGATGGCAAGGGCGGTATTGATCCATGATGTTCAGGTAGGTGCCGGTGGAGATCTCCTCCGCCAGGAAGTGGACCACCGCCTCCGTCCCCGCCAGCCCTTCGGGCAGGATCAGATGGCGTACCAGAAGTCCCCGCCGAGCGATCCCCTCTCGTCCAGCGAGAGATCGCCCACCTGCCGGTGCATCTCGCTCACGGCCGCACGGTTGCGGGCTACGTAGTCCGCGGCGCCCGAGAGCCGCAGGGCGATGTCGTCGGCGGCGTACTTCATGTCGGGCATGTAGATGTCGACCACGCCGTCGAGCAGGCGCAGAGTGTCGACGGCGTCGTAGCCTCCGGTGTTGTAGACCAGGGGGAGGCGCAAACCGGAGTCGACCGCGATGACCAGCGCCTCCAGGATCTGGGCGACCACGTGGCTGGGCGAGACCAGGTTGATGTTCTCGCAGCCTTCCGCCTGCAGAGCGAGCATGATCTGGGCCAGCTCCTCGGCGGGTTGGGGACGGCCGCGGTCGAGGTGGCTGATATCGGCGTTCTGACAGAACAGGCACCGCAGGTTGCAGGCGGCGAAGAAGATGGTGCCCGAGCCTTCCCGGCCCACAAGCGGCCGTTCCTCGCCGAAGTGCGGGCCGGCGCTCGCGACCAGAGCCAGGCGGCCCGTGCGGCAGCGGCCGAGCTCCCCGGCGGTGCGATCCACCAGGCAGCGGTGGGGGCAGAGGTCGCAGGCGGTCAGTCGCTGGGCGGCGGCCCGGGCGCGCGCCGCCAGCTCGCCCCGGGTCACCAGGCTGAGGTAGGCGGGTTCGTGGAATGAACGATCGATGAATCTGTCCATGGCCCTAGTGTAGGGTACGCGGGCGCCGGAGTCCCGCTGACCAAAGCGCCCGAATTCGTCTACTATGGGATGATGAGCAACCCAACCGGAGAGAACCATCGCAACGCGGTCCTGGCGGCCACGATGCTTGGCTCCTTCCTCACCCCCTTCGTGATCTCCTCGCTGAACGTGGCGCTGCCCACCATCGGGCAGGAGTTCCATCTGAGCGCGGTGGCGCTCGGTTGGCTGGCCACGGCCTACCTCCTGACCACCGGTGCGCTGCTCATCCCTCTGGGCAAGATCGCGGACACTCACGGGCGCAAGAAGATCTACCTGTACGGCATGGCGATTCTGAGCGGCTCCTCCATTCTGTCGTCCCTCGCGCCGACGGTCGGGTGGCTTGTTGTGTCGCGGGTGCTGCAGGGGGTCGGCGGAGCCATGATCTTCGGCACTGCGGCGGCCATCGTGACCTCCGTCTTCCCCCTGGAGAGCGGGGGAAGGCACTGGGCATCAACGTGGCCGCAGTCTACGTCGGCCTGTCACTGGGGCCGGTTGTGGGAGGCTTTCTCACGGCTTCGCTGGGCTGGCGGAGCGTGTTCGCCGTTCCCGCCGTCCTGGGCGTGGCGGTGATCGTTCTGGTCATCATGCGGATCCCCGATGAGTGGGTGGTGCCTCGGACGGCCCGCTTCGATCTGCTCGGGTCTGTCATCTACGCGCTGGCGCTCGTCGCGGTGATGGCCGGCGTTTCCACGCTGCCCAGGGCTGTGGGAGCCGTGCTCGTGGTCGCCGGCCTCGCCGGTCTGGCCGCCTTTGTCTGGTGGGAGCTCCGTGCCGCGGATCCCGTGCTGAACATGGATCTGTTTCGCAGGAACCGGGTCTTTGCCTTCTCCAACCTGGCGGCGGTCATCAGCTACAGCGCGACCTTCGCGGTCGGCTTCTTGCTGAGCCTTTACCTGCAGTACATCAAGGGGTTCACGGTGGAGACCGCCGGGTTCATCCTGGTGGCCCAGCCGGCCGTCCAGGCGCTCTTCTCGCCGTTCGCCGGCCGCCTCTCCGACAGGGTGGAGCCCCGGGTGGTCGCATCGACCGGGATGGGGCTGACCGCCGTGGGGCTCTTTTTCTTCGCTTGGCTCGGGGACGGTACCTCAGTGGTGTTCATCCTCCTGATCTTAGGCCTGCTCGGCTTCGGCTTCGCGCTCTTCTCCTCGCCCAACACCAACACGATCATGAGCAGCGTGGAGGCACGCTACTTGGGCGTGGCTTCGGCCACTCTGGGGACGATGCGACTCATGGGACAGATGCTGAGCATGGCCATCGCTATGTTGCTCTTTGCCGTCATACTCGGGTCCGCCCGAGTGACTCCGGCGGTCCACGCGGAGTTTGTGACCGCCGTGCGGGTTGCCTTCGTGATCTTCACGGCCCTCTGCATCGTCGGGGTCCTGGCCTCTCTGGCGCGGGGGCGACTGCGCGACCGAGGCATCGCCGTGACCGAAGGCGTCGACGTGACGGCCGCCGGAGACCGGGCTGCGGAGAGGTAGGCGACGGCGCGGGCGGCCCGGCCGCCCGCTGCCGGGTGCGCGACGTTCAGGAAGGATGATGCCGATGGACTTCGACAGGCTCGTGGACCGCACGGGCACGGCCAGCCTCAAGTGGAGCTTCTACGGCCAGGACGTCCTCCCCCTCTGGGTGGCCGACATGGACTTCGCCGTGGCTCCTCCGGTGGTCGAGGCCGCCCAGGCCTTCGCCGAGCACGGCGTTTACGGCTACGCTCGCGTACCCGAGTCGCTGCTCCAAGCCATCCGCGGCTTCTTGCTCAGCCGGTACGGCTGGCGGGTGGACCCAGACTGGCTGGTCTTCCTGCCGGGGGTCGTGCCCGCGCTCAACCTGGTCTGCCGGGCCTACTCGGGGCCCGACCAAGCCGTCATGACCGTGACGCCGGTTTATCCGCCTTTCCTCGAGGCGCCTCTATTCCAGGACCGCCGCCTGCAGGCGGTGCCGGCGGTTCTGGAGGACGGCCGCTGGCGTCTGCCCCTGGAAGAGATGGAGGCGGCGGTCACGCCGCAGACCAGGGTGTTCCTCTACTGCCACCCCCATAATCCTTTGGGCCGGGCCTGGGAGAGGGAGGAGGTCGCGGCCGTGGTCGATTTCTGCCACCGGCACGACCTTGTGCTCTGCTCCGACGAGATTCATTGCGACCTGCTACTCGACCCGGTGGAGCACGTTCCCGCCGCGCTGACCTCCGAGGCCGCCGGCCGCATCACCGTCACGCTCATGTCGCCCAGCAAGGCCTTCAACCTGCCGGGTTTGAACTTCGCCTTCGCCATCATCGCCGACCTAGATCTCAGGCGGAGGTTCAGCCGCGAGGCCCGGGGCCTCTTTTCCTTGCCGGGCTGCTTCTCGGTCGCGGCCGCCGAGGCGGCGTACCGGGAGGGGGAACCTGGCTGGCGGAGCTCCTCAAGTACCTGCGCGGCAACCGCGACCTGGTGGAGACCTTCGTGGGCAGCGATCTACCCGGCGTCACCATGACTCACGTGGAGGCCACCTACCTGGCCTGGCTCGACGTCCGCCCCCGGGGTCTCGAGGATCCGGCCAAGGCATGCGAGCGGGCCGGAGTGGGCTTGTCCGACGGAAGGCTTTTCGATGGAGATGGGTACCTGAGGCTCAACTTCGGCTGCCCGCGCAGCCTGCTCGAGGAGGCACTCCGGCGGCTCAAGACGGCCCTTGGCTGAGGGCTCGCGCCCCTTCCTCGTAGGAGAACCTTCCGAGCTTGCCGTCACGTGCGCCGTCGCGTGGATCGTTCGTGGAGGTGTCGTGGAAACGCTCGCCAGAATAAGCACCCTTCGGGGGACGGCGGCTGCCCTCTACGGTCTTTCGCACGGCCGGCGGGCGCTGCTCTCGGTGGCTCAACCGGCGCTCGGAGCGCTCCTCGCCGCCGGGGGGTTTCCAGACCTGCGTACCGTGGGCCTGGGTCTGGTCGCCGCTACCGCCGGCATGCTCTGCGTCTACGCAGCGAACGACCTCCTGGATGTGGACGTGGACCGGGAGGCCGCCCGTCTCTCGGTGCCCGGCTCCTCGGCGGGCAGTGACGGATCCGTCGCGCCGCTCCGCACGCGCCCCCTCGCGCGCGGTCTTCTTTCTGAACGCGTCGCCGTCGTCTGGATCGCCGGCCTGGGCGTCGTGGCTTTCGGAGCGGCCTATGCTCTCCGGCCCGGCTGCGCCCTGATCTTCCTGGCCTGTGCGGCCCTCGAGGTGCTCTACTGCGCACTCAAGCGCACCACCTGGCTGAAGACCGTGCCGGCCGGAGTGCTCATTGGCCTGGGCGGCACGGCAGGCTGGTACGCCGTCCGCGACCTCGACGGCGGAGCGCTTCTTTTCTTCTTTCTGCTCGCCACCTGGGAGATCTTCGGACGGAACCTGTCCAACGACCTGGCCGACCTCTCCCTCGACGCGCCTCTCGGGATCCGCACGCTTGCCACCGCCGGCGGGCCCCGCTGGTCGGCGCGCGCCTGCTTCGCCGGCGCGGTCGCCATCCTGCCGGTAGCGGCGGCGCAGCCGGCCGGGTGGCTGCTCCGCTCGCTTCTGGTGACGGTAGCAGCCTGGGCGATGACGTTGCCTGCGGTGGGCCTGCTGCGGCGCCCCGAGGAGTCCGTGGCCCAGGCGTACTTCGACCGGGCGAGTCTGTTTCCGCCGCTGGCGTTCGCCGTGGCCACCATCTTCTTCGCTCTGCGGAGCGGGACGTGAGACCCCGCGGCGGCGCGCAGCCGTATGGGAGCCGCGACCGTCCGGCGGGAGTGCGCACGCCCCGCGACCCCTCCTACCTGCGCGACCTCTTCAGCCGCAGCGCGCGCTTCTACGACCGGGTGAACGTGCTGACCAGTGTGGGGCAGGTGGCCCGCTGGCGCAAGGAGACGGTGGCCCTGGCTGCTCCCCGGCCATCCGACAGGGTCCTCGACGCGTTCAGCGGCCCGGGGGGCCTGGGCGAGAGGGCGCTTCCCTACCTGGGGCACGGAGGCGGGCTCGTGTTGGTAGACCTCAGCCCGGTCATGCTGCACGAGGCCTGCCGGCGCGTGAGCCTTCGGCTTCCCGCGCTGGTCGCGGACCGTCCGCGCATTGCCTACGTGCCCGGAGATATCCTCCGCCAGGACATGGACCTCGGAATCTTCGACGTGGTGCTGCTCGGCTGGGGACTGCGCTACGTGCCCGACGTGCCCGCCGCCCTGGCCCGGCTGCGCTCGTTTCTCCGCCCCGGGGGACGGCTGGCGTTGCTCGAGTTCACCCGGCCCGCAGGTCGAGGTTGGGCTTTGCCGGCCCACCTCTACTTCCGAAAGGTGGTACCCGCTCTGGGCGCCCGGCTTGCGGGCGACTGCGAGCTTCACGACTACCTGCACGTCTCGAGTGCGGCCTTCCTGGATGCGGACGCCCTTTCGGCAGCGCTGGAGCGGTCCGGATTCCGGGTCGTCGCCCAGCGGAGCCGCCTGGGTGGGCTCGTGACGACGATCGTGGCCACGCCGGCGACCAGCGGACGGGAGGGGATGGGCGCCCCGATTCGGGGTTGAGTTCCGCTCGTCTTCGGAACCGGTATCATGTCATCGCGGCCCGGCCGCATCGGTCAACCCACGGAGGGACCCACATGGCGATCCTCGAGGCCCAGGATCTGGTCAAGATCTATCCCGGCGGCGTGAAAGCGGTCGACCGCGTCAGCTTCACGGTCGAGGAGGGGGAGATCTTCGGCTTCCTGGGACCCAACGGAGCGGGCAAGACCACCACCATCCGTATGGGCGTGACCTTGCTCGCCCCCACCTCGGGCCGGATCGCGGTGGACGGCATCGACGTGACCCAGCGCCCGGAGGAGGTTCGCCGCCGCATCGGCTACGCCGCCCAGGCGGTGGGCGTGGACGACGACCTGACGGCCCGCGAGAACCTCATCTTGCAGGGCCGCCTCTATGGCCTGAGCACCCGCCAGGCGGCCGAGAAGGCCGCCGAACTTCTGGAGGTCATCGACCTGGCCGACGCCGCCAACCGGCGGGCGGGCACCTTCTCCGGGGGGATGCGCAAGCGCCTCGACCTGGCCCAGGCCCTGGTGCATCACCCTCGTCTGCTCTTCCTCGACGAGCCCACCACCGGCCTCGATCCGCAGAACCGGCGGGCCTTGTGGAGCTACCTCCGGGAGCTGAACGAATCGGGGGTGACAATCTTCCTCACCACCCAGTACTTGGAGGAGGCCGATGTGCTGTGCGGCCGGCTGGCCATCATCGACCACGGCCAGCTCAGGGTGGAGGGCGCGCCGGCGGCGCTCAAGGCCGGCCTGGGAGGCGACATGGTCACGGTGACCGTGTCGAGCGAAGCCGCCGACGGCGCCCTGGAGCGCACGCACGCGGTGCTGGCCGCCGTGCCCGGCTGCCAGGACGTGACCACCCACGACAGCGCGGTCACCGTGGTGCTGCAGGATGGAGCGTCGCAGCTCGCCGGCCTGGTACGCGCGCTCGACGCCGCCCAGGTGCCCGTGGCCCGGCTGGAGCTGGCCGAGCCCACTCTCGACGACGTATTTCTGCGCCACACGGGAGAGCGCCTGCGGGTGGAGGAAGTCAAGCCGCCCAGCAGGATGCTGCCCGGCCGCCGGAGGAGGAGGTCATGATGGGCCGCGTTCTCCGCGAGATCCACATCCTCTGGGGGCGCAACATGCGCAAGCTCGTACGGATCCCCATGCTGCTCTTCTTCAGCCTCTTCCAGCCGCTGCTCTTTCTGATCCTGTTCAGCCAGGTCTTCAGCAGCATGGCCAAGCTGCCCGGGTTCGGCTACGACAACTACCTGCAGTTCCTGGTGCCGACCATCGTGGGCCTGACGGCGCTCAACTCGGCCTTCCAGTCGGGCATGGGCATGGTCAACGACATGGATGCCGGCCTGCTCGACAAGTTTCTGATCGCGCCCATCCGCCGGAGCAGCATCCTGCTGGGCAAGATCGTGGCCGACGCCACCCGCATGAGTCTGCAGGCCCTCTTGATCATCGCTCTATCGTTCATCATGGGCGCCCGCTTCAAGACCGGAGTGCCGGGGGTGCTCGCCATGATCCTGATCGCGGTGCTCTTTGGCATCGCCTGGGCGGGTATCTCCAACGTGGTGGCGCTTCGCACGCGCAACGCCGAGCTCACCATGCTCATCGGCATCCTCATCACTTTCCCGGTGCTCTTCCTGTCGACCGGTTTCATGCCCTCTTCACTGCTCCCCAGCTGGCTGGAGACGGTGGCCGAGTTCAATCCCATCACCTACCTGGTGGCCGCCTTGCGCGCGCTGGTCAACGAGGGCTGGGATTGGACGGCCATCTGGCAGTGCCTGGCGGTGACCTTGGGTCTGGCCCTGGTGACGCTGACGGCGGCCACACGGGCCTTTCGCAGGGTGATCGGGTGAGGCCGGGTCGTGAGGGGCTCGGCGGGACCGCCCGGCGATCTCGAGTGCCGATCCGGGCCGCGACCATGACCGGCGTTCGCAACCGGGCCGCCCGCCCCGCTGATGTACCGGACATGGTCGAGGTGTACTCCGCCTCCCGCCGCGATATGCAGGCTCGCCTGGGCGTTTCGACTCCGCCGCCTTCGCGGGCCGCCCTGCGGCTGGCCTACGGGCACGTCCTCTCGACGGGCATGTTCCGCGTCGCGGAAGCACAGGGCCGGATCGTAGCCATCGCTGGGGCCGTCCTCCGGGACAGCCTCTGGTTCCTCTCCGCCTTCTGGACCCGCCCCGATGTGCAGCGCCAGAACATCGGCATGCCCTTGCTGCGAGAGGTGTGGGATGCGGGCGTCCGGGCGGGAGCGAGCACCTTCTTCACCTGGGCCTCCCCCGATCTGACCGCTCTGGCCGCCTACATGAAGCTGGGCATGCTCCCCGGGTACGGTATCTTCCTCTTCGAGGGAGCCCCCGACCAGCTGCCTCCGGTCCCGGCCGGCTACGAGGCGGCTCCCCCTCGAGCCACGTGAGCTGGCGGAGATCGACCTGCACGTGCGCGGCATCCGCCGGGAGGCCGACCATCACTTCTGGGCCGGGCCCGCCGGATTGCGGGGCCGGCAGGTGCTGCGGGAGGGCGCGGTCGTAGGTTACTACTACGTGGACGGGGGGGCCGTGGGGCCGGCCGCCTGGAGCAATGCGGCCGAGGCCGGGGCGGTCATGGCGCTGGCCGCCCGCGACCTGGACCGCGCGGGCGCGCGGGTCCGCTTCGTGGTGCCGGGCATCAACCAGGCGGCCCTGCGGGTCGCCTGCGCCTCGGGCCTGCGCCTCGTGGCCGTAAACCACTTCTTGACTACAGCTCCCTTCGGGCACTTGGAGCGGTACCTGCCTTCGGGACCGCTGCTCTACTGACTGTGGCCGGCCTGCTCGACGGCCGCTCGGCTACCACGCACTGGATGCTCCGGGCGCAGGATCTCGCGCGCCGTTGCACACGCGGCCGGCGCCGGCTCCAAGCAAGCCTCCGCCCGGTGGAAGCCGGGCAGTAGCGGGCCAGCGATGGACTACGACGACTTCCTCCGCCACATCTGTCCGATGCTCGACCTCAACTGGCGCAAGTACCGCCGACGAGCAGCGCGCCGGGGGGTCCAGGCGCGCATCCGGGAGTTGGGATTGCCGGGATATGCCGCCTACCTCGACGTACTCATCGCCGACTCCGCAGAGGCGCGGGCGCTTCCCGACCGGATGCTGGTCACCGTCAGTCGCTTCTTCCGGGAGCGGGATCGCTGGCGGATCCTGTCCGAGCGGGTCCTGCCCGTCCTCGCTTGCGAAGCTCAGCGCGCCGGCCCCAGCGGGATCGGCGCCGGTTTCCCCGGGAAGGATGCGCAGGCACTGGTCAAGGCCTGGAGTGTAGGTGCCTGCGGGGGGGAGGAGCCCTATACCCTGTCCATGGTCTGGCTATCGTGGGAGGCAGGGGGGCGTCAGGATGCCGCCGTCGACATCCTCGCCACCGACATTGATCCTGACTCCCTGGAGAGGGCCCGCACCGCGGACTACCAGGGCTCTTCCCTGCGTGAGGTGCCTTCCGCCGCCAGGGACCGCTGGTTCCGCCAGATCGGCCCCGACTCCTGGCATGTGACTGAAGCGGCCCGAAGACCGGTCAGATTCTGGCGCCACCACCTCCTCGACGATCTCCCGCCGCCGGCTTCCGATCTGATTCTGTGCCGGTATCTGGCGTTCACCTACTTCATCGGTGACCGGCGGCGCCGCGCGGTTGAACGTCTGGCGGCCGCCTCGAGACCGGGTGGGGCGCTGATGGTTGGAGCGAAAGAGGATCCCGGTGGCAGTCTCGAAGGGCTTTTCCAACCGTGGCCCGAGGCGCCTGGGGTGTATCGGAGGCTCTGAATGACCGCGGGGGGCCGGCTGCCTGCGGCTTCGTCTCGGGCAAGGACGCAGACAAGTCGGAGCTCCTCTGCGCTCTTGAAGGCGAGCTGGAAACCTTCCCCTCGCAGACACATCGTGGGGAACTCCTTTGGAGGTGCGGTCGCCGTCGACTGCGCTTCCAGGAACTCGGAGCGGGTGGGCCGCTGGGTGATCGGTCGTGAGCGAGCCGGCCGAGATCCACCGCAGCTAGAACTTCTCCGCGCTGAATTTGTTCTCGCCGTACGAGTACGGCACCGACACTACCTGTCCACAAGAAAAGGGAATCTCTTCATCGTACCAATCAGGAAAGAGCGCCTTGAGTTCCGCCATCATTTGCAGCCGGTTCACAGCCGGCATGTCCTTAACGCTGTACCTTCCTGCGTACTTCAGTCGCAAGTCCTGGAAAGTGCGCAGCCACGTCTCCATGACGTCGTAGATCTCCGGCCCACACACTGGGCCATGCCCCGGGACGATGGTCTGGGCGTCGAAGGTGCGCAGCCAATCGATGATCCGAAGCCAGTGCCCGTCGCGCTCCAACTCGTTCCAAGGATGCCAGCCGTTGTAGACCAAGTCATTCGGGAGGATCGTCTTAAGCTCGGGTATGTAGAGAACGGTGTGCTCGGTATCTTCACCCGGACCAGTCGTATGGAGGCGGAGAGTAAAATCTCCGGCGTCGATGAGTTTCTCTCCCTGGAACAGCTCTGTCGGCATGACGAGTCTCTCCGGTATGCCCTGGAGATGGGGCTGCCACTCCCTGCTCAGCCTCAGGTTCGGCTCCCCTGTGCAATCCATGTAGAAGGCCGTCTCCTTGGCGCCGAGGATCGTGGCGCCTGGCAGTTGCCTCTGGAAGAAATCGAGCGAGCCCCAGTGATCAGGGTGCCCGTGCGAGATGATGAAAGTAGTGACGTTGCCCGCTGTACGGTTCTGAATCTCCTGCCACAGCTCTTCACCATGCGTGTTCAGGAGCGGGACGTCGTAGACCACTACCCCCATTCTCGTTGTTTCGAAAAAGACGTGATTGGACCACCAGGCGTCGACGGCCGTCGTGTACAGGTGCAATCCGCCGTCTAACGTACTGAATCCTGACATCTCTGCGTCCTCCCAGTTGGTTGCGGAAGCCTCCGCGAACGCCCGGGCTTGTGCGGCTCTCCTGCGGGCAGAACATCGCGTATCGCGCTCGTGGCAAGAGGGGCTGGCCCCTGGCAAGGGAGCCCTTGGCCCTCGCCAGATCTTACGGGATCCGGGGGTCCATCTTCTTGGCGAGCGCGATCATCGCCGCCATCATGTCCTGACCGCCGGGTGGTTCGGTGGTGGTGACCTGGTACATGCCCCCATTCCGATAGAACTGCAGCATGGAGGTGAAATAGTAGGCGCTTTCTCCTATTCCATCGACCTTCTTGCCCTCTTCGTTCAGTGCTTCGGCCTGACTCTGCAGGAAGGTCTCGAAGGTGTCACGGGAGCCTATGTCATAGGTGGTGATGATGATCATGCCCAGGCTTCCGTCCGCGGGGCTGTACGTGACGTTGGTGAAAGCACCCACCGCTTCCGGGCCCTCGTGCTTCGCCGGCTTGCCGAAGAACTCGGCCGCTTCCTCATCAGTGAGGAGCGAGCTGGGGTCGGCGATCGCAGAGGAGTCGCTTGCCCCTCCGCCTTCGCCGCCGGCTCCCTCCCCGGCGGACGGCGCTGTGGTCTCGGCCTGAGGCTCCTCAGAGGATGACGTGCCGGCTTGTTGATCGGCGGCGGTCGAGCTGGCGGGCGCCAGGCTGGCATCGGACGATGGCGAGGATCCGCCTCCGCATCCCACCAGCGCGAGCACGAGGGTTGCCAGCGCCCACACGACTACTGGAGGCCGGGCCTTGTGTTTGGGCTTTCCCTGGTCTGGGTGAGTCCCGTCGCGCGCGCCCATTGGAGTACCCCCCGGATCTCTTGGGTTTGTGACGTGGCCGACAATACCATGAAGAGGCTTGAACTGAGGGACCCTCCGGACCCCGACTTGTCGATGTTGCCCGGGGTCCCTCGCTCAATCCTTTGAAGGCCCGAGAAGGACCGAGCAAATTGCCTGGTGGATCGCCTGGTCCGGCGATTCGGAGATGACAGTCGCCGGGCGGTCGAAGCGCGCGAGCGCCTCCCGGAGCGGCTCGGCGCGAAGCGTGCCCTCGCCGTAGGGAAGGTGCTTGGTCTCATTGCGGTTCGCGTAGGCGATGTCGGAGAAATGTATGTGGAAGGGCGCGCCGTCCGGCAGATTTCAAGAGGCGACCACCGGAATCTCGTACACCACTGCTGTGGACGTTAACAGCCCGAACCCGCGCCACCAGCGGAATTGGGCCTCAGGTGGAGCGAAGACTTCCGGCTAGTTCGAGACAACGAACCTCGGCCACGACTCGGCGGCCGGGCCGTCAGTCTCAACGGCCGAACCGCAATCACCACACCCGCCGTTGTTGTGGCCATGGAGACGAACGAGTAACCCAGAGTCGCAGTAGCCAGGCCGGCATTCTACCGCTGCCCCAGCATCCGACCGACGAGCTGCCACACTCGGTCCGCGATGTCGCTCGGCGTCAGGTTTCCGTCCCGCCGGTACCAGGTCTTCACCCAGTTGCACATGGCGACGACCGAATACGTGGCCACCGTGGCCTCGTCCTCGCTGCTCGCTTCAATCGTCGCAGCGACGAGGCTGCGGATGAGACGAACGTACTCGCGCTGAGTCGCTCTCATCCGCACGTACTCACTCTCTGGCAGATGGCGGGAGAGAGCTTCGCTCTCCATGAGGAGTTCGCTGGCTCGCGCAGTATCGTGCTCCAACTGGTAGAGAGTATGCCTCCGGACGATCAGCTCCAGCCATTGCTCGGGCGGCGCATCCGCCAAGGGCTCTAACACCCATGAGTAGAAGTCGCCCAACCCAATGCTCATCGCCTCGGCGAGGATGTCCTCCTTCGAGGCGAAGTGATTGTAGAGAGCGGGAGCCTTCACACCTGCCGGTCCCGCCAAGTCACGCATCGTGCACGACTCGAAACCGCGCTCGGCGAACATGCTGATCGCAGCCTGGAGGACACGTCCACGCGTGCTGTCGGGGCGTGAGTCCTCCTTGGCGTGAGCGTCTCCCGCCAGCGCAAGCACCGTCATCCGGCGCCGGGCGACTGATTCGCTCACGCCGGCTTGAAGGTCGTGAGGCAACATGTCGACTATGGTGCCGGGCTCATTCATGTATCTCAGGATACTCGATTCTCGGGCCGACTGCACCTCAGGAATGTGGCTGCTTCCAGCCGGGTATCGCGCCGCCCAGCCAATCGGGGCGGTGGCGGGGCGTCCGGCTCCGCGGCGGCCCGCATGACGCATCATGCGAGAGCCCCTTCAAGAGCCGCTTGACACAAGGGTCGCCGCCCGATATCCTGGGTCATACGAATTAACATTCATTTCCATAGCTGCCGGTGGTTGGGGGATCTCCCAGAGTTTCTGAGAGAGGACCATAGTGAAGCGCTTCCTGACGAAGTCCGAGCGTACGATCGGGCACATTGTCGAAATCAAGGCATCGATCCATGGCGACAGGCCCTTCCTGTTCTTCGGGGACGAGCGACACTCGTATCTTCAATTGCACGAGATGTCGAACCGTGTCGCTCGAGGGCTGCAGGCGCTCGGCGTCGGGAAGGGCGACAAGGTCGCCACGATGCTGCCCAACTTCCCCGAGTACTTCCACGTCTGGTGGGCGATCCTGAAACTGGGCGCCTGGGAGGTCCCCATCAACGGCGGTTACCGGGGGGACAGCTTGGCGGACGTCGTCAACCGCTCCGACGCGCAGATCGCGGTGGTTGCGGACGGCCTCTTCCTCGAGAGGTTCGGCGACGTGCAGAACAAACTGGGGCGGGTGAAGCAGGTGGTCGTGGCGCACCGGCTGACCGGCCCCCCTCCGGCCGATCCGGGTCTCCGCTGGCCCACCTGCAACCTCGAGGAGTTGACCGCGTATCCTCCCGAATCGCCCCGCGCCGAAGTCTACAATCATGACGCCTGCATGATCGCCTACACGTCGGGCACCACCGGCCCGCCCAAAGGAGTCGTCTGCACGCATGAGTTCTTCATCCACGGATGCGAGAACAAGATCAGGCACATGGGGACCACGACCGACGACGTCATCTACAACGCTTTCCCCATGTACAACCTCACGGGGCAGTACGAGACGAGCTTCACCGCTCTCATGGCCGACGCCGCGGTCGCGATGGCGGAATCGTTCGATCCCACCACCTTCTGGCGGGACATCCGCAGCTACGGGTGCACGGAATCGGTCTCGATGGGTGGAGCCTTCGCATTGGTCGAGAAGCAACCGCCCCGCCCGGACGACCGCGACCACCCCCTCAAGAAGTTGTACGTCATCCCTCTGCCGGTCGATTTCCAGGAACGCTGCGAAGAGCGGTTCGGCGTGAAGATGATGGAAGTCTACGGACAGACCGAGTGCGGCCTGACCAACTTCCGAACCTGGGACCAGGCAAAGCCGGGGTCGTGCGGACCCGCGAACTGCGGCTACGACGTGAAGATCTTCGACGAGAACGACGACGAGTGTCCGCCCAACGTGGAGGGGGAGATCGTGGTGCGGCCCCTCAAGAGCCACATCATGTTGAAGGAGTACTACAACATGCCCGACAAGCTTGGCGCCCGGATGAGGAACAGCTGGTGGCACACCGGCGACATGGGCGTGATGGACGAGGGTGGCTACCTCTATTTCAAGCGGCGCAAGGAGGAGTCGATCCGCTTTCGCGGCCACTTCGTCTCCACCACCGAGCTCGAAGCCGTGGTGAACCGCCACCCCGACGTCCTCGAGTGCGCGGCCTATCGTGTTCCCGATCAACTTGGCCAGGAACACGATGTGGCCATCGCCGTACGACTCATACCTGAGCGCGACCTTGCGCCGGAAGACCTGCTCGCCCACTGCGAGCGCGACCTCCCCTTCTACATGATCCCGTGCTACCTGCGCTGGGTCGACGACTTCGAGCGGACTCCCACCATGCGGATCGTCAAGCGGAGCCTGGAGGAGGACGGCATCACCGTCGACATGTGGAGCCGTCGCGCGGCCGGCTACCGCCTTAGCCGCCGCTAGCCCGACCCGCGGCGATGGAGACTACCAAGTGGGCGACATGACCGACGAACGCTATGAAGCGAGGCTCTCCAAGTTGGTGGGGACGAGTCTGGCCGAGAACCGCAACAGCTACGCCCTGAGCGCCAAGCGGGAGGGCCAGCGTGTCGTCGGGATGCTCGACTCCTACGTGCCCGAGGAGATCTTCCACGCGGCACGCATCGTGCCCTACCGCGTGCTGGGGAGCGAGACCGCCGAGACGCCGCTTGCCGAGGTGTGGCGCCTTCCGGACATGTGCCGCTTTTTCCAACCACGTTCTCGAATCGGTGCTCTCCGGGGAGATGCGCTTCCTCGACGGAATGGTGTTCACCGACTGGGACGACGACGAGAGGCGCCTGTACGACGTCTGTGCCCACGTCAAGGCAGTGCCCTTCAACTACATACTGCACGTCTCCCGCGCGGATGCGCCCCGGGCCTACTCCTACTACGCCATGCTCCTCCGACGCCTGATAGATGCGGTGAAACAGCAGTGGAGCGTCAACATCTCCGACGCGTCACTCCGGGCGGCCATCGAGCTCTGCGACCGCGCGCGCGTGCTGCAGCGCCGGCTCTACGAGTGGCGCCGGCGTCCGGTGCCGCCCGTCTCCGGGGCCGAGGCACTGGGCATCGTGATGGCCGGCTTCTACATGCCCAAAACGGAGTACGTCTCGGAACTCGAAGGCCTGATGGACTACCTGGACCAGAGACGGGTGCTCGTGCCGGACGGCGCCCCGCGGCTTCTGGTGGCCAGTGATCATCTGGACTTCATGAGCTACTTGGAGATCGTGGAGAACGAGGGTTGCGTCGTGGCGATGGACGACCTCGACACCGGGTCGCGACACTTCTGGAACACGGTCGGCACCACCGACGGGGACCCGGCCTACGCTTTGGCCAAACGATACATCACCCGGCCGCCCGATCCTCGCATGGCCTTTTGGGACCGCCAGGTCGACCAAGTCATCGAGTGGGCCAACGAGTACGACATAGACGGCGTACTCCACCTGCCGTACCTGGGTGGCTTCGAACGTCTGTGCTGCAACCCGTACTTCACCCGGCGATTGGAGGAGGCCGGACTCCCCCTCAGGACCTTCGTGCGCGAGTACCACGTCGCGAACACAGGGCAGCTCCGCACACACGTGGGCGCCTTCCTCGAGAGTCTCGACTAGCACGTGAGCTTCGTGGCGGGAGGGATAGATGCCGGCTCCTTCAGCGTCAAGGCCGTGCTGCTGCGCGACGGTGAGATCTTGTCCTGGGCCACGGTCGTGGCCGGCTTGAGGAGCGTGGCGGAGGTCGCCGGCGACGCGTTCGCGCAGGCGCTCGCGATCGCCCGCCTCCGACCGGAGGAGATCGGCCATGTGGTGGCGACCGGATCGGGGGGGTCGCACGTCGGTGTCGCCGATGACACCGCCCTGGATGTCCGATGTATGGCGCGCGGTGTGGAGTACCACGACCCGTCGATCACGAACGTCCTGGATGTGGGCGCCGAGCACTGCGTGGCCGTGCGCTGTTCCGACGGCGAGGCCGTCACAGTCGCCCGCACGGACTCTTGCGCCGCCGGGGCTGGAATATTCCTGCGGATCGTCGCCGACCTGCTCGAGTTACCCCTGGAATCCATGGGGCGCATGGCGAAGGAGTCGGAGGAAGGGGCGGAAATAGTCAGCCGCTGCGCCGTGTTCGCCGAATCGGAGATTATCAGTCTCGTTCACTCGGGAACCAAGACGGAAGCCATCGTGCGTGGGGTCTATCGTGCCCTGGCGACCCGCCTCCACCCCCTCCTCCTGCGGGTGGGCCTGCAGGGTGGCGTGGCGGTGGCAGGCGGGGGCGCCGAAGACGTGGGGCTCGTACAGGCACTGGAAGGACGCCTGGGAGCGCGCGTCTTTATCCCCCCCCGCCCAGCGACGGTCAACGCGCTGGGCGCGGCGCTCATCGCCGGAGGGAATCTTGGATAGCTTCCCCTTCAAAGCGCCGTCGGGCGGACTCCCAGACCACTCCGCGGTCGGCGGGCTGGACATCGGTTCGCGTAGTACGAAAGCCGTCGTCCTCAGGGACGGGAGGGTCATCGGACGCGGCATCGCCTCGACCGGAAGCGCCCCGGAGACGCGAGCGGTAAAGGTATTGGAGACCGCCGCCGCGATGGCCGGGACCACCGTCGAGAGCCTCGCCCGCGTGGTCGGCACCGGCTACGGCCGTAGCTCCTTGCCGGCCCTGTGCACCTCGACCGTGACCGAGATCTCATGCCACGCGCTTGGGAACCATCATGCGAACAACGGGGTGCGCACCATCCTCGACATGGGCGGCCAGGACTGCAAAGTGATCCGCTGCGACTCCGCCGGAAAAGTCGCGGCCTTCGTCTTGAACGACAAGTGCGCTGCCGGTACGGGTCGCTACCTGGAAAAGGTGGCCGAGACACTCGAGATACCCATCGAGGAGCTTGGCGAGCGCTCCTTGCGGCCGGATGAGCCGGCTCCCATCTCACGCTTCTGCCCCATCTTCCTCCAGCAGGAACTCGTGCGGCTGCTGCGAGCGGGCAGTCATTCCGCCAATGCGATCCTCGCCGGGGCATGCGACTCCATCGTCGACCGGATCGTCGAGCTGGTCGGCCGCGTAGGGGTGGAGGAACAGTTCGCCATCAGTGGAGGAATAGCGCAGAACGTAGGCATCGTAGACCGCTTGGAGCGTCGCCTGGCGGTCAAGGCCCATGTGGCTCCAGATCCCCAGCTGATGGGCGCGTTCGGGGCGGCCCTGTTCGCCGCCCGCCACGTCATGAGAAAGGCGCGACCTTGAAGAGGTACCAGGCGACCGAGAAGTCCACGCCCGGGGAGCGCATCGCCCGGGCGCGCGCAGAACGCCAGCCCATTGACCAACCGGGTGAGATCGTAGACGGTGGGTGGTTCTGGCGGAGACTGAGGAACAAGTACGCCGCACGCGTGGAGAGAATAGCGACCAATCCGAAGAGGGGGATGTTGCGTTCGAACCTTCTCCTGTACCAGGCGATGCTGGAGTACGTCGAGGAAGAGCTTCAAGCTTGGGAGGAGCTCGGTGACGACATACCGATCTGGTCTCCGGGAGCGGCGCTTGGATACCGCCTTGGCCCCGCCATGGGGTTTCACACCTACCCGCTCGACTCGTTCACCGATCTCATGACTCCGGATGAGGCGCGCTGGTCGATGGACTACGCGCGCAAGCGAGGTTTTCCTAGCGATATCTGCGATCGGATCCAGAACATCGGCACGCTGATGGTCAGCGGCCGGCTCCCGCAGATATCTCTGGTGACGCTGGAGTTCAACGATTGCAGCCAGGGGGCGCAGGCGAACCTGTGGGCGGGCAGGGAGGTGGGCTCGAAGATCTACACCTTCGACGTGCCGTTCGAACAGGACATGGAGGCGGTCCGGTACGTGGAGGAGCAACTGCGGGAGATGATCGACATCGCCGTCAAGAACATCCCGGGGGTGAAGTACGACCGGGAAAGCGAGGAGCGGCTGATCGAATACCAGCGCACCTACCGCGAAGCCATGCATTGGCAGCGGAAGATCGCGGAGCTGGCCGCGCAGAAACCGTGCCCCATCTCCGGGAGGGACGCGCTGAGGATGCCGGCCAGGCAACTCTGCTGGAAGCCGAGCTTCGTCGAATACTTCAAGGAATCCTACGAAGAGCTGAGCGAGAGGGCCGGCACCGGCGAAGGGCCGCTCACCGGGCCGGAGAGGTTCCGCGTGCTTTGGACGGCCACCGCCCCCTTCTACACGGATCCCTTTGGATACCTCGAGGAGCGGGGCTGCGCCGTCCCGGTGTATGAGGAAGGCACCGCGTGCGCCACCTACTACGTCCCAGGAGAAGGTGAACAGTACTTCGGCCAGGAATTGGAGAATCCCATTCAGGAGGAGGCTGCCACCCTACTCTCCGATCATTGGGCGGGTACGGCCGAGAGGCGCATCTGGGAGGTGACGATGCGATGCCGTCAGCTGGGCATCGATGGCATCGTCCACTTCGAGCAAGGGGGTTGCGTCACCTGCAACGGTTCGGCGCGCGTCATGGGTGAGCGGATCGAAAGCGAACTCGACATCCCCAGCCTCTACATCCGCGGGTGGTGCCAGGATCTCGAGAAGCACGACGAGCAGGCGTTTGAAGCGCAGCTCGGCGAGTGGTTGGAGATTTGTACCCGGCGAAAGGAGGCCCGCAGACAAGCGTAGGGGGTTCATGCGGGCGCGTCCGCTGAAACGGGAACCGCGGCGGGACGTCACACGAAACCGAGATCGTCAAGTTAGGGGGAAACGATGGAACGTAGCTGGGCAGGTAGGAAATGGGGGATCGGGGCCGCGGGACTGATCGCGCTGCTGATGCTGGTGGCAGTGTACGCATCGGCCTGCGGATCGCAGGAGACCACGACGACGGGGGCGCCCGCCACTTCTACGAGCAGTGCGCCGGCGACCGAAGCCACCGACGCCACCGTGACCACGACCGCCAAGGTGGCGAAGATCGGCATCACCGTCATCGTCGACCACCCTGTGCTCGCCCTGGTGGAAAAGACCTTCAAAGAACGCATGGCGGAACTGGGCTGGGTTGAGGGGCAAAACGTCGAGTACGAGACGAAGAACGCGCAGGGCGACGCGGCCAGCGCGGCCCCGATAGCCAAGCAGTTCGTCGACGCGAAGAAGGACCTTGTCTTCGGTCTTGGGACTCCGTCGATCCAGGCCATGGCGAAGGAGACCAAAGACATCCCTATCGTATTCGCCGCGATGACCGACCCGGTTGGTGCGGGCGTCGCCGTCTCCCTAGAAAAGCCGGGCGGCAACGTCACGGGAGTCACCGACTGGGTCGATCCCAAGATGCAGTTCGACCTGGTGCTGGAGGCCTACCCCGACACGAAGACCATCGGGGTCATCCTCAACCTGTCGGAAGCCAGCTCCAAGGCTTGGCTGGACGCTGCCGAACCGATCGCGAAGGAGATGAATCTCAAACTCACGACGGTGCCGGTGGCCGGCACAGGCGACTTGCAGGCAGCGGCTGAATCGCTTGTCGGGCGGGTGGACGTCATGCTCATGCCGGGCGACAACACCACTGCCTCCGGCATGCAGGTCATCGCGAAGACCGCCATCACGAACAAGATACCGCTGTTCGCCCACGGCGCGGAAGAAACGGCCGCCCAGCAAGTGCTGATCGCCATCGGCATGGATTACTCGAAGCAGGGGGTTCTGGCCGCCGACCTGGCGGACGAGATCCTCAAGGGGGCGTACCCGGGTGATCTCCCCGTTCTGAGCACCCCGGAGCTTGCCGTGGTCGTGAACACAAGGACCGTGCAGGCCATCGGCGCCCAACTTCCCGACTCGATCATGAGCCGAGCCATAACGGTGGACAACTAGCAGTCGAAGCGCCCCAGGGCCGGCGTGCCGGCCTTGGGGCGGACTTTGCCACGCGCGCGACAAGTCGGGATGGACATGGAGTGGGCTAGCACATTCACGAGGATCATCGTCATCAGCCTGGAGACGGGTCTGCCTCTGGTCTTCATGTTCTTGGGGGTGCATCTGATCTTCAGGGTGCTCGACAACTTTGACATGACGGTCGACGGCTCTTTCCCGCTGGGGGGCGCCACGGTCGCCATTCTTCTTGCGAACGGGGTCCCACCAGTGCCCGCCACCCTCGCCGCAGTGGTGGCGGGCACGATCGCCGGCCTCTTGACGGGACTGATCCACGTCCGACTCCGGGTGAGCCTGCTCCTCTCAGGGATCATCATGATGATCTCCCTCTACACGGTGAACCTGCGGGTAATGGGAGGGCCCAACGTTCCCCTCCTGGATGTGGGTACGATCTTCAGCTTCGCCGACCGGTATACCGGCATCGCCCGCAGCCTGGCGATCATACCCTTCCTGCTGGTTCTGGTGATCCTAGCGGCAGGCGGTCTCGTCTACTTCCTCAAGACTCAGATCGGCCTGGCCGTCCGCGCGACCGGCGGAAACCAGCTGATGGCCCGGAGTCTCGGGGTGAACACCGCAGCAAGTACAGTCCTCTGTCTTCTCATTGCGAACGGGCTGATCTCGTTTTCGGGAGCTCTGGTGGCTCAAAATCAGGGCTTTGCCGACATCTCGATGGGCATCGGATCCATCGTGGCCGGTATCGCCTCCATCCTCCTCGGCGAGATCGTGGTGAGAAAGCAGGGCCGAGTGATCCGTGCGGCCGTGGCCGTGGTCGTGGGAACGCTGCTCTACCGCTTCGTGATCATCTTCGCGCTTCGTCTTGGGCTACAGCCTTTCGACCTGCGTCTCTTCACAGGCGTGATCTTGCTTCTGGTGATCACGGCGCCCATGGGATTGGCCCGCCTGAACAGGCTGCGGGGCGGCCAGGCGACGACGGCCGTCCCTTCTCGTCTGTGGCAGCTGCGCAAGTCGAAGTAATCGTGATGAGGATCCCGAGCACCGGCGGAAAGGGGCGGTCGTGCTGGCTCTAGAGGACGTCCGGGTGGTCTTCAACAAGGGGACGATCACGGAGGCCGTGGCCCTGAGAGGCGTGAGCCTGCAGGTGAACAAGGGCGACTTCGTCACCGTCATCGGCAGCAACGGCGCGGGGAAGACCACGATGATCGAGACCATATCGGGGACCGTGCCGCTCGACAGCGGACGGATCTCGTTCATGGGACGGGACGTGAGCAGGCAGCCCGACTACGAGAGGGCCTGTTGCATCGGGAGGGTGTTTCAGAACCCACTCGCGGGGACCTCCCCCCTCATGTCCATCGAGGAGAACCTGGCTCTCGCAGCTCTCAGGGGGCAACGACGCTCGCTCCGGCTGGCTGTCAGGGCGAAGCGGCGCAGGGAGTTCCGGGACGCGCTGGGAGAACTCGGCATCGGGCTCGAGAATCGTCTCACCGATCCGGTCGCCCTTCTGTCCGGAGGACAGCGGCAATGCCTCACGCTCCTCATGGCGACCATCAGAAAGCCCGATCTCCTGCTGCTCGACGAACACACCGCCGCGCTGGACCCGAAGAACCAGGAGTTGGTCATGTCCATCACCGACCGCACGATCGCGGACCACGGCCTGGCGGCGCTGATGGTCACACACAACATGTCCCACGCTCTGGACCATGGGAATCGCACGGTGATGATGCACGCCGGAACCATCGTGGCCAGCTTCGGCCCTGAGGAGAAGAACACTCTCACGCCCCAATGCTTGGTGGAGAAGTTCCACGAAGTGCGCGGCGCGGAACTCGACGACCGGGTCCTCCTGTGCTGAGGCCGGGCCCTCGCTCGGGGTCGGTTCGGCAGCCGGATTCGTTCAACGTTGAAGGGAAGAACTATCGATGACTAACGAGTTCTGCACGTGTGAGATGTCCGATGGCGTCGCGGTGGTCACCATCGACAACCCGCCGGTGAACGCGCTCAACACCGGGATGGTCTTCGAGCTCACCGACGCGTTTCGGGAGCTCGGAGAACGCAAGGACATACGGGTGGTTGTCCTCACCGGAGCAGGGAGCAAGTTCTTCATGGGCGGAGCCGAGGTCCGGGAACTGCTGGACTGTCGCACGGAGGAGGAAGGAGCCCGCTTCTCGGCTCAGGGCCAGGGACTCATGGACCTGGTCGAGGGTCTTGACCGGCCGGTGATCGCCGCCGTCAATGGCTTCGCTCTCGGCGGAGGGTGCGAACTCGCGCTAGCCGCCGACTTCCGAGTCGCAGCCGAAAGCGCGCGGTTCGGTCAGCCCGAGGCCGGTCTTGGTGTCATCCCGGGAGCCGGCGGCACGCAGCGCCTCCCGCGTCTGGTCGGCAAGGGGCAGGCGAAGCGGATGATGATGACTGGAGACCTGATCTCCGCCGCCGAAGCACTGCGGATCGGTCTGGTCGAAAGCGTGGTACCCGACGACGAGCTGCAGGCGCATGCGATCTCGCTGGCTCGCAAGATCGCCGCCAAGGGACCGGCAGCCATCCGGCTGATCAAGCGAGCCACGAATGAGGGCTTGGAGCTTCCGCTCGAAGATGCGCTTCAACTGGAAATGAGGCTGTTCGGGGAGGCGTGCTCCTCTGGTGACAAAGACGAGGGTGTGAACGCCTTTCTCGAGAAGCGCCGGCCGGCCTTCGCGGACACGTAGCTTCACGCCGACCCACGTTTCGATAGGGCGACTCGAGATTGGCGGCCGTAGCCGGCGACGGGATCGGCCCTAAACAGGAAGGGACACAATAGAATGCTGCGGGGTAGAAGTATTGCGGACACCGACGTGGTCATCGTCAGCGCGGGCCGTACGCCGTTCGGCAAGTTAGGCGGCGTGCTGCGGGATGTTCCCAGCCCCGATCTCGGGGCCCACGTGGTGCGTGAGGTCCTCAGGCGGGTGGGCCTGCCGGTTGAGTCGGTCGACGAGCTTTACTACGGCTGCGCCATACCGGTCGAGTCCGGGACCCCCGTGGCGGCCGTGGTCGCGCGGCAGGTGCTGCTCAAGGCTGGCCTTCCGCCTTCGACGGTGTCTCTCACCATAGATCGAGCCTGCTGCTCGTCCATGACCGCTGTTCACCTGGGATTTCGAGCCATCAAGTCCGACGATGCCTCCGTGGTCGTGGCGGCCGGCGGCGAGAACATGGGCCATGTTCCACATATCCTCTACGACCTCAGGTGGGGAAAGCGCATGGGCAACGTAACAGTCCAGGATCCGCTCTGGGCCATGGGGTACGATGACTACAACCCGGTGTCGGTCGATGCCGGCGAGGTTGCAGTCGAGCATGGGGTCACGCGGGAGGCGCAGGACGAGTGGGCGTGTCGTAGCCAGCAGCGCTACAGCGAAGCTCTGGCCGCCGGATCCCTCAGGGACGAGCTCATCCCGTTCGAGGTAGTCGGGCGCGGAGGGGAGTCCGCTTTGTTCAGCCAGGACGAGGCTCCGCGACCCGGCACCACGGTGGAGGCCCTTTCGGCGCTGAAGACGGTGTACGGAAGCCCGACCGTGACCGCGGGCAATGCACCCGCCATCAGCGCGGGTGCTTCGGCCGTTGTCCTGACGACCCGCCGTCGGGCGGGTGAGTTGGGACTGGAGCCTCTCGCGAAGATCGTCTCCATCGCCAGTTTCTGCATGGAACCCCGGATGATCGCGGCCGTCCCTGGTTACGCGATCCGCAAAGCGCTCGACCGGGCCGGGCTGTCCCTCAGGCAGATAGACCTCATCGAGATCAACGAGGCCTTCGCCGCTGTCCCTCTCGTGAGCAGTCTCGTGCTGGCGGACGGCGACAGCGCGAAGCTCCCCTCGGTGCATGAGCGCATCAATGTCAACGGCGGATCCATCGCTCTGGGTCACCCGCTAGGAGCTACGGGCGCGCGCCTCGTCCTCACGTTGGCCTACGAGCTTCGCCGGCGGGGCGGCGGCTACGGCGTTGCATCCATCTGCGGGGGCTTGCCCAGGGTGACGCCGTCATCATCGAGGTTTGACCACGACCAGAAAGCCGTTTTCCGAAGGGGAGCGAGAGATGCATGTGCGGATCATCACAGTGGTTGGGGCCGGGACGATGGGACGCGGTATAGCCCAGGTTGCGGCGGCCGCCGAGTATGGGGTAAGGCTGAGGGATGTGGAGACCCGCACGCTGGAGAGGGCGATGGAGTCGGTGGAAAACAGCCTTCTCCGCATGGTCAAGGGCCAGAAGATCACGGAGGGGCAGATGCACTCGACGCTGGAGAGGATCCTCCCCACCACGGATCTAGCCACCGCGCTCGAAGACGCCGACCTGGTGATCGAGGCGGTCCCCGAAGATCTGGATCTGAAGAAAGCGCTTTGGGCGGAAATCGAGGACAACTCCCCGCTCCGGACGATCTTCGCGTCCAACACCTCGCAGTTGAGCATCACGAGTATCGCGAGCGCCACGAAGCGCGAGGAGCGGTTCATCGGCATGCACTGGTTCTCGCCTCCGGTCCTGATGCGATTGGTCGAGATCGTTCGCGGCATGGAAACATCCGACGAGACGGTGGAGACCGTACGCGCCGTGTCCGAGCGCATGGGCAAGGAAACGGTGGTGTGCAAGGACTCCCAAGGCTTCATCACGACTCGCGCGTTCCTCGCGCTGCTCAACGAGTGCTTCCGCATCTACGATGAAGGAATCGCTTCCGTCGAGGATATCGACAAGGCCATCAAACTCGGCCTGAATCACCCGATGGGCCCCTTCCAGCTGGCCGATTACACGGGAGTGGAGGTCGCGCTGGAAGCGAACAAAGGGCTCGCCGAAGCATTCGGCGACCGGTTCCGATCACCCCAGTGCCTTCGGCAGCTCGTGTCTTCGGGAAATCTGGGCGTCAAGACCGGCCGGGGGTTTTATCGTTATGGCGCTTCGAGTTGATGGCATCGTGAGTAGTCTCCTCAAGCCGCTCCGGCCGAGCGCAAGGCGCGCATCGCCACTGCTATCGCTCTCAAGAAACCGGACCGCGTGCCCTGTGTCCCGTTTGGGGATGCGCTCGCGGCCCGAATGACCGGCGTCAGCACGGGCGAGTTCTGCACCAACCCTGAGGTTGCTCGGTCCTCCATCCTCTCGGCGTTCACCTCTCTGGGTGAGATCGACGGCATCCAGCAGCCGAGTTTCAAATGCCTACGGCCTGAGCAGACTGTGGCTTTCCCGGGTCAAGGTGCCGGGTCGCAATTCGCCTGAGGAACAACTCTGGCAGGTGAAGGAGCAGGAATTGCTGCAGGCGGAGGACTATGACGCCATCATCGATGTGCCGCCATAGCATGCCGACTCTGCGCACACCGGAACGGGTGTACGAGTACTCCAGCCAGCTCACGCAGGAAATCGGTCCGGCGAGCTTCATTCTAGAGCAGGGATGCTGGCAAATCTATCCGCGGCGTCGGTGTGCACACTGATCGCCGACCGGGTCCAGTGCCAACATTTCGCCATCGCCGGGGATGGCCGGGGATGTACTTGGCTGGACAGTGTTGGCGCGAGAGTGGGTCTTGACCTGTTGCCTTCCTCCCTCCCTCGCCGGACAATGGGGTTGATCGTTCACTTGGGAGCCGAGAAAAGTGTACAAGGGCGACCCGAAATGGGGAGTTCCAGTAGCTTTCCGAATTCTCGGCGGAAGGATGTAGATCTTAAGAGCTAGCAACTCCCAGTAAGCCTGGCTAATTTCCTTTCGGGAAGTGTAGGCCTCTGATTGGACCGCGAACGTGGCAAGAACAAGTGCCATGGCCCGCTGCCGGCGGCAGGCTTGACCCGCCGGCGCGACTCACAGGAACCTGACGGCCGGGGGGACCCGTCCGACGTCGGCACAGTTCCGCGCGAGCTGGGGAGGCAGGGATGAGGGTCAAGTCCCGTAATGTGGTGTAGCAGCCCGGCAGCCGAGACCTGAGTAGCAAATCGGCCACTGGGCGTCCTAGAATCGTCGAGGGTTCCGCCAAGAACATCGACGAGAGGAGCATCACAGTGGCCGACCAGTACAGCATGACGCCTGCCGAAGCCGCGGGCAAGGTCCTTGCATCCGAGCATGGCGACTTCCTGAGAGAAGCCGTGCATTGCGTGCTCAGGGAGATCATGGAGGGCGAGGTGAGCGCGGTCACAGGCGCGAGCTTCGGCGAACGTTCCCCGAGCGGGCCGTCCAGCGCAACGGCTACCGGCCCCGGGGGTTCGACACCCGCGTGGGCACCATCGAGCTCGCCATCCCCCGTCTCAGGCGGGGCAGCTACTTCCCGAGCTTCCTCGATCCGAGACGCCGAAGCGAACAGGCCCTTGTCGCGGTGGTGGCCGAAGCCTACGTCAACGGGGTCTCGACGCGCAAGGTGGAGCGCCTGGTGGAGCAGCTCGGCATCGAGTCTATGAGCCGCTCCACCGTCTCCCGGCTCTGCACGGTGCTCGATGAGCAGGTCAGGCTCTTCCGGGAGCGCCCCCTGGAGGGCCGCTACCCCTACCTGTGGCTCGACGCCCGCATCGAGCGGGTGCGTGAGGAGGGGGTGTCCGCCAGAAGGCCCTCATCGTCGCCTACGGCGTCCACGAGACCGGGCGCAGAGAGGTTCTTGGCACCGACGTGGGCCAGGCGGAGAGCGAGGCCTTCTGGCGAGACTTCCTGCGTTACCTCGTGGCCCGGGGTCTCACGGGCGTCTTGCTCTGCGTCTCTGATGCCCACCCCGGCCTGAAGAAGGCCATCGCTCAGGTGCTCGGCTGCCCCTGGCAACGCTGCACCGTCCACTTCCTCCGGGACATGAAGGGGCATGTGGGGCGCTCGCAGCAGCAGATGGTCGCGGCGGCAGTGCGTCAGGTCTTCCAGGCCGAGGGTCTGGCCCAGGCCCGTCTCGTTCTCGGCGAGGTGGTCGCTCGGCTCGAGGGGCCGGCTCTCAAGGTGGCCCGTCTGCTCGAGGACGCAGAAGACGACCTCCTTGCCTTCCTTGACTTCCCGCGCGAGCACTGGTCCAAGCTGCGCTCGACCAACCCGCTCGAGCGCATCAACCGGGAGATCGGCAGACGAAGCGACGTGGTCGGCATCTACCCGAACGACCAGAGCCTCCTCCGGCTCACCGGGGCCCTCCTTTGCGAGCAAAACGACGAGTGGCTCGTCTCCCGCCGGTACCTCTCGGTCGAGTCCCTGGCGAAGCTCTACCACGACGACACCATCGACGCCGACGAGATCACCCTGTCCATCCATCCTGCACGGAAGGAGGTGGCCCCGGCGGCGTAGCCGGGAGTCCGTAGCGACGATCGGGAGCTACACCACAAAGTGGGACTTGACCGGGATGAGGGACGAGGAGCGTGGAGCGCGAGTCAGTCGGGCGAAGGCCCGTACGATTGTCGTGGGCCTCGCCGTCTTCCTGTTCCTCCTTCACAGCCCCGCGGCCCGGGCCGCCTACCCCGATGTTCCCTCAGACAGTCCCTACGCCCGGGGCATCGGCATCCTATCGGGTCGGGGCATCTTGGAGGGCTTCTCTGACGGGAGCTTTCGTCCGGATCGCCCGGTAACCCGGGCTCAGCTCGCCAAGATCCTGGTCTTGGCCAGCGGCCACCACCCGGATGGCCGGCCCGCCGATTCCGGGGACACCCGCTTCCCCGACGTCACTCCTGCCCTCGGGGTGCCCTACCCCTACGACTTTATCGAGGAGGCCGCGTCTCTGGGCTTCTTTCAGGGGGACGAAGAGGGGCGATTCAACCCCGACGGCAACGTCACTCGTCTCCAGCTTGCCCTGGTCCTCGTGCGCGCGGCCGGGGACAGGCTGCGTCTGCCGCCTTCTCCCGGATACCGGACGGACTTCACCGATGTGCCCGACTGGGCGGCCGAGGCCGTCTCCCTGGCCCGCTGGAACGGTCTTCTTGAAGGCAAGAGCCAGACGGTCTTTGACCCTTGGTCTGCTGCGTCACGAGGCCAGGTGGCCAAGATGGTGGCGGAGCTCCCCATGGTGCGCGATCCCTTCCTGCACACCTTCCGTCTGGACTTCACGCAGGAGGACGTCCACATCGAGCTCAGCGGTCTTCGGGAGCGCACGGTGCCCGTGCCCGGGGTGCCGGTGGGCTCTCGGGTCATCCTGGGAGAGCTCGTCCTTGAGAACCAGGGGACCACAGTCTTCCACTACGATGCCCAGGAGTTCAGCCTGCTCTTGGTCCCTGATCTCATGGGCCCGGGGGAGCGCACCTACCTGAAGCCCACGCCCGTCGATGACCTACCCTATCTGGGCACCGGCGATCTTGCCCCGGGGGAGACGATTCACGGGTATCTCCTTACCTGGATCGCTCCGGGCGGGACCCAGACCAAGGGTGTGGGAGCCTATAACTACCTGGCCGAGATCTTCGTCGACTGAAGCGGTCCTCGCCCGGGCCGCAGAAAGGTCGGTCGTGAGCAGAGGCTTGTATGTCAAGGCGTTCAGCCTAATCGCGCTCCTCGCCCTGGCCGGCCTCATGGGCTGCGGTCAGGCAACCACGGAGGAAACGACCAGCACCGCCGGCTCGGTGGAGCTCGTGCGCTCGGAGAAGAGCCGGGTTCAATCTGCGGCCGGCGACGTCGAGACGACCGCGGTCGCGCAAGGCGGCACCCAGTTTGCCCTCTCCCTCTTTCGGGAGGTCCGCTCCCCCGATACCAACCTGGCCTTCTCGCCCTACAGCCTGACCACGGCTCTTGCCATGACTCTGGCCGGCGCCCGGGCAGAGACAGAGGAGGAGATGCTGGCGGCCCTGGCTATCCCCTTGCCCGCAGAGGAGATTCACCCGGCTCTCAACGGGCTTGCCCGGGAGCTTGAGCAGTCGGCCGAGGTCTCCAAGGAGAATGACCTTGAGCTCACCCTGCGCCAAGCGGCCTCCCTCTGGGGGCAGCAAGGGGAGGGCTTCATCTACCGGCCAGCATTCCTCGATCTTCTGGCCGAGCAGTACGGAGCGGGCCTGCGCCTGGTCGAGGACCTCTCCTCAGAAGACGCCCGCCTTCACATCAACGACTGGGCCGCCAAGGAGACCGCCGGACTCGTCCTCGAGCTTCTGCCCCCGGGGGCTCTTACCAAGGGCCCTCCCATCTATCTGGTGCTGGCAAACACCCTGTCCTTGTCGGCCCCCTGGCACTGGCCCTTCTCCCCGGAGGCGACCAGCCCGGGTCCGTTTCATCTCCTCGACGGGACGACGCGCCAGGTGCCTATGATGCACCAGAACATGCCCTTTCCTTATGCGGAGGGGAACGACTACCAAGCGGTCGAGCTGCCCTACGTGGGAGGGGAGTTTGGGATGGTCATCCTCCTGCCGGCCCCGGGCCGCTTCGAGGAGTTCACGCGCACCCTGGATGCGTCCCGCCTGCAGGAGATCCTCGGCGATCTTGACGCTGGGGAGGAGGCACCCCCACTCACGCTCCCCCGTTTCAGCGTGGAGTGGAGCGGCTCGCTCAAGGGCGCCCTTCGGGCCCTGGGCATGGAGCAGGCCTTCGATCCCAGTCTAGCGGACTTCTCCGGCATGAACGGGCAGGGAGGCCTCTGGGTGGACGACGCCTACCAGGCGGCCCGCGTCTCTGTGGACGAGGTGGGAACAGAGGCGGCTGCCGGCTCGGCGGTGGTGATGGCTGCGCGCGCCGGCGGGGAGCAGATGGTCGTCGACCGGCCCTTCCTCTTCCTCGTCCGCCATCGCCCCACAGGGGAGATGCTCTTCCTCGGGCAGGTGGTCGATCCGGGCGGTGGCCAGGATGGGTAGTGCTCCCGCGCTTTGCAGCCGGCACGCCACCAGCCAAACCACCCGCTCGCGCTGCCTCAGCGCGGCCCACCCGCAGTCCATCGTGCTCCACAGAGGCACCTTTCAATGTGCTGAGAAAAACGGCAGGCCCGGTAACGAAATCGGCCGGTCCGGACATTAACCATTATGCGTGACCGACCACCCGGTCCTTGACCCTGGGGTTGGGACCGAGGCGTCCATGACGAAGGGCGAACACCCCTGGGCCGGAGTACACGTGGCGCATCCTGGGGCGACTGGCTCCGGCCAAGGGCCGGCGATCGCCGAGGGCAAGAAGGAGGCGGGCCATGCAGAGGCAAGTACCCAAGTGGAGGGCCCGGGCGAGCGCCGTGAGGCTCGCGCCGGCGCTTCCTGTGCTGCTCGTGATGGGCGCTCTTCTGCTCTTCGGAAAGACTGCGCCCGCCTCGGCGCTGGCTCCCACCGACGGTTGGACGGTCAGGCTCATCCCGGGGACGGACAAGATTCTCACCGGAGCAGACATCGGCGTCGAGGTCCCGCCCGGCGGCCACGGCGTCCCCGCTCCTGCTATCTTCACCCCCGAGGTGGCCGTCGATGCCGACCGGGTGCTCTACACCGCCCTTTATGACCGCACTCCTCAGGTCTACCTCTACGAAGTGGCCTCAGGGAAGGTGACGCAGCTCACCGACGAACAGGGGACATCCTTCGGGCGGCCACTGCTTGAGGGCCGGTGGGCGGTGTGGGTCGCGGGGGAGGGTCGGGGGCATATCCATCTGCGCGACCTGGAATCGGGGGCCACGCAAGAGTTCTCCCCCAAGGCTATGTCGAGTCTCTTCAGCTCGTCGGGGGTCGCCTGGCCTGGCAGGAGAACCTGCCCTCCGGAGGCGGACGGCTTCTGCTCTACGACCCGGCGCGGGACGGCGCAGAGGCGGCGGAGGAGGCCAGCTGGACGCGCATTTTCGCCATGGACGAGGGCCACCTGCTCTGGGTCGACGGAGCCGATCCTACCAAGCTCTATCTCCACGATCTTCTCTCGGGAGAGACCACCGAGCTTCTCCAGGCGTCGCAACCGGTGGAGTCGGTCGCGATTGGCGGGCAGGTAGTCGCCTGGGCGGATCGCACCGGGGATCGAACCACCATCCGGGTCCACCGACTGGACGAGGCCGAGACCACGACCCTGGACACCTTTGGCCCCTTCTACCCCGATCTTGACACCGACGGCCGCTACGTGGCCTGGACCGGAGGTGAGAACGCCACCGGACCGCGGGCCCACCTCTACGACACCCAGGCCGAGACGACCGTCGTCCTCGGCAGCGCCGACTTTCAGGGAAGCGCCCCCATTCTGGACCAGGGACGGGTGGCCTGGAGCCGGTTCTTCTCCGGTCGCGGGCGCCAGGCCGTCTTGGTCCAGGACTTGGCCACCGGTCTGACGACACAACTAAGCAACGGCCCCTTCGACAGCGGCCGTCCGATCATGAGCGGGGGGACGGTGGTCTGGACGCTCCACAATCCCCACTACCAGAGCCCGACCGGCCGGGGAGTTCTCGTGGCCACCGCTCCCAAGAGCCCGCCCAAGCCGGCGTTCGCCGACCTCGCCCCTAACGGGCTCTACCGTAGCGCCACGGAGTGGCTGGGGGAGCAAGGCTATGCGACGGGCTACCCCGACGGGGAGACGTTCAAGTTTCGGGGAGAGCAGCCTCTCCTACGCTCGCAACTTGGCAAGCTTCTCGTCGAGATCCTGGACATCCCGCTGAGCGAGGAACCCGCGTCCTTCTCCGATCTGGAGATGGGCGGATCGGCAGACTCCTATGCCGTCCGAGCCACGGCCACGTTGGCCAACCTGGGCATCCTCAAAGGTACGGGCGGGCACCGCCTGGAAGGCTACGCTCCTCTATCGCGGGCCCAAGCCATCACTCTTGTGGTGCGCGCCGCAGACTACGCGCGCCCCGGTCTTCTGCCCACCACCCCAGAGGGCTATCCGGGACTTCTCTTCACCGATCCTACGCACGGAGCCAACGTCACGCGTGCGGGCTTTGCCTCCCTGCCTGATGGCCTCCTCGGCTACGTCTGGCGGGGGGAGCGTTGGCTGCCTTGGGATGTATGGGCTCCCATCAGCCGGGGGAGGCGGCGCAGATGCTCTGGAACCTGGCCGGCATCTACCTGGAGTCCTGGGAGTGAGCGTGCCTCGGTCCACACTGTCCTCGTTCATCGGAGAGGAGATGCGATGAAGTACCCAGTGCGGCTCCTACCGTTCGTGGTGTTGTCAATGGTCTTGTGGGCCAGCCTGTGGGCGGGGTCTCCGACACGTCCTGCCGCTGCAGAAGGGACGAGCGAGCTGGCGTCTGCCCCCTTCAGCGATATCGGCGGGGACCCCTATTCTCCGGCCATTGCCCGCCTCGCTGCCCGAGGAATCGTCGGCGGCTATCCCGACGGCACCTTCCGCCCCGACCGACCGGTCTTGCGGGCGCAGCTCGCCAAGGTCATCTGTCTCACTTTGCGGCTGCCCGTAGTGGAGAGAACCTTCCCCTGTCCGTTCCCGGACGTGGAGACGCCCGGGGCCAACCTATATCCGGACGACTACGTGACCATCGCCGCCGCCAACCAGATCGTCACCGGCTATGCAGATGGCCGCTTTCGTCCCTACGTGAGCGTGAATCGCGCAGAGGCGATCAGCATGGTGGTGCGCGGCTTGAAGGGAGGTTGGCCCGAGCTTCTGCCGCAGTCTGCCTCCCTCACTGCCTCTCCCTGGGGGACTTCGACCGCACGCTTGGCGCCGATGTGGCTCTGGCCGCCGAGATCGGGCTGCTTGCCGGCCTGCCGGCGGCGAGTCTTGATCCCTGGGCGCCCATGACCCGAGGCGAAGTTGCTCAGGTGCTGGACACTCTGGCCGATCTCGTTGACGGCCAGACGAGCGAGAGTCGCTTCCGTCCTGTGCTCCAGCCCTACCATAACCACTACTACCACTATCTCGGCTTCGCCAGTGGCGTCTCCACTCTCTCACTCCAGCCGGTGCAAGCCGTGGTGGATCGCACGTTCCCCGAGAGCGTCCCCGCCTACTACGCGCCTCTGCGACCGGTGCCCTCCGGCACCGATCTTGCCTTTCGGTCTTGGGCCAGTCCGGGTCAGTTCCCTCCCGGCACTGAGGAGATCCTCGCCTGGCAGGACCCGGCCATGGAAGAGCTTCTGAACTTGAGGCGCGACCTCAACAATCCCCATCCGCCACCGCTTCACGACGGGCGGGTGGTGCTGCCCATCTTTCGCTCCTTCCTGGCCGACCACGGTCTCTGGCAAACGGACCTCGGCTCGGGCACCGCCGAGTGGGGACAGACGGTGGTGGGCCCAGGCATCTACCGGGCGGCGACGGTGCGCGTGACCTTTGATCAGACCGGAGTGAGCGGCGACGGGACGCTTCCCGGCCAGCTACGCGGGGACGTGGCCGCCGGGGATCGGCCGGTGACCCTCTCCTGGGCCCTTCTCGACCCGCAGGTGATGGGCCAAGTGCCCCTGCGGCCGCTTGGCGACGTCCTCCTCGACACCGAGGCGTGGCTTGACGGCGATGTCACTTGGGATCGTTGGCCCTCTCCGGAGGGTCATGACTTCGCCCTGGCCGTGACGGGGGTGTTCCTCGACTACGAACGCATCAGGTCCCCACTCACGAGCGACTCCGTGGGGCTCACCTTGGTGCCTGTCTATCGCTTTGCGGTCCAGGTGATCGGCCCCGCGGACAGCAGGGGAGCTACAGGCCTGTGGACGGTATGTGCGGCGGCCAATGCGACAGGTACAGGTAATTGAGAGCAAAGCTCTTGACCACCTCTGGGATAGGAGCGGTTCTTCCGTGATTACACAGGGGCCATGGGGCCGTTTGACGCGGTTCACGGTCCCACCATGCTGCGCGCTGAGCTCAACGGGCCGCTGGACGGCCTTGTGGGCTACGGACGCAAGTGGGATCCCTGGGTGCCGGCCACCCGAGGTGAGGCGGCCCAGGTACTCTGGAACGTACTCGGCAAGGAGGGACGGCCGGCGCCGGCGAGTTAGTGGGAGGACACCATGTGCTCATATGAGTGGGCCATCAAGAAAGTGCCGGTCAGGCTCTGTTTGGATCAGGAAGGGGAGACGATGAGCAAACGGTCGGGGTGGCATCGTGCCTGGAAGAGTGGTCGCTGGTTGGCCCCGGTTCTCCTCCTGGTTCCGTTTATCGTTTTGGCCTCGGCAGCGATTGCCCTCGCCGTAGACGAGCCTGAGTACAAGGTGGGCCTGGATGCCCGCCAGCCCTTCGTGGATCATGACGCGAGCGCCCGGGCCGATGAGGTGCCGGCTGGCAAGAAGATCATCACCGCCTATGTGGCCGTGGGCAACCGCCTGGACCAACCCCTCCCTTTCAGCTTCGATCAGCTGATCCTGGGAGACGAAAACGGCGAGCAATACCGAGACCACCTCACCTCCATCTGGGTCCCTCCCTTTCCCGAGGGCGATATAGCGCCGCACGAGGTGGTGGGCGGCTACGTCTCCTGGATCGTGCCCTTCTCCGTCTGGCCCGTCACCATCACTATCTCGCCCCCCGATTCCTGGGGACCAGGCTACGGCAACGGCTGGATCGCCCCCGTCTTCAGCGATGTGAACGCTGGCTACCTCTACTACCGGCAGATCGGACAGCTGAAGTATCGGGGGCGGTCGCCGGCCACAAGGACGGATCCTTCCGGCCAGAGACTCCCGTCACCCGAGCGCAGCTCGCCAAGATCCTCCTGCACGCCGCCTCCGCCAACGGCCGGGCCGAGTTCTCCTATCCCCAGGGATACTTGGAGGCGGCCGACCAGGCGGGCTTGCTTTCCTGGCGAGGCGGTGCGGGAGACGACCCTGTCACTCGGCTTGAGGTGGCGCAGACCGCCGCCCGGCTTGGTGAGTCTCGTCTCGCGACGCCTCCGCCTGACTATACGCTGCCCTTCGAGGATATACCGGCTTCGGCGCGAGAGGATCTTGCCCTCCTTGCCTTTCACGAGATCGTCTCGGGGAACGGGGCTTCTAGCTTCTCACCCGAGGCCTTTGCCACACGGGGCCAGACGGCCAAGATCATCGCCCTCACCCTCGACCCCTCCGTCCCCCCGCGCTACGCGCCGGTGCTCGATCGCGCCCGGGAAAACAGAGCGGGTGAGCAGGCTCCGGACGTCACCTTCTCGCCGAAGATCTGGTCACCGGCAGAGACGCTTACTTCCTCGTTGGAGCAGAGTTTCACCGAGGCGCTTAGGAGGGCACACCTGGTGGCCCTCTTTCCTTCTACGCCCCCTCCCCTCGAAGGGCAAGCGACCGGCCAGTTCGGCATTGACCAGAAGTTCGGCGGGTCGCCGGAAGCGTTGGTGGTGGTCCGGCTTCCGAACGTGAACCCGGTCGTCGGGGTCTTCTCCCGGGCGGCAGGAGGGCAGAGCCTGGCTGATGCCTTCCCCGGGGATCGAGGCGAGCCCGTCAAGGTGCGCGGACAGGACGGTTTGTGGGCGCCGCTTTCCCCCCATGGGACCGTCGTGGTGTGGAGCGAATTCGGCTACCACTTCCTGGCAGAGTCTGACGGACTTGAGCTTGCGCCCCTCTTGCGCTGGCTGGATTCCTGGAGGCCCATTCCCGCACCAACCAATGAGTGAGTCAGAGCGCACAGGCCGAGATCGGAGGTCGGGGAGGCGCCGCCGAGCCGTTCTCATGGGTGTCGTGCTCCTTGCAGCCGTCATGGCAGGTTGCGCGTCCGAACGTCCCACTGGCTCCTCTGTGCCTCAGAGGGGGAGCACTCCCGAAGAGACGTCGCCCCCGGCAAGCGCCGCTGATCTTCTCTCGAGAGTGACAGCGTGGGTCGACGCCGGACCGGCCCGAGCTGAGGCCCTCGGCGGGTCTGCGGACCCCCAGGTTCGAAGCTACGGGCCCGATGGGGTCCCGGTCCTGCTCGAGACCGCCTCCGGTCATCCCTTCCCCGGCCCCATCCTTTTCGACGGCGCAGACTACTACCTGAAGGTGGTTCAAGAGGGGCATCCCCTCCAGTCTCGATGGGTGCAAATCCCTGGGGAGATGCTCGACACGAAGGAGTCGATCACCAAGCTCGGTGATCTGCGGGACTCTCTTATGTGGTTCTGGGTCTTTGATCCTCGGACCGCCCTCCGCGTGAGCGAGCCGGCGGGGGAATTGGTTCCCGGAGCAAGTGCCGGTACCTGGACCCTGACGTGCCGGCTAGATCCCTCGCGGCTTCATGACGAGCTGCCTGCACTCCTAATCAACCAGCTCCTTCCGCAGATCCTCGGCGGTTGGACGATCGAGCTCACAGCCGATGCTCAAGGCAAGATCGAGGCCATGACGCTGAACGGCACGCTCGACACCGACGTGTCGATCCATTGGTCCTGGTCTCGCGCGGAAGAAGCTCCTCAGGTGCCCCAGGAGGCGATCGCCTTCGGCGACGCGGAGGAGGCTTTGCGGTGAGAAGGTATTCCCTCCCCGGCGAAAGAGGAGAATGCCCTTCTGCGTTATGGAGGTGGAGGCGTTTGTGGGCGCGGAACCGGTGCGCGAATGGCTCCTCCAGCCGGTGATGGTCTATGCGAAGACCAGCAAGACTCTCATCTTCTTGAGCGGCGAGGGGGGAGGTCAGCTCGACGAGGCGTGGAGTTCCGACCCGGTCACCAATGCATGGACGGACCTCCGTCCCACCGGCCGCTTCCCAGCCTGGCGCTTCGGGGAGTCGGTCGTCTACGATCCGCTGAGCGATGACGTTCAGAAGACGTACCCGAGCAAAGAGAGGAAGAGATGGACAACGAAGAGCCTGCCTCAAGAAGCCGCGGACCCATCCCGACCCAAGGCGCGTTAGTCCTCCTTGCCGTGGGGGTGTTAGGAAACATCCTGGTCGTTCGGGTTACGATGGGAGCGTCCACTCCCTCATTCTGGGCCGCCGCCTTGTCCCAGATCTTCTCCGCGTGCGTGTGGACCGGAGCCGTCTGGCTGGGAGCGGTTCTCGCTTGGCGGACCATCCTCGTCCACAGACACGCTCGCTGAGGTGATGTGGAGACAAGCCCGGCTCTTGCCGAGTACGACGTGACATGCATTCGCCTGTTGATTGAGAAGTGCCGTAGAGACCGGGCCCGGAGCGGGAGACGTGACAATGCATGGAAGGGCGAAGAGGCATCCTGACTGGAACAGCCAACATTGGCACTGGCTCCACCTGCCCCCTTTACCTTCGCTTCGCCTGCTTGCGGCTACCGCTTTGCTTGCTGGCTTGCTCCTTTGCGCGCCGAGCGCCAAGGCAGTTACGTTTCTCCCCGATCCGCCGCCCGGCTGGCACATCAGCCGGCTGACCGCGCCCGCCTGGGCGCAGCTCTTCACGCTGCGGGAGGGGGTGCTCCTCGCCTCTACCGATCTGCTCGGCGGGGGTGGGATGCAGGCGCGCTACGACGCCTACAGGTTGCAACCGGCCGTAGGGCAAACCGGTCCGGTAGCCACGAGACTCCGGGGTGCGGTGCAAGGCGAAGTGCTGAGTCTGGACGATGGGCTCGTTCTGTACCGTGCGCCCCGGCCGGGAACTGATCCCGAGGCCTACGTATCGGACCTCTTTGTGCGCGATCTCGCGAGTGGCGCGACCACCAGGATCCCGATGCCGGCCGGCCTGACCCTCTCTGCGGAAGGTTCTCCCGTCGTCGCGGACGGAGTCGTCGTCTGGTCGCAGACCGGCTTGGGGCACCCTTCCCAGGTCATGCTTTACGACACAGCCACGGAAAGTCTAAGGAGTCTGTCGGCGGGTTCCGTGGAGTCTCACGACTCGGCAAGCATCGACGGCGACGATGTCGTATGGCAGACCTGGGACGGGGGCAGCAGACGCGTCCTCCACTACAATCGCGCCACCGGCGCGACCGAGGAGTTGGCCCGCGACCTTCCCTGGTCCGTGTCGCTTCACCCTCAGGTGGCCGCCGGCCGGGTCATCTGGGTCACCGGGGAGTGGATAGGTCCGGAAGCATACGAGTCGTCCCTGTTCATGCACGATCTCTCTTCGGGCGTCACGCAGCTTGTGTCGCGGGTGCGTGGCCCGAATTCCAGGATCATCGCCACCCTCTCAGGAGATCTGCTCGTGACCCTGGTCTCCTACGACGCGAGCCATTTCGAGCTCCTGGCCCGGAATCTGTCCACAGACTCGGTCCGGAGTCTTGCGAACCTCCAGGCCCAGCCTCTCAGCCTAAGCGTGGCCGATAGGATGGTTGCCTGGCAGGACCTCTCCGCACAGCCGACGGGCCAAGGGTATCTCGGCAAGATCTTCCTCTATGAGGATGTCGGCGGCCGGGTGACCAAGTTGGCCGAGGGGGTGGGCGTCGGGCGGCCCATCGTCGACCAGGGCCGCGTGCTTATCATGCACACCGTCGATGCGGTGACGGCCACTCTGTGGCTGGCCGAGCGAGATGACGCCGAGCCCTACGACCACTATCTGGATGTCCAGCCTGATCGCGCGTACGGTGAGGCCATCCTCGACTTCTCCGCTCGCGGCTTTGTGGCCGGCTATGAGACCGGAGCTTTTCGCACCTTTCATCCTACCTATCCGCTTCGTCGGGCACAGCTCGCGAAGATCCTGGTGAACGCCTTCGGGCTCCCCGTCGAGGAGGGAATGTCGTCTTCGTTTGAGGATCTCGGACCGGATTCGATCATCGACCTCTACCCCCACGCGTACGTGGCCGCCGCCACCCGAGCCGATCTCCTCAAGGGCTACTCACCCAGCAGCTTCGGGCCTTGGGACCAGTTGACCCGCGCTCAGCTGGTAACGGTTCTTGTGCGGGCGGCGGGGAGATTTGCCCCAAGCGCTCTCAGCAACCCGCCCGCAGGCTACCTGGGCTCGGTGACGGGCGCGCCCGAGGTGCACGCGGCCAACCTGCGCATCGCCGAGCACAGCGGACTGCTCCAGAACCTCACCGGCTTCGGGCCGGGGTGGGATCCCAACTCCTTCGCCCGAAGGGGCGAAGTGGTCCAGGCGTTGTACGATCTACGCAAGGCGATTGAGGGAGATTGAGGCTATGGCTCGTCCGTCCGCCGCCACCGTCACTTGTCACGTTCGTGCATCTCGTTCGTCCGGCGACTTGGTCAGATCCGGCGCATATCTCGCGTTGTGGCTCTCGCTTGCGTTGGCAGTCGCATTCCTCGTCGGATGCGGCGGCACTACGGAGACAACCCCGCCTGCCGGTCCTGCCTCCACAGCCCCCGGCAGCACCATACCCGCCGGATCGACCGACTCTTTCGCCGACATCTGGGCGGCGAGCGTGGCCGCCGTCGAGGGGCTGGGTTCGGTACGCGTGACCATCGTCGAGACCACGGAGGGGCGCATCCTGGACGGCAGCACCGAACCCGCCGACAAGGACAGCGGGCCCGAGGTCAGGCAGGCCGAAGAGCTCCTGGACCCGGCCGGCGGGCGGGCGCGCCTCACGGTCACGCGGTCCGACGGCGCCCGGGAGGTCACCGTGGTGAACGGCCGGGAGCGGACCACCCTCGCCGACGGCCCAGGCACGATGACCACCGGCCTTGTGTCCTTCGGCCGCTACGTGGCCCTAGCCCCCCGGGCCGGCCTCCCTCTGCCCCTCTGGGCCGGGTATGCAATCCCTCCCGGGCAGGGATACGCTGATCTACTGAGCACCCTACTCGGGACGGAGGGCGAAGCCCCGGCTTCTGATCTTCGAGTGGATCATCTGGAGGACGGCGGGACCCGACTGATCTGGAAGGTGTCCCTGGAGAACAATACGATCACGGGGACCACGCTGCTCGGCCCGGAGTACCTGCCTGTCCGTGTCGAGAGCCACGGGGAAGGCGTGACGGGCTCAGGCGGGGATCTTCCAGAAGGCCTGCGCGTCGAGTTCACCCGTTCCCTGGCCTACACATTCGAGAAGGTGGCCTCCTTCTCGGACTCGGACTTCAGCCTGGAACGGCCAGAGCAATACTGGCGGCAGGGGGTCACCTACGAGCTCTCCACCGATAATCCCCGAAGCGAGCACGCAGACTGGGGGCACTACTGGCTGGGAGCGCAAGTGGGCGAGTGGCGGCTCGTGAGGGCGGAGCATGTGAGCTGGGAAGACAACCCCGATCTGGGGCCGGGTGCCGAGCCTCCCGATGAGTTTGTTTCCCTGATCTACGACCGGCCCGATGGTACGGGTGACAACGAGAACATCCAGGTGGCGATCCGGCCCCTGCGCGGGCGCGTAGTCGAGGACTCCCGTGCGGATGCGGAACGACGGGTGGCCTCGGGAGATTGGGAACGGCGCGCGATGACCCTGGCCGGGGCTGCAGCCACGGTCTATGGCGTAACGCTGGATGAAAAACCTCCCAATCGGGCGGACACAATCATCATCTTTCTGCCGGATGCCCTCCTGCAGGTTCAGCTCTGGGCCCCAGTAGATCCGAAGGTGGTGCTGGAGGCTCTTCGCCCGGTACCATGAGCGCCGATCCGTTCTGCGACCCCCGGGAGGGCTTCCGTTCCCAGTACGCGCCGTACTCCTTGGCCGCGCGGATCATGGCCCGCACGTTCTCTTCCTTGGCCTCGTCGATCACCGCGCCTCCGTCGAGGATGAAGCCGCCGCCGGGTCCCACCGTTTCGATTAGGTCGCGGCAGTACGCCTCCACGTCCTCGGGGGTGCCCAGGTTGAGGAGCGAGGAGGGAACATTGCCCTGGATGCAGGCCACCCCCTCCAGGGACTGCTTGGCGCGACGCATATCGGTGCGGTCGAACTGCCAGACGGCCCGACCCGGGGGGATGTCGCGTATGGTCTCGAGCCGCGTGTTGTAGGAACCCTCCGCGAAGAGGTAGGGGGTGAAGCCATCCTCGATGAGCCCCAGGATCACTGTGCGGAGGCTCGGCCAGTAGAACTTCCGATACTGCTCCTCGCTCATGAAGCCGTCGGCCCCTTTGTGCAGCGGGATGAAGACCATGGGAGGGCTCTGAGGCGTGGCCTGCCGGGTCACCCACTTGATGGCGACGCGGGCCAGCCTGTCGCAGGCTTCGAGCAGCGCATCCGGCTGGTTGAACATGTCGAGGAGGATGCCGCGCGTGCCGCGCAGCGTGTCTCCGATGATGTCGAACGGCGCCTTGGACATGGCCCCCACTGGTCCCGGCAGCCCCTCGGCGACCAGCCGGCCCAGCATGGGGAACATCGCCGCCCCCCAAGCCCCGCACTCGCGCCCGGCAGCCACCAGCTTCTCCAGGCTGGTCTGCACCTCGGGGCTGGCCCAGCGCATCCAATAGGTCGGAGCGGTGACGATCTCGATCATGTCCATCGGGGCCACCAGATTGGCGAACCCCTCCAGCCCTGTAGCGACTCGCGGAAGGTAGACGTGCAGCAGGAAATCGGTGGGGTCGTCGATGAGCAGATCGTACTCGTCGGCGCGCATCCACTCGGCCTCGTTGTACTGGAATCCGACGTCCATGGGCACGCCGTGCCCAGGCCAGTTGAGGATCCGCACGTCGAGGATGTCGTAGGCCCGGCCGGGGATCGCGGCGAACAGCGGGCCCATGATCGAATCCGGTTGCAGATCGAGATTCGAGTGCAACCAGGCGTCGGCGGCCCGTTCGTAATCGTACATGGCATCGTAGGGCGTCAGGCCTTTGGTGCGACCGGGGAAGAAGTGGGTCAGCGCGCAGACCGGAACCCGGTCCGGGGTCCCCTCCAAGAGGATCGCCTTCCTCAGGCGCGTCGCTCGAGCGCGGTACGTCGCCTCGGCCCGGGGACTGACAAACTCCACGGGCGCCTCCACGAAAGAGGCCCAGCGGTGGGCGAGCTTCTCTTCGGGGGAAAGCTGAGGCCACTGATCAGCCGAGTCCATGTGCATCCTCCAGCCGGGTCGAGGGAGCCGAGTGCGGTGTTCTTTCCGATAATATCGGAATGACTCCTGGGTGCTAAGCCGCCACGAGCCCAGTGCCGGAGCCCGACCGTGTCGGCCTGGTTCGACACCGGATCTCTCCCTGCAAAAGGCGGAGGGGGCGGGATTCGAACCCGCGACGACCTCACGGCCGTGCCGGTTTTCAAGCTGTGTGGAGGCTGAAAACGGCGTGTCATGAGGGTACATCGCGGTACATGACGGATCACCGTCTTCCCAGGCTTGTCCCTAGCCATGAGGGCATCGAGGTGCCTGGAGATACATGGCGATGAATGCCGCGGCACCGAGCGTCTCCGCCCCCGATGTCGGCAAAATGTCGGTGTGCGATCACCGAAACGCCACCGTTATGCAGAGTCAGTAGTACTTTGCCTTGGTCTTGCGCAAGCAGTCCATGGTCAGCCGGTGAGTATCCAGCATGATTTGTTTCCCCGCCTCCCACCTTGATCGGGCTCCGTCCGGCACAGCCTGCGAAGTCCATGCAGTTCGCGCGAACAAGACTAGTCTGGTAGACACCCAACACCGTATCGTCCGCAACGCTGAAAGAACCCCAGGGAATCATTGGTTGCCACAGCGCTGTCCCGCCCTTGCGGTACTTCTCATCAATAAGGGGCAGAGTATGTCGTTCTAGACCTGGCTCCATACGCGCCCAGTTGATGCCGTGCTCGTCCAGCTTGTTGCCGCGGGAGTAAGGAAAACCAAAGCGCCGCAAAAACAGGAAGTCGTAGGAGATGTTTAGGAAGAGAAGGTTGTTCACCACGAGCATGAAGCAGCTCGGTAATATCTGGAACAGGGGGTATCCATCAGCGCCCAACTCACCCCAGTTTGGCCGTCGTCCCTGATTAGGTATACGACAGTCACACGGTCCTTCGAGCCAACACGACGAGGACGAGGGACTCAAGCAACTGAGTCTCCGGTGAACCCGGGGTGGTTCACGCTGGGGGATGCCGGGCCACGGCTACCTCGAATCCCAGTCGGCGCACGTTGGCCAAACTCAGGCAGTCGACCGGCGAATAGGTCTTGTCCGGGCGTCCACGAAAAGGCGCCGGCCCTCCAACCCCTCCACTCGAGTCGGGATGGATCAGGTGGACGTCGGCCGAGGTGGATCGCGTCCCCGATCGGTGTGACGGCCTTGTGCCCGATCGGGAGCCACTTTCCTAAACGGGCACGCTCAAGCCTCCGCTACTCGATGACGGGCACCACGAGATACGACTGGTAGCGTCCGCCGGTGTGCACGGTGTGCGTGCCCCCGTTCACGACATCCTCGTGACGAGCGTATATCCGGGAAGTCTTCTTGGAATACTTCTGGATATCTGTGCCTTGGACGATAAGACGCAGACGCTCTCCCGTCTGGAAGCTGGTGCCTGAGGGCCAGATCTCGATTTGTAGCGGCACCACCTCACCCTCCCATACCTTCAGCTCGCGTCCGTGTTTGTGGACCGGCTGGAATTCCGTCGAGCGTTCCTCATCAAGCTCCCGATGAGAGGCCCGCAGCCAGCCGAGGGCAATGGGCCCGTCGTCGAAGAAGTTGTAGTAAGCGAAGGGAACGAATCCACCGGCGGCATCGAACTTGTAGAGGCCGACAAAGACATCCATGTCGTCGGCGCCGTCGGTCGACATGAAGATCTTGAGAGCCGAGTGTCCTACGAGCCTAGTCGGTTGCTCGAAGATGATCTCGAACACGGCGCGGTGGAGGCCTGGGCCACTGCCGAGCGAGCTGTAGCTGCATTGCGACTCGCCGAGCGGGGCGCTCTCCCGCATTGCCCCGGATTCGGCGTCGAGGTAGAGTTTCGTGTACCGCGTTCGTGCGGGGGGCCACTCGTCTTCGTTCTGGACCTCGCCGATGAGGTACTTTTCACGGATCTCCACCCTGACCCGAGGGCGCCTGGTCAGCGGCGACGAGTCGCCCCTCAGGAAGTAGTCAAAGAACTCTTGCAGACGTTTGACGCTGCTGGACTCATAGTAGTAGGCCCACTTCTTCTGACCATGGATCTCCAGCCACTTCTGCTCGGACGCGATCCGCTTATAGCCCTCGAGCGTGCCTCGCAGATGCATCCCCTGATCGGCCCAGCCTGCTACCACAAAAAGCCGGCACTTTCACTCGGGAGAAGTCAACCGTCTTGGAGGCCCAGAAAGCATCGAAGAAGGGGTGCTCCCTCGTCTCCGTCCGAATGTCTTCGATACGAGTGCTGCTCGTGCCCCACCTGTCCACGAGGACTTTCGCCCAGAACCAGGTATCGGGTATGCCACCGTGAAAAGCGACTTCCCGATACGTGTCGGTCCACCCCTCCCAGGGATTGATGGCTGCCAGGTGTGGGGGCTGCAGCTGAGCGACCCGAAACTGCGACAGCGCCAGATAAGATACTCCCGATAAGCCGACCCGGCTGTTGCTCCAGGGCTGCGTCCCGGCCCATTCGATCACATCGTAGAAGTCCTCGGCTTCCTCGGGAGACACGAAGGTGGCGTCGCCCTGCGAGTGCCAGGTACCTCGGATGTCGATGTGGATGACGGCGTAGCCCCGCGGGACCCAGTAGCCCGGGTCGGGGCCTTCGAAGGTCGCGTACGGGGAGATCCCCTCGAGCGGTACGTCCGCGGTTGGGGGATAGTAGGCGGCGCCGCTGTCGTGCTTGCCGTAGGGAGTCCATGCGATGATCGGCGGGGCTGGAATCTCGTCTGCCGGACGGAACAGGTCGGCGAAGAGCCGGACCCCGTCACGGAGGATCACCGGCACATTCCGCTCGATGATCATGCTGCCCTCCGTCGTGCAGATGTACACTGGCGGAGGCGCGCCCATGGCCTGAGGCGTGCTCAACGGGTCGCGCCATCTGTACTCGAATCCGCGTGCTTCACTCACCGTTTCCCCCTCCGCTTGGTGCGTCACCTGTTCGTCTGTCCAGGCCCCCGATCCCTCCAGGCGCTAGCACGGGCTGACCATCGCTGTTAGAAGTCCTATCCAGTTGGACGGCATCAGTCCGACCCGCATTCCGGACTCGGCGTAGGCGGGTCTGCGGTGTTGACTGCTCGCATCCGCGGCGGTATGCTGCTGCACAAGGCGAACGTTGTCAACCTATAGCAAACAGTCTGGACCAAAACGAAGTATTTGTCCAGAGTGCCGAATCAGGCTTGAGCTTTCCTGAGCAGGTGTTCCTTCTACTCTCCTGGGGGAGGCTGTCCCGGCGTGCTCTATCGGGTGAGGCTGATCGTTAACGGACAGCAGGTGCGGCTGGAAGTCCCTGTTGAGACTACCCTCGCAGAGCTGCTTCGCGACCACTTGGGTTTGCTCGGCACCAAGATCGGATGCGGCAAGGGCGAGTGCGGTGCCTGCACCGTCCTGCTTGACGGTGAGGCGATTTACTCCTGCCTCGTACTCAGCTGCTCGGTCGACGGCCGAACAGTAACCACGATCGAGGGGTTGGGCGGGCGGGAGGCGCTTGACCCGGTTCAGCAGTCTTTTCTAGAAGCGGGGGCGGTGCAATGCGGATACTGCACCTCCGGCATGATCATGTCGGCCAAGGCCTTTCTCGATTCCGAGCCGGACCCGTCGGTCGAGGCGATCAGGGCCGCGCTTTCGGGCAATCTCTGTCGCTGCACCGGCTACGCGACTGTGATTGAGGCGGTGGCCCTAGCCGCCGAAAGAATCAGAACTCTTCGGTCGACGGAGAGCGCGGATGGCTGACTCGCGCTGCGTCGGCAGGAGGTGTTTTGTGCGGGCAGGCACGCCCGCCATCGTCACCGGGGAGGCTCGGTACTCCGGAGACTGCCGAAAAGAGGGGATGCTCTTCGCCCGAGTGGCGCGGAGTCCTCATTCCCGCGCTTTGATCACAGCTGTCTCGGCGAGCGAGGCCTTGGCCCTGCCCGGCGCGGCGGCGGTGCTGATCGCTTCCGACATCCCGGGGGAGAACCTGATCGGGATGACCGGAAAGAAACACCAGCCGGTGATGGCTGAGACGGACACCCGATTCATGGGCGAGGCGGTGGCGGTGGTGGCTGCTGAGACGCGCGCGGTTGCAATGGAGGCGGCAAGGAGTGTGCGGGTGGAGTACGAGCCGCTTCCGGCGGTTCATAGCGTCGAGGAGTCTATGGCGCCGGAGGCCCCTCGGCTGGGGCCAGAAGGCAATGTGGCCTGGCAAGGCCGGGTTACGAGAGGCGACTTCGAGCGAGCCGCCCGTGAGGCCGACGTGGTGCTGACCGGAGTGTACCGTACGCCGCCCGTCGACCATGCGTATATTGAGACAGAGTCAGTGCTGGCGGAGCCCGAGGTCGGGGGCATGAGGGTTTGGAGCTCCTCCAAGAATGTGCACCTCGACCAGCGGGAGATTGCCCGGGTCCTCGGCTGGCCGAAGGAGCGGATCAGGGTCACCGCTCCGACGATTGGTGGCAACTTCGGGGGAAAACCGGATCTGCCCCAGCTTTGCATGGCTGCCTTGCTGTGCGAGAGGACCGGGAGACCCGTTCTTCTGGAGATGAGCCGGGAAGAGAGCCTGCAGGTGTCAACCAAACGGCACCCGGTGGTCTTCCACATGACCCACTGCGCCGACCGGAGGGGTCGGCTTCTGGGTGTGAAGATGGAAGCCTATGCCGACGCTGGGGCCTACCTCGACTACACGGTGCCGGTGATGCAGCGCATCGTCATCCACGGAGCCGGCCCGTACCGGGTGGAGAACGTTCTGCTCGAGGGCTGGGGCTACTACACCAACAACCCGCTGTCGGGAGCGATGAGGGGTTTTGGAGTGCCGCAGGTCACGTTCGCCTGCGAGCGGCAGATGGATCGCCTGGCCGACGCCCTGGGGCTCGACCCCATCGATATCCGCATCATGAACGCGCTCCAGACCGGTGACCGTACGGCAACCGGTCAGGTGCTGGAATCGCCGGTGGGGCTTGGCGAGGCTCTGAACAAGGCCCGGGAGTTGATCCCGGCGGAGGAGTGGACGGGGAGCCAGGAAGATACAAGCCACACGGGTTGGGGAGTGGCCTGCTTCCACTACGGCAATGGCCTCACCGCCATGCCGAATCGAGGAACGGCGGTGGTGAGACTCTTGGAAGGCGGCCGGATTCAACTCGCCATTGGCTCGCCCGACGTGGGCCAGGGGTCCAATCTCGCGCTGGGCCAACTTGCCGCCGAGGCACTCGGTCTCGAGGTCTCTCACGTAGAGGTGCTCTCCGCAGACACCTCCCTGACTCCGGATTCGGGCTCTTCCTCGGGGACACGGGTGACATACGTCGTGGGCAACGCAGTGGTCTCGGCCGCTCGTTCTTTCGGCGAGGAGCTTGCCCAAAGGGCGGCGGCCGTGCTGGGGACCGATCGGGCAGCGCTGTCGCTCGAGCTCTCCGCGGGTCGCCCTGTCCTGCGGTCCGACAATTTCGAGTTCGGGCTCGCAGAGCTGTACGAAGAGCTCGGTGATCAGGAGAGGCCGCTCGAGGTCACGGGAACGTTCGACCCTCCAACCACCAGCCTCGACCCGGCAACCGGGCAAGGGGCTCCCTATGGCGCCTACACCTTCGGAGTCCAGCTTGCGAAAGTCTCCGTCGATCACTATACGGGCAAGGTCGGCGTCGAAAGGATTGTGAGCCTGCTGGATGTGGGCACGGTTGTTAACCCTCTCCTGCTGAGGGGACAGGTGGAGGGTGGCTGTGCCATGGGCATCGGCTACGCGTTACTCGAAGAGATCGAGCTCCAGGGCGGAAGAGTAGTCAATGACAACTTCGACAGGTATTTGCTGCCCACCGCCGTCGATGTCTGTGACGTTACCCTGGTCATCATCGGTGCGGCAGATAGCACGGGTCCTTACGGCGCGAAGGGCATAGGCGAGCCGGCGACCATTCCGACAGCGGCTGCGATCGCGAACGCGGTGTCGCGGGCCGCCCAGATCGATGTCCGCCAGCTTCCACTCAGCCTCGAGAGAGTGAGCGCGGCGCTGGCCGAGCGAGAGGAGGGCGGCTTTCGATGAATCTGGCCGATCTGAACTGTCCCCGTTGCGGAAAGTACTTCTACGTCGACCGACACCTCGTGGCGGAAAGCTTGCCTTTGCACTGCCCCGGCTGCGATGCATTCCTCGAGCCGAGCGAGTACGCATCCCGGCTCGGGGCAAGCGGCGGTAGAGATACCCTGAGCCGTGTTGCCGGTGCTTCAGGGGTCGATCTGAGGTCCCTCTTGCACCAACCCTCACCTCCGAGGGGAACTTGATATGGCCCGCAACCTGACGCAGTGGATCGACAAGATCCGGGCCGACGGGGCGGAGTACTACGACCTCGACCGGCAGATCGATCCCGCGGCCTTCGAGGCGTCGGCCTGGATGGAGGGCCTGGAGCGTAACGGATCTTTCGCGGCTGTCCGCTTTACCAACGCCAAGAACCTGCGCGGGGAGCCCAGCGAATACGCGTTGCTCATGAACACCTTCGCAACGGAGAAGAAGATCGGTGTCGCCCTCGAGGCGGGACGCTTTGACCGGAAGTCGATTATGAGCCTCTATGCCGAGCGCGAGACCAGGGCCCGCCCGGTCGAGAAGGTCGCCGCTTCGGCAGCCCCCACAAAGGAGACGATCTGGCACGGAGACGATGTCGATCTGCGCAGGCTCCCGATCCCGCGACTCAACGAGATGGACGGCGCTCCCTACCTGACCCCGGCGGTGGTGGCCAAGGATCGGGAGACTGGTAGGTACAACCTCTCCTGGAATCGGGCCATGTACCTCGACGAGACTCACCTAGGCATATGGATGTCTCCCCGGCACTTGTGGTCGCTTCACCGGGCGGCAGAAGGAGTTGGTGCCGGGCTGCCGGTGGCGCTGGTGCTGGGGCATCACCCCGGCTTCTACCTGACGGCCGCCGCCCTCACGAAGCTCGACAGGGACGAGTACGAGGTGGCAGGAGGAATCATGGGCGAGCCGGTGCGGGTGACCGCCAGCGAGTCCTTCGGCGACGAGCTCCTCGTCCCGGCCGATGCGGAGGTCGTCATCGAGGCCGAGATCCTGCCCGACCGGCGGTGCATCGAAGGTCCCTTCGGTGAGTTCACCGGTTATGAGGGGCCCCAGAGGCTGGCTTGGGTGCTCGAAGCCAAGGCGGTGACGGCACGACGCGAGGCGACCATGCTATGCGTTTTCGGATCTCACCGCGATAACCTCTTCGCTCACTACCCTATCCAGGCGAGCGTCTTCTCGAGCCTGAAGAGCGTTTTTCCCCGGGTGAAGGACATCAGCTGGGTCGACGCGGGCGTTCCGTTGCAGCTCGTGATCAGCATGGAGAAGGCAACCGAAGGTGAGCCCGCCCGGGTGGCGATGCACGCCATGAGCCTGAGCAACTTCTTCAAACACGTGATCGTTGTGGACGAAGACATCGATCCGGGCGACCTGCGACAAGTAATGTGGGCCGTCGCTACCCGGGTCCAGGCGGACCGCGACGTAGGCATCATTCGCAACGTTCAAGCGCAGGTTCTCGATCCTTCGCTGGAGACCGAGATCAGCGGCGCAACCATGATCATCGACGCAACCAAGCCCAGCGGACGCACGTTTTCAGTTAGGGCGCAACCGCCGGAGGAGGTCGTCGAGAGGGTCGGCCGGGCGATGCGCGAATGGCAACGGCAGGTGGGGACGGCCTGATGGACGACCTCGTGTACACGCGCGCGACGAGCATCGATGAGGCTCTCTCCCTCCTGGATCGGCATGGCAGCAAGGCTCAGCTACTCGCGGGCGGCACAGATGTCGTGGTGGGCTTGAGGGAGGGCAGGTTGGCGGCCCGGGTCCTGGTAGGCATCGAAGCTCTAGAAGGACTGCGCGAAATACGGGTGGACGGCGGTGACCTGGAGATCGGCGCGGGAGTCACGTTCACCACCCTTGCCGGCGACCCGCTGGTGCGTGAGCTGGCTCCGGCGCTCGCGGAGGCCGCCTCGCTCGTGGGCTCCCCGCAGGTACGAAACCGGGGCACTCTGGGAGGCAACCTCGGGACGGCGTCGCCTGCGGGGGATACCTTCGCCCCTCTGCTCGCGCACGAGGCCCGCGTGAGTCTGCTGAGCCGCGATTCGCGGCGGACGCTCTCCATCGACAAGTACCTGACTTACCGGCAGGCCACCTGTGTAGAGCGTCAGAACCTCATCGACCGGGTTCTGGTGCCCATTCCTCGTGAAGCCGCTTTCAGGAGTGTATTCGTCCGGCTCGGTCGGAGAAACGCCCTAGCCGTCTCCCGGATGAATCTGGCGCTGCTGGTTGCATTTGAGGCGGAGCGCCCGGTGCGGGCGCGGATGGTCCTGGGTGCAGTGGGTTTGGTCCCGGTTCTGGTAGATGGCGCCGAGAAGGAGATTCTGACTGAAAGGGGGAATGAGCTCGTGCGCGGCACCGTGGGGTGCGCAGCCGCCGCCGTGGCGGGTTCACTTGGAGACCGTCCGAGTGCCCCCTACAAGACAAGGGCTGTAGAGAGTCTGGTCCGCGAAGGGTTGAGGAGATGCGGCTTGATCGATTGAAAGGACAGGCATGAACGTCGACTGGAAGGACAAACATGAACGCATGGGATTCACATGATGAAGCTATCCGCGAGTCCGTGGTCAAAGGCAAAGTCGACCTCGTGAACGCGAGCGTCAACGCCGCGGTGGCCGACGAGATGGATGTGGAAGAGATCATTGCCACCATGGTGCGAGCCATGACCGAAGTGGGCGATGCGTGGATCAGCGGCGAGATGTTCATCCCTGAAGTGATCGCCTCGGCGAGGGCCGTGCACGCCGGACAGGATATCCTCCGCCCGCTTCTCAAGCAGGAACGGAAGGACGGCTTTCCGCCGGTGATCATAGGGACCGTCCTAGGGGACCTGCACGATATCGGCAAGAACCTGGTGAAGCTGATGCTGGAGAGTGGGGGCTTCGACGTCACCGATCTGGGCGTCAACGTTCCGGCGGAACGGTTCGTGGACGCACTCCGGAACAACGAATCGACAATCCTCTGTATGTCCGCGCTTCTCACAACGACCATGCCGCAGATGCGCGTCGTCGTCGACTCCTTGGGGGCCAGCGGCAGGCGTGAGAGCACAACAGTGGTGGTGGGCGGCGCCTGTGTCTCCGCGGGCTTCGCGGACGAGATTGGAGCCGACGGCTACGGGAGCAACGCGGCGGAAGGCGTGCTCGTGTGCAAAGAGGCCGCCCGCGGAGCGAAGGAAAGGATCTGAGGGATGACTACGCCCAGCCTAACCTTCCTCGACAGGGAGGAAGAGGAGCGAATCTACGAAAGCGCCCTGGAGTTGCTGGCGACGATTGGTGTCGTCGTCCGCAATCAGGTGGCGCTGGAGCTGTTTCGCGACAATGGGGCTTGCGTCGAAGGGCAGAAGGTTTTCCTCGATGCGGGATTGGTGACTAGGGCAACCGAGTCCGCGCCTCGACAGTATCTGATGGCGGGGAGAGAGTCGGAGTTCGATGTGTGGCCGGGGAGTGGCCGGAGCTACGCGGCCACGGCGACCGGAACTGAAGGCTACCTGGATCTGCGCTCAGGGGAGTGGCGAAAAGCGACGAAGGCCGACGTTGCCGAGTGGGCCGTACTGGTGGATGGCCTTCCCAACATTGACATCATCGCGTCTCCCTTCCCGGCTGATGCTCCTCTACGGACTAGAGAGGTCCACATCGCGTACCAGGTCTCGCGTCACTGCCGCAAGCCGCTCTACGTCCAGCCGTACACGACCGAGGCCCTCGACTACATCCTGCGGTTGGCCGAGATCATCGCCGGGGAAAGGACGCGCTGAGACGTCGTCCGCTTGTCGCCGTCAGCTCCACCTGCTTCACGCCCCTCCAGTTCAAGGAGGAGGATCTCAACATCATGATGAGGGCGGGCCGGGCCGGGGCGCCAACCAGCGTGACCTCAATTGGCATGGCCGGAGCGAGCTGCCCGGTCACGATCAGCGGAACCCTCGTCGTCACCCTTGCCGAGATGCTGGCCGGCCTGACGATCTCACAGTTGGCCAATCCCGGGGCGCCGATATTCTTCACGCCGAAGATGATGGTCATGGACATGTTGACCGGGATGGGCAAGCAAGGCAGCACGGAGGGGGCCATCTACAGCGTCGCGCTTGCCCAGATCATCGACAGACACGTGCACGTGCCGTTGAATCTGAATGGTTTCGCCGCGGATTCGATGGTCGTTGACGGCCAATCGCAAGCGGAGCGGCTGGTCAACTGCATGCTGGCTGCTCTCAACTCCCCAGCCATAAGCATGAGTGCGGGAAAGCTCGAGGCGGGCAACACTTCGAGCCCGCTGCAGCTGGCCATGGACGACCAGTACTGGTCGATCATATCCCGTCTTCAGCGGGGAGTAGAAGTCTCGGATGAAGCTTTGGCCGCATCAGTGATCCGGGAGGTGGGTCACGAAGGGAGCTACGTCGGTGAACCGCATACGCTCGAATACTTTCGCACAGAGCAGGTCGTCCCCTCCGCCTTCAACCGCCAAAGCCGCGAGATCTGGTCGGCCCAGGGAGCCCGCACTTTCGAGGACCGAGTGCGGGAAGGCGCCTTGCGCGTTATCGAGGAACGGAAGGGAGACAGGCTCCCGGCCGAGGTGATCGAGGAGATGGAGGCAATCGTCAACGAGGCGGACGAGAGGATGACCTAGTAGTACTTTGTTACTCCAGCCGATGGAACAGCACCAGCTGGTTGAGGTCGACGGTCTGGTTACAGGTCTGGCAGCGGCCGTGCCAACACCGCAAGGCGGGCTGCAGGATCAGCACCGCCTGGGGCAGTGTCAGTCCGGCCGCCGGACTTTTGGGGAGAGCCGTTCGAGCGTGAGGAAGGCATGGGCGCAGGTCACCAGAGCGCAGTGATGATGGAAGCCCGGATAGCTTCGACCCTCGTAGTGATCCAGACCGAGCTCGCCTTTGAGCTGCCGGTAGTCGAGTTCGATAGTCCAGCGCAGGCGGGCGAGCCGGGCGAGATGCTCGGACTCGCTGTCTTCCGGCAGGTTGGAGAGCCAGTAGTCGGTGGGAGCCTCCGTGTCTTGGGGCCACTCGATGATGAGCCACTCGGTGCGGGGCTCCTCTCCTCTGCGCTCTACGGCGTTCGCGGCCCAGACCCGGACAAAAGCGAAGCGGCTTACCACCTCCTCCCCCGCTTTGGTCGTCCGGTAGGGGAGCGTCTGCCAGGCCCCAGGGTTAAGCTCCCGGGCGAGCGCGCTCACCGAGACGGGCTTGCGGTCGGGCCGGTGGCGGACGACCGGCCGGCCGGGTCGGGCGCTCTTCGCAGGAGCTTTAACAGGCCGCTGAAATACCCCGGTTGGAGCCCCTCCGATGTGCTCCGTTGCTCGGCTGCTTGACCCACGAACGGTCGGTTCTCGGATTGCCCGGGCGAAGACCGGGATTATGCCCCCTGGAGAGGCCGATTCCCCGCCCCTTTTTCCCTATCTGGCGATGCACTCCGGAAGCAGCGATCTCATTCTCACCAGGTTGTAGGCGGCGGCCGTGAACTGGAAGATCCATCGGGCCTTGGCCCGCCCGCGGTGCCGGAGCTTGTGAAGCAGTCCGACTGTCTTCATCCAGCCGAAGGCCTCCTCCACCAGCTTGCGCTTCTTCTGGCTGAGGGCGTATCCCTCCCACCGTGTCGTGCGGCCATCGATGGCCGAGTACTTCTCTTTGCGAGCCACATGCGGGGTAACAACGTTAGTCCGTAGTTCGCCCACGAAGTCCTTGGTGTCGTAGTTCTTGTCGGCTGCGACAGTGAACCGGCCCTTGGTCTTTTTGCGCTCCTCCTTCACCAGCTCAAGACCCATCTCCCGCTCGGCGGTACCGGTGGCCCGGGAGAGATCGGCCTGGACGATGAGACCGTGGCGGTTCTCGGTGAGGAGATGGCCGGCATAAGCGAGCCGGGCCGCTTCTCCGGGAGAGTGTTTGGCAAGAAGAGCTTCCGGATCGGTGGTGGAAGCGTGGGTGTCATTCCGGCGCCGCTCGCCGTGGAAATCCACACTCGGGTTGCGGTCGCGGCCTGCGCTTTCCGAGACTGGCTCGGCGGGGCTCGGGTCCTCCCCTGCACCCGGGTCATCTTTGCCTGGCCCCCGGCCGCCCTCCTGGCCCTCGGCCAATTCCTGTTTGGGCCGGAAGCTCTTGAGGGAGGCCGCCGCTTCCACCAAGGTGCCGTCCAGGCTGAAGTGCTCCCGGGAAAGGAGTTTCCCCCGCCTGGGCCTGCTTCCTCACCTCCAGGAAGAAGGCCTCGGCCACCTCGCCCTCAAGCAGGCGCTCCCGGTTTTGGGTGAAGGTGGTGGGATGCCAGACGGGCTCGTTTAGATCGAGGCCCACAAACCAGCGAAAGAGCAGGTGATACTCGAGGTGTTCGCAGAGCTTGCGCTCCGAAGGGATGGCGTAGAGCACCTGAATAAGCAGGGCTCGCAGAAGGTACTCGGGCGGGATGGAGGGGCGGCCGGCTTCACAGTAGATCTTGTCAAAGAGGGGGGAGAGACCGCAAAGCGCCTTATCGGTCATCTTGCGGATGGCCCGCAAGGGGTGATCTTTGGGGATGCGCTCCTCCAAGGGACCCAAGAATACAAACGACGGCTGCCTTGCCTCTTCTCCCCGCATCCCAACCCCCTCGCTTTATGCCAGTTTGCAGGGTAAACACTACCAAAAAGGGGCGCAAAAAGATAGGAAGTTGAGGCAATCGGAGGGCTAGGCGGGGGACTTTTTCAGCAGCCTGTTAAAGCCGGTCCCCGGTTCGAACACCCCGAGCTGGGGCGAGACGGCCACCAGATAGGTGAGCTTGAGATCGTGCAAGCCCGTACGGAAAGCCGTGTCGTCCCCGTAGGCTTGGTCGGCCAGGATGGGGGCCCGGGGGATCTCCCAATCCGCCGCCTGCGCTGCCAAGGCCGTGGCGAGCTGCGGTTTGGTCTTAAAGGTGACCCCCTCCGGTATCTTGGCCTTCTCCCGCCGGGGCCCGTCCCCACACCACTCCTCCGGCAGGTAAAGGGCCCAGCCCAAAGGAGCCGTGCCCCGAGAACCAGCCGCATGCAGGCTCACCGTGATCTGGCAGCTGTCTACCTTGCCCAGCGTGCCCGAGTACTGGCGCTTCACCCCGGGGGAGTGCGAGCCGACTTTCGGGATGCCGGTGTCGTCGATGACCCAGGCGCTCACCTCGATCTCGGGCACCACTCGCTCGGCGCAGGCGCGCACGAGCATATCCGGGTCCCAGGGGAATCCGCCAAAAACTGCTGCAGGCTCTCATAGCGGGCCGCGTCTTCTCCCAAGCGAAAGAGCGTGGGCCAGAGGCTCTTGCGCCCCCCGTGCTCGACCAGACCGCGCACATAAAGGAGGGCGTTCTCCCTTTGGCGCACGTGGGAGAAGCTCGCCACCATCTCGGCGACGAAGGCCATAAGACGCTCACGCGCGTCGGCCGCGGTCGCATCCGTCTCCAGGGCCACCTGCATCTTTCCCTCCTTCCCGACATGATCCCATCCGCGGACCATGTTCGGCGTGGGGTGAGGGGGTCCTGCAATAGTCTAACAAAGTACTACTAGGAGGCTGCTGAAAATCGAAGCCTTGGCTCACCAGAACGCACTGGCCGGCGCGATAGGACGTCCTCGGTCGCGTACGTGGCGCTGCCACGCCCGCTTCCTGCGTCCTTCTCTCGCGCTCGCCCAGCGCGCCCTGGTGGCGAAGCGACACTTTTCAGCAGCCTGCTAGCGCTTCGACGCACACACTTGGGGTGAACACATGGGTTCTATTCTGGACATGATCCGGTCTGCCGATGCCGTTCTCATGGTTGTCGACGTGCAGAATGATTTCTGCCACGAATCAGGGGCCATCGCCAAGCGCGGTGTCGACGTCAGCTTGATGCAGCGAGTCGTACCGGCGATTCTCGACCTCGTGCAGGTCGCGAGGGATTGTCGTATTCCCGTTGTTTTCACGAAGTCGTCGCACAGCGTGTGGACGGATTCCCCCATCTGGATGGAGCGGAGCTCGGAGGCCAATCTACGGGAGGCTCCAGCGTGCCGCGCGGGTGAGTGGGGGGAGGATTCCTACCTGGTTACGCCGGCGGCGGAGGACAGGGTCGTCACGAAGCATCGCTATAGCGCGTTTTACGGTACCGACTTGGACCTGACCCTGCGGGCGAGGGGCATCGAGAACATCGTGCTCACAGGAGTCATGACCAACGTGTGCGTGGAGTCGACCGCCAGGGACGCCTGCATCCGCGACTACCGGGTTTTCCTCGTGGATGACTGCTGCGCGACGGCGACCGTCGAGGAGCATGAAGCGACCGTGCACAACATCGGCGCCTACTTTGGCACGGTGGTCAGCGCCGAGCAGGTTCGACTCGCGATGCGACGCCCGATTCAGAAGTCAATCCAGGGGCGTTGAGCCGGGCGAGTAGGGGCTCATCTCCGGAATCCGGCTCAGGTCCAACGTCCGCAAGACTCGATTTGACATCCCGCCCCGTCTATTCTACGCTGTTGGCAGCTGAGAACGCCGTTTGTGTATCGCGGACAGAAGGGGGTGGGCCGTGGAGCTCGGTGTTTGTGCGCGAGGAAATCTCCGTCTACTTTTCCGCTCTTCCCTCGGGGTGCTCAGAGGGATGCCGCCCGGGGCGATGGGGACTTTCGGCCTCTCTGCCTCCAGAACGTGAAACCCTAGGCAGATATCGTGGAGAACTTCGTTTTCGGCATCGTTACTGGATCGATCATCCTTCTCGGTGCCGTCGGTTTCTCGATGACGCTCAACTCCGACCACTTCGTCAACGTGGCCCACGGCCAGATGCTGCTGCTCGGAGCCTACCTGGCCCTGTACTTCTCCAAACTAACCGGCAACTTCGCACTGGGGGCGATCATCTCCGTGATCATGACCGGAGCCCTGGGGATGCTCTTTTACGCGGCTGTCTACAGGCCTATCAAGACGAAGGGACCTCTGATCCTCCTCTTCACGAGCGTAGGTCTCTCGTACTTCATCTGGGGGATCGTCGGAGCCGTGAGCGGCAGCCAGACCCAGGCGTACGAGATTCCCGCCGTGCGGGCCATCCGGGTGTTCGGGACTCCGCTCATCACTTCATACGAATTGACGATCATTCTGGTCGCAGTCATCTTCGCGGTCTCGTTGCACCTGTTCTTCGCCAAGACCCGGCAGGGAAAGTTGATTCGGGCGGTCGCCGACAACCACGATCTGGCACGGATTCGAGGGATCAATCCTCTGCGCCGTGCTCTCTACGTCTGGTTCATTGCGTCCGGCATGGCGGCAATGTCGGGCATTTTTCTCGGCATGATTTCATCGATAGACCTCGAGCTGGGTTGGAAGCAGATACTCATCATCCTTTCCGCAACGGTTCTCGGCGGTCTGGGCAGCACCTATGGCGTCATGTTCGCCGCCATCTTGATCGGTCTGTCGATGGAGCTTGGGATTCTGATCTTACCTTCCCACTACCGCAGTGCGATCGCGTTCGCCATCATCATCATTGTGCTCCTTGTGCGTCCGGAAGGCCTGAAGAGCGTTGTGCCGGCCTTGCGAGGCAGGCCAGTCGAAAGTGACATGGAGAGCCTATGATGCCTGGGTTTGTTCTGTTCCTCATCAGTTCTCTGACCCTGGCTACGGTCTACGCGCTGGTGGCTCTTGCCTTGAATTTCGAAGCGGGTGTCGACGGTCTCTGGGACCTCGGTGTTGTGAGTTTCTTTGCGGCCGGGGCCTATGCCTACGCCATCCTTACTGTGGGCCCGCCCGACCAGATGCAGGTCTATAGGCTGGGGTTCGGCTTGCCTTTGTGGATCGGAGTGATCGGAGCGGCGGGTGCGGGAACGCTTGTTGCCTATCTGATAGGCCGGGCTTCGCTGCATCTCAAGCACGTCTACTACCTGATCACCACCTTCGCATTCGCCGAGGTGATCCGGGAGGTGCTGACCAACGAGCGGTGGCTGACGAACGGTACTGCCGGAATGTACAGGATGGCCCAGCCCTTCAAGTCCTCCTTTGAGACCAACCTGTACCCGCTTGTACTCCTGCTGGTGATGGTCGCGATTCTTGTGGTGGTGTTCATCGCACTCAACCGTGTGACGAAGAGGCCATTCGGGCGTGCGCTGAACGCTCTGCGCGAGAACGAGGACCTGGCGGCCACTGCCGGGATGGCGCCGTACAGGTACCACCTGCGCTCGGCCATGATCGCGGGGGCGGTCGCCGGAATCGCCGGTGCCTGCTACGTGTGGTTCAACACGGTGATCGTCCCTCAGCAGTTCACCTCGAGCATCACCTTCGTCGCCTGGACGGTGATCGTGGTTGGCGGTCTTGGTAACAATCGGGGTGCGGTCCTCGGGGCCTTTCTCCTGATACTCACGGAGGACGTACTCCGGCTGTTCGACTTATCTAGCACCGTGGCGGTGCGGGTGGCTTCCGCGCGGGTGGCGGTCATCGGGTTGATACTCATGGCGGTCCTGCGCTGGCGACCCCGGGGTGTTTTGCCCGAAAAGAGGCCCCGATTCTCACGAAGCGAGGCTCTGGTCCCCGCGGAGGCTCCCGCCCAGGGCCTTCAGCAGGTGGGAAGTGGTGAGTAGGCTGTCTGCGCCGTCGAGAGCCGCGCTAATCTCCCAGCGCCGCGAGGTGCCTTCACGACCAAGCGAGGGGGTGTCGTCGTAATGCTGGAGACAAGGGAGGTGTCCAAACACTTCGGGGGAGTCAAGGCGGTCAACGGTGTTTCGCTGATGGTGGAAGAGTACGCGATCGTTGGCTTGATCGGGCCGAACGGCGCCGGCAAGACCACACTGTTCAGCGTCATAAGCGGCGCCCTCTCCCTGACCTCCGGACGTGTCTCGTTCGAGGGCGCGGACATCTCGGGCCATCGCCCGTGGGAGATTGCGGAGAAGGGAGTCGTGCGGACGTTTCAGACCCCCAGAGGCTTTCCTCGGATGTCGGTGCTCGAGAACATGCTCGTCTTCGCCTCCGAGCGGACGACGGGTTTCTGGAAGAACTTGCTGGCCGGTGGACGTCTCTCGGCGGAGGAGAGGAGGAACATTTCACGGGCCGACGAGATCCTCAGCTCTGTCGGATTGCTCGACAGGCGAAACGTCTTGGTCGAGGAGTTGAGTGCAGGGGAGCTCAAACTGCTCGAGTTTGCCCGCCCCCTGATGGCGAAGCCCAAGATGCTCCTGCTTGACGAGCCCGCAGCGGGCGTCAACCCGGCTCTGCTCGAGCACGTGGTGACATACATTACCCAGCTGCGAAACAACGGTTTGACATTCTTCATCGTTGACCACAACCTCGGTTTCATCATGGATATTTGCGATCACCTCTATGTGATGGCGGACGGCGAACTCATATGTTCTGGTGCCCCGGACGCGGTGGCTTGCGACCCGAACGTCATCGAGAGCTACATTGGCACAAAGACCGAGACGACGGTTTGAGTAGACAGCGGCTTCCCCTTTGGGCACCAGGACGGGTAGACGCGGAAAGGAGCGGCAGCAGGGGACATACCATCGAGGTGCGGAGACGTCTTGCATGAGGTTCTCTCGGCATGCGCGGCGCCGGAATGGACGAGGGAGAAACAAGGAGAACTCGGTCCAGGGGGTCAAGCGATGGGTAAGAGAAGACTATTGGCAGTCGCCTTGGCAGCGTTTCTCGTGGTCGGACTGGCCTTAGCAGCCGGCTGCGGTGGCAGCGAGACGGCGACAACTCAGGCATCGACCGCCAGTACGGCGGAGACAGTAGGATCGACCGACACGACAGCTGTGGAAGCAGCCTCCGGCCAGACTATCCCCATAGGCGTCGAGCTCGGATTCACCGGCGACATGGCTCCGTGGGCCGAGCCGATTGCCAATGCCGCAGTGGTAGCCGTGGAAGAGATCAACGCAGCGGGGGGCGTTCTTGGGCGCCCGCTCGAGCTGTTTACAGGGGATGACGAGAGCGGGGTCGAGGGCGGTGTGCGAGCGGCGCAGAAGCTCGTCAACGTGAACAAGGTCGTTTCCATAGTGGGCCCCGAATCGAACCCGATCATGGCTCTGCTCGACTTCGCCAAGGAGAATCAAGTTCCCATCATCTCCACGTCGGCCGGTACGAGCGGTCTCGACAAGGTCGGCGGCCAGGGCAACTTCATCTACAGAACCAATGCCTCTGACTCCTTCATCGGCGTGAGCGAGGCTTGGATCGCCAAGAACGAGCTGGGTGCCAACGAAGTCATCGTGATCATGGAGAGCACCGAGGGCGCAACCAGCGCCGGCGAGTCCTTCATGAGGAATTTCGAGGCTATTGGCGGCACCATCACGGACAAAGTCACGGTGAACCCCGGCCAGGCGAAGTACAGCAGCGAGTTGAAAGCAGTGTACGATCAGAACCCGTCGTTCGTGTACATGTCGGCTTCACAGCCGGTAGCCATCGCCATTTTGAAGGAGAGATACGAGAAAGGTTACGGCGGCCAGATCATGGGGTCCTCCGAGATCCAGACCCCAGAGACGGTGGAAGGCGCCGGCCCCGAAGCGGCGGCCGGGCTGTTGACTACTCGGATCGTGGAACTGACCGACTCACAGGGCTGGGACAGATTCGTCAAGCTTTACTCGGATAGATGGGGCGAGCCCCCCTCCCCCGGCTACTACCAATCGAACACGTACGACGCGGTCGTGCTGGCGGCCCTGGCTATGGAGGCGGCCGGCGAGGCCTCGGGAGCGGCTATAGACCAGTACCTGACAGATGTTTCGCGCGGCACGGGCTCCGACAGCGTGAAGGTGTGGGGCTTCGAGGAAGGAAAGGCTGAGCTCGCCAACGGGAACAGCATCAATTTCGAGGGATCGTCCGGACCGTGCGACTTCAATGAGTACGGAAACATCTCCGGCGCGGCGAACGCCGTGATGCAGGTAGACGAGAGCGGCGAGTGGATCGTGTTGAAGACCATTCTGACGAGCGAACTGCCTGCCGGATGAGCCATCTCACGGATGTCGTCGAGGTGAGCACCGGTAGGTAGCCCGCCGAAGAGGTCGGCCCGCTTGGCTTGCCGCTGGGCGGGCCGACCTCGCTCGGGAGGGAGCATGCTGCAGATCGAGAATCTGGTTGCTGGCTACGGCAGGCTGGCCGTGCTCCATGAGGTCAGCATCTCGGTTCCCCAAGGTTCGTTGACCGGCGTGGTCGGCCCCAACGGCGCAGGTAAGACCACGCTGATGAACAGCATCTTCAGCATCACCGACATCATGTTCGGTGAGGTGCGGTTCAACGGCGAGGTCATCAGCGGTCATTCCCCTGATCGGATCGCCTCTCTGGGAATCGGCTACGTTCCTCAGCGGAACAATGTCTTTCCCCGCCTGACGGTGCATGAGAACTTGGAGATCGCGGCGGACTCCCTCTCCCCCAAGTCGAGAAGAGGGCGAGAGGCCATCGAACGCTGTTACGCCCTGTTCCCGCGGCTGAACGAGAGGAGGCAGCAAAAGGCGAGTTTGTTGAGCGGGGGCGAAAGACAGATGCTGGCCATAGCCTCCGCGACTCTACTCGAGCCGGCCCTTCTGCTTCTCGATGAGCCTACGGCCGGCCTCGCGCCGCAGTTGGTGCAGGAAGTGACGGAAAGCGTCGTGCGAATGCGTGAGGAAGGCACGACCTTGGTCTGGGTGGTGGAGGAAAATCCGCTGCAGGTGCTTACCGTCGTGGATTCGGTCTACGTCCTCGAGGGCGGCGTGGTGAAGGGACATCAGACTGGGAAGGAACTGATCGAGAACCCGGATTTCGTCACGATGTTCATGGGAGCCTCTGCTGCTTGAACGTCCCGGGCTGCGTGACCTCGAGGTTGGCTGTCGATTCGGGCAGCACAATGGTGCTTGTGCCTTGCACTGTGACGAGCGCCCCTTGCAGCAAACCTCGAGCGATCAGTTCCTGAGCCTTTTTTCGAGCCAGAGAAAGGGCGGAGTGGATCATGGCTTCGGCGAGGCGCCCCACGGAGACGGTTACGAGAAAGTGGGGGATGTCGCTGTTGGGGTCCAGACAGCCCGCGGGGACCTGTGTGATTGCCGGATCTTCCATGAAGGTCGCGTTTCCCAGTAGGGTGGCGCAGGCATCCGCCTGGCTGGCGCTTGCCGACAGAGCCACCGCCGCCTCGGCGATGCCTCTGGTGAAGCTCCGGCCTCCGAGGCCACTCGTGCAGATACCACCAATCTGGCTCGGTCCGGTGATCGTCAGCGTGTGCCCGATGGTGCGGTCGACGAGGCTGCGGGCGATGCCTACCCGAACTGAATCGCCGCGTTCAACTGCGAGGGCGATGTCTCCTCCATTCTCCACGATCACGGTCCCTGCCCCAGCGGCCAACGCCTCCCGCAACGAAACCTCGGCTATGCTGCCTGCGACGGCGATCATTGGGGTAGCCGTAGGGTCTCCAGTCCGCTTGGCGGCCTCGACCATCAATTGAAGCACGCGCGGCCAGCGTTCATCGAATTTCAGCTCGGTTGCCGGGACGGAAGCGGTCGTCAACAGCGGCGCGAGCTGGGCGAGCGCCTGCTCGGCCGCCTCAGCCGCTTTCCGAGCCGCCGCTGTATGGGGGATGCCGGTCCGGCGGGCGAGTACGCGGAGGCTCACCGGTCCATGATCTAGATCGATCCTACCCGGGCCGCGCGGGGTGACCAAGATCTTACCGCCCTCCAATCCTTCGTCGAAATGTGACGCAGTCGCTGTTCTCCCTGCGCGTGCACAGGCTATCGAACCGAGACCAGCTCGTTCACGACATCCACGGCGCTGCCCGCGTCCGGGGCATGCGTCGGTCATGTCCCCCCAAGGGCCGCCGGTCGCTACCTGTGAATCTGGTGTCCTGTCTCCGCTGTTTGCGCCACGTCGGGAAACCCCCTGGGTACGAGATGATTGTCTCGAATCACAGTCTCTCCAGAGCGGGCCAGAATCCGGGTCAACCCATGGAGAGCTGATCAGCCAGCCCAGTGCGTACCGGAGACGACGCCTTGGGCAGGCCGGGCCAGTGTCCACCGAGGATTCCATTCACCTCCGCGGCGGCGGCATGCACATGGGTGACGGTCGGCTCCTCCTCGAACTTGGAGGAGAGCCCCGCTACCGAGAGCGCGGCAAGCAGATGCCCCGCCATGTCGAAGACTGGGGCTGCCACGGCTACGATGTCTTCGAGGTACTCGTCCTTGGAGATGGCCACGCCCTCCCTCCGGATTCGCTCAATGATGTCAGCGGCCGGAAGGGGGACGCCTCGCTCGCGGAGAGCCGCAACCTGCTCGTCGGGCGAGAAAGCAACCAGCACGCGGCCCGATGCGGACGTGACGAGCGGCATGCGGACACCTACGCCCAGGCCGATGCGGAGTATCTGGCCCGATTCCACGCGCTGTACGATCAGGGCCTCTCCGTCATCGAGGACAGCCAGGGAAACCGCCAGAGAGGTCGCTGCTGCGAGTGCTTCGAGGGACGGTCGGATGCGTTGCCCCAAGTTCGCCTGCTCGAGTGCGTGGTAGCCCAGCCGGGTTGCGCGCAACGTCAGACGGTAGCGCCCCCCGTCCATCTGCTCGACCCACCCGGCGGCGACGAGCGTCGAGAGCTGTTGATGCACGGTTCCCCGGCCGACGCCAAGCTCCCTAGCCAGTTCGGAAACGCCGACGGACGTGGAGGACTCGGCGACTCGTTCAAGCAAGGCTAAGCACCGGAGAGCTGACGTGAGTACCCTGGGTCCCGGCATCTCCCACCCTCTCGTTGTAGTCGTGTCTTTCGGACTCCTATTGTCCGCTGTGAGTATACATCGTTCGTGTATTGACACAAGCAAGCGAGGCGGCTAGGATGAGGAAAACGCCGTTCGTTGATGCCGAACAATGAGATTGGGGAGCGTGCCGAAGCGACACACGCTCGACTCTCGACGGTCCATGCGAGCGCGCACGAGTCCATCGTAACCGTCTTGCTCGAAGCCTGGCGTAGCTTGGCTGGCCAGTTCATCGGCTTCTGCAAGCCAGACCAGCTCATCGTCAGGATTGGGCAGGAAGCTCAACTTCGAGGACGAGGTGTCAGAGTGCCGCTTCGGGACTGGCTGCCAACAACACGGCTGAGGGGGTCGCGCAGATGAAGGTTCGCAAATTCGTGACCATCATCGAGGAGACGGTGGCGGAGGCGGGACGACAGGTCGACCCGCCTGTGAGAAAAGCAGCGGCTCTCGCGATTATCGAGAACCCGTTCGTGGCAGGCTATCAAGAAGATCTGGGTGAGCTGATGGACGTCGGCGAAGCGCTTGGTGATCAACTCGGACGTATGGCGCTGGCTGTCCTCGGAGGGGATGCCAACAAGATACACAACTACGGGAAGGGGGCCATCGTCGGCGAGAACGGCGAGCTCGAACATGCGGCTGCCATCCTGCATCCGAAGTTGGGCAAGCCGTTGCGGGACGTGGTCGGTGGAGGCAAAGCCATCATCCCGTCCGCAAAGAAGATGGGAGGCCCCGGCTGCTGTCTCGATGTGCCTCTCCATTTCAAAGATGCGGCGTACGTCCGGACCCACTACGACGCTATGGAGGTGCGCGTGGCCGACGGGCCGCGGGCGAACGAGATTCTGGTTGCCGTTGTGCTCACTGACGGCGGAAGGCCGCTGCCTCGTTGTGGGGGACTGCAGGTAGCCGAGGTGGTGGGTGACGATGGGCTCCGTTAGCACGCGGGACGGACGACGAGAGAACCGCCGGTTGATCGGCTTCGCCCGGCTCGGCAGGAAGGGGGTGTTCTCGTGACTTCGGCGATGGCGATCAGGAGCATAGGGACGCTGATGACGGGTCGGTTCGATGCCCCTCTCATAGAGGCCGACACGGTTGTCTGGGAAGATGGGATCATCTCAGCTGTGGGCGGCCCCGGCCTTCTCGCCGAATATGCCCTGGAAACCGTCATCGACGCCCAGGGCATGACGCTCATGCCCGGCTTGATCGACTCGCATGTGCATCCTTGCCTCGGGGACTACACTCCGCGCCAGCAAGTGCTCAACTTCATCGAGAGCTCCTTGCACGGGGGGGTCACAAGCATGATCTCGGCCGGCGAGGCCCATACTCCGGGCCGCCCGCGGGACCCGGCGGGTGTCAAGGCACTTGCTGTCCTCGCCCAGCGCAGTTTTGCAAACGCGCGGCCCGCTGGCGTCAAGGTGCACGGGGGGGCCCTCATACTCGAGCGGGGTCTGACCGAGGCCGACTTCGAGGAGCTCCGAGCCGCCGGTGTCTGGCTTGTTGGTGAGGTGGGTCTCGGCTCTGTCTGCCGGCCCGACGACGCGGGTCCGATGGTGGCGATCGCCCACAAGCACGGCTTCAAAGTGCTTATGCACGTGGGCGGCACGTCGATTCCGGGGAGCTCAACCGTGACTGCGGACGACGTCCTGGCGGTGAAGCCGGACGTGGTATGCCATATCAACGGAGGGCCAACTGCGGTCGCTGACGCCGAGATCCGACGTATTGTCGAGGAGACTCCCTACGCCGTTGAGTTTGTGCAGTGCGGTAACCTGCGGGCCGGCCTCGTGACGCTGCGGCTCCTCGCGGCACGGAACGAGTTCGACCGGCTCATCCTTGGGAATGACGCTCCCTCCGGTACCGGCGTGATTCCCCTGGGTATTCTCCGAAACCTAGCGTTTCTGGTCTCGGTAGGCGCGCTCGACCCGGGTGTGGCTGTGGCCTGCGCCACGGGAAACACTTCGCGCGTGTTCGGTCTCAATACGGGTGTCGTTGAGGCGGGCCGTGAGGCCGACTTCGTGCTGGCCGATGCCCCCATGGGATCGGCCGGCGAGGACCTGGCCGGGGCCCTCGCGGTCGGAGATATCCCGGGAATCGGGATGACGATTGTTGACGGCACCATCAGGACCCACGTGAGTCGTAACACGCCGCCGCCCAAGCGGAAGCCTGTCTTCGCTTGAGAGCAGCAGCGCAGGAGCGACGGGAGTGAGGCTGAGATGATCGTCGTAGACCGAGGGCGCTGCACTGGATGTCGGCTATGTGTGCGGGAATGCCCGGTGGGCGCGATGGTCATGGAGCAGCGACTCGCAGTCGTCGGCTCCGCCTGCGTGGAATGCGGGCTGTGCGTAAGGTTGTGCTCTCGTGACGCGCTGGCCAGGAACAATGATGAGCAGGAGCCACGGGTTCAGTGCGACAGCTGTCCTATCTCGTGCCTGATACCCGCCGGCTTCAAAGGCGCGTGCCGGCGCTACACCAATCGTGGGGGAAGCTGGTTCTGGAAACCCCGCTTCTGGTACCGTCTCGCCGTGGGCCCCGAAACGTAACGGTGCTCGAGCCTCTTCTTACGGGAGTGGGCGTGGGCACCGCATCACCATGCTTCACCCCCGCTCCCCATATTGTGGCTGCGGAGATCGCCGACGTGGACGTGGTGACCGTGGTCAGCGAGGTGCCGCTCAGTTACAGCGGCCTCAAGCTCAAGGTCGACACGAACGTTTTCGTGGGCGAAGAAGGGGCTCGGGTCCGCAGGGACGGACGCCCCATCGGGCGCGTTGAGACCCAGGAGTACGGGTCGAAGATGCTGGGGCTGGCCGGCCTCGACGCCGTACACGGTCCGAACGGCGCCACCGCGACCCGTACCGTCGAGGATATCTGCAATCGGCAGCGGGTCGAACTCAAGATTGAGAAGGGGGCGCGTCTGAGCGTGGTTCTCGGAGAGCCTCCGGAGGTCGACGGGGTGGTCTCCGGACCCATGCGCGTAGGGTGCGGGAGCGCCACTGTAGCCATGTTCGGCCCCGCGTTGAAGGCGGTGGCCGACGAAGTTCTCGTGCTGGACCCTGACATAACCGGACTGCTGTCGGAGCATTTGGCCGGTCGCGGTCTCGGCATGACGTGGAGCGGCCTGATTCCCGCTGGGGACAGGAGCACGATCGGCCGCTACTTTGGCGAGGCAGGCTCGGGCATTGGAGGCACGCGCTTCACCGATCCACGAGAGGCCGTGGCGTCTGTTGATCCGGATGTCGCCCGCCCAGGCATGACTGTCTTCATTACCGAGACGGCGGGGGAGCTTGGATTCCTCTTCCGACTGAACGACTCGTTGGAGCTCGAACCTGTTCCGCTCTCGCCAGAGGCACACCGGGCGATGGCACTCATCCGAGAGAACTCCGAGCCGTCGCGTGTATCCGCCCTCTTCGTCGCCGGGCTGGGCGGGAGTGCCCGCTCGGGGGTGACGCGCTTCCCGATCAAGCTGAACGAGGCGGTGCGCGCCGGCACCGTTCGCCTCACAGTCGGGGGAGCACCGGTGTTTCTTCTGCCGGGGGGCGGCATCACGATCCTGGTGGATGTCGAGAAGCTGCCGGCGGGAGCCATAACCCGCGTTCCCTCGCCGGCCATGGTGGCTCCTGTGGAATACACGATGACGCGCGAGACGTACGCCCTCATCGAAGGGCACGTCGACAACGTCCGGCCCCTGGACGTCGTTTTGGGCGAGCGCAGCCATCGCTTCACAGCTGAATCGCCATCGCAGTTCGTCCAATCGCGGCCGATCCGGATGTAGGAGGAGAAGGTGTCTCGTCGTCAGCTGTTTGGGCTCTTGACCCCCGGTGACGTCGAGTTCATGCTCGACAAGGCACTGCAGTTTCTGGACGAGAAAGGTGTGATAGTCGAGCATGAGGGGCTCCGCCGGACACTAGCCAGCGCAGGAGCAAGGGTCGATGCGGCCACGGAGATCGTGCGTTTCCCAACGCCGCTCGTCGAGGAGTGCCTCGCTCGAGTGCCCGAGACCTTTGTTCTTGCCGGGCGGGATCCAGAGGACGATCTGGTTCTGCCCCACCCGACGGACGGGTTCTACTTCAGAACGAACACAGGAGCGACACGCTACCTGGATCCGGCCACGCGCGAGATGCGTCCGGTCACCCTCGATGATATCCGGTCGTGGGGCCGGCTCGTGGATCGGCTCGAGAACGTCTCGTTCGCGGCTTTCGGGTCGCCCGTTGACGCGCCCTCGGAGACGGCCGACGTACACGCGCTGCGGGCGCTGCTGGAGGGCACCAGAAAGCATGTGTGGGTGCAACCCTATAGCGAGGGCTCTCTTCGCTATCTGGCGGAGCTGGTCGTCGCCGCTGCCGGTGGCGGCGACCAGCTCCGCTGCCGACCGCGAGCGAGCTTCATCGTCAATGCCCTGACGCCGTTTCAGTTCAAGTCGGTCGATGCCGAGGCAATGATCAAGGCCTGCGAGCTCGGCCTGCCGGTGCACGCGTGCAGTCTGCCCAGTGCCGGCGGGACCGCGCCAGTGACCGACATCGGCACCTGCTTCGTCATGGGCGTCGAGATCCTCGCCATCCTGGTCATGTCCCAGGTGCTGAGCCCCGGGCATCCGGTGGTCGGCGCGCCTATCGCGTTCGCCATGGACATGATGACCGGGGGGGTGGGCCAGTCGAGTCCCGAGTCGATCCGTTCGGCTGCAGCCGCCGTCCAGTTCGTGGCCAGCGCCTTCGGTGTCCCCACCCACACTTATGGCACAGGCAGCGATTCGCCCGTCTTTGACGGTCAGGTTCTCATGGAGGGATGTGTGCTGGGGTCGGCGGTGGCCAGTGCGGGTGCGGATATCCTCGGAGGGGGCGGTCAGTTCGAAGCCGCCTCTTCGATCAGCCCGCTCAAGTTGATAGCCGACGACGAGATGGCCGCCATGTTGAACAGGCTGGTGCAAGGGTCCGTAGTGAACGAGGAGAACCTCGCCTGGCAGATGCTGCTCGATATCCCCCACGGGGGAACTTACCTGGACGCTGATCATACGTTCCTACATTGCCGCGACGCTTGGCGTCCGCGCCTCTTCGTGAGGCAATCTCAGGATGTCTGGTTGAGTCGCGGGGCCAAGAACTTCCAGGCACGACTCGAAGAGAGATACGAGGAACTCATGTCAGAGCCGGCAGCGCGTCCCCTTCCACCGGGAGCGAGCGCACAGCTCGAGGAGGTAGTCAGGTACGCGGACGCGCACCTCGTAGCAGACTAGAACCCTTGGTTCGATCGGGGTCGCCCGCTACGTAGAGGATTGTGGAGGCTTTGGTGGATTGCGAATGCTACGTGCGGGTGAGCGACATTGACGAGACCCTCGAGGTACTTTCCTCGCACGATGGGAGGGCGCGGGTGATCGCCGGCGGCACGGACCTCATGCTGGGCCTGCGTTTCGGCCGGGAGCACGCTCGGGTTCTGGTCGACATCTCCGACGTCGCCGAGCTGCGGTACATTCGGCGGACAGACGGGCAAATCGCCGTGGGGCCCGTGACCACTCATGCGGAGCTTGCCGCATCCCCCCTCGTCAGGCAGGCGGCAACGGCGCTCGCGGCGGCCGCGGCATCTGTCGGCTCGCCGCAGATCCGGAATGTGGGCACCGTCGGCGGTAACATCGTGAACGCCCTGCCCGCTGCCGACACGGCCGTGGCTTTGCTCGCCCTCGACGCCCAGATCGAGATCACCGACCAGACCGGCATGCGCACGTCCGAACTCATCGATCTCTATGTGGGCGTTGGCCAATCAACCCTGGACCCCAGTCGGGAGATTCTCACAGGGATCCGGTTCCAGGCTCCCACCTGTAGCAGTTTCCAGAGGCTGGCCCGGCGCAAGGCCTTCGCCCTGCCCGTGCTAAATGCGGCCGTGGCTCTGTGGCTCGACGAAGGCGGTCTCTGCCGTGGGGCAAGAGTCTGCGTTGCTCCCGTAGGTCCAAAGCCCTGGCGGGCCCTGGGGGCGGAGGAAGCCCTCAAAGGCCGGCCTTTGACAGAGGAGACTATCCTTGCGGCCGGTCAAGCAGCCACGGAGGAAGCTGTGTGCCGAGACAGCATTCGCGGTTGCTCCGAGTACCGCGAGGCGATGGTCAAGGTCCTTGTCGAGAGGGCTTTGCGCGCATCGGCCGGACAATCGAGCCCACAACCAGGGGACTCCTCACCTTGATGGGAGGATGGTGATTCACCCGTGAAAACTCACTTCGAGCTGAACGGCCTGCTCATGGAAGCGGACGTCCGCGGCGACGAGAAGCTTCTTGCCTTTCTCCGTGAGGAGCTGGGGCTCACCGGGACGAAGAAAGGATGCGACTCGAGTAGCTGCGGGTCGTGCACGGTTATCATTGATGGGCGGGCTCGCAGGTCATGCTCGGTGAAGCTCGCCGACATGGAGGGACGGGTCGTCGAGACCGTCGAAGGGCTGGCCTCCGGCGGCGAGCTGCACCCCGTCCAGCGAGCCTTCCTTGCCCGGGGCGCGTTTCAATGCGGCTTCTGCACACCGGGTGTGATCATGGCCAGCAAGGCATTGCTGGACGCCAACCCGGACCCCACGGACCAGGAAATCCGGCAGGCTCTCCGCCGAAACATATGCAGGTGCACGGGCTATGCGTTCATCATTGACGCGGTCAGGCTCGCAGCTCGGCTCATGAAGGGCGTACAGGAGCTCGGCGAGTTCCTGCTGAACGGCAACGTCGGCGAAAGTCCTGCCGACATTGAGGCAGTCGAGAAGGTGAGCGGGAAGCTCTTCTTCGCCGACGACTACCGACATGAAGGCGCGCTGGTTGGGAGATTGGTCTGGAGCGAGCATGCTCACGCGGCCATCCGCAGGATCGATACCGGCGCCGCCCGCTCGAAGCCCGGCGTGCAGCTGGTGCTCACCGCCGGGGACCTCCCCGGCGCCAATGGTATCGGTTGGTTCAGGGCGGATCAGCCGGTACTAGCAGATGACCGAGTCAAGTGCGTCGGCGACGCGGTCGCGCTGGTCGTGGCGGAAAACCGGGAGCAGGCAGACGCTGCCTGCGCCGCGATCACGGTCGAGTACGATCCGCTCCCGGTCGTGTCCTCTCCTCGCCAGAGTCTCTTGCCGGGAGCTCCCCCTCTCCATCCCGAAGGCAATGTGCTTCGTGAGTTCGCGTACGCCCAGGGGGACACGAGCGCCGCGCTGGACAGCGCCGATCTCGTTCTAGAGGGCCATTTCACGACGCCCTTCGTGGAGCACGCCTACTTGGAAACGGAATCGGCCCTTGGGGAGCTGGATGAAGATGGAGTAGTGACCATCTACACTGGCACTCAGTACCCGTTTGAGGCGCAGGAGCATGTGGCGGCCGCGCTGGGTGTACCCGAGAGCCAGGTTCGGATTGTGGTGACCCCCATTGGGGGCGCCTTTGGCGGAAAGACAGACATTCACCCAATTGTTCCCCTGGCAGGCCTGGCGGCGTCTCGCCTGGGACGTCCGGTGAAGATCACGCTCGAACGGGCCGAATCTCTCAGATCGACCACCAAACGCCATGCATTTGAGCTCCACTACCGCGTGGGGTTCCAGAGCGAGGGCCGGATAGTCGCGGTCCAGGCCGACATGATGTCAGATGCCGGTCCCTACACCGGACAGAGTGAGCAGGTCATCGAGCAAGCGTGCATCTTTGCATGCGGCCCATACCGCATTCCCAACTACCAGGTCGCCGGGAAGGCGATCTACACAAACAATGCGCTCGGGGGAGCGTTCAGGGGCTACGGAATCAATCAGGTTGCGTTCGCCATGGAGAGTCTGATTGACGAAGCCTCGAAGAAGCTCGGCGTCGACCCGGTCGAGATCAGGCTGCGCAATGCTCTCGTGCAGGGCGACGTCACCGTGGCTGGAGAGCGTCTGCGCGGTCATGTGGGCGTCCACGCCACTCTCCGGGCTCTGCAGAAAGTGCTCTCCGAGAGCGACCTGCGCGCGAGGGCGCCCGAGGGCTGGAAGAGAGGTGTCGGCGTCGCATCGGCCTATAAAAACGTCGGCTGGGGACGCGGCGCAGTCGATACCGGGGCCGCCTTGCTGCGCCTGCAGCTCGACGGCTCGGTGCTCATTCTTGCGGCCGCCCCTGACATGGGCCAGGGCATTCGCACGGGCTTGTACCAGATCGTCAGAAACGTTCTGGGTCTAGGCAAAGCCGACTTGGAGTTCGGGCTGCTGGATACGCTCCAGGTGCCCGCATGCAACGGCGGCTCGGCGCAGAGACTCACCTTCTGCACGGGGAACGCGGTCTTGCGTGCTGCCAACTCGCTGAGGAGCCACGTGCAGCGGATCGGGGAGGAGCACTTCGCCGCTCCGTCTGGAGCCGAAGTGAGGTTCCAAGACCGCTCGGCCCACTTCACTCTCGACGGCCACGAGTCGGTAGTTCCCCTCTCGAGCATCGCGGCCAAGGGCGCGGCCAACAAGGGCGGGATAGAGGTCGTGGAGGTCTACACGGCTCCGAAGACGTACTCCCTCAGCAAGCGCGGCCAGGTGAGCCCAGAGGACTTCGTTCTCTATCCGGCGTACTCCTACACCTCTGCGCTCGCGGTCGTAGATGTAAACGAAGCCACCGGGCGGACCAGAGTCGACAGGATGTACATCTGTCAGGACGTGGGAAGGGCCATCAATCCGAAGATCATCGAAGGCCAGATCCATGGTTCGTGCCTCCAGGCGATTGGCTACGCACTGACCGAGGAGTTCCCCCTGGTCGATGGGGTGCCGGTGAGCCCGTCCTATGGAAAGCTCGGCGTCCCGAGCATCCTGGCGACTCCCGAGTATGTTGTCGAGCTCGTGGAGTCCACGGACGAACATGGGCCCTTGGGTGCACGAGGGATCTCCGAGGTCGCCATGGTCCCGGCCTGCCCGGCGGTGACCAACGCTGTTGCCGACGCGACTGGTAGGCGCGTGTACTCGCTGCCCGCCGAGAAGACGACTGTCGCCATCGCGGCCGGCAGGTAACTCTGGTAGGAGGCACCGAGCGGTGGAGCGGATGCCGGCTGGAGGAGGAGAATGATGCGTGGCGTGAGAGTGCTGCACAGATTGCTCGCACCGGGTGTGATCGGCTCGCTGGCCGTGCCGAACCGCATTGTCCGCTCCGCGACCTGTGAAGGGATGGCCGGAGCCGGCGGGGAGGTGACCCAGGAGCTTACCGATTTCCATCGCCGCCTTGCGGCGGGCGGCGTCGGTCTCGCGCTGATCGGCCACGCTTATGTCCACCCCCGAGGTCAGGCCACCCCCAACCAGACCGGGATCCACAACGACGGCTTGATTTCGGGGCTGTCCCACTTGGTCGACGAGGTTCGTGCTGAGGGGGGGCGGCTGTTCGCTCAGCTGGCGCACGCTGGGAGCCAAACGAAGATGCAGCGCTTCACGCCCTTGGCTCCCTCCGCTGTCCCGAACGCGCTGACTGGAAGGATGCCGGACGAGGCAACGGAGGGCGAGATCGAGGAGGCGGTAGACGCTTTCGGGCAGGCTGCCCGCCGGGCTCGCGAAGCTGGCTTCGACGGAGTCGAGATCCATGGAGCGAACGGCTATCTCATCAGCGAGTTCTGTTCGCCCTGTGCTAACGTCCGGAACGATCGATGGGGCGGGGATGCCGAGCGACGCAGCGCCTTCGTGAAGGCGGTCTACGCGGCTGTGCGCCAAGCGGTGGGCGATGGTTTCCCGGTGGCTCTGAAGCTGGGTATGGTCGACATGGTGGCCCACGGGGTCCGCCAGGAGGAGAGCGCGGAAAGGGCGGCCTCCCTTGCGGCTCTAGGGCTGGACGCGGTGGAGGTCAGCTGCGGTGTGATGGTCAGCGGGGCTGACTCCTGCCACACGTATGTTGCGGTCGACGGCCGACGGGCTTTCTCCGACCTCTTGTTTCATCGGGTTTTCTCCGCGCCATCCGAGGAGGCGTATTTCGCAGGGTGGGTCGGCGCGGTGCGCGAGCGCGCACCGGGTCTGACCGTGCTCCTGGTTGGCGGCATGCGCTCTCCTCTCGCCATGGAGCGTCTCCTCGAACAAGGGGTCTGTGATTTCGTGTGTCTTGGGAGACCGCTTGTTCGCGAGCCCGACCTGGCGGCGCAGATCGAACAGGGACGTGTCAGCACCGCCGATTGCACCTCGTGCAACATCTGCCTTGCGCATGATGGGTACGGATCGCTTCGTTGCTGGCGCAAACCTCGGACGGGGCTCGCGCGGCACGCTGCGCTACGGGCCACGGCCCGGCTGCACTGATGGCGGCGGGCGCCGCCGGAAGACGTCCACCCGCTTTCGTCGACCCGGAGGTCTGGAGTGGCTGAGGTTGAGATAGTCGTCGAGGTCAACGGAGCGGCGCGCTCGCTGCTGGTGGAGCCCGGCGAGACGCTGCTCGACGCGCTACGAGCGAGACTGGGGCTGACAGGCACGAAACGGGGCTGCGACGAGGGTGAGTGCGGAGCCTGCACGGTTCTGGTTGACGGGACCGCGGTGAGCTCCTGCATCTACCCGGCGGTGAAGGCCCATGCCAGAAGCGTGCTGACGGTCGAGGGCCTGGGCGATGCCGGAGACCTGCAGCCACTCCAGCAGGCGTTCATCGACAAGGGAGCCGTCCAGTGCGGTTTCTGCACTCCCGGGATGCTCTTGGCGGCCAAGGCCCTTCTAGACGCGAACCCCGAGCCCGACGTGGATGAGATCCGCACAGCTCTCTCGGGCAATCTTTGCCGCTGCACGGGCTACTCGAAGATCATCGAGGCGGTCCAGAGCGTGGTCAAAGGAAGAGCTCAATCCGTGGAAGCGCCCCGCCCGGAGACCTCCCTTGGTCACGTCGGCGCGTCGATTCCCCGCCGCGATGCCGTGCCCAAGGTGACCGGCGCGGCTGGCTATGCGGCTGACCTATCGTTCCCCGGCATGCTCCACGCCAAGGTTCTCAGGAGCCCGCATCCTCACGCACTTTTGAAACGGGTCGACTGCAGCCAAGCGCTGGCGGTGGAGGGAGTCGTAGCCACCGTAGGCGCGGCCGACGTGCCTGGACGGAATTCCTTTGGAATCGTGGTGAAGGACCAACCCTTTCTGGCGGACACGAAGGTCCAGTTCGTCGGTCAGGCCGTCGCCGCCGTGGCCGCGACAACTCCCCGCCTGGCGGAGGCCGCCCTGCGGCTGGTGGCGGTGGAGTACGCGCCGCTACCCGCCGTCTTCGATCCGATCGAAGCCCTGGGGCCGGAAGCCCCCAGCTGTTCGAGAAAGGGAACGTCAGGACTCGAAGACTGATCGAGCGCGGAGACACGGTCGCGGCGTTCGCCGCCGCGGACATCGTTGTGGAAGGCAGGTTTAGGACCCAGCTTGTCGAGCATGCGTACATCGAGCCCGAGGCGGGCGTGGCTGTGCCGGAGGGGGACGGTCTCACTCTGTACTGCGTGAGCCAAGGGGTGCACTACATTCGCTCGGAGATCGCGGCGATGCTCGGTTGGCCGTCGACTCGTGTCCGGGTTGTCCAGACTGTCGTGGGTGGGGCGTTCGGAGGAAAGATCGAACCTTCGGTGCATCCGTACATCGCCCTCCTTGCCGTCAAGACCGGGAGACCGGTAAGGCTCGTCTACACGCGTGAAGAGTCCATGGTCGCGACGACAAAGCGGCACCCGACCGTGATCGACATGCGCCTCGCGGCCGATGCCGGCGGGCGGCTGCTTGGCGGTGAAGCGCGCATCATCGCAGACACGGGGGCGTACACTTCCTACGGCCCCGCCGTGGCAACCCGAGCTGCAGTTCTGGCTTTCGGTCCGTACAACATCCCCAGTGTGAAGGTTGAGTCGCTTGCCGTGCACACGAACAATCCGATAGCCGGGGCCATGCGAGGGTTCGGCGTGCCGCAGATCGCCGTTGCGCATGAGCAACTCATGGACACTCTGGCCGAGAGAATCGGAGTTGCTCCTCTTGCGGTGCGTAGGCTGAACGGGTTCACCGCGGGCGATGCGGTGACTCCCACGGGCCAGCGTTTGGAAAAAGGGGTGGGTCTGATGGCGACACTCGAGAAAGCGGTCGAAGGCTGGGCGCGGGGGGGAGGAGAGCGCGCATGAAGAAACGTGGGTTCGGCATAGCCTCCATCTACTACGGCATAGGCAACACGGGTTTGCCTAATCCGGCGAGCGTTTTCCTGGAAGTATTGGAGGACGGATCGGTCTGTGTATTGTGCGGCGCCTCCGACATGGGGCAGGGCTCGAGCACCACACTGGCTCAGATCGTCGCCACCGGACTGGGTGTTCCCGTTGAGACCGTTCGGGTGACGACCGCCGACAGCGACGTCACCCCCGACGCCGGGGTGAGCAGCGGGACGCGTCAGACGTACGTCTCCGGGAATGCCGCCTGCGTTGCCGCCAGCCAGGCAGGGGAGATCGTCGGCCAGATCGCCGCCGAAGAATTCTTCTACGACGTTCCGGTCGATGAGATCCGCACCGAAGAAGGCCTGGTGTTTCCCGATAACGACCGGGACGCTGCCGTGTCGTTTCGGGACGTGGTTGCTGCCGGCCGGGCGGCGGGACAGCTCATCGTGGGCAGCGGGCGCTTCAATCCCCAAAACGGGAAGCTCGATCCAGAGACCGGCCAAGGAGAGCCATACGGTGCGTATGCGTTTGGGACCCAGCTCGCCGAGGTCGAGGTCGACACGGAGACAGGCGAGGTCACGGTGCTCAGGCTGAGGGCGGCCCACGATCTAGGAACGGCGGTAAACCCTCAGAGCGCTGAAGGCCAGATCGAGGGGGGAGTGTCCATGGGTCTAGGCTATGCCACTATGGAGGAGGTCCTCGTCGAAGAGGGTAGGCTCCGCACGCGCTCGTTCACGGAGTACTTGATCCCCACGACGCTCGACATGCCGGTCATCGAACCTGTACTCGTTGAGGAGTGGGAGGAGTCGGGCCCGTTCGGGGCGAAAGGGCTGGGAGAGCCTCCGGCGTGTGCGACGGCGGCGGCCATCCTGAATGCGATATACGACGCGGTCGGGGTGCGACTTGACAGCCTGCCTGCGACTGCCGAAGCCGTCTATCTCGCGCTCCGAGCCAAAGAGAGGGCTTCCACTCCCGCCGTCCTCTAAACCTGGCGCAGCGTGGCGCCGAGGACATCCGCGACCCGGTCCCCGGAGAGATCTGACCTAGCGAGACTCCTCGGCCAGCAGTTCGGCCTCTTCCCCTTGAGCCTGCATTAGAGCCTTCGGGTCGAGCAGACGAGACGCTTCGAAGACGTGAGCGTGTTCGATGGCGCGGACTATCTTCGCGTATCCGGTGCAGCGGCAGATGTTGCCCCCGACAGCGTCATGGATGGCCTCCCGCGTGGGCCGCGGGTCGCGGTCGTAGAGGGCCTTGGCGGCCATGAGCATGCCCGGGGTGCAGATGCCGCACTGGGTGGCACCATAGAAGACGAAGGACGCCTGCAAAGGGTGGAGTTCGTGCGGCGAGCGGGCGAGGCCTTCGACGGTCGTCACTTCACATCCCTCACATTCCGCGGCCAGGGTCAGGCACGCCAGGGCCAGGCCCCCATCGATGTGTACGGAGCACGCCCCACAGACTCCCGAGTCGCACCCTTTCTTGGCGCCTGTGAGACCGAGGTGAGCGCGGAGTACATCGAGCAGTGTCCAGTGGTCCTGGATGTGAAGGTTGTACGCTACCCCGTTGACTCGAAGTGAGATCCCTCTGATCATGACGGATACTCCTCCCATCCGGACTCGCAGCGGGAAGCGGCGGCCCTGATCGCGTTGCGGACCATGAGGGCAACCATGGTCCGTCTGTACGGTGGAGGCATGACCGTGGTACGGAGCGGTCGGGCCTGGCTGCGTGCCGCCTCCACCGCCTCCGATATGACGCCCGCTGTGAGCTTCCTGCCCGCCAGCACGTCTTCCGCCTGAGGACAGCGCTCCGGTCTTGATCCTACGGCGGTGAGAGCAATCCTCGCGTGCGTGCACGTCCCCTCATCGTCGAGGCCTATGGCGCAGGCCGCGCCGGCAAGAGGAAAGTCGATGCTGTCGCGCAACCGGTACTTCCGGTATGCGGTACCGACACCTACTTCTGGAATCGGCACGGTGATCTCCACAACCAGCTCGCCGGGCGCCAGCCGGATGGAGGCCTTGCCGTCGCCCGTGTAGAGCTCATCCAAGGGCACGGTCCGAAAGCCTGTCGGGCCGCCGATCTTCACCTGCGCTCCCATCACCAGGAGAGAAGGGGCGGTATCACCGCAGTAGGCGGCGCGGCATCGCGCCGTCCCCTTGGCCACCAGGCAGGATTCCCCTCCCAGTCGGTAGCAGCTGCCAAAGGTGGTGCGCCAGGTGGGAGACTGGTTGAAGTACCAGCACCTGTTGTTGAGGCACACATTGCCGCCCAAGGTTCCCATGCTCCGGTGGGCGGCCGCCCCCACGCTCTGTGCTGCTTCGGCTACACCCGTGTAGCGGGTCTGGACCAGCTTGTCCGCGGCCAGGTCCGAGAGCCTGGTCGCAGCGCCCACTTTCAGCCCGTCTGTCTCGGTGAACTCCAGCCCGCGGAGCTCCGAAACGGCCTTGACGTCCAGCACACGAGCGGTCTGGAAGAGCTTCTGTTTCAGTGACACGAGAAGATCTGTCCCCCCGGCCATGATCATGATCTCGCCGGGGTGGGATCCGAGCAAGAAGATGGCCTCTTCCAGAGAGTCGGGTCTCAGATACTTGAACGCTGGGAGGCTCATGTGCCGACCCCCTTCTTGCTCAGGGCAGCCAGTATCTTGTCCGGAGTGATGGGGAGGTCGTGAATGCGCACCCCGATCGCATCGTAGACAGCGTTTGCGATAGCAGCGGCGGTCGGGATCTGCACGAACTCACCTACGCCCTTCGCGCCGAATGGGCCTTCCTTCTCCTCGGTTTCGACAATGATGGTATCCATGTCAGGCATCTCGCCGGCGAGTGGCACTCGATACTCGAGAAGCGACGGGTTTAGGATCAACCCTTCGTGTTGCGAGAAGCTCTCGAGCAGGGCCTGTCCCATGCCGCCGGCTACGGAGCCCTCGACCTGCCCCTCGATCGCCGTGGGATTGAGCGGGACTCCGCAGTCGATCGCGCTCGTCATTCTTATGACTCGGACGCGGCCGGTCTCAGGATCAACCTTCACCTCAGCCACCTGGGCCCCGAAGCTGTAGGCAGGCGAGGTGTTGCCCTCACCGGTTTCCCGATTGAGGCGGTCGGTCGGCGCGTTGTATGCCCCCCGTCCCAGGATGGGACTTCCAGGTCCGTGCGCGAGATGATGCTGGATGGCTTCCTCGACCAGGGCGCTCCTCTCCGGATGCTCGAGCGAGCATATGACTCCGTTCTCGCTGACCAGATCCTGCGGTGGTGTCCTGAGAAGATCCGCTGCGGCTTCCAGGAGTTGGCTCTTTGCGTCCGCGGCCGCCAGCCGGACTGCGTGGCCGGCGATAAAGGTCACGCGGCTGGCGTACGAGCCCAGGTCCATCGGTGTCACTTCCGTGTCGGCTGTGGTCATCTCTATTCGATGGAAGGGGATGCCCAGCTCTTCGGCGGCGATCATGCCGAGCGCCGTGTCCGAACCCTGGCCCACATCGGAAGCCCCCGTCAACACGTTGGCAGTGCCGTCATCGTTGAGCTTGACTACGGCGGCAGACGAATCATGAGGTAGGAGTGACTTGAAGCCGCAGGTGTGGTGACCGCAGGCCAAGCCGACCCCCTGCCCGAAAGGCAGCTTCCCCCATCGGTTTCGAAAATCGGTTGCGCGGTCGACCTCTTCGACGCATTCGCGTAGGCCGCAGGAGGTGATGATGGCCTTGTTCGGGGTGACGTCCCCCGCCTCGCGGACGTTGAGGTGGCGAAGCTCCACAGGATCGATACCGAGCTCCGCTGCAATGATGTCCATCTGGCTATCGTCGGCGAAACGGATCTGCGGGTTACCGAAGCCGCGGAAGGCGCTGCCGGGCGGGTTGTTGGTGTATACGAGATATCCGTCGAAGTGGATGTTTGGGGTCCGGTAGAGCACGGTGAGGTAGTTGGGGCAGGAACCCAGGATGTCAGGCCCGCGGCCGTTATAGGCGCCGTTCTCCATGATCATGTGGCATTCCTTTGCCACCACCCGTCCGCCGCGTGTCACTCCGGTCCTTAGGGAGATACGGGTGGGGTGCCGTTGCCGGGTAGTTGCCAGCGCCTCCTCGCGCGTGTAGGTCACCTTGACCGGCCGACCGGTTTTCATCGCGAGTACAGCGGCGGAGAAATCGCTTGCCATCATCTCGCGTTTGCCGCCGAAACCGCCGCCCACTCGGGGCTTGACCACTCGAACACGCGTGAGGGGCATTTGCAGCGTCGCGGCGAGGTCGGACCGAATGAGAAAGGGCGTCTGGCAGGAGGAGTAGAGCGTGATCTTTCCGCCCGGGTCGTACTGGGCGACGGCGGAGTGCGGCTCGATGGTCGCGTGGTTCACCATCTGGGTCTCGAACGTATGTTCGAACACGTAGTCAGCTTGGGCGAAGCCCGCCTCCACGTTGCCATAGGCAAGGTGCGTGCGCCGGGAAATATTGCGGGCGGCGTCGTAGATGTGAGCGCTCGCCTCGTGGATGACAGGTGCTCCTTCCTGCATGGCAAGCAACGGATCGTGCACCGACGGCAGGATCTCGTAGGCGACGTCGATCAGGGCGAGTGCTTCTTCGGCCGTCTCCTCGTCCACTGCTGCGACGGCTGCCACCTCGTCGCCAATGAAACGGACTTTGTCGATGGCGAGGCCTTGCTCGTCAGGCACGGTTCCGTACTTGATCCCGGACGTGTCTATCCCGCACACGACCGCCCGCACCCCGGGCAGGGCGAGGGCGCGTTCGGTATCGATGTCAAGAATGCGGGCATGGGCGTGCGGACTGCGCAGGAGCTTGCCGTAGAGCATGCCCGGAAGGTAGATGTCGTCGGCGTACTGGGCGTCGCCCGTTACCTTCTGGAGCGCGTCGTTGCGGGGGAGTCGCTTGCGGATGGCCGTTGTCATGAGGTCCTCCTGATCGACCAGGGTGAATGCCCGGGCTAGGTGGTGCGCTGCCACCCGGGCTGGATTCGGGGCCCGAGCCCTGCGCAACCCCACTCGCCCATCCGACGACGTTCAGGATGCCCTGCGTCAGGTACCCCCGACTTGGGTTGGGCGCTCCCATCCTCGCCACATTGGGGTTGCCGTCGATAGTCCCATGTTCGGACGATGTTCGCGGTTGACAAACCACGTTCAGGCTACCACAATGGGCCAAGAAAGCGAACAACGTATGTCATAGACGAACGAAAGGAGACAGCATGGAGGCCGCTGCGACGCTTTGGCCTGCGGACGATGCTCACCCGGGAGTTGTCAGCCTCGCGAACTACATCGGGGGCGAGTGGGTTGGCCCGTCCGGCAGAACATACAGCAACGTCATCAACCCAGCGACGGGCGAGGTGTTTGCACGATGCCCTCGCTCCTCGCTGGACGAGGCGGATGCAGCCGTGGCCGCCGCCAAGAACGCGTTTTGGGGGTGGCGTACTACCCCGCTACCCGACCGAGTGACAATCATGTTTCTCCTGCGGCAGCGCATGGCCGAAGCCACCGATGAGCTCGCCGAAACCATCACACGCGAGCACGGCAAGACGCTCAAGGAATCGCGGGATGAGTTGCTGCGAACCCTGCAGTACGTGGAGGACGCCTGCACGGTGACCCAGACGATGCGGGGATCGTTCACAGAGGACATAGCGCACGGGGTCGACGAGCACACGGTGCGCGAGCCGCTCGGGGTGTTCCTCATCCTGCCTCCGTTCAACTTCCCCGCGATGATCTCCACATACTTCGTCTGGGCGGTCGCGTGCGGGAATACTACCGTGATCAAGCCGAGCAGTCTTTGTCCGGTGACCACCCATCTGATCGTCAAGATGGCGGAGAAGTGCGGGATGCCTCCGGGGGTCGTGAACGTCGTCAACGGCAGCGGAGGTGCGATCGGGGATCATCTCGTGACTCACCCCGACATCGCAGGGGTCAGCTTCGTCGGCTCGTCCAAGGTGGGCTTGCACATCTACGACGCCGCAACCGCCAAGGGCAAGCGAGCCCAAGTGCAGGGCGGCGCCAAGAACCATGTGCTGGTCATGGACGATGCGGTGATGGAAGACACCGTGAAAAACGTGGTGAGCTCGTGCTTCGGACACGTGGGCGAGCGCTGCTTTGCCGTGTCGAATGTGCTCGTACTGGAGTCCATCTACGACGAGTTCGTGGACCGCTTCCTAGCGGAGGCCAAGAAGCTCCGGGTCGGTGACGGCATGGATCCCTCGACCACTTTGGGGCCGGTGGTTGGAGAAAAAAGCCTTGAATGGCCTCCACCGAATGATCGAGCAGGCGATCGTCGATGGAGCCAATCTCTTGCTCGACGGGCGGAACCCCGTGGTGGAAGGTCTGCCACACGGGCAGTTCCTGGCCCCCACGATCTTCGAGGCCCGGCCCGGAATGGAGATCTGGGAGGAAGAGGCCTTCGGCCCCGTTCGCTGCGTCATGAAGGTCAAAGACCTCAGCGAAGCCGTAGACGTCATCAACAAGGGTAGCTACGGGCATACCGCCGTCATCTACACGGAAACGGGCTCCTGCGCCCGCTCCTTCGCGAATCGGGTGAACGTGGGTCAGGTGGGGGTCAACATAGGTACTCCGGCCCCGATAGCCTTTTACGCTGTGGGCGGTCGCAAGCTCTCCTTTTTCGGGTCGACCCGCGGACGAGCGGCGGACGCCGTCGACTTCTACACCGACAAGAAGGTGGTGGTGAGTCGCTGGCTGAGGAAGGAGGGGCTCGGAACCGAAGCCGAGGCGGCGGCACCCGTGTGGAGCCCGGCGGCCGGGCTTTGGTAGACCACCGGGCGCATGGTGGCCGGCCCAAGCCGGCCGCCATGCGGAGACTCGAGGAGCGTGAGACGTGCCGTCCGGCCGTGCGGCTCCCCGGCCGCCCCCGCTTTCGAGCAGCGGGGAAGCCGGTGGGGTCCAGGGAGGATGTCCCGAGTCTCGTGGAACTTCGGGTGGCGGCCCGGTCTAGGCGACGTCCTCAGTATCGCACCCCCGGTCGAGACTCTCACCCTGGATCTCTCGCTCCAGGGCGGCGCGCAGCACCGGTAGGTGGAGGTGTCCGTTGACACGTCTGAACTGCTTCTCCGCCTCGCGTTGGCCGGCGGCGCACCAGCGCAAGGCCATCTGTCCACCCTGCCGGCGTTTGACGTTGCGGGCACGCTCCCGACAGATGGAGCGCATGGACTCGATGGGGTTGGTTGAGCGCAGGGTGGGCTGCAGGGTGGGCGGCAGGCCCAGGCGGATGACGATCAGGGTCTCCTTGAGGCCCTCGCGCAGGGAGGCGGCCGCCCCGGGGTGGGTGCGCTCCAGCTCGCGGGCCAGGGTAAGGAGCCGACCCTCGGCCTCCACCGAGGAGTCGGTGTGGTAGGCGGCCCGCATGCGTCGCTCGACGACGCCCCGCGGCTTCTCGGGTAACCGGTCGGTGACATTGCCGATCTTGTGGTTCTGGGGCATATCCACTTAACCGGAGGAATCCAGGTTGGCAGTTCTCCACGGGGGGTTCGCTGGAGGGCGCTCCAAGCTCGGCGGGTGCCCGCGCGCCTGTGGTGGCGCGGGCGGTACTGCCCGGGGCTGCGGGCTGGCGATGAGGTCCTGGTAGCGCACCGGCTCGTGGGCGACGGCCAGATCGAGCACCCGGTAGACCACCATCCCGCGGCTGCGCGAGCGGCGGCGGTTGAAGCGGAACACGAACTCAATTCAGGTCGCTGGCCAAGTGCGCGTCGTTCACCGAGCTCCCCGATCTCCACCGCGATGCCGATCAGGACCTTCCTGCCCCGGGCCCGACCGCCCCGCAGCCCCGGCTCGGTCACCGCCCATGTAGGTCTCATCTACCTCCACCACCCCGGCCAGCCGGTCCCTGCCCGGGCGCACCAGCACCGAGCGCAGGCGATGCAGCATGGCCCACGCGGTCTGGTAGGAGCCGATCGCCAGTGTCCGCTTCAGGCTCAGCGCCGAGATGCCGTCCTTGCCCGGGGCGAGAAGCCAGCAGGCGGTGAACCATACCGTGAGCGGTTGCCTGCGGTGTTCGCGACAACCTCCAGCAACCCCGGCCCTTCGGCTGTCATCCTCGCCCGGTATTCCTGCTGCCAGAGCCAGTCAACCTTGCGCCATTGAGGCGACTCGGGTGAGTATCCGCCAAGCGCCAAAACCAAAGTCACCCGACGGGCCCTGTTCGAACGTCGCTGCCTTGAACGACAGTTGTATCGGCGCCTGAGGCAGCCACATCTGACCTCGGGAGACGTGCAAGACGCTGCCCTCCTTCCAGCTCACCATCACGCGCTGCGGGTCATCAAATCCGAGATCCACCCAGATATCGACCTCGACGGTCGTGCCGTCCTCTCCCATACGGCACTCGATTCGAGCTTCCACCGGCGCCCACCCCTCAGGCTCGACCCTCTGGGAGCAGAGTTCTCCCTATGGGTATATGGCCGGCACCTCGAGATTCTTTACAGGTCATGCCGAGACGGTCGGCTTGACTCCCCCGTCCGCACGTCTTAGAGTGACCATTGATCGGCGACCGACTTGTGGGGGAACAGCATCAAAGACGGGGCGATCAGTGTTGAGACATCCCGGTGTCCCGCTTTGAAGCGCCGATTGCACGAGATCCTCGAGCCCGCTGCTGCGGGGGATCACGCAAGCCGCGTGTTCGATGTCTTCATCATGACCGTGATCGCTCTGAGTGTCGTGGCGGTGGCGCTCGAGACGGTCGCGTCAATCGCCAATCGATGGGGCCCAGTTCTCCGCGTCTTCGAGGCATTCTCTGTCGCGGTGTTCACGGTTGAGTATGGGCTTCGCGTCTGGAGCGTTACAGCCGACCCTCGTTTCTCCCAGCCGATTGCCGGCCGCATCCGATGGATGCTTACTCCCCTGGCCGTGGTCGATTTCCTGGCTTTGGGGGTATCCATTTAACCGGAGTAATCGAGATCGGCAGTTCTCCACGGGCGGTTCGCTGGAGGGCGCTCCAAGCTCGGGGGATGCCCGCGCGCCCGGGGTGGCGCAGGCGGTACTGCCCGGGGCCGCGGGCTGGCGATGAGGTCCTGGTAGCGCACCGGGTCGTGGCCGACGGCGAGATCGAGCAGCCGGTAGAACAGCATCCCGCGGCTGCGCGAGCGGCGGCGGTTGAAGCGGAACACGAACTCATTTAACAGGCTGCTGAAAAAGTCCCCCGCCTAGCCCTCCGATTGCCTCAACTTCCTATCTTTTTGCGCCCCTTTTTGGTAGTGTTTACCCTGCAAACTGGCATAAAGCGAGGGGGTTGGGATGCGGGGAGAAGAGGCAAGGCAGCCGTCGTTTGTATTCTTGGGTCCCTTGGAGGAGCGCATCCCCAAAGATCACCCCTTGCGGGCCATCCGCAAGATGACCGATAAGGCGCTTTGCGGTCTCTCCCCCCTCTTTGACAAGATCTACTGTGAAGCCGGCCGCCCCTCCATCCCGCCCGAGTACCTTCTGCGAGCCCTGCTTATTCAGGTGCTCTACGCCATCCCTTCGGAGCGCAAGCTCTGCGAACACCTCGAGTATCACCTGCTCTTTCGCTGGTTTGTGGGCCTCGATCTAAACGAGCCCGTCTGGCATCCCACCACCTTCACCCAAAACCGGGAGCGCCTGCTTGAGGGCGAGGTGGCCGAGGCCTTCTTCCTGGAGGTGAGGAAGCAGGCCCAGGCGGGGAAACTCCTTTCCCGGGAGCACTTCAGCCTGGACGGCACCTTGGTGGAAGCGGCGGCCTCCCTCAAGAGCTTCCGGCCCAAACAGGAATTGGCCGAGGGCCAGGAGGGCGGCCGGGGGCCAGGCAAAGATGACCCGGGTGCAGGGGAGGACCCGAGCCCCGCCGAGCCAGTCTCGGAAAGCGCAGGCCGCGACCGCAACCCGAGTGTGGATTTCCACGGCGAGCGGCGCCGGAATGACACCCACGCTTCCACCACCGATCCGGAAGCTCTTCTTGCCAAACACTCTCCCGGAGAAGCGGCCCGGCTCGCTTATGCCGGCCATCTCCTCACCGAGAACCGCCACGGTCTCATCGTCCAGGCCGATCTCTCCCGGGCCACCGGTACCGCCGAGCGGGAGATGGGTCTTGAGCTGGTGAAGGAGGAGCGCAAAAAAGACCAAGGGCCGGTTCACTGTCGCAGCCGACAAGAACTACGACACCAAGGACTTCGTGGGCGAACTACGGACTTCCGGTGTTACCCCGCATGTGGCGCGCAAAGAGACGTACTCGGCCATCGATGGCCGCACGACACGGTGGGAGGGATACGCCCTCAGCCAGAAGAAGCGCAAGCTGGTGGAGGAGGCCTTCGGCTGGATGAAGACAGTCGGACTGCTTCACAAGCTCCGGCACCGCGGGCGGGCCAAGGCCCGATGGATCTTCCAGTTCACGGCCGCCGCCTACAACCTGGTGAGAATGAGATCGCTGCTTCCGGAGTGCATCGCCAGATAGGGAAAAAGGGGCGGGGAATCGGCCTCTCCAGGGGGCATAATCCCGGTCTTCGCCCGGGCAATCCGAGAACCGACCGTTCGTGGGTCAAGCAGCCGAGCAACGGAGCACATCGGAGGGGCTCCAACCGGGGTATTTCAGCGGCCTGTTAAGTAGCTGGCCAAGTGGGCGTCGTTCACCGAGCCCTGATGGGTGCCCAGCAGCCACCGCTTAGCCAGCGAGGCGACCCGGTGCACGGCGGGTAGTAGATCGCCGGGGCCCTCCCCGCCGGCCCGGGCGGCGCGCTGGCTACGCCGCTCGTGGACATAACCGAGCTTCTCCAGCCCGCGGTAGCCCTGCCAGCCGTCGGTGATGACCCTCGCGCCTGGTTCGACGTGCGCTCGCACGAAGGCATGCAGCGAAGCGCCGGACGCATCGGGAAGCGGCCCCATCCGGCACCGGCCGAGCCCCTTCGGCTCCCGGATCTCCACCGCAATGCCAATCAGGACCTTCTTGCCGCGGGCCCGCCCGCCGCGCAGCCCCGGCTCCTCACCGCCGATGTAGGTCTCATCTACCTCGACCATCCCGGCCAGCCGGTCCCGACCCGGGCTCACCAGCACCGAGCGCAGGCGATGCAGCATGGCCCAGGCGGTCTGGTAGGAGCCGATCTCCAGCGTCCGCTTCAGGCTGAGCGCCGAGATGCCGTCCTTGCCCGTGGCGAGAAGCCAGCAGGCGGTGAACCATATCGTGAGCGGTGTGCGCGTTCGGTCAAAGATGGTGCCCGCTGTCACCGAGGTACGACCGCCGCACCCAGAGCACATGAACCGGCCATCGCCCCACCGCCAGCCCCCAACGTGACCACAGGCTGGGCAGACGAAGCCGGCGGGCCATCGCAGCCACTCCAGGTAGTCCAAGCAGTCCGCATCGGTCCGGAACCAGGCCTGGAACTCGCCCACGGACCTCGGATAATGCATGCCGGCACGAGGATGCTCCACCGCCTCAGTTTACTCCGGTTAAATGGATACCCCAATCCTGGCTATATTCCCCTTCTACGTAGGTGTGGGACGGCTTGATCTCCGTTTTCTCCGGGCACTGCGCCTCTTCCGCCTCCTTCGGGTGCTTAAGTTAGCCCGCTACTCGGAGTCGCTTGCCCTTCTCGGTCGGGTCTTCCGGGCCAAGAAAGAGGAGCTAGTTGTGACCCTATGCGCGGTTCTTTTCCTCCTCTTCTTGGCCTCTAGCTTCATCTACTACGTGGAGCACGAAGCCCAGCCCGAGGCCTTCTCGAGTATCCCGGCCGCCATGTGGTGGGGCGTGGCTACGCTGACCACCGTGGGCTACGGCGACGTCTACCCGGTGACCGTAGCCGGCAAGGTTCTCGGTGCCATCGTGGCCATGCTCGGGATCGGGCTCTTTGCTCTGCCGGCAGGGATCCTGGCATCTGGGTTCGCCGATGAGATGCGACGGAAGCGGACGGATGAGACCGCCATGTGCCCACACTGTGGACGCCAGATTGAATAGCCTCTCTGTTTACTAGTGAGCGCGTGACCTTGGTACGCGAGGCTGCACCGAGCGGAAAGATTCTCCAACGATGAGGTCGGCACAACCTGCCGCCACCCATGGGCGGTCGCATCTGCTTCCGTCTCAGGCGCGCGCCTGTTCGCGTCCAGTGCCGCCCGACCTTGGCGGAGATCGAGAACGGGGTGATAGGGTTGGACACAGCCCGAGTATCGCTGGCTTAGCTAACTGTGAAGGACTCTGGGATTAGCCGTGAGGCGTCTACTTCGCACGCATGAGGAGGTAGGTCAGGATGGCCCGACGTGGTTTTCTCGCCGAAGTGCAGCATCAGATGAAAGTCGCCGCTCGCGAACAAGAGCGACGCTCACGGGAAGCCGAGCGAGCGCGCTCCGCGGCGTACCGTAGCGCAGAGCAGGCCCGACGGGCGGAGGAGCGCGCGGCCGCCCAGTTGGCTCGTGCCACCGCAGCCGAGGAGAAGCGGCTTGCCAAGGAAGCTCGCGAAGCACACATTGCCGCGATGGAGGCCGAAGCGGAGAGACGCAACCTCGAGCTGTCTCAGCAACATGGCGAGATCGACTCGCTTCTTTCGGCGACGCTTGAGGTCGACGACCATGTGGACTTGGCCTCACTTCGCACGGTCGCTGAGCACCCGCCGTTCGATCGGGCTGACCTCGAGAACCCAATCTCACCACCGAGGCCCATTCCCGATCCCCCGGAACCCATCTTCGCGCCGCCCGTTCCGCACCAGGGTCTTCGAGGATTGCTCGGTGGCAAGAAACACGAGAAGGCGGTCGCCGAAGCTACCGCCGCCCACGAGGTCGCAGTCGCTCAATGGAAGTCCGCAGTAGTTGAGGCAGAGTCGGCGCGCAAAGTCGCAGCGAGCCAACACGCTGACCTTGAGGCTAAGCGCGTCTCGGAGCTTGAGGCGGAGCGCACCCGATACGCAAACGAATGCGCGGCACGTGAGGCCGCAGCTGCGGAGCGAAACAGCGCGATCGACTCTCTCATCGCAGACCTCGGTTACGGCGCGGTCCATGCAGTCGAGGAGTACGTGTCGATCGTACTATCCAACTCCGTCTATCCCGATCATTTTCCGGTCGAGCACGATTTCGAGTTTGATCCTGCAAGCGCCGAGCTGCGGTTGAGAGCGTTCGTGCCTCCCCCCGACAAGGTGCCCACCACGGCCGCCTACAAGTACAAGAAGTCTAGCGATGAGATCACGACCACAACCCTTTCGCAGAAGGCGTGCAAGGACCGATATACAAATGCGGTGTTTCAGGTCGCGCTCCGGTCAATCCATGAGGTCTTCGAGGCCGACCATCGTGGGCTGATTAAGACCATATCGTTGCAGGTCGGGACCAATACCATCGACCCGGCGACCGGTCGGGACGGGTATATTCCCTTTGTGGCGGTGGGTGCGGAGCGCGATACGTTCCTCGATTTGAATCTCTCGAATGTCGTTCCTGCGGCGACTCTCAGTCATCTCGGCGCAGCCGTCTCCAAGAGTCCTTATGACCTCGTAGCCGTTGACCCTTCTGGAATCCGTCGGTCATGACAGACGACCAACTCGCCTTCAACCCGCCGCCGGGATGGCCCAAGCCCCCGGACGGCTGGGCCCCACCAAAGGGCTGGTCACCGGACCCAGCATGGCCTGATCCCCCTGAGGGCTGGCAACTCTGGCTGCCGGTGGGCTCGAGCAGCAACGAGGTGAGCGACCCGTCGCGAGGTGGCGAAATGGTCCCCGCGGAACCGACAGGTGCTGGAATCTCGTTGTCCGCCGACGTCGACCGCAGGACCGCGCTTCTGGAAGCAGAGAATGCCGCCTTACGGGCACAGCTTGAAGCCATTTCGTCAGCGATTGACGTGGTTGTCCTTGACGACGAAAGAGTTCTTCAAGAGGTGGGGATTTATCGTTACCACCATCCGCTCGAGAATGCAGCGGCCTACAAGGACCGTCTTGACGAGTTGAGCGCTCGTATAGCAGATGTCGTCAAGACCAACGGGGCTATTGAGATGTCGAATATGTTCACCTTCGACAATTCACTGGCGAAAGGTCGAAAAATGACGAGGGACCTCGGCAAGCTGATGCTGAGAGCCTACAACGCGGAAGTGGACAATAGCCTGCGTTCCCTGCGTGCTGGCAACGTGATGACCGCCAAGAAGAGGGTTGACGCGTCGCGGGAGGCCATTAGGAAGCTAGGCGCCATGATGCAGATGCATATCAGCGATGCCTTTCACGCACTGCGTCTCGAAGAGATTGAGTTGACAGCTGACTACTTGATGAAGAAGCAGGAAGAGCGTGAGGCGACCATTGAGGAACGTGCGCGGCTCCGCGAAGAACGGAGGGTTGCCGCGGAACTCGCGGAAGAGAGGGCACGGCTCGACAAGGAGCGGAGTCACCTGCTGAATGCCATGGAAGCGCTAAGGAGCAGCGGATCGACAGACGCTGAGTTGGAGAGAAGGCTCACTGAGCTCGACGAAGCAATTGCCCAGAATGATTACCGTGCCGCGAATATTCGAGCTGGTTATGTCTACGTCATTTCGAACAGGGGCGCCTTTGGCGAGAATGTTGTCAAGATTGGCCTCACTCGTCGCCTAGAACCACTAGATAGGGTCAACGAACTTGGTGGGGCGTCTGTTCCCTTCCGCTTCGATGTGCACGCTCTGTTTTTCTCTGAAGATGCTGTCACCATCGAAACTGAGCTGCATCAGCACTTTTCCGCCCGACGCCTGAACCATGCCAACCCACGTAAGGAGTTCTTCTTCGCGAGCCCGGGCGAGGTGCGGGGAGCCCTCGTCTCGAAGGTAGGTAACCTCCTGGAGTTCGTGGAACATCCTGAGTCGCTTGAGTACCTGCAGAGCTTTCGCTATTGGCCGGACCGGCAGAAGGAAGTTCAATCTGCACGTTTCGAGGAGACGGTCTCGTCTGAGTATTTGGCTGCGGAGGTCACGGACAATATGCGGGAGGATGACGGAGATGGATGATGAGGGTCGGTGAACAATGGTAGCCCAAGAGCGGATTGGCAGCTCTTTTCATGACGTGTGATTGCACACGGTGAATTGCGCAGTTGTCGAGGAGCGTGGCGCGGAAAGGATAGGTGTGCCGAGGGTCGATTCTGGCGGACTCTCCATCGCCCTTTCATCCGGATACAGCTCGCCGATTCGCCACCCCGATTTGCACCCCTACGAGGATGGCACGTAGTGGTACGGGACGACACGAACTGGACGGTGATGCAATCGTGCTCCCTGCATAATGTCACTTCCTAGTAAGCTATGAACGGTTCCGGCCCGGTCTCATAACCCGAAGGTCGCAGGTTCGAATCCTGCCCCCGCTACCATAAAAAAGGGTAACCGTTCAGCCCCCGGCGGAGAATCAGGCGAGCAGAGGGATGGGATCCCCCCGGATGCCGGCGCGGAGGACGTCGGTGAGATAGGCGAACAATGAGCGTCCCTGCAGGCGGCAGGTAACCGAGGCCGAGAGCAGCCGCTCGATGGTGCGCTCCCCGCCCTCGGACTGGCTGCCGAGGGAGAGCTTGCGGTGGATGACCGCCCCACGCAGGCCGCGCTCGGCGTGGTTGTTGGTGGGTTCGACGCCGGGGACGGTCGTGAATGTCCACAAGGTGCGCCCAACAGAGCTGGCGCCTCTTTGGGTCGAGGTAGTCGTAGGCCCACCAGCGGTCCGAACAGGCGATGCTGGAGAAATCGGGGCCGAGCAGCGCTTGGGCTTCGCGCAGGTGACGACCCTCGGCGATACGGAAGACGGCCACCTGGGCCGTGAGCACTCCCCAGAGCGAGCGCCGCTCGCCGGCGGTACGCCAGCCGGTCTCGTTGATGTTGAGGGCCCGGGCGTCACGAACGTGGCGCAGCAGCTCGTCGTGGGGTTCGGCGAGCGCCTCTCCGGCACGACCGACGATCCTGTCAATGCTACCGGTCGAGAGTCGGACGCCGAACAGCTCGCGCAGAAGCTCAACCGTGTCGCGCCGTGAGACGCGGTTGCGCACGGCGAGCGTGGCCACGGCCGCCTCCAGGCGGGGGCCGAAGGCTCCCCGGGGAACGTCGCTTGGCGCCTCGTCCCGCGTCTCTTACGCGCACTGGGGGCAGCTTAGCCGGGTGTAGGCGGTGCTCGGTCACCGTGACGGCGATGGGGGCAGCTCAAAGGCAACGAGGATGGCGTGCAGAGAGCCGAGGTGAAAGCGCCGTTTGCTCAGCTCAAGGACAAAGTCATCGGGCTGGTGGAAGACGACGACGATGATGACGGCGGTTCGGACGGAGGACCCGCAAACCCGTCAAGAACAAAGAATAACCCCTCGTCCCGAGGGACAAGGGGTTCAAACGAGACACTTTTGGCGGAGGGGGCGGGATTCGAACCCGCGACGACCTCGCGGCCGTGCCGGTTTTCAAGACCGGTGCATTAAGCCAGGCTCTGCCACCCCTCCGCGGTGGTCCGCCCGTCGGCCCGGTCGACAGGGCGAACCGTGGGCCCGCTCGAGTATAGCCGAACCTCGGGCGGTCTCCACGCGGTTCGGGGCGGGCATGACTACTCGGATCCGCCGAAGACACCGAAGACGGCGCCGTCCGGATCTCGCAGCACGGCGGCCCGGCCGAACCGGGGGATGTCGACCGGTGGAACAACCACTGCACCCCCGAGTTCCTCAGTCCGTTTGGCCGCGCGTTCGACGTCGGCGACGGAGAACGAAACCACCCAATGTGGCGTCGGCCCCGATGGCCACCCCGGCTCATCGTCGCGCGGCGGAACCAGGCCACCGATAGGCTCGTCGCCGCGGAGCCATATAGTGTAGGCGAAGGGCGCCCCTTCCAGCGGCACCGTTGTCAGCCCTACGACGTCGGCGTAGAAAGTTTCGGCCCGCTGCGGATCCGCCGACATCAATTCGTGCCAGAATTCCACCCGCTCCCACGCCATTTCTGCCACCGGAGACCTCCTCATCCGCCGACGCTCTTAGTTCGCACGTTCCCCGGACGAACGATCGAGAAAACAGACATCCGCAGGGCCAAGCGGAGGATCGCCGGGGCTCGCTCGCGCAGAAGCGCCCTGGCCTCAGCCACGATGCGCTCGACCACCTTGGCCGCCGGCTCGACGGCGTCGATCAGGCCGGCGCTCTGGCCCGCATAGGCTACGCCCCGGTCGGCATCGCCTTCTACGAAAGCGTGACGCCCATTTCGAGCTGATCGCCGCCCACGCCGGGCTGGAGCAACGTTTCATCGGGAGTGAGTAGCCCGAGTTAGGCCCCGCGCGGCTCGGCGCCCGTGTCCAGCAGCTCGAACCCGGTGGCCGGATCCAGCACCCGCTCGGCCAAGGTTCCTAGGATCTCCTGGATCACTACTTCGGCCACCAGCCAGACCTGCACGCCTGCTCGGGTGCATCCCACGGTGGCGCCGCCCTCCCGGCCCGCGGCAGCGTGCATGTGCAGCACCGGCTGGCCCGCCTCGTTGGGGATGAGCGTGCCCAGGGCCAGGACCTCGCGGGGCCCGTCCATCTCGTGGATCACGGGGATGACCGCCTCCCGCCGGGCGGCATCTGGTCCCACTACCACCTTGCTCCCGGGGGCGGTGCCGCCGAACGCGGAGACCAGGGCCCGAGCGACTCCCTGCCGGCGGGCGAAGGTCTCGATGCTGTCGTTCAGCATCTCGCCATCCTCCAGCCGCAGGATGAACACCCGCCCCGTCCTCCCCTCCGTGTACTTCACCAGCAAGCTCCCTTCAGTCGAGGCGTATGCCCATTCCAGGGGTATCTCAGATTTCCCGCGCCGGCTGGAGCGCGAGCCAGTCACGCTCGGTCGGAGTGGCTGGGTTCGACATGAACCTCGCAAGTTCGGACGAGGCCACGTAGATGCGGTCGGTGTCGGCATCGATGGCGCGCGCATCCTCCCCGAACGAGCGCCAGATGTCGCGCAACGCTTGTCCCGATTGCCCGGGCTGGCGCAATCCCTCGAGCGAATCACGCACCCGCCGCCGCGCGTACTCTACGGCCGCTTCCCACGAATCGAATCCCGTCACCGTGTGTTCGTGATCCGGCTCCGCGGCGTGGAAGAGGTCGCAGACGATGACGGTGGCCGAGGGGCCCGCGACCCACTCGAAGACCGCCGGATGAAAGGGGCGCAGCCGTTCCGCGATCACCCCATTCTCGCGTATCCACGTCCTGTAGAAGCTCCTCACTCTCCCCAGAGTGGCCGCTGGAGGATCGGTGGCCGGCTGCATCAGGCTCGCGAGCAGGGGCCGGATGGGCTCCTCGCGCACAGCAAGCAGCTCCTCCCGGCTGATCGGGGACACGCCTTGTACGCCGATATGATTGAGGTCCCGCGACAGGATCTTGATGCGCGCCCGGTCCCGATCTGCGGCTCGCTCTTCGATGCGCGCCCACGGCCCCGCGATGTGGACGCCGTCGTGGAGTCCTCCGGTCATGTCGTGTCCCTGGGCGTAGGCGTAGAAGAGCAGGTGAGTGTTGGGGCGCGGAGGCCAGTCCCCGGGAAACGGGGGTGTGAGAGTGTAGGACCACCTGAGGGTCGGCCGGCGCTCGGACCGCTGCAGCTTCTCCCACAAAGCTTCCAACTGTGCCCGTGCTTGCTCTCCCGACATCACGTATCCTCGGGTGGAAGCGGCTCTCCCTGCGCGCGCCAGTAGGCGGCGCGCTCGTCGAAGAGTCGGCGCCAAACCTCCGGGGGGACCAGCCCGCGAACCGTTTCGGACAGGGCAGCCAGGCCAAGGCCGGCGCAGAGTGGGTAGATGGTCAGCAGGATGGGCGCCTTCCCTTCGGCGTACAGCTCCCAGCGCTCGACGCTGCCACCGAGGGGCGCGTCACTGTCTCGTGGTGGAGCGGCCCGGTCGATCGCCATCGCCTCCGCCAGCGCATCGGCCAGGCAGCCGAAAGAGCCGGCGGGAACCCGGAACACCGCCTCCATCGCCGGGGGCCGGTGCTGCTCGTAGTCGGGCAGGAGCCGGATCGCACCCGCGCCGTCGCGCGCCAGGGTGACGGCGTACTCGTAGTGATAGGGCGGCGGCACCGCTCCCTCACTCCACTGGTAGACGATTCGGTCGTAGGAGGGCATGTGGTCCAGCATAGAGTCGGCCGGTCGCCATGGCAACCAAGCCCGCATGCGCTACTCTACCGGGACGCCATCCGGAAGGGAGCCGGTGACACCTAGACGCCAAGAACCCGTTTCAAAACGCCGCATCGCGCCGCCCAGCGCGGCCGGGCCGGCTAGGGCTTCGTCTTGAGACGGGCTCTCACAGAGATGTGGCGGACCCCCGCGAGCCGCGGATTCCTGATGCTCGCCGTGATGTCGGCGGCGTTCGGGTTTGCCCTGAACGCCCACGTCAACATCGTCACGAACTACTTCGACGAGATCCTGGGTCTGAAGGGGCCGCAGTTCGGTTACATCACGGCCATCCGCGAGGTGCCCGGCTTCCTGCTCATCTTCCTGACCGCCGTTCTCTACCGCATCTCGCTGCAACGGGTGACGGCGGGCGCGCTGGTGCTGATGGCGGTCGGCTACGCCTTCTATGGGCTCTCGGACAGCTTCTGGTCGGTGGTCCCTTGGACGGTTCTCAGCAGCTTGGGTTTTCACACCGTGCTCCAGACCCAGTACTCGCTCGGCATGAGCCTGACCACCGAGTCCAGGAGCGGCGCCGTCTTGGGGCGGATGAACGCCGTCTTCCAGGCCGGCACCCTTGTCTCCCTGGCCATGGTCTTCGTCCTCTTCCAATTCCGCCTGCTGTCGTTCCGGCCAACCTTCGTCATCCTGGGAGCGGTTGCGTTCGTCGGGGCGCTGGCGGTCGTTGGCTTTCCCCACCTGCACGAGGGGCAGCTGCGGCAGCTGGCTCCCAAAAGGGCCCCGCTCGTCTGGCGACGTGACTACCGTTACTACTACTTGCTCAACATCCTCGACGGGGCCCGACAGCAAATCTTCTTCTCCTTCGGCCTCTGGGTGCTTGTCAACCGCTTCCACCTGGGGGTAGCGCAGATCTCGGCTCTGCTCATCGCCGTTACTTTCGTGAGCATGACCTCGTCGACCTGGGTGGGGCGGATGATCGATCGGCACGGTGAGCGCCGTGCCCTCTCGCTCATCAACCTGGCCTACGTGGTGGCGTTGGGCGGCTATGTCCTGGCCGACAGCGTCGTGGTAGCCGGCCTCTGCTACCTACTCTACTCGTTCATCATGCCGGTCTCGCCCATCGCGGCCTCTACGTATCTGCGGAAGGTGGCGGTGGCCGAGGAGGTGGCCCCCAGCCTGGCCATGGGCGTCACGCTCATGCACGCCACCGCCATCGTGGTGCCGGTGGTGGCGGGCGTGATCCTCAACTTCGTCGGGTACCAGATCCCGTTCCTGATCGCCGGCGGCTTCGCGCTCGTGACCTTCGCCGTGACCCGCCGGCTGGATCCCGAGAGCCAGCGCTCCCCGCGACGGATAGCTGCGGAAAGCGCCCGCCTAGCCGCCACGAACGCCGCCGCCGAGGCGACCGCCGTGCTGCTGGCGACCGATGGTGGGCTGGTCGAAGAGATAGCCCCTGGACCCCCCGCCGCCGGGTAGGGGAGGGAGGAGAGAGCCGTATGCCCGACATGCTGAAGGACAAGGTGGCCATCGTGACGGGCGGAGCCCGGGGAAACGGAGAGGGCATCGCCCGGGTCTTCGCCGCTGAGGGGGCGGCTGTCTGCCTGTGGGACGTGCTCCCGGCGGTGTCGCAAACGGCCGAGCGAATCGCCGCCGCCTTCGGCCGCCCGGTGCAGGCCTGGCGGGTCGACATCGGCGACGCCGACCGGGTGACGCAGGCCGCCGCCGAGGTCCTCGGGGCCTTCGGCAAAGTGGACATCCTGGTCAACAACGCCGCCATTGCTCCCGAGGTGCCCTTCGTGGAGATGGACCAGCAGGTCCGCGATCAGGTCTGGCGGGTGAACGTGGGTGGCACGATGAACTGCACCCAAGCCGTGCTCCCGGCGATGATCGAGCGGAGGAGCGGCAAGATCATCGTGATTTCCTCGGTGACCGGGCCCCTGACCGCCATCCCCGGCCTCACCATGTACGCCAGCACCAAGGGGGCCCTGCTGGGCTTCACCCGCAATCTGGCTCTGGAAGTAGCGCCTCACGGCATCAACGTCAACTGCATCCTGCCGGGCACCATCGACACCCCCCTCCTGCGCTGCAGTCTAAGCGGCGGCGGCTGGGCCTCGGACTACGACGTAGCCGCCTTCGGCCGGGGCATCCCCTGGGGACGGGTGGGCAGCATCGAGGAGATCGGCGGCGTGGCGGCCTTCCTGGCCTCGGACTGGTCGAACTACGTCACCGGCAGCGAGATCGTGGTCGACGGGGGGAACCGTCTCACGGAATGGGGTTTGGCTTCGGAGTAGGCGGGTTGTCCCGGCGGACGTCTGAGGTCGCCAACCAGGCGCTCCGCGAGGTCGCCCGCCGTCACACCGGCGGGTCAGGGAAGGTACTGCTGCACCCCTCCGGCGACTTTGCCGCCCGCGAAGGTCAGGGTCATGGGGAGTTCACCCGGCACGAACCCATAGACCTGGGCGGTGTCGGCGCCGCCCGCGAAGAGCTGCTCCAGCTCGGCGTACGATACCTCCTCGTCGGTGAGGGCTCCCGCGCTGTCGAAGCCCACTAGGGTGAAGGTGATGGCGGAGTCGACGGGCACGGTCTCCTCGCTGGTGTCGGTGTTCCTGATGAAGAAGTCGTTGGGCAGGTCCTCGTCCTCGCCGATCACGCCGGCCTCGCGAGCGGCGGCCACCGCCGCCTCTCCCGTCAGGAACTCGGCCGGATCGAACACGAGTGTGCCCGCAGCCACCTCCCGTACGAACCCGAACTGCTCCCCGTCGGCGATCGTGCTACCCCCGGCTGTTTCGGTTGGCTCCGATTCTGGAGCCGTGGTGCCCGACGTGGCCGCGGCGGTGTCCGAGGTGGGGGCGGCCGTGGTGGTCGTCGAGCCGTTTCCGCACCCAGACAACACCGCTCCTGCGAACACGATGGCTGCCAGGGCCAAGACCTGGATCGCTCTCAGAACTCGTTTCAGACTGACGCTTCGCCGCCAGGACGTGATGGGCGCGGGCGAGGCAAGGACGCAGGGAGCGCTCGTAGCGGCGCTACGGGCGTGACCGAGGACGCCGCATCGCGCCGCCCAGTGCGGCCGCGGCGGCCAAGGCTTCATTTTGAAACGAGTTCCCATGACTCGATCTCCTTCCGGGAAGTTCGTTGAGGCGCGTGCCGGAGGTGCGACGCCGGCCGGAGATTGGGCGTTCCCTTGGAGGTCAGCGGCTGTCGCGCAGGAAGAAGGGCACCGGGTCCGGCTCCAGGCCCAGCTGGGCGCAGGTGCGGGCCATGAAATCTTCCCCTTCGGTGAGCAGGGGGAGCTCCCAGGGCATGTCCTGCAGGTTCTCGAGCATGGTGGGGAGCTTGTCGTAGGGGACGGTGATGAGCTGGTAGCCGGCCGGCACCAGGTTCCTCCTCGACATCCCCATGGACATCCCGGTGGTGATGTAGTTCCATTCCCCCGAGAGACAAGGATAGATGTACAGCCAGGCGCAGCCGAGCACGAAGGTGGACCTGCTCTCCCACATGTCCCCTGTCTTGTAGACCAGCGACCGGAGCAGGATGGCGGTCTTGTCGGTGCTGTCGGAGACGAGCACCAGCAGGTCGGGCTCGAAGGTGAGCCTGTCCAGGGGAGCGAAGGCCACGCACTCGATGGAGCCCTTGGCCAGCATGGGAGCGGCGTCGTACCGCCGTCGCATGGACCGAGGTTCCTCGTAGGCGCCCAGCGCGGCCCCGAAATCGCCCGTCTCGTAGGCATCGGGGGCCGAGGGTCCCCCCAGCACCAGTGGTCCGGCCGCGCAGGTGTGATTCTCGAAGCGGGAGAAGAAGGCGTGCCCGATCTGGGCGTACTTGACCATCTCGCAGAAGGCCATCTGGTGTTCGAGCGGGTCGAGACCCGGCGGCTGCCGCGTGCAGTACTTCATGGCGACGGGGGCGATCTCGAGGTCGAGCCTGTCCAGGGTGCTCCGCCACAGGTCGGCGTTCTGAAGAAAAGTGGCCATCTCTGCCTCCCCTGCGTTAGGATTCTGCGCCCGAGTCCGGCGGTTTCTGCGTCAAGTCCTGGGCCTGCTGGTCTTCCCCGCACTATATTCGACCCGCTGCGGCGATGTCGAGCTCGGAGGCGACGTGCCGCGGTCCGGCGAACGAAAGGGGATGACATGAGCCCAACGGGTTCGAGGTTGGCCGGCAAGGTGGCCATCATCACGGGGGGCGGTAGCGGCATCGGTCGGGCGGCCTGCCTGCTCTTCGCCCGGGAGGGGTGTCGGGTGGCCGTGGTCGATTGGAACGAGGAGGGTGGCCGGGAGACCGCGCGCCTGCTTGATGCCCAAGGCGGCCAGGGCGTGTTCATGCGGGCGGACGTAAGCAGCACCGCCGACGTCGAGGCCATGGTCGACCGCACCGTCTCCACCTACGGCCGGCTGGACGCGCTCTACAGCAACGCCGCCATCGTCAGGGGCTACGGGGGGCCGGTGGAAGCCGAGGAACCCGACTGAGACGCCACCATGGCCGTGAACGTCAAGGGCTCGTATCTATGCGCCAAGTACGCCATCCCAGCCATGATCGCGAGCGGGGGCGGCGCGGTAATCAACCAGTCGTCGGTGGCGGCCATCCAGGGAAGCGGGCCCCCGCTCTCGGGGCCCTGCGCCGCCTACACTACCTCCAAAGCGGCCATCCTTGGCCTCACCCGCAGCATCGCGTACGCCTACGGACACAAAGGCATCCGGGCCAACAGCATCCTTCCGGGGCTGACCGACACCGGCATGGCGGCGTCACTGCTGGAGGCGCCCGAGTTCAGGCAGGCCATGATCGACAGCACCCCCTACGCCGCATCGGGCAGCCGGAGGACGTGGGTTGGGTGGCCTTGTTCCTGGCCTCGGACGAGGCCTCCTTCGTCTCCGGGGCGGAGATCGTGGTTGACGGCGCCTGCTGGCTAAGCCAGGGGGTCACCTACCCCGAGCCCCTGCTCTTCGAGGACCCCACCGCCCGGTTGAGTCAAGTGCGCCGAGCCCTGGGTCGCGACTCTCAGCGGGCTGAAGAGACGATCGGAGGACACCATGGATGCGGGCATCGCCATCGCCGAGGGCGAGAATCTGGAGGTCGATCCCCCAGGCCGGCTCGTGCAGAGCTTCACCGCCCTGTGGAGTGATGATGCGAAGAGCGAGGGTACCTCGAGGGTCACCTGGGAGATCGAGCCGGTGGGCGATTCCTGCCGGCTGACCGTCACCCACGACCAGCTGCGTGAGGACGCCAACGACGAGCTCTACGGCGGCCGGCCGCAGATCCTCTCCGGCCTGAAGACGCTGCTCGAGACCGGGGAGTTGCTGACAACGCCGCAGGGCGCCACCCAGTGCGCTCCGGGGGCCAAGGCTTCGTTTTTCAACAGCCTGCTATGCCCAAGCTCCGGAATCGGCTGCTTGAGGCCCGACGAACCAGGTCGAGGCGCCGCTGCAGGTCGGCGGCGCCTCGGGACCGGTAGGAAGGCCGCTCTAGAGCAGCTTCTCCACCGCCAGGACGAAGCTGTCGAGATCGGGCAGATCGTTTCGGATGATCCCATGCACGATGCGGTAATCCGTTTCCCAGTACAGATGGACCAGCCGATTGCGGAAGCGGGCCATAGCGACCAGACGGGCCGCCAGCCCAGGGTCGAGGAGCCCGGCCTCACCAAGCCTGCTGAAGCAGGCGGCGTAGTCGCTCGGTACGTAGTCGAACTCCTTGGCGCACACGTGGTAGCAGATGCCGAGGGCCGCTTGGATCATCGTCAGGAGCCGCGAGCGGGCGATGTCCTGACTATCGAGGTCAGTCAGGAAGTCTTTCTCCGGCATCTCGGCAATACGGAGGAGCCGGTCGCGCGACTGCCGGATGTCGCCCACAAACTTGGCCACCCGCTCCTGATCCAGGCTCATGAGGCCTGCCTGGCCGAGATGAGGTCGTGGAGGGCCTGCCGGCGCAGCGGCTCCATGTCGAGATGGCGGGGCACTATGTACTCCACCACCCGCACGAACGCGTCCCTGTCGCGTATGACTAGGAGCCTCCCGGTCAGAGCGCGGAACTGGGCGTGGATGGGCGCTTCGTTGTAGACACGTACATCGACCGGCACCGCCTCGCCCATGATCTCCCGTGCTCGCTGCTCGAGGACGGCTCCCAGGTCGCTCTCGGTCTGCCAGACCTGGCTGAGGGCGGATTCCGTCACGTACAGCGCCACGTCCAGATCGTGGACGCTACTCTCGGCTTCGCCTTCCACGGCGGAGCCGTAGAGCGTGGCGAAGAGGACGCGCTCATCGTCGAGACCGGCAGCAAAGGAGGTAGCAAGGCGGTCGCGGACGTCATCGGTCAGGCGATACCGGCCTTCGTCCAGGCTGTCGGTGAAGTCGCTCATGATGGTCTATGCTGAGAATAGCACGGTCCTTTGCGCCTTTCCCTGGCCCGGCAAGGGCCTCCCTTCCCAGAGCCGGAGAGCGGCTCACGATGATTTCCCGCTCGCCGGTGCCGCTGGACGCATTGACAGCCGGTCACCAGATGCGGTTAGGTTGGTGGCACGAGTCCCCACCTGGTGCGGGTGCGGGCGCTCCGACATCGGCCGTGCGCCGAACCGTCTCACCGCCAAGGAGGTAGCTTCATGACAGCGGCCGATCACCCTCCCGCCCATCCATACATCCCCAACTCGGCCCTCGCTACCCGGGCGGAGATGCTCGCGGCCGTCGGCGCCGCCGATGTGGAGGAGCTCTACCGCGACATCCCGTCCCACCTGCGCCTGGGGCGACCCCTCGACCTGCCCGCGGCTCTGCCCTCCGAGCTGGCCTTGCGCCGGCACGTGGGCGGGTTGCTCGACAAGAACCTCAGCTGTGAGGACGCCCTGAGCTTCCTGGGCGGAGGCTGCTGGCAGCACTACGTGCCGGCTCTGTGCGACGAGATCGTCAATCGGGGCGAGTTCTTGACGGCTTACGGTGGGCTCTGGTACTCAGACCACGGCAAGAACCAGGCCTACTTCGAGTTCCAGAGCCTGCTGGCGGAACTGCTGGACATGGACGCTGTGGGCCTCACCACCTACGATTGGTCGGCGGCCACCTCCACCGCCCTACTCATGGCCTCCCGCCTGACCGATCGCGGCCGGGTGCTCGTGCCCCGCAACCTCAACCCGGAGAAGCGGGCCCAGCTGCACAACTTCGCCCGGAGCGCGGTCGAGATCGTGGAGGTGGCCATGGAGCCGGGCTCTGGTCTGCTCCACCTGGCCGACCTCGAGAGCAAGCTCACCCCCAACACCGCCGCTATCTACTTCGAGAACCCCAGCTTCCTGGGCGTCCTCGAGACCCAGGGAGCCGAGATCGCCGATCTGGCTCACGAGCGGGGCGCTCTCTGCGTGGTGGGGGTCGATCCCATCTCCTTGGGCGTGCTCGCGCCTCCCAGCCACTACGGCGCCGACATCGTGAGCGGCGAGGTGCAGCCCTTGGGCGTGCACATGCAGCACGGCGGTGGCCTGGGGGGCTTCGTGGCCACCAGGCACGACCCGAAGTGGCTGGCTGAGATCCCTTCCTTGCTCACCTCGATCATGCGCACCGAAGACGGCAGCGGCCTGGGCTACGGCTGGGCCAACTGGGTGGAGACCTCCTGGGTCAAGCGGGAGGAATCGCGCGACTTCACCGGCACCACCACCGGCCTGTGGACCATTGCGGCGGCCGTCTACCTTTCGCTGATGGGTCCCAAGGGTATGCGCGAGGTGGGGGAGACTATCGCGGCCAAAGCGGCCTACGCGGCCCGGCGACTCGATGAGATCGAGGGCGTGCGGGCGCCGGCTCTGGCCGCGCCCGCCTTCAAAGAGTTCCTGGTCGACTTCGGCAGCACCGGCAAGACCGTGGCCGAGATCAACGCCGCCCTGCTCGAGCGGGGCATCTTCGGGGGCAAGGATCTCTCGGTCGACTTCCCGGAGCTGGGGCAGAGCGCCCTTTTCTGCGTCACCGAGGTCCACACCCAGGACGATCTCGACACCCTGGCCCGGACGGTGGCGGAGGTGACGGCATGAGCGGGGCTGAGCAGGTGGGCGGCACCGCAGCCGGCAGCGGCGGCGCACCTTCGGGCGACGGCCATGCCGCCCCTCGACACCTTCGTCAGGGCTTCCAGGCCGTCCGCTGGCAGGAGCCGCTCATCATGGAGATGGGTACCGAGGGCGAGCGGGGCGTCCTGCCGCCGCCGCTCGAACCGGGCATCCGCGCGGTGGTGGGCGACCCGGCGGCGCTCATCCCGGCCGGGCTTGCCCGGCCGGAGCTCCCGAACCTGCCCGAGCTGGCCCAACCGCAGGTGCTGCGTCACTTCATGCGCCTGAGCCAGATGACCATGGGCACCGACATCACCATCGACCTCGGCCTGGGCACCTGTACCATGAAGTACTCCCCCAAGGTCAACGAGTTCCTGGCCCGGTCGCCCAAGATGGCCGATCTGCACCCTTGGCAGCCTGACGAGAGCGTGCAGGGCATCCTCGAGATCGCCTACCGCTTCGGCCGCATGTGCTGCGAGCTCTCCGGCCTGGACGCGGTGAGCTTCCAGCCCTCCTCCGGAGCGCAGGCCATCTTCGCCAACGCCTCCATCATCCGGGCCTACCACGAGGCCAACGGCCAGGGCGACACCCGCGACGAGATCATCACCACCATCTTCTCCCACCCGGCAGACTCGGCCACGCCGGCGGTGCTCGGCTACAAGCTCATCGTGCTCTACCCCGACGAGAAGGGCTATCCCAACCTGGAGCAGCTCGAGGCCGCCCTCTCCGAGCGCACGGCCGGACTGCTCATCACCAACCCCGAGGACACCGGTCTCTACAACCCCCATATCAAGGAGCTCACCGACGCGGTGCATGCTGCCGGCGGCCTCTGCTCCTACGACCAGGCCAACCTGAACGGCATCATGGGTATCGCCCGGGCGCGGGAGGCCGGCTTCGACCTCTGCCACTTCAACCTGCACAAGACCTTCTCCTCGCCCCACGGGTCCATGGGACCGGGTTGCGGGGCGGTCATGGTGCGCCAGGCCTGCGCCGTTTCCTGCCCCGTCCGCTGGTGGAGTTCGACGGCGAGCGCTACTTCCTCGACTACGACCTACCGGAGAGCATCGGCAAGGTGCGGGCCTTCCTGGGGAACACGCAAGTGGTGCTGCGCGCCTACGCTTGGGTGATGAGCCTGGGGGCTGAGGGGTTGCGCCAGGTTTCCGAGACGGCCGTCATGAACAACCGTTACCTCATGAAGCGCTTCCGGGAGGTGCCCGGGCTCGACCTGCCTTACTCCCCCAACGCCGGTCGCCTGGAAGAGGCCCGCTACAGCTGGGGACGGCTCGAGGAAGAAACGGGTATCGGCACCGAAGACGTCGAGCGTCGCATCCTCGATTACGGCGTGAATAACTACTTCAGCAGCCACGAGCCCTGGGTGGTGCCCGAGCCCTTCACCCCCGAGCCGGCCGAGAGCTACTCCAAGGCCGACCTGGACGAGTACGCGGAGATCATCCGGCGGGTGGCCGAGGAGGCGTATAGCGACCCCCAGTTGGTGGCCACGGCGCCCCACAAGAGCTCGGCACCGCGCATGGACGAGTCGCCCCTGCACGAGATCGACAAGGTGGTGACCACTTGGCGGGTGTGGAAGCGGCTGAACCCGGCGGGGTAGGGCCGCCTTGCGGGTAGCACTACACAGTGGCGGCGGTCGGGCGGCGCGCAGCTGCTCGACCCGTGTCTACGTGCCGGGAGGCGGGCCTCGAAGGCGCCGGCACCCGCACCGGTACCACCGGCGCGATCGCCTTCCGCGTGGCTGCTCGCTCTGCGTCCGCCTGTTCACGCCGTGAAACGGCTAGGCCTGATCGTCAACCCGCTGGCTGGTATCGGCGGCCGGGTGGGCCTCAAGGGCAGTGATGGGGAGGACACGGTGCGCCGGGCCTTCGCCCTCGGAGCCGTGTGCCTCTCCCCGCGCCGGTCGACTGAAGCCCTGGAGTCCCTTCGGCCCCTGGCCGCCGGCCTCGAGCTGCTCACCTACCCGGGCGCCATGGGAGAGGAGGAGGCCCTGGTCGCCGGACTTCACCCCAATGTTCTGGGCATGATCGATCCCGGGCGCACCTCGGCGGCCGATACCCGGCGGGCGGCCCGTGAGATGCTCGAGCGCGGCGTCGACCTGCTCCTGTTCGCCGGCGGCGACGGCACTGCCCGTGACATCTACGATGTGGTCGGCAACACGCTGCCGGTGGTGGGCATCCCCACCGGCTGCAAGATCCACTCCGGGGTCTTCGCCGCCAACCCGCGCACCGCGGGCGAGCTGGCCCGGCTCTTCCTGGAGGGCAAGATCAACCGCACCAGTGAGCTCGAGGTGATGGACATAGATGAGGAGGCCTTCCGTCAGGGCGAGCTGCACGCCCGGCTCTACGGCTACCTGCGTGTGCCCCACGAGCCGCGCCTGACCCAGGGGGCAAAGGTCGGCGGTCGCGCCCTGTCGGAGGAGGCGGCCGTGGCTTCCATCGCCGAGAGGATCGTGGAGGACATGCGGCCCGGCTGCCTGTACCTCGTCGGCTCCGGCACCACGCCTCGGGCCATCATGGACAGGCTCGGCCTGCCCAACACCCTCCTGGGCATCGACGTGGTGCGCGATGGAAGGCTGGTTGCCGTCGACGCCACCGAGAAGGACCTGCTATCCCTGCTCGAGCAGGTACCCGGCGGCGGGCTCATCGCCCCCGCCGGCGGGCGGGCACCGATTCCCGAGACCTCCACGAAATCCACGTGCGGCCGTGTGCCGGGCGCAGAGATCATCGCCACTCCGGTCGGCGGTCAGGGATTCATCTTCGGCCGGGGAAATCAGCAGTTGAGCCCCGAGGTGATCCGGCGAGTGGGCCCAGCCAATGTGCGCGTGATCGCCACGCCCGGGAAGCTCCTCAGCCTGCCCTACCACCGCATGCGGGTGGACACCACCGACCCCGCGGTCGACGCCATGTTGCGGGGCTACCGCCGGGTGATCACCGGCTACCGAGAGTCCGCGGTAGTCGAGGTGGTGTAGGGGGTGTAGGGGGCGTACGGATCACGCTGCTGCAACCTGCCTCGCGGTTACGCCTGCGTCCTGGTTGAGCGCTCTAGTCCAGACTGGCAAGGGCCACCCTGGATGCATGCCAACTCAGCCCACTACGATTGGAGTTGTCTGTAGTCTAAGTTGTTAAGTCGGCACACCGGCGTCTGATTATTACGCTTGCCAAAAGATGGGCGCTGAGCGTAGGGTGAGGAGCGTAGGTGAGCGCGCTTGAAGAAACGACAGTGAGGGGGTCAAATGGCAAAGATTCTCGGCGTACAAGCGAGAGGACTAGCGCGTTTCGGGTCATTCGCGCTCCTGGCCTTGGCGGCGCTGATGCTGAGCGGCTGTCTGACGATTACGGCGGTCGATGCCCCCTCCGGGCCGCCGAGTTCCACGTACACCGTCACCCTCACCGTCGAGATCCCGAGCATGGAGGAGGACGGCGACTCTCTCGACGAAGACGTTCGGGGATTGGTGGCCGTGCGCTTCCCCGGGGAGTGGGAGCTCGTCTCGGCCACCTACACGGGGGCCGTGTCCGGCACGTTGACCTCGTCCGAGGTCATCAGCGACTTCTTCGCCACAGAATTCACCGCGATGTACGAACCGGACGACATACCGGGCATCAGCCTGCGCGACAAGCCGGGTTACCAGTGGTGGGCCGGCTATTCCGCCGTCCACCCCGGGACGACCCCGGGTCCCTTCGAGGTCCGGTTCGTCTTTGACCAGCAAGGAGCCACCGGCGCCTCCAGCCTCGACTTCTTCACGGGATTGGCCGATCCGGTTGCTCCTGAGGATATCGAGCAGGACGCGTTGTGGGTCTCCTCGATGGCGCTCGACAGACCAGTGTTCACGGGTCTTGCCGCTAATAACGTTGCACCGCAGGTCTTCTGGGGCGAGACGCCCGTGTTGTACGCGGCTATCGGGTTGCCGGTCGTCGGGATGGGTGGCGTTTTCGACCCGGATACCGCCGAGCCGGAGGTGATGGTCGACTACGGCGATGGGCAGAGCGATCACCTGGAGCTTATCTCCGAAGGACCGGTGCTCGGCCTGCTGGTCTGGCAGTGGGAGCACGCCTGGAACGAGAAGGGTACGTATACGGTCACCGTCCGGGCCGACGACGGCGCCTCCGCGGCCGAGACCACGGCGACTGTCCGCGTGGGTCAGTCACCTTTCAGCGACGTACCGGCCCAGCTCGAGTTCTTCCCCGCGATCGTGGCTCTGTGGAATCTGCAGGTCGTCTCCGGGTATCCCGACGGGACTTTTCGGCCCTATGAGCCGGTTCTCAGGGCTCAGCTCGCGAAGATGGCCGTCATGACCTTCTGGTATCACGACGAGGAGCTGACCAACGTCGATATGCCCACGTTCACCGATGTGCCTCCCTCGAGCGATCCCTACCCCTTCGATTTCGTGGAAGAAGCGGCAAAATACTATCTGGTGAGCGGTTTTGCCGACGACACCTTCCGCCCCTGGGAAGCACTCACTCGGATGCAGCTGGTTCGGGTCATTGTCCGGTCCCAGGAGTTGTTCCTGGAGGACCCCCCGCCGGACTACCGGCTGCCGTTCGGTGATGTCCCGGAGGCCGACCGCAAGTACGTATCGATTGCGCATTACAACGGGCTGGTAGATGGGAAGAGCCCGACGCATTTCGATCCCTACGGCATCGCCACGCGGGGCCACGTGGCGAAGATCCTCTACAACGGCGTCATGCGCACGTTCGAGTCTCCGGAAGAGCCGCCGCCTTTCGAGGCGGCCGGAATGAGGGCTCTCGCGTTGAGGTCCCAGTGGGGGCCCGCTCACTGAGCGCTCGAGCTCGAGATGGCAGGGAATGCAAACGGGCCGGCCCCGTAGTGTGGGCGCGGACAGCGTGCGGGTGGTCACCGGCTACCGGTCCCCCTCCTTGCCCGCGACCGGGGACTGTTCCATAATGGCTCCGGACTGACGACCGGAAGCAGGGAGCGACCCATGCCCACCGTGCTCGTCGTGGACGATGAGGCCAACATCCGCGAGCTGGTGAGCCTCTACCTGGCCGCCGCCGGCTACTCGGTGGCGACCGCCTCCAATGGCGCCGAAGCCCTCGAGCGGTTCCGCGCCGGCCCGCCCGATCTCGTGATCCTCGACATCATGCTTCCCGGCGCGCACGGTTCGGAGGTATGCGCGGCCATCCGCGCCGAGTCCGACGTGCCCGTCATCATGCTGACCGCCCGCGCCGCCGACCTCGACAAGGTGGTCCTGCTCGAAGCCGGCGCCGACGACTACGTGGTCAAGCCTTTTAGCCCTCCCGAGCTGGTAGCCCGGGTCCGCGCCGTCCTGCGCAGGAGCGGCCGGGCCGGCCCCACCGACAGCCTAGCCGGCGGCCCGCCCCCCGTGACGAGGCCGGGGGACCTGCGGGTGGGTGCGCTAGCGATCTCGCCGGAGGCGCGGGAGGTCACGGTCGACGGCAAGTCCGTACTCCTCACCGCTCGGGAGTTCGACCTCCTTCTTGCTATGGCCGCCAGCCCTGGGGTGGTCTTCTCGCGCCGGCAGCTGCTGGAGGTGGCCACCGGCTTCGACGACTTCTTCCACGAGCGCGGCATCGATGTTCACATCCGTCACCTCCGCGAGAAGCTCGGCGACGAGGCCGCGGAGCCCCGGTTCATCGAGACGGTACGCGGCGTCGGATACCGGGTACGCAAGGTCGAGCGGTAGCCGCTAGGCACACATCCGTTGCCACGCGCGCCCGCGTGTACTTCGGCGGGACGGTCACCCTCGCCCTGGTGGCGGCCTTCGCGGTCTTCTGGTTCTCCTGGTCGGCATACGCGGTTGCACAGCGCACTGACGACCTCACCCCGCGCGTAGTAGCGCTGGCTCGTGCGCAGGACATCGCAACCGTCGGTCTCGGAGCGGCCGCCCTACGAGAGCGCCTTTTCCGGGTGGAGGCGCGCCTCATCGGAGCCCAGCTCTTCGTCGTGGACGAGGCGGGAGTCGTGCTCCGCTCGTCGGCCGACACCAGCCTGACGGTGTTGCCTGTGGGCCGGCTGGGCGAACCTGACGCCGGCGGGGTGCGGGCAGGCTCCTTGAGCACGGCGGGCGCTGCCGGCACGCTGCTGCTGGTGGCTGCCCCCATGGACGGCGGGGAGACGCTGGTGGCCGTGCAAGCTCTGAAGGAGGTGCGCGACGCCCAGCGCGGTATCCTGACCGTGGCCTTCGCCACGGTCCTCGCCGGCATCGCCGTAGCCTGGGTGGCGGGCGGACTCCTTGCCCGCCGCCTCACAGCGCCGCTCCGCCGGCTCGAAGCGGCCGCGGAGCGAGTGGCCGCCGGGGAATGGGGGGCACAGGTGGCAGAAGAGGGCGACGCGGAGACCGCCTCCCTGGCCCGGTCGTTCAACCACATGTCCACCCGGGTTGCGGCGGCGTACGAGGCGCAGAAGGACTTCATCGGCGATGTGAGCCACGAGATCCGCACGCCCCTCACCTCCATCCGCGGCTTCACCGAGGCCTTGCTCGACGGCACGGTGGCCGACCCCGCCCAGCGGGAGCGGGCCTTGGGCGCCATCAAGGAGGAATCGATCCGCCTCACCGAGATGGCCCAAACCCTGCTTGCACTGGCGGAGCTCGATGCTGGAGCCGTGGAGATCCAGAGCACCCCGGTAGACGTGGACCAGGTCGCCGATGCCCTGCGCGGCCGCTTTGGTGCCGCGGCCGAGGCCCGCGGGATCCACCTCTCCATCGACCTTGCCTCCCCCGTGGCTCCCGTGGCCGACTCGGATCGCCTCATCCAGGCAGCCTCCGCCCTGGTGGCGAACGCCGTCGCCTATCCGCCGCCGGGCAGCGAGGTGCGGGTGCACGCGTCCGTCGAAGGGGGTTCTTGGCTTCTCCTGGTGGACGATTCGGGGCCCGGAATCCCCCGCGCCGATCGGGAGCGGCTGTTCGAGCGTTTCGCCCGGCTCGACTCGTCACGGTCCAGCGCGAGCGGCGGCACCGGCCTCGGCCTGTCGATTTGCCGGCGCCTCGTCGCCCTGATGGGCGGATCTGTAGGTGTGTCCGACAGCCCGAGCGGGGGAGCGCGCTTCACGATCGAGCTGCCGTCGGTCCGTGTCACTCAACGAAAACTCAACACTGAGTCAACGTAAGGGCAACCCACATGTCCGATACTATCGACGACGGATAACATCGGCGGCTCCGGCCGTCCGACGCCGACGAGGTGCTGAGAATGAGAGTGAGAAGGATCATCCTGGCCGGAGCCGCCGCCCTTCTGGTGCTGGCCATTGCAGGGCCCGCCACGGCTGCGATCAGGACCAGCAGTGTCGAGGGCTCCCCCCCTCCCCGAAGTGAGCGCCGTCCAAGCCCAGGGACCCTCCACCGAGGTGGCGCAGGTGCGGGCCGAGCAACTGCGGGAGCGGATCGAGCAGATCCTCCGCGTGCGCAAGGAGCGCTTCGATCGGGCTGAACAGCGCATTGCCGGCCATATCGAGAAGGTGCGGGTGCTCGCAGACAGAGTGGCCGCGGCCGGTGGCGATGTGTCCGCGGCGGAGGCCGCGCTTGCTCGGGCCGAGGCCGATCTTGGGGAGGCCGCGGCCCTGGAGGCTCGGGCGGTGGAGCAGTTCCAGGCAATCCCCGGCGCCGAGGACAAGCGGGCTGCCTACAAGGCGGCGTGGGAGACGGCCAAGAAAGCGGCCACCGAGCTGCGGTCGGCGCGGAGGAATGTGCACGAGGCCGTGAAGCTCCTGCGCGAAGAGATCCGGGAGCTCAGGTCCGCCGGCGGTTCCGGATGAGAGCTGACCCCGGCGGTGCAATCCGCGCCACCGCCGACCAGGCGCGGCCCGGCGGTGCGCGCGGTGGAGCAAGGCGCCTCCTAAAGGTACCCTTGCTCCTTGCCGCAGCGGCCCTGGTGTTCTCTCTGCCCACGCTCGGCAGCGGCTGCTCGCGCCAGGCGGAGGGGAGCGTCGCCGCTGGGGCCGTCGTCGTCGCTGGGGCCGACGCGGCTGCTTCCCCAGCCGCGGGATCGCCGACGAACAGCGGCTCCCAACTGCCTGGCGCCTCCGGGGGCGCGGTAACCGGCGCCGGCGGCTCCTCCACTCCCGTGGCCGGCATGTCGGCCGGTCCGTCTGAACCCGACCCAATCACCCAGGCCGCCGCGGGAGCCGGCGTCACCACCACGACCAGCGCCGGGACGCAGCAATCCGGCTCCCAGACGAGCGGCGTCCAGAATGCGGGCGGCACCGGTCTGACCCAGGCCGAAGCCGCCGCCCTCGAGGCTCAGCTCGCGGCCATCGAACAGGAATTGGACTCCATCAGTCTTCCGAGTGACGACGACTTCGCAGGGATCGAGTCCGAGCTTCCGTAGCCGGCGCACCGGGCCGCCCGGGGGTCACTACAGCCATGCCTACACCACGAAGGATCCGGTGTACTCCGCGGGCCACATCGCCATCGATCCACGGACCGGCCGGCTGACCGGGGAGACCGTGGCCGAGCAGACCGCGCAGGTGATCGCTAACCTGCGCGCCGTGCTGGGGGCGGCCGGCAGCTCACTTGACCGCGTCTTGAAGACGACGTGCTTCCTGGTCGACATCGCGGACTTCCCCGAGTTCGACCGCGCCTACGCGGCGGCGTTCGGCGAGCACCGCCCGGCACGCTCAACGGTGGCCGTGGCCTCGCTGGTCAAGGGGGCCTTGGTTGAGATCGAATGCGTGGCGGCGCGGCCTCTTCCGTAGCTCCGGCGCGCAGATCGGCGACGTCGAGGCCGGCAGCGCGGCCCTCGATTTCCCGGCGCATACCGCGCAGGCCGGCGTCCGCGGAACCGGATCAGTCCTCGGAGGGCACCCCGGCCGGCCCGCTGCTGTCATCGGCTTCCGGTCGCAGCATGAAGGTGAACATCTCCTTGAGGAGCCGTGTCACCTGGTCGATGTCCATCGCCTCCGGGTCGAGGGACCACTGGATGGCGAGCCCGTCGAACAAGGCCACGAAAAGGGTGGCTAGGCCGTTGAGCCGAGGGGTGCCGGCCTCATGGGCCTCCGGATCGAGACATTCGGCGTTCATTTCCCGATACCATTCATAGAGCTTCGCCATGCGACCGCACAGGTCTCCGCTCCGCCGGGCCGTCGGGATGACATCGATGGTCGAAAGGAACTCCGGAGTCTGCATGAGCTCCATGGTGTTCTCGACGTGGGCGCCGACCCGGGACTCGCCCCGGGGGAGCTTCTCGGCTTGAGTCACGAGCTCCTCGACGGCTTCGTGGATCAGCGAGTCCACCACCACGGCCACCATGGCGGCCTTGCTGCCGAAGTAGTAGTTGACCATGGCCCGGTTCTGGCCGGCGGCGGCCGTGATCTTGGCCACCCGCAGCGCGTCCATGCCTCCGTCGATCAGGAGCTGCTTGCTCGTCTCGATCAAAGCTGCCGCCCCGGGAGGCAGGCCGTCGGGGGAGGTTGTTCTGGTCCCCGCGGTGTCTGGCATAGGGATGGGCCTCTCTTCTGGTTGCTGGACCGGATCAAGAGCTTGTTTCAAAACGAAGCCCCGGCCGCCGTGGTCGCCCTGGGCGGCCCGAGGCGGTGGCCTCGGTCACGTCCGTAGCCTCCGGGTACGGCCGCTCCCCGCGTCCTTGCCTGGCCCGCATCCAGCGCACCCCGGCGGCGAGGCGTCGAACTCCTAGGTTATCACCGCGCGACTTTCCGGCAGTCGAAAGTTGCCGCTTGACAGGTTAATCAAACGTTTATATGATGCGTCCAGGTTACTGCTCGGGGCGGGTCCGCGCAAGGGCCCGCGACAAGGATACGCTTGGTGGCGAGCCCGGGGGGAGACGCCGATGAGCAGTTGGGGAAACAGAGCCTCTCTTCGACTTCCACGGGCGTGCCCCACGTCCACGTTGGACCACGCCTCGCGATTCGTCCCCCGCGCCCTCTCGACAAGCACCTCAGGTGCGTTGTGCCGTTCGGTGGTGTGTCTGAGGGCTCAGACAGATGTCCCCGTCCGTCAAGCGTATCGGCATCCAGAGAACGAGGAGGGTGATCATGGCAGCAAAGGCAGCGAAGAAGGGAACCATCACCGAAGGCGAGCTCTCCGAGCTCAACTATCCTGACGCCCCGCAGATCGTCACCAAGTCCATTCCCGGCCCGAAGACCAAGAAGCTGTGGGACACAGCCATGAAGTACGAGAGCCCCACTCGGGTGGGCGGCGTCTACCTGCCCTTCGTGTGGCAGGAAGCTCTCGGAGCCACGATCAAGGACCCCGACGGCAACGTCTTCGTTGACCTGACCGGGGGTCTCGGCACCAACAACACGGGCCACACCCATCCCCGGGTGGTGCAGACCATCATCGAGCAGGCTCCCAAGCTCATGCACACCCTCGACATGCCCAACCCGCCGGAGATCGAGCTCTCCAAGCGGCTCGCTGCGATCATGCCGGGCAAGCTCAAGAACAACTGCTTCACTTGCTACGCCACCAGCGGCTCGGCCGCCGTGGAGATTGCCATCAAATACGCTAAGTACATTACGAAGAGGCCGGAAATCGTTGGCTTCCAGGGCGCGTACCACGGCATCTACAACGGTTCCCTCGCGCTGACCACCTCCTATCACTACCGGCAGGGCTTCGGTCCCTTCATGCCCGGCGTGACCCACCTGCCGTATGCCTACTGCTACCGCTGCTTTGCCGGCCTGGAGTATCCAAGCTGCGGCATGGCCTGCGCCAAGTATGCCGACGAGGTGGTCAACGGTCCCTACACGGGCGTGTACGAGCCCGCCGCCATCATCGTCGAGACGTTCCAGGGCGAAGGGGGCTACCTGGTCCCGCCCAAGGAGTTCTACCCGATGATCCGCGAGATCTGCGACAAGTCGGGTGCGCTCATGATCGTGGACGAGATCCAGTGCGGCTTCGGGCGGAGCGGCAAGATGTGGGCCATCGAGCACTACGGCGTCACCCCCGACATCGTGGTCTGGGGCAAGGGCGTCGGCGGCGACCAACCGCTGACCGGGGTCACGGTGAACGCCAAGTACCAGTCGATGCTCGATCCGGGCTCGCAGCCGGCCACCTTCGTAGGGAACGCCCTCTCCTGCGCGGTGGGCGTCACCAACATCGATATCATGACCGACCCCAACGACAACCTCATCGGGCGCACGGCCGAGGTGGGCGACGAGATGCTGGCCAAGATGGCCGCCGCCGCCAAGGACAGCCCGGTGATCGGCGAGGTACGGGGCAAGGGCTTCTACCTCTCCATGGAGATCGTCAAGAACAAGGAGACCCGGGAGCCGGCCGACGCGATGAAGATGTTCGGCCTCATGATGCAGATGCTCGAGCAGGGGTATGTCTCCTTCGTGTGTGGGCGGAACGGCAACGTCTTCCGGCTCATGCCGCCTTTGACCACGCCGCGCGACTACTTCGCGGCCGCGGTGGACACCCTGGTGGCCACGCTCAAGCGCAACGAAGCCGATCTGCAGGAGTAGGGGGGAGCATGGCGGACATTCTGAGAATCGATCTCGCGACCGGGGCGGCGACCGCCGCCCCGGTCACGGGCGAGCTTGCCGGCCTCGGCGGCCGGGGGCTCACCTCGGCGATGGTGGCGGCGGAGGTCGACCCGAAGTGTGATCCTCTGGGGCCGGAGAACTTGCTGATCTTCGCGGGCGGGATCCTCGCCGGCACGTCCATCCCCAACAGCGGCCGTCTATCGGTGGGGGCGAAGAGTCCGCTCACCGGGACGATCAAAGAAGCGAACTCCGGCGGGCAGGCGGCCCGCAAGCTGGCCAACCTGGGCATCCGGGCCATGGCCGTCAGCGGGGCCGCGGCTGAGCTCAGCGTCATCGAGGTCGACAGCGGCGGCGCCCGGGTGAAGCCGGCGCCGCAACTAGCCGGCCTCGGGTCCTACGCTACCATCGAGGCACTGCGTGCGCAGTACGGCGACAACCCGACCTACGTGTGCTGCGGCCCGGCCGGTGAGCTGCTGTTGAAGGCCGCCGCCGTGGTGGCCACCACCCCAGACTTCCACCTACGCACCGCCGCCCGCGGCGGCCTGGGCGCGGTCATGGGGTCGAAGAACATCAAAGCGTTGGTGATCGACGACAAGGGTGCCGGGCGGGCGCCGGTGGCCGACCCCGAGGCCATGAAGGCGGCCGCGTCGGCCCTTTCGGAGGGTATCCGCTCGCATCCGGCCATGGGTGCTCTGGAAGCTCTGGGCACGCCGTTCCTGGTGAACGTGGCCAACGCGATCGGCTGCCTTGCGACCAAGAACTTCAGCCAGGGGCAGTTCGAGGGGGCCGAGGCCATCAGCGGCGAGACGATGATGGGGCTGCTGGGCGAGCGCGACAATGCCAAGTCCAGCCACCGTTGCATGACGGGCTGCATCGTCAACTGCTCTCAGGTCTACACGGACGCTCAGGGGGAGTTCGTCACCTCGGGCTTCGAGTTCGAAACCTTGGGGCTCCTCGGATCGAACTGCGGCATATCCGATCTGGATCAGCTGGCCCGGCTCGACCGGCTCTGCGACGACCTGGGCCTGGATACGATGGAAGTCGGTGCCGCTCTCGGAGTGGCCATGGAGGGTGGGGCGCTACCCTGGGGTGACGGCGCCGCCGCGTACTCGTTGGTGGAGGGCATCCTCGGCGGCGGCGAGCAGTCCAAGCTCATCGCCAACGGCTGTGTGGCCACCGGTGCGGCCTTGGGCGTGACCCGCGTCCCGGCGGTCAAGGGCCAGGGTATCGCCGCCTGGGAGCCCCGGGCCCTGAAAGGCACGGGCGCGACCTATGCCACCACGCCCATGGGGGCCGACCACACCGCCGGCAATATCCTGCCCGGCCCGAACATGCCCGACTACAACCCGAACGCAGCCGAGGGACAGACGCAGATGTCCCAGTTCGTGCAGGCCTGGTTCGCGGCGGTCGACACCTTGGGCTTCTGCCTGTTCCCATCGCTGGCCTGTCTGGACATCCCCACCCTGCCCCCTCTGCTGGTCCAAGCGGCGAGCGCCGTCCTGGGCGAGCAGCTCCCCGAGGACTACCTGGGGGCTCTGGGCGCCAAGGTGGTGATGACGGAGCGGGACTTCAACCGCCGAGCCGGTTTCACGGCGTCCGACGATCGTCTGCCGGCGTTCATGACCACCGAACCGCTGCTGCCCTCGGGCAACGTGTTCGACGTGCCGGAGGCCGATCTGGACGCGATGTTCGGCGCTTGAGGGAGTTGTTGCGTTTGCGGCGGGCCGCCCAGGGCGGCCCGCCGCAACCTGAGTGAGTGAGGACTGCTGTGGAACGGTCCGGGCGAAACAGGAGGCGGATGTGAAGGTCGGTGTCCCCAAGGAGATCAAGACCAGGGAGTACCGGGTGGGCATGGTCCCAGCTGGGGTGCGGGCGCTCACTGGTCGCGGTCATACGGTCTACGTGGAGGAAGGCGCCGGTCTGGGCAGCGGCATCACCGACGCGGAGTACAAGGGCGTCGGCGCTACCATGCTTCCCGACGCCGAGGCGGTTTTCGCGAGCGCCGACATGATCGTCAAGGTCAAGGAGCCCCAGCCCTCGGAGTACCCGCTGATGCGCGAAGGCCAGGTGCTCTACACCTACCTGCATCTGGCACCGGCCCCCGAGCTGACTCAAGCCCTGCTCGACCGGAAGGTGGTGGGCATCGCCTACGAGACCATCCAGCTCGACGACGGCTCGCTGCCTCTGCTCACACCCATGAGCGAGGTGGCCGGGCGTCTGTCGATCCAGGCGGGGGCTCACTGCCTGGAGACGGCTCAGGGAGGTCGGGGCCAGCTCCTCGGCGGGGTTCCGGGTACGCGGGCCGGCAAGGTGGTCATTCTGGGCGGCGGCGTGGTGGGGCTGAACGCGGCCAAGATGGCTGTGGGTCTGGGAGCTCGGGTGACCATCCTGGACCTCAACCTCGATCGCCTGCGGAGGCTTGACGACATCTTCCGGGGCCGGGTAGAGGTGGTGGCCAGTTCCGAGCATGCCATCCACGAGGAGATCGCCGATGCCGACCTGGTGGTGGGGGGCGTGCTCGTGGCCGGGGCCCGAGCTCCTCACCTGATCACCCGCGACATGCTGTCCCGCATGCCGGAAGGCTCGGTGATCGTGGACGTAGCCGTGGATCAGGGGGCTGCGTGGAGACCACCCATCCCACCACGCATGACGATCCCACCTTCGTGGTCGACGGCGTGATCCATTACTGTGTGGCCAACATGCCGAGCGCGGTGGCCCGCACGTCGACGTTCGCCCTGGCCAACGCCACCTTGCCGTATGCTCTCAAGCTGGCCGATAGGGGCTACGTGCAGGCCCTTCTCGATGACCCAGCTCTACTCAAGGGACTCAACGTCATCGACGGGAAGGTGGTCTGCGCACCGGTGGCCCGGGATCTCGGATACCATTGGACCAAGCCCGAGGAAGTGCTAGCGTGATGTTCGGTCGCTCGCCGCGGGGGTATCCACGCCGATGATGAGGGGGGTGAAGGCCGTGCCCGGCTGATGCCATAGGTTTCACGGCTCCGAGACGAACCGAATCCAGGGGGAAACGAATATGTCTCATGAACTCAAGAGGGTAATGGGGCTACCGGCGGGGATAGCCACCGCCGTCGGTCTCGTGGTAGCGTCGAGTACCCTGGTGCTGCAGGGGCAGGGCTTCGGTATCGCCGGCCCCGGCTTCCTTATCGCCATGGTCATCGCCATGCTGATCAATCTCTTCGCCATGTTCTCGTTCGCCGAGCTCTCGGGCATCGTCCCGCGGGCCGGCTCCATCAACCACTACACGCAGGCGGCGCTCGGTCCGTTCATGGCCATCGTCGCCGTCCTCGCCTCCTACTTCATCGTGAACATCTTCGCAGGGAGCGCCGAGGCGTCGGTCCCGGGGATCATCTTCCACGACATATTCTGGGATGGGATGCCGCCGCGACTCTTCTCGACGGTGATCGTTCTGCTGCTCGTGGCCGCCAACCTGCGGGGGATCGTGTGGTTCAGCACCATCCAGCTGATCACGGCCGGGGCCATGATTCTCTCGCTCGCGCTGGCGGGCATCATCGGTCTCTTGGGCCTGGGCAGCGGCACCCCGGTCGAGGGAGCCTTTGCCTCCTTCAATCCTCTGGGATGGAGCGTTTTCTCCCTGGTGGCTTTGGGGTTCTGGCTTTTCGTGGGCGCGGAGTTCGTCACGCCGCTCGCCGAGGAGATCAAGAAGCCGCGGGTCTACATCCCGCTGTCGATGTTCCTTGGTCTCCTGATCATCCTGATTGCCGGCGGTCTCTACGGCCTGGCCTCGATCAAGTACATTCCGGGCGAAGACCTGGCCGGCTCGATGACGCCGCAGGTTGATGCGGGCGCGGCCCTGCTGGGTCGCACCGGCCAGATCTGGATGTCGATTGCCAGCATCTTTGCGACGATCACCACGATCAACACCTTGCTCGCGGCTCTGCCCCGGATGTTCTACGGCATGGCCCAGAAGGGCCAGCTGCCGTCGGTCCTGTCGCGGGTCAACCGGCAGGCGGTTCCGAGCTGGGCCACCTATATGGTTGCCCTCATGATCCTGGTGCCCCTGCTGATCGGAGTGGCCACGACGGAGAGGTTCCTCACCTTCATCCTGGCGGCGACCTTCACCTGGGTCTGTGGCTACATCATCGTCCATGTGGATCTCTTGGTGCTGCGGTACAAGCATCCCGAGATCCGCGGTGGGTTCAGGACTCCCCTATATCCCATCCCGCAGGTGCTGAGCCTGGCCGGCCTGGTCTGGATGCTCTTCAAGATCGCGCCCCCCGACTCTGGGTTGGGTAGAGACATCTACACCATCGCCTTCATCTTCCTGGGCATCTCTATCGCCTACGCGGCCTTGTGGGTGCTGCTCAAGGAGAAGAAGGGTCTGTTCCAGACCACGCCCGTCAAGGAGCTGGTGGAGGACTTCGCCGAGGAAGAAGCCGCTCCTTCGGGAGTACCTGCGACCGAGCCGGTGTCCTAGGGACCCCACCTGGGCGCCTTTCGCACGCCCGGGACTCGCTCATGTGTCGCGACGGGGCCGGTCTTCCGGCCCCGTCGCATCTTTCCACCTCGTCGGAGCCGAACCGGCCGTCATGGCATGGACCGGAGCGCCGTGATCAGCTCGTCTTCCAGCTGCCTGCGTCTCGGTTCGTCGATGAAGGCCGCCTGGTAGCTGTTGCGAACCAGGGTGACGACTTCGGCGCGCGTGAGGCGAAGGGCGCGGGCAATCGCCAGGAAGTTGTCGGTGAGGTATCCGCCGAAGTAGGCGGGGTCGTCGGAGTTGATGGTCGCGCACAGGCCCGCTTCGAGAAGGCTTCGTAAGGGGTGATCCTCCAGGGAGGCCACCACGCGCAGGTGCAGGTTCGACAGAGGGCACACGGTCAAGGGCACGTGCTCGGCGGCCAGGCGGCTCACGAGCGCCGGGTCTTCCAGGCAGCGCACGCCGTGGTCGATGCGCTCGGCGCCCAAAAGGTCGAGCGCTTCCCAGATGTACTCCGGGGGACCTTCCTCGCCGGCGTGGGCCACAACCCGTAGCCCTTGGGCCCGGGCGGCGGCAAAGACGGCGGTGAAGGCTGATGGTGGATGACCGAGCTCGGCGGAGTCCAGACCCACTCCGATCAGCCATTCCCGGTAGGGCAGCGCCTCGCGCAGGGCAGCGGCCGCCTCCTTGTAGCTGAGGTCGCGCAGGAAGCACATGATCAGCCTGGTCGTGATGCCGAGGTCACTCTCACCCTCTACGAGAGCCTGATGGATGCCTTCGATGACCGTCCCGAACGGGACGCCCCGGCGGGTGTGGCTCTGCGGGTCGAAGAAGAGCTCGGCATGGCGGATGTGCTCGCCGGCGGCCCGTTCCAGGTAGGCGCGGGTGAGCTGGTAGAAGTCCCGTTCGGTGCGCAGGACCGCTATCGACTCGTAGTAGAGGTCGAGGAAGGACTGCAGATCGCGGAAGGCATACGCAGACCGCAGAGTTTCCACCGTGGGAAAGCGCAGCCGCACCCCGTTGCGCTCGGCCAGGGCAAAGGCCATCTCCGGCTCCAAGGTTCCTTCCAGATGTAGGTGCAGCTCCACCTTGGGGAGTCTGCGAATCAGCTCCTCGAATGAGCGAGGAGTCTCATCATCGTTGGGTGAGGTCATGGAGGTCTCCCTCTACACCACCATGGGTTTGGCGGCCTTCTTTAATTCTAGCTTCTTGACGTCACGTTGACCTAAACGTAAGCTCGATCATATGGGGAGCCATCGCCTGCGGCAGGAGAAAGGGCTCCGCCGTCGCAAGAAGGGGGTACCACCATGGCTCGAACGTATGAGTCCGTGGGGGACTACCCATGGACGGCCTGCTACCCCGACGACATCGAGTGGAACGGGGAGATAGCCGACATCCTGCCCTTCCCCAAGAGCACGCTGTACCCGCTGGTCAGACGCAGGGAAACGGCCTCGATTCCTCATGACGTGCATCATGTCGCCTTCTCCTGGCTCATCGACCAGGGCTTGGACTATGAAGCCGCGGCAGTCGACCCGGCGCGCGATGTGGCCGTCGCTGGACAACCCCTCCCAGGCAGTGCCCCTGGGTGAGAAGGGCGAGATCTGTGACCGGGAAGGTGCTGGTCGACGGACGCCTCCACACGGCCGATGTGGGGACCATGGGTGAGGAGGGCTACACCTTCATCGTGGATCGCATCAAGGATATGATCCTATGCAGCGGCTACAACGTGTATCCCCGGATGATCGAGGAGGCCCTGTACCAGCATCCAGCCGTGCGCGAGGCCTGCGTCATCGGCAGAAGCTCTCGAAGAAGGAGCTGATCGAAGAAGAGCGCCGCAAGCGCGAAGAAGGGGAAGACTGATGGAGAGCGCGGTCATCGCCGGATATGTGCGATCGCCGTTCACGCCCGCGAACAACGGTGAGCTGGCCCGGGTGCGCCCGGACGAGATCGCCCAGCAGGTGGTGCGCGCTTTGCTGGAGCGAACCGGCGCGCCGGCCCCAGAGGTGGAGGACCTCATGGTGGGGTGCTCGTCGCCCGAGGCCGAGCAAGGGCTGAACATGGCCCGGCTGGTGGTCTTCCTGGCTGGTCTGCCGGTCTCGACCGCGGGGGTCACCATCAACCGTTTCTGTGGGTCGTCGATGCAGGCCATCCATACGGCGGCCGGGGCCATCGCCATGGGATCGGGGGAGGTGTTCGTGTGCGCCGGGGTCGAGTCCATGACTCGGGTCCCCATCTGGGGATTCAACCCCATGCCCCATCCCGGGCTGCACGAGGCCTACCCCGAGGCCTACACGTCCATGGGCCTGACGGCTGAGAACGTGGCCCAACGGTTCGGCGTCTCCCGAAAGGACCAGGAGGCCTTCTCCCTGGCCAGCCATCAGAAGGCGGCGGACGCTTGGCAGGAGGGCAGGTATGCGGCTGAGATAGTGCCCATTCGGGACGGCGACCGGGTGGTCGCAACGGACGGCTGCCTGCGCCCGGACACCAGCTTGGAAAAGCTGGCTGCATTGAAGCCCGTATTCCTGGCCGGCGGGACGGTGACGGCGGGCACTTCGTCGCCCCTCACCGACGGCGCCTCGGCCGTGCTGGTATGCTCCGAGCGCTACGCACGTGAGCGACAGCTTCCCATTCTGGCCCGCATCCGTGCTACGGCGGTCTCAGGCTGTGCGCCCGAGATCATGGGTATGGGCCCCGTGGAGTCGACCCGCAAGGCCCTCGCTCGGGCCGGGCTGGCCCTCGAGGACATCGACGTGATCGAGCTCAATGAGGCCTTTGCCGCCCAGGCTCTGGCCGTAATCCGGGAGCTGGGCATCGACGATGGGAAGCTGAACCTGGACGGGGGAGCCCTAGCCCTGGGCCACCCCTTGGGGGCCAGCGGGGCGCGCATCACGGGAAAGGCGGCCTCCCTCCTGCAGCGAGAAGGGGGGCGTTACGCCCTCTCCACCATGTGCATCGGCGGCGGCCAAGGTATCGCCACCGTTCTGGAGGCGATCTAGATGGACACGGCCGCCGCGCGCATCGGCCGGGCGGCCGTCATCGGGGCCGGCGTCATGGGGGCCGGCATCGCCGCCCATCTGGCCAATGCGGGCCTCCCCGTGCTGCTGCTGGACGTCGTGCCGGCCGGCGCCACCTCGGCCAATCGCAGCATCCTCGCCCGAACGGCCCTCGAGCGTCTCACGAAGGCCGATCCGGCAGCGTTCATGCATCCGCGGGACGCCCGCTTGATCGAACCCGGCAACTTGGAGGACGATCTCCCGCGGGTGGTTGACGCCGACTGGATCGTGGAGGCGGTGGTGGAGGATGCCCAGATCAAGCGTTCCCTCTATGAGCGGTTGGAGGCGGCGCGCCGGCCCGGCTCCATCGTCTCCTCGAACACCTCCACCATCCCGTTGCGGCGGCTGACCGAAGGGTTGCCGGGGAGCTTTACCCGCGACTTCCTGGTCGCTCACTTCTTCAATCCGCCCCGCTACATGCGCCTGCTCGAAGTGGTGGCCGGACCGGACACCGACCCCCAGGTCATCGCCGCCGTGAGTGCCTTCGCCGATCTGCGGCTGGGCAAAGGGGTGGTGCGGGTGAAAGACACCCCCGGCTTCATCGCCAACCGCATCGGCTCGTTCTGGCTGCAATGCGCGGTGGGTGAGGCCCTTGACGCCGGCCTGAGCATCGAGGAAGCCGACGCCGTGCTCGGCAGGCCCGTCGGGGTGCCCAAGACGGGTGTGTTTGGTCTCATGGACGTGGTGGGCCTCGACCTGCTCCCCGCCGTGGGGCGGAGCCTGCTGGCCGAGCTCCCGGCGGACGATCCCTACCGCGTGGTTCACCGCGAGCCCGAGATCGTCGAGCGGTTGATAGCGCAGGGTTACACAGGACGCAAGGGCAAGGGCGGCTTCTACCGATTGAGACAGGAGGCGGGCGAGCGCGTCAAGGAGGCCGTCGACCTCAGGACCGGCGAGTACCACACCGCCCGCAAGGTGCGCCTGGAGAGCGTGACGGCGGCCAAGGCCGGCGGCCTGCGGGCACTGCTGGAACACGCCGACCCTGGGGGCCGCTATGCCTGGAGGGTCCTCTCCCGGACCCTGGCTTACGCGCTGTCGCTGGTGCCGGCGGTGGCCGGCACCATATCGGCGGTGGACGAGGCCATGCGGCTAGGTTTCGGCTGGAAGCGAGGGCCGATCGAGATGGTCGATGACCTGGGGCCGGCCTGGTTCGCGGCACGGCTGCGGGAAGAAGGACTGTCCGTCCCTCCACTCCTGGAGCTGGCCCAGGATCTCCCCTTCTACGCGGCCCGGTCCGGGCGCTTGATGCAGCTGACGCCCGCCGGTGATTACGCTCTGGTGGAGAGACCACCCGGGGTCCTCCTGCTGGCCGATGTGAAACACCGGGAGCAGCCTCTGGCCCGCAACGCTTCGGCCAGCCTGTGGAATGTTGGTGACGGGGTGGTTTGTCTGGAGTTCCACAGCAAGATGAACACCCTCGACACCGACTCCCTGCGCATGATCCAGGAGGCCGTGCGGCTCGTGGGACGGGAGCGCGACACGTGGAAGGGCCTCGTCATCCACAATGAGGGCGACAACTTCTCGGTGGGCGCAAACATCGGCATGGGGCTCTTTGCGGCCAACATTGGTCAGTGGCCGGCCATCGCCGAGTCGGTCAAGGCGGGGCAGCGGGTCATGCGGGCGCTCAAGTTCGCCCCTTTCCCCGTGGTAGGGGCGCCCTCCGGCCTGGCCCTGGGGGGAGGCTGCGAGGTGCTGCTGCACTGCGACGCGCTCGAGGCGCACGCCGAAACCTACATGGGCCCGGCCGAGGCCGGTATCGGGCTGATCCCCGCCTGGGGGGGTTGCAAGGAGCTGCTCCTGCGCTGGTGGCGCCGGTCCGGCCGGCCCCAGGGGCCCATGCCCGCCATCAACGGAGCTTTCGAGACGGTGTCCATGGCCAAGGTGTCCAAGTCAGCGGCCGAAGCGCGGGAGCTGCTCTTCCTGCGGGGGGCGACGGCATCGTCATGAATCTCGACCGGGTGCTGGCAGCGGCCAAGGCGCGCGTTCTGGCCATGGCCGAGGGCTACCAGCCGCCGGAACCGGTCGCGATGCGTCTACCCGGCCCCACTGCCAAGGCGGCCCTGGAGATCGCCGTGGGTGACCATGTGGCCGCCGGCAGAGCCACGGCCCACGATGCATTCGTGGCCTCGCACGTGGCCACCGTGTTGAGCGGGGGCCATACCGACATCATCTGCGAGGTACACGAGGACGAGCTCCTGGCCCTGGAGCTTGAGGGTTTCCTGGCTCTATTCCGTCAGCCGAAGACCTTGGCTCGGATCGAGCACATGCTCGAGACCGGCCGGCCGTTGAGGAATTGACGATGGCCACGTACAAAGCCCCCTTGCGCGAGATGCGTTTCGTTCTTCATGAGGTGCTGCGCTCATATGATCTGGCCGAGCTGCCGGGCTTCGAGGAGGCCTCCCCGACCAGCTCGACTTCTTGCTCGAGGAGATGGCCCGCATCTGCGAGGACCTGCTTTTCCCCCTGAACCGGCCGGCCGACGAGGAAGGTTGTCACTGGAAAGGCGGTGCGGTAGCAACCCCGGCCGGATTCACCGGTGCCTACGCCACCTTCACCGAGGCCGGGTGGACCGCCCTGACCGCCGACCCCGAGTTCGGTGGTGCGGGCCTGCCCAAGCTCCTGGGCTTCGCCATGGAAGAGATGGTATCTGCCGCCAACCTTTCCTTCAGCACCTACCCGCTCCTCACCGCGGGGGCCGTGAATGCCCTGGCCCGCCACGGCTCCCCCGAGCTACGTGCCCGCTTCCTGCCCAACATGGTGCAGGGCGTCTGGTCGGGCACCATGTGCCTGACCGAACCGCAATGCGGTACCGACCTTGGCCTCATCACTACTCGGGCGGCTCCCCGGGACGGCGGGTCCTACCGCATCGATGGCACCAAGATCTTCGTCACCTCCGGCGAGCACGACCTGACCGAGAACATCATCCACCTGGTGCTGGCCCGCCTGCCAGGGGCACCCACCGGCACCCACGGCATCAGCCTGTTCCTGGTGCCGAAGTTCCTGGTGGGCGACGAGGGCGCCCCGGCCGAGCGCAATGGAGTGGTCTGCAGCTCTATCGAGAAGAAGATGGGCATCCAGGGCTCCTCCACCTGCGTCCTCAACTTCGAAGGGGCCGTGGGGTATCTTGTGGGCGAGCCAAACCGGGGCGTGCGCTGCATGTTCACCATGATGAACGACGCCCGGCTGGGTGTAGGCATGCAGGGGCTGGGGCTTGCTCAGGTGGCCTACCACAACGCCCGCGAGTACGCGCGAATCCGCCTGCAGGGGCGGGCGCTTCGGGGGCCGGCCTTCCCTGAGCAGCCGGCCGACCCGCTGATCGTGCATCCCGACGTGCGGCGTATGCTGCTGCGTACGAAGTGCATGGTTGAAGGTATGCGCGCTCTGGCGTACTGGGTGGGCTATCACCTCGACCTCTCCGAGCACCATCCCGACCCGGCGGCGCGCCAGGAGGGCGCTGACCTGGTGGCCCTCATGACCCCCATCGTGAAGGCCTTCTTCACCGACCAGGGCTTCGAGGCTGCCAACCTCTGCGTCCAGATTCACGGCGGACACGGCTACATCCGCGAGACGGGGGTGGAGCAGTACGTGCGCGACAGTCGCATCGCCCAGATCTGGGAGGGCACTAATGGCGTGCAGGCCCTCGACCTCGTAGGGCGCAAGCTGCCCATGCATAACGGCCGTCTGCTGCGGCGTTTCTTCCACCCGGTGGCGGAATTCCTCGACGCCCACGCCGACGACCCGCACCTGGGCGAACTGGTCGCTCTGGAGGCCAAGGCCTTCGGCCGTCTGCAGCAGGCCACCGCGACGATCGCTGAGCGAAGCCTGCGTGACCCCGAAGAGGCCGGGGCTGTGGCCACCGACTACCTGCGCTTGTTCGCTCTGACCGCGGTGGGCTTCATGTGGCTTCGGATGGCCGAGAAGGCTCGGGACAGGCTGGTGGAGGCAGGCGCGTTGCCCGGTAAGATCAGGGGCGGGGGGTCTTCCGCGGGCGTGCCGGCGGCGACCGCGATCGCCGACCCGGCGCCCGCCATCGTGAGCGAAAGAAACGTGGCCTTCTATCAAGCCAAGCTGACCACGGCCCGCTTCTTCTTCACGAAGGTGTTGCCCGAGACGTCCGGGCTTCTTGCCACCATCATGACGGGAGCGGCTCCGGTCATGGCTCTCGACGCTGCAGATTTCTGAGCCGAGTCTTGCGACGGTCCCGGCACCGCGCCTTCGCACCGCCTGATGCGCGCCGCTCACAGACTCCGGTATGTCCGTCCGGGGCCCCGCGCTGAGCTGTACACCACATGCACATGTGGTGTACAGCTCACTAGAGGGCCGCGGAGCGACACTACGTCTCTCGATGCTCCGGGGGACTCGACTCCTCGTTGCTCGTCGCGACCGCCGGCGATGAGAGGACATCCTCGATCCACCGGAGGACGATGTCCCGCGCGTCGGGCTTGGCCTCCAGCCGGGGACGAGGCAGAGATGGAGGCCCGGCCTGGACGACCGCCAGCACGGTCACTCGTCCAGCTTCCACACTGTAGATGACGCGCCACTTCTTGAAGAGCGCGTCGATGCTGCGGTGGCCGGCGAACTCCCCGTGGAGTAGCCGGCTCGTGGTGAAGGGGTCGTCCGGCAGGCAAGTGATGAGCCTGGTCAGGTGCCCCCAGACCTGACCGTTGGGGAGCGCCAGCAGACCATCGAGGGCTGAAGGGGTGATCGCGGGCTCGATCCAGGGGTGCGCGGTGTCCGGGCGGTTCATGGCTCGATCCGCGTCTCGCGACCGTTCGCGGGAGTCGGGGTTTGCCTGCTCCTGGCGGCCTGCTTGTTGCGCGTCATGGCGCGTCCCAGCTCTCGGCGGGCTTCGGACCAGGAGATTGTCTCCGTCCTTTCGAACTCGGCGATGGACACCCGCAGGGTCGCCGCCAGCTCCTCATCCCCCAGGATGTCGAGCGTCTCGAGGAGGCCTTCGTAAACCGGCCACGTCATGATCGCGAGCACGCATATGGGACGAAGGAAGCAAGTAGGCGGACTGCGAGAGTCGCTCGGGCAGTCGGTTACTCCTGGCGGCGGTGGTGAAAACTAATGAGCAAGGCGGCGCCCACCGAGCCGACCAGGTTGAACACCAGATCGAGGGAGTTGTTCCAGTAGTCACCCACCGTTTCGGCTGATCCCAGGAATACCACGGCACCGAATTCCACGATCTCGTTAATGGTGCCCACCCCGAGGGCCATGAGGATCAGCATCGCCGAAAGCAGGACGTTGCTGTGGCGGATGGTTCTATCGACGTGGGGCGTGAGGGCGCTGTACAGCACCAGGGTGACTACGAACACGGCCACCATGTGCACCATGTTGTCGTAATGTACGCGGCCGCCCAGCCAGTCCAGGTCGTAGAGACGAGTGCCGTCCACGTGGATCGTCCCCCCCATGACATGCAGCAGGCCGACGAGGGAGAGGGTCGCCAGCACGACGTTCGAGAGCTGGAGGGCGCGGTGATAGACCACCACGAAAACGATGAGAGCGGCCATGAGCCCCAGGTAGTAGACGAACTCGTAGTTGCCGCTGGCGAAGGCGATGAAGGCGAAAACCACCAGATAGGCGATGCTGAAAGCCAGGATGCGGCGGTGCTCGCGTGAAAGGGGCTCCCGGCGAGGAAGGGAGGTTTCGCGGGACGGACCCGACTCGGGCGACCCCCGGGAGGGGTGGATCACGGAGCGGACCCCGCTCGAGATACGCGTGTCCCCCACCAGGCACGCCAGAGCGCGCGGCTCGACACGAGCAGGGCGAGCCCAACCGCTGCGTAGACAAAGCCCAGGTCGGCCCGCGGGAGGGGGGTAGCCCGCAGGATCTGACCGGCCGCCATCATGCCCAGGATTAGTGTCCAGGATCTGAAGGAAAAAAAGCCGCCCAGGCAGTGGGAATCACCGCGCACTTCGATGCGGTCGATGGTGCGACCGGCGATCGGGTCGAGCACGAAGAAGGCCTTGACCAGTCCCAGCACCAAGAAGGGCATCACATAGAGGAGCCCCGGCTCGCCGTAGTGTTGCACGATCCAGCGCAGTCCCACGGCAAGCAGGCCGCTCCCCACGAGCGTCCACATGATCTCGGCCAGAAGAAGCTGGGTTCGCCGCCCTCCGCGGGGCTTGTGGGTCTCGAGCCAGGCTCTGGGGGACCCTCTGGTCATCGCCCTCCTTCGTGGGCCTCGGCGCCTTCGCGCGCCAACACACCCGGCGCGTGGCGGATGAGCTCGACTTTGAGCTCCGCCAATCCGGGGGAGAGGCCCACCGTGTAGATCTCCGGATTGCGGAGCCGCCGATACTCCTCGGACAGCGAGGCCACCTGCTCCTGCGCGTGCCGGCGAACGTCGTCCAAGGGGGGGGAAAGGGCCACCCTCCTTCCTTCGCGGAAGACAGGCGTGAGCAGGTCTTCCGAGTGCGCGGCCGCGTCCAGCCCCATCAGGAACGAGAGGTCGTGCCGGCCCACGTAGGATATCAAGGGGCCGCTCTGGGGCTCCTCGTCGACTAGGTACATGATGTCGCCGATCGGGTGCCCGGCCTCGTCCCGATAGCGCACCACCCGCTTGCGACCCGGATCTGTCATCTTCGCCAGGTTGGAGGAGAGCTTGATGCGCGGCTCCCACTCCCCGTCGCCGTTTTGGGCCGCCATGAGCTTGTAGACTCCACCCAACGCCGGCCAGTTGGAGGAAGTGATGAGGTGTGTGCCCACGCCCCAGGAGTTGATGCGGGCCCCCTGGCGCTTGAGGTCGGCGATCAGGTCCTCGTCGAGTTCGTTGGAGGCCACAATCAGAGGGTCCTTGAACCCGGCTTCGCTGAACATGCGGTAGGCGGCCTTGCTCAGGCGGGCCAGGTCGCCCGAATCCAGGCGGACGGCGGCCCGCACATCGTGACCGGCGGCGCGCAGTTCCTTGAAGACGGTGAGCGCATTGGGTAGGCCCGACGTGAGAGTGTCGTAGGTGTCGACCAGCAGCAGGCAGCTTTCGGGGTACACCTCGGCGTAGGCCCGGAAGGCGGTGAGCTCGTCTTCGAAGCTCATGACCCAGGAGTGCGCGTGCGTTCCTCGAACCGGGATCCCGTACATCTTGCCGGCCAGCACGTTCGACGTGGCGTCGGCGCCCCCGATGTACGCGGCCCGCGAGCCGCTCAGCCCTCCGTCCGGACCTTGGGCCCGCCTCAGGCCGAACTCCATGACCGTGTCGTTGTTGACGGCCAGCCGGATGCGGGCCGCTTTGGTGGCGATCAGGGTGGGATAGTTGATGAGGTTGAGGACGGCCGTCTCCAGTAGTTGGGCTTCGGCCAGCGGCCCCTCCACCCGTACCACGGGCTCGTGGGGGAAAACGAGAGAGCCTTCGGGGGGGCCCACACCGTGCTCCGCAGCCGGAAGTCGCGCAGGTACTCCAGGAACTGGGGCGGGAAGGTGCCCAGGGAGGCCAGGTATGCCAAGTCGTCCTTGGTAAAGCGAAAGCTTTCCAGGTAGTCGAGCAGGCCTTCCAAACCAGCTGAGATGGCAAAGCCGTTGTGGGTGGGCAGCTCGCGGAAGAAGTACTCGAAGCTCGCCGGCCGGTCCTGGCGCTCCTTGCGCCAGTAGCCGAAAAGCATCGTGAGCTCGTAGAAGTCGGTGAGCAGGGCCAGGTTCTCGCGCCGGGCCCAGCGCCGCCCGGCATCCTGCCGGGCGGCGTCTCGTTCCGGCCCCGCCGTCATACGCGCCGCCTACCCGCGGGTTCTCCGGCCGCCTCGGCGGCGGCGTGGACCACTCGCGCGAGCACGCGCTCCACCCCCACAGCCGCCATCTCCTGCAGAGCCACCCGGGTGGAGTCCGGCGCCACGCCTCGGGTCGCGTCTTCCACCAGCACGACCTCGAAACCGGCGTTGCGGGCGTCGAGGGCAGTGGAGCGCACGCAGTAGTCGGTGGCCAGGCCTGCGACGAACAGCCGCTCGATGCCGCGCTCCCGCAGCCAGCGGGCCAGGTTCACCGTGACCGCCTCGAAGCCGCTGTAGGCCTCGCGGTCGGGGTCCACGCCTTTGCTCACCACAAGAGCGTCATCGGGCACGTGCAGGTCGGGGTGGAACTCCGCTCCTTCCGTCTCCTGCACACAGTGCACCGGCCAGGAGAGATCGCGGAACTGCGGATTGTCCGAAAAGCTCACGTGGCCATTCGGATGCCAGTCGCGCGTGAAGACCCGATGCTCGAAGAGGGGCAGCAGGTCGTTGATAACGGGTACGATCTGGTCGCCTCCCTCTACCCCCAGGGAGCCGCCGGGGCAGAAGCAGTTCTGGACGTCAACGACGATCAGGGCGTCCTTGCTGCCAAGGGGTTGCATGACGCACCACTCTCCTATGGATTCTTCTCTGTCCCCGGGGGATGCTTCTTCCTGCATTCTACTCGCAAAAGCCCGGCCCGAAACGGGACCATCGGTAGCGGCAGCGGGGGTGTGGATGGAGCCCTCGCCGGGTAGCAGAGCGGAATGATCGCCGTCTATGCCGACTCCGAGTCGCTCGGCCGAGCCGCCGCCCAGCTCTTCGCCAGCAAAGCCCAAGGCGCTGTCGAGGCGGGCCGGTTCTTCAGCGTGGCCCTGGCCGGAGGCGGAACGCCCACCCGCACATACGAGCTGCTGGCCACTCGGCCGCTTCGCGACGAGATCCCGTGGGAACGGGTGCACGTCTTCTGGGGCGACGAGCGCTGCGTGCCGGTCGACGACCCACGCAGCAACGTGCGCATGGCCCGCGACGCCCTGCTCGAGCATGTGCCCATCCCCGAGGTCAACATCCATCCGCCGTCCTGTGTCGGGGCTCCCGCGCGGGGCGCCTCGCGCTACGAGGCGGAGCTTCGAGATTTCTTCGCGAGTATGGCGCCCCGCTTCGATCTGGTGCTCCTCGGCCTGGGGGAGGACGGCCACACCGCCTCGCTCTTCCCTCACGCTCACGCACTCGACGAAACCGAGCGGTGGGTGGCCGAAGTCTACATGGCCGAGCAGGACCTCTTTCGCGTCACCTTCACGGCGTCCCTCATCAACAGGGCCGCCTTGGTGGCCTTTCTGGTGTCAGGGCAGGCCAAGGCAGAGACGCTGCGCGAGGTCCTCGAGGGACCGCGGCAGCCGCGCCGCTGGCCGGCACAGCTCATCGCGCCCGTCGAAGGCGAGCTCTACTGGCTGGTCGACCAGGCCGCCGCCAGCCGTCTCTCGCGCGGGCACATGGATACTGAGGGCCGCGCGGGCACGTGAGCATCGGGGCGAGGGCTCCGGCCAAAGATGCCGGCCGAGGGCGTGTGCGCTCTTGGCCGCTCAGCCCGCCGAATCGACGGTCACCTGGTAGTTGGTCCCTTCCCAGCCGCCCGCTTCCGGCCAGAAGAAGGTGAAGCGGATGGAACCTTTCTGATCGGGAGTCGTGACGATGTCGGCGAAGGCGATACCCAGGGCCGTCGGGGTGGAGGGGGTGTCCTTGTTGCCGGCAGCCAGCAGCCCGGTGGCGCTGTTCACCAGGTCGCGGGTCCAGACCAGATGGTAGCCGCCCGTGTCCTCGTCGCCCATGACCTCACCCCAGGGGATGGCCACCGAGGCGATCAGGGCCCCTGGGAAAGCCTTGTCTTCGTGGGACAGAAGGAGCGTGTAGCTGCCTCGGTAGAGGTGGCCGCCATCGCCGCAGGTGGCTTCCAAGGGCAGCATGTGCCGGCACGGTCGCCGCCACTGCTCGGTGAAGCGCTCGAGGTGAGAGGTGAAGGGCCGGGCCAAGGCCTGGAGCAGCGTGGTGCCGGCGTTGTGCAGCCCTTCGCCGAAGGCCAGGGCCAGGGTGAACTCCCGGGTCTCGGCGAGCAGGAGCTCGCCGGTGAGGGCCACGTTGCCGTTGGCGGCGAGGTCGAACTGGTGGTCACGTGTCGGGCCTCAGGCCCCAAGCATGGTCTTTCCCACCGGCAGAAAGGATCGCAAGACCTCCGGCACGGCGATGGTACCCTCGGCGGTCTGGTAGTTCTCCATGAGCGCGATGATGGTACGGCCCACGGCCACGACCGTACCGTTCAAGGTGTGGACCAGAAACGGGCCGCCCTCCTTGCCCTTGGCTCGGGCCTTGAGGCGGCGGGCCTGGTAGTCGGTGCAGTTGGAGCAGCTGGTGACCTCCCGGTAGCGCTCCTGGGTGGGGATCCAGGCCTCGAGGTCGTACTTCTTGGCGGCCGAGGCGCCCAGGTCGCCGGCGGCGACGTTGACGGCCCGGTAGGGCAGGCCCAGCTCCTGGAGCACCTCCTCCTCGATGCTCCGCATGAAGTCGTGCTCTTGCCGCGAGCGGTCGGGGTGGCAGAAGCTGAACATCTCCACCTTGTCGAACTGGTGCACTCGGAAGATGCCGCGCGTGTCCTTGCCAGCGGCGCCCGCCTCCCGGCGGAAGCAGCTGGAGTAGCCCACGTAGCGCACGGGCAGGTCGTCTTCGGGCAGTATCTCGTCCATGTGCAGCGCGGCTAGAGGCACCTCGCTGGTGCCCACCAGGTTCAGGGCGTCGGACTCGATGTGGTAGACCTGCTGCATGTCGGTGGGGAAGAAGCCCGTACCGTACATGGCCTCGTCGCGCACCAGCACCGGAGGGATCACCGGGCGGAAGCCCTTGCCCATCAACTTCTGCAGGGCGAACTGCACCAGGGCGAACTGCAGGAGCACCAGGTCCCCCTTCAGGTAGGCGAAGCGGCTCCCCGAGACCTTGCCGCCCCGCTCCATGTCGATCATGTCGAGAGCCATGCCCAGGTCCAGGTGATCACGCGGCTCGAAGTGGAACCGTCGGGGCTCGCCCCAGGAGTACAGCACCTCGAAGTCCTCCTCGCCGCCATCGGGAGCCGAAGGGTCGGCCAGGTTGGGTACCTGCAGGAGCTCGTCCTCGAGCTCGGTTTCCACGGCCTTGAGGTCGGCCTCGAGGAGCTTGATGGCCTCGCCCACCGCGCGCATGGCGGCGATCTTCTCTTGGGCGTCGCCCCCGGACCGCTTGACCGCGGCGATCTCTTCGCTCACCTGGTTGCGCAACGCGCGCTTCTCCTCCACCTGCACCACGATCTCGCGCCGGCGCACGTCGAGCGCCAGGAGGGTGTCGAGGGCGGCCTCGGCCTTCTCGCCCCGCCGGCGCAGTTCGGCCCGGATGCCCGCGGGGTCGTTGCGGATGAGCTTGATGTCGAGCATGCGTCGGCTCCCTCTGTGTCAGCGTGTGGCGCGGTCCGCCCTTGCCAGCTGCGCGCTGTCGCGCAGGGCGCTCCCAGGTTAGCAGAGGGGCGCATGACGGACTACCGGGACCCCTTCGGCCGCCAGTGTTGCAGCCACCGCCCGAAGATTAGCCCCGGACGGTCTACGGGGAGAATTCCCGTGTAGAGACACCCTCGTGTCCAAACATCGACCACCGGTTCGTAGAACAACTGTCTACCGGATACCGGTGTCGCTACGTGGTGTTGTCCTCGGGAGAACCCTTGAAAGACCTGCCGGCTTTGACCACGGAACAGATGCGCGAAGTCGACCGCGCCATGATCGAGGACTACCACGTCGACCTCGCCCAGATGATGGAGAACGCCGGGTACCACCTGGCCGCCCTGGCCCGGCAGCGCTTTCTGGGGGGAGATCCCCGCGGAAAGGCGCTGGTGGTTCTGGCTGGCGCCGGAGGAAACGGCGGCGGGGGCTTGGTGGCCGCCCGCCGCCTGCACGGTTGGGGGCCGAGGTCCATGTGCTGGCCTCCCGACCTGACAGCACCTTCCGAGGTGTGCCCGCTGACCAGCTGGACATCATTCGCCGCCTGGGAGTGCCCGTGGATAACCATGAGGATCTCGAGCCGCCCTCTTCGCGGGGTGGGTCCTTGGAGGGTCGCGATCCGGTGGTCGCACGACCCGCCTTGGTGATCGACGCGCTGATCGGGTACGGCTTGGCGGGAGCTCCTCGGGGGGCGCCCGCCCACTTCATCCGCTGGGCCGACGGTCTGGGGGCGCCAATCCTGAGCCTGGACACGCCCTCGGGACTCGACACGACTACCGGTCAGGCCTACGATCCCACGATCCGGGCGACGGCCACCATGGCTTTGGCCCTCCCCAAACTCGGCCTGCAGGCTCCGGGAGCGGACCGGTTCGTAGGGGAGCTCTATGTGGCTGACATCGGTGTCCCGCCCGACCTCTACGCCGGACCCCGACTAGGTCTGGAAGTCCCTCCGCTATTCGCCCGACGGGACCTCGTGCGGGTGGATCACGGTGACCGCGACTCGGGCGCCGTCTTGCGCGACGAGGTGGCGGCCATGCTGCAGGCCACCGCTCAAGAGCACCACATGGCCTTTCTGGAGACAGACGGCGAGGACTCGGAGTGGCCCACCTGGTACGCGGCTTTCTTGCTGGCGCAGCTGCCCTGACCCGCGACGACCAGACGAGCCGTCTGGGTGCCAGCACTCCTGATCCGGCCACGGCAACGTCCCTGGTAGTATCCTGAGACATGGAAGGTAACCAAGAGCTTGACTCCGTGGGCGCCGGCGCCGCGTACCACGAGCTATCACCACCCGGTGGCGGGTCTGTCCCCGCCCATATTTCGCCGTTGCAGCAGCACCTGGACGCGCTTGTCACTCGGGGCTTCCTGTGGGCCATTCCCCGGAACGTGCGCCCTAACCACCTGACCGCCGTCCGCTTGTTGCTCACCCCGGGGGTATACCTGCTGTTCCGGAGCGGCGCGGAAGGGCCCGCTGTGGCTCTGTTCGTCGTGGCGGCGGTCACCGATTTCCTGGACGGGGCCATGGCCCGTACGCGGGACCAGATCACGGGTCTCGGCACCATGATCGACCCGGTGGCCGACAAGCTGCTGGTGGGCGCGGCCCTGCTGGCGGTGGGTCTGGACTACCTGGTGGTGAGGGTGATCCTGGTTTTCATGGTCGTGGAGATGCTGGTCGTGGGCGTGGGGACCGTGTTCTGGGTTCGGACGGGAAGGGCGGTGGGAGCGAATGTCTTCGGCAAGATCAAGATGGCCTTGCTCAGCGTGGGGCTGACCCTTTTCCTGGTGGGCCGGGTGGCCGGCTGGGAGGGGCTGACGGCAGTGGCCGTTGTGATCCTGTGGTTGGCTCTAGCCTTCGCCTGGCTGGCCGGGCTGCGGCTGGCGCTCACGTGGCGTATCCGAAGGCACACAGGATAGAATGACACCGGATCTCTCCAAAGCGGATTTGGAGGTCGCTGTGGCCGACGCTCTCCATGTCGACTCGTTCGACGATCTGGCCCGTTTGTTCAAGGCGCTCTCGGAGCCGGCGCGTCTTCGCATCGTGCTTGCTCTTTCGGAAAGGTGCAAGTCGGTGTCGGCCATCGTCGGCATCACCGGCCTGTCGCAGCCCACCGTCTCCCGTCACCTGCGCGCCTTGCGGGCCGAGACGGTGGTACGAGGCCAGCGCGTCGGCCAGTTCGTGTACTACTGACTGCAAGACGAAGCGATCCGTGAGATCGTCAAGATGAGCGAAGAGGCCCGGCTGCGGCTGCTGGAGCGTTCGCAGGACGAGGGCGCGCGGCCGGTTCTCGACTAGGGGGCCGTCGGAAAACGAAGCCCCGGCCGCCGGGCAGAGCTGGGCGGCTTCCGCTTTTCACCGTACGGGGACTTGCATTAGGGTAGAGATCTGTGTATACCTATATCCATATGTAACTCGGCGCAGGGGGAAGGCTATGCCTAGGGAAAGGCTCATGCTTCAGATCTTCGCCAACACCGGGAACTGAATCCCTGTAATCCAACTGGCCCTGGAAGGGGTAGACGGCGTCGAGACGGCAGAGGTGGACATCGACACGGCGATCATCGTGTGCGACACCGCGATCGTGACTCCCGAGCAGCTCGTCGGTGTGGTGCGGGATGCGGGGAAGCACTCTCGAGTCGTCGAACGACTGTCCGCTTGACCTCCTGGGTTTTCGAGTCCACGCACGTACGGGAATGATTGGGGGCCCACCATGTCTGCAGTGCCCGAGGATCGCATGACACCCAAGGAGCGGGTCGGCTCCTTGCTTCAGGGAAAGCCTATCGACAGAGTCCCTGCTGTTCCGGTGCTACTGAACGGCGCCGCCCGGGTGGTGGGGTACACCGTCAAGGAGATGGTCACGGACGGCGAGAAGGTCGCGAGAGCGCATGTCGCCGCGTATCGCAAGTATGGCTCCGACATGATCACCATCCTGACCGCTACTGCCAGCATGGCCGAGGCGATGGGGACTAGGCTCGCCTACCCGGAAGAGAATGCCCCCTATATCGAGACGCCCTTCTTGCTGTCAGAGGATGACGTGGACCGGCTCCACCCCGTAGATGTTCACCGAGATGGCCGCCTGCCCGTCTACCTCGAGGCGACTGCGAGATGTGTGGAGGAAGTAGGGGAGGAGGTCTTCGTCGGCACGCTCTTCGCGGGTTCCTTCACCACCGCGGCGTCTCTCTACGGAACCGCGAAGTTCGTGAAGACTCTGCATCGGAACCCCGATTTCGCGCACCGGGTCCTGCGCTACGCCACCGACACCAACCGGGATTGGATCGAGGCCATCGTCGCTGCCGGCGGGGTACCCGTGAACTGCGAGCCCATCGCCACCGGGAGCATCCTGGGGACTGAGATGTTTCGTAGGTTCGTAGTCCCCTATCTCACCGAGCTGCAGGACTACGTGAAGTCATTCGGCCTGCCGGCGCTCTCGCACATCTGCGGGCGCATCGACTCCGTCCTTGATCCCTTTGTCGAGAGCGGGCCCAGCGTGATCAGCGTCGACGTCGCCGACATGGGCTACGTATCGCGCACCTATGGGACCCGCGTCGGGCTGATGGGGAACGTCAGACCGGCCGAAACCGTGCTTCTGGGCACGCCGGAGTCGGTGGACCAGGAAGTCAAGCAGATACTCGATCAGGCAGGGGCGAATCCTTGCGGGTTCGTCCTCGCCACCGGATGCGAGGTTCCTATCGACAGCCCGCCGGAGAACCTTCTTGCGTTTGTCCAGGCCGCCCGCAAGTATGGGCAGCGAGAGCGACTCTGATTCGGAAAGTCCAGATCACAGCGTCCCCCCAGGGCGCCCGACAGGGGCATAGGGCTATGGAAACGGTGGAGATCGATATTCCCGGCATGCAGTGAACGACCTGAGTGGCCATGGTCACCCTGGCTCTGGAGGAGTCAGCCGGCATCGTGGAGTATGACGTGAACCTCGCCCTAAGCAGGGCGCTGGTTTCTTTCGACCCTGCGCTGGTGACGACAGAAGCCGTTGTGGCGGCGATCTCTCAACGGACAGGCTACGACAACTTGACGGTGCGCCCCTCAGGCCGGGGGGCAGGAAAAGCCGCGACGGCAGGCGCCACAAATCCGGGTGAAGGAGAGTGAGACACGCAATGGTGGGACCTTTGGATGAGCGGACTCTGGAACTCGTGCTCGTGGGCGTCGCGGTGGCCGACAACTGCCAGCGGTGACTGGATCTCCACGTTGGGAAGGCCCGTGAGGCCGGAGCAAGCAGGGAGGAGATCGAGCAGGTCGTGAGCCTGGCCCGCGCCGTGATGCAGGCTCGCCTGAAAGAGACACGGGAGCATGCCGAAAAGCTCCTCGCCGCAGTCGCAGACTCGACGTGAGCTAGGAGGCTGTCGGGAAACGAAACCTCGGCCGCCGGACCGCACTGGGCGGCGCCATGCGTTGTCCTCAGTCGCGCCCGTAGCGCCGCTACGAGCGCTCCCTGCGTCCAGGGTGCTCGTTTCACAACGAAGCCTTGGCGGCCGCTACTGCACTGGGCGGCCCGATGCGGCGTCCTCAGTCCCGTCCGTAGCTCCGCTACGCCCGCTCCCTGCGTCCTTGCCTCGCCCGCGCCCAGTGCAGCCTGACCGCGAAGCGTCATTGCGAAACGAGCTCTAGCCTGGCGCGTACCCAGCGCACTCCGGTGGCGAAGCGTCATTTCCCGACAGCCTGCTAGGGGAAACGGGTTGAACCCCGTCCGCCCTCGGATACGGCGGTGTGCTCCGGCGCGCCCCTTGCGCCCCGGGGTCGTCCCCGGGGCGCAAGGGGCCATCGCTCCAGCGGCTCAGGTCAGCGTGGCCGCGCGCACCGGGTACTCTTGGTTCGCGCGACGCCAGGCAGTGCTCAGAACCAGCCGCTGCTCCTCCGTGCGGGCTTCGGACATGAGGGCTCCGTAGAGCTCGTCGACCGTGGGGATGTAGTTCTCGAACTTGCGCTCCCCATTGACCAGAAGCGTGGGGGTCGTCCGGCAGTTGAGAGCACAGAACATCTCATAGCCTCCCGGCTCCCGCAGGGTCCACTCGTGGTAATGCAGGATCTCCATCACCTCGGGGGGCAGATGCCGGACCGCATCAAGCATGAGGGCGCATCTGACGTAGTGCTCGGGGTCGCATGTCATGACGTCGACCGGTATTCCATAGGCTTCCACTGCTCTCACCTCTCTTACTGCGCCACTGCCTATGGATGGAACCGGAGTCGGCCGCCAGCCAGTTCCGGGGCCGCGGAGTGAGGTCAGGCGGCCGGCGAGCTCCGGCTCATTCGGAGACTGATCACCTCTTCCTCCATACCGCCTCCCGCGTGGACGCTCAAGGGAATCCGCAGATGGGTTTACTTCAGTATAGCAGCGTACTACAGACTTCGATAGTTGTCACTTTAAGGAAGCGGGTGTGGATGAGGGTCAGGCGTCCGGGGTCTCGAAACGAAGCCCCGGTTTCCCAGGCCGCCCTGGGCAGGGCGATGCGATGCGGTGTCCTCGCCCGCGCCCGCAGCTCTGCTACGCCAGCGCCCCGCGTCCATGCCTCGGCCGCGCCCAGCGCACCCTGGCGGCGAGGCGTTATGCCCTAGAACGCGTCGGTCCGGGTGGAGGGCACCCCCACAGGGTAGCTACCCAGGATCTTGACCTGCAGAAGCTTGCAGGCCAGGCAGCGAAGGGCGTCGGTGACCTGGGGGTCGTCGACGCGTCCCTCCATGTCGATGAGAAAGATGTAGTCGCCCAGGCCCCTCTTCGAGGGCCGCGACTCGATCTTAGTCAGGTTGATGTAGCGGTGGGCGAACTCCTGCAGGATCAGGAGCAGGGCGCCGGGCTGATCCCGCAGGATCTTGCAGACCACCGACGTCTTGTACGGCTCGGGCAGGTCCTGGCGCTCGCGGGTTCGAGAGAGCAGAATGAAACGGGTCTCGTTGTCGTCATGATCCTCGATGCTCTTCTCGAGGACCACGCAGCCGTACGCCTCCGCGGCGATGGCTGTCCCGATGGCCGCCCACGGGCGATCGCTGGCAGCCACCCGCTGCACGGCGTCGGCGGTGGAGTTGGCCGCTTCGACCTCGATGCCCGGCAGGTGGGCCCGGAGCCAGGAGCGGCACTGGGCGTTGGCATGCGGGTGAGAGACGACCGTCTCGATATCCCGCAGAGCCACTCCCGGCCGGGCGATCAGCCGGTGCCGGATGGGGATCTGCACCTCGCGCACGATCTGCACGTCGTCAACCTCGTGCGCAAGCACGTCGACGGTGACGGAGACGGTGCCCTCGATCGAGTTCTCGATGGGCACGATGGCGCAGTCGACCAGGCCCCCGGAAACGGCGTCGAGGGTGTCGGGGATGGTGGGGAAGGGGACCAGCTCGGGGTGCGCGCGATCCTCGGCGGCCGGAGCCGCGGCCAGGGTGGTGCGCAGGGCCTCTTCGGTGAAGGTGCCCGTTGGGCCGAAGAAGCCCAAGCGGCCGGCGGCGAACACGAGGGGCAGGTCGAGGGTGGAGGTGGCCCACACCGGTAGGTCGTGGCCGCGTGCTTCACAGCTCATGGGGTGCTTTCGATCTCCTTCTCGGTCTCGAACGGGTCACCGTTCTGCGCACGGGTATCGTCGGGCGGGCCGTTCAGGGCCGCCGCCGGCTCGAAGGCCGCCCAGCCCAGGGTAGAGGGGGCCGGGGGTAGCTCGTCCAGGGGCGGCAGTCCCTGCCTGCGCCGCCGGCGGTTCTCGCGGTCGAGGGCCCGCCGCGCGGCCTCGGACTCGTCAGGCGTGGGCGGTGGCTCCTCGGCTGCTGTATCCGGGCCGTCCTTGCGGGCCAGGTCGGGGCGAGGGCGTATGGTGAAGGGAGCTTGAGCGCGGGCTTGCTCCACCGCCTCGGTCTCCTCGGGCGCGAGCGGGACGTCGGGTTGCCCGTCCTTGAGGGATTTCACGTACATGCGAGCGAACTCGCGGCTGACCACCGTGGTGACCACCATCCCGTTCTCCATGGCATCGAGGAAGGCCACCGATGTGCTCTGCCGCCCACCCAGGTCGTGGTAGGCGTCAAAGCGCACCATCCCGACTCGTGAGAGACAGCGGTCGATGCGCACCTCGTGGTCGCGGCTGGCCAGCGTGAGGTCCTCCACGGCCGAGCGCAGATTGGTCACCTTCTCTTCTAGGCTGCCGACATGCTCGACGATGTCGGCTTCTCCACGGGTGCCCAGGATGACGCGCTGTGCCCGCTGCAGGCGTTTCACCTTCGACGACTGCATCACGAGCAGCACCATGGCCAGCACGGCCAAGCCGATGGCCGCGATGGCGGTGAGTGGTGTGATGTCGGAAAGCGTCATACCAGCTGAAGTGTGCGCGACGGAGCGGAGAAGTTCAAGGTCGGGACGGAGCCGGCTGGCCTAACAGGCCGTTGAAGAATGACGCTTCGCCGCTGGGGTGCGCTGGGCACGCGCCAGGCAAGGACGCAGGGAGCGCTCGTAGCGGCGCTACGGGCGCGACCGAGGACGAGGCATGGCGCCGCCCAGTGCTGCCCGGCGGCCGGGGCTTCGTTTTTCAACGGCCTGCTAAAGGAGGAAGATGACGTAGGCCTTGAGCGTGTTGTTCTCCTTGATCTTCTCGTCGGGCACAGGGCCCACGGTGACCGTGAGCAGCGCCTTTTCTCCGTAGTCGGTGGGGTTGATGTCCGAAATGGTGACCTTCTTGGTCTCCTTGGCCTTGAGCTCCGCGATCTTCGTGGTGACGATTTGTGGTTGCGCCGAGGTGGGCGAGGTTAGGTTGATCTCGACGGGTACATCTTTCTCCGCCATGTTGCCCTGGTTCTCCACCGTCACCACGAACTGCAGCTCGCTGGTGGAGGCCAGGTTGTACGTACCGTCCGCCTCGATGGCCTTGTCGGCGGGCATCGCCCGCACCTCCTTCAGGGCCACGCCATGCACGCTCTGCAGATTCTGCGAGCTCTTGAGGGTGGAGAGGATCTCCTTGATGGTGGTCGTCGATGCTAAGGACGAGTCGGTGATGAAATCGGTCGAGGCCACGCTCACGCCTTCGATCGACCTCTCCTTGAGTACGTCGCTCGCCCGGGTCATGAAGAACTCCTCATAGGCCACGTCGGACAGCACCAGCATCAGCATAGCCCGAGCCACCGTCTCTGAGGAGACCTCGATGTCCTGCACCTCGAGGGCGTTCATAAGGGAAGGCTTAAGGTTCTGGAGACCGCGCGAGCGCAGCTGCAGGGTGGCCACGAACCACTGCTGGGCCTCGAGCAGGTCGTTCGGCGTGGTTAGCCCCTTGGCCTCCTCGGTCAGGGTGTTCGCCGTGGTGCTGTACTTGTCGAGCTTGGTCTGGACGTCTTTGCGGGTGGCGTCCCCGGGGTTCTGCAGGACCTTGGAGAGGTCGCGCCCGGTCTCGTCGGATCGCTTGAGGATGTCGGCCACCTGGGACATGTAGGTCCCGTAGCTCGTGATCTCCCTGGTGTGCAGCCAGTTGCGGACGAGCAGTCCGCTGACCAGCACTACCACCACCACGCCGGCAAGAACGAGGAGAAGGCGCACCAGCGGAGCCGAGCTCCCCCGGCGACCGTGTCTGCGCCGCTCCTCCTCGGCGAGCTCGGTGAAGGTGTCGTCGTCATCCAAGAAGGACATCACGTCTCTGGCGTTCGACCCTTTCCAAGCTGGAGGCGGATGATGGTGGGCGAGGGGGGACTTGAACCCCCATGAGCTTACACTCACTAGACCCTGAACCTAGCGCGTCTGCCAATTCCGCCACTCGCCCACGTGACCAGGAGTAGCCGCGATGAACGGCGCCATCGGGTCGGCGTCGAAGTATAGCATACAGTGGTCGGAGCGCCAGGGCGTCGCACCGGCGGGCTCCGGCAGGTGCGGTGGCGGACCTAGCGGACAACGATGACGGTGCAGTGCGCGTAGGTGAGCACGCGCTTCGAGATGGATCCCACGCGCCACCGCTCGACGAAGCTCAGGCTGTGGCCCCGGTGTCCCAAGACAATGGCGTCGGCGTCCACCTCCGCGGCGTAATGCACGATCTGCTCGGCGGCGTGCCCCACGCGGATCTCGAAGTGCGGCCTGATGCCCTGTCCTTGCGCCTGCTCTTCCAGCTTCCGGAAGCACTCGCGGAAGCGGGCTTCGTAGTCCTCCAGGACCCCCCGGTCTCCACCATGCCCGGGGGCTCGGGAGGCTGGGCCACCGAGACGACGTGCAGCGAAGCGTCGTAGCGGTGGGCCGCATCCAGACCGAAGGCGAAGGCCTTCTCCGCCGAAGCGGAGCAGTCATAAGCGACGACAATCTGCTTCATCGAGATTCCTCCCCTTGCGACACAGGTTCCAGACGAACACTCACGGCTGCGCTCCCGACCCGGGCGGGGGCGGCCTCCGCGGCCACCGGCTCATGCCCCCGGGGGATGAGGTGTCGGGGCAGGTAGAACGCGTTCGCGATGAGCGTCGGGATGATGGCGCTGCCGATGACGGCGGCGATCAGGTACGAGTATTGGGCCTGGGTGACGACCCCGTGCGTGAGGCCGAAGAGGGCCGAGATGCTCCCGAAGGTGAGGCCGGTCGACATGAGAAGAGTCGTGTAGGCCCGCTCCATGCGAGGATAGCGGAAGACAAGGGTTGCCGGGTAGATGCCGAGGCTCTTGCTGGCCATCTTTGCGAGGAAGAGCACGATGAAAGCCACCGGAGCGGCCGCCAGGGCTCCGAGGGACACGAACGACCCGGCGCGGATGAAGTAGAAGGGGGTGAGCAGCCCGAAGGTAAGCGTGCGCAGCCGGCGGACGAGGGCATGATCCTTGCCCACCGTGCCGGCCAGCACCATGCCGATCAGATAGGCGGGCAGGACAGGCTCGCTGTCCGCCCAGGCGGCGAGGGCTCCCAGACCGAAGAGCAGGAGCAGGATGTACTTGGCCTCGAGCTCCGATGGCCTGGCGCCGTACCTGCCGAAGAACCGGGGCGTGAGCCAGGGCAAGATGGCTAAGGCGGCCAGGCTTACGAGCACGAAAACCAGCGTGTGCAGGGTGAAGGGCGAGAAGATGAGCCCCAGGGCGATGACGGTCGCAAGGTCGTTGACGAAGCAGGCCGCGAGCACAGCCTTGCCGTACTTGGTGATGTTCAAGCCCAGCTCCAGCATGACCGCGTACACCACCGCCACCGAAGTGGTTGAAAGGGCCACCCCGGCGAGCCAGCTGGCCTGGGCGCTCCAGTGCAGCAGGAAGTAGGCGGCGGCTGTGCAGCCCAGAAAGGGGGCGACGAAACCGACCAGGCCGATAAGGGCGGTGGCCTTCCAAGAGCTCCGAAGCACCCTGGGATCGAGCTCCGCTCCGGCCAGGAAGGTGAGGACGATGCTTCCCGCGCCGGCCAGGAACTTGACCCAGGACTCGTTCGCTCCCAGCGCTGCGCCGCCGAGGACCGCGCCGAGAATGAGCTGAGCCACCACGCCCACGATGATCTCGGAGAGGGCGGTGGCCACCCGGAGCCAGAGGGAGAGTAGGGTGGCGACGAGGGCAAGGGCGAGCCAGAGCGCGGCTGTAGCCCAGACCTCGGTCATCAGGCCGTCTCCCCAGCGATCGGCACCCGCGGGGTGAGGGATCCAGTGAGATGTGCGCGCCGCATAACGACTCCTTCCTCGAGCCAGACCGACCGATTAGGAGTCATCAGCCCTCGAGGGCGCTTGCGGCGAACTCCATCGCCTGAAGCGCAATTCTAGGAAGCTCCGGTTGCTCTGTCAAGCTGCGAGCCAACCGGAGACCGCGCCGGGAGCCGCCGGCCGATCGCCTCCAGCTCCCGGAGCGCGCCTTCGATGTCTGTGTGTCCTTCTTGTGGCTGCGCGAGGAGTCGCTCCACAGTGGTCAGCTCCTCGGCGATGAAGGCCTGCGCCTGGCGGGCCATCTCTTCGATGCAAACACCAACAGCCTCCGACCACTGGCCGGCGAGCCGGGTGAGGTTCTTCTCTGCCTCCCAGGCAAGCTGGCGCCGGAAGTGGCGCAAGACGAGTGGCCGGAAGACACGCATCGGTATGGCGAACCATATGAGCTCTATCGCTGTGTCGAAGGGCTTGTCCATGCGGATGTCCGGATGGCTCGGCTCATCCACCTCGGGGACGAATCCCATCTCCGGCAACTTCACCTTCAGGGTGTGCTCCACCTCATCGGACACGCGATCCTGAAACGCACGAACAACCCGCTCGAAGCTTGAACTCGCTTCTCCCACATTCTTTCGCACGGTATGCTCGCCTGCGCGAGATGCCTGCTGCAGCTGCTGGACAAGCTCTCCCTCGAGCCATGCCCGGAAGCCGCCGGTCGTCTTCCCCAGGTGACCGCGCCATTTCTTCGACTCCTGAACAAACCCGGCGGCCAGTCCGCGCTCGACCTCATGCCGCATCGATCGGAACTCGTTGGTGGAAGCCTCACGCGCGCGAACCCGCAGATCCTCGGCGAGCACCCGTAGTTCGCGGTTGACATGCTGCTGGTGCGCGCGCTCCGTCTCGAGCAGTTGGACCAACTCACGCCGCGCCTCGTCGTTGGCCCGGGCGGCCGCAAGCCCCACACGGAGGTACTGCTCGGCCTCGCCGACCAGATGCCCGAGCTTGTGGACGACGATCGCCCTACTCGTGTCCTCCCGCGACATGATGAGGTCTTCGAGATGCGCGTGGGTCGCTTCCCGCTCCGCTTCGTACCCCGGTTTCACGGAGAAGGGGAGGATGGGGAGCCTCCTGCCGAGTCGTTCGTCGACCTGTGCGTCCACGAACGCCAGCACCCGGGCGAGCTCCGGCCGGGGCACGAGATCCACCTTGGTCAGGAGGATGACCACCTCGGGCGTGAAGGCGGCCACGTCGGCGAGGAGCCGGAGGTCGTTCTGGGCCAGCGGTGGGTCGACGCTCATGGCGACCAGGGCCACTCCCACGTGCGGCAGCCAGTCCATCGCCGTCCGGGTGTTGTGGGTGAAGACGCTGTCCAGCCCTGGGGTGTCGACGAAGCGTAGACCCCGGTAGGCCGCGAGGGAGGGCAGATCCACTTCCACGGATGCCACTGCCTTGGTGTTACCGGGATTCAGGTGCTCAGTGACGAACTCCGGCACCCGAGCCAGGTCGACCTGCTGCACTGTGCCGTCGATTGAGCGAACCACTCCCTGGTCCTCCGGCCCGTACGCCACTTGGGTGACCACGGCCGTGGCCGGCAGCACGTCCTCGGGGAGCACAGGGCGACCGATCAGGTGGTTGAGGAAGGAGCTCTTGCCCGCCTTGAAGCGGCCGACGACCGCGACGTCGAGCAGGGCAGGCTCGGAGAGCGAACCCCACACTACGCTGAGCTGGGAGCGAAGCACGCCCAGCCTGAAGTCTGCAACGAGTCGGGCAAGCTGTCCGGCAACTACCTCGAGCTCGTGTCCTGCGGTGTCGGCTCGACCTGTCTCGAGATGCACGCCGTCCGCCTCCTTCGCCCTGGTGAAGGTCTGGGTACCTGGTAGGCGTCATCAGCGGACCTATGTGGAGCTCGTCTCAGAACGAAGCCTTGGCCGCCGCGGCCGCACTGGCCGGCACGATGCGGCGTCCTCGGTCGCGCCCGTAGCTCCGCTACGAACGCTCCCTGCGTCCGAGAGCTCGTCTCGAAACGAAGCTCCGGCCCCCAGACCGCACTGGACGGCACGATGCGGCGTCCTCGGTCGCGTCCGTAGCTCTGCTACGCCCGCTCCCTGCGTCCTTGCCTCGCACTCGCCCAGCGCGACCTGACGGCGAAGAGTCATTCCGAGACGAGCTTCTTGCCTCGCACTCGCCCAGCGCGACCTGACGGCGAAGCGTCATTCTGAAACGAGCTCTTCTCTTCTTCCCGCGGTTCAGGCGGACTCCATCGCCGGGACAACTATACCCCAGGACCTCGAGTTCAGCTGGGAGCCGAGGCGCCCGAGTCGTGAAGACGGCTGCAGGTCGTGGCGACCTAACCCGCGTCCCGCCAACCTAACCCGCGTCCCGCCAACCTAACCCGCGTCCCGCCAACCTAACCCGCGTCCCGCCGGGCGCCGGGGGATATACTAAGGACCCATGGTCGAACCGCCCCTTCTTCACGACCGGTACCGCATCGTGCGCAAGCTCGGCAGCGGCGCCTTTGCCACCGTGTACCTGGCCGAGGATCAGACCATGGGTCGGCCGGTGGCCGTCAAGGTGGTGGAAGACTCCGACGATCTCGACAGCCGCCCCTTGCGGGAGGCCCAGGCAGCGGCCAAGCTCGACCATCCCCACATCGTGACCGTACACGAGGTGGTCCGCGAACCCACCCGCACCCTGCTGTTCACCGAGTACGTAGAAGGCGCCACCCTGCGCGAGCTCTACACGCGCCGGGATTTGAGCGATACGGAGCTCCTGCAAGCCGGCATCCAGATCTGCCGAGCCCTGGAGCACGCCCACCGGCGAGGTGTGGTCCACCGCGACATCAAGCCCGAGAACATCATGCTGGTCGAGGGCGAAGACGTCGACGTGCGAGTCATGGACTTCGGCGTGGCCCGGCTGGAGGATCTGGGCTCCATCACCCTGGACGGCGAGCTGGTGGGCACCCTGGCCTACATGGCTCCTGAGCAGCTCGAAGGCCGCAACGTCGACGCCAAGGCCGATGTGTACGCGTTGAGCCTCACCCTCTACGAGGGCTTCACCGGCAAGAACCCCTTGAAAGGCCAGAAGCCGGCCGAGCTGCTTCGAGGGCCGGCCAAGATGGTGTTCTCGCGCCTGAGTCGCAGCCGTCCCGACCTGCCGGCGGAGCTCGACGACGCACTGCATCGGGGCCTGGAGAAGGATCCCGAGATCCGGCTCGACGCCGCCGGTCTGCGGCGCATGCTGGAGAAGGCCGCCCGTTCGATGCCTGAGGAGGAGGAGCGGCCCACACTCGTGCAGCGCGCCGGCGGCCGGATCGCACGGAGGGTGGACCCAGCCCGTCTGGTCTTCGCCTTCAAACATGTGGTGAGCGGCCTTCTTGCTCTCGGCACGCTGGCCTATGTCCTCCCCCGAGTGCCTTTCTACCCGGATGGAGCCCTGCTCCCCTTGACCGCCGGTGTGGCCTTCCTGGCGCTCATCGTCCCCCTGGTCGGTGCGGCCCTGGCGTTGCTCCTGGTTGCGGCCCCCGTCTTCAGCTTCGCCGCGGGCTGGGGCGTCGTCTACGCTCTTGCGGCTGCCGCCTGGTTGGGCCTGCTGCGCCGGGGCCGCCGCGAGTGGGCGGTCCTCCTGCCGGGGGTGGCGCCGCTCCTGGTCTTGGGCCACGTCGGCCTGGCCTACCCGGCGATCGCGGGACTCCTTCTGCGGCGCTGGGGCCCGCCGGCCGCTCTTCTGGGAGGGTCTGTGGTGGCGATGGCGGCCGGCATGGCCGGCTGGGCCGAACTGCCCTACGCTTTCACCACCGGCGTCGGGCCGGTACTCCTGGACACCGCTCACGTCGGTTCCCCCTGGGTGGTCGCCGAGGCTTTCGCCCGGCTCCTCGACCAGCGCCCGGAGCTGCTCGCGCAGATCCTGCTATTCGGAGTGTTCGCCCTGCCTCCGTACCGCTGGTTTCGGGGATCGGGGATCCGGAGGCTGTGGGTGGCGGCCGGCTACCTGGCCACTCTGTTCGCGGCCTTTGCCCTGGTTCCGCCGCTTGCCGTAAAGGCTCCGGTAGATACGGTGGCCCTGCTCCTGGCCTTCGTGCCATGCGCTATAATCGTGGGCCTATCAGCCCTCCTCATCCCGTCGGAGGGTCCGAGCCAGGCTTCGGAGGGGTAAGCGATGGGCCTGTTGCGGAGGGTCGAGTTCCGTCTCCAGCGCGGCGTCGAAGGCGCATTCGATCGCGCGTTCAAGTCCCACATCCAACCAGTGGAGCTGGCTGCCAAGCTCGTGAAGGAGATGGAGGACCACAAGACCCGCTCCGCTTCGCGCACCTACGTCCCCAACCAGTACACCATCTTCCTCGGCTCGGCTGACCGCGACGAGTACCGCCCCTACGAGGGCGCCTTGGTGAGCGAGCTGGCCTCGCACCTGCTGCAGCACTCGCGCCGGCAGGGGTACGACATGACTGGCCCCCCCCGCGTGCTCTTCACTTCCGACGCCGACCTCAAACCTGGACAGTTCGGCATCTTGGCTGAGAGCACTCGCTCTGCGTTGCCGCCCTCGCCCGCAGCCGCCAAGGAACGCCTTCCCGGGGTCGTGCCGGCGGGTCCGCCCCCAACCGATCCGATGTGTCGAGCCCCGGTGGTGCAGGAGACGCAAAGCATCACCCCCCGGCAGGCGACTGCTCTGGGTCTGGCCCGGCAGACTCTGGTGCTGCGCCATGGTCCGCACGCCCAGGAGTTTCAGCACGGGCGGGTCGTCTTGGGCCGAGGCAGGGAGGCGGACTTCCGGCTTGACGATCCCAACGTGTCACGCCGTCACGCAGTGCTCTACTGGCAAGGAGGGCAGATGTTCATCAAGGACCTGAGCTCCACCAACGGCACCTTCGTCAACGGCCGGCCCGTCACCTCGGGTCCGGTGGTCGACGGCGACGTCCTGAGCCTGGGCGGCTGCGATGTCGTGGTCGGGACGGCCTAGTCTCGTGTTGCCGGGCCGCCGGTCACCTAGGAGGCCGTTGAACAACGAAGCCACCGGGCAGCACTGGGCGGCGCCATGCCTTGTCCTCGGTCACGCCCGTAGCGCCGCTTGTATGAGCTCGTGCCAGCCCGAAGCCTTGGCCGCCAGGACGCACTGGGCGGCGCCATGCGGCGTCCTCGGTCGCACCCGTAGCCTTCGGCTACGAGCGCTCCCTGCGTCCTTGCCTCGCACTCGCCTATCGCGCCCTGATCGGCGAAGCGTCAAACTGGCACGAGCTCTTCGCGCTCCCTGCGTCCGGGGAGCTCGGTTCAGAACGAAGCCTCGGCCGCCGCGGCCGCACTGGCCGGCCCGATGCGGCGTCCTCGGTCACGTCCGTAGCTCCGCTACGCCCGCTCCCTGCGTCCTTGCCTCGCCCGCGCCCAGCGCAGCCTGCCGGCGAAGCGTCATTCCGAACCGAGCTCTGGCCTCGCCCGCGCCCATCGCGCCCTGGCGGCGAAGCGTCATTCTTCAACAGCCTGCCAGGAGCGGTCGATGCTGAACCTGGTGTTACTAGGTGGCAAGATCGCCTTCCTAGTAATCCTCTATTGGTTCGTGTTCCTGGTCATCCGCTCTTCGACCAGGGAGCTTCGTGTGCTCTCCCAGGGACGGGCCCCGGCGGGAATGGTCGGAGGCGTGCAGAGGGCGGCCCCGGTGGCGGAAGCGGCGCGTGCACCGGCGGCCTGGGCCCTCACGGTGGTAGAGAGCCCCCATGCGCAGACGGGCTGGGCGTTCGTCCTGCCCGTGGGGCGGGAGGCCCTGCTGGGCCGGTCGTCGGAGGCGGAGCTTCATTTGCCCGACACCTTCGTATCTTCGCGGCACGCGCGGGTACGGGCCGAGCTCGAGGGTCTGGTCGTGGAGGATCTGGGGAGCACCAACGGTACGGTGGTGAACGGCGAGGAGATCAGCCTGCCCACCTTCGTCGGGTCCGGAGACGAGGTGGCGGTCGGCGATACGGTGTTCCGGGTGGAGGTTCGCTGATGCGGTTGCGACACGGCTCCGCCAGCCACGTCGGCCTTGTGCGCCGACAGAACGAGGACTCTTTCGTCGCCCGCGACGGTCTCTATGCGGTGTGCGACGGCATGGGTGGGGCCCAGGCCGGGGAGGTAGCCTCGGAGACGGCTTGCCGCATCGTGCTCTCGGTCGACCCTGGAAAGGACGCCCGTCAGGAGCTCTCCCGGGCCGTGCGGGAAAGCAACCGAGACATCCGAGAGCAGAGTTACCGCGATGCCGCCATGCAGGGCATGGGGACCACTCTGACCGCTGCAGCCGTCCGCGAAGAGACGCTGACCATCGCCCATGTGGGCGACTCCCGAGCCTATCGACTGCGCGACGGCCGGCTCGAGCAGCTCACCCAGGATCACTCGCTTGTGGCCGAGATGGTCCGCCTGGGCCGGCTTACGCCCGCCCAGGCGGCTTCGCACCCGCATCGCAGCATCATCACTCGGGCCCTGGGCCCCGAGGAGGTCGTGCAGCCCGACGTCTTCGATGTCCCGCTGCATGTTGACGACCGCCTTCTCTTCTGCAGCGACGGCCTCAGCGGCATGGTGAGCGATCGTGAGATCTCCGGCATCCTGGGGCGCGGTCATGACCCTCAGGCCATGGCCGATGCCCTGATCCGGGCGGCCCTGGCCGGGGGGGGAGGATAACGTCACCGCGGTTGTGGTCGTGGTGCTGTCCGACGGCGACCCCGAGCAGCCCGAGACCGCCACCGATGGTAGGGGCGTATTGGTGGAAGCCGAGGCCGCGCCCGGCGCGGCCTCCCTGAGCCCCGAGCAGCCCGTGCCGGCCACGCCCGACCTCGACCCCGACGGACCCTCCGTTGCCCAGGACGCACCAGCCGCCGGTGAGGAGGCCGGCCGCCGGCCGCCCCGCTGGGGCCGCCGCCGGGTGCTTCTGGCGCTCGCCGGTCTGCTCGTGATCGCGGCCGTGGGTGTGGGCGGCTTCGCCCTCTGGAACTCGACCGTTTACTTCGTGGGGACCAGAGAGGGCAAGGTGGCCCTCTACCGGGGCATGCCCTACCGGGTGGTGGGGGTCACGCTCTACGAGACGGTGGAAGTGAGCCCCACCCGTTACGACACCCTGGACGACTACCTGAAGGCCCGCATCGACACCCACGAGCTGGTCACCAAGGAGGAGGGGCAGCGGTTCATCCGCGGCCTCGCGAGCGGGGAGTGAGCACGCGCAACCGGGAGCTGCTCCTGCTGCTCCCCGCCATGGTCCTGGTGACCATCGGCTTCGCCACCGTCTACGCGCGTACCTCGCAGGTGCTCGACGTGTACTCGCTCTCCTACGGCGTGGTCTTCCTGGGGCTCTTCGGTCTCGTGCACGCCGTGCGGCGCTTTCTGGTGCCCGAAGCCGATCCCTACTTGCTGCCGATCACGGCGCTGCTGGCCTCCCTGGGCATCCTCATGATCTACCGCTTGAACGAGCGACTCGCTCTGCAGCAGGCCTACTGGCTGGTGGTGGGGCTGGTCTTCTTCCTGGCCGTGCTCTTGTTCGCCCGCCGCCTCCGCGTTCTGGCCGAGTACACGTATCTCATCGGCGCCCTGGGTTTGGGGCTGCTGCTGCTGACCATCGTCGCCGGCCGGGAGGTGAACGGCGCTCGTCTCTGGATCCGGTTGGGCGGCATCGGCTTCCAGCCCCCTGAGTTCGCCAAGCTGCTGCTCATGGTGTTCTTTGCCGGCTACCTCTACCGGGTGCGTGAGCTGCTCACGGTGAGCACACGCCGGGTGCTGGGTATCGCCCTGCCCCCTGTGCGCTACCTGGCCCCGCTGCTCACTGTCTGGGGATTGGCGCTGGTTCTCCTGGTGTTCCTCAAGGATCTGGGCACCAGCCTGCTCTTCTTCGGGGCCATGCTGGCCCTCATGTACGTGGCCACCGGGCGGCTCTTCTATGTGATCGTCGGTGTGCTGCTGTTCACGGGAGGGGCCACCGTCCTCTACCAGATCTTCCCCCACGTGCAGCTGCGGGTGGACGTGTGGCTCGACCCCTGGAAGGACCCCTCGGGCGCGGGCTACCAGATCGTGCAGTCGCTTTTCGCGCTGGCTTCGGGAGGCCTCTTCGGGCGTGGGCTGGGAGAGGGGTACCTGGTTCTGCAGTCGGGGCACACGATCATCCCCGCCCTGGAGACCGACTTCATCTTCTCGGCCATAGGCGAGGAGCTTGGATTGGCCGGGGCGGTGGCCATCGTGCTGCTGTACCTGCTTTTCGTTTACCGGGGGCTGCGCATCGCCGTCCAGGCCCGCGACGATTTCACCAGGCTGTTGGCCACGGGGCTCACGGCCATCTTCGGGCTGCAGGCCTTCCTGATCGTGGGCGGCGTAATCAAGCTGATCCCGCTGACCGGCATCACCCTGCCCTTTATCAGCTACGGGGGAGCTCGATCGTGGCCAACTTCGGCCTGCTGGCCCTCTTGCTGCTGGCCAGCGAGCGGGCGGCCGAGGACAGCGCCACCGAGCGGGCCCCGGCCGCCGCGCATGCGGCCGGCGCGGGTCCCCGTCCGCCCCACCGCGGCGCCACCGGCGGGCGGCGCGTCGAAGAGGGGAGCTGAGGTGGAGAAGCCGGTCCGTCGTCTCTTCGCCTTCTTCACGCTGCTCTTTCTGGCGCTGATCGTGCAGCTCACGTATGTCCAGGTGTACGCTGCGCCCAGCCTGCGCACCAATCCCAGCAACACCCGGGCCATCGAGGCCGAGATGCGGGTGGAACGCGGCGTGATCGTGTCGGCCGACGGGGTGGTGCTGGCCGGCAACCGCCAGGAGGGTCCCTACTACTTGCGGCAGTACCCCCAAGCCGCCCTGGTGGCTCCCTGGCTTGGGTACTCCAGCCTGCGCTACGGCCGGGCCGGGTTGGAGCGCCTCTACAACCCCGAGCTCGCGGGCGAGAGCGATGTGCTCTCGCTGCGCAACTACCTGGACGTGCTCACCGGCAGGCCAAAACGGGGGGCCGACCTGCGCCTGACCCTCGACACCCGAGTGCAGCAGGCGGCCGTGACTGCCCTGGGCGACCGCGTGGGCGCCGTAGTGGCTCTAGATCCTCGCACCGGGGCGGTCCTGGCTCTGACCTCTTCTCCCCGCTACGATCCAAACACCTTGGAGGGCGACTGGCAGGCCCTGAACGAGGATTCCGGCCGGCCGCTGGTCAATCGGGCCACGCAGGGACGCTATCCGCCGGGCTCTGTATTCAAGGTGGTGGTGGCGGCCGCCGCCCTCGAGGAGGGTATCGTCACGCCGGCCACCGAGTTCACCGACCAGGGTAGCTGGATCGCCGGCGGTTACCGGGTGAGCAACTACGGCGGCAACAGCTACGGCGTCCACGACTTCACCACGGCCATGGAGAAGAGCATCAACACCACCTTCGCCAAGGTGGGGGTGGAGCTGGGAGCCGAGTCGCTGGCCCGCTACGCCCGGGCCTTCGGCTTCGGTGAAGATCTGCCCTGGCGGCTGGGCGGCTCCACCGGAGTGCTCCCCGATCCAGGCGACATGGACACGGCCCACGTGGCCCAGGCCGCCTTCGGACAGGGCGAGGTGCTGGCCACGCCCCTGGGCATGGCACTGGCGACGGCCGGCATTGCCAACGGTGGTCGCGTCATGCGCCCCTACCTGATCGACGAGGTGCGCGACTACAACCAAACCGTCATCGAGGCGGCGAAGCCCGAGGTCTGGCTGACCCCGGTTTCCGTCCAGACCGCGGACAGCGTGCGCGAGCTGATGATCGGGGTGATACGCGAGGGCACGGGAACCAGGGCGGCCTTGCCCGACGTCCAGGTGGCCGGCAAGACGGGTACGGCTGAAGTGGCCGACGGCGAGCCGCACGCCTGGTTCGTGGGCTTCGCTCCGGCGGACGATCCTCAGCTGGTGGTGGCGGTGGTGGTGGAGCACGGTGGTACGGGTGGCTCGGCGGCCGCTCCCATCGCGCGGGACGTGCTGGCGGCCGCCCTGGAGGCCCGTTGAGCGCCTCTGGTACACTTCCCGTCTCAGAGCTCGCAGGGGGTTTCACGCGAGGAGCGACAAGGAGGCGGCCTCGGCCGCTGCACCCGGCTCCGCATATGGACCTCGAGTGGAGGGTGAGATACAGGTGATCGGTCGGGTCTTCGAAAATCGATACGAGGTGATCCGCAGGCTGGGCTCGGGCGGCATGGCCGAGGTCTATCTGGCGCGCGACCGGCACCTGGAGCGCGACGTCGCTCTCAAGATACTTTCGCCCAAGTACGCGCACGACCAGCAGTTCATCGAGCGTTTCCGCCGAGAGGCCAGCAACGCCGCCGGACTCAACCATCCCAACATCGTGCAGATCTACGACCGCGGCGAGGCTGAGGGTACGTACTACATAGCCATGGAGTACCTGGAGGGGCGGCCCCTCAAGGACATCATCGTTCGCCACGCGCCCCTACGTGCCGACCATGTGGCCTCCATCACCGCGCAGATCCTGGAAGCTCTCCGGTTTGCTCACCGCAAAGACGTCGTGCATCGGGACATCAAGCCGCAGAACATCATCGTCGACGACGAGGGCCGGGTGAAGGTCACCGACTTCGGCATCGCCCGGGCGGGCAACGCCTCCACCATGACCGAGACCGGCTCCATCCTGGGTACGGCGCACTACCTCTCTCCGGAGCAGGCGCAGGGGGGGCACGCCGAAGCCGCCTCCGACCTCTATTCGCTGGGGGTGGTCGTGTACGAGATGGCCACCGGTACCCTGCCTTTCACCGGCGAGAACCCGGTGGCCATCGCCATGAAGCACGTGCACGAGCCCCCAGCGCCACCGAGCTCGCTGGTCCCCGGAGTGCCCGCGAACCTGGAGCGGGTGATCATGCGGGCCCTGACCAAAAGTCCGGAGGACCGGTATCTCACCGCACAGGCCTTTCTGGAAGACATCCACAAAGTTCAGCGCGGAGAGACGGTGGCCCCGGCTCCGCTGTTCGCCCCCCTCGATCCGCAGGCGACGGCGACCCTTTCCAACCAGGAGACCCGGGTCATGAGCGCCTCCGCTGGGGCGCGCACCCAGGCGACCCAGGTACGGCGCACCGCACCGCCGGAGCGCCACCGCGAGGCGGCCGACTTCCCTGAGCCGCCCCGCCGCCGGGGTGTCTGGCCCTGGCTGCTGGTGCTGCTCTTCGTCATCATCCTCGCCGGCGGCCTCCTCGCGCTGGTCCGTTCCATGAGCGCACAGGAGGAGACCGTGGTGGTGCCCGGCCTGGTCGGCTTGACCGAGGACCAGGCGCGGACCGAAGTGGAGAAAGTAGGCCTCACCCTGGATGTGGCCGGCGAGGAACAATCTACCCAGTACGCACCGGGCCAGGTGACCCGCCAGGATCCCGAGGAAGACACCAAGCTGGCCAAAGGCAAAGCCGTGCGCGTGTGGCTGGCGGCCGGGGCCGAGCAGGTGGAAGTGCCCGATCTGGTGGGCAGCACCCGGTCACAGGCCGTAGGCCTGCTCCAAGGCCTCGACCTGAAGCTGCAGGTGAACCAGGAATCGTCTGAAACCGTGGAGCCTGACACGATCATTCGCCAGGAACCGCCGGCGCGCGAAAAGGCTGATCGAGAAAGCACCGTCACTGTCTGGGTGAGCACGGGACCGGCTACGGCGAAGGTCCTCGTGCCCAACCTGGTCGGCAAGCAGGAGCAGGATGCCATTGACGCGCTGAACGGCCTGAACCTTCGGCCGATCTCCCAGAGGCGCGATTCCGACCGGCCGGAGGGGGAGGTGGTGGCCCAGTCGCTCAATGCCGGCACCGAGGTGGCCGAGGGCACACAGGTGGTCATCTACGTCAGCAACGCCAGCATCACCCCCCAGGTGACCGTGCCCGACGTCTCAGACGGTACCCTGAACGCCGTCCAGGCGGGCATAGAGCTGGGTAAGGTGGGACTCATCGCCGCTCCGGTCCTGCAACCAGTAGAGGGGTACGAGCCGGGCATAGTGTTCGACCAGGATCCACCGCCCGGCGCCAAGGTGGACAAGGGCTCCAAGGTCACGATCGTGGTGGCCGCGCCCCCGACTACCACTTCGAGCAGCTCGACCACCTCCACCACCACACCGGCGTCCACGTCGACCACGGGCATGTCGCCGCCGGCGAACTAATCCCCATGGCGCGAGACTACACGCGGCGCGGCTTCTTGGGTCTGGCGGCCCGCACGGGGGCCGGTCTGGCGCTGGGGGCGCCGCTGCTGGCCGGAGCCGGCTGTACGAGCGGAGACACCGGGTCACCGGGCTCAGGTCCGGTGCAGCTCGTCTATCAGGATTGGCGCACCGAGTGGTTCCCTCCCATGGCCCAGGAGCAGCTGGCCGCCTTCCACGCCGAGCACGCCGACATCCGGGTCTTCTACACACCCGACCCCGAGGACTTCGTAGAGAAGATGCTGGCCGACATGCGCGGTGGCACCGCTCCCGACATCTTCCAGGGATGCTGCGCCCACTTCCCGGCCTGGGCCCAGAAGGGCTACACCCTCGACCTGCGCCCCTACGTGGCGAGGGACATGGACCAGGAGACGATCGCCGACTGGGACCCGGCGCAGTACGCCTCGTTCTTCAGCTCCGACGGCCTGCAGTTCGGGCTCCCCAAGTATCACGGAGCCCTGGCCGTCTACTACAACAAGGACCTGTTCGATCTCTACCAGGTGCCCTACCCGGCTCCTTCCTGGACCCACGACGACTACCTCGCGACCATGAAGGTCCTCACACGCGACCTGGACGGCGACGGCGCCACCGATCTTTGGGGGAGCATGCTCGACATCTCCTGGGATCGGGTCCAGGTCCACGTGAACGGATGGGGAGGCTCATTCGTCGACCCCAACGATCCCCGGCATAGTCTGATATCCGCACCGGAGTCCCTCGCAGCGATCGAGTGGCTGCGCGCCCGCATGTGGGACGACCAGGTGATGGCCAGGCCCCAGGATGTGCAGAACCTCTCCACCCGCGACGCCTTTGCTTCGGGGTTGGTGGCCATGGTGGAGGATGGGTCCTGGGCGCTCAAGGACATCCTCGAGAAGTCGGGGTTCCGCGTGGGGGTGGCCCCCTTCCCCGGGGGGCCGGCGCGCCGGGTGACCCTTTCCACCACCGACGGCTTCGGCATCTATTCCGGCACACGCCACCCAGAGGCGGCTTGGGAGCTGATGAAGTTCCTCGTCAGTCCGGCCTACGGACGGGCCATGGCCAAGGCGAGCTTTCTGCAACCCGCCCGCGGCTCCCTGGTGAGCGAGTGGGTGGGATTCGTGAGGGAGGAGTTCCCCGACCGAGTCGACGATGTCGATCTCAACGTGTTCGCGGAGGGCCACAGGCAGGGCTACTCGGTCACCGCCGAGGTTTTCGCTGCGGGCATGGACGAGATCGCCCCGATCGCGGCCGCCGCCTTCGAGCGCATCTTGACCCTCGGCCAGGCCTCGGTGGATTCCATGAGCGAGGCCTCGGCCCAGATCGCCGCCGTCCTGGCGAGGTCCTCCTGAGGTGGGCGGCACTTCCGGACGCCGGCGGAGCGGGCTGCGTATCCGCATCATCGCCTGGTCGTTCGTGCCCACCACCATCATTCTCCTCGCCGTCGCCCTGGTGGCCTTCTACGCGTACGAGAAAGTGACCGAGGACCTGGTCGTGCAGCGCAATCGCGAGCTGGCCCGGCTGTATGCGGGGCAGCTCACTACCGAGGTCAGCGACTACGCGGACACACTGGACAGCGTGGCCCGCCGCAGCGACATCAACAGCGGCTCGGCCTCGGTGCGGCGAGTAGCCCTCACGTGGGCGCGCAACAGCCTGGCGGTGTTCGACGCGGGTGTGGTGTTGCTCGACACCCGGGGCCAGGTGGTGGCCAGCCTGCCGGAACGCCCTGAGGACCGCGGCGCCGACTGGTCCGACCGAGTCTACTTCAGACACATGCTGCGTTCTCAGGAGGCGGTCTTCTCGGACATCGCGGCCGACGGCCGCGGGGGCACCGAGGTCATCGTGGTGGCCGTGCCGATCATGGGCGACCACGGGGAGTTCAGAGGGGTGCTGGCCGGCATGTTCAACCTGGGAGCCACCGCCGTCAGTGCCCTCTACGGCGACATCGTCAAGCTGCGCATCGGCGAGACCGGCACGGCCTACCTGGTGGACGGGCAGGGGCGTCTGATCCAACACCCAGACGCGTCGCTCATCGGCGAGAGCTTGCTGGGTGATACCACGGTCGAGCTGGTGATGGAGGGCAAAGCCGGCGCCGTGCGCACCAGCGATCTCGACGGCCGGGACGTGGTGGCCGGGTATGCTCCCGTGCCCGGGACCCCCTGGGGACTGGTCACGGTGGAGAGCTGGTCGTCCCTTCTCCGACCCAGCCAGTTCTACAGGCGGTCGCTGATCGTGCTGCTGGTCCTGGGGGTGCTGCTGCCGGCCGGCGTGGTCCGCTTTGGAGTGCGGCGCATCACCCGGCCGCTCGAGGAGCTCACCGTGGCGGCGCGGGAAGTCGCTGAGGGCAACTTCGGGCGTACCATCAACGCCGAGAACGGCGATGAGATCGGCGCCCTGGCCGGTCAGTTCAACCGCATGTCGGGGCAGCTGCAGGATTCCTACGCCCAGCTGGAGAAGCGGGTCGCGGATCGCACCCGGGAGCTCGCCGCGCTCAACGCCATCGCCTCCGTGGCCGGCCGCTCGCTGGAGCTTCCGCGCGTGTTGGAGGCCTCGCTGGATAAGACGCTGGACGTCATGGGCATGGAGGCCGGGGGCGCTTTCCGGCTCGACGAGGAGTCGCGGACCCTGCGGTTGGTGGCTCAGCGCGGTCTCTCCGACCGGCTGCGCCTGGCCGTCGATAGCCTGCGCCTGGAGGACTGGGGCCTGTGGCTGCGCAAACCCGAGCTGACCCCGGTGGCCCGCATGGTGCACGAGTACCCGGCCGGGCGTTTTCGTGACCTACTGGTGCGCGAAGGTCTGAAGCTCGTTGTTAGCACCCCGCTCATGGTCAAGGGACGGGTGCTTGGCTTCCTGGCCTTGGCCACGACCAACGCTCGCCGTCTCACGCAGGAGGAACTCGACCTGCTCGACTCGATCGGCAGCCAGATCGGCGTGGCCCTGGACAATGCCCGCCTCTACGAGGAGGCAGAGAGCACGGCCGCGGCCGCCGAGCGGAGCCGGCTGGCCCGCGATCTGCACGATGCCGTCAGCCAGACGCTATTCTCGGCGTCGCTCATTGCCGAGGTCCTGCCCCGCATCTGGGAGCGGGATCCGGTCGAAGGGGAGCGCCGGCTGGCGGAGCTGCGCCAGCTGACCCGCGGGGCCCTGGCTGAGATGCGGACGCTGCTCATGGAACTCCGCCCCACCGCTCTCGAGGAGGCCGAGCCGGCCGAGCTCCTCAAGCAACTCTGCGAGGCGGCCACCGCGCGGTCTCGGGTGCCGGTCGGGCTGGAGGTCGGCGAGTGCCCAGACAGCTCCATCCCAGGCGAGGTCAAGGTGGCCTACTACCGCATCGCCCAGGAAGCGCTCAACAACATGGTCAAGCACGCCCACGCCGAGCAAGCCCGGGTGACGCTGGAGTGTGACGGTGCGCTTCTGGTCCTGCGGATCGCCGACGATGGCGTGGGCTTCGATCCGGCCCAGGTTTCCTCCGACCACCTGGGAGTCGGTATCATGAGGGAAAGGACCGAGGCCATCGGCGCTTTGCTGGAGATCGAGACGGAGCGAGGGCAGGGGACGCGGGTCACCGTCGTCTGGCCCGCGCCCACGGAAAAGGAGTCCGCATGAGTGATACGGGTCGTATCCGGGTCCTTCTCGTCGACGATCATGCGGTCGTGCGCAGCGGCCTCTCGGCGTTCCTTTCCGTCTACGAAGACCTGGAGATGGTCGGCGAGGCTTCCAACGGAGAGGAAGCGGTGCGCATATGCCGCCGGGTGGAGCCCCACGTGGTGCTCATGGACCTGGTGATGCCGGGCATGGACGGCGCGGCTACTACCAAGGCCATCCGGGAGGAATGTCCCGATATCCAGGTGATCGCCCTCACCAGCTTCAAGGAGGACAACCTGGTGCAGGCGGCCATGAAGGCCGGAGCCATCGGTTACCTGCTCAAGAACGTCTCGGGGGACGAGCTGGCTCAGGCCATCCGTTCGGCTCACGCCGGCCGGCCGACTCTAGCCCCCGAAGCCGCGCAGGTCCTCATCCATGCAGCCACCCACTCGGGTGAGGCTGACCCCGGGGACGACCTCACCACCCGGGAGTGTGAGATCCTCCGACTCATGATCGACGGGCTTTCGAATCCCGAGATAGCCGACCGCTTGATCGTCAGCCGGTCCACTGTCAAGTTCCACGTCAGCAACATCCTCATGAAGCTGGGGGCTTCGTCCCGCACCGAGGCCGTGGCCATGGCTCTGCAGCGGAAGCTGGTAGGCTGACCAGGTCGATGACTTCCAGGAAGATCATCTCGACATCCTTCCGAGAACCCGACGCACCTGGGAGTCGCAGGCGGGATGATGAGCCGGCTGTTGGAATCGCCCGGTCCTTCGATGGGCCTGCACGATGACTCGCATCGACGAGTATCGCGCGGCGCTTACGTCGCTCACCGAGTGGGAGCCCTACCTGCTCGAGCACTCCGGCCTGCCTGGTCCCCGGGGCAACCTCGAGCTGGCCCGGGCCTTCGCCGAGATCGGTACGGTCCCTCTGTTTCTGCGGCTGGCCGTGATCGGACCCGAGGAGGCTCCCACCGGTTCCCAGTCTGAGTTCCTGACCTTCTGTGGCACCCTCGGCCTGGGCCGCCTCCTTGTCGAAGGCGGCACGCCGGAGGCGGATCCGCAGGCCCTGCTCGGCCTTCTGCGCCGACAGGCGGGCGACCCGCGCTGGCGAGTGCGGGAAGCGGCGGCCATGGCCTTGCAGTGGTGGGGCGAGTCCGACCTCCCGGCCCTGCTTGAGGTGATGGACTCCTGGGCCGAAGGCAGCCTACTCGAGTGCCGAGCGGTCGTGGCCGCTCTCTGCGAGCCCTCCCTGCTGCTAACGCCGCCGGCGGTCGAGGCCGCCCTCCGCCTGCTCGACCAGATCACCACGCGACTGGTGGAGGCCGCCGACCGGCGCTCGGAGGAGGTGCGCGTGCTGCGCAAAGCCCTGGCATACGGCTGGAGCGTCGTCGTGGCCGCCGATCCGGAACGGGGCCGGCCCGCCTTTGAGCTCTGGCTGGCCTGTGATGATGCCGACGTCCTCTGGGTGGCCCGACAGAACCTGGCCAAGAAGCGCTTGGAGCGGGCCGACCCACAGTGGGTGGTCGCCTGCAGGCGGGCCCTTGGATGAGCGGGTGAGGCCGCCGCGGCGCGGCGGCCTCACCCGGCCTGGTGACCAGGTGAAAGACTCGCCCCCCGGCCACGGCCGGTCCCACCAGTCGCCCGGCGTGTCCCGCGCTCAGTGAGAGCGATACTCATGACGCGTCCAGAAGGTCCTGGACCAAGCGGATGAGAGGAGCTCTCGATGCGCGTGATCGTGGCGGATGACAAGGACGAGGTGCGGTCGGCTCTCCGGCTGCTTCTCGACCATGAGGATCAGGTGGCTGAGGTGGGCGAGGCGGTCGACGCCGAGGGTCTTCTCGAGGCAGTGAAGACCTTGGCGCCCGACCTCGTGCTGGTGGGTTGGGAGTTGCCGGGCATGGCCCCCGCCAGTTTGGTGGCCGAGCTTCGAAACCTCAGGGCCGGGCTGCGCGTAGTGGTCTTGAGTGGCAGGCCGGAGGCGAAAGCCGCCGCCCGGTCGGCCGGAGTGGACGGGTTCGTGAGCAAGAACGAGTCGCCGGAGCGGCTGATCGGCCTGCTGCGTCAGGGTGGGGTCGCAGGCGGGTCTGGCTTGACGAGAGAAAGGGAGACATGGTGATGCGCATCATCCGCAACGTTTTCCGCAGGAAGCTGCGGGCGTTCCTGACCATCTTCGGTATCACCATCGGGGTGTTCGCCCTGGTGGTCATGGGGGGATGGCCGAGAAGATCAACCTGTTGGTGTCGGGCGGCACAACGTACTTCAGCGACAAGGTAACGATCAGCGACGCCAGGTCGGCCAACTCCTTCAACTCGAGCCCGCTCTCCGTGAGCAAGCTCGACCAGGTCGAGCAGGTCGACGGCGTAGCCGTGGCCTCCGCCGGAGTCACCATGATGCTCGACGAAGAGATGCCCTCAGTTTCGATGGGCATGCCGCCGATGATCATCGGCACCGACTTGCGCGGAGAGGACTACGAGACCTTCCAGGTGACGTACGCCGACGGCCGGAACCTGTCTCCGGGCGAGGTGGGTAAGGTCGTCGTGGGCTCGGACCTGGTCACGAAGCTGGATGCCGAGGTCGGGAGCACCGTCACCCTGAGGGGCGAACCCTTCGAAGTGGTGGGCATTCTGGAGAAGACCCTGACGGCCCCTGATTCCTCGGTCATCATGCCCTTGTCCGACGCGCAAAGGCTGTTTCAGAGGAGCCTTCCCGAGATGATGCAGGGCCGTGTCGACGCGACCCAGCTGGCCACCGATCTCACCGTCTACGTTGAGCCCGGCACTGACCCTGATGTCCTGGCTACCACTCTGGAGGCCTCGGTGCCCGGGATCTCGGCCATGGGACCCCAGGGTTTCAAAGACCAGATAGGCAATGCCTCCCGTCTCCTGAACGCGATCATCTTCGGCATCGCCATGATCTCGCTCCTGGTGGGCGGGCTTTCGGTCATCAACACCATGACCATGTCGGTGGCCGAGCGCACCCGTGAGATCGGCATCCGGAAGGCCATCGGGGCCTCGCACGGGCAGATCGTGCGCCAGTTCCTCGCCGAGTCTGGCTTCATCGGCCTTCTGGGAGGCGCTACCGGCCTGCTCTTCGGCTGGCTGCTGACCGTGGCCCTCAATGCCGCCGGCAACGACGCGGGCACCGCTCTCTTCCTGGTGACCGCCCGTCTGGCTGTCGGCTCAGTCCTGTTCGCCGTGTTCCTGGGTCTGGTGAGCGGTCTGTACCCCTCCTGGCACGCCGCTCGTCTGAACCCGGTTGCCGCCCTGCGCTACGAGTAAGGAGAGCATCATGACGCTGATTCAAGCGGTAGACTTGACCAAGCGCTACACCCTGGGCAAGGACAACTACGTGGACGCTCTGCGGGGCGCCTCCGTGAGCATTGATGCCGGCGAGATGGTGGCTATCATGGGTCCGTCTGGGTCGGGGAAGTCGACCATGATGCACATCCTGGGCTGCCTGGACTCGCCCGACGGCGGCGAGGTCTGGCTGAACGGCCGCCGGGTCGACACGCTGCGCGGCCGGGCGCTGAACGCCCTGCGCCGCGACGAGGTGGGCTTCATCTTCCAGGGCTTCAATCTGGTGCCCACGCTTTCGGCCTTGGACAACGTGGCCCTGGCCGCCGAGTACGCCGGCCGGTCGCGCGGTCAAGCGGTCGAGACCGCCCGGCAGACCCTCGACCTGGTGGGGCTCGCCGATCGGGTGCGCCACATGCCCACCGAGCTCTCCGGGGGTCAGCAGCAACGGGTGGCCATCGCCCGCGCCCTGGTGAACCGGCCGGCGGTGGTCTACGGCGACGAGCCCACGGGTAACCTCGACTCAGCGAACTCGGTCGAGGTGATTACCATGATGCGCCGCATCAACGCCGAGACAGGCACCACCTTCGTGCTGGTGACCCACGATCCCGAGGTGGCCGGGGCCTGCGGCCGCGCCATCCGCATGCGCGATGGCGAGGTCGTTGGTCTCGAGGCCGAGGTCGTCTCCGGGCGGGAGCAGGCCGCGTGAACTCGGCGATCCACACCAAGAAACTGACCAAGCTCTACGGGAACGACCGGGGCATTCGGGATCTCGACCTGACCGTCGAACCAGGCGAGGTGTTTGGGTTTCTGGGGCTAAACGGGGCGGGAAAGACCACCACCATCCGCACCATTCTTGACTTCCTGCACCCCCACCTCGGGCAAAGCCACCGTCTTTGGGCTCGACTCCCGCCGGCAAAGCGTGGCCATCCGCGAGCGGGTGGGCAACCTCCCGGGCGAATTCGCCCTCGACGACCGTCTGACCGGCGAGGAGCTGCTGCGCTTCTTCGGGAAGCTGCGCGGGGTTGACGACCTCAGCTACGGCCACCGGCTGGCCGAACGGCTGGACGCCGATCTCAGCCGGCCCATGCGTCGCCTCAGTCGGGGCAACAAGCAGAAGATCGGTTTGGTGCAGGCGATGTTCCACCGGCCTCCTCTCCTCATTCTTGACGAGCCCACTACCGGGCTGGACCCCCTTGTGCAGGAGGCCTTCCTCGACATCGTCCAGGAGACCCGGGCCGAGGGCCGTACCGTTTTCTTCTCCTCGCACGTGCTGAGCGAGGTCGAACGCGTCTGCGACCGGATAGGCATCATCCGCGAAGGGGAGTTGGCGGCTTTGGAAACGACCGCCTCCCTCATCAAGAAGCGGCTGAGGCGGATGACGCTGCGCTTCGCTGAGCCGGTGGACGCCTCGCTCTTCGCGGCGCTGCCTGGGGTGGAGGAGGCGCGCCAGGACGACGAGGCGGTCGTCCTCACCGTGCGCCAGGACCTGGATCGGGTGGTCAAGCTGGTGGCCCAGTTCCCGCTCGAGGACATGGAGCTGGACCGTCCCAGCCTGGAGGAGATCTTCCTGACCTACTATGGGGGCTCGTCGTCATGAGCAGCGAACCTGTGGTCGTCGGCGCCGACGAGGGCGTGGCCGCGGCACGGTCATCGGCGTTCTCGCGGCTGGCCGTCCTGACCCTTCATCTGGTGCGCCGCCAGGGGCGGGCCATGGTCGTTTGGGGAGTGTCTCTGGGCGTTCTCGGCGCGCTGTACGTGGCCATGTACCCGAGCATGAGCGCCCAGGTGAATGAGTACATGAGCCAGCTACCCGAACAGTACACACAGTTTCTGGGTATTACCGGCGGCGTGAACAGTGTCGAGACCTGGCTGGCCATGGAGATGTTCAACATCACCGCCCCCCTGGCCTTGGCCTTCCTGCCGATACTCCTGGGCGCGCGTGCCATCGCCGGCGCCGAGGAGCGGCGCGGCATCGATATCCTGCTGGGCAATCCCGTGCCTCGCTGGCAGGTGGTGGCCAGCGCCTACCTGGGCATGGCTCTGGAGCTCTTAGTGGTGGCGACGCTGCTGGCCGTGATCACCTGGCTGCCGTCGTTGGCGCTCGACGCCCCCCTGGGGGTCGCGCACGTGGCGGCCGGCGCGTTGAATCTGTGGCCCTTCTGCCTGTTCTTCGGAGGCCTGGCTCTGGTCGTGTCGGCCCTGGTGCGCCGGGGAGCTCTGGCCATTGGCCTGCCCGCCGCCATCCTGGTGGCCATGTACGTCATCAACGGCCTGGGGGTATCTCCGAGGCCTTCGACCGTCTGCGGCCTTTCACCATCTTCTACCACTACGGCTCGGCCATCGAGAATGGCATCGCCTGGCTGAGTTTCCTCGCGATTCTCGGGGCCGCGACGGGGTTGACGGCGCTCGCGGCGATCCTCTTTCAGCGGCGCGACATCTACACGTAGGCACCCCGATCCGCGGTAGCGCCGTCTCTGTTTGGCCATCCCGCTCGGCTCCCATTCCCTCCATCGGGCCAATGCGCCGACCCTGCCGATCTGGCTCAATGAGTGTCTGCCTGCGCAGTCGCACCGCCCAGGCGACCGCGGCGGCCGGGGCTTCGTTCCGCATGGGACCGGCCAGTGCGGCCTGGCGGCCAAGGCTTCGTTCCGAATCGAGCTCCAGAGCTCGGCTCGGAATGACGCTTCGCCGCCAGGGAGCGATGGGCGCGGGCGAGGCAAGGACGCAGGGAGCGGGCGTAGCAGCGCTACGGACGTGACCGAGGACACCGCATGGGACCGGCCAGTGCGGCCTGGCGGCCAAGGCTTCGTTCCGAATCGAGCTCAAATGGAGGAGTACGGCATGGATGCCATCAACACCGGGGATACGGCTTTCCTGTTGCTCTCCACGGCCCTCGTGATGTTCATGACCCCCGGGCTGGCCCTCTTCTACGGGGGCATGGTGCGTAGCAAGAACGTGCTGGGCATGCTCATGCAGAGCTTCGTGATGATCGGACTGGTGTCGGTGTTGTGGGCCGTCCTCGGCTACACTCTGGCCTTCGGGACCGATCACGGCGGACTGATCGGATCGCTCCAGTGGATCGGTTTGCGCGGGGTGGGAGAGGCGCCCAATCCCGACTACGCAGCCACCGTGCCTCATCTCGCCTTCATGATGTTCCAAGGGATGTTCGCCGTAATCACGCCGGCCTTGATCACCGGGGCCTTCGCCGAGCGGATGAGGTTCTCGTCGTTTCTGATCTTCAGCCTGCTCTGGTCTCTTACGGTGTACAGCCCGGTGGCCCACTGGGTGTGGGGGGTGGGCGGTTGGATCCGGGAGCTTGGCGCGCTGGACTTCGCCGGCGGTACGGTGGTACACATCAGTTCGGCGTTGGCTGCTCTGGCCGCGGCCCTGGTGATCGGGCAGCGGCGGGGCTTCGGCCGAGAGGCCATGCACCCCCACAACCTGCCCATGACCTTGTTGGGGGCCGGCATCCTCTGGTTCGGCTGGTTTGGCTTCAACGCCGGGAGTGCCCTGGCCTCCGGCGGTCTGGCGGCCAACGCCTTCGTGGTGACCCATCTGGCGGCCGCCGCCGCCGCGCTCTCCTGGGCGGGGGCGGAGTGGGTGCACAAAGGTCAACCCACCACTCTGGGAGTCGCCTCGGGCCTGGTCGCCGGATTGGTGGCCATCACTCCGGCCTCGGGCTTCGTGGGGCCCATGTCGGCCCTCGCGATCGGCGGGGGCGCCGGCGTCCTCTGCTATCTGGGCGTGCTGCTCAAGTGGAGGCTCAAGTACGACGACAGCCTCGACGTGGTGGGCGTACATGGGGTGGGAGGTACTTTTGGAGCCCTCGCCACCGGTCTGCTCGCCCAGACGGCCATCAACAGCGCTGGGGCCGACGGCGCCTTTTTCGGGAACCCCGGCCTGCTGGGCAAGCAGATGCTGGCGGTGGTGGCGGTCATGGCTTGGTCGTTCTTCGTTACCTTCGTGCTTCTTTCGATCATCAAAGCGGTCATGGGGGTGCGGGTACGAGACGAGGAGGAGCTGCTGGGCCTGGACTTGAGCCAGCACAGCGAAGCTGGCTACGCCTTCGCGCAGAGCGGTGGCGTGCGCCTGCAGGACGAGCACTGACCAGAGGGCTCCCGGGCGTGCACGCAGGCACCGGCCTGCCGGGCGGGCAGGGGCGCCGCGCGATCTTCCCAGTTGCCGGCGGGCCTCAGTAGCCGCTGCCTTCGGGGCGTACACGCCCGCCCAGCGCTTTGTATAACAGGGTCGTGTAGGCCAGCACTACTGGGACACCGATGGCGGCTATGATGAGCATCACCGTCAGAGTCAGGTTCGACGACGACGCGTTGTGGGCCGTCAGGCTCGCACCGCCGCCCCCGCTCGCGGGCACCAAATCGGGATAGTTGCCCACCGCCCACAGGCCCACGAGCCCTAGCACCCCCAGGGCTGAGCCGGCGAAGGCTAGCAGGTCGTCCTTGCGCAGCATGGCTGCTCGGGCCAGCACCAGCCCGGCCGCTTCCACGAGGATTGCCACCCAACCAGCAGGGCGGCTGAGGTTGGCCGAGAAACGGTCGGGGGCCGCGAAGACCGCGGCCACAGTGACGGCGGCGAGCAGGGCCACGAAGACCCAGTGAAGGGTTGACCGCCAGGCGACCGCCCGCTCCCGCAAGGGGCCCTCGGTCTTCAGAGCCGCCCAGGCAGCCCCGTGGCTCAGGAACATGGCCAGCCCGAAAACGCCGACCAGCAGCGAAAAGGGGTTCAGAAGAGTGAAGAAGTCGCCGGCGTACTCACCAGCCGCGTCCAGGGGCACGCCGCGTACGATGTTGCCGGCCGCCACCCCGAAGAGAAGCGCGGGCAAGGCACTGCCGCCCACGAAGGCGGCGTCCCACACAGGGCTCCAAGCGGGATCGTGCGAGCGGAACTCCAGGGAGACCGCTCGGAAGATCAATCCGGCCAGCACCAGGATCAGCGCCAGGTAGAAGCCACTGAAGACGGTGGCGTAGACCGGGGGAAGGCGGCGAAGAGCGCTCCTCCGGCGGTGAGCAACCACACTTCGTTGCCGTCCCAGAAGGGGCCAACGGCCCGGCGCAGTGAGCGGCGCTCCTGCTCGTTGCGGGCCAGGAAGGGGTACAGGGCTCCGACGCCCAGGTCGAAGCCGTCCAGCACGGCGTAGCCTGCCAGCAGCACGCCGATCAGCAGGTACCAAAGCAGCTGTAGATCCATGACCAACCTCCCGGTGTCAGCCGGCTACGGTGGGGCCGCCGGCTTCCGCCGGGGCGGGGACGGGGGAGAGGGCCTCGTCGCCGGGCCCCTTGCGGATCAGGTCGAGCACGATGCGCGACCAGCCGGCGAAGAGAAACGCGTAGATGGCCGCAAAGAGAGCCAGCGACATGACGACCTGTCCGGCGGGAACCACGGCCGACACGGCGTCGCGGGTGCGCAGCTCTCCCTGCACGATCCAGGGCTGCCGGCCTACTTCGGCGGCCATCCAACCCACTTGCGAGGCCAGCACGGGCAGGGGAGTCGAGTACACCAGGACGCGCAGGTACCGCCGGCTCCTCTCCAGCCGCCCCCGCTGCCAGAGGACGACTCCTAGGGCCATGAGCGCTATGAAGTAGAGGCCCAAGGCCACCATGAGATGGAACACCTGGAAGGTCAGCTGGAGGGGTGGGCGGTCCTGGGGCGCGAAGTCGTTCAGTCCTTGGATCACGGTGTCCGTGCTGCCGCCCACGAGCACACTCAGCGCGCTGGGCATCTTGAGGGCCACCGTCTTCTGGTCGGCCTCGTCCACCCAGCCCACCAGGGTCAGGCCGACACCGCTGTGGGTTTCGAACACCCCCTCGAAGGCCGCCATCTTGGCCGGCTGGGTGTCGGCCACTTGCAGGGCGTGGAAGTGACCCACCAGGGGCATGGCCAGCGAGACGACCAGTCCGAATACCAGGGCAGTGGGCAGCGTTCGGCGGGCGAAAGCCACGTGACGCCCTCTCAGCAGGTACCAGGCGGCCACCCCGGCCGCCAGGAAGGCGCCGGCCACCCAGGTCGCCGTGACGGTGTGCAGGAAACGGGGCACCGTGGAAGGGTTGAAGGCGGCGGCGAAGAAGTCGGTGAGCACTGCCCGGCCGTTCTCCACCGCGTAGCCGGCCGGGGTCTGCTGCCACGAGTTGGCGATGATGATCCACAGGGCGGAAAGGTGCGCGCCTAGCGCCACCAGCCAGGCCGAGACGTAGTAGAAACGGCGGGAGACGCGGTCGCGCCCGAAGAGGAGCACGCCCAGGAAAGTCGACTCCAGGAAGAAAGAGAGCAAGGCCTCGGCGGCCAGGGGAGCACCGAAGATGTCGCCCACGAAACGGGAGTAGGCCGCCCAGTTCGTGCCGAAAGCGAACTCCATGGTGATCCCCGTTGCCACCCCGATGGCGAAGGTTGTCGTGAAGAGGCGGATCCAGAAACTCGACGCCGCCCGGTCCTCGGCCGACCCGCTGCGGTAGTAGCGCCGCTCGGCCCACACCAGGGTCACCGCCAGACCCAGGCTCAGCGGGACGAACAGGAAGTGGTAGCCGACGGTGAAAGCGAACTGGATGCGCGACAACAGTACGGTGTCCATTGGGCGGTGACCTCCTTGTGACAGTAGGCACATGTCAGGGCGTTCGGTTGGGTCAGATGGTGGGCGCGAGATTCTCCTTGGGTTCGACGGCCTGGAGCGGCGATCGTCGGCCGCCCGCCAGCAATGCGAAGTCGTAGGAGGCGAGGGAGGCGCGCAAGGTCTGCTCGGCCTCCTGCCAGATCTGGTGCATGAAGCAGCCCCCGGCTCGGCCGCAGTAGTCCGGGTCGCGGGTGCAGAGGTTCAAGCTGATATGACCTTCCATGGCCTCGACCACCTCGAGCAGGGTGATGGCTTCGGCCGGGCGGGCCAGCGAGACGCCTCCGCCTACGCCGCGCCGGCTGGTGACGAAGCCGGCTCCCGCCAGCTCGGTCAGGATCCCCCGGGCGAAGGCGTAGGGCACCTCCTGCAGCGTGCCGAGCTCGCGGGCCGAGAGACGTTCGTCCCGGGGCAGGCCGGCCAGGGCGAGCAGGATGCGGATGGCGTAGTCTGTGCGGCGCGTGATCTCCATGTCTCTCTGCGTAAATGATAGTTAATCAGTATCATATAGCGCGCCGCGGGAAGGTGTCAAGGCTCGCCCGCCGTGTTTTGCGCCGGCGAGCCAGTTTGTCAGGAGAAGCGGTTGTGCACCACCAGCCGATCCAAGGGCTTGCGTTGCTTGGCCTTGGGTTCGTCGGCCGAGTAACCCAAGGGAGTGAGGGCCACCGGCTCCAGATCCGCCGGCAGGTGCAGGATGTCGCGTACGGCGTCGGGGTCGAAGTCGGCGATCCAGCAGGTCCCCAGCCCGATGTCGGCGGCCTGCAGGGTCAGGTAGTCCATGACTATGGCGACGTCGACGTCGTTGTAGTTCTTGCCGTCGCACCGCACCCAATTCTCGGAGGGCACTCCGCAGGCGGCCACGATCAAGGGTGCCGTGTAAAACCAGCGCCGGTGGTACGCGGCCTTCATGTCGGCTCGGATCTGGGGGTCGGAGACCACCACTAGGCGGAATGGCTGGCGGTTGGCCGCCGTAGGGGCCAGGCGGGCGGCCTCGAGCACCAGGTCGAGCTTCTGGGGCTCGACCGGACGGTCCAGGTAGGCTCGGGCGCTGTATCTGGCCCGGACGAGGTCCTTGAAATCCATGCGAACAACACCATCCTTCCCTGAGGCCTCCCCTGTGTATGAGGCTCCGCGTCGCCTTCCGCGTGGGGCTCGCTGCGTATCCTCCCCGCAACCCGTCTGTTACAATCGGCTGTCTGCGAGGCAAACCCGGCACTGCGTGCCCGTGCGATCCGAGGTCACCGTGAGCGAGCAGAGACCCACCTTCCAAGACGTGCTCCTGGGGCTGGAGCGGTTCTGGGCGCAGCAGGGCTGCGTGATCTGGCACCCGTATCACACCGAGGTGGGGGCAGGCACGTTCAACCCGGCCACCTTCCTGCGCGCTCTGGGCCCCGACTCCTGGAACGTGGCCTACCTGGAGCCCTCTATCCGACCCACCGACGGGCGGTACGGAGAGAACCCCTACCGGCTGGGCCACTACTATCAGTACCAGGTGGTCTTGAAACCGGCCCCCGATGACATCCAGGACCTCTACCTGGCCTCGCTGGCCCACCTGGGCATCGAGCTCGAGAAGCACGATATCCGTTTCGTAGAGGACGACTGGGAGTCGCCCACCTTGGGGGCCTGGGGCCTGGGCTGGGAGGTCTGGATCGACGGCATGGAGGCCACGCAGTTCACCTACTTCCAGCAGGTGGGGGGCTTCGACCTCGACCCCATCAGCGTGGAGCTCACCTACGGCACCGAGCGCCTGGCCATGTATCTACAGGGGGTGGACAGCGCCTTCGATCTGGTGTGGGTGCCGGGTGTCACCTATGGTGATGTCCACCAGGTGAACGAAGCCCAGTGGTCGGGCTACCACTTCGACGTAGCTGACGTGGCCGTGCTGCAGCGGCACTTCACCGACTATGAGCAGGAGTGCGAGAGTTGCCTGGCGCACGGCCTGGTGGCGCCCGCCTACGACTTCGTGCTCAAGTGCTCGCACGCCTTCAACCAGCTGGACGCCCGGGGAGCTCTGAGCGTCACCGAGCGCACCGGCTACATCGCTAGGGTGCGCAACATCGCCCGCCGGGTGGCCGAGGTCTACGTGACCCAATTGAACGAGCGCCGGGCGGCCGCCGGGGGCGCGGCCGCGGGAGTCGGCGGAGATCTCGGTGCAAACCCCGGGAATGGCCCCACCGGTGGAGCCCCGACTTCGAGTGACGAGGAGGTGGCCTAGGTGGCGCGCGACTTCCTGCTCGAGATCGGGGTCGAGGAGATCCCGGCGTCGGCCTGTCTGTCGGTGCTGGAGCTGCTGCCCGGCCGGGTGGCCGGCCTGTTCGCGGCCGACGACATCGACGTCGATCCCCAGGGTATCCGGGTGCTGGTCTCGCCGCGACGGATCGCCGTGTTGGTGAGCGGCGTACCCGAGAGGCAGGCACCCCGCGAGATCGCCCAGCGGGGCCCGGCCGTAGAAGGCGCCTTCGACGCCCAGGGGCGACCTACCAAAGCGGCCGAGGGCTTCGCGCGGGCGAAAGGGGTGGCCCCCGAGGACCTGCAGGTGCGCGAGGAGAACGGGCGGCGCTACGTGTTCGCCGTGTCCCGCAGCGAAGGGCGGCCTACTGCCGAGCTGCTGCCCGAGATCTGCCTCAAGACCGTGCGCGATATGTACTTCCCCAAGAACATGCGCTGGGGCGCGCGCGAGCTGCGTTTCAGCCGGCCGGTACGCTGGCTAGTGGGCCTCTTCGGGGAAGAGGTGGTGTCCTTCTCCGTGGCGGGGGGTCGAGTCGGGGCGGCGCTCTCGGGGGCACCGCTGGCTGGGCCATGAGGTGGACATCGTTACACCGGGGGCCTACGTCGAGACCATGCGGCAGGTGCGGGTGCTGGTGGACCAGCAGGAGCGCGAGGCCCTCGTCTGGTCGGAGCTGCGCCGCCTGGCCGCCGAGCGCGGCCTCCAGGTGCTCGACCCCATGGGCAAGATGAACGAGGTGCTCCACCTGGTCGAGTGGCCTACGGTGCTGGCCGGCACCTTCGGCGAAGAGCATCTGCGCCTGCCTGACGAGGTGCTGATCACGGCCATGCAGTCTCACCAGCGCTACTTCCCCTTGGTGGACTCCGAGGGCAATCTGGCCAACAGCTTCTTCTACGTGATGAACGGCGAGCCGGCCCATGCCGAGCAGATCACCGCCGGTAACGAGCGGGTGCTGGAGGGGCGCATCGAGGACGCCGAGTTCAGCTTCGAGAAGGACCTGGCCGTGGGTATCGAGCAGATGGCCCGGGGTCTGGATCGGGTCGTCTTTCACGTCAAGATCGGGACGATGCGGGACAAGACCGACCGGCTGGTACATCTCACCGCACACCTGGCCGGCACGGTGGGTGCCCCTGCCGACGTCCAGGGCTGGGCTCTCGAGGCTGCCCGCCTGGCCAAGGCCGATCAGGTGTCGGTCATGGTGCGGGAGTTCGCCGACCTTGAAGGCGTCATGGGCGAGACCTACGCCCGTATGGAGGGCTTCCACGACGAGGTGGCCGTCGCCATCCGCGAGCAGTACCTTCCTGACGTCTCGGGGGGGAGGCCGCCGCGCAGCGCGGCCGGAGCCCTGCTGGCAACGGCGGAGAAGGTGGACAACGTGGTCGCTGCCTTCGCCACGGGCGAGCCCCCCTCCGGCTCCAAGGACCCGTATGGCTTGCGCCGGGCGGCCATGGGCATGGTGGCTATCGCTTTCCAGCATGGGTTCACCTACGACCTGCGGGCCCTCTGCCAGCGGGCCTACGACGGTCTGGAGCGCTTTCCTGGTCTGGTGGGGCGCGAGTCGGCGGTGGGCGACGCGGTTGACTTCGTCAAGGACCGGCTGGCCCGCTTCCTGGTCGATAACGGCATCGCTCGCGACGCGGTGGACGCGGTGCTGCCCACGTCCGACGTGTTTCTAGACCTGCGCCGGCGAGCGGCGGCTCTCGACTGCTTCCGGGACTCGGACGGTTGGGACGACCTCGTGACCGCCTTCACCCGCCCCTCGAACCTGGCCACGAAGCTGCCGCCGGAGGAGGTGGGCCCGGACGTGGATCCGGGTCTCTTCAGCGAGGATGCTGAAAACGGGCTCTACCAGGCCTGGAGGGCGGCCGAGGACCGAGTGACCGGATTGGTCGTCACTCAGCACTACTACGAGGTCCTGGAGGCACTCGCCGCCCTGCGGCCGGCGATCGACCGCTACTTCGACGATGTTCTCGTCATGGCCCAGGACGAAGCGGTACGGCTGAACCGCCTGCGCTTGCTGTGGCGGATTGCCGAGGGTATGCGGGCTATCGCTCGTCTGGAGCGGCTCCAGGGCTGATTCAGCTGGCTTCGTCGGCTCCTGACTGCCTGGCCGGCTGCGCCAGCTCGGCTTCGGCGTCGAGCCCCTTCGAGCGTCGTTTCTGCCACTCGGGATCGCTGGACAGCCACTCGTCCACCCAGCGGTACTCCTTGTCCCACACGGGCTGGTAGACGTCGCGCAGGCTCACGGCGTAGTTGTGCAGACCCGGTTGAAGGGTCGAGATGAGGCTCTCTGCTCCTTCGTGGGTGGGGTACGCGCCGTGCTTCTCCACCACCCGCTTGATCACGCCCGGATGGTCGATGAGCGGGCAGGGCCGGAGCAGGTTGTGCCCGAACGGCTGCAGCTTGCGCAGGTCGCGGAAGTAGTCTGACGCTAGGGCGTCGACCAGGGACGTCTCCCGGATGTTATCCACGGCGAAATGCGCGAACACGCACGGCTCCACGTCGCCCCGGTTGTTGATGTGCACGTATTTGCGGCCGGCCGCAAGGCACCCGCCGGTGACGGAGCCGTCGTTCCAGAAGTCGGCCACCAGGATAGGCTTCCGCTCGCGGATGCTGTTGACTCCGCGACGTAGCCGATCCCGTTCCTCGGGGGTGGGCATGTACTCCAGGTCGGGGTTCAAGCCGATCGGCACATACGCGAAGTACCAGCCGTAGAGGGCGCCCTTCTCGATCATGAGGTCGATGAACTCGTCGGAGATGATCTCTTCCAGGTTGTCGCGCGTGGCGGTGGCCGAGAAGCTGAACATGGCCCCGTGGTCGCGCAATCTCTCCATGGCAGAGATCACCCTGTCGTAGACGCCCGGACCCCGCCGGGCGTCGGTGCGCTCCCGGCTCCCCTCGATACTGACCGCGGGGGCGATGTTGCCAAGCTCCACGATGCGCGCCGCCATATCGTCGTCGATCATGGTGCCATTGGTATAGATCTGGAAGAAGCTGTTGCGGTGTGCCTCGACGATGTCGAGTAGAGGCGGCCACATGAACGGCTCTCCGCCTATGAGAATGAAAACGCGGGTGCCGATGGCCTCGGCCTCGGAGAGCAGACGGTCGAACACCTCGGTGGGGAGGTCGTCGTGGCGGTCATAGTCCCCGGCGTAGCAGCCGGTGCAACGAAGATTGCAGCGCATGGAAGGACTGATGGCAAGTAGGTTGGGAGCGTTGATGCCGTGCTCCCGCTTCAAGCGCTCCGAGACCTCGGGATCGCGGAAGAAGAGGTTGGCGATGAAACCCGCTAAGAAGCGCTTGCGGACATTCGGATGAAGCTGACGAAGCAGGCGGGTGACGTAGGCGGCGCCGGGTCCCCCCGGCTCCAGGTAGTCGTGCACCCAGTCGGCGACCATCTTCTGTTGCTTGGAGCGCGACAGCTTGCCCAAGGCCGTGGCCAGCGCGCGACTGGTCCGCTCAGGCGAGCGTGACATCAACGCCAATGCCGCCGCGATGGCGGTGGTCGCTCGTTCGTGGTCTCGGGAGCCCTGCACTCCGAGCCGGTGCTCTGACATTTCTCCTCCTCTCCGATCGGTGATAGTTCGTGTGCTCCCACAAGGTGTGACCCAGTTTCTACCCTTTGAAGTGTAATACTTAAGTAAGGCAAGCGGAATACCCTTTCGCAGCAATCGGCACGATGAGAGCTCGTCTCAAAACGAAGCCCCGGTCCCTAGGCCGCACTCGGCGGCGCGATGCGGCGTCTTCGATGACTGTACAGCAGTACGTCCTCTGCTTCACAAGCGAAGGGCGGTTCGTTACAATAGGGCGGCCCCTCCGGGGGCTTTGCTGTCTATCCGGACCGCCGCAGGACCCTCCGCTGAAGGAGAGATCGCTCGATGAGCTCGAAGAAGTACGCCTATGACTTTTCCGAGGGGAGCGCCGACCTCAAGCATCTGCTGGGGGGTAAGGGCGCCAACCTGGCGGAGATGACCGCGATCGGCATCCCCGTTCCTCCCGGCTTCGTCATCACGACCGAAGCCTGCATCGAGTACTCCCGCACGGGCCGCTTCCCCGAGAGCCTGGAGCGGGAGATCGAGCAGCACCTGCAGGCCCTCGAAAAGGCCACCGGAAAGGGCTTCGGCGATCCGAGGGCCACGTTGGTGGTCTCGGTGCGCTCCGGCGCGGTGGTGTCCATGCCGGGCATGATGGACACGGTCCTGAACCTGGGCCTGAACGACGTCACTGTGGAGGGCCTGGCGGCCGCCACGGGAAACCCCCGCTTCGCCTACGACTCCTTACGTCGCTTCATCCAGATGTTCGGCGACGTGGTCATGGGCGTCGACGGTCAGCTCTTCGAAGACGCCCTGACGGCCAAGAAGCACGAGGTCGGAGCGGCTACCGACAACGATCTGTCCGCCGACGACCTGAAGGATCTGACCGAGCGCTTCAAGCAGATTCTGAAGAACGAGATCGGCTCGGGTTTCCCCAGTGACCCCCGAGTGCAGCTTCGCCTGGCTATCCAGGCTGTCTTCAGCAGCTGGGACAACCACCGGGCGAAGGTCTATCGCAAGGCCCACAGCATCCCCGACTCGCTGGGCACGGCGGTCAACGTGCAGTCCATGGTCTTCGGCAACAAGGGTGAGACCTCGGGCACGGGGGTGGCTTTCACTCGCGATCCTTCCACCGGCGAGAACCGCTTCTACGGCGAGTTCCTTATGAACGCTCAGGGCGAGGACGTGGTGGCCGGCGTACGCCACCCCCGGCCCCTCGAGGAGATGCGCGAGGTCATGCCCCAAGTCCTGGAGCAGCTCTACCAGATACGCCAGACCCTCGAGTCCCACTACCGGGACATGCAGGATATCGAGTTCACCATCGAGGACGGCCGTCTCTTCATGCTGCAGACCCGCAGCGGCAAGCGGACGGCGGCCGCCGCCCTCAAGGCGGCCGTAGATATGGTGGCCGAGGGTCTCATCACCAGAGAAGAGGCGCTCCGCCGCATCGACCCGGCCGCCCTCGACCAGCTCATGCACCCCATGCTCGACCCCAAGGCGGGCTACAAGGTGCTCACCACCGGTCTGAATGCTTCGCCGGGGGCGGCCGTGGGTCAGGTGGTGTTCGACGCCGACACGGCCGAGGAGAGGGGTTCCAAGGGGGAGAAGGTCATCCTGGTGCGCTGGGAGACCAACCCCGACGACATCCACGGGCTTATCCAGGCCCAGGGCGTAGTCACCAGCCACGGTGGCATGACGTCGCACGCGGCCGTGGTGGCCCGGGGCATGGGCAAGCCCTGCATCGCCGGCGCAGCCGACATGAAGATCGACACGGCCTCCCGTCGGTTCCATGTGGACGGCACGGTGGTCTGCGAGGGCGACTGGATCACCATGGATGGCACCACCGGCCGCATCATGCTGGGCCAAGTACCCCTGGTTCCTCCACAGATCAACGAGAACTTCGACCAGGTGCTCTCCTGGGCCGACGAGATCCGCCGCTTGCGCGTGCGCACCAACGCCGACACCCCTGAGGACGCCCAGAAGGCCCGGGAGTTCGGCGCCGAGGGCATCGGACTCTGCCGCACGGAGCACATGTTCATGCAGGAGGAGCGTTTGCCCCACGTGCAGGCCATGATCATGGCCGAAACGAGGGACGAGCGCGAGCGGCACCTCGCCAACCTGCTTCCTTTCCAGCGTGAAGATTTCGACGGCATCTTCCGGGCCATGGCCGGTCTGCCGGTGACGATCCGCCTGCTCGATCCGCCGCTGCACGAGTTCCTGCCCGACTACACGGTCCTCATGGTAGAGCTCGAGCGACTTCGTTTGACGGGGGCCTCCGCCGACGAGATAGCCGCCAAGGAAAAAGGTCGCCGGTAAGGTCAAGACGCTCCACGAGATGAACCCCATGCTCGGCACCCGGGGTTGCCGCTTGGGCATCCAGTACCCGGAGATCTACGCCATGCAGGTGCGGGCCATTCTGGAAGCCGCCTGCCACATTGCGGCCGAGCTCGGGGAAGCGCCTCGGGTGGAGATCATGATCCCGCTGGTGGGCTTCGCCAGGGAGCTCGAGGTCATGCGGGCCCTCACGGTCGAGACGGCCGACGCCGTGCTGGCGGAGCGGCATGCCTCCATCGACTACAAGGTGGGCACCATGATCGAGCTGCCCCGGGCGGCCATCACCGCCGACGAGATCGCCGAGCACGCCGACTTCTTCAGCTTCGGCACCAACGACCTCACGCAGACGACTCTGGGTTTCTCTCGCGACGACGCCGAGGGCAAGTTCCTCACGTACTACATGCGCTCGGACCTGCTGGCCGACAACCCTTTCGAGAAGCTTGACCAGAAGGGTGTGGGGCAGCTGGTAGCGATGGCCACCGAGAAGAGCAGGGCGGTCAGGCCGGGGATCAAGCTGGGCATCTGCGGCGAGCACGGCGGCGAGCCCTCCAGCGTGAAGTTCTGCCACCGCACCGGCCTCGACTACGTCAGCTGCAGCCCGTACCGGGTGCCCATCGCCAGGCTGGCCGCGGCCCAGGCGGTGCTGGAGGAGACCGGACCGGCGGTCACGACCGATTGATCCCGTCCACCGGAGGTCGATGTGAAGCGGGAGGCGCCCGGCCGGATGGTGCTCTCCACCGAGGCCCTCGAGGTGGGTCTTTCTCCGCGGGCGCAGCGCGCCTCCGCATCCCGGGGCCGGGAGAGGGAGGAGGTCCCCTGTACTCTGCGCACGCCCTACCAGCGTGACCGGGATCGGGTCGTCCACAGCAAGGCCTTCCGCCGGCTCAAGCACAAGACTCAGGTCTTCATCGCGCCCGAGGGCGACCATTACCGCACCAGGCTCACACACACGCTGGAAGTGTCGGGCATCTCCCGCACCGTCGCCCGCGCACTCCGCCTGAACGAGGACCTGACCGAGGCCGTCGCTCTGGGACACGATCTGGGTCACACTCCTTTCGGCCACGCCGGCGAGGACGCCTTGGACGCGGTGCTCCAAAGCCTGGGCTACCCGGGCTTTCGCCACAACGAGCAGAGCCTGCGCGTGGTGGAGGTGCTGGAGAACGAAGGCTGGGGTCTGAACCTCACCTGGGAGGTGCGCGACGGCATCTTGGGCCACACCGGCGGCCACCTGCCCGGCACCCTCGAAGGCCGCGTCGTGCGCATCTGCGACCGGGTCGCGTACATCAACCATGACATCGACGACGCCCTGCGGGCCGGCCTGATCGTGGAAAGCGACCTGCCTGCTGAAGCCGTGGCCCTGCTCGGCGCCACCGGCTCCGAGCGCATCGATGCGCTGGTGCACGATATGGTCGACGCAAGCGACGCCGCCGGCGACATCGTCCAGAGTCCGGGCGTGGCCCACGCCATGGAGGAACTGCGTGCCTTCCTCTTCGAGCGTGTCTACCCTCGATCAGTCGAGGTGAGCGGCGTGCAGACCATCCGGGATCTCGTAGCCGCTTTGTTCAACCATTTCTTGGCTCATCCAGAGAAGCTTGCCGGCTTCGAGTCCGCGACGGGCGCGGCCGCCGAGCCTGACCGTCTCGTGCGGGCCGTGACCGACTACGTGGCCGGCATGACGGACCGCTACGCTCAGCGGGTCTACTTCGAGGCCTTCGTGCCCCGCTCCTGGGCCCGCTAGAGCTCGTGTCAGAATGACGCTTCGCCGCCAGGACGCGATTCGGGAGGCCGTTTGCTATACTGCGGCCACTCTCTCGCTCGACCCCACCCACACACTCGAGGCGCCAGGATCCTCATGAGCCCCAGGATCAAGGACGCGACCGTCGAAGCGGTGCTGGCCGCAGCGGATATCGTCGACGTGGTTTCCGGGTATACCAGCCTGCGCCAGCGTGGCGTCACGTTCACCGGCTTGTGTCCCTTCCATCAGGAGAAGAGCCCGTCGTTCTCGGTGAGCGCCGACAAGGGCTTGTACTACTGCTTCGGGTGCGGTGAAGGCGGGGATGTGCTGACCTTCGTCCAGCGCATGGAGAGCCTCAGCTTCGCCGAGGCCGTGGAGCAGCTGGCCGAGCGCTTCGGAGTGCCGCTCGAGTACGAGCAGGGCGCCGCTCCCGACTCGGCCGCCCGCGGGACAGAGCGGCGACTCAGCACTCTTCTCGAGAAGACGGCGGCGTTTTATTCCCGGTACCTGTGGGAAAGCAAAGCTGGGGAGAACGCCCGGGTCTATCTGCGGAGCCGGGGTCTCGCCAGGGCGGTGTGTGAGACCTACCAGGTTGGCCTTTCGCCTGATGCCTGGCGGGGACTTCACGATCGAGCGCTCCAAGAGGGTTTTACCGAGCGGGATCTCGAGGCGGCGGGACTCATCGTGCGCCGGCCCGGCAAAGCCTATGACCGCTTCAGGGGCAGGCTCATGTTCCCACTCGCGGACCACAGGGGTAGGGTCGTCGGCTTTGGAGGCAGGACCTTGGGTGACGACAAGCCCAAGTATCTGAATTCGCCGGAGGGCCCCCTCTATCGGAAGAGCCACCTGCTCTACGGACTCTTCCAGGCACGACGGACGATAGCCGACGCCGACGATGTGCTCGTGGTGGAGGGGTACACCGATGTCCTGGCGTTGGCGCAGGCCGGCGTGGGGAACGTGGTGGCCTCGATGGGCACGGCGCTCACCGACGGTCAGCTGGATCTGGTCACGCGCTTGACCTCGAACGTCACCTTCATGTACGACGCCGACCGGGCCGGCACCGAGGCGGTCATGCGTTCGGGCGAGCTCGCGCGTCGTCGGGGCCTACGCCCCACTGTGGCCGTTCTGCCTGGGGGGCAGGACCCGGCTGAGGTGGCGACGGCTGGTGGAGGGGAGCGCGTGCGCACCCTCGTGGGCGGCAAGGTGTCCCTGCTCCGGTTCGAGGTGCTGCGCTTTCTGGAGCGCAGCGACACGGACACCGCGGAGGGTCGAGTGCGCGCTTTCGATGGTCTGCGCGAGATCCTGGCCCGCTCGACCTCCCCAAAGGAACGGGAAGAAGAGGTGCGCCTGCTAGCCGATCGTCTGCGCCTGTCTCCCGAGAACGTCGCCTACCTGCTGGAGGAGTCGGAACGAGAGGCCAGGAACCGGGTCAAGTCTGCCACTCGGCCGCAGGGCGGGGAGGTCCGGCTGCTGCGCGACCACCGCGAGCGCATGCGCTCCCCGGAGCTTGCGGTGCAAAGAGAGTTCTTGACGGCTGCTCTGGCCAACCCCGATACGTCGGCCGAGGCGCTCGCCGGGCTTACGCCCGAGCACTTCGTCGACCCGGTCTGCGCCGAAGCCTTCGCCGGTTTGCGGCGGGCGCTCACGTCGCCCGATCCCAAAAGGGTCCTCAAGGAGCTCATCGGGGGCGACACCGAGGTCGGGCGGTTCGTGATCGGCCTGGTGATGGAGGCCGATACCGGCCTGTACACCCAGGCGATGCTGAACGAGCGTCATCTGCGCCTGCAGGAGCAGCACCTGCGGCGCACTGTCGCCGGGTTGCGTACCTCCCTCGAGGACGACGCCTCCGATGCCGATACAGAACGTCGGCTGGTGCGTTTGGAGGTCCTCCTGCACCAGGTACGTTACCTATTGGCAAACGTCGACGAGGGGTAGGGCAGGGGTGACCCACGATTCCGCACGCACGGAGACCGCCATGCAAGCGGTTGTCGCCCGAGGCAGGGATTCTGGCGGCCTCACGTCTGAGGAGCTGGCAGAGCTTCTGAGGGAGGTGGAGCTTTCCCCTGAGGACGTCGAAGACCTCTACAGCCGGCTGAACGAGCTTGGGCTGCAGATCACCGAGGCGGACGACGAGGAGACCGCCGTCGACGGGGACTACTCCGAGGAGGAGGAGTTCCTCAGCAAGATGGACCTGGCCATCGATCACTCGGCCAGCGATCCGGTCCGCCTCTACTTGAAAGAGATCGGCAAGGTGCCGCTGCTCACCGCCGAGGAAGAGATCACGCTCGCCCGGTGCATCCAGCACAAAGACGTGGAGGCGAAACGCCGTCTCACCGAGGCCAACCTACGCCTGGTGGTCTCCATCGCCAAGCGGTACGTGGGCCGGGGGCTGCTCTTCCTCGATTTGATCCAAGAGGGCAACCTGGGGCTGATCCGCGCGGTGGAGAAGTTCGACCCCGAGCGCGGCTTCAAGTTCTCGACCTACGCCACGTGGTGGATCCGGCAGGCCATCACCCGGGCCATCGCCGACCAGGCGCGCACCATTCGTGTACCTGTCCACATGGTCGAGACCATCAACAAAGTCAAGGCCGTCCAGCGCGACCTTTTGCAGAGGAACGGGCGGGAGCCGACCGTGCAGGAAGTGGCCGCCGAGATGGCCCTGTCCCCGGCTCGGGTGCGTGACGTCCTGAAGGCGGCCCAGGAACCGCTCTCCCTGGAGACTCCCCTGGGTGAGGAGGAGGACTCCGAACTGGGAGATTTCGTCGAGGACCTTGGCACCGACCAGCCGTTGGAGGCCGTGGCCCGCAAGATCCGCCACGAGGAGCTCCTGCGCGTGCTCGATACCTTGACCCTTCGCGAGCGGAAGGTGCTCGAGCTTCGCTTCGGTCTGCGCGGCGAGCAGCCCCGCACGCTTGAGGAGGTGGGAGAGCGCTTTGGAGTGACCCGCGAGCGGATTCGTCAGGTTGAGGCCAAGACCCTCAACCGCCTCAAGAACTATCGCGACGCTCAGCGCCTCCGGGACCTTCTCTGAGCGCACTTCCGGGACCCGCCGCCGCCCGGTGGTGCAAGCGCGGCCGGTACTCCTGTGTTGGCGGCGCGCCCCGCTCTGGCTCGCGGGAACGCCGCCCGATCTCGATTGTTTCTTCCCGCCGTGCCTTTTTCGCACAAATCACTAAAGCATTTTCGCGGGACGCCGATATGAAACCAGAGAGTTTCCCATCCAAGCTCTCCTTTCTCCTCGAGGGCGCCTCCCCGGCGCCCTCCCCCTTTCTTGAACCCTTCTCCTGCCGGTATAATCCCGAGGCCCCGGGTCCGGGACGGCTGAAAGGAGAACCCCGTCGTGATTTCGCGAGAAGAGGTGGAGCACATCGCCCGTCTGGCCCGCCTGCGCTTTGAAGACGGCGAGTACGAGCGCCTGGCCCAGGAGCTCTCCAAGATCCTGGACTACGTCCAGACTCTGGGCGAGCTCGACTTGACGGGGCTGGAGCCCACCGCTCACGCGGTGGCCCTGAAGAACGTGTTTCGGGCCGATGAGCCGCGGCCCTGCCTACCTCGAGAGCAGGCGGTGGCGAACGGACCGGCTGTCGAGCGGGGGCAGTTTGTCGTGCCCCGCATCGGCTGAGGTACGGGCATGGACGTCTTCTCTCTCACGGCCCTGCGTTGCCGCGAGCTCCTGGAGTCGCGCGAGCTCTCAGCCACTGAGCTCGTCCGTCTCTACCTCGATCGGATCGAGGTCCTCGATGAGCGGCTGGGCGCCTATCTGCTGGTGGCGCGCGAGGACGCCCTCCGGCAGGCGGCGGCCGTGGACGCGAAGCCGGCCGGTGAGCGCGGGTCCTGGGAGGGCGTGCCCATCGCCCTCAAGGACGTCCTCTGTACGAAGGGCGTCGAGACGACCTGCGCGTCGAAGATCCTGAAGGGCTATATTCCGCCCTACGACGCGACCGCCGTGGCCAAGCTGCGCGAGGCCGGGCTCATCTTCCTGGGCAAGCTCAACATGGACGAGTTCGCCATGGGCAGCTCTACCGAGAACTCGGGATATCGACTCACCCGCAATCCCTGGGACCTCGACCGGGTGCCGGGCGGCTCCAGCGGCGGCTCCGCCGCCTCGGTCGCCGCCGCTGAAGCTCCCTGGGCCCTGGGCACGGACACCGGAGGGTCCATCCGCCAGCCGGCTTCGCTCTGCGGGGTGGTAGGGCTCAAGCCCACCTACGGAGCCGTCAGCCGCTACGGGTTGGTGGCCTTTGCCAGCTCCCTCGACCAGGTCGGGCCCCTTACCCGTGATGTCAAGGATGCGGCCGCCCTGCTGGATCTGGTGGCCGGGGAGACCCCATGGACTCCACCAGCTTGGGGCTGCCCAGGCGCATAACCATCCCCACGGCTACCGACCTGGCCGGCACGCGCTTCGGTGTCATCACGGAGTTCCTGGGCGAAGCCTGCGACCCCGGCGTGCGCGAGGTCTTCAACGACGCGGTAGCTCACATCCACTCCCTGGGCGGGGTGTGCGAAGAGGTGAGCCTGCCGAGCGTGGAGAAAGGCATCGCCGCCTACTACATCATTGCGCCCGCCGAGGCCAGCTCCAACCTGGCGCGCTTCGACGGTGTCCGCTACGGGCACCGTCACCCGGGAGCGGGGGATATCATGGAAATGTACCTGCGCACCCGCAGCGAAGGCTTTGGCGCCGAGGTCAAGCGGCGCATCATGATCGGTACGTACGTGCTCTCCGCCGGCTACTACGAGGCTTACTATGGCCAGGCGCAGCGCACGCGCACCTTGATCATCCAAGATTTCCGCCGGGCCTTCGAGAGCTTCGACTACCTGATATCTCCCACTTCGCCAACGGTGGCCTTCACCATCGGCGAGCGTATTGAAGACCCTCTGGCCATGTACCTCAGCGACCTCTGTACCATTCCGGTGAACCTGGCCGGCCTGCCGGGTATCAGCCTCCCCGCCGGGCTCTCCAGAGGCCTGCCGGTGGGCCTGCAGCTGATCGGGCCCCACTTCAGCGAGCAGGGTATGCTCGACGCGGCCCACGCCCTCGAGCGGAAGCTGGCCTTTCAAGCGCGGCCCCCGGTGGCGGAGGTGACTCGATGAGCACGCCAAGCGATGAGAGCGCCGCGGGCGCGGTCCCGAACGACTGGGAGGCCGTCATCGGCCTCGAGATCCATGTGCAGCTGCATACTAAGACGAAGATGTTTTGCGGGTGCCCCACGTCCTTCGGCGAGGCACCGAATACCCAGGTGTGCCCCATCTGTCTGGGCCACCCGGGCACGCTCCCCGTGACCAACGAGCGGGCGGTGGAGTACGCTACCCGTATCGCCCTGGCCCTCGATTGCAGGGTCACCGCACACACCATCTTCCACCGCAAGAACTACTTCTATCCCGACCTGCCAAAGGGCTACCAGATCTCGCAGTACGACCTGCCGCTGGGCGTGGGCGGCCATCTGAACGTGGAGCTGGAGAACGGCGCCATCCACCGAGTGGGGATCACGCGGGTGCACATGGAAGAGGACGCGGGCAAGCTTGTGCACGCCGGCGGGGCCAGCGGGCGCATCGAGGGGGCCGACCATTCGCTGGTCGACTTCAACCGGGGGGGCACTCCTCTGGTGGAGATCGTCAGCGAACCCGACATCCGCACGCCCGACCAGGCCCGCAGCTTCCTGACCCAACTCAAGAACCTGCTCGAGCACCTTGATGTCTCCGACGTCAACATGGAGGAAGGCTCGCTGCGCTGCGACGCCAACGTCTCCGTGCGCCGGCCGGGCGAACCCCTCGGCACCAAGACCGAGCTCAAGAACATGAACTCCTTCCGTTTCCTGCAAAGGGGCCTCGAGGCCGAGATCGAGCGGCAGATGGGTGCGCTCGAGTCGGGGCGGGCGGTCGAGCAGGCCACCGTGCACTTCGATCCCTCGAGTGGCCGGGTCTCGACTCTGCGCAGCAAGGAAGAGGCGCATGACTACCGCTATTTCCCCGAGCCAGACCTGGTGCCTATCCAACTCGATGAGGCGTACGTGGCAGCCGTGAGGGCTTCCCTCCCCGAGCTACCGGCCGCCCGTAAGGAGCGCTTCATGGCGGAGTACGGCCTGCCCGCCTACGACGCCGGCGTGCTGGGCTCCAATCGGGCTCTGGGCGACTACTTCGAGCAGGTGGCCGGCGCCGCCGGCGACGCCAAACTCGCGGCCAACTGGGTGATGGGTGATTTCTCCGCGTATCTGAACGCGACCGGGGTCGAGGTGGAGGCGGCGGCTGTGGGGCCGGCCGCCCTCTCCGACCTGCTCATCCTGCTGCGCGAAGGCACGCTGTCGAGCAAGATGGCCAAAGACGTATTCCAGGATATGATCGAGACCGGCAAGCCGGCCTCGGTGGTCGTGCGGGAGCGGGGCCTGGGACAGATCTCGGACACCCTGGCTTTGGAGGAGCTGGTGAAGAGACTGGTATTGGCCAACCCCGGGCCGGCGGAAGAGTTCCGCGGGGGCCGGGAGAAGGTGCTTGGCTTCTTCGTGGGCCAGGTGATGAAGGAGACCAGGGGCCAGGCCAATCCTCAGCTCGTGAACGAGCTGCTGCGCCGGCATCTCCTTGGGTGATTCACGGGGGGCCGGGGAGGTCGGGCACACCCGGCTGGTGCGGAGGGCGCGTCGGGCGCTCAAGGGGGACGCGCTCCATGCCGATGAACTCTGGTGAAACCGTGTGCCGCCCAAGGGTCCGTCATTGCACGTTTTGTGCAGGTTGAAAAGCGGGTGACCGTCTGGTAAGTTGCAGTGTCCCCTCGCGGGCACTCGCCCAATACACGTAGGCGACCGAGCGCGCGGCCTCGAAACGCAGTGTCGTAACGTCTCAGGAAGGTTCAGGTACTGTGCACCATACTACGACCAACCAGGAAGCCTGCCCCGTACTTAAGACCGCAGATATCATCTCGGGCAAGTGGACCTTGCTGATCCTGCGGGATCTCTCCGAGGGGATCAACCGGTTCAGCGCTCTGGAGCGCTCTCTGACGGGGATCAGCCCCAAGACGCTCTCCGAGCGCCTCAAAGCCCTTGAGAAGGCCGGCGTCATCACTCGGCACAGCTACGCCGAGGTTCCTCCGCGTGTGGAGTACAGCCTCACCGACCGGGGATTGGATTTGATCCCCTTGATCGACCACATGCGTGACTATGGCGCCAAGTGGCTGATGGACGACAACAGTTCGTCCGGGAACGGCCACGGCGAACCCCACGGCGCCTAGCCAGCGCCGCTCATCCACCCACAACGCGTCTGACGGGGAACGCAGCGCTGGAGGGTTGGGCCATCAACAGCGAGGAAGTGGACAACCTCGTCGAGCTCGGTCGAGGGCGAGGCTACGTCACGGCTGAGGATGTCGCTGAGGTGCTCGCCGACGTCGATTTGACGACCGAGCAGATCGAGGTCATCTACACTCGCCTGCTCGACCTGGGCATCGAGGTTGTCGAAGAGGCGCTCGCCGAGACTGCCAGGGAGGTCGAGGGGGCGGAAGGGACTCGCCGGGAGTGGCGCTTGGCCAACGAACCCAACCTGGACTTCGACGCCGATCTCTCCACCACCGACCCGGTGCGGATGTACCTCAAGGAGATCGGCCGCGTCCCTCTGCTCACCGCCGAGCAGGAGGTCTCCCTGGCCAAGCGCATCGAGCGGGGTGACATCCAGGCCAAGCACGACTTGACCGAGGCCAATCTGCGCCTGGTAGTGTCCATCGCCAAGCGCTACCACACCGACGGCATGAGCTTCCTCGATCTGATCCAGGAGGGGAATCTGGGACTCATCCGGGCGGTCGAGAAGTTCGACTACCGGAAGGGCCACAAGTTCTCCACCTACGCCACCTGGTGGATCCGGCAGGCGATCACTCGGGCCATCGCCGACAAGGCCCGCACCATCCGCATCCCGGTGCACATGGTCGAGAAGATCAACAAGCTCATCCGAGTGCAACGGCAGCTCCTGCAAGACATGGGGCGGGAGCCCCTCCCTGACGAGATCTCGCGCGAGATGGGCATGAGCGAGACCGAGATCCGTGAGATCCTCAAGATCAGTCAGACGACGGTGTCGCTCGAGACTCCCATCGGGGAGGAGGAGGACTCCGAGCTGGGCGATTTCATCGAGGATGAGGAGGCCATCCGCTCCTTTGACGCCGTGGCCTCTCAGCTCGACCGCGATACCGTCAACGAGGCCCTGAACGCTCTGCCCTACAGGGAGCGCAAGGTCATCGAGCTCCGTTTCGGCCTGAAAGGCGAGCACCCGCGCACGTTGGAAGAGGTGGCCAAGCGCTTTGGGGTCACTCGGGAGCGCATCCGACAGATCGAGGCCAAGGCGCTCTCGAAGCTGCAGGTCACCGAGAAGGCCCGCAGGCTCAAGTCTCAGCTGGAATAAGCCGCGCCGGGGGCCGGCGGGGTCGTGTCCAGCCCACCCTTTCCGGTTCACCCGCCCCCATCCTGTGGGTGGCGCACATGAGAGCACGCCCTTCGGCCACGGGTCCGCCGCTGGAACACGCTGCCGGCTTTGCGGGTGCTCGACCGGTGGGGGGCGGATGCCATGGTTCATCGCCGGCCGGCGGGTTAGCTCGTCATCCCTACCTTGATATAGGGTAGGGGGTATAATATGATGAACGGAACAGCATGGCGACCAGACAGGCGAGGCATATGGCCACAAGTGCGAAGACGAACGGACCGCTCACGCTCTACGTCCCGGTGGAGGGCATGACTTGCGCCTCGTGCGCGGCCCGTGTGCAGCGGGGCCTCAACAAGCTGCCGGGCGTGGAGGAGGCGGCCGTCAACTTCGCCACCGAGAAGGCCACCATCACCTACGACCCCGGCGCGGTTGGCGTGGAAGGCATCGTCGCCGCCGTCCGCGACATCGGGTACGACGTCAAGCTCGAGAAGCTGGTGCTCGACGTGGGCGGCATGACCTGTGCCAGCTGCGTCAAGCGGGTGGAGAAGGCCCTGGCCGGCGTCCTCGGCGTGGTGAACACCGCTGTGAACTTCGGTACTGAAACGGCCGCTGTGGAGTTCCTGCCGGGTGCCGTCACCGTGACCGAGCTGCGCCGGGTGGTGGAGGAGGCCGGCTACACTATCCGTGAACCTCAGGTGGAGAGCCAGGGTGAAGGAGCCGTCGGAGGCGTCGAAGCGGCAAAGGGCCGGGAGCTACGGGTGCTGCGGCTCAAGGTGGGTGTAAGCCTGGTGGTGGGCGCCGTGCTCATGCTGACGGGGCTCTTCCCGCCGTCATTCCTGACCATGCGGCAGCACTGGCTTCTCATGTTCGTGCTGGCCACCCCCGTGCAGTTCTGGGCGGGGGCGCAGTTCTACCGGGCGACGTGGGCGGCGGCCAAGCATCGTACCACCGACATGAATACTCTGGTGGCGGTGGGTACCTCGGTGGCCTACTTGTACTCCGTGGCCGTGACTTTCTTCTCCGGCATCATCGAGCGGGCGGCGGGGGGCGAATTCCGAGCTGAGGTCTACTACGAGACCGCCGTCATCATCATCGGCTTGATCCTGCTCGGGCGCTATCTCGAGGCTCGGGCCAAGGGGCAGACCTCCGAAGCCATGAAGAAGCTCATAGGCCTGCAGGCCAAGACGGCCCGGGTGGTGCGTGACGGCACAGAGGTGGACATCCCGGTGGAGCAAGTGGCCGCCGGCGACGTCGTCATTGTCCGCCCGGGGGAGAAGGTGCCAGTGGATGGGGTGGTGCTGGAAGGGCGCTCCGCGGTCGATGAGTCGATGCTGACGGGCGAATCCATGCCCGTGGAGAAGGGCCTCGGCGACGAGGTCATCGGCGCCACCCTCAACAAGACGGGCTCTTTCCGCTTTCGGGCGACCAAGGTGGGCAAGGACACCGCCCTGGCGCAGATCATCCGCCTGGTGGAGGAAGCGCAGGGCTCCAAGGCGCCCATCCAGCGCTTGGCCGACTACATCGCGAGCATCTTCGTGCCCACGGTCTTCGCCATCGCGGCCTTGACATTCCTTGTGTGGCTCATCTTCGGGCCGCAGCCGGCCTTCACCCTGGCCATGCTGGCGGCGGTGGCGGTGCTCATCATCGCCTGTCCCTGCGCCCTGGGCCTGGCCACACCCACGGCCATCATGGTGGGCACCGGCAAAGGGGCCGAGAACGGCATCCTCATCCGCTCGGGCGAGGCCCTGGAACGGGCTTACAGGCTGGATGCCATCGTGCTCGACAAGACCGGCACCCTCACCCAAGGACGACCGGTGGTGACCGACCTGATGCCCGCTGTTTCCCCAAGCGGCGACGGCTCCTCCTTCGACGAGGACGCACTCCTGCGCCTGGCCGCCTCGGCCGAGCGGGGTTCGGAGCACCCCCTGGGTGAGGCCCTGGTGGAGCGGGCCCGCGAGCGGGGCCTGGAGCTCGCGACGCCCGAGGACTTCAACGCCATCCCCGGACACGGCATCGAGGTAGCGGTGGACGGCCAGCGCGTCCTTCTGGGCAACCTCAAGCTCATGCGCGACCGGGGTGTCTCCCTTGATGGTCTGGAGACCGAGGCCGAGCGCCTGGCCATCGAGGGCAAGACACCCATGTTCCTGGCCGCCGACGGTGTGGCCGCCGGGGTGGTGGCTGTGGCCGACACCCTCAAGCCCAACTCCGCCTCGGCCGTGGCCAAACTGAAGAGCATGGGCCTGCAGGTGGTGATGATCACCGGCGACAACCACCGCACGGCCGAAGCCATCGCCCGCCAGGTGGGCATCGACCGGGTGCTGGCCGAAGTCTTGCCTCAGCACAAGGCCGAGGAAGTGCGCAAGCTCCAGGACGAGGGCAAGGTGGTGGCCATGGTGGGCGATGGCATCAACGACGCCCCCGCTCTGGCCCAGGCCGATATCGGCATCGCCATCGGCACGGGCACCGACGTGGCCATGGAGGCCTCGGACATCACCCTGATCCGCGGTGATCTCATGCCCATCGCCACGGCCATCAGCCTGAGCAAGGCCACCATGCGCACCATCCGGCAGAACCTGGGCTGGGCCTTTGGCTACAACGTGGCTCTGATCCCCATCGCCGCGGGCGTGCTCTACCCGCTTTTCGGCCTGTTGCTGAACCCCATGTTCGCGGCGGCCGCCATGGCCTTGTCTTCGGTGAGCGTGGTTTCGAACTCCCTGCGGTTGCGCCGGTTCCGGTGGGCGTCGTAGCCGGTCGGTGAAGCAGGGCCGCCGCCGCCCCCCCGTGGACCATGACGGCGCCTTCTCCGGCGGGAGCTTGACAGTCGCCTGTTCCGTGCTAGACTGGCTAAAGTTGAGTAAGAAGATATACTTTAAGCAGTTTATCTGGTCACGGAATCTCGAACACCGGCTGGCTGCGCCGCAAGCCGGGAGCAAGGAGGAAACATGCGCATAGCCGACAACCTGGCCACCCTGATCGGTAAGACCCCGCTAGTTCGCTTGAACCGGGTGACCGAGGGCGCTGGTGCCACGGTGGTGGCCAAGCTCGAGAGCTTCAACCCGGGGGGCTCGGTCAAGGACCGCATCGGTCTGAGCATGATCCAAGCCGCCGAGGATGAAGGCTCCATCGAACCCGGGAAAACGGTCATCATCGAGCCCACCTCGGGCAACACGGGCATCGCCTTGGCTTTTGTCGCCGCAGCCAAAGGCTATCGTCTCGTCCTGACCATGCCCGACACTATGAGCCTGGAGCGCCGGGCGCTGCTCAAGGCCTACGGCGCCGAGCTGGTCCTCACTCCGGGCACTGAGGGCATGAAAGGGGCCATTGCAAGGGCTGAGGAGCTGGTGGCCCAGACTCCCGGCTCCTTCATGCCTCAGCAATTCACTAACCCGGCCAACCCGGAGATCCACCGCTCGACCACGGCGGAGGAGATCTGGGAAGACACTGACGGCCAGATCGACGCGCTGGTCTCGGGTGTCGGAACTGGGGGTACGGTCACCGGCGTGGGTGAAGTTCTCAAGCAGCGCAAGCCCGGCGTTTACGTGGTCGCTGTCGAGCCGGAGGACTCTCCGGTGCTCTCCGGCGGGAATCCGGGTCCCCACAAGATTCAGGGCATCGGGGCCGGCTTCGTACCCGAAGTGCTGAACGTGAGCATCTACGACGAGGTGCTGCCGGTGAGCAACGACGAGGCCATCGCTATGACCCGGCGCCTGGCCCGGGAGGAAGGCATTCTCTCGGGCATCTCCTCGGGAGCCGCCGCCCACGCCGCTCTGGTCCTTGCCCACCGGGAGGAGTTTGCCGGCCGGCTTATTGTGGCGGTGCTGCCTGACACTGGCGAACGATACCTCAGCAACCCCGTGTATGCCGACATCGACGGGGCGTCCACAGGGCTGTAGTACGCGGAGGGCGCGGGCGGCCGCTCCGCAGGAGGCCTGGGTTCGACCCCGGGGTCTTGCGGCGGGCGGGCCTGCGCGTCCGGTGGGGTGGAGGGCCGGGCTGAGCCCGGCCCCTCCCCGATTAGGCGAGGACGGCTCGCGGGAGAAATGTTTCATACTTTGCTCCTTCTTTCACAAAACTGTGCGATACTATCCCCGCGCCAACGTTGGGCGCCTGTGAGCACGGATGCGCCACCTGCTGTCTTGGCGGCGCGGCACGACGGAGGATTGAAGCGATGAGCGCATTGGCAGTGGTGGGTATGGGTTTTGGTGTGATGGGGCTCCTGCCCATCTTGACGTTGGCGGTACTGGCCTGGGCCGTAATCGAGGTCACCCGTAGTCGGCAGGCGCAGGTCACGGTTCCCGTGAACGCCCCAATCGACCCAATCCATAGGGCGGGGCAGCTCACTGAGGGCGCTCGACCCGCCGAGCACCCGGCCGCCGCGGCTTTGGCCATCCTGGACGACCGCTTCGCCCGGGGTGAGATCGACGGCGAGGACTATCGCGCCCGCAAGCAGGACCTGCTGGCCTGAGACCCGTCTCCGGTAAGAGTCCCGCAACAGACGCCGAATACGCTGGTCGGCCGGCCATCCGACCCCCGAAAAGAGGAGAGAAGCACGGTATCGTCGATCGCGACGTTGACTGGCCTATCCCGAGATTGGCTGGGGAGAAGATGAAGTCCCTCCAGCCCGAGCGCCCCTCTCACCCCCCGGGCTGCCATAACCCGAGGGTGCCCGAGGCCTCACCGCCGGTCTTATGGGCTCGGACCTATTCGCGGCCCACGAGCTTCGCGACAGTGTGCCTCGGCGCGCGGATTAGGCAGAAAGCCTGCTCTCGCTCGTTTTCCGCTTCTGGGCAAGACCGGCCGTACGCTGCTCGATGGCCTCGGTTTCAAGGAGGAGTCGCGAGGCTCGACCCTCTTCGCTCTCGCCGACTCTACTTCGTGTCAGGCGATTGCCGTGGTCCCCGTTGAGGCTGAGGTAGAGCATCGCGGAGTCGCTCATGGTCTCTGTTGCAGGACTTACGGTCGCGCGGTGGCCGCCGCTCTTGGCTTGGCTCGGCCGCCAAGCACGCGAAATCAGTTGCACAAAGAACTGTTGTACTTGACACTAGTGGGGTGCCGGTATAGAGTGGGGCAACTGGCAGAGACTTGGGTCATGTCGTTTGAAGGGGGATCCGTGTATTGCGCTGTGTTGCACGTGGATGGGCGGATTGGGGTGAGACCATTGCGGTGCCTCTTCAAGCTTCCGTTCTCCTTGTTCTCACTGGCGAGCGTTCACTTGTCTGGTGGCGAAGTCGCGTGGGAAGGGAAAGACTAACCCGGTCCGAAGGTGCAAGAGTGCGTTTTGGCACGGACCGCGTTTTGGACCCCGCAGACGCCAGAGCTGTGGCCCAGCTGCAGTCGACGATCGATTCGACTACAGACCAATCCATTTCGGGGGGAGATGATGGGGTAATGGAAGGAAAGTTGACGCACCTTGATTTTGACGCCGCGATCGACTTCGGAGCAACCGGCGTGTGGCTTCAGGACTCGTCGCACTGCGTCCCACCCTGGACGCCGCTCTTTGGCTGGTACTGGGCCAGCTTCTGTGACTTTGGCGGCTGTGGGGCAATGGAGAAGATTAGCCAGCCGTTTGCGAAAGCGCTTGTCATGAGGCTGAACAACGGCGGTGTCTACTACGGCTTCTTTGCGGCCACGGACGAAGATGAGGTCAGGGAGAGGGAGGCGAAGTTCAGGGAAGTGATGCGGCCCTACTTGGTCGAGGGTGGCAACAACTGGGAACAGGTGTTCAAGGACGAGCTGCTTCCGGAGTATCAGAGACTGAAGAAGTTCGCTCTGAAAGAGGCAACAGCACATGAATTATGGCTCCATGTAGAGGACTTGTTTGCTGTCACCCGAAAGATGTGGTACTTGCACATCTTTTGGATGTACGCTACATGGTGTCCGTACGTCCTATTCGAGAGGTTGACGCAACAGTTGCTCGGCATTGGTGATACCGATCCACAGTTTTTGGAGCTGGTTACGGGTTTCGATAACAAGAATTTTCAGATCGAGAGAAGGTTGTGGCTGCTTTCCAAGCAGGCGGCCGAACTCGGTCTCAAGAACGTGTTCATGGAGAGCAAGCCACAAGATGTGGTTTCCACGCTCCAGGACTCCGAATCGGGCGCCGCCTGGCTGTCGCATTTCCGCGAGTTCATCGATGAAGACGGCTGGAGATCCCAGCGCCGAGCCGAGTTCGCGCCAACATGGAAAGAAGAGCCTACCCCTGCGATCGAGGTCATCAAGCTCTACCTGAGACGGGACGGGGAGTTCGACCTGGACAGTCAGAGGGAAGGCGCGGTGCAACGCAGGCTGGCCGCCGAGCAAGACATACTTTCGAAGGTGCCGGAAGAGCAGCGTGGGTGGTTTGAGACGCTCATGAAAGCTGCTCAGCAGTCGGGGCCATACGGTGAGGGGCACAGCTACTATTGCGAGGACTACTGTTTCGGCTTGACCAGGCGGGCGTTTGTTGAGATCGGCCGAAGGTTTGCGGCTGCCGGAGCGATCGACTCCTCGGAAGATATCTTCTTCCTCCTTCCGGATGAGATCAGAAAGGTCCTCTTCGTCCCCGATCGCTACGATCTCAGGGCGATCATCCGTGAGCGGCGGACCGACTGGGAAGCTGCATGCGAGCACCCGAATCCACCCTTCATGCTCGCGGAAGGAGTCACTCCTGACGACATCACGAAGAACCTCATCCAGATGGCCGATCCGATCTTCTTCAAGGCACTGATGGGGGTTTTGCCGCAGGTTCGGCCGGAACTGGAGGCCGATCTCTATGGCACCACAGGTTCGCCGGGAATCGCCGAAGGCATCGCCCGAGTAGTTGTCAGCGACAGCGACCTTGCGACAATTCAACCCGGCGATATTCTGGTGGCTGCAACGACCGCCCCGAGCTGGACTCCCGTGTTCCACCTCATCAAGGGCGCTGTCATCGATCGAGGAGGGAGTCTCGCGCACGCTGCGATCGTGAGCCGGGAGTTCGGGATCCCTCTTCTGATCAACACTCTCGAGGGAACCCAGAAGATCAAGTCCGGTCAAAGGATTCGGGTGGATGCGGACCTTGGCGCGGTCTTCGTGCTAGACAAGTGAAATGACGTGCGGGGAGCGGATGGGCTGCGGCCACATCCACTCCCCGCACGTGACGATCGCAAACCCGTCGAGCGAGGAAGGCCAATGTGCAAGGAAACGGATGCTGAGGAAGCCAGGCGGCTGGAGCGGAAGTGGGCGGAGAGGATCTCCGAGGATGGCGGGAAGAAGCCCAGCAGAGCGACGAACGCCAGTGGCATAGAAAGAAAGGCCTATTACTCGCAGGCCGACGTCGAGGACCTGAGCTTCGAGGATACCTCCATACCGGGGGAGTATCCGTACACGCGAGGGTTCAGGCATCTGCCGTATTCGGCCGACGGCTGGATGATGCGGCAACCGGTTGCCGTTGGCCTGCCCAAAGACACCCGCGCTCGGATGGAGTACCTCGAGAAGCTTGGGTGGAGTCTTTTCATCGGCCAAGAGGGCGACGACAAGCTCCTTGTCCAGAACGTGGCTCTGGACATCCCTTCTCAGCAAGGATACGACCCCGACGCTCCTGAGGCCCGGGGCAGAGTCGGACGCGATGGGATGTCGATGTCGACCATGTGGGACATGGACGAGTTCTACAGCGGCCGGGAGCTCGACCGTACCGAGGTCTTCTTCGCTGCCCCGGATAACCAGTTGGCCTGTCTTGGTCTATATCTGGTCTACGCGGAGAGGAGAGGAGTGCCCTGGGAGGCCCTGCGGCTGAAGGTGAGCAATCTCTGGTACCACTCATGGTACTGGGACACCGCCGGATTCCCTCCACGCCAGGCCTACAAGCTCGGACCCGAGCTGGTCTCGTTCTTCCACAAGCGCGTGCCACACGCGCAGGTTGCCAGCGTAACCGGCTATAACCCCGGCGAAGCGGGAGCGACTCCCGCCCAGGAGCTGGCCTTCACGCTCGCCACCGGTGTCTTCATCACTGAGGAGTGCGTCAAGGCCGGATTGGACCCCGACGAATTCGTGCCCAAGTACTACGGCCACGACCATACGAACTTGGATCTCTTCGAGACCGTGGCGAAATTCCGGGCCAAGAGGAAGATGTGGGCGAAGATCTTCAAGGAGAGGTTCGGCTGCCAGAATCCCGACTCGCTTCGGCTGCGCAACTTCCCGCAGACCGCCGGATCTCTGTTGCACGCGAAGGAGCCGGAGAACAACATTATTCGGATCACCCTCATGGCCTTGGCCCAGGTGTTGGCCGGGGCCGAGGGGGTGTGGGCGGCCTCGTACGACGAGTGCCTCAACATCCCTTCGCAGAAGGCGGCGCAGATCGCGCTGCGGACGGGACAGATCATCTTCTACGAAACGGGTATCGCGGACGTAATCGATCCGCTGGGCGGATCGTACTACATCGAGTCGCTGACCAAGAGCATGGAGGATGAGGCCTGGCGGCTTCTCGAGGAGATGGAGAAGAAAGGCGGATATCTCGAGTGCTGGGAGTCGGGCTGGTTCCGGAGCGAGCTCGCGAGATCCGCCCGTGAATACCATCAGGCGGTGGAGGACGGCGAGAGGGTGATAGTCGGGGTCAACAAGTACGTGGTCGATGAGGAGAAGCACATCCCCACCTTCCGGGTCGGCCAGGAAGTGGAGGACGAGGCCGTGAAGCGCGTGAGGGCGTTCAGAGCCCAGCGAGACTCGGCCCAGGCGGCCAGGGCTCTCGAGGCTTTGAAGCGGGCCGCGGAAAGAATGAAGACCGATTGGCCCAACTCGTGTGGGTTGGTCATGCCGGCGATGATCGACGCGTTCAGGGCCGACTGCACAATGGGCGAAGCCCAGGGTGTAATGAAGGAGGTGCTGGGATATGGCTACTACGGAGGAATCTAAGAAACGCCTGAGAGTTCTCTTGGCTCATTGCGACCAAGACGCTCACGATAGAGGGGTTCGCTACATCGCAGAGGTCCTCCAAGAGGGGGGCATGGAGGTCATCTTCATCAGGTATCGAGTGTGCGAAGAGGTCGTGCGGGTCGCCGTTCAAGAAGACGTCGATGCGGTGGGGCTGAGCTTCTATAGCTCCGGCTATTCACATGATATTCCAGCTGTTCTCGAGTCGCTCAAGGAGAAGGAAAAAGACGTCAAGCTGCTCGTAGGTGGGATCATCCCCAGCGATGAGATCGACGGCCTCCTGGCGCTTGGCGTCAGCGGGATCTTCGGCCCTAACAGTCGCCGGGATGAAGTCCTGGAATGCTTGGCCTCCTGAGAGCCTGACGTGCCGATTTCGGGATTGACGGAGGGCATGCTGCGGGGCGACGTGCTCTCACTGAGTCGGCTGATCACTATGGTCGAAAACGACCTCGTGAGCACCGCCGACGTTCTGGCCCGCATCTATCCGTTTCTTAGCGGCGCGTACCACGTGGGTATCACCGGCCCTCCGGGGGCCGGGAAGAGCACGCTCACGACCGGCCTTGCGACGGGGTTGCGTGCGGGTGGGGCCACGGTCGGGATCGTCGCGTGCGACCCAAGCAGTCCGTTCAGCGGGGGGCGTTGCTCGGCGATCGGATACGCATGGATTCGTTGTCTCTTGACGAAGGTGTGTTCGTCCGAAGCATGGCCACCCGCGGGGCGCTCGGCGGCCTGTCCAGGAAGGCTCATGCCGTCGCCAGGCTCCTGGAGGCGTCCGGCAAGGACTACATCCTGCTCGAGACCGTCGGGGTTGGTCAGACCGAGATGGACGTGAGGGACGTTGTCGACACGACGGTCCTGGTGTTCACTCCCATCGTCGGTGACTACATACAGGCCATGAAGGCGGGCATCATCGAGATAGCCGACGTATTCGTCATCAACAAGATGGATCTGGGGAACGCCGCGGCCATCGAGGAGAACCTGGCGTCCGTGCTCGCGATGCGCGTGAAGCGGGGAGAGTGGAGGCCGCCCATCATTCGGGCGCAGGCCACCGAGGGCGTCGGCGTGAAAGACGTTCGTGAGGCCATCGATGCCCACCGTTCTTTCCTGCGGGAGACGGGAGTCGGTGCCCGAAGGCGCAGCGAGAGCAGAAAGCGGGAGTTTGAAGAGCATGTGCGGGAGAGACTACTCGATCTCATAACCGCCTCCGTCGTGCGAAATCCCAGGTACCTTTCCACGCAGTCCATGGTCGGCGATTGCGGAGCAGATCCGTATCGAGCGTGCGAAGAGGTGCTCGCCGACGAGGAATTGTGGGATGACGTACTCGCTCTCGCCCGAAGCGGCGGCCTCGGCGGCAATCCGCACGCCGAATGACGAAGCTGCTCTTTGTCTGCACCGTCAATCGTCACCGGAGCGTCATCGCGGAATACGTCTTCAAGCGCATGCTTGCCGAATTAGCCGAAGCAATCGAAATCGATGTGTCGTCGGCGGGGATCGTAACCAACGAGCAGCACGACGAACTGCGGGTCCAGGGGCTCACCATCCCGACACCCCTCTTCGGATATCGACCTATGCCCTGCGTGATCCTGCACATGCAGAAGCGGGGAATCGACGTGTCGGAACATCGATCGCGGGCGCTGACCGCCGAGATGGTGACCGAAACTGGGTTGATCATCGCCATGGGAGAGAGTCATCGGCGGAGGATTCTGGGCGCGTTCCCCGAGACGCGCGGCAAAGTGTTCTCGCTCGCCGAGCTTTCGCACGCATTCGAGTTCGAGGACATAGCGGCAGGCGAGCCGCCGGGCCTCATGCCCCCGGGTGAGTACTGCATGGTCGAGTGCGACCATTGGGCGATCACGTCAAGCATGTTGGAAGAGGTAGAAGCGCGCCTCACCGAGGCGGCTCCGGCCGTTCTTGAGAAGGTGGGGTATGAATCGCGGGAGCGACAATGAGAGACGTCTACGTGGTCGGAGTAGGGCACACGAGGTTCGGAAAGTTCCTCGAGCGAACCGTGAAGTCGCTGGTCGAGGAAGCGGTTGGATCCGCCCTCTCCGACGCGGACATCGACAAAAGTGCTCTCGAAGCCGTCTACTTCGGCAACGGCATGCAGGGTCTGGTAACCGGCCAGGAGATGGTGCGCGGGCAGGTGGCGCTCAGACCCCTCCGTATCGATGCCATCCCCATCGTGAACTGCGAGAACGCGTGCGCCACTGGATCGACTGCTTTCCACCTGGCATGGCAGGCCGTCTCTGGTGGCCACGCCGATGTCGTGATGGCCGTCGGTGCCGAGAAGCTCTACATGGAGGATGTCGAGAAGACCTTCAAGAACTACGACGCCGGCATGGACGTCGAGATCCTCGCGGAGCTTCAGGCACAGTGGGCGGAGGAGGAGGCGCGTTTCGGCGGGGACGCGGGGGAAACCGCGCAGGCATTGCCCAAAACCGTGGCGATGGACATGTACGCGAGCCATTGCCGCACGCACATGGAGGCCTTTGGCACCACGCAACATGATCTGGCGGTTGTCGCTTCCAAGAACCACATGAATAGCGTGCACAACCCTTACGCACAATACCGCAAGCCCATGACGGTCGAGGAGGTCATGGCCGCGCGGCCTGTGGTCTTCCCGCTCACGGTACCCATGTGCGCCCCGATCGGAGATGGCGGTGCCGCGTGCGTCCTGTGCTCCGCGGAACTCGTCCGCCGGCTCGGGAGCCAGCGCACGGTCAAGGTGTTGGCCTCGGTGTTGGGTTCCGGAACGGAAAGGCCCGAGGGCTACGGGCCGGAGCACATCTCGGCGAGGTTGGGCAGAAGGGCGTACGAGATGGCGGGATGCGGGCCCCAGGACGTCGACGTTCTCGAGCTACACGACGCTTCATCGATGGGAGAGCTCATTCAGTTCGAGGGGTTGGGCTTCTGCGAATGGGGCGGGGCGGCGTCTCTCGCTCGGGCGGGGGCCATGGCCCTCGGTGGCCGCATCCCGGTCAACCCGAGCGGGGGCCTGGTTTCGAAGGGGCATCCTCTCGGGGCCACCGGTTTGGGCCAGATCCACGAGATCGTGACGCAGCTGCGAGGCGAAGCGGGCCCGCGACAGGTTACGGGCGCGCGCATCGGCATGACCGAGAACGGTGGGGGGTTCCTTGGTGTCGAGGAGGCGTCGATGACGCTGCACATCTTCGAGAAAGCAAAGCGGTGACGCGCGAAAGGAAGCGTGACTCTCGTAGTGGAAAGGCAATTCTGGAATGTCGCAGCTGAGACCATCTCGCGCCCCGACATGGAAAGGCTTCAGTGGGCCAAGCTCGAGAGGCAGATGCGCTACGTGTATGAGAAGTCGCCGTACTACAGGAGCAAGTTCGACGATTGCGGAACGACCCCGGCCAAGATCCGGTCGCTGCGGGACTTCAGGGAGCTGCCCATTTTCATAGACAAGCTGGCCGACAGAAACACTCAGGACGCCAGCAGGGAGAACGAGGGGCACCCCTTCGGCGAGTATCTCTGCGTGTCGCCTCGGGATGTTCGGGCGATACACTCGACGTCGGGCACCACGGGAGTACCTGTGTTCGAGGCCTTCACCGAGCATGACATCGGCGTGCAAAACGAGGTTCTTGCCAGAACGTTCTGGCGGGCGGGGTTGCGTCCCGGTGACTACGTTCTGCACGTCACGGGACTCAGCATGTGGCTTGCCGGCCTGGTCCCGATGAGGGCCTACGAGTACATGGGCATGGCCGGCATACCGGTGGGGGCCGAGTCCGGCGCCGCGCGCGTGCTTGACTTCGCAAGGTTGATCAGAGCCGACGGCATGTTCTGTATCCCTTCCTTTGCCGACTACATCTTGAAGAAAGCGCCGGAGGTGGCCGGCGTGGAAGCGCGTGCACTCGGCATCCGGACGATACTCGCCGTCGGTGAGCCCGGAGCGGGCATCCCGGAAACCAGGAAGAGGCTCTCGGAGGGCTTCGGCGCCCAGATCTTCGACAGCACCGGTGGGATATGGGGTTTCGGCGCGGTGTCGTGCCCTCACGAGCAGTACCAGGGAATGCACCTGGTCTGCGAGGACTATCATCACCTCGACATTGTCGAGCCCGACACCAAGAAGCCGATCGACATGTCGGGTGGAGGCGGTATTGGTGAGATGGTGCATACCGCCCTCGAGTGGGAAGCCGGGCCGGCCTTCCGCTACGGCCTCGGCGACCTCATCGAGCTGATCACCGATCCGTGCCCGTGCGGCTTGCCCGGTATGAGGATGAAGTACAAAGGTCGGATAGACGACCTGGTCATCGTCAAGGGCGTGAATGTCTTTCCCGGAGCGATCAAGGGGGTCGTGGAGACCTTCATGCCGCGAGTCACGGGCGAGATGCGGATCGTGCTGAACGCCGCTCCGCCCAGAGTGGAGCCTCCCCTACGCATGAAGGTCGAGCACGGACCTGCCGTGACCATCGAGGAGTTGGATGGGCTCCGGGAAGCGATCGAGAACGCGATATCCGAGAAACTGAGGGTCCGACCGGCAATCGAGCTCATTCCGCCGAACAGCTTGGCCAAAGACCCATCGAAGAAAGTGCAGTTTTTCGAGAAGAACTACTAGAAACGAGATCCAGTCGCCGTCGCGGAAAGTCGCCGCCCAGTGTGGTCCGGCGGCCGAGGTTTCTTTTTCCGACAGCCTCCTAGTCTGTGGGACTCGTCGAGATCCAGTGTCGAAGTTTTCTGGTGGTGCTCTTGAGTTCCTCGACCTGCCGGTTCGTCAGGCAGGAAGTTGCAATGGCGCTGGCCTGCTGAACCTTCGGGAGGGATCTCCTGACCAGGTCGATACCTTTCTCGCTTATGGTGACGTTTATCGATCGGCGGTCGCTCGGGGAGCGCTCCCTCCTGACCAACTCGTCCTTCTCGAGGATGTCGATGGCCCGGGTGATGGCGTGCTTGGACCTGTAGACCTTCTCGCTGATGTCGGTGGGCGTGAGGGTGCCGCCGCTTGCGACCAACAGGTACAGGATGTTGAGCCTGGTCTGATCGTGGCCGAACTCCTTCATCCGCGACTCCATGTACCTGTTCACCACTTCCGCGGCATACAGGAGCAGGAGCAGACTATCGAACTTCACGATCTCCTGCATGTCTCGGATCTCCCGAGCTAGCGATTCCATCGAGCTCTTGCCGGCAGTGTCTTGTGGCGTCATGGGCTGTGGACTCCCCGCGAAGTATCCGTTTTCACGACACAAGCGAATAGTATCAAGAGGAATTATATCGCGTCGCACGTGCCGACGTGTCGTCCGTTCGAAGCGCTGCGGGGACCGGCTTCTTTGCGCGCCCGGAGGAGAGGGGTGCGAGTCGGCCTCGACGCGCAGTAGTTGCAAAAGAGATAATTCGACTAGACACCATTGCACGTTTGCAGTATTATGGCGCGGAAGAGACGCACGAGACTTCGGCACTGTCATTAGCCAGGAGATCTTCACATGAGTGTCGGCATCGGTATCAACGTGGGAAGCTGCACCATCAGCGGGGTGTTCGTGGGCGGGGCGTGGTCGGCCGCCGCCCGCGCGGCTCACAACGCGGGCGAACTCGCCTCAGGCCTGACGTCGTGTCTGGACGATGGATCCAGGCGGCTGGGCTATCCCTCGGCACGGGACATGTTGCGCGAGACCGACTCCGTTGTCGTTTCGACACCCGCCGTGGGCGCCGGCGCGCTTCGTGAGGGCTCGGGACCGAAGATGGGCCTGCTGGTGACCAGGGGCCTGGAGGAAGAGCTGCTCTCCGGGCATATCTCCGCGGATGGTCTGCCGGGCGTTGGGATTCCCGTGGACATGATCGAGTCCGTGGACGAGGAGGTCGACGCTACCGGAAAGACCACGCGCGAGCCTCGGGTGGACGAGGTGCGGGAAGCGGTCCGACGCCTTTTGCAGCGCGGGGCCGAGACCATCGTGGTCAGCCTCCGACGATCGCCGCTGAACCCGGCGCACGAAACCAAGATTCGGGAGATGATCGAGCACGAATATCCGCCCCACTATCTGGGGGCGGTTCCGGTTGTTCTCTCGGTGGATCACGGCACGACGCTCGACGACGGGCAGCGAACTCGCTCCGCTCTCCTGAACGCGTATTGCGCTCCCGGTACGGCCAAGCTCCTGTACGAAGCCGAGGATGTACTGAGGAATCTCGGGTTTCGCGGAGTGCTGAGGGTTCTCGACGACTCCGGCGGTTGCGCGCGTGTGTGCAAGACGATCCCCATAGCGTGCGTGGGCTCCGATCTGGCGGCCGACCGCTACGTCGCGGCCGAGATCGCCGCTCATCGAGACTCGAAAGAGGTGGTGATCCTGGACATGGGGGCGAGCGACACCCGTATAGGCCATCCGACGGCCGGGGAGGGTGCTTTTTCGGCATGGTCTCCGGCGGAACCGAGCGCTCCGATCTCAGCCAAATCCGGATTCCAGAACCTCGGCTTTGGATCGCATTCCGTGCTTGCTGTCGAGGACGGTCGGATGGTGCTGGGCCCGAAACGGGCGACACCTGCATGCTACGGGCTGGTCGATGATGCGCCTACCCTGACAGACGCCTTCGTCGTGCTGGGACTGCTGAATCCCGACGAAGCTGCTCCGAGCGTGGCGAGTGGCGGCGCGGAGCGCGCCCGGAGGGCGATGGAGTCGGGAGTGGCTCGTCCCATGGGGGTCTGCGCTGAGGCCGCGGCCGAACTTGCCGTGACCCAGGCGGTCGGGTCGATGGCGTCGGCCCTCCGCGAGGCCGTGTCGCGTCAAGGGTCGGACACCGCCGATATCACTCTGCTCGCCCTCGGCGGCGCCGGCGGCGTGGTCTGCTGCCATGTGGCACAAGAGCTTGGCGTCAAGGAGGTCTACTCTCCCGCGGCGGGTTGGGCGTCGGGGGCTTTCGGCGCGCTTTTCGCCCCTGTTCGATATGACTACGTCGCCTACGGCGAGAGATGCTTCGGCGGGGACTGCAGCGCTGCCGACCGTGAATGGTACCGCGGCGTGGTGCGCGGGTTGGAGGAACGGGCCGTCCGTGGCATGCGCGGTGAAGGCCTTTCGGCCGATGATCTGTCTTTCGAGCTGGAGCTGGAGGTGCGTGTCGACGGGGCGTCGGCGATGGTCGCCGCTCCGCTCTCGCTTGATAGCCAGGGGGATGTCGAAGAGCTCCGCGGTCGCTGCGGTGAGGAGGGGGTCGCGGGTGTCCCCAAGCCGGGCTCGAGGTCCGCTCGTTCCTCCTGCGGGCAGCCGGCACCGGGACCTCGCGCGAGCCGCTCGCGGCCGAGACGGCCGGACTTGGCCGAGACGTCGCCGGGGAGCCGGACGCCATGAACGTGACCGCGGCGCCGGTCGGGTGGAGGCGGGTGGTCATGAACGGTGTCCCTGCGACCGTCAGTGTATCCCGGCGAGAGAGCCTTAAGCCAGGCGACGTTGTCACGGGGCCGGCGGTCATCCAGAGTCGCGGCGACACCTGTGTTGTTCCGGACGGCATGACATGCGCGGTCGATGAACTTTTTGGCGCCACGATATCCCGGGTGAAGAATCCCATGGCCGAAGAGGAACTGGACGCGCATGCTTTGGCCTGAGATGGAGCGAGGGGCCAGCGGTATGGGGGCCAAGAGACAGATAACCGAGTATCTCGACGTGGATCTTGAAGCGGAGCTGTGGTGCTGCAATCGATGCGGCCAGGAGCTGATATCGGCAAGGGACAACTACAAGAGAGGTTGTCTAGTATACGAACGAGATCCAGGGGAGATATTCCCTCCACTAGTGGACGAAGAGTACAGTTTCTCTCCCAGTGGTGACTGGGTAGCCATCGTGGAGTTCTACTGTCCTGGCTGCGGAGTGATGGTAGAAAACGAGATGTTGCCTTTGGGACACCCTATAACGTATGACTTGGAGCTTGATATAGACGCATTACGAGAGAAGTATCTCTCCGCCTCATCGACCGAGTCGGGAGCCACATGATGATCACGGTCGATCTAGACACGGGGGGAACGTTCACCGATTGCTTTGTGGTGGTCGATGGCGTGCCTGTCGTCGCCAAGGCACTCACCACGCACAAGCGGCTTTCTGAGGGGTGCCTTTGCGCCGTTGAAGAGGCCGCGTCCAAGATCGGGATGACTCGAGAACAGCTGCTCGAGCGCACCGACGTATACAGATATTCCACGACTATCGCCACCAACGCGCTCATCGAAAAGGCCGGACCAACGCTGGGTCTCATGACCACAGAGGGATTCGAAGACACCGTCGCCATCGGCAAGGGTTCCAGCTGGTCGGACGTTCTCACCGTGAAGGAGATCAGGAAGGTCTCCCGGGTGCAAAAGCCGGAGCCCATCATCCCGCGCACGCTGACCGTCGGGGTGAAGGAGAGAATCGACAGCCTGGGGCACGTGGTGAGACCCCTCGACGAGGACGACGTGCGGGAGAAGTTGTGGCGGTTGGTGAACAAGGGGGTCAAGGGGATCGTCGTCAGCCTCTTGTGGTCATACCTGAACCCCGCGCACGAGCAGAGGATCCGCGAGATCATTCGTGCGGAGTTCCAGGGTTCCTCCATCGGCAGCGCCATGCCTGTGGTCATCTCGAGCGAGGTGTGTCCCAAGCAGTGGGAGTACACCCGCACGGTCACGACGATTCTCGACGCGTACCTGCACGAGCCCGTGCGGCGGGAGCTCGCCGGTATGACCGAAGACCTGAGCAGCAGAGGCTACAAGAAGACCCTCATGATGGTGCATAACACGGGAGGCATGGCCTCGCTCCATAGGACCACGACGTTGAATTCGTACAGCGCCGGCCCAGTCGCCGGGTTGGTGGGGTCGGCCCATCTGAGCAAGGTGCTGGGTTACCAGAACGTGGTTCTCACCGACATGGGCGGCACCAGCTTCGATCTCGGCATCGTGGCCAGCGAGGCCACCCGCTCGTATGAGTCCAAGCCCGTCATAGGTGACTGGTGGGTGGACGTCACCATGCTCCAAGTCAAGTCGATCGGTGCCGGAGGGGGATCAATCGCCTGGCTGAACCCGGCGCTCAGCAATCGGCTCGAAGTGGGGCCCCAGAGCGCTCGCTCGGAGCCGGGCCCTGTGGCCTACGACCGCGGCGGCACCGAACCGACGGTCACCGACGCCGACATCGTTCTGGGCTACCTCGACCCGGAGTACTACCACGGCGGGCGGATGAAGCTGCGCAAGGACAAGACCATCGAGGCGATCAAGAACAGGATCGCCGACCCGCTGGGTCTGGATGTGGTGCAGGCCGCGGCGCTCATCAAGCGGGTTGCCGACGCCAACATGGCCAACACTATTTTCAAGGAAACCGCACTCCGTGGATACGATCCAAAGGACTTCGTGGTCTTTTCCGCGGGCGGGGCGGGTCCGACTCACTGCTGCGGCTATTCGTTTCCCGCCGGAGTGAAGAAGGTGGTGACCTTCCCGTTCTCGCCTGCCTTCTGCGCGATGGGATCGGCCACCATGGACATCGTCCACCTGTACGAGCGGTCGCGCAGGATCACCCTTCTGACTCCGGAGACCAAGGAGCATCTGCGGGACTACGCGGAGTTCAACGACGTGGTCGAGGCGCTCAGACAGAAGGCCCTGTTGGACGTCGTAGGCGAGGGCTTCAGCCCCGAGGACGCGGTGGTGTCGCTCGAGCTGGACATGAAGTTCGGGGGACAGGTGCACGTGCTCCGGATCTCGTCCCCGAAGCTCATGTTGAGAGATGAATGCGATGTGCAGGCGGTGTTCGAGGAGTTCGCACGCGAGTACAGCGACGTCTATGGAGCGATCGCCATGTACCCCGAGGGCGGCGTGGAGGTCACGAGTTGCGTCCTGCACATCACCATCCCTCAGGAGAAATTCGAGTTCCCGCGCTATCCCTTCGCCCGTATGGACGCGACTCGTGCCATCAAAGGCTCGCGAGAAGCGTTTTGGGAGGAGCACAAGGGATTCAGGGAGACCCCGGTCTACGACCAGCGCCTCCTCGAATGCGGAAACGCATTCCAGGGCCCTGCGATCGTCGAGGCCGAAAGCACGACGCTTGTCGTACCACCGAGCGCCCGGCTCACGGTGGACGAGTATCTGAACCTTGTGATCGAGAGGACTTAGGGGGCAACGTTCATGCGGCCGAGCTACGAACAGCTGTTGGACTGGATCAAGCCGGGCCCCGCCACGGATGACGAGACGGCGTGCATGGAGCTGCTCGAGCCCGGCGACCTCGAGGTCTACGGCAGCAAGATCGACGAGATCATCGCCGAGGCCAAAGAGATCTTTATGCGCATCGGCGTGTCGGCGATGCTGCGTACCGGTGACCTGGTCGTGGCCATCTGCACGGCGTCGGGAGACATGGTCGCGGCCAGCACGGGCACGTACGCCCAGGCGGTCATCTCGCAGCTGCCGGTGAAGTTCACCGTACAGAACTGGCTGGACAACCCGACGGTGGGGGCCAAGCCGGGAGACATCTTCTACTTCAACGAACCCCTCTATGGATCCATGCACGGCCCCGATCAGACGGCGTTCATGCCGGTGTTCAACGACGGCGAACTGGTGGCGTGGGTGCTCGCTTGCGTCCACCAGTCTGAGACGGGCGCTACGGAGCCGGGGGGCATGGTGCTCCGGGCGGCCAACAGGTTCTACGAGGGTGTGAAGATCACGCCCATCAAGTTCGGCGAGAACTACCAGCTGAGGGACGACCTCGTCGAGATGCTCTTCAACTACATGGCGAGATCCCCGAGGGTGCAGATGAACGACATCCGGGCGCGGGCCGCAGCGTGCCAGCGCCTGGAGCTGAGGGTTTCCGAGTTGGCCAAGGAGAAGGGGAACCCGTTCATCAAGGGCCTCTTCCGCTCCGTCATCACGGAGAGTGAGAAGGCCGTTCGAGCGCGTACGCGGAGCTGGAACGACGGAACCTACAGGGCGCTCGCATTTCAGGATCACGTCGGGTCCGAGGAAGGCCTGCTGCGCTGCTTCGTCGAGATGCGGAAGAAGGGCGACCGCATAGAGTTCGACTTCACGGGGACTTCGCCCGAGCACGATGCCGGCGCGGACCTGGCCATGCCGCACCACGTGGTGGCTACAGGAGCACAGTTCCTGTTCAGCCACGTGTTTCACGACCTTCCGGTCTCGAGCGGGGCTTTTGCGCCTCTCGACTGGGTCCTGCCCGCGGGAACCATGTTCAGCGCTGGGCCGATGGCCCCCGTGTCGCGCGCCCCGTCGCTACTTGCGTTGGTGGTCGCCGCGCTATACGAGCTGTTTGCCAAGATGGCCTTCGACAGCGAGCACCGCGAGCTCATCTTGGGCGGAAGCGGGGGCGGGTCTTCCATGAACATCGTGGGGCTGAATCAAGAGGGCATCGCCGTGTCGGACATCCTGAGCTATCCCTTCAACACAGAAGGACAGGGCGCGCGGACGGACATGGATGGCACGGACAGCAACTCGTTCGTGTATGCGCCGGCCTCCCGCGGATACGACGCCGAAGACTCGGAGAGTCAGCTCCCGCTGTTGACGTTGTTTCAGAACCATCGCCGCGACAGTTGCGGCTTCGGCAAGTTCCGGGGAGGCTCCGGGGTGGTATCGGCCTACGTGGTCCACGGGACGCCCGAGATCTCTTTCTCCAGCGGGGGTCGGGAAAGTCGCATGCGCATGTGCCAGGGCATCTTCGGGGGCTACCCGTCGGGCGTGAAGATCGGCATCGAGGTCGAGAACAGCCGACTTTTCGAGCAGATGCGGGATGGCGAGGCCGACCTGCCCTCGGACATCCACCAGCTTGTTACCGAGCGGACTATCGATGGCACCTACAAGTTCTCCCACAACAGGCGACCTCTACACCGTGTCCGCGAGGGCGATGTCGTGATCCACCTGAATGGCGGGGGCTCCGGATACGGTGACGTTTTGGAGCGAGATCCGGAGGCCCTGGCCGAAGACATGAGGCGGGGCATCGTCTCTCCTGAAGTGGCGCAGGACGTCTTCTGCATCGTCTTCGACGGCGCCACTTTTGAGGTCGATCTGGAGAAGACGGCCGAGAAGCGCGACGAGGAGAGAAAAGACCGGCTTCGCAGAGGCCGGTCCTACGACGAGTTCGAGGCGGAGTGGCTCGAGAAGAGGCCGACGGCTCAGGCCTTGAAACACTACGGCTCCTGGCCCGACGCCGAGAAGGTGCGAGACATAGTAAGGAGATAGGACGTTCTGCCGGTGCATCCGACGAACAGCACATGGGGGAAGAGGGGGTTATAGAGGTGGCAGAATACGACGGCATCGTTATCGGCGGGGGCCCGAATGGGCTGACTGTCGCCGCGTACATGGCCAAAGCCGGGCTCAAGGTTCTGGTCGTCGAGAGACGGTACGAGATGGGGGCGGCCTGTGCACAGAGAGAGTCACGCACCCCGGGTTCGTGCATAACACGCATGCCATCTACCACATGATGGTGGACTACGCCCCCATCTTCAGCGATCTCGGTCTCGAAGCCTACGGGCTCCGCTTCGTGCGCCCTTCGCCCAACATGGTCATGCCGTTCTTGGACGGGAGCAGCATCTGCCTCTACCCCGACGTGGAACGCACGTGCGAGTCGATAGCAAGGTTCTCCCCGAAAGACGCGGATGCCTACCGAGACATGTCCGCTCGTTTTCAGACCTACATGGACGACTTCATCGCCCCCAGCACCTACGTCAAGCCCCACTCCATCCTCGACGGGGTGGCTAGGATGATGGAGACCCAAGCCGGACGTGAGATCAACGCTTTGGCGGGAATGACTCCGCGGGAGATCGTGGGCGACCTCTTCGCGCACGAACGGGTCAAGGCCCTCATGCTCTTCGCCGCGTGCTTCTGGGGCCTGGACTACGACTTGGAGGGCCTTGGCTATCTCGTGCCGCTGTTCCTCAACCGGGCCACCAACTATCGGCTGAGCATCGGCGGCTCTCACAATCTGGCCCATGTTCTCGGCAAGGTCATCGCCGAGAACGGAGGGATGGTCCTAGGCGGGCAGATCCTGAAGCGGATCGTCGTGGAGGACGGGGTGGCCACCGGAGTCGAACTCGACGACGGCACCGTCATCCGTGCCACGCAGTTCGTCGCCAGCAGTCTCGATCCGCATCAGACGTTCCTGGAATACGTGGGCGAAGAGCAGGGGGGCCGGGATCTCCTCGATCCCTACTTCTTGCAGCGGGTCAAGGATTGGCAGTGGGAGAAGATGAGCTTGCTGGGGGTGCACCTGGCCCTCGAGAGGCGGCCGCATCTGAAGGCGGCGGAGAGCGCTCCGGAGATCGACGACGCACTCGTGTACATCATGGGCTATGAGTCAGAGGCCGACGTGGTACGGCACTTCGACGCCGTGTACGCGGGCGAACTGCTTCCTGGCGGTGGTTTCAACGCCTGTTTCCCGACCGTGCACGATCCTCGCCAGGCTCCGCCGGGCAAACACACGGCTCTCATCTCTCAGCATGCCCCGTACCGGCTGGTCGACGGGGGTCGGAGAACTGGTACAGGATCAGGGAACAGCAGGCCGACGAGTGCGTGGAAACCCTGCGAAGGTACGTGCCGAACCTGACGACCGACAACATCGTGTGGCGGTACATCTCCACGCCTCTCGACATCGAGAACAAGTTCCGGAACATGGTCGAGGGCTCGTTCAAGCAAGGGGCCTACATCCCCTTCCAGATGGGCTCCCTCAGACCGAACGAGGAGTGCTCCTCGAATTCGACCCCGATTGAGCGCCTCTTCGTGTGCGGCGCCAGCACGTTTCCCGGCGGGATGGTGATCTTCGGTGCCGGATACAACGCGGCGAACACTATCGCGGAAGAGCTAGGTATCGAGAAGTGGTGGAGCGAACCAGAGCTGATCACGAAGGCTCGCGAAAAAGGGACTCTGTAGGAACCGAGCCCAGGAGGTCTCCGATGAAAGTCAAGTCCACAGGTCTGGGCAAGACCACGTTGACCGCGAGTTTCACGAAACTCGCCCCCGACGGCGAGCCGAACTCGATGCTGATGGCTATCGAATCGAGCGCTCCGGTGCACTGGAAGATCTCGGTAACCATGGGGGGTCAGGATGTCCGCCAGATCCTCCCCATGGTGTTGAAACCATCGGTGATGTGGACCTTCTTCTCGATGTTGGTCAGGGGCAACGCAGTGTAAGGGTCTGTTTTTTTCCCGGAGAGACACGAACCGTCATCAATCAGGAGTGAAGACGATGCCAGACGCTAGTTACGACGCGATAGTGATCGGCGGGGGGCGAACGGTCTTCTCTCGGCTCTCTACCTGCAGGATGCGGGAATGCAGACCGTCATTCTCGAAAGGAACATGGAGATCGGGGGAGGCCTGTGCGGGGACGAGGTGCCTCTCCCCGGGTTTGTCACCAATACCTGCGCTACGAACGTGCGTTTCTACTCGACGCCCTGCTTTCGGGATTTCAACTTGGGAGACTACGGACTGAGCCACGTGTTTCCCAAGGCGGGGCAAGGCATGATCTTCGACGACGAGACGTGTCTGGTGACGTATCCGGTGCACGAGGTGGTCGACGGCAAGACGGGAAGGACCGAGCGTTCGTCGGCGAATCTCGACAAGACCCTGAGGGAGATCTCAAGATTCTCCGAGCGCGATGCGGAGACCGTGGCCGACCTGGTTGAGCGAGTGGAGAGGCGGTGGCTGGACGCCTATCGCACGTACATGTTCAACCCGCCGCCGCCGTGGGGCACGAAGGACGCCTTGGAGGAGCTGCTCGACGATCCGGTCTTGGGCATTGAGCCCCGCTGGTCGGTTATGACGGGCACGGAGTTCATCTTGGAGCTTTTCGAAAGCCCCGAGATGCAGTGTTACTTCATGCGGGCGATCCAGACGAGCACGGGCAACTGGCCGGAAGACGTGATGGGCCTGTTTAATCTGGTGCACACGGTGATCCTGGGCCTGAATTTCCACCCGCACGCGACGGTGAGGGGCGGCAGCCATATCGTTGCCCACGCCCTGCAGAAGGCCTTCACGGAACGGGGCGGGAAGTTCTTCGTAGGGTCGGAGGTGGACAAGGTCCTGGTCGAGAACGGAAAGGCCACGGGCGTTCGGCTGATGGACGGAACGATAGTCGGAGCCCGGCAGCTGGTGGTCAGCGATGTAGATGCGACTCAGACCATGCTGCGCTTCGTCGGAGAGGACCACTTCGACCACAAGCTGGCGCGCAAGGTCAAAAACATCCGGTACGACAGGATGAGCGCCGCCTTCTGGGGAACGCTGGCGGTGCATGAGCTGCCGAACTACTACGCTGAGGCCTTCAACCCCGACTGTGCCGCCATGCCTCGCACGCTCATAGGCCCCAAGGATCCCTTCTATCTGGCCGAGGTTCAGAAGCTTGAGTGCTTCACCATGGGTATCCCGAACAAGCTCTGCTGGTACGCCGGACCCGATACGATATGGGACGGCACTCGCGCGCCTGCCGGCAAGCACCTGCTCCAGGTGGAGCAGTACACAGGCAACCGCAGGTTCTTCTCCAAGGAGAAATGGGGTGAGTTCCGGCGCGAGTATCCCAAAGAGCTGGTGCGCCAGTACCAGATCTATTGCCCCAACATGACGGAAGACAATGTCATCGCCAGCTACTTCGATACCTGCGAGGAGACCGTCGCACGCAACCTGAACATGGTCGACAGCTGCGTCTCCGTCGGGGCCATGATCCCCAGCCAGATGGGGCGGTTCCGACCTATCCCCGAGCTTGCCGGCTACAAGACACCGGTGAGCAACCTGTATATCTGCTCGGCGGCCACCCACGTGGGCGGCGGCATCAGGGGTTCCTGCGGTTACAATGCCTACAAGGTCATAGCCGGCGACTTCGATCTCAAGAAGCACTGGGAAGAGGCGGGACGGTCCTACTAGCACTGGTCAACTTCCTTTTGCGCGGGGGATTTTGGTGCAGTCCATGATCAGGGGGAGCACATGACCGTTGCTGAGCCTGGGGGGCTCTTCGACCTGAGTGGAAAGATCGCGCTGGTGACGGGTGCGGCCAACGGGTTCGGGAGGTTCTTCTCCCAGATCCTAGCCGAGGCGGGCGCACACGTTGTTTGTTCGGACGTCGACGCAGACTCTCTGCATGAGACCGTGCGACTCGTGAAGCTGGTGGGCCGGCGGGCTGTGGCAACGGTGGCTGACGTGTCTGCGCCGCAGGCTGTGCGGGCGATGGTTGACGACGTGGTGTCGGTCTTCGGCAGGCTCGACCTAGCTGTGAACAACGCAGGCATCGTCACCAAGCCGAGCCGGTTTCACGAGATCTCGCTCGATGACTGGAATCGTCTGATCGCGATCGACCTGACCGGCGTCTTCCTGTGTATGCGCGAGGAGTTGCGTGTGATGGTAGAACAACGCGGCGGGACTATCATCAACATAGCTTCGGTTGCGGGGATCCGAGGGGTCGAGCCGGCGCTGATGCCGCGCGCGAACTACGTGGCCGCCAAGCACGGCGTCATCGGACTCACCAAGCAGGCTGCTCTCGAGTACGCGGAGGATGGCATCAGGGTGAACGCTATCGCACCCGGCTGGTTCGGCGGGACGAACCTGGGACGGGAACGCAGGGTGGCCGAAGCCCCAAGCGCCGCCGAAGCCCTCAGAAGGAGACGCGACCAAGTGATACCGATGCGGCGAACCGGAGACATCGCTGAGCTACGCGGCCTCTTGCTCTTTCTCGCTTCCGGCGCTTCGAGCTACGTGACGGGCCAAGTGCATGTGGTCGATGGCGGAGTGTCCGCACGCTAGACGCCGGGGAGTGCCGGTGATACCGGCGGAAGGGGGCGCAGAGGTGACGAACAATCCGAAGAGGGTTCTCTTCGTGTGCTTGTTCAACCTACAGAGGAGCGTTGTGGCGGAGAGCATGTTTGAGCAGTTGCTTGCCGCCGACGGCACGGCCGAAGTCGAAGGGATCGAGGTGCTGTCGGCCGGTTTCGTCGGCCAGGGTGTGCGAGCCTGGTTTCGCGAGTTGGGCTTGGCGATACCTGACCCTCCGTTTGGCCGGGAGATGCCGGGAGCCACGCGGACCGCATTGCTGGAGCGTGGCATCGACATCTCCGGCTACAGGTCGAGGGAAGCCGACCTGGACCTCCTTACGTCCAGCGACCTCGTGATCTGCATGCTGCCGGAAATACGGAGGGATCTCGTCGGCGCCCACCGAGAACTCGAGGGAAAACTCTTCGTGCTGCAGGATTTTCTCGAGGCGGGGACGGAGTTCTATTGGGAAAAGACCTCCACGTTTCCCCATGACGATACCTACTTCGAGTTCGTTCACAACGACCCGGCATATGTAGGCACGGTGATCAGGGAGCTCGAGGAGTCCATCGGGCGCGCGTACCCCGCCATAGTCGATCGTTTGCGGGCGGACGTCACGGGCACTCCGGGGGGGAAGTTGGCGTGAAGACCATCGCGGTTCTGGGGACTCTGGACACAAAAGGAGAACAGCTTGCCTTCGTCAGGCAGCAGATCGAGGCCCTTGGCTGCCGGGCGATTCTAATCGATACGAGCACCAGGGAGGGTTGCGCCGGCATCGTGCCGGAGATCTCCTTCGAGGACGTAGCCAGAGGCGCCGGAACGACGGTTCAGGAGATCCGCAGCCTAAAGGACCGGCAGAAGATCACCTCTCTGGTCATCGCGGGTGCCAGCAGCCAGGTCCGGAGACTGTTGGATGACGGCAAGCTCGACGGGATCATGGCCCTGGGCGGCGCAAGCGCGGCGACGGTGGGATCGGCCGTGATGCACGTTCTGCCTTTCGGTGTTCCGAAGCTCATCGTGTCGTCCGCAGCCGGCATGCAGGCATACGCCGGAAAGTGGTTCGGCACCAGCGACATCACCATGATGAACACTATCGTGGACGTCGTCGGATTGAACGGTCTGGTCAAGAACGTTCTGCGCCGCGCGGTGGGGGCCATATGTGGCATGAGCGAGAACGCGTCCGGTTCTCTCGCGACCCTTCTCGCAGGCGGAGAGAGACCCCTCATCGCTATGACGGAAGACGGTAGCTCGGAGCGGTGCGCCAGCCTTGTTCGGGAACTGCTCGAGGAAGATGGGTTCGACGTGGTCAACTTTCACGCTCAGGGCATCAGCGACAGGGCCATGGAGGACCTTTTGGAGCAGGGTTTCTTTGACGGCGTCGTCGACATCGCATTGGTGGGGGTCAGCGACGAGCTTTTCGAGGGCAACAGGCCCGGTGGACCCAAGCGACTGGAAATGGCCGGCCTTCGAGGCATACCCCAGGTACTGGCTCCGTGTGGGTTGAACATGACCGGCGCCGGCCCCACGCGGAAGAACTCGGAGAAGTACTCCTCTCGCCCGCGGATGCTCAGGATAGACGACCTGAGGATGGGGACCCGGCTCAGCCCCGAGGAGCTGCTGCTGACCGCGAGGACCATCGCCGAAAAGCTCAACAAGGCCACCGGGCCGGTGAGGTTCTACATCCCGTCGAAGGGATGGTCGGGCTTCGACCCCCCGGGCGGTGTCCTCTTCTCTCCGGAGGAGGATCAGATACTCGTGCGCGAGCTCAGGAGTCTCCTGAAGGGTGAGATCGAGGTGGTCGAAGTTGACGCTCACTTGGAGGAGCCGGCATTCGCCCGGGCCCTGGCGGGTGGCCTGGCGGAGTTGATGAAGGTGGACGTCAGGGCCTGACGAGAACGGGGGGTACGCATGTGGGACGTAATTGTTGTCGGGGGCGGACCGGGTGGCGCGGCGGCCGCGAAGCTCTGCGCTCAAGGGGGGTTGTGTACCCTTCTGCTCGAGACACGGGCCTTGCCCAGAGACAAGGTGTGCTCGGGGGTCCTTTTCGGCGACACGGCTCAAGCGCTCACCCGCGAGATCTTCGGCGAGTTGCCGCAGACCGTCATGGTTCCTCCCCGATACCTGCGCGGCCAGGCGGTGTACGTGCAGGGTGCCGAACGGAGCGTCATCGAGCAAAGGATGCCAATCACCTGGCGGAAAGACCTGGATTTCTGGATGGTCCAGGCGGCGCAGAAGCAGGGGGCGGCGATCTCGGACTCGACGAGGGCCATCGACGTATCGCAGGCGAGCGACGGCTGCTGCGTCAGGGTGCACAAGAGGAGAGACGGCAGTACGCAAGACCTGAAGGCCAGGTTCGTGATCGGGGCGGACGGAGCCAAGTCGGCCGTGAGGAAGTCGTTGTTCCCGGGCCTGAAAGTGCCGTACAATCAGGAGATCCGCGAATGCTATCACATGGCGTTTCCTCTGGAAGACGCCTACATCCACACATTCTACGACGCCGTTCTGAAATACTGGTTCATCATCAACTTCAAGGGGCCGTATTTCCTTCTGGAAGTCTCGGGCAAACTCGGCGAAACCAGCGCGCTAAAGGAAAAGGTGGTCAAACCCTATCTGGCTCGGCAATACGGCTTCGATCCCAAGACCGTGCCGCTTAGGCTCGACGGTACGGTCGAAGCGAAACTGTACGAGCAGCTGTTCTCGCGGAAATTCGTCCCGGCCGTGGGGAACGTTGTGCTGGTAGGTGACGCGGCGGGTTTCCAGTTGCCCACCGGCGAGGGCATCGGCACTGCGCTCATGAGTGCTGCCAAGGCTGCCCAGGCTGTTCTTGCGGCGGCCGGGCGGAGCACGGCGGCGGCGGACATCTATCTTGATCTGACCCGGGGCATGGTGGACGCGATCAAAGAGCTGCATGCTCTGGCCGTGAAGGCCAGATTCACGCCGGCGGATGATCCCCAGGTCACGGTTGAGCGGGTCGTGGAAATGATGAAGGCATCTCTGAGGTATGTGGCCTAACAGGCTGCTGAAAAAGTCCCCCGCCTAGCCCTCCGATTGCCTCAACTTCCTATCTTTTTGCGCCCCTTTTTGGTAGTGTTTACCCTGCAAACTGGCATAAAGCGAGGGGGTTGGGATGCGGGGAGAAGAGGCAAGGCAGCCGTCGTTTGTATTCTTGGGTCCCTTGGAGGAGCGCATCCCCAAAGATCACCCCTTGCGGGCCATCCGCAAGATGACCGATAAGGCGCTTTGCGGTCTCTCCCCCCTCTTTGACAAGATCTACTGTGAAGCCGGCCGCCCCTCCATCCCGCCCGAGTACCTTCTGCGAGCCCTGCTTATTCAGGTGCTCTACGCCATCCCTTCGGAGCGCAAGCTCTGCGAACACCTCGAGTATCACCTGCTCTTTCGCTGGTTTGTGGGCCTCGATCTAAACGAGCCCGTCTGGCATCCCACCACCTTCACCCAAAACCGGGAGCGCCTGCTTGAGGGCGAGGTGGCCGAGGCCTTCTTCCTGGAGGTGAGGAAGCAGGCCCAGGCGGGGAAACTCCTTTCCCGGGAGCACTTCAGCCTGGACGGCACCTTGGTGGAAGCGGCGGCCTCCCTCAAGAGCTTCCGGCCCAAACAGGAATTGGCCGAGGGCCAGGAGGGCGGCCGGGGGCCAGGCAAAGATGACCCGGGTGCAGGGGAGGACCCGAGCCCCGCCGAGCCAGTCTCGGAAAGCGCAGGCCGCGACCGCAACCCGAGTGTGGATTTCCACGGCGAGCGGCGCCGGAATGACACCCACGCTTCCACCACCGATCCGGAAGCTCTTCTTGCCAAACACTCTCCCGGAGAAGCGGCCCGGCTCGCTTATGCCGGCCATCTCCTCACCGAGAACCGCCACGGTCTCATCGTCCAGGCCGATCTCTCCCGGGCCACCGGTACCGCCGAGCGGGAGATGGGTCTTGAGCTGGTGAAGGAGGAGCGCAAAAAGACCAAGGGCCGGTTCACTGTCGCAGCCGACAAGAACTACGACACCAAGGACTTCGTGGGCGAACTACGGACTAACGTTGTTACCCCGCATGTGGCTCGCAAAGAGAAGTACTCGGCCATCGATGGCCGCACGACACGGTGGGAGGGATACGCCCTCAGCCAGAAGAAGCGCAATCTGGTGCAGGAGGCCTTCGGCTGGATGAAGACAGTCGGACTGCTTCACAAGCTCCGGCACCGCGGGCGGGCCAAGGCCCGATGGATCTTCCAGTTCACGGCCGCCGCCTACAACCTGGTGAGAATGAGATCGCTGCTTCCGGAGTGCATCGCCAGATAGGGAAAAAGGGGCGGGGAATCGGCCTCTCCAGGGGGCATAATCCCGGTCTTCGCCCGGGCAATCCGAGAACCGACCGTTCGTGGGTCAAGCAGCCGAGCAACGGAGCACATCGGAGGGGCTCCAACCGGGGTATTTCAGCGGCCTGCTAAGTTGCGCCGAGACGGAAGCGGGGGCTCGGTGGCACTGACGCGATTCGAATAGGGGGTAGTGAGGTGCAAGAGAAGTGGGTTTTCTGGCTCGATGAACTGGGCCAGGAACATAATGAACTGGTAGGCAGAAAGAGCGCGAACCTCGGTGAGATGACCAAGATCGGGGCGCCTGTACCCCCCGGTTTCGCGCTCTCCATGGCGGCGTACGAAAGGTTCCTGGACGAAACGGGCGCGTTGGGAGAGCTCAGGCGGTGCCTCGAGCACAGCGGCGGCGCCGCTACCGATTTCGGACGTCTCAGCGAGATGAGCGACAACCTGCGCCAGATCTTGGAGTCGAGGCCTATGCCGCAAGAGATGGGCGCCGTCATCCTCTCGTACTACCGGCGGATGTGCGAGACGGCTGGGATAGCCGACGTGGCTGTCGCTACGAGGTCCGCCGGGGCCCAAAGCCGTCCTGGCCAATACGAATCCTACCTGAACGTACGAGGCGAGACCGACCTCCTCGAGAAGATCAAGCGGGTCTGGTCCAGCTCATTCAACGTCCGCTCCCTAAGCGCTTCGCTGCGCGACGGGGGACCGAGCGCGAGGAACCCCATAAGTGTCTGCGTCCTCAAGATGGTCAACGCCCGGGTTGCGGGGATCGCCTTCACGGCCGACCCGAACACGGGTGATCCTTCCCGGATCATCGTAGAAGCCAACTGGGGCCTAGGCGAGAGCGTTGTCTCGGGGGAGAGCACCCCTGACCGGTTCGTTCTCGAGAAGGAGGGGCTCGTCGTACACGAGAAGGTGTTGGGGGCGAAAGCGAAAGTCGTATCTTGTTCAGCGATGGGGACGCACGAAGAAGACCTCTCCCCCGAAAAGGCCGCGGCTTTCTGCCTGACCGACGAGGAAGCGATTGAGATCGGGAGACTGGCGAAGATTCTCGAGGCCCATTTCGACAACACACCTCAGGACCTCGAGTGGGCGATCGACGACGATCTGGAAGCTCCGGAAAACATCGTCTTGCTACAGGCCAGACCCGCGAAGATAGTGAAGAGGAAAGACGCCGCCGACATGATTTTGGACCACATGCTGTCCTCCTTGTATCACCGCTAATGTGGCGATGCGGCCGATGACCGGCGTGACCGAGCACTCAGCCGGTGTCGGACTGGACGCAAGGCCGTTCGCCAAAGGGCTGGTGCAGATCTACACCGGCAACGGCAAGGGTAAGACGACCGCCGCCCTCGGGTTGGCCCTGAGGGCGGCGGGGCACGGCCTCCGGGTCTATTTCGGCCAATTCATGAAGGGCGTACCCTACGGCGAGCTGAGTGCCTTGGTGCAACTCCCCAGCGTGACGATCAGGCAGTTCGGGGCCCAGCGCTGGACGCATCCCGAAGATGTCACGGCCGAGGATCGCGCGTTGGCCCAGGTGGGCCTGCAGGAGTGCACCGAGGTACTTCACAGCGGCGGATACGATGTCGTGGTTCTCGATGAGATCAACGTGGCGGCAGCCTGGGGCCTGTTGCCCGTGGACCAGGTCGCTTGCCTGGTTTTAGCCAAGCCCGCGGGCGTGGAGTTGATTCTGACCGGACGCTACGTGCCCGAGCGGATCCTGCGCCTGGCCGATCTGGTGACCGAGATGAACGAGATCAAGCATCCCTTCAGCTCGGGAATCACTTCTCGACAGGGAATCGAATTCTAGACCTCCGGCGCAGAATTCACACTCCAGAAGGTTGCATTCACAACAGTTGCATGTACGAAAGTTGTACTTGACATCTTATCCGTCGTTCGGTAGGGTTGCTAGCGGCACTAGCTGGCAGTCGATTCGGGGTTGTTGCACCAGCGGAGGGTGGGCTTCGTGCCTCCGGAGAAGCGCGGATCCAGAGGAAGGGGGAGGCGGTGGAGTAGCTCTTTCGAGGTGATGCGGTGGTGTCGCAGGGGGCGGGCCGATTGCCGCGCAGTCTGGGCTTCGACGACGGGGGAAGGAACAACGGGGGGCGGACGATGGAAACGTTGGAAGCGGACGTTCTGGTCATCGGGGCCGGCTCTGCCGGCATGGCGGCAGCCCTGACCGCTCGGCATGGCGGCGCGCGCATTCTGATGATCGAGAAGATGGCAACCCACGGTGGTACGTCGAGGTTCGCCGAGGGCTTGTTCGCGGCGGAGAGTGCCCTACAGATCCGGAAGAGCATCGGGATCACTCGTGATCAGGCTTTCCGGACCCACATGGACAACACCCACTGGTATGCGAACGGCCGCTTGGTCAGAGCCTACGTGGACAAGTCGGCCGACACCATCGACTGGCTTCAGCAGCTTGGCGTCACGTTCACCGAGCCCGCCGCACTGTTCCCCGATGGCCCGCGCACATGGCATCTCATGGAAGGTGGGGGCCATGCTCTGGTCGATACCCTGTTCGAACAGGTCAAGGCGGCCGGCATAGAGGCCTACCTGGGCACCCCGGTGACCGAGTTGGTCCACGACGCGGAGGGTGACAAGTACATCGCGGTGGGGACGCGCAAGAAGGGGGAGGGAGTCCAGGTTCTCGCCAAAGCGGTGATCATCGCGGCAGGGGGTTTCGCGAGCAACAGGAAGATGATGGAGGAACACACCAACGTGGGCGCTTTTGCAGACCCGGTCGTCGACCTGGACCAGCAGGGCGAGCTCCTCGAGTTGGCGTGGTCCTTGGGTGCCGCACGTTCGGGAGAGGGCGTCCTAATGTCTATCGCCGCGGTTCCCGGAGAAAGCCCCGTCTCACAGCTCTGGGCGGCGGGCGCCCAGCCCTTTCTGTGGGTCAATCTCGAAGGCGAGCGCTTCTGCGACGAATCGGTCATGTATAGGTTCCCATACTCGGGGAACGCGCTGGCAAGCCAGAAGGACGGTGTTCTCTTTTCCGTTTTCGACGAGGACACCAAGAACTTCATGATCGAACAGGGTATCTGCTATGGGCTAGGCGAGTTCGTCCCGGTTGGTACGAAGATCACCGATCTGCCCGCGAACATCGAACGCGGAGTCGCAGAAGGGAAGGCGTTCATCGACGACACGACAGCGGGTCTGGCCGCCAAGATGGGCGTTGACCGCAAGGCTCTCGAGGCTACCATCGCCCAGTCCAACGAATGCTTCGACCGGAACGCCGATTCTCTCTTCGCGAAGGACACCCGCTACCTGAGGCCCGTGAGGAAGCCGACCTTCTACGCGATCAAGTCGACTTTCCACGTCTTCACCACGCTTGGTGGCATCAAGATCGACCACAAGACCCAGGTGGTCGACGAAGGCTTTGGTGTGATCCCCGGTCTCTATGCGGTCGGCAATGCCGCCGGTGGCATCTATGGAGAGTCGTACGAGGTGATCACCACCGGTGGCTCTTTGGGCTTCGCCGTGAACTCGGGCCGCATCGCAGGTGAGAATGCGGTGGAATACCTCGGACTTTGATCTTTAAGGGGGAGTGATCATGGAATTCGACCGTCAGGCAATGAAGGATTTCTTTCTCGACGACCAGCGTGGGTATTTCAAGTCATACAGCACGGTCGCCCAAGACCCCGATCATTGCAGCGACATGTTCAGGTTCTACTCTCCTGACATCGCGGTCACCACGTACTTTCCAATTGTCATGGTGGTGAACCGCGAGCAGTTCCTCAAGATCTCGTGCGCTCACCCGCACATACAGGAGACGTTGATACCCCAGCACTGCGCCATCGATGAGAACCAGGGGCTGTTCGCGGTCCTGCTGAAGGCGACGTTCGAGATCAAGAGCAGTGGTGAGGTCGTGGAGCAGGAGTTCACCGCTCACTACAAGCTCACGAAGGACGAAGAAGACGAGCTCAAGATAGAGAAGCTCTGGATCTTTGCGGAGTGGGTCGCGCCTGGGAGGACGAATATCGTCGACCTTTACGAGGATGCCTTCCGGGCTGCTTTGAGCTGATCGGGCCGTTCAGGACGGCGAGGCGCTCGTCGCAAGGGAGGGGCGACGATGCGTATCTAGTTGCAGAAGAGATAATCATAGGAAACACTATCGCGACCGGAATGATACTTTGCATAAGTTCTTGGCAGTCTAGTATCGGGGGGCCATGAGTGATGAGATCGATAAGTTCGTGGGGGTTCGCCTCACAAGGCGGGAGTTGCTGAAGCGGGCAGGGGTCGGCGCGGGAGTATTGATGGTGCCTGGCCTGGTCGGCGCCTGCGGCGGGGGCTCAGGAACCACGACCACGGCCGGCGCCACGACCAGCACGGCGGGTGCAACAACCACCACCGTCGCGACGGCAGGAACTATCAAGGTCGGCTTCGTCAGCCCGCGCACAGGGCCGGCGGCCGGGTTCGGACAGGCGGACGGGTATATTCTCGATCTCGTGCGCTCCAAACTAGCCTCCGGCCTGGAGGTCGGCGGCAAGACGTATGCGGTTGAGATCATCGACAGGGACGGACAGACGAACCCTGCGGTGGGAGCCTCGGTGGCGCAAGAGTTGATCAACAGCGACAGGGTCGACTTGATGTTGGCCACGTCGACCCCGGAGACGGTCAATCCGGTCGCTGACGCGAGCGAGGCCGCGGGCGTCCCGTGCATGTCGGCGGTCACTCCTTGGGAGTCATGGTATTTCGGTCGCGGCGCGAAGCCGGGCGAGCCTTCGCCGTTCAAGTGGACGTACCACATGTCCGCTGGTGTCACGCTACTGGCCGATGCTTACTTGAGCCTATGGTCCCAGCTCGAGACCAACAAGAAGGTCGGCGTTATGTTTGCTAACGATGCCGACGGGAACGCAATGCGCGCTGGGTTCGCCCCGATGCTCGAAAAGGGGGGGTATACCATCGTCGATCCCGGTCCGTACCAAAACGGTTCGAACGACTACTCCTTCTTGATCGCCGAGTTTAAGGCCGAGGGGTGCGAGGTTTTCACCGGTCTCCCACAGTCACCCGACTTCGCTACCTTCTGGCGTCAGGCGGTGCAGCAAGGATACAAGCCCAAGATCGCCCAGATAGGAAAAGCGTGCCAATTCGCCGCCGAGCTCGAAGCCCTAGGGAGTATTGGGGTGGGCCTGGCAAGCGTGTTTTACTGGTCACCCGTTTACCCCTACGCATCGCCGGTGACCAACCTAACGTCACAGGAGCTTGCCAATGGCTACGAAGAAGCTACTGGCAAGCAGTGGTTCTCCCAGGTCGGTGCCACTCTCTCTTTGCTCGACGCAGGGATCGAGGCGCTCAAGGCCAGTGGCAACCCGCTGGACAAGGCCGCCGTTGCTGAGGCCATGAAGACGCTGAAGGTGGAAGTCCCGATCGGGAAGCTCGAGTGGGGGAAACAAGTCCGGTGCCGAACGTGGCTATACACCCCGTAGTCGGCGGCCAATGGGTCAAGGGTGAGGAGTGGCCTTTCGAGTTCGTGGTCTGCGAGAACTCGTTGGATCCAAGTATCCCGGTTCAGGCCAAGCTGCAGCCGCTTGCGTAGGCTCGTTGGCTAGGATGGGAAGAGGAGCCTGACGTGGAGTTCACGCTTTCCAACGAACAAAGGGCCATCGCAACGATGGTGCGCGATCTCATGGAGGGGGAGATCAAGCCTCGGGTGGACGAGATCGAGGAAGCCGGGGTTTTCCCGGTGTTCGTTCGTGAGCTCTTCCAGCGCTACGAGCTCTTTGCCGCCATGCTACCAGCGGAGTTTGGCGGGATCGACGGGAGTCTGCAGACCCAGTGTGTGGTGGCCGAAGAGGTCGCCCGTGTCTGCGGCGTCTCGTCCATGGTGGTGACTAACCAGTCTCTCGGCTCGAGCCCCATCGTGTCGGCGGGAAACAAGGAGCAGAAAGAGAAGTGGCTGCCTTCGTTCGCGAGCGGTGAGAAGCTGGTCTCCTTCGGCTTGACCGAGCCCAACGCGGGTTCCGATGTGAGGGGTCTCTCCTCCCGTGCAGTCCGCGCGGATGGAGGCTGGCGCATCAACGGGCGAAAATGCTTTGTTACCCACGCCAACGTAGCGGACCTCGTGGTGGTGTTCGCAAAAGTCAAAGAGAACGGCGATCGCATCACCGCCTTCCTGGTCGAGACCGATCGTGAAGGCTTCGAGGTGGACAAGGTGGAGCACAAGATGGGTCTCAAAGGCTCTCCCACGTGCTCGTTCGTGCTCGAGGACGTGTGGGTGCCAGAGGAGAACATCCTCGGAAAGATAGGCGATGGCTTCCAAATACTAATAGGAAGCCTCAATAAAGGCCGCATCAGCGTTGCCGCTCAAGCGAATGGGCTTGCTCGTGGTGCCATGGAGGCGTCGCTCCGCTACGCTCGTGACCGTGTTCAGTTCGGTCAACCTCTGGCCAAGATGCCGGTGGTGCAGCAGATTATCGCCGACATGGCCACCGCGATTGAGGCTTCCCGCTGCCTGACCTGGGCAGCAGCGCACGAATACGATTCCCACTCCTCCGACATGGTGCGGTACTCAGGTATGGCGAAGCTCTTCGCTACTGAAACGGCCATGAAGGTCACCACAGATGCCGTGCAGATCATGGGTGGCTATGGCTATATGGTCGACTACGGCGTCGAACGCATGATGCGCGATGCCAAGGTCTTCCAAATCATTGAAGGCTCCAACCAAATCCAGCGCTTGTCGATAGCCCGAGAAGCTCTGGCGAGTTTGTAGGAAGGGAAGCCGTCCTGAACGCGTCCGCTTCTCAACGTCGCGGTTTGGTCGGGGTCAAACAGATGGCGGACACCGAGGTTCGACAAGAGACTTGGTCCGGCCAGTTGCCCTTACGAAAGAGGTGGCGCTGAGAACGTTCTGGATCCGTGCGATGAGTACGCTGTGGGAGCGATCACCTAGATGCCGATTGGCGAGATGGACCTCAACGGCAAGCAGTGGCACATGGCCGTTGGGACGACAGCGGGGCTCTTCGACATGCCGCGGCGGGCCTCAGCGCCAGTGGCAACCCTGGGACAAGGAGGCCGTGGCGCAGGCGCTCAGCACCCTCAACGTTGAGACCCCGCTGGGAAACGTCGAGTGGGGTAAGGGGCCCGTTGCCCCCTTGGTTGTGACGCGCCTTGAACGGCCAATGGGTCAAGGGCACGGGCAAGTATCCCTTCGACTGGGTGTGTGTCGAGAACGCTCAGGATTCCTCGGTACCGGTGGGGGCAAGTTGATTCCGCACGCGTAGCGCCGCTTGGTGCCCAACACGGCAACAGTCCTCTCGGCGACGGGCATCCGTAAGCGCTTCGGAGCCCTCACGGTGCTGGATGGAGTCCACTTCAGTGTTGGCTCCCACGAGGCCGTGGGCATCGTCGGTCCCAATGGCGCGGGCAAGACCACCCTTCTGAACGTGCTCGCCGGATCGCTCAAGCCGACGGAAGGCGAGGTCCTGTTCCGCGGCGAGACCATCACCGGGGCTCCGCCCGAGAAGCACTCCCGCCTGGGGATCGGGCGGGCACACCAGGTGCCCCGTCCTTTCGGCGACATGACCGTCTTCGAGAACGTGCTGGTGGCGGCTTCGACCGGCGGCGGCCATCGGGGCCAGCAGGCCTACCGCCGCTGCCTGGAGGTGCTCGATCTGTGCGGGCTTCTCGAGCTTTCGAACCGCCGGGGGGAGAGTCTGGGTCTACTGCACCGCAAGCGCCTGGAGCTGGCGCGCGCGCTCGCCACCGAGCCGGTGGTGGTGCTGCTCGACGAGATCGGCGCCGGCCTCACCGACGAGGAAGCGGGCGAGCTGGTACAGACCATTAAGCAGCTGCGCAGCGAGGGGGTGGCCATCGTCTGGATCGAGCACATCGTGCACGTGCTCGTGCAGGTGGTCAGCCGGCTGGTGTGCATGGACGCCGGGCGGGTCATCGCCGACGGCGATCCGGAGGCTGTCATGGGCGACGCGGCGGTCATCGACGCGTACCTGGGGAGCAGCGCGGCATGCCGATCTTGAAGGTGGAGAGCCTCGACGTCCGCCACGGTCTGCTGCCGGCCGTGCGCCACGTCAGCCTCGCCGTGGCCGAAGGCGAGACCCTCGCGCTGGTAGGGGCCAACGGAGCCGGGAAGACGACGCTGATGCGCGCCATCGCCGGCGCCCACAAACCCAGCGGCGGCCGGATCGTTTTCGAAGGCACCGATATCACCGCCGTCCCGGCTCATGAGCGGGTGCGGGCCGGCATCGCCCTGGTGCCCGAAGGCCGGCGGCTCTTCCCCGAGCTCACGGTGGAGGAGAACCTCCTGGTGGCCGGGCAAAACTCCAAGCAGGGGCACTGGAACGTGGAGAGTGTGCTCGACGCCTTCCCCATCCTGAAGCCCCTCTACAAGAAGCGGGCCGCCAACCTGTCCGGTGGGGAGCAGCAGGCGGCCGCCATCGGGCGCGCTCTCATGACCAACCCCCGCGTGCTCCTGCTCGATGAAGTCTCGCTGGGCCTCTCGCCCCTGGCCGTGGAAGGCGTCTACCACTCCCTGCAGACGCTCATCGCCGGCGGAGCCACCATCCTGCTCGTGGAGCAGGACCTGGGCCGGGCGGCGGCGGTGGCCACCCGCATCGCCTGCATGCTCGAGGGGCGGATCGTCCTGGAAGGAGCGGCCGACAGCCTTACCCGCCAGCAGATCACCGAAGCCTACTTTGGCCTCAACCGCCGAGTCGCGAACGGAGTCGGGGCGTGACCTGGGTCAACGCCATCATCCAGGGGATCATGCTGGGCGGCTTCTACGCCTTGCTGGCCTGCGGGCTCTCCTTGATGTTCGGCGTCATGCGCATCATCAACCTGGCCCACGGGGACCTGGCCGTCCTGGGGGCCTTCCTCACCTGGGTGCTGGTGGACAAGACCCACTTCCCGCTGATCGTCTCCCTCGTCTTGGCGCTCATCGTCATGTTCGGGGTCGGCTGGGCCCTGCAGCGCGTCCTGCTCGAGCGGAGCCTGCGCTCGGGCATGCTCATCCCTTTGCTGACGACCTTCGGCCTGGGGATCGTGATCGAGAACCTGCTCCTCGAAGCCTTCTCCCCCGACGTGCGCTCGCTGGGCGGTAACGCTGGGGTCGTCACCACCGCCAGCTGGCGCATCACCGACCAGCTCTCCATCTCCGCCCTGGGCATCCTCATTCTGGGGGTGGCCATAATCGTGCTTGGGGGACTGCATCTGTTCCTGGCCCGTACCTCGCTGGGTCGGGCCATGCGGGCCACGGCCCAGGATCCTGACACCGCCGAGCTGGTGGGGGTGGACTCCCGCAGCGTGTACGCGCGGGCGGCCGGCATCGCCGTGGTTACCGCCGCCCTGGCCGGGGCCTTCCTCGCCATCCGGGCCGTGGTCGACCCCTCGAGCGGACCCACCCAGCTCATCTTCGCCTTCGAAGCGGTGGTCATCGGCGGCTTCGGGTCCCTGTGGGGCACGCTGCTGGGCGGCTTCGTCCTGGGGGTGGCCCAGACCATCGGAGCGCAGATCGATCCTCAGTCATCCGCGCTGGCCGGCCACCTCGTCTTTCTGGCCGTGCTGGCCTTCCGCAGCGGCGGCATCCTGATGGCTCGGGGGGCGGAGGCATGAGCGGCCCTCAGGGGGGCACCGAACGCCTCTCCGCGCTCAGCATCCAGCGCTGGACGCCCCTGTCGCGCGCCTTTACGGGCGGAGCGCTCGCCCTGGCCGCGGCCCTCATCTTCGTGCCGGTGCTCCTGAGCGCGAATGTCACCCAGAAGCTGACCTCGCTCTTCATCCTCATCATGATCGCCGTAATGTGGAACGCCCTGGCCGGCTACGGCGGCCTGGTGTCTGTGGGCCAGCAAGCCTACATCGGCATTGGCGCCTACGGTACGGTGCTCTTGGCCCACCAGGGCCTCGAGCCCTACGCGGCCATGGTGCTGGCCGTGGTCCTCTCCGGGCTCGTCTCCGTCCCGGCCTCCTACCTGCTCCTGCGCATGAAGGGCGGCCAGTTCGCCATCGCGAGCTGGGTCTTCGCGGAGGTCTTCGCCATCATCGTCACTCTGCGGGTCGATCTGGGAGCGGGCACCGGCATCTCCCTCATCGAGCTCAACCGCTACGGCGCCGCCGACCGTCAGGCCTTCACCTACTGGCTCACTCTGGCGGCCACCACCATCACTTTGGGCCTGATCTTCGTCCTATTGCGCAGCCGCCTGGGTTCCTCGCTCCAGGCCATACGGGACGACGAGGACGCGGCCGCGTCGGTGGGAGTCAAGGTCATGGCCGGCAAGCGCATCCTCTACATCATCGCCTCCACCGGGTGCGGCGCCGCGGGGGCGATGACCCTGGCGAACACCTTGTTCATCGTGCCCTCGTCCATCTTCAGCGTGAAATGGACCGCCTTCATGATCTTCATGGTGTTGGTGGGGGGACTGGGCACCTTCGAGGGCCCCATCATCGGGGCGGTGATCCTCTTCGGCATCCAGGATCTCTTCGCCGACGAGGGAGGCTGGTACCTGGTCGGCCTGGGCATGACCGCCATCCTCTTCGCGCTCCTCTTGCCCCGCGGGTTGTGGGGCACGGTCGGGGAGCGCTTCGGGATCCAGCTGATGCCCGTCGGCTACCGGGTGAGGGGCCTGGGCCGGACCGGCCGTTCACCGACGGGGGTTGCGCCGGCCGACGAGGCCGCCGTTTCGCGGGCGGAGGTCTGAAGCTCGTCCCGTGTGGGAGGCCCGCCGATCCACTGGTTGGCACTTCAGGTTATCAGGCCGAAAGAACGGCCACTCCAGTCACGATGAACGCTATCCCGCCCCACTGCAGACGGCCCATGGCCTCGTTGAGGAAAGCCCGGGCCAGCAGGACGGTCACCGCACTGAAGGCGGAGCCCACCACGACGGCAATGGCGGCTCCCTCGCCATGGCTGCCCAGAAGCAGGGCCACGTAGGCACCGCCGTCGAGCAGGCCCTGGGCCGCGATCAGCGGCAGGTAGCTCACCGACACCCGGGGAGTCTCCCGGCGCGCCAGGAACAGCAGGGCAATGGCCAGCAAACTGATCCACCGCACGGCCATCACGGTCTGCAGTTCGCCGTAGATGGGCATGGCTTCCTGGATGGCCGTCAGCGTGAATGCGAAAATCAGGGCCGAGCCCAGGGCGAGCAGCGCGCTGCGGCGTACGTGCTCCCGGCTGTATGCCCGGCGGCGCTCCTCCCCGGCCCCCGCGAGAGCCACGGCCACAACTCCGCACATGACGGCTCCCATAGCGATCCACTGGAGGACGCCCGGCCGGATCCCCCGCAGCAGCCCGATGACGAGGTTGAAAGCCGGGAAGCTCCCCACGATCGGAGCCACCACGGTTACCGGGCCGCGGGCGAGACCCCAGTACAGAAGCATCGTGCCCAGCATGGTGCCCACGCCCGAGACGAACAGGAGCCAGAGTCCGTCGAGATCGAAGGTGAGCGGCAAACCGGCCTGCCAGACGATCAGGCTGAGCACCAAAGCTCCGAAGCTCAGCATGCCCAGCAAGGCATTGCGGTGGCCCAGGGCGACGCCGGTGAACCTGGCGATGAAGTCGGCGCTGCCCCAGCCCGCCGCGGCCAGCAGACCCCACAGCGCTGGATTCATCGAGTGGCTGCCCCCTGCATCGGTTGGTGGACCGGACCCGACCCTCTTGGCGGCCTGACCCCTGGGCTGGTACTATACCAGCCCATATCGAGGGCGATTAGCTCAGTGGGAGAGCGCTGTCTTCACACGGCAGAAGTCACTGGTTCAAATCCAGTATCGCCCACCTTCGGGCCCCGGCCGTGCCAGTCGGGGCTTTTCCTTTCTCACCTGCGGGCAATCTGGTGCAACGAATCACGCGGGCGTGGGGCCGTTGCTCGGAGGTCTGCGCGGTTCAGCGCACTCGAAGAGCTGGGCCTAGCTCCAGGAACAGGTCCCGGAAGCGACGTATCTGCTCGCCAAGATCGAAGTCACGTTCGGCGCGCGCTCGTGCAGCTGATCCCATTGCTGCGCGCTCTTCGGGGTTCCGAGCCAGACGAAGAAGGGCACGGGCCATGGCTCCGGGGTCTCGCACCGGCACGACGAACCCCTCGACGCCGTCGGTGACGGCTTCATTCATACCGCCGCTGTCCGTGGTCACAACCGGTAGACCGCACGCCATCGCCTCCAACACTGCATTCGAGATGCCCTCGCTCAGGCTGGACAGCACGAAGAGGTCGCTGTACTGCAGCACGCGGAGCACCTCTTCAGGATGCACTCTCCCCATCAGACGGACCGCATCCCGCAGAGCAAGGTCGTCGATCGCGTAAAGCAGGCGGTTTCGCTCAGGCCCGTCTCCGACCAGGGCCAGCTCGACGGACTGGCCGGCGTCCAGGGCCTGTCTCAACGCCACCAGGAGGTACTCGTAGCCCTTGCGCCAGATGATCGCTCCCGTCGTGACCAAGCGCAGGGCTCCGGGTCGAGCCCGATCCTGGCCCGCGGGCCTATCGGCCGCCGGGCGGAACACGCGAGTGTCGACCGCCGGGTGGATCACGCGGGCTTTCGTGGGGTCGAGTCCATACCCCATCGCTTCATGCAGGATCGCTTCGGACACGCAGTGCACGGCGTCCGCCTCGCGAAACGTCCACTTCAGACCATTGCGCATCCCACTTCTTTGCGGGTTGTGGGGAGCGATGTTGACCTGAGCACCCCGGCAGCTGACAACGACGGGTAGGCCGCGTCCGAAGAGCCGGGGGTGGGCCATGGCGGCGGAGTTCCAGGGGAAGTACAGCGCGTCGAACCGGGGCAGTACGGCTCGGCAGGGGTAGTCCGCGAGCCACGAAGAGACCGCCTGCTTCGGCAGCCAGTGGAGCCCGCGTTCGGCAAGCCAACTACGCGCCGGACGGCGCCCGCTCGAGAAGGTGACCTGGAAGCCGGACGCCGCCAGCCCGGACAGCAGACGATCGATGAATGTTTCCGGCGGCCACCTGATCCCCACCACGAGCAGCCGGAATCGCTTCGCGATGCTGCCCGGCTCAACCATACTTCTCGAGCCAGGCCGAGAAGGTGAGCAGGGAGGAGATCGTGTGTCCCCGCATCTGTTCGAGGGGCGCTGCCTGGAAGTCGTGCAGCAGCCTGTCAACGTCCCGGGTGTCCACGTACTCATGCAGGCGGAGTCCCGGAGCAAGAAGCCACTTCTCAAGTCCATTCCGCCCGTACTCTCCGGCGAACTGCACCTCCCAGTTGCGCTCGGCCGGTCGGCGGCCGCTGATTCGTGCCCACCCCCTGCGCAAGGCGCGTTTGGGCAGTGTCAGTGCGCGACGGCGGGTGTTGTAGGTGAAAAGGTCGGCGTCCCATCCCTCCCACTCGACACGGGCCAGATCGGGGGCGTAGCGCTTGAGGTACTCCACCTGGAGCCGGCGGCCGCGATGCATCTCACCGGGGACCGTGCAGAAGAAATCGGCCACCCGTGTGTCGTAGAAGGGCTCACGCGGGAACGCTCCGAGCTGGAAGCCGCGCATACCCGTGTTCGCCCACCTGAAGCCAATCTGCTCCGCGAGGAAGGCCGCCGTTCTGAAGGACAGGTCTTCCACGTGCGAGAGCCTGGCCAGGCAGGGTTTGACCTGCGTTTCGAGGATCAGCGACCGGGCATCGGCTGCGAGCCCCCGGGGGGATAGTCGATCAAGCAACCAGTCACTGCCCCGTCTCCACATGATATCGAGCACCGCATCCGCGTACCCTCGCTCGGTGGGGGGCCTCCCGGTTGGGCCCTGACCCTCGCGAAGCCGAAGTCACCGAACCATGCTCCGCCCCAGTGGCCGGGCATCACGTATCCGGTCCGCTCCCCTACCTCCTCGATCATGCCGATCTGCCTGGGCAAGGTGACGTCCTGGAAGCCTTCCATCGTGGCGGTGGTAGCATCGAGCCGGTCGAACAGGTACTGAGGGACCTCGAACGCGCGGAAGGGGATGGAGCGGGCGGCTGCAACCTGGCGCGCGACACGCGTCTCGCTGGACCGGGGACCGTAGCCGTAGGAGTAGGCCCAGACTCGACGTTCGCTGAAAGCCGCTGAGCCCCGGCGCGTCAAGGCCGCGGCGTTCGTCCGGGAGTCAAGGCCGCCTGAGACGGGGAGGGCGATGCTCACGCCCGCGCTCAGATCGTCGACCGCATCCCGGAACGCCCGGTCGAAAGCGGCCAGCGTGTCTTCGAAGCTGCGGGTCGGGTCGGGATCGTGCCGCCAATCCCAGTAGCGGCCGGCGGAGAGCAGGCGTCCGTCGCGGCCGAACGTGTAGTGCGTGGCCGGGCGCAAGATCTCGACCTCTTCAAAATGCGTGTGCGCCTCGAAGAAGCAGGCGGTTGCGAAGTATCCCGCCAAACCGAGCCAATCGAGGGTCCGGGCTCCCACCGCTCGAGCCACAGCCGGAGAGAAGGAACCAACGGCGGCGCGGTTGCCCCTGCGGCCGTAGTAGCCGTGGATCGTGCCGAACCTGTCCGTCCAGACATGCCAGTGGCCGGTCCGACCGTCCAAAGCGAGTAGCAGGAAGCGTCCATTGAGGGCTGCGGGCCGCTCCCGAGACTGGGCCAGGTCCCGAGCAAAGGCTCTCAGGAGGCGGGCGGTCCTTCCACCGTGGCTGTCGGGCTCCGATCGAGAGATCTTGCCTGTCGCTGCGCCGGCATTCTCCGGTGCGTATCCATGGAGCTCGCCGAGCGCCCAGAGATTCCACGCGCCGACCCGCTCCGTGTGAAGGAGCGGCTCGCACCCTTCGGAAACGTCATCCGGGGAGACACGCACGATAGCGCCACCCTTGTGCTCAATCTGCCGATCCGCCGGTGTACGGCCCGAGCCCCACGGGCCGTCGTAGAGCCCCTGTCGGCGGCTCGGCCACCGAGCGGCTTCGTCCTGCTCTGCTCCGAAGCTCACGATCATGTCGGCAAAGCGATACAGAAGTCCTCCTCCCTGAGCCAAGGCCTCCCGGGAGACCTGGGCGCGCGGCCCATCTTACCGGTCCCGGGCGTCAGGCGAAACCCCGAGCTGCAGCCTCTCGCCGGCAGAAACCCGCGGCTCCACACCCGGTAGTGCGAATACCATCGGGCGGGGTTCGAAGGTGTCGCTCGGTCTGAGCTTCAGTGTGCGTCACGACAGTGTCGGGCCTCTGGCCGAGCGCCCCCTTCCGCCGGTAGCAGCCTTCGGGCTACACTGAGTGACCGAGCAAAAAAGGGGGTCCCGTGGACAGCCATGTCGAGGACAAGTTGGCGATCTTCGAGGGGGTGCAGAACTGGGCGGTTTGGCGCGACTCCGGCGACTGGGAGCGGTTCCGCAGTGTCTGGCACGAGGACGGCTGGATGACGGCTACCTGGTTCCAGGGCTCGGCGGAAGACTTCATTGAGGTGAGCCGCTCCGGCCTGGAGCGTGGGGTGAGCATCCTGCACTTTCTCGGCGGTTCGAGCGCCGACATCCAAGGCGAACGTGCCATCTGCCAGACGAAGATGACGATCTCGCAGCGTGCGCCGGTGGATGGCGTGCTGGTCGACGTGGTCTGTACCGGGCGGTTCTACGATTTCTTCGAGAAGCGCGCAGGGCGGTGGGCGATCGTCCGGCGCCAGCCGATCTACGAGAAGGATCGGCTGGACCCAGTTGACCCTTCGGCGTCCCTGGAGCTCGACCCTGAGCTGCTCGGTCGCTTCCCGGAGGGCTACAAGCATCTCGCCTACCTGCAGTCGAAGAACGGTTTCACCATCAACCTCGACCTGCCGCAACTGCTCGGTCCGGTCGTCGAGCGTCTCTACGACCATGGCCGGGCCTGGCTCGCCGGGACCCGTTCCGCTTTTCCCGAGGGTGAGGGACCCCGGAGTGCAGCCGCTACCCGTGCCTAGGTTCCGCGCGCCGCGCCGCGCGAGGGTCGGCGCGCCGGCCGCGGCGACCATCCCCGGTCTCCAGCTCGATCGGCCCCTCCAAAGGCGGGCCGACGCTCGTGGGGTGGCCGGGCTACGAGGCCCCGTCCCGGGAACCGAGGGCGCCGGGGGTGCATCGAAGAAAACGCCACCCCTCTCGTGCGATTCCCCCGGAGGCCAATGATGACTCAGAACCCCACGAACAGGTTTCTTGCCCTCGCGGTTGTGTCCTGCACCGCTCTGCTTCTTCTGGTGGCCGGCTGCGGCTATGCGGACGGTGGCTCCACCACCACAGGTCCCGGCGGCGGCTCCAGCGACACGACCGGCTCCACCGCCCCGCCACCCTCCGGCGCCGACAACTTGGTGTTCCGAGTCGAGGTCGGCGGCGGCTTCGTTCCCATCGAGTTGATCTTCACCAGCCTGCCCCAGATCTCGGTCTACGCCGACGGTCGGGTGATCACTCAGGGGCCGGTGCTGATGATCTATCCCGGTCCGGCTCTCCCCAATCTACAGGTGGCCCAGCTCTCCGAGACAGGCGTACAGCGGCTGCTGAACGCCGCCCGGGAGGCTGGTCTGCTCGAGCAAGACCGGGACTTCGGCCAACCGGCCGTGGCCGACGGGGCAACCACCACCTTCACCGTCTCCGCCGGTGGCCGCACCATAGCAACCGACGTGTACTTCCTCGAGGCCGAGAATGAGAACGACCCGATCCTTTCCGACGAACAGAAGCGCCTACGTCGCGACCTGCTGAACTTCCGTATGAAGGCTACTGACCTGCGTGGATGGCTCGAGGGGGAGATCGGGCCCGACGCGGCCTATCAGTTCGAGTCGCTGGCCGTGTTGATCTTACCCGGCGATCCCACCCGGTCGGACCCCTCGGGCATCGAGCCCAACATCCTCGCGTGGCCCCTGGCCGATCTGGGGACCTTGGGGGAGCCCTACCAGCAGGGCTCCCGGGCGGTTATCTCCGGGGCCGACCTGGAGGCTTTGAAACCGCTGCTCGAAAAGGCCAATACCCTCACTCTGTGGAGGAGCGACGACGCCTACTACACGCTGCTGCTGCGACCCTTGCTCCCCGATGAGGTGGTGGCCGAGTAGGAGCTCGTCTCGGAATGTCGCTTCGCCGCCAGGGTGCGCTGGGCGCGGGCGGGGCAAGGACACAGGGGAGCGGGCGTAGCCGGAGGTTACGGACGCAACCATTGCGCCGCCCAGGCCGCCCCCTGAATGACGAAGCCCTCCCCGTGCTCGAGCACGGGGAGGGCTTCGTCATTCAGGGGGCGGTAGGGGATCTCAGTGCGCCGCCATTGCCGCCATCATGGAAGCAACGAACTCCCTGTTCTTCTCGATGGAGTGGCGCAGATCGGCCAGAGGGTAGACATCGATCTGGGAGAAGGGCGCGAAGGGGAACTGAGCCATGATCTCGTCGAGCTCCTCGGTGGACTCGACGTTCAGGATGCCGCCGCCGCCCTGCGTGCCCGCGAACGCCCAGGACTGCTCCATCCTGCCACTCGACTCGTACCTCTCCACCCATCCCAACATGGCGTCCATCATGCCCAAGGCCATGTCCGGTGGGAATGGGGACGTACTCTTGCTGACTACCAGGAATCTCATCACATCGCCTCCGCGACGAGCAGGTTGCTGCACAGTTGTTTCTACCCCGGGCCTTGCGGAGCGAAGCTCGGGTGAGCAGAGCGGAGTGATGCGGGAGCACCGAGTCTTGAGCCGCGGCGCCCTGGCTTCGGCACGGAATGAGCGCTCAGGAGCCGACGAGCTTTCCGGCGTGCAGGACCAACATCTGGCCCAGGGCTACCATGACCACCAAGCTTTCGGGCACGAGCATGGTCCGGTAGATGGGCGCTGCAGGGGAGTGGAAGTAGTCCTTGGTCAGCACCAGGCAGAGATGTACCGGCGAGAACATGACCCCGGCGAATCCGGAGGCGAACACGAAGGCCAGCATGCCCAGGTCGGGACCCGAAGCGGTGGCGATCAGCGGCAGGATCAGAGGGAAGGTGATGCCAACGTAGGCCACCGTGATGCCGGTCATCACACCCACCACGAAGGGCAGCACGAATAGGATCAGTACCACGGGCACCCCGGCCGATTCGAGCACCTTGGGGAGGGCGTCCACAGTACCGGAGTCCTCCATCATGCCCTTGAATATGAGCACGCCCAACACCAGCCACAACGTCTTCAGAGAAATGCTCTCCCGGAGGGTCCGGTAGATGCGTGCCGGAGTGTAGCGGTGCAGGAGGAACAGGACCAGCACCACGCCGGACATGGCCAGAGCTACATCCACGCCCAGAGCAATCACCAGGATCATGACCGCCAGAATGGGCGCGAAGCTCACCGCGATCAGGCGCACGTCGCGTGAGCGGTCTGCGCTCGGGGTGCGGGGAGCGGGGGAGACTCCTCGAAAGCCGTAGACGACCCCGGCGGTGAGAACGGTCACGGAGAAGGCCGCCTGCCAGACGAAGAGGCGCCCCATGGAGACGCCCGTCACGGCCGCCGTTAGGATGAAGCCCGGGTAGAGGGGCGAGACGTACTCCCACATATGCCGGAACCAGTAGTTGATGAAGCTCTTGCGATCAGCTCCCACCAGACAGCCGCTCGCGGACTCCTCCACCAGCGGGGCCGAGAAACGTGCTCCGCCGGCCGAGGGCAGGATGCCGATGATGGCCGGCATCAGCGCCATGACGATGCGGTTGTCACCCAGCAGGCGCTGGAGCGCGTCGACCAGGGTCTTCAGTGTGTTCGTGGTGCGGAGGATATGCTCGAGCACCATGATGAGCGCCAGCGCCACGATCAGGGAGACGGCGGTCGTGTCGGCGGCGGCGTGCCAGGCGGTCTCCAGTAGAGCTACCGGGCCCAGGCCCATCAACAACCCGAGCACCGTGCCGCCGATCAGCATCACCAGCCCCAGATTCCACTTGAGGCGCAAGAGGCCCAGGATCAGTACGAACACGGCGGCGATCTTCAGCAGGTCGAGCACGGCCGGATCATAGCACGAGGGGCGTTCGCCCGGCGGTCCCCGGGGGCGTCGAAGCGCCCTCGGGGACCCGGCGTCGCGCCGTCCTCCAAGCGGAGGTCTTCTCACGGCCGGGTCTCCGCGGCAACGTGATCGAGGAGCGCATTACTTCCCTAGTTGAAGGGTAACAATGGGACATATTTGTTGAGCTGTATCACCGAAAAACGGAAGGTCATCATGAACGGGTCTCAACGCGCGCTCGGGCGGAGGCTGCTCCTGGGCCCCGCGGCCGCTGCCGTCGCGTTCCTGCTGCTGCTCGCCGGCGCTCTGGCCTTCACCGACGTCGACCAGAACCATCCCTACGCCCCCGCCATCGACGACCTCTCCCAAAGGGGGATCATCAACGGCTTCACCGACGGCAGCTTCGGCCCCGACTTGATGGTGAAGCGCCAGCAGTTCGCCAAGATGATCGTGTTGACGCTCGACCTGCCCGTGAGCGAAGCCGATCTCTCGCCCTTCGGTGATGTCGACGTCAGCGGACCAGGCTCCTTGTACCCGGACAACTACGTGGCTGTGGCCGCCGCCCACGGCATCACCAACGGCACGGCCCCGGGGAAGTTCTCGCCCTTCGACGACATCACCCGGGCGCAGGTCGTGACCATGATCGTCCGGGGGCGAACGACGCCATGCCCGGTCTCCTGACGGTCCCGCCTGCCGGATATCAGGGTTCCATCGGGAACTTCAGCGACGTGCATGCTTCCAATATGCGGGTCGCGGAGTTCAACGGCGTCGTGAACGGACTCCTCGAATTCGGCCCGGGCTGGGATCCCTGGGCAGCCGCCAGCCGGGGTGAGGTCGCCCAGATGCTCCATCGTCTGCTGGGTTTGATGCCTTCGGCGACGAGTACCACGGCCGGCTCCACCACGACCACCGGAGGGGGTACCACCACGACGTCGGGTTCCACCAGCACCACGGGGTCGACGACTACCACCACCGGGGGCTCCACCACGACCACCATCCCCGTCACGACCACGACAACCTTCAATAGCCCGAACGTGGCCATCAACGGGTTCGCTTTCAGCCCGACCGGCATCACGATCGCGGCGGGCACGACGGTCACCTGGACCAACAATCACGCGGTCAGCCACAGCATCGCGGCCGACGACATGTCGTTCTCGAGCTCGCTCCTCACCCAGGGACAGTCATACCAGCACACCTTCACTCAGCCGGGGGTCTATCCGTACCATTGCGGCGTACATCCCTTCATGAAGGGCACGATCACCGTGTTGTGATCCGCGGGGTGTACACGTGCGCCCCGCGGCGAGGGGACTCACTCGGGCCGCCGGTGGTCGCCCTGCCGTCCGAAGCTGGGGCGGCCGCCGGCGATGTCGTAGTCAGACGTTGAAACGGAAGTTGGCGATGTCGCCGTCGGCCATGACATAGTCCTTGCCCTCGATGCGCAGCACGCCGGCTTCGCGGCAGGCCTTCATGCTGCCGTGGGCCATGAAGTCATCGTAGCTGACGATCTCGGCTCGGATGAAGCCGCGCTCGATATCGGAATGCACGGCCCCGGCTGCCTGGCGGGCGGTCTCTCCCCGGCGGATGGGCCAGGCGCGCACCTCGTCTTCGCCGGTGGTGAGGAAGCTGATCAGGCCCATCTGCTCGAAGGCCGCGTGGGTGACGATCTCGTCGGCCGGTCCGGGCAGGCCCATGGCCTCGGCGAACTCCTGCTGCTCCTCGGGGGAGAGCTCGGCCACTTCGGCGGCCTCGGCGAAGGGGAAGGCCACCGTCTGGCGGCCGCGCGCCAGCTCCTCGGGCAGCTCCGTGGCCTTCTGCCCCGACTCGGTGTTGAGCAGGAGCACTTGGGGCACCAGGGTCAGGAGCTGGTAGTTCTTGAGGAAGGCGGTCTCCTCGCCGGGCATCTCGATCTCGCGCAGAGGAGCCTCGGTCTCCAGGGCCTCCCGGGCGTGCTCCAGCGCTCGTCTGCCCGCGTCGCCGGGGGGCTGCTTCTTGCCCCTCTCCACGGCCCGCTCCACGGCCATGAGGTCGGCCAGCAGGAACTCGTGGTCGAGCTCCAGCAGGTCGCGCTCCGGGCGGGGTTCCGATGGGAGCATAGGGTTGGCGTATCCACGCAGCACGTGCAGAAAGACGTGGGCGCCGGCGATCTGGTCCAGGTAGCGTTCCATCTCGCCCTTGCGGCCGGTGGCCTCGGGCCAAACCGCTTCGCGCACCTTGAACTCGGCGAAGGTGGTCTTCTTGGGCTTGAAGATCTCGGACAGCCTGCGGACTCGATCGTCGCCCATGCGCACGGTGGTCACGGTCCCTTCCGACCGTCCCCCCGACAGCGCGGCCATCAAGGTCGATTTCCCGCATCCTTTGAGACCGATGATGCGCGCTTCCAAAAGAGATCGCCTCCCGCGTGCGCCACGCCTGCCGGATCGAGCGCCCGCCCGCTTCACGGTGGGCGGTTGCCTGCTCGACCGGATTCGCGGGCGTTGCCTGCTCGACCGAGCCTATTCTAGCGCGGGCAACGGTTTCCGGCGTGGCGCCGTCCGGACGGGGGTGTAGACTGCGGGCTGGCGACAGACAAGGACTCAGGGAGCGGTCGAAGCCGGAGGCTGCGGACGCGACCGAGGACACCGCATCGGGCCGCCCGCGGCCGCGGGGACGTATGGAGCCGGCGCGGAACCGCCAACTGGGCTGGGACTGGCCCGCGGCCCGAGGAGGTGGCATTGTGACGCTGTTCATGGACAGAGCGCTTGCGGAGCGTCTCGACGCCGCCCTGGTGGCCGAGGGGGTGGCCTACGTGGCCGCCTGGCGGCGTTGCCGTCCCGAGGACGAGCCGGCGCTCCGGCGGATGGGGGGCGGCTGTCTTCTGTTCACGGGCGCCGATTCTCCGGTCACCCAGGCTGTGGGACTGGGCATGGCTGGGCCGGTGAGCGACGCCGACCTCGAGGCCATGGAGCGGTTCTTTGTCGGGCGCGCCGCGACCCCCCGTGTGACCGTCAACCCCATGGCCCACCCTTCTCTGGTACAGGGGCTGCGGCGGCGGGGGTACGTCCTCGAGGACTTCGAGGGCGCGCTGGTGTGCTCCCTCAACCCCGAGCAGAGCCGGACCTGCACGCCTGCCGGTCCGGTTGCGACGCCTGCCACCGTGAGCCCCCCGGGGCAGGCGCGCACGCCTCTTGAACCACCGCGGGAGTTGACCATCCGTCGGGTCGGTGCAGAGGACGTGGCGATCTGGGCTCCGACCATCGCGCGCGGGTTTGAGGGTCTCCAGCCGGGAACGCGGCCCGGCCGGATGGAGCTCACCCTGGCGGAGGTGGCCTTGAACATCGAGTTCGCCGAATCGTACCTGGCCGAGGTCGACGGTGCGGCCGCCGGGGGCGGTTCGCTTGCGATCCATGACGGCATCGCCACCTGCTTCGGCGACGCCACCCTGCCCGAGTTCCGCGGCCGAGGGGTCCAGTCGGCCTTGCTCCGTCACCGCCTGGCGCGGGGCGCTGAAGCCGGCTGCGACCTGGCCGCCGCCGGCGCGGCTCCGGGCAACGGATCCCAGCGCAACATGGAGCGCTTGGGCTTCCGAGTGGCCTACACGGTGGTCATGTTGACGTGTCAAAGCTACCCTCGGGCTTGACCTGGTGGGCTTCGAAAGGGCAAGCCAACCGGTTACGCGGCATCCCCCGCCATGTGCCGGCGCGCACTCGGGTCCCCCCGGTCGCTTGCGCGGTCCGGTACTGGCCCTTCTCTCGGCGCTTCTCTTCGCGCTGACCGTGCCGGCGAGCAAGGTCTTGCTCGAGTCGACCCCGCCGCTCATCCTGGCCGGGCTGCTCTACCTCGGCGCGGGCATCGCTCTTGGGCTCTTCGGCTTCGTCAGGAAGACCGTCCTTGCCCCGAACGCTCCCAGCAGGCGAGTACCTGCGGCGCGCCGCCCGCGGACCGCCGACTACCTCCGTTTGGCCGGTGCCATTGCCACGGGCGGGGTTGCGGCGCCGATCGCTCTCCTCTCGGGCCTGCAGAGAACCCCGGCAGCCACGGCCGCTTTGCTGCTCTCCTTCGAGGTGGTCTTCACGGCGCTCTGGGCGGGCGTCTTCTTCCGCGAGCATGTCGGCCGGCGGGTGGGGCTGGCTGTGGCGGCGGTAACGGTCGGCGGGGTCCTGCTGAGCCTCGATCCCGACGGTGAGTGGGGCTTGTCCCTCGGGGCTCTGGGCGTGGTCGGAGCCTGCGCCCTCTGGGGTCTCGACAACAACCTGACCGCCGTCATCGAGGACCTGGAAGCGGTGCGTATCGCCCGCATCAAGGGTTTCGTCTCTGGAGGAGTCAATCTAGGGCTGGGCCTGCTTTTCGGCTTCCGTTTGCCCGGTTGGGGAGCATTAGCGGGCGCCCTGGCTGTCGGTGGGGCGGCCTACGGTCTCAGCCTGGTGCTCTTCGTCCTCGCTCTCCGTCGTCTGGGAGCGGCCCGCACCGGGGCCTACTTCGGCTCGGCGCCTTTCCTGGCGGCCGGCCTGTCGCTGCTGGTCACTGGGGAGACTCCAGGGAGCCTGGTGTTCGTGGCGGCCGGTTTCATGGCAGCAGGCGCGTGGCTCATGATGGGCGAGCAGCACGTACACGAGCACGTCCACGCCGGAGTCGTGCATGCCCACTGGCATGCTCCCGACGTAGATCATCGCCACGAACATTGAAGCCTGGGTGCCGCCTCTAAACAGCCGGCGTCTCTCGTGGGTCGGGCTCGCCCCCAAAATCCGGGCCCCGTGCGCCGGCCGGCTGTCGCCGGTGCCTCCGTCACGCAGACGGCTTCCGTGCAGCCACTGAGGTGGAACGCTCCGCTTGATTCCCCCAAGCGTCCCCGCTAGAATACCCCCAGAGGTATCAGAGGAAGGCGTCGGCCAGGGTCCATAGACCGAAGGCGATGAAGAGGAGGGCCGAGATCTTGGCCAAAGTAGACGTGCGCAAACGGTTCCCGAGCAGGCTCCCACACCCGACGGCCAGAGCGTTGGCCAGCAGCATGCCCAGGCTCGCTCCCAGCCAGACCGCGACGAAGGAGCCGAACCTTGCCGCCAGCGAAAGTGTGGCGAGCTGAGTCTTGTCGCCCACCTCGGCAACGAGGAACGCGGCGGCCACCGCGAGCACGGCACTCCGGTTCGACCGTTCAGGAGCCCCGGTCTCGCAGGCGCCCGCGCCCCCGGGGTCGTTTCCAGCGCCACGCAGGGTCCACAGGCCGAAGGCCACGAACAGCAGGCCGGCTGCGATCTTGATGGGCCGCACCGGCAGGAGCTCGCCGGCGAGGCCGCCTACCAGGACGGCCGCCAGGTTGAGGGCGGCTATGGCCAGGGTGACACCCAGAAGCACCTTGCGGGCGGGGTAGCGGCAGGTGAGGCAGAGCGTGAGCAGCTGAGTCTTGTCGGCCATCTCGGCAATGCCCACGAGCAAGAACGTGGTGAGGAGGGCCGTCATACTGGGGAGGATAACACGCGAGTCGTCCTCGGCTTCAGGTATGTGAGTGCCGAGGGGGACCCGTGGTCCGCGCGCGAGCACCGCATGAACTTGAACCCGTTGCGCGCGCCTTGATCGAGCAGAGCCAGAGTACATTACGAGAAAGGAATGACCATGAGTGATCCGGCATACGGGATCGTGAAGCACGTCGCCGTCGGCTATGAGGAAGCTGTCGTGCTCGCCCGAGCGGCCTTGAAGGCCCAGGGTTTCGGCGTGCTCACGGAAATCGACGTCAAGAAGACCATGAAAGAGAAGCTCGATGTCGACTTCAAGCCCTACATCATCTTGGGTGCGTGCAACCCGCAGCTGGCGCACAAGGCTTTGACGGCCGAGCCCGACATCGGCCTTATGCTCCCATGCAACATTGTGGTGTACGAAGAAGGCCCGGGCGCCGCCTGTGTGGAAGCCATCTCTCCCATGGCCGCCCTCAGCGTGGTCGACAGTGCGATCCTTGGCGAGGTGGCCGCAGAAGCTCAGAAGCGGTTGACCGCGGCCATGGACGCGGTAGCCGACCAGGCCGGCAACTCAGAGCTCGTCTCGGAATGACGCCTCGCCCTCAGGATGCGCTGGGTGCGGGCGAGGCAAGGACACGGCATCGGCCCGCCCAGTGCGGCCGCGGGGGCCAAGGCTTCGTTCTGAACCGAGCTCGAACACGTCTCTCGATGGGGCTGATCGCCGGATTGGCCTCCAACCTCCAACCTCCGTTGTAGAGACAGCGTGTTGCCGCTCCCCTAGTCTCACAGTGTCCCCATCGCAGGGGGTATCGACGAAGGGAGGAGTCATGTTCGAGCGTCTGCCATGGATGCAGCGGGCCGGTGAGTACCCGCGCTCCGATGCCGAGTACTTCGCGCTTCTTGCGCGCGCGGTGTTCTCCGGAGGTCTGGGGCCGCGGGTGGTCGAGGCCCGCTGGGAGGGGCTTCGTTTCGCCTTCCGGGGCCTGGATCCCGAGAAGGTGGCGGTCATGGACGAGAGCGACGTCGCCCGTCTGCTCGCCGATCCTGGAGTCATCCGCAACCGGAGGAAGATCGAAGCCGTCATCGCCAACGCGGGCATCTTTCTCCAAGTGGTTGCCGAGAAGGGCGGCTTCCACGCCTACCTCGAATCGCTGGGAGTCGGCGAAGATCTCCACGCGGCTGCCGAGGACCTGGCCGCGCGGTTCTCGCACCTGGGGCGTACCTCCGCAGCTTTGTTCCTGTTCAGCGCGGGCTGGCGCGAGCGGGCCGCCCGCGAGGCGACGGAGGCGGCGGTGAAAGCTACGCGGGCGAAAGGCACCGGCCGCGGGGCGGCGGCCAGGAAGGGCAGCGCCGAGCCGGCCGTGACCGTCGGAGACGCCGCCACCGAGATGTCCGGCGAAGCCGCGGCGGTGGCCTCGGTGGAGGCGGAGGCCGGTGTGCCGGCGGAGGCGGCTGCCTGACGACGGGGTTTCAGAGTTCCGCCTGGGGTAACAATCAGGGGGCGGACCGAAGCAGGAGGGACCCGTGCCACCCACCGGCGGCGGAAGGAGTGACAATGGAGCCCGTTGACTTCGAGGAGATCAGGCTCAGGTTCGACGAGTGGCTGGAGCAGGGGTACGGCATCATAGCGGACGATGTGGACGGTGAGCTTCGGGTCACCGTCTACCACGTACACCGAGCCGGGGAGCCCGCCAGCGAGAGGGAGCAGGAGTTCTGGCCCATGCTGCCCGAGCTCGTCGAGCTGCTGGAGCAGAACGGCGTCGTCATCTCCCGGGCTCTCGCCGGTCCGGGCTGAGCAACGGCAGCCGCACGGTGAAGGTCGAGCCGACACCGAGCGTGCTCTCCACGTTCACCGACCCGCGGTGCCTCTCGACCACGTGCCGCACGATGCTCAGGCCAAGGCCCGTACCCCCGGTCTCCCGGGAGCGGGCCTTGTCCACGCGGTAGAAGCGCTCGAATATCCGTGGTTGGTCGCTCCGCGGGATGCCGAGGCCGTCGTCGCGTACCACCAGCACTGCCCAGCCGTCCTCGACGTGTACGTCGACGTCTACATGACCGCCCGGGTCGGTGTAGCGCAGGGCGTTGTCGAGCAGGTTGCGGAGGGCGGTTTCGAGCTCCACCGCGTGACCGGCGACGAAGACGGTCCGGGCGGAGCTCACGGCCAGGCTGAGGCCGCGGCTAGCTGCTTGCTCGGCCATCGCTTCTTCGGCCTCTCGAGCGAGACGGCCCAGGTCGACGGGCTCCAGTGGCGGCCCTTGGGCGGCGGCCGTCTCCTCCAGGCGGGAGAGGGTGAGGAGGTCGTTCACCAGGTTGGTCAGCTGGGAGATCTCATCCGAGAGGCGGCGGGCAAAGCGGCGAGCCTCCACGGGGTCCTCGTCCACAGCGTGCTGCAGAGTGGTGGCCAGCAGCGATAGCCCGGCCAGGGGCGTCTTCAGCTCGTGCGAGACATTGCTCACGAAATCCCGGCGCATGCGGTCCACGCGGGCACGGGCCGTCTCGTCCCGGAACAGGATGAGCACGTATCGACCCCTTCCGATGCTTTCCCGGAGGGGTACGGCCTGGACCCACATGGTACGGGCGCCCGGCAGCTCCAGGTACTCCTCGATCGGGATACCCGCGTGGAACGTCCGCTCGGCCAGCGCCAAGGCGGGGAATTCTCGGGCGACATGCACGATGGCCCGGCCTTCCAGAGCCGCAACGGTCGTGTCGAGCAGCGTTGCGGCGGTCTTGTTGGCCCGGGCCACCGTGCCGCAATCGTCGAGCACGAGCACGCCGTCACCCATAACGGCCAGGATCTCGGCAATCTGCTCCCGCTCGGCGACCAATTGTCCCATCCGCTCTTCCAGCTGGCCGGCCATGTCGTTGAGGGCTTCACCCAGCTCGCCGAGCTCGTCGTTGCGCATGGCGCCGACGCGGTAGGTGAGGTCCCCCTTAGAGACGGCCACGGCCATGGAGCGAAGGTACTCGATGGGCCGAGTCATGGAGCGGGACAGAAGGTAGGTGAAGCCGAGCGCCGGGGCCAGCAAGACGAGACCCACCCAGAGCGGTAGGGCCAGAACCGATCTCAGCAGGGGATCGATGCGGGATGAGGGTACGGCGATGCGAAGGACGCCCCGCGACCAGGGGGCGTTGCTTTCGCTCAGGGGCACGGCCACGTAGAGCATCTCGGTGTCTACTGTGGTGGAGTATCGGCGGGAGAGACCTTCGCCGCCGGAGAGGGCGGTTACCACCTCCGGCCGGGTGGCGTGGTTCTCCATGGCAGCGGGGTCCTCGTCGGAGTCGGCCAGCACGCGGCCGTCGTGAGCGATGATGGTGAAGCGCACCTCGGCGGCTCTGGCGCTCTCTCGGGCCAGGGTCTCGAGGGCCGGCGGGTCGAGGGCCAGCCGCGAACCCAGGCCGGTCTGCGCGTCCAGCACCACCGCCAGCTCTCGCGCCTGTCTGGCCATGTCGAGTTCGAGCCGGTCCAGGAACGTTCCTCTCAGCACTAGGCCGGACACCAGGGCCAATCCCAGGATGGCCGCCACGACCACCGCCAGGAACGAGAGGAGCAGGCGTTGCCGGATGCGCCTCACGGGGTCTCGTCCCGGGACGCGAGACGGTAGCCGACGCCCCGCACCGTCTCGATCTCAGCCGTGGCTCTCAGGAACCCCATCTTCTCCCGCAGGCGGCGCACATGCACGTCGAGGGTGCGGGAGCCAGGCAGATAGCGGTAGTGCCACACACGTTCGACTATCTCCTCCCGCGGGTAGAGATGGCCCGGTGCTGACCAGAGGAGCTCGAGCAGGTCGTGCTCCTTCGGCTTGAGAGACACCGCGCCGGAGGGAGAGCGCAGCACGTGGGCGTCACGGTCGAGGATGAGGTTGGCGAAGCTCGAGTTGCGCGGTTGCGGCCCCCGAGTCACCCTGGGGCCCGCGTCGCGCAGCCTGGCCTGGATGCGAGCGAGAAGCACGTCCATATCGAAGGGCTTGGTGACGTAGTCATCGGCGCCGGCCTCGAATCCTTCCAGCATGTCGTCCCGCTGCGCGCGGGCGGTCAGCATGATCACCGGGAGCTCGGGCCGGCGGCGCTTGACCTCTCTGGCGGCGGTCAACCCGTCGGGGCCGGGGAGCATGAGGTCGAGGAGCACCAGGTCAGGGTTCCCGGTCAGAGCGGCCTCCAGTCCGGCCCGGCCGCTCCGCTCCTGGGCCACCAGATACCCGGCCCGGCGGAGATTGTACGCCAGCAGGTCGGCGATTGTGGGATCGTCCTCCACTACGAGGATGTTCGCCCGTGGCGGGATGCCCTCTGGGGATTGAGTCACCGGCCTCCCTTTCGGTTGCGGCCACGAAGTTAACCTGTCGGTAACGCAATGGTAACACTCGGCTCCGCGACCCCTGCTAGCCTGCACGGCGGCAGAGTCGAGAAGGAGGAAGAGAGGATCATGAAGAGATCCGTACAGGGCGTGCGGAGGATGATCGCTTCGGCGGTTGCCCTGGGCTTGGCGGCTGTGCTGCTGCTGGGCTGTGGAGGCGACGTCCGGCCGGCCGACGGCGAAACCTCCACCACGGCCGGCGACGCCGCCTCCGGTGGAAGGGCTGCCAGCTTGAGCGGAGCGGGCGCTACCTTTCCCGAGCCCCTCTACCTCGAGTGGATCGGCGAGTACATCACCAACGTCCAACCCAACGTCAGCATCAACTACCAGGGCATCGGCTCGGGTGGGGGTATCCAGCAGTTCACGCAGATGACGGTCGACTATGGAGCCAGCGACGCCCCCATGGAGGACGAGGAGATCGCGGCGGCCGAGTCGGCGAGCGGTGCCAAGGTGCTGCACATCCCCACGGTCTTCGGGGCCGTGGTGCCCGTCTACAACCTCGAGGGTGTGGATCAGCTCAGACTCGACCAGGAAACCCTGGCCGGCGTCTTCCTGGGCGACATCACCACGTGGAACGACCCCAAGATTGCCGCCCTCAACAGCGGGACGGCTCTGCCCGATGAGGCGATCCAGGTGGTCCACCGCTCCGACTCCTCGGGTACCACCAGCATCTTCACCGGCTACCTGGCTCAGACCTCAAGCTCGTGGGAGTCGGGAGTGGGCGCGGGCAAGGAGGTCCAGTGGCCGGTGGGAATCGGGGGGCAGGGCAACGACGGCGTGGCCGCCGTGGTGCAGCAGCGGAAGGGTTCGCTGGGCTACGTGGAGCTCTCCTACGCGGTCGAGACGGGCTTGCGGACGGCCACCCTCAGGAACAAGGCGGGCAACTTCGTCGAGCCCTCGCTCGACTCCACCTCCGCCGCGGGTGCGGGGATCGACTTCCCCGAAGACCTGCGCTTCTCGCTCAGCGACAGCGCCTCTCCCGACGCCTACCCCATCGTGGGCGCCACGTGGATCCTGGCTTACGACCAGATGCGGGACCAGGCGAAGGCCGCCGCGCTGAAGAGCTTCCTGACCTGGTGCCTGCAGGACGGGAACGCCATCGCTCGCGATCTGGGCTACGCCCCCCTGCCCCCGGAGCTGAAGAACCTGGCTTTGGCCAAGGTCGAGGCCATCAACGCCACCGAGTGAGCGAGCCGGTGTCCCCAGAAGCCCTGAGTACAGCGTCCTCTACCCGGGCGGAGCGCTTCCGCCGGGAGAGGACGCGCCTGGGCCGGCGGGCCGACACCCTCTTCGCGGGCCTGACGGCTCTGGCCGGGCTGCTCGTGCTGATCATCCTGGCCTACATGGTACTTACCACCACCAACGTGGCCCTGCCGGTCTTCCGATCGCAAGGCCTCTCTTTCGTGACTAGCGCTACGTGGAGGCCGGCCGACGGGCAGTTCGGCATCCTGGCCTTCGTTTACGGCACCCTGGTGACCTCGGCCATCGCCCTGGTGATCGCCGTGCCTTTGAGTCTGGGTGTCTCGCTCTACCTGGTCGAGGTGGCTCCCCGCTGGTTGCGCGGTCCGGTGGCCTACGCCGTTGATCTGCTGGCCGCCGTGCCCAGCGTGGTTTACGGGCTGTGGGGCGTCTTCGTGCTGCTGCCTCTCTTCCTGCAGCCGGCGGCCGAGTTCCTCTCGCGAACCCTGGGCTTCATTCCTATCTTCGCCGGTCCGGCCTCGGGGATTTCGTACTTCGGGGCCGGCGTGGTTTTGGCCATCATGATCGTGCCCATCATCAGCTCGCTTTCCCGGGAGGTCTTTCGGGCCGTGCCCGTGGAGGACCGCCATGCCGCGTACGCGCTGGGAGCCACCCGCTGGGAGATGATCCGGGGTGCGGTTCTACCTCGTAGCCGGGCCGGGATCGTAGGGGCGACCATGCTGGGGTTGGGTCGGGCGCTGGGCGAGACCATCGCCGTCGCCCTCCTTATCGGCTCTCGGGCCGAGGTGGGGGCCTCGATCCTCAAGCCCGGCTACTCCATAGCCGCCCTTATCGCTAACACGTTCGGGGAGGCCAACCCGGAGGGCATCCGGGCTTTGGTCGGCGCCGGCGTCGTGCTCTTCGCCATCACCATCATGATCAACATGGCTGCCCGTATGCTCGTCTGGCGGATGGTGGAGCGGTGAGCGCCCCGGCGCCGAAGGACCCGGGTCGGCTCCAGGGCCGGCGTCCCAGCCCCCGTCGTGTCTGGGGCGACCGTCTGGGCACCCTGGCCATGCTGGTCGCCACCGTCCTGGTGCTCCTGCCGGTGGGGATGATCCTCTTCCAGATCGCCCAAAAAGGCTTGGGAACCATGAGCTGGGAGTTCTTGACCCAGGCCATGCCCTACAGCTACCGCAAGATCGGGGGCGGCTTCTTCAACGCCCTGGTGGGTACCGCGATCATGGTGGGGCTGGCCACCGCCGTCGCCGTGCCGCTGGGCGTCCTGGCGGCCATCTATCTCACCGAGTACGGCAAGAAGAACCTGCTGGCCACGCTCATCCGCTTCTTCTCCGACGTGATGACGGGGGTGCCTTCGATCTTTGTGGGTCTCTTCGTGTACACAGCCTTCGTGCTGCCTTTCGGCTTCGGAGCGGTCATGGGGGCGGCGGCGCTGGCCATCATCATGCTGCCCATCGTGGTCCGCTCCACCGAGGAGATGCTGAAGCTGGTGCCGCGGGAGCTGAAAGACGCCAGCTACGCTCTGGGAGCGGGCACCTGGCAGACGACCGTGCGCGTCGTCCTGCCCTCGGCACTGCCCGGTATCACCACCGGCGTCCTGCTGGCCGTGGCCCGGGCCGCCGGAGAGACCGCACCCCTCATCCTGACCACCCTGGGGGCGATCGAGATCGTGACCAAGCTCGTAGGCGCACCCATCTCGGCGCTGCCCTTGGCCATCTTCGACGGCGCCCGTAGTCCCTTCGCCGCCGGACAGGAGCGGGCCTGGGCGGGCGCCCTCGAGCTCCTGCTCATCGTTCTGGTGTTCACCCTCTTGGCCCGCGTGGCCGCTTCCAGGAGCAGGATCTCACGATGAACGAGAACACGATCTCATTGGAGGAGAACATCACCGCGACCGAACGTGGGTCGGAGGGTCCCGCCCCGGCCTTCGGGGCGCCCTCGGTCTTCACCGTCCGAGGCCTCGGGGTCCACTACGGCGGCCTGCCCGCTTTGCGCGACGTCTCGCTCGACGTGCAGCCCCGGGAGATCACCGCGATCATCGGACCGTCGGGCTGCGGCAAGAGCACGCTCATCCGCTGCTTCAACCGCATGAACGACCTGATCCCCGGAGCGGAGGTGAGCGGCGAGGTCCTCTACCACGGCGAGGACATCTATGCCGCCGGAGTGGACCCGGTCACCGTCCGCCGGCGCATCGGTATGGTCTTCCAGCGCCCCAACCCTTTCCCCAAGTCCGTCTACGACAATGTGGCCTTCGGAGCGCGCATCAACGGTTACAAGGGGGACATGGACGAGCTGGTGGAACGCTCCCTGCGCCGGGCCGCCCTCTGGGACGAGGTCAAGAGCAAGCTGCGCAAGAGCGCCTTGGCCCTTTCCGGCGGACAGCAGCAGCGCCTGTGCATCGCTCGGGCCATCGCCGTCGAGCCCGACGTGATCCTCATGGACGAACCGGCCTCGGCCCTCGACCCCATCGCCACGGTGCGCATCGAAGACCTGATGCAGGAGCTCAAGCAGGAGTACTCTATCGTCATCGTTACCCACAACATGCAGCAGGCCGCCCGGGTGTCGGACAGGACGGCCTTTCTCTATACGGAGGTCGATGAGGCCGCCGGCCAGCGCTGGGGAATTCTGGTCGAGTTCGGAGATACCTCGGACATCTTCACCCGGCCCAGAGACAAACGGACCGAGGACTACGTCTCCGGCCGCTTCGGATGAGAACGAGTTCCAAGCCCGGAAAGGGAGTGAACCACCGCGATGCGCGAGACGTTTCATAGGGAGCTCGAACGGCTGGATCAGGACGTGGTCCGCATGGGGGCGCTGGTGGAGGCGGCCATCGAGAACGCCACCCTGGCCCTGGCGGAGAACGACCTCGAGCTGGCCCGCAAGGTCATGGACGGCGACGACGCCATCGACGACCTGTTTCTCGATATCGAGAAGCGGGCCCTGGCCATGCTCGCCCAACAGCAGCCGGTGGCGGGGGACCTGCGCCTGATCGTGGCCATCCTGAGGTGTGTCAACGATCTGGAACGGTCGGGCGACCTGGCCTTCAACATCGCCTCCGTGGTACGCAAGGACCTCGAGATCATCACGCTCAAGCCGGTGAGCGCCCTGGTCTACGAGCTGGGTCATGCGTCCCGCCGCCTGCTCAGCAAGTCGCTCGATGCCTGGGCGGACAAGGACATTGCCCTGGCCGAGGAGATGGACCAACTCGACGACGAGATCGACGACCTTTACGCCCGGCTGTTCAAGGAGCTGTTCGCGCTGAGCAGGGAGACCACCTTCGAGGTGGCCATGAACCTGGTGCTGGTAGGGCGCTACTTCGAGCGCATCGCCGACCACGCCGTCAATATGGCCGAGCGCATCCGCTACTTTGTCACCGGCAACGAGGAGCACTTGGGCTAGCCCGAACGCCGGCGGCAATCGGTGATTGGTCTTGCCGAAAAGGCTGCGCCCGCCGGTCGGGAACCGGCGCGTGGGCTAAACTCGTCGAGACAGTGTGACATTCCCCAGCCATCGTTGGTGATCTTCCCTTGACACGCCCGCACATCGCCACCGTAGCCACCGCGGCCTTGGCCTCCTCGGTCGCCTTCTACGTCATCACCCGCTCCGGCCTGGCCGGTACCCTGGTTGGTGCCGCCGTGGCCTCGATGGTATACACCGGGACCTCGCACTGGGTGGGTTCCGGGCTGGAGCGCTGCGCCGGCTGGTGGCGCGGGCGCCTGGCCGGCGCGCCGGGCGGCCCCGGCTTGGCCGGCGGGGCGGCGGAAACGGGCGAGGTTGAGCCTCGTTCCGGCGCCGACACGGGCACACTCTCCGCTCCCTCTGCGCTGGAGGCCGCAGCCGGTCGCGAGGTCGCGAACTTTCCGGCTCCGCCTTCTTGGCGGCGCCTCCCGGCTCGGTGGGCAGCCCTGGCGCTGGCGGCCGCCGCCCTGGGGACGAGCGCCTACTCGGTGGTCAGCGGGACGCCCATCGAACGGGTGATCGTCCGCGAACGAGTGGTGGAGAAGCCTGTGTTCCAGGAGAGGGTGGTGATCCAGAAGGAGACCGTCACTGTGAACGTGCCGGCCAAGACTCCCTCCAAGGGCCCCACTGGCGACGTGACGCCCGCCGCTCCCACCACGACGTCTACGGAGACTACGACCACCAGCACGACCACTACGACCGAGCTCGGCTCCACCTCGACTACCAGCACGGAGCCACCCTCCACGACCACGGTGCCCCCGACCACCTCGGGCACCACGCTCGCGCCCCCGCCCGGCCAGTAGCGGGCGGCGGCGAGAAGACCGCGTTCGGTCCGCGGCCCCGTTCAGGACGTCGGACCTCGTGGTAGCATTCGGAACGAGGTCTCTTGTTCCTCGCCCCGCGTTTCCGGCCGGCCGGATGCGCTCCCGGGCAGGGCTGTCGGAGCCGTCATCCTCCGCGTGGTCGTCCACGCAGCCACCATGAGTGGGTCGTTGTCATGGGTAAGGAGAAAAGGAGAGGAGTCTATGTGTCTCGCGAAGCTGTCATTCTGAGCGCCTGTCGGACGCCGGTGGGCCGGTTCCTGGGTTCGCTGGCCGGCGTACCGGCCACCAAGCTGGGAGCCATCGCCATCGCCGAGGCGCTGCGGCGCGCCGGTCTCGAGGGCGGACCGGTCGACGAAGTGATCATGGGTAACGTGCTGCAGGCCGGCCTGGGCCAGAACCCCGCCCGCCAGGCGGTACTGGAGGCTGGACTTGCCCCAGAGACCCCTGCCTTGACCATCAACAAGGTCTGCGGCTCGGGTCTGAAAGCGGTCAACCTGGCCGCACAGGGGGTGGCTCTGGGCGACGCCGACGTGGTGGTGGCGGGCGGCATGGAGAACATGAGTCTGGCCCCCTACTTGCTGCCTAAGGGGCGGACCGGCTACCGCATGGGAGACGGCACCCTGGTCGACTCTATGATCAAGGACGGCTTGTGGTGCGCCATGACCGACGTGCACATGGGCATCACCGCCGAGAATGTGGCCGAGCGCTATGGCATCACCCGTGAGATGCAGGACGCCTTCTCGGCCGAGAGCCAGCGGCGGGCTGGTGAGGCCATCGCCACCGGCAAGTTCCAGGACGAGATCGTGCCCGTGCAGATCCCCCAGAAGAAGGGCGATCCCAAGGTATTCGACACTGACGAGCATCCCCGGCCCGACACCACCCCCGAGGCCCTGGCCGGGTTGCGGCCCGCCTTCAAGCAGGACGGGACCGTGACCGCCGGCAACGCCAGCGGCATCAACGACGCCGGGGCGGCGTTCGTGGTGGCCTCGCGCCAGTACGCCGACGCCCACGGCCTCAAACCCCTGGCCTCCATCGTCAGCCAGGCGTCGGCCGGCCTCGACCCTGCCATCATGGGCATGGGCCCCCTGTACGCTTCGCGGAAAGCCTTGGAGAAAGCCGGGCTGACAATTGACCAGATCGACCTCATCGAGGCCAACGAGGCCTTCGCTTCGCAGGTTCTGGCCGTGGGCCGGGAGCTGGGCCTGGACTCGGCCAAGACCAACACCCGTGGCGGCGCCATCGCTCTGGGTCACCCCATCGGCGCGTCGGGTGCTCGCATCCTGGTGACTCTGCTGTACGCGATGCGGCATGAGGGGGCTGGGGTGGGCCTGGCCACGCTGTGCATCGGAGGCGGTCAGGGTGTAGCCACCGTGGTCCGCCGGGAAGACTAGGTGGGAAAGTTCGCGTCAGTGTGAGAAAATATACAGGATTAGTCGGGATTTGGCCGAGCGTCGGGGAACGGCGCCGGTGACCAGCAAGGAGGAGACATGAAGGAGCGCGTCGAGGAGGCCCTGGAGTTCATCCGGCCGGCCCTGCAGAACGACGGCGGCGACATCGAGCTCGTCGGGGTCGACGAGGACAACGGCGTCGTCCAGGTCCGCCTGGTCGGGGCCTGCGGCGGCTGCCCGATGTCGCAGATGACCTTGAAGAATGGGGTCGAGCGGATCCTCAAGGAGGCTGTGCCCGAGGTCATGGCCGTCGAGGCAGTCTGAGTCTGTTCGACCCGGGTGGCGGCGGGGGGAGTCTACCCGCGCGGCCACCCGCCGAGCGGCGGCACATCACGACCGCGGACTACTGGAGTGTGGTCAAGCGGCTCTTGGCGGTGTTGAGTTCGCCTACGAGGTAGGTCAGCCGACCGACCGACCGAGAAGCTAGTTGCATGCGTTCGGTCAGCAGGGCTTGTCGCTGGGCGAGGCTACCGGCCAGTTCCATCGCGATTTCCTGTCTTCGCAAGATCTCCTGGGCGGGACGCTCGATCTCGGTCCGGACGGCCTTGGCCTTTTTATAGAGGCGGTAGGCCCGCACGGTTACGAGCGCGAGGCCGACCAAGACGAGCCCGACCGAGAACAGGATGACAATGAGCAGTGCGGTGTTCACGCTGTTCATTCTAATCTATCGGGAGGGCGGTGTCGCCCCGCAAGGTCAGTCGAGGACCGTCAGTCGAAGATCGGCGGCCCGACACGGGGCTGGACGGGGAAGCGGCGGACGGTGTTCACATCGTTTCGCGCGGAAAGCAGCGAGATCTTGATGACGTCGCCCGTGCGGGGCGCGTGAATGTACTTGCCTTCGCCGATGTACATGCCCACGTGGTGGACCGGGAAGCCGAAAGCGATGAGGTCGCCCGGCTTGATCTCGCTGACTGTAACCTCCGCGCCCATTGCGGCCTGGTAGCCGGAGTAGTGCGGAAGCTGGACGCCGTGCTGCTTGTACACGTATTGCAGGAACCCTGAGCAATCCATGCCTGTGGAGGGGCGCTCGCCCCCCCACTTGTAGGGGATGCCCAGATAGGCGGCAGCCGTCTCCACCAGCTGGTTCAGTACGGCGTCGTCGGTCTGGGGCAGAGGCCCATCGTACCTCTGCCAGCCGGCCACCCTGGCGCGTAGCTCCTCCTCCAGCCGGCGACGCTCCGCCTCCTGCCGCTGGCGTTCCTGTTCGATAAGGGCGGCGATGCGTGAGTCGAGACCCTCGAGGGCGGCTTGGCGTTCCGCCAGGCTCTGGTCGATCTCCACCTGCTTCTGCTCCAACTGGCGGCGAATCTCGAGCCCCTCTCGTTTCTTGGTCTCGATTTGTTCCTGCACCGCGTTCATGTCCTCTAGGCTGAGCTCGAACTCGCCTACCAAGCGCTGGTCGTGGGAAGTGACATGGAAGATCAGCACCAGACGCTTGACGAACGACGTGAAGTCATGGGTGGCCAGGAGGATCTCGAGAAAGTTGTTGTTCCCGGCCTTGTAAGTCTCGGCCAGCCGCTTGTCGATCTGGCCGCGACGATACTCGTACTCGGTCTGCGCGTCCCGTAGCCGGCGCCGTAGGGCGGCCAGGTCCTGGTTGACGGCCTCGAGCAGCAGGTTGGTCTCGTTGTAGCTTTCGACAGCCTGCTCCAGCTGGGTGTCGAGGTCGTTTATCTGAGCCGCCACAGCGTCCGCCTGCGCCTGCAGTTCGTCGACCTGCCTCTTGGCTTCGCCGGTCAACACCAGGGTCGTCGGGGTCTCGGAGGGGACAGCCCGGGCGGGTGGAACGGCCAGTACCAGGAGGACGAAGAAGGCGAGCGCCCCGACGAAGGCGACGGCGAGCCCCCGGGAGCGGTCCGGAGGTGCGATCACGCGTGCTCTGGTGGTTCCGTCGGCCACGGTCGGCCTCTCACTCTCGATCGAAGCCAGGGGCTCCGGCTGATCCTCGGCGCTCGCAAGGGCGCGTTTCTTCAGGTTCCCTATCGGGTTTTTTCAACGAATCTTGAGGAATCCGGATACGTACTCCGGGTATGGGACCGAGTCTAGGACGCACGCTGTCAGGCTCGTATCGGACTTTGGGATCACCTTGGCGAACGGCTAGGCAGCGTCTACTCGCGGGTTCGCCTCACCCGCGGGGATCGCGTTGGTCCGGTGGATCGCGAGAGAAGGCCGTTTCGGGTCTTGGGCCGACGGAGAACATCCGGTCGGTCGGTGGGCAGGCTCAGGCGACGGTGGTATACTGTGTCACCTGAACGGCGCGGGGTGGAGCAGTCCGGTAGCTCGTCGGGCTCATAACCCGAAGGTCGCAGGTTCGAATCCTGCCCCCGCTACCATAGAAAAGGCCCCATTTGCGGGCCTTTTTTGTTGGCCGGCTTCGTCTGCCGAAACCCGAATTGGCCACGTGCCAACATTCTGCCAACGCCGGGGTTGTCCGCCCCTGGACTCAGTTGACCCTCGCTGACCCGAAACGGACCCATTCTTGGGGGTGTGTCGCCCCTTCGTCCCCGTCACGTGCGACGAGGGAAGCAACGTTCGTCGGGGGTGGTTGGGAGACCCTACTGGGTTGACTGTGCGCCCTCAGTGCGACCCCAGGCGCAAGAGGAGTCCTAGTGAGGTGCTACTCCGGATGCACCAAGGCGGCGATCTTGGTGGCCGCTTCCTCTGCCATAGCGGGGATGGCGTGGGAGTACGTGTCCAAGGTGATGCTCACGTTGGCGTGACCCAGGCGCTCGCTCACCACCTTTGGGTGGATGCCCGCGGCCAAGGCCAAGGTGGCATGGGTATGCCTCATGTCGTGCAGGCGGATCCGGGGAAGGCCAGAATCCGCCACGGCGTCCTCGAAGAGCTTGCTGATCCTGTCGGGGTGGTGGGGGTGTCCATCCTCCCGAGTGAAGACATACCCGGTGTTATTCCAGGCCGGTCCCCAGGCGAGCCTCTCCGCAGATTGCTCCTTGCGCCAGCGCTTGAGAGTGGCTACGGTGACCGGGTCCAGGGCCACCGAGCGCCTCCCCTTACGGGTCTTGGGTTCGGATACCTGGACCTCGTAGCCGACGCAAACGAGGGTTTGGCGTACCGACAGTCTCCCCGCCTTGAGATCCACGTCCTTCCAGCGTAGCCCCACGACCTCCCCTCGGCGCATGCCGGTGGAGGCGAGGAGGAGCCAGAGTGGGTAGAGCCGAGACGACCGCACCCCCGGAGAGGAACGTCTTAAGCTCGGCCGAGGTCCACACCTGCATCTCCGCGCTCCCGGCGCTCATTCTCTTGGGAGGGTTGGCCGCCTCGATGGGATTGCGGGGCAGCCTGTCCCAGCGGACCGCGTCCTTGAGCGCCTTGTGCAGGGTCCCATGGACGTGGCGGACGGTGGTGGGGCTGAGCTTCTTCTTGCGAGTTTCGGTCGTTGGCTTCTTCTTTGGGGTCTTCGTGCGCGTGTCCGTTCGTGTCTTTGCGACCTTGTCCTTCGGTTCTTCGGGCTCGGGTTCGCTGAGGAGAGTGGCGTAGAAGGCGTTGATCATGGAGCCTGATAGCCGCTGCAGGCGCTCCGGTCCGAGCAGCGGGATGATGTGGCCCTCCACGTGACCCTTGTAGCTGAGGTAGGTGCTCTCCCGGATGCTGCTCTTGACGGCGGGTAGCCACTCGTCCCGCAGGAACTCCTCCACCGTCAGCTTGGCGGGCGCGACGTAGGTTCCCTGGCCGAGGGAGCTCAGAGCGTCATTGAGGGCGGCCTCTGCATCCTTCTTGGTCTTGAAGCCCGTCTTCACCTGCTGTCTCCGCTCGACGCGGTCGACCAGCGGACCGCCGCATTTGACGCAGGACTTCAGACGGGTTCGATCCACCCAATGCCTGTGGTTGCAGCCGGTGCAGCGCTGTGTCGGTCGATCGCCCAGCTCGAGGATGTACTCCCAGGTACCCCGCCTGCGCACATGGCCCCTCATTCCTAGCCCTCGCCTTGGCGCTCGTTGCCGCCAGCTCGCCTTGCCCGTTCAGCCTCGCGGCGACGACGCTTGGAAAGCGTGTTGCTGCACCTCTCTCGATCGTAAAGTGCATCCCTTTTCGGAATGAAGTAGCGGTGGCACTCGGGACAGCGTCGGATAGTTGCTGCCCCCGCGAGCTGATCCACAAAGAGGAAGTGATACATGGCCCCGAGGAAACTCGTGTGTCGCCAGACGAGGGGGCCCTTGGCTAGATAGAACCGAGAAAGCTTGGGGCTGTAGACGAGGCTACTTGTGTGGTTAAGCAGGAGCCACCAATGGAGGCACCCGTCCGGGGTCGCAGCCTCCGCCAGCATGCGGGAGGGAGTTCTGCTCGGATCCGCCCTGCGGCTGCCTCCTTCTCCTCGGCGCTACCCCGTGCCAGCAGGTAGGCCTGCCTGAACAGATCGATCTCGCGCGAGAAGTCGGCAATAGCGATACGTTCTTTGAACTTGAGGATCAGGGGCGCATGCCAGCTGACTATAGGCTTTCCTAGCTCGTGATGACGACGCTGGATCTCGAGCATCTCTGGTGCTTCTAGAAGACGATCGGTGCGACGCTCAAGCCAGTGATGGACCATCCAGCGCCCGGAGGGCGGTCCATCGGTTCGCTTCAAGAACCTCTCCGGTAACTGAATCTCTGCCTCGTCTGAGCGGTCCCACACGCCCCCCAGAGGCTGATAAAGCTGTCCGAGCAGCCCGAGGGGACCCCAACAGTTGAGCCATTCGAGGTAGTCCGCGACAGCCGCGCCGTTCTTCTCGACGAAGCCCGTCTCCGCCGGGTCCGCCTGCGGGGGAGCGTAGGAAGGTTAAGGAAACCAATGGCCAGGCTTCGTATGGTGTTGTCGCCCCGGCCCGGTTCTTTCAGGCCAGGCAAGAAGGGAAACGCGGGGAACTCCTTATGACGCTGCTTCTTGGGCATGTCGCGGAAGTCTCCGCGCAGTTCCTGCTCCACTTCGCTCAAACGATAGGGGAACTCACGGCCCGCCTGGGGAGGGAGAAAGAACCCTCCCTCGTAGCGCCAGTCCCGCTGGAAGCGCGCCCATAGATCGTCATGGGTCCATGGGCTGGCTCCCGGCGGCTTCTCTATGTCCTCGACTGGGTGCGTGGCGCCTCCTCCAGGCTGTCCGTGTTAAATCCTTCTTTTCTCACGGACAAGACCAGGATACGCTTGTTAGGACGAGAAAGCAACGGGCTGGCCCCAGAAGGACCGGGAGACCATTGGAGCAGCTGACGCGAGACCAAATCCTCGGAATCGAGCTTACCCACGCAGCTGTCGTCCCCGATGTCCTTCCCCCCTGGCTGGTCCACATCATTCGCGACGAGGGGCGCCTAATGCTAACCGACCACGAGGCGGCACGCCTCCTTGGCGTCAGCCGCGGCAGCGTGCGCCAGGCCATCGCCCAGCAGGAAATACAGGTTTGCCGGCTTGGGCGGCGCCTCCTCATCCCGCTCGTCCCCTTGCTGAATCTCACAAGAGTGGATCTCGTCGTCGATTCCCCAGTCTCTTCACTACCGCGGTCATGAACGAGCCGGCGAAACTGATCCTGGGTCGGCTCAAGCAGGTGAGGGAATGCGGGGATGGCTGGTCGGCCAGTTGCCCGGCCCATGAGGACACCCATGCCTCTCTCAGCGTCGGGATCGGTGACCGAGGACAGGTGCTTCTCAACTGCCACGCGGGCTGCTCCTTTTCCGATATCACCCGGGCACTAGGGGTGACAGCCGGGGAGTTGAAGCTGGAGCCGCTGCGCGGGGACAGGACAGGGCCCCAGGATGTCTACGAATACGCGGCCGCGGACGGCCACCCGCTCTTTCAGGTGCTTCGCCTGCCGTCGAAGCAGTTCCCTCAGCGGCGGCCGGACGGCTTAGGCAGTTGGGTCTGGGGGCTCAGGGGTGCGTGGTACGAACAGGGTGCAGACGGTGACTGGCGCCGGTCGAAGTCGAAAGCCAAGGAAGATGACTTCCTGCCGGAACCCTCAAGGCCTGGGGCCCGGGTCAGATGGTTCCCCACCGCTCCGCTCGTTCTCTACCGACTACCGAGAGTGCTCCAAGCCGTGCGCGAAGGCCACCCAATCTTCATCGTCGAGGGGGAGAAAGACGTCCACACCCTGGAGAGGTGGGGATTGGTTGCCACGTGCAACCCCATGGGCGCCGGCAAGTGGCGCGACGAGTACTCCAAGGCGCTTCGAGGAGCGGAGGTCATCATCCTCCCGGACAATGACCAGGCGGGTCGCGAGCACGCTCGTGCCGTCGCCGCCGCCCTGACCGAATTCGGCACGAGGGTTTCGGTTCTCGAGTTACCCGACCTCGCCGAGAAGGGTGACATCAGTGATTGGGCCGCGGCGGGGGGCACTCGCGAGGAGCTGGAGCGCCTCATGACCTCGGGGAAGGGGCAGCCGCCCGCAGCAACTCCGCCGCGGCCGCTGGGCATCCTCGCCTCTCAGATCAGGCCCGAGGTTGTACGCTGGCTCTGGCCCGGCCGTATACCTCAGGGCAAGCTTGTGGTGCTCGATGGCGACCCCGGCCTCGGCAAGAGCACGGCCTGCCTCGACATCGCCGCCCGGCTGAGCCGTGGAGACGTTATGCCCGACGGCACCAGTGGCGGGGAGCCGTCTGGGGTCGTCATCCTCTCCGCCGAAGATGGTCTTGCCGATACCATCGTCCCTCGGCTCATCGCGGCTGGCGCGGACCTCACCCGCATCCTCTTGCTGGCCGCCTGTCCCGATTCGAATGGGGAGGCGGAGCATCCACCACTGCTTCCGGACGACCTTCCCTTCCTGACCCAGGCCATCGTTCAAGTTGACGCTTGTCTCGTTGTCGTGGATCCCCTTATGGCTTATCTCGCCGGGAAGGTGAACTCATACCGAGATCAGGACGTTCGCCGCGCGCTATTCCGTCTGTCGGGGATGGCCGAGGAGACCGGGGCCAGCACCCTGGTGGTCAGACACCTAAACAAGGCCGAGGATGGGCCCGCCCTTTACCGAGGCGGGGGGAGCATCGGCATCGTGGGGGCGGCCCGTTCGGCCCTCCTCGTGGGAAAGCACCCGGACGATGATGAGGTTCGGGTGCTCGCCTCCACCAAGAGCAACTTGGGCCCCGCGCCGGATAGCCTGGCCTTTCATCTCGAGCCCACCGCTGGCGGCGTCTGCCGAGTGAGGTGGGACGGCAGATGCGATTACACGGCAGACCAACTCGTCCGCCGGCCGCGCGGCGAGAAGGGCCGAACCCAACTCGATGAAGCCAAAGACTTCCTGGAGGAGATGCTGGCAGCCGGGCGGCTGCCGGCCACAGACATATATAAGGCCGCGAGGAGCGCCGGCGTCAGCGAGACGACCCTGGAGCGAGCCAAGAAGGCCCTTAACGTTCAGTCCAAGCGCGACGGATTCGGCCAGGGCTCCACCTCTTTCTGGTCGCTCCCCCATACATCCTCACCACCACCCATACATCTTCACCCGGTGCCGGTGGAGAAGTATGGCGATTCTGACGATGTACGGGACCCCTCAGCCCCAAGGCCTGAACCCGAGGGAGGACTCCTCATATGAGCTTGGAGGAGCTTCTTGAGGAATGCGGGCGGCGCTTCGTGCATCTGAGCCGCAGAGGCGAGCGTGTACACGTGCAACCCTCCTTCGTCGAGCCTGAGAATCTCACCCCCGAACTCATCGCCGCCCTTCGTGCCCACCGACAGGAACTTCTCGACCTCCTACGCTGGGAGGAGGAGGCTGACGGAGTTCTTCTCTCCTCCACTCGCTACCTTGCTCGAGCCTGGCCCAAGGGATGTGCGCTCGAAAGCGAGGAGTGGCGACGGTTCGAAGGCGAGCTGCAAAAGGCCTACAAGAATAGGGACCAGGCGCAGTTCGGGAGGGTCATCCGGGAGCGGGAGGACTACGCCCTCAGCCTCTTCAGGTCCTTCTCCCGAGAGAGCGCGACATGAACGGCGCCTATTGCCGATCCCGGCGTCGCATCCATCGCTCCAATCCCGGAGGTGTCATGGCTAGTTCCTGCCCCGTCCCGGAACTCAAGCAGTTGCCTATCGACGAACTGCGACCCGACCCGGCCAACCCCGTCGGATCTCAGACGCGGAGCTCGAGCCCTAACGAAGAGCACCAGAGGGGGTGGTGAGCGCCGTGGGGCGGCCGACGAAACTCGGACTGAGCCTACCGGCTCTTCACGATGGTGAGCTGAAACTCCGGGCCGTTCCAGAAGCGAAGAACCAGGCCCTCGTTCAGGGTCATGATCTGGGCCTCGGCGAAGGAGTCGATCCGCATGTGGGCCGGCGACCCGCCCGACTCTTCATCCAGTGCCGAGTAGATGACCTCCGTGAGCCACTCGCGAAGCTCGCTCTCGGTCTGGGGAATGCCCATGCCTCACTCCTCCCTCTCGGCGATGGTGATGAAGCCACCCAAGTGCTCGCTCCAGAAGGCGGGCAGGTAGCCCACCACGGCGCCCCCGAACGATGGGGATCTGGACCTGGCTGAGCTCTCCCGCCCGAGCAAGCTCGGCGGCACAAAAGAAGTCAAGCAGGAAGCCCTCAGGCTCGAGGACGGCCCGGGTGCGCTCGAGGATGGCGGTCTGGCAATACCGGCAGCGGTCCATGGCTCAGGCCTGCGTGATCTCGATGTGTTCGACCTCGTCGGGCGAGACGAGGTCGGTCACGAGATTCATGGCCTTGCTCTCGGCCTCTTCGGGCCGGAAGGCGTGGCCCTGACCCAGGAGCCGGCCGTCCAGCCAGGCGCTCCACATGTAGGCGTAGCGGAGGTCTTTGATCTCCCCGCTGCACTCAGTGATCTTGATCTTGAGCGTGCCTGCCATAGCGCCCTCCGGGCTGGTCGTCGTTGCTCACCCATACACGCTCTTCCGGCCCGGATTAGCAACCTCATAGTGCTTCCCCTCTCCACCCCTCAGGAGGCCAGATGACTAAGACCGCCCCCGTCCTCGAAATGCAGACCCTGCCCATCTCTGAGCTTCGTCCCGACCCGGCCAACCCAAGGCGCATCTCGGACGCCGAGCTAGAGTCCCTCACCCGGAGCATCCAGGAGTTCGGTCTGGTCGACCCCATCATCGCAAGGCAAGAGGACGGAACCGTCATTGGCGGCCACCAACGCCTCCTGGCCGCCCGGAAGCTGGGACTCGAGAAGATACCGGTCATCCTCCTCGACGTCTCCGAGGAGAAGGCCCGGCTGCTCAACCTAGCCCTGAACCGGATCTCGGGATCCTGGGATGAGGAGCTGCTCGCCCGCCTGCTCTCCGATCTTGGGCAGACCCCGGACCTCGACCTAACCCTGTCCGGGTTTGAGGACGACGAGATCAAGAGGCTCTTGAAGACCCTGGAAGTCCGGGAGAAGCGCGACCGGCCGGAGAGCTTCGACCTGGAGGCCGCCCTCGAGGAAGCCCGGCGCGAGCCCCGGGTCAAGTCGGGCGAGCTCTGGGCGCTCGGAGACCACCGCCTACTGTGTGGTGATGCAACCAAGACTGATGATGTCACCAGGTTGATGGACGGGCGGAAAGCGGCCGTCTGTGTGACTGACCCGCCGTACGGCGTGGCGCTGGGCGACCATGGCGGTCAGCAACGCGGACAGCGACGGCGCCGCCTCGAGAACGACAACTTGCCACCCGAAGAATGGCAGGAGTTCGTGCGGGGCTTCGTGGGCAACATCATCGCTTTCACTGACGGGGCCATCTATTGCTTCATGAGTTCCAAGGAGCTGCCGATCGTCGCCCGGGTCTTCGAGGATGCCGGTGGCCACTGGAGCGACTACCTGATCTGGGACAAAGGACAGTTCGTCCTGGGTCGGGCACCCTACCAGAGAGCGTACGAGCCCTGCTGGTTTGGCTGGCCCGAAGGGGCGAAGCCTTACTGGTGCGGCGACCGCGATCAGGCCGACGTCTGGAAGGTGCCCCGGCCCTCGGCCTCGGAAGCGCACCCCACCATGAAGCCCCTGGCCTTGATCGAGCGGGCGCTGGAGAACAGCTCCAAGCGAGGGGACATCGTCTTGGACCTCTTTCTCGGCTCAGGCTCTACCTTGATCGCCGCCGAGCGCACCGGCCGCGTCTGCTACGGCACGGAGCTCGATGCACACTACGCTTCCATAGTGGTGGCCAGATGGGAGGCCTTCTCCGGGGAGCGGGCGGAGAGGATCGAGGGTCAGTGATGGGCAGTGAGACCAGCATGGATATGACCTGCAGAGGTGGTTGATGCTGGCGAGACGAACCTGCAGACACCGAAACGAGCGGGGAGAGCCCTGCGGCGCTGCGCCCTTGAAGGGCGAGGAGTACTGCCTCTTCCACCACCCCGAGCGTCGGGAGGACGTCCAGGAGATTAGGCGCCTCGGTGGTCTACGGCGGCGAAAAAGAGCACACGGTGGCCGGCGCCTTTGACTTCTGTGAGCTCGAAACGGTGGAGGGCATCCGTCGTCTACTCGTGATCGCCGCCTTAGATACCCTGGGTCTGGAGAACTCGGCCACCCGCTCGCGCACCTTGGTGGCCATTGCCCAGGCGGCGCTTAGGGCCCTGCAGGTGGGAGAGCTGGAAGAAAGGGTGCAGTTCCTGGAGCAGGCGGTGAAAGGCCAGGCATCTGAGCTTCGCTCCCTCTTTGATCAGGACGAGGACGACCGGGCCGACTTCGGGGAGGTGGCATGAGCGGCAAGAAGAGGCGCCTAGAGAAGATCGAAGCCTCCCTCACCCCGCAGCAGGCCGTCCTTCTCTGGATGGAGGAGGCTCACAAGTTTGGCAGCCTCATGGACTACGCCCGTTGGCTCGTCGAGCAGCCAGAGGAATGCTACCCCTTGATCAAGGTGCCTGGTCAGGTACAACAGGCCTTACGGGCGGCCATGAAAGGAAGAAGCCCGGAGGAGATCCACCAGAAGATCCGCTCGGCCGAGCGCGATGTCCTCTTATGCTACTTCCTCATCAAGGATCTCAACCTCCGGGCCCTGGAGCTCACCGACAGTCTGCGTCTGAAGAGCCTCATACTTCACGAGCAGCTACGCGGGCTTCTCACTCGTCAGGCTCTTGCCGAGGACATGGCCGCGCACTGCCCTCTCTGCCAACATGGCGTGAGACACTCAGAGGCACAAGAATTACTGAACCTATGAGGGCGAGATGGGAGCATCCGAGATGTCATTGTTCGAGAGAAATGGTGGTGGCCGTGAGGCGCCAGGAGGCGTGGGCGAGGGCACTGTGGGGAAGGCCGAGCCCTGCATGCCCGTGGTCACGGCTGACCCAGAGCTGGTGGAGCGGGCAAACAGGCGGCGCTTCTCCGCCGCCTACAAGCTGGCCATCCTAGAGGAAGCCGGCGCCGCCACCAAGCCAGGTGAGGTGGGCGCTCTTCTGCGCCGGGAGGGCCTCTACTCCTCCCACCTCACCAAGTGGCGCCGGCAACGGGAGGAGGGTGCCCTGGAGGCTCTTTCCCGGGCCCGAGGCCGCAAATCGGCGGATCCCTTGGAGAAGGAGAATGTCGAGCTGCGCCGGCGCCTGGTGCGCACCGAGGCCGAGCTTGAGAAGGCCCGCCGGGTGATCGAAGTCCAGGGAAACGTATCTGCGCTTTTGGGCGAACTCTTGGGGCCCAGGGGCGCGGAGCCCGACAAGAGCAACGAATGATGTTGGAAAAGACAACCGAAGAGCTCAGCCTCATCGTGGGCACGCGCCCGGCCTGCCGGGCCCTCGGCGTGGCCCCGGCCACCCTCTACCGCCGCCGGCGGCCACCCCAGGAGAAGCCTCCGGCGTCCCGGCCCACCGCAGCCCGGGCCCTTTCTCCCGGCGAGCGGGCGGCCGTCCTTGACTGTCTTCACAGTGAGCGTTTCTGCGATGCGTCCCCGGCTGCGGTCTTCGCCACGCTTCTCGACGAGGGCCGCTACCTCTGCTCGGAGCGCACCATGTACCGCCTCTTGGCCGCCCGGGGCGAGCTGAGGGAACGGCGCAACCAGCGTACCCATCCCGCCTACCACAAGCCCGAGCTACTGGCCGAAGAGCCCAACCGGGTGTGGAGTTGGGATACGGAGCGCCACGAGGCGCCATGCGATCGTGCGGTGATGAAAGGACACCGCCGCCGGTTCGTCGCAGCGGACCGGTGAAGCTGGGGGCAGCTCGAACCGGGGGACGCCGGTAAGAGCGGCAAGCAGCCCCGACAACGACGGGACGGGTCGGTACTGCCAGACGGTCTGGGTCCGGCAAGCAAGACGGGAAGGTGTACGTGAGAAACCAGCGTCAGAACGCTCCTCAAGAGAGAACCACCAGCTCCAATCTGGCGGATATGGGCTGGGTCGCGGCGCGCACCCGCACGAGGCGCGGGGAACTCCTCTGGTCGGTTTATGTCGCCGGCCAGGAGGCCACACCGAAGGTCTGCGGCGTAGGTGTGGCGAAGCCGCAGGGGCATAGTTGGGCACCTAACCCGACGAACGATCACAAGGTGAACGTGGGAACCGGGCCGATGGTCCCCTCATCGGCCAGCCCTAGGCTGGTCGGCGGGAATGCTCGTCGCCGGCGGACGCCAGCGGCTCGGGACGGAGGACCCGTAGTAGTCCGAGCCGGGGAAAGCCCGGTACATGGCGAAGGGGTCCAGCGGGTTCGCAGCATCAATGCGAAGCGGGAAGGTCGCCGGTGAACACGGGCGCACCGTGGCCCAGCCTCGTGGAGGCCGAGCAACGGGTACTCGCCATGCAGACGAAGCTGCACCGAAGGGCGGTCGCCGATGCGGGCCGCCGGTTCGATGACCTCTACAACCTGGTCTATGACCCGGCCTTTCTGGTGGTGGCCTGGGCCAGGGTGAGGAGCAACCGGGGCGCACGCTCCGCAGGCGTGGACGGTATCGCACCGCGATCCATCACCGACAGCGCGGGGTTCCTCGCCGAGCTTAGAGCTTGTCTCAAGGCTCGCCGGTTTACCCCGGATCGGGTACGCGAGAAGCTCATCCCCAAGGCGAACGGCAAGGTCCGGCGTCTGGGGATCGCGACCGCTAGCGATCGGGCTGTGCAAGCGGTGTTGAAGCTGGTGCTCGAGCCCATCTTCGAGGCGGACTTTAAGCCGTGCTCCTACGGCTTCCGCCCCAAGCGCCGGGCTCAGGATGCCATCGCCGAGATACACTACCTCGGGTCCCCCACCCGTAATTACGAGTGGGTGTTCGAGGCAGATATTGCGGACTGCTTTGACGAAATCTCGCACCGAGGTCTCATGGACCGCGTGCGGGTACGCGTCAAGGACAAGCGCGTGCTGGCGTTGGTGAAAGCCTTCCTGGCCGCTGGCATCCTCTCTGAGGATGGCGTGAGTCGGGACACGATCACCGGCACTCCTCAAGGTCAGATCCTCTCGCCCTTGCTGGCGAACATTGCCCTGTCCGTACTGGACGAGCACTTCACGCGCAAGTGGGAAGCCCTCGGCCCGTACTGGACCCGGGCCAAGCGGCGCCGCCAAGGGGTCCCGGCCTGCCGCCTCGTCCGCTATGTGGACGATTTTGTGTTCATGGTCGGAGGCTCACGCGGTGATGCAGAAGCGCTCCGGGACGAGGTCAGCGCGCTGCTCGCGCCCGTGGGCCTGCGCCTGTCGGCCGAGAAGACGAGGGTCTGCCATATCGACGAGGGGTTTGACTTCCTGGGTTACCGCATTCAGCGGCGCCGAAAGCGCGGTTGGGCCGGTAAGCGGGCCGTCTACACCTACCCATCCAAGAAGGCGCTCGCCTCGGTGATGGCGAAGGTGCGCTCGCTCACTCGTCGCAAGAAGCATCGAACGCTCGCCGCCCTGCTGCGCTACTTAAACCCAGTGCTGCGGGGCTGGTGCACCTACTTCCGCCACGGGGTCAGCTCGCGCACTTTCAGCTACCTGGACCACTTTGCGTGGTGGCGGGTGGTTACCTGGTTGCGCAAGCGGCATCACGGGCTGAACTGGGGCACTCTCAGCCGCCGCTACTTGCCCAACTGGCAGATACGCGACGGCGCCGTCAAGATGTTTCGTCCCAACAAGGTAGCCATTGAGCGCTACCGCTACCGGGGCGCCTGCATCCAGACACCGTGGGTGAGCACGGCATGAACTCGTGGAGAGCCGGATGCGTGGAGACGTGCATGTCCGGTTCGGAGGGCGGGCCGAGGAGACGGACCGCGGGGAAACCTCGGCACCGCGCCTCGGTCCGACCCTACACCAAGCTCAAGGGCCCGGCCACCTGGACCTACTACTACCTCTACGTCCTTTTGGACGTCTTTAGCCGCTACTGCGTGGGCTGGTGCGTCACCTACCGGGAGTCGGGCGAGATCGCCAAAGCCCTCATCACCCAGGCGGCCGCCCAGCAGAAGATCGAGCCGGGCACCCTCATCGTGCACGCCGACCGAGGAGCGGCCATGACCTCCAAGCCGGTGGCCTTCCTCTTGGCTGATCTTGGTATCCAAAAGAGCCACTCCCGGCCCTACACCTCCACGGACAACCCCTACTCCGAGGCCCAGTTTCGCACGCTGAAATACCGGCCGGATTTCCCGGAGCGTTTCTTCTCGCTGGAAGAGGCCCGCAGCTTCCTGGGGGAGTTCTTCTTCTGGTACAACCACGTTCACCGCCACGGCGGCATCGGGCTTATGACTCCGAGCGCCGTCCACCACGGCCAGGCGCAGATGATCCACAAAGAGCGCCAGCGAGTGCTCGACTCGGCCTACGCCGCCAACCCGGAACGATTCGTCCGGGGGGCGCCCACGCCACCGGCGCTGCCGACAGCCGCCTGGATTAACCCACCCGAGACAAAGGAGGCTGCTCACTAATTGCGGAACAGAAGTGTCTCATCGGGGTTGACAGGTCCCGCTGGCTGGCCCTCTCCCGGGAGCTTCCCTATCCTTTGGACCCGGACACGGCCATTGCGGTCGAGGCCGCTCAGGCCCACGGGGTCGTCACCTGGGAGGAGCTTGCAGACGGTGAGTATCTGGCCGACTGGGTGCGGGCCCAGTACATAGGGGAGCGCAAGACGGAGCTTCCCTTCGGCAGCTACCTGGTCTTTGCCGATCCGGCCACCGTGCCTCCGCTGAGATTCTCGCTCCCGGAAGAAGACGAGGTGCGGGCCTGCTTTGCGGGCGAGGCGGCCTTCACTTCCTTCACCGAGCTCAAGGACTACACCTACGGTCTCGCCGATGTCACCGACGAGGAGTTCGAGGCCTGCCTCGAGGCGGTGGAGGAGGCCCTGGGCGCCCTGGTCGACTCAGGCCAGGTTGCCGCCGGGTCTGTCCTTCACCTCGAGGCCGTCCCCCACGGCTACCTACACGATCTTGCCATAGGGGAGGGGGAATGGCTCGACCGCCACGTCCTCCTCCTGGCCGAGTACGGCGCCCTTCCTGCCACGCGGGGCTTTGAGATTAGACCGCCCCTAGACGACCACCCCCTGGCCTGGCACCGCATACTCCGCGACAGGAAGGAGATCAACGCGGAGGAAGCCGAGCGGCTGCTTGCGGAGGCCGACCGCCACCTCGAGAGGTGTCCGGGCAAGACCCGCAAGATCGACGGCCGCCCCTACCTGCGCTTGGCCGACTACCGCAAATGGCGCAGCCGCTGGGTGAAAGGCAGGCTGGATTCCCACATCAAGCAAGGCTTCGTCCGCGAGAGCTGGAACCGGTGGGTGAGTGAGCACGCAAGCACTGGACCCGCCGAGCTTGCCGGCGTCGCGGTGAAGGAGATCGCAGACTACAGCGCCGACTTCCCCTTGGAGGTCGTGTCCCAAAAGGACGAGCTGCAAGACCGTTTGGCTCGCCGGGCCCGGCTCCTGGCCGCTGCCCGCAGCTGGACCTTGAGCGACCTTGACCAGTCAGACGGCTCCTGGACCCGCACAGGCCCCTACGATCGGACGCCCTTCCGGGAGCAGGTGGCCGGCTGGTGCAACCACGGGAGGGAGATCTTGGCGGAACTGGGGGAGTTCCTCTCGGCCTGCCACCAGATCGAGCGCAGGTATCTGGCCGGTCATTCGGCCCTCTACCCGGATGCGGCTGCGGATCTTGACCGAATGCGGACAACCCTGAGCGCCATGGCAGATATCGCCAATGAGGGTCTGGTGGCCGAGTGGGAGGGGCTTGCCGGGGAGAAGCAGGTACAGGAACAGGGTGACGACGCGCAGCTAGAGAGGATCGATGTCGAAGGGATTTTGGACGACGCACGTGGGGGAGAGCTGGCTGCTTCTCTCGTCGATTCGGCCAAGGCCGAGGCGCTTTCGAAGTTGGGGGAGAAGCAGGCGGCGGAGGATATCGTGAGACGGCAGCTCACACGTCTGTAGCTGTGGCTGTTGAGGCGGGTGGCAGGAGAAAGAGGCCAACCACTATGAGGCGATCGTGCGTAGCGTTCTGGTTGAGTCGCCCCTCGACGCAGCATAGCCAACTGGACAGGACTGGACAAGACTCGGAGAAAGGCGGCACCAGCGGGTCCGCTCGTCTGACGGGGCACGCTCATTACGCGACGCGCCTACTAACAGCAGCGTTTTGCAGTTGCCTTGGCGGGTACAGTGTGGGAGGATGCAGTGATACTGCAATCGAGGAGGGAGTACATGCCATTCAAGGGTTTTGAGCCTCGGGCCCGTATGCGTTTCGCGCGGAATCCCCTTCGGACAGTGATCGCCCAGGTGCGCTTTCCTCATCTCTATGCTCTTGAGGAGCCCGCCAGTGTTGGTGAGTTCCAGAAACTTGTCTCGCCCCAGTACCCCATGGCCATCCCCAGAGATGAGGGCGTGCCTCGACTAGATGTCCCAGGCTTGAACTTCGCCGCCGTGGGTCCCTATCGCTTCCGCGACGCGTCCGGAGCTTGGCTCGTAGCTCTCACCCCGGACGCTATCAGTCTAGAAACAACCGAGTATTCGCGGTTTGAAGAATTCTCTGAACGCTTCAGCTTCGCGATCGATAGCTTGGTGTCTTCTCACGAAGTGCAGTACTACGAACGAATCGGGATCCGCTACGTGAATGAAATGCTCCCTCCCGATAATGGTACATGCTTAGAGTATGTTGTACCTTCGTTGGTGGGAGTAGTCGGAGAAGAGACAATCATTCCTCGCTTACGGCAATCATTGCAGGAGCTGCTGTTGGAACTCAATGACGATCGTATGAATATCAGGCATGGCGTGGTCCCATCGGAGGGTGGTCTCATGTACGTCTTGGACATTGACGCTTTTGTACAGGCGAGGGGGGCGTTCAGACAGGACGTGATCTTTCCTACTCTCCAGTCCCTAAAAGACTCCGTCTGGTCGTTCTTCCGCGGCTCGGTGACAGACGCGCTGATTCGAGACTTTGGCGGCGAAGAGGTTGCGAAATGAGCGTACCGGCTAGTGCCCCTCCCCTTCGGGAAACGGGTTGGACTGCTTTTAGGGCGCAATGGGCAGTGGGTGCCTATTTGGCCGACAGGTGGCCGTGCACTCCTGCTCAAGGTGAAGCGCAGCAGACAGAGGCTCTATGGATGAGTCCCGTGCATCGCACAACCGCAAGTTGGGAAACGTTCACCGATTCGCCAATGGCCTACTTTATCCCGGGTAGCTACGAAGGCTCCGTCACGGACTGGAATCCAAGTGGAACTGTATTCGTGGACTATTATGGTCGAGGAGGGATTGAGTCGCTTTATCACAGCCTCGCGCAGCGTCGAAACCGCCGCGTGCAGTGCCTTGAATCCCTGCCTTGCACGACCCCCAACTATGCAGCCATGTATCACGAGCTTTGGGCCCGCTCCAGTGCATCGTTGGTGGCTGCCGAGCCAACAGTGATGACGCGAATCCAACGGTTGCAGGACATGCTTGGGGTCGACAACCGAACGGTTGCGAAGTTGCTTGGTATTGCTGAGAGAACAGTCTTCACGTGGCGCGCAGCGACTACCCGCCCCCGTCAGAGGAATATGGCTAGGCTGTCTCGACTTGAGGACGTTCTCTCGGTGATCAGAGCTTGGCGTCCGCTTGACCTGCATACCTGGCTCCGACACGGGGAGCCGTCGCCCCTCCAGCTCCTTGAAGCCGAGGCATGGGATGACTTCAAGGCCAGAGTTGAAACGGCGGCCGAACGTCGGCCTGCTCGCATATTCACTTCTGCCACAAGAGCATCTCCAGGCAGGGCGTTGGGATCGCCTCCTCCCGAGGCACGCTATGACTCCCTCAAGAGTCCGGCTGAGTTGTTTGCCCTGCTTGCACGTTCCCGTGCAAATCACGTCGCTCCCGTCGCACGATCGGACGATTGGAAAGACCCGGAAATTGCGGCAGTTCTTGACTCAATGGAGGAGGACGCCTGACCCGATACGAGAAACCCTCGGCCAAGACCGTTCGGCAGGGCGACTTGGCGGTTTCCTATTTCGCCCAGCTCTGCTCTTCCCGTGCCGGTCGTCGGTGGCCAGGCCGGCTGAGCATTGCCGAACTTCCCGAATTCGGCGAGTACGATGAGCATCTGGCGGGTTCCGGGCCACTCGGGGACTACTGTGTCCGAGTGTGGGCGGGACCTGTGGTTGTCCTCAGCCAGAGCTGCGAGATTCAACAAGCCCACGACGAGGACTCGCGGTTGGTTGTCGCTCCTCTTGTCACTCCCGAGCAATGGCAGGAGGGCCCATGGGATGCGTTCAGGAAGGGTCTCCCTATTCCGGGCTACCACTACCTTCCCAAGCCTGACGAGGCAGAGAGAGAAGTTCTAGCGATGCCGGAGGACCAGGAGTCTGAGTATGCGGTTGTCTTTGCATCTCAGACATTGACCCACAGGGGACTGATTACCGCGGCACGCTTTGCTCGGATAGTCGATGTAGTGGCCCTTCAGGATTCCTACGCTCGATCGACGACGATCCGGGGCTTGGCTAGCACTCGAGAGCTGGGGGCTTGGAGGGCAAGAGAATCGTCTCGGCCTTGGAGACACCCGTCACCAATCCGGGCCCTGTGCGCCTTGCGAAAGTGCATCTCGTCGACGACTCCGATGGATCAACGGACGAAATAACTGTGGCGTGGGGGTTCGCTCGCTCAAGAAAGCGTGACTGCCTGGTTGGAGCGAGTCTCAGCCATTCCCGAAGACGGCAGTGGTTGCCTCTCCCATCCCAGTGCCTCGTCAGGTCCGGCACGCAGACTCTTGGGCGCCATGCTCCATAGAAGAACATCATCTTCTCGTCTCATACCACATCGTGGTCAGGGACGAACACGACAGGACCATGACCAAATGGTGCTGACACGCACCGGCTGGAGAGTCGGCCGCCACTGGCTTAGTCCTGAAACAGGCGCGCCCTCTGCTGCCTGCTCCAGCTTGTTGACTCGGTACGAACCGAGGGACTAGGATGGGACAGCTAAGGTACCCAACCCGGGAGACTGGACGATGACCGAGCCTGAAGAGCATCAGCCTTCTCCGGGGTCTCCGCCACAGGAGACCAACCCCATCACACCGCCTTCGTCGCCGGGTGACGATCCCTGGGAAGGCTTTCCTACGCGCCCGGAGTGGAGGGCGGCGCCGCCGGCCACGGAGCGACGCACGCGCGACGAGTAATCTGAGCCGCGACGAGGAGCAGGCCGTGGACGGGGACGAGGTCTACAGCACGTTCCTGACGGAGCGGCTCGACGCTCAAGAGGCGCGCAAGGCCTCGTTGGAGCAGCGCGGGATTATCGTCATCACGACGGCTGGCGCGCTCGCGACACTCCTTCTTGCCGTAGCCGGGGTTGTCACGAGCCAGAAGGACTACGGCCCGCCTGCGAGCGTCACCCCGCTCCTCGTGGCGACGGCTGCTGCGTTTCTCTTTGCGGCGCTTCTGGCGCTCGCGACCAACCTCCCATTGCGCTATCGGGAGATCGACGTACCCACTACACTGGCTATGATGCAAGCACACTGGGGGGAGACGAGTACGTCTGCGCTGGCGCGCACCACAGCCACACGGGCTGCTCTCCTGCGCGGCGCTCAGCGTGCGAACAATATGAAGTCCTGGCTTCTCGTCGCGGCGTTAGGGTGTGAAGCGATCGCCCTCGTGCTGCTTGTCGTGGTGGTTGCGCTCCTGCTCGGCCAAGGCACGCTCACAGCCCGATAGCCTCCGCCACCCGCCCCCAGCCCAGATCTTCCTGCCCTTCCAGCCGCCGGAGGTAGGTCGTGGTCACCGCGAGCGAGGAGTGATCCAGAAAGCGGGACACGTCCTCGATGGACTCGCCGACATCCCGCCTGAGCTTGGCCGCCGTGTGGCGCAGGATGTGCACCCCGGCCGCTGGCAGACCGGCTTGCTTTAGGTAGCGCCTAAGCTGGGCGTAGAAGGTGCCCGAGGTGAGGCCACGGCCGGTGCCCGCCCCTGAGGGCCAGAGGGACTCCTCCGGGGACATGTCCTCCAGTTCGCGCCCGAAGGCCCGCAGCGCGGCCCTGAGCGCGTCGACGGCAGGTAGGGGCAGCTCGCGGCGTCCCGTCTTCGCCCCCTTGCCCCTGTAGGTGTAGAAGCAGGTGCCGTTCTCGATGGAGAGGTCGCCCGCGGTCATGCGGAATACCTCGGCCCTGCGACGGCCCGTGAGTACGAGCGTGAGTATCAGAGCGCGGTTGCGTAGACCCACCGGCGTGTCGGGGATGACCGCCAGTAAGCGACGTACATCGTCGGCCGTGAGCCCACGCGGGGGAGAGGGCGAGGTCTTGGGTCGCTCCAGCCGATCGCAGGGGTTCTTGTCGACGATATCCATGCGCTGAAGGAAACGAAAGAACGACGACACGCAGGCCATGCGCGCGCCGATGGTGATGGGGGAGGGGTCCCTGCCGGAGACACCGACGGCGTGGGCCCAGACGAACACCTCCTGGGCGGTCACTTTGTCGGGAGCCTTGCCCAGCCGCCCGAAGAAGTCCTGGAGCATGCGGGAGTAGCTCTCCACCGTGCGCCGGGAACCGGAGCGGCGTTCCTTCTCGACCAGGAAGGCCATGAGCGAACGCTCCCAGCCTTCCAACGATCCGATGGGGTAGCTGACAGCGGTCGAGCGCATGGTGGTCTCCTTGCGATAGAGTCGTCGTCACCATGTTCGCTCCCATGGTGACAATAGCAAGTCGTGAGCACCGGGGGTCGCGCGAGCGCGGCGGGTCCCATTTGCTGCTCAGCGGGCCGCGCTGACGAGACCAAGGGGAGGCCTGCGCGTTGAGAGATATACGCCAGAACCAAGAATGGACCGTCGACGACGGTACTTTCCGTTATCGCGACGCCTGGATGCGGGGGAGGGGGTCTTGCGCTGGCAAGCAGCAGGGCGCCTGGAAGTAGACCTGTTGGTTGATCGGTCCGTTCAGAGACCCCCGCTGTTCTCCGAGATGGTTCATGGCTTGATACCCGCGAACAGGTACTCCTCGCTCCGACTGGAGCTCACGGATGGTCGTCGCGCTTTCATTCCGGCGGTGCCGCTCGCAAACCAGTTCGACCTCGAGGCGCACGGGCGACTTACCGTGGAAGCGCCCAGGGCGCTGTTCATCGAGAGGATCAAGGACCCGGGGGCCTTGTCACGACACCTTGTGAGTGGGCAGTACCAGTTCGTCAAGACACCAGTGTTGCCGCATGCGGTGACCGGCAGCTTCTCAGTGGCGGACCGAGTGGTGGAGAAGACCGGTTCTATGAGGGCGCTGCAGATCGAGACCAGGTTCGTGAACCTACTCTGCCGCGTCAAGGAAGAGCCATATCTAGAAGTAACCGCAACTATGGATAGAGGCCGGTTCACAAAGGAGAATGCCCGACGCCTACCGCGGGCAATCCGAGTGGCTCTCGCGCTGCTCGCCAGTCAAGAGGTATGGCTCATGGAGTCGAGCGTGGAGCGGGGGAGGTGCACCTACATCGAGGTGGCCAAGAAACCGACCCCCGTAGTCCTCACGTTCCTCAGTATGTTCCCCGAGTTGGATATGACGGTGCCCGCGGGTCTGTTCTGGGCGCTTGTGCAACGGCTGGTCAAGCCGTCGAAGGAGCAGTGGATCATCGAGCGCGCGTCTGAGCACATGATGGCCGCCAACCAGCAGCCCACTTGGTACGGGCGGAAGCTGATGGTGGGCACGTGGCTCGAGGCGGCACTGCGGAGCTACTACGAGAAGCCGCTATCGAGGCCGAACCAGTCGTGGACAGTGGAGAAGGGACTGAAAGACTTCCAAGAGCACTACCTGGGCTCAGCGTGGAAGGCGGTCAAGAACGACGTTCTCCGGAGCTTCAGCCGAATTCGTCACTCGACCGCGCACCCTGACTGGGTTCCGACTCCCGCCGAGAGGGACAATCCAGCAACGGCCCAGGAAATGGCGGATCTTCAGTTGCTTTCCTGGTTCTACGGGCGGATGGTTCTCGCCCTGGCCGGGGTAGCGGGCCTGAAACCGGAGGTGCCGACGTTCTGAATGATGCAGTTTTGGCGAGCGCAGAGCACCATGACCTGGTAGTGGTGGGGTCGGGCGGCTAGCTGCCTCCGGCACCCCGGCTACGTTTTCTCGCGTCTTTCCGTTCCCGCGCGTTCGCTGGTTTCAGGTTTCGGCCGTCCGGCTGACGATGTACGATGATGACCGGTCTGAAATCGAGCCCAGGTCAGTCCGAAGAGGAGCGTGCCGTGCCGGATCACACCCTGACGCCAGCCGAGTTGCCCCCGAAGCGGAGAGGTCGGCCGCCCAAGGGCGCGGGCCAGGTGGCCAACAAGGGAGGCAAGGCGGGCACCGGTGCCACCGTCGGCTACGAAGACCAACTCTGGCAGATGGCAGACGCTCTGCGCAACAACATGGACGCGGCTGAGTACAAGCACGTCGTCCTTGGCCTCATCTTCCTCAAGTACATCTCCGACGCCTTCGCGGAGCAGCAGGCCAAGCTGGTGACCGAGGAGGCGCAGGGGGCCGATCCTGAGGACCCGGACGAGTACCGCGCTCAGAGCATCTTCTGGGTCCCCCCCGAGGCCCGCTGGGTGCATCTGAAAGCCCACGCCAAGCAGCCCACCATCGGTCAGCAGGTGGACGACGCAATGGCCAGCATCGAGCGGGACAACCCGGCGCTGAAAAGCGTGCTCCCCAAGGACTACGCTCGCCCGGCCTTGGACAAGACCCGCCTGGGGCAACTCATCGATCTGATCAGCAACATCCGGGTGGGCGATGAGGAGGCCCGCTCGAAAGACGTGCTGGGCCGCATCTACGAGTACTTCCTCTCCCAGTTCGCCAGCGCCGAGGGCAAGAAGGGGGGCGAGTTCTACACGCCCCGCTGCGTGGTCAAGCTCTTGGTGGAGATGCTCGAGCCCTACCGGGGCCGCGTGTACGATCCCTGCTGCGGCTCCTCGGGCATGTTCGTGCAGTCGGTGGAGTTCATCCGCGCACACGCGAACGGCAACGGCAACGGCAACGGCGGCAAGGCCAAGGCCGACATCTCCATCTACGGCCAGGAGTCCAACTACACCACCTGGCGCCTGGCCAAGATGAACCTGGCCATCCGCGGCATAGACGGCCAGATCGCCCACGGCGATACCTTTCACCACGACCGCCACCCCGACTTAAAGGCCGACTTCATCCTGGCCAATCCGCCCTTCAACATCTCCGACTGGGGCGGCGAGCGCCTGGCCGCTGACAAGCGCTGGCAATACGGCCCTCCGCCCAAGGGCAACGCCAACTTCGCCTGGGTGCAGCACATAGTCCATCATCTGGCGCCCGCGGGGGTGGCCGGCTTCGTGCTCGCTAACGGCTCCATGAGCTCCAACCAGTCGGGCGAGGGTAAGATCCGCAAGAACCTGATCGAGGCCGAGCTGGTGGACTGCATGGTGGCGCTACCCGGTCAGCTCTTCTACTCCACACAGATCCCCGCCTGCCTGTGGTTCCTGGCGCGCGACCGCAAGAACGGTAAGTTCCGCGACCGCCGGGGAGAGATCCTCTTCATCGACGCCCGCAAGCTCGGGCGCATGGTGGACCGCACCCACCGGGAGTTGACCGGCGAGGACATCGCCCGCATCGCCACCACCTACCACGCTTGGCGCGGGGAGAAGGAGGCGGGCGAGTACGCGGACATCGCCGGCTTCTGCAAGAGCGCGCCGTTGGAGGAGGTGCGCAAGCACGACCACGTGCTCACGCCCGGCCGCTACGTCGGCACTGAGGTCCAGGCGGACGACGGCGAGCCGTTCGAGGAGAAGATGATGCGGCTCGTCGCGACCCTGCGCGCGCAGCAGGCCGAGGCCGCGAGGCTGGATGCCGCCATCGCCGCCAACCTGAGGGAGCTTGGGTATGGGGGGTGAGTGGACCGAGGTTCTGCTCGAGGATGTGGCAGCGGACGTCACGGTCGGCCACGTAGGACCGATGGCGTCGGAGTACGTGGAGCGAGGAGTTCCGTTTCTTCGGTCTCAAAATGTCGAGCCACTGAGAATCAACGACACGGACCTCAAGTTCATCACCAAGGAGTTCCACGACCGTCTCAAGAAGTCCGCGCTGTCGCCCGGTGATGTCGTTATTGTCCGCACTGGGAAGCCGGGCGCATGCGCTGTGATTCCGCGGACGCTTCCGATCGCGAACTGCTCGGACCTCGTGATTGTTCGGTGCGGTGAGGGGCTTGATTCCCGCTTCCTCGCGTACTACGTGAACTCCGTCGCCGCGCACCACGTCAACTCACACCTCGTTGGTGCCGTTCAGCAACACTTCAATGTCGGGTCTGCGCGCAAGATGTTCGTGCGCTTCCCGGAACTCCCCGAGCAACGCGCCATCGCCCACATCCTCGGCACTCTGGACGACAAGATCGAGCTGAACCGGCGGATGAGCGAGACGCTGGAGGCGATGGCACGGGCGCTCTTCAAGTCATGGTTCGTGGACTTCGACCCCGTCCGCGCCAAGGCCGAAGGCCGCGATCCCGGCCTGCCTCAGCCCCTCGCTGACCTCTTCCCCGCCCGCCTCGTGGAATCCGAACTCGGCGAGATTCCGGAGGGATGGGAGGTGGGGGCGCTTGGCGACATCGCGGCTCTCAATCCGGAGGCATGGACGAAGCAGACTCGGCCAGCGGAGATTGAGTACGTCGATCTGGCAAATACCAAGTGGGGGCGAATCGAGGCAGTCACGCGTTACTCGGGGGTGGTCGCGCCGAGCCGTGCGCAGCGGGTTCTCCGGCCCGGGGATACGATAATGGGGACCGTGCGCCCGGGAAATGGCTCGTACGCGCTGATCTCCGAACCCGGGCTGACCGGAAGCACTGGCTTCGCAGTGCTCAGACCCCACAGGGCCGAGCGCGCGGAGCTTGTTTACCTTGCAGCTACGGCCCGCGACAACATTGACGCCCTCGCGCACCTTGCGGATGGCGCCGCCTACCCCGCTGTGCGTCCAGACGTTGTTGTCGCAACCCCGGTTGTGCTGCCTGACTGGGATGTTCTGTCCCGCTTCTCCGCGGCAGCAGGCGCGTTGCTTGCGAGGATTGCTCAGGGCGACAAGGAGTCGAGAGTCCTCGCCTCGCTGCGCGACACCCTGCTGCCCAAGCTGATTTCGGGCGAGATCCGAGTGAGGGACCCCGAGCGCTTTGTCGAGATGACGGCCTGATGGCCAAGGCACTCGTCGAGCTCGATCGTGAGAGCGGCGTGCAATACTATACGCGTGTCCGAGGCAGGACCAGGACGTGACTTCTTGACGGTGGGGCGCGTCACCGAATCAGTCGTCGAGGAGGCCGCCCTGGCCTGGTTGGAAGGTGCAGGTTACTCTTCACTACACGGCTTCGAGATCGCTCCCGGGGAGCGGGCAGCGGAGCGCGACCACTACGGCGAAGTGGCGCTCACTCGCCGCCTAGAAGATGCGCTCGCTCGGCTCAACCCCACGCTTCCGCCCGAAGCGTTGGAGGACGCCTTCCGCAAGCTCAGTCGTCCCGAAGGGGCAGACCTTGTTGCCCGCAATCGGTTGCTCCATCGTCTGCTGGTGGACGGGGTCCCGGTTGAGTACCGCACCGCTGAGGGAGATATACGAGGCCTCCAGGCCAAGGTCATCGACTACCACCGCCCCTCCGAGAACGACTGGCTGGCGGTCAACCAGTTCAGAGTCACGGAAAACAAGCACAGCCGCCGCCCAGACGTCGTCCTCTTCGTGAACGGCCTTCCTCTGGCCGTCATTGAACTCAAGAACGCGGCCGATGAGAACGCCACCATCTGGACGGCTTTCCAGCAGCTCCAGACCTACAAGGCCGAGATCCCCTCGCTTTTCCTCACGAACGCTCTTCTTATCGTGTCCGACGGCACCGAGGCCCGGGTAGGCACTCTCCCCGCCGGCCGGGAGTGGTTCAAGCCCTGGCGCACCATCGCCGGTGAAAAGCCAGCCGGCCCACACTTGCCTGAGCTGCAGGTGGTGATCGAGGGCCTCCTCTCGCCAGGGCGCTTCCTCGATCTCCTGCGGGATTTCCTCGTCTTTGAGGACGACGGCGCGATCCTCGTAAAGAAGATGGCCGGCTACCATCAGTTCCACGCCGTGCAGGTGGCCGTGGCGGAAACCCTGCGAGCCGCCGAGCTAGGCCGGGCCGAGCAGGCCCCCGGCACCGAGAAAGGCAACGATGGGCCCGGTCTCGGGCCCGGGGGCAAGCCCGGGGATAGGCGGGTAGGGGTCGTCTGGCACACCCAAGGCTCAGGTAAGAGCCTCACAATGGCCTTCTACGCCGGGCGCATCATCCGCGAGCCGGCTATGGAGAACCCCACTCTGGTAGTCATCACCGACCGCAACGATCTCGACGACCAGCTCTTCGGCACCTTTTCTCGTTGCCAAGAGCTCCTACGCCAGCCGCCGGTGCAGGCGGAGAGCCGGGCCCACTTGCGAGAACTCCTTCAGGTTGAGTCCGGCGGCGTGGTCTTCACCACCATCCAGAAGTTCTTTCCCGAGGAGCTGGGTGACCGCTACCCGGTCCTCTCTGAGCGCAGAAACATCGTGGTCATCGCCGACGAGGCCCACCGTTCCCAGTACGACTTCATCGATGGCTTTGCCCGCCACATGCGGGACGCTCTGCCGCAGGCCTCCTTCATCGGCTTCACCGGCACTCCCATAGAGCTCCAGGACGCCAGCACCCGAGCGGTATTCGGTGACTACATAAGCGTCTACGACATCGAGCGTGCCGTCGAGGACGGGGCCACCGTGCCCATCTACTACGAGAGCCGCCTGGCCAAGCTGGCCCTGGATGAAGCCGAGCGGCCCACCATCGACCCCGACTTCGAGGAGGCCACCGAAGGTGAGGAGGTGGAGCGCAAAGAGAAGCTTAAGAGCAAGTGGGCCCAGCTCGAGGCCGTGGTGGGCGCCGAGAAGCGCTTAAGGCTCGTGGCCGAGGATATCGTCCAGCACTTCGAGTCCCGCCTGCAGGCCATGGACGGCAAGGCCATGATCGTCTGCATGAGCCGGCGGATCTGCGTGGAACTCTATCGCGAGATAGTGCGGCTCCGCCCGGAGTGGGCGGGTACCGAGGACCAGGTCGGCCAGATCAAGGTGGTGATGACGGGCTCGGCTTTCGACCCGCCGGATTGGCAGCCCCATATTCGCAACAAGCCCCGGCGCGAGGCTCTGGCGGAGCGCTTCCGCGACCCCCAGGATCCCTTCCGCCTCGTCCTCGTGCGTGACATGTGGCTCACGGGCTTTGACGCGCCCAGCCTGCACACCATGTACCTGGACAAGCCCATGCGCGGCCACGGCCTCATGCAGGCCATTGCTCGGGTGAACCGGGTCTTTCGGGATAAGCCCGGCGGCCTGGTGGTGGACTACCTGGGCCTGACTCAAGAGCTGAAAGCCGCCCTGGCCACCTACACTGAAAGCGGCGGCAGCGGCCGGACGGCTCTTGACCAGGAAGAGGCGGTGGCCCTCCTGCTGGAGAAGTACGAGGTCTGCTCGGGCCTCTTCCACGGCTTCCACTGGTCCAAGTGGCTCACCGGGACGCCCGCCGAGCGGGTCAGCCTCCTACCGGCCGCCCAGGAACACATCCTCGCCCAGGAGGACGGCAAGGACCGTTGCCTGCGGGCCGTGCGCGAACTCTCCCAGGGCTTCGCTCTGGCCGTTCCCCACGAGGAGGCTCTGCGCATCCGGGACGATGTGGCCTTCTTCCAGGCGGTGCGGGCGGCCCTCGCCAAGCGGGCTCCGGGGGATGCTCGGCCGGAGGAGGAGCTCGATCTGGCCGTGCGGCAGATCATCTCGCGGGCTGTTGCCCCCGAAGGGGTGGTAGACATCTTCGCCGCCGCGGGACTTCAGAAGCCGGATATCTCCATCCTCTCCGACGAGTTCCTGGCCGAAGTCCGCGGGCTACCCCAGCGCAACCTGGCCGTCGAACTTCTGCGGAAGCTCCTGCAAGGCGAGATCAAGGCCCGCAGGCGGAGGAACGTCGTGCTGGCCCGCTCCTTTGCCGAGATGCTGGAAGAGACCATCCGCCGCTACCAGAACCGGGCCATCGAGGCGGCGCAGGTGATCGAGGAGCTGATCAAGCTGGCGGAGGAGATGCGCGAGCTTAACGAGCGGGGAGTGGCCCTCGATCTGACCGAGGACGAGATCGCCTTCTACGACGCCCTGGAGACCAACGACAGCGCCGTCAAGGTGCTGGGCGACGAGACCTTGCGCACCATCGCCCGGGAACTCGTGGCCACAGTGCGGGCCAACGTCACCATCGATTGGACCATACGCGAGAACGTGCGGGCCCAGCTACGGGTGCTCGTGAAGCGCATCCTGCGCAAGTACGGCTATCCACCGGACAAGCAGGAGAAGGCGACCCGGACCGTACTGGAGCAGGCGGAAGCCCTTTGCGAGATGTGGGAGCTTCAGCCGGCGTAGGTGGGACGAGCCCGGTGCAGCGGGCTGTGAGAGCACCCTTCTGCGGTAGTATCTCTTGGTTGAATTGAGAACAGCCGAACTGACAGAATCACAGCAATCCATTGCTTGGCAGGAGGTGCTTCACTGCCGACCCACGCCTTGTGATTCCAGGATTTCGGTAGAGCCAAGAGAAGCTCTCGCTCCCTGGGTGTGCGTTCCGTCAACCACCGGCGAACCGAGACAGCCAGTATGGGTCGTGTCTACTGACATGGAGGACAGGGGAAATGTTGCCGGAAATGTTCCCGCCGAACGTCGGTGGGTCGTCAGCCATGAAGTTCGCTTGCCTGGTTGATGAATGTCTTCTCGATAGCAGCCGAACAGGTGATCCCGAAGATGTCTCCCATGTTCTGTGCAAGGGGATGGGGCTGTCGGTTGTCCGCGCAGAGGCATCAGGCGAGCTCAAGCAGACTCTGAAAGGCACGGGTGTTCCGAATCATCAGTCAGTGCTAACCGCGGCGATTCTGAGACTCTTGGCGCATCCAGCCGCGAATTGGCTGAACACGTCCGAGTGGCGTCAGGACGTACTGAACTACCTTGAGCGTCGACTCCCGCACAAGGTGGCACAGGATCTTGGGCTTTGCGGGCAAGACCAGGCTCATGAGAAGCTGGCGAAAGCCGCGACGGCCGTGGATCATTATGATGAAGCTTACTCAATGAGTCTGACGGCGCCGACTTCTCTCGGTGGCTTCAGGAAGCAGCGGCAGGCATTCATGAAGACGATTCGATTGGACGTGGCCTCGACCCTTGTCCAGCCGTTTCTTCCCAGAGAGTGGGAGGCCCGAACCGGCGAGCTGTTCGAGAGAGTCGACATGTACATCGAGAGCCGGGATTCGGCCGCGGCGCTAGAAGCTTATCGAGGGGTAGTTGACGCGGGCGAGGCGCTCAGGGGGTCGCTTCAAGACTACATTACCAGGTATTCGTCAATCCTGCGTGATTCGTTGTGCGATGAGGTACTGCGTCAGACGAAGGATGACTTCGCCCAAAACAAGGCTGCTCAACCTGCAGACGTCAGGCTGGAGAAGAAGGGCAAGAAGTACCCTTTTCATATTGAGCAAGCCCCAGTTGACCTAATCTTCATTGTCATCAACGAAGGGCCCGGATACGCGTATGACGTGGCTGTCGAGGTTGAGGCCGATGCCTCCGTCATTCTGCTTCAGAAGGCCATCTCGATCGGGCTAATGGCTCCGAGGCAGCCTGCTGGTCTTGCCCTGCCGGCGCGACTGCAAGTGACTGGTGGCGCCCCAATCATTGAAGCTGTTGTATCCTGGCGCGACTTTGATGGTTCAGAGCACAAGAAAGAGGAGATCGTCGAACTGGAAGCTCAGTCACCTGACGTGGACTGGGAAGCTCTGCAGCGAGCGAATCCGTATTCGCTAGAGCCCGTAGACTCCGAAGATAGACTTGTAGGTCGCAAAGAGTTGCTCAACAAGCTTATTGGGGTCTTTACCGGGACTCAGGTTGGCTCGGCAATCATCAAAGGTCAGAAGCGAGTTGGAAAAACTTCCTTGGCACAGACTGTCGCGAGGCATCTCAGGAACCAAGGATCCATCGTGGCATATCTTGAGGCAGGGGATTTTGTTCATGCGACTGGAGAAGAAACAGTCTCGACCTTGGGAACCAAGTTGTGTAGATCGATTGCCCGTGAAGACAAGCGCGCCAAGTCAATTGCGGTTCCTAACTTTGATCAACACGCGTTGAACCCATTATCCGACTTTGTGGATGACTTGGCTGAATTGACTGATAACGCTAGGCTTGTCATTGTGCTTGATGAGTTCGATTCTTTACCAACGGTGCTCTATTCTCGTGATGTTGTCGGAGACGCCTTCTTTGAATCGCTGAGGAGTATCAGCAACCGAAAAAATGTTGGATTCATGATAGTCGGCGGCGAAAAGATGAATCAGATTGTTCACCAGCAAGGGTATAGGCTGAATAAGTGGGATGTGATGCAGGTGGACTACTTCGGAAACAGGAGTGAGTTCGAAACACTTGTACAGCGACCGGCTACCGGACTAGAGTACAGCGATGATGCCTTGGTGCTTTTGCATCAAGAAACGGCTGGCAATCCTTATTTCAGTAATCTGATATGCCAGAGAATCATCAACCGAGTCTTGGTGTCTCGGGACTCACATATCACGGACACAGAAGTCTCGGCAGCGATTCGAGATACTGCCGAGGAGGTCGAGGTCAACTCGTTTCAACACTTCTGGGAGGACGGGATTCTCGACACGGGCGTGCTCCGAAACGAGAGGTCCCTTAACCGGCGCAAGGTACTGGTCGCTGTCTCTGACTGTTGTACGCGCGCGTTTCCATGCACGATCGAAGCTGTTCAGAAGGAAGGCATTGCGGCTGGTGTCCCTTCCGTAGAGGGCGAACTGCGCGAGTTTGTATCCCGGGGTGTGTTGGTCGAACCCCAGGAGGACTCGTTTGACTTCAAGGTGCCGCTATTCGGCCGCTGGCTGGCAAGTCAGGGAGTTCACGCGATTATCGGACCTGCGGAATACCGGGATGAGGCAGCAGAGGAGCGTCTCCGGGCGGAGTCTATTAGAGTCAAGCCAGACGAGATTCGCCGGTTAGTCCAGGGCTGGGGTGGGAGATACCGTGGCCAGGAGATCACGGAGGGAGCCGTAATGGAGTGGCTCCGGCAGTTCGGTGACCGTCACGAGGCTCAGAGGGCCATGTTCAACATTCTAAGAGGTGTTCGCTTCTACCGCGAAAGCGAACTTCGCAGCCTGATGGGCCAGGTGGATGCGATGGTTCGCCGCAATCTGAAGCGGCAGGTAGTTAGCAAGCGGAGGAAGTGGGCCGACGTTTGTGTCAGCTACCTGGGCGATTTTGGCAAGAGCGGTTCGGACTTGGCGCGGGTCTTTGCAGATGAGGCCGACCTGTACAGTAGCAACGTTGTGGAGGCCGGCAAGTTGCAGGCCTTCGTCCGTGAGGGCGATGGTGTCAAGGTTGTCCTATTCTTGGATGACTTCGTTGGCACAGGTGAACAGGTGCTGAGCTATTTCGAGGAGTCCCAGTCATTCTTAGCGTGGCTGGCAGAGGAACGAAGACTCCGGGTTCTTTTCGTGGCCCTGGTGGCGGATGCTGCTGGATGGTCACGAGTGGAGCAGGAGGTCGACCGCCGAGGGTGGCCCGTTGAGGTAAGAAACGTTCAGCTGCTATCGGAGGCGGATAAGCTCTTTTCGGAGGAGGGGACGGTGTTTGAGGAGGATGACCAAAGGAAACTGGCGCGCAAGAATGCCACGCATTTTGGGGGCAAAGCTGGAGCCCAAACATCCTCTCGGCTATGGAAACCTAGACTTAGCGGTTGTGTTCGAGCGCGGATGTCCGAATAACTCGCTCCCCATCCTGTGGTCGGACAAGGGTGGCTGGAAGCCCTTGTTTCCAAGGCGGTAGGTGAGTCGCTCGATTCGGCGCGTAGCGTGGTCGCGTGGTCGGCCCCCGGCGCTCCTGCCACCCACGTGCTAAACCGACGACCCGGCAGAACACCATCAACAGTTAGTGTCAATTCCCAAGAGTGAAGCGGCGGGGTCTCCCGTGGTTACGGGGCCGGGCGCTTGATCGGCCATTGCTGCTCCGCGGTCTTGCCGGTTGGCGGGGCCATCACCCTCGGGCATCCTACGCGTATGGCGGCCAACGATGCCGGCCGAGCCAGAGCCGACCTTTTCTCCCCTTGAGTTCAGACCCCTTTCCCTCTCGTTGCCTCCGTCTGCTAGGGTAGGTTCATGAACCAGCAAGGGGCGCCATCGGCGCAGCGACCACGAGACCACCGCATGTAGGTGAGCGGCGAGACCCCCATCAGCCCGAGGGATGAGGTCTCCCATGAGGTCTTCGGCCAGGGCCTGGTCGAGGAGGTGCGGGGCGACGTCGTCACGGTGAGGTTCGCCAGAGCGGGGCGAAAAACCATCCTGCGTGACTACCTCGTGCGCCAGACCGCCGGCGGTCTTCCCCACAGAAGACCTGACGCCCTCACCCTGTTCGACGCCTACCTGATGGTGGACTGGAGTGCCAACAGTCGGCCCAAGACGGGAAAAGACAGTGTCTGGTGGTGCCTGCATGAGCCTGAGTCCGGCCGGGTGCTGCTAGAGAACCCGCCCACCCGGGAACAAGGTCTGCACGAGGTTCGGGCCTCCCTGACCCGTCTTCTCTCCCAAGGCCAGCGCGTGCTGGTGGGCTTTGATTTCCCCTACGGCTTCCCCGGGGTACGGCCGAGCGCCTGGGAGTGGCGGCCGACCGTCCCTGGCGCGTTCTTTGGGAGGAAGTCGCGGGCCTGGTCGAGGACCACCCCGACAACAAGAACAACCGCTTCGAGGTGGCCGCCGAGCTCAACGGCGCCCTCACCGGGGGACCGGCTCCTTTCTGGGGCTGCCCCCAGAGCAAGGCGGGTGCCTCCCTTAACAGGCCGCTGAAATACCCCGGTTGGAGCCCCTCCGATGTGCTCCGTTGCTCGGCTGCTTGACCCACGAACGGTCGGTTCTCGGATTGCCCGGGCGAAGACCGGGATTATGCCCCCTGGAGAGGCCGATTCCCCGCCCCTTTTTCCCTATCTGGCGATGCACTCCGGAAGCAGCGATCTCATTCTCACCAGGTTGTAGGCGGCGGCCGTGAACTGGAAGATCCATCGGGCCTTGGCCCGCCCGCGGTGCCGGAGCTTGTGAAGCAGTCCGACTGTCTTCATCCAGCCGAAGGCCTCCTCCACCAGCTTGCGCTTCTTCTGGCTGAGGGCGTATCCCTCCCACCGTGTCGTGCGGCCATCGATGGCCGAGTACTTCTCTTTGCGAGCCACATGCGGGGTAACAACGTTAGTCCGTAGTTCGCCCACGAAGTCCTTGGTGTCGTAGTTCTTGTCGGCTGCGACAGTGAACCGGCCCTTGGTCTTTTTGCGCTCCTCCTTCACCAGCTCAAGACCCATCTCCCGCTCGGCGGTACCGGTGGCCCGGGAGAGATCGGCCTGGACGATGAGACCGTGGCGGTTCTCGGTGAGGAGATGGCCGGCATAAGCGAGCCGGGCCGCTTCTCCGGGAGAGTGTTTGGCAAGAAGAGCTTCCGGATCGGTGGTGGAAGCGTGGGTGTCATTCCGGCGCCGCTCGCCGTGGAAATCCACACTCGGGTTGCGGTCGCGGCCTGCGCTTTCCGAGACTGGCTCGGCGGGGCTCGGGTCCTCCCCGCACCCGGGTCATCTTTGCCTGGCCCCCGGCCGCCCTCCTGGCCCTCGGCCAATTCCTGTTTGGGCCGGAAGCTCTTGAGGGAGGCCGCCGCTTCCACCAAGGTGCCGTCCAGGCTGAAGTGCTCCCGGGAAAGGAGTTTCCCCGCCTGGGCCTGCTTCCTCACCTCCAGGAAGAAGGCCTCGGCCACCTCGCCCTCAAGCAGGCGCTCCCGGTTTTGGGTGAAGGTGGTGGGATGCCAGACGGGCTCGTTTAGATCGAGGCCCACAAACCAGCGAAAGAGCAGGTGATACTCGAGGTGTTCGCAGAGCTTGCGCTCCGAAGGGATGGCGTAGAGCACCTGAATAAGCAGGGCTCGCAGAAGGTACTCGGGCGGGATGGAGGGGCGGCCGGCTTCACAGTAGATCTTGTCAAAGAGGGGGGAGAGACCGCAAAGCGCCTTATCGGTCATCTTGCGGATGGCCCGCAAGGGGTGATCTTTGGGGATGCGCTCCTCCAAGGGACCCAAGAATACAAACGACGGCTGCCTTGCCTCTTCTCCCCGCATCCCAACCCCCTCGCTTTATGCCAGTTTGCAGGGTAAACACTACCAAAAAGGGGCGCAAAAAGATAGGAAGTTGAGGCAATCGGAGGGCTAGGCGGGGGACTTTTTCAGCAGCCTGTTAAGAGAACCAAGCCGCGCCCCTGGCCCGGAGGGATCCCCGAGTACCGCCTCTGCGATGGCCAGGTGGTGGGCCCCAAGTCTCCCTGGCAGCTCTACGGCGCGGGCTCGGTGGGCAGCCAGGCCCTGCTTGGCATCCCTCGCCTGCTCGCGCTTCGCGACGATGCGGTCCTTGGTCCCCTCTCGCGTGTCTGGCCCTTTGAGACCGCCATCGCTGGGGAGGACCTCTCCGCCCCCCGCGGTCCGCTCATCGTCCATGCGGAGATCTATCCCTCATTCATACCGCCCTCGCCCTTTGCAGAGGTCAAGGACGCCGGCCAGGTCCGGGCCTTGGCCGAGCACTTCGCTCGGCTTGATGATGAGGGTCAGCTTGCGAGCCTGTTCGACCTCTCGGCGCTCCCCGGAGAAGACCAGGAGGCCGTCGTGCGGGTAGAGGGCTGGATCCTCGGCGTGCGTCCAGAGGAGCCGAGCGCGACGTAGCGGCGGCCGAGTGGCGAGTGCCGGGTGTTTGTGCCGCTGCAGGGTAGGTGCCCGAAGCACCATCCGTTCATAGTGTCAATATCCAAGGATGCAGTATTGGCCGATATCGCGACCCATAAACGGAGCAGGCTGCGCAGGTGATCGGTCCTTGTGCGCTGCTGCGGGACATGGGGGAGAGGCCATGGTCGGGGCCCAGGAATGTGTACCCCTATCGCCCTTGAAGAGCCAGCCGGATGTGCCCGGCTTCAGCCCAGAGCCCTTTGCTCGAGAGCGTATCGGCAGCGCTGACGACCAGGCCGCGCAGCCGCTCAATCTCCGCTCGCAGGTACGCGATCTCCTCTTCATGCCCGGCCCAGTAGCGCGCCAATGCAAAGCCCGGCATGCGCCTCCGCAGCTCATCATGCCAGAATCGCTCGCCCGGCTCATTGCCGCGGTACTTGTACTCCTTCTCCTGGTCCTCGATGTACATGAGAACGGACTCTGACTCAGCGCTCGCGTAGGCATGGGCCAGCTGCTCGGCGACCTCGAGGGGCAGGTGCAGGTCCCCGTGGCGATCGACGTACGCCAGGGGATGGAGGTCTTCGAGCTTCTGAGGAAGGCCGGACAGACGGGCGATCTCCCGTAGCTCGGCCGCGTCCATGTGGACGGTCCCGTCGTCGTCGGCGCCTGCGTCATCGTATCCGGTTGCGTACATGACCGTCTCGATTGCGCCAGAAAGAGCCTGGTTTGGCTTCGGGCGGGCCTCGTCAAACTTCCCCTCTCGCTCCTCGTCCTTGAGGAATGCCTGGCGCTCTGCCCAAGGCACGATGAGCTGCCGGGTCTTCACCCAATCCTCCAAGCCGGCGTTGGGTTCGGAGAGACGCCGGACCTTCACCTGACCACGCTTGCCGGCCTTCTCGAGCACCTGCACCTGAATGAGCGGCTCTCCGGGTGAGACCTTCTCCCGCATGCCGTATTTGTGAGCGACCTCGATCGCGTAGCTTTGCATGTGCCGACCCTCCACGATCCGGGCCTATACTGGGACAATCATGGCAGAGGAGCGCCAGATCTACGACCGCAACCTCCTCTACGAGGAGGTGTGGGCTGAGCCCATCCAGGTGGTGGCCAAGCGCTATGGCGTGTCAGACGTTGCTCTTGGGAAGACCTGCCGGCGCATGGGCGTGCCCCTGCCGGGTCGCGGGTATTGGGCGAGGCTGCGGGCGGGAAGAGCAGAGGCAAAGCCGCCGTTACCCCCGCTCAAGCCCGGGCAACCCCAGCAAGCTCTCGTCCACCGTATGCCACCACCACCAACTCCTCCTGAATGGGCCGAGGAAGCGGGCCAAGCGGCCCCCCTCGAGACCAGCGAACCCATAGTCGTCCCGGCATCCCTCGAGAACCCCCATAAGCTTGTCGTGCTCGCCTCCCGGTATCTCGCCAAGGCGCATCCGAGCGGCGGTCTTCTTTTGCTTGCCCGTAAGGCCTGCCTTGATATCCGGGTGTCCTCGGGGTCGGTCGATCGCGCCCTGCGGATCTTCGATGCCGTGATTAAGACCTTGGAAGGGGTCGGGCTCAAGGTCGAGGTCGCCGTGGTGGAGGAGGCGGAGACGCCCCACCCGCGCGACTACCGCGACTCCGAGAGAAGGCCGCAACCCCGGCCCGGGTGACGAGGGTGATCGTGGACGGTGAACCCATCGAATTCTACCTAAGGGCCCGTCATGAAATAAATGATCCAATGGGTGGCTCGGATGGGGCGATGGCGTAGTTCCACTCCCCGTGGAAGGCATCCCGCTTGAGATTCACGGCGGCCAGTTCCTCGTCGGGCACCTTGATGCCCTTCTCGTAGGTGTTTTGGTCGAGTTCACAGCGCACCCGCAGTCCGGAGCGGGTCACGGTGGCCGCGATCAGGTTGACGATGACTTCGTGACTGATCAGAGGTTTGCCCCGCCAGTTCTGGGTGATGAACGAAAACAGGCGGTGCTCGATCCGGTTCCACTTGCTGGTGCCCGGGGGAAGGTGAGAGACCCCGATCGTGAGCCCCGTCTCGTTGGCCAACTTCTGCAGTTCGACCTTCCACAGCCGGAGACGGTAGCCGTTGCTTCCCCCGCAGTCGGCGGTGATGAGGAGTCGGTGGGCGTCGGGGTACCTCTCTTTACCCATCGAGTGCCACCAGCGGCTAATGCTCTGCACGGCGAAAGCCGCGGTATCGTGGTCGGTGCCCACGCTGACCCAGCCCAGGTTGCCCGCCAGATCGTAGATCCCATAGGGGTTCGCCTTTCCCAACTCGGGGACCATGAAATCATGCACGCGCACCGCTTCTGGATCCCCCTTCGGACGCAGTTCTCGGCCCCCGTTCTTGAAGTCGCCCACCAGCTCCTTCTTCTTGGTGTCCACGGAGATGACCGGGTCGTTGCGGGCTTGGTACTCCTTGACCTTCTCGTTTAGGTGTCGAAACTGAGCGTCTCGATCGGGATGGGACGAGCCTTCCCGGGTCTTGCGGTTCCCCTGGAGGCTATAGCCCATGTCGTGCAGCAGTTCGGCGACCATGCGATGGCTCGTCTGGTGCCCCATCCGCGTGAGCTCATCGGCCAGGCGGCGAACGCTCTTTAAGGTCCAGCGCAAGGGCGACTCCGGATCGCCTCGGGTCTCCGGTTCCACCAGGCGCTCCAGGTCGTCGCGAAGGGTCGGATCCGTGTCCACGGTGCGCTTGCGTCCGCCGCCCTCTCGCCGGATGCGCCCGCGCGGCGCGAGGTCCGGATGGGCAAGCTCCCGAGATCCCGCCGTGATCGCCCGCCGCGAAACCCCCGTCACCCGGGCCACGAGCGTGTTCCCGCCCCGGCCGGCGGCCAACGCTTCCGCCGCGGCCACCAGGCGTCGGCTACGCTCATCTAGGAAGGGGGCCAAAAGCTCGAATCGTTCTTTGATGCCGGCCTCTCCACCCATGCGGTGAAGCGTAGCACGGTCGGGCCGGTTTCGCTACTGTTATTTTGTGACAGGCCCTAAGTGAGGGGGTCCGCCGAGTTGAAGTCCCCCCGCCCCCAAGCCCGCGGAAGGGGGAGCATGCGTGGCAACCGCGGCTCTACGAATATCAGCCGAGCGGTGAGCTAGCGCTTCAGCTCACGAACACCTCGGGGCTCGGAGTGCGCGCCAAGTGGCAAGACGGCAAGAAGCAGCGTCTTGAGGAGTGCCTCCCGGATTTCGTCGGCAACCTCAGCCGAGTGGCTCTCGCCTTCAAGCTCAGGCGGAGGGCCGAGGAAGAGCGTGCCCAAGGCGCGCGCGAGGCCGAACTGCGCCGCCGCGAGGAGGCCAAGCTTCGGGCGGAGCAGGAGGAGCGTCGCCGCCAAGAGGCTCGTCGGGGAGAATGCCTGGAAGCGGAAGTCAGCCGTTGGCGCCGCGCAGGAGACATTCGAGACTACGTTCAGGCGGCCATCCACACACTTGGAGGAGGGGATCTCGAGAGCATCTCCGACGCGGCCATACGCGAGCACCTGCGCTGGGCGCTCGCCTACGCCGAGAGCCTCGATCCGTTGGGGCGAGCAGAAGAGCCGCCGGGGCCATAGCGTCTCGCCGCCCGGGTGCCCCGCCCTCGCGCCTGCCAACGTCCGTCTTGACCAATGATCACGCGGTAGAATCGGCGGAGAACGAGCGGACAATGCGAGCCATGGAGTAGTCCGTGATGAACCAGCCACTGGCGTTCCCGGAGCAAGGTCTTGATGCGCACGCCTTGATGGAAGAGCTCAGTCTCACTCGCAGAGTCTTTCACTCGGAGGCCGACTTCCAGCATGCGTTCGCCTGGCTCCTGCACGACCGCTTCTCGAACGTTCAGATTCGCTTGGAATACCGAGCACCAGGCGTGGATCGTCGGAGCGGTTCACTGGCCGATGACGCCCATTTGCCGGGCCCTTCTCAATTGGTTGAATGCGTGGACATGTCGCATCGATCTCGACTGCCACGAACCTCTTTCGCTAGATCTCACTGAGTGGTTCCATAGACATCGAGATGAGCTACCGGGTGCTCAGGACCGCCTCATTGGCCTCCGCGATGCCGCGCTCGAAGTCTTCCTCGATCCGTTCGATGAGCTTTCGGGCATCAAACCCCCGAGCGTACGGCGGAAGTTTGGTTCAACTGCCGCTTCCAAGACCTTGTTTGCTCTTTGCCCGGCTGTCTTTGTGCCTTGGGACGCGCTCATCCGAGAGAGACTCGCGGGGGCGAGTCAGGAGCGGCCTACATCAAGTTCCTCAAGCTGATGCGGGATGACCTCGCGACGATTGCAGGCCAATGTGCGAGTCATGGATTCGACCTGGATGGCCTAGCCGAGAGGATCGGCCGGCCGAAGTCAACGGCAGCGCAACTCGTCGGAGAGTACTACTGGGTAACGATCACGCGCCACGCCCACATGCCTGAGGCTGAAACCCTTCGGACGTGGGCTGCGTGGAGCTAGCGCACGACTCGCACCAGCCTCAAATGCGCGGACTGACCGCGAAATGCACATCTGTGCGTCGCTCAGCGGCGCAGTGCATTCGGCGAGTGCCAGCACAATCTCGTGATAGTGTCAATATCCGGACGGGAAGTTTCTAGTCGCCAAGACGAGCTTGACGTCCCTCGGTCTCTGGTCGCACGAATCGTCTGTCCGTCAGGTCTTGTATGATGGATCGGCTTTGTATCGGCGTCCGGGATTCCTGATGGGAGGTCGATAGACGATGGCCAAGGTGCGGTCCTTCTTGTCCGAGGAGAAGCAGAGACAGGCTGCCCTCAAACACGATCCCGAGCTCTTCACCCTATCGGCCCAGGCGGATGGACACTACTCGGCTCGGCCGGAGTCACCCAGGTACCCCTTCTGCCTGCCGCTGGATGTTGCCGGCGAGAACCTCTTCGTCGGCGTGAGAAATCAGATCGAGGCGTTTGCGGCCAAAGGCATCCCCTGGCACAAGGGCATAGAAGGTGGGCCGACGACCCATCTCTGCTCTTCCCAGGTCTGCTGCGTGAACTTCCTGGCACCCTTCGCCAGCAAGCCTGATGCGCTGCTTGCTCTCGTGCGAGCCCACTACCAGGACGCAACCTCCATGGTCAATGTAGACCCCCACGGTCGAGGAGACCTCGTCAAGTTTGAGCGGATCGGGAACCGGATGTTGAACTACCTCGACGAGGGGAGCAAGCGTTCCGGGACGCGCACGCGGGGAGCCAACTGCACGAGCGCTGATGCAGCAGTGCGCTATTGGGGCAAGGGGGGGAGGAGCACGTCGTCTGCTTCTGCCGTCGAACGGCTATGCCTACGACCTGGATGAGAGCGGAGTCTTCTATCGACTGCTCTCACAAGAAGGGAGTTACCCAATGATCCAACCCACGGATTTCGAGGTGGCGGCCACGCAACTCAAGGGCCGGGTTGAGTAGTGCGCGGAAAGCGCGACGCCGACTGGCGACCCTCCGTTCACGATCTGGCCGTTCTAGCCGCCTGTCTGGCTCTGGCGTCATACGCCGTCCCGATGCTCATCACCGTCTGGGGCGGCAACCTGCACCCTCTCTACCTCGTCCTCTGGACTATCCTTGTCCTGCTTCCTGGCGGGCTGGCCGTCTTTGCGGCGTGGCAGCGCATCCTCATCGGTGTCTGGCTGGTGGCCGTGGCGTTCTTTGCCGTGTGGCTCCTTGGCTGGCAGCGCGCTCCAATACTGATCGGAGTTGCGATCTTCTATCCGGCGACGGCGATCCTGACGACCATCGCTCGTGTGACGGAGGCAAGGTAGGCTACGAGCCAGACGGTTCCTTTTTCGGGTAAGAGGCCGCGGTATTTCCGGTGATGATGGGGCGGTGGCCGGACATACACTCAGTGAGCGCACCCATGCTCTCCCCCACCTCTCAGCCTGAGTGATGAGGGGGAGAGATGGCCGCCAGGAGGTACGTATCCCACAGCCGTCTGGCGGGGCAGCGAGGGAGCCGTGCCTCCTCTGACGTCGGCGACTCGAAGAGGAGCGGGGTGTAAGTGACTTGGGCTACAACGAACGTAGTGCCTTGCTGTTTGCCGTGTCCTTCCCTGTACACGTGTCGCTGAGGCTGTTCACTCTTTGGGATCTGTTGCGGGCAAGAGTCCGGATGCCGACGTCGAGACGTGACGCTGGGAAGAGACAACCGAACCGGTCTGTGACCGCACTCTCATGAGGGAGGCTTTTTGATAGAATCGAGAAACTCGTTTACCATGTTTCAGCAGCGGGCTGCCGCATCGATGCTGATCTTCCTCCTGGTTACCCTTGGCGTGGGAAGCACTTTGGTCAGTTGTGCGCCGTACGACACACCAGTCTTCGCCGGAGCCTCTGAAGCCTCGGACCCCTCCGGGGATGCCATGTTCTTGGCAGACGACGGACCGATACTGGCCGAAGATGTCGGACTGAAACCAACCGACGACGCCGGTGACCTCGTGTCCGTTTCTCTTCTAGCCGAGGCCGACAGGCTCCTTGTCACCTTCCGCTCGGCAGGTGACCTCGGTGCTGCAAACCAATTGGGGGGTGGGCTTTGGCGGGGGCCTAGACAACTCGTCGAGATCGATTGGTCTCTTACGCTGCGCAAGGGCAGCCGGATGTGGCTGGTTAGCGCAGTGACAATTGAGGGTTGGCAGGCAACGGTCTCGGACTCGACGGGCGGCTCGACCACCTTGGAGGACGAGCCCTCGTTGGATGAGACCCACAAGGATCGCCTCCTCGTGCCCGTTCCCCTCTCCGATCTTGCGGGTCTAGAACCACCCTTCGAATGGTTCGCGATCAGCTATTGGACCATCGGGGGGGAGAAGTACCTCGATGAGTACTCAATCTTCATTGACGCGGTCCCGGGAACCCGGCCGGACCAGTCCGGCTACGCCCAAGAATGGCTGAGCTTTCCGCAATAGGACAAGCGCTAGGACCAAAGGGCCTTCAGAAAGAGATCATCGGTCACGAGGGGAAGGCCAGACACGGCCAAATACGAGGATCTTGGAATCTCGGGAGCCAGAGACCGCTTTCTGGCTCAGACGACCCGCCAGGCCTGCCCCTCCCGGGGAGAGGTGGTTGCTCCGGATTGCCTCCTTGCCGATGCTCGCTATCTGGGTGGTGGAATTCTTTGCCAACATTTTGCCAACGCCGGAGCTGTCCGGCCTTGTACTTGGTTGGACCGCGTTGACCTGAGAAACCGCCCGTGTGCTGCCATTGTTGGACGTGGTTCACTTCTGGTGACCCGGGTTGTATTGGCGCCGGATAGGCTCATAACCCGAAGGTCGCAGGTTCGAATCCTGCCCCCGCTACCATATCTGTCTTATTCGAACTTGGTTCAAAGAGCAGGGCGAAGAGGTCAGCGTAGTGTACTGCGTTGACCTCTTTGTCTTGTACGGCGGTTTTCTTGAAGAAGGCCTGGTTGAACATCCGGCGGGCCTTAGGGTTGGCTTTCTCGTAGGCGTCGGCGCAGTTGGACGCGAGGGCCAAGGCAAGCTCTAGGACCCGTTTGGTATCCGCGTCGCCCCTCTTTCAGGACTTCCAACCGGCTCTGGCAATCGTCCAGCTCGCCGGTGATCCGGGTCTGTTCAGCTTTCAAGACCTCAATGGGGATAGCCCCATGATAGTAGGCCTCCGTTAGCCTCTTCCGCTGGTCGGCCAACCTGGCCATCCGCCGGGTGATGAACTGTTGCTCGTCGATGGTGTTGGATTGCCGGGCCAGGAGCTCGTCCCCGAAATCTTTGGCCAGGCGCTCGATCACTTTCTTCGGTGGCTGGATGCGCTGGTAGTACTTCTCAATGGCCTTCTCCAGATCCTCGGCAAGCACGTACTTCTGCTGGCAGCCGTAGTGGCGTTTCTGGCCCAAGCAGTAGAAGTAGAGGTAGGTTGCCCTTGGCGGTCAGCGACGACATTCTGGAGCCACACTCGCCGCAGTAGAGGGTCCCTCGCAGGTAGTGCGGGTGTTTCCTCTTGCGCTCGCCGCGGCGTCGTGGATCTTGAGGACTTCCTGGACCGTTCGAAGAGGTCGCGGGTGATCAGGGGCGGATGGACGCCTTCGGCCACCAGTCCGTCCCAGACCACCGTCGCTTTGTGGAACTCGGTCTGGAGGATCTTGTGGATGTTCGACTTGTGGACCTTGCCTGAGGGACACCTCTGGTCCCCCCGGCTGCGCAGTCCCCGTTTGTAGAGCTCCTCGGTGAGTTCGGTAGGGAGCAGTCGCCGGTCGCGTAGAGCTCGAAGCCGAGCTTGACCAGCGGCGCCCCTTTCTCGTCCACTTCGATGGCGCGGAGAAGGCGACCGCCGACGTTCTGCTGGACGTTCTTATAGCCCAGGGGCGCCATCTCAGGTCCAGTCACCTTGGCGGGCCTTTGGATCATTCCCTTCTTGGTTTGCATACCGAGGTTGGCGGAGTAGAACTCGGCCATGAGGGCATGGATGCCTTCGATCAGGCGGCCGGAAGCCGTGTCTTCGATATTCTCGACGACGGAGACAAGAGAGGCGCCGGCCTTCTTGAGGATGGCCTTGATGACCACGTAGTCTTCCAATTTGCGGGCCAGGCGGTCGATCTTGCGGACGACCACCACCTGCACGTCTTCGTGCTTCTTGATGCGGGAGAGCGTTTCCTGGAGCTGGGGGTCTCATAGCAGAGCGGGCCGATTCGCCCCGATCCACATATTCATCGAGCAGGTTCCAGCCCTCTTTGGTGATGTAGCGAGCGCAGGCCTCCCGCTGGGCAGGGATGGAGTAGCCTTCCCTGGAGTCGGCTTTATCGGCCTGCTCCTTGGTTGAGACGCGGAGGTAGATGACGCAGTTCATCGGTCTTCCTCCTTCTCTCCGAGGGCGGTGATCTCGTCAGGGAGTTTCGATTCAATGTGTTTGTAGTAACGGACGGCAAATTCGATCACGTCCCGCGCTTCCTTCTCGCTGACGGATCCGGCGTGCTCGTAGATGGTGACGTTCCGTTTCTTTCTCAGTTTCTGCAGGCGCCTGACCATTGTCTGCTCTTCGGGCAGGGCCTTCTCCAGAAAGCGGAAGGTGTTGAAATGCTTGCCCTCGCCCCGGGGCCGAAAGCCCAGATAGTTCATGTAAGCGATGGAGAGCTGAAGGATGGAGTTGTAGGCAATGGCAAAAGCCCAGTCCAGGTCGGCAGAGACCAGATGCTGAGCCGTTCTGATGTCTCGTCTGGCCACGGCAAAGAGACCGGCGATCTCCTCAGGAGTAACCTCGACTCGTTCGATGACCCGTGCTCTGAGGAGGTCATCGAAGCTCATCTTCACCTCCCACCAGGAACACCTTGGGTCCCTCGGCCACACTGGTGACGAAGGCCTTCCGACCGGCAAGCTGGCTCTTCCAGTCGGCCGGCTCAAAGATTGAATAGTTCACTTCGCGGCCAAGCGCGTTCTCGGCGGCTGAGACGGCCTCGTGGAGCTTGTCCTGGTCAACGTCGCCGATGACCATTAGATCAATGTCAGAGCGGGCGTCCTCCAGGTTCTTGGCAACGGAGCCGTAGATGAAAGCCGCGCGGATGCTGCCGATGTCGTGCAGGGCTTCCCGCAGGAAATCAGCCAGGCCAACTGTTTTGTAGACGATGCTCTTGAGCTCCTGATAGAGCGGGAAGTCCTTGTTCACGGCAAAGAACCGGGTGTTGGCTTCCCGGCTACTGGTAACGAACCCGATCTCCTCCAGCTTCCTGAGTTCCTTCTGGACTAGCGAGGAGGACATCCCCAGCTGGCGGATGAGCTGTTTTTGATAGAAGCGCTCCTCAGGATGTGTCAGGAAGAGTGTGAGGATGGTTCGGCGGGCTTTTGACGTGATAAGAGTGGATAGCATATATACCTCAGTAAGGGCACCGTGGTGCCGTTTTTATGGTAGCAGGACGCTGGGGTCTGTCAATAGTTTTGTTGGCCTCCTGCAGCCGCTCGGCTGCCGCAGTGCCTGCCTGATCTTGAGCCGCAGGCTCATTGGCTCCTCTGGGACCTCGAAATCCTCGGCAAGCTCGGCGACACAGCGAGCCTCCCTGATTTTGGCCTCCAAGCGATCCTCGGGGGCGAGTAGCCAGGCGGCAAAGGCGTTGGCTTGGCTCTCGTGATTGCTTCGAGAGATCGTACTCGTAGACCGTCCTCTGCCCCGGTTCCAGCATCACGAGCATGTTGTCGCTGCGGCTGCCCGGCGTGAAGGGAGCCTGGCGGGGTTGTTGCGGGTGTCAGGTGAAGGCCGTGGGTGCGCAGATTGATCACGTACATGGGATGGCCGAGAAAGTTCAGACGGCCGTCCTGGGGCAGGCACCATCTTCATGTACGTCATCCTGACCGTGAGCTGGACCATCTTCTCTGGTCCCACGAACTACATGTCGCTGGCCCCGGCCGCGTTCTTCGGCATAGGGGTCTACGGTTCGGCCCTCCTGGAACTGAAGTTTCCCTTGCCCGTGCTGGTGGCGGTAGGCGGCGCGGCCGGCTTCGTGGGTGCTCTGGCTGTGGGCGGGCTCACCCCGAAGCACTCAACCACACCGAGGTCGATGAAGCCATGGAGCTGGCACGAAGCATTCGAAGCCGCGGCGTGACGGTCTTGATGATCGAGCACGTGATGAGCGCGGTCATGGGGGTGTGCGAACGGATTGTGGTGCAGAAGATCGCCGAGGGCTCGCCGGACGAGATCGCGGCCAACAAGACCGTCGTCGAGGTATACCTTGGAGAATAGCGGCCTGTTGGAGGTCAGGAATCTCGATGCCTCCTATATCAACGTCCACGCGTTGTGGAGCGTTTCCCTGGCCGTGGGCGAGGCCGAGATCGTGGCCCTGATCGGAGCCAACGGGGCAGGCAAGACGACGCTCCTCAAGGCCATTTCGGGCATGCTCGCCCCTCGAGCCGGGATGGTCGAGTTCCAGGGCTGGAGGATCGACGAGTTGTCTCCCCACGCGATTGTGGAGCTCGGCGTCTCCCTGGTGCCGGAGGGGGGCAAGCCCTTTCCCGACATGGCGGTACGCGAGAATCTGGAGCTAGGGGGCCTATACCCGGCGCGCATGGAGGCATCGGGGCGAGACCCTCGAGCAGATTTACGGCGTTTTCCCCCGACTGCGGGAACGGGAGGACAGCTTGGCGCCCATCATGATGGCCGAGGCGTTCCGGGTGGTGAAGTCCGTTCGCGAGCACGGGCTCACCGTACGTGCGGAAGGCCTACTTGGGACCAGCTTCCCGGCGCGCTCCAGTAGCCCTCGCGCAGCTCTCTTTCAGGATCTTGCCCGCTGGACTCTTGGGCAGCTCTTCTTGGAACTCGACCGACTTGGGCTTCTTGAACCCGGCCAAGTGGTCTCGGCAGAAGGCGTTGACAAGACTATTGACCCGTGCATTGAACTGCCGGTGGGTGAGCACCTTCCCCTGGAAGGCGATGGCGGGTTTGTCCGGGTGCAGCGCGTATAGGCGGGACGGATGCGTGGCAAGACCCGTGGACGATGCCCGAGGATCTACGACAAAAGCCCCGGGGCGGCTGGGTGCCGCCCCGGGGGACGCAGGAGTTGATGCCGGTGTCAGGCGACGCCCGGGTTGCGGTTCATGGTGTGAGCACGCTGACCACGTTCGACCATGCGGAGTCGCCCCCGGCGTTGCTTGCCCGCACCCGATACCAGTAGGTCACGTTACGCGGTACCGTCTGCACGGCGGCGGTGATGTTCGCCGAGATTGTGGTCGTGTTGAGGCCGGCCGTGAAGGTCGAGTTCGTGGCTCGCTGGAGGGTGAATGACGTCTCGTCACTGGAGTTGTCGGTCCAGTTGAGCGTCACCCTGTCTGTGTTGCGACCCGCCCGCCCGGCGGTTGCGCTCAGGTTGGAGGGAGCCGCCGGCGGGCCGGGCGCGGCGGGGACGACCACGTTTACCGTGTTCGAGTATCCGGACGATCCGGCGCTGTTCACGGCTTTCACGCGGTAGTCGTAGGTGGTGCCGGGTACCACGGGGGAGTCGCTGAAGGCGACGCTGCCCGTTCCGTCTCTCGGCCCGGGTGCGGCGATCTGGACGAACGGCCCGCTATTGTCGGAGCGTTCGACCACGAAGCCCGTTTCGTCGGTGGCGTTGTCGGTCCAGGTCAGGTCCACCTGAGTCGGGCCCGCGAGGATGGCTGCCAGGTTGGTCGGCGCCGCGGGCGGCGTCGCGGGCGGCGGCTCCGAGGAGAACGTCGCCGTGTTCGAGAACGCCGAGTCGAGTTTCAGGGTGGGGAACCCACCTCCCGGCGGGATCTCGTTGAGATTCGGATCGGAGTAATCCCAGGTGTCGCCCACCACGTTGATGGCCTGCACCTGGTAGAAGAACGTCTGGTTCGTGTTGCCGATGGGGTCGGAGTACGTGATTGGGCCGGTCGTCGGTCCGGTCGTAGTGGACGGCACCGTGGCAATCGTCGTCCACGGGCCGGTGGGAATCGGTTGCCCTCTGGACGACGAACGCAGTTTCGTTCATCGCGTTGTCGGTCCAGACCAGGTCCACCCGCCGGTTTCTGCCGTTCCCGACGCGAGTCGCCGTCAGGCCGGACGGAGCTTTCGGGGCTACGCCCACCACCTGCGACCGCATCATGTCCATCTCTTCGTGGCTGAGGATGTGGCAGTGGAGCACGTACTCCCAACCGAAGTTCACGAAGTGGTTGATGACGTCGATCGGTTCGCCGTCCGGCGCGAACGCCATCATTGGCTGCCCGTTGGCGTCCGCCAGCGTCGAGTTTTCAAGGACAGCACCCTCAGGCATCGAGGGATTGATGAGGCGGATACTGTTCGGCACGTCGAACGGGAGGCTCGGGATTATCGGTCGCAAGGCGACGATCGTATCCTCGAGCGGGCTGATCCGGACCGTGTCCTTCCAGCCAAGCTCGTTCGTGTCAGGTCTGCGAATGATCCCATCCCAGCCCACGCGGTTGATGAGTTGCACGTCGTACAGGTGGAAGTGGATCGGGTGGGTGTCCACCCCGTTGTGGGTGAACTTCCAGATCTGCGTCCCGTCGTCCGCCGAGGCGATGGGTTGCGCCTCAGTCCCCTCCGGGAGCTCGATGCCCTTGATGACCTCCGACGGCGGGAAGGTGAACGGGTAGAGGATCATGTTCTGCAACCCGGCCTGAGCGTTCGGCGCCTCCAGACCGAGGAATCCGCTCATGCGCCCGTACGTGCGGTCGAATGCCTCTCCCATCTCGTCCTGGATCATCTTCGGCTCAAGCGGCATCGTCAGCGATGGGCCGGTGGCCCCGTTGGCGAGCGTCTTGAACGAGAACGACGTGTTGAAGATCTGCACGAGCCCGGCGTCCGCTCCATTCGTCTTGAACGTGGTTCCGTAAGCGGAGTTGTAGGCACCCTGCCCGACGATGATCGGCTTCTGTCCTGATTCGAACACGCCGCCGCTATCGGCTTGGTGCGCGAAGGCATTCTGCAGCGCCGCCAGGTCGAACGGCGCAGCCGCGACGCCGGCGACCTTGATCTGCATCACCGTACGGGTATTGGGGCCGTAGCCGGGCAGCACCGGGGGCACGCCGCCCGTATCGCTCAGGTCCGGGCTGCCGGTGTAGTAGTCGTAACGTGGATCGCGCGCCGGGAAGGCCGCGGGCGCGTCGTTGTAGAGGATCAGCGTCTTGCCCGCGTAGGCGGAGAAGTCGACGATCACGTCAGCTCGCTCGGCTGGGGCCAGCAGGAGCGAGTGCTTGTCGACATTGCCGGCGTTGAACACGGTCGGATCCGTCACCCAGGTAGTGACCTGGGCTGGAATGACCGCCGGGGCAGGCAGGAACCCACCCTCGGTGCCGATCTGGATCCAGTCCGGACCAGCCGGGCTGAGGCTCGTGTCCGGCGTGGGGAAGACCCCGGCTGGGTCCTCGAGGGCGGCGGCCACCTCGGCGGCGTTGAGGGCCACCTCGGTCTCGGTTACGTCAGCCTCGTAGAGAGAAAGGTTGAAGAACCGGTCGTTGGCGGCATTCAGAATGCGCAGGCGGTAGGCCTTTGGTTCAACGGTGGTCGTTGGGCACGCAGTCCCGTTCACGACCGGGGTGTCCATGAAGGCTTCCATGCCCATGGAGTTGAACGGCGTCCCGGGCATCTCGGGAGGCTCGACCCAACCCGCATCGGGGTCGGCGGCTGGGTCGTAGTACGGGTTCGGGATCGGACCGTTCTCGATGTTGTTCGTCGGGGGCCAGAACCAGGGTCCGTACGCCCATCGGCCGAACTGGTTGACACCCGAGCTGTCACCGGGGTTTTGAGCAGGCGAATAGACGTGTGGGAGCCAGAGATTGCCCGCGCCACCCCAACGGCTCATGTCCCAGGTCGGATCCTGCGCGGCGAGCTGATCCTCATTCGGTACGAAGGTCTTGTCCTGGATGACCAGCGGGATGGTGTCCGCAGAACCTGGAATCAGACCCGCGTTGAGCAGCGCCTTCTCGGTGTCGTCGGTGATCAGGTACGGTGCCGCCTCGCCCGCGTAGACGTTCAGGCGGGTGATGCCCCACGCGTGGTCGTGGTAGAACATCAATCGCGCCGACTGCTGGTTGGTGTAGTAGAAGGTCATGGCGCCGTCGCGGGGGTCGCCCGAATCGTTCATGTCGGGGACGGCCCTCACACTCACACCCTCAGGGTAGGGCGTGTTCTCGCCCGCGGGGGTGATCCATTGGTGCGGCGTCCCGTCACTGATCCAGGGCGATATGCCTCCGTGAAGGTGCAGCGTGGCCCGGTTCTCCGTGTAGGCGGCGAATGGTTTCGGGAGCGTACCGGCCAGCGGGTTTTGCGGGTCCGGCTCCTCCATCATCGCGCCTTCCGGCCCCATGCCCGATCCCATCACTGTCGTGTCGACCGGGAGGAAGAAGTTGCCCTCGACGCCGGCCGGGAGCAGGTTGACGAACTTGACCCGCACCGGGCGGTTCTTGGTAGCGGCGATCGTAGGCCCCAGGTAGTGGGGGTCGTCTACGCCGGTGTAGCCAATGATCGAGGCGGTTGTGCCGTCAAGGTTCGCGTTGGACAGCGGGACCTGCTTGCCGGGTACCACGCTCGTCGAGAGCTGCACGTACCCGCGAAGCAGCGTGGGATTCAGGTCGGAGTGCATCTGCTCACGGAACTGGATGACCGCGATCTCGTAGTAGTCGGAGCCCGGGTATGTTGTGGTGTCCGGGACCGCTACCGGGATGTACTGCCCCAGGTTGTTCGCGCCGGCCGGCGTCAGGGTCGGCAGACCGTCGACGAACTTGCGAATCCCGGTTCCCGGGATCACGTTGCCGTCCAGATCGAGCGCCACGAGCTGGCTGTTCGCGTAGTTCGGAACGCTGAAGTAGTGCGGCGCCTCGCCCGGCGCCATCTGGGCCGTCCCGATCTCCGACAGGGTCAGGCCTGCCTCCTCAGCGCGAGCAGCGGCCTCCTCTCTCTGCGCCTGTGTGATTCTCTTGGCCCTCTTTTCCTGTACAGCCGCGGCGCGGTCCTTGAGAGTCATAGTGGCGCCGGACCGCGCATTCGCCGTCGGCTGAGCAGCCCCATGGGCGATTCCACCAACGAGGACAGCCGCCATCAAGGCCAGGCTCACGAAGATCAATAGTCTTCGCCTCACGTTAGTTCACCTTCCTCTCTCGCACTTCCTGAGGCCCCTGTACCCATCCCCTGAGCTTGCTCTCCTTGTCAACACTCATGCTCGGGATGGAGCCAGGTTTCGTCCTACACTCCCGATGAGGCAGGAACTTCGACACGTGCAGCACGAGCCGGTGTTAGGAACCGTCAACAAACAAGTAGGATATCGGCTGAGGGTGGCGAAGTAGTGTCCTGTGATCGACGAACATGCCATCGGAGAACGTTATCGGGCGCTGGCGGGGGAACTCGATGAGCGACGCCGGCGCCTCTGGGCGGCGGCGGAGGCCCGCGCGTGCGGGTATGGCGGGACCGCCGCCGTAGCCCGGGCCACGGGGATCTCGGTGGGTACCATCAGGCGCGGCCTCGCCGACCTGGACTCTCCCGTGCGCTTCTCCGCCAGCCGGGTGCGCCGCGCGGGAGGCGGCCGCAAGCCCCTCGCCGAGACCGATCCGACGCTGCTCGCCGACCTCAAGGCCCTCGTCGACGACGATGCCCGCGGCGACCCCGAGTCGCCGCTACGCTGGACGGCCAAGAGCGTGCGCACACTCGCCGGCGCGCTTCGCGAGCGCGGCCATCGGGTCAGCCACGAGACGGTCGCCAAGCAGCTGCGCCGACTGGGGTACAGCCTGCAGGGGAACCGCAAGACCAAGGAGGGCGCCTCGCACCCCCGACCGCGACGCGCAGTTCCACCATATCAACACCAGGGTCTCGGCGGCGCTTGAGGCCGGCGAGCCCGTGATCTCCGTCGACACCAAGAAGAAGGAGCTCGTCGGAGACTTCAAGAACGCCGGACGCGAGTGGCGCCCGAAGGGCTCCCCGGTGCCGGTCCGCGTACACGACTTCAAAGACGAGGGGCTCGGCAAGGTGAACCCCTACGGGGTCTTCGACATCGGCGGCAACGCGGGCTGGGTGAGCGTCGGCATCGACGCCGATACCGCTGAGTTTGCGGTCGAGGCGATCCGCAGCTGGTGGGAGCACCTCGGCGGGCAGCGCTACCCTACCGCCACGACCTTGACGATCACCGCCGACTGCGGTGGCTCCAACGGCAATCGTCTGCGCCTGTGGAAGACCGAACTCCAGCGGCTCGCCGACGAGACCAATCTCGCCATTAGAGTCTGCCACTTCCCGCCCGGCACCTCGAAGTGGAACAAGATCGAACACCGCCTGTTCAGCTTCATCACCCGCAATTGGCGCGGGCAGCCGCTCGTCTCGCGCCAGGCGATCGTGTCGCTGATCGGCGCCACCACCTCGAGCGCCGGGCTTGAGGTCTATGCCCGCCTCGACGAGCGCTCCTACCAGCGCGGCATCAAGGTCTCAGACGCACAGCTGGCGGCGGTCAACCTCACCCGGGATGAGTTCCACCCCGAATGGAACTACGTGATCCGTCCGCATGACCGCTTAGTTGTTGCTTGACGGTGCCTTAGCCGGCACCTTCTGGTCTGATTAGCCTCCTTTCCCTGCTCTCTTTGTCGCCGAAGCTGAAAGCCTCGAGACAGATCGCCACGCCCAACGGGGCTCCATCCTGAATCCCCGACTCCGCCCTCTCCACCCGGCAGACTCGTCCCCAACACCTGACGTCGAGCGGAGATGTGGGGTCGGCGTAGTCAAAGGTGAGCTCGAGCTGCACCTGCTGCCCCTCCTCGAACGACCCGCCGGCCATGAAGAACAGCCCGCCGGCGCTCATGTCCCGGGTAACCCCCGCGCCGGCCGAGCAACGCACGGGTACCGCAACTTCATGACGGGGCGCAGCGCGTCGCTCCGGCAGGCAGGGGGAGTTGTCCATGAGACAACCCTAATGAGGGGTCTTCTCAGGAACAATTCGGCTGAAGGTATATCTATCTATATCGAAAGATAGAGAGGCGTGAGGGAGGTTGCGCTGAGTCGGGCGCGGCGTGGAGAATGGTTCGGATGGATGTCTTCGAGGCGGTTCTGGCCGAAGCGGGGAGGTGCCGCCGGGCGCGCCGCCAGGCGGGGGTTCAGGCCAGCCCACGCTCCTGCGCGTACTTGAAAAGCTCCATGCGCCCGTCGATGCCCAGCTTGCCGCAAATGTTGTGCAGGTGGACCTTCACGGTGCCCTCGGTCACGGTTAGTCGGCGCGCGATCTCCTTGTTGCGCAGGCCCGTGGATACCATGCGCACGATATCGAGCTCCCGCGGAGTCAGATGCTTGGCCAGCTCGCGGCCCCCGGCCTCGCGGCGCAGCATGAGATCGACGGCCCGGGTGATGGATCGTTTCTCCACCCAGACATCGCCCTGGTGTACCTTGCGTATGGATTGCACCAGCATGTGGGGCGCCATCTCCTTCAGCACGACTCCTTGCAGCCCCAGGCGGAGAGCTTCGACGAGATCCTGGTCTTCCACGGCCGCCGCCAGGACCACGACCCTGGTCCTGGAACCTTGGGTGTGGAGCGCGCGCAAGACGCTGAGCCCGTTGGCCTGGGGCATGTTCATGTCGAGAACGAGAATGTCAGGCTCGTGCTCCAGAACCGCGTCCACGGCCTGGACTCCGTCGGTGCAACGGGCCACGACCTCGATGTCCTCCTCCAGACTGAACAGACCCTCGAGGGCGTCCAGGATGAGGGGATGGTCGTCGGCGAGGAGCACTCGGATGCTCATGACACCATCGGAAGGCCGGTGTCTACGAGGTCGACCGGCAAGGTGATGTCGATGCGGCTGCCCGCGGCGCTGGAATCCACAGTCAGGGTTCCCCCACATGCCTCGACGCGCTGCATGAGTGTCACCGGTCCCGCCCCCCTCGCCCTCAAGGAGGCCGCGTCCAGGCGACCACGGAACGGGAATCCTCGTCCATCATCGCCCAGCACCATCTGGAGGTGATCACCCTCGTATCGAATGCCCGCCCAGGCGCGAGTGGCCCCCGCGTGGCGGGCGCTGTTGACCAGGCCCTCGCGAATCATGAGGTAGATATCGTTGAGGTTGCCTTCCATCTCCGTGAGGAGTGCTCCCTGCTCCTCGAGGGCCACGTCGACCTCGATTCCCCATTGGCGGGACACGCCCTCTCGGAGCTCCTGCAGCCGGGCGGCCAGGTCGGGACCCACCGGCGCCTGGGAGTTGAGTCCAGGTTTGAGGGTGTCGACGTAGAGCCTGAGGTCGCGCTGCTCCTGAGCCAGCGCCGATTGGACGCTCCCGATAGCCTCCTCCGCCGCTCTCACATCCCGCCCGAGGAGCCGGCGCGCCGTTTCCAGCTGCAGCGCCGTTCCGGTCAGGGACTGGAGCACTCCGTCGTGCAGATCGCGGGCCAGCCGGACCCGCTCCTCGAAGGCCGCCGATTCGCGAAGGCGGGCGCGGAGGTTCCAGTCTGCCATGTAGTCAGCCACCTCTCGGGCCACGATGGTTCCCAGAGTCAGGTCGTCCGGCGATACGCGGGGCTTGTCCAGAAAGAAGAGACGAGCGCGCGCACCATCGGCGGCAACCGGGAGGGACACAACGGACCGCATGGCGAAACGTTCGGCGAGCGCCCGATGGACCGGATGGACGCGGAGGCGCCGGAGGCTGCCCGGGAGGCCATACAAGGCCGAGGCCTGCCTGGCATCGCGGACATCTGAACACAGGAAAGCCTCTCCCTCGAGGTCGGCCGCGACCAGGGGAACGAATTCACCTGGGCCGACGCGCAACGGCCTCACCTCACCGCCCTCCCAGAGGGCGAGGCGCAGCCAGGGCTCATCGTCGTCCTCCCAGGCGAGCAGCACCCGCGGTGCGCCCATGGTATTCGCCGCGTGTCCCAGCATCCGCCTCGTCCAGTCGTGCTCGCCTTCGGGCAGGGTGGTGTCCCGTGACCAATACGCCAACCGGCCGATCTCTTGGCGCAGCCGAGCCTCATGGAAGCCCAGGAAAGCGAGAAGCCACGCGACCACGCCCAGATAGAAGCTCCACATGATCAGGTGATTGAGCCCGTAGGACGGGTCTCGAAAGAACTCCAGCCTGTAGATCCCCATTCCGAGATAGGCGGCGAGGGCCGCCAGCGCCGTCCAGAGGGTGCCTCGCCATTGCCAGCGCATCGTGGCGGCGATCAGGGCGAAGACGAAATACGCGAAGAACGGACCGGTCGAGCCTCCGGTCACGTACATGAAGGACGAGAACGCGACCAGATCGAAGACGTGCGTGACTACCTGGAAGCGGGCGAGGTGAGAGACGATGCGCGGCACCAAGAGCGCGGCCAGCGCGGCATAGGTGACATAGCCGGCCAGCAGTGCGTGCGTCAGCTCCGGATAGCGGGTGGGCTCCTCAGGATCGAACCATATGGCCAGGAGGGCGAAACCCGCCAGTACCACGCGCCCGATGGATATCAGTCGTTCGGTCCGAATCCGGTGCATATGGGTCATGTCTCGTTCTCGGTCGTGCACTGACGTTCCAATGGCCTCCGCGGTGCGCGCTCCCGGAGTACGCGCCTGGCAACCGGCGGGCGCATGGGCAATACCCCGAGACAGCAACTTGTAGTCCTCGTGGCGAAAGTGGTGGCCCAAACACGGAACGAATCGAGGTGAGCGCGCTGTCAGCGGCCGGCCCGCGGTTGCCTCCGTATCGTCCCATCACTGACGGTCGAGGTGCAGCAGTGGGTACCCGGCGTCTTCCCAGGCGACGAAGCCGCCGTTGAGGTCATAGAGATTCGCGTAGCCGGCGTCGGCCCACACCTGCACCGCGATCCCGCTCATGCGGTCGCTGCGGCAGTAGACCACGATCTTTGCGCTCCTGTCTTCGGGCAGCTCCGAGATACGCTGTGCCGCCTGGTCGAAGGGGATGAAGAGGTCCGTCTGCTCGATCTCCCCCTCGTAGGGGATGTGCACATTGATGAGCAGAAAGTCCTTGCTCTCCAGCATTTCGGCCAGCTCGTTAGGGGTGATCTCGAGGTAGCCGGCGCCGGCCGGCGTACGTATCACGGTGCCGATTCCGTTCGGCCCGCGGGCGGCGTCCCCCATTGAGGCGCTCGTGTCCGCAGCCGTGGCGGTTGTCCTGTCGCCGCCTCCGCAGCCGGCAAGCAGAGCGGTGGCGAGCAGTAGCGCGCCGGCTGCGGCTGAGGCCGTCAGGATGATCCACCGGCCACAGGAGTCTAACTGACGGTGCTTGGGAGAGGGGGGGAATCGCATGGTGTTTTCACCTCGAGGAGGGCTGTGCCCTGCCGCTGGGAGTGTGTGCCCGCTTATCTACTCGGAGCATACCCGCCGGCCAGCTCTCCAATACCCCCTGTCCCGGTGACCCCGGGCCCCAGCATCCCGGCGCCACGCCGTTTGGGGGCGGGTTCGGACCCGCCTACATGCGCCGGCGCAGCCGGCCGAGGAAGCTGGCCACGAAGATGACGATGGCCATCAGCACGATCGTGGGTCCTGAGGGCGTGTCGGTGTAGAAGCTGGCCACCAGCCCGACGACGGCGCTCACCAGGCCGATTGCGGCCGCCATGCCCATCAGGCCCCGGAAGTCCCGGGCCAGGTTGCGGGCGGCCGCCGCCGGGACGATGATGAGCGCGCTCACCAGGACGATGCCTACGATTCTCAGGCTCACAGACACGGTCAAGGCCAGCAGGACCATGAACAGGTAGTCCCAAGCCACGGCGTTCACTCCTTCCACCTGAGCCAGATCCCGATTGAGGGCTACCTTGATCAGCAGGGTCGAGCGCCAGAAGATCAATCCCACGACGAGGGTGGTCAACGCGAGCGCCAGGACGACATCCAGGTCGCTCACCGACAGGATGTCGCCGAACAGGTAAGAGAGCAGGTCGGTCTGATACCCCTTCTGGAAGCCGATGACCAGCACCCCCAAGGCCATGGAACCGGAGAAGAACACGCCGATCACGGTGTCGGAGGTGAGTTCGGTGCGGACGGTGAGGTAGGTGATGCCCAGGGCCACGACGACGCAGAAGATCACGGCGGCCAGCACCGGGTCCATGCCCAGCAGGACCCCCAGGGCGATTCCGGCCAGGGCGGCGTGCGCGATCGCGTCGGAGAAGAACGACATCGAGCGCAGGGTCACGAAGACGCCGATGACCGCGCAGAGGAAACCGATGGCGAGTCCGGCCACCAGCGCCCTTTGCATGAAGGGGTACTGCAGGATGGAGAATGCGTCGCTGAGGAAGCCGGCCATTTCAGTGCTCGTGATGATGGTGGTAGGAGGAGGCGAGGGCCCCATAGGTCTGCTCCAGGATCTCCGGTCGGAGGACGGCGTGGGGCGCACCCTTGCACAGGAGTCGCCGATTCAGGCAAAGCACTTGGTCGGCGTACTTGAAGACCACGTCCAGGTCGTGCGAGACCATGATCACCGTCAGGTTCTCCTCATGCTTCAGATTGTGGATGAGCTCGTAGAAGGTGTCCTCTCCGGTGATGTCGACCCCGGCGGCGGGTTCGTCGAGCAGCAGCAGCTCGGGATTGTCGAGCAGGGCGTACGCCAGCAGCACCCGTTGGAACTCCCCGCCTGACAGCCGACCGATGGCCCGGTCGATGAGCCTCTCGGCGTGCACGCGCGCCAAGGCTTCACGCACTCGGTCCCTCATACGGGAGCGGTGAAGCCAGAACCCGCTCTTCCGTAGCCGCAGGAGCATCACTTCGTAGACGGTGATGGGGAAAGTCCGGTCGAAATCCAGCCGCTGGGGCATATAGCCAATGCGACGCGAGGTGTCCCCCAGGCTGTGGTGATCGCGGCCGAAGATGGTCACCCGCCCGGCATGTGCGGGGATCAGGTCGAGGATCGTGCGCATCAGCATGGTCTTTCCCGCCCCGTTGGGCCCGATGATGATGGCGATCTCACCCTGGTCGACTACGAACGAGATGTCCTCGAACAGCGTGTATCCCCCCAGACGGAGTGACAGGTCCTCCACCAGGAGCACGGATTGCGGGTACAGCTCGTTGCTCATGCGCCCTCCAATGCGCGGCGAAACAGGTCGGTGTTGCGCCGGAGCAGGTCCTCGTACATGGCCGCCGAAAGGGTGCTTCCCTCGGGATCGACCTCGTAGACCTGCACGCCCGCCTCCCGGGCCAGAGCCTGGGCCGCTCTGGGTGAGAACTGCGGCTCAGAAAAGACCGCCCTGACTTCCAGCTTCTTCACCAGATCCACGATGGCGGCCAGGTACTTGGGGGAGGGCTGCTTTCCCGGGAACTCTTCTATCACCGCCACCTGCTTCAAGCCGTATGCCCGTGCGTAGTACTGGAAGGCGCTGTGGAAGCTGACGAAGTCGCGGCTGGGCACCCCCGCAAGCGTGCTCTGGATTTCCACGTGGAGGGCTTCCAGGCGGGCCGTGTACTCCGCGGCTCGGCGATCGTAGTCGGCGGCATGCACCGGGTCAAGCTCCCTCAGAGCGTCCCGGATGTTGCCAACCATGATGGCGGCGTTCCTGGGGTCGAGCCACACATGGGGGTCGACTCCGGCGGTGTGCTCGTCGCTGTCAGCGGATCCAGGTACAGGCGTAGGCTCGCTGGGCCGGAGCAGCGTCACTCCCTTCGAGGCCACGATCAGGCGCAGAGCAGAGCGACCGGCACTCGTGACCAGATCGTCGACCCAAGCCTCCAGCCCGGCCCCGTTCATGATGAGCACATCGGCTTCCGTCACGAGCCTGGCTTGGCTCACGGTGAAGCTTGTCTGGTGTGGCGAGGCGCCCGGGGCCAGGAGCTCCTCCAAACGCACCGCGTCGCCGGCCACGTTTGCGGTCAAGGAGTAGATCACCGGCACCGTGGCCACCACGACCAGCCGCCCATCGTTGGACCGGCTGCCCTCGCATCCCGCGGCGAGGGTGACCACCAGCGCGAGCCCCACGGTCACGACGGCGCCCAGTGCCGGCAGCGCCCGGGTGCCCCACATTCGAGCCCACCGAACGGACCATTGCCCCGACGGTTCCATCATTACTCCTCACCGTTCGCGGCCGGCTCGTTCTGACACTGCGGGCCACGTCCGCGCCCGCGGTCCGGTCCAGGTCCGGAAGCCGCCATCCCCTATGGTAGACTTGCGGCTCTCTACAGAGAAAGGAGACGACGTGCGGGAGAGTTTCGCGGGTCATCTTCTCCAGCGTCCGTCCGACGCTGTGCCCCACGCGGTGCACATTGACGATACCACGCTGCGTGACGGCGAGCAGACAGCCGGAGTGGTCTTCGCCAACGAAGAGAAGCTGCGTATCGCCAAGCTCCTGGACGAGGTCGGCGTCTACCAGATCGAAGCCGGCATCCCCACTATGGGCGGCGACGAGTGGGAAGCCGTTCGCCAGATCGCCGCCATGGATCTCAACTGCAGCATCCTCGCCTGGAACCGAGCGGTCATCTCCGACATCGAGGCCTCGCTGCGGTGCGGCGTTGACGCCGTGGCCATCTCCATGTCTTCGTCCGACATTCACATCGAGCACAAGCTTCGCCAGAGCCGGGAATGGGTGCTCGAGAGCGTGAAGCAGGCGGTCATTTTCGCCAAGGAGGCCAACGTTTACGTCTCGGTGAACGCCGAGGACGCCTCGCGTTCCGACATGGAGTTTCTCTTGGCCTTCGCCCGTACCGCCCGCGATGCCGGCGCCGACCGGCTGCGCTTCTGCGACACTCTGGGGATCCTCGATCCCTTCAATACCTTCATGAAGATCAAGACGATCATCGACGTGGTGGGCATCGACGTCGAGATGCACACCCACAATGATTTTGGCATGGCCACCGCCAACGCTATCGCGGGTATCAAGGCCGGTGCCGCCTTCGTCAACACCACGGTCAACGGTCTGGGGGAGAGAGCCGGCAACGCGGCCTTGGAAGAGGTGGTCATGGCTCTCAAGTACATCGAGGGGCTCGACCTGAACCTGAGCACCGAGAAGTTTCGCGAGCTCAGCGAATACGTGGCCCACGCTTCGAACCGGCCCATCCCCACCTGGAAGCCGATCGTCGGCGCCAATCTGTTCGTTTACGAGAGTGAGAACCGAGCGCGCACCGCCCTGGTCGACCCATCGGCCTACGAGATCTTTGCGCCGGAAGCCGTGGGTCTGCAGCGACGCTTCTTGCTGGGCAAGTACTCCGGAGCCAATGTGCTCCGCATGAAGCTTGCCGAGCAGGGCATCGCCACCAGCCCGGAGGAGGCGGCCGCTCTCATCATGCGCATCCGGTCGAAGAGCGTGGCCCTGAAGCGGGCTTTGTTCGACGAGGAGCTGCTCGACATCTACCATGGGATGATCAACGAGGTGCGCCAGGAGATCGCCGACACCCAGGACCAGGGCCGCGATCTGCTTGAAGACGCCGCCGCCGATGCGATCGCCCTCGTGAGCGAGGTGACCGATGAGGCCTAATCCGCGCCGGGCCGGGGAGTTCGAATCGCATTTCGCGCGGGCCAAGACCGCCGTCCGTCTGGTTGACACCACTCTTCGCGACGGGGAGCAGACGGCAGGGGTGGTCTTCGCCAACCAGGAAAAGGTGCGCATCGCCCGTTTGCTCTCCGACATCGGTGTGCACGAGCTCGAGATAGGCAGCCCCTGGCTCTGCCCCGAGGAGCGCGAGGCCATGGCCGAGATCGCACGCTCTGGCCTGACGGCCCGCACCCTGGCCTTTTGCCACGCCGACCTCGAAGACATCGAGTTGGCGGCCGAGTGCGGGGTGGACGGGGTGGTCATCTCCGCAAGCACCTCCGACGCGCACATCCGGAAGAAGTACGGCAAGGACCGCACCTGGGTGTTGGGTCGCGTCGAGGAGGCCGCCACGGCGGCCGCCGATCGCGGGCTCCCCTTCGTCATCTCGGCCGAGGACGCCTCGCGCACCACCATGGACTTTCTGCTCACCTTCGCGGTGGCCGCCGAGAAGCTGGGGGCGGAGCGTTTCCGCTTCTGCGATTCCCTCTCGGTGCTTGACCCGTTCCGCGCCTTTCAGGTGATCCAGACCATTCTGGAGACGGTCTCCATCGACGTCGAGGTCCACTGCCACAACGACTTCGGCATGGCCACCGCCAACAGTCTGGCAGGCATTCGGGCGGGGGCGCGTTACGTGACCGTGTCGGTCAACGGACTGGGGGAGCGGACGGGCAACGCGGCCCTGGAGGAGATCGTCATGGCCCTCAAGATCCTCGACGACCTCGACCTGGGGGTCTCGACCTACCACTTCCGCGAAATCTCCGAGTACGTGGCCCGCGCGTCCAGCCGGGCCATCCCCATCTGGAAGGCCATCGTGGGCACCAACGTCTTCGCCCACGAGTCCGGCATCCACGCCGACGGGATCATCAAAAATCCCCTCACCTATGAGGTTTTCAGCCCCCGACGAGGTCGGCCTGACCCGCCAGCTGGTGGTTGGCAAGCACTCGGGCAGCCGCACGATCCAGCACAAGTTCAAGGAGTTCGGTATCGACCTCTCCGACCAGGAGGCCAATGAGATCCTGAGCCTGGCGCGTCGGATGTCGGTGGACATGAAAAGGGCTCTGTTCGACAAGGAGCTCATGTACATCTACCAGGATTTCCAGCGCCTGAACGAGGAGCGGCGAGAGGCCGAGCGGGTCGGCGTCATGGACGACGAGGACTGACGGTGGTTGCCCCCAGGTCTGCCACCAGGTGGATGGAGATTGCCGCCGCCCGCGCTTCGCCCAGCTGCCGGCGAGCGAGTTTTCCATGGGGGTCGCTTGGGAAAGACCTGTCTTCGACAGGATGCGCTCGTTGAGCGGGAGGCGGCGTGATGCGGGTCGGGTTGGTCTCTCCCTACGCGTGGGATGTACCCGGCGGCGTGAACGACCACATCGCTTCCCTGGCCCGCGAGCTCGCGGCCTTGGGGCACGAGCCCTGGGTGATCGCCCCTAACGGGTCAATCCTGGGTTTCCGGCGGCGGCGGGCGGTACCCGACAGGTTCATCTCGGCGGGCTCGGCCCTGCCCTTCTCCTCCAACGGCTCGAAAGCGTACATCAACGTTTGGCCCCTGATGCCTAGGCGCATGTCCCGTATCCTTCAGGAGGGGGCTTCGACATCGTGCACGTGCACGAGCCCTGCGTTCCGTCGGTGGCCGGCTCCACCTTGCTGGTGGGCGCCGTCCCCATGGTCGGCACCTTCCACGCCGCCGGGACCGGTTCGCCTCTCTACAAGGCGCTCGCCCCGGCGGCTCGCTACGCCATCGGCCGCCTGGCCGTGAAGATCGCTGTCTCCGGTGCCGCCCGGGACTTTGTGGCGGGCGCTTTTCCCGGCGAGTACCGCGTGATCCCAAACGGAGTCCGCATCAGCGACTACGCTCCCGCCCGGGAGATACCAAAGAAACCCGGTCGCATTCTCTTCGTGGGGCGGGCGGAACCGAGGAAGGGCCTGTTCGTCCTGCTGCGTGCTTTCGAGCAGATTCGCCGCTCGCGACCGGACGTCAGCCTTGCGCTGGTCGGGCCAGGGTGGGCCGAGGCGCGCGGCGCCCGGTCGGGAGTCGACCGACGCGCTGGCTGGCCGCTGGCCGGGGTGGTCGCGCTCGGCCGAGCCGGCCACGAGGTGAAGGTGCATGAGATGGGGCAGGCGGAGGTTCTGTGCGTCCCGTCCCTACGCGGGGAGAGTTTCGGATTGGTTCTGGCAGAGGGCCTCGCGGCGGGCGTGCCTGTGGTGGCCTCCGATCTACCCGGATACAACAGCGTGCTCGACGGGGGCGCGCTCGGGCAGCTCGTCCCTCCCGGGGATGCGGATGCCCTGGCCGGGGAGATCGTGCGGTTGCTCGACGACCCGGCGCGTCGTGCTCGGGTCGTCGCCAGAGGGATCCGGGCGGTGGAGCGCTATTCCTGGGGGACGGTGGTGGGGGAGGTACTCCAGGCCTACGAAGACGCGCTCGCGGCGGCTCCGGTTGGGTGTCGGTCCCGGCTCGTGCGGTCGCCCCGGCGGCGGCCCCTTCTGGTGCGGACCCGCTCCCGCTAGAATCCTGGCGACAGGACACGGCAAGGAGGCATCCGCATGAGATCTCTCGTTGTGCATTTCGCCGGGGGCACCGAGGTCACCATTGAGACGCCGGTGGAGCCGGCGGCCGTATACGAGGCCCTCGCGGGCGAGGGGGAGTGGATCATCATCGAGGACGCCGTGGGGGAGCGCCACTATCTCTCCGTCCCCCAGATCGCGTATCTGACGTTTCGTCCCGCCAAGGGCATCGGCTTCGCCTGATACCTCGTACGCCGCGCCCTGGTCCCGAGCCGGCTCCCGGCCGTCGCGGCCGCAATGGGTGACCCGATGCGGCGTCCTCGGCTCTCGTCTGGTAGGATGCCGCCATGTTCGAGTTCGAGCACAACGCCGCCGTGGATCCCGCAGCTCTGGCGGATCTCTTCGCAAGGGCGGGCTGGCGCGAGCGGGAGCCGCGCAACAAGCTGGAGTGGGCCATGGCCGGCTCGGCGGGCTGGGTCACGTGCCGCGTCGAGGGAGAGCTGGTGGGCTTCGGGCGGATTCACAAGGTGGACGCCGTGCACACGCTGGTCTTCGATGTGGTTGTCGACGAGCAGTTCCAGGGGATCGGGCTTGACGACGAGATCATCCGCCGCCTCACCGAGCGTTCTTCGAGCCTGGAGCGGATCGCAGTGTTCCGGCACGAGGATGTTGAGACGCCTAGGTCGAGCGCTGACAGCCGCTTCGGGTACTGGGCGCCCGACGCTCCACCGGATGCGTATTTAGGACAGACCACCTGCGGAAACAGGAGGGATCTTGCCTCACACAATCACGTGCATCCCCGGGGACGGGATCGGTCCTGAGATCATGGCGGCCGCCAAGGTGGCCGTCTCCGCGACGGGAGTGGCCATTGAATGGCGCGACGTGGACGCCGGCGTCGACGTCATGGAGCGCTATGGCACCCCTCTCCCCGACACGGTGCTCGACTCGCTCCGCGAGACCAAGGTGGGCATCAAGGGCCCCATCACCACACCGGTTGGCTCCGGATTCCGCAGCGTCAACGTCGCGCTGCGCAAGGCCTTGGACCTGTACGCCAACCTGCGTCCAGCGGTGAGCATACCCGGGGTGAAGTCTCGGTATGAGGACCTTGACCTGGTGGTCGTACGCGAGAACACCGAGGACCTGTATGCCGGTATCGAGCACATGGTGGGCAGCGACGCCGCCGAGTCAATCAAGATCATCACCCGGGCGGGCTCGGAACGCATCTGCCGGTTCGCCTTCGAGTACGCCCGGCGGGAAGGTCGGCGGAAGGTGACTGCAGTCCACAAGGCCAACATCATGAAGCTGACCGACGGATTGTTTCTGGAGACCGCTCGGCTTGTGGCCGCTGGGTATCCCGACATCGAGTTCGAGGACCGCATCGTCGACAACATGTGCATGCAACTGGTGCAGAAACCCGAGCTGTACGACGTGCTCGTCTGTCCCAATCTCTACGGCGACATCGTGAGCGATCTCTGCGCCGGGCTGGTCGGAGGTCTGGGAGTGGCTCCGGGGGCCAATATCGGACTCGACGTGGCCGTGTTCGAGCCGGTGCACGGCTCGGCCCCCAAGTATGCCGGCCAGGACAAGGTCAATCCCACAGCCCTGATCCTTTCGGCCGTCCTCATGTTGCGTCATCTGGGAGAGCGTGCTGCGGCCGACCGCCTGTTCCAGGCCACCAAGGACGTGATCGGCGCGGGGCAGACGGTAACGTACGACCTGGGCGGTACGGCCGGCACCGCCGCGATGGGCGAAGCCATCGCCGCCCGCGTGTGCGTCCTGACCGGCTAGGCCGGCCGCCCTCAAGGGGGAGAGTCGGACCCCGCCGACCTTCTCCCTCCGTTTCCCGCTGCCGGGGCAAGATTCTACCCTCATGATTGCCGAAAACGCCATAGCGGGGCGGTTCATTGTCGTTTTCTACGAGATAAGTGTTGAGAGAACGGCATGCATGTCGTAAGGTTGGCACCAGGGGGTGGCCCGTTTCATCACCGGAAGCTACGAGGGGACGGATGGACGACTTCGCGATCTACCTTGACGGAGTGACGAAACGGTTCGGTCCGGTGACGGCGGTCGAGAGGATGGATCTGGGTATCGCTCGGGGCGAGTTCTTTTCGCTGCTGGGACCGAGCGGCTGCGGGAAGACCACCACCTTGCGCATGATCGCCGGCTTCGAGGAGCCCAGTGAAGGGGCCATCTTCCTCGATGGCACCGACGTGGCCAAACTGCCGCCCTTCCGCCGCAACGTGAACACGGTGTTCCAGAGCTACGCTCTCTTCCCACACCTCAACGTGGAGAAGAACGTGGCCTTCGGGCTCAAGCGCAAGAAGCTGGCCAGGCACGAGATCAAGCGGCGGGTCACCGACGCCTTGCGTCTGGTGGAGCTCGAAGAGCGCCGCCAGTACAAGCCGAGTCAACTGTCGGGGGGCATGCAGCAGCGGGTCGCGCTTGCCCGTGCTCTGGTGAACCTGCCCTCGGTGTTGCTGCTCGACGAGCCCCTGGGCGCCCTCGATCTCAAGCTGCGCCGCCAAATGCAGCTGGAGCTAAAACACATACACAAGGACGTGGGCATCACCTTCATCTACGTCACCCACGATCAAGAAGAGGCCCTCACGATGTCCGACCGCATAGCCGTGATGAACGCCGGGCGGGTCGAACAGGTGGGCGTGCCCGAGGACCTCTACGAGCATCCGGCTACCCGCTTCGTGGCGGGTTTCATCGGCACCTCGAACTTCATCGAGGGCTCCCTGGAGCGAGACGGCGACCACGGACTGATGAACCTGGGGGAAGGACAGCGTGTACTCGTGCCCGCGGCTGCCGGCGGCTCTGCCGGCGGTCCGGTAGAGCTTGCGGTGCGCCCCGAGAAGATCCGACTGTACGAGGTCGGGCAGGAAGTGCCCGAGGGCTTGTGCCTGTTGCGGGGCAAGGTTCGCGACGTGGTCTACCTGGGCATGACCACCCAGTACACGATCGAGGTGCCCGTGCTCTCCAGGCAGTTCACCGTACTGGAACAGAACGTCGAGGCGGCTTCCGATCAGACGCTGTGGGTCCCGGGCGAGGAGACACAACTCGCTTGGCACCCGTCCCACAACCGCGTGCTTCCCGCAGAGGGGAGCGCAGGCGCACAGGAGGAGGATGCTGCATGAAGAAGATCGACAGGGAATTGCGCGTGATGCTTCTCGACGGGCTTGGGGGGCCGATGTCTCGCCGGGGTTTCATCAAGCGCGCCGGGGCGGCCGGTCTTCTCCTGGGCGCCTCGGGCTTTTTCGCGGCCTGTGGGGGCGGCGACGAGACCGGCACCACCGCCGCGGGGGACTCGACGGTTTCCACAGCCGAGGAGCTCTCCAAGGAGCTATTCTTCTACAACTGGTCGGACTACATCGCCGAGGACACCCTCCCGAACTTCGAGAAGGAGTACGGGGTCAAGGTGGTCTACGACAACTACTCCAGCAACGACACGCTCCTTGCGAAGCTGCAGAGCGGCGCCACGGGCTACGACATCATCGTTCCCACCGACTACATGGTCACTACGATGCTTGGCCTCGACATGCTGCTGCCGTTGGATCTGGACAACATCCCCAACCTGGTGAACCTCTACCCGCGCTTCCGGGAGGCGCCTTTCGATCCTGGCAACAAGTACACCGTGCCCTGGCAGTGGGGCACTACCGGCATCGGCTACAACAGCGAGACGGTGCCTGACTTCAAGCCCAGCTGGGACATGCTCTGGGATGAGAACTACAAGGGCAAGATCACCATGCTGACCGAGATCCGGGACGTCTTCGCCGTAGCCCTCATCAAGCTCGGTTACAGCCCGAACACGCGCGATACCAAGGAGATCGAGGAGGCGAAGCAGCTGCTCATCCAGCAGAAGCCGCTCCTCAAGCACTACACCTCCGACACCTACATCGACGAGCTGGCCTCTAACGATACCTGGCTGGCCCACGGTTACTCGGGCGACGTCTTCCAGGCTCAGCTGGAGAACGAGGTCGTGCTGTACTCGGTGCCGGAGGAAGGGGCGATCACCTGGCTCGATTCCATGGCCATTCCCAAAGGCGCACCGCACAAGTACACCGCCGAGTTCTTCATGAACTATATCCACCAGCCGGAGGTGGCGGCGGCCATCACCAATTACGTGTACTACGCCAGCCCCAACGAGAAAGCGGAGGAGTTCATCGATCCGGAGATCCTCAGCGACCCGCAGATCTATCCGCCTCAAGAGGTCATGGACAAGCTCGCCTGGATCGAAGAGCTCGGCAAGGACACCGAGCTGTACAACCAGGCCTACGCGGAGCTGAAAGCAGCCTGATGACGTCGTTGGAGTCCCCCGCGGCCCCGCCGCAGTCCTCGGCGATCGCCATCGAGAAACCCGGCCTCCTGAGTCGCCTCGTGGGGCGGCTCAGGGGCCACCCTTTCGCCGCGGCCAACCTGCTCCTGCTCCCGACCATGGCTTGGCTCGTCCTCTTCCTCATGCTGCCTCTCCTGGTCATTCTCGTGTACAGCTTCGGCAGCCGGGGCACCTACGGGGACGTCGTGCTGGGGTTCTCGTTCGCCAACTATGTCAAGGCGTTCAGTCCCCTCTGGCTCCCCACCATATTGAGGTCGTTCGGTTTCGCGGCGCTCGCGACAATCTTGTGTCTGGCCATGGGCTACCCGTTGGCGTACTTCATCGCCTTGCACGGAGGACGTAAGAAAAGCGTCTATCTGATCCTGGTGATGCTGCCCTTCTGGACGAGCTACCTGATCCGCACCTACTCCTGGATCGTGATCCTGCGTTCTCAGGGGGTCGTCAACACGGTGCTGCAATCGCTGCACATCATCGACGATCCGTTGAACATTCTGAACACCCCTTACTCGGTCATCCTGGGGCTGACCTACGGCTTCCTGCCGTTCATGACCCTGCCCCTCTACGCCAGCCTGGAGCGGCTGGACAAGAGCCTGATCGAGGCTTCATGGGACCTGGGCGCGAACCGCTTCTGGACCTTGCTCAAGGTGACCATCCCGCTGTCGCTGCCCGGCATCATCGCCGGTACTCTGCTCACCTTCATTCCGGCCGTGGGCGACTTCGTCACCCCCGATCTGTTGGGGGGGCCCGACACACAGATGATCGGGAACGTCATTCAGTCGCAGTTTCTCTCGGCCCGTGACTGGTCGTACGGCTCCGCGCTGTCCTTCAGCCTGATGGCCATCCTGCTGGTGAGCATCTACCTCTACGTGCGCCGGATGGGCTCGGAGGATCTTGTATGAGGGCTCTCAGAGCTCGTTTCGAAATGACGCTTCGCCGCCGGGGTGCGATGGGCGAGTGCAAGGCAAGGACGCAGGGAGCGGGCGTAGCAGAGCTACGGGCGCGACCGAGGACGCCGCATGGTGCCGTCCAGCGCGCCCCGGCGCTCAAGGCTTCGTTTTGAGACGAGCTCTCAGTCGCAAGCCTCGCGATCAGAGGACCAAGGCCAAGGGCCTGCGTCTCTTCGTCGCAGGGGTTTACGGCTTCCTGTTCGCGCCCATCGTGGTGCTGGTGCTCTTCAGCTTCAACGACTCGAAGAGGAATGCCACCTGGCAGGGCTTCACTCTCAGGTGGTACAACGAGCTCTTCCACGACGGGCCGGTGCTCGACGCACTGTTCCTCACGCTCAAGATCGCCGTGCTCGCCACCATCCTGGCCACCATCTTCGGAGCTCTGGGCGCCTACGCCCTCACCCGCTACAAGTTCCGGGGCTCAGGGTTGTACAACGGGGCCATCTACGTGCCTCTGGTCATCCCCGAGATCGTGTTCGCGGTGGCGCTGCTCAGCGGCTTCAACGCCGCCGGGATCATCCCCAGTTTCAAGACCATCATCATCGCGCATGTGGCGTTCATGCTCTCGTTCGTGATCGTGGTGGTGCGCTCCCGCATGGCCGGCTTCGACCGGACGCTGGAGGAGGCGGCCATGGACCTGGGGGCCAACGAGATCCAGACCTTCGTGTACGTCACGCTTCCGTTCATGATGCCCGGCATCCTGGCCGGCTCGTTGCTGGCCTTCGTTCTGTCGTTCGACGATTTCGTCATCACCTTCTTCAACTCGGGCGTAGGAAACACCACCCTGCCGTTGAAGGTGTACTCCATGGTCAAGTTCGGCGTGACGCCGGAGATCAACGCCATCTCGGTGTTCATGCTGCTTGTATCGTCGCTGTTGCTTCTCGCCACGTACAAGCTCCAAGGAGGTCCGCCCACCATCACTGTGAGGGCGCCCGGGGAGGAGTGAGGCGGTTCGTCTTAACCCGGCGGTGTCGTCGCGCCCCGGTCTTGCAGGATCACCCGGCTACGGAGGCCGAGAAAGAGGTCGACCAGGGTCTCGGTCTCGTCCAGGCGAACCCCGAGCATGGATTCGATCTTCTTGAGTCGGTAGCGCAGAGTGTTCTGGTGGATGAAGAGCCTCCGGGCCGCCCGGCTGACCGAGCGCCCTTCGTCCAGGTAGATGGAGAGTGTGCGGACCAACTCGTCGCCGTGGCCGGCATCGTGGGCCTCGAGCGGGCCGATGGTCGATTCGTAGAAGAGGCTTAGGTGCTCCTCGCTCTGGTTCTCGAGGCTGCGGATGCTCGGCCCCAGGTCGGCGAAGACGATCACCTTCCCGTGCGTGCCCGCTCGCGCCAGCCGGGCCGCCTCCCGGGCCTGGGCATTGGCCCGCCCGGCACCCTCGACACCCACGAACGCGTCGGAGGCGCCCACGGCGAGCTTCGCCTTCAGGGTGGAGGAGGCCGCCTGGTTCCGCATGCCCTCGAGCGCGGCGCGGAGTTGGTCGGTCGTCCCGCGACCCGGCTGCAGCAGGGCGATGATGGCGTCGCCTCGGGACATGCTGAGCGCCGGGAAGCCGCGATCGGCCAGAGCCGCTTCCACCGCGTCCTGCAACTCGTGACGCACCTCCTGGAGCTGCTCTTCGGTGGCGGGAGCCTCCGCGGTGGGCGTCTCGGCCGCTCGAGCGGCTTCCACGACGATCACTCGCAGTGGGCGGGCGGGGTCGATCTGATAAGCCGGCAGGCGGCCAACCAGGTCGGCAGCGTCGCCTCCGCCGTCCAGGATCTCGTCCAGGAGGTCAGCCCGGATCTTGCGTTGCAGACGCAGCGAGTCGCGCGACTTCAGCAAGTCGAGGGAGAGCAGCTTCTGGGCGTAGGTGAGGACGATGTCGGCGAACTCGAGCAGGTGCTCGCGCTCCGGCAGGCAGAGCGTCAAGACCCGGTGCATGCGCCCGTGGCTGCGCACTTCGCGGAACACCAGCCGGTGGTTGTCTAGGGCCATCTCCCGGGGCAGCTCGCCGCGCCGGGTGGCTTCGGCGTACGCCTGCCACACCTTTCCCGCCTGCTGGATGTCCATCCCCACTCGGTTCTGCGCCAGGCTGACCACCCGGCCTTCGGCGTCGAACAGGATGATGGTGGCGCTCAGGAGCATCGACAGCGAGCTCACCAAGTGGTCGGCTCCCTTCTCCTCCACCAGCAGAGAGAGCAGGTGGTCCTGCACCGAGAGGCTGCGGCGCAGCCGGTGCATATCCTGGCTGAGCAGGCTCGTGAAGATGTATGCAGTGATGGTCTTGAAGGGTGTCTGGTAGCTCACCTCGAAGAGAGGCAGGCCGGTCTCCTCGGCCGCCTCTCGCATGGCCGGGGGAGCTCCCTCCATGGTGATGCCGGCGGCGAAACCCAGGGCGGCGATGCCGGCTTCCGAGAGGCGGTGGATGAACGTGCGCTGGAGGTCCAGGTCGTCCTTGAGCGAGAGCCCGGTGGTCAGCAGCACATCCCGGGGGCCAGCCAGGGAGTAGGGTCGGGCATTTCGGAGATGTGCACCCCACCCACCTGCCTCTCCACGCCCCGGCTGCCCGCCACCAGCGTGAGACCAAGCTCCGGCTCGTCCAGCAGATCCTGGACGGAGAGGCGAGAGCGCTGGGCGTTTGCGGGCATCACACTCCCTGGATCACTCCGAGTTTCCGGATGGCCTCGGGCAGATCCCAAAGATACCGCACCAGCGGCACTCCGGCCTCGTTCAGCGCTTTCTCCTTGCTTTCGATGGTGCCGGTGCCGCCGGAGATCATGGCTCCGGCATGGCCCATGCGCCGGCCCCTGGGCGCGTGACGGCCAACCAGCAGGCCTACGACGGGCTTGGTGATCTCTTCGGCTATGACTCGAGCCGCCCGCTCCTCGGCGTCACCCCCGATTTCACCCACCATGACGATGGCCCGCGTCACGGGATCCTCTTCGGCCAAGCGCAGGTAGTCGGCGAAGTCGCGACCTATGGCTCGGTCGCCCCCGATGCCCACGCAGACCGACTGTCCCAGACCGGCATCGGTGAGCACCTTGGTGATCTCGAACGTGAGTGTGCCGCTGCGGCTGATGACGGCCACCACGCCGGGAGAGGTGGAGCTCGGCGGGATCATACCCAGGCTGGTCTCACCCGGTACCAGGATGCCCGGGCAATTCGGCCCGATCATCCATAGGCTGCGCGAACGCGTCAGGTGGCGCAAGCGCATCTCGTCGTGCAATGGGACGCCCTCGGTGATCACCACTATCAGCGGTATCAGGGCCTCGGCCGCTTCCTCCACCGCGGCACGGGTGAACGGCGCGGGGACGTAGACGACCGTGGCGTCGATGGGACCGGTCTGCACCGCAGCGTCGGCCACCGAGTCGAAGACGGGCACGCCTTCCGCCTGGGTGCCGCCCTTGCCCGGTGTGACCCCGGCCACGATGTTCGTGCCGTAGCTCTGCATGAGGCGCGTCTGGCTGCGCCCGAAGTTGCCGGTGATACCCTGTACCAGCACACGTGTGCCGCGATCGACCAGGAAGCCCATGACCTATGCCTTCCTTTCGGCCGTGGCGGCCCATTCGACGGCGGTGCGGATGTCGGGGGCCACCTTGATGCCCACCTCTTCCAGGATGCGCCGGCCTTCGTCTGCTCCGGTGCCGTGTACGACGGCGAAGGTGGGGACCGGGTCGTCAGGGTGTTCCCGGACGGCCTGGGCGATACCCTGCGTCGCCTCCCGGGCGCGGGTGATGGCCAGGCTGAGCATGACCAGGTGGGCCCTCACCCTGGGATCGCGCCGGCCACGGTCCTGCAGGATGCGCAGGCCTTCGTAGGCCTTGGCCGTGCTGGCTCCGCCCCCGGTGTCCAGGAAGTTGGCCGGACTGGAGCCGAAGGCGGCCACCGCGTCGAGCAGGGACAGGTTGAGGCCGGCGCCGTTGGCCATGAGGCCAATCTCGCCCTCGAGGTCGACGAATTGTAAGGAGGCCTGCCTGGCCCGGGTCTCGAGCTCCCCCAGGGGAGGCCGTTCTGACAGCACCAATCCGGGCTGCCGGAAGAAAGCATCGTCGTCGACGGTGACCTTGGCGTCCGTCGCCGTCAGACCGTCGCCATAAGCGATCAAGGGGTTGATCTCCAGGAGCTCGAGGTCATGCTCGCAGTAGGCGCTCAGCAGATTGGCCAGCAGGCGGCCGATGGCCTCGAGGAGCGCGGGGGAGAGGCTCGCCCGTTCGGCGGCGTCCAAGCCGGCACTCACCCGGGCGGTGACCCACGCGGGGGTGGCGGCCGGGAGCTGGTCCACGCCCACCGGCACCCGCAGCAGGGAAGCGGCGCCGGCTTCCACCTCCACGCCTCCCCGGGGAGAGAAGAGCAGCACCGGGCAGGCGCGCGAGGCGTCGAAGGCCACAGCGGCGTAGAGCTCACGACCCGCGGGCAGCCTTTGCTCGACCAGCACACCGGCGGGCAGCTGCCCATTGATGGGGAGCTCGAGAATCCGTTGGACTTCGGCCGGGAGCTGGTAGGGTCCCTCGACGAAGGCAATGCCTCCAGCCTTGCCTCGGCCTCCGGTCAGCACCTGGCTCTTGACGACGCACGGGTAACCCAGGGCGTCGGCCACCGTGCGGGCCTCGGACGCGTCGCGGCAGAAGGAGCCGCGCGGCGTCAGGATCCCCAGGCGGGTCAGCAACGCTTTGCCTTCGAACTCGTACAGATCCATGGTTCCTCCCAATCGAGGCGACGTGCCCATGTTCGCTTCGCGATCCGCGGGCCCTTCCTGTCCGTCCGGCGGCCGATGGTCGGGGAGAGGAGGAAGGGAGAAGAAAAGCGGGCCCCCAGGGGGGAGGGGCCCGCTGCGGGGGCGTCGTCAGATGGTCAACACCAGTGCTCCATCAGCGTCTCAGACCCAGCCGTCTCTCCGGGCCCATCCAGGGCGGCGATTCCTTTCGAGGAGGTCGCGGTTCTGCTCCCAGCCGGGCTCAGGGCCTCCGTCGTGGGAACCGTGCGCGTGCCAGACACACACCACCTTCGGCCTGGGGACGAGAGTAGAGGGAGGCTCGACAGCACGTCCAAAGGACGCCGACCGGCGTTTCACCTTCACGTCTCCCCCGGATGGTCGATCATATCCCTCCGACCGCTCTCGTTCCGCTGGCCACCAGCCTAGCAGACAATGCCAGCCTGGGAATGAGAGTCGGCACCAAAGAACACTCTTCCCAGCTGTAGGTATACACAGGCCCGTAGGCTTGCGCTTGCCGGGAGCCCCGGCCCGCCAGGGCCCCCTCCCCCGTCTATCTTTCAATATAGATAGATATACCTTCAGACGGATTGTCCCGTGGGAGACCTCTCATTAGGGTTGTCTCATGGACGATTGCCCCTGCCGGCCCGAAAGGCGCGCCGCCCCCCGCCGCCAGGTGGCGGGACCTGTGCGTTTGATAACGGGGCACCGACCACGCCAGATCGAGATTTGGCGACCGGAGGAGGTGATTCATGGGGTAACCGTCACCCGGGCGGGTCCCCGGCGGATGGATCTCCGCAAGGCAGCACGACCGGACTGGTAACGGGAGGGAGAAGGGTCACCGCGATCTCGTGGGAGAGCATCCAATCGTCCGGAAGGCGGCTGGAAACTGGCACCAATTGGTGTGCTTCGGAGGGAAGCGTCATGGATGGAAGGATCTCGAGACGACAATTCGTAAAGTACGGGGCCGGGGGTGCTGAGCCTGTATTTCGGGTCGCGGCTGCAGTTCGCGACTCCGCAGGTTATCGCGCAGATCCCCGGGGGCACGCTGGCGCCCGGTGATGTCAGCAAGTTCACACTGCCGCTGGTCAAGCCGCCGGCCATGCCCTTCGCCAAATCGAACAAGAACAAGGACATGTACGACATCGCCGTGCGGCAGTTCAGCCAAAGGATCTTGTCACCAGAGCATCCGGAGACCACCGTGTGGAGCTATGGCTCCGTCAAGCACCCGGGCACCGTGTTGCAAGGAGGCACCTTCAACTACCCGGCCTTCACCATCGAGGCGGACTGGAAAAAGACCGCCCAGGTGATTTGGCGCAACCAACTAGTTGACGCCAGCGGGAACTACTTGCCTCACCTGCTGCCGGTGGACCCCACGCTGCACTGGGCCAACCCGCCCGGCGGTCTCGCGGGGCGGGACGCGCGTCCAGTGTTCGGCACCGCTCCGGGGCCGTACACCGGGCCGGTACCCATCGTGACGCACGTGCACGGGGCCCACACCACCGAGGATGCTGATGGCTACCCGGAGGCCTGGTACCTGCCGAACGCCAACAACATCCCCGCGGGTTTCGCTCGGATCGGCACATTCTGGGACTACTTCAACACGAAGTACAACCACGGCTGGGAGTATGGGGACGCGGCTTTCAAGTATCCGAACGATCAGCGGGCCACCACCCTCTGGTACCACGACCATACGCTGGGCATGACCCGGCTCAACGTCTACGCCGGCCCGGCCGGGTTCTGGCTGATTCGCGGGGGGCCGGATGACGTGGTGCTCGACAGCCGCGACGGCTCTACGGCCATCCTGCCGGGGCCGGCGCCGGGGATTGGCGATGACCCTCTGGGTGAGTACGGCGAGATCCCTATCGTGGTCCAGGACCGCTCGTTCAACGACGACGGCTCGCTTTTCTATCCCGACACGCGCGAGTTCTTCGACGAGTTCGGCGGCCCGTATATCCCTGACTCGCCCGTGTCGCCCATCTGGAATCCGGAGTTCTTTGGCAACATGATGGTGGTGAACGGGTTCACCTGGCCCTACCTGGAGGTGGAACCGCGCCGCTACCGCCTGCGGCTGCTGAACGGCTGCAACTCGCGCTTCCTGATCCTGCAGTTCGAGCATCCCGGCGTGGAGGTGTGGCAGATCGGCGCCGAGGGCGGCTTCCTGCCCACCCCGGTACGGCTGAACGACCATCCATATCCGGGCAGCACGGGTGGTGGGGCGACGGTGCTCATGGCTCTGGCCGAAAGGGCGGACCTCATCGTCGACTTCAGCGCCGCGGCGGGCACGTCTTTCCGACTCCTCAATCTGGGTCCGGATGAGCCTTTCGGGGGTGGGGAGATCGGCGTTGATTTCGACCCCTCCGATCCCGACTCGACCGGGCAGGTCATGGAGTTTCGGGTGAGCGGCGGCCCTGTCGCCGATCCGACCACTCCGCCCCAGTATTTACAGCTGCCCGCGATCACTCCGCTGCCGGATGCCGGCAACACCCAGTACGTGAGCCTGAACGAGGAGGCGTATGAGCCGGCGGACGCGCCATTTGCTGCCCTGCTGGGGAGGTTCGACCCCGGGGCCGGTCAGCCGACGCCGCTACTGTGGATGGATCCGATCACCGAAAACCCGAACCCCGGGGCAACCGAGGAGTGGGAGATGCGCAACTTCACCGAGGACGCCCACCCCATCCACGTCCATCAAGTGCAGTTCGAGGTAATGGGACGGGAGGCGATCGGTGGTGGTCCGAGCGTCGCAGGCACGAACGACCCGCTTCCGTGGGAGACTGGCTTCAAAGACACGGTGATCTCCTACCCCGGCGAAATCACACGGATCAAGGCTAAGTTCGACATACCCGGCTTCTACGTCTGGCACTGCCACATCGTCGAGCACGAGGACAACGAGATGATGCGGCCGTACCACGTGGGGCCGATCCCGCCGGACGCTCCCGCCCAGTAGAGCGTCCGCACTTGCCCGTGTGCCGTGCCGGCCACGTTGGTACGAGCTGTTGTGGAAAGGGCGCCCCAGCGGGGCGCCCTTTCCCAAGTTTCGAGAACTGGGTCCAAAAGAAGCCTGGCCCCAGCGACCGCACTGGGCGGAGGCTTTCTTCAGGCGCTCCGGGGCACGCCCTCCGGCCAGCCCCGCCGGTTGAAATAGGCCTGCAGCATGTCTTGGAACTCCTCGACGCCGATGGGCGGCTTGTCGTCGAGCCCTTCGGTGAAGAAGCGCTGAGGAAGGGTATCGTCGGCTACGCCCAGACCCATGGCGAAGTTCAGCCGGCGGACCCGGGTGAGCAGATCGTTCATCTGGGCCTGCAGATCGGCCACGCTCACCTCCCCTCCAGAGAGCTCGCCCGCCACCACCGCCAGATCCTCCCAGGTCATGAAGTCCCGGTAGAAACGGCACATGATGAGGCAGTCGTAGAGGAACATCCGGTCCTCGTAGTCGATGAATATCTCAGCCACGCCGTCGCCGTCCTTGCCCTGGGTCATGCCGGCCAGGATGGGCTTGTAGAAGGTGGCCCGCAGGTGGCAGGCGCCCCGGGGACTGGTGGCGAAGGCCAAGGCCATGCCGCGCAGCGAGCGGGGATCGTAGCCGGCGGGCTCCATGCCCTTGACGTGGATGGCCTCGTCCTCCATGCCGAAGGCGGCCGCGGCCTCGCGGATCCCCCGGGAGAGGATGTCTCCCAACTCGGTGTCCCGCCGGGCCATGCTGCGGAGCAAGGCTACGATGGCCTGGGTATCGCCCGGGAGAGGCCCGTCGGTGCGGCGGCCGTCCTGGGTGGCCTTGATGGCCAGCGAGACCAGGTTGCCGGCGCTCATGGTGTCCATGCCCAGGCGATTGCACTCCTCGTGGATGAAGAGCACGTCCTGGGCCTGCTCCACCATGCAGAGGCCGCCGAACGAGAAAAGGGTCTCGTACTCCGGCCCGCGCACCACGCGACCCTCGTGGGGACCCGAGGTAATGGTCAGGCGGCGGCGGCAGCGGATGGGGCAAGGCGGGCAGGTCTCGGTCTCGACCTTGGCCCACTCCGGCCAATGCTCGGCCTCAAGGCTGGCCCGGTGCGCCGCCCGCCCAGACTCCCAGTAGCGGGTGGGGAAGGCACCCGCTTCGTTGAGCACGGCCACCATCATGGGGGTACCGAAGGTGCGATAGGCATTAGCGGCCGGAGAGTCGGTGGCCAGCTTCGAAACCCTGCGCCGCACATCCTGAAAAGACCCGCCCGCCTGCTCGCGCACGGCGCCCGCGGAGGTCACCGTGACGGCCTTGAGTCGCTTGCTGCCGAAGACGGCACCCAGGCCGCCTCGTCCGAGGGCGTGGTCGTTATCCAGTTGCGCCGAAGCGATGGTCGATTTCGTCTCCCCGGCTGGCCCGATGACCATGGTGGAGCTGCGCTTGCCGAGGAGGGAACGCAGGCAGTCCTCACTTGCAAAGACCTCTCGCCCCCAAAGGTCGCCGGCCGGTAGCAGGGCGGCCCCGTCTCTGTCGATGTGCAGCCGTACCGGCTCGGAAGAGGCGCCTTGCACCATCACGGCCTCCCAGCCGGTCTCGCGCAAGGTGCGGGCCATGGTCCCGCCGGCGTACGACTCCAGGAAGGCGCCGGTCAAGGGGCTCTTGGTAAACGCACCGAACCGGTTCGAGCCCGAGAATCCGTATGCGGCTAGGGGACTGGGGGTGAAGATGATGATGTTCCCGGGGGCGAGGGGGTCGACCTTCGGATCCAGATAGCGCTCGAGCAGGTGGACGGCCAAGGCCTTGCCTCCCAGGCCGTCTAGGCCGGGGAAGCTTAGGTCCTCGACCGAAACCCGGCCCGAGGTGAGGTCGGCAAAGAGGATGCGAGTCATACGTAGTCCTCCAACTCCAGCTCCGCCACCAGACTTGATGTGGGCCGGCCGTCCGGATCCCAGCGGCGTAGCTCGTAGTACTCCTTTTTCATGGTTTCGAAGGTCTCGCGGGCCAGAGCCGCGCCCGAGTCCTCCAGGGGCAGGTGGATGGCCTTGGGTACCACGTCATCCTTGGCGCTCCAGCCCTCCCGCACGTTGAAGAGGCGCACCAGGTTCCACACCCTGCGGCCCAGCCTTTCGTACGCTTCCTCGCTCATCTCGATGCCCACGCTCTCCAGCATGGGCAGGGCGTCCTCGGCCCCGTAGACGATGAAGTCGCAGCCCACCAGGCTCCACTCTCGGCAGTTCTCGTCCTGCTCACCGATGACGAAGGCGGCCTTGCCCTCCGTGCCGAAGGGATCGGCGCCTTCGTCCTCGGAGAGGGCCTCGATGGCGATGGGCCAGCTGCGCATGTGGCAGGCCCCCGGTCGGAGGTGGCGTAGGCCAGGCTCATGGCCACGCTGCCCCGGGGGTCGTAGGCGGGGAACTCCAGGTTCTTGATGGAGAAGACCGGTACCTTCTCCTCGTTGACCCCCCAAGCCCGGGCCGCCTTCTCGATGCCCTCGGCCAGCTGAGCCCCCAGGCCCCGCCGGTAGGCGATGTCCTCGGTAAGGGCGGCCTGACCCGCGGAGTCCCCGAAGCGCAGGGGGGAGTCGACGTAACCTTGCTCGGCCGCGTCCATGCAGAAAGCCACCGCCGCCCCGGTGGAGATGGTGTCCAAACCAAGCTCGTCGCAAAGCTCGGCAAAGCGCACGATGCTCGAGAAGTCGCCGTTGCCGGTGTTGCTGGCTCCGAGGCCGATGGTCTCGTACTCCAGCTTGTCGGCTTCCGCGCCGGGGAAGGCCCCGGCCTTGGCCTTCACGTGGGGCCCGCAGTTCACCGGGCAGTTGTAGCAGCCTTCGCGGGAGAGCAGGTTCTCGATGACGGGCTCGTGACCGATGAGGGCGGCCGCCTCGGGGAAGGAGCCCGCGTGCCAGTTACGGGTAGGGAGCACGGAGACGCCGTTGGTCCAGTCGACGATGGCGGGCGTGCCGGCGTCGGCGAGCCAGGAGGAAGCCGAGTCCTCGGCTTGGATCTTCTGGGAGAGGGCCTTGCGCAGCTGCTTGGCTTCGTCGGTGAGGGCCGGGCCCTTACCGCCCTTCAGAGCGATAGCTTTCAGGTTCTTGGAGCCCATGACCGCGCCTGCGCCTCCCCGGCCGTTGTAGCCCGAGCGGCCGCGCTTGGTCTTGCCCGAGTTGTTGCCGATGGCGGCCAGATAGACCCGGTTCTCGCCGGCCGGGCCGATGGCGGCTACCCGAGAATCGGGGAAGAGGTCGTCGGTCTGGGTGATGCTCCGGCCGGCCAGGTGGGCGGCCTCCTTGAGCTCGGCGGAGTCCTCGGTCACCTCCAGGCAGCTGAGGGAGGCGGCGGCGCCTTTGATGATGATCCCCAGCAAGCCGCACTTCCTGAGTTCCCAGGCGAAGTACCCGCCGGCGTAGGTGTCCAGGAAGCCGCCGGTGGCCGGGCTCTTGGTGACCACCACGTGGCGGCACGTGCCGGGGAAGATCCCGGAGACGGGGCCGGTCATGAAGATGAGCAGGTTCTCGGGGGAGAGGGGGTCGGTGCCAGGGGGGAGCTCGCTCGAGAGGTAGTGAGCGGCCAGGCCCTTGCCCCCGATGAACTCGGCGAGGAGCTTCTCGGGGACCTCTTCCCGCTGGCAGCTGCCGGAGGTGAGGTCGACGCGCAGGATGTACTCGGTCATCGGTTCTTCCTCCTTCTTGGAGCTCGTCTCAAAACGAAGCCTTGGCCGCCGCGGCCGCACTGGGCGGCGCGATGCGGCGTCCTCGGTCGCGCCCGTAGCGCTGCTACGCCCGCTCCCTGCGTCCTTGCCTCGCACTCGCCCAGCGCACCCTGGCGGCGAAGCGTCATTCCGAGACGAGCTTCTTGCCTCGCACTCGCCCAGCGCGCCCTGGCGGCGAAGCGTCATTCTGAACCGAGCTCGGGAGCTCGTTTCAAAACGAAGCCCCGGCCGCCAGACCGCACTGGGCGGCGCGATGCGGCGCCTATGGGAAAACTCCACGGAGTCGCTTCGCCTCCGCCACGCGGCCCATCGCCAGCATCAGGGCGGCTGTGCGCATGTGGATGCCCTCGCGGCGCGACAGCTCGTAGACCTCGCGGAAGGCCCGGGTCATGACGCTGTCGAGCTTCTTGTTGATGTCCTCCTCGCTCCAAAAGAGCTTCTGGGTGTTCTGCACCCACTCAAAGTACGATGCTGTCACCCCGCCGCCGTTGGCTAGGATGTCGGGTACGAGGAAGACCCTGCGTTCCGCCAGGATATCGTCGGCCCAAGGAGTCGTTGGGCCGTTGGCGCCCTCGGCCAAGATGCGGGCACGGATGCGGGGTGCGTTCCTGCTGGTGATTTGTCCTTCTATCGCGCATGGTATCAGGATGTCGACGGGCAGCTCCAGTAGTTCTTGGTTGGTGATGGGCAGCGCCTCGGGAGCGCCCTCCACCGAGCCCGTCTCCTGTTTGTGCACCCGCACGGCGTGGATGTCCAGACCAGCCTCGGCCATGACGCCGCCCCGGCTGTCGCTGACGGCGATGACCCTCGCTCCCAGCTCGGCCATCAGGCGGGCGGCGTGGAAGCCCACCTTGCCGAAGCCCTGCACGGCCACGGCGGCTCCCTCCAGATCGAGCCCCGAGACGATGGCCGCCTCGCGGATGGCGAAGACGCACCCTTGGGCGGTGGCCGCCTCCCGGCCGAGACTTCCCCCGATCTCCAAGGGCTTGCCCGTGACCACGCCGGGTACGGTATAGCCCTTGAGGATGGAGTAGGTGTCCATGACCCACGCCATGGTGCTCGAGTCGGTGTTGACGTCGGGGGCCAGGATGTCCTGATCGGGGCCGATAAGGGGGGCGATCTCCCAGGTGAAGCGACGGGTAACGCGCTCGAGCTCGGCGGGGGAGAGACCGCGGGGGTCGCAGCAGACCCCTCCCTTGGCTCCGCCGTAGGGTAGGTTCATGAGCGCGCACTTCCAGGTCATGAGCGCGGCCAGGGCCCGCATGCCGTCCAGGTCTACCGCCGGGTGGAAACGGATGCCGCCCTTGGCCGGCCCTCGGCTGATGGAGTGTTGCACCCGGAAACCCAGGAAGATCCTGATGGAGCCGTCATCCATGCGCACCGGGAAGCGCACGGTGAACTCGCGCTGCCCGGACTTCATGAGCTCGCGGAAACCGGGACTCAACCCCAGCTTCTCAGCGGCGATGTCGAACTGCAAGTAGGCGGCGTCGAGGAGCCGACTCTCGTTGTAGCGTTCCCGATCGACCGTCATCTGCGCCCCCCGACGCCACCCGCACGTGTCTGCATGGCCTACCTTACGCGAGGCCGGCCTCCTTCGCCAGCTCGGTCAGCGAGTCGGCGATGATGTCCAGCCCTCGGTCGAGGGTGGCGTCGTCGATGGTCAGCGGCATGAGCGGCCGGATGACGTTGCCGTAGGTGCCGGCTGAGATCATGATGAGGCCCTTGTCCACGCAGCGGGCCACCAGGGCCTTGGTGAGGTCGGCGGCGGGCGTCTTGCTGTCGCGGTCGGTCACCAGCTCCAGGGCGACCATGGCGCCCAGGCCGCGGACGTCGCCCACGACGGGCAGAGCCTGCTGCAGCTCGGTGAAGGCCTCGCGGATGCGGCCCCCGATGGCCTTCGCCCGGTCGAGCAGCCCCTCCTCCTCGATGATCTCGAAGACGGCCAGGGCTGCCCGGCACGCGGTCGGGTTCCCGCCGTAGGTGCCGCCCAGCCCGCCGGCGTGGGGCGCGTCCATGATCTCCGCTCGGCCGGTGATGCCGGAAAGCGGGTAGCCCGCCGCCAGGGCTTTGGCCGACGTCACCAGGTCAGGCGCCACTCCCCAATTCTCGATGGCGAACAGTGTGCCCGTCCGCCCGAACCCCGACTGCACCTCGTCGGCGATGAAGAGGATGCCGTTGTTCTCACAGATCTGCTTGAGCTTGGGGAAGTACTCTTTGGGCGGCACCACGAAGCCGCCCTCGCCCAGCACCGGCTCGGCCAGGACGGCGGCCACCTCGTCGGCGCCCACATAGTTCTTGAAGGCGTCCTCGAGCAGGTGGGCGCAGGCTACGCCGCAAGAGGGGTACTCCAGAGCCAGCGGGCAGCGGTAGCAGTAGGCGTAGGGCAGGCGGTAGATCTCAGGGGCGAACGGGCCGAAGCCCTTCTTGTAGGGCATCGTCTTCGAGGTGAGGCTCATGGTCATGAGGGTGCGGCCATGGAAGGCGTCTTCGAAGGCGATGATCGCATCGCGACCGGTGGCGTAGCGGGCGATCTTGACCGCGTTCTCGATAGCCTCCGCGCCCGAGTTCGCGAACATGGTCTTCTTGGCGAAGTCGCCGGGCGCAGCCGCGTTTATCTTCTGAGCAAGCTTCACATAGGCCTCGTACATCACCACGTGGAAGCATGTGTGCGAGAAGGTGGTCGTCTGATCCTGCACGGCCCTCACCACCTTGGGGTGGCAGTGGCCAACAGCCATGACCCCGATCCCGCCGGCGAAGTCGATGTACTCTCTGCCCTCGACATCGGTGATGGTGGCGTTCCTGGCCTTGGCGGCGAACAGGTTGGTCACGTTGAACGGGCCCCGGGGCACGTTCTGGTCGCGTAGCTGCTTGAGCTCGTTGTTGGTCATTGCCCCTCCTCGCAGGGTCTGTGCCGGTCCTCCTCGGCGGCGTTCTTCGCCCGTAGGCCCGCGAACGCCAACATAACAGAGGCCCCAGGTCACCGGGATTGTGGGAACGCACTGGATTCACCGCTTTGCCTATACGAACGCACAGTGGGAGCCGCCTACGGGAGCGCTCCGGCGTCGTGCGCTTGCCCTGTATCGCCCGCATCTTGTAAACTGCAAGGCCACTTCTCGCGGACGCTGCTCTGTTCCTCCGGGAATTCAAGCGGTGGCCGCGGGGCGCGTGGGGTGGCCGGCGGAGTAGTGGGGAGAAACGTGGCGGAGACGGCACCGAAGCGGAGCGATCAGGTGATGCGGGGCCCGGCCCGGGCGCCGCACCGCTCGCTGCTCCGCGCCCTGGGGCTCGACGTCTCCGACCTCGACCGGCCGCTCATCGGCATTGCCAACTCGTACAACGAGCTCATCCCGGGTCACATGCACCTGCGCTCCATCGCTGACCAGGTCAAGTCCGGCGTGTGGCAGGGTGGGGGCGTCCCTCTGGAATTCGACGTCATCGGAGTCTGCGACGGCATCGCCATGAACCACGCGGGCATGAGCTATTCGCTGGTGTCACGCGAGAACATCGCCGACTCGGTGGAGATCATGGTGCAAGCCCACGGGCTCGACGGCCTGGTGCTCATCCCCAACTGCGACAAGGTCGTGCCCGGCATGGTCATGGCGGCCGCTCGGCTCGACATTCCCGCCGTGGTTATGTCGGGTGGGCCGATGCTGGCCGGGGACTATCGGGGCAAGAGGGTCGATCTCAAGGACGTCTTCGAAGCGGTGGGCGCCTACTTCCAAGGCACCATCACCGCCGAAGACCTGGCGGAGCTGGAGGAGTGTGCCTGTCCCACCTGCGGGTCATGCGCGGGCCTTTTCACGGCTAACTCCATGAGCTGTCTGACCGAGGTGCTGGGGCTGGCGCTGCCCGGCGACGCCACCATCCCGGCACCCTACTCGGCCCGGTTGGCGCTGGCCCGGCGCGCTGGAGCTCAGGCCGTGGAGGTGGCCCGGCAAGGGTGGGGCGCTCGTCGTTTCTTGTCGCCGGCCGCCCTGCGCAACGCCTTGGCCCTCGACGCGGCTCTGGGTTGCTCGACCAACACGGTGCTTCACCTGGTGGCCATCGCCAACGAAGCTGGGCAGAAGCTGCCTGTAGAGGCCTTCAACGAGGTCTCAGGGTCGACTCCTCACATCGTGCGCCTCTCTCCGACAGGACCCAACTTCATGCAGGACCTGGACAGGGCCGGAGGCGTGATGGCCGTGCTGAACCGCCTTTCCGAACGCGGTTTGTTCGACCCGTCCGTGCCCACCGTCTCGGGGCGCACACTGGGCGAGCAGGCCGCGGCCGCGCCCGTGCGCGACGCGGATATCATCCGGCCGCTCGATCGGCCCCATCACGCAACCGGCGGCCTGGCCGTGCTCTTCGGCAACCTGGCGCCGAAGGGCGCCGTGGTCAAGGAGGCGGCCGTTCTGCCGCCGATGCTGACGCACCGGGGGCCGGCTCGGGTCTTCGACGATGAGCCCTCGGTGGTGGCTGCCATCGAAGCGGGTGATATCAGGCCTGGTTCGGTGGTCGTGATCCGCTACGTGGGGCCCAAGGGCGGCCCCGGCATGCCTGAGATGCTCACTCCTACGTCGGCTCTTGCCGGTGCCGGCCTCGACGATCGGGTGGCCCTGATCACCGATGGGCGCTTCAGCGGTGCCAGCCGCGGCGCGAGCATCGGTCACGTGTCCCCCGAAGCTGCGGACTGCGGGCCCATTGCCCTGGTGCGCGACGGGGACACCATCGCTATCGACATCCCCAGCAGGCGGCTCGACCTGGAGGTTGCGGAGAACGAGCTCGCCCAAAGGAGGGCGGCCTGGCGGAGCCCCGAGCGCGAGCTCGCGGGTGTGCTGGGCCGCTACGTAGCCCTGGTCACCGGGGCGGAGCGCGGCGCGGTCCTTGGCGGGGGCGGCGTCGCGACCGGAGCGCCGGTGGCCTGACGGCCACCGTCCGCGGGCCGCTTCGCACATCTTCTGCCACCGTACGGCTTCCTTCTGTAGAGCAAAGGTGGAAAATAGATCATGAGAGCAGCTAACGTTTTGGTGGAGGCGCTTCGGCGCGAGGGTACCGAGGTCATCTTCGGCATCCCCGGCGGCGTGGTCATGCCGATCTACGACGCCCTCTACGACTCCGAGATCCGCCACTTCCTCGTGCGGCACGAGCAGGGCGCCGTCCATGCGGCCGACGGATACGCCCGGGCTTCGGGCAAGGTGGGAGTGTGCATGGCTACGTCGGGCCCCGGAGCCACCAATCTGGTGACGGGCATCGCCAACGCCTATCTAGACAGCGTGCCCATGGTGGCCATCACCGGGCAGGTGCGTCGAGCGTTGATCGGCACCGATGCCTTCCAGGAGGCCGACACCACGGGCATCACTCTCCCGGTCGTGAAGCACAGCTATCTCATCACCGATCCGGCGGACATCCCCCGCATCGTGCACGAGGCGTTCTACATCGCCGGCACCGGCCGTCCCGGCCCGGTGCTCATCGATGTGCCCAGTGACGTGGTGGCGGAGGACATGGAGTACGACCCCGAGGCCCCACTGATGATCGACCTTCCCGGCTACAGGCCCACGCTCCAGGGGCATCCCAAGCAGATCAAGGCCGCCGCCCGGGCGATCGCCGAGGCCGAGCGGCCCGTCCTCTACGCCGGGGGCGGTATCGTGGCCTCCGGAGCGTCCGACGACCTGCGCGAGCTGGCCTTCTACGCCCACATTCCGGTGACCACCACCCTCACGGGCATCGGCTGCTTCCCCGAGGATCACGTCCTGTCCCTAGGCATGCTGGGTATGCACGGCACCCCCTACGCTAACTACGCCATCCAAAACTGCGACCTGGTCTTCGCCGTGGGCGTGCGCTTCGACGACCGGGCCACCGGTAAGCTCGAGGCCTTCGCGCCCAACGCCAAGGTGGTGCACATCGACATCGACCCGGCCGAGATCTCCAAGAACGTGTCCGTCGACATCCCCATCGTGGGTGACGCCAAGCGCACGCTGCATGGCATCCTCAAGGAGCTCAAGAAGTTCGAGCCGTCGGCGGATCGGCACCTGCCCTGGATGCGGCAGGTGGCCGACTGGAAGGCGGAGCACCCGATGACGTTCACCCAGGATCCCGAGGGCGAGATCCTGCCCGAGTACGTGGTCTCGAAGCTGCGCGAAGTGACCCGCGGCGAGGCTATCGTCACCACCGAGGTTGGCCAGAACCAGATGTGGGCCGCCCAGTACTCCCGTACCAAGCATCCGCGTCACTTCATCACCTCCGGCGGCTTGGGCACGATGGGCTTCGGCCTGCCAGCCGCCATCGGCGCCAAGGTGGCCCGGCCGGAGCTCACCGTGGTGGACGTGGCCGGCGACGGGTCCATCCAGATGAACATCCAAGAGCTGGGCACCGCCGTGAACTACGGACTGGCGGTGAAGGTGTGCATCCTCAACAACATGTACCTGGGCATGGTGCGCCAGTGGCAGGAGCTCTTCTATCAGAAGCGCTACGCCTCCACCTGTATCGCCTGCCAGCCCGACTTCGTCAAGCTGGCCGAAGCCTACGGGGCCGAAGGCTACCGGGCCATCCGCCCGGATGAGGTCGAGGAGGTCCTGCGTGTGGCGCTGGCCTCCGACCGCCCCGCCTTGATCGACTTCCGCATCAAGCGCGAAGCCAACGTCTGGCCCATGGTGCCGGCGGGCGCGTCGATCAGCAACATGCTCATGGGGGGTGGAGTCGTGAAGCACACGCTTTCCGTGCTGGTCGAGAACAAGCCGGGCGTCCTCACCCGCATCGCCGGGCTCTTCGCCCGGAGGGGCTTCAACATCGACAGCCTGGCTGTGGGCGAGACCGAGGACCCCCGGCTCTCGCGCATGATCATCACCGTCGATGCCCAGGATGCGCCGCTCGAGCAGGTTACCAAGCAGCTGCACAAACTCATCAACGTCATCAAGATTACCGACCTGGATCCCGCCTCGAGCGTCGACCGGGAGTTGATCCTGGTGAAGGTGAAGGCCGATGCGGAGTCGCGCTCCGAGATCATGCAGATCGTGGAGATCTTCCGGGGCAAGATCGTGGATGTGGCCAGATCGACGCTGATCATCGAGGCGACCGGGACGCGCGAGAAACTCTCGGCGATGCTCCAGCTCTTCCAGCCTTTCGGCATCGTGGAGCTGGTGCGCGCCGGACGGATCTCCATGGGAAGGGACAAGAAGAACCCCTGAGAGGTCGCCCGTTGTTCCGGGCTTTTCACAGCTCGGGGTGTGCAACGATTGCTGCATTATTGTTTGTAAGCAACTAGTACTGCATATCGAGAAGGGGAAGAGAGCATGTTCTACGACAGGGATGCGAACCTCGACCTGCTGCAAGGCAAGACCGTTGCCGTTCTTGGTTTCGGCAGTCAGGGGCACGCCCATGCGCAGAATCTCAGGGACAGCGGCGTGAAGGTGGTCGTTGGGCTTCGGCAGGGCTCTTCGAGCATCAAGCGGGCTGCCGAGGCCGGTCTGGAGGTGCTCTCCATTGGCGAGGCGTCCGGGAAGGCCGACATCGTCATGGTCTTGGTGCCCGATCAGGATCAGAAGCGGGTCTACGAGGAGTCCATCCGCGGCGGCCTCGAGCCGGGGAACATGCTGATGTTCGCCCACGGCTTCAACATCCACTTCAACCAGATCGTGCCACCGGAGACGGTGGATGTCACCATGGTGGCGCCCAAGGGCCCGGGTCACCTGGTGCGGCGGGTGTACACTGAGGGTGGCGGGGTGCCTGGGTTGGTCGCCGTGCACCAGGATGCCACCGGTCAGGCCCATGAGATGGCCCTGGCGTACGGCAAAGGGATCGGCTGCACGCGTGCGGGTGTCATCGAGACCACCTTCCAGGAAGAGACGGAGACCGATCTCTTCGGCGAGCAGGCGGTTCTCTGCGGAGGCACCAGCGAGCTGATCCGGGCCGGGTTCGAGACCCTGGTGGAGGCGGGCTACCAGCCCGAGATCGCTTACTTCGAGTGCCTGCACGAGCTCAAGCTGATCGTGGATCTCATCTACGAGCACGGTATCAGCGGCATGCGCTACTCGATCTCCGAGACGGCCGAGTATGGGGACGTGACCCGGGGCAAACGCATCATCTCTGAGGAGACCCGCGCCGAGATGCGTGAGATCCTGCACGAGATCCAAACCGGCCAGTTCGCGCGCGAGTGGATCCTCGAGAACCAAGCCGGCAAGCCCGTGTATCATGCCATCACCCGGCGGGAGTCTGAGCACCAGATTGAGGTGGTAGGCCGCAGACTCCGGGGCATGATGAGCTGGATCGCAGGCGGCAAGAACCTCGACTAGGAGCTCGCTTCGAAACGAAGCTCCGGCCCCCAGGCCGCCCTGGGCGGGGCGATGCTGTGTCCTCGGTCGCGTCCGTAGCGCTGCTACGCCCGCTCCCTGCGTCCGTGCCTCGCCCGCGCCCAGCGCACCCTGACGGCGAAGCGTCATTCCAAACCGAGCTCTGGAGCTCGATTCGAAACGAAGCCCCGGCCCCCAGGAGCCGGGGCTTCGTCACGGTACGTTCGCCATGCGCCCGCGCGCGCGGCCGGCGGGTGCCGCTACTTGCCGAGCATAGTCCGGAACTCGTTCATGTGGCCTTCCTCGTCGGCCAGGATGTCTTCCAGCAGGCGTCTGGTGGTCACGTCGCCGGCTGCGTCGGCCTCTTTCACGGCCGCCCGGTAGAGCCCTACGGCTTCCTCTTCGCTCGCAAGATCAATGGAGGCCGCGTCGGAGAGGGTGGCACCCCCCTTCATGATCTCGCTGGGCTTGGTCGTGGGGTCGCCACCCAGAAAGTCGATGCGCTCGCCGAGGGCCTCGGCGTGCTTCATCTCGGTGATGGCCACCTCCTTGAACTCGTCGGCGAGTGCCGCCCCGTCGGCTCCGGTCAAGACATAGTGGTGGCGCATGTACTGCACGATGACGGCCAGCTCCCGGGCCCGCAGATCATTGAGCGTGTCGATCAAGCTCATGGTGTATTCCTCCTCCTCTAGTTCCGGGCTGATGCGCGTGTACCCGACGGCGGCTGGAGGGCAAACCTCGCGCGTGGGGCGGCCGGGCGGCGCGGTATGCTAGACTGGTCGCGAGGGTGCTTCTGCGCGCCCACTCCCGCGAAAATGAACGTGGACGACACCAACATCTTGTTGCACCGCTCCTCACCCGTAGGCGGCGGGCGAGCCCGTAGCGGTACGGGTCGCTGCCCGGGGACCCCAGAGCCGGCGTTTTAGGGGGTTTCCGGGCAGAGGCAAGCCGGCTCCGGCGCCGACGCCTGTACAAGGTCGAGGCGGGGATGCTCGTCACGTGGAGCCTACGTCGATCCCGAGGGGGAACAGGGCGGTCCAGCCCCGTGAGATGCGTTCCCTTCTTCACATGCCAAGCGCCGACTCTCCGAGCCGTCAGCTCGGGTCACGGAAATCGATCGAACCCGCTTCCCCCGGGAGCATCCGGGAGAAGCCGCACAGGGAGGAACCGACATGGTGGGTGAAGTCGCGGGTAGGGCCAAGGTGCTGGTCAAGGAGAGGATCTCCGAGGCCGGTGTGGAGCTCCTCAGGCAGCACTTCGACGTCGATGTCCGCGTCGACATGACCGACAGCGAGCTCACGGAGCGCATCAACGACTACGATGCCCTCATCATCCGTTCGGCCACCAAGGTGACCGCGGGGATGCTCGAGGGCTCCTGCCGGCTCAAGATCATCGGTCGCGCGGGTACCGGCGTCGACAACGTAGACGTCAAAGCCGCCACCAAGAAGGGCATCGTTGTGGCCAACGCTCCGGAGTCGAACTCGGTGGCCGCGGCCGAGCACGCCCTGGCCCTGCTGATGGCTCAGTGCCGGCAGATCCCGCAGGCGTATATGTCCATGAAGGCCGGCAAGTGGGAGCGGTCGAAGTTCGGCGGGGTGGAGCTCACCGGAAAGACCCTGGGGGTCATTGGCCTGGGGCGAATCGGCATGCTCGTGGCCCAAAGGGCCAAGGGTTTGCGCATGGACGTGATCGCGTATGATCCCTACGTTTCCGCGGAGCGCTTCCGCGAGAGCGGCCTGGAGCAAGCCGAGACTCTCGACGATGTGTACGCGAAATCCGACTTCATCACCATGCACATGCCAAAGACTCCAGAGACCGCGGGTATGGTCGGCGATGCGGCTTTTGCCAAGATGAAGGACGGAGTGCGCATCGTGAACGCCGCCCGGGGCGGTCTCGTCGACGAGGCCGCTCTGGCACGCGCCCTGGATTCGGGGAAGGTGACCTCGGCCGGGCTGGATGTCTACACGCAGGAGCCGATCCCGCCCGACTTCCCGCTGCTCCACTACGACAACGTAGTGCTCACCCCGCACCTGGGCGCTTCCACGGAGGAGGCTCAGGACAAGGCCGGCACCATCATCGCTGAGCAGGTGATTGCGGGCCTGCTCAATCAGTTCGTCTCGAACGCGGTCAACATCCCGTCGGTGGGCCCCGAGGCGCTGGAGGCCGTGGGTCCCTTTCTTCCTCTGGCCGAGACGCTGGGCAAGCTGATCATGGCGATCGCCGACGGACCTCTCGAGGACTTCACCATTCGCTGCGAAGGCCAACTAGCCGAGCACGACACTCGTCTGATCACGGTCGCTGTGGTCAAGGCTCTGCTCGAGGGTCGGGTAGAAGAGCCGGTGAACTACGTGAACGCCCCCAGCATCGCCGAGGAGCGCGGTCTGAAGATCGCCGAGGTGAAGGAGAAGCGCTCTCGTGACTTCACCAACCTAATCACGGTGGTCAGCAAGGACCGGCGGGGCGACCTGACCGCCGCAGGCACCACCATCGGTCCCAAGCACAAGCCACGCCTGGTGAAGATCTACCGGCACGACATCGACCTCGAGCCGGCCAGGCATATGGCCTTCTTCCAGTATGATGACGTCCCCGGCATGATCGGCCGGGTGGGGACCGCCCTGGGTGACAAGGGCATCAACATCGCCTTCATGAACGTGGGACGCAAGAAGGTCGAGGGCCGAGCGGTGATGGGTGTGGCTCTTGACGATCCCATCCCTCAGGAAGTGCTGGACGACATCGTGAAACAGCCTGGTTTCTACGAAGCCCGGGCGGTGGAGCTGTAAGGAGCCCGACGGGGCGTACGGCCAGAAGCTCGTCTCGGAACGACGCCTCGCCGCCAGGGTGCGATGGGTGCGGGCGAGGCACGGACGCAGGGAGCGGGCATAGCCGGAGGCTGCGACCTTCACGGTCGCCCGGGCGACCGTGATTCAGCAGCAGGGCTTGAACGTCCCCTGATACTCGTCGTCTTCCGAGTCGGTGTTCTTGGGGTGCGTGCCCGCCGTTTTCGCGGCGGGTTCGGCGGCTGTCGCGTCTGTGCTGTCGGGATTGCCCAGCGCCTCCCAGATGCCTTCCCATGGTCCGTCGCCTCGCTTCCGGTACCGGTTGGGCCCGCTCCCCGGACCCCGAACCTCCAGGAAGGCGGCCTGGGTGGGTGAGCCCCCGCCCCCAGCAACCCGCTGCTGCGGGCCGGGGCACCGGCGGCCAGGCCGGGGGCGGCGCCCGCTGGGGCGACCGGGAAGCGACGGAGGCGCTCGTCGGTCCACGGACGCCGGAAGATCTCGAGACGCCGGGTGCGGGGCTCGTAGCGGAACTTGACCTGGCTCGCCCCGTGCAGGTTGCGCTCGACCCCGAAGACCACGTCGCCGGTCTCTTTGGCCCGCTGCTGGTGCGACACCATGACGATTTGGCGCTCGTCGGCCACCAGATCGAGCACGGCCTGCAGGCGGCGGATGTTGGTGTCGTCGAGGGCGGGTTCCACCTCGTCCAGGACGAAAATGGGCGCGGGCGACTCTTGAAAGAGGGCGAGTGCGAAGGAGAGCGCGGCCAGCGAACGTTCGCCGCCCGAGAGCACGGTCACCCTGTCGAGCAGCTTGCCAGGCGGGCGGGCGACCACGTCGACACCCGGAGCTCCGCCGGCCGTGGCGGCCTCGACCAGGGGCAGAGCGGCCTCCCCTCCCGGGGCCAGCAGGCCGTAGTAGGTGTGGAAGCGTTTCTCGACCCGTGTCAGGACGGCGGCGAAGGCCTCGGCCACGTCGGCATCCAAGGCCGCCATGCCTGCCTCGATCTCGGCCTTGGCTGCGCGGGTGTCCTCGAGCCGCCGCGTCAAGCCTGTTAGGTGGGCCCGCATGGCTTCGCAGTCGGCGCCGGCCCGCGGGTTGGCGAGCCCGGCGGCAGTCAGGGCTTGGCGTGACCGCTCGAGTTGCGCCAACGTGTGGCGCCAGAGCGCGGTCGAGGTCGCCCGAGGTGCCGGCAGGTCGAGGGCCTGCAGCACCGTCTCGAGCTGGGGCCCGTCGCTGCTGGGGCGGTAGGTCGCGGCGAGCAAAGCGCCCTGCAGGGCGGCCAGCCGGTCGTGCAGAGCTTCCACTCGCTCGGCTCGCGCCGCCTCGCGCTCGAGCTCGGCCAGCCGCAGTTGGGCTTCCTCGCGCTCGCCCTGCAGATGCTCGAACTGCAGGTTGAGAGCGTCGCTACGGGCGGTCAGCTCGGTGCGTTGCTGCGTGAGTTCGGGGATGCCGGCAGCCTTCTCGAGCTCCCGGCGCCGGGCGTCAGGTTCCAGGAACAGCAGTCGCTCGAGCTCGCCCTGACGGACGACGGCCACCGGAGGCGAGCTGATGTCGACGCGGTGGAGAGCGGCCCGGACCTGGGCCTCGGTGACCTCCCGGCCGTCGACCATGTACTCCTCGCGCCCGTCTGCGACGACCCGGCGAGTGATGGCCAGGGCCCCCGTAGGGATCGTCCCGTCGTGCGTGGCTGCGTGGCCGTGCTTGCACACGCCGGCTGGGAGTGCTTCTCCCTTCTCCCTGGCCGGGCGGCGGTCGAACACGACAGTGACCTGCGCCGCTTTCATGGGCAGCAGCTCCTCGCTGCCCGCGAAGACCAGCTCATCGGGGGTGCGCACGCGCAATGTCTCCAGGTCGCTTTCGCCGAGCACCCAGGTGAGTGCGTCGGACAGGTTGCTCTTGCCCGTGCCGTTTGCGCCGACCAGGATGCAGGTGCCGGCAGGCAGCTCGAGGCCGTTCCATTCAGGGAAGCTCTTGAAGCCCTCCACCGCCACATGCTTGAGATACACGCGCGCTCCCGTGGTTGATGGTTCGACCAGATTCTAACTTACCGGAAGCGGGTTGCCTACACCGGCGAACGTGGAAAGGACCATGGTGCGCACGTGTACCATGAGGGCTCGGGTGGCCACCGTCGTATAGCGGTCCCTGGCCTTGATGAGATTGATCTCCCGGGTGAAGGGCTCGCGGAAGGGGATGCTCACCAGGGTGTCATCAGCCGGCCCCTGCATCGCCAGCCGCGGCAGAGCGGCAATTCCCAGATCGTGGCGTACGAAACTCTTGACCGACTCGAGGGTTCCCGTCTCGTAGGCCACCGTGGGCTCGAACCCCGCCCGCCGGCAGGCCTCCACGAACTGCGCGCCCAGGACGAAAGAACCGCCGAGCACGATGAAGCGCTCGTGGCGGAGCTCGCGCATGCTTACGTTACGGCGTTCGGCCAGTTGATGGTGTTGGGGCACCACCAGAAGAATCTCCTCGGCGAGGAGGGGGGTGACCTCCAGGTTCTCGGGCGATCCGGGCGTGGCCACGATGGCGAAGTCGGAGTCACCATCGAGGACGCTCCGCTCGAGCAGGTTACCTCCAGCCTCGAAAAGGTGGACCGTGATGCCTGGGTAGCTGCGCTGGAATGCCGCCAGGACGGGGGGGACGATATACGCGCCCGCGCTGGGTATGCAGCCCATGTTCACCTGGCCTGTCTCGACTCCCAGGCGTTCCTCCATCACACTCACCGCCTCGTCGGCCTTTGCCAGCACCGACTGAGATAGGGGCAGGAAGGTGCGGCCGTCGAGGGTGAGGCTCACCCTGCGGCTGGTGCGCTCGAAGAGGCGGGCGCCCAGCTCGTTCTCCAGGCGCTTGATCTGGTAGCTGAGCGCCGGTTGTGACACATGCAGGCGGACGGCCGCCTCGGTGAAGCTGAGCGTCTCGGCAACCGTCACGAAGTACCTGAGTTGGGTCAGCTCCACCGGGGTCCTCCAGTCGTTTCGCCTCAACATCTCGCTGCGGCGACCGGGGTTCAATCTATCCAACAAAACTATAGCAAGGATAGAAACAATATATTGGATTTATCAGAGGCCCCTGCTAGACTACTTTCAGCTGAGCACTGACCCCCGTGGTGACCGGGATCCCCCCATCCCGCATCGCGACAGTGCTGAGCGGTTTTCCCCGCAGTGTAGCCGGTCCTACCCCCTGGGACCGGCTATACGCATTCTGGAGGCCATCCATGCCCGGCGCCCGTACACCGGCTCCGCCGTGCGAGCTCTATGGCCCGCCGATCATTTCCCACGGGCCTGCCGCCGCTTTGACAGCGGTCTTGCTGGAGGATAGCATCGCCGCAGGCGCTGACAGGCTGCTGAGAAACGGCGCTTCGCCGCCGGGGTGCACTGGGTACGCGCAAGGCTAGGACGCAGGGAGCGCTCGTAGCAGCGCTACGGGCGCGACTGAGGACAACGCATGGCGCCGCCCAGTGCGGTCCGGCGGCCGAGGTTTCGTTTTTCAGCAGCCTGCAAAAGGTGATGGACCGCGGTCGCACGAGGGAAGGCAGGGTGTCTATGGCCATGTATGTCGAGCTGTTCGGTCGTGATCGGTACTACGGGGGAATGCTGCGCGAGAGCCGCGAAGATGAGTTCGTCTCGAACGTTTTCGGGCCTCTGCGGAACTTCGAGACGACCAGCTGGCTGGTGGAGCTTCTGGGCCGGGCCTTTCGCGGTCAGGACTACGAGGCCGCCATCGAGGGTGGGTATTCACTGGAGTTCTGGCGCCGCTATCCCAAGCCGGCCGGGCGGGACATCCTGGAGAACGACACCGAGGTCTCCTGCGTCCTCGAGACCGAGCACTTCACCTTCCTGGTCATCGCCCGATACTGGCACGAGCTCAGCCTGCAGACCGCCCACGACGTGGAGCGCGACCAGGTGGTCCGCACTTTCGACGCCGGCTACGCCGCCCTGGGCGAGCGGGCGCGGCTTCTGGTGCTGACCACCGATGCCGGGGTGCCTCCCGTGGTGAAGAAATACTGGGACGCTCCCGAGCTCCTTGCGGGCAAGATGACCGCGCCGCCTGCGGATGTGGCCCCCGAGGAGCTGGCCTCCCGCATCGGTTGGACCAACTGGGGAGCTCTGCGGGAAGCCCTGGCCAGCCGCATCGGCGACACGCCGATCAACCTCACGCAGTGGAACTTTGCGAAGGATCTGGTGGCCTATCTCGACCTCATCGCCACCCGGGGCAAGGGGCTCATCAGGCGGGCGGGCGACACTTCCGTCGAAGAGGGCGGCGCACGAGGGGCATGAGCCGACCGGCTCGTCCTAGTGGAAGGTCCGGCGTGCCGGCGCTCCGCTACACCGTCTACGAAAGCGAGAGCCTGCGCCGCCGCCGCCGGCAGGCGCTCCTGACCCTGACCCTCGCCCTGGGGGCGGGTGTCGTCCTGATCATCCTATTCCTCTGGACTGTCCGGCTTTGGGAGGGCAGGGGGAAGATCGTGGAGGCCTCCCCTGCTATGCAGACCGGGAGGTCCGCGGTGGTCTCGGTGGTCCCTTCGACCACCGTCGCCAGTGTGGCGAGCGGCGAGACACCGGAAGCGGCGGGCCTGCCCCCGGGCCTCCCGGCCGCCTACGCACCCATCAACACCTCTTTTGCCGGCCTCACCATGTTCCGCGGTAATGCCCACCGCGCCTGGTACGGCGAGGGCCCCGTCCCCAAGGCGCCCCGGGTGCTCTGGCGCTTCCCTCAGGACGGGGCCATGAGCATGAGCTCGTCGGAAGGGGGCGAGTCGCGCGTCTGGTCGGGCACCGGCTGGACCGGACAGCCCGTGGTGGCCGAGCGGGAGGGGATGACCCAGGTCATGTTCGGAGCCTACGATGGTGCGCTGCACTTCCTCGACGCCGACTCCGGCGAGCGCTTTCTGCCTGACATTCCTACGGGCGACTTGATCAAGGGCTCGGTCATGCTCGACCCCGACGGGTATCCCCTGCTGTACTCCGGCTCCCGCGACAACCTCTTTCGGGTAGTTGCGTTGGACCGCGAGACGCCCACCGTTATCTGGTCGATGAACGCCGCCGACGTGCCCCATCCCGTGTGGAACAACGACTGGGACGCGAGCGCCCTGGTTGTGGGCGACTATCTCTTCGAAGGAGGTGAGAATAGCTACTTCTTCATCGTGAAGCTCAATCGGGGCCTGGACGGCGGGGGCAAGGTGAGAGTGGATCCCAAGGTGCTCTTGGCTTTCCCTGCCTACGACGACGCCTTGTTTGCGGCCGTTGGGGATCGCATGGTCAGCATCGAGAACTCGCCGGCCGTACATCTGGATCCGAAGCGCGGCGACCGGGTCTACTTCGCCAATGGCGGTGGGCGGGTGGTCGGTCTGGACATCAACGCCCTTGGACTCTCGCAGGCCGGCTACGGCCCCGGGGGCCAGGCCCCGGGTACCTGGGAGCAGGGCGTGGGTCCGCCGTCGGGGCCGACTCCACGGCCGCTCCCTTACCTGCCCAATCCAGAGGGCGCGCCGTTTCCGGTGGTCTTCACCTTCTGGACCGGCGACGACGTAGATGCTTCCATCGTTATCGACGACGAAGGCCGGCTTTATGTGGCCGCCGAGCTCGAGCGGATGCTCCCCCGGGCGAAGGAGGTGGGCCAGCTCATGAAGCTCGATCCTTACCGCCCGGACCAGCCTCTCGTCTGGTCGGTCAAGGACCCGGCTCGGGGTGACAAGGGCGGCATCTGGGCCACGCCCGCCATCTATGATGACATGCTCTATGTGCCCACCCACACCGGGCGCCTGCTGGGCGTGGCCCGCGACGACGGCCGCATCGTCTGGGAGAAGCCCTTCACCTACCACGCCTGGGGTTCTCCTCTGGTGGTCCACGACACCCTGATCGTAGGCGACACGGACGGGTGGATTCATGCGTACGATGTCTCCAACCCTACGATTGATCCGCCCGAGCTGTGGGCGGTGCAGATCCCCGGAGGCGGCGCAGTGGAGTCGACCCCGGCCCTCTGGCACGGACGTCTGTATGTAGGCTCCCGCAACGGCTACTTCTACTGCCTGGGCGACGAGTGATGGACCCGGCGACGATTTCCGCCGCCCGGCCGCGGCCTCGCCCCGGCCGTCACCGTTGACGAGCCGGACGATCTCATGCCGGCGGACCCGTCTGCTGGCCGACTCGGCCCTGGTCTTCGCGGGACTCATCTGGGGCTCGAGCTTCGTGGTGCACAAGTTCGCCATCGGCATCATGCCGCCCATGTTCTACCTGGGGGCGCGGTTTATGGTAGCCTGCGCCGTCCTCACACTGGTCTTTCACCGGCGCGTTCTTTCTCTGACCTGGGGGCAGCTCCGGGCCTCGGCGACCGTGGGGTTGATCCTCTTTGCGGGGTTCGCGATCCAGATGGGTGGGCTCGTGCGCACATCGCCAGGGCTCGCGGGCTTCCTCAGCAGCCTGTACGTGGTGCTTGTACCTTTGATCCTGGGCCTGTGGACGGGACGCTGGCCCCGGTTGGGCGTCGCGGCGGGGATCACGCTGGTGGTGTGCGGGATGGGCCTGCTCATGGTTTCGGGAGGGGTGGCGTTCGGGTTAGGGGAGATGCTCACGTTGATCGCCACCCTCTTCTGGGCCCTGCACGTGCTGGCCGTTGGACGCACGGCGCCCCGGGTGGACCCGTTCGCCCTCTCCGCCGTGCAGCTGGGTTTGGCCGGCTTGCTGGCCATGGTCTGGTCGTTGCTCACGGAGCCGCCCATGCTCTTTCCGGGGTGGATGAGCCTGGGGACCATCCTGTATGCGGCGCTCACGGGTGGTGTGGTGGGATACGTGCTCATGATGTGGGCGCAGCGGCACACGCCTCCCACCGAGGCGGGTCTGCTGGTCGGCCTGGAAGCGGTGGCCGCGCTGGCGTTCGCGGTCGCCCTGGGCTACGACACCGTGAGCCCGCGGAGCATCCTGGGTTTCGCCATCATTCTGGCCGGGACCACGGTCTCCCAGCTCAGTTCCCACGGGCGCACCGGCACGCTCTCCGAGGGACCGGTCGCCATCGCGCCCCTCGCCCAGATCGAGGAGCACTCACTGGCTCCAGCCGTCGAGGACGAAGGCTTGGGGGAGAGTCCCGAGGTGGCTGCAAGGGTCAGCGCCGGACTGCCAGCAGACCACCGATGATTAGCAGTAGCAGCCCCAGTGCTCTCTGCCAACTCACCGACGCCTGCGGGATGCCGAACAGACCGAACTGATCCACCAGCACCGCGCCGGCCAGCTGGCCGGCGATGATTCCCGCGATGATTCCGGTGGCGCCCAGGCGAGGGATGAGGAAGATGGTGCTGGCCACGAACAGCGCGCCGATCAAGCCGCCGGTCAGCTCCCAGGTCGGCGCCCCGCGTACGGCGGCGTAGGAACCGCCCGGCATCAGCAGCGAGATGATGACCAGAGCCACCGTCCCCACCACGAAGGAGACGGCGGCGGCTTCCAGGGAGCCCGTGCGCTTGGCCAGCGCGGCGTTGATCGGGGGTTGCAGGGCGGCCGTCGCCCCCACCAGGAACATGGTCCCGCCCAGCAGATACCGTATCATCCCCTTCGCCTCCCCGTCGACGTTGCTGGTGCCGGACGATACCATCTTCGCGGGCTTGTGCAATACTCTTTAATTGCTGTCGGATTTATCTATAATGCAACGACCTCGGGCGGGCCGGCCGATACCCCGTCTGGGACTCGGGACGACGGGGCGCATCACCGGCAGGTCCCCCCATCCCGAGAGCGCGCCAAGCGAACGATCGAGGGCACCATGAGACGAGAGACGGCAGCAGTCCACGTTGGGGTGGCCAAAGACACGGCCTACAACTCCGTGATCACCCCCATCTACCCCAGCTCCACCTTCTGCTTCGACAGGGTGGGGGAGAACAAGGGCTACGACTATACCCGCAGCGGCAACCCCACGCGGACGGCCCTTGAGGAGAACCTGGCCGCGCTCGAGGGCGCAGGCTTCGCCCGCTGTACCTGCACGGGCATGGCGGCTATCGTCGCCGTGCTTTTCCTGCTGCGTCAGGGCGACCACGTGGTGGCCGGCCACGACATCTACGGAGGCACCTACCGGCTCTTCGAGACGCTTTTTCCGCGGTTTGGGGTGAGCTTCTCGTTCGTGGACATGTGTGACGAATCGGCGGTGCGGAGCGCCCTCCGGCCCGAGACGCGCATGCTGTGGATCGAGACCCCTTCCAATCCCCTGCTGAACATCGTCGACATCGCGGCCATGGTGGCGATTGCCCGCGAGCACGACGTGCTCACCGTGGCCGACAACACCTTTCTCAGCCCCTACTTTCAACGCCCTCTCGACCTGGGGGTCGATGTGGTGCTGCATTCCACCACCAAGTATCTGAACGGGCATAGCGACGTGGTCGGTGGCGTGGTCATGGCCACGCGCGCCGACCTGGTCGACCGGCTGGGCTTCATCGTCAACGCCATGGGCCTGGCCAATTCCCCGTTCGACGCTTGGCTTGTACTGCGGGGGGTGAAGACCCTGGGGCCGCGCATGGAAGCCCACCAGCGGGGAGCCTTGGCCCTGGCCGCCTTCCTGGACGGGCACCCCCGGGTCCGGCGAGTCTATTACCCGGGCCTGCCGCACCACCCGGGGCACGAGCTGGCTCAGCGCCAACAGTCGGGTTTCGGCGGCATGCTGAGCTTCGACCTGGATATCGAGGCCCTCGATCCCGACACCTTCTTCGGGCGCCTGCGCTACTTCTCGCTGGCGGAGTCGCTGGGTGGAGTCGAGTCTCTGATCGAGCAGCCGTGGACCATGAGCCACGCCGGCATGGGTGAGGAGGCCCGGCGGGCGGCCGGCATCTCCCCGGGCACCATGCGGGTGTCGGTGGGGATCGAGCACCCAGACGACCTGGTGGAAGACATGGAGCAGGCCCTGCGCTGACAAAGGCCCGAGCAGGCCGCATCGCGCTCCCAATGCGGCCGCAGCCGAAGCGAGCGTAATACCCAGGTCTCCACTCGCCTACGAGGTCCCCGGTGGTTGACAGCAACGGTTCCTGGTGGGATAAGGGAAAGATCCGCCACCGCACGGGTGGTGGTGTCCGGAGCGGAGGGCTCCGAGTGCGTGTGTGACGGTGACGACACCGTGGCCGCGCGAAGCTCTCGTCGGACGGGAGGCGACATCGACGCGGGAGGTGAGGGGCACGGGGTGCGTGCCCAGGCATCGCCATCACACTGACGGCAGCCGACCAGCCGACTGGGAGGCGCCAAGGGGGAATCGCGCGCGATGAAGATCGCCATCATGGGGGCCGGCGCCCTCGGGGGGTCATTTGGCTTCCTGCTCGCCGAAGCCGGATCCGACGTCACCCTCGTAGACGTTGATCAAGCCAAGATCGACGCACTGCGCCGGGAGGGACTCACTCTTGTCATGCCCGACGGTAGCCGGCGTCACCGCCCCATCAAAGCCACCACCCGGCCGGACGAGGTTGGCGTGGTCGATCTGGTCCAGATATCGGTCAAGGGCTACCACACGTCCGCAGCCGCCGAGCTGGCCCGGCCATTGGTGGGGTCCGACACCTACGTTCTGTCGCTGCAAAACGGGCTGAAGAACCTGCAGCGCATCTCGGCGGTGTTGCCCGACGCGAAGGTAGTGGGCGGGGTTACCGGATACAGTGCCATGCCCTTGGGACCCACGACAATCCGCTTCAGCCCAAGCGCGGCCGGCATAACCCTCGGCCGTTACGACGGCAGCGAGGACTCAGGGTTGGAGCACGTTGCCGCCACCTTCGCCGCCGCCGGTCTCGAGACTCACCTGGCCCACGGAGACATCCGCGAGCCCATCTGGCGGAAGCTGCTGGCCAACGTGTCGGTGAACGCGGTGGCCGCCCTCACCGGACTGACCGGGCGGGAGATCCAAGAAATCGAGCCGGCCGAGCGCCTGGTGCGGGCCCTCGCGCAGGAGACGGCGGCGGTGGCCCGGGCCCAGGGATTCACCTTCGCCGAGCTCGAGACGGCCGACGATTGGGTGATCGCCACGCTGGACTGGGTGGGGGACAACAAGGTCTCGATGCTCCAAGATATGGAGAACGGCCGCCGTACCGAGATCGATACCCTCAACCTGGCCGTGGTCGAGAGGGGGGAGCACTACGGGGTCGATACACCACTCAACTGGGTGATAGGCCTGCTCGTACAGATCCGCGAGCAGAAGGTGCTTCGCGACCGCCAGGCTGCGGGGGAAGCATCGCGACCGCAGCTACGAGTCGCAGGAGGCGGTCAAAGCGGGGTATGATTGAAAGAGAAAAGGCGCTGCTACGTGCGCGGGGGCGAGAAAGGAACCGGCTGCCATGACGGGTTGGGGTGATTGGACCGGCTTCGGCTACATGAGCATCTTCTGGATGCTCTTCGTGACGGTCTTCTGGGTGGTGGTCGTCATCCTGGTCGTGCTCGCGGTAAGGGCGCTTACTTCCCAGAACAGGCGGGTCCAGACTTATCAGGAACCGGCTCCTCCTCGTCCGGGCCCCGGGACCGCGCCGCGTTTCGGTGAGCAGGCACCGGCTCGTCCAGAAGCCTTGCGCGTGCTCGAGGAGCGCTACGCTCGGGGCGAGATCGATCGCGAGGAGTTCCTGTCGCGGAAGAAGGACTTGCTGGCGTAGGTCTGGGAGGGTTATGGGGGACCGCGCCGGCGGAGCCGCTACGAGCGCTCCCTGCGTCCTTGCCTTGCGCGTGCCCAGCACACCCCTGCGGCGAAGCGTCATTCTTCAACGGCCTGCTAGCGCGCCTGCGTCCCACGCCCCGCTATCTCGCTGAGCAGGTCGCCGATCTGGCTCAGAGCGTCACGCCTGAGAGAGTAGTAGATCCAGACCTTGTCCCTGCGGGCCTCGACAAGTCCCGCTTCGCGCAACAGCTTCAGATGGTGGCTGATGGTGGGCATGGAGACGTCGAAAAGGTCGGTGATCTTGCAGACGCAGATCTCCTGAGCGCCGCAGCACGTCTCATCGTCGAAGCCGTAGGCCTGCTTGTCGGCCAGCAGCTGGACGATGCCCAGCCGGATCGGGTGGGCCAGCGCCTTCAAGCCCTGAACGACGGCCGGATCGCTCTGGGGCGTGGTTGGAAGGCTCGCAAGCGTCGTCTCTTCCGCCGCCTGAGTCGACTCGTCGAGATCCTGCGCCTCTTGGACCTGAATGCCCATTGTTCCTCCTTGCTTCTCTGCCCGGTCCGCCTGCGCTGTGTCGGACGTCCCTGTGTTTGCATCGTGAATACCAACTCTATGCATACTCTATCAAGATTTGGCCGTTTATCGAAGTCCTCCCGAGCGCCGCGACGCACCTCGCGTGGTTCCTCGGCCGCCGGAACGGGCATACCTGACGGTGCACGGCGCCGTTCCGACTTGCGAGCCGGACCGATGAGGAGACGGTCCGCCGCCGAGGAGCATGGCGCCCGGCAGTCAACTCGAGGAGGTTTCTAGTCATGAGCGTGACCTATGAGGAGAGCGTCTCCGGAGCCGAGGGAATCAAGGTCGACTCGTTCCTGGAAAGACTGGCCGACAGGCTGGGCGGGGCCGCGCGCAGCGCGGTCATCTACGGCGACCCGGTGGACAAGGCCGGGGTGACCGTCATTACCGTGGCCAAGGCCCGGTGGGGCCTGGGCGGTGGCAGCGGCGGCAGCGCCGAGTCGGGAGAGGGCTCGGGCGGCGGCGGCGGCGTCGCCGTCTCGCCCGTCGGCTATATCGAGATCAGGGACGGCGGGTCGGCTTTTCATCCGATCCGCGACCCCATGGCTCTGCTGGCGCTGGTCCTGGCCGGCGGCTTCGGGGCGCTGTTCCTGCTGCGCGGGGTGCGCAAGCTCGTCCGCTGAGAGGCCGTATATCCCGGCGGCTGCAGGGCGAGCGTTGCGCGGGCGGGTATGAGATCGACGGCTCGTCCCGCGAGGATGAGGGGTTTTCCCGGCATAAGGCCTCCCAGATCCGGGTTTTCTCCTGCTGACGCCGGGGATGGTCCACTGTAGGCTGCGCGTGACACGAAGTCGTTGGCACACTGGGAGAGAGACCGAGTGATGCGATGCTGAGCCCGACCCTACAGGGGGAACCTCCCCGGCTGCTCTCAGATCACGACTGCCTCCGGTACCGTTGTGGCCCCCGGTCATGCGATCGATGCCGGCAGGCGTGCCCGCGGGGCGCCCTCGAGTTTCCCGCGGAAGGGTCGACACCTGAGATCGATCGAGACACGTGCGGCCGGTGCGGCCGGTGCGTGTCGGCGTGTCCGGTGGAGAACTTGATCGTGCCCTTGCCGGCACCTCTGCGCAATCGGAGCGGGTCTCCGGGATCGACCGGCGAGCCGATCGGACCCGCGAGGCATCTGCTTGTGTGCCAGCGTGCGGCCGCGGCGCTGAACGGCGGCGAGCATAAGCTGGAAGGGCACGCGGTGACCGTTCCCTGTCTCTTGGGGACTCCTCCTGGATACCTGGCCACCTTCGCCTTGCCCGGCGAGCCGCTGGAGTTGCGGACCGGGTGCTGCGAAGCGTGTCCCAACGGAGCGAACGAGGGTGTCGCATGGCGGAGGCTCGAGGCGCTCTGCGCGTCGGTCCCTGATCTGACGCTGCGTCGCGGTACCTCGGGCACGCTCGCTGGGGAAGACGTCCGCAATTGGGGGGGCTCCACCGTCACCCGGAAGGGGCTCTTCGCCGCCGCAGGAGTGGTGCTGTCGGGGATGTTGCTCGCTCGCCTACCGGTCGGGCTGGCCCGAGGAATCCTCGCGCAGAGCGACGATCTCCCTCAACGCGACTGGTCGCGCCGCTCGTTTCTCGACCGCCTGGATCGCTCGGCGGTGCTCAGCGGGGATGAGGCGCGGGCGATCGGCCTGGGTTCGATCGAGGCGGCTGCGGACGCGGTCTGCGACGGATGCGGGCTCTGCATGCGCAGCTGCCCCAAGGGAGCGCTGGTTCTGGGCGACGAGGGCTTGATGTTCGAGGCAGGGCGCTGCGTCGGCTGCGACGTCTGCGTGCAACGCTGCCCGCGAGGCGCTCTGGCGGTGGCCGAAAGCCTGCCCATGCACTACGTCGATGCCACCCTGCGAATCATGGGCGTGATGCACCGGCGGTGTGGCTGCGGAGCTCCAGCGGAGCCCGGCCTATCCTCGTGTCTTTCCTGTGCCCGCAGCGCCGAGCTCATCGGCTCCCTACCCAGCAGGTAGGAGCGGCTGCGGGCGCTTTGGCAGAGGTGGGACTCGGGGCGCCCGGCGTGTGCACGCGCCGGGCGCCCCGAGTTCGATGGGGTCCGCCTCCAGCGAAGTCCGCCGGCTCAGATCTTCACGAGCTTGACCCGGGTGTCGTAGAAGACCGCTGAACCGCCGGCAAGGTCGCTCAAACACGTGTTGGGCATGTGCGTGTCGGTGCGCATGGCCGCGTTGGCGTGGAATCCGCTCAACCGGCGGGCATCGGCCTTGATCAACTGGCCGTCGACGGTGATGTCGTTACCGCCGTAGGCCCAGTGGCCGTAGCCAAGGCTGAAGCCGACGACACCGGGGCGCAAACCCTGCAGGATCGACACGGATCCCTGCATGGGCACTGTTTGCTCGCCGCCCAGTCGCCAGAGGCCATCGGGATTGGTCTTGGAGACGATGCGTACCTGCTCGCCTTCGTGCAGGCTCAGGCGACCCGCGTCGGTGGCGCTCAGGAGGATGTAGTTGGTGGGCTCGACGGCACGGAGCCAGTAGTTGCCACTGGTGCGGCTCTTGGTCTGGGTTATGGTTTTGTAGGTGATCAAAGTGAGGTCGAAACCCTCGGCCTCGTCAGCCACCGCCACGTTGTTGCCCAGGGAGTCCTGCCCGGGCTCGAAGAAACCGGCAAGCCCGGCGAAACGGTGGCCGGTGATGGTGTTCTTGCTGTCGTAGGTCTTCTCGCAGTACATGTTGATGTACTTGCCGTACTTGTTCGCGAGCTTCTCACCGTCGAGGAGCTTGGTGTAGTCCTGGAATCGACCGCCCCGGTTGAGTACGTAGACCACCCGGCGCCACAGGCCTTCGTTGGAGCCTATGGCCGCTTTCCAGGCTGCTTCGTCGAACGCCGTCTTCGGGAGGTGCGCGCGCGCCTGCCGGAAGAGCGCCACCTCCGAGTCGTCGGCCTCAGGAACCGCATCGGCCAGGTCGGGCTTTTCGCCCGCTGCGATGTTCGCCACTTGCTTGAGGTAGAGGTCCTCGCCTCGCCGGTACGGATTGCCCTTGCCGAAGCCATCCGGGCCGAATCCGGGCAGACCCATCTTCTCCGCGATGGCCAGGAGGAAACTCTCGAGGCCCAGCGGCTGCTTGATCCCGAAGACGGTCACGGTCTCCGTCAGAGGCGCGATGGCCGGCTGCCTGATGGGGGCGTTCTTTGCGATTACCGAGGGGTGCGACTTGTGGAACTCCCAGCGCTCGAGGAAACTGGTGTCGGGGATGACGTAGTCGGCGTACATGGACGTCTCGCCCACAGTGATGTCGAAAGTCACAAACAACGGCAGCTTCCGGCTGTCGCGCAGGATCTCGATGTTGGTGTGACCGGCCGGCAGAGCGTACACCGGGGATCCCATGTAGAGGAACAAGGCCCGAGCCGGGTAGGGGTAGGCATCCCCGATGGAGGGGATGATCTCTTGGTAGATGTCGGTGGCGAGGGGGAACCAGGGGCGCTTGGTAGGGTAACCCGCCGCCAGGGTGCTGCTGTCGTACTTGACCTGAGTCCGGATGATGTCCGTTCCGAACTTCTTCATCCCGCCTTGGATCATGCGTGCGATCGGGTAGGGCTGGCCGGCCTTCGCTCCGTTCTGATCGTAGGCCTTTGCCGTGGCCATGCCGCCGGCATAGTCGTAGTTGCCGATCAGCAGGTTCAAGCTGTACCAGGCTAGGACGTTGTAGTAGCCGTTGGTGTGCTGGCTCGCGCCGCGGTGGACGTCAGCGGCGGCCTTGCGCCCGTGCTTGGTGAACTCGCCGGCGATCTCCTCCAGGTCAGCCGCCTCCACCCCGCAGAGCTCCGCCCACTGCGCTACTGTTCGCTCGTTGGCCGCCTCCCTCAAGAGCTCTAGGACGCTCTTGACCGGGAGCGAAGCTGGGGATCCGGAAGCGTCGGTGCCGTCCAGGGAGGTGTTCACGAAGAGATCGCCTTCGACGGGGGCGCTCTTGTCGTTCGGGTCGAAGGTGACGGGACGGCCGTCACGCAGGACCACGAAGGGGTCGAACTTCCACGTGCCGGAGCCGTCGGCCTTGGGCCGGGCTTCCGGTGCGAGCCCGAGATCGGAACCTCGCAGCAGCTTTCCGGGCTGTCCCTTGGAGTCGATCTTCACCAGCCAGGAGGCGTTGCAGTAGTTTGGTTCACCGTCCGCGTCGGCGGCTGCGCGGTTCGCGTTCTCCAGGTAGCCGGCGTTGTGCCTGCCGCTCTGAAGCACCAGCTGGATGAGAGCGAAGGCGATCCCGGCTTCGGTTCCCGGCTTGTTGGGCAGCCATTTCCAGGCCTTCGAACCGGTCTTGCCGAGTCGCGGGTCGATCGCAACATACTTGAGGCGCCCGTTCTCCACGCCTTCGATCACTTTCTGGGCGCGATACGGGGGGCCGTAGTTGGCTTCGAAAAGGTTCACGCCTACCAAGATCAAGAACTCGGTGTTGGCGACGTCGGCCTGCCAGTAGAACTTGTCGCCGCCGCTCCACTTGCCCTCGGCGAACTGCTCGCTCATAGCCTTGCCGGTGAAATACAGCGATCCCTGGCACACGGTGGTGTGGCCGTGAGCGTTGACTGAACCCATGGCGTCGCCCGTGAAGCGCTTGATCATCTCCCCTCGGCCGTCTTTGAGGCGGCCCCAGGCGAACACGAACTGGTTGTTCTTGGGGCCCAGATCGGGGTGGTCCGGGTCGATCAGGGTGTTCAGGTGTGCCGCGAAGGTGGCCTTGAAGTCCGTGACCAGCCCCTCCTTCTTGCCGGGGTCCTTTTCGTCTAGGATCTTCGTCACGGCTGAGGCCATCTGCTTCGCCACATTGGGGTTCCGCAGGGACCAAATGGCTTTCAGACCAGGATGGCGGGTGCCGTCGGCGAACGAGGAGCCCTCGATGATCTCGTTCACGGCCTGATTGAAGGGTATGGCGATCCACTTGCCTTCGCCGCGCTTGCCGGCTCGCTTCAGGACCCGGCGGATCCGATAGGGATCGTACGTACTCTGCAGGCCTGCCTGTCCTTTGGGGCACAGCCAGCCATCGATGGCCGCGGCTTCCGTCACGGCTTCCTTGTAGGGAAGGTGTGGCCACCTGGCCATCGGGCTGTACGGGTTGCCATCGATCTTGACCGCCACACCATCCGCCAGCTTCACCTTGATGGCGCAGCCGGTGTTGCACTGGAGGCAGGCGCTGTAGATGGTGGTCTCCGGCCCACCCAGCGGTGCATCGGCCGGGGTCGCCTGGGCTTCGCCCGTGAACGGCTTGGAGCCGGCCAGGAGGGCATGGGAGCCCAGCAGGGCCCCGCCGCCAATCGTCGCCGAGCCCTTCAGGAACTGCCGTCTCGTGTAGTCACCCATGTCTTCTCTCCTTTAGCGCGCAGCGGCGGGCTCGGGCTGACCGACGATGTCCAGGAAGCGGGAGACCATCCTGGCCACCTGGCCGCGGGTCGCGTCCGCGTAGGGGTCGAATGTGGTCGCCGTGGTTCCGTCGAGGATGCCGTTGTACTTGGCCCGGGCCACCTCGGCGGCCGCGTAGGCGGGTACGTCTCCGAACCCGGTCGTGTAGTCGGCGGGAGCTGTTGCCAACCCCTCGCCACCTGCGCGCACCAGCACGAGGGCCAGCTGCACCCTGGTGATGGGGGCAGCTGGGTTGAACCGCCCCTGCTCATCGCCGGCGAAATGTCCCGCGGCCGCTGCCTCCTCGACGAAATCGAACGGATAAGGGACGCCGTCTTGGGGGGTGACGTCGGGGAAGCGCGGATTGTCCAGGCCCTCTACCGCCTCGGTGTGGCGCCCGGTGGCCAGAACGAGAATCTTGGCCATCTGCTGCCGTGTCACGCGCGCTTCGGGCCGGAACGTGCCGTCGGGGAACCCGCTCATCACCCCTAGGTCGGCCAGACGCGCAATGTCCGCGTGGAAGGCATGCCCGGCGGGCACATCGGAGAACCCCGTGTCGGGAGGCGGCGGTGGAGTGACGGCCTGTTCGAAGAGGTAGCGGGTCGTTGGGTTGGTGCCGAACTCTGGTTGGAGCACGCCGGCCCGGTCGGTGCGCGCGAGCTGAGCGACGAGGCTTTCCGGATCATTGAGATCACCGAAATAGCGGGCCTGTGCGATACAAGTGGTGACGCAGGCCGGAAGCTTCCCTTGTTCCAGCCGGTGCAGGCAGTAGTGACACTTGCGCGCCTTGCCTACGGGGGGCGCGGACACGCCTTCCACCCGGCGCCACTCGCGCCCGTACTCCCACGTGGACGCCTGCTCGTACGCCTCCACGGCGGGCGTGTTCTCCGTGTAGAATTCCCCCGTGTCGAAAGAACGTGCGCCGTAGGGGCATGCGGCGATGCAGCGCTTGCATCCGATGCACAGATCGTAGTTGATGTCCACCACGCCGTCCGGGCGGCGGTTCGTGGCCTTGATTGGCGTGACGGGGCACACCGCAACACATGGGGGATTCTCGCACTGCATGCACGGTCTGGGCAGGAAGACCCGGCCCACCTCCGGGTACAGCCCCTCCTCGCCTTCGGAGACGATGTTGTAAGACACTCCCGGAGGCGTCTTGTTCTCAGCCTTGCAGGCGACGGTGCAGGCCTGGCAGGCGATGCACCTGCGCAGGTCGATGACCATGCACCAATCCCGCTCCTCCACCGACTTCTCCAGAGCTCTCGAGAGGTCGGCCACCATGGCCGCCATCGTTTCGGCACCCATTCTCGTCATTCGTCCATGCCCTCCTCTGTGCGGGGCCAACTTCACCATGATGGAAGATGCGGCCGCCGGCGCAGAGGGGGAAACGCGCGGCCTTGCGTCAGGTATTACCCTGTTCGCGCGCTCAGAGGAAGATCACACGGCCGGCCACTGGGGCGTCAGCGGCCAGGCGTCTCTTCCAACCAGCCTTCCCGCAGGGCATGGCGCACGAGCTCGGCTCGGCCGGCGAAACCCAACTTGGCCATGACGCGAGCCCGGTAGGTTTCGACCGTCTTCACGCTCAGGAACAGCATCCGGCCCACCTCCCTGTTGGTGTGACCCAACGCGATGAGCTTGGCGACCTGGAGCTCCCGCTCACTGAGCTGCTCCACCTGCGGCTCCCCCGTTTTCCCGGTGGTGGGCGCCGGCCCTTCCTCTCGGCGAACGAGGTCGTCCACCAGGTGCCGGACGAGGTGCTCGTCGACGAAGACGTCGCCCTCAGCTGCCCTTCGAATAGCGGCCAGCAGGTCGGTGTCGGCACTCTGCTTGAGCACGTACGCCGAGGCGCCGCTTTTCAGGGCGACCCGCAGATAGTCGCGGTCATCGTGCATCGTCAGGATCACGATGCGAGCCTCCGGGGCCTGAGCGCGCAGGAGCCCAAGGACGTCGAGTCCGCTCTGCATGCCAAGTCCGAGGTCGAGGACGATCACGTCGGGCTTCAAAGTCGTCGCGAGGTGGAGGGCGTCTTCAGCGTCACCGGCTTCTCCGATGATGCACAGGTCTTTCTCGTCCGCCAGGAGGAGGCGCATGCCCGCCCTCACGACCGCGTGGTCGTCGACGATCAGGACCCGAAGCCTCTCCCTATCGGAAGTGTGTGCGATCATCGGTCGCCGTCAATGGGAAGATGTGCGTGCAGGGCTGTACCGGCTCCCAGGGTCGATTCGATCGAGAGCTTTCCGCCGGCGAGCTCCACGCGTTCCCGCATCCCGTCCAGGCCGAGGTGGCGCCCCGGGTCGCCGTCCCCGAGGACAGCGGCCACATCGAAGCCGGCACCGTCGTCCTCGACGACCAGGAGTAGGGTATCGCCCCTCTGTTCGACAACGAGGCTCACGTGCCTGCATCCCGAGTGGCGGCCCACGTTGGTGAGCGCTTCCTGTACGACGCGGTAGGCGACCACCTCGCGATCGGGGTCCAGGCGGAGGTTGTCCGCGACGAGTGCCTGGAAGTCGGCTCGGTGCCCGAAAGCCGCCGCGGACTCGTGCGCGAGCCTTTCCAGGGCGGGCAGGAGGCCGAGATGGTCCAGCGCCGGAGGTCGGAGTTGGATGGCCATGCGCTGGATTCCTTCCAGGCTGTCGCCGACCACTCCCCGCAGGTTGTCGGCCAGGCCGGCGATCGCCTGGTCTTCAGGCAGCTTGGCGCGGAGCACTTTCAGCCCCATCTTCAGGTAGGTCAGTTTCTGGCCCATGTCATCGTGGAGCTCTCGCGCAATGCGAGAACGCTCACCCTCCTGCGCCCGCATGGTATACGAGAGCAGGCGGGCCAGGCGGGCCTCGCGGGCCCGTCTCTCCTCGCGCAGACGTAGGTTCTCGAGCACCAGGCCGATCTGCTTGGCCGCCGAGCGTACCACCCCGGCATCGTCGCCCGCCAGGGTGCTAGGCGCCCCAATCAATGCCAAGAGACCGGCAGGATTCCGGCCCAGCGGGATCGGGCCGGCCATCATCCGCTCGCGACCCGGCCCCGGACACCCCGCCGGATCCACGCCGACCTGCGGCTCGGACCGCGGCGCCTCCTGGGCGACGAGAGCGTCCGCCGAACCCCGGGATAGAGGGCAGTCCGGGCAGAGGCTTTCGCACACGCCCAGTGCCGGCGCTCCTCCGTCGCCGGCGGTCAGAACCAGAGGAGAATGTTCGCCCGCTTGGGGTAGGCAGATCCGTCCCCCTTCGCCCCGAGTGTAGTCACCACCAGGCCCACAGCCCGTTCCAGATACGCGTCGGGAGCCATGGTTCCGGTAGCTTCGCTCCCTAGCTGCATGAGGAGCTCGAGCTCCCGATTCTTGAGCTCGACATGCTCGCGATACAGCAGCGACTGCTCGGTCTTCCGACCCAACTCCTCGGTCATCTGATTGAATGAAGCCGCCAGAAAACCGATCTCGTCGGCGGCCGGGGTGGGTACGCGCTGGGTCATGTCGCCTTTCCCGACCGCTCTCATGGCGGCGACCAGGGATCTCAGGGGCGCCACGAGGATGCGGCTGAGAGCCAGCCCGATGGATACGGCGGCTCCGGCCGCGATGAGGGTCACATACAGCAGCCGGCGGGTGGCCGCTCCGACGGCCTCGAGCACCCGCTTCTCGCTCAGTCCCACGCGCACGCCTCCCGCCTCGCCCCCGAGAATTGGGGAGCTCACGTCTCTCAGCAGGCCATCCTCGGTCCGCAGGACGACGAGGCTGGTTCCATCGGCCCGCCGCACCAAGTCGTGGGGCACGGAGAGCAGCCCGGGGGGGACCCCTTCCGGGAACGTGTCCGCGATCACAGCGCCCGTCTCGCCGGTAAAGAAGGCGTACAGAATGTCTTGGTTGTGGCTGAGCGTATCTCCCAGGAGCGCGTTCAGCGCCAGGAGGTCACCTGTGAGGACGTAGTCTCCGCCTCGGGCCGCAAGATCGAGCGCATTGGCGCGCCCCCGGCTCTCGAGCTCCTCAGTCAGCGTGATGTACAAGTCTCGTCGCACCTGCGTGGTGGCGGCCGCGCCCACGATCAGGGTGATGAACAGCACGATGCCCATGACCTTCATTTGGAAGGGTATCGCACCGAGAAGACCCGTGGAACGGCTCAGCGCGGAGCGCCACGCCAAACGGCTGGTGGTGGGGCCGCCGGTCACGGCTCTCGAGCGGCCTGCTCGGGCGTGCTACCGGTCGCCACTGTGCCCACGCCTTCGTATTCGGCGGCCGAGGGCACCCGGAAACCGTCGATGCGGAGCGGCTGGAGCAGGGCCTTGCCCGATGGATTCAGGGCAATGTCCAGGAACACCTGCCGGAGCTGTTCCTTGAGAGCAGGGTCGATCCCCGTAGGGACAACGACCGGGGGCATGCCATACGGGCCCAACCGGTCGATGACGCGCACGCCGGCGGCCCGGGGGTCTTGTCGATCGAGCATCGCTTCCAGAATGAGGCTGTCGACCGAGGCACCGTCGATCAATCCGCGTGAGACTGCGGCTATCGAACGGTCATGGCTGTGCGTGAGAACCGTCTCAGCGAAAAACCTGTCAGGATTGTATCCAAGCTGCTGAAGGTAGGCTCGCGGAGCGGTTCGGCCCGAGTTCGACAGCTCGTCGACGTACCCGAACCGGCCCCCTCGTAGGTCCTCCAGCGTGTGGGCCGCGCTCGAGTCGGGAACGATGATGTCCGCGTAGTACACCGTGCCCCCGTCCACGATCGGCGCCACCAGGAGCTCGATCGCACCCCGGGGCGCCGCGGCGGCGTAGGCTCCGCTGCAGATGAAGGCCACGTCGACCAGCCCGCCCTCCACCAGCTCGTTGACCTGTTCGTAGGTAGGGCGGAGCACCAGCTCTGATCGGCGCCCCACTTGTGCCGCCAGGTAATCGACCAGCTTCCGGTAGGTCAGAAAGCTGTCCCCCGGGCTCACGATCGCTGCGACCGCCACGCGGAGCTTCGCCCGCACATCCTCGAATGTGTCCGCCGGCATCTGGGCGGACACGAGACTGACCGTCATCTGGGGCGAGGGACGCACCGAGTCGAGATACAGCAGGGCCAACCCCACGGAGAGGATCAATCCGGTGAGGAACAGGGCCAGCAGCGAGGGGATTCGCGTGAGCAGCACCATCTTTGCGGGTAGGCCAGGATCCAAGCAGTGTTTATAAGTCTACACCATCGCCCGACCAGGCAGCTTCCTGGAGACGGCGAGCGGCCGGGGCGCCACGACCGGGAGGATGACCGGTGTATAATCGGCGTCCGCAGTGGGCGTTCGCCCGCCGAGGTCGGGGCGGAGAGCGCAAGCGGGTGGGCGTGGGCGAGCGTCCGCAAGGTGCGTCTGGAGGAAAACGAGGCGGACCCGAGATCCAACCATCACATCGACGCGGGGTGCGGGAGACACGGATGCCGGTGTCCTCGTCCCCCGCGTCCTCCGGCTGTCCGGCGCCGACACGGGCGGGGGCGGGCACCTGGGCGTCTGCCATCGGCGTGGTTCTGGTCCTCGCTCTGGTTGCCTGGGTCTCAGGTGGTTGCGGGCGGAAAGAGGCGGACGCCTCGTCGGTGACCCTGGTTGTCTCGGCCGCGGCCGATCTCAGACAGGCTCTTCCCGAGGTCGCACGCCGGTTCACGCTGGAAACCGGGGTCGAGGTCGTGTTTAACTTCGGCTCGAGCGGTCTTCTTGCTCAGCAGATCGAGCAGGGAGCGCCGGTGGACGTCATCTTCTCGGCCAACGAGTCGTATGTCGATGAGCTCGAAGAGAAACGGCTCGTACGCAGCGAGACGCGGGCCGTGTACGGCCGGGGCCGGCTGGTTCTCTGGACGCGACCGGGGAGCGACGTGCGGGTGCAGGACATCCAGGATCTGTCTCTCTCGGAGGTGCGTCGAGTGGCCATCGCCAACCCGGAGCATGCTCCGTACGGACTGGCTGCTCGGCAGGCTTTGGAGACCGCAGGACTACTGGACGTAGTCGCACCGAAGCTCGTCCTCGGTGAGAATGTGCTCCAGGCACTTCAGTACGTCGAGTCGGGAAACGCCGAGGTGGGGATCGTTGCCTTGTCCCTCGTGGTGAAGGGCGGGGATACCTGGGTCTTCGTGCCCGAGAGTCTGCACCAGCCCATCAACCAGACGTGTGCCGTGATCGCGGGAAGCGCGCACGTGGCGGAAGCCACGCGTTTTGTGCAGTTCGTAAACGGCACCGAGGGGCGTACGATCATGCGCAGCTACGGGTTCGTCTTGCCCGGGGAGTCTCCGCTGCAATGAGCTGGAGTGCCCTTTCCATCTCACTGCGGGTAACGAGTCTGGCGACGATACTTATCGTGCTCGTGGGGCTCTCGCTGGGGGTGTTTCTGGCCCGCACTCGCTTTCCCGGCAAGACAATCGTGGAGGCCCTGATCAACCTCCCCCTGGTTCTGCCGCCTACGGTGGTGGGCTACTACCTGCTCCAGGTGCTGGGCGTGAACAACCCCATCGGGCGGTGGTTGCACCTGCCCGCCATTCTCTTCACGTGGCCCGCGGCCGCGGTGGCGTCCTTCGTGGTCGGTCTACCCCTCATGGTGCAGGCGGCGCGGGCGGCCGTCGCCTCGGTGGACCCATTGTTGGAGAGCGCCGCCCGCACGTTGGGCTCCTCCGAGCTCGCGGTTTTCTGGCGGGTGACCCTGCCGCTGGCCAGACGGGGTATATTGGCGGGCGGCGTGCTGGGAGCGGCGCGGGCCTTTGGTGAGTTCGGGGCCACGTTGATGGTGGCCGGGAGCATACCCGGGCGCACTCAGACGCTGCCTCTGGCCATCTACGACGCTGTTCAGACCCGTGACTACGGCGCCGCCAACCGCATGGTGCTGCTCACCAGCGTGCTGGCCTTCCTCAGCCTGTGGGGAGTTCGACGGCTCGGAGAGGGCCGGTGAGCCTCATCCGCCGCCGAAGACTTGGGTGAGACCCGGCACGCCGGCCGACCCCCAGATCCGGGCCGCGCAAAGGTCCGGCGGCTCGTCGCCGGTCGGCCGCCGGTGGCTCGACGGTGGGCTCCGGGCTGGTCGACACGCGTGGCTCTCTCGCAGTGGAAGGCCTCGGCTAGGCCGTCGGGGATAGATGCCTCGAGGAACCACGAGGGCAGAAGGTCGACGGCAACCCGCCTGCACCACGGCCCGCGAGTCACTCTCGGAGGTCGCTTCGACCCGATGACGATGCTCACACTTCAACCATTCTATTCCCGTTCGGTGCCCGTCGCCGTTTCGCGCTGCCCGACTTCATGACTTGCTCGCCTTGCTCCCTTCTCGTGTTCTGCTTATCCCCTTGGTTCTTCAGCTGCACCGACACCTTCCGCGCTAATCTGAATCTGCCTCGGGTCGGGTGACCACCAGATCATCATGCGCTCCACCAGCAGGCCCATGACCACGGCTCCGGCGAAGGTGAGCACCGTGCGGACCAAGGCGAAACGCCAGCCGAGGAACTCCACCTCCAAGGGCACCATGGGGATCTTGACGGCCCAGGCGGCCAGGATGGCCGTCACGACCGCCCAGCGGGCCCCGTGCTCGCGTACGGCCTTGAGCAACGGGAACACCACGTAGACAGGCCCCACCAGCACCGTGCCGAAGGCGGCGCTGAGAACGACCGTCCCCACCCCGGCACGCTCTCCCAGGCGGGCGGCTACCTTCTTCTTGTCCACCCAGACCTGGAAAAGGCCCAGGATGCCAAAGACGGCCACGATGATGAGCACCACCGACAGAAACACCCGGCCGCCGGTCGCAAGGGCCCGCAAGGCGCTGTGGCGATCGGCCACGAACGCCCAGAGGTAGAGACCGGCCACCACCACCACCAGACCCTCCCGCCGCAGGAATCCGACGATCTGGGTGAGGCGGCGCGGCTGCAGGCTCTCCGTCTGCCCCTTCACAGGAGCCATCCCATGCCCAGGCCGATCACCATGGCAAAGAGAAAGCACGTGCCGTTGCGCATGAGGGCGTAGCGCCAGCCGAAAACCCGACCCTCGAAGGGCAACGAGACAACGCCCACCAGTACCCAGGAGACGATGAATGCGGCCACCGCCGCCATCCAGGCTCCCGCCCCCAGCAGCGACCCGGCGATGGGGAAGGCGGCCGCGGGAGGCCCGGCCGCGACCGAACCGAGCACCGCCCCCACGAGCAGCGACGAGGGCCCGGCCGCCGCCCCCAGCCAGCGTTCGACCAGGGACGCCGGCACGAACACCTGGAACAATCCCACCAGGCCGAAGACGGCCGCGAAAGTGGGGAGCATCCCGAGCAGGCTCTTCCGAGCTATCCGAGCCGCCTGCCGGGCTTTGGCCGCGGACCTGTAGCGCGTGGCGGCGTACCCGGCGCCTACCAAGGTGATCAGAACGACACCCGTGGGATCGATCGGCATCTCACACCACCAGGTTGAAAACGTAGCCGACGGTCAGGATCTCGCTGGCCACGACGCCGGTGAACACCACGATGAGCCCGAGGGTGAGCACCCGGCGCAGGATCACCATCTCCGGGAGGGAGATGCCGGGCAGCACATACGGCCAGACCTTTCCCACGATCTCCTGAACGGCCTCCAGGCCCAGGCGGATGCGTCGCGCGGCATCAGGACGCTCGTCCAGTGAAGAGGTAGATGGCGGCCACCCGCCAGCCAAAGGCCACGGCCGAGCCCACTCGAGTCTGCTCGGAGAGGCCGGGCACGTCTTGGGTCAGCCAGGGTGTGCCAACGGCCGAGCCCGCGGGTCCGGCCGCGGAGCAGTCTTTGTCGCCGGCCATGTCAGTTCGCCGGCTGCTCTCGGCCCGCCGCGGTCGTCAGCCACGTGGAGACTTGGGCTACGTCCGGCACTTTCCCGGCGCTCACCACCACCTCGTTGATCACGAGCGCCGGCGTGCTCAGGACGCCGTAGCGCATGATCGTCGGGATGTCCTCGACCTTGGTGAGGGTTGCGCTTGTCCCCGTCTGCGCCAGGGACCGCTCGACGATCTGGTGGAGTCTCTTGCAGTTCGCGCAGCCACTTCCGAGGATTCTGATGTCCATGTACCGACCTCTGGACGCCGTCTATTCGACCAAGTCCTTTGTATGCTAACACATAGTTTGATAACAATCAAAGTATAGTCCACGCTTCGGTCTGCGGCCTGGAGCCGCGCGAGGCACGGCATGGTGTAGAATCCGCGGCGGTGGTGCGGGCAGCTCACGGACACGGCCACCCTTCGGAGGACGGAGAATCCCCTGGACAGTGACACGAGCGTGACCACCCCCTCCCGATCCAAGCATCCATTCGCTTTCTTACTCGTCGTCGGATCGATCTTTCTGGCGGCCCTCACTGTGCTCAACCTCAGTTCGGCGCGGCCCAGCGCGCAGCTGTACGCCAGCATGCGCTCACCGGCGGCGTCCGCCGCGACGCAGGATCCTTCGGAGCCCGTACTGCGGGTGGCCGTTGCGGCGATCGTGAGTCCTGGAGACACGTTCTTCTCCTATCGCGGGATGGCCGAATACCTGGCCGACCGCGTGGGGATGCGGGCCGATCTGGTGCTGCGCTCCACCTATGAGGAGGTGAACGACTTGGTCGGGAGCGGTCAAGTCGATGTCGCTTTCGTGTGCAGCGGCGCGTACGCGGCTGCGGCGGCCGGGGGGAAGATGTCCTTGCTCGTCGCTCCAGTGGTCGGCGACGCCAGCGTCTACTACGCCGACGTCATCGTCCCGCGCTCCAGCCAGGCTCGAGGACTCGAGGACCTGCGCGGAGCGAGGTTCGGGTACGTGGACGAGCTCTCCAACTCCGGATACCTCGCCCCCCGCGCTCGGCTGGCTGAGCTGGGCTTAGCGCCTGACAGCTTCTTCGGGGAGTCGATCTTCACGCACAGCCACGACAAGTCCATCGCAGCCGTAGCCGGGGGCGTGGTTAGCGCGGCCTCGGTAGACAGCCTTGTTCTGGATTCGATGCGCGAGAGGGGTGACGCGGGTGCGACTCAGGTCCGTACGATCGAGCGACTCGGCCCGTTCGGCATGCCTCCAGTGGTCGTCCCGAGCTCTCTCGAAGCCGGGCTGCGGGAGTCCTTGCTGCGGGTGTTCCTGGAAATGGCGGACACGCCGCAGGGTCAGGCCATTCTCGCCCCCCTGCGGGTCGACCGATTTCGCGTGCCGGCTCCCTCCGAGTACGCCGAGTTGATCTCGTCGGTTGAGGTTCGCGGTGGTGAGTAGGGCGGCGGAAACCGGCCGGAAACGACTGCGCGGCTCCCATCTCGGCCGGCTGCGGCCCGGGGCCGGGGTCATTCGTCGAGCGGCCTCGTTCCGCGTCAAGGTCATGGGCATCGTCTTGCTCATCACTCTGACCGTGGGCGGGGCAGCGATCGGTCAGACTCGGAGGGATCTCTACCAGACCCTGACCGGTGAACTCGAGAATCGAGGCCGCTCTCTGGCCCTCGACTTGTCCACCCTGGGCGCCGATTCGCTGCTCACGAGAGACCTGTTTGCGCTCAACGTGCTGCTGGCCGAGACCTTGGAGCACAACCCGGACGTCGTGTACGCTTTCTACGTGGATGATCGGGGAATGGTCGCGGCCGACACCTTCCCCACTGGGGTCCCAACCGATATCCTGGCGGCCGAACCGGCGGAGGTCCCTCGGACCGGTCAGACTTCCATCCTGCTGGTGCAGACGGAGGAGGGCCTGCTCAGAGATGTCCGCGCGCCCATCTTGGGCGGGAAAGCGGGCGTCGTGCGCCTGGGCATGACCGAGTCGCGGGTGGAATCCTTGATCGCTGCGGCTACCAGGCGTCTGCTGTACGTGACGCTGCTCGCGGCCGGCGTCGCGGTGTCGGCCGGCTTGGTGCTGAGCTACGTCCTGGTCTCGCCCCTTCGCGCATTGGTGGAGGCGATGAGGGCGGTCGGCCAGGGGGACCTGGCCAGGAGGGTGGCTCCCAGGTCGGAAGATGAGGTCGGTTTCCTCGCGGAATCGTTCAATGCCATGGTGGAAGAGTTGGGAATACAGACCGAGCGCTCTCGTGTGATTCAAGAGGCGGTCGAGCGGAATAACCGCGAGTTGCGAATCCTCCAGCAGCTCAGCAGCGAGGAAGCCGGCATCATGCCACCCGACGCTTACGTTGAGCGGGCCGCTGGTCTGGTCGTGGAGCAGCTGGCGGGGTCGACGGCACGTATCTGTCTGTGGCAGGGCCTGAACGATGACGCCCGGCTCTGCACCGCCGAGCCGGGCGGTCCGCCGGTGTGGCTGGCCCGCCACGAGCTTTCCGCGGGATCGGATGCCGGTTGCCCTGTCGCCGGCGCACTTTCCGGCGGAGATTGCACGGCGGAGTGCGACCACGTCTGCGCCGGGGCCGGGGGGACGGGGGATGTCGCGTGACCGCGCCGATCGTTCTCGCAGACACGCCGGGGGTCTCTTGTCGGTCGGGTGCAAGGAGGGAGGGCTGGAGCCGCGCGATGGGAGTGTGGTTGCGTCGGTCGCGCGCCAGATCGGCCTGGTGCTGGAGAATCTACGCCTGCGAGACGAGCGCGAGGCCCGCGAGGCCCGGCTGGCGCGGGTACTCTCGTACACCATGCAGGCGCAGGAAGGAGAACGGGCGCGCATCGCCCGCGAACTGCACGATGACGCCGGGCAGAGGCTTACCTATCTCAAACTGGGATTGAAGGCGTTAGAGAGCGAGTTCGAACCCGGGCACCAGGGACTGGTCTTGCTCGAGAACCTGCGGGACGCGGTGGGTCAGAGCATCGAGGGCATTCGAGACATGGCTGTGCAGCTTCGTCCTCCCGCGCTGGATGATCTCGGCCTGGTACCGTCCTTGGAGCGCCTCCTCCGGCAGTGTGCGACATCTTTTGGCTGGCAGGTGGATTTTCAGCTGGTGGGAGAGGACGACCCCCGGTTGAGCCCGGAGTGCGAGGTGGCCGCCTACCGCATCGTGCAGGAGGCACTCACCAACGCCGGGCGTCATGCCGGCGCCCGGCGGGTGAGCCTCATCGCCGAGCAGCTCTCCCAAGCCCTGGTTCTGGTAGTGGAGGATGATGGCACGGGCTTCGATGTGTCCGAGATCATGGACGATGCGGATCCGGCTCGTCACCTGGGCCTGGACGGCATGCGGGAGCGGATCGAGCTGGTGGGAGGAAGCCTGATGATCGAATCCAGCCCCGGATCCGGTACCTCCGTCAGGGTGCGCGTTCCGCGCAGGTCCCGCGTGGTGGAGTGACGATGGACGCGTTCCGCCTCCTGATCATCGAAGATCACGCAGTGGTTCGGGCCGGGCTCCGCCTTCTGCTCCAGGCCCACCATGACATCGAGCTTGTCGGGGAAGCGGGGACTGCGGCCGAGGGTCTTGCTCTAGCCGAGCAGACCCAGCCGGACATCGTGCTGCTCGACCTGACTTTGGGTGAGGGGAGCGGATTCGACGTCTTGGGTGAGCTGAAGGAGAAAGCTCCTCACGCCCGGGTCGTAGTCCTGACTATGCATGAGGATCCGGAGTACCTGCGAGCGGCTCTAGCCGCCGGGGCGGCCGCATATGTGCTCAAACGCAGTGCCGACACCGATCTCCTGTCGGCCATTCGCAAGGTCGCGCACGGCAACTTGTTTGTCGACGCTCACCTCACACATGTGCTGGTGAACGATCTGGTGGGCCGCTCGTCGCCTCGAGAGGCGGCGGCTGGGACCTCCGAACAGCTCTCGGAGCGGGAGACGCAGGTTGCCCGCCTACTGGCGGTCGGATACACGAACAAGGAGATCGCAGAGACCCTCCACCTCAGCGTGAAGACGGTCGAGACCTATCGGGCTCGGGTACTGCGCAAGTTGGACGTGAGCAGCCGGGCGGAGCTGGTGCGTGTCGCGCTACGCGAGGGATGGCTCGACGACTTCACGGATCCTCCGCAGCAGAAAGGGCCGCGCACGTAGGGCACCGGGCCGGTCCCCGGCCTCTGGCGCGTGGGGGGTTCGACAGGGTACCTGCAGGTGGGCCGGGCAGCGAGACCAGGGGCGCCCGCGCTTTCGCCCCAGAAACCCTGACGCCTGGTCGTCGGGGAAGTTCCTCTTTCGAGAAGAAAGCCGTGGATTCTCCCCGGCACGCCACCGTGTTTTCCCTGCTTTCTCGCGATTCCGCCAGCGTCTAGCATGAGAAGTGCTGGCTGGACTTCAATGGGAAGGGACCTCGCATGGAGACCGTGACGGTGGATGTGATGGCCGTGATGGACGGTGATCTTGCCCGGGCGCTGCGAAAGCCTATGGAGGAGCGCGCCTGGGGCATGGTGATCGATGTGCGGCGCTGTATCGGCTGTCACGCGTGCACGGTGGCGTGCAAGGCGGAGAACAAGACTCCGCCTAATGTGTCGTACAACGTGGTGATCGAGGAGGAGCTCGGCACCTACCCCAACGTGAGCCGGCGGTTCCTTCCGCGGCCGTGCATGCAGTGCGCCAAACCTCCTTGTGTAAGCGTCTGTCCCGTCAACGCGACCTACCGGCGGCCCGACAGCGTGGTGGTCATCGACTACGAGCAGTGCATCGGGTGCCGCTACTGCCTGAATGCGTGCCCGTACGGTGCGCGCTACTTCGATTCGGGCGACTTCTACACGGAGGGTACCCCTCGCGGTGCTCCCCACGAGGAGGCGGTGACGCACGAGGTGGCCGCCCAGCCCGGGGATACGTGGCGGCGAGTGGTCGGGCGGGAGAGCTCCCCCGTGGGCAACGCGCGCAAGTGCCACTACTGCCTGCATCGGGTGGAGAACGGGGCCCTGCCGGCTTGCGTCGTGACCTGTCTCGGCCGGGCGCGCTTCTTCGGTGATCTCGCCGATCCCGAGAGTCTGGTGGCTCGACTGGTAGCCAAAGACGGCATAGCCCGGCTCAAGGAAGAGCTCGGGACTGAACCGCACACCTACTACCTGCTGTAAGGGGGCGGAAGTGAGAAGACGGTTGTGGATCGCCCTTGCCCTGGGCCTGCTTTTTGGGCTCGGGGGACTCGCCGGCCTGATTGACAGGTTCGGCAACGGCCACATCAACGCGAACTACGGCTCCGGCGTGCCCTGGGCGCTTTGGGTGGTCTTCTACATCTACTTCATCGGCCTTTCCGCCGGCGCATTCTTGATCTCGAGCCTGGTTTACGTGTTCGGAGTGCGCCGCTTCGAGCGGGTGGGTCGCCTCGCCGTGTTCACGGCGCTCATCTGCCTGATCACGGCGCTTTCCTTCATCTGGCTCGACCTCGGACACATGTTCCGGGCCTATCGCACGATCCTTAACCCGAACTTCCGCTCCCCCATGGCCTGGATGATCTGGCTGTACAGCGGCTACTTCCTCATTCTCTTGGGGGAAGGGTGGTTCCTCATGCGCCGCGATTTCGCGGCCATGCGCGCCCAAGGCGGTGTGCGAGGCCGGCTGCTCGGCGTGCTGGCTTTCGGCACTCGGCCCGATACGGGCCAGGGCCAGGCGCGCGATCTGCGGGTGGTGCGCGTGTTGGGAACGATCGGTGTGCCCCTGGCGGTGGCCTTTCACGGGGGCGTGGGCGCGCTGTTCGCGGTGCTCGCTTCGCGCCCGTACTGGAACACCGGCCTCTTCCCGGTCATGTTCCTGATTTCGGCTCTGGCGTCCGGCGGCGCACTCCTGACGGCGATCACCCAGCTGCTCTTCAACCGCGACGGATCCTTCGACGACGAGGTGCGCTCTCTGGGCCGGCTGGTGCTCCTGCTGCTGTTCGTCGATGTCATCATGGAGATCGCTGAGATCCTCATCAGCTTGTACCCCAGCTCCCCCGCCCACCGGGCACCGTTCGAAGAGCAGATGTTCGGACCCTACTGGTGGACGTTCTGGATCTTGGGCCTGGGCATGGCGCTCGTCGGGCCCAGCATCGGTCTCTTCGTGGCTCGGCGGTCGCCCCGCTGGATCGGATTGCTGAGTCTGGTGGCGGTCATCGGCTTCGTGGGCGTTCGTTGGAACATCGTTCTTCCCGGGTACGCCAACGAGCTCATACCGGGATTGAACATGGCTTACGCTGAAACAAAGCTTTCCCTCGCCTACAGTCCCGCGAATATGGAATGGCTGGTGGTCTCGGGGGCGATTGGGGCGGCCCTGGTGTTCTTCGTGGCGGGCGCTTGGCTGTTTCCCCTCCTCGGGAGGGAGCAGGGGAAGAAGGTGGAGGATACGCTGTCCACAGCCGGTCTGGCCGACCTGGCTGTCAAGGAGGTCGAATAATGGACCAGGGGTGCACGCGGCGGCAGTTTCTGAAGGGGACGGGCTTGGCGACGGGGGGCGCTCTCCTGGGTGTCGAATTGCTCACGCAGAGCCGAGGGGCGGTGGTGGGGGTTGCCCGCTCGGCGCCCGAAGGTGGGAATCCGCTGCTGAGCGTGGAGAGCACACTCTACACGACCTGCCTGCAATGCCACATCGACTGCAATGTCAAGGTGCGCGTCGCAGACGGAGTGGCGGTGAAGATCGACGGAAATCCGTTGAGTCCGCAGAATCTGATCCCCAATCTACCTTCCGAGACCACTTCGTTGGAGGAGGCCGCGCGCGTCGACGGGAAAGTCTGCCCACGTGGCCAGGCTGGTCTGCAAACGCTCTACGACCCGTATCGTCTGGTGAAGGTTCTCAAGCGCACTGGACCTCGGGGGTCCAATCAATGGAGAACCATCCCCTTCTCCCAGGCGGTCGAGGAGATCGTCGAAGGTGGCCGGTTGTTCGCCGACATCGGAGAGGACCGTCACGTGCCGGGGTTGCGCGAACTGTTCGTCCTGAAAGACGGCTCGACCGCCGAAGCCATGGCGGCCGATATCAAGAAGCTGCAGGCCGGCGCCATGACCGTCGACGAGTTCAAGGGTACGCACGGCGCCTATGCGGATGTACTGCTGGACCCCGAGCATCCGGATCTGGGACCCAAGAACAATGGCTTCGTCTTCATGGCGGGCCGCATCGAGCATGGCCGGGGAGAGTTGGCCAAGCGGTTTGTGAACGGGGCTTTCGGGTCGGTGAACTTCTTCGAGCACACCACGATCTGCGAGCAGTCCCATCACATCGCGTACGCACATACCACCGACCAGCCGACCGTCAAGAATGGCGCTCTCAAGTTCGAGAAGGGCAAGACCCACATGAAGCCCGATCTTCTGAACGCCGAGTTTGTGATCTTCTTCGGGACCGGGGCGTTCGAGGCCAACTTCGGAGTGACTCCCATGGCCGAGAAGGTCACGCATTCCATGCGCGCACGCAACTTCCGTTTCGCCGTCGTGGATCCTCGTCTCTCGAAGACGGCGGGTAAGGCCGACCACTGGGTGCCTATCAAGCCCGGCACGGATGCGGCTCTGGCCATGGCAATGGTGCGCTGGATCATCGACAATCAGGCCTACGACGAGGGCTTTCTGCGCAACGCCACCAAGGCGGCGGCCGCGGCCTTTGGTGAGAGCTGCTGGAGCGGGGCGGGCTACCTGGTGGAGATTCAGGACGGTGTTCCGGGCGGCTACCTGCGGGCAGATGCGGTCGGTCTGGGGAGCGCCGAACAGGTGGTCGTGGTGCGAGATGGAGTTCCGGTGCCGGTGTCGCCCGGTGACGAGACGGCGGTGGTCGTGGCCGACCTCGACGCGGCCGTGCGCCTGAACGGGGTGGAGGCCAAGACGGCATTCCGGCTTCTCTCCGAGAACGCCCGCGGCAAGACCGTGGAAGAGTACGCGGAAATCGCAGGTGTCGATGCGACTGTGGTCGAGACCCTGGCCCGTGAGTTCACCTCCCACGGGAAGAAGGCCGTGGCCGAAATGTACCGGGGAGCGGTGCAGCATACCAACGGCTACTACAACGGGCTGGCCATCCTGGCTCTGAACTGCCTGGTGGGCAATCCCGACTGGACCGGAGGCCTTTCCCAGGGGGGCGGCCACTGGCACGAGCAGGGGGACAAGGAAGCTCAGCCATACCCGCTGGCCGACCTGCATCCCCGAGCGCTCGCGGCCTTCGGAGTTCCTCTTACGCGCGAGAAGTGGGCCTACGAGAAAAGCACCCTCTTCGCTCGCGACGCGGGCTACCCGGCGACACGCCCCTGGTACCCGTTCACCAGCAACGTCTATCAGGAGGTGCTACCTTCGGCCGGCGATGGCTATCCGTATCCCATCCAGGTGCTATTCAATCACAAGGGCGCGCCCCTCTACTCGACCCCGGCCGGGCATCTGCAGGTGGGCATCATCCGGGATCTCGAGAAGATCCCTCTGGTGATCTCGTGCGATATCGTCGTGGGCGAGACCACGGTCTACGCCGACTACATCTTTCCGGACATCACCTACCTCGAGCGCTGGGGTTTCCCCCACCCGGTGCCGGATGTGCAGAGCCCGGTAAGTCCTGTGCGCCAGCCGGTCGTGGGACCGCTCACGGAGGTCGTGGAGGTCGCCGGCGAGCCCATGCCGGTGAGCTTGGAAGCCGTGTTCCTGGCCGTGGCCGACCGTTTGGGACTTTCCGGTTTTGGACGGGATGCATTCGGCCCGCGGATGCACTTTACCCGGCCCGAGGACTACTACCTGAAGCTGGCGGCGAACATCGCCGCCGGTGATCATCCGGATGAAGCCGTGCCGGATGCTTCCGACTCCGAGATGCAGCTGTTCCAGAAAGCGCGGGAGCACCTTCCCGCCGCCGTCTACTCGTGGGAGCGCTGGCGTCAGGCCCTGCGCCCCGAGGAGTGGGCCAAGGTGGTCTACGTGCTCAATCGGGGCGGGCGCTTCGACCCCTTCGACCACGCCTACGACGGCGATCGGTTGGCGCACGCTCTGAAAGGGCTGGTGCATCTGTACATGGAGGGTCCAGGCAAGGGCCGCCACTCTCTTACCGGAAAGCCACTCGGAGGCACGGCTACCTATCTTCCGCCCACGACAGCGATGGGACAGCCTCTCGAGGCGATGGAGGGTGAATATAAACTCATCACCTACAAAGAGGTGTTCCATACGCAGAGCCGGACCATCGGCAATTACTGGGTTTTGCCGTTGCGCCCGGAGAACACGATCTGGATGAGCGCCGCCGACGCGGCTGCCGCCGGGCTGCAGGACGGCGACGAAGTGCGATTGACCTCGCGGACCAACCCCAAGGGCGAGATCGATCTCGGCGGGGGTACGATCATCCCGATCACTGGACGCATAGAAGTGCGTCAAGGGCTGCGCCCCGGCGTGGTGGCCGTCTCTCACCACTTCGGGCATTGGGGCTACGGCTCCGCCACCGTGACCATCGACGGGCAGGAAGTACCCGCGGATCCCCGGCGCGGACGCGGGCTCACCGTCAACCCGCTCATGCTGTCCGATCCGGATGTGCCCAACGTCTGCCTCACCGATCCGGTGGGCGGGAGCGCGTCCTTTATGGACTCGTGGGTACGGGTCGAGCGGGTGGCCTAGGAGGCGAGTGGCCGACTCGCTCGGCGGAGGTTCGCCCGGATTGCCGGGCCTGTGGAGCGCGCGAGCGCGCTCCACAGGCCCCTAGCGCGTGAATCCCTCGACCACGTAGGTGCCGCCGGCCTTACGGTCGCGGCGTAGCTTGATGAAGCCCTTCTTTTCGACGTCCTCGAGCAGGTCGCTGAAGCTGCGGTAGCCGTAGCCGGACTCGCTGAACGAGGGTCGCTTGCGCTGCATGGTGTCCTTGACCATGGAGGCGAAGATGGGGTCCTTGTTCTCGCGGATGAGGGCCGCGATCGACTCGAAGAGCAGCTCGTAGACCTCGCGTTTGCCCTTGGGGACGTCACCGTCGACGGGAGTGGGCAGCAGCACAACCGGCGCCTTCTCCAGATCCTCGTAGAAGATGAACTCGTCGCAGTTGCCGGCCAGCAGGTCGGAGGTCGAATCGCGCATGCCGATGCCGATGATGTGCTTGCCGTTCTCTTTCAGCTTGGAGACCAGTGGGGAGAAGTCGGAGTCGCCCGATACGATCACGAAGGTATCGATGTGCTCCTTCGACCAGGCGAGATCCATAGCGTCTACGGCCAGGCGGATGTCGGCCGAGTTCTTGCCGGTCATGCTCCGCCGGGGGATCTCGATGAGCTCGATGGCCGCCTCGTGCAGGGGCTTGGTGTACTGCTTGTATTCGCCCCAATCGGCGTAGGCCTTCTTGACGATGACCTTGCCTTTCTCGACGAGGCGTTCGAGGATCTTCTGGATGTCGAACTGACCCTGGCGCCGCTTGAAGCCGATGGCCAGGTTCTCGAAGTCGATGAAGACGGCGAGTGTACGTGCTGTGTCTTCCGCCATGGGATCGAGGCTCACTCCTTTGTGTCGCGCCGACCTCGCCGAGGCCGACCGGGTGGCAGACGGCCGGCGTCCGGTGCCGGCCGATGTGCTGCTAGCATAGCGGAAATCCGGTCCGGAGGCGTGCGGGCGTCGAGCGATCGCCCGCGGCTACGTCTTCTGAAGGGCACGCCGGACGACGACGGCGGCGCCGGCGGCCAAGGCCAGGGCGGCCGCCGCCGCGAGGATCCAAACCCCTGCGCCCGCAGGAGCGGCCTCGGTCTCATTGGCCCCCGTCGTCACGCCGGTGACCGTAATGCCCGCGGACTGCGCGTCGAAAGCGGCCGTCGTGGACGTCGCCGTGGCGGCCAGGGGTGCGGGGGCGGCGTCCCCCTCGTTCAGCAGCCTCTGGAAGGCGATGAAGCTGGGTGCCGGTTCGGATCCGAACTCGACCTCGGAGATGTACGTATCGTGCTGCTGGGTGCCGGGATAGCTGTCGAGGATCTCGAGCTCTGCCCACACGGCCCGGGCATCGACGGGAAAGCGCTGGACCGCCGGCTGGTCTTCGAGGTGGTATGCGGCAGTCGTGCCGTCGGAGAAGGTCAGGCGCACCGACTTGGGCCGGCCGCAGAGGCCGAAGATGCCGGTCTCCCTGTTCTTGCCCGGCAGGATGCGCACCTCGCGGATGGTGGTTTCGGCGGCCAGCTCGAAGCGCAGGGTCTCGCCGATGCCGGGCCCCGGGGCAGCCTCGCACCAGGCCGTGTTGGGGATGCCGTCGGCAACGCCGCGGGGGGCGAACTCGGCGGTCTCGGTCCAGTTTTTCGTGCTGGAGGCGGTGACGTCGACGATACGGGGGCCGGTATCCGGTAGCGGCGTTCCGGCGGGAATCTCCGCGAAGCGCGGCTGAGCGAAGCCGAAGCGGACGTCGTAGGTCGACCAGCCGTCGCCGGTGGAATCGGAGGGCTCGAAGTCCTCGAAGAGCCAGCGCAGCTCGCCCCCAACGCTGCGTGTGTAAGACTCCGGCGACGTGAGACGGGCGCTGGGGTAGGTGAAGTCGGCTCGCTTGGCCTCGGCGCCGTAGCCGGTGAAGGTGTCGGCGGGGACGATGCGCACCACGGCCTTGCCGATGGGGCCCTTCCAGGAGGCGCCGGTGTGCAGCCAGTAGTCGTACCAGGTCTCCCAGGCCGGCAGGTCGCGGAGCTCCGGGGGTGCGATCTCCGCGAACGCACTGCCCATGGCCATCGACGGGCGCGCCAGGTAGCTCACGGTGATGGTCGTGCGGCCGTGATCGAAGGGGGCCTCGTGCAGGAAGTAACCGACGGTCCCGTCGCGGGCATCGTTCTGGGCCACGTCGCGGCCTAAGGTGACGTCGAGGGGGCGGCCGTCCTGCCAGGCGCGGAAGGCCGTGGGCGGGAAGCTGTTGTAGCCGGGTTCGGCCTTGGTGACGGCGAAGGGGAAGCCGAGGAGAACTGTCTGAGCCGGCCCTTCGTTCGCGAACTCGAAATCGACCCGGTACTCGGCAAAGCCCCCATAGATAACGGCCTGCACGGTCTCGGCCTCCATACGGATGTCGGGGCTGGTGGCGGGGTACACACTGCCGCCGGCGCCGCCCATGCTGGTGTCGTCGGCGTGGGCGGGGGAGGGGGCGACGAGGATCGAAGATAGAAGCACCAGGAGCATGGCCAGGACGACCGCGGGCATGGCCCGGACCCGGCCGACAGCTTGTGACATGAGTGTCTCTCCCCGGGTGGTCGCGGTGCACTCTTGGTGATCGCGGTACTCCGACGAGCGGCGACGTGCTGACGTTCCGTCGAGATGATCGCCCCGCTGTTTCCTTAGGCCGCCGGCCCGCGCTGCGAGGCGCCGGCCGCCGGCGCGGGCATTACGCCATCTGCTTGGCCATCTCCAGCCCTTCCTGCGCGCTGATGGCCGGCAGTACTGTCCAGGACATGACGTCGTCCCAGTCGGAGGTGGCTGCGATGATCGGCGCGACGCTATCGGCCTCGCAGATGGTGATGACGTTCGGGTCGGGGCTCTGGACCCAGTACTCGCCTATGACTTTCAAGCCCGGCGGGTAATCCCACTGGGTCCGCCGACCGACCCGCTCACGGGTGGTCCCCGCACGGACTTTTCCCATGGCCACGAACAACATGGCGTCCTCCCCTCGTGCTGACGGCTCCCGAGTCCGCATCAGTCGGTGTTTCTCGGGCGGGGCGATCAGAGGCCACCTACCCTGGAGCGGGGATCCGTACGCCTTCACAGCATCTCGAGGAAGCTCTCCAGCTGGCCGGCGGCCTTCTCGTTGCCGGCTCCCGGTCGATCCAGGGCGTCGCCGTCCAGGGCCAGGAAAGGGAGGCCCGCGCCGTGGAGCGCATCGCGCAGAACGGGCAGGGTACCGGCGCCGTGGCGACAGCCCCAGTGGTTGAAATGGATGACGCCGTCGATGCGCGCCCGGCGCGCCAAGGTGGTGACCAGGCGGGCCCGGCGGCTCGCCGTGCCCCAGAGGGGGTGCTCGATCAGCCGGCGGGCCAGTCCGGGGAAGGGATCAGCCGGGTCGAGGAGATCGATGTGCACCTGTCCCATCTCCTCGAAGACCACCGCCGCGTCACGCTCGGCGATCAGGTCGAAGAGGGTGGTGTCGTGGTGCGGTACGGTGTGGAGCCAGAGGAGGCGTAGGCGGGGCGGGCGGCCCCCGTCTCGGGTGGGGAGGAGCAGGTCTTTGCGGCCGCGATCGCTCAGCAGCTTTTCGAAGCCCTTGGCCCCGGCCTCGGTGCCCCAGACGATCTGGCCGAGGAAGGTGAAGGCGAAGGTTTGGCGACCGTTCAGCAGTAGCCCGTCGTCGAGACGGCCCTGGACGATGGTGCGCCAGGCGGCGGCGGCCCGGTTCGAGTACGCTACAGCACGGTCGAGGCGGGAGCGGCGCCCGGTGAGGCGGCTGAGCTCCCGATGTACGTCCCGGAGCTGAGTAGCCACCCGAGCCACGGCCTCCTCGCCGGCGGGACCGTCGTCGGGGGGGAGAGGCACGTGGATCTCGCGGAAAGGCACGCCCATCTGCTGGGCCAGCCCGTCGAGCAGGCACTCCTTGCCCAGGCAGAGGGGGGTGGTGCCCACGCAGATGGAAGGCGCCGGCAGGAGCTTTGCCTCCAGCGACGCCAACGCGGCCCGGTGGTAGCTGCAGAGATCGCGGGAGAGCGGCAGGCGGTTGACGGCCGCCTCCACCTCGGTGCGGAACTCGCTGCCGGTGAGAGTGGCGGCCCCAACCTCGGGGATCATGGGCGTGAGCTCGTACGAGGCCAGGATCTCGGGAGGGAACAGATACGACACCCAGGGAACGAAGGCGCCCGGTTCGTAGAGCTCGAGGGAGGCCTTCAGCGCGGTGTGCTCCAGGTAGCGGCGGGCCGTGCCCGACTGGAAAGCGGCCAACCGGGTGCGGGCGACGACGGCTCGGCGTGCCATGCCGGCGGCCAGGCTGGTGGCGGTGAGGTCGGTCACGAGAGGACCTCGGGTCGTTCGGCCGGCCGGCAGTCCGGGTCGTCGCCGGAGCTCTCGCCCTCACCGAAGAGGTCGGCGTCGGGGCCGAGCAGGTCGGCCTCGAGCAGCAGGGTCTCGAGAAAGGCCTCGATGCGCACGCGCAGGGGCCCGGCAGGCTCGAACGGGTAGGCCACCTCGACCTCCAGGAAGGGCAGGCTCCGCTCGGAGGCCAGGCGGGAGATGGTCAGGGCGTCGTAGGCGCCGGGGTCGCAGAAGGGTAGGCGGGCGTAGATGACGGCGCGGGCGGCGGTCTCGTCGAGCCGGCGGGCCAGGTACGACCGCCGCGACCCAACCGTGGAGCGGGGGCAGCTGGCTCCCTCGAGGATGATCGCGGCCGCCCGACGGGCGGCCGCGGAGAAGTCGGCGCGGCCGCCGTCAGCGCGGGCGCCGGCCTGGGCGTTCTGGGGAGTCCCCGTGGTCGTCGTTACGGTGGGGTTGGCGCTTGCAGGCGTGGGGTCGCCAGTCCCGTGAATGTCGAAGGCGGCCAGGGCACCGGCCCGGTCGGGACCGGTGCACGACTCCACGCCTGACACCGGCAGCCCCAGGGCCTCGACGAAACGGGGCAGGCCGTCGTCGCTGAGGGGGCCGGCGACGATGAAGGCGCCGCCCATCGTCGGGGGTGGGCGAACAGAGCGCTGCTCTCCGGCGCCTGCCCGTTCGAGTCAGGGTCGGCATGTTCAGTCAGGCCGGCGAGGAGGGTCTCGAGGTCACGCGACAGAGCGTCCACGGCCCCGGGCTCCGTTCCCCGTGGGATCTGCAGGCTCCTTACCCGGCCTGGGAGGCGCGCGGCGAGAGCCTCGCCCGCGCGGCGCATGGCGTCGCAGCCAGTGGGCACGACCAGCTGATCTGCGTGTCCGATCGTGTCGGCGGCCGAGGCCAGCAGGACGGTGACGTAGGGACAGGTCATGGGGTGAGCGGCGATGGCTCCGGGGCTAGGGGGGGTGCTCGGTGCCGCCGGGGCGAGCCTGCGGGGCGTCACACCAGCCAGTGCCAGGAAGCCCGGTGGGACCAAGGCACAGGTGTAATAGCAGATAGCCACGGTTCTGTCCTCTCCGGATCTGGGTCCGCTCCGTGCAAGAACCGCCTCCCGCCCCAGGGCTAGGAATGGGCAGGCTCGGTGATTCCCGTAAAGGGTAGTTGGGGCGGCGAGGGGATGCAAGAGCCATCCTGCCCCGTGACCCCTGGATAAAGGGCGGCGGGCCAGCCAATGGTTCGAGGCTCCTCAGGCTGGCCCGCCCCAGAATCACGCCGCGGGCTTCGAGCTTTGGTTCACGGCACGGCGATGGTCGCCCGACTCAGCAGGCGCAACACTCAGTTCGCCGGGGGCGGCCCGATTGCGAACTCGGGCACGCGTCCGCCCGCGTAGGTGGAGACGGAGGTGTTCCCGATGTCGACCACGGAGACGAGCTTGGGGATGTCGCCAGGATAGGTGACCTCCACCCTTATCCACCCAAGGCCGATGCCGTGGTTCGTGTTGAGGTCGGCTACCCAGCCCCATTCCTTGATGGCATTCAGAAGGAGCCACTGGAGCGATTCGGCGGCGACCGGAGTGTTGTCGCTGCGCAGTGCGAGCGACAAGGTGCGCCGGTCGCCTTGCGTCGAGACAGAGAGGGCGTCGATCGTGAGGCCGTCGAGGCCGTGGCTCGTCAGGGCTGCCTGGCTGAGAGCCGCGGCCTGCAGGTCGTCCACGCTGGTGTCCATGTGGGGCCGCGTCAAAGGCTCGATCGCCCGGCCATCCTGGCTCACGGTCGCCCCGTCTTCGCTCACCACGTTGACGTAGAGGAAGGCCGGGTCGAAATCACTCGTGGCCTTGGCCAGCGCGGCTTCGTAGTACACGCGGCTGCTGAGCTCGACGACCGCATACAGATCGCGCGTCCCCTGCACGGTGACTTCGACCTCTCCAGGCTCTGCACTCACGGCGGCGTCCACCACCGGAATCCCTTGCCGACTCAGGGAGTCAACCAGGCCGGTGAAGCCTCCCTGCTGGGCTGCTGCTGCGACGGAAGGGGGAACAGCCGGAGTCGTCTGTTCGGCGGCGGGGGGCGACGCAGGTTCCTCTCCCGTGGCCAGGACGGAGTTGACGGTTACACCGAGGCCCAGCAGGGCCAGCGGCAGTATCACCAGCAGCTGGACTACGCGCTTACCACTTGGCATGGCTTCTCACCTTTCTTTCGCGGACACGGCAGGGAGCGCGTCGCTCACGGTCCATCGGTTTCGTACTGGTACCTATATGTCTTGCTCACCACGTAGTAGGGGCTGTTTTCCACCCAATTCGCTTGATCGAAGTTCCAGTAGGTCAGATAGGAATCGGCGAACTGGACCGTGCGGAACGAGGGCCTCCGCAGCTGGTTGCTGCTCGAACCCTGGACCTCAGAGAGGACCTGGACCTCGTTGGGGGGTGCCTGGCTCACGTAGGAGGAGCCTCGCTTGGTCCCGACAATGTAGAGATCCCACCTGGTGGAGGTGGCATTTCGCACCTCAAACGGGCGCCAGAAGTTGAACGAGTGAAGGGCGATGTCATCAATGTGATGCACGCCCGAGCTGTCGAAGTACTCGATGTAATCCATGGGTGCGTAGTCATCCACGTGAAAGTACCAACCGGTCTGGGCCCACTTGCCAGCGTAGTCCTCCGTCGAGACCCAGCTGCTGATCGACCCGCTGTACATGATCGGCTGCGAGGCCGGCGTCCTGATGTCGGCGCGCACACCGTACCCGGCCGTGCGCCTGTTGCCCGCGTACCAGTTGGCGCTTGCCGGAGCCGCCTGCATGAAGACGAGCAACGACACCGCTGCGAACACAAGTCCTACTCTCTTACGCATGAATCCCCCCGTGCGGGTGGCGGGTCGACTTCTCCCGCCCTTCTCTACCGACATTCCCCCGGTTTCGGAATGTGCCGGGGTCTCCGTTGTGACCTCCTTTCTCAAGGCCCGAGGGCCGGACGATCACCAGTCGATGGACCTCCTTTCCTCACAAAGCTCCGCCCGATGCTGGAGCCCACTCCCTCGCGTGCCCCCTGGGTTTTCCGACCGGTCGGCGTGCGACGGAGTGAAAACCGGGCCTGCCCACAAGACGCCCTTGGCTCCCTCCCTGCCTGGCGGATTGACCCGCGGGAAGCAATGTCCTCACTATGTATATGGCCGGCAAGGCACGATTCCTTACAGGCGGCAGCCAAACACGCGAAAAAATGCAGTGGCCACCAAGTCATTGGTGCGCGCAGGCTGACACCGTAGAATCGGGGCATGTGCACGACAGGTGTCATCCTTGTCCACCGAGCCCGAGCGTGCCTGCGCAGTGGCCTTCGTCCCTGGAGATCTTTCTTCGAAGTTTCTTCCTCGCCCTGTAAGGTTTTGGGCTCATCCGGCCATATACATAGTGCAGGGGCTTTTTGCCGTGATCGGTGACCTTGCCGGCAACTGATCGAGAGAGACGCTTTGCGGAGGTCTACGCAGCCCAGCGAGCGCGCGTGTTCGCCTATGCCCTGCGCAGAGTGCACACCCTCGAAGAGGCGGAGGATGTGGTGGCAGATACGTTTCTCGTGGCCTGGCGAAGACTGGAAGCTATGCCCGGAACCGGCGCCCTGACATGGCTTCTGGGGGTCGCTCGGAGGGTCATCGCCGACAGGCAGCGAGCGGAGGCTCGACGAGATGCCCTCGCCCAGAAGGTGCAGGAGGATGCGCCGATGCAGATAGGGACCGAGGATCAGGAGCAGCCGGTCTCGACGGAGGCTGAACTTGCTTTGTGCGGGCTGGCCCGTCTCAGCGAGAACGATCGCGAAGTGCTTCTCCTCGTCGCCTGGGATGACCTGAGCCACCGCCAGGCCGCCGCTGTACTGGGCTGCAACATGGCTACGTTCACCGTTCGCTTCCATCGCGCGCGCAAACGACTGGCTGAGGCGATGAAAGAAGAGTCCGGCGGCGAGCGGGGCTTCCACGAACGTGCGCTGGCTTCAAAGGATATGACACCGTGAAAGCCAGGAGGGCATTTGCGCTTCTCCGCAGGGCGAACCCCGTACCCGACGATCGCGCGGAGGAATGGGCGGCCGGCAGTTCCGCCAGTGACCTCTACGCGAGAGTCATAGGCCGACCTATCGAGACCCTCGAAGGCCACTCCAGGAGGTCCAAGAGGCGAGTGGCCGTCTCGACGTTGCTCGCCACGGCTTCTCTGCTGCTGGTCGGAACGGCGATCCTGACAGTTATCCGGCAGCCGGAGAACTCGGTTCCGAAGGAACCCGGCGGTCCGGTAGTCTCTATCCGGGTTCCCTTGGCCTCGACCACCACAACCGAAGTGCTGACGCCGCTGCACAACCTAGGCTCGACCCAGTCCACGACGCCTGCCTCCACGGAGCGCGACCCCCGGTCGACGGGATGAACTTCCTCTCCGCTCAGATTCGGGAGGCGCAGGTGATCGTGTGGGGCCGGGTCGTCGGGGTGGAGGCGCCCCGCTGGAACTCGCCTGACGGCAAAGAATGGCACGGCACGACCGATGGGGAGCTGCCCATCATGTATGTCACCTATGCCGTCGAACCCGCAGAGGTGTGGAAGGGACCGCAGGCAAGCGGGCTGGTGCTCCTCCTGGGGCCCGCCGAAATCAGGCCAGACGATGGGGCGACCGGTTCGGACGGCGGATTGCCTGGTGGCGGCCTGGCGGTCGGAGATGAGGTCGTAGCTTTCGGGGTTGCGAAACCCCAGTACGGCCCGACCGCCGATGATGCCTACTGGCTCGTGCACGACGGGTCTTCTGTCTTCAGGAAGACCGGAGGGCTCTTCGGCAGACTGGAATCGGTGCCCGGAGATCCAGAGGGCAACACCCTGACACGAAGCGCGCTCCGCGGCTTGGTAGGAGGCACGCAGTAGCCGGCTACCGATATCCCCCCTAGCACACACCTCGGGAGGCGAGCGCCCACGAACCTCCCGGGGTGTGTGTCCTTCTCCATACCCCCGAAAATCGGTCGGAGGGCGGGAAGGGGCCGCGATCGTTTGGCGGGGGCTCGAACTCGTTGCGTGAGTGGGGGTGCGTAGAATGTCTCGCCCAAGAATGAGGTCCGAAGCGCGTACTGGGTGGGTCGGGGGCCGCTGTGGTCCGGGGCATCCGCGTACCTGGGCCACCTGGATCCGCATGTAATGGTTCCGCTGGGGAAGGGAGGGGCCGTGTCGGCTGAAGTTGACGCCATCGCTGCGCTCACGTGTGAGATTCAGTGGCTCAGAGACGATATCGCCCGCTGGCGCCGGGAGATGCAGGTGGAGTCCAGCCTCCAATTCATCGCGCTGTCCTCCCTGATTCCCCCAACTGGGGCGACGGAGCCGCCAGCAGCCGTCGCGGATTACCTTGCCTACCTTGCCAAGCGCGTCCGCAGCCTGACTGAAGAGCTCGGCATCAATGAGCTCCGAGAGATCGTGGACCGGTTCGTGGCCGAGCAAGAACGAGGTCGGCGGGAGGAGCCCCGATAGGCAGCGGCTCTTCGCCGGCTCGGTGACCTGGAGACCACTGACGGATCCCGAGGGCTGCCCGATCACTCGGCGCGGCCCGGAGCACCAGCCGATTTCGACTGCCGCCCGCGACTCCCGGGTATCAGCAGGGCGAGACGTCCATCCGCATGGGGAGCCCGATGATGACGGAGATTGAGCAGTCGACTCTGGGGGAAGGTTTTCGCGCTTCCGGAAGCAAGCAGGTATGGCTGGACGAAGTCCACAGCCCCGAGGGGACCCGCAACGCCCTCTTCACCACCGTCTCCTCGGCCCCGGTCGAGCCCCTCTACGATCCCGCGGACATCGCCGGGCTCGACTATATGCGTGATCTGGGTTACCCGGGCCGCTACCCCTTCACCCGGGGCGTCTACCCGACCATGTACCGGGGCAGGCTCTGGACCATGCGCCAGTTCGCCGGCTTCGGCACGGCGCAGGAGACCAACCAGCGCTTCCGCTTCCTGCTCGAGCACGGCGAGACCGGGCTCTCCCTGGCCCTCGACCTCCCCACCCTGTACGGGCGCGACTCCGACGACCCCCGCAGCGAGGGAGAGGTGGGTCGAGCCGGAGTGGCCGTGGACACCGTCCTCGACATGGAGCGGCTTTTCGAGAGCATTCCCCTCCACCGGGTGACCACCTCCATGACCACCAACGCTCCGGCATCGGTGCTGCTGGCCTTCTACCTGGTGACGGCCGAGCGCCAGGGAGTCGCTTGGGACCAGGTGGGGGGACCATCCAGAACGACATTCTGAAGGAGTACATCGCCCAGAAGTCGTGGATCTTCCCGCCCCGGCCCTCCCTACGTCTCATCACCGACACCTTCGCCTTCTGTGCGCACGAGGTACCCCGCTGGAATACCATCTCGATCTCGGGCTACCACATCCGTGAAGCCGGAGCCACGGCGGTGCAGGAGCTCGCCTTCACCCTGGCGGACGGTTTCACCTACGTGGAGGAGGGTATGGCCGCCGGCCTCGACGTCGACAGCTTCGCTCCCCGGCTGTCCTTCTTCTTCAACGCCCACATCGACTTCTTCGAGGAGGTGGCCAAGTACCGGGCCGCCCGGCGTATTTGGGCGCGGCACATGCGCGAGCGCTACGGGGCCAAAGACCCCCGTAGCTGGCTCCTGCGTTTCCACACCCAGACGGCCGGTTGCTCCCTGACCGCGCAACAACCTCACAACAACGTGGTGCGCACCGCCTACGAGGCCCTGGCCGGCGTGCTCGGGGGCACCCAGTCGCTCCATACGAACTCCCTGGACGAGGTGCTGGCCCTGCCCACTGAGGCGGCCGTGCAGCTCGCGCTCCGCACCCAGCAAGTGCTGGCCCACGAGACCGGGGTCACCAACGTCATCGACCCTCTGGCCGGCTCCTACTTCGTGGAGGCGCTTACCAATCGCATGGAGGCCGAGGCCGAGGACTACTTCCGCCGCATCGAGGAGCTCGGCGGGGTGGTGGCCGCCATCGAGAAGAACTTCTTCCAGACCGAGATCGCCGAGGCCAGCTACCGCTACCAGATGGAGGTGGAGCGGGGCGACCGGGTGGTGGTGGGAGTCAACCGCTTCGCGACCGAGGAACCGCCTCAGGTGGACATCCTGCGCATCGATCCTGAGCTCGAGCGCCAGCAGGTGGAGCGCCTGCGTGCCCTCAAGGCCGAGCGCGACGCCGGAGCGGTGGAGGCGGCCCTGGCGGCGCTGGAGGCGGCCTGCCGGGGAACTGAGAACGTCATGCCCCGCATCCTCGACTGCGTGCGGGCCACCTGCACCCTGGGCGAGATCATCGGCACCATGAAGGCCGCCTTCGGGGAGTATCGGGAGACGCCGGTATTCTGACGCCCGTCATTGGCGCAGCGGGTAGGCCACCCTCCGCGGACCGTCCTCCTTCACGCAGCTCCAGCGCTCGCCGGCGATGCGGTCGGTCTCGGCGTAGAGACCGGTGAAGGCCGCGAGGTCGTCGTCGCGAACGCTGCGCAGAAGCTCATTGACCGACTGGTGAGCGGCCGGCATGGTTGCTTCTGAGAAAGGCGGCTGGGTGACGGTCGGAGTCGTCGTCGAGCTGCTGGATCCGGAGACCTGGAACAGGGCCGCCGCCGCGCTCGGTTGCCCCTCATCGGGGATGAAGAGCACGGTAAGCACGTGGAGTCCGGGGGGAGGTCGGTTGGAGTGTATGCGCGGTGCAGGCCGCTGTCTCCGGAAACGGCCAGCCCGGAGCCGGCCGCCTTCTCCGCAAAGGCATCGCGATCGCCGAATCCGGCCTGCGCCTGCTCGCCGAGGAGATCCCAGGCAAGAGACAGGTCGCCTTCCCCTATAGCCTGGATCCAATCGTGTATCACAGCCGCGCGCGGGTCGAGCGTAGGATCGGCGACGAGCCGCGCCGACGGCGAGTCGGCGGCCGTTTCCGTGCTCGCTGTCCGTGGTGACCTCCCCCGGCCGGAGGGCCCTAGACGAGTCATCCGCTTTCGTCGTGACCGGGATCACCGGTTGCCTTCCATGGTCGCCTCCATCGTAGCGTGTGCCGATGGACCGCCAAGCAGTCTTCTCCACAAGGACACGCCACACGCGGCCCTTTGCTTGACACGGATCTCGAGAATCGCGCGCTTCGAAGGAGTCCGCCGGCGGGAAGTCAGCTCTCCGCTGAGGTGGCGGTCGCCCGGGCGGAAAGGCGCGCCACCACGTCGCGGTATCTCTCGTGGACCAGTTCCCTGTCGAACTCCCGGAACTCTTCGAGCATCGCCTGCTGCTCGTCCGGGGTGAAATAGGCCATGATCGGCCGAAAGAAATGGTGATCCTCGAGGTCGATGTGGGCGGGATAGAGGCCTTCGAGGGCGCGGAGATAGCCCTCGACCTGGGCGAGGCCGGTGGGGTCGCCGGAAGTGAAGCGTGAGTTGGCGTCACCGAGGGAGGCAGCGGTGCGGCGGGCGTACTCGTGCTCTTCGATCAGGCGGCGCATGACTATCTCGTGCTCAGGGGAGAGACCGTGACGCGCCAGGTCGCGGAAGAGGATGTCCTCCTCCTTCCCGTGATGGTAGCGATCGGCATAGGTGTGTAGGAAGTCGACTATCCCATCGATGTCGCGGGGATCGGGTGCCCCTCCAGCCGCTATCAGTTCGATCTGCCGGCTCACCACGGCGATCGCGCGTTCGATGAGGCGGTGCTCGATCATCAATAGGCCGATGGGCATCATGGTCGGCTTGCCTTTCTCGGTTCTCGATGTCACGCGAAGTAGTTCAATGCTGCCCGCCTTATCCCCCTGGGAAGACCGGGGCAAGCACCGGAGCACGCCGTGTAGGTCAGCGGGCCGCCGGCTGACAGCCGAAGGGACGGGCGTCTCCGGTACAATGGGTCGAGCATATGCGGTTGCAGCCGCGCCGGGCCATGGCCCAGCTGGCCGGTCTGGCTCCTTTTCAAGGCCGGGATAGTGTCCGGGTGTCGCGCCCGCGCGGGCGGGGAATAGGGCAGCAGAGTCTCGACGATCGATTCCAGGGCGCGGCGCGCCTCGTTCCAGGAGGGGGACATGCATGTTGACGTGATCGGCGGTTTTCTGGGCTCGGGCAAGACCACCGCGATCCTCAATCTCATCGAGCAGGGGGCCTTCGATCCGCGCAAGACCGTCCTGCTTGTGAACGAGTTCGGGCAGGTGGGCGTAGACGGGGCGCTGCTTGGTTCCGGCGAGGGCGCGGTGCGAGAGCTGGCCAGCGGCTGCATCTGCTGCAGCCTCAAGGCGGACTTCATGCTGCAGATCCAGGAGATCGCGGAGGTGCTGGCCCCCGAGCACCTTGTGGTGGAGCCTTCGGGGGTCGCCTCCATGCGCGACATCCTGCAGGCTGTCACGCACGAGCGGATCGCCGGGCTGGTCGACGACATACGCACCGTCCTGATCCTCGACGTGGCCGACTACGACTGGTTCACGCAGATGAGCGAGACCTTCGTGAACGCCCAGATCGGGTTGGCTCAGCTCATCTTGCTCAACAAGACCGATCTCGCCGAGTGGGACGCCATCGCCGAGGTCACGGCCGACCTGGAGCGCCGCAACCCCGACGCGGTCGTGCTCCCTACCGCCTACGGGGTCTTCAGCTGGGACGATGTGTTGCCACTGTTGCCTCCGTTGCCTTCGCCCGAGGGGCCGACCGCCCGTCTGGATGGCTACGAGGCCTTCTCCCGGGTGTTGCCCGAGACCTTCCGCCGGGAGGCTCTGCGGAGTTTCTTCCGGGCGATCGCCGAGGGACGGTTCGGAGACGTGCGCCGGGCCAAGGGCGTCTTCATCGTTGAAGACGGATGTGTGCGCATCGATCTCGCTTCGGGCCGCATCCAGGAATCCCCCTGGAGCTGCGCCGTGAGCGGGAGGGTGAACGTGATCGGGCAGCAGCTCGACGAGCCCGCTCTGCAGGACGCTCTGGCTGGGGCGGTGGCGGTGCGGGCGCCGCAGGGAGAGGGCCGCGACCGCGCCGGGAACTGACACGAGTCCACGGCAACGCGTAAGCGGCGCGCGGAGGGATCGTGACGGTTGAGTCGCCCTCGCGCAGGCTGGGAGACGACCTTTCTCACGAGTGGGATGTCCTCATCGTCGGTGCGGGCATCGGCGGATTGACGGCGGCCGGCCATCTGGCGATGGCCGGCCGCCGCGTCCTTGTGCTCGAGCAGGACAGGCACGTAGGCGGCACCGCACACGTGTTCCGTCGCCGGGACTTCGTGTTCCCCGCCGGGCCCCTCTCCTTCACCGTGCCGGCCAGCCTCGCCCGCACGCTTCGCGAACTAGGTACTACTACCCAGGCCCTCAGCTTCGAGCGCGACGTGTTCCAGGTACGCCGGGACGATCTCGACGTGATCATCTCCATGCCCCTCTCCCGCCTGGAGGCGCAGCTCACGGGAGCCTTTTCCGCTGAGGCGGTGGGCCTCCGTTCGGTGTTTGCGGTGCTGCGGGAGGTTGTCGGGGCGCTCCGCCGGCTGAGGCCGGCGGATCTCGGTGCGGAGCCGCCCTTGGATGCCGCGGGGGCGTGGTCGCAGCTCGCCGTGTCTTGACGAAGTGGGGGCGGGTGCCCGCCCGCGAGCTCCTGGAGCGTCACTTGAGGGACCGCCGCTTGATCGACCTCCTGGGCAGCCAAGGGGTCGCCGCACCGATCATGGGCGTTGTCCTGCTGGCGCAAATGTGGGACTTCATGGCGGAGGAAGGCATCTGGTACCCGACCACCGGCATTGGCGCGCTGGCGGAGATGCTGGCTGCCCGCTCGGAAGCCATGGGCGCTCGCTTGGCTCTCGGGGCGCGGGTGGAGGCGTTGCTCGTCGATGCCGGCCGCGTGGAGGGTGTGCGCACCGCCGGCGGGCGTCGCCTGAGGGCCGGGTACGTGATTGCAGACATCGATCAGCGGCACGCGCTCCTCGATCTGGCGCCGGCCGGTGTGCTGTCAGCGGAGGCGGGCGCGGAGGCTGCCGAGCGGCCCTTGAGCCCGTCGGCCTTCACGGTCTTTCTAGGAGTGGAGTCGGCTTCTGTCGACCTCTCGGCGTTCAAGGGTCACCAGCTGCTGGTGAAGCTCAGGGAGGGCGACCCCGTGCCCTGGTCCTTCCGGCGCCCGGTGGCTGACGACTTCGTGGCCGACGAGCTCTGGCTCTCGTGGTGGTCGCGGCACTCCGGACCCGAGGCGGCGGCGCCGCCGGGTCATGAGACCCTGGTTCTGAAATGCGTGGCCCCCATCGAATCCTTCCTGGCTCTGGACGGCGCGGGCCGGGGCCGGCACCATGCCGCCTACTACGCGCTGAAGGAGGGCTACGCCGACGCCCTCGTGGCGGCGGCGGACGCGGTGATACCCGGGCTGGCCGCCGCCACTCGCGTTCGTGAGGTCGCCACCCCTCTCACCTATCGCGATTGGGGGCATCGCACCGAAGGATCGATTGCTGGCTGGTCGTGGCGGGCGAGCGACGTGCCTGAGCCCTGGGCACGCAGCCTGGTGGTGTCGCCGGTGCCCGGATTGCTGCACGTGGGCCTGCAGGCCTTCACCCGGCTCTTCGCGGGAGGTCTGGGCACGGCCGCCTACAGCGGGCGCTCAGCAGCCGACGTGGTGCTAGGCGGCATGATGGGTGAACACGAGAACACGCTCCTGCCGGGCGGCGCCGAACGCGTGTGACGAAGGCGACCGCGGGGGTACAAGGCCGGCGGACGACACGTGAGCGATGGCGAGCCTGGGGGAGATCATGGCAGGTGGCAGGGAACCGGTCGCGAGAGGCGTCAGCACGAAGAACGTGGGCCTTCGGGGCGTTACGGTAGCGGACACCGCGATCAGCGACGTCGACGGGCAGGCCGGGAGACTGCTCTATCGGGGCTACAGCATCGAGGTGCTGGCCGAGCGCTCATGCTACGAGGAGGTGGTCCACCTGCTCGTCATGGGAGACATGCCGACACGCCTCGAGCTCTCCTCCCTCCGCGACGCCCTGTCCGCGGGACGATCGCTCTCCCCCGAGGCGGTGGGATTGCTCCGCGCCTTTGCTCCGCGGACAAAGCCCGTCGAGGTGCTGCAGGCCGTCAGCGCGGCGCTGGCTGAGACCGATCCCGCTCCGGGAGAGGCCGGAAGGGACGCCGAGCGCCGCCGTGCCCTCGACCTGACAGGCAAGATGGCCTCGCTGACGGCCGCCTGGCATCGCATCCGCCAGGGCCTCGACCCGGTGCCATCCTCTTTCGATCTGGGTCACGCGGCCGACTTCCTGCGCATGTTGAACGGGTCCGACCCCGATCCCGCTCTCGCCCGCGATCTCGACGTCGCCCTCATCCTTCACGCCGACCACTCGATGAACGCTTCGACCTTCGTGGCCCGGGCGGTAGCCAGTACGAGGGCCCACCTCTATGCCTCGATCTCGGCTGCCCTGGGAGCCCTCTCCGGGGAACTCCACGGGGGCGCGAACGCCCAGGTTATGGAAATGCTTCAGGAGATCGGCGACCTTCACGCGGTCGAGGAGTATGTGCGTTCCCGGTTGGAGGCCGGCGAGCGCATCATGGGCATGGGTCACGCGGTCTACGACACCGACGACCCCCGGGCGGTCATCTTGCGCGAGATGTCGCGGCGGACCGGAGAGCGGTTGGGCGACACGCGATGGTACGAGCTCACCCGCCGGGTGCAGGAGGCGACGCAGCGGTCGTTCCGGGAACGCAAGGGCGGCGATATCTACCCGAACGTCGACATGTACTCGGCCTCGCTGTACCACGTCATGGGCATCCCCCGGGATCTCTTCACCCCAGTGTTCGCTGCGGCCCGGGTGGCCGGGTGGTCGGCCCACGTCATCGAGGAGCGCTTCGCCGAAGCCGCGGAGAAGCCTCAGCTCTATCGCCCCCTTTCCGACTACGTGGGCCAGTATTGCGGCCCGGCGGCGTGCGAGTACGTGCCCTTGGAGAAGCGCGTGTAGACTAGTGAAGCGCGTGTAGACCAGTGATGGACGAGGACGGCGGCCGGGGGCCGGGAAAATACGGTCGGGACCCACCGATGCTGACGCGGAGGACAACGATGAGCGCGATCTACGAAGACGTTCTGCAGACGCTGGAGATGGGTCAGAAGCTGGCCCTGGCCACGCTCATGGCCAGGCGGGGCTCGGCGCCCGGTTCTCTTGGCGCCAAGATGCTGATCCGGCAAGACGGGTCGACGGTCGGATCGATCGGCGGCGGCTGCGTCGAGGCCGAGGTCTGGGACGCCGGCCGGGCGGCCATGGCCAGCGGGGGAGCCCCGAGTGCTGGCCTTCCGGCTGAACTCGGCCGAGATGGCTGAGAGCGGGCTCATCTGCGGCGGGAACGTGGAGATCCTGGTCGAACCCCTCGACGCCGGCTGCCTGCCCGTGGTACGGGGCATCGTCGAGACTCAACGGAGCAAAGGTCAGGCGCTGCTCGCCACCACCGTTCCGGCGGACGGCACGCCGGGCGGCCCCGAAGCCTTCAAGGTGCTCCTGACCCCCGACGGGCAGGCGGTGGGCTCGGGCGCCGAAGCCGCACCCGTGGACGCCCTGCGGGCCGAGTGGAAGAAGCTGCCCCCGGCGGCTACCCGCGTGATCGCCCGCGAGGACTCGGAGAAGGGCGCCCGCCTTCTGCTGGAATCAGTGGCCGCCCCCGCCACCCTGGTCGTGTTCGGAGCGGGTCATCTATCCGGGGAGATCGTGCCCCTGGCCAAGCGGGTGCACTTCCACGTGACGGTGGTTGACGACCGGCCCGTGTTCGCCGACCCGGAGCGTTTCCCCGAGGCCGACGAGGTGCTGGTGTGCGAGTTCGAAGAGGCCTTCGATCGCCTCACCATCGACGACAATTCCTTCGTGGTGATCGTGACGCGAGGGCACCTGCACGACCGACTGTGCCTGGAGAAGTCCCTGCAGACCGGCGCGGCCTACATCGGCATGGTCGGCTCGCGCGCCAAGATCAAGACCACCTACGAAGCCCTCGAGGCGCAAGGCGCCTCCCGCGAGCGGCTGCAGCAGGTGCATTCGCCGATCGGGCTCTTCATCCATGCCCGCCTACCCGAGGAGATTGCCGTGAGCATCGTGGCGGAGCTCATCGAGGTGAGGAACTCGCGCTTATTCGGGTAGGGCCTCGCGGGCGCGACCCCGCGTCGCCGGGGGGAGTACACGGAGCCGGGGAAGCGAGCGTCTACCTCTTGCCGTCACCGGTTCCGTCGGCGAGTTTGGCCAAGGAGGGTGTTGAAAAATGCTACATCGGCCCCCGGAGCGCACTGGGCGGCGCCATGCGTCGTCTTCGGTCGCGCCCGTAGCGCTGCTACGAGCGCTCCCTGCATCCTAGCCTTGCGCGTGCCCAGCGCACTCCGGCGGCGAAGCGCTCATTTATCAACACCCTGCAAGCCCGGATGGCTGGCAGGGAACTGGTTCTCCGATCCGAAAGCATCGCCACGGGAGAGGCGAAGGAGGTCGAGTAGCAAAGGCGGCTACGAGCGTCTGGCCATCGTGGGCGAGGTCGCGGGGCCGACCTCCCTCGACTTCAGACCGCCTTTCCGGCACGCGCGGGCGCACTGGTCAGCTCACAGATGTTCGGCCGGGCTCGACTCGCCCACACCCGCTGCCCGGGCGAGGAGATGAGATCTTGAGCCCACCTGCATCTTGTCGAACATGCGTCGGAGATGATGTTTTACGGTGTTGACGCTGATTTGCAGCGCGTCCGCGATCTGCTTGTTCCGCAGGCCTTGTGATAGCAGCTCAAGCACTTCGCGCTCTCGCCGGGAAAGAACATGAGCCAGGTGCTCGAAGTCCTGTCCGGAGTTCGCGGGGCAAAGAATCGTGAGCACGCCGGTCTTGTCAGCAAGCCAGGCTGAGCGAAGGATCATGCTTGTGGATGCAACCCCATTGGGGCCTGATCGACCCACCGTGGCGCTGTTTGTGGCAACCCGATGCGAATCAAGCTCCACGATGTGGCTGCGGAGGGCTTCACTGAACGATTCACCCCCGCTTCGATCCGCCCCCAGTCCGGCCATTTGCTCAGCCTCGTAGTTGGCGAAGATGATTCTGCCTTCGCAGTCGGATACCACTATCGGTATCCCCACGGTTTCCAGAGCTGCTTCCGCCAGAGCGCGATTCTTTCGTTCCTCGTCCTCGCTCAAGACACGCTCCAAGGCTTTGGCAGTGTGATGCGCGATCACGCGGACCCGGCGGATGTCGTTGTCCGTGAATGATGGTCTGCCCGAGCCTCGAGCGAAGTCCAGCGTGCCGACGACCTGCTCACCTATGACCACGGGCGCCTGCATGGTACGCGAGAAACCCTGAACCGACATGATCTCGAGCAACGGTTGTTTTCTCCACTCACGGTCGGAGAAGAGCAGGTTGTTGTGCACGGGCTCCCGAGTTCGAAACAGGTACTCTAGAAGCGGATCACATGCTCGTCCTGCATCCTCGTAGCGTTCAAGGAACCGTTCTTTGGCTCCCTTGGTAGCCACCCATCGAGGCTTCTTGCTGCTCGGATCCAGGAAGTAGAAGCCATAGGCGTCGGCGCGGATGAGCAGCGAAACGGTGGATAGATAGCCGGCGCGTAGCTCGTCTACGCTCCTGCTCTCGTAGACGGCGACGAGGAACTGAAGCAGGACGTCAAACCCCGATCGGAAAGGAGGCCCCCCAAGGCTTTCATATTCCCCCCGTGGACATCCTGTCTTGATGCCCGTTCGCCTTTCCTGCGGTGAATCGTATATCTTCCGCCGCGCAATTGCCACCCGCAACCGCCCGCGCCGCGTGAGCTGCCTTTCTTGGCGTCATTCTTTTGGGCGGGCGCAGCCTGGGTTCGCAGAACTGCCCGAAAGCACCATATATCCCCCCGCCGGCGCTCGGTAGACTGAGCTCAGTCTCGAAAGCGCGAGGCCAAAGTAGCGGTGTGCATACAAGGGGGGAACTATGGCGACGGAGAACGGTAACTCGAAGAGCCGGGCCAAGCCGGACATACAGCGACCTCCACGGGTGGCTCCCTACGCGGCGGTAGGTCTGTCGACGACCGTGCGTGGCATCAGCAAGCGTTCTGACTGCTGGGTGAACCTGCGGCATCTCGCGAACATGATCCACGGCACCATGTTTACTACCAGCATTTACTTCCCGATCAAGATTCTGGCCATTCCCGAAGGGGCCATCACCGGCTTCACCGACGAAGCTTTCGACATGGATCACGTGGTGGCGGCGAGGGAGCTGTACCTCGACATCCCCGGCGAGGAGACCGAGTTTCTGGGCGAGCTGGCGAAGCAGTACGAGACCTACATCATCGGCCAGTCGAAGGCCCGCTGGCCGGAGGTGTGTGAGGATCGCTTCTTCAACACCGCTTTCATCATCTCCCCTGAAGGGAAGGTCGTCCACAAGTACGCGAAGAACCACGTTTTCGCGAGAGAGCGTTCCTGCATGCCCCACGACGTCTATGATCGCTGGGTGGAACTGTACGGCGAAGGCATCGACGCCTTCTATCCCGTCTACCGTAGCCCCGATATCGGCAACATCGGCCTCATGGTCTGCAACGATGGCATGTATCCCGAAGCCGGGCGGGCGCTTGCCTTCAACGGGGCCGAGCTGATCTATCGCCCGAGTATGGCCCAGCCCTTGACCGGCAACGGCGCGTGGGAGCTACAGAACCGGGCGCACGCCATGTTCAACAATTGCTACGTGCTGGCGCCAAACATCGGCCCCTACTACCTCAGCCCGATGTTCGAGCACCCCTTCGACGTTGCCGGCGGCATGGGTCACATCTGCGACTACCAGGGCAACGTCATCTCCCGCTCGGTGGACGGCGCCGACACCGTTATCGCCGCGATCATCGACATCGAGCAGCTGCGCCAGTTCCGCGAGATGTCGCTCTTCGGCAACTTCATGAAGGAGCTGCGGACCGAGATCTTCAAGCACATGTACGACGAGCCCATTCACCCGAAGAACCTTTGGTTGCACGAGGCTCCGTACCACCACGCCGAGGCGGACGAGATCTTCCGCGACAACATCCGCCGCCTGCAGGAGCGGGGCGTCTACACTCCGCCCTCCGAGAAGTTCGAAGGCTCGAAGTTCGTGCACCCGATGCCCGACCCGTCTTTGCGCGACTACGAATCGATGAAGCGGCTGTTCTGGGAGCCGTACGAGCAGATGATGGGCCACGTCCACCAGACTGGACCTGCACCGCAACCAGAGACGAAAGCGGCGTCTGCCGGAGAGAAAGCCGACGCGTAGCCAGAGCCCGCGCGAGGAGGGCCTCCGAGGCCCTCCTCGCGCAACAGGAAGATCGCGTCAGGCTGGAGCTTTACACGCCAGGCGACGGTTTCGATTGGAGCCAGGCATACACTGCAAGGGGGGACCCATGGAATCGAGCGTTACCTTCTCACAACTTCCTGCCGCGGCACGTCAGCGGCTCTCGGGCTACCAACGCAGGGTGACCGTCATCGCCTTCGTTAGCATCTTCTTCCTGGCGGCCGACTGGTACGCGTATGCGGCTGTCATGCCGTTCATCATGAAGGACCTGGACCTCGATGCGGCGCGGGCCGGGTTCGCCATGGGCCTGTTTGCCATAACCTACGCCGCGTCGATGCTCGTTTGGGGGCCACTGGTTGACAGATTCCTGCCGCGACGGGTCATGTTCGTCGGCCTGCTGGGAAGCGGCATCACCATGGTGGGCGGAGCGTTCGTGCAGGAGTACTCGCAGGCTCTGGCTATGCGCGGCCTGCGTGGTGTCTTCGACGCTGCCATCTTCGTCGCCGGCCTCAAGCTCCTGTCCGAGTGGTATCCGGTCGAGAAGCGCGGCACCCAAATGGGCTTGTACCTCGCCTCCTACAGCTTGGCCATCACCGCGGACTTCGCCGTCGGTATCCCGATCGCTGAGTCCTTCGGCTGGCGTTTCTACATCGGGGGACTGGGCGTACTCACCCTGATCCTCAGCGTCGTCGTCCCGCCTTTGGTCAAGAACCGGACGGTCGATCTGGGACTGCCCAGCATCGACTGGGGCGACCGTCCGCCCCGAGACGTCACTTTCGGCAGCACGATCAGGACCGTGATGAGCCAGCGCTGGATCTACCTAGCCGCACTCGGCATCTTCGGGTGCACTTTCGCCATCTCGGGCACCGCTACCTGGGTGGTGCCGAGCTTTCTCGAAGTGCAGGGCATCAGCGTGGGGCAAGCCACCCTCGTCGGCACGCTCATGGGTCTGAGCCAGGTGTTTTTCCTCGTGGTCGGCGGTCGATTCAGCGACTCGGTGCGTAAGCGGATTCTTCCCATGCGTCTTGCCGCGCTTCTCGCCATGGTGAGCGCCCTGATGTTCGCACTCTCGGGTGCTGTCAAGCTGAGCTTCCTGCTGCTGGTCCTCTTTGCCCTGCTCAGTGGGGTAGCGGTCTTCAGCGGCGGAGCGATCTTCAGCATGCTCGGTGACAAGTACAGCCGGGCCATGGTCGGAACGGCGGGAGGCTTTGCCGAGGTGATGGGAGTCGTGGCGTCGTTCGTCGCGCCCGCCGCCATGGGAGCCATCATCAACGGCACCGGAAGTTTTTCCTGGGCCTTCCTGTTCTTTGCCGCGGTCGAGCTCGTGATCCTGGGAATCTTCCTCGCCAACCGGGACTACAAGGTGGTCCCGGCCGAAAAGGCGATTCGCGCTGAAGGCGTGATTGCGGCCGAAGGAGCGTCCCCGGAACTGGTCTAGATGGTCGTGCGCTTTGGACAGCTGTGCGCGAAGGGCCATCCGCAAGGATGGCCCTTCGCCACGGTTGGCCTGACCGCTCATCTTCTGATTCTTGTCAGCGAGGACAGGTGGATCCGGAGCGAAGCCCCTTGCACATGAACGTGCGCGTGCGAGGTCCGAGGTTTCGTCACCGTTTGATCCCATGTCAGTTGCGTCAGGGCTTGAACACGTTCGTCAACCGAGACGAGGAGCTCTCCGCGCTCGGGCGTTGGGGGTCGGGCCGGGGAGATGACTTGCCCCGGTCTGGGGCCGGCGCCGCGTGGGCAAGACCATGCTCATTCAGCGCTTTAGTGCGGGGAAGGAAGACCATCTTCCAAACCGCCCCGGCCGGCCCACCGGCGACGAACTGAGGGTTCTTTCCGCCGCCGCCCTCCCTGTGCTGCAAGGGGGTCTCCGAGATCTCGCCGCCCGCCCTTTCGCCGGCTGGGACGACGTCCTCGACCCCTGTGCTGCCGCCGCGCAAGACGATCCGGTCCTTCTGCGGTTCCCCCGGTCCGCACGATGCAGGCTATGCCGCATATCTTCGACCACGGCGCGCCCCCCAGGTAATGCCCGGCCAAGGCCTCAGCCCGGGGCCTCTACAAGGCGCCGTCGACCTTTTCAGGGTGCCGACGCACCCAGTCCAGCAGGGCCTCCAGGAGGAAGCGAACGTCTCCGGGGGTCACAGCTTGCTCCCCACGGTGTCGTGCCATTGCTCGCGGAAGAAGGGGGCCAGATCGCCGGCCCGGCGCAGGTAGTAAAGCTGGGTCTCGGCCTCTTCGTCGAGGACGTGGACCTCGTTTACGCCTTCGGCAGCGGGGCAGAGGAGATCACGACCCTCCTATCCGCACTCGAGACTCAGGAGAGGGATGTCGGCGGAGAGGCTGTCTATGCGCAAGACACGAGAAGTCCTGAGACTCAAGTGGGCTCTTGGGCTCGCCGCCCGCCAGGTGGCAGGCAGTGCGGGCCTTGCCCGCCTGACCGTGGGGGAGTACCTGCGCCGGGCCGAGGCAGCTGGTCTTACTTGGCAGAAGGTTACGGCCCTCACCGTCACCCCGCAGACCAGTGCCTCAAGAGCTCCACCACGTCTATCACCGCGAACGTCCTCCTGGCCGATCGTCCCACCCCCGTCATACACCAGCAACGAGGGGACGTTATCCAACAAGTCGGCGACGAGCGGGGTGGGGAATTCCTTGACGCCACTCCTGGGAGATTATTCGGTGGCCGACAGGGATACCAACTATTAACAGTAAGAGATAGTTTCGAACTAAGAATCACTTGCACGGGGTGTTTATGCACATTGCATTCGCCAGCTGCAAGAATTGGATTTTGGCTCGTGTGATAATTCAATCATTGCTGAATGTTGGTAATGTTAGTGAACGGTGTTGCCCGTGCCAAGGACCGAGGCTAGACTGCTAGTCTCTCCGAAGCAGTCGAGCCGAACGTGGGGGGTTCGTTCGCGAGCCGGGTCGAAAGGGGGTCGATTTGCATCTCACCATTCGAGAAGAGGAACGCATTCAAATCTGGGTGGCCGCAGAGATGGCGCGGCGTCGTCTCGAGAGGGGGTGAAGCTCAATTATCCGGAGGCTATCGCGCTGATATCCGACGAAATCCTAGAGCGAGCGCGGGAGGGCTCCATCCCCATGCTCGTGGACATGATGGAGTATGGCGCCGCCATACTTGAGCGAAAGCACGTGATGGAGGGCGTCCCGGACATGATCAAGCTGGTGCAAGTAGAAGCCCTTTTCCCGGACGGAACCAAACTTGTGACCGTCATGAACCCGATCCGCCAGTGACCTTCTAAGCAACGACAAGGGGGGGTAATGGAGTGGTCTCTACCACAGATCCCGGCGTCGGTGGTTCCCGCCGAGGCCTTCGATGTCGGCGAGTCCACCAAGTGCGGGCTGATTGAGTTTGCCGAGGGGGCCGTCGAGATCAACGTCGGCCGGGAGACGAAAACCCTGGTTCTCACCAACACCGGCGACCGGCCAATCCAGATCGGGGCGCACTATCACCTGGTGGAAGCCAACAAGGCCATGGCCTTCGACCGGGAGGCCGCCTTCGGCCATCGCCTCGACATTCCCAGCGGAACGGCACTTCGCTTCGAGCCGGGTCAGAGCCGCAAGTGCCAGCTGACCACCTTTGTCGGCCGCCAGGTATCCATGGGCATGAACGACATTACCAACGGCTCTGTGCGTTGTGAGACGACCAAGAAAGTTGCCATGCAGCGACTTCGGGAGCAGGGCTACTGTCTCGAGTGCGACAAGGCCGACAACAAGCCCCGGGCCGACGAGCTGCACGCAACCTCGGGTTCCAAGAGGGGGTCCAAGCGATGAGTGCGCCCATCTCCCGCCCGGACTACGCGGCCCAGTACGGCCCCACCGCAGGGGACAGAATCCATCTGGCCGACACCGGTCTTGTCGCCGAGATCGAGCACGACTACCTGACTTACGGAGACGAGCTGGTCTTCGGGGGCGGCAAGACCATTCGTGACGGCATGGGGCAGTGCTCACGCTTCAAGCGCAGCGACGGAGCTTTGGACATGGTGATCACGAACGTGGTCATCATGGACCCGATTCTGGGGGTGGTGAAGGGAGACATCGGCGTGCTCGACGGCAAGATCGTCGCCATCGGCAAGGCCGGCAACCCCGACACCATGAACATAACCCCGGGCCTCATAGTGGGGCCCAACACCGACATCCTCTCCATGGAGGGGCGGATCTGCACCCCGGGCTTCCTCGATATCCACCCGCATTTCGACTCGGTGCAGCAGCTCTTCGAGTACGAAAGCGCCGGCTTCACCACCGTCATTGGCGGCGGCTCCGGCCCCAAGACGGTGGGCATCGAATGCCCGGGGGCCTGGAACCTGCAGCGCATGCTGGAGGCCATGGCCGACATCCCTCTCAACTTCGGCAACCTCGGCAAAGGCAACTCGTCCGACCCGGACTCGCTGGTGGAGCAGATTCTCGGGGGGGCAACGGGGCTGAAGATCCACGAGGACTGGTCTTCCTCGCCGGCTGCCATCCGCCGGTGCATGGAGGTAGCCGATCTCTACGACTTCCAGGTGCAGATTCACGCCGATACCCTGAACGAGACCGGCTACTACGAGGACACCCTGGCGGCCATTGGCGGTCGGGTCATGCACGTGTATCACTCGGAGGGGGCCGGCGGCGGCAACGCCCCGGACATCATGCGCTGCGTGGGCGAGCCCAACATCCTGCCGAGTTCCACCAATCCCACCAACCCCTTCTCGATCAACACGTACGACGAAGAGATCGACATGCTCATCACCTGCCACAACCTGAACAAGGCCGTGCCCTCGGACATGGCCTTCATCCAGGGAAGGGCCCGGGCCGAGACCATGCGCGCCGAGGACGTGCTACACGACGCGGGTGCGATCAGCATGATCGGCTCGGACAGCCAGGGGGTGGGCCGCGCCGCCGAGAGCGCCCAGCGGGCCTTCCAGCTCGCAGCTACCAACAAAGTGCGCTACGGGCGCCTGCCGGACGATGGTCCCGGCAATGACAATTTCCGCATCAAGCGCTATCTAGCCAAGATCACGATCAACCCGGCCATCTGCTTCGGTGTGAGTGACTACGTGGGATCACTGGCACCGGGCAAGGTGGCCGACATCGTGTTCTGGCGCCCGGAGCTGTTCATAGCCAAGCCCGAGCTGACCCTCAAGGGCGGCTTCATCTCGTGGGCGGCGATGGGCGATCCCGCCGGGTCGCTGATGACGGGCCAGCCGCTCAAGTACCGACCGCAGTACGGGCACTACGGGCACAACCCGCGGCGCACCGCGTTTTCCTTCGTGGCCCAGGCCGCCATTGACGCGGGCCTGGCCGACAAGATCAACTGCCAGCCGTTACTGCCCGTGAGACGGACCAGGAGCATCTCCAAGCGGGACATGGTGCACAACAACGTTATGCCGCACCTGGACATCGACCCGGAAACCTACAACGTCTATATGGACGGGGAGCGGATCACGGTCAAACCGGCCAAGACCCTCCCGCTCACCCAGCTATTCTATCTGCGCTAGGAGGCCTGGTGGGGGCGCTGGTTGTCGAGAGTGTTCTGGGGCGGCTCCCCGACCTGGAGCAGATGGTGGGGGAGATCGATCCCCTGGAGCTGACGGCCGACCAGCGCGAGCGGGCACATCTGCGGGCGCAAACTAAGGGGGGGCGGGTGCTTGTTATCTCCCTACCCCATGGGGTGGAGCTCAGTGACGGCGACGTCGTCCTTGTCGAGGACGGCGTCGCCGTCGTCATTCAGGCTGCGGCGGAGGACGTGCTCGAGGTGCGGCCGGTCGGCCCGCTGGCATGGGGGGTCGCCGCCTACCAGCTGGGCAACCTGCACCGGTCCGTTCGCTTCTTGGAGGACTCCCTGCTGACGCCGTATGACCCCGCGACCGAGGAGGTGCTGCGGCGAATCGGAGTTCCGTACCGGCGGACCGAGCGAGGCTTCGTCGGGGAGCGCTACAGCGTTGCGGGATCGCACCATCATGGGTGAGCCATACAGCCTGCTCTACCTGCTCCAGGTGGCAAGTTCCTCGTTTCCCACGGGCTCCTTCAGCCACTCCGGCGGCTTTGAGACCCTGATTCAAGAGGGAGCGATCGGAGACGCAGAGAGCCTGGAGAGCGCGGTCCAGCAGTGGGTTCGTTACGGACTTGCACGTGCGGACGGGGCAGCAGTGGCGCTCGCCGAGCGCGTGGAGGTTGGCGGCCGTGACGATCCAGAAGCTGCCCTGGCCGAGCTCGACGAGTCCCTCACCGCCCTGAAGCTTGCCCGGGAATCGCGTGAGGCGAGCCTGAAGATGGGGGACGCGTTTCTGCGAGCGGCTGGCGACGCCTTTGGCGGCGAACGTCTCGCTGCTTACGGAGAGGCGGTGCGCGCGGGGCTCTGCGTTGGTCACTATGCCACGGCCTTCGGCGTGGCGGCGGCGGACGCAGGAGTTTCGGTGCCCCAAGCGGTTCTTGCGTTTCTCTTCGGCAGCTACAGTAACGTGGTGGCTGTGGCGGCGCGTCTCATCCCGCTGGGACAGCTGGACACGCATCGCATCTTGGCCCGGTCAAGGCCGCACCTGGTGCGGTGTGCGCGGGTCTCCTTGGACACGAAGCTTGCGGATCTTGGCGCAGCCACGGTGTGTCTCGATCTGGCCGCCATGCGCCACGAGCGCCTCTACTCGCGCCTCTGCATTTCGTAGTCGTCACGGGGAAGGGGATCAATATGCGCATGCCGGTACGCCTGGGTGTGGGAGGACCGGTTGGGTCGGGGAAAACCGCACTCATCGACGTCCTCGCGCGGCGACTGTCCACACAGTACTCGGTGGCCGCGGTCACGAATGACATCTTCACGAAAGAAGACGCCGAGTTCCTCGCGCGCAGTCAATCCTTGCCCGCCGACCGGATCACAGGTGTCGAGACAGGGGGTTGCCCGCACACGGCCATCCGCGAGGACGTCTCCATGAACCTGCACGCCGTCGAGGAAATGAGCAGTCGGCACCCGGATCTCGAGCTGATCTTCGTGGAGAGCGGGGGGGACAATTTGGCTGCCACTTTCAGCCCCGATTTGGTGGACGCCCACATTTACGTCATCGACGTGGCCGGCGGGGACAAGATCCCCCGCAAAGGAGGGCCCGGGATCACCAAGGCCGACCTGCTCGTCATCAACAAGATCGACCTCGCTCCCTGTGTGGGCGCCGATTTAGCCGTGATGGATCGCGACGCCCACCTGATGCGGGGGAGCGACCCTACCTCTTCACCAACCTCAAGACCGGGGTAGGGGTGGAGGAGGTCATCGACTGGATCGAGCGGGAGGTCCTGTTCACGGCGGAGCGAGCGGGGCAAAGCCGGTGAGCACTGCCGTCCCCGACCCCAGCTGGGTGATAGGAAAGCACGCTTTCCTCCGCCTGAAGGTGCTTCGGCGCAACCACCGGACCGAGATCGATCCGATGTGCCGACGTGTTCCCTACCAATGGCAAGGGGTGCACTACCAGGATCACGATGACCAGCCGTTTCTCCTCCTGCACAACTCGGCCGGGGGGTTCGTGGAGGGCGACGCTGCCGAGCTGCACGTCTGGGCGGAACCGGAAACCCGCTTCCTGATCACCACAACGGCGGCGACCAAGTTCTACCGCTGCGAGAGCGGGCAAACCTCCGTAGATGCCGTGGATGTCACCCTGGGCGAGGGCGCGCTGTTGGAGTATCTGCCCGATGAGGTGATTCCGTACGCGCAGAGTCGGGTGGCTCGAGCGACGCGCATCGACCTACGGTCCAGCTCCCGCCTGTTTGCGTCGGATCTCATATCGGCCGGGCGCATCAACTTCCGGGAGGGCGAGGCCTTCGCCTTTGCCGCCCTCCGCTCGGAAGTGCAGGTACGCATCGACGGCAAGCTGGCTGTGCTTGACCGCCTCCAGGTCAAGCAGGCCGAGGAAGTTGCCGCCCTGAAGCGGTTGTGGAACGGCAGGCGACACTTGGGCACGGTCTGCGCCTATGCTCCCGACCTACCGATGGCCGTTGAAGACAAGGTGCACGAGCTGCTGGGAGAGCTGGAGGGGACCGAGGCGGGTGTTACTCGCCTGGGCAACCTCGTGGTGGTCCGGCTCCTCGCCACAGATGTGTGGCAAGCGCATGGGGGCATCTACGCAGTCTGGCAAGCTCTCCGCCCAGCCATCGCCGGCAAGCCGGCCCGACCGATCGTCAAGTGCTAGGAATCCGAGGAAGGAGGAGCCAGGCCCAAACTTGAGACTTCCTGCTGAGGACAGACATCACTGCGTTGTTACCGCCGCCGGGTCTTGCCACCTGGGCTGCGGTCAAGCTTGGAACCACGGAGGCAGCACGAATTGCGTCTCCACGTAGGGGGGCGGGTACAGGATTCTCTGCCGCCCCTCTTGAACCTGGAAGAAAAGGTGAGGCACGCCTGCCGACGGATCGAGGGTTTCGGTGGGGAAGCTGGGCGCGACACGTTCGCGCGTGAAGTGACAAACGCCGGTTGTGCCACGCACCCACAAGCCTTGGAGCAAATCGCAGACCCTGCGCCGATCCTCGGAGCCGCCAGCCAGTGCCACGGCTGTTAGGTAGAGGTTGGTCGTATCAAACACGATCCCCCCGATGCTGGCGCCCGGAGCTACACCCCACCGCTGCTCGTAGGTGGTCCTATATTGGTCCCCAAGCTCGCCCGGCAGCACGCCATTCACCGTCGAGGTAATCGTTCCCTCTGCGCTTGGTCCCAGGGAGTCCACGTATTCCCTCAGAGTGGGCGAATACTGCCCATAAAGCAAAGCCGGAATTGGGTTCTCAAGGAAATCACTTACGAAAGTAACGTTGTCTTCTAGGACAATGTCTGATAAAAAGACGACATCTGGCTGCTCAACGCTTATTCTCCGTAGGATCCGCGCCCAACGATCACAGGGGGATTTCACCTTCTCGAAGATGGAAATCCCCCAGCCGATCCTCTTGATCGTTTGCCGTAGTGTGATAGCGATAGTTTCGGAGTAAGGGTCGGAGCCAGCGATTATCGCGATCTCCTTTTTTCGGGCACGAAACGCTCCCGAACGTTCCAGGAACTGTATGAATCGAATAAAGCCTAACGCGTATAAGCGCTCTGAAGGATCTACTTGAAAGCACATCCAAAAGCGCTCTGGATCAGTGCTATATAACTTCTGACTTATAGAGCTTGTATTGGAATGTACGTATGGTATACCACTATTGGCTACTAACTCATACTCTTTTCCTGTATAGAGTAGATATCCATTGACTATTGCATCTACATGATGGTCTTGTATAAGAGATTGGAACGTGGAGACCATACGCTTGGGAGACATATCACCCACATCGAGATAGACGTGCTCGATGAGGCGCCCTTGCACTCCTCCGCGCGAGTTCCACTGCTCGATCGCCACAGTCATGGCTCGCTTCTGCTCTAGGCCGTCCGGGGCGGCGAAGCCGGTGAGGGGAAAGGTGGATCCGATCCGGATGGGGCGATCCCGCTGGGACGAGTCCGCCCCGCCGGCGATTCGCATGCGCCCCAAGGAACCATACAGCCGCTGCTGGAACCGACTTTGGTCAACCCTGTAGTAGACGTTGCGTCCCTTGCGGGAGGAGCGGACGAGACCAAGGTGACGAAGGATCTGCAGATGATGACATACCGCCGGCGCCGTCATTCCCACGGCGCCGGCCAGATCAGTTACGCACAGTTCTCCCGCCGCGGCTAGCGCTAGCACGATGAGAACGCGCGTGGGGTCACTGAGAACCCTGAACAGGTCAGCGGCCTCAGTAGCCATGTCCCGCGAGAAGCCTCCCTGGTCGTTGGCTGGGGTACCCGACGGGTGGCTGAGGCAATCCCGGTCCGCCGGCGTGTTGCCTTCCATGCTTACATCCCCCCTTGGAGTGCCAGCGCCCCGCCTGAAGCAAATCGGCACGTGATGCAATGCGGGTGACGGTATCTCAAGGGAGACGGTCGCCCAGCGAACACACTCAGTACCGGCCGCCTAGCCAAAAGGGCACGGTGCTGACGAACAACCACGTGCGCCCCGCAGGTTACGACCCCAAAGGGGCCATCCTCGTCCCCCAACGAGCATTCGCCCTGCGCGCTGTTTCTCTGAGCTACGGGCACGAAAAGAACGCAGTTAATTATACTACCACAAACCCATTACGTGTCAATCGTGACTTACGCGACGCCACCTACACGGCCCGGTTCTCCACCAAGTGCTCCACCACCGTGGGGTCGGCCAGGGTGGAGGTGTCGCCCAGGTCGCCCAGCTCGTTGGCGGCGATCTTCTTTAAGATGCGGCGCATGATCTTGCCGCTTCTGGTCTTGGGCAGGCCCGGAGCCCACTGGATGCGGTCGGGGGTGGCGATGGGGCCGATCTGCGTGCGTACGTGGGCCCGAAGCTCCCTCTCAAGCTCGGCGGAGGGCTCGATGCCCACGTTCAAGGTGACGTAGGCGTAGATGCCCTGGCCTTTGATCTCGTGGGGCATGCCCACCACGGCCGCCTCGGCCACGGCCTGGTGGCTCACCAGAGCCGACTCCACCTCGGCCGTGCCTAAGCGGTGGCCGGAGACGTTGATGACGTCGTCCACCCGGCCGGTGATCCAGTAGTAGCCGTCCTCGTCCCGGCGGCAGCCGTCCCCGGTGAAGTAGAGGCCCGGGTACTGCGTGAAGTAGGTGGCAAAGAAGCGGTCCGGGTCGCCGTAGACGGCCCGCATCTGCCCGGGCCAGGGCCGGCGCAGGCAGAGGTTGCCCACCCCCGGACCCACCACCTCTTGGCCGTCGGCGTCCAGGAGCACGGGCTCCACCCCGAAGAAGGGCAGGCTGGCCGAGCCGGGCTTGATCTTCATGGCCCCGGGCAAAGGGGGTGATGAGGATGCCCCCGGTCTCGGTCTGCCACCAGGTGTCCACGATGGGGCAGCGGCCCCCGCCCACCACGCTAAAGTACCAGAGCCACACCTCGGGGTTGATGGGCTCGCCCACCGTGCCTAGGAGGCGCAGGGAGGAGAGGTCGTGTCTTCTGACCCAGTGGTCGCCCTCGCGGGCGATGGCTCTTAAGGCGGTGGGGGCGGTGTAGAAGGTGTTCACCTGGTACTTCTCTACCACCTCCCAGAAGCGGTCACAAGCCGGGTAGCTCGGCACCCCTTCAAACAGGACCGAGGTGGCCCCGTTGGCCAGGGGGCCGTAGACGATGTAGCTGTGCCCGGTCACCCAGCCGATATCGGCCGTGCACCAGAAGACGTCCTCGGGGTGGTAGTCGAAGATCAGCTGGTGGGTGTAGCTCACGTAGACGGCGTAGCCGGCGGTGGTGTGCATAACCCCCTTGGGCTTGCCGGTGGAGCCCGAGGTGTAGAGGATGAAGAGCGGGTCTTCGGCCTCCATCTCGGCGCAGGGCGAATCGGTGCTGATGTCGCAGGCGGCCATCTCCTCGTGGTACCAGCAGTCCCGGTCCGCCACCCAGCCTATGTCCCTAAGGCCGCTGTGGTTGACCACGATCGCGCAGGTCACGCTGGGGCAGGCCGAAAGGGCCTCATCGGCGGCCGCCTTTAGGGGCACGGTCTTTCCCCCCGCCGGCCGCCGTCGGCCGTGACGAGGAGGCTCGATTCGCAGTCTAAGATGCGGTCGCGCAAAGAGTCGGCCGAAAAGCCACCGAAGACCACGCTGTGGATGGCCCCCAGGCGGGCGCAGGCCAGCATGGCGATGGGCAGCTCCGGGATCATGGGCAGGTAGATGGTGACCCGGTCACCCTTGCGGACGCCCTTCTTGCGCAGCACGTTGGCGAAGCGGGCCACCTCCTCATAGAGCTGGCGGTAGGTGATGGTGCGGCTCTCCCCGGGGGAGTCGCCCTCCCAATAGTAGGCCACCTTGTCGGCCACCTCGGTCCCCAGGTGGCGGTCTAAGCAGTTGTAGGCGAGGTTGAGGCGGCCGCCCTCGAACCAGCCGATCTTGGCCCGGGCGAAGTCGTGGTTCTGGACCGTGTGCCACTTCTTAGACCAGGTGATGCGTTCGGCCACCTCACTCCAGAAGGCATCGGGGTCCTCTAGGGAGCGGCGGTACATCTCCTGGTACTGCTCCATGCTCGCGACGTAGGCCCGCTTCTGGAAATCGGGGGGGACTGAAAACGCCGGGTCAACGGGCGCGTTGCGAGTGGCCAAGGGTCAAGCTCCTATCTCAGTGGACTACCAGGACCGGTATCGAGGCTTCGTGAATTACGCCCTGGCTCGTGCTGCCCATCACGACCGAGGAGGCCCGCCCCAGGCCGCGGCTGCCCATCACGATGAGGTCAGCTCCAATCTCTTCCGCCGTCTTGAGGATCGCCTCCGCTGGCTTGCCGTGATGGGTAACCGTAGCAATCGCCTTAGCAGGCACACCCTTCTGGGCCAGCACGGAGGAGGTGTCCTCCGCGGCTAACTCGGCCGAATGCTCGGCGTGCTCTTCGAGCGCCTTTGCTCCGGCAGGGCCTAGGTGAATGCCCCCGTACATGGGGTGCACGATCGCCACTGAAAGCACGGTGACCTCGGCTCCCAGACTTTGGGCCAGTTGAACAGCCTCCTGGGCGGCGCGTCTGGCGTGGTCTGAACCATCTGTCGCGAGGAGTATTCTCTTGTAGGTCATCTCCCTCTCCTTTCGCGTGCCGGCCCGGATATCTCCTTGGTCCCCGGGCTCTCGCATGTGATGACGCCGAACGGATTCAGCTCGGACTAAGGCACGTACATGACGCCGAACTGATTGTCGACCACCCCACCGTCGCTCGCGACAGTGAAGTTTGAGGTGATCAGCCCGCAGGCGCCCTCGAACTGACCGGTTCCCGATTCGAGGCGCCAGACTACGCCTCCGTGCGAGACTCCTTCCTGCGGGCTCGGCCCGAGGTAGCCCTGCCCCACGGTACTAAACGTGAGGGTGTGCTGACTGTCCCCAAAGGTGATGGCCCCGCTCTCTTCGAAGCTGGTTTCGGAGGCGAACTGCACGACTGACTCAAGGGTGGCTTCCTTTCCCGGGATGGACTCGATGGCGGAGCCGAGCCCCACGTCTCCCATCACCGAGCGGATGGCCGTGCTTGGAGAGCTGGTTACGGCCCTGACAGCGTTCTCCCCGGCAGGTGTGACGCTGCCCTTGAACTGCATGGCGTAGAGAATTTGCCGCACCGTCATCCTTCCTTTCCGACCTCTTGGGTTCTCGGCTCCACGAAAATCCAAGAAACCGTAGTGGCGTAGAGGGTGTTCGCTCCCACTAGGAACCAGAGTACAGCCAGGAACATGTCGAACGTTCCGAACACCAAGTGGACCAGGAAACCGGCAACGGCGGCGAAGATCACCTGCTGCGCCCAGAAGAGCGGCTGGCCAGGTCGAGGCTGCAGATAGACCGGTTGGGGATCAGACAGGCGCAGCATGTGTCGGTGGCGGACTAGGTTCCACAACATCAGGCCCAGGAGAGGCAGAGCCAGCCACCGCCCCTCGCGCAGACTCAGGGTCGCCGTCCAGTAGAGCAGCACTATGGCGCTGGCGCCCCCGCCCACAAGGTAGATGAGCTTCTTTGTGGCCGGTCGGCACAATTGGCGCACTCGGGGATAAGCCGCGGCGCGCACGAGGTAGGCGAGCCGGGCCGCGCCCCGGGGCGCAGCGCCTCTGTGCCCCTCGTCTTCACCAGGCGTGCCAGCCGAAGTTCGGCGCCGGGGTAAGAAGGAGAGTCGCTGATAGGCCTTGAGGTCCTGCACGGTGGGCTTGGGCTGTGCGGCGGGTTTCCCCGGCTTTCTGTTTTTCCTCAGCCGGTTGTCCAGGAAGACGAAGGCCACGCATAGAAACATGAAGCCCATGTAGCTCAGTATGCCTACGACGGGGATATCGCTAAGGGTGAGCGTTCTCACAGGGAGCTCCTCTCGGGTTGCTTGTGTTGGTCTCGCATGTCTTGGATTGCTGCACAGATCCAGGTGCTCATTCCCCATCCCGCAGCAGCAGGTGCCACGCTCGCTCACGCCGAGCGTAGATGTAGCCGTTGAGGATGCCGATCAAGGCAAAGACAAGCGCGGCTTCCCGGACGCCTGTGACCGAAGCGGCGGCTAGCCCGAACAGGCCGGGCGTGACCGCCGACATGGCTGGTGTAACCACGAAAGATCGCTCGACCTGAGCTCGTGACATCCGTGGGTTGCCGACATTCCCCGGACCAGGTAGTCCACGAACAGGGGTTGCGCTAAGAAGACCAGGGCCAGCCCCCAAGGACTATCATCCGGATTGGGTCCGGCAGGAGCGTCACCCCGCCCTTTGTGCTGACCCACCCCGCAAGGCCGAGAACGGCTCCCGCGGCCACTGGGGCCGCGAGAACCGTCCGCGATCGTTTCGCGATGAGCTGAGGGGAAGGGACGGGCGCGATGCGGGTCCTGCGCCGCTTTGCTCGCGTCCTGTCAGCTCGCGCGCTCCTGGCCGTCTGTCCCACCAGACTCACCCCCGTTTTCTAGGCCACTCGCCGGACGGCCTGCAGCTCTGCAACCGCCTGCTGGGCCGCCCCCACAGAGCCGAAGATCTGGCCCCCGACATAGTCGAGGGGCGCGCCCTCCCTGGTGCTCAGCTGCGCCACTCGCCATTCTCGACCCGGTCTTGTGCAGACGATGACATACCTGCCTTCCAGCGTTCCAGGCCGAAAGCCGTTCAAGGTCTGCAGCATGCCCGCGAAGGTCTTTCGCTCATCTGTGCACACGACGCACCGTCCCGTCCACGCTCAGCGTGCCACTACCGCAGCCGCCTCTGCCGTGGAAGGCGGCGCCTCGTCAAGGAGGAACCGATTTACCACGTTGGCGATCATGCGCGAGCAATTGTTGTCGTAGTTGTTGTGGGAGAGACTGCCACAGAAGGCAATGGAGCTTAGCGAGAACACCGCGCCTCCGTTGGGCGTCGTGTAGTAGACGATGTCGGCGCGCACTCGGGCGTTCTGGGTGCCGCTCATGCCGGGAACATTGAAAAACAGCTCTTCTAACACCTCAAGGTATATGTCGGTGTGCTTCTCCGACGAGGCCAACACCAGGGCGTGCGGCGGAGATCCGAGTTCCTGATCGTAGATGTCGAGCTCCAGTCCGGCTGCGCCTCCGCCAACAAGGCCGAAATCGCCGATGAGCTCATCCTCGCCGATGCCCTCGAAGATCCAGGCCGCGCGGGGATCGAAGCTGTCGGGGTTACGCCGGTAGTACGACGAGATGTCGAAGCCCTCGGCCACGAACCCTGTGCCGGCGATCTTCTGGGGCGCCCGGTTGCGGTGCCGCCAGAGTGTCCCGTACTCGCCGTTGAAGCTCAGATGTCTCTCGCCGGGTAGTGCCTTCCAGGCGTTTGAGCCGTCTCCCTTGCGCACCTCGATGATGTTCGGGTCGTTGGGATCGTAGGAGACCACCCAATAGAAACCGTTGGCCCCCATGTACATGAAGCGCCCACCACCCCGCTGGTAGGCTTCCACGGCGTCCAACATCTGGTTGGAGTAGTACTCCGGATGCGACCCGGTAAGAACGACTTTGTATGGCTTGATGAGGTCCACGCCCTCCAGGTTGAGGTCCTGATCGGTGACCACGTCGAACTCATAGCCCATTTCAGTGAGCCAGTCGATCAGGTGCAAATCGGCATTGAACTGCCACAAAGAGGGCGACAACCAGTGCCGATACTTGGGCCTCATGTTCAGGATGGGCCGCAGGCGCGAAGAGTAGCAGACCCCGCTGCCGTCTGAGTGAGTATCGTAGGTCGAGAGGCCGTACTCGCGGTGCTCCGCCAGGAAAAGGTCGTTTGCCCCCATCACCGGCGTGCGCGCGACAAGCAGCTCGGCCAGAGCAGCATTGGTAGTGAGGTGATCGTTTGCGTAAGCCATGTACGAAGCTGTGGGCGCCAGGAAGGCGATTTTAGCTTCTTGCCCGCGCTTGGGCCGCACGTAGAAGGGGATGTAATCCTCATCTTCGTCTTCGCCCGCGCGCAGGCGCGCTGCGTAGAGGCCGCTCCTTATACTGTCGGGGACGGTCAGCTCGAAGTCTACTTCCCAACCGGCATCGGCTACGTCGTCGTCGTGGAAGTGGATGGCGCCGTACTGCTCGGGCGCGTGCACGAAGCACATGTCTTGGGAGGTCCAGTTGTACCCGGTGACTGCCCGGGCCGGTTGATTGACGATGCACCCGTGCAGGCCGTTTGCCGACAAGTCGGTGGCCTTCTTGGTGGCCACGCCCTTTCGGGTGATGCCGTGGGCGAAGTCCCAGGCGGCGATGACATGCGGACCCTGCGGGGCGTCCATCTCGTCCCGCGCTAGCGGGCGACTGGTCAGGCGGGGTCGGTCGATCTTGCCGTTGTACTTGCCGCCCTGCACCAGCATGCCGTTCTCGATGAGCTCGACCCAACCGGCAATGAGAAGGGGCGTGCCCGGGGCCCCCGAAGGACGGACGGTCGTCGTCTGCTCGACCCTGGCCGTGGTGCCGTCTAGCGGGTACGGAAGGGAGAAGCGGCCGTTGGCTGGTCCCACGATGGGTTCTTGTTGGATGACGACTCGGCCGCGATCGTACGAGGTGCTGACGAAGTACCAGCACTTGGCCAGCAGGGGTGCTCTCGAGCTGATCTTAGCCACGCCGCCGTTGCCATCCCCCAACCAGAGTGCCACGCACCCGTCCTCGTCGGCAACCAGGGCATAGCCGGAACGGCTGGCGGCGTTCCACTTGGTGATAATGCCCTGAGCACCCTTGCTCACGCCGTTCGCCGACATGCACCAGCCGGTGCTGCTGCACCACTTCATCTCGCCCTGCGGCCCCTTGGCCGGAGTGGTGGGCCAGATGTAGGCCTGCAGTGCGAAGGCATCGAGGCCCTGGAAACCAGCGCTGTCCTGCACCACAACGTAGGAGCCGCTGTGAATCTCCTGCTGGTGCCCGGGATACCGACCAGAAGCGCCCGTCTGGACAAACTCCTCCTTGAATCCGGGCCCGTCTGGGTTCGTGTCGCCGTGAATGAGCTTGACTATATCGGCCTGATACTCGACCGAGTCGCAGCTGACCATGAACTTGATCTTCTCGCCGGGAAAGGCGCTGAGTTTGTCGCTATAACCTACCACGGTCATCTTCAATGCTCCTTTGAAGCCGAGAGTTAGACTTGCTTCTCTACTCGCTCAGAGGTGTCACACGAGTCCCAAGTCCTTGATCCGCTTCAAGAAGATCCCGTGTTCGGCTTCCTCCCGCGATGAGAACACCTGATCTCTCAGAATGGTTGGCGGGATGCCACGCACGCCGGAGAGCACACCTATGCACCATTCCTTGTGAGGCTTCGTGCACACGATGACGAGCTTCCCTTCCTGTTGCAGCTGGTGCTTGCGGAGATAGATCAGGACCCTTTCGAGCTCGTCGGTGTGGAAGCCGATCGGGTTCCGCCGGTGTTCCTCGATAATCTCTGCATCAACAAGCGGCTTCACCTCGTCTTGGAGAATCCGCCCATCGACTCCAACGAGGACTTCATGCTCCTTGGGGACCGCCTGAGGCATCTTCACCCTCCCTTCCGCTATTTACTACTCTCTTCAGTTTCGTGTGGGCTGGCAGCTCTGGGCCTTGGCGGCCTGTCGCACGGCGCAATTGGCGGCGGGCGACAGGCCGCGGCAGCCGGAAGCCTTACGATGTCGCGCCGGTTGGAAGGGCCTCTCCCACGAGGGGGTACGGCTCCGGGTTGAGATCGTCGAAGAGATGGTCAACATACGGCTCCGGTTTCTTGGCAAGGCCGAAGATGAGCATCACGATGAACGTGAAGGCTGAAGCGTACATGCCTTCGGTCCAGCCCCAAGTTCCCAGGAACCCGGGCTTCAGCAGCGTCAAGACCCAGGAGAGCCCGATGCCGCCAAACAGACCCACCAGGGCTCCCGCGGCATTAGCCCGCTTCCACCACATGCCCAGCACCACGATGGGCCAGAAAAGCACCATTCCTTGGTACGTGAAGAGCGCCCAGAAGATGAGCTTGTCCAGGCTGAGAAGAACACTCATTCCGAAGGCCACCACACACGAGGCGACGACCACCGCCCGCGACAGGCGAATGGCCCCCTTGTCGCTGATGCGCCGATCGAAGACCTCCGCGATGTCGACGGTGATATGTGTGGAGATAGCCTGGATGATCGCCGCCACAGTCGAGATGTTCGTAGCCACCACCACCGCCACAAAGAACCCCAGCACCGTTGGCCCGCCCAGTCTGTGGATGAAGAAGTAGGCTTGTTGGGGGTCGGCCGCTCCCTCCTGGTAGAGGTGGCTTCCCATTCCCAGCCACACGAAGAGGGTCCAAGTGATGGCACCTAGGATCGGTGCCCCCAACCCGGCGAATTTGATGGACCGGATACTATCGGCGGTGATGATCTTGTTGAAGACCCAGGGCCACATGAAGTTACCCAGCGAGCTCGTGATGATGATCGACGTCCAGAAGGGCACCGGGAAGGTCGCCCCGGGCCCTGGATAGGTGAGCAGGGCCGGCTCCTGGGTCTGGATGGCGCCGAAAAGGCCGCCAAAGCTCCCCCAAAGCTTGAAGATCAGGTAAGTCATGAGTGCCACGCCGGCGATGAACTGGAAGCCACCCTGGAAGATGGACGCCGTGATTGCGGCTTTCATCCCGCCCAGCCCGATATAGAAGCCGACGATGCTCACGCCGATCAGGATGCCCACCCAGGCCGGCACCCGCCCGTATGAGGCCCACTCGAACGCGATCCCCAGGGTCACGAACTCCATAAAGAGCCAGGGAATGGAGAACAGGATACCGGCCACTCCCAGGCTGACCTTGAGGGTCTTCGACTGGTAGCGCAGGCCCATGAGGTCGGCCTGCGTCTGGCATCCATACTTCTTGCCCCAGAGAAAGGTCTTGCGCCCGATCAGCATCATTGTCACGAGCCCGAAGGTTCCGTAGACGAGAGTGTAGAACGCTATGAACCCCAGGCCGACGGCAAAGCCGGCCCAGGCGGTGTAGATAGCGCCCACGTACCAGGTCGTGTAGATGGCCAGGGCCACGCCGATGAACCCCACCGATCGGTTGGCGGTGGCGAACTCCTCGTAGGTTTCCACCCCTAGGTCCCTGCGCACCACCCAGAAGTTGACCGCGATCATGGCCCCCAGAACAATGAGCGGAATGATACTAAAATTCTCCGCTCGGATGATGTCTTGCATTACCTTCCCCCAGTGATGATGGCGAACGACGTGTCTTACGCTCGAGATGCGGTGGTGGCTCCGATTTCCACCGCGCCGCGAACGCGGCCAGGTGCTCCACTGCGGAACATCTCCGAGGACTCGGGCCTACCTCCAAGCTTGCCCCAGTCAACGGCGGCCACGGTGTCGTCCAGCTCGCCGCTGCGAGATTCCACGAAGAAGTGGATCCAGATCACGACGATCTGCCCGAGTATCATGGCCAGGACCCAGATCATGATCGGCGACCAGGAGGACCCTTTGCTGTTGAGCCAGCTCACAAGCGGCGGGAACCACGTGAGTGTCCACAGGAGCACCCAGAGCACCCAGAAGATTGCGTTCTTCCTTTTTCTCCAATCGGGATCGATCGACGCACTACTCATCGAGCCCCCCTTTCAACGACGGCCTCCGGGGAAGGATGAGGCGCCTCCAGCTTTGTCCCCCCAGAGGCTTTGACATGAAGTGGTAGTACCTTAACTTCATGCCACACTCAGCGCCAGGGGAGAATCCCTGCATTCCACCATTAAACGTGTGTGGAATCCCGAATGGCTGCTATTCTTGAGAGGGGGTAGTCGGTTAGCTCCCCTGCGATACCGCTGTCCGGCAGGAGGAGTGGAGTTGACAGCTCTCGTGGACACCTGGTTGCTCTTGGAGTCGTACCTCCACGCGGGCAGAGAGCGCGAACATCAGGTCGCTCCGGCGCCTAGGCAGTAGTTGCGCTTTACGCTCCGGGTCCCGCAAGAGCCGGGGCCTGGACACACACCGGGCCCATTGCGCCTCTCCGGCAAGAACGGCTTCCCGGGAGCGCCCGGCGAGCGCCACCGCGTCGATCTCGGCCCGGTAACGGTTGACCGTCCGCAACCAGACGGCAAGGTAGTTGTCGACCATGCCGTAGACCCGCCTGCGCGTGCGGAAAGGATTCCTGCCCTTCCTGCGGCGATGGCCCGAAGGACCAGGCCGCCCAACCCGCCTACCTCCGCCTCCGTGGCCAGCAACAGCTGACCCTCGGTCAGAAGCGGAGCGCCTGGCTCGCAGAAGAGACGTCTGAGGTTCGCGCGCACCGACTGCTGCTCATCCCACCAGGACAGATAAAGGGGCGTACCCCCCAAGAGACCCCACACCAAGGCACGCTCCTTTGGGGAGAGATGGGGAAGCATGAGTGCGGCTTCCTGGGGCCGGGATGGATGGACCTGCATCGACAGGTCGAAGCGGCCGGAAAGAGGGGCGCGCTCCTCCTGCCCAGCCTGCATCGTGCGGACGGCGGAACCGCAAGAAGGACCGGATCGTCTTGCGCGGCGGCAGCACAGGTGTCGAGGACGTCGTCCCAGCCGGCGAAAGGGCGGGCGGCGAGATCTCGGAGACCCCCTTGCAGCACAGGGAGGGCGGCGGCGGAAAGAACCCTCAGTTCGTCGCCGGTGGCCCGGCCGGGGCGGTTTGGAAGATGGTCTTCCTTCCCCGCACTAAAGCGCTGAATGAGCATGGTCTTGCCCACGCGGCGCCGGCCCCAGACCGGGGCAAGTCATCTCCCCCGGCCCGACCCCCAACGCCCGAGCGCGGAGAGCTCCTCGTCTCGGTTGACGAACGTGTTCAAGCCCTGACGCAACTGACATGGGATCAAACGGTGACGAAACCTCGGACCTCGCACGCGCACGTTCATGTGCAAGGGGCTTCGCTCCGGATCCACCTGTCCTCGCTGAAGCCCACGGCCGCTCCTGCGTCGAGTCGATCTCTGCGCCTGACCAAGGCTCCTCAGAGCGCCCATGATCCAGCGGCCGACGGCGCCAGGAACCCGACCCAATATCGTGAAAGAGTGCAAGTCTTCCTGCCACCTCGTACCTGCGTATTTCGCATGGCTTCCGGCGCCCTCGCCGAGCCCGGGCGCTTGCTTCCCGCCCGGTCGTGCATTACACTGTCGCCCATGCAACAGGCAGCGAACATCCGCGGCACCACCGGCACGGGAACCTCTCGGCGTCCCGCCTTGCCGCGCACTCTCCGCCTGGCCCTGCTCCTTTCCCTCCTGCTTCTGCTCCCCCGGTAGGGGGAGAAGTCACGCGAAGCCGGCGCCTTCCGGCACGTCACGTTCGAAGCTGTTCGAGTCCACAGAGGGGAGAGTCATGTCCGCCGCGCGTCGCAATCTGGGGAAACCCGTCGTTTTCTTCGATACCACCTTGCGCGATGGAGAGCAGTCGCCGGGCATCAGCCTGAACATGGCCGAGAAGCTGGAGATCGCTCACCAGCTGGTGCGCCTTGGGGTGGACGTCATCGAGGCCGGCTTTCCGGCCACCAGCCCGGGTGATTTCGAGGCGGTGCAGGCCATCGCCCGCGAGGTGAAAGGGGCGGTGATCTGTGGCCTGGCCCGTTGCGTCGAGAGCGACATCCATACCTGCTGGGAGGCCATCAAGGACGCCGAGCGCCCCCGCATCCACACCTTCATCTCCACCTCCGACATCCACCTGCAGCACCAGATCAAGAAGAGCCGGCCCGAGGTGATCGCCATCACCACGGAACTGGTGGGGCTGTGCGTCTCGCTCTGCCCGGGTGAGGTGGAGTTCTCGGCCATGGACGCCACCCGCTCCGACGTGGACTTCCTGGCCGAGGTGCTGCAAACCGCCATCGAGGCGGGCGCCACCACCATCAACATTCCCGATACTGTAGGGTATACGCTTCCGAGCGAGTTCTCCGCCCTGATCGACACGCTCTACGAGAAGGCCCCCGGCCTGGCCGGCGTGGTGGTGTCGGTGCACTGCCACAACGACCTGGGGCTGGCCGTGGCCAACTCCCTGGCCGCGGTGGAGCGGGGGGCTACCCAGGTGGAGGTGGCCGTGAACGGCCTGGGCGAGCGGGCCGGCAACGCCGCCATCGAGGAGGTGGCCATGGCCCTGGTCACCCGCCAAGACATCATGCAGCGCCCGGTGAACCTGAACACCACCGAGATCGCCCGCACCAGCCGCATGGTCTCCAACCTGACCGGCTACCAGGTGCAGCCCAACAAGGCCGTCGTGGGCAAGAACGCCTTCGCCCACGAGTCGGGCATCCACCAGGACGGCGTGCTCAAGGAGCGCACCACCTACGAGATCATGCGCGCCCGGGACATCGGCCTGGGCGAGTCGGACATCGTGCTCGGCAAGCACTCCGGCCGCCACGCGCTGAGAGCCCATCTGGCCGAGCTTGGGATCCACCTGACCGGTGCCGAGCTCGATGAGGCCTTCCGCCGCTTCAAGGAGGTTGCCGACAAGAAGAAGCAGGTGACCGCCCTCGACCTGGAGGCTCTGGCCACCGAGGAGATCCGGGAGCGTGAAGACATCTACAGCCTGACCCGCTTCTACGTGAGCGCCGGCTCGGAGATCATCCCCACCAGCCAGGTGGAGGTTTTCAGGGGCGGCCAGCCGCGCCGGGGAAAGGCCTTCAGCGGCGGCTCGGTGGAATCCATCTTCCGGGCCATCGACAACGCCGTGGGCATCACCGGCAAGCTGCTCGACTACCGGGTGCGCTCGGTGACCTCGGGCAAGGACTCCCTAGGCGAGGTGAGGGTGGTGGTGGAGGTCGACGGCAAGACCTACGCCGGGCAGGCCGTCAGCATCGACGTGATGGAGGCCTCGGCCAAGGCCTACATACGGGCCCTCAACAACGTGGCCCAACAGCGGGAGGCGAGCGGGGCGCGGCCGGATCGGGTGTTCTAGCCGCGCGGCGAGCGTCAGAACGAGGGTGGCGTGACCGCGCTGATGATCGTGGCCGGTCCGGAGCCCACGTTGCGGGTGCGGTGTGGTTGCCCGGAGTCGAAGCTGATGCTGTCGCCTTCGTAGAGGGTGTGGACGATGCCACCGATCTCCACCTCCACCGTTCCCTCCAGGACCACCGCGCACTCCTCGCCGTCGTGTGCGCGCGGCACGTCGCTCGTGACCTGTCCCGGCTCCATGTGCAGCCAGATCATCTGGATGTTGCGCCGCAGATCGGGCGTCAAGAGCTCGTAGTAGACATTGGCTCCCGGATTGCGCACGGAGGCCCGTTGATGCCGGCGGACCACTGTGTGATCCGAGTTGCTCTCCTGGAAGAAGTAGAAGAGGGAGACGTCGAGCGCTTTCGCGATCCCGCGCAGGGTGGAGATGGAGGGAGCGGTGACGCCTCGCTCTATCTGGCTCACAAAGCTCTTCGTGAGGCCTGCGGATGAAGCGATGTCGCTTTGAGTCAAGCGGAGATCGAGTCGTCGTTGCCTGATGCGGGTTCCCAATACCTCCTCGCCGGACGGTCCTGAAAGAGCGGGTGCGCCGGCCTGCTCCTCGCCGGACTCGGTGCTCGACTCCCTTGCCACGTCGATATCAATCTGGTCGGTCTTCATTCTCACGTCCCGTTCCTTGCGCTCATCTGACCATGGAGGCGTGGAGAAGCGCTCGACATCTCTCCTCGCTCACGCCGGTCTCCTCGGCGAGATAGCATACCTCCGCGGCCGTCAGGTCCTCCGGTCCCACCAGCCCGATATGCCGGAGACGGCCGTTCAGATAGCCGGTCCGAATTCTCTCCAGATCGAGCTCCTCATAGTCCAGATCGGCGGGATCTCGGGGGATGGCGATGCTGGTTCCGGGGACATTGTCTTCGGGCCGGCCTCGGATCACCTTGACCCCGTTCGCGCGGGCGAAGGTCAGTTGGGCGGTAGGATGCTTTCCCGCACCGGTGTACTCGGTCTCCTGAACGACGATCACGTCGTCCGCGGGGAGCTCCTGGGACAGCTTGAGCGCGGCGGTCAGGGAGGTGTTGCCGGTAGGCCCCCGTTCCAGACCCTCGAGCTCCGCCAGCAGCTGGGTGGTGTAGAAAACCGCGCCCTGCGTGACCATGAGGTAGCGGTCGAGCCAGCGCAGCGGCCGGGCGGCGTTGTGGGGCACGTCGACCCTGTCGGGGTTCAGGAGGAAAGGGACGCCGAAGCCGGTGTGACCGGTGGTGAAACTCTTGCGGTTGAAATCGCGGTCGCTGTCCATCCGCAATCCGCGCAGATCCACACTCACACCCACTACCTGGGTTTCGGAACAGCCCGCCGCCTGCAGTCCCCGCGCCGTCCCGGTGACGTTGCCGCCGCCCGCGTGGGTGACCAGGACGGCGGCAGGAGGCCTGCCGGTCAGCGCCACGACCTCCCGGCCGATCTCCCAGCCTAGGGTCTCGATGCCGGCGACGGAGAAGGGCGTGTACAGCGACGCGTTGAAGTACCCTGTCTCCTCCAGCAGCAGCAGATGCACGTAGAAGAGCTCGGGTCCCACCGTCAGCTGCCACACCTCGGCTCCGTACGCCTCGCACGCTCGGCCCTTCTCCAGGATCTCCGGCTGACCCACGCCGCGGGAGTCGAAGGTCTCCTGCAGGATCAAGCAGGCGAGCCCGCGCATGGCCGCCATGGACGCCACCGCCGCCCCATAGTTGCCCGATGTGGCCGCGATGACCCCGGGATAGCCGGCACGCTTGGCCTCCCACACCGAGAGGCTCGCGCGCCGGGCTTTGAAGCTGCCGGACGCGTTGGCGGCTTCATCCTTCATGAGGATCCGGGCCCCGTTACCGGGAGGGGCGAGAGCGCGCGCGAGTCGGGTGAGGTTGGGCAGCTCCAAGAGCGGGGTGCCGCCTACCTTGCAGCCCCGCTGGATTTCTACGATCTCCTCGAGCCCGTACCCCGTCGAAGCCATGAGGCCCTCGTAGTCGTACTCCAGGCGACCGCGGCGAAAGGCGTGGTAGTCGATGCCGCTGGCGTCGCGCAGGATCTGGCTCTGCCGCGCAAGCACGTCCGCGTAGCCGGTGCTGCGCACGCCGGTCACTCGCCGCCGTCCTCTTTATCCCAAAGGAGGAGCCTCGCCTCGAGCCCCGCCTCAATCAGCTCCAGGACCGGGAGGCCGAAGCCGTGACTGTAGGCGGGGTCGATCTGCAGGAGCTCACCCCGCAGCGTCCGCCCCAGCGACGTCTCGATCTCGACCGTATCTCCCACTGCCGGCTCCCCGGTGACAAACCCGCTAACCCGGGCGTAGTACGGCACGGAGCGCGTCTCCGGAGGGAGGGTGTTCGGACGCTCGTCCGGTCGCAGCACCGCGAAGCCGATCTCGGCCCAGTGTTTCCGTTTCGAGCTCACCCCGGGTCCCTTCCCCCTCTACTCGTCGGCCAGAAAGATCGCAGCCGCCCCGGCGATGTCGCCTACGGCCTTCAAGGAGTTGCCGTCGATCTTGTCCGGCGTGTCGTAAACGGAGTGGTAGTAGGGGTCGTCCGGCTTCCAGAACCAGGCCGAGGGCACTCCGGCCGCGATGTACCGAGCCTCCTCGGCGACCCCCCACTCGGCCGTCATCCGACCCAAATGGTAGCCCATGTCGGCGGCGATCTCCTCGAGGAGCACGTTCAGCCACTCGGGGTGCTGGATGGGATCGCAGTCAGGCCACAGACCCACTTCCACCAGGTTCAGCCGGCCGCCGACTCCGATCATGTCCAGATTGAGCATGGCCTTCAAGTTGGGGATCAGGTCGTCCTTTCTCTGGCCCACGAAGGACCACGCTCCCTGAGTCACCCCCTCCTCGGCCGTGGACGAGACAAAATACAGGTCGCGTTGGTGCTCGATGCCCGAGAGGACTCGGGCGAGCTCCAGCAGGACCCCGCTGCCGCTGGCGTTGTCGTTGGCGCCCGGGGCGATGCCGTTGTCGCGATGGGCCTCAAGAAGGACGGCGGGAAGCCCCGGATCGGCGCCCGGAGACCTGCCGACGAGAAATAAGCTCTCGACCTCGGGGATCTCGGTTCGCACGGTGAGTGTGGCCCGGGCCGCGTCTCCGCCGCGACCCAGGCCCCACATGATGTCCTGCCCGGCGACAGCGGAGACGCACACCGCCGGCACCTGCTCCGCCAGGAAGCGGTTCTCGATCTTGGAGTTGCCGGCTTCGATCGACATGCGGTACGGCCAGGGCATGGGATGGACCACGATCATGCCGACTGCTCCACGGCGCGCGGCCTCGGCGGCGAAGGTCCCGAGCCAGAAGCGGGCGTAGCCCAGCCCCCTTTCCTGGATCAGCACGATCTTGCCTCGGACATCCAGTCCGTCGTACTCTTGGGCCTCACCCGTGCCCGCGTACACCACCTCGGCGGTGACGCCTGCCGCGCGCGTCGAGGGTGTGTAGTAGGCGGCGACGGCCTCGAAGGCCTTACCGCCCACCACGAGGCGGGTCTCCACGTCCACGAACCCGGGCACCTTGATGGGCGTTCTGGAGATGTCGAGTCCCAGCTTCGCGAATTCGCCCTCCACGTACCCGATGGCCCCGCGGTCACCAGCGGTGCCGACGAATCGATCGCCGAACTCGCAGAGCCGGACAATGTGGGTATGGGCCCGCTGGGCCTTGAACAGATCCCGCACCCTCGCCTGCTTGGCCGTCAGCATGTCCTCCCCTTTCTTGGCGCGAGAGAGCCGAGCCCGAGTCGGGTTGTTGGGCCGGCGACACCCCCTTTGCAGATCCGAGAGGGGTCGGCGCGCGCGGGGCTCGGCCACTTTCTCGCGGTGCTGCCCAATCGCCGGTCGCGGTGTAGCTGGGCCTGGTTGACAGCGCCCAAGAGTTAACGTATGGTACACCAAGACAGTCCGATAGTACACGGTGCCTCACCCTCTGTCAACGTGCGTGGGGCCTCTCCAGATCGCGGTGACTGTCCCGCATGGGAGACGTACTTTAGTCTAATATTCTGCTTTTTGGCGCGTAATTGCTTGGGGGAGACTGGAGGAGCTTGCGGCGTGGCTCCGGTGTGGTCGAGCGGGAATACGGGGAGTTCTCACACTAAACCGAGTCAACTATAGAAGTACAGACTGAGTGGGTTCGCGTGGGGCGTGCGGCCCCCGGATTGCCAGGCTGGTGTTGAAGGCGGGCGCTCTCCGGTTGGTCTGCGGCGCGAAGGAGGGGTGGCGCGGATGTACGACATGGTTCTCAAGGGCGGCAAGGTCGTCGATGGGACCGGCAATCCTTGGTTCGTCGCCGATGTCGGCCTTCGTGACGGCAAAATCGCCTCCGTCGGCCGGTTGCCTGTGGGCGCTGGGGCCGTCGAGCTCGACGTGGCGGGGGCGGTGGTGGCCCCGGGGTTCGTGGACGCGCACAGCCATACGGACTTCATCCTCCCTCTGCCGGATCACGCGCAGATCCTGGAGCCCCTTCTGGCCCAGGGCATCACCACCGTCGTCAACGGTAACTGCGGCCTTTCGCCGGCGCCGGTGGCCCCGGAGAGGTTGGAGCTGCTCAAGGGCTACACCGCCTTCTTCCAGGGAGGAGAGCTCGCCTGGGATTGGCGGACGATGAGGGAGTACCTCGACGGCCTCGAGCGCCAGGGCATCGCGCTCAACGCGTTGCAGCTGGCCTCCCACGGTGCGATCCGCATCGCCGTCATGGGGTTCGACTCGGCCGAACCCACCGAGGCCCAGCTGGTCGAGATGCAGAACCTGGTCGGGGAGTGCATGAGGGAGGGTGCCTTTGGCCTGTCCGCCGGCCTCATCTACGCGCCCGGAATGTACGCCTCCACCGACGAGCTGATCGCCCTTACAAAGCCCCTCATCCCCTACGGGGGTGTTTTCACCTGCCACGTGCGAGGCTCAAGCGAGACCGGTCTGGACTCCACGCGCGAGATCATCGCCGTGGCCCGTGCGAGCGGCATCGCGGTCGAGCACTCGCACATCGAGGAGTTCGGAGAGCCCTACTGGCCCCAGATCGACGAGGTGATCAGGCTCCACGACGCCGCCCGGGCGGAGGGGCTGGACGTGACCTTCGACGTCATCCCCTACACCACTGCCAACACCACCTTGACGGCCTGCTTCCCCCCGTACGCTTTCGAGGGCGGTTTGGACGCTTTCATTCAGCGTCTCCGGGATCCCAAGCAACGGGAGCGCCTCCGTTTCGACGTCGAGAACTTGGCCTCCGAATGGCCCACGTGGCGCCCCGGCACCTGGCCGCACAATCTGGTGCGGGCCACAGGGTGGGGAAACATCCGCCTCCTGTGGGCGGGCAGCGAAAAGAACAGCCGTAACATCGGGCTGAGCATGGCCGAGATTGCCGAGAAGACCGGCAAGACCCCCTTCGACGCGGTCGCCGACATGCTGGTCGAGGAGAACGCGGCGGTCTTGGCGCTCTACGTGGGCGTCAGCGGAGACTTGGAGCACGACGAGGGTCTGCGAAAGTTCCTCAAGCACCCGAACGGCGCCATCAACACCGACGCCATCCTCACCGGTCGCGGCATGCCCCACCCGGCGGCCTACGGAGCCTTCCCCGGGTGCTCGGACACTACGTCCGCGACACCGGTCTGCTGTCGTTGGAGGAGGCGGTGCGCAAGATGACGTCTCTCTCCCTCCAGAGGTTCAACGTCCAGGATCGAGGCCTCGTCCGCGAGGGGATGTGGGCCGACCTTACCGTGTTCGATCCGGACACGGTGGGCGACAACACCACCCATCTCGATCCGGCACGCGGGCCCAGCGGGATCCAGTACGTGCTGGTCAACGGCGAGGTCGTCGTCACGGGCGGCGTCGTAGACAGGGACAAGCTGGCCGGGCGGGTCCTGCGCCGGCAATGGTGACTGTGCGGCGGGCTCACAAGGGGGTCTGGATGACGTGAGGTTGAAGAGGAGGGGCCTTGAGGGATATCGCCGGCTCTGCCGGCGTCACAAGGGAGGAGTAATGAGAAAAGCACTGGTGTTCATGCTCGCCGTGCTCGTCGTGGGGGCGGGCGTGCTTCTGGCGTCGTGCGGAAACGACACCACCACCACAACGGCGGGCACAGAGACGACGGCGCCGGCGAGCACCGAAAGCACGGCCGCACCGTCTGGGGAGCCCCTCAAGATCGGGGCCCTCCTCGACTTCACCGGCCCCATCGCCGACCTGGGGCCGATGTTCCAGGCCGGGATCGAGCTGGCCCTGGAGGAGGCGGGCAACCAGGTAGCCGGACGCCCGATAGAGCTGATCGTGGAGGACTCGGCCACGTCCGTCGACACGGCCGTGACCAAAGCCAAGAAGCTGGTGGAGCAGGACGGGGTGAACATCATCATCGGCCCGCTCATGGGCGATGCCCACCTGGCCCTGGCGCCGTACATGTCCCAGAACAAGGTGATCATCACCTCGCTCATCAACGGCATGTACGACGTCCTCAAGTACGATCCGCCGACCTATCTCATCTACCCGACGACGGTGGACGCGCAGACCTACCCGTTCGGCAAGTACTCCGTGGAGAAGCTCGGCCACAAGACGGCCATCGCAGTGGCGGCCGACTACGCCGGAAAGAGGGGCTACGCGGCCGGCTGGATCCAGGGCTTCAAGGACGCGGGCGGTCAAGTACTGCAGGAGATCTATCCGCCCGTGGGTACAACCGACTATAGCCCGTACATCTCCAAGATCGGCGAAGCTGACGTCGTCATGTACGCGCTCGAGGGCCCCCAAGCCGTGAGCAAGTTCATCTACCAGTACAACCAGGCCGGCAAGAAGATGCCGATGGTCACCATCACGCAGGACGGGGACTACACGCCCGCGGCTCTGGAGCAGCTCGGGGACATCGCGCTCGGGATCCAGGGCGAGTCGACCTACACCTGGCAGCTGGACAACCCGCTCAACAAGGCGTTCGTAGAGGCCATCAAGGCGAAGACCGGCGTGTATCCGGCGTCGGAGGAGGCCAACGCCTACGTGCTGACCCAGGTCATCCTCCAGGCGCTTGAGTCGACTGGCGGAGACGACACCTACGACGCCCTGTGGCCGGCGATCGTGGGCGGCACGTACGACACGGTCCAAGGGCCGCTTTACTGGAGCCCCGACGGCGTGGCCGTTACCACCATGTACGTGACGGAAGCGCAGAAGATGGACGACGGCGAGATCGTGATCTCGGCACCGCTGGACGAGGTGCCCGACGTCAAGGACTCCCGAGTGTCGTACTGATCGAGGTGTGACCTCCCGCTGCGGCGGCGGGCCGGAATGATCCGGCCCGCCGCCGCGGGCGGGGATCCGCACCGTTCCACGGAGGTCGTTTCCCCAGTGTCCTTGGTTATCCAGAACCTCTTCACTGGCCTCACCTACGGCATGGTGTTGTTCCTCATCGCCGCCGGGCTGTCCATCGTCATGGGCATTATGGGGATCACCAACCTCGCTCACGGAGCCCTCTACATGGTGGGCGCCTACGTGGGCTGGACGGTGGCGGTCAAGTATCACCAGAACTACTTCTTGGGGGTCGTCGCCGGCGGACTAGCGGCCGGGTTTGTGGGGCTCTTCATCCAGCTGGTCTTCCTCAATCGGCTCTACAAGCAACCGAACGAGCAGGTACTTCTGACCTTCGGCTTCATCCTGATCATCACGAACCTCGTCATCTGGATCTGGGGGCCAACTTCCGGATGCAGTTCACCCATCCCGCGCTGTTCGACACGGTCGAAATCAACGGGATCCCCTTCTCCAAGGCCCGCATCGCCATCTTTGGGACCGGACTGGTGATCGCCGCCCTGCTCTGGTGGATGCAGGACCGCACGAGGGCAGGAGCCATCGTCCGGGCGGGTATGGATGACCGCGAGATGATCATGGGACTCGGGGTGAACCTCCCCTAGTCTCCACGGTCGTGTTCTTCCTGGCGTGCTTCGTCGGCGGGGTGGGCGGCGTGCTCGGAGCCCAGCTCATCGGGCCGAACCCGACCATGGGTGGTGAGATGCTCCTGGTCGCCCTTATCGTGACCATCGTGGGCGGCGTGGGGTCGGTCCAGGGGGCCCTCCTCGGCGGGCTGCTGATCGGGGTCATCGATGCATTTGGCAAGGCCTACGTGCCCCAGATAGGCATGTTCACCATGTACCTGGCCATGATCGTGATCTTGCTCCTGCGCCCGAGCGGCCTCCTTGGTCGGGCCGTCGAGTGATGGCCGAGGCAGCCCAGGCCACTGCGGTGCGCAGGGTCAGAAGCAGGCCCGCCCTCTGGTGGGTGGGCCTGGTCGTGGCGGTCGGGTTTCTGGCCGTGCTCCCCTGGTTTATGAAGGGGTTCATGCAGACGCTCATGGCCAGGTTCCTGATCTTTTCCATCTTCGCCATGAGCTACAACATCATCTTTGGCTACGGCGGGATGCTCTCGCTGGGTCACGCCGCTTTCTTCGGCATCGGCGGCTACACCGTGGGTCTCCTCTTCCTGCACGGGGACATCACGCTCTTCTGGATCGTCGCTCCCCTGACTGTCGTCTTCTCGCTGGCAGGTGGGGCGGCGCTCTCGTTCCTTGCCCTGCGGGTCACCGGTCTCTACTTCCTGCTCATCACCTTCGGCCTGGGGCAGCTGCTGTACAGCCTGTCGTGGAACATCAGATGGTTCAACAGCGCGGGTATGCAGGGCATTGCCGCCATACCGTTCCCGGATATGGGGCTTCCCGGCTTCGCCTGGACGAATCGCTCCTTCTACTACTTCGTCTTGGTGTGGTTCGTGCTCTCGTATCTCGCCATCAACCGGATAGCCGAATCGCCGTTTGGACGGGGACTGGTAGGGATTCGGGAGGGGGAGAACCGGATGAAAGCGCTCGGCTACGATGTGTGGCTCTTCCGCTACCTGGCTCTCGTGGTGAGCGCCCTCTTCGCCGGGTGGGCGGGGATGCTGTTCGCGTATAACAACTCGTTCGTTTATCCGGTCAACTTCAGTTTCGACTACTCTTGGCTTCCTATGCTCATGGTGATACTCGGGGGGGCGGCGACGCGCATCGGGCCCATCGTGGGCGCCCTCATCGTGGTCTTCGCCGAGTTCTACGTGAGCCAGCTGACCAAGGAGCGGTGGCCGCTCATCCTGGGCATCCTCTTCGTGGCGGTCATCATGTACTTCCGGGGCGGCATCGTCGTCGCCCTGGTTCGACTCCGCAAGCGCCTGGAGGGATGATGGACGCGCTGAGGGTGGAGGGGTTGACCAAGTACTTCGGCGGCGTCAAGGTGCTGGAAGACATCTCGTTCGAGGTCCCCGCGGGCGAGCGCCTGGCCATCATCGGGCCGAACGGGGCGGGCAAGACCACGCTCCTCAACCTGCTGAACGGCCAGCTGGAGCCCACCGGCGGCAGCATCTTCTTCTTCGAGCAAGATATCACCCGACTGCCAACCCATCGGCGGGCGCACATCGGTCAGGCGCGGTCGTTCCAGATCCCCAGCCTGTTCACCAAGCTGACCGTCCTCGAGAACACCATGCTGGTCATGCACGGTCTGGAGAGGTCCCGCCTCGACATGGTGCGGACAGCCGGGGGGTATGCGCGCGTGGCCGACCGCGCCCGGAGCGCCCTGGAGGATTTCGGCCTGTGGGACAAGCGCGACGAGCCCGTCGGCCGTCTCGCGTACGGCGACCAGCGCCGGCTCGAGATCAACCTGTGCATGGCCACTGGCCCGAAGCTGCTGCTGCTGGACGAGCCCACCAACGGGCTCACCCGCGAAGAGGGTGTGGCCATCATCGACATGATCAACGGGCGCGTGGGAGCCGAGGTCACCGTCCTCTTGGTGGCGCACGACATGCACCTCATCTTCAGCGTCGCCGATCGGGTGATGGTCCTCTACGACGGCTCCATCCTGGCGTGTGACGTGTGCGAGCGCATCCGCTGCGACGACAGGGTACGTGAGATCTACATGGGGGTCTGAGCGTGGTCGCGAACGGGGCTCTCCTCGAGCTCGACGATATCCACACGTACTACGGCGAAAGCTACGTCCTGCAGGGCGTGTCGCTGAAGGCGCAGGAGGGCAGCGTCGTGGCCCTGCTTGGCCGGAACGGGATGGGCAAGACTACAACCATCCGCTCAATCGTCGGGTTCACGCCGCCCCGGCGCGGAGATATCCGGTTGCGCGGCCGTACGATCTCGGGGCTGCAGCCCTTCCAGATTGTGGGGCTGGGCGTGGGTCTGATCCCCCAGGGGCGGCGTATCTTCCCGTCGCTCTCTGTGGAGGAGAACCTTCGGGTGGCGATGCGCGCCTCCAAAGGCGCCCGTTCCTGGACGCTGGAGCGTGTGTACGACCGCTTTCCTATCCTAAAGGAGCGGGCCCGCAACCGGGGCACATCCCTGAGTGGGGGGGAGCAGCAGATGCTGGCCATCAGCCGGGCGTTACTCACCAACGCCGAGCTCCTCCTCCTCGACGAGCCCTCGGAGGGTCTCGCTCCCCTGGTGGTGCGCAACATCGCCGAGATCATGGAGGAGCTGAAGACGGAAGGCCTGTCGATGCTGCTGGTGGAGCAGAACATCGCCCTGGCCACCAGGCTCGCGGACTACGTCTACGTCATCAGCGACGGTCGGATCATCTGGGAAGGGGATACCGCCGCGTTTCTTGCCAACCGCTACGTCCAGGAGCAGCATATTGGTGTTGCCGCCGAGCAGGAGGTGGGTCGAGAGACAGATCCAGCTTGACGATCACGCGCGCTCGGACCGGGTAGACGCCTGGGCCGGTTATGGGACGTGTGATCGGGTTATGTCATGACACTGAGTGGAAAGGGGTCGAGATGTCCACCGTACCCGGGGTCGCTGCACCCATCCGTGGCAACGATGTCGTCGCCAACTACAAGGAGATCCAGAAGACCAAGCCGCATCTGACATTCGAGTACGGGGTGGAGGCGCTGCTCAACATTTTCACTTTGCACGACTTCGCCATGTTCCATGTGCTCGAAGAGGAGTACGGAACGGAGAAGGCTGTGAACCTCTACGCCCGTATCTGGGAGAGGCGCACGGACCTCGAGTTCCCGGGCCTGAAAGAAGTGGCGGGCATGAAGAAGGATGATCCTGTGACCATGGACGACCTCGTGCCCATCATGGAGATCTACTTCGAGACCTTCGGCAATCCCATCTACGTCACCGAGAAGTCCAACGAGCGGGTGACCTTCCGGGTAACCGACTGCCCGTACACCACACAGATCTTGTGGAACATGTACTCGCAGGAGGAGAACCTGGCGTACAACGACAAGATTCAGGTGGCCTGCAACACCGCCATCTTCGACCGCTTCCTTCAGATCACCGGGCTCGACGCGGAGTGGAACTTCGGCTTCCCGTCGCAGCTGTGCCGCACCAACTCCTACTGCGAGTTCACCTTCGTGCGCAAGCACTTCTAGCCCGGCCACCAGCCGGTCCCATCGGGGAGGGAGACGATGAAGACCACCGCCAAGCTAACCACCGAGAACCAGATATACCGCGCTCCGGAGAGCTTCACCGACCTCACCTCCGAGGAGCGGGAGGTCCTGCGGATCGTGCAGACGGAGCTTCAGGGTTGGGACCAGGACGACCTGGAGAAGGTGCTGTCCACCATGGCCGATGACGCCACCTACTGGGACATCACGCTGGATCCGGCAGTGGGCAAAGAGGCCATCCGCGAGTTCGGGCAGGGGTGGCTCGACTTCTGCCCCAATTTCGGCTGCTTCGTGGAGAAGCTCGTCGTTCAGGGAGACACCGTGGTGAGCATGGGCCAGGTGTTCGGCGACCCCGTACCCGGGGTGGAGTTCTACCCCGGGCGGGTCTCGAAGGAGGGTGGGCGCTTCGACCTCTGGTACTGCCAGGTGGCCATCGTGAAGGACGGCAGGATCGTGTATGTACGCGACCACTGGAACAAGGACTACATGGACCCGGCCTTCGACTGAGGCCCGGCACACCCGAGCGCGAGGGAGTGAGTTTCTATGGAGACGAGACCCGAAGTACTTGAGAACGCGCTGTTCCCGGCGCTGGCCAAGGTGGGGCACACCGCTGAGGGCGACATCCATACCTGGTCACAGGGACTGGGGTTTCACTACGCGAACCTGCTGGACGCCCTGAGCGAAAAGGCGACCCCGGCGGAGAAGGAAGCCGTACTGGGAGACCTGTGGAAGTTCGTCGCTTCGGTCGGCATCGAGCGGCCGAACGCCCTGCTCGGAGTGGAGAAGGGGTCCGTCGACCTGCCGGCGATCGAAGCGTTCATGCTGGCCGTCATGGCCGATCGGGACCATCCCGCCATCCTGGGCATGGGTGATTCGGCCGAGGAGGCCATCCTGAACTGGGTGAAGACCTTCGCGGTCGTCGACTTCGGGATCTACACGTACCTGGAGAAGCACCTGGGCTCGAAACGGTGCATGGACATCTACATGGGGCTCTGGGAGACGTTCGCCCTCGCCAATCTCCCCCACGTGAAGGAGGCCTTCGGCATCACCGACGCCACCCCCATGGACATGGACCTGATCGGCAAAATCTCCCAGGTTTACTGGGAGGCGATCGCCTGCCCGTACAAGGTCACCCAGCACTCCAACGCGGTCCACGAGGCCGAGATCGAAGTGTGTCCCTACTTTGAGAACATGAAGGAGATCCTGGGCGAGGAGAAGTCGCGCTCGATGACGCTGAAGTGCGAGGCGGCGGTCTCGGTGAACTATTACGACGCCATCCTCAAGGCGCTGGGCGTCTTCGATCGCTACTCCTTCACCATGGACAAGTTCTCTTGTTGCGGGGACGACGTGTGCCGGGTCCGTTTCGAGAAACGCTAGGACACGGACCTCACCGTGACGTGCGAGGGGCAGCGACAAGGAGGCACGACGATGGATCAGGCAACCGCGAACCTAGAGCTTGCGCGCTCGTGGTTCGCCACCATGAACGTGCGGGACGCCGCCGCAATGGGGGCGCTCTGCTCGCCGGACGTCTCGGTGCTCGAGGTGGCCGAGCGGGAGATGCACAAAGGCAGGGATTACCTGGTGTGGGCGTACGAGGACCTTTTCACGGGCTACCCCGACTGCACGGCGGATGTGCTGAACGAGCTGGCCTCGGACGATCAGGTGCTGGTGGAGGTGCAGTGGAAGGGCACGAACACGGGTGAGTTCCGCGGAGAGCCCCCGTCGGGGGGCTCCAACGATCTTCGCATCGCGTACGTGCTCCGCGTGTCTGAGGGCGCGATAGCCGCGATTACCGAGTACTATGACATGGCGACCGTCGTGGCGCAGTTGGAGGCGACGGCTCCACAATGACGCGTGGGTGCGCCGAGACCTCGGTGTGACGGCGATCGAACGCTCAGGTGACTCATCAGGGGCGGTGGAAGGTCAGGAAGCCGCCGCACAGGACCGCCCTCTTTCGGCGGCGCCGATCGCCGTCATGCTGGGCCTGTGCGCCATATGGGGCGGCAACATCGCCGTCATCAAGATCTCCAACGAAGGGATCCCACCACTGTTCGCCCTGAGTTTTCGGGGCGTGTTTGCATCGGTGTGCCTGGGTGCGTACCTGCTCGCACTCGGTCGCCCTTTGTTCCATCGGGACCGGCGCCTCGTGCACGGCATCAATCTGGCGGTCCTATTCGGCGTCGACTTTCTCTTCACGTACTGGGGGACGGCGTACACCGATGCGTCTCGAGCCGTCATCTTCCTGTACACGCAGCCCCTGTGGACCGCGATAGGAGCTCACCTCTTGCTCAAGGACGACCGGCTGACCGGGGCGAAGGCGTTCGGTCTGCTCGTCGCCTTCAGCGGCATGGCCTGGGTCTTCCTCGCCCGCCCCAGCGGAGACTCCGGGGGATACTGGGTGGGCGACCTCATGGAAATCGGCGCGGCGCTCGCGTGGTCGGCTACGACCCTGTATCTGAAGATGGCACTGCGGGACAGAAGCCTCTCGGAGGTTTCCACGCTCTTCTACCAGACACTGTTCTCCTTGCCGCTCCTCTTCACCATGGCGGTGATCGTGGAACGGGGTGCCGTTTTCACACTCTCGCCTGGCGTCGCCGCCGCCTTCGCCTTTCAGACGGTCGTGCCCACCGCCAGCTACCTCGTGTGGTTCGGAATGATCCACCGCTATCCCGTCAGCCAGCTTGCGGCCTTTACGTTGTTGGCACCCCCCTTCGGGGTGCTCGCGGGCGCCGTGCTTGTGGAGGAATCCGTAGGTTGGTCTCTGGTCGGCGGGTTGGGGCTGGTATCGCTCGGTATCTTCCTTGTGACGCGCCCGATCGAGTATCGAAAAACCAGGAGCTGAGACTCTCGGGGAGCGGCGTCAGATGCGCCTGTTCGCGGTCGCTGGTGCTCAAAGCCTCCATGCGGGCCCTCAACAACATGGCCTAGCAGCGCGAGGCCGGCGCAGCGCTTTCTTCGGCGGCGCAGGATCTGGATCTCAGACCGATCGTCTTACAGGGCGGGCTCGCCGGCGGAGTGCTCGAGAATATCGGGTTCGTGGACAGTACCAGCGACATCGCCGGCTGCGGAGTTCTGTAGGTACCCGTGGGCTCAGGGTATGACGCTGAAGCCCTCCTGAGCGAAGTGCCGGTCGGTAGCGAGGGCGACCTCGACCCTCAACCGGCGCATGACCTGGAAGCTCAGGCAATCGGTAACCGAGTACGCCTTGTCCGGCCGCTCCAGAAAGAGCCGCCATGCGCTCTCCTCCTCGGCGACATCAGGGTGCACCAGATGTACCGAGCGCGCCCGCCGGATACGTGCACCCGCCAGCTGCGCGGCCTCTCGCCGACCCCGGCAGACGAGCAGGGCGACGAGTTCGTGCAGCACGAACGTAGTAGTGACCAACGTGGAGGCTTCAGCTAGTGCGGTAGTGACCTCGGCCTGGCGAGGAGCCGCGGCATCGACGAGCTCGTACCAGGCGGAAGTGTCGACGAAATAGGCCGTCATGGGGTGGGCTCGCGGGACACGTCGCAGCCGTGTCGTGTGAACGCCTCGGCCAGAACACGGTCATGGTCGGCGCCGGTGACACAACCATCGGCGAAGAGGCCGGCAAGCCCGCCGAGATCCAGGTCGTCGCCAGACACGGTGGCCATCGCCTCTTCGATGAGAGCGCGGATGACCTCCGCGAGACTGGCGCCCCGGCGTGCAGCTTCAGCCTTGACGAAGTCGGCCCTCCCCGAGGCCCGTGGAGAACCGTCTGCTACCATGAGGAGAGGCCGTACATGGATAGCCGCCGCGGCTCACGGAGCCCGCGGTTGCCGCCAGAAGGACGTCCAAGGAAGGGGAGAACATGAGCCGCGATCCATCGGACGCGTACAGAGTATCTCGACTGGGCGACGAGGACCTGAGCGTCGCCCGGCTGGATGCTGTGACCGCTGGCGGCTTCGCCGAGCTCCAGCGGCTGCCGTACTCCATCCGCGTCCTCCTCGAGAATGTGCTGCGCCACGCGGGGGACGGCGTCGTGACCGAGGATCATGTGCACCTGGTGGCCGCCTGGCCGGCCGGGAGGGGCGAGCGACCGGAGATTCCCTTCATGCCCTCCCGGGTGCTCCTTCAGGACTTCACCGGCGTGCCCTGCATGGTCGACCTGGCCGCGCTGCGCTCAGCCGTTGCGCGACTGGGGGGCGACCCGGACATCATCAACCCGCATGTGCCGGTCGACCTGGTTATCGACCATTCGGTGCAGGTGGACCACTACGGCTCCGCCGGCGCGTACGAGCGCAACGTGGGCCTGGAGATCGAGCGCAATCGCGAGCGCTACGCCCTGCTCAAGTGGTCGCAATCCGAGTTTCAGGGCGTGGAGGTGGTACCCACAGGCACGGGCATCGTGCATCAGATCAACCTGGAGCACCTGGCCGCGGTGATTCACGCGCGTGAGTTCCGGGGCGGCCGCTGGGCCTTTCCCGACACCCTGGTTGGCACCGACTCTCACACCACCATGGTGAATGGGCTCGGCGTGCTGGGATGGGGAGTGGGCGGCATCGAGGCCGAGGCGGTCATGCTGGGTCAGCCGTACTTCATGCTGCTGCCCGATGTGGTGGGCGTGCGTCTCACCGGCAGCCTGCGGGCGGGCGTCACGGCGACCGACCTGGTGCTGGCCATTACCCAGCTGTTGCGCGGCGTAGGGGTGGTGGGTCGCTTCGTGGAGTACTTCGGCCCCGGTCTCGGGAGCCTCTCCGTGGCCGACCGGGCGACCATCGGCAACATGTCGCCCGAGTACGGGGCCACGTGCGGCTTTTTCCCGGTCGACGAGCAGACGCTGCGCTACCTCAGTCTGACCGGGCGTTCAGACGCGCACGTGGCCCGGGTCGCGGAGTACTGCCGCCTGCAAGGGCTATTCCGGACCGACAATGCGGCCGACCCCGAGTACAGTCAGGTTGTCGAGCTCGACTTGGCCCAGGTGGGCCCCAGCCTGGCCGGGCCGCGGCGTCCGCAGGACCTGATCCCGCTATCTGCGGTCAAGGGGAGCTTCGAGACCACGCTTCCGGCTATGGCCATCGCCGGCGGCCGTCCCGAGACCACTGTGTGCTCGGCTGAGGTTTGCTTGATCGGCGAGCAGGGCGAGTCCATCGGCCGTTTCGAGGGCGAGGGCGGCAGTCCGGGCGGCGAGACTCCCACCGGGGGCGCGGAAGATGGGCGGGCCGCGGTGGCGCTGGCTGAGAACACGTTCGTTCTGCAGGACGGAGCCATAGTGATCGCCGCCATCACCAGCTGCACGAACACCTCCAACCCCTCGGTGATGCTTGGCGCCGGCCTGGTGGCGCGGAACGCCGTGCGCAAGGGCTTGAGCGTCCCACCATGGGTCAAGACAAGCACGGCTCCCGGCTCGCGTGTGGCCACCAGCTACTTCGAGCGCTCCGGCCTCATGCCTTATCTGGAGGCCCTCGGCTTTCACATCGTGGGCTATGGCTGTACCACCTGCATCGGGAACAGCGGTCCCTTGGCCGGACCCATCGCCGAGGGCATCAAAGGTGAGAAGCTGGTGACCGCCTCGGTGCTGAGCGGTAACCGCAACTTCGAGGCGCGCATCCACCCGCTGGTTCGTGCCAACTACCTCGCCTCGCCCATGCTGGTGGTGGCCTTCGCTCTCGCCGGGCGCATCGACGTCGACCTCGAAACGGAGCCCGTGGGCCATGACAAGACCGGCACGCCGGTCTATCTGCGCGACATCTGGCCCAGCGACGAAGAGATCCGCCAGGCCGTGGAAGCGAACGTGCGGCCCGAGATGTTCCGAGAACGGTACGCCGACGTGACCAGCGGCGATGAGAGCTGGAAAAGTCTGGAGATCCAGGAGGGCGCCCTTTACGCTTGGGACAGCGCCTCCACCTACGTGCACGAGCCTCCCTTCTTCGTCGATCTACCCGCTCAGCCGGCCCCGCTGGGCGATATCCACGGTGCCCGCGTCCTGGGCATCTTCGGTGACTCGGTGACCACCGACCACATCTCCCCGGCGGGGGCTATCGCCGAGGAGTCGCCTGCCGGGCGCTACCTGGTCGAGCGCGGGATTGCTCCGGCCGACTTCAACACGTATGGATCCCGGCGGGGCAACCACGAAGTCATGATGCGCGGCACTTTCGCCAACGTGCGTATTCGCAACCTCATGCTCGACGGCAAGGAGGGCGGATGGACTCTGCACGTCCCCACGGGCGAAATACTGACCATCTACGACGCAGCTGTGCGCTATCGGAGGGAGGGCACGCCCCTGATGGTGCTCGCGGGCAAGGAGTACGGCTCGGGGAGCTCCCGAGACTGGGCGGCCAAGGGACCCTGCCTGCTGGGAGTGAAGGTGGTGATCGCCGAGAGCTTCGAGCGCATCCATCGCAGCAACCTGGTGGGCATGGGCATCCTGCCCTTGCAGTTCGAGCCGGGCACGAACGCCGCTGGTTTGGGTTTGACGGGCCGCGAGCTCTTCGACGTAGTCGGTCTGACCGATGAGCAGCGCCTCCGCCCCGGCGGCCGGGTGGAAGTGCGGGTGTTCCGCGAGCCGGCGACGGCGGGAGGCATGCCCGACCTTGCCTTCCCGGCCATCGTGCGCCTGGATTCCAGCGTCGACCTAAGGTACTACCAGAACGGTGGTATTCTCCAGCGCGTGCTGCGCATGATGGTGGGAGAAGCCGGTCTGAGAGGTTGAGCTCCACATCAAGGAGAGGAGTCTGCGATGGCCGTACCGATGATCCGGTTGCTGCACACCAACGGTTGCTCAGGGGGAAGTCTGGAAGCTGCACGGGAGACGCTGCACGAAGCGCTGGCGGAGGTGGGGCTGACCGATCTTCCGGTTGCGGAGATACTCATCGTGACCGAGGAGCAGTCGCGCGAGCACGGGATGGTTGGCGGCCCGGCCATCATGGTCAATGGCCTCGATGTCGACCCGGCCGTACGCGGCATGCGCGTCGGAGGGCTGGGCTGCCGAGCCTACATCACTCCGGCGGACATCAGCTCCGCACCTCCGCGGGACATGATCGTTGCTGCTCTCCGGGCTGCCCTGGCCGGCGACTGACAGCGGCCCGGCATAGCACTATCGCGTGTGCCCGCGCGGAAGCGTGGGTGTTCCTTGGGCAAGTAGGACATGAAAGCCTCCTTGGGGCGGGTGTTCGCCGGCCAAGAATCGAGGGCTCACTCGTAGCCCTCGAAGTTCTCCAGCACCATCTGCGCGCGGGGAATGCCGCGGGCCCGGAGCATCTCCCGCATGGCGTGCACCATGCCGGGCGGGCCGCTGACGTAGTAGGTCCACCGGTCGGGTTCGGCGAGTTCGGCGTCGAGGATCTCGCCGCGGACGTGGCCTCGCCAGCCCTTCCAGTCGCCTCCGGCGTCGGAGAGGACGTGCACGACCTCGAGGCGGGGGAGAGCCTCGGCCAGCTCGGAGAGCTCGTCGCGGAACGTGATGGTCCCGAGCGCCTCGTTGCCGTAGACCACCACGATGTCGACGTCGGGCGGGGCGATGCCGGAGGCGGCGTGATCGGCCTGGTGGCGCAAGATGCTTCGTACCGGCGTCACTCCGATTCCTCCGGTGAGGAAGGCAACCCGCTGAAGACCTGGCCTCAAAGTGAAGGATCCGAAGGGGCCTTCGATTTCCACCTCGCTCCCCAAGGGGAGCTGCTCCAGGGCCGTCTTGTACTTGGAGCCCGTGAGGCGGGTGGTGAACTCCAGGTAGGGCTCGGTGGGCGCGCTCGAGTGGGTGAAGTGCTTGGTCAGGGGTCCGTTGGGGCCGGGGATGGTGAGTATGAACCACTGTCCGGCCGTGTACTGGTAGTCGGCGGGGCGCACGAAGCGGAAGCTGGCCGTTCCGGGCGCGCGGGGGATCGTGTCGGTCAGGGTCGTGATGAACGCCTGCTCCATGAGCCTCTCCTCCTCCGGAACCCTCTCTGGCCTCCGTGCTTCCCGCCGGAGGGCGGGAGTATGCGGGGTGGAGGCGCGGTCCGCGCCGGTCTCCGCCCACCGCTCCCGTTGCGCCCTGTAGAATGGGCCCCATGTTCGCGGTCTCCCTCACCCGCTGCCGGGCCTACGACCCCACCCGGATGGGAGAGGCCCTGGCGCGCGTTCTCGCGCCTCTGGGAGGGATGGAGGCCTTTGTGCGGCCGGGCGAGCGGATCGCTCTAAAACCCAACCTGCTGATGGGCGCCGCTCCAGACAAAGGAGTCACCACGCATCCAGCGGTGGTGGAAGCGGTGGCTGTGGCCGTCAGGGAGGCTGGCGCCACTCCCGTGCTGGTGGAGAGTCCGGGCTCGGGCATCCCCTACACGGCGGCCACGTTGCGTCGCGTCTACCGGCACACGGGCATGCACAGCATGGCCGAGCGTATCGGCCTGGAACTCAATGTCGACACCCGCGTCCGGGCCGTCTCGCATCCCGAAGCCAGGCTGGCCAAGCGCCTCGACGTGCTGGCGCCCCTCTTGGAGGTCGACGGGTTGATCTCTCTCCCGAAGCTCAAGACCCATTACTTCATGACCTTCACGGGAGCCGTGAAGAACCTCTTCGGGGCCGTTCCGGGCTTCGCGAAGCCGGGCTACCACGCCAAGCTCGAGGACCCGGCCCGCTTTGCCGACATGCTGCTCGATATCGTCACCCTGCTCCGGCCGCGCCTTTCCCTCATGGACGCCGTTGTGGGCCTGGAGGGCGACGGGCCCGGCCTGGCCGGCCGGGCCCGCCAGATCGGACTGTTGATGGCCTCCGCGGACCCGGTGATCCTCGATGCGGTCGCTTGCGCCGTGGTGGGTATCGCTCCGGAGCAGGTGCCGGTGCTGGTGGCCGCCCGGAGACGGGGTCTCTGGTCCGGCGCCGTGGAGGATGTCCCCGTGGTAGGGGGCGCTCCACGCTCACCGGATCGATGGCTTCGCGGTGCCCCAACGAGCCGCCGACCCGGCAGGCTTGGGTCCGGCCGTCCGCTTCGAACGCATCGTGCGGCCTCTGGTCCGCGAGCTTTTCAGCCCCCGGCCCCGGCCGCGGCAGGACCGCTGCACGGGGTGCGGAGCCTGCCAGCGGGCCTGCCCGCGGCAGGCCATCGCCGTCCCTGGCCGTCTGGCCCGAGTCGACGATCACGCCTGCATCCGCTGCTACTGCTGCCACGAGCTCTGTCCTCAGGCGGCCATCGACCTGGAGCTCAGCCTGCTGGGCCGCGGCCTCCGCCGGATGGGGGTGCGATGAGCCGCCGCCGGCTTCGCATGGTGGCCTTCGACATCGACGGCGTGATCCACCGGGGCACGACCCTCTTGCCCGGAGCCCGGGAGGCCCTGGAGGACGTACTGGCCCGGGGCCTGCTCCTGCGCTACGTCACCAACAACTCGACGCAACATCGGTCCGCGGTGGCCGCGCGCCTGGCCGGTTTCGGGCTGCCCGCGCATGCGGAGATCATCCTCACCTCAGGCGCGGCCACCGCCAATTGGCTGCGGCAGCGCCTGGACCCAGGCTCGCCTGTATTGGTGGTCGGCGGAGAAGGGCTCGCGCAGGAGCTGGCCGAGGTAGGACTGGCTCCCCGTCTGGCCGCGGTTGTGTCTCCGGCCCAGGCGCGTGACGGCTTTCGGGCGGTGGTGGTCGGTCTTGATCGCTCCTTCACGTACGACTCTCTGGCCTCCGCGCAGCAGGCCCTGCTGCACGGAGCGCTCTTCGTGGCCACCAACACCGATGCCACCTTTCCTGCGGATGACGGCTTCCTGCCTGGAGGAGGGGCCATTGTGGCGGCCATCGCCACCGCCGCCGGCCGCAAGCCGGTGGTCGTCGGCAAGCCTCAGGTGGAGCTCGCCCGCATCCTGGCCGAGCCGAGCGGGCTCGCGCCCCGGGAGATCCTCTTCGTGGGCGACCGGTTGGACACTGACATCGAGTGGGCCCGGCAGGCGGGCATGCGCTCGGCGCTGGTGCTCACCGGCGTCGCCCGGCGGGCGGACCTGGAGGACCCGGGTGCACCTCGTCCCGATCACGTGCTCGACGACCTGGGAGGCCTCCCCCGCTGCTGGACTCGCTCCTGGGTTGAGCCCCGAGCCCTATCCTCGTAAGCCGGTCGTACGGTAGTCTGTCGCCATGAACAACACTTGGAGCGAATACACGCGTCGTGTAGCCGGGCTCGTACTGGCCGCCGTCTTCGTGTTCGTGCTCTGGCTGGCCCGCGGGGTGCTTGCCCCCCTCATCGTGGCCGGGGTCATCGCGTTCCTGATTGCGCCGCTCGTCCGGGCATTGCAGCGCCTGCGAGTGCCCCGGATCCTGGGGGCGATTCTTGTGCTGCTGGTGTTGCTGGCACTATTCGTGCTGGCGGTAGCCGTGCTTACCCCGATCCTCATCGACCAGTTCGGTCAGGTCAGGTTCAACGTCAACGACGCCTTGCATAGCCTGGCCGGATGGCTTAGCGACGTATCCGACCGCCTGCGCAGCTTCGATCTTTTCGGCTACCCGTTCGACCTCAACGTGTACGTCGATGACTTCCAGAGCCGCCTGGACCCGGGAGCCTGGAGCGACCTGCTCCCTTCCGGTCAGGAGCTCTTCGGCTCTCTCGCGGGCATCCTCTCGGCCACCGCGGGCACGCTCGTCGGTTTCGCCTCCACTCTGGGGCGGATGCTCTTCACCCTGTTCCTGACCTTTATCTACACCTTATACCTGGTGAGCGATGGCCCCCGCCTGGGTACCGCCCTCCGGGGCCTCATCCCCAGCCGCATCACGCCGAGATCGAACAATTGCTCGACCAGATCGCTCGCGTATGGCGAGCCTACTTCCGAGGGCAGCTGTTCATGGTCACCCTTTTCGGGACCCTCGTGGGAGTGGCCTTGTGGATCCTGGGTCTGCCGAGCGCCCTCATCCTGGGGATCATCGCCGGCATCATGGATCTGGTGCCTAGCTTGGGGGCTCTGGTGGCCGGCGGTCTCACTGTGATCATGGCCCTGATCCAGGGGTCCACCCGCCTGGAGATCAACAACCTGCTGTTCGCGGCGATCGTGTTGGGCGTCTACCTGGGACTGCAGCAACTGGAGGCGAGCGTCCTCCAACCGCGGATCATGGGGCGCAGCGTCGATCTGCCCGGAATCGTCATCATGGTGGGCATCGTGGTCGGCGCCAGTGTGGCGGGTATCCTGGGAGCGTACCTGGCCGTCCCGGTCATGGCCACCGGTCGTTTGGTCTTCCTCTACGTGCACAGCAAGATGATCACCCCGGACGGACTGGAGGTCGGCGCCGAAGCCGCTGAGCCTCCCCCGAAGGAGCCGCCGCCTCCGGCCGTGTCCGGCGGCGCCCAGCAGCCCGGACCGGAACCTGAGGTCGACATCCCCGAGGGGGCCCGGAAGCCCGCGGACTGAAGTGCGCCGGGTATACTCGCTACTCGCCGGACCCGGCCGCCAGCTCGGCGATCTGCCGCTCGAGCTCGCGGATGTCGTCCTCGGTCTCCTCGATCCGGATCATCTGATGCGGTCGGATTGTGTGCGCGGGCAGCGAAGCCTTCATCTCTTCGAGCTCCGTGCGCCGCTCAGAGAGGCGGGCCTGGAGCTCGGCCAGTGATTCATTGTCCATGTGACTCCTTTGCGACGGCCTGTTGCTCGTGTCGTCGGGGTACGGAGGCGCGATACCCGCCGCCTCCAGGGCTTCCTCCGAGCATCTTGGTTGACAGAGTGCTTCCAAAACCCTATGGTGCCATGTGTGAGGGTTCCCGGGGGCGGGAGGATCCTCAAGGGGGGCATGGCGCCCCAGACGCGGAAGGCCGCGTCTGGGCGCCTTCAATCCGGCCGAGCCGCTGGTTCCAGACGAGGTGACGAGACCATGGCCCGGATGCGTGGCAGCCTGCGCGGCGCCTTCACCAATATGCATGTACCGATGCCCCTCCGCCGCAAGCTCTTCCTCATGGCACGAAACTCCTGGATCAAAGTGCGCACGGGGAGCTCCTGCTGCGGCCACCCCGGCGAGCCGGGGTGCTGACAGACCGCTCCAGAGCCCGGTCGGGCTCACGAGCACGATCGCCCGCACTGATCTTCATAGCGGTGGCGCCGTGCGAGCAGAATCTACCGCACCGCCCGTGACCGGCCCCGCGGCTCACCCCGGACTCAGGTACGATTCAAGCGACGGGCGCAGCCGGACGGTCTGGAAGTCGGGGAAACGCTCGTGCAGCACGGTCAGGTCCGCCACTCCTGGCTGGGAGACGAAGTCGACGGCCATCGGGGTCAGGGGACGGCCGGGCAGGAACTGCATGATCGCCCCCTGCATCTTGCCGATGGGCTTGGGGATGTGCAGCAGGGGCCTACGGCGCCCCATGACCTGGAGGGCGGTGCGGAATACCTCGTTCAGGGTGAAGACTTCTGGCCCGCCCAGAGGGATGGTGGTGTCGGCGGCGGCCTGAGGCTCCTCCACCAATGTGCGGAAGAGGCGGCCCACGTCTTCCACGTAGAGCGGGGTGATCTTCGCCAGACCATCGCCGAAGAGGGGGACAAAGGGCAGAAGGTCGCTGTAACCGAGGATACGATTGAGGGACGTGTCCTCGGGGCCGTAGGTCCAACTGGCGCGCACGATGGTCCAGTCGAGGCCGCTTCCCCGGATGGCCTCCTCGGCCTGCCATTTGGCTCGGTCCCAGGTCGTGGTGGCGTCAGCCGAGACGGTGACCCCGCTCAGGTAAAGGAACCGGGGAGCGCCGTCCGGGAAGCGCGTCAGACCCGGTCCGGCGGTGCGGGCCGTGTACACCGCGGCGATGGCGGCCAGGAGATTCATGGTGCCGTCTCGATCCACCTTCATGTAGGTGAGGCCCTTCTTCGGGTCTTCGTTAGGCGCTCCGGGGAACTGGGCGCATTGGACGACGGCCTCCGTCCCACTGACGGCCTCGGGCAGAGTAGCCGGCTCCGTCACGTCGGCCGAGACGAAGGTCAGCCGTTTCTCTTCGAGGGCTCGGCGGCCAACTTCGTAGCGGGAGAGGACACTCTGCGCCCGCTCGACCGAGCGGCTCATGGCCCTCACCTCGTGGCCGCCCGCGAGCAGCTGCCGGGTGATGGCCCGTCCCATGAATCCGCTGGCCCCTGAAACGAGGATCATCGACTCTCCTTTCCGTGTCTCGCCCGCACTCAGCGTACCCTGAGGGCGAGGCGTCATGCCGAGCGGAGCTTGGGGCGCTCGGCTCGAAACGAAGCCCCGGCCCCCAGGGCCGCCCTGGCCGGTGCGATGCGTTGTCCTCAGTCACGTCCGTAGCGCTGCTACGCCCGCTCCCTGCGTCCGGGCCTCGCCCGCACCCAGCGCACCCTGAGGGCGAAGCGTCATTCCGAGTCGAGCTCTTGACTGTCCCCTTCCATCCGGTTCCCTGAACCTGCCGCCCCCGCCAGCGACGCCCACAGGTCGCCGGTACGCTCCAATCGCGGCAGGGCGTCGCGGATCGTGAAGGCGCCTGCGTGCTCCAGGGTGTCGAGCTCATCCCACTCCACGGGCATGGAGACGGCAGCGTTGTCCGTGGCCCGCACCACGTAGGGAGGGACCACCGTGGCCCCCGGGGCCATGCGCAGGGCGTCGAGATAGACCCGGTCGCCTCGGCGCTCCTTGCGCGCCTCCCGGGTCAGCCGGTCGGGAGCCCGGGCGATGACCGCCGCGAGGATCTCGCCAAGAACCTCGCGTACCTGGGCGTAGGTCAAACGCCGGTCGAGGGGTAGGCCCAGGTGCAGGCCCCGTTTCCCCGAGGTCTTGACCAGCGGGTCCAAACCCGCGGCCCGCATCTCGTCGCGCAAGAGCCGGGCTGCCTCAATGGAGCGCCGGAAAGCGTCGGCGCCGGATAGCACAGCCGGTGGGTCGATGTCCAGGACCAGGATGTCGGGGTGATCCAGGTCGTCTATGCGAGCCAGAGTGGTGTGCAAGGTGAGGGTGCCCAGGTTGACCAAGTAGAGCAAGCCGCCGGAATCGTCCACCAAAGGGTGGCGCACGGTCTTGGCCCTGTGGGCCGCCGCGATGGAAGTCACCCGCAGCCAGTCGGGGAAGTAGGTGGGAGCGTCCTTTTGGTAGAACGAGGGTCCCTCGACCCCTTCCGGATAGCGCTCGAGGGATAGGGGCCGGTCGCGCAGATGGGGTATCAAGTAGGGAGCAACCTCGAGGTAGTACTGAAGCACCTCGGCCTTTACGATCCCGACCTGGGGGAAATAGACCCGTTCGAGGTGGGTCAGGGTCAAGCGCCGGCCCTGGAAGTCGAAGGTCTGTGGGGTCCGCCGGAGTCAGCCGTCGCCCGGGCCGCCTGGGGGCGTACCCCCGGCCACATCGGCGGCGACCTCCTCGATGGTCCGGCCGGTCGAGACCGAGAGGGGCTCCTCGTCCTCGATCTCGAAGCCGGGCCGTGCGGCCTCGTCCGTGTGCTTGATGAGGAGCCAGTTCTTGGTGCCCCGTCCCTTCATCTGCACCAGCACCCAGCTCCCTTGCAGCTTCCGCCCGTGGAGCACGAACTTGAGCTCGCCCTTCCCCAGGGCCGAAACCGGGTCGAGGAGGTCCGACTCCTCACCCTTCTTGCTGGTCGATCCGATCCACTCGCGGTCGATCTCCCACCAACCTGTGTCCCACAGCAGCACGGTCCCGGCCCCGTACTCGCCCTCGGGTATGCCGCCCTCGAAGTCGCCGTACTCCAGAGGGTGGTCCTCGGTCATCACGGCCAGACGTCTTTCCTTCGGGTCGAGCGAGGGCCCCTTGGGGACGGCCCACGACTTGAGCACACCGTCCACCTCCAGACGCAGGTCGTAGTGCAGGGACGAGGCGGCGTGCTTCTGAATGCAGTAGAGCGGCTCCTCCGGTGAGGGGGTCCGCTCACCGCCCGCAGGCTCCGTGGTGCGGGTGAAGTCCCTCTTATCGCGATAGGTCTTGAGAGGCTTGTCGAACGTTGACATGGGCTTCTCCGGCGGCGAGGCGTCTGGGCCTTCTTTTCCCGCCTCTGGCGGGTTCGCACACATCTCGCGACGTCGAGGTGCGCGCCAGACGCGGCAGATTCTGCGAGAATAGCGCCGCGATGGTATCCGTCAAGGAACAACAGCCTCCGCGCCCGCCCGCGCCGGCCGAATGAACACGCGGTCTTCGACGCCACCCGGCCGGCGGTTCCTGGGACTCGAGCGGAACGTGGTCGCGGCCGGCGTTGTGTCGTTCTTCATGGATGTGAGCTCGGAGATGGTCTACCCTCTGGTCCCTCTCTTCCTGGCTTCCGTGCTGGGCGTGAGCTCCTCGCTGATCGGGTTGATAGAGGGGGTGGCGGAGACCACCGCCAGCCTGCTCAAGGTGGGTTCGGGCTGGCTGAGCGATCGGTTGGGGCGGCGCAAGATCTTGATGGGCGCCGGGTACGGGGTCTCCGGGCTCAGCCGTCCGGTACTGGCTCTCGCCGGGTCCTGGGGTCAGGTGATGGCGGCCCGGTTCGTCGATCGCTTCGGCAAGGGCGTGCGCACGGCCCCGCGGGATGCCATCGTGGCCGACTCCACCGAGATCGCCGGTCTGGGAAGAAGCTTCGGCTTTCACCGGGCCATGGATCAGTCCGGAGCGGTGCTCGGTCCGGGGATCGCCTTCCTGGTGCTGGCCTGGAGGCCCGAGGACTACCGCATGGTGTTCTGGCTGAGTCTGATACCGGCGGCGGTGGCTGTGACGGTGATCGTGCTCTTCATCGAGGAGAAGCGCCGGCCCCGCGTGCCGGGGATGGCGGCCCGTCAAACGCCGGAGACGGGCTCGGCAGCGGGCCGCCGGAAAAGGGTCGGCGGCCTGCGCGGCCCTCTGCTGAGCTACGTGCTCATCACCGGTCTTTTCGCCCTGGGCAACTCTTCCGACGCCTTCCTCATCCTGAGGGCGGAGAACCTGGGAGTCACCGCTGCTCTCATACCCGTGCTGTACCTGGTGTTCAACCTGGTGTATTCGGGGTTGGCGGCACCTGCCGGAGTCCTCGCGGACCGCATCGGCCGGCGGCGCATGGTGGTGATTGGCTATCTGGTCTTCGCGATCACGTACGCCGGCATGGCGCTGGCCGGTTCGGCTGCCGCCGTCTGGGGACTGTTCATGCTGTACGGCGTCTACATGGGCTTGTCTGATGGGACCGGTCGGGCCCTCCTGGCGCAGCTGGCCCCCGGAGACAAGCGGGCGACCGCCTTCGGTGTGTACCACTCGGTCGCCGGCCTCGCGGCCCTGCCCGCGAGCGTGATCGCCGGACTGCTCTGGGATAGGGTGTCCCCAGCCGCCCCCTTCTGGCTAGGGGCGGCCGCCGCTCTCCTAGCCGCCCTGTTGCTTGTCACCCTGGTCCCGGAGGGCTCCCGGGAGCGTTTCAGACGCGGATGATCCGCAGGAGCTCCCGGTGGTCGTGGATGACCGCCAGCGGCTTCGGGGGGTCGCGAAGGTCGTGTTCTCCCGCGTATCGAACGGCGCGCATGCCGGCGTGGAGAGCGCCGGCGATGTCGGTGCGGGGCACGTCGCCTACGTGCAGGGCCTCTTCCGCGACCACGCTCATACGCTGCAGTGTTTGGTAGAACATGCGTGGATCCGGCTTCGGAAAGCCGGTCACGTCAGAGTAGGTCAGAGCGGCGAAGAACGGCAGTAAGCCGTCTCTTTCGAGAAAACAGTTGAGCACCCGCCCCGGGGTGAGGACCGTGTCGGATATGAGGCCAAGGATCACGTCTTGACGGGCGAGCGTGGTGATGGTCTCGGCCGCGCCCGGCAGAAGCCGGAGTTGGGCGTGTTGCCCCACTTCCTCGATGGCTCGGGCGGTCGCGTGCACCAAGTCGTCACTCGGGTCGAACGCCAGGGCGTTGAACACGTGCCGCACGTAGTCTCGCGCCCCGTATTGGCGCCAGGCGTACCAGGCCTCGTTGCCCGCGTCGAGTCCGCTGCGATGGGCGCTCCACAACGCCTCGTCGGGGACTCCCGCTCCCCTCTGCCTTAAGGCTTGGCGCAGCACCTCGATACGGCGCGCTGTGATCGTACCGGCGGTATCGTCGCCCCCGTCGGTGTACAGGGTGTTCCAGAAATCGAAGGTGACACCGCGCACGGCTCCGGCCTTGGAGCCCCTTCCAAAACGAAGCCCCGGCCGCCGCGGCCGCACTGGGCGGCCCGATGCGGTGTCCTCGGTCGCGTACGTAGCGCTGCTACGCCCGCTCCCTGCGTCCGTGCCTCGCCCGCACCAAGCGCACCCTGACGGCGAGGCGTCATTCCGAGACGAGCGTGTGGGCATGTCGGTTGGCTCCTTTCCGGTCCACAGTATACGGGGCCAAGCGGACAGAGGACGAGCACTCCGCTTCTTGGTATGCTCCCTTCATGAGCGCACGCATTGCAGGGCGACTCCTGGGAAGGCGAAGCGGGGCATGGTTGCCGGCGCTCGTCCTGGGATTCGTGTTGGGGCTTTCTGGGAGCGCGGCCCAAGCGGCTTCCTTCGAGGACGTGCCCGCCTCGCACCCAAACCAGCTGGCCATCGAGGTGATGGCTCAGCTGGGCGTGGTTTCGGGTTTCAGCGACGGAAGCTTTCGCCCTGACACCCCGGTCACGCGCCAGCAGTTTGCCAAGATGATGGTGCTCGCACTGCGCATATCGGTGAGCGAGAGTGACGTGTCGCCCTTCGCCGATGTGCCTTCATCGGGTCCGGGGAGCCTCTTTCCGGACAACTACGTAGCCGCCGTCGCTCGGGAAGGCATCACCACCGGCACGACGTCGTCCGTTCCGGGAGCCAAACCGCTCTTCAAGCCGGGCGACCGCATCACACTGGCCCAGGTGGTGACCATGATGACTCGGGGCTCGGGCCGGCCGCTCGTCCAGCCGCCTGCGAAGTACCGCTCGGTTTGGGGTGATTTCGACGTGTCCCACGGGCCAACCGCGCGCCTGGCCCAGTACAACGGGTTGCTTCGCTACACTCCGGCCCTCTCCGCCTCACCCTGGAAGGCGGCCACTCGGGCGGAGACTGCGGCTCTGCTCTACAACCTCATGGGTACCGACCCCGAGGGTTTGAACGGGCTCTTCCTGGGCTCGTCCGCAGACCTGGTCGAGTACTTCCGAAAGAGGGGTCGCACCAGCGAGAAGTTCACAATCCCTCTCGCCGATCTGGCCAAGCTCTATGTGCTGTATGGGCGGCGCTTCGGTATCCGGGCCGACACGGCCTGGGCGCAGATGGTGCATGAGACCGGCTTTGGCGAGTACGGGGGAGACGTCCTTCCAGACCAGAACAACATGGCGGGCATCGGGGCTACCGGGGGCGTTCCGGGGAACTCGTTCGCCACCGCCGAGCTGGGCGTGATCGCGCACTACGCGCACCTGGCCTGGTACGTCTACCCCGATCACCTGGACGATCCGTACTGCGTGGCCTCGTCCGATCCGGCGGTGCCGGGCGATCCCCGTCATTTCGTCATCGACGGCCGGCCGCACCGGGGGAACGTGCGTACCGTGCTCGACCTGGGGGGCAAGTGGGCCCCGAGCGGCGAGTACGGGACCGCCGTGCTGCGGCACGCCCAGGGCATCGTCCCGACCGTGGGCTGGTGATCGAAAGACACGCGCTGGCCGCGTGAGCCCGGTTGGCCGCGTGGGTCCGACGACTTTCGGCTTCTAACTGCCCTCATGACGGAAGGCCGCCCCCAACCGGGGCGGCCTTCCGTCACAAGTATGGGAAACAGTCGGAGGATCAGTCGTCGTCCTCATCGTCATCATGCTTGGCGCTGAAGAAGTCCTTCATGTCATCGGCGATGGAGCCGACAGCGTTGACAATCGTGGTCGTGGTGGACTTGCCCCACGACGTCTTCTCCGGGTTCTTGCCGTGCACCTCGTACTTCTTGCCGTGCTTCTCCTGGTTCTTGCCGTGCGCCTCGTACTTCTTGCCGTGCATTTCCTCCTTGCCGGCCGCCTCGTCGTCGTCCTCGTCGTCATCATCGTCGGCGAGAGTGGTGCCGGTGGAAGTGGGAGGCTGGACCGTGGTCGGCGGGGACGTGGGAGGCGTGGTGGTGGGCGGCGCCGTAGTCGGTGGAGTGGTGGTCGGTGGAGCCGTGGTCGGAGGAGCCGTGGTCGGAGGAGCCGTGGTCGGAGGAGTGGTCGTTGTGGTCGGCAGCTGGTGGCCGTTGTTCTTGAAGGCTGTGCCCTCGGCTGTCAGAGGCCCCCCACCGCCGGGATCGACATGGCAGTAGCCACAGGCCTTGCCTGTGTCAGCGGCGTATTTCGGGGTGGCGCTTGCTCCGGCGGAGAGCAAGGCGGTGATCGCCACGATGACGATCGGGAGCAGCAGCAGTACGTACTTCTTGCTCTTCAATTCCCTTCACTCCTTGCGTGGATACAGGACGCACCCATTCTTGCGGGCCGACATGAAGGAGTGATTGGAACAGAGTGATAATTCTCTCACTCTCCGTAGAAAAATAGGAAGAAAAGCACGGAGCTTGGGTCTCGTGCGGGGCCGACGTGTGCGGTACGGACCTACGTCTGCCGTGCGATGCGGCGGTTGCGCACCGTGTGACGCCGGCCCGGCAGCCGGAGCGCCCGCGGACGAAGGGGGAGCTCCATCGTGAAGACGGCCCCGCCCTCCGGAGCGTTTCTTGCTGTGAGCCGCCCTCCATGGCGCTGGACCATGCGGGAGGCAATGGCTAGGCCGAGTCCGCTGCCCCCGGTATCGTCGGTCCTACCGGAGTCGGGTACCCGATAGAACCGGTCGAACACCCGGTCGAGGTCCTGGGAGTGGATCCCGGGTCCGTCATCCTGCACGTGAACGCGGGCCACCCCCGCGCCGCCCTCGCAGCGGACGCTGATCGACCCGTCCTCGCCGGTGGCCGTCACGGCATTGCTGAGGAGGTTGAGGAGGGCCTGCAGGAGCATGTCGTGGTCGCCGCGCACCGGTAGTGGCCCCGGGGAGGCGAAGGTGAAGCGCCTCCCGGCCATCCCCTCCACCCGGCTGACCGACTCCTGGGCGATGCGGGATAGGTCCAGAGGGGCGAAAGGCTTGGCCACGCCGGCGTCCAGACGGGACAGGGCGAGCAGATCGTTCACGAGCCGGCTCATGCGCTCGACCTCGTCGAGCACCAGGAGCATTGACTCCTCCTGGGAAGGCGTCAGCTCTCCTTCGTAGCGCATGACCTCCAGGTGCCCGCGGATGATGGTGAGCGGCGTGCGCAGTTCGTGGGAGGCGTCGGCGGTGAAGTGCTTCTGCTCCGCAAAGGCACTCTCGAGACGGTCGAGCATCTCGTTCAACGCCGAGACCATCATACCCACGTCGTCATGGGGCCCCGTGTAAGGCACTCGCCGTGACAGGGAGGTCTGGGTGATGGCCTGGGTCGTCCGAGCCACCTGGTGGAGAGGTCGGAGGCTGGCGCGAGCCACCCAGGCCGACAGGCTTGCGCCCACCAGGATGACCAGGAGCCCGGCGATGAGCAGTATGCGCACCAAAGCGGTGCCCATCGCCTCGTTGGGTTCCACCGACATGGCCGCCTGGAACACCGCGATGGTGTTGTTGTTGGCGTCGAGGACTGGAACGGTGGCGACCCGGTACTCTTTCTCCTGGTACATGAACGTGGCAAAACCGGGTTGTGCCGCCGCTGGGTCGAGCGCCGGGGCGTTTGCGGGGGCGTCTTCCAGGCGCACGTTGGAGTTCGAGATGACCTTGCCGTCGACGAATCGCACCAGCAGGAACGTGGCCGCGTCCGGGCCGCCGGCCGTCCTTTCTCCCAGGTAGACCCGGGTGGCCTCTTGCAGCTCAGCGGTCGTCTGTGCGGGCGCAGCGTGGATGGTGGCCACGTAAGCCGACGACTCCTGCCGCAAGGTCCGGTCCATGTCGTCGGCCAGCCGCTTGGAGAGCAGCAGGTACCCCAGCCCTGTCAGGAGCAGGGATCCCAGGGCCAGCACGACCGTCACCGCCAGGGCGACCCGGGCGCTGGCGGAGAGCCGTCTAGTCGCGCCGAACACGATACCCGGCTCCTCGGACTGTTTCGATCGGGGAGTGGGCACCGGGGATGTCGAGCTTGCGCCTGAGATAGCGGATGTAGACGTCGACCACATTGCTGCTCGTGTGGTAGTTGGGACCCCAGACCGCCTGCAGGAGCTGCTGACGGCCCAGAACCTGGCCCACATGGCGCATCAGGTACTCCAGCAGCGCGAACTCTCGAGAGGTGAGAGACATCTGCTTGTCACCCCGGATCACCGTGCGCGCGCGTGTGTCCAGGGTGATGCCGCTCACCTCGATGACGTCGGAACGGGGCTGGTCCTGGCGGGCGAGCGCCCGGACGCGGGCGGCCAGCTCCGCAAAGGCGAAGGGCTTGGTCAGGTAGTCGTTGGCGCCGCTGTCCAACAGGTCGACCTTGTTCTCGACATCTCCCAGGGCGCTCAGCACCAGGACGGGAGTGGCCTGCTGGGTGGAACGCAGGCGGCGCAGTACTTCTCTGCCGTTGGAGTCGGGCAGGATGAGGTCCAGCAGGACCAGGTCGTAATCCTCGTCGCGTGCCAGGCTCAAGGCCTCTCGGGCGGTGGACGCTCGCTCGACGCTGTGGCCCTCGGCTCCCAGGCCCTTGGTCACGAACGAGGCGATCCGGTCTTCATCTTCTACCAGAAGAATCCTCATGGCGTTCTGTCTTTCCTGTCGGCTTCCCGCTCGCGGACGGGCCGAGCCCGATCCGAATCGCGTACCTGTTCTTCTGGTGCATCAGCGCCGCGCGCTGTGCCCAGGGCGTTGACCGTGGTTTCGCCTCCGTGCTCGCTGTTGCTGTCCTGCTCACGCACGGGCGGAACGACCACCTCGCGATCCGAATCGTCGTCATCCGCATCTGTCGCGCGCGTACGTTCGGGGGACGTGGTGGTGGTGCTGTTCGTGGCGGTAGTCGCCTCCGGTTTCTTGGTAGTCCCTGAGTGCGAGCTCTCCGTGGTGCTCGTCCGCACCGCGGTCCTGGTTGTGGGCGGCGTCGCTGGGAACGGTATGGTGGATGGCGGCGCGGCTGCGACGGGTGTCTTGGTACCCGAGCTTCCGGCTGTCGTCGGAGGGGTGCTGTTCTCCGGCGATTTCGTCGCCCCCGTCTTGGTTGGTGCGGGGGCGACGTCGGTGGGCGAGGAGTCCTCGTCGCCGAGGGTCGCTACCAGCATCGTGGATGTGGTGGTGCTCTCAGGAAGCGTCGTCTCGGCGTTGACCGGCGTGGGCGTGGTTGGAGATACGGTGACGGTGATCGTCTTGCCGATGTCGGTTTGCGCCCGCGGCAAGGCCTTGGCGCGTTGTCCGCCGCTGCCGGCCAACTCCACAACCGTGATCAGAGTGATGACGCCCGTAACGAGGATCGCTGTCAGGAACAGGATTCTCGCGATGCTCACGTTCACCATGATGCGCTGCCCCCTGTCGTCCCGGGTGTGCTCCGCGAGCCGGATGCGGAGGGGCCGTTCGAAACCAGAGCTCTGCTAGTATCGGTCTTTCTCATGAGAATGCCGTTAGAAGAGCATGAGAGGTCCCTCATCTTTCCCCTGCTGTCGGCGGGATTGTTCCCTCTAACGCACGAACTTACCTTGTCGACGCGATGATGCAGCTTCACCGGTGCTGCAGTACTGTTCCGGCTGGTTGCGTAAAGCCCTGGGCTTCTCTAGAATAAACGGCTCATGGCTGTCGCGTTGGACATCCGGATGCCGCGCGGCCGGGTCCTTCCCGGTCTTCGCCTGCTCCCCCGCCCGGGGGAGATTCTGTAGTCCGGCGCTCTTGCGTTCAGCCATCGTCGCCCCTAGCTCACGAAACAGAAGGTAGCTATGCCATGGCTATGACCATCACCGAGAAGCTCCTGGCGCGGGCCGCCGGCCGGGAGGCTGTCTCCCCGGGGGAGCTCATCATGGCCCGGGTGGATTTCTGCCTGGGGAATGATATCACTGCCCCGGTGGCCATCGACGAGTTCGAGAAGGCCGGCTTCGAACGGGTCTTCGCCCCGGACAGGATCGCCCTCATCCCCGACCACTTCACCCCCAGCAAGGACATCAAGACGGCCGGCCTGGTGAAGCAGATGCGGGAGTTCTCCCGCAAGCACGGCCTCACCCACTACTACGACGTGGGCCGGGTAGGGGTGGAGCACGCGCTGCTGCCCGAGCTCGGGCTGGTGGGACCGGGGGACGTAGTGGTAGGGGCCGACTCGCACACCTGCACCTACGGGGCCCTGGGAGCTTTTGCCACCGGCGTGGGCTCCACCGACCTCGCGGGGGCCATGGCCACCGGCGAAGTCTGGTTCCGGGTGCCCGAATCTCTGAAGTTCGAGTTCACCGGCAAGCCTGGGCCCTACGTGACCGGCAAAGACCTCATCCTCTACACCATCGGCCAGATCGGGGTGGACGGAGCCCTCTACCAGGCCATGGAGTTCACCGGTCCCGCCATCGAGGGCCTCTCCATGGACTCCCGCTTCTCCATCTGCAACATGGCCATCGAGGCCGGGGGCAAGAACGGCATCATCGCCGCCGATGCCACCACCAGGGCCTACGTGGAGGGACGCTTCCGCCGCGAGCCCTTCTACGCCTACTCCGACCGGGAGGCTCAGTACGCGGCCCACTACCGCTGGCGGGCCGAAGACATCCCCTTGATGGTGGCCAAGCCCCACCTGCCCTCGAACACCCAAGCGGCCGCCGAGCTCTGCGGGGTGCGCATCGACCAGGTGGTCATCGGCAGCTGCACCAACGGCCGCCTCGAGGACCTGCGCATGGCGGCCGAGATCCTGCGCGGTCACAAGGTGCACAAGGACGTGCGCCTGATCGTCATCCCGGCCACGCAGGCCGTCTGGCAAAAGGCCATGGAGGAGGGGCTCTTCTCCGTGTTCCTAGACGCCGAGGCCGTGGTCTCGGCTCCTACCTGCGGGCCCTGCCTGGGCGGGCACATGGGCATCCTGGCCGAGGGCGAGCGAGCCCTCTCCACCACCAACCGCAACTTCGTGGGCCGCATGGGCCATCCGGGCAGCGAGGTCTACCTGGCCGGGCCCTACGTGGCCGCCGCCAGCGCGGTGGCCGGCCACATCGCCACCCCCGAGCAGATCGGCGCCAGGAGGGCGGCATGAGCACCCTTAAAGGGCGGGTGTGGACCTTCGGGCGTGACGTGGACACCGACCTCATCATCGCCGCCCGCTACCTGAACATGAAGACCCCCGAGGAGCTGGCCGCCCACGTCATGGAGGACGCCGACCCGGAGTTTGCAAGCAAGGTGCGCCCGGGCGACATCCTGGTAGGGAAGGAGAACTTCGGCTGCGGCTCCAGCCGGGAGCACGCCCCCATGGCCCTCAAAGGGGCCGGCATCCCGGTGGTGATCGCCAAGAGCTTCGCCCGCATCTTCTACCGCAATGCCTTCAATACCGGCCTGGCCATCCTGGTAGCCCCCGAAGCGGTGGACGGCATCCGCGAGGGTGACCAGATCGAGGTCGACCTGGCGAGCGGACAGATCCGCAATCTGACCACGGGCGCGGAGTACCAGGCCGAACCTCTGCCCGAGTTCATGCGGGCGCTGGTGGCGGCGGGGGGTTGCTGCCGTATCTGAAAGCGCGGCAGGCGGGGGAGTAGGACTAGGAGGCCGTTGAAAAACGAAGCCCCGGCCACCGGGCAGCACTGGGCGGCGCCATACGGCGTCCTCAGTCGCGCCCGTAGCGCTGCTACGAGCGCTCCCTGCGTCCTTGTCTCGCGCGTGCCCAGCGCACCTCGGCGGCGAAGCGTCATTCCGAAACGAGCTCTGGCCTCGCGCGTGCCCAGCGCACCTCGGCGGCGAAGCGTCATTCTTCAACGGCCTGCTGGTGCGGTGAGCGCTCAACTGGCGGCGAGCTCGGAGGCCACTCTCAGCGCTCGTACCGAGCTGGCGTACTGCGCGTGGCTCAAGCGCTTCTACTCACTTGCTGGAGGCGGGCTAGGACATCTGCACCATCCAGGAGATCCTCGGCCACAAGGATGTGCGCACCACCATGATCTCCACCCATGTGCTCAGCAGGGGGGCGGGGTGTCCGCAGCCCGCTTGACGGCTGATAGGGGTGCATCTACAGTCTGTCCAATCCCAGGCCGAGAAGCGGCACGGAACGAATTCGCCTGCTATCGTGGCGCTCGTCGGCCGATTCCGGCGGCGACGCACTCGGTGTTATGCAGACGCTCAGGGGCTGGGTCTTTGAGTTATGCAGACTGCAGAAGCACTGTTAGGCCCTGACCGAATCTATTCACACCCGTAAGGAGATTTTCCACAGTGGACATCCCAAGAATATTCAACATCACTGAAAGCGCTCACCGCATCCACAACCCGATCACACCCGAAAAGCTCGCCACTCTCGGCGCGGCGCTGCGTCTGGAATCGGGGACCCGAGTGCTCGACCTTGGCAGCGGTTCGGGGGAGATGCTGTGCACCTGGGCACGCGATCACGGCGTCATCGGCACCGGCATCGACATGAGCCAGTTGTTCACCGAGCAAGCGAAACTACGTGCTGAAGAACTCGGCGTCGCCGATCAAGTCAAGTTCATCCATGGCGATGCTGCGGGCTACGTCTCTAACGAGAAGGTCGGTGTGGCAGCCTGTGTCGGTGCCACTTGGATCGCCGGGGAGTCGTCGGCACTGTCGAGCTTCTGGCGCGGAGCCTGCGCACCGGAGGGATCATCCTCATCGGCGAGCCCTACTGGCGGCAGTTACCGCCAACGGAAGATGTTGCCAAGGGGTGTCTTGCCAACTCAATCTCCGACTTTCTCATGCTTCCTGAACTTCTCGCGTATTTCGGCCACCTTGGCTACGACGTCGTTGAAATGGTTCTGGCTGACCAAGACGGCTGGGACAGATACGAGGCGGCCAAATGGCTCACCATGCGCCGATGGCTTGAAGCCAATTCCGACGACGAGTTAGCGAAAGATGTTCGAGCCGAACTGACCTCGGAACCCGAGCGCTACGCCGCTTACACGCGTGAATACTTGGGCTGGGGTGTGTTCGCGCTGATGCCGCGGTGAGCATTGGCGTCTTGGTCGCCGTATCCAACTTTCGCGCAGCACAGAAAGGCAAAACAAATGCTTGATCGCCGTCTCGCCAGCGCCGACTTTTGCGCTTTGGGCTATCAGCCTAACCCATCATTCCACCGGACCTGCGCAAAAAGCCGCGCAGGCCGGTGAATTCAGACGTTATGCGTCAAGACCACGAAGGAGGAAAGTAATGCCCAACGAGAACCCATTCATCTGGCACGAGTTGGTCACCCCCGACCAGCAGACAAGCGGCGAGTTCTTCAGGCAGCTCTTCGGATGGACCTCGAGGGAAGTCGATGCGGGGCCCTTTGGCACCTACACGGTCTTCCAGAAGGACGGCCAGGACGTCGCCGGAATGATGAACCCGACGCCGGAAACCCCGAGCAAGGACCCCTACTGGCACTCGTACCTGGCCGTCGAGGACGTTGACGCTTGCGCCAAGCAAACGTCCTCGCATGGCGGGCGTGTTATCGTGCCGCCCCACGAAGTGCCCGAATTCGGTAGAGTCTGCATGGTCGCTGATCCGACCGGGGCAGTCGCCCACCTCGTCCAGCCAGCGAAACCTTGACGCATAACAACTCACTCCAGCCGACCGCCCGGCTTCGCCTCGCGGCGGCTGAGTTCGGTCGTTAGGCGTACGGCGAGGAGTGCCAGTGGAAAAGGCAGTAGAAGACGTGCTGGCTCGGTCGAGGCGTTTGATCGACGCGGTCGGCCTGATAGTGGTTGTTCCAGTTTGCGCGGCTCTCATTGTCGTGACGGCACTCCAGTGGTCGCTGATCGACAGCCTTACGCCGTTCGGCTACTACCCCCTCCTACTTGGTCTTTGGGCACTCTGGTTCCTGGTCGGCATCGGTGCACTCGTGACGTACCTGGTCAGGCGACCCCGCAGGCTCGGCTCAGCTCTACCGATGCTCGTCTGCGTCGCAACGTTCTTCGTCCTGGTGTTCGTACCGGTCACGGCGATACAAGCCAAGATCGATTTCCGGGCGCATCGGGTCGAGCGCGAAGCGCTGGTGGCACGCGTGCTGAGCGGTGAACTCGCGGTCGACGACGGGCTGGTCGCCCTCGGTCCGCAGGAGCCACGGCTTTCACGCGGCGGAAACGAGGTAGCCGTCGAGAAGGTCGGCAGCGGTAGCTACGTCCTGTTTTTCGCGGTGCGCGGCGTACTCGACAACTACTCCGGCTACCTGTGGGTACCATCCGGCGGCGACCCTCGTAGCTTCTGGGATCTCAGCGAATCGGAATCGTGCGAGATCAAGAGGTACGACGACCATTGGTACTGGGTGGCACATTGGTAGGGGTGCCACGTGTGCCTAGAGCCTGGGGGCAATGGAATGGACGTGCTCATCATCGGAGCAGACAGATGAACGATCTTCATCGCAGACGCCTAACAAGCGCGTGGTGTGCCTTGAAGGTCCTGATGACTAGCCGGTGGGAGTCCGGCTGTGGTAATCGCCAGGAGAGCCACGTAGCCGGCTGCCGCTGCACCTGGGTGACCGGGTGTGGTGAAGCGCAGTATCTTCCCGCGAAGGGAGCGCAAGGAAGCAGTCCGTACCATGAAGGGAATCCTGCAGCGTCGATATGTTAGCCCCGCAAGGGGAGCCAGAGGGAGCCGAGCGTTTCAGCGATCGCGAAGGCCATGCCAAGAGGTGAAGACTCTGGAAGCGAAAGCCTCGAAGAACCCTCCGGCGTAGGGGGAGCGGAACGCTGGGAAAGCCGTCAGGGCAACAAGGGAGGTCTCACGGGGTCACGGGTCCACAGCCCGTGGGAGGCACGGTATAAGCACGTGGTGCGAAGTCCGGACCGGCGCCCTGTGAGAAGTCGGAGGGGGAGATAGTACCGATGAGGGCGCGGACAGCAGAACCCGCCGCAGGGAAGCTCCCCTGCTTCAACTGTGTCGAGCGGGGAGGGAAGTGACGGTGCATGCTCGCTAAGAGCCAACAACACCCGCATGAAAAGTCACGAGAACTCCAGCGCCGACTGTACCTTGCGGCCAAGACCGAGTCGGAGCCGTCGGTTCCACGCTCTCCTATGACCGCATCGTTCGGCCCGACGTGCTGTGGCGGGCCTCCGGAAGAGGTGCGAGCGAACCGGGGGCGCCCCGGCGCAGATGGCGTGAGCATCGAAGATGTGGAGCGCCACGGCGTCGAGGCTTACCTGGCATAGCTCGCCGCGGACCTGAGGGCCGAGAGGTATCGCCCGAGCCCCGTGCTCAGGGTGGAGATACCGAAGCCGGACGGCCGCATGCGGCCCCTGGGCATCCCGACCGTTCGTGATCGGGTGGTCCAGCAGGCCGCAAAGATCGTCATGGAGCCTATCTTCGAGACAAACTTCCTTGAGTGCTCGTACGGGTATCGTCCCAAGCGCAGCTCGGGCCAGGCGGTCCTGGCGGTCAAGGAGGCGCTGGTCCGCGGTTGGGCGGCCCTTGATGCCGACATCGAGGGCTTCTTCGACCAGGTGGACCGCGGGATCCTCATGGGACTCGTCAGGCGGCGCATCAGCGACCGCCGGGTGCTCAAGCTGATCGACCAGTGGCTTAGGGCGGGAGTCGTGATCGAGGGAAGGCGACAGGCGACGGTGTGCGGTGTTCCCCAAGGAGGGGTGATCAGTCCTCTCCTAGCCAACATCTACCTGCACACGCTGGACAGGTGGTGGCAGGACAAGCACACCGGCGTCGGTCAACTCCATCGGTACTGCGATGACTTCGTGGTGGTCTGCCGCAGCCGCAAGGCAGCCGAGCAGGCACGCGATCTCATCGCCGGGTTCCTTGGGCGTCTGAAGCTCACCTTGCATCCGGAAAAGACCCAGGTGGTCGAGATGGACAGAGATGGCTTCGACTTCCTCGGGTTTCACTTCCACAAGTTGCCGAGTCGTCGGACGGGGCGCTTGGTGCCCTACGCCTGGCCCAGCCAGAGGGCGATGGCCCGGGTGCGAGCCAGGATTCGCCAGCTGACCGAGAGGACCCGCCTACGGGTGGGGCTCGGGGAGTTGGTGGAGACTCTCAACCGGACCATTCGCGGCTGGCGGGCCTATTTCTCGCTTGGGAACTCCACGAAGAGGCTGGCGGACCTTGATCGGTACGTGCGGTCTCGACTGTGGCGGTTCCTGCAGAAGCGTCAGGGACCACGTGGCCGCCTCCGACCGGCTGACTTTGTGGAATGGGAGCGACGGAGTGGCCTGACGTACTTCTACCCGACAGGGCGACGCGGTCTACGGCCTTACATGCCGCAGGGTGAAGGTTGTCGGAAAGCCGTATGAGGGAGAACCTCACGTACGGTTTGATGTGGCGGGGGGTGGAAACCAGGACCTCGGTCCCAGGCGCCACTCCTCGACCCTACCAGCGGACGGCGTTCCGCCGCCGCTGAACCGGAACGTTCGACGAAACGCCAGTTCGCGAGTCCCGGCCAACGGGGGCCACAGTGGGTAGGCGCACCACCGTCCGCAACGTCATACTGGCCGTCCTAGGTGCACTCTTCTTGGTTCTCAAGCCTGCGTACCACGGACCGCTTGAGGATCTCGTCTTCTCGTACGCGGGCAACTTCGCGGTTTCGTTCTCCCTGTACTTCGCGGCTAGAAACGCGACGTCGAGGTACCGGCACCCGCGTCTGGTCGCCGCACTAGCGACCCTCGTCGCCGTCGAGGCGTTCGAGCTCACCAACGGCTTCGGGTTCATGGCCAACGTCTTCGATCCGATCGACCTGCTGGCGAACGCGGCTGGAATCGCCTTTGCGGTCCTTGTCGATACGGTGAGTTCTCGTCTGCTGCTGCGCGTGTGAGAGCAGGGCGAGGCGTCATCTGCGTTCGTCGAACCAGCGGATCGAGCAGACGCGCAGTGAGCGCGCGGTAGACTGGCAGGGAGCAGCGCGCTGCTCATCCGCAGACCGTTAGGCGTATCGTCAGCCTGGAGCGTCGCGTCCGCAGCGGTGGGGTAGTATCCTAGCCGTGTACATCCAAAGGGGGTTGCGGTGCCGGTCGAATTCACCATCGAGCTCGAATTGGAGACCGACGGCCGCTGGATCGCCGAAGTCGTGGAGCTCCCGGGCGTCCTCGCCTACGGTTCGACTGAGGACGAGGCCATCGCCCGCGTCCAGGCCCTCGCTCTTCGCGTCGTCGCCGATCGCCTCGAGCACGACGAGGCCGGCCACGATCTTCTGAATATCACCTTCGCCGCCGCGTGAGCCAGTGGCCGAGCACGCGCGCCCGGATCGTGCTCACTGCCCTTCTGCGCATAGGCTGGCAGGTGAAGCGTCAGACGGGCTCCCACCGCGTACTGGCGCGGCCCGGCTGGCCCGACTTCGTCTTCGCATTCCACGATGGGGAGGAGATCGGTCCCCGCATGCTGGCCCGCATCGTCAAGCGTACGGGTCTACGGCCGGAGGACCTCTGAGACGCCCGCCGAACAAGTACATCGAGCCGACGCGCTTCGCTTGCGGCTCATGTGCTGGCCGTTAGGCAGAACAGTGAGGACTCGTATGTTCGTTCGAAAGATGAGCGGAACGATCGTTCGTGCGGAGTTCTCCCCAGGGCAAGAGCCAGTGGAGCTCGACCGGATCGATGGTCTCGACCACGAGCCCAGCGAGGAAGAGCTGGATGCCTCCCAAGCCCGGTATGAGGCCTTTCTTGAGTCACGCGACTTCTCCGGTACCGGTGACCTCCTGCCCTACTTCGCCCGTGACTTCTTCCACGACAGCTCGCTTGATCTTCAGGTCCATGGGTCGGACATGGCGGTGTCCTTTCGAGCGGAAGCGTGGGTGGAGGCTGGGGACGACCAGCATGATCTGTTGTTCAACGTCCGGTTCGAGGACGTGGCTTGGATGTCAATCGAAGCCGTGACCGGCGAGTACGGCCAATATGAGTTCGCGGAAATCGATGCACTCGACGATGGCATCCGCGCGGCGGAGCAGCGTTTCGGCCCCGCATTCCACAGTCTCACGGTCGAGGCGAGCGGGGGCGCGTGGGTGTGCTTGGTGTTCCGTTCGGTGAGGGTCACGCCGGTCGACAGCATCAGGTGGCTGAGAGTGCTCCGTGACCCGAAAGCGGAGCTCTTTGCGCTCTACGGGGTGGATGCAGCCGTCTCTCCGGCGCCCGCGCAGTCTGCCGAACAAGCGCATGCAGCGGACAAGCCGCCGGCATAGGCAGGCGAAGGGTCGCAGACGGCCAGGCGGCTTGCGGCTGATGCGCAAGGACGTTGGGCAGACCCGGGGGCACTCAAGAGATCGATCACCGATCGTAGCGTCCGATTCGCGAACACAGGGAGAGGAGGGCGGTGGACCCCACTCCTTGGACAGGTGTGTTAGGTTGAACCGGCCATCACATCTGGAGGGAACACATGGCCAAGCGCAACAACTACAGCCCCTCGTTCAAAGCGAAGGTGGCTCTGGAGGCGACGCACTCGGTGTTATGCCGGCGCCCAGGGGCTGTGCCTTTGAATCATGCAGACTGTAGAAGTACTGTTAGCCATCTCGGACACATCACACGATGACAATTCCTACCTTCCAAGAGATCACGTTGCCGCTTCTGAAGATAGCGAGCGATGGAAAGGTTCATTTTCTGAGCGATGTGCGCAAGGTGCTCGCCGCGCACTTCGAGCTGTCACCCGCTGAGGAAGAGGAGCTGCTTCCGAGCGGAAGGCAAGGCCGGTTCACGAACCGCGTTGCGTGGGCAAAGGTATACATGCAGCGCGGTGGCCTTCTTTCTTCCCCTGGCCGCGGCCAATTTCAGATCACTGAACGAGGACGGGAAGTGCTGGCGAATCCGCCAGCTAGGGTAGACGTGAAGTTTCTTGAGCGTTTTCCGGAGTTTTGCGAGTTCCGTTCCAAAACATCTCAACCCGAGGCAGGAGTAGCTGAGACAAGCGATTCCGGGACGCCCGAGGAGGCCTTGGAAGCTGCGTACCAAAGCATCCGTGCGGGATTAGCGTCTGAACTACTTGGCCGCGTAAGGTCAGCAACCCCACGATTCTTTGAGAAACTCGTCGTGCAGGTACTTCGCAAGATTGGCTATGGTGGGGCCGGCGGAGTAGGAGAGGCAATCGGAAGATCCGGAGATGAGGGTATCGATGGCATTATTGCCGAAGATTGCCTGGGGCTTGAAATGGTCTATCTTCAAGCGAAGCGATGGGATGGTACCATTGGTCGCCCAGAAATTCAGAAGTTCGTCGGAGCGCTTCATGGCAAGCGTGCGCGGAAGGGCGTGTTTATCACGACCGGACGCTTCTCTGCTGAGGCGATTGAATACGTGCGCAATATCGATCCGAAAGTGGCACTCGTTGATGGTACGCAACTCGCACAGTTCATGATCGATTGCAATGTGGGTGTCACACCTGACCGCACCTACGAAGTCAAGAAGATCGACTCGGACTATTTCGAGGAAGACAGCTAACCCGCGCATGCACCGGACAGTCGAAAAGCGGCGCTTCGCTTGTTTTTTCCTGCCGCTGATGCGCAACGTTAGCCCGACTCCCCCGCACATCTTCTGCGGCATGGGGTGGTTGTTCATGCGTATCCTAGGAGATACACTTATCACGTGATCGAGATCCGGTAGACGGAGGAGTACGAGTGGTGGTTCGAGGGGCTCCGTGACCGGGAGGCCAGGTTCCGTATCCTCGTCCGCATCCGCCGCCTCTCGCTGGGCAATCCGGGGGATGTCAAGCCGGTGGGGGAGGGTGTCTACGAACTGCGCATCCTCTACGGCCCCGGCTACCGGATCTACTTCACCAAGCAGGGGGAGACGATCGTCGTCTTGCTGCGGGCGGCGACATGTCGACCCAGAAGCGCGACATCGAGCGGGCCAAGGAACTCGCCCGAGGCCTATGAGGAGATCCACCGTGCCTGAGAAGAAGACGAAGACCCGGCCCTGGGACCCGGCCCGTTACCTCGAGAACGACGAGGACATCGCCACCTATTTGGACGCCGCCCTCGAGGAGGAGGCCCCGGCGGTCCTGGCCGCCGCCTTGGGTGACGTCGCCCGGGCCAGGGGCATGACCGAGATCGCCCGCGAGACGGGACTCGGGCGGGAGAGCCTCTACAAGGCCCTCTCCCCGGAAGGCAACCCCGATTTCGGCACGGTGCAAAAGGTGGTACGCTCGCTCGGGCTGGAACTGCACGTCACGGCCCGATCGGGCTAACAGGCGCATCGACTCGACTCGCGTTGCTCGCTGGTCATGCGCCGGGTCGTTAGGCGGAGAGGGCGGCTGGTGCTCACCGGCAACGTAATACTACTTCTAGGCACTCCGCTGCTGGTCGGTATCGCGGCGTTTCGCCTCAAGTCTGGAGTCCGCGCAAGGCGCGTCTTGACGGAGCTCCTCTTCGGCGTCTATTTGCTGATGCTTGTCAACGTTGTCCTCTTCCCTTTGAGGGTCGATCCTGGGTTGCGAGCTGACGACGCCGTTTGGGATCACGCTGCCTTCCTCAGGAACTCAGTGAATCTCGCACCGTTCGCATCCATCCAGCACCTCATGGAGCGCCCATCGCGGACCCAGGCGTTCCGGCAGATAGCCGGTAACCTGTTGCTGCTCATGCCCCTCGGCGTGATGCTGCCGGTGCTTGTGTCCACCATGCGACGCCCACCGCTGGCTGTGCCTGTGATCCTGGCCACCGCCATCGGAATCGAAGTTGCGCAGTTCATGGCTCACGTCGCTCGAATATCTATTCGCTCAGTCGATGTCGATGACGTCATCCTCAATGTCACAGGCGGCATCGTAGGCTTCCTCGTTTGGTGGTTGTGGTCGAGACTTGGATCCCGCCCAACAAGCGCATCAACCTGATGCGCCCGGGGTCTACGGTTGTGTTCTCGAGCCGCAACCCGCGCAGGTTATGCGCGAAGCGTCAGCCCGACCCTCGTTTGTGCGCTCGCTCGGTCGGGTGTCTGGCGCCTTTCCCGGTTCGAGGGTAGGATTGCCCCGGGAGGTTCAGCATGGTCTCGGTACTCGAGGACAATCGCGACGCCGTCGCCGCATTGTGCGCTCGCTACGGAGTCGTCCGCTTGGATGTCTTCGGCTCTGCGCTCCGGGCCGACTTCCGGCCCGGGGAGAGCGACATCGACCTACTCGCGCAGTTCGCTCCCCGCGACCCGTACGAATTGGCGGAGGCCTACTTCGACCTGCTTGACGAACTCCGCGACTTGCTCGGCCGGGAAGTGGATCTCGTGATGGTTGGTGCGATCAAGAACCGCTACATCGCCGAGGACATCGAGCGGACAAAACGGCTGCTGTATGCCGCGTAGCGCGCTCGCGTACCTCTCAGACGTGGTCGATGCGTGTGACGCCATCGCGGTCACGCTTGACGGTGTAGATCTGCCCTCCTATGAAGCCACTCGGACCCTGAGGTCGGCCGTGGAGCGAGAGTTCACGATCATTGGCGAAGCCGTGAACGCCTTGCAGCGGCTCGCCCCGGCTAGGGCCGCCAGAATCTCGCATGCCCGCAAGATCGTCGGGTTCCGCAACCCACTCGTGCCCGACTACCCCGCCATCATCGACGCAACGGTGTGGGCCATCGCCAGGAACGACGCGCCCGTTCTGCGGCGCGAGTGCGCCGCGCTGATCGATGAGCTAGGCACGGCGGGCTAACACGCGCATGAACCCAGACGCGGCGGTGCCGCGCTGGTTACGCGCCACGACGTTATCCGCATGTCCGTCCTCGCCCATCAGCCCCCGTCGGTGGTATCATAGGCGGTACTCTAGGAGGTACCATAGATGAGCGGATTCCCCACCATCATTCCCATCTCGGACTTGCGTCAGGATGCAGCGGGCGTCATCAAACGGGCGGCGCTCTCGGGGGAGCCGGTGTTCATCACCCAGCGGGGGCGACCGGCTGCCGTCATGGTGGACGCCCAGACCTATGAGCGCACGCAACGTCAGCACGAGATCCTCCGACTCCTTGCCCGCGGTGCGGCAGAAATCGAAGCTGGAGTCGGTCGCGACCTGGATGCGGTGATGGCTGACGCAGACGACCTTCTGGGCCAGATGTGACCCTGCCGGTCCGGTTCACGCCGACGGCAGATGCCGAGTTCCTCGCTGTCATCGCCCACATTGGAGCGGACAGCCCCTCTGCGGCAAATGCCTTCAAGGAGAAGGCATTGCACACGCTCTCGAGGCTGGGCCCGTTTCCCGAGTCCGGCCGCGCCGTGCCGGAGTATCCCGCCCTACCATTCCGCGAGGTTATCGTGGCTCCCTATCGATTCTTCTATCAAGTCAGGGTCGACGCGGTGTGGATCGTCGCGGTGTGGCACGGAGCGCAGCTGGTCGATCCACCGGAGAACGGGGTCAGCGGATAACAACGGCATCCAGACGGCCAGCGCTTCGCGCTGCCGCTGATGCCGTTGACGTTAGCCCTGCTCACCGTGGCGCTCGTCATGGCGCAATCGACTCGTCGGCGCTGCGATGAGTATGAGGAGCTCTGTGATGCACGAACTGCTGAAAAGCAAACGTACGAAGATCGCCGCTGCCTGCGCGCGCCGTCTTGCGCCTCGAGGCTTTCGGCTCCGCTCTTCGAGATGACTTCGTCGCCGGTAGGAGTGACATCGACCTGCTCGTGGAGTTCGAGCCCGTTGAATCGTATGCGCTGGTCGATGCCTACTTCGATCTCCTCGAGGAGCTGAGGTGCCTGCTTGGAGAGGTCGACCTCGTGATGGTGGGCGCCGTGAAGAACCCCTACATTCTCCGGGCCATCGAGCGCGAGAAGCAACTCCTCTATGCAGCGTGACGAACGCGCCTACCTGAACGACATCGTCGAGGCCTGCGACGCCATCGAGTGTGCTGCCCTGCTCGGGGCGGCCGATCGTGACGAGGGCTACCAGGCACATTGAGCAGATGCGCTTTGCGCCCAGCTCATGTGCCGGGCGTTGGGCCCATGAACGCCCGACTGGAGGAGAACGGTGTTTGAAGGCGCGACCAGCAAGCTCGAGAATGCCCGCACGGCGATCGACCGGCTGAGAGCCCTTGCCGCGCCTGCTGTCAGGTCCAACATTCAGATTGTCCACTCCTCCTCGCGGAGTCAAATCGACCCGCTGGGTACAAACGACCCGCTGGCGTTCGCTGAAGCCTTCAGTTCCTCGGTCGCCCACGTGAGGGCCATCGGTGACGCCGTTTTCAAGGATAAGTTAGCGGCTCGACTTGCGGGGTTCGTTGTGTGGCGTGAAGCGAAGAGGTCGTTCTGCAAGAACGACGAACTCCTCAAGTTCATCGCGGATCAGCGCAACTCGGACCTACACGAAGGCGAAAGTCCGCTGACTTACGCGATGCAGGCTTTGGCCTTTTCTTCGGAAATGGTTGGCCAAGCACCGACAGACGACGCGGTACTACTCATGGACGGCTCTGGGCCCTACTGGCTCGTCGCTCAGGGCACTGCACTTGAGCGGCGCGTCCCCTGCGCAATCCGTGCTGGCTTCCAAGTGACAGTCGCGCTCCGCGACCCACCCGCAACTCACCAGGGTCGCCCGCTACGATCCCGTGATCCTCTCTCAATCTGCACCGTCACCGAGCGCTTCTACTCGGATCTCGTCTTCGAAGCCAAGAATAGGTTCCGGCCATGATGCGACGGGGCCTAACCTGCGCTTCCAGCAGACGCGCCCAGCCGCATATGGGCTGACGCTCGTAGGCTCGGCGCGCTGGTGAACCGCAACACGTTAGGCAACACCGTGGAGACGGTTCTAGCGCTTGTGGCGCACCGCGCGTGTGGTAGACGCATTGTAGATACCGACGCAAGGAGGCTACCGTGAAGACGAAAGTCCAGCGATGGGGTCACAGCCTCGCCGTCAGGATCCCCAAGACGTTCGCCGAGGAAGTCGGTCTGAAGGACAATACTCCGGTCGAGATGCGCCATGTGAAGGGAGGTCTCCTGGTGGAGCCGTCGTCTACGTGGTCGCCCAGCCTGGAGGAGTTGCTCGACGGAGTCACGGAGTCCAACCTGTACGGCGAGGTCGACTCCGGGCCTGCTCAGGGTTCGGAGGCCTGGTAGGCTGCCGTGGAGTCCCGAACGCGGTGACATCGTCTGGATCACGAGGAACCCGAGCGTCGGACATGCTGCCCGTGCAAGGCGCGTTTCTCCTCCGATCAGGCCAAGAGCCTCGACTGGAGGTCACGCGGTGCGGAGGTTGGCCTGCCAGGCCCCCGCAGACACTACGACGGCCGTTCTGCAGAGGCTGGGGAGGCTCGTCAGCCCGTAGGCCGGGGTGCCCAACAACGGCATCCGTCCGGCGGACTGCGCTGCGCTTGCCGCTGATGCCGATGACGTTCTGTAAGATTCGCGCCATGGGGTACGCGTCGGGTGCTGGGTGGTATCGTATCGGGGAGCCAAGGAGGTGTCCCCAGTGGCTACGCAAGGAATCTGAAGGGGCGGCCTGCCCACGGACGCCGGGTGCCCGCCCATCAGCAAGGTTTCTCCGCTCCGGGTTTGGTGTAGTACCACCAGTTCAAGGCGAGGTTCAGCACGTAGAAGACGGCCGCCCCGTAGAAGAACGCGTTCGGCGTGCCGGTGCGGGCGATGGCCAAGCCCAGCAGCACCGAGAAGAAGAAGGGGCCGTACGCCGCCACCGCTGCCGTCCACCCGATGACCCCCCCGCCTGCCGCGGAGGGAAGCACAGGGGCATCTGCCGGAAGGTGGAGGCGTTGCCCATGCCGGAGAAGAAGAACACCGCCAGCATGAACGCCAGGAAGTAGGGGAACTGGGCGGTGCTCTCGGGAGTGGTGAAGAAGGTCACGCCCACGGCTCCCCCAAGCAGCCCCAGACCGCTCACCATGGTCAGGATGCCTCCGCCCAGCCTGTCCGCCACCGGCCCGAAGGCCACCCGGGCCAGCGACCCGATCAGCGGCCCCACGAAGGCGTACTTCAGCGGGTCGGGCGCGTCAGGGAAGCCGCCGTAGACCTCCTTGATCAGCAGCGGGAAGGCGGCGGCGAAGCCGGAGAATGAGCCGAAGGTCATGATGTAGAGCGAGGTCATCACCCAGGTGTGCTTGTCCCTGAAGATGTCCATCTGCTGGCGCACGTTGGCGCGCACGGGCACGCTGCGCAGCGAGAGCCAGCCGACGACGGCGAAGACCACGATGAGCGGGATGTACCAGTACGCAGCGTTCTGCAGCCACATCCGGCTGGCGCTCTCGCCTTTGGTGAAGGTCTGCGAAGTGCCCAGGGCGCCCAGCAGGGCGAAGCCCACGATCCAGGGGGTGACGAACTGGGTGAGGCTCACGCCCAGGTTCCCGATGCCTGCCTGGATGCCGAGGGCCGTCCCCTGCATGCGCTTGGGGAAGAAGAGGCTGGTGCTGGGCATGAAGGAGGAGAAGTTGCCTCCTCCGAAGCCGGCGGCGAGCCCGAGGACCATGAGCACCCAGTACGGGGTTGCGGTGTTCTGAACCGCCAGAGCCCAGCCCACGCAGGGGACGAGCAGGAGGAGGGTGGAGATGCTCACCACGTGCCTGGTGCCGTACATGGGCACCAGGAAGGTGTGCACGATGCGGAGCGTGCCGGCCGCAAGCCCGGGCATGGCCGCCAGCCAGAAGGCCTGGGTCGTGGTCAGCTGGAAGCCGATGCCGGGCAGGCGCACGACCAGGGCGCTCACCATGAACCAGGTGGCGAAGGCCAGCACCAGGCTCGCGGTGGTGATGACGAGGGTGCGCCAGGCGGCGGCGGACCCCTCCCTCTCCCAGAAGGCGGTGTCCTCCGGCGTCCAGGCGTCGAGCCACGTGCGGCTGCGCGGGGGGGCCATAGCCAGCGTGTCCTTGATGTCGGTCATGTCGCTCCCTCTCCTCGTCCCGGGGGTGGTCGTGGCGTGCCTGGGTGCTGCCAGGGCACGATGCGTCGATGGATCAGTGGACGGTCTTCTCCAGGCGGCGCGCGGTCCGGCTTGGCTCCCGATCGCGCCGCAGCGTGAGGGCCACGATGAGTGACACGGCGGCGAGAATGACCACGATCACGAAGCCGCGGGCGTAGCCGGTATGCCCTTGAGCGCCGACGAACAGGCCCATCAGCGGAGGGACGGCGAAGCCCCCGAAGGCGCCGAGTCCACCCACCCAGCCGGCCGCCCCGCCCACCGCTTGGGGGACCTCTTGGGGCACCAGTTTGAAGACCGCCGCGTTGTTCACGCCCATGCCCAGGGCCATGACCACCACTCCCGCTACCGAAAGGGCATAGCCGGACGACACGGTTAGGAGGGCGGCTCCAAGGGCCGTCGTGCCCAGGGCCAGGACGGCCGTCCGCTCCCCACCGAGGCGGTCGGAGAGCGATCCCCCGAGCACGCGGATGACCGAGGTGAGCAGGGAGAAGAGGGCGGTGAGCCCCCCAGCCGCCACGGTCCCCGCTCCCAGATACGAGCGCCAGTAGGTGGGGAACCAGGCGGTCAGGGCAATGAAGCCGCCGAAGGTGGTGAAGTAGAGCGCCACCAGAGCCCAGGTCTTCCACACGCGGGCCGAGACGGCCAGGCTCTGCAGGAGGCTACCGGCCGGGAAGAGCTCCTGGCCCAGATCGCCGGCGGCCGCGCGCGCCTGGTCGGGTGCGAGCCCTCGGTCACGCAGCTGGAAATACCAGGCGTTGCGGCCTAGCAGGTAGTAGAGCCCGAAGCCGGCCAGCAAGAAGACCAGCCACACCAGATAGGTGGTGCCGAGACCCCAGCCGCCCAGGGTCAGGGGCAGCAGCATCGAGAAGACGCCCGGGGCCAGGTTGCCCGTGCCGGCATAGGTCCCCAGCGCCCAGCCCTGCCGGCTCTGCGGGAACCAGTATGACACCTGGCTGATGCCCACCGAGAAGACGGCGATACCGCAGCCGGCCAGCACGCCTAGGGCCAGAAGCAGGGGATAGAGACCTGCGTTCAACCGATCGGGGTAGAGGAGATGGATCACGGCGAAGAGCCCGCTCATACCCAGGGCGGCGAGTCCGAGCAGCACCAGGAAGGGCTTGCGGCCCCCGGTCGTGTCGACCCAGGCCGAGAAAGGGATGCGCAAGAGCGAGCCCGACAGGGAGGGTGCGGCCACCAGCAGCCCCACCATGGCCGGGCTGAGATCCATGACCTCCTTGAAGCGATGGGCTGTCGGGCCGAAGAGGGCAACGGCCGCGAACCCCACGAAGAAGCCAAGGGTGGCGCCGAGAAGCCCGGTCGTCGAGGTGCCGCGCAGCGTGGCGTTGCCCTCTCCGTGGTCCTGAAGAGTCACGTCGATCTCCGTCCCGGCAGCCCGGTGCGTGCGTCCTCCGACCGCTGCCATATGACAACCTGCCAAGGCCGGTAGAGGTAGCCCAGCGGCAACGTGACGACGTGGATGAGCCGTGAGAACGGCAGAACCGCCAGCAGCACGAAGAAGTTGAGGGCGTGGAGCTGGACCATCCAGGGCAGATCGGCCGGCAGCTCTGGCCGGGGGCGAAGGGTCACCAGCGACCAGAGGTAAGGGGTGAAGACGGCCGTGAACCACACCGATCCGTAGCGATAGAGGACTGCCGTGAGGATGCCGGTGGCCATTGAGAGCACGAGCAGGGCCAGCACCACTACGTCCATACGCGAGGTCACGCTGCGCACCCGCGCGTCGCTCAGACGGCGCCAGGCCAGGATCAGGACGCCTGTCAGGGCCAGCAGCCCCAGGACCAGACCGGTAGCCTCCAGCAGAAGCAGGCGCAACGGAACGGTGTTCCACAGGAGCAGGCCCCGGGGCAGTACGAGGGCCACCAAGTGACCCGCGAGCACCAGCACGATCCCCCAATGGAAGGGGATCGACCCCCAGAAAAGCATGCGGCTCTCGAGGATCTGCGTCGTGAGGCTCGACAAGGTCGAGGGGCGGACGAGAGCCCGGTAGGCGCCCACGAAGATTGCCAGGGCCACGGCTACATAGGGGAACACCGCGAACAGCATCACGTTGGCCTTCATCGACGTCTCCCTTCCTCGGTGAGTTGGGGACCTTGGGCTTTGACACCTGGCTGGATACCGGGCGATTCGAATTTGAGCTCGCCCGCCTGCGTCTCCAGCCACGCCAGGACGTGACGGTACGGGGCGGCGGCCTCCACCCGGGCCAGGCCGGTCTGCATGGCCCGCAGGGCCCCGGGGAAGGCTCGCGCCAGCGCCGGGAGAGGCGCCTGTCCGGCCTCTTCGGAGACGGCGAGATACTCCAGGACCGGGACCAGGTGGTCGGGGAGCTCGCCACCGGGCGAGACGCCCAGGCGGCGTTCGGCCGCCGCCAGCTTGGCCAGGAAGGCTCCTCGCTCGGGGCGGTCGCCAAAGGCGTGGTAGCCCACGTAGGGCGCGGTCGCCGGGTACAGGTCGAAGGCACGGGTATACGCTTCCTCCCAGGCCCCGAGCGCGAGCGGCCGCACCCCGGCGAGAAATGCTCGCAGGGCCGCCGCGGCGGCGGGATCAGCCAACTCGGTGACCCCGGCCTCCAACTGAGCGCGTAGTTCGGGATGGGGGTAGCTCAGGGCGCGGGCAACGAGGCGCAGGGCCAGACAGCGCTCGGTGACGGGACCCGCGGGGGGCCGGCCGTCGGGCCCGAGGTCTGCGGATCCTGCGGCTGCGGGGCCGCCCGCCGGCCCCGCGGCGGCCCGCCGCTCCCGCGGAAGGGAGGCGCGGCTCCGCATGTCAGGCTCCTCGCTTCGGGGCCGTGTTGTAGCCCAGGCCCACGCCGGCCCGGCGGGCCAGCGGGTCGCTGTAGGGCTCCACGGCCTCTTCTCGATGCCAGGGCGGGAGCACGAAGCGCTCATCGAAGGCGGCCAGCGTGGTCAGCCGGTAGACGTCCTCGGCCTGGCGGGCGCTCATCCCCACGGTATGCAGAAGCTCGAGGGTGGGCTGGTTGACGGCGCCGTTCAGGCTCTCGACTCGCTTGTAGGCTCGTACGGCCAGCAAGCGCCGCAGGATGGTGCGGATGCGTTCCTCGTTGCCGGCCGAAAACATGGCGGCCAGATGGCGGACGGGCAACCGGGCGGCGTCGAGGTTGGCCAGTACGTCGAAATCGCCGGCGCCCGGGGGATGGTCCAGGGCCACTCCGTTCTCGGTTACGGTGGAGATGAGGGGGAGAGCGGCGGCACGTAGAACATCATGGCTATGGTGCGAAACTCGGGGTGCAAGGGTAGGGCCATTCCCCACTCTTTGACGAAGCGGAAGACGGGCGAGCGCTCGGCTGCCTCTATCCAGTCGCGAGGCACGCCATTCGCCAGGGCAGCCGCCGCCACCTGGGGGTCGCGCGGGTCGAGGATGGTCTCCAATTGCGCGTTCACCAGCTCGCTGTCGGCCACATCGGCGGCCGCCGGCAGGCGTTCGGCGTCGTAGAGCAGCACGCCGACGTAGCGGATGCGTCCCACGCAGGAGTGAGCGCAACCGGGGGCCTGGCCGGTCTCCAGCCGGGGGAAGCAGAGAATGCACTTCTCCGACTTGCCGGTGGTCCAGTTGTTGTAGACCTTCTTGTAGGGACAGGCGGCTACACACATGCGCCAGCCCCGGCACTTCTGCTCGTTGACGAGCACCACACCGTCCTCACCCCGCTTGTAGATGGCCCCCGAGGGACAGGCGGCCACGCAGGCTGGGTTCAGGCAGTGGTTGCAGATGCGGGGCACGTACGAGAAGACCATGCGCTGGACCGTCTCCAGCTGGGCGCGAACCTCGGCGGACAATCCGGTCAGGTTGGGGTCGTTGCGGGCGTAGATGGGTGAGCCGGCCAGGTCGTCGTCCCAGTTGGGGCCGCCCTGGATATCGATGGGCTCGCCCGTCACTGCGGAGATAGGTTCGGCGGTGGGCTGGTCGTCTCCCCGCCGGCGCGTCGAAGAGGTCCTGGTAGCGGAACGTGAAGGGCTCGTAGTAGTCGTCCAGACTGGGAAGGGCCGGGTTGTAGAAGAGATTGGCCAGGCCCCCGGGGCGGGAGTGCAAGCGCAGCTTGAGGCCACCCCCCCGGCGGCGTACCCAGCCGCCCCGGTAGTGGCTCTGGTCCTCCCACAGGGTGGGGTAGCCGGTCCCGGGCCGGGTCTCGACGTTGTTCCACCACATGTATTCTGAGCCCCGGGGGTCGGTCCAGAGGTTCTTGCAGGCCACCGAGCAGGTGTGGCAGCCCAGGCACTTGTCCAGGTGGAAGAGCATGCTGATCTGGGCCCGGACGTTCATGCCTAGAACTCGGGTCGCTCGACGCGACGGACGACGACGAACGTGTCCCGGTTCACCCCTACCGGCCCCCAATAGTTGAAGGCATAGGTGAACTGGGCGTAACCGCCGCTCATGAGCACCGGCTTCAAGCGGGCCCGATCCACCGAGTTGTGCATGCCGGCCCGGCGCCCCCGGGTGGGTGACTTGGGAATGCCCACCGTGCGCTCGGTGGCGTGGTAGACGAACACCGATCCCCGGGGGATACGCGAGGAGACGGCCACCCGCTGCAGGAAGACCCCATGGTCGTTCACCAGCTCGACCCAGTCGTTGTCTGCGATGCCCAGCTCGGCCGCCTCGCCGTCGTTGAGCCACACCGGGTAGCAGCCCCGGGAGAGGGTCATCATGCGCAGGTTCTCGCTGAAGGTGGAGTGGATGCTCCACTTGCCGTGGGGGGTGATGTAGTTGAGGATGCGGCCGCCGCCACCTTCGAGCAGCGTTTGCGTGAGGTCGCCGATGGCCAGGTGGTCAGGGCGGGGCTTGTAGGTGGGCAGGTGCTCGCCCCAGGCCAGGTAGTTTTCGTGGTCGAGGTAGGCGTGCTGGCGGCCTGTGAGCGTGCGCCAGGGCACCAGCCGTTCCACGTTGAGCGCGTAGGGCGTGTAGGCTCGGCCCTGGTTCACCAGGCCCGACCAAGTGGGTGTGGAGAGCACCCGGCGGGGCTGGGCCACGATGTCGGCGAAGCAGGTGCGCTGCGAGCGGGTGCCCTGGGCCAGGTCGGTGAGGGCCACTCCGGTCTTGTGCTCCTCGGCCTCGAAGGCCCGCCAGGCCAGCTCTCCGTTCGAGGCCGGGTCCAGGTGGAGGATGACCTCGGCCACCTCGCGGGCGGTCTCCAGGGAGGGGAAGAGGTCGCCCGAGGTGCCGTTCCCGTCTCCTGCGCTCCGGAAGCGCCGCGGCTGGCGTTCGAGCATCTCCCGGTACATGTCGGCCACCGGGATGCTCAGTCCGTGGGCGGCCACCCCGTTCCTCTCCACACCGCGGCCCAGCGATACCATGCGTTCGTACAGGTTCACGAAGTCGCGCTCCACCACGCGGAACTTCGGCATGGTCACGCCAGGCACCGGCTCGACCTCGCCGTCCTTCCAGTCGACGATGCGGGGCTGAGCGATCTCGTCGGGCGTATCGTGCTGCAGGGGGAGCATGACCACGTCCTCTACCGGCTGGGGCAGGTGAGTGCGGGCCAGCGCCGACACCCGCGCGGCCAGTGCGGTGAAGATGTCCCAGTCGCTGCGCGACTCCCAAGCGGGGGCCACCGCCGCCTGCATGGGGTTGATGAAGGAGTGCATGTCGGTGGTGTTGAGGTCGTCCTTCTCGTACCAGGTGGCCGCGGGCAAGATCACGTCGCTGTAGAGGGCGCTCGTGTCCATGCGGAAGTTGAGGTCCACCACCAGGTCCATCTTGCCGATGGGGGCCGGGAAATCGGCCGAAACCTCCTGGGTGTGGCCGGCGGCGCACTCCTGGGCGATGGAGTTGGTGTGGGTACCCAGGTAATGCTTGAGGAAGTACTCGTGGCCTTTGGCGCTCGAACCGATGGCGTTGCCCCGCCAGATGAACCACAGGCGGGGCCAGGAGGAGGGGGCGTCGGGCTCCTCCACCGCGAAGCGCAGGTCGCCCGTCTTCAGGCGGCCGGCGATGTGCTCGGCCACCTGGGGATCGGTGGCGGCGCCGGCCTCCCGGGCCTCGCGCGCCACCTGCAGGGGGCTGCGGTCGAATTGCGGGAAGAAGGGCAGCCAGCCCCGGCGCACGGCCCGTACCTGGTGGTCGATGGTGTGGTCCTTGGCTGCCTGGGGCAGGGTGTCGTAGGCGCCGTAGCCCCGCTCGTAGCGCCATTGGTCGGAGTGGACGTAGTGGAAGCTCGGCGTGTTCTGGTGGCGGGGGGCCATGCCCCAGTCGAGGGCGAAGGCCACGCTGGCCCACGAGGCCTGGTTCACCAGCTTCTCCTGCCCCACATAGTGGGCCAGCCCGCCGCCGTTGCGGCCCACGCTGCCCGTGAGCATCAGCGAGACGATCCCCGCCCGGTAGAGCAGGTTGCCGTGGTACCAGTGGTTCACCCCGGCGCCAATGATGATGAGGTTGCGACCCTGGGTCTTCTCGCCGTTCTCGCCCCATTGCCGGGCGAAGCGGATCACGGTATCGCGGCTGATACCGGTGTGCCTCTCCTGCCACGCGGGCGTGTACGGCAGGTTGTCGTCGTATCCATGCGGGTAGTCGCCGGGCAGGCCGCGGCGCACACCGAACTGAGCCATCAGCAGGTCGAAGACGGTGGTGACGGCCACCCGACCGCGGGCCGTCTGCACGTAGCGTACGGGGACGGCCCGGCGGAGCACGGTGCCCTCAGCGAAAGCGTCCATCTCCACGAGCACTGTGGCGTCGTGGCGGTCGACGAAGGTGAGCTCCGGCTGCAGGGGCGCGCCGTCGAGGCCGTCCTCCATCTTAAGGTTCCACTTGCCCTGGTCCTCGCCGGCCCAGCGGAACCCCAGGGTCCCTAGGGGCATGCGGGGAGTGCCGGAGGGGCCGTCCCACACCAGGAGCTTCCACCCGCCGTTCGCGACACCGGCATAGCGGGTCAGCTCGCCGGCGCGTAGGTAGCGGCCGGGGCGGGGGGTAGGAGCGTCGGGGTCGGCGGCCTCGGGGATCTCCACCAGGAAGGGCATGTCGGTGTAGCGGGAGACATAGTCGGTGAAGTAGGGCACGGTGCGGCGGGCGTAGAACTCGGTGAGCAGCACGTGGTCCACCGCCATCCAGAAGGCCCCGTCCTGGCCCAAATGGGAAGGGATCCACCAGTCGGCGAATTTGGCCACCATGGAGAAGTCGGGCGACAGCACCGTCACCTTGGCCCCGGCGTGGCGGGCCTCGGCCATGAAGTGGGCGTCGGGGGTGCGGGTCATGTTGAGATTGGCGCCCATGATGGCGATGTGCCGGGCGTTGTACCAGTCGGCCGACTCGTGGACGTCGGTCTGCTCGCCCCAGACCTCGGGGCTGGCGTTGGGCAGGTCGCAGTACCAGTCGTAGAAGCTCATGGCCACGCCTCCGAGCAGCGTCAGGAAGCGGCTGCCGGCGGCGTAGCTCACCTGCGACATGGCCGGAATGGGGGAGAAGCCGATGATGCGATCGGGACCGTGGGTCTTGATGGTGTGCACTGTGGAGGCGGCCACCATATCCAGGACCTCGTCCCAGGACACCCGGCGCAGCCCCCCTTTACCCCGGGCCTGCTGCCAGCGGGCGCGCTTGTCGGGGTCGTCGACCAGGGCGGCCCAGGCGGCCACCGGATCGGCGTGGCGCTCGCGGGCCTCTCGCCACAGGTCGAGCAGGACGCCCCGCACGTAGGGGTGCTTGACGCGCAGAGGGCTGTACATATACCAGCTGAAACTGCATCCCCGCTGACAGCCCCGAGGCTCGTATGGAGGCAGGCTCGACTCGAGCCTGGGGTAGTCGGTGGCCTGCAGCTCCCAGGTGATGATGCCGTCCTTGACGAACACCTCCCAGGAGCAGCTGCCCGTGCAATTGACCCCATGAGTGGTGCGTACGCGCTTGTCATGTTGGAAGCGGTTGCGGTAGAGCTCCTCCCAGCGGCGCTGCGAAGGCGCCACGCGATCCTTGATCCAGCCGGTCATGCTCCACTCCCCTCGCGCCACCCGCCCGGCGGCTCATCTCCACGTCCACGCGTGCGTAGCTTCTCCACCGCCGTCTTGCGGCGCCGGGGCCAGGCGAGGCCCATGAGCACGAACAAGGCCACCGCCGCCAACCCACTCCAAACCCAGAAGGCATCGAGGATCCCCGGGCCCGCTCCCTCCTGAGGTAGGGTGGCGAAGAAGGCGGCCAGGTCGGCGCGTTCCTGGGCGGTCAGGGGCTTGTCAAGGTAGGTCTCGCGCATGACGAGGAAGGCAGGTTGGGCCAGGGCTCCGGCCACCCCGTCTTCACCGCCGAAGCGCTCGGTTACCCCGGTCAGATCGGTAGCCAAGGATCCGCCGCGCAGGCCGCCCGCCCCTCCGGCGGAGTGGCAGGCGGCGCAGGGAGCGCCGGCCTCGGCGAAGCGGCGACCACCGACGAAGTAAGCCTCGCCCCGGGTGGGATCCCCAGGCTGGATCGCGCCGCCCGATGAACCGGCAGCGGTGGTGGGGGCAGCGCTGCCGGTCGCCTGGGTGGTGACCGTGCCGCCCGGGACCGTGGTCGCCGTCGCCGGGGCGAAGGTCGAGACCAGGTAGTCCGTCAGGGCGGCGATCTCTTCCCCGGCTAGATCTGGGAACGCGGGCATGTAGCCCCGGCCGTTCCGGATCACGTTCTCGACCTGCGTCCGGTCAGCCACCGCCGGGTTGCCGGCCAGGGCGGGGAACGAGCCCCTGCCCTGACCCTGGTCTCCGTGGCAGGAGGCACAGCGCCCGGAAAAGAGCTCGGCTCCCGTCGCGGCTTGGGCCGGCGTGGCCGGGACTTGAAACAGCGCGAGGGCAGCCAAGAGGAGCAGGGGAAGCCTGCCGCGGGTCGGTGTTCGCCGGTGGCTCATCCTCTCACCTTATGTCTCCTTGGTCGGCGGGCAGGGATTGCATGTGAATAATACAACATATACACAGTGAGAACACCATTAACTTCTATTTACTACCGGCTGGGGCTCAGTGTCAACACCTACTCTGAGAAAACCTCTCATTGGAGGGATTATTCTTGTCTGGTCGCTCAATAAACCATGCGAAAGAACAGCTCCAGATGACGCTTCGCCGTCAGGGTGCGCTGGGTGCGGGCGAGGCACGTTCTCATCTGCCGGTTGCGGGCGCTCCCCCGCTGGTGGGCCGGTTCCTGCCCGGCCGTCTCGCTCAGCGCAGTGGTCAGCCGTCTACATGAGAGATATGATGGGAGTCCGTTCGGCTCATGCCGCGCCTACCTGGCGTGCCCCGGGGCACGCGACCACGACGCTCGAGAAGGAGAGAGGATGCACTACGACATCGCGGTGATGCCTGGAGATGGCACAGGACCGGAAGTCGTGCGCGAGGGTCTCAAGGTGCTCGAGGCCGCGGCTGCCCGAGCGGGCTTCACGTATGATCTGACCCGGTACGACTTCGGGGCCGAGCGGTATCTGCGCACCGGAGAGACCCTGCCCGACTCCGCCATCGAGGAGCTACGCGGTCACGACGCCACCTTCCTGGGGGCCATCGGCCACCCCGACGTGAGGCCGGGAATCCTGGAGCAGGGCATCCTCCTCAAGGCCCGCTTCGCCCTCGACCTCTACATCAACCTCCGTCCGGTGAAGCTCTTTCCGGGGGTGGAGACTCCCCTCAAGGACAAAGGTCCGGTCGACGTCGACTTTGTGGTCGTGCGCGAGAACACCGAGGGCCTGTACGTCTCGACCGGCGGCTTCCTGAAGAAGGGCACTCCCGACGAGATCGCCGTGCAGGAGAGCGTGAACACCCGGAAGGGCGTGGAACGCTGCATCCGCTATGCCTTCGACTACGCGGGCCGGCCTGATCGCCGAGGCAAACTGACCCTGTGTGGCAAGACAAACGTGCTCACTTACGCCTGGGACCTCTGGTGGCGGGCCTTCAACGAGGTAGGAGAGGCCGACTACCCGCACATCACCCGCGACTACTCCCACGTCGACGCGATCGTCATGTGGTTCGTCAAGAATCCGGAGTGGTTCGACGTCATCGTCACCGACAACATGTTCGGGGACATCATCACCGACCTGGCGGCCATGATTCAGGGGGACTCGGAGTGGCTGCGGGGGGCAACATAAACCCCCAAGGCACGGCCATGTTCGAGCCCATGGGCGGCTCGGCCCCTAAGTACGCGGGGCAGAACGTCATCAACCCGCTGGCCGCCATCTCCTCGCTTCAGATGATGCTGGACCATCTGGGGCAGAAAGACGCCGCCCGCTGGGTGGAGGCGGGCATCATCCACGCCGTCGGGGCCATGGACTCCCTGGCGGCCGGCAAGATGGGCATGGGCACCGACGAAGTGGGCGATCTGGTGGCGCGCCACGTGGCCGAGGGTAGCGTCACCGAAGAGGGCGGCTGGTAGCCGGCGGCGTATCTGCAGGTTGCGGTGTGCATTTGCTATCGTTACCTTCTTCCCATAGGCGTAGGATTCTCTGAGGACGCAGCCAAGCACGCTCATGGACGCACATCGAGCCATCATCTTGTACGACACCACGCTGCGCGACGGCATGCAGCGCGAGGGCATGAGCCTGTCGGTGGACGAGAAGCTGCACATCGCCCGGCGGCTGGCTTCCCTGGGAGTCCACGCGCTCGAAGGCGGCTTCCCCGGCTCGAACCCCAAGGACGTGGAGTTCTTCCGCCGGCTCGAGAACGAGCCGATGGGAGACACCCAGGTGAGCGCCTTTGGCATGACCCGGGCCCGGGGGGTGCAGATCGACCAGGACCCGGTGCTGCGCATCCTGGCGGATAGCTGGGCGCCGGTCGCCTGCATCGTGGGCAAGACCTGGGACCTGCACATCGAGAAGGTGCTCAAGGTCGGCCGCCAGGAGAACCTGCGCATGATCGCGGAGTCGGCGGCCTTCTTGCGAGGGCAGGGCAAAGAGGTGGTCTACGACGCCGAGCACTTCTTCGACGCCTGGGCGGCCCATCCCGAGTACGCTCTGCAGTGCGTGCGCGCGGCGGCCGAGGCCGGCGCCGGCACGGTCGTGCTGTGCGACACCAACGGAGCCACCCTACCTGATGCTTTGGCCCCGATCGTGCGCCGGGTGGTGGAGGAGCTGGGGGATTCCTGCCGGGTAGGCATCCACACACACAACGACGCCGGCTGCGCGGTGGCCAACTCTCTGGTCGCGGTGGCCCAAGGCGTCACCCACGTGCAAGGCACGATCAATGGATACGGGGAGCGTTGCGGCAATGCCGACCTCTGCGCCGTCATCCCGGCGCTCAAGATCAAAATGGGTCTGGACTGCGTCTCCGAGGAGAATCTGGGGCGGCTGACCGATACGGCTCACTACGTAGCCGAGGTGTGCAACGTCTCGCCCGACCCCCACCAGCCCTACGTGGGGCGCAACGCCTTCGCCCACAAGGGAGGGCTGCACATCGCGGGCGTCATGGCCGATCCGCGCACCTTCGAGCACATCCGACCCGAGCAAGTGGGTAACACGCAGCACATCCTCGTCTCGGAGCTGTCGGGCAGAGGTACCGTGCGTCGCCGCCTGCAGGAACTCGGCGCCGGAGCCGAGGGTGAAAGCGGGCTGGTCGAGTCGTTGCTCCGCCGGCTGAAGCAGAAAGAGCACGAGGGCTACCACTACGAGGCGGCCGACGCCTCCCTCGAGCTGCTGCTTCTGAGCGAGTTGGGCCGGCCTGTCGAGTTCTTCCGGCTGGAGAGCTTCCGCATCATCGTCGAGAAGCGGGCCGACGGGGCGGTCATGACCGAGGCCACCATCAAGGTGCATGTGAACGGGGACCGCATCATCCAGACGGCCGAAGGCAACGGTCCGGTCAACGCCCTGGACCGCGCGCTCCGCCAGGCGGTGGAGAAGAAGTTCCCCCATCTGGCCGATATCCACCTGGTGAACTACAAGGTACGCATCCTGGACGAAGATCGCGGCACGGCTGCGGTCACTCGGGTGCTCATCGACTCCTCCGACGGCCGCAACTCCTGGGGGAGTGTAGGCGTAAGCGACAACGTGGTCGAAGCCTCCTGGCAGGCGCTCATCGACTCCATCAACTTCGGCCTGCTGCGTACGCAGGAAGACTGACCGGCCGCTGTCTGCGCGGTCGCCCTGCTTCGCGGGATCCCGCCAGGCGCGACTCGTGGAACCGGAAGCGGGGTGGCCGCCGTCACGCCCCTCGGTCTTCGGCGGCCGCCCGGACAAACCGGCGGCACGTCCTTTCCATTTGCCCTTGACTCACTGGCGCCGAAAGCGTAGACTGTGGTTGCCACTTAGGGATACCTAACATGCGGGTCCGGCCCAAGCGGCCCGCGGTGCAACGCTTCGGAGGTCGGCGGCATGACTCTGCTCCAGGCTCGTCGGGGTCGCAAGGTGCGGATCGTACAGATCCCTGATGAACGTGCCCGGGCACAGTGCGTGCGTTTCGGTATCGGCGAGGGGACCGTGGTCGACTCCGCCGAGGTGCTGAGAGTCGGCCCAGTGCTGGTCCGTCACTGCAATCAGGAGATCTGCCTGGGCAGGAATCTGGCTGCCCGCATCCAGGTCGAGGAGGACGGACTCCCGGTTGAAGGGGCTCGTGTCTCGGCGGTCCGGCGTCTGCGTCAACGGCTGCGCGGAGGGAGCCGGGCGTGACCCCTCCCGAAGGGACCTCCCACAGCTGTCACGGGGGAGTCTCGGTCGAAGCGCCCCCGGGGGCCCGCAAGATCGTCCTCGTCGGGAATCCCAACGTGGGCAAGTCGCTCTTCTTCAACGCGTTCACCGGCCTGTACGTCGATGTTTCCAACTTCCCCGGAACCACGGTCACGATCTCGAGCGGGCGCATGGGCGACGACGTGGTCCTCGACACGCCGGGGGTCTACGGCGTCTCGTCGTTCAACGACGAAGAGATCGTGGCCCGCGACATCATCATGGAGGCCGACGTCGTGGTCAACGTGGTGGACGCCGTCCACCTGGAGCGCGACCTCTTTCTGACCCAGCAGGTGCTGGACATGGGCCTACCCACTGTGGTGGCGCTGAACATGATCGACGAGGCCGAGGCGCGAGATACACGCATCGACGCGGAGGAGCTCTCCGATCGCCTGGGTGTTCCCGTGGTGCCCACCGTGGCCATCGTGCGTAAGGGCTTCGACCAGGTGCGGGCAGCCATCGACCGAGCCTGCCCTGGAGTCTCCGACCCCCTCCTGCGCGACCGGATGCTCGCGTTGCTCGACCGGGTGGGGACCCTGCCTGAGGCCCTGCTCGTGCTGGAAGGCGACCCCTACATTGCCGAACGCCACGGGGTGGAAGCCCAGGGCCTGCGCGACGAGATCTACCTGGACCGCCGCCGGCGGGTGAACGAGCTGGTGGCCCGAGTGGTCGAGAGGCGCGGCGAGGGTCTCGACCTGCGCCTGCGTTTGGGTCAGGCCCTTCTCCGGCCGCTCCTCGGCTTCCCGATGCTGGCCGCGGTGCTCTTCGTCATGTATGAGATCATCGGCGTCTTCGTGGCTCAGACGGTGGTGGGCTTCACCGAGGGCTCGCTCATGCAGGGCTACGTGGAGCCGGCCATCAGGACCGCAGTCGCGACCGTGGTGGGCCCGGAGGGTGTGGTCTACGAGCTCCTGGCCGGCGAGTTCGGCGTGCTCACGCTGACCATCACCTACATCCTCGGTCTGCTCCTGCCCCTGGTGATCGGCTTCTACGTGATGCTCTCCTTGCTGGAGGACTCCGGGTACCTGCCGCGCATCGCCGCGCTGGCCGATCGGGCCATGACCGCCATCGGCTTGAACGGTCGGGCCATCATCCCCATGATCCTGGGCTTCGGCTGCATCACCATGGCCACCATCACCACGCGCATCCTGGGCAACGAGCGCGAGCGCAAGATCGCCACAGCCCTCATGGCCTTCGCCATCCCCTGCTCGGCGCAGCTGGGGGTGATCACGGCCCTGCTGGCGGCCGCGGGGGGGCCGGCCATGGCCGCGCTCTATGTCGCAGTCATGGTGTTGGTCTTCGGCGTGATCGGGTTGGGCATGGCGCGCTACCTGCCAGGTAGCTCGACCGACCTGCTGATCGACCTGCCGCCTCTGCGCCTACCTCGGCCGGTCAACGTCCTCACCAAGACCTACCACAAGACGGTCATGTTCATCCGCGAGGTCAGCCTCTACTTCGCCGTGGGGGCTTTGCTGCTGGGCGTGCTCCAGGTGAGCGGCGCTCTGGTGGCCGCCCAGGACTTCGTGGCGCCGTTGACCGAGCGGTGGTTGCTGCTACCTCGAGAGGCGGCCACCGCCTTCATCATGGGCTTCGTGCGCCGCGACTTCGGCGCGGCGGGTCTCTACTCGCTGGGCCTTTCGGGCACCTCGGTTCTGGTCGCGCTGGTTACCATCACCCTGTTCGTTCCCTGCATCGCCTCGGTGCTGGTGATCATGAAGGAGAGGGGCCGGGTCTTCACGGCCTTCACCTGGGCGGGCAGCTTGGTGCTGGCCTTCGGCGTCGGCGGGATCTTGGCCCATGCGGTGTCGTGGGTCTAGGCGGCCTCGGCGGCCAAGGCTTCGTTTTGAAACGAGCTCCAGAGCTCGGTTCGGAATGACGCTTCGCCGTCAGGGTGCGCTGGGCGCGGGCGAGGCAAGGACGCAGGGAGCGAGCGTAGCAGAGCTACGGGCGTGACCGAGGACACCGCATCGCGCCGCCCAGTGCGGCCTCGGCGGCCAAGGCTTCGTTTTGAAACGAGCTCCTAGGAGGGGCGTGACGTGACGTGTCCCAAGTGCGGTCTGGTTCTCGGCCAGCCTGTTCTCCGCTGCCCGCGCTGTCGGGAGCCCATGCCCCTGGGCTGCAGCGGTGACTGCGGGAAGTGCGACAAGGGGACCAGCGGCTGTTGAACCCGGGTTGATCGAGGGCGGCGAGCCGGCGGCTCGGCCGCTGTGAGCGAACGGTGTCCTCCAGCAGCACGCTTTTCTCCTTGAGGCCGGAGGGGGTTCAGGTAGAATCGCGGTACCGCCCGACCCGGCCTGAGAGGAACCTTCAGAGTGGCAGTCAACGACCCCGAGCAGGACCCCCCGCATCGAGACGGCTTTCTGCCACCTGCACGTTCACACCCATTATTCGGCCCTCGACGGCGCCTGCAAGGTCGAGGATCTGGTCAAGAAAGCGGTGGAGTACGGCATGCCGGCGGTGGCCATCACCGACCACGGCGTGCTCTCCGGGGCGGTGCAGTTCTACCAGGAAGCCGTAAAGTCGGGTATCAACCCGGTCATCGGCCTCGAGGCCTACGTGGTCGAAGACCGCTTCCGCAAAGATTACCAGCAGGAGGAGCGCTGGCACCTGACCCTGCTGGCCCGGAACAACGAGGGCTATCGCAACCTGTTGCGCATCGGCAGCCTGGCCTTCCTCGACGGCTACTACTTCAAGCCCCGGGTGGATTACGAGCTCCTTCGCGAGCACGCCGCGGGCCTCATCTGCCTCTCGGGCTGCCCCCACCGGTCGCCTGTCGCGGGCCCTCGAGCGGGGGAGTTTCGCCGAGGCGGAGCGGGAGGTCGAGCGGCTGGTCGAGATATTCGGCCGGCAAAACCTCTACATCGAGATCCAGGAGACCGGTATCGCCGAGCTGGCTCATGTGCCCGAGCGCATGGCCGAGCTGGCCGCCAAGGTCGACCTGCCTTTGGTGGCTACCAACGACGTCCACTACCTGGGGGCGGGTGACGCCGCCGCCCACGACGTGCTCTTGTGCATCCAGACCGGGTCCCGCCTCGAGGACGAGAAGCGGCTGCGTTTCTCGTCTGACGAGTTCTATTTTAAGAGCCATGACGAGATGCTCGAGGCGTTCGTGAAGTACCCCGAGGCGGTGGAAAACACCGTCAAGGTGGCGGAGCGCTGCCGGGTGACGATGGAGTTCGGCCGAATCCTGCTGCCTCACTACCCCCGTGCCGGAGGGGCAGACCGAGGCGGGCTACCTGCGGAGGCTGTGCGAGCAGGGTTTGCAGCGCCGCTACGGAGACGACCCGAGCCTCGAGGTGCGCGAGCGCCTGGAGATGGAGCTGGCGGTCATCGAGGAGATGGGCTTCCCGCCGTACTTCCTCATCGTCTGGGACTTCGTGCACTACGCCAAGAGCAACGGCATTCCGGTGGGACCGGGCCGGGGCTCGGCCGCCGGATCGCTGGTGAGCTACCTGCTCGGCATCACCGACCTCGATCCCCTCGAGTACGACCTGCTTTTCGAGCGCTTCCTCAACCCGGCCCGCATCAGCATGCCCGACATCGACATCGACTTCTCGGTGGAGGGGCGGGAGAAGGTCATCGAGTATGTGGCCCAGAAGTACGGGCGCGATCGAGTGGCCCAGATCGCCACCTTCGGCACCATCAAGGCCCGCCAGGCCATCCGCGACGCCGCCCGGGTCATGGACGTGCCCTACAACGTGGCCGACCGCATTGCCAAGCTCATCCCCGAGGGACCTAAAGCCACCCTCGCCGATAGCCTCAAGGACAAGCAGGATCTTAGGGCCGAGTACGACGCCGACGAGCTGGTCAAACGGGTGGTGGACATGGCCCGGCCCCTGGAGGGCCTCATCCGTCAGGACTCCATCCACGCCGCCGGAGTGGTGATCTCCGACCGGCCCCTCACTGAATACCTTGCTCTCATGCAGAAGGGCGACGCCGAGGTGGTCACCCAGGTCTCCATGAACGACGTGGAAAAGCTGGGCCTGCTCAAAATGGACTTCCTGGGCCTGCGCAACCTCGATGTCATAGCCAGCGCCGTTACCATCATCAAAGACAGTGGTCGGCCCGACTTCGAGCAGGAGACCATCCCCCTCGACGACGGCAAGACCTACGCCATGCTGGCCCAGGGGGACTCCGAGGGCGTCTTCCAGTTCGAATCCAGCGGCATGCGTGACGCGTTGCGCGAGGTCCAGCCGAGCGTCTTCGAGGACCTGATTGCGCTCGTGGCCCTCTACCGCCCGGGTCCCATGGAGTTCATCCCTCAATACGCGCGCAACAAGCGGAATCCCGAGCGTATCACCTACCCCCGATCCGCGCCTCGAGCCGGTCCTGCGCTCCACCTACGGAGTGGCCATCTACCAGGAGCAGCTCATGGAGATCGCCAAGCGTATCGGCGGCTTCTCCCCGGCTGAGGCCGACGACCTGCGCAAGGGCATCGGCAAGAAGGACCGGCGAATCCTCGATCGTCTGGAGCCCAAGTTCCGCGAGGGGGCGCTGGCCAACGGCACCCACCCCAAAGTGGCCGACCATCTGTGGTCGCTCATGGAGAAGGCCGGCGACTACTCCTTCAACAAGTCCCACGCCGCCTGCTACGCCTTGATCGCCTATCGCACGGCCTACCTCAAAGCCAACTTCCCGGTGGAGTACATGGCGGCCCTCATCTCCAGCGTCATGAACACCAAGGACAAGGTCCCCTTCTACGTCAGTGTGGCCAACGAGATGGGCATTGAAGTCCTGCCCCCGATATCAACGAGTCGGCTCTCGACTTCCGGGTGGTCGAGGGCCGCATCCGCTTCGGGCTGAACGCGGTCAAGAACGTGGGGGAGACCGCCATCCGCACCATCATCGCTATGCGCGAGACCGCCGGCCCCTTCCAAGATCTCTTCGATTTCTGCGAGCGCGTCGACCTGGGCATTGTCAACCGGCGAGCCCTGGAGAGCCTCATCAAGGCCGGCGCCCTGGACTCCACCGAGGCCCCCCGGCGCGGCATGCTGGTGGTGCTTGCGCAGGCCATGGCCCACGGGCAGAAGACCCAGGCCGACGCCGCTCAGGGCCAGGGATCGATCTTCGACCTGATGGAGGTGGCGCCCGCCTCGGGCGCGTCGAGGAACGGAGGCGGTGCGTCACGGCCGGTAGACATCCCCGCCGGCGACTTCGACAAGGCCGAGCTTCTGCGCCTGGAGAAGGAGACCCTGGGTCTCTACGTGTCGAGCCACCCCCTGCGCGACATACGCCGCCAGGTGCGCGACGAGGCCGAGCACCTCATCTCGCAGCTGCCCACGCTGAACGACGGCACGGTGACCACCATCGTGGGAATGGTAGGCGGGGTCAAGAAGGTACCCACCAAGAGCGGCGACACCATGGCTTTCGTTACCGTCGACGGCCTGGAGGGATCGGTGGAGGTCATCTGCTTCCCCAAGCTCTACCAGTCGAGCCGCGAGTTCCTGGAGGAGGACGCTCTGGTCAAGATCCGCGGCAAGGTGGAACGTAAGGACGAATCCGAGCTCAAGTTCATCCCCTACGAGTTCGAGCGGTTCGTGCCCCGCACGGGGGAGGAGCCCGTCTGCATCGTCCTCGACGCCGGCAACCTGCCCCGCAGCATCCTCGACGACATCAAGGGCGTCCTGACCCACTTCCCCGGTCCCTGCCCGGTCGAGATGCACATCAGCACCCCCGAGGGCCGCTACCGTCTGCGCTGCGGCGAACAGTACCGGGTCGACCCCCAGACCAGCCTCTTCGCCGAGCTGAAGGTGCTCCTGGGCGAGAGCTGCGTGACGCGGTACGAGGCGGCAGGGGTGGGGTGAGTCTTCCCGGGCCCGCGCGCGGCGGCCGGCCGTTCGTGTTAGGCATCGCCGGCGTTTGACAGGCCGCGATCGACGCCGGGCCGGGGATGGTCGATATGCAGTCTGCATAAGCAGCGAGGGTTGCGGGACGCGGAGGGGCGTGGTGCGGCACGCGGCTTGGAATCGGAGCTCGGGCCAACCTCTGCTCGCGCGCGTTATACAGACCAGATGAGCTGCGTATTGGAGTTCGGCGGATTGCAGAAGTATTGTTGGGTGAAACAGGCAACACGCCTTGGGCGGAGTGACCGATGCCGTGGGATGATGATTTGACGCCGGAGCAGCGCGCCGCCGCGTGCGCCCATGACGGTCACGCAAGGGTTCTTGCTGGGCCGGGTACCGGCAAGACATTCACCCTACGAGCACGCGTCGAGTACTTGATTGAGGAGTTGGCTGTCGACCCGTCGCGCATACTCGTCGTCACCTTCACACGCAAGGCGGTGGCCGAACTCCGCGAACGGATCCTCCCAAGCATCCCAGAGGGCCAGGATCCACCCCGCATTTCAACTCTCCACGGCTTCGCCCTTCGGCAGTTGCTGAGGAACGCCGCCCTCGTTGACACCTTGCCTGCGCCGCTTCGGGTGGCGGATGACTGGGAGGAAGCGGAAATCATCATCCCAGACCTCCAGCGTCTCCTGAAGAATGACAAGAAGGGGGTCAAGGCCGATCTTGACGCGATGTCTGCGGATTGGGACACGCTCACAGATGCGGAACTCAACATTGATGCTCAATTCATAGCTGCCTGGAGGCGTGTCCGTGATGTGTATGGCTTCACCCTGCGGGCGGAGATGGTGTACCGCCTGAAGCGAGCGATGGAGCAACATGACAAGTTCGAAGTCGAAGGACAGTTCGAGCATGTAATAGTGGATGAATTCCAGGATCTGAATGCATGCGATTTGGCTGTCATACACTCGCTGGGAGACATAGGAGCGTCAGTCTTCTGCGCGGGAGATGATGACCAAAGCATATATGGCTTCCGGCAGGCGTCTCCCGCCGGAATACGCTCGTTCATCGAGGACTACGTCAACTCGGAAGATCACAAGGTGACCCTGTGCAAGCGGTGCGATCGCGGGATACTGGAAGCTGCGGAATACGTCGCGGATCAGGACTTGCAGAGGGAGCCAAAGGGACTCACGCCGGAGAACGATGGGGGTTTTGTTAGGTTGTTCCCCGCGTCGGACCAGGATGCGGAAGCTGCAACCATCGCAGAAGTGTGTCGTCGTCTGCACGCCGACTTTGCCTATCCGTCGATCGCGATACTCCTGCGCTCCGACCGACATCGCCGCTTCTCACAGCCAATCGTCGATGCGCTGAAGGCGAAAGGCGTTCCTGTCTCCGAACACGAGACTTTGCGGCCCTTGTCGGAGTCAGCAACTCGCCGTCTCTATGCACTCGCCCAACTCGCAGTGTGCCCAGAGGACTCGCTGGCCGTCCGCACGTTGCTCCAGCTGACAGCGGGAATCGGTGACGGATGTGTCGAGGCTCTCGAAGACCTTGCTGCCCAGCGAGTTGAACGGTACTCTGCTACGGTGCGCGCGGTCGCTGAGGACCCAACGCCGCTGCCTGGCGTGGGCTCGCGCATAGCCAGGTGTTGGGATGTCGTAGAGACGGCAGTCGCTGAGTTGTCAGTAGTTGTCGAGGCGGGCGAAGGCGGTGAGATTGGTCCGGATCAACTCCGGGCGGCGCTATCGGCCGCTGCAGCGCTACTCGGCCTACCGAGTCACGCTGTGGACGACATCATGAATCTGGTAGGCGAAACGGAGTCTGCGTCGCTGTCCGACCTCGTCTCGAGATCGTCGACCATCAGCGAGGGGCTTGAACCGCAATTGAGCGCCGACTCGGTGAACATCATGACGATGCATCAGGCGAAGGGCCTAACCTTTGACTGCGTCCTTATTCCGGGACTGGAAGACGAACTTCTCCCCGGCAAGTACGATGATCCGGAGCAGGAGGGCGACCAGAGGCGGCTGTTGTACGTGTCCATGACTCGTGCAAGGCATGCTCTGGTGATGTTTTATGCGAGACGAAGGACAGGCGCGCAGGTCAAGTCCCACTTTGTGGTGTAGCTCCCGATCGTCGCTACGGACTCCCGGCTACGCCGCCGGGGCCACCTCCTTCCGTGCAGGATGGATGGACAGGGTGATCTCGTCGGCGTCGATGGTGTCGTCGTGGTAGAGCTTCGCCAGGGACTCGACCGAGAGGTACCGGCGGGAGACGAGCCACTCGTCGTTTTGCTCGCAAAGGAGGGCCCCGGTGAGCCGGAGGAGGCTCTGGTCGTTCGGGTAGATGCCGACCACGTCGCTTCGTCTGCCGATCTCCCGGTTGATGCGCTCGAGCGGGTTGGTCGAGCGCAGCTTGGACCAGTGCTCGCGCGGGAAGTCAAGGAAGGCAAGGAGGTCGTCTTCTGCGTCCTCGAGCAGACGGGCCACCTTGAGTGCCGGCCCCTCGAGCCGAGGGACGACCTCGCCGTGAACGAGACGGGCCTGGGCCAGACCCGCGGCCTGGAAGACCTGACGCACTGCCGCCGCGACCATCTGCTGCTGCGAGCGCCCCACATGCCCCTTCATGTCCCGGAGGAAGTGGACGGTGCAGCGTTGCCAGGGGCAGCCGAGCACCTGAGCGATGGCCTTCTTCAGGCCGGGGTGGGCATCAGAGACGCAGAGCAAGACGCCCGTGAGACCCCGGGCCACGAGGTAACGCAGGAAGTCTCGCCAGAAGGCCTCGCTCTCCGCCTGGCCCACGTCGGTGCCAAGAACCTCTCTGCGCCCGGTCTCGTGGACGCCGTAGGCGACGATGAGGGCCTTCTGGCGGACACCCCCCTCCTCACGCACCCGCTCGATGCGGGCGTCGAGCCACAGGTAGGGGTAGCGGCCCTCCAGGGGGCGCTCCCGGAAGAGCCTGACCTGCTCATCGAGCACCGTGCAGAGCCGGGAGACGGTGGAGCGGCTCATAGACTCGATGCCGAGCTGCTCCACCAGGCGCTCCACCTTGCGCGTCGAGACCCCGTTGACGTAGGCTTCGGCCACCACCGCGACAAGGGCCTGTTCGCTTCGGCGTCTCGGCTCGAGGAAGCTCGGGAAGTAGCTGCCCCGCCTGAGACGGGGGATGGCGAGCTCGATGGTGCCCACGCGGGTGTCGAACCCCCGGGGCCGGTAGCCGTTGCGCTGGACGGCCCGCTCGGGGGAACGTTCGCCGAAGCTCGCGCCTGTGACCGCGCTCACCTCGCCCTCCATGATCTCCCTGAGCACGCAATGCACGGCTTCTCTCAGGAAGTCGCCATGCTCGGATGCAAGGACCTTGCCCGCGGCTTCGGCAGGCGTCATGCTGTACTGGTCGGCCACTGTGATGCTCCTCTCGTCGATGTTCTTGGCGGAACCCTCGACGATTCTAGGACGCCCAGTGGCCGATTTGCTACTCAGGTCTCGGCTGCCGGGCTGCTACACCACATTACGGGACTTGACCGGCGCGCAAGCTCATTCGGGCCGTGGGCCCACCGACAAGGACAGGAATCTGACGCGCTTTCTTGCAGACTACAAGTTTAGGAAGGACTAGCGTTCGATGCCTGTTCACCTAACCCGCGGATCAACCCGACTCGCTTCGCTCGCGGGTTATCCGCAAACACGTTAGACCGACCGAGCAATACCGGACTGACTTTGAACACGGAAGAGGACTGCAGTTGGCATGACTCGCGCTGATATCTCTGGGGGTAAGCGTACGGGGACGACGTCTGTCAAATCGGTAGATATTGACTCGATTCGACGCGCGGCTCTGCGTGCCCTAGGCCCTGTTCGGCCTCTAGCCTCCGGGGCAGCCCTAGACGAAAGCTTCATGTTCCACGCGCGGCGAACGCGGGCGGGATATGAGCTTCCTCCCTACTATCTGGTGTACTTTCTCTTGGTTGAACTGCTCGGATTTCCCCACCTGGGGCGGTCGGAGAAGGTGGCCTGGTCAGTCCCGGTGGAGCTGAAGGATCGGGTGTTCATGGTTGAACACCGCAAACTGGGTTTGGGTGTGTTTGCTGATGACCCTGAGGCTGACGAGGGCCTCGCGCACGAGGTTGTGACCTGCATTCAGACGGGAGTGAAAGCGGCGCGCCCATACTTCAGGTGGGTGGCATCCGAAGCTGTCAAGGGCTCGCAAGTGAACGTAGTCAATGGGAGCCGGAGCCTCTTCCAGAGATTTGACTATCTCGCGGAAGCATACAAGGCGAAGGCCAAGGAGGCCTTCGACAGAAAAGACGAAACGGAAGTCGAGACGGGAAAGAGCGAGCTTGGTACGTGGACTGTGGTCCACCACCCTGCATTTCGCCTCAGCTTGGAAGCACATTGGCTGGCCCTCGCCGCCATCGAGGCATTCTTCAGTTGGACTGAGCACGTGTTCATCCATCTGGCGATACTCAAAGGTCGTGTCACGACCGGGATCGAGGTTGCCGACCTTGCGGCTGCGGACTGGGCAGGTAAATTCAAGATGGCGTTGGAGATTACGGACCCTGTCACCAAGAAGTACTTCGATGAACTCGTGGCAGTTCGGAAGAAAGTTCGCAACTATGTGGCGCACGGCGCGTTCGTGAAGAACGGTGAAGCGCTTGAATTCCACTCGGGTGCGGGGGCTGTTCCGGTGATACTCGCTGGTTCCCCTGGTGACGGTAGAGTCGACCTTGGCACGTACGGAAGCCTTGAGGGCAGGGACGCCATTGCATTGGCTGAAGAGTTCATCGTCCACCTATGGTCCGACGACCGCGCAGCTGCCGAGGTCTACATCCAGAAGAGTGGTCTGCCGCTCATACTGACGATGGCGAAAGATGGGAGCTACTTCGAGGCAATGAGTTCAGTGGACGCGATGGAGACGCTGGTCGAAGCTCTGACCTGGCAATTCGACATGGCGGCGAACATGGATTGGTAGACTCGGTGAGCAGTGGCGCACGGATACAGTATGTTCGCCTGATGGCAGTTGGTTGTGTCTCAATCCCGTGCCTCTCTTGGCGTCTTTGTACTCCAGTGTCCTCTGGCGTCCAGGCATCGGCTCACTGCCGGATCGGCTGGTCTAACCAGCGCGTGCAACCGACGCCTGCGTTGTCTTTGCATGTACCGTGGCCAACGGGCGCGGCTGACGCGCTAGGTCGTTAGCCACGCAGGGGGAGGATGAATGCAACCTTACGGGAATAGGGGCGGTGACTCGGGAGTCTCAGCCTACGAATGCGGGCCGGACTTCATCCGTGTCCAGTTCATCACCGGCGCGGTCTACCTACACAACTACGCGAGCTGTGGTGCGAACAACTGCGAGACAATGAAGCGGCTGGCGGCGGATGGTCACGGGCTGAACGGGTTCATCAACTCCGTTGTCCGCGAGGGATACGCGCGCCAAGAGCGCTGATTAGCCCGCTGCGAGGGGGACATGTGAAGATTGAATCCGTGCGGATCCAGAACTTCCGCGGCTTCTGTGATGAGACGGTTACACTCGGTGACTACAACTGCCTCGTCGGCAGGAACGGCTCAGGCAAGTCCACGGTGCTCTACGCGCTCAACGTGTTCTTCCGGCAGTTCAAGGACACCTCGACCGACTTGAGCCGGCTGTGCGCGGACGACTTCCATCACAAGAATACGGAATCGCCAATCCGCATCACTGTGACGTTCGCCAATCTGAGTGCGGAAGCGAAGGCGGATCTCGCAGCATACGTAAGGCAGGGCAAGCTCACGGTCACTGCAGTGGCGACGTTTGATCCGACGACCCAACGTGCTTCGGTCAAGCAGTCTGGCAGCCGGCTCGGGATGGAGCCGTTTCGGAAGTACTTCGAGGCGGACAAGTCCGGAGCCAAAGCGCAGGAGTTGAAGGACATCTTCGCGGCACTGCGTGCCGAGTATCCGGGAATTGCGACGGCGTCAGTGAAGGCGGATATGGAGGCAGCTCTTGTCGCCTACGAAGGCGCGCATCCTGACGAGTGTGCCCTCATCGAGAGCGAGGATCAGTTCTACGGTGCGACGCGCGGCGCAAACCGTCTCGACCCGCATTTGCAATGGGTATTCGTTTCGGCCACCAAGGACTATGCGGATGAAGCGGCGGAGACCAAAGATTCGGCCCTCGGTCAACTGCTGGCCCGCACGGTGCGATCCAAGACCGACTTCTCCGGCAAGATCACTGACCTGAAGCAGCGGCTCGACGCGGCATATGCGGAGATGCTTGGCGCAGAACAGCACACTTTGGACGAGCTGTCCGCCTCGCTCCAGGAGCGGTTGCGCGCCTGGGCACACCCACTGGTGACAGCTCAAGTGAAGTGGGATGCGGAGCCGGGCAAGTCCGTTCGGATTGACGAACCCATGGCGACGGTCCGTCTCGGCGAGCGGGGGTTCACAGGCGAGCTTCCCCGCTTCGGCCACGGCCTGCAACGCTCCTTTCTGCTGACCTTGCTGCAGGAGTTAAGCACTCTCGACACGGCTTCTCAGCCCACACTCGTCATGGGCATCGAGGAGCCTGAGCTGTACCAGCATCCGCCGCAGGCCCGTCACCTCGCCGATGTTCTTCGCACGCTGTTATCGTCAGGTGCCCAGGTCATCTGTTGCTCGCACAGCCCTCTATTTGTGCCAGGCGCAGACGTCGAAGCAGTCCGAGTCGTTCGCGATGATGGCGACCCCTGCCAGTCCACCGTAGCAAGCGTGACCTATGCGAACTTGGCACAGAGACTCGAAGCCGCCGGCGAGAAGCTGCTCAAGGAACAGGGCCTGATGGCAAAGCTCTATCCGACGCTCAACCCAGTGGTCAATGAGATGTTCTTCTGTAGTCGCCTGGTCTTGGTTGAGGGGATCGAAGACGCAGCACACTTGGCCGCCTATCTCGAACTCGCTGGTCTCTCGACCGCCTTCCGCGAGCACGGATGCCATATCGTTCCGGTCGGCGGCAAGAGCGAGCTGCTGCGCCCTCTTGCCGTCGCGCTCGAGCTTGGGATTCCGACATACGTGGTGTGGGACGCTGACAACGATAAGACCAAGGATGACGAGGTTGTTCAGCACAAGAGAGAGAATCGCGCCATTCAGGCATTGCTCGGAGTGCCCACTCCGGAGGAATGGCCGGTTTCGCACACTCAAGGAGTGGGCTACTGCATATGGAGCCCGAATCTCACTGCTGGGATTCAGGCAGCTATGGGAGACGACTGGAACAAGGCGGAGGAGAAGGCAGCTGCCCGCTACGGTCACCCTGGAGGTTTGAAGAAGAACCCCGTCGCCATCGCCTACGCGCACGAATGCGCGTGGTCAGAGGGTCATTCCAGCCCGGAGCTGAGAGCGTTGGTTGAGGACATAGTCGCGTGGGCTGCCACGTAGTCGCTGGTGGCTAACAAACGGATCAACCTGACTCGCTTCGCTCGCAGGTTATCCGTAAGTCGTTAGGCATCACTCGGAGGTGCCCGTGACAGTTGGGACGATGGAGTACCTCACCGCCGGATTGGCGATCATCACCGGCATCTACGCCCATCTCACGCATAAGATCGCGAAGGCGAGCGAAGCCTCCGTCCAAGCGATTCGGGAGCAATCTGAGGCGATGCTGCGGCCCTATGTCACCGTTGCCCCGTTTGTTCAGGCCCATGCGACGCTACTCTATTTGCGAGTCGAGAACACGGGACGCACCGGCGCCGAGAACTTGCGCCTTACGATCGACCGAGACTTTTGTCAGTTCGGCGAAACCGAAAGACCTGAAAAGAATCTCCGGACAATGAGCGCATTCACGGCGCCAATTGACAGCTTGGCGCCGGCGAATGAGTTCCTCTTTGCATTGGGCCAGGGCTGGGTGATCTCCGGGGAGAATGCGCGGCCTGAGATTACTCCTCTTCAATCCAATGTCAACGTGAACTATGAGTTTCGGGGCAGGAAAGTCGAAGAAGTAAACCGAGTTGATCTCCGGCCTTACATCGGAAGCGAAAGCGAGCGCGATCCTGTAGTCGAGGAACTTGAGCGCATCCGGCAGGTGATGAAGAAGAAGTGATGCCTAACAACGCGTTGGAGCAGACCACGAGGCATCGTGGGCCGGGTCTGGCCGCGGCACGATCATCCTGGTCGGCCGCTCAACTCGGTCGTTGGGCCGACAAGCGCGCGGGTCGTGTCTTGCGCTACCAGGGAGAGCGATAACGGGTGAACAATTTTGGAGAGAAAGTCAGCTTCATATGGTCGGTCGCCGACCTGCTGCGAGGCCCCTACCGACCGAACCAGTACAAGGACGTCATGCTCCCCATGACGGTCCTCCGGCGCCTGGACTGCGTGCTGGAGCCGACCAAGGACGAGGTTCTCGAAGCCCGCAAGAAGTGGGGTGGAAAAGGCAAAGGGGTACTCGACGCCAAGCTCATCCGGGCGTCCGGCGCCCCCTTCTTCAACACGAGCCGGTACACCTTCGAGAAGCTCAAGGGCGATCCCAACAACATCGCGGCGAACCTGACTGACTACATCAAAGGATTCTCCGGCCGCGCACAGGAGATCATCGAGCACTTCGGCTTCGAGGAGCACATCGCCAAGCTCGAGAAGGCGGATCGCCTCTTCCTGCTGGTCTCGAAGTTCTGCCAGATCGACCTGCACCCCGACCATGTCTCGAACATCGAGATGGGCTACATCTTCGAGGAGCTGATCCGGCGGTTCAACGAGGCCTCGAACGAGGAGGCGGGCGACCACTTCACGCCCCGCGAGGTCATCCGCCTCATGGTCAACCTGCTCTTCCTTCCCGACGGCGCGATCCTCACCACGAAGGGGATCGTGAAGACGCTCTACGACCCCGCCTGCGGGACGGGCGGCATGTTGTCCGTCGCGGAGGAGTACGTGCGGGAGCTCAATCCCGACGCGCGCCTCACGGTCTTCGGCCAGGATTACAACTCCCAGGCCTACGCCATCTGTGGCTCCGACATGATGATCAAGGGCCACGACATCGGCAATATCCGCTTCGGCGACAGCTTCATGCACGACCACTTCAGGCTCAAGAAGTTCGACTACATGCTGGCCAATCCGCCCTTTGGCGTGAAGTGGGAGGCGCAGGCCGACTTCATCAAGCGCGAGCACGAGGAGCAGGGGTTCGGGGAACGCTTCGGCCCCGGCCTTCCCCGGATCAACGACGGCTCGCTGCTGTTCCTCCTGCACATGATCAGCAAGAGGAAGGAGACCAAGGAGGGGGGCACGCGCCTCGGCATTGTCTTCAACGGGTCGCCGCTCTTCACGGGGTCGGCTGGCTCCGGCGAGAGCGAGATCCGCCGCTGGATCATCGAGAACGATTGGCTCGAAGGCGTCGTCGCGCTGCCCGACCAGCTCTTCTACAACACGGGCATCTACACCTACCTGTGGATCGTCACGAACCGGAAGGCGGAGCAGCGCCGCGGCAAGGTGCAGCTCGTGAACGCCGCGGGTTTCTTCAAGAAGATGCGCAGGAGCCTCGGCAACAAGCGCCACGAGATCTGCGAACCGCAGCGGGACGAAATCACCCGCCTCTACGGCGAGTTCAAGGAGGGCGAGTTCGTCCGCATCTTCGCCAACGAGGACTTCGGCTTCCGGAGGATCACCGTTGAACGGCCGCTACGGCTGAACTTCGCCGCCACGGCCGAGCGCCTCGCCGCGCTTGAGGCGGACTCGGCCTTCCAGGCGCTCGCCGTGAGCAAGAAGCGCAAGGACAAGAAGGCGGCCGAGGCCGAGATCGCCGCCGGCCGGAAGCAGCGGCAGGCCATCCTCGAGGCGCTGAAGCCCCTTGCCTCGGAGGGCCTCGTCAAGAACCGCGAGGCGTTCACTGAGAAGGTGAAGGCCGCCTTCAAGGAGGCGGGGGTCAAGGTGCCGGCCTCTCTGTTCGGCAAGATCCTGCTCGCCCCGGCCGAGAGGGACCAGACTGCGGATGTCTGCATGGACTCGAAGGGGAACGTCGAGCCCGATCCGACCCTTCGCGACTACGAGAACGTCCCGCTGAAGGAGGACGTCGGCGCCTACATGAAGCGCGAGGTCCTCCCCCACATACCGGACGCCTGGGTGGACGAGTCGAAGACCAAGGTCGGCTACGAGATCGGCCTCAACCGCTACTTCTACAAGTACACGCCGCCGCGTCCGCTGGCCGAGATCGAGGGCGAGCTGAGGCAGATCGAGCGCGAGATCGCTGACATGCTGGCGGAGGTAACCGGCTCGAACGTCGAGGAGCTGACGCCGTGAGCAGTGACCAGTACCGTCGCAAGGTGCAACAACACCGAAAGGAGATAGGCAAGCTCCAGCAGGACAAGGCGCGCGAAGCGAAGAAGATTGCCGAAAATAACCGCAAGATCAATAGCGCGTCACAGGCTGTCAGTCGCGCAACCAGCCCGTCCACTTTGAACTCGAAGCTGCGCGAGGTTGAAAGACACCAAGACGAACTGGCCAGAACCGAGAAGAAGATCGCGGACATCGAGAACAAAATGGCTGGCGAACACAAGAAGCTCTGCGACGCTGAGAAAAGCCTCGCGCGCGAAGAAATGCGGGAGCAGCAGGAGAGAGAGCGAAACCAGCAACGGGCGGCCAAAGACCACGAGCGGCGGATGGCGGGAATCGCAGGCAAACTCGCCTCACACGATGTACTCCACCATGAGGCGAAGACGGCAATCGACAAATTGATTCTGTTGCCGAAGATAGTCACTGTCCTCTTTCTTGCAGCGAATCCGATGGATCAGCAACAGCTTCGTCTTGACGAAGAAGTCCGGGCGATGACCGACATGATTCGCAAGGCCAAGCACCGTGATGCCGTTGAGCTAACCTCCTGCTGGGCCGTGCGCCCCGGAGACGTGTTGCAGGCGATCAACGAGCACAAGCCGGCCATCGTCCATTTCAGTGGCCATGGAACGGATCACGATCACATCGTGTTTCAAGATGACGATGGCAACGCCAAGCTCGTTACGAAAGATGCGATTGTCCAGATGATGAACGCCTGCTCCGACGGAATACGGCTAGCCTTTTTCAACACGTGTTATTCGCGCAATCAGGCTGAAGCCGTGGTTGAACATGTGGAAGCTGCAATCGGTATGAAAACGTCGATCGGTGACGTTGCGGCACGCGTATTCGCGTCCCAGTTTTATTCGGCGATTGGATTTGGACTGTCGCTCAATAAGGCATTTGAACAAGCCCGAGCTCTGCTGATGATGGAAGGGATTCCAGAGGAAGACACCCCAGAGTTGTTCACATCGGCGGGACTCGACCCCAACGAAATCGTAATCGTTCGTCCGCCAGAAATCGAGGATGCGGCATGACTCCACGACAGGCCATCCCCGTCGGCCTGCTTGTCAAACACACCAGCGGTGTCAAACCTACCGCCCGCGAATTGACTAGCCTCAAGGACCTGAATCCGGAGGTGGATCAGTGAGCACGGTGGCGACGGACAACTTGCGGCCGGCGTTACGGCCATACGAGGAATACAAGCCATCCGGCGTGGAATGGCTGGGCGACGTGCCGGAACATTGGGAGGTTCGTCGCCTAAAGTACGGTGCTGATCTCATCAACCAGAAAGTTGATGGTAGTGAATCTAACCTGCCATACACTGGTCTGGAGCACATCGAATCCTGGACGGGAAAGCGAATTGCAACCAATGTAGAAGCTTCATGCGAGGGCCAGGCAAACTTCTACGGATGCGGAGATGTACTTCTTGGGAAACTGCGGCCGTACTTGGCAAAAGCCCATGCGGCTCATACCGACGGCATCTGCACGGGTGAACTGCTCGTTCTGCGGCCGTGGGCATTACTTCAGAACTTCCTGAGAGACTACCTACTCAATCCCGGCTTCATCTCGATTGTTGATTCGTCCACCTATGGTTCAAAGATGCCCCGTGCGAATTGGGATTTCATCGGCAACCTGCCAACTCTCATTCCCCCTCGACGAGCAGCGCGCCATCACTGCTTTCCTGGACCGCGAAACGTCGCGGATCGACGCGCTGATCGAGAAGAAGCGCCGCCAGATCGAGCTCCTCAACGAGAAGCGCGCCGCGCTCATCAGCCACGCCGTCACGAAGGGCCTCGACCCCAACGCCCCGATGAAGGACTCGGGGATCGACTGGCTGGGTGAGCTGCCTGCGCACTGGGAGCTCAAGCGACTGAAGCTTGTCTCGGTCCTCCAGACGGGACTTACCCTTGGCAAGAAGTATGTCCACGAGGACCTCGTCCCGCGACCCTATCTGCGGGTAGCCAACGTGCAGGACGGCTACCTCGACCTGGAGACAGTCACGGAGATTGAACTGCCCCTGCACGAAGCTCGTCGGTATGAATTAGAGCTTGGTGATGTCTTGATGACTGAGGGTGGGGACTTCGACAAGCTAGGCCGCGGCTACGTATGGGAAGGCCAGATTCCCCGGTGCCTGCATCAGAACCACATCTTTGCAGTGCGACCCAATGCAGGAGTGTTGAACCCGCGCTTTCTCGCAGCGGTGCTTATGTCGTCGCATGGCAAGAACTACTTCACGAGCACGTCGCAGCAAACGACCAATCTGGCGACGACGAACAGCACGAAGCTTCGGAGTTTCCCGGTGCCGCTCCCAGCCTTGAGCGAGCAGGTGGCGATTCTTGCACGGGTGCAGGGGATTTCCGGCCACCTTGAGAGCCTAATCAGGAAGGTGGATCTCAGCATCGACCGCCTCCGCGAGTACCGCACGGCCCTCATCTCGGCCGCCGTGACGGGCAAGATCGACGTACGCCAGGAGGCTGCCGGGTGAGCTGGCTCCTCTTCTTGGACGAGAGTGGCCACGACCACCGGGCCATGCCTTACGAAGTCCGGGGCGGCGTGGCGCTGCACGCCTCCGAACTCTGGCCCTTCGTCCAGGATATGCAGCGGCTGGAGCTCGCGGCCTTCGGGACGGCGCTGCACCAGTTCCAGGCGGAGCTGAAAGGCTGCAAGCTCCTGGACAAGGACCGGTTTAAGTGGGCAGCGCAAGCACCGCGTATGTCAGACGAGGAGCGCCGCAAGCACTGTCGGGGCTTTCTCGCGAAGGGCCTGGAGAAGAAGCCGCCGTCCCGGGTCGAGTTCACGGCCTACGGGCAGGCGTGCCTCGAGATGGCGACGGGGATGTTCGAGCTCCTTCGGGACCACAAGGCGCAACTCTTCGCCGCCGCCGCGATTCCCTGCCGCGTCACCAAGCCGAAGACTCTTGAGGCCGAGGAGTTCCTACGAAAGGATCAGGTCTTCCTGCTCGAACGCTATTTCAATCTTCTGGAGCAAGAGGAGCAGTACGGCCTACTCGTGATGGACGAGGTGGACGAGACCGACGACCGGCGTTTCGTGCGCCGTCTCGAGGCGTACTTCCGGAAGACACAGACGGGGCGATACCGGTCTTCCTGGATCGTGCCGACGCCGTTCTTCGTGTCGTCCGACATGACCTACCCTGTTCAGGCGGCCGACTTGGCGATCTACTGCGTGAACTGGGGCTTCCGTCTGCCGACTCGCGCGATGGACGCGCCGATCCGAAAGGAGATCGCCGACGCCTTCGGGCCGTGGCTCGCCCGCCTCCAGTTCCGCGGGCAGGGTTACCGTGCTGGCTCCGTGCACGAGCTCTACGGTATCGTGTTCGTGCCGGACCCGTACACCGCCAGGCGAGGTGAGGGATGAAAAAAGGAGGCAATGCCGTCGGAGCCACCCGAAAGCAGCTCGTAGGCCGAGCCTCCAAAGCAAGTATCGGCCCTCGGCGCCTGGAAGTCAAGGGCGCACCGCGTCACCCTTTCCCGGTCGAAGCTGGCCAGGAGGTCGCCTGATGCCCGGCCACCACACCGAAGCCGCCTTCGAGTCCGCCATCGAGGCGTACCTCATCACCTCGGGCGGATACCTGCCCGGCAACCGAGACGCGTTCGACGCCCAGCGCTGCATCGACCCGGCCACGTTCCTCGCTTTCGTCGAGGAGACGCAGCCCGCCGAGTGGGAGTACCTGAAGAACCTCCAGAAAGACAGGGCGGCGCAGACGCTCATCGACGATCTGTGCCGCGCGCTCGACTCGGAGCACGAGGGGTGTCTGTCGGTGCTCCGGCACGGCTTCAAGTCCTTCGGGAAGCTCTTCCGCGCCGCTTACTTCGCGCCGGCCAGCGGCATGAACCCGGAGGCCGAGCGACGCTACACGGCGAACCGCCTCACCGTCACGCGGCAGGTGCGGTACTCGACGCGGCACGGGAACACGCTCGACGTAATACTCGGCCTCAACGGCATCCCGGTGGTCACGGCCGAGCTCAAGAACCCCATGACGGGACAGACCTGGCGCGACGCCGTCCACCAGTACAAGCACGACCGGGATCCGGCCGACCTCATCTTCCCGTTCAAGAAGCGGGCCCTCGTCCATTTCGCGGTGGACCCGGACGAGGTCTACATGACCACGCGCCTTGCCGGTCGCAACACGCACTTCCTGCCCTTCAACAAGGGCCGCGCGGGCGGCGGCGGCAACCCCGAGAACCCCAACGGCTGGAAGACGGCCTACCTGTGGGAGGAAGTCCTCGAACGCGGGAGCCTGCTCGACGTCCTCGCCCGCTTCATCCACCTGCAGGTCGAGGAGAAGCGCCTCGGCAACAGGAGGGTCAAGCGGGAGACTATGATCTTCCCCCGTTACCACCAGCTCAACTGCGTGCGAGCGCTGGTCCGCGATGCGCGTGAGTGCAGGGCGGGTGCCAACTACCTCGTCCAGCACTCGGCCGGGAGCGGCAAATCCAACTCCATCGCCTGGCTGGTGCATCGCCTCTCGACCCTCCACGACGCGCAGGACGAGAGGATCTTCGACTCGGTCGTGGTCGTCACCGACCGGGTAGTGCTCGATCAACAGCTTCAGAACACGATCTACCAGTTCGAGCACCGGCAGGGGGTGGTCCAGAAGATCGACCGCGACTCGGCGCAGCTCGCTGAGGCCCTCGGGGCCGGCGTCCCGATCGTGGTCACGACCCTGCAAAAGTTCCCCTTCGTCACCGAGAAGATCGGCGACCTGCCGCTCCGGAAGTACGCCGTGGTGATCGACGAGGCGCACAGCTCCCAGGGTGGCGAGACGGCGACCGAGCTCAAGGGCGTCCTCGGCGGAGCGGCGATTCGCGAGGAGGCGCAGCAGAAGGCGGCGGAGGAGGGCCTGCCCGATCACGAGGAGGAGATCCTCCTCACCATGGCCAAGCGCGGCCGCCAGCCCAACATCAGCTTCTTCGCCTTCACGGCTACGCCGAAGTACAAGACCCTCGAGGTGTTCGGCGTGCCCGGGATGGACGGCACGCCGCAACCCTTCCACCTCTACAGCATGCGACAGGCGATCGAGGAGGGCTTCATCCTCGACGTCCTTCTGAACTACACCACCTACAAGACCTACTACCGGCTGATCAAGGCGATCGAGGACGACCCGGAGGTCGACAAGCGCAAGGCGGCGCGCGCGCTGGCGCGTTTCATGAGCCTGCACCCGCACAACATCGCGCAGAAGACCGAGGTCATGGTCGAGCACTTCCGCCATTTCACCATGCACAAGATCGGCGGGAAGGCGAAGGCCATGGTGGTCACCTCCAGCCGGCTTCACGCCGTCCGCTACAAGCAGGCCTTCGACCGGTACATCGCGGAAAAGGGCTACCAGGGCATCAAGACGCTCGTGGCCTTCTCCGGCACGGTGATCGATCCCGACGCGCCCGGCGTCGAGTACACCGAGGTCGGGATGAACCAGGGCATCCGCGAGAAGGAGCTCCCCGAGCGCTTCGGTTCGGAGGAGTACCAGGTCCTGCTCGTGGCGGAGAAGTACCAGACCGGGTTCGACCAGCCGCTCCTGCACACCATGTACGTCGACAAGCGCCTGGCCGGCATCCAGGCTGTGCAGACGCTCTCCCGGCTCAATCGCAGGCATTCGGGGAAAGAGGACACCTTCGTGCTCGACTTCGTGAACGAGCCGGAGGAGATCCTGGCCGCCTTCCAGCCCTACTACGAGCAGACCCTGATCGGGGAGCGCGCGGAGCCGAGGCAGCTCTATGAGCTCCAGGCCAAGCTCGACGCTCACCAGGTCTATCACAAGAGCGAGGTCGAGAAGTTCTGCAAGGTCTTCTACAAGCCCAGGCAGAACCAGACGGCCGCGGACCATGCGCGGATGAACGCCTGCATCGACCCCGCCGCGAACCGCTACAAACAGCTCGCCGAGGAGGAGCGCGAGGAGTTCCGCAAGACCCTCGTGGCCTACCGCAACCTCTACGCCTTCCTTTCCCAGGTCATCCCCTTCCAGGACTCCGACCTCGAGAAGCTCTACTCGTACATCCGCTTCCTGCTCGCGAAGCTGCCGAGGGGGGACCGCGGTCCGGTCTATGACTTCGATGACGAGGTGGCACTGAAGTACTACCGCCTCCAGAAGATCAGCGAGGGCTCCATCCCCCTCGAAGCCGGGAAGGGTGGCGAGGTGGCGGGCCCGGTTGCGGTCGGCAGCCGGGCCGCCCACGCTGAGAAGATCGAGCTCTCCCAGCTCATCGACATCCTGAACGAGCGCTTCGGGACCGATTTCAAACCGGGAGACCAGCTCTTCCTGGAGTCCATCCGCGAGGACGCCCTGGCCGATCCCGAGATCCGCCAGGCCGCCTTGGCGAACTCCATGGAGAACTTCGGCTACGTGTTTCTCAAGGCGCTGGAGGGGCTCTTCATCGACCGCATGGAGCAGAACGAGGACATTACCGGTCGCTTCATGAACGACCAGGAGTTCCAGGACGTCGTTGGCAAGCACCTGCTGAAGAAGGTCTACGAGCAGGTCCGCGGCGAGCAGGCCCAAGCACCGGCCGCCGGCGACGCGCCTTTCCGACTGGTCGAGCCGCCGCAAGAGGACAAGTATCGCACCTGCGTGCCGCTCTACACGCTCAAGGCCGCTGCCGGCGCGTTCGGCGCCGGCCAGCATGTCGAGCCCGATGGCTGGGTCGCCCCGCGCACCGGGCGGCAACTGTCCGAGGGCATGTTCGTCGCGCAGGTAGTGGGTCGCTCGATGGAGCCGCGGATCCCCGACGGTGCCTGGTGTCTGTTCCGCTCCCCGGTCACGGGATCCCGCCAGGGCCGCATTGTCCTCTTTCAGCATCAGTCCATCGAGGACCCCGAGTCTGGCGGCAGCTACACCGTCAAGCGCTACGAGAGCGAAAAGGAGGCCGACGGGAGGGGCGACTGGACGCACAAGGTCATTCGGCTCCTCCCCGAGAATCCCGACTTCGAACCCATCGTTTTGACGGGCATCGACGAGGGCGAGGTGTCCGTAATCGCAGAGCTGGTGGACGTGCTGCGATGATCAGGGCGATGCGCCGTCGACCAGTAAGGGCAGATTGTGAAGGGCGGCCCAACACCAGCAGGCAGCGGCCGCCGCTGCGTATCGCCGCTGATGCCTAGCGTTGGGCGCACAAGTGGCCCTGGCGCGCTACTTTGGCACCTCGCCTCAGTTCTGGCTCGGTCTGCAGTCTGACTACGATCTTGACGTCGCGGCTGACGAGCTCGGTGACCGGTTGGAGCGCGAGGTGCAAGTGCGGGCCCAGGCGAGCTAGGCCTACGGGCAGCTAGCAGGCGCATCAACCGGACGCCGCTGTGCGGCGCGGTCATGCGCCAGGGCGTCAGTCCGCCTCCATGGAGGCGGTACGCATTGCGGCGTGGGCGGCACCGCTTGTGAGCGGGGGTATCATAGGCGTGGAGGTTGATCATGGTCGCAGCACTCGAGAGCCAACGTGACGCTATCGCTGCATTGTGCCGCAAGTACGGGGTCGTGCGCATGGACGTCTTCGGCTCGGCGATCCGTGATGACTACCGCTTCGGTGAGAGCGACGTCGACCTGCTTGCGGACTTCGGGGACCAGGATCCGTTCGAGCTGATCGACGCCTATTTTGGGCTGCTCGATGAGCTGCGCGCACTTCTCGGCACGAATGTCGATCTCGTCATGAGCGACGCGATCAAGAACCGCTACATCCGTGCAGAAGTCGAGCGCACGAAGCAGATGCTCTATGCAGCGTGAGCCGCGCGCGTTCGTCGAGGACATCGTCATCTCCTGCGACGCGATCGCCGCCTATGTCGCCGGCGTGGACGTGAAGTCCTATGTTGCGAACCGGATGGTCCGCTCGGCGGTCGAGCGCGAGTTCATGATTATCCGTGAAGCCATCAACTATCTCGGTGACAACGCGCCCGACATCTTCGTCCGTATCACACAGGGGCGCACCCGGTAGCGAGCCGGCCCCGACGATCGGACTCGCGGATCTGATACGACTGGGAGGAGCACCATGGGGATCATGAACGACAAGGTGTGCGTCGTGACCGGCGGCGCCGGCAGCGTGGGGTACGCGAGCGCCGCGCTCCTCTTGGAGGAGGGGGCGCGTGTCCTCCTCGTCGGCCGTACCGAGGAGAAGCTCGCCCGCGCCGCCGAGACCTTGTCCGCGCGCCCGGGCCACCTGGACTGGCTGGCCGCCGACGTCTCGAGCGCGGAGGATACCGTCCGCTACCTCGAGCGGGCCGTGGCCGCCTGGGGCCCCATCGACGTCCTCTTCAGCCACGCGGGCATAGCCGGCGTGCTCTCTCCGGTGACCGAGTTCCCCGAGGAGACTTTCGACGCGGTGATGGCAACCAACGTGCGCGGCTCGTTCCTCGCCTGCAAGTACGGCCTGCCGCGCATGAGGGACGGCGGCAGCATCGTCATCACCTCGAGCATCATGGGCGTGCGCGCCGATCCCGGCACCTGCGCCTATGCCACCTCCAAGCACGCGCTGATCGGCCTGGCCCGCGTGGTGGCGAGGGAAGCGGCCGGGCGCGGCATCCGGGTGAACGTGCTCGCCCCCGGACCCATCGACAACCAGTTCCAGACCACCATCGAGGAGACGCTGACCGAGATCGTGGGCGAAGACGGCACCGAGTTCCTGAATCGCGTGATCCCGTTGGGCCGCCACGCCCAGGCGGAGGAGATCGCGCGCATGCTCCTGTTCCTGGCCTCCGACCAGAGCAGCTTCTCCACCGGGAGCGTGTTCATGGCCGACGGAGGGATGAATATCTAGAGACGACTGCGGGTCGACCGTCAGGGCGGCGGCACTTCGCGGCAGCATGGACGCGGCCGAGTACAAACACGTCGTCCTCGGTCTCATATTCCTCAAATACATCTCCGACGCCTTCGAGGAGCAGTACGCCAAGCTCGTCGCCGCACAGGCCAAGGGTGCCGATCCCGAGGCCCCGGACGAGCACCGCGCCCAGAGCATCTTCTGGGTTCCGTCCGAAGCGCGCTGGCAGTCAGCCGCATCCTGCGCAAGCACGGCTACCCGCCGGACAAGCAGGAGAAGGCCACGCAGACAGTTCTAGAGCAGGCGACCTTGCTCTCTTCGGAGTGGGCGGTCGGGTGAAAGGGGCGTCTGGCATCCGGTTGCAACGCACAGTCCGCTGCGCGGCCCTCCGCTGACGCGCAAGAGCGTTAGCCGGTTGACGCCGTCCGGTAGGAACATGTAGAATGGTTGCATAATGGAATCATGCAGGAACCGCCGGAGGAATCGGGGATGGCAACAATAACGATCAAGAGCATTCCTGACGAGCTCTATGCGCGCCTGAAGAAGAGCGCCGCTGCCCATCGTCGGAGCATCAACAGTGAGGTTATCGTCTGCCTGGAAAGAGCTTTCGCGAGCCAGCGGATCGACGCGACCACACTTCTCAATCGTGCGGATGCTCTGCGCGAGAGGGTTGCGCTCCCGCCGCTCACGGAAGATTCTCTTAAGATTGCCAAGGATTCAGGGCGCCCATGATAGTCGTCGACACGAATGTCATTGCCTATCTTTTTCTGGGCGGGCAGAAAACCCCACAGGCACGGCAGACTTTTCAGAAGGACCCGCACTGGGCTGCACCGATTCTATGGCGCAGTGAGTTCCGTAACGTCGTGGCTACTTATCTCAAGCGCGGACAGCTTGTTCTCTCAGACGCATTGGAACTGGTCGCGGAGGCCGAATCTCTACTTGACGGCTCCGAGTACCGGGTGGAATCCGGACAGGTCCTGAGTCTCGCATCGACCTCGCCCTGTTCGGCCTACGACTGCGAGTTTGTTGCGCTGGCGCAGGAGCTTGGCGTGCCGCTTGTGACATCCGATGCGCAATTGCTGAAGTCATTCCCAGCGGTAGCCGTCGCGCTCGATGCGTTCTGAATCTGACTCAACCGCTATTCAGTGGCGAGCCTGATCCGTTCGCCAATATCTGATAGGCGCATAATAGTACTTTGTTAGACTATTGCAGGACCCCCTCACCCCACGCCGAACATGGTCCGCGGATGGGATCATGTCGGGAAGGAGGGAAAGATGCAGGTGGCCCTGGAGACGGATGCGACCGCGGCCGACGCGCGTGAGCGTCTTATGGCCTTCGTCGCCGAGATGGTGGCGAGCTTCTCCCACGTGCGCCAAAGGGAGAACGCCCTCCTTTATGTGCGCGGTCTGGTCGAGCACGGGGGCGCAAGAGCCTCTGGCCCACGCTCTTTCGCTTGGGAGAAGACGCGGCCCGCTATGAGAGCCTGCAGCAGTTTTTGGCGGATTCCCCCTGGGACCCGGATATGCTCGTGCGCGCCTGCGCCGAGCGAGTGGTGCCCGAGATCGAGGTGAGCGCCTGGGTCATCGACGACACCGGCATCCCGAAAGTCGGCTCGCACTCCCCCGGGGTGAAGCGCCAGTACTCGGGCACGCTGGGCAAGTTAGACAGCTGCCAGATCACGGTGAGCCTGCATGCGGCTGGTTCTCGGGGCACGGCTCCTTTGGGCTGGGCCCTTTACCTGCCGGAGGAGTGGTGTGGGGACGGGCCCCGGCGGGAGAAGGCCAAGATACCGGAGGGGGTCACCTTTAAGACCAAACCGCAGCTCGCCACGGCCTTGGCAGCGCAGGCGGCGGATTGGGAGATCCCCGGGCCCCCATCCTGGCCGACCAAGCCTACGGGGACGACACGGCTTTCCGTACGGGCTTGCACGATCTCAAGCTCACCTATCTGGTGGCCGTCTCGCCCCAGCTCGGGGTGTTCGAACCGGGGACCGGCTTTAAAGCTCCTGCGAAGAGCGCCCGACCCGGCCGGCCGGTCGTCCGCCACCGGCCCGACCGCAAGCCCGTCTCGGTGAGCGCGCTCGCCCGGGAGCTTAACCCTGGGGCCTGGCAGACGCTCCCCTACCGGACGACCAAAGCGGGGGAGGAGGTGGTAAGCCGCTTCGCTTTTGTCCGGGTCTGGGCCGCGAACGCCGTAGAGCGCAGAGGAGAGGAGCCCCGCACCGAGTGGCTCATCATCGAGTGGCCCCAAGACACGGAGGCTCCCACCGACTACTGGCTCTCCAACCTGCCGGAAGACAGCGAGTCCGAGCATCTCGCCCGGCTCGCCCGCCTGCGCTGGACTATCGAACTCGACTACCGGCAGCTCAAAGGCGAGCTCGGTCTGGATCACTACGAGGGTCGAAGCTATCCGGGCTTCCATCATCACTGCGCTCTGGTGCCCTGCGCCCATGCCTTCCTCACGCTCGAACGGCTCTCCCCAAAAGTCCGGCGGCCGGACTGACACTGCCCCAGGCGGTGCTGATCCTGCAGCCCGCCTTGCGGTGTTGGCACGGCCGCTGCCAGACCTGTAACCAGACCGTCGACCTCAACCAGCTGGTGCTGTTCCATCGGCTGGAGTAACAAAGTACTAATAACAGGCCGCTGGAACGGACTGGCTCCGCCAGCCGGTCAGCGGTCGTGCGTTGGGCCGACGCCCACGGAGGGGGGTGGATGATCATGACAGACGTGGCGATTCCGCTGGAGCAGTGGAACGGCAGCGAAGCGACCCGAGAACTGCACGAGACGATCCGGCAGCTCAATGAGACTCCTGTGGCGACCGGTCCTGAAGGACGCGCGAGATGATCACGTGCTCGAACTTGCGGTCGGGGCGGGTGCGCGTTCATCGTCACCCACGACGTAAGGGACTTCGCCGGTTCGGAGCGCTTCGGCATCCGAGCAGTGAGACCCGGAGAGTATTTGCGAAGCATCGGAGGTTCATCATGAGCACCATCAGCCTGCGTCTGCCGGAATCACTGCACCGTCGAGTGCGCGAACTCGCGAAGGCGGAAGACGTCTCGATCAACCAGCTCATCACGACCGCCCTCGCGGAGAAGATGGCGGCGCTCATGATCCTGGACTACCTGGAGGAGCGTGCGGCCCGCGGCGATCGCGGCGCGTTCGAGCGCGGGATGTCGAAGGTTCGAGATACTGAGCCGGACGAGGGCGACGTGTGATCGTGCCAACAATGGCTTCGAGCTAACGTGCTTCGCTTGCGGCCATCGTCTCGAGAATCGACAACAAGATCGGGCTCATCGACGGCGAGGAGCTGTCCGGTCTGATGATGGACCACAACCTCGGGGTCAGTCCGATGGCGAGCTACGAGGTCAAGAAGATCGACGCGGACTACTTCATGGAATGAGGTTCCACTCTGACGCATCGGGCGCCGAACTGATGGGAAGAGAGGCATGGCTTCGTTGCTTGGAATCGACTGCGCCACACAGCCGGGAAAGGTCGGTCTCGCGCTCGGGGAGGTGGATGGTGAGCGGGTGTGCATCACCCGCTGCCGACTTGCCAGTCGGCGCGAGTCTCCGGTGGAGATCGCCGCCGCCTGGCTCGCTGACTCCGCCGAGGCCATAGTCGCCCTCGACGCGCCGCTTGGCTGGCCAAAGGCCCTTGGGGCCGCTCTCGCGAGTCACGAAGCTGGGTCGCCGATGGCTGCGTCCGCCGATGAGCTCTTCCGGCGGGCTACCGACCTACATGTCATGTGCCGTTTAGGCAAGCGTCCACTCGAGGTGGGCGCGAATCTAATCTGGCTGACGGCCGTTGCCGCGCTCGAACTCCTGGAATCGCTGCGGCGGAGGACCGGGCGGCCCATTCCGTTGGCCTGGGCGCCCGAAGAGCGGGAGCCCTTTCGAGCCATCGAGGTCTATCCCGCCGCCACCCGCCTGGCCCATGGTGCCCGCGATGTCGGCGGATCTCTCGAGGGGCTCGAAGCGATTGTCGATGTGCATTCGATTGACAGGTCAGTCCTAGACTCGCTTCATGCCGCGGATGCAGTCGTGTGCGTTCTTGCGGCCGCCGACTTCCTCCGCGGGCGAGCCTGCCGGCCTCACGACCTCGAGTTGGCCCGAGCCGAGGGGTGGGTTTGGGTGGCCGACGGGGAAGGTTGCACCTCTCACTGAGTTCGTTCGACTCGCCGCTCCGGCTCGCGCGCGGGCCATGGACCTGGCGTTCTTTGGATTCGCGCCGTGGGGTACCAGTCGCGTGCTCGGTGGTATCGTACATAGCTAGTAGCCTAGGGGGTGTTGGCAATGCCCGCGCAAGGAATCCACGCTGATCCCGCTGTGATGATGGGCAAGCCCATCGTCGAGGGCACTCGCATCACCGTCGAGTCCATCCTCGAGGAGCTCGGCGCCGGCCGAACGATCGAGGAGCTCCTTCAAGCGCATCCGCGGCTCAGGCGTGAAGGCATACTTGCCGCCGTGCGTTTCGGCGCCGAAGTGCTGCGCGCCGACGTCACCTATCCGGTTAGCAGGTCGGTGGCGTGAAGCTACTCGTCGGCGAAGGCGTCGACGCGGCGATCGTCGCACGCCTGCGCCAGGCGGCTTTCGGCGTGCCGCTCGTGCGATTACCCGGAGTGAGGTCGACGGGCAAGTCGGATGCGGTCTCAGAGTCGGTTTGCGCGCACAGGCGGGAGATGGTGGGGGCCGCATGACCCGCTACGCCGTCATCGACGTCGAGACCACCGGCCTCTCCCCGGCGCACCATCACCGAATCCTCGAGGTGGCGGTGGTCCTTGTCGGCGACGACGGCAACCTCATCCACGAGTGGGACACCCTGGTCAACCCCGAGCGCGACGTCGCTGCCACCGAGATCCACGGACTCACGGCCGCCGACGTCTACTCGGCTCCCACTTTCGGCCAGATCGCCCCCGAGCTGGGAACGCTCCTCGCGGGCCGCGTGCCCGTCGCGCACAACCTGTCTTTCGACGCGGCCTTCATTGCCGCGGAGTTCGGTCGGGCGGGCTACCCTGTCAAGATCGATCGCACCTCCGGGCTCTGCACCATGAGGCTCGCGTCGCACTACCTGCCGGCCGGTCCACGGTCGCTCGAGGCCTGCTGCGAATGCATCCGCTACCGTCTCGAGTCGACGCACGCCGCCCTGGACGACGCTCGGGCGTCGGCGCGGCTTCTCTCCCACTACATCCACGAGGACGGCGACTTCCTCGGCTACTGGTCCGACGTCATCGCCGAGGCACAGAGCATCGCCGAGGCACAGAGCATCGCCTGGCCTGCTCTGCCTTCCGCGGACGCTCCGCGTGTCCCCCGACGGACGGCGGCGGGAGCGGGTCGGGAGCACTTCCTGGCGCGCCTGGCGTCGAGGGCGCCACGCTGCGAGATCCATCCGGAAGCCAACAGCTATCTGGCGCTGCTCGACCGGGCGCTGCTCGATCGAGAGATCAGCCGTCATGAGGAGGACGAACTGGTCGCCGCCGCGGAGATGATGGGGCTCGCCCGAGAAGACGCTGCCGCCATCCACTGCCTCTACCTGCGGGCCCTGGGACGGCTTGCCTTGGAGGATGGGGTGGTGACCGCGGAGGAGCGTCGCGACCTCGTGTCGGTGGCGGTGGCGCTCGGTCTGTCGGCTGAGGACGTGGATGTTGCCCTCGACCCCTGCGGCCCATCGGAGGACGAGGCCTGCACCGTTGGCGGCTTCGCCCTGAAGCCCGGAGACACCGTGGTCTTCACGGGGGACGCCCCCGGTCTGGACCGCGCGGACCTCGAGTACCAGGCGCGCACACTCGGGCTGCGGGTGACCGGGTCGGTCAGCGGCCGGACGACGCTGGTGGTGGCCGCGGACCCGGACTCCCTCAGCGGCAAGGCCCGCAAGGCGCGGGAGCTTGGAGTGCCGATTGTTGGGCACGCGACGTACCTGGGGATGTTGGGGGCGAGGAGGTCATAGGGAGCCACGAGCGCGCCACGGCCCGCCGCTAGTACCCGGCGGAGGCGGACGGGTTCCGTCCGAGAGCGGCGGTACGATGATCTAGGTCATTCGTCGTGCCGAATCTGCGGCGAAGCCGCTCCGGGGATTCGGCAGTGCCGGGGTGCACGAAGTCATCGACCACCATGGCGGCGATGCCTACCGGACGGTGTACACAGTGAGGTTTGCGGAAGCCGTCTATGTGCTCCACGCATTCCAGAAGAAGTCGAAGCGGGGTTCCGCGACCCCCAAGCGGGAGATTGATGCCGTGAAGGCTCTCGAGCTCGCGCGGCGGATACACGATCAACGGACGACATGGGGGAGGAGGGCAAGGAATGACGCAGCACAACCCCGAGTACGAGGTCAGCAGCGGCAACGTCTTCGCGGATCTCGAGCTCCCTGCTTCGGACGACTGCTCGCCAAAGCAGAGCTGGCGCGGCAGATCGCCAGCATCGCCTGTCGGCGGCGCAGATCTTTTCCCGGAAACTACTTGACAAACGAGTTTCCATGGCGGAAACTGAACGCACAACGAGTTTCCAACACGAAACGGGTCGCCTCGAATGAACGCAACGAAACAGCGGATCGCCGAGACCTTCGAGCGGCATGTCGAAAGCCGCGGCTACGCCAGGACCACACTCGACGAGGTCGCCAGCGAACTGAAGATCTCCAAGAAGACGATCTACGTGCACTTCGAGGGCAAGCGCGACATCTACGCACACGTGGTCGCGCGCCAGGCACAGAAGATGAAGAGGCGGCTCGCGGCCTCGGTGGCTCCGCTGCCGACCTACGCGGGGCGGGTCGAGACGGCCGTGCGGTCCATACTCGAGCAGGGGAGGGCGCACATCGACGAGACGGCCGAAGACGAGTGGCTCCGCGAGTATGAGGTCGCGGCCGATGCGTTTCGCAAGGCGAACGGAGATCTGCTGCGCGAGCTGGTGCAGGGCGGGATGGACGTCGGCGAGTTCCGGACCGGTGATGCGTCGCTAGTCGAGAAGATGATCGCCGCGATGATCGTCGAGTACCTCCTGCTCGTGAATGCAGACCCCTCGTACAACCGCGACACGGAGTTGCTCGAGCGCATCGGGAGGTTCGTAGGCTAGTCGGTCGGTCGGGAAGTCGGTCTCTCGGGCCGCGTCGAGGCGCGGCCTTTGTCAGGCCCTATGGAAACTCGTAATGGCATGAGTTTCCAAGAACGTAAAGGAGATGTCATGAGTAAGGTGGTTTCGATCCTGGTCCTGCTGCTGGGCGCCCAGGTGAATCTGAGCGCGCTCGTCCCGGCCGCTCCCGGTCAGGCCCCTCCGCCCTGGTGGGTCGGGGGTGGTCTGCTGTGGCCCTTCTTCTCCGACACCAGCACGCTCCTGCGGGCGGGTGGCGTCCGAGACGCGCTCACCCCGCTCCTCGGCATCGCGGCAGCCGCCTGCTTCCTCTTGGCCGCCGCCGCGCTCCTGGGTTGGCTCGTTCCCCCGTCGTGGTTCTCGAGCCTCGTCGTCGCCGGGGCCGTCGCGTCCATGGTGCTGCAGGTGGTCTGGCTCTCGGGCTGGGCGGTCTTGCCGCTTTTGGTGGACGCCGCCCTTCTTTGGTCGGTGTTCGCCCTCCACCTCACTGTGGACAGTCTGCGCGGGTGAGTGAGAGACATGGCCATAGGCCTAGATCCGATGCTGCGCGGAGATACACACTCCACGACGTCGCGTCAGACAGGAGTGGAAAGCCATGCTTGGAATGAAGACATATCCCCGAGACCACATCGACGAATGTCGTGCGAGGGTCGATTCTGACCTGCGCTCGCATCGAACCCGCCGCCGCTCATAACGGCCGGACTGTCGTCGCGACGGCGCCCGGCCCTATGATCGTCCATCTGATCGACGGCACCTACGAGCTCTTTCGCCAGTACTACGGGCTGCGTCGCGGGCGGAGGCGCGACGACCTGGCAGGCCGGACTTCGGCGGCTCGGGGACCGGCACCGCCGGGGCGCGGCCCGGCGGCCACTCAGTCGGCGGCCGGGGCGCCCGCCGCCGCAAACCCGCGTGGCGCTGCCGCACCGGCCGCCGACTCCGGCGCCGCCACCGACTCCGGCGCCGCCGTCGACCTCGACGCCGTGCGGGCCGTGCTCCGCTTCGTGCTCCGCATGCTGGAGGGTGGGGCCACCCACCTGGGGGTGGCCACCGACCACGTGATCGAGTCGTTCCGCAACGACCTTTGGCCCGGGTACAAGACGAGCGCCGGGATGGAGCGGGATATCCTCGCCCAGTTCGAGCCCCTGGAGGAGGCCCTTGTTGCCATGGGCGTGGCGGTCTGGGCCATGGTCGAGCTCGAGGCCGACGACGCCCTGGCCGCCGCCGCCCGTCTGGCCGCCGCCGATCCGCGCGTGGAGACGGTCTCTATCTGGACGCCGGACAAAGACCTGGCCCAGTGCGTGCGCGGCGACCGAGTGGTGCAGGTGGACAGCCGCACCGGGACCATCCGGGACCAGACGGCCGTGCGCCGTAAGTTCGGGGTGGAGCCCGCCCTGATCCCCGACTATCTGGCCCTGGTGGGCGACGCCGCCGACGGGTATCCGGGTATCCGCGGTATCGGCCCGAAGACCGCGGCCGGGCTGCTGAACCGGCACGGCCCCATCGAGGCATTCCCGTCCGATGCCCTCGGGGAGCAGCGCGGCCTCGCCCTCCTCTTCAAGGACTTGGCGACTCTCCGGGCCGACGAGCAGCTCTTCTCCGATGTGGACGAACTCGAGTGGCGCGGTCCCACTGCCGGCCTGGAGGCGTGGGCCGAGCGTATCGGCGACCCCGGCCTCGAGGAGCGGTGCCGCGCGCTCCACCGCTCCGCAGGGCGGTAGGGCGACGTCACGGTCTCGTAGGCGGTTCGTTGCCGTCGAAGCCGCTGGAAGGATATAGGAGCGGCGAGCCATCGATGCCCCTTGACCCGCCCTCCACTCCGGTACAGACTGAGGTGTCTCCGAGCGCGCGAGGAGGGAGGCCGCGATGGGTTCGGTACTGGTGGCGTATGCCACCCGCTACGGGTCGACACGGGAAGTGGCGGAGGCCGTGTCCGCGGCGCTCGAGGGGGCCGGAGTGCCCACAGAGGTAAGGGCCGCCCGCGAAGTGGACTCGCTCGAGGGCTACACGGCGGTCGTACTCGGAGGCGCGCTCTACTTCTTCCGCTGGCATAGGGATGCACGCAAGTTTCTCTCCCGCCATCGGCGCACGATCGGCCGTCTCCCCGTGGCCGTTTTCGGCTTGGGCCCGATCAACGACACGAATGAGGAGTACGAGGGGTCGCGCCGGCACCTGGACAAGGCCCTCGGCAAGAAGTCGTGGTTCTCGCCGGTGTCGGTGGCCGTCTTCGGCGGGCGGCTGGACCCGGCCGGGCTTCGGTTTCCGCACAACAACCCGGCGATGAAGAAGCTCCCGCCCAGCGACATCCGGGACTGGGACGCCATCCGCTCCTGGGCCGAGGCCCTTCCCGCCGCGTTCGGGCTCCGCGCCTCGTAAGGTCGTATATCGAGCGCTTGTCGATGCGCGCGCGGTGCAGACCTGGATGGTGCCGACCGGCATGACCGGCCACGTGCACGTGTTCGATTGCCCGTGAGGGCGGCTCTTTCCGGATCTCGCTCACCTACGATGCGCCCACCGGGACCGGCAATACGACTGGCGGCGTGCGCCACCGGATTCGACGCCGATCGACCACATCGTTCCCGGAATATGCTAACCTTGCTCCGTGCGAGCCAGAGGGGCTCGTAGGATTGCGACGTGGCACACCGCATTTCAAGCGGTGGCCGCGTCGTTTTGCTTTGCCCCGAGGGGGCGAAAGGATTGGTACGAATGTCACAGGGTAAGGTCAAGTGGTTCAGCCCCGACAAGGGCTACGGCTTCATCGAGCAGGAGGGCGGCGAGGATCTCTTCGTCCATTTCTCCGAGATCCAGACCGAGGGCTTCAAGTCCCTCGATGAAGGTCAGGCCGTCTCCTTTACGGAGGCCACTGGGAAGAACGGCAAGCAGCAGGCTACGCAGGTGCGCGCTCTCTAGGAGCCCGTTGAAAAACGAAGCCCCGGCCACCGGGGTGCGCTGGGCACGTCTCCACGGAGCCCGCTCTCGCGAGCGGTCAAGAGCCGGGTGGTCCCCCCGCGGGGATCGTCCGGCTCTTCGCTTCTCGACCCCTTCTCTTCCGGTCGGCTCTCCGCCCCCCTGGTATGCGGACACAGGGGTCGCGGCCGGCGGCGGTCGGGGAATGTCGCGCATGTATGATGGGTAGTCAGAGGGACTCCTGGGCTGAAGATGTGGAAGATGGCAGCTGTGCATGTCTCCATGCTCCGCGGCATCAATGTCGGTCGACAGAAAAGGGTCCGCATGGACGACCTGCGCGGACTCTACGAGGGGCTGGGCTTCACGCGAGTGACCACCTACGTCCAGAGCGGCAACGTGGTCTTCGCGAGCGCCGCTTCCGAGGAGGAATCTGCCCTCGGCGAGCGGATCGAGGCGGCCATCGCGGTCACTCTCGGGGTCTCGGTCAGAGTGATCGTCCGGAGCTCCGATGAGCTCCAGCGAATCGTCGACAACAACCCCTTCTTGAAGAGGGGAGAGGACCCGGCGAGCCTGCACGTGACTTTTCTCGCCGGGGCACCCGAGCGCGCCGGTCTGGACGAAGTTCCCAGCCCGAACGCCGACGAAGACGAGTTCGCCCTCGCGGGCAGGGAGGCCTTCATCGTCTGCCGGCACGGCTATGGCCGGACCAAGCTCAACACGGCGCTCCGAGGAGCACGGCGGCGCTCAGTCGGTGCAACCCCGGGCGGCAATCGGCACCGGCCAAGCACCCCCCCGGCCGTTCATGCGTTACCATAGGCATCCATGGCTCTGTTGCGTACACCCCCCGGGACCAAGGACGTGCTGCCCACCGAGGCGGCCGAGCTGCGTCTCATCGAAGACGCCGTACGGACCGTCTTCGGCGAGTTCGGCTACGGCGAGGTCTGGACTCCGGTGCTTGAGTACGAGGAGGTGCTGGCCCTCTCCGAGGAGCAGGCCTTTCTCACCGGATTCCGCCTGCTGGACGAGGCCGGCAAGGTGCTCATCCTGCGCCCCGATTTGACCACGCCCATCGCCCGGGTGGTGGGGAGTCGGCTGCGCGGGGGAGTGCTGCCGCACCGGGTCTTCACCGTATCGAATGTCTTCAGGCGCACGGCGTCGCAGAGAGGTCAGGACAGCGAGTTCCGGCAGGCGGGCATCGAGCTGCTGGGGTCCGGTCTGCCCGAGGCCGACGCGGAGGTGATCGCCGTCGCCTGTCGTTGCCTGGAGCGCGCCGGCCTACGGGGATTCCGAGTAGGCGTGGGGCAGGTAGCCTTCTTCACCGAGCTCGTGAACGCTCTGGGCCTGGGGCCGGAGCTCGCGCGGCGGCTCATGGGCGACTTGGTGGCCAAGGATCTGGTGGGCTTTCGCCTGGCCGTGGAGCAGGCCCCCGGTTTGGACGACGACGACCGGCGGGCGTTGCTCGAGGTCCCGGAGCTGCGTGATGGGGCGGCGGCGCTCGACTCGGCCGCCGGCTACGTCCGCAGCACGGCCATGCAGGCGGCTCTCGATCACGTGCGGGCTATGCAGGAGGCTCTGACCGCCTACGGCTACGGCGACCGGCTGCTCTTCGACTTCGGGATCTTCCGCAACCTGGAGTACTACACCGGCCTGGTCTTCGAGATCTACGCTCCCGGCATGGGCTTCACCCTGGGGGGCGGCGGCCGCTACGACAACCTGTTGGGGCGTTTCGGGGCGCCCATGCCGGCGGTGGGCTTTGGTCTGGGGCTCGATCGCCTGCATGTAGCTCTGGTGGAGCAAGGGACCGACTTTGGTCCTGCCGAGCCCGCGGTCCTCATGGTAGGCGCGCTGGATGGGCACGTGACTCTGGCCGACAGGCTTCGCGAGGCCTGTGTGCAGGTCTTCGCCCTGCCGGCCGGGACCCCCCTGAGATCCTGACCCGGCTCGCCCGGCAAAAGGAGATACCCGTGCTGGTGGAGCCCGTGCCGGGCTCCGACGGTGCGCGCTGGACGGTCACCGACCTGCGCGGGGGCGTCAGCGAAGCCTGCACCGCCGACGACCTGCCCGCGGTCGTCTGCCACGTGGCTTTCGAGCACGAGGCGCCGGCCGCAACTACGGTTCGGGAGGAGGCCGGCGCCGCCGCAGGTTCCGGTGGCGCGGCCGGCCCCGACTCCGCCGCTGTGGAGGGCGGCGCATGAAGACTCTGCGCATCGCGCTCGCCCGCGGGGCCATCTTCGAACCTACCGCCGCCCTGCTCGAGCGCTGCGGCCTCGACCTCACCGAGGTGCGCGCCAACAGCCGCAAGCTGATCTTCGAGACGGCCGACGGTACCCGCTTCATCACCACGCGCCCCACCGATGTGCCCACCTACGTGGAGCATGGAGCCGCGGACGTGGGGTTCGTGGGCAAAGACGTCCTTCTCGAGCAGGGCAAGAACGTCTACGAGGTGCTTGACCTGGGGAGCGGCCGCTGCCGGATGGTCTTCGCTACGCCAGAGGGCGAGGACCGCTCCCTGGAGGCTCTGCGCCACCTGGGCACCTTCCGGGTGGCCACGAAGTACCCCAATGTCACGCGGGCGTACTTCCAGGAGCGAGGCATCAGCCCGGAGATCATCAAGCTGCACGGCTCCATCGAGCTGGCCCCCTTGGTCGGCCTGGCCGAGGGCATCGTCGACCTCACTTCCACCGGCACCACCCTCAAGGAAAACCGCCTGGAGGAGCGTTTTCAGATGTACGAGAGCACCACGCGCATGATCGTGAACCGGGTGGCTCACAAGATCCTGGCGGTGCAGGTCTCGGAGCTGGTGGCCCGATTGCGGGCGGCCATGGCGGAGGCGTTGTGAGGCCGCGGGTGGCGTGGAGCCCGATGGCGGACGGGTCATGAACATCCGGCCGCTCACCGCCGCCGAGGTGGCCGCTGAGGTCTCCCGGCTGCGTCCCGGTGAGGAGCGCAGCGAAGAGGTGGCCCGCACGGTCGCCGAGATCGTAGCCCAGGTACGCTCCGGCGGCGACGCCACCCTGGCCGAGCTGACCGCCCGCTTCGACTGGCCCCAGGCCTCGGCGGGCGCTGTGCGCGTGCCTGAAACCGACATCGACGCGGCGGTGACTGGGCTGGACTCCGAGCTGCGCCATGCACTGCTGGTGGCCCGCGAGAACTGCGTCTGGTTCCATCAGCACGAGCGCCGGCGGGATTGGTGCGAGGAGGGGCCTTTTGGCCAGGTGCTTGGCATCCGCTACCTGCCGGTGGAACGGGCCGGCCTCTACGTACCGGGAGGCCTGGGATCCTACGCCTCCACCGTGATCATGAACACCGTGCCGGCCCAGGTGGCCGGGGTGCGCGAGCTCTTCATCTGCACGCCCCCGGGTCGCGACGGCCGGGTAAACGAGTCGGTGCTGGCCGCTGCCGGACTGATGGGTGTGCGCGAGGTCTACCGGGTGGGCGGGGCGCAGGCCGTAGCCGCCATGGCCTACGGTACTGAGTCTATCCGGCGGGCCGACGTCATCTGTGGTCCGGGGAACGCGTACGTCATGGAAGCGAAGCGGCAGGTGTTCGGGTCGGTGGGCATCGATGGGCTGGCCGGCCCCAGCGAGGTGGTGGTGGTTGCCGACGAAGAGGCCCGCCCCGAGTGGGTGGCCGCCGACTTGCTGGCTCAGGAGGAGCACGGCAGCGGGGCTCAAGCGGTGCTCTTCGCGTGGTCGGAGGGTTTCTGCGCACGGGTGGAGATGGCCGTGGCCTCCCTGCGGGCGGAGCTCGACTCTGCGGGCGCTGGGCCGTCGGTCTCCTCAGAGACGCTCGGGGCTGCGGGGACCGAAGACTCCTTGTGCGCCTTCTACCCGGGCGTGGGTGAGGATCCGTCCGCCCTGGCGGCCGCCCTGGTCAACGCCTACGCGCCGGAGCACCTGGAGCTCCACCTGAGCGCTCCGAGAGCCTTCGCGGAGCGGATCTCCTCGGCCGGGGCCATCTTCCTCGGCCAGCGCACGCCCACCGCCTTCGGCGACTACGTGGCCGGAAGCAACCACGTGCTGCCTACCGGAGGCTCGGCTCGCTTCGCCGGGCCGCTGTCGGTGGATACCTTCCTGCGGGCCTCCTCCCTGGTGGAGCTGACTGGCGGCGCGGTCCACGGGCTGGCCCCGCATCTGAGCCGCCTCGCCCGCAGCGAAGGATTCGGGTTCCACCGGCTCTCGGCCGAGTTGCGCGCGCGCGAGGGCTGATCCTGTCTGGCCAGTCGGTGCCAGCTCTCTACCAGGGCTCTCGGCCGAGTTGCGCGCGCGCGAGGGCTGATCCGGGCACGACTTTCCGCTCGGGAAGCATTCGCCCCGCTGTGCTATCCTCCCAGCACCGGCCCGTTCGGGGCGGAGCCTGTCACGAAGTCCTCGAGAAGCGGAGGGAACTGTGTCCGTGGACAGTATCGGCTCAGCACGCCGCAGCGCTACGGTCGAACGGCGCACGCGCGAGACCGAAGTGGTCGTGCGTCTGGCCCTGAATGGGCGGGGCGAGTGCGCGGCCGACACCGGCATCGGCTTCCTGGATCACATGCTGGAGCTTCTCTCGGCCCACGGCAACCTGGATCTCGAGGTGCGGGCGCAGGGCGATCTGCAGACCGGCGCCCACCACACGGTGGAAGATGTAGGAATCTGCCTGGGGACGGCCCTGGCCCAGGCGCTGGGGGATAAGGCCGGCATCGCCCGCTACGGCAGCTTTCTGCTTCCCATGGACGAGTCGCTGGCGCTGGTGGCCCTGGACCTCAGCGGCCGGCCCCACCTGGTCTACGATGTGAATCTGACCAATGTTAGCGTTGGTGGCTTCGACACCGACCTGGCGGTGGAGTTCTTTCAGGCCGTGGTCAACAACGCCCGCCTCACCCTGCACGTGCGCATGCTGGCCGGGGGAAACCCCCACCACATGATCGAAGCCATCTTCAAGGGGTTCGGCAGAGCTCTGGCTCAGGCCGCGAGCCCCGACGCGCGCATCGCCGGTGTCCCCTCCACAAAAGGGGTGCTCTAGCGCCGTGCTCTACATCATCGACTACGGCTCGGGCAACCTACGTTCGGTCCAGAAGGCCTTCGAGCACGTGGGGGTCCTGGCCCAGGTCGGATCCGATCCGGGGCGGATCCGCGACGCCGCCGGGCTGGTCCTGCCTGGTGTCGGCGCCTTCGGTGCGGCGATGGAGGAGCTCGAACGCAGGGGGCTTCCCCAGGTGATCGGGGAACGAGTGGCGGCCGGTGTTCCCTTCCTGGGCGTCTGTCTCGGCCTGCAGCTCCTCTTCGAGGGGAGCGAGGAGAGCCCCGGGGTGCCGGGCCTCGGTCTGGTGCGGGGCGACGTGCGCCGCCTGCCCGCCGACCTGAAGGTGCCGCACATCGGCTGGAACCAGGTGGAGTCGATGAAGGATTCTGATCTCACGGAGGGGATCCCCGACGGCGCCGCCTTCTACTTCGTCCACAGCTACGTGGTGGTACCTGTCCGTCCGGCCGACGTGCTGACGACCACGGAGTACGGGCTGACCTTCGTCTCGGGCGTCGAGCTCGACAACGTGGCCGCCTTTCAGTTCCATCCGGAGAAGTCCAGCGCCCTTGGCTTGCGTCTGTACGAGAACTTCGCCCGGCGCGTGTACCAAGGCTGAACGAACCGGCCTAGGAGGAGATCCTGGTGCGACTCTTTCCCGCTATCGACATTCAGAACGGCCTCTGTGTCAGGCTGCGCCGCGGCGATTTCACCGACGCCACCGTCTTCGGCAACGACCCAGTGGAGGTGGCCCGCCATTGGGTCTCCGAAGGGGCGCAGTACCTGCATGTAGTCGACCTCGATGGGGCGCGCGAGGGAGCGCCCCGCAACTTTGAGATCGTCCGGCGCATCGCCGAGTCGGTGGCTGTGCCCGTGCAGTTCGGGGGAGGCGTCCGTGACCTGGCGGCGCTGGAGACGGTGGGGCGGAGCCCCGTGGCTCGACTGGTCATTGGCACGAGCGCCTTGCTCGACGAGGTCTTCCTGAAGAGTGCCCTGGCCACCTGGAATGAACGGCTGGTGGTGGCGGTCGACGCCGAGGGGGGATACGTGCGCACCCACGGCTGGCTCAAGAAGAGCGGGATGACCGCCGTGACGTTCGCCGAGCGACTCCGTGGCGTGGGCGTGCGCGAGATCCTCTACACCGACATCGCCCGCGACGGAATGCTGACCGGAGTGAACGTCCCCGGTCTGAAGCAGATGGCGGAGGCGACCGACCTGCAGCTGATCGCCTCCGGCGGGGTGACCACCCTCAGCGACCTGCGCGCCCTCAAGCAGCTCGAACCCTTGGGCGTCAGTGGAGTCATCGCGGGGCGGGCCCTGTACGACGGGCGGTTTACCGTGGCCGAGGCGCGGCAGGTCCTCGAGGCGTAGCCGTGCACCTCAAGCGCATCATCCCCTGCCTCGACGTCGATAAGGGGCGGGTCGTCAAAGGCACGAATTTCGTGGACATCCGCGACGCCGGCGATCCGGTGGAGCTGGCTTCCCGCTACGATCAGGAGGGCGGCGATGAGCTGGTCTTCCTGGATATCACCGCCTCGCACGAGCGCCGGGAGACGATCGTCGAGCTGGCCCGGCGCTGCGCCGAGGAGCTATTCATCCCCTTCACCATCGGAGGTGGCATCCGAAGCGAAGACGATGTACGCGCCCTGCTGAACGCCGGGGCGGACAAGGTCAGCTTGAACTCGGCGGCCCTGAAGGATCCGGGGCTGCTGACCATCTGCGCCCGCCGCTTCGGGTCGCAGTGCGTGGTCATCGCGATCGACGCCAAGCAAGTCTCGGTCGATCCTCCCCGCTGGGAGGCCTACCTGAACGGCGGGCGGCTCTCCACAAGCAAGGACGCGGTGGCCTGGGCCCGCGAGGCGGTGGCCGCCGGTGCAGGCGAAGTGCTGCTGACCTCAATGGACCGCGACGGGACCAAGGACGGGTATGACATCGCCCTGACTCGAGTGGTGGCCGAGGCTGTGAATGTACCGGTGATCGCCAGCGGCGGTGCCGGCAACCTGGACCACCTGGTGGAGGTCGTCGAGCAGGGGGGCGCCGACGCCGTCCTGGCCGCTTCGATCTTCCACTACGGGCAGTACACCATCCGGGAAGCGAAGGAGCACATGGCCGCCCGGGGCATCCCTGTGCGGTTGTAGCATGCCCTTGGGGCTCGGCTCGCCGAACGGTATCCTCTCCCGTCGCACGGCCATCTTCGCCGTCCTCGCCGCCGCTTACTTCCTCTCCCAGTTCTACCGCTCGACCAACGCGGTCATCGCCAAGGACCTGAGCGCCGACCTCTCCCTATCGGCCTCACACCTGGGTCTCATGACCAGCCTGTTCTACGTCAGCTTCGCGGCTGTGCAGCTTCCTCTGGGCGCGGCCCTGGACCGCTTCGGTCCCCGCTATGTCACTCCCGGCCTCATGCTGGTGACCGCCCTGGGCAGCCTGCTCTTCGGCACGGCCCACGGGTTCGCTCAGCTGGCTCTGGGACGGGCTCTCATCGGTGCGGGCATGGCCGGTGTCTACATGGGGTCGCTCAAGGTCTTCAGCCGGTGGTTCTCGGTGGGCAAGTTCGCCACGGCCTCGGGCTACCTGGTAGGGATGGGCGCCTTGGGGGCTTTGGGGGCGGGCACGCCTCTCGCCTGGTTCAACCAGACCTTCGGCTGGCGTAGCGTTTTCCTGGGGGCAGCCTCCTGGTAGCGGTCAGCTCCGGGACCATCGTCGCTTGGGTACGGAATGCCCCGCCGGGCGTCGACTGGCGCGCCGGAGGAGATCGGACCGGGGGACTGGCCGACGTTTTCCGCGACCTGCGTTTCTGGCGCATCGCCCTGCTGGACTTTTTCCTGGTCGGTACCCTGCTCTCGGTGCAGGGGTTGTGGGGCGGGCCCTTGCTCTACGACGTGCTGCGCATGCCCCAGATCGAGGTCGGCAACGTGCTGGTCTCCCTATCGGCCGGGGCGCTCGTGGGGTATCTCTCCAGCGGGTGGCTGGCCGAACGGTTCGGCAAGCAGAGGGTGCTGGTTGCGACGACCGGCCTTTTTCCTGGCGGCCCAGTGCGCCATCGTCCTGGGAGGGCTCGCGGGGCAGGAGGCGGTGGTGCGGGTGGCCTACCCGCTGTTCGGCGTCGCCGGAGCCGCCAACATTCTGCTCATGGCCCACGTGCGGGCGGTATTCCCCACGTCCATGACCGGCCGGGCCGTCACAGCCGTGAATCTGTTCGGCATTGGGGGCACGGCCTTGCTGCAGTGGTCCATGGGCGTGATCGTCGGCTCCTTCGGCCGTGATCCGCAGGGGCACTACCCGCCCGAGGCCTACGCGACCGCCTTCGCCCTCACGATCGTCGGGGGCCTTCTCGCTCTGGTCTTCTACGCGCCTCTGGCCCGACAGGGGGCTTCGCAGGACCGAGGCGCGGGTATACACCCGATAGCGTAGCGCGCATGGAGGACGACGACATGGTGACCAAGACAGCGACCGCCGAGCGGCTTCTGATTGGGGGCTCCTGGGTGAGGAGCCGGGGAGAGAGTTATCCGCTGTACAACCCCTACGACGGCTCGGAGTTGGCGCACATCCCCATGGCCACGCCCGAGGAGGTGGAGGATGCCGTCCGCGCGGCGAGCGAAGCCTTCGCGGTGACGGAGGTTACGCCGGCCCACGAACGGGCAAGGCGCCTGAATGCGACCGCCGACTTCATCGCTCGAGACCGGGAGGTACTGGGACGCACGATTGCCGCCGAAGCGGGCAAAGCCCTCAAGTACGCGCTGGCCGAGGCGGATCGAGGGGAACAGACTTTTCGCTTTGCGGCCGAGGAGGCCAAGCGGATCCAAGGCGAGACGGTCCCCATGGACGCGGGCCGGGGCGCGGAGAATCGCATGGGTTTCTGGATTCGCGTCCCAAAGGGACCCGTGGCGGCCATCTCGCCCTTCAACTTCCCGCTGAATCTGGTGGCCCACAAGGTGGCTCCCGCGCTGGCGGCCGGAAACAGCGTGGTGCTGAAACCGGCGAGTGCAACCCCGCTCACGGCCTTCCACCTCGGCCGGCTGCTGGTAGAGGCTGGGTTCCCGGCGGGGTCGGTGAACATCCTGACCGGCAAGGGCAGCGTCGTGGGAGACGCCCTGGTCTCCGACTCGAGGATTGCTGTGGTGAGCTTCACCGGCAGTCCGGCTGTGGGGCGGGGCATCCTGGCGCGTGCCGGCCTCAAGCGCGTGATCCTGGAGCTCGGCTCTAATTCGGCCGTGGTGGTGGCGGCGGATGCCGACTTCGCGAAGGTCTTTCCGGCGGTGGTGAACGCCGCGTATGCCAACTCTGGGCAGGTCTGCCTGTCAGTGCAGAGGCTCTATGTGCACCAGTCCCGCTGGAGGGAGTTCGTCGAGCGCTTCCTGGCCGCCACCGAGGCCCTGGTAGTGGGCGACCCCTTGGATCCGGCTACCGACGTGGGTCCCATGATCAGTCAGGCCGAGGCCGAGCGGGCCGAGAGCTGGATCGAAGAGGCCGTGCAGGCCGGCGCTCAGGTGCTGGTGGGCGGCACGCGGAAGGGCGCCGTGGTGCAGCCTACGGTGCTGGTCGGTGTGCGCCCGGAGATGAAGGTCATGTGCCGCGAGGTCTTCGCTCCCGTAGTTTCGCTGGTGCCCTTCACCGACCTGGACGAGGCCTTCGGCATGGTGAACGACTCTCCCTACGGCCTGCAGGCCGGAATCTTCACCGAGAGCCTCGACACGGCCTTCGCAGCGGTGCGGGCTCTGCGGGTGGGGGGCATCATGGTCAACGATACCTCGAACTACCGGGTGGATCACATGCCCTACGGCGGGGTCAAGGGCAGCGGGCTGGGGCGGGAGGGGCCTCATTTCGCCGTGGAGGAGATGACCGACCTCAAGATGGTGGTCCTCAATCTTTAGAACTCGTTTCAAAATGAAGCCTTGGCCGCCGCGGCCGCACTGGCCGGCGCGATGCTTCGTCCTCGGTCGCGCCCGTAGCGCCGCTACGCGCGCTCCCTGCGTCCTTGCCTCGCACTCGCCCATCGCGGCCTGACGGCGAAGCGTCATCATGAAACGAGTTCTTGGGAACCGCCCGGTTCCCTACCCGTTTCTGCGGTGGTTGGCGACCTTGGTCAGAAGGTGTCCATATCCTCTCCTTCCGGCCCCGGACCGGCCATCAGGGTTTGACCGAGGCGGCCCAAGGCGTCCCTCTGGCTAAGCAGATGCGCCCGCATGAGGCGCTCCGCTTCGTCAGGTGCGCGCTCCTTCAGGGCTTGCAGCAGGCCGCGGTGCTCGGCAATCGAGTCGCGCAGCCGTCCGGGGACCCCCAAGGTCTGGAAACGGAACCGCCGGACTTTCCGGCGCACCACGACCAGGGTCTCGGAGAGCAGGGCGTTGCGGGCCGCGTCTTGCAGGAGCCCGTGGAACTGCTCGTTGTAGCGGAAGTACTGGTCCACTTCCAGCTGGGCGGCCGTGCGCTCGAGGCGCTCGTGCAGGTTGTGGAGCCGCTGCATGTCGCGGCGAGAGCACCGCTCCACCACCAGGCGGGCACAGAGACCCTCGAGGACGGCCATGACCTCGAGCATGTCCATGGCCTCGTCGAGCGAGACCACAGGCACGAAGGCGCCCCGGCGGGGGATGAGCTCGACCATGCCCTCGGTGGAAAGCACGCGCAGCGTCTCTCGCAGCGGCGTGCGGCTCACTCCGAGTTCGGCGGCCAGCTCCACTTCATTGATGCGCTGCCCTTCCGGGAGGCGTCCATCCATGATCATCTTGCGGACCGTCTCGGTGACCTGCTCGTGCAGTGTACGATGCTCCAATGGCGATCCCTTCAAGCGCCTGCTCCCCCCGGTCCCGGTGCCTCAAATGCCCAGGAACGCGGCGGCGATGGCCGCGTTCCCGGGCAGTGAGCCAAGCAGCAGATCGAGGCTGATGCGGTCTTTGGGCGTGTGTGCGTAGTGCTCCTCTCCCGGCGAGTAGCCGATGGTGGGGATGCCCTTGTCGCCGCTCACATAGCTGGCGTCGGTGTTGAAGTACCAGGTGCCATAGCTCGGGCTCTGGCCTATGGCCCGCAGGCCGCGCACGCAGGCCTGTACCTCTGCGCTCTCCTGAGGGGTCATGAAGGGAGCCATCAGCTTGCGCATCACTCTCGTGTAGCCCCGGTAGCTGGTCTCCTCGGCCTCGCGGATGGCAACCGCCGCCTTCAACTCGGGGTCGTCCTTGGACAGCGAGGCGACGATGGCGTCGATCTGACCGAGCACGTCCTCGATCTTCTCCTCGGGGAGGAAACGCCGGTCGAGTGACACGGTGCAGCGGTCGGGGATGATGCTCAGCCGTCCGGGGCTGCAGTTGATGATGGTGGGGGCGATCGAGGACTGTCCCAGGAAGGCGTGCCGGGGAAGATCGGCGGCCATTCTGTCCACCGCCGCCAGGATGGGCATCATCTTCGTGATGGCGTTGATGCCCAGCTGGGGCGCCGAGCCGTGGCTCGTGCGCCCATAGGTGGTGACCTCCATCTCCAACCGGCCGCGGTGGCCCAGATAGAGGTTGAGCGAGGTTGCCTCGCTGGTGATCATGACGTCGAACATTTGCCCCTTGGAGGGGAGCGTCTCGTCCACGAGGTACTGCATGCCGAAGCACTCGGCCGGTTCCTCCTGGACGACGCCCGTGAACATGTAGGTGCCACGGAAGGGAAGGCCCGACTTGGCCAAGACCGCGCCCGCGTAGACTTGCGAGGCCAGGCCGCCCTTGACGTCGCTCGCCGCTCGGCCGTGGATGTGGCCGCCGGCGATGGTGGCGCCGTAGGGCTCATACTCCCAGTTGGCGGGGTCGCCCGGGTCGACGTGGTCCATGTGGCTGTTGTAGTTGACGGTCGGACCATCGCCGGCGCCTCGGATGAGGCCGACGGTGTTGCCGATGTCGTCGGTGTAGACCTCGTCGTAGCCGAGTTTCTCCATCTCCGCGCAGATGAGCTGGGCCACGGCGCCCTCCTCACCGGATATGCTCGGAGTCTGGATCAGCTTCTGGGCGAAGGCGACCATGTCGTCTTCAAAGCCACGGGCCGTCTCGATGAGCCGTTCCAACGCTCTTGACCTCCTCGGGGTTGTTGCGTGTCTGAGCTTGGGGCTACTCGGCTTCCGGCAACGCGTCCCGTTCGGGGACCAAGCTCAGGTCGATCTCCTCGGTGCTGCGCATCAGGGCCCAATACAGGACGAAGCCGATGGCGAAACCTATGAACCAGGAGTAGTCGGCCAGCCACTTGAGCGGATCGACCCACTTGCCGATGAGAGTGACCCCCGCCCCGATGACGAAGGCGGCGATGGCCTTCCAGTTGAAGCCGCCGCTGTACTCGTACTCGCCGCCGCGCACGTACAGGTCGTGGACGTTCAGCTTGCCTTTGCGGATGAGGTAGTAGTCGCAGATCATGATGCCGGCGATGGGGCCAAGGAGGCCGCCATAGGTGCCGAGCCAGTTGAAGATGTACGCGCCGTAGTCGCTCAGCAGCTTCCAGGGCATGATCACGATGCCGATGACGGACGTGATGATGCCGCCGATGGCGAAGTTGATCTTCTTAGGCCACAGGTTCTGGAAGTCGTTTGCCGGTGACACCACGTTTGCCGCGATGTTGGTGGAGAGGGTGGCCACCGCCAGCCAGAACATGCCGAACACGATCACCAAGGGGTTCTCGAACTTGCCGAGCACGGCCACCGGGTCCCAGAGGGCTTCGCCGTAGATGATGACGGTGGCCGAGGTCACGGCCACGCCGATGAAAGCGTAGAGGGTCATCGTGGTGGGCAGCCCGAGCGCCTGTCCGGTGATCTGCGCCTTCTGATCGCGGGCGAAGCGGCTGAAGTCAGGGATGTTCAAGGACAGGGTGGCCCAGAAGGCCACCATGCCGGTCAGGCCGGGCACGAAGAACTTCCAGAACTCGCCGAAGCTGGCGAACTTGCTGGGCTCGGACATGATGGGGCCAAGGCCGCCGGCCTTGCCCATGCCCCAGATGAGAACGGCGAGCCCGAAGACGATGAGAATGGGGGCCGCCCAGGACTCGAAGCGCTTCAGGGTCTCCATGCCGCGGACGATGATGAGCACATTGATGACCCAGAAGACGAAGAAGGCGATCCACTTGCCCGCGCCCTCCGCCGGCCAACCGCTGAAGAGAGCCAGCATCATGGCGTTGAGGGCCGAGCCGCCGATCCAGGTCTGGATGCCAAACCAGCCGCAGGCCACGCCGGCTCGCAGCAGCGCGGGAACGTTGGAGCCGAGGGTTCCGAAACTTGAACGCACAAGTACCGGGAAGGGAATACCGAACTTGGTTCCGGGCACTGCGTTCAGGACCATGGGAATCAGGACGATGACATTGCCCAGCATAACCGTGAATACGGCCTGCCAGGCGCTCATGCCGCCGGCTACCAGGCCGGCAGCGAGCATGTACGTGGGGATGCACACGCTCATGCCGATCCAGAGCGCGGCGATGTTGTAGGTCGACCAGGTGCGCTTGGCGACCTTCGTGGGCCCGATGTCGTGGTTGTACAGCGGGCTGCTGGAGACGTCGGCGGTGAGCTCGTAGAGCCCGGCCTTCGTCCTCACCATCTGTGCTGCCTGTTCCTTGTTCAACGTCTCCCCCTGCAAAGTGGATTCGCCGTGACTATGGCTACGCGCGCAGCGCGGTTGTATTCAGTGCCTTTCCTGCTGGCCTTGGAGTTCGTTTCAAGACGAAGCCTCGGCCGTGCTGGGCGGGCGATGGCCCGGCACCATCTCGATGGCTCCCACCCGGCAGACAGATGCGCAGAGGCCGCAACCGTCGCACAGCTCGGCGTCGACGCGGGCCGCCTCACCGTTCATGCTGATGGCTTGGAAGCCGCCGTCGAAACAGGCCGGCACGCAGTTGCCGCAGGCGTTGCACTTCTCGGAGAGCACCCGGGCGTACGCGTCCACATCCGGATCGAGGGAGGCGTAGTCGCCGATGTGGGGCAGGGCCCGGCCTACGGCGTCGGAGAGCGTATCGAAGCCCTTTCTCTCCAGATATTCCTCGAGACCTCGCTCGAGATCCCGGATCAACCCGAACCCGTTCAGCATGACGGCCGTGCAGACCTGCAGGGTGCCGGCTCCGGCCAGGATGAACTCGGCGGCGTCCTCCCAGCAGGTGATCCCCCCGCAGCCGCTCACCGGCAAGGCGGTCGTGGCGGCGATCGTCGAGACCGCCCGGAGCGCGATGGGCTTCACGCCGCGCCCCGAGTACCCGCCGTAGGCACCCCTGCGGGAAACGGAGGGGATGGGTTCGAACGTGTCGAGGTCGATGCCGACGAGGCCGGCCACCGTGTTGATGGCGGCAATGGCGTCGGCGCCCTCCTCCTTAGCCGCGAGGGCCATGCTCGCGATGTCCGTGACGTTGGGCGTGAGCTTCACCCAGACCGGCACTCTGGCCGCGGCGGCGACGGCGGCGGTGGCACCCTTGATCAGCGCCGGGTCTTGGTCCATGAAGGCGCCCATATGCTGCTCGGGCATGCCATGGGGGCAAGAGACGTTGAGCTCGATGGCGTCGGCGCCCGCGGACTGCACGGCTAATGCCAGGATCTCCCACTCGGCGAATTCCACCGAGCCCATGATGCTGGCCACCAGGGGCCGGTCGGGGAAGCACGCCTTGACGTCGCCGATGGCCTCCACCCACAGATCCAGGCCCTTCTCCGAGATCAACTCGAAGTTGGTCATGCCTACGACACGAGCTCGCTCCTTCAAGAATCCGAACCGAGGGCGCACGTTGGTGGCGCCCTGCAGACCGATGGTCTTGGTGACCGCCCCGCCCCAGCCGGCCTCGAAGGCCCGTTTGATCATGTCCGCGGTACGCGTGGGTGGAGCCGAGGCCAGCAGAAACGGGTTCTCCAGCTCGATGTTGTTGAATGTGGTCTTGAGCCTGGTGCGTGTCACGTGTCCCCCTCGGTTCGCGTCAGACGGCGGCGAACGGTTTACGGTGCAGGTACTTCCCGGCCGCGTCGGCACCCACGAAGGCGCCGTCCTGAGCCACGATCCGGCCGCGCTGCAGCACTGTGCGCACGGCGCCCTTGACGTCCATCCCCTCGTAGGGCGTGTAGTCGATGTTCTGGGTTTGAGCCGCAGCTGTGATGGTGCCCCGGGCCTCGGGGTCGAAGATGACCAGGTCGGCGTCGCTGCCGGGGGCGACAACCCCCTTCTGCGGGAACATGCCGAAGAGCTTCGCTGGGGTCGTGGAGAACAGGTCAACCAGCTTGGCCAGGGAGATGCGCCCGCCGGCCACGCCCAGAGTATGCAGCAGCAGGAGTCGGTGCTCGATGCCGGGGGCGCCGTTCGGGATCTTCGAGAAGTCGCCCAGACCGAGGTCCTTCTGCCCCTCGAAGTTGAACGGGCAGTGGTCGGTGGCCACGACGTGCAGGTCGCCGGCGGAGAGTCCGGCCCACAGCTCGGCCCAGTTGGCGCGGTCGCGCAGCGGGGGTGAGCAAACGTACTTGGCGCCCTGGAATCCGGGCTCGTCGTACCTTTCCACGGAGAGCGCCAGGTACTGCGGGCAGGTCTCGGCGTACACGGGCGCACCCCGGTCACGGGCGGCCCGCACCTGGTCGAGAGCATCCTTGCAGCTCAGGTGAACGATGTAGATGGGCGCTCCCGCCAGTCCGGCCAGGAAGATGGCCCGACCGGTGGCCTCGCCCTCGGCCTCGGGGGGCCGGGTCACGGCGTGATACCTGGGGTGGCTCTTGCCCGCGGCCAGGTGCTCCTTAACCAGTACGTCGATGACGTCGCCATTCTCGGCGTGTACGCTGATCAAAGCGCCGCATTCCCTGGCCTTCTTCAGCGCGCGGAGCAGAGTGGCGTCGTCGACCATGAGCGCGTCCTTATAGGCCATGAAGAACTTGAAGCTGGACACGCCGGCGTCCACCATGGCCGGCATCTCGGCGAGCGCGTCGCCGGTCAGATCGGTGACGGCCACATGCAACCCATAGTCGATGACCGCCCGGCCCTCGGCCTTGGCTTTCCAGGCCGCCAGCGTGTCGGCCAGGGTGTCACCCTTGGCCTGGATGGCGAAGTCGACGATGGCGGTGGTACCCCCGACTGCCGCCGCCCTGGTGCCCGTGCGGAAGTCGTCGCAGGAGACTGTGCCGCCGAAGGGCATGTCCAGGTGCGTGTGCGCGTCTACTCCGCCCGGGAGGACGTAGGCCCCTCCGGCATCGATCATCCGGGCGTCGCCGGCTGTCAGCCCGTTCCCCACGGCGGCGATCAGGCCGTCCTTGATCGCGACGTCGGCCCGGCACGCCCCGGTGGCGTTGACGATCGTGCCGTTGGTGATGATGGTGTCCACGCGTCGATCCCTCCGTTCCGAGCTGCTCCGAGCCGTACCCGCCGCGTCCGCCTAGTCTCCTGAATGAGTTCGGCATACTGCATACAATATTCCGGCCTCTTATGCAAGCGCCAGGCGCCGTTCCCAGACCAGATTTCCCTATGGTACTGGACTCGGTCGTCCTGGGGCGATAGCCTGTGCGTGGTGGGTCGCGGCCGCCCAGGGCGGCTGCGGGGGCCGGGGCTTCGTTCCGAGGCGAGCTCCAGAGCTCGGTTCGGAACGACGCTTCGCTGCCAGGGTGCGCTGGGTGCGGGCGAGGCACGGACGCAGGGAGCGGGCGTAGCAGCGCTACGGACGCGACCGAGGACACCGCATCGCACCGGCCAGTGCGGCTTGGGGGCCGGGGCTTCGTTTCGAGCCGAGCTCCAAAATGACCGCATTAGGTAGTAAGGGAAGGGACGCGTATGGCTACCTCATGGGCGGGCGGACGGACACGATGATGCTGGGATTCCTCCAGGTGCTGGCCATCGTGATCGGCTTTGTGGCCGTGGCCTTTTTCGCCGTGTTCACCGGCTACTACATCCGCAACCGCCGGATCGCGCTGCGGGCTCGAACCGAGCGCGAATCTGACTCAAGGAGGCCTACGTGAGGGACCGCGGCCGCACCACCCGACCCCATACCGAGTGTCTCCGTGGCGTCGCTGGGGGCGGATTCCTGCTTGTCCTTCTCAGCCTGGTACTCCTGCTGACCGGCTGCAAGATCGAGATGGGGTTGGACACCAAGGTCGAGAAAGATGGCTCGGGTACCCTCGGCGTGCGGATCGCGGCCGACAAGGAGATCCTCGATCTCATCCAGCAGCAGGGGGCGGCGAGGACTTCTTCGGCGATTTCGAGAGTCAGATGCCGGCCGATTGGGCGATCGATCGTGGCACCGACGCCGATGGTACGAAGTGGGTGACCGCGTCCAAGGCGTTCGGGGATCCATCCGAGCTCCATGATCTGTTGACCGCCGCGAGTGGGGGCCCCGGGGATGCCTTCGCCGCCCAGCAGTTCGAGCTGTCTCAAGAAAGGGGCTTCTTCGGCGCCAAGACGATCTTCCAGGCGACATGGGACGTTGGCGCGGTGCTCTCCGGGGTGGAGCAGGGAGCTCCGGGTGACCTGAACCCGCAGGCGCTTGCGAGCATCTTCGAGATCCAGAACAGGCTCACCCTTCCCGGGTCGATCAAAGACAACAACGCCACCGCCGTGGAAGGCACTACGCTGATCTGGAGACCTTCGCTTTCGGGGGTGACCGAGATGCACGCCCAAAGTGTGGCGTACAACTGGGGCACGATCTCGCTGGTAGTCGTCGTGGCTTTACTGGCCGTGGGTGCTGTCGTCCTCGCGGCCGTGTTGCTGCTGCGCCGGCGCTTCGCGCCGGAGTCAGCCCCGGCTCTCGGTTCGGCGCCTGCCGCCGTAGGTTCGGCGCCTTCCTTCGCACCCCAGCCGCCCGGGCAGGCGCCAGCCGGAGCCGAGCCCCCCGTCCCGGCGCCTCCGGAGCCCGGCGGCGCGGAGACTCTCCCACGGGCGGAGGGTTCAGGTCGAACTGAGGACCGCGGCGGCTGAGGCCTGCCCATGGGCTTCCTTCGAACAACCGTCCCGAGGCCTGCACGAGGAGGGCCTGCTTGCCGCTCGGCAGAGCGAGTGAAACTCCAGTGCAGGTTCCTTCGGGGGTTTGGGGGCGTGTCGCTCCTGGTCGTCCTGACGGGCGCCGTGGCGGCCTCGGTCATGCTGGCTCGGACGCCGGCACCGGTTCAGGCCGCCGGTCTGGCCCAGACCAGAGGTGACCTGGCCGCGACCCGCACCCAGCTGGCCCGCCTGCAGGACGAGTTCGATCAGCTGGCCGGCGACTACTCCCGGGCCGAGGCGCGACTTTACGAGATCGACGACGCCATCGCCAAGACAGGGGAGGACGAGGCCCGCAGCCGTCAGGATCTCCACACCATGCAGGAGCGGATGACCGACCGCATCGTGCGCCTGTACAAGAGCACCCACTCGGCCGTACCCGCCTTCCTCGAGATCGTGTTCGAGGAACGGGACTTCACCTCGGTGATCGAACGCCTGCGCTTCCTGAACACCGTGGCCGCGCAGGATGAGCAGACCTTCTCCGAGGTTGGACGGCATCTGCGAAAGGTGCGGGACCTGCAAGCCGAGCTGGACGTCAAGAAGTCCGAGCAAACCGCAACCTTGGTCGAACTTCAGCAAGCCCAGGATCGTATGGAGGGCCGCATGAAAGCGGCGGCCGCCGAATACAGCCGGCTGAAGAAGAGGGTGGCTGTTCTCGAGGAGGAGGCCCGGCGAGCCGCAGAGGCGGCCAGGGCTCGGGCGAAGAACGCGGTTTCCAACTCCAAAGGAGCGGCGGCCGCCGCCCGAGGGTTCGTATTTCCGGTGGACGGGCCGCACTCGTATACCAACGACTGGGGTTTCCCCCGCTCGGGGGGACGCTCGCACAAGGGTACCGACATCATGGCCGCTCGAGGAACGCCGGTGGTGGCGGTGGTTTCGGGTCGGATCCGCCGGACCGCGTACAACTCCGGCCTGGGCGGCACAATCATCTGGCTCGACGGGAGCAACGGGGTCAGCTACTACTACGCCCACCTGGACGGCATCGCCGCCGGCGTCCGTGGGGGCACGTCGGTGCGGGCGGGGCAGGTGATCGGGTACGTGGGCAACTCTGGGAACGCGCGCGGGGGAGGGCATCACCTCCATTTCGAGATCCATCCCGGGGGAGGGGGAGCCATCAATCCTTACTCTGTCCTGCGGGCGTCGGACTGAGCGAGGGAAGGCGTGGCCCAAGTGGTCGGCCGTTCGCGGAGGCGGCTGGGCGGCGAGACCCTGAGGCTCCTCACCACGTTCGGGGCCCTGGTGCTAGCCGTGCTCGCAGTTTTCCTGGGGCTGGCGATACGTAGCCGCGTGGGTACGGGCGCCGTGATCAGCGGGCTGCTCGTCTTCGGTGTGCTGCTGGTCCCTGGAAAGCTACTCCTCGATCGCTCGCTCCTGGGGGTGGGAGGCACTCGACGGGCCGAGGACAGCGCGGTTCTCGCTCGGCTGCTCGAGTCGCTGCCCGAGGGTTGGTACGTGGCCCCCGGTCTGCTGGTGGCGGGCACCGTGGTGGAGTTCCTGGTGGCCGGCCCCGGAGGCCTCTACGCGGTCGAGGTCTATCGCGGGCTGGCCCGAGACACGGGTACGGGCTTTCACGACAGGGTGGCCATCGACCTGGCCGGTCGCGCCTGCGAGCTGGAGCGCGGTCTGGCTCGGATGACCGGCACGACGGGTACCTTCCTGGTCCAGCCGGTCTTCTGCGCCGTGGAGGCGGAGGGCGTACGCCTGGGGGACTTGGTCGTGCACCCGGAGGCCGTCGACCTGCGTGAGTTCCGGGGCGTGCTGATCGCGACTCCGGCCAACCTGGGGGCGTTGCTCCGGGCGGGCGGCCCTCGCCATGGGGTGCGCACGCGTTCCCTCGATTCCGGCGTGAGCGCGCGACTCATGCGGCTCTTGAGCGACGAGCGGCGGACTCAGCAGACATCGGCGTAGCGTTCCAACCAGAGTAGGAAAAGGTCGTCGGCGAGGCCGGCGACGTAGTCCCGTCCGCGGGGGCCCGACTCCAGACTGCGGCGCCAGCGCTCGGGGATGGCGCCCACACCGTGATAGGCGCCCGCGAGAGCCCCGGTCATGGCGGCGATGGTGTCGGTGTCTCCGCCTAGAGCGACCGCGGTCGTCACCGCCAACTCGAAAGAGTGAGCGTAGGCCAAGAATGAGTAGAGCGCGGCCGGTACCGACGTGAACGCTCGGCTGTCGTTGCCCAGCACGGCCGCCACCCTGGCGGCCTGACCGGCTCGGTCATGGTCGGAGGCCTCGAGCGGCAGGGGTGGACACCGCTCCAGCATCATGACCACCTTCTCCAGGCCTTCTCGGTAGAGGGCCTCCTGAGGGAGCAGTCGATGCTCGATGGTCTCGATGAACAGTTCGGGGCGGGCGCCGGCTGGCGGCTCGAGACCGGCGCAGAGAGCGAGGGCGATGGCTACTGCCTGGACGGCCGCTCCCCCGCGGCCTAGCGGGTGAGCGTGGGTGATCTCCGACGAGGCGCGGGCCAGGTCGGCTACGGCAGCCAGATTGGAGTGGTACAGGAGGGCGATTGGGGCGACGCGCGTAGCTCCGGCATTGCCGAACGAGCCGCTGCCGAACGTGCCCGCCCCGGCCTGGTCCCAAGGGACGCCCGCGGCCAACCGCTGAAGGGCCTCGAGCGTGCCGCGGCCGTAGCCCCTCCGCCGCTCGGCCGTGTGCAGGAACCGCCCGGCCATGTGGGGCCCGTCGAACCCCCGGCATGCAACCAGCGACTCGGCCACCGCGATGGTCATCTCGGTGTCGTCGGTGTAGGTGCCCCGGCCCAAACGGGCCGGGAGCAGATCGCGCACGACACCGTAGCGGTGGGCGATGGCTTGGGGCGTCATCCCTTCCAGGGGCATCCCCAGCGCGTCGCCGGCGAACGTGCCCAGCAGGGCGCCCTGGAAGCGACTGCGCACGGCTTCTTGGCGCATGCGGTCCTCCATGAACCAAGTGTACCGCCTGGCGGCATTCCTCAGGGCGGCGAGGGCCCTTCTGCGTTAGCAGGCCGTTGAAAAACGAAGCCCCAGCCACCGGGCTGCACTGGGCGGCCCGATGCGGCGTCCTCGGTCACGTCCGTAGCTCCGCTACGCCCGCTCCCTGCGTCCTTGCCTCGCCCGCGCCCACTGCAGCCTGAGGGCGAGCGTCATTCCAAACCGAGCTCTGGCCTCGCCCGCGCCCATTGCAGCCTGACGGCGAAGCGTCATTCTTCAACGGCCTGTTAGGTCCCCGCCCTCTGCGGGTATGCCGCGTGCAGTGGCGGGTCTCCAGAAAGGGGTGTGTGTGCAGCTCGAACGCACTGATGCCAAAGCCATCGCCGAGATGAGGGCCGAGAAGCTCCGGACGTTCCACGTGCCCTTGCTCCCCAGCTTTCACGTCCACCTGGCCCATCATGCCGACACGTTTGCCGTGAGGGACGGGGCCAGCACGGTGGGATACGCGCTTCTCCTTTTCGACAAACACGAAGGCCACGACCACGTGACCCTGATCGAAGGGTATCTCACGCCGCCCTACCGAGACCGCTACGAGGACATGCTCGATCTGATCAGTGAGGAGCTTGCTCCTCGCGCCTATCTCGTGCGGAGCGACGACTGCACCTTCGAGACGGCCCTAATCGCCGAGGGTTTCTCGATGGAGGTGAGCATGTCGGTGCTGGTCGCTCGGGCTACTTTCCCTCCCCAGAAGCTCGAGGGATTGGCGCTGGTGCCGATGGATTACCCCCATCTGCGGGCGGCCCACGACCTCGTGCTCCACGCCCGCGGTGTCCAGCAGGCTCCCACGTACAGCGAGCTCGAGCAGGAGATCGAGAACGACAGCCACTGGGTCGTCACCGACCATGACCAGGCCATCGGCCTGGTGATCCGGGAGCGGAGTCAGGGTGAGCGGTACTGCCTGCTCGACGTGCTCGCGCCGCACGTGGGCGACCAGGTGCTGGTCTGGGCCGTGCAGACCGCCGGGCAGATGGTCGCCGGCGACGACGTCACCCCCGCGGCCGTGGTCGACGCCCGCGATGCCCGCAAGCTCCAGGTGTTCCGGCAGGCCGGCTACTACACGGCGGCCAGCTATCTCATCTTCTACGATCAGACGGCCGGGCGGCCAAGCGTACCAGTGATCTCCCGCGAGCAGCTCTGGGAGTTGATGCAGTCCGGGACGGAGTTCCACCTGGTCGACGTGCTGGGAGAGGACCACTGGGGCCGCGGTCACCTGCCCGGAGCCGAGTGGATCGACTTCCGCAGTCTTACGCGCGAGGCGCGCAAGCGCTACCGGAAGGACGAGAAGATCATCGTCTACTGCAACGACTTCACCTGAGAAGCCAGCGCCATCGCGGCTGATAAGCTGCGACAGCTAGGGTACGCCGATGTCTCCGACTACGCGGGCGGCATCGACGACTGGACCGAGGCCGGACTGCCCATCGAGAGGGGATAGCCTGTGGGGCTTTTCGAGCGAATGTTGGGCCGTCGCGAGACCGGGCCGGTGGTGCTCTACCACTCCCCCTCCTGACTGGACTGCCAGGCGGCGAGGAGTTACTTCGCCGAGCACGGGGTGAAGACGGTGGAGCACGACGTGACCTCCGGGGAGGCGGTGAAGGAGACCATGATGCGGGAGTTCGGCCGAGTGGCCACGCCCGCCATCATCATCGGGCGGCGGGTGTTTTGGGGCTTCGAGGTCAACCGCCGTGACATCGCCGAGCTGCTGGGGGTCGATCCAGGGGAGAGCGAGGAAGAGTTGGGGCAGCGGTGACCTCTCTGGTCGACCGCCACGAGGTGGAGAAGCTTCTGGTGCTGACCGCCGCCATCAAGGCGGGCCTGGTCGATGCCCTAGCTCAAGGATCGCCCGCCGAGCCGGACGACGTGGCCCGAGCCGTGGGAGGTGACGAACGGGCCTGCCGGGTCATGCTGGAAGCCCTAGTCGCCCTCGGGGTGGCCGCGCACGGGCCCGCGGGTTATCGCCTGACCGACCTGGGGAAGGCCCATCTACTGGATTCGCCTCCCGGGGTCCCACCGGGTCCCGACGTGGAGCGCTCGTCGCTGCTGCACCAGGCGCGCAAGGTTCGGGGTTGGCTCGACCTGCCGCACATCGTGCGTTTCGGCAGTCCTCCCGAGCGCGATCCCGAGGAACGCGACCTACGCAGTTTCGTGCGCACGATGGCCGAAGGCGACTCGGCGGTGATGGATGAGGTGGTCGATCGTTGCCTCCGATACGCCGGCGAGGGGCGGGAGGCAGGCTCGCCCGCTCCGTACTCCATGATCGACATCGGGGGGGCCGTGGGCCACATGGCCCGGCGCTTCGCAGAGAAAGGGCTGCGCGCCACACTCTTCGACCGGCCCGATGTGCTGCCCGAGGCGCGTAGGTATCTGGGGGGGTGGACCGAGCGGATCGACCTGCTGGGAGGCGACTTTCGGGAAGGGTTGCCCCCAGGCCCCTTTGGTCTGGCGTATCTGGGCAACGTCTACCACATCTACGGGCCGCACACCAACTCCGCTCTGAGCGCCCGAGTGCATGCGGTCTTGGGACCAGGTGGCGTCATCGCCATCCGCGATTTCGTATGGGAGCGCAGCGAGCGCGCGGCCATGTTTGCAGTGAACATGCTGCAGGCGACGGAGGAGGGAGGCGTATGGCGCGAGTCGGACTTCCAGGCCTGGTTGACTGACGCCGGCTTCGCTGACGTGCGTGTTCTCGATCTTACGAACAGTCAGAACCAGCTGATTCTGGGCCGGAAGGCTGGGTAGAGATATTTGCTTTTTTCGGCGAAAGATGAGGTTTATTAGCCTCAAGGTGCGGTTACCTTGTCATCTGGCCCGGGTAAGGGCTCTCTTCGAGGTCGAGGCTGCCGCGGCGGCCAGTGGCACGAGGGGCGCGAGTCGAGAGAATCGGAAAGGAGCATCAGTTCAATGGGCAACAGCATCGGCAACCTGAAGGACGCGTTCGCGGGTGAATCGCAGGCGAACCGGAGGTATTTGGCCTACGCGCGGAAGGCGGACGAGGAAGGGTATCCCCAGGTGGCGAAGCGCTTCCGCGTGGCGGCGGAGTCCGAGACCGTGCATGCCATCAACCATCTGAAGACGATGGGCGGGGTCAAGAGCACGGCTGAGAACCTCGAAGGTTCCATCGGCGGAGAGAACTACGAGCATGCGACCATGTATCCGGAGTTCATCGCTCAAGCGGAGAAGGAAGGCGACGACGACGCCCGTTTCTCCTTCCATGCGGCCAACGAGGCGGAGAAGTTCCACGAGAAGATGTTCGCCGAGGCTCTGGGAGCGATGGGCGACCTGAGCGAGTCCCGGTTCTACGTGTGTCAGGTGTGTGGGATGACCTACGAGAACGACGTCCCCGATCATTGCGTTGTCTGCACCTCGCCCAAGGAGAAGATTCTCGAGATTGCGTAGGAGTCCCGGTGTCCATGGTCCTCGACACTCCCGAGAACGCCGGGCGCTGCCTGTGCGGCGACTGTCCCAGCAAGCCCGATGAGCTGAAGAGTTTCTACTGCGCCCGAGGTGCCAGCTCGGCCGGCGTTCAAAGGCGGGGGTGCCTCTGCGCCGACTGCCCCGTTACCATCGACTACGACTTGACGGGCGAGTACTACTGCATCGAGGGGGCTGCTTCCTGAGAAGCCGCTCTCGACTGTAGTGCGGGCCCGCGCGAACATGACTCACCAGGCTTCTGTCCGGCCGGTCGGCTATCATTCGAGCCTGACTTTGCCGGGCGGGGGCTCGGTGAGTGCGCTTGGGTGACCCCGGGAGCGCACATTTGCCGACCCAGCCTCCGTTAGCGTGATCGCGCAGCCGGTTGTTTGTAACGACGCCAGAGGTGGAGGCATGGAGAGATATCAGCTGAAGGAAGAGATCTGGTGGGTGGGAGCCATCGACTGGAATGTCCGCGACTTCCACGGGTACGAGACGCCGCGGGGCACCACGTACAACGCGTATCTCATCACCGATGAGAAGAAGGTGCTGGTCGACGGGGTGCGCTCCGGATTCGGGCCCGAGCTGCTGCGACGCGTGCGCGCCTGCTGCGAACCCCGCGAGATCGACTACCTGGTCGTCAACCATGTGGAGATGGATCACTCGGGAGCGATCCCGTCGCTCATGAAGCAGCTCGGTGACGTTCAGATCTTCTGTTCGAGGCGGGCGAAGGATGCCCTCTTGCTCCTGTACCATGGTGAGGGCGTCCAGGATTGGGACATCACCGTGGTCGGCACCGGCGACGAGCTGTCCATCGGGCGCTATACGCTCACCTTCCTCGAGGTACCCATGCTCCACTGGCCCGACAGCATGCTCACGTACGTCAAAGAGCCCAAGGTCCTGCTGTCCAACGACGGCTTCGGGCAGCACCTGGCCAGCTCCCGGCGCTTCGCCGATGAGGTCGGCCTCGACCTCGCTCTCGACGAGGCCGCCAAGTACTACGCCAATATCCTCATGCCCTTCGGCAACCAGGTGCAGAAGCTGGTGAAACAGGTGGGAGAGCTGGGGCTCGAGTTCGACGTCATCGCACCCAGTCACGGGGTCATTTGGAGGCGGTCCGAGGACGTGGCCCGGGTCATCGAGGCTTACGTCGGCTGGAGCCGCTTCGAGGCGCCGGCTCGGGTGGCCCTTGTATTCGACACGATGTGGCAGTCGACCGAAAAGATGACCCGGGCCATCGAGGACGGCATCGCCCAAGAGGGCGTGGAGTGCTCGGTCTTCCGCCTGAACCACTCGGCCCTGGCCGACGTGGCTCGGGCCGTGCTCGGGCACCGCGCCTTCGTGGTGGGTTCGCCCACTCTGAACAACGGAATGCTCCCCACGGTGGGCGCCTTCCTCACCTATATCAGGGGGCTGCGCCCCAAGAACCGCCTGGTTGGAGCCTACGGTTCCTACGGCTGGGGTGGAGGGGCGGCCAAGCTCATCAGCGCCGGCCTCGAGGAGCTCGGGCTGGACGTCATGGACCCCCTGGAGCTCAAGTATGTGCCCACCGAAGACGATCTCGAGGCCTGCGTGGACTACGGGCGGGAGGTTGCGCGACGGGTCAAGGCCTGGGGGCGGTAACTCCCTGCTTCAGGGCGGAGACTACGAGGCAGAGAGGGCGAGGGCCGCCCCGGATCACCGGGGCGGCCCTCGCCGCGTTCTCCCGCATCCGCGATCGAGCGGACAGCTTGTGCGGGGGGCTATCGCACCTCTTCCCGCATGAGGCCAGGCCTCTTGACAGCCGCGTAGTTCTTGGGCGGCTGGATCTTGCGGAACATGTCGAGCTCGCCCAGGCTCTCCAGACGCTCGTAGATGAGGGTCCAAGCACAGGGCCTGTCGCTATCGACTTCGCACTTGCCGTGGTTCGTACCCCCGCAGGGCCCGTTGAGGAGACCCTTCGGGCAGCGGGTCACCGGGCAGATGCCTCCGGTCCACTGCAGCACGCATTCGCCGCATGTGGAGCACTTTTCCTCGAAGTGCATGTGGCGCTGGGAGTTCCCCAAGAAGAGACTGTCGTTCGAGGGGAATACGGGGAGGTCGGTGCCCTCAACCGCCGATTGCACGCCCGCGCCGCAGCTCATGACGATCACCGCGTCGGTGCGCGCCAGCTGCTCCTTGTGCTTGCGGAAGTGGCGCTTGGTGTCGAGTTCATGGCAGGGGGCGTAGACCACGGTCGAGCCGCTGGTCCTGTGGCCTTCCTCCTCCAGGAGCCTGCTCAGTTCCTCGATTTCCCACTCGCCCCCGGTCTGGCACTGGGTGGAGCACTGGCCGCAACCCACGTAGAAGAGGTGCTTGTACTTGGCGACCATCTCGATGATGTCTTCGAGGGGCTTCTGCTTGGTGATGATCATGCGTGTCCTCCTATCGGGGGGTCAGGGGTGTCGCGCGTTCCCGCGGTTGAGGGCTTCTTCTCGTAGCTCAAGGAGCAGACATCCCGGCACTCGTCCCGGCGGGAGGCCTCGCACAGAACTACCTCACCCTCTACGGCCGAGAGCAGTCCGCGCAGGACGGCTCGATCGAGGGTGCAGACCAGGCGAGGCCGGCGGGTGGCCACCTCCCTGAAGAGGCAGTCGTGCACTTCGACGCGCAGTCGATCGCCGTCGTGCTCCAACGAGATGTTCGCTCCAGCCTCGATCAGGGCGGCCAGAGGGGACCTGGCGGGTGCATGGAGGGTCGACAGTCGCTGCCCGAAGGCATAGCCTACCTGGTCGGCGATGATCTCGGCCGCGTCTCCGAAGTGCTCGAGAGTGCTGAGCAGGAGCTCGGCGAGGGTTTCGTACTGGCGCACCGGCAGCTGCAGGTCGAGCCGGCGCTCGCCCCGGGAGTACACCTTGGGCGGACGGCCGCCCTCGGCGCGGTGGCGGAACTCCGCCTCGAGCAGGCCGGTGTCGGTCAGCTTCTCCAAGTGGGAGCGGGCCACCGTGCGGTGGACCCCGAAGGTGACGCCAACGTCGGCGGCGGTGACCGGTTCAAGCGCCTCGGCTACGTACTTGAAAATGGCCCTCCTGGTGGGGTCACCCAAGGCGTCGGCCAGGAGGTCGAGCTCCTCGGCGGGAGAGAATGGCGCTGGGATGGTCATGTAGGCAGTGTAACGGAACAGGGCCGGCTGCACAAGGGGTTTTGTTTATGCCAACGCACAGAACCTCCCGGTGGGGGTTCCGATCCTCGTGTTCGGTCTGACCGGGCGGGGGTCGGCTGGTACACTAGGCATGTTGCGGGAGCAGTGGATCGTCCGAGGGAAGGAGTGCGGGGATGGCGAGGTACCTCATCGTCGGGAACGGCGTCACCGGAATGCGGGCGGCCGAAATGCTTCGGCGACGCCGGGATGACGCGGAGATCACGGTGGTGACCGAAGAGGCCTATCCGTTCTACCGCCGTCCCCAACTAGCCGACTTTGCCTCGGGATCGGTGGGTGAAGCGCGTCTTTGGGGGAAGCGGAAGGAGTTCTATCAGGAGCAGCGCCTGGATGTGCGCCTCTCGAGCCGGGTGGCCGGAGTGGACGTCGCCGCACAAAAGGTCACTTTCGGGGACGGGACGACCCTTTCCTACGACGCCATGCTGGTGGCCACCGGCCGCCGCCTTTCGGCGGGAGGCCTCCAGGGCGGCGACTTGGCCGGCATCAACTGCTTCAAGACCTTGGACGAGGCCCGGGCGATCCGCGGGCTTGACGGGGCCGGCCAGACCGGTCTGGTCTACGGGAACGGTCTGGTGGCCCTCGAGATGGTGCGGGCGCTGACCGGAGCGGGCTTCAAAACCACCTACCTCGTGCCCACCGAGCGTCTATGGCCGGAGGTCCTGGACCAAGATGCCGCTGAGATCGCGGCCGCCCGCGTACGGGCCAGCGGCGCCGAGCTGGTGCTGGGAGCGGCCGTCGAGGCCGTGGAAGGGCGCGACGGCCGCGCGGTGGGCCTGGTCCTGGCCGGGGGCGACAAAGTGTTGGCCGACGTCGTTGGAGTATGTGCGGAGTACACGCCGGCCGTAGATTTCCTCCCCGAGGAGGGCTTCGGTTTCAAGGTCGACGCCCGCTTCGCCACGCCATGGCAAGGTATCTACGCCGCGGGCGACGTGACCGTGGGCAGCGCCAAGAACTACTTCAACTGGCTGCGCTCATGGCGGCAGGGTGCGGCCGCTGGAGCGGCGCTCGCCGGCGACGCTGTCGAGGGGGCTCCGAGATCGACGTGCTCAACATGCAGGTGCTGGGCCTGAGTCTGGTGGCCCTCGGCCAGACGGTCGCCGCCTACCGCTCCGGCCTGAGCGAGATGCGGGGGGACTATCCCGTCGGCGAGTTCTACAAGAAGCTGATCTTCGACCGGGACGAGGTGCTGGTCGGAGCCTTGCTGCTGGGCAGCATCGCCGAAGCCGGTGCCTTGGAGGAGGCCATCCAGCGGGGCTTGCGCAAAGACCAGCTGCCTTCCGGCCTGCTCCACCAGATGTTCGATCTGACCTACCGCACGGCTTACCAAGGAGTCCAGTGCCCGGTCTGCAAGCATGAGATCCAGCTGGCGAGGGGGCCCGCGAGGGCGATCTGGTTACGTGCCCGGTGTGCGGGACCGACCTGACTCTGCAGCAAGGCGATGTGGGCTTCAGGGCTCGGGTTCCGAAGTGAGCCTCCGGTGAGCGTGAAGGTCCTGGGCCTGGCCACCAGCCCTCGACGCAAGGGAAACACAGAGACCCTGCTCGACTGGGCCCTGGAAGCGGCCGGCGAGGCCGGCGCCGAAGTGACCAAGCTGCGCCTGCGCGAGCTCGAAGTCAATCCGTGCATCGCCTGCGACGGGTGTTTCGACGGGGGTGCCTGCATCGTGGAAGACGGCATGGAAGAGCTTTATCCTCTGCTGCGTGGGGCGGACAGCATCATCCTGGCGGCGCCGATCTTCTCCATGGGCCTGGCCGCCCAGGCCAAGGCCATGATCGATCGCTGCCAGCCTTTCTGGGCCATCAAGTACGTCCTGCGCCGGCCGCTCATCGAACCGGGGCGGCCCCGGCGTTTGGGGGGCTTCCTATGCTGCGCCGGCACCACCTATTCGACGGTTTTCGACGGGGCCCGCCAGGTCATGAGATACTTCTGGCACGTGCTCGAGGTGGAGCCGGCAGGCGAGCTTCTCTGTCCAGGCGTGGACGCTAAAGGGGAGATTCACGACTTCCCCTCGGCCCGGGAGGTGGCGCGCGATATCGGCCGGCGCCTGGGGGTGCGGGAGGAGGCGTAAGTCTTCTGCCGGGCTTTCCGTGGGGGCAGACCGCTACGCACACGCCGCACATGGGTACCCCGGTGAGAGTCTTGGCCTCCTGCCGGTAGGCCTCGCAAGCGCGCACATCCATGCGGGCTTCGATGGGGTCGGCCGGGTCGAAGGCTTTGCCGGAGAAAGCCTGCGCCGGGCAGGCCCGCACGCAGATGCGGCAGCGGCCGCAGCCGGCGTCCGCCGGCGTTCTTGCCGCGAAGGGGGCGTCGGTCATGACGGTGGCCAAGCGTACCCGGGGTCCGACGTCGGGAGTCACAAGCAAGCAGCTCCGGCCGATCCAGCCAAGGCCGCTCAGATGGGCGGCCATCTTGTGTGACACGGCGCCCAAGAAGCCTCCCGTGCCGCTTCCTCCGTCGACCGCGACCGAGGTGGGCACCGGTACCGCTCGATACCCCGCCTCCTGAATTTCCGTGGCGATTCTGGTGGCCACCTGGTCGAGGTGCGGGTTGCCCACCCTGTAGATGTGGAACTCGTACAGACGGGCAAGGGCCTTTTCCCGGTGGTGGTCGGGGAGCTCTTCGACGATGGCGTTCTGTAGTCGAAACACGACGGAGACCGCGCGGGGAAAGGCCGAGAGCCACCGACCCCCGGTGGCCGCCACGGCGGCCTGCACCGGCTCGGGCGTCATGTCGGCGATGCCCAGAGCGTGCATCCCGCAACTGCCGGTCAGAGTGCGCAGGCGCCGCTCGAGCCCGGCGAGGGGGCTCGCGATCGGGGGAATCACCGTGGTTCCCCCGGAGAGTCGGGGGTAAAGTTGGCCCACATGCGGGATTCGGTGGGACCTTCCTGCCCCTGGTACTTGCTTCGGGTGCCTTCGCTGCCGTAGGGTCGATCCGCCGGTGACGAGAGGCGGGCGAAGGAGAGCTGGCCGATGGGCATGCTCGGGTAGATCTTGATGGGCAGATTGGCCACGTTCGAGAGTTCTAGGGTGATGTGCCCGGTGAAGCCGGGATCGATCCAGCCGGCCGTGGCGTGGCAGAGCAGGCCCAGACGCCCCAGGGAGCTCTTGCCCTCCAGGCGGGCGACATGGTCGGTTCCCACCGTCACGCGCTCGAGTGTGGAGCCCAGCACGAACTCCCCCGGGTGGAGGATGAATACGCCCCCCTCAGCCACGGTGATCACCTCGGTCAGTTCCTCCTGACACTCGCGGGGGTCGATGCAGGTGTAGCGGTGGTTGGAGAAGATGCGGAAGCGATGGTCGACCCGGATGTCGATGCTGGCCGGCTGTAGGAAAGCCGGTTCGAAGGGTTCGAGGCCGATGTCGCCCCGCTGCAGGGCGGTTCGTATGTCGCGATCCGACAAGATCATGTCCGTACCCCCGTGGCCGGCTCCGGGTCCGTCCGCGATGCGTCGGCGGGCTCCGGTATGCGGGGCATTCTATCGTGCGCTGGCGAGCCGAGCCAAGGTGTGTGCAGCCGGCGGAGGCACCGCGCCCAAGCGTGGATGCTACCATGGGCATGTGGAGTCGCGTCGAGGGAAGGGGGCCGGGTGACAGCCGATCTGAAGACCTGCATCAACTGTGGCAGACCGCTGGCCGACAGGGTGGAGGAAGAGGAACGCACCGGCATGACCGGCAGCCGGGCCACGGGAGAGTGCGACACCTACCGCGTCTGGTTCTGTGTCAATCCGGAGTGCGTGATGTTCAAGACCGATCTCTACAAAGAGGAGATCATCGAGAAGTAGCGCCCGCAGCCGTCCCCGCCCGCGCGCGTGCCGGGACGCTCGACCACGAAGGAGATGAGCACGGTGGACATCCACTACTGCGAGAACTGCGACGAGCACGAGGCCGAGGTTCTGCTCACCGGTCCCGGAGGTGAGACCAAGTACCTGTGCACCGCGCCTGAGTGCATGATGGCCGCGGGTATCTGTCCGAGCTGCCAGGTCGATCTGGAGATCATGGTGGCCGGCACAGGCGAGAAGCTCTACCAGTGCCCCCAGTGCGACTTCGAGCAGACCTACGAGGATCTGGGGCAGGCGTGAGCCAGACGGATGCCGGAGCCGACGCCGGCCTCTGTCGGGTTCTCTAGGAGGTATTCCGTGAGCACGATGGCCGAGCGAGTGCTCGCCGTCCTGCTCGTGGGGTTCCTGCTGGTTGGCGGACTATGGCTCTACGAGCGGCTGGACGATTACTTCACTCGACCGGACCGCATCGCCTTCGAGGTCGCGGAGGGTGTTCCGGCCGCCCAGGCCGCCCTGGCTGCGGCGGAACAGGCGCTCGCCGGACGGGAGCGCCGGGCTGAAGAAGGGTCCCAGGTTCTCGCCGACGCAACTCGTGAGTACGAGTACCGGCGGGAAGAGTACCGCACGGCTCTAGAAGCGGGCGACAACGACCCCTCCTTGAAAGCGGCACTCGATGGAGCGCGGGCGGCCTATGAGGCGGCGGTTGCTCGCGTCGCCGGCGCGAAGGTCCTGGTCGGGCAGTCGCGCGCCGATGTGGGGGCCGCCCGGACGGATCTGGAGCCGCGCCTGCGCCGGGTGGAAACGAGCTACGAGCGAGCGACGCTCTCGTACTATGCCAAATCGGCCGGCTTACGCCTGGCCTACCTGCTGGCCGCTTTCGCCGTGGCCCTCCTCGTCTGGAAGACTCTGCAGCGCCGCGAGTCCCGCTACGAAGCCATGGGCCTGGCTTTCCTTGTCTTTGCCAGCATCCAGATGGTCGTGATGGCGGGGGATTACGCCTGGCACCACCTATCCGATTTTGCCCCCCTTGTCATCTCTGTGGCCGGGGTCGCGGGGACGGTCGCGGCCCTGGTGGCTCTGAAGCGATACCTCCTGGCTCCGGCACGGATCGGGAGGTACCGGCTGCGTCACGGCGGCTGCCCGCACTGCGGCCACCCGCTGGAACAGGCTTCCGCTCACTGCCCGGCGTGCGGCAAACTCGTGCGTGAGGCCTGCTCCCACTGCGGCGGTCGTCACCCGGTTTTCAGCGACTTCTGTCCAGAAACCGGGCGGCCGTTGCTCGCACATGCCGGACGGCTGGGAAGCGGGAGTACCACCAGCGATGAGTGAGGCCGCCGGACGTTGTTCGGGGGCTACGGGGGCGTTTGCCGGCCGGCCGGGTTTCCCCGGCGCTCTCCGGCGGTAGCTCAATGGTCAAGGGAGCCGATCCTGGGATACGCGAGGGTTTCTGCGGCCTTAAGGGAAGGACGGGTATGAGCAGCGGGAAAAGACTGTACCGATCTCGGACGGAGAAGATGATCGGCGGCGTCTGCGGAGGAGTAGCCGACTACCTGGGCATCGACGTCACGGTGATACGCCTTCTGTGGGTGCTCGTCACCTTGCTCGGCGGGGCCGGTGTGCTCGCCTACCTGGTGCTCTGGATCGTCATCCCCCAGGAGCCACCGGCTGGCGCAGCTCCGCCCGCATGAGCCCCTTGCTCAGCGTGCCCGGCTCGGCCAGGTAGCGCTCCTGAGGAGGCCTGGACGGGCGGAGGCCCTGGCTTTCGACCCACTCCGCCAGGCGGATGTAGGCCGACGGGGAGTCCGCGGCTGGGCCTTCGTACGTGAGTACGGCCACGGGGCCTTCCGGGAAGTGGGCTACCTCCAGCGTGTCGCCGGGTTCCACCGGCACCCGCCCCAAGGCCTGCCCGGCGGCCGCAACGCCGGCGGGGGTGAGCGGGTAGGCGATGCTGTAGCGGCACTGCTCGGGAGGCGTCATGGTGGGGTCGTCATAGAAGATGCCCAGAGCGGGTCCGTCCGGCTGCACACCCGCGGATGCCATCCAGCCCTTGAGTCGGGCGAAGGTGCCGGAAAGCTTCCAATAGAGGCCGGTCGTGGTGAGCACCACCGCGGAGAAGGCCGCTCCGTGTTCGAGCGAGGGCTGGTGGGAGCGCCCTTGGCTGCCGTTCATGAGCGCGCTCCGGCGACGGCGAAGCCGTAGGGGAGTTCCAGGTCGTGGCTGTCGAGAAGCTCGCCGTCGCCCAGGATATCGTCGATGGGCCCGTCTGCCGCCACTCGGCCTCCCGACAGGATCACCGCCCGTTCGCATATCTCGTACGCGTAGGGCAAGTCGTGGGTGACGATGATCTTGGTCACCGGGAGCCCCCGCAGAATCCGCACCAGCTGGCGCCGAGCTCGAGGGTCCAGGTTAGCCGAGGGCTCGTCGAGAACCAGAAGGTCGGGCTGCATGGAGAGGACGGTGGCCGTAGCCACCCGCTTCTTTTGGCCGAAGGAGAGGTGGTGAGCCGCCCGATCGCCGAAGGCCTGCATGTCCACGGCGGCCAGGGATTCGTGCACGCGCCGCGCGATCTCCTCCTCAGAGAGCCTCATGTTGCTGGGACCGAAGGCCACGTCCTGGGCCACACTGGTGAGGAAGAGCTGGTCATCGGGGTCCTGGAAGACCACGCCCACCCGGCGCCGGATCTCGCGCAGGGTGCCGTCCTGGACCCGCACGCCGAAGATGCATACCTGGCCCTGGCCCCGCAGGATGCCGTTTAGGTGGAGCAGGAGGGTCGACTTGCCTGCCCCATTCGGGCCGATCACGGCCACCGACTCGCCCGCCTGCACCCGCAGATTGACTCCGCACAGGGCGGGTGTCCCGTCGGGATAGCTGAAGTGCAGGTCTACGATGTCGACGGCGGCCGGTTCCATGGCGCGTCAGGCGGTGATCCGGACAGCGAGCAGCACGGTGGCCAGACCTGTGATGAAGGCGGCGTCGGCGCGGCGGAGGGCTAGGGGGGCCGAGGCCCGCATGCTGCCATCGTAACCGCGGCTGACCATGGCCAGGTAGACGCGCTCTCCACGCTGGTAACTGCGCAGGAAGAGCGAGCTCACCATGTGGCCCACGATGCCCGCCTGCCACAGCCAGCGGCCCTGGAAGTTGCGCGCCTCCATGGCCCGGCGCATGCGGCGAAACTCCTCCACGAACAGAAAGCTGTAGCGGTACATGAAGGAGACGATCAGCGTGAACAGCCGGGGCGTGCGCAGCCGCTCGAGTCCGGCCACAAGCTCGGGGAAAGAGGTGGTCGAGGCGAGCAGCGTCATGGCCGTGACGCCGACGGTGGCCTTGGCGGTCACGTTCCAGAGCACCAGCAGCCCGGCGCCGGAGATCCGGACGCTCCCTACGTTGTAGCCGCCACCCCCCGCTCGCCCGAAGAAAGGCAGAAACACGGCCACCATGAGTATGAAAGGCAGCACCAGCGCCACCCTACGAAGCACCAGGACAAGCGGCAGCCGGGAAAGGCCCAGTAGGAACAGAAGCACCCCGAGGTAAGAGGCGAAGGCCCAAACGGCGTCCGCCGGCGTACTCACGGAGACCACTGTGAGCCCCATGAGGCCCATGATCTTGACCCGGGGGTCGAGCCGGTGTACCAGACTATCGCCGTACTGAGCCTCGGTGAGAAAATGGTGCGCTCCGCTCATCGTGCCGGTCCTGGTGGTTCCTCGTGGAGGTGGTCGGGATCGGGGCCCGTGCCGGGGGCATCGGTCACGTGGACATGGTGGCGGTGGGTGTGACCCGAGTGCCGGTGGTCGGTGTGCTCGTGACCGGCCATGGGATGGAGGCCGGGGGCGGTATCCGGCCGCGCGACCCGCGGCCGACTCCGCCCGAAGGCCCTTCCGACCAGAAGGATCACGCCCAGCAGGGCGACCACACCCAGGAGCCCGGCAAGAGACGTGGCCAGCCGCTCGTCGGCAATGCCGGGGAGGCTGTACTCGGTCAAGGGGGAGAAGCGCCAGATGGGCTCCCGCGCGGCCTGGCCGAAGCCCTTGTCGGCGGCGACCCTTTCGAGGCCGTCAGGCGCCGAAGAGGCGAAAGGGGCCACCAGCACGGCCAATGCCAGGGCGACCACCACGGCCCCCAAGACGAAGCCGGCCGGCCGACCCCTGCGACCAAAGGGAGATCCGGCCGGGCCACCTGTGCCGTGCCGGGTGGCCGCGTCGGCGGGCGGAGACGAAACCAGGTCGGGTCGGGAGGCCAGGACGGCAGCCAGCACGGTCGAGGTGATGAGCGCCTCCCCCAGGCCGATGATCATGTGCACCGAGGTCATGGCGGCCAGGCTCACCGACAGGGGCACGGTCCCTGAGGCGGCCAGCTCCAGAGAGACCACGGCGGCGCTGACCACCACCGAAAGCCACGAAGAGGCGGCCACGGCGGCGAAGTAGCCGGTCATGCTTCGAGGGAGAACGGCTTTCAGAACGCGGAAGGCTAGGTAGCCGCCCAGGCCCGCTACCACCGCCATGTTGAAGACGTTCGCTCCCAGGGCGGTGATGCCACCGTCGGCCATGCCCACGGCCTGTACCGCCAGCACCACCGTCATCACGACCACGGCCGCCCACGGGCCGATGAGTACCGCAGCCAGCACCGCTCCCAGAAAGTGCCCGCTCGTGCCGGCCGCCACGGGGAAGTTGAGCATCTGGGCGGCGAAGACGAACGCGGCGGTCACACCCAGCAAGGGCACCGTGCGCTCGCCTAGATTGCGGCCGGCCCGCCGCAGGGCCAGGGTTACCGCCCCCAGCGAGACCGCACCGGTGGCCAGCGCCGTGGGCGCGTTCACAAACCCGTCAGGAATGTGCATGGCCCCCTCCTGCGTTGGGTTCGGCCTGCCCGTTGCAGGCGGCGCATAGTCCGAAGGTCGTCAGCTCGCGCACGCGGAACCCTTGCCTCTGCTCCAGGGCGGCGCGCAATCCTCCCAGATCCTCGTCGTGCACGTGCTGCACGGCGCCGCAGCGGTCGCAGACCAGGTGGTGGTGGGGCTCGTCTTCCTCGATCTCGTAGTAGCGGCGATCCGGTCCGAGGAGGGTTTCGCGCACCAATTGAAGCTCCACCAGCAGTTCCAGCGTGCGGTAGACGGTGGAGATGTTGACGTTGGGGAAGCGGCTCTGAACCAGCGCGCAGATCTCCTCGGCGCCCAGGTGGCCCCCCGCCTCTCTGAGGGCGTCCCAGACTAGAGTTCTCTGGGGGGTCAGCCGGTAGCCGAGCTCTCGGAGCGTTCGCGTCGCGTGATGACTCATCGCATATGCAAACCTATCGCAAGTACGTATGAGTATCAAGAGCAAGGCGGGGCAGCCCAACTGAGAGGGGGAGCTTTCCCGGCCGGTGTGGATCTCACCTGAAGGTCCTGCTGGTGGCAGGGTGGCCGGTTCTCTGGTAGTTTCTCCCAGTCCCCTCCGCATCTCCGCGCCCGGCCGGGCGCTGCGACGAGCGGTGAGCCGCACAGTGGAAAGGAGGTGCCATGAACGAGCTTCCGCGCCTGACTACGCTCTCCCACGGCTCCGGCTGAGCGTGCAAGATCGGCCCCAAGGACTTGGGGCAGGTTATTGCACTGCTGCCGCCCTCGTTGGATCCGAACCTGCTCGTCGGCACCGGAACCTCCGACGACGCCGCCGTCTACAAACTGAGCGACGACCTCGCGCTGGTGCAGACGGTCGACTTCTTCACTCCCGTGGTTGATGAGCCTTACGACTTCGGACGCATCGCGGCCGCCAACTCCCTGTCGGATATCTACGCGATGGGAGCCACGCCCCTGACCGCGCTCAACATCGTGGGCTTCCCGGTAGGCACTCTTCCGCTGACCTACCTGGTTGACATCCTGCGCGGCGGTGCCGACGTGGCCGCGCAGGCGGGCGTGAGCATCGTCGGAGGCCACACCATCGACGACCGCGAGCCGAAGTACGGCATGGCCGTCACGGGCAGGATCCGTCCGGGCATGCAGATCACCAACGCTACGGCCCGGCCGGGAGACCTTCTGGTGCTGACGAAACCCCTGGGCACGGGGGTAATCGCCACGGCGATCAAAAGGGCGATGGTCGAGGCCTCTGTGATAGCCACGGCCGTCGAGTCAATGGTCACTTTGAACAAGGAGGCTGCGGAAGCCGCCCGAGCGACGGGGATCAGCGCCCTCACCGACGTCACCGGGTTCGGTCTGCTGGGCCACCTGCTCGAGCTGTGCGTGGCGAGCGGGGTGACTGCGGAGATCTGGTTCGAGGCGCTGCCCTGGCTGCCCGGGGCGGTCGCGCTGGCCCGGCAGGGGGCGATCCCAGGCGGGACGCGACGCAACCTGGAGCATGCCGGCCCGGACACCGAATGGCGTGACGACTTCGAGGAATGGGAGCGACTCCTGGCGGCCGACGCCCAGACGTCCGGGGGTCTGCTGATCTCTGTACCCGAGGACCGGGTGGCCGCCCTGGTGGACGGATTGCGGACCCGGATGACCCCGGCGGCGGCCGTCATCGGGCGGATCCTCCCCCGCGGGGAGGCCTTGCTGGCCGTCCGCCGCACGGTCCCGGCAGGGTCTGGCTCGTGACCAGCGGGCCTCCGGCCGGGGTGGGGCGGCCGCGTCCTGGTGTGCGTGCCCGGTGCGCCGGTATGAATGCCCGGGGACTGCCCGCCGGCCGGCCGGTCACGGGAGAGGGGAGAGGATGCGTTTCCCGCGGGCGGTCGTGCAAACCCCGGTCGGAAGCGAGGCTAGGTCAGCCGGACGCAGAGCGAGACGCTGGTGCCGCCGCCCGGGGTCTTTTGGATACGCAGTTCGTCCATGAGGGCCGCCATGAGGGGAAGACCTAGGCCTCGGGTCCCTGCCTGGCCGCGGCGTTCCGCGCCCGGAAGGCGAAAGTCGCCGCTGTCGCTGATCTCGAAGATCAGCCGGTCGGAATGGAACCAGGCGCAGATGTGAAGCGGCGCATGGTTGCCGCCGGAGTGCTCGACAGCGTTCGCGCAAGCCTCCGACACCGCCACCTTGAGGTCGAAGAGGCGTTCGCTCCTCAGAGCGGCCACTGTTCCCACCTCGTCGACGAAGCGCCGAATGTCCGCAAGGCGCGCCGGCTCGGCGTCGACGGTCAGTCGCATGCAGCGAGCGGGTTCGGCCGCGTTCATGATTCCGAAGACTCCCCCAAGGCTTTCTCCGCTTCGGTGCGGTCGGCGAAGACGCGGAAGCCGTTGTCGACGCTCAACCCGACGATCTCAAGAAGCCGCCGGACGTTGGCATTGGGGTTGATGGCACCCAGCCATCCTCGATCTCGTAGATGCCGGACGGCCGCTAGGATGGCCGAGATGCCACCGCTGTCCAGGTAGGTGACATCGGACAGATCGAGCAGGACGATGTCCGCGCCCTCGTCGATGGTGCTTTCGAAAGCCGCGGTGAGCAGCGACGCGTTGCCGTGATCGATCTCGCCGGCAACCTCGATCAAGGGCGCGTCGAGTAAACGCGTGCTGTCTACCTGCATAATCGTCCTCCCGAGTCGCAGAGTTTCTTCCGTAGTGGTTAGAGACGACCCTGATAGTTTTCCGCTTGCAGCCAACGTTAAACCACGATTAGGCTCCAGTCAGAGCTCGCAGGGTCGTTAAAGCGTATCCCTGCTGCAGCAGCCAATCGATGACCCCCGGCAGAGCAGCTACCGTCTGCGAGCGGTCGCCCCCACCGTCGTGCATGAGTATGATAGCCCCCGGCTTGGCCCCCGACACCACCGCGGCCGTGATCTTGGCGGCGTCGCGCGTCTTCCAGTCGAGCGTGTCGACGTCCCAGAGGGCCAGGCGCAGCCCCTGGAGCCCGGCCTGCTCGACGACCAGGCTATTGTAGCTGCCGTAGGGCGGGCGGAGGAAGCTCACGTCGCCGATGACCTGTGAGGCTCTGGCGATCTCCGCCTGGATCCCGGAAGCGTCGAGCTTCCTCAGATCGGCGTGGCTCCAGGTGTGGTTTTCGACCTCGTGGCCGGCGGCCCGGATGCGGGCGATCATACCGGGATGGCCGGTGGCCGTGCGGCCGACCACGAAGAAGGTGGCCGAGACCCCCTTGGCGGCCAGGGCGTCCAGCACGCCCTGGGTGTAGTCGCTCGGCCCATCGTCGAAGGTGAGGGCGACCGCCTTCTGCCCCGCCGTGAGACCGCCGCTGCGCCGGAGCAGAGCGTCCACCGGTTCCCGCACCACGAAAGCGGCCACCGCCCGCTTGCTCTTCGTCCCGAGGAAGGTCTCCCGCTCGCCCGGTTGGCCGCTGCGGGCCAACGCCAGCACCGGACCCTTGCCTTCGCTCGTGATGCTATGGGGGATGGGGGTCAGCTTCCGCTCCACGGGTTCGGCTACGTCGCGTCCCCGGCGGGCCACGATCACGGCCCCGTCGTAGAGGGGATTGCCGAGATCGGCGGGTGCGCCGTCCACCTCGATCACTCCGGGCTCGCCTTCCGAGGGCGCCAGGACGTCGCCGGCGACATCCACCAGGGCGCCGGCTCGTGAACCCACACCCTGCGCGCGGACCAGCTGCTCCAGGGTCGTGCCGGGGGTGATGATCGCAGGCAGCCCGCCGATCGAGACGGCCAAAGTCTGGCTGAGGCGGCCGGTAAACTCAGCCGGCAGCAGGCACACGGCGAGCAGGAGCGCGATGAGAGCATCGGCCGCCACGATGCGCGCGAAGCGGGATCGCCTGCGCGCTCTTGACTCGACCCGGGCGGCGGGCCGCCCGGCGGGAGGCGCAAAGGTGGGATTACGGGAATCCATCCTTATTGGGGATCTCCTCCGGTCCGTCGAAGGCTCGCAACATGGTAGCACGGTCGTAGAAGAGCTCTCGCCGCGTAGGCTTCGCGTAGTCGAAGCTCGCGGCCAAGGTGAGCGTTTGCGTGGGACAGACGTCCTGGCAGAAGCCGCAGAAGCAGCACCACTCCATCACGAAGTCGTATCGCTCCACGATGCGCACGTATCCGGTGTCATACCCGCGTACGTCGATGCAGTAGTCAGGACATACGCGGGCGCACATGGTACACGCCACGCAGACATGCGTCTGGCAGCGCATGCAGCGGATAGCCTCCTTGTGGCCGTTACCCTTGGGCCAGCCCAGCTCCACCTGAGCCCCGCTGCGTACGCGCTTCTTGGGGTCCGACTCCGGCATGGGCACGCGCCGCCCCCCAGGGCCGAAGTGCTCGAAGTCGGGCGGGTTTGGTGCGTACATATGCTGCAGGTAGTACTCCCTGGGATGCACGGGCGGTCGCCGATCCTCGGCCAAGTCCTGACCCTGAAGGTGCCGATGCACCGAGATGGCTGTCTCGTGACCCTGGCCCATGGCGATGATTATGGTCTTCGGTCCGGTGGCCAGGTCGCCGGCGAGGAAAAGGCCAGGCACTCCACAGTCCCCGGTACTCGGGTCGACCAGGGGGCGACCCACCTTGTCGAACTCCACGCCCGATCCCCGAGGAAGTCGATCTGGAGTCCCTGGCCCACCGCGAAGATCACTGTGTCGCAGGGTACCATCGTGGTCTCGTCGGAGAAGCGCGGGTCCCACCTGCCCGACTCGTCGAAGCGACTGATCACCTTCTTGAGCTTGATGCCGGCCACCTTGCCGTCTTCGACCACGATGGAGTCCGGTCCCCAGCGGTGCATGAACTCGACGCCTTCTTCGTGGGCGCCGTCCATCTCGATGGGCTGGCCGGGCATCTCCTCCTCGGTCTCCAGCATGGCGATGACCGAGCGGGTCGCGCCGCAACGCAGCGAGCTGCGCGAGCAGTCGGCGGCCACGTCGCCTCCGCCGATGGTGACTACCTGGGGTCCCACCCGAGGCTCCTTGCCCATGCAGTAGGCATAGAGGAAGTCCAGGGCCGACCACACCCCCGGGGCCTCGCTGCCCGGGAGGGGGAGTGTGCGTCCGCCCGAGTACCCCACGGCCACCACTACGGCGTCGTGCGTCGCTCGGAGCTCGTCCAGGGTCACGTCCTTGCCCACCTCGACCCCGAGCTTGAACTCGATGCCCATCTCCTCCAGGTCGCGGATCTCCTTGGCCACCACCTCCCGGTCGAGGCGGTAGAGGGGCACGCTCGTCACCAGCAGGCCTCCCGGGAGCCGCTCCCGGTCGTAGATGCTGACCCGATAGCCCATCTGCACCAGGTCGTAGCCCACAGCCAGGCCGGCCGGGCCGGCGCCGACGATGGCCACGTGCTCGTCACGGCACACCAGGCTCTGCAGGTGCCCTGGGTAGCGCACCTCGCGGTCGTAGACCTCGTAGCAGTCACGATGCAGCTGGCGGATGGCGATGGGGTCATCCAGGTAGGAGCGCCGGCAGACGTCCTCGCAAGGGTTGTTGCACACATAGCCCAGCACGGCGGGCAGAATGTTTCGCCGGCGCACCACGTTGTACGCCTCGATATAGCGTCCGGCGGCCACCAGGGCGTTCTGGCCCCGGGCGTCCACGTTGGCCGGACAGCCCCCCTGGCAGGGGGCGATGCGCTGCCGGTCGTGGAGGTCGTTCATGAGGTCGTTGAACTCCAGAGGAGGGGCGTCGGTGACCGGCGGCTCCAGGCCGTCCATGACCCCGCGCAGCCGCAGGGGACCCCGCCAGCGGGGCGAGAGGGGGGCCGGCTCGAATGGGTAGAAGATGGTGGTGGGCGGCGAGAGCAGCTGCCGGAAGCTCTGGGCGCCGCCCTTGGCGATGCTGGTCCACGGCCTGATCAGGTCGTCCCACTTCATCTGTCGACGTCTCCCATGACCGGATCGAGAGTGCCCACGATGTTGATGAGGTCGCTGAGCGTGTAGCTCACCGACAAGGCGGGGAGCATGGCCACGTTGTGGAACGAGGCGCCTCGCCATTTCATGCGGTAGGGTTTGATGGTCCCGTCGCTCACCAGGTAGCAGCCGATCTCGCCCCGGGGCGACTCCAGGCGGGCGTAGGCCTCGCCCGGCGGCGGCGCGGGCAGCCGGGGCACCCGCGGGGCCAGGATGGGCCCCGGAGGAATGTCACGTACCGCCTGCCGGATGATCCTGGCGCTCTCTACGATCTCGCGCACCCGTATCTCGGTGCGGTCGTAGATGTCGCCTCTCGTGCCCACCGGGATCTCGAAGTCGAAGCGGTCGTAGATGGAGTAGGGCATGTCGCGGCGCAGGTCCCATTTGACGCCGGCCGCCCGCAGGACCGGCCCTTGGGCGCCCAGACGGATGGCCTCCTCGGCCGTGAGGACGCTGATTCCCTTGGAGCGCTCGTGCCAGATGTAGTTGTCGAAGAATAGGTCCCGGTGACGCGGGATCTCCTCCACCACGCCATGGACGACCTCGTCCACCCTCTCCAGCCAGCCAGGCGGGGTATCGAATATCACTCCTCCCAGGCGCAGGTACACGTAGGTGAGACGTGCTCCGGTGAGCTCCTCCAGCAGCCGTACCAGCCTTTCGCGGGCGGCGAAGCCCCACAGGAAGTAGGTGGTGGCCCCGCTGTCCATGCCCAGGGCGCCCAAGGAGAGAAAGTGGCTGGCCATACGGTTGATCTCGCCGGTGATGACCCGCAGGTACTCGGCCCGCTCGGGTACTTCGATGCCGATGAGTCTTTCCGCCGCCAGGCAGTACACCCAATCGTTGTGCATGGCGGCCAGATAGTCCACCGTCCGGTCCGTGAAGGCGACGATCTGGTGGTACGAACGGTTCTCAGCGATCTTCTCCAGTGAGCGGTGCATGTAGCCGATGCGCGGGTCGAGTCCCACCACCCGCTCGCCGTCCAGGTGCACCACCAGCCGCAGCACGCCATGGGTACCCGGATGGTGCGGCCCCACGTTGATGAGGAAATCCTGGACATCCCCGGGCTCGCCCAGCGCCTCCTCGGGTACCAGGCGCTCGGGATGACGGGTGTCCCCCGGGATGCCGTCGGGCGGTTCATGGGCTGCGGTCACGGCGAGGGCTCTCCGGTCAGAAGTATTGGGGCCGGCGGATGTCTACGTTGTCCACGTAGTCCTTGCGCAGGGGATGGCCCTCCCAGGCCTCGGGCAGGAGGATGCGCCGCAAGTCGGGGTGCCCGCTGAAACGGACACCGAAGAGGTCGAAGGCCTCGCGCTCCTCCCAGTTGGCTGCGGGCCACAGGTCGCAGACCGTGGGGGCGTCAACGCCCTCGCGAGGCATGTCGGCCTCCAGGCGCACCACCTCCCCGCTCCCTCCAGCGTAACCCTGCAAGGTCAGGGTCAAGCGATCCTTCCAGTCGACAAAAGTCAGGAACTCCAGCCGGTCGACCCCGTGGTCGCGCATGATCTCGGCTGCCTGCCGGTAGCCGGTTAGCGTCGTGTGGACGCAGAGCACTCCGTGCCGATCGGCATGCACCCATTCGAGATCGTGCTCGACCTCCTCGGTGAGGGCCTGCATGAAGCGTTCCGGGTTGAAGCTCGAGCGGAAGATCGCCGGAGTCTCATCGGGCCGCGTCTCGTCGCTCAACGCGCTTCTCCTTCGAGGGAGAGCGGCGCTGCGCCGCGGATGATCTTCTCGAGCTCCATGATGCCGTCGATCAGCGCCTCCGGCCGGGGAGGGCATCCCGACACGTACACGTCCACGGGGACGATCTGGTCCACCCCCTTCACGACGCTGTACCCGTCGTGATAGTAGAGGCTGCCCGCCGTGGCGCAGTCGCCCATGGCGATGACCCAGCGGGGTTCGGCCATCTGATGGTAGACCCGCTCGACCATGGCGGCCACCTTGTACGTAACGGTCCCCGAGACGATGAGCAGGTCCGACTGGCGGGGCGACCCGCGGGGCATCACGCCGAAGCGATCCAGATCGTAGAGGGAGGCGCTGGTGGCCATCATCTCGATGGCGCAGCAGGCCAGCCCGAACATGATCTGCCATAGGGACCGGCTGCGGGCCCATTCGACCACCTGCTGGACCGAATGGACGGCGAAACCGGGACCGCTCAGCAGAGGTCCGTATTGCGGAGGCTCCGGCCGGCCCAAGGGCACCAGCGGTCCGTATTGGATCCAGGCCCGCTCGGGCACCGGGGGCTCCGAAGGCTTCTCTCTCTCCGCTATGGTGGCACCTCCCTGTCGCGGCCGGGTCGCGCTCGCGCTTTCGTTGCCCATTCCCGATGGAGCCGAAACGTGGTCCACGGGCCGGGGCGGGCCGGCGGCGTGTGCGTATCTCGGGGCAACGGGTAACATTGAGCGGTCCGAGGCCGTGCTGCGTGCCCGCCGCGTCAGACGTCCGCTGAGCCGCGGCGCTTCGATTATGCCGTTACGGGATGGGGTAAGCAACCCAGGTCACCAAGCGACGAGGAGAGTGGGGTTGAACGAACCGTACCAGTCGGATGTGCTCTTCCTGCTCGGATTCACGCTGGCGGTCTTCGCTCTTCCCGTCCTCACGATTCTGGCTTTCCGCTGGCTCCGACCTTCTCACCCCGGGCGCCTGAAGGGTGAACCGTACGAGTCGGGGGTGCCGCAGGCGTCCATCCCGCGGCGTCCATTCCACATGGCCTACTACAACTTCGCCCTGGTGTTCATCGTTTTCGAGGTGGAGACTCTTCTCCTGTTCGCCATCGCGCCGGTGTTGCGAGATCTGGGGTGGGTGGCCTTGGGCGAGGTGGCGGCCTTTGTCGGGCTGGTCGCCCTGGGGCTCTTCTACGCCTGGCGCAGGGGGGCCTTGGTGTGGCGGTGAGTGGGGCCACCAGCTTCGCCTGGGGGTGCTCTGGGGGGCGGTGTCCCTCACCATCGTGGGGGCTTGACTACCGTTTTCGTGTTGGTGGAACGGTGGATCTCGGCCCGCATCCAGCTCCGCGTCGGTCCGCGGCACACCGGTCCGTACGGCACGCTGCAGACGGTAGCCGACATCGTGAAGTTGCTGATGAAGGAGGACGTGCGCCCCGTTCAGGCCGACGCCATGGCCTTCCGCCTGGGCCCCATGCTGACGGCTGTGCCGGCCGTGATGAGCTTCGCGGTCATTCCCTTCGGGGCGCCTCTGATCATGCGTGACCTCAACGTGGGCGTGCTGTACTTCCTAGCCGTTCCGGGCGTCACCGCGGTGGGGCTCCTTCTGGCCGGTTGGGCCTCGTACGACAACTACTCATTTCTGGGAGGGCTGCGTTCCTCGGCCCAGTTCATCAGCTACGAGATCCCGCGCACCCTGGTGGTGGTGGGGGTGGCGATGCTCGCCGGAAGCCTGCGCATGTCCGATGTGCTCGAGGCGCAGCGCTCGGTACCTTTCGTCCTGCTCCTGCCGCTGGGCTTCGTCGTATACATCGTCACCACCCTGGCCGAGATCAACCGTACTCCCTTTGATATCCCCGAGGCCGAGTCGGAGCTGGTAGCCGGCTACCACACCGAGTACTCGGGTTTCAGGTGGGCCCTCTTCTTCCTGGCAGAGTACGGCGCTCTGTTCGCGGCGAGCGGCTTCGCGGCGGTGCTGTTCCTGGGTGGCGGGAACGGGCCCCTGCTGCCGCCTTTCGTGTGGTTTCTCATCAAGACCCTGGCCATCGTCTTCCTGAACATGTGGGTCCGCTGGACACTCCCCCGCTTCCGCTCCGACCAGCTGATGCGCCTGGCCTGGAAGGTCTTCTTGCCCCTCAGTCTGGTGAATCTCGTGCTGGCCGGACTGGTGTTGCAGGCGGTGAACTGATGGGCGGCGGGCAGGCGGTCCTTTTCGTGGTGATGGGGGTAGCGGCCGCCGTCTCGGCTCTGTACGCGGTGCTCACGCGCCAGCTCCTGCGCAGCATCATGGCGCTGGGCGCTTTCCTAACGGCCGTGGCCGTGGAGTTCTATGTGCTCTCGGCCGACTTTGTCTCCCTGGTGCAGATCTTCGTGTACGTGGGGGGCGTCGTAGTGCTCATGCTCTTCGCCCTCATGCTCAGCGCGTCGGGGGAGCGCCACCCCATGGCCGGCGCCGACAGGGCCGGGTTGGGTGCCGTTCTGGCGTACCTGGTCGGCGGCGTTCTAGCGGTCACGGCGCTCCGGGCCGACCTACCCGAGCCCGGTGCCTTTCCGGAGCAGACGGTGAGCTACTTGGGGCGCGCTTTGCTGGCCGAGCAGCTTTTCGCCTTCGAGCTCATGGGCGTCATCCTGCTGGCAGCTTTGGTGACGGCCCTGGTGGTGGTGCGGAAGGAGCGGCAGTGACGCCGGTACTGGTCCTGTCCGCGGTACTCTTCGCCACCGGGATGTTCGGGGTCCTGACCCGCCGGAACGCCATCACGCTTCTGGTCTCGGTGGAGATCATGATGAACGCCGGCAACCTGAATCTGGTGGCCTTCTCCCGCCTCTACCAGCCGGAGCTCATGACCGGCCAGGTGTTCGCCATCATGGGCATTGGAATCGCCGCCAGCGAGGCGGCCGTAGGTCTTGCCCTGATCCTGACGATCTACCGGCGCTACGGTTCCACCGACGTAGACCGCGTGCGCCTGTTGCGGGAGTAGGGCCGTGGGCGCCGCCCTGCTGGCCATACCGCTCGTACCCCTCGCCGTGTGCTTCCTGCTGCTGGCGGGAGGGGGGGCGGCCGCGCTCACCGGTCGGGCCGGGGCGTTGAAACGAGCGGCCGGGTGGATCTCGGTGGCCGGCACCGGGGGGCGCTGGCTCTGGCGCTGGTCGTCTTCCTTGCCGTGCGTGGGCAGGCCGAGGTGAGCCTGCACACCATCTGGCTCCAGGTGGGCGGCCTCCAGGTGCCCTTCTCTCTCCGGGCCGACGGCCTGCAGGCGGTCATGGCCGTGGTCGTGGCGGCGGTGGCCTTCCTGGTGCACCTCTTCTCTGTTGGCTATATGCACGGCGACCGGGACGTGGTGGTGTACTTCGCCGAGCTCTCTCTCTTCACTGGGGCCATGCTGCTGCTGGTGCTGGCCGACAACTTTTTCTTGCTCTATGTGGCCTGGGAGCTGGTGGGGGCGAGCTCCTACCTGCTCATCTCGTACTACTACGAGCGCCCGGCCGCGGCTTCCGCCGGCAAGAAGGCCTTTCTCACCACCCGCATCGGCGACGTGGGCCTGTTGGTCGGCCTCTTCGCCATCGTGTGGCAGACCGGCTCCTTGGAGTACCGGGCGGCCTTCGCCACAGTCGAGAGCCCAGGCTTCAGCGGGGCCTGGGCCACGGTCATCCCTCTGCTGATTTTCGCCGGGGCGGTGGGCAAGTCGGCCCAGTTTCCACTGCATGTGTGGCTGCCCGACGCCATGGAGGGTCCCACCCCCGTCTCCGCCCTCATCCACGCGGCTACCATGGTGGCTGCCGGGGTGTACCTGGTGGCCCGCACTTTCCCTATCTTCGCGGCGGCGCCGGCCGCGCTGGACGTCGTGGCTTACCTCGGCGCCTTCACGGCGCTCATGGCGGCCACCATCGCCGTCACGCAGAGGGATATCAAGAGGGTGCTGGCCTACTCCACCATCAGTCAGCTGGGCTTCATGATGGCCGCCCTGGGGGCGGGAGCGCCGGCGGTAGGCATCTTCCACCTCTTCACCCACGCCTGGTTCAAGGCCCTGCTCTTCCTGGCCGCCGGCAGTGTGATCCACGCCACCGGCCGCCAGCTGGTGGAGGAGCTCGGAGGGCTTGCCCGGCGCATGCCGGTGACCGCCTGGGCATTCGTGGCCGGCGCCCTGGCCCTGGGGGGCGTGCCCCCCTTCGCCGGCTTCTGGAGCAAGGAGGAGATCCTGGCCCGCCTGGCCGACACTCACCCGGTTCTGCTGGTGGCGCTTCTGCTGGCGAGCTTCCTGACAGCCCTCTATATCTTTCGCTTGGTATTCTTGGTGTTCTTCGGGCCCGAGCCCGAGGGCGCGGCAAAGATGGCCGCGGCCGGGCACGGGACGGGTGGCGAACCCGTACGTGAATCGGGTCTGGTCATGACCATCCCGTTGGGGCTGCTGGCTCTGGGCGCCGTGGTGGCGGGCTTTTTCGGGGCCGGCTTCCTTGGGCAGCCGCTGCAGGGTTTCCTGAAGCTGGGCGAGACGGGTGAGACTACACAGGGTGCGCCCCTCTGGTTGACGGTGCTCGCCATTGCGGTGGCCTTGGGGGGCGTCGCCCTGGCTTGGGGCCTGTTCGGGCGGCGTGCTCCGGGTGCTGACGCCGACGCCGTGCTACGGGCCCGCGCCCCCGGGACCTACCGCGTGGTGGCCGAAGGCTACCGCCTGGACGCCTTCTACCACGCGGTCCTCATTGGCCCATACCTGGTAGTGAGCCGCTTCTTCGCGCGGGCGCTCGACGAGGCCGGCATCGATTGGGTGCCGAACGCGCTGGCCCGGCTGGCGCCCTGGTTGGGTGGTCGCTTCAGACGGCTGCAGACGGGCGAGGTGCGCGACTACCTGACCGCCATGATCGTGGGCGCCGTGCTCGTGGCGGCCTTCGTGCTGGGGGCGCGCTGATGGGCGACGCCCTGCTCCTGCTACCGAAAGGGGCCATGGGGCTGCTGGTGCTCCTGGGTCTGCTGATGGGCTCGATGCGGGGCGGGCGCGCGCGCCGGACGACAGTGCTGGTGGGGATCGCTGTACTGGCGCTGGGTTTCGGGGCCGGTATCTTGCTGCTCGGGCGCTCGGCGAGCTTTTTCCACGCGGCCCTCGTCGTGGACCGGTTCTCGCTCTTTGCCGATCTCGTGCTCTTGGCTTTAGGGGTGGTCATTTCGCTGGCCGCCCTCGACGGTCCGGGCGCCGGCCGCGACGGGGACGACTTCGTGCTGCTCTTCGCCCTTTCGCTCTTCGGGGCCTCGGTGCTGGATTCCGCGGGCTCCCTCATAGTGATCTTCCTGGCCGTGGAACTCACCATCATCCCCAGCTTCGCCCTGGTTGCTTTCCGGGGGGAAGACCGGAGGAGCTACGAGGGGGCGCTCAAGTACTTCATCCTGAGCGTGCTGGCCTCAGCCGTGCTCTACTATGGGCTCTCGCTGATCTACGGGGCTACTGGATCGGTAGCCGTGCCCCTGGCGACGGAGCCGGAGACGTCGGCTCTGCTGCTGGTGGGGATCGGTTTCACATTGGTGGGCTTTGGCTTCAAGCTGGCCGCCTTCCCCTTCCACCAGTGGTTGCCCGACGCTTTCGAGGTATCGCACCCCGAGGTGGCGGCCTTTCTGGCCGTGGCTCCCAAGCTGGCCGCGGTGGTGGCTCTGGTGCGCATCCTGGACGGTCTGGGTGGGCAGAGTGGGGCCTGGACCTTCGCTCTGGCTTTGGTAGCGTTTGGCACCATGTTCTGGGGCAACCTGGCCGCTTTCCTCCAGCAAGGCCTTCGGCGCATGCTCGCCTACTCGGCCATCGCCCACGCCGGCTACGCCCTGGTGGGGGTGGCCGCCGGCTCGGCCCGGGGCCTGGACGGCGCCGTTCTCTACTTCGCCGCCTACGCCAGCGCGGCCGTGGGCGCCTTCCTGGTGGTGGCCTTCCTGGAGCGGGAGGGAGCAGGGGACTCGATCGCCGGGCTGGGAGGCCTGGGGCGGCGGCGGCCGGCTCTGGCCGCCGCCCTCACCGTGTTCCTCATCTCGCTGATCGGCGTGCCTCTCTTCGCCGGCTTCTGGGGCAAGTTCTCGGTGTTCTTGGGAGCCATCGAGGGGGCATCGTTTGGCTGGCCGTGGTGGGGGTGCTCAACAGTGCCCTGTCCTTCGGCTACTACGGCAACGTGATCCGTAAGCTGTATCTGGAGCCTGAGGCGATCGGGGGGACGGCCGAGGCTCCTGCGGTCGGCGCGAGGGGTGCGCCGGCGGGAAGGGCGACCGGCGAAGCGGCCCATGCGCCGGTCGCCACTGCGACCTGGGGGCTGTGGGCGGCCCTGTGGGTCTCGGTAGGGCTGACCATGCTGCTGGGGATTGTCCCCGGCCTGCTCTTCGGGGCCCTTGGGTGACCTCGCCGGTAACCACCACTGCGCGCCGGAACGAGCGGGGCAAGGAAGCCACTCGGGAGCTTCCCCCAGAAGGAGTAGCCTCATGACCGGGACCGGAACCTCACCCCGACCCGTCTACCTCATCGCCGGAGGCATCACCAAGTTTGCCAAAGCCCACCCCCAGATGGACTTCCGTCTCATGTGCAAGCAGGCCTTCGACTACGCCCTGGCCGATGTACCGGCCCTCACCCTGGACATGATCGACGGCTCGAGCGTCTCCTACTTCTCCGACCACTTCACCCGCCAGCTCATGGCCGGCATCATGGTGCACGACTACCTGGGCCTGTGCCCCAAGCCGTCGCGCCGCATCGAAGGGGGCGGGGCCACCGGGGGGCTGAACATCCAGAGCGGCTACCAGGAGATCGCCTCGGGGCGCATGGACTGCTGCCTGGTGGTGGGCTTTGAGACCATGAGCCACGTGAACACCTGGAAGGGCAACGAGTTCATCGCTCTGGCCTCGGACACCAACTTCGATTTCCCGGTGGGCGGTTTCTACTCCGGCTACTACGCCATGATGGTGCAAAGGCACATGCACGAGTTCGGCACCACAACCGAGCAGCTGGCCCAGGTCTCCATCAAGAACCACCGAAACGCCATGTTCAACCCTTACGCCCAGTTCCCGGCCCTCTTGAGTGTGGAGGAGGTGCGCTCCGCCCAGATGGTGGCCACCCCGCTCACCATGCTCGACATCTGCACCATGAGCGACGGAGCCGCTTGTCTTATCGTGGCCTCAGCAGAGGTGGCCGAGAAGGTGTGCGCCGCTCCAGTGCGGATCACCGGCATCGGCACGGGCACCGACACCATGCGCCTCTCCGACCGCCCCCACCAGGAGGTCATCCTGCTGCCCCATGAGTCCGGGGCTGACTACCACAACCTCCGGTACCCCGGGGTGCACTCCTTCCGCGGCGGCCGCCTGGCTTCCAAGCTGGCCTATGAGATGGCCGGCATCGGCGACCCCCGGGAAGAGCTCGACTTCGTGGAGCTGCACGACGCCTACACCTCTTCTGAGATTCAGACCTACGAGGACATGGGTCTTTGCCGCTACGGGGAGGGCGGTCCCTACGCCGCCAGCGGAAAGACCTTCATGCCCGGCCTGGACTACGGCCTTAAGCTGCCCGCGGCTGCGGAGGTGCCCGTGAACCCGAGCGGCGGTCTCTTAGCCTGCGGCCACCCGGTGGGAGCGAGCGGCATCATGCAGGGGGTCTTTGCCTTCTGGCAGCTGCAAGGCACCATCGAGAAGCACCTGGGGCACCCGGAACTCCAGCTGGCCAACGCCCAGCGGGGGGCCATTCACTCTCATGCCGGCACCGGCACCTACATCGCCGTGTCCATCCTGGAACGCCCCTAGGCCCCTAGGGCCGGCGGACGCCCGACCCGGAAAGGAAGCCCATGGATCCGAACTTCAAGCTCCCGGAGACCCAGGATGGGACGGTCCTCTTCAACTTAGACCCCCTCATCCTCAAGCACCACTACGAAGTGGAGTACCTACACTCCTACGCCCAGGACTCCCCCTTCTTCGCCGGCCTTTCGAACAAGCAGCTCCTGGGCTCCCGCTGCCCCGCCTGCGCCTATGTCTATGCCACCCCCCGGGCCCACTGCATGGAGTGCGGCTCGGCCACCGAGTGGCAGGAGCTGCCGCCGGAGGGTCGCATCCACACCTTCACCACCTGCTTCTTCGGGGGGAGGCCTTCCTCAAGGAGACCCCCTTCACCCTCATCTTGGTGGAGTTCGAAGGAGCCGACACCCTCTTTCTCTCCCGCCTGGTGGGGGTACCCGACGAAGAGGTGGAGATCGGCCTGCCCGTGCGGGCCCGCTTCCTGCGCAATTCCAAGTTCAAGCCGACGGACGTGTACTTCGTGGCGAGCGGCGACGGTACCGAGGGATCGTGATGGATTTCGACCTGAGCGAGGAGCACCAGCTCATCCGCGACACCGTGCGCGACTTCGCCGAGCAGGAGATCGCGCCGGTGGCCGAGGAGCTCGACCGCGAGGCCCGCTTCCCTTACGAGATCGTGGCCGAGCTCGGAGAGCTCGGCCTCATGGGGGTGCCCTTTCCCGAGGAGTACGGCGGCGCCGGAGGCGACGCCCTGGCCTACGCGCTGACCATCGAGGAGCTCGCCCGGGTGGACTCGTCGGTAGCGATCACGGTCGCCGCCCACACTTCCCTGGGCACCAATCCCATCTATCTCTTCGGGAGCGACGAGCAGAAGCAGGAGTGGCTGCCGCGCCTCACCTCCGGCCGGGCCCTGGGCGCCTTCGGTCTCACAGAGCCCGAGGCCGGCTCCGACGCCGGTGCCATCCGCACGAGCGCCCGCCTGGAAGGAGGCTGGTGGGTCGTCAACGGCACCAAGGCCTTCATCACGAACTCGGGCACTGACATCACGGCGCTGGTCAACCTGGCAGTGGTCACCGGCCCGGGGGAAGGCGGACGCAAGGAGATCTCCAACCTCATCGTGCCGCAAGACACCCCAGGGTACACTCGGGGAGCGCCCTATCACAAGATGGGCTGGCGCGCCTCTGACACCCACGAGCTGCACTTCGAGGACGCCCGCGTGCCTGAGGCCAACCTTCTGGGTAGGCGGGGCAAGGGGTTGGCTCAATTCCTCACCATCCTCGACGCCGGCCGGATCGGCGTGGGGGCCATGGGCCTGGGTCTGGCTCAGCGGGTCTACGAGATGTCGCTGCGCTACGCTCGGGAGCGGAGTGCCTTCGGTCACCCCATCGGGAGCTACCAGGCGGTGAGCTTCCGCCTGGCTGACATGGCTACCCGCCTCGAGGGCGCCCGGCTCCTGCTCCACAGGGCCGCCACCCTCAAGGACCAAGACCGGCCGTACGAGACCGTGGCCGCCATGGCCAAGCTCACGGCGACCGAGCTGGCTGTCTGGGCCGCCGACCAAGCGGTCCAGATCCACGGGGGGTACGGCTACATGGACGAGTTTCCGGTATCCCGTTTCTATCGGGACGCGCGGGTGCTCACCATCGGCGAAGGCACGAGCGAGATGATGCGGCTGGTGATCGCGCGAGCCATCGAGGCCGCCGGAGAGTAGGAGCTCGCTGCGAAATCACGCTTCGCCGTCGGGGCGCGACGGGCGAGTGCTGGGCGAGGACGCAGCGCCGCCGCGCGGCACGACCGCGGGGGGCACGGCTTCGTCTTGAAAGGAGCTCTCGACGCTATTCGGGCCCTTCGGAAGCCGTCCATTCAGGTGGCTGCGGACATCGTGGCCAAGCTGGCACAGCACGGCCAGCGTCATGCACCAACCTTCTCGTCCGCACACCGGGCAGGCATAGCGGGTCTGCCCGTCCGGCCCGTTGAGGGGTCGGGGCATCCCTTCCTTGGAGGAGGTCAGAGGGAGAGGCAGGCGGCGCTGTTGGTGTGGACCGACCATGAGGCTTACCGCTCTCGGGCTGGGTGTTGCCTGCCTTCGAGGCAGCCGGCGGGTCCGGGGATGAGATCGGTGACCTCGCAACGCAGCACCTCGGCGATTCTGCGCGCTGTCTCCACCGTCACCCGCCTCTGCCCGTTATCCCACCGAGTCACCTGCGACGGGTGGACGCTGAGAGCTTGGGCAAGGCCGGCTTTGGACATCTGCCGGCACCCGGGTCCGCGGCCTCGGTTGTAGGTCTCCAAGCACTCCGAGATGCAAAGCCTCACGTTGCGCCCCTCCCTATTGCCGGTCGGGCAAGAGTAGGATATCACAGCAATTGCCTGATAGGCAAGCGGATTGGTGGGAATTGCTGTAGGCTTGCCATAATGGCAAGGATGCGAGACGACGAGCTAGAGGTCTTCGTGAGGCAACTCCGCTCCCTTTTGGCGGAGCGGAAGATGGATCAGTCTGAGCTGGCGCACGTAGCGGAGATCAACCCGGCCCAGATCACACGCTACATCAAGGGCGAGCGACGACCGACGTTGCGGACCATGGAGAAGCTGGCTGAGGCGCTCCAAGTCGACCCCATCAAGCTTTTCCCCGGGTACGCGCAGGAGAAGGCGAAGGAGCTTGTGGCCGAAGCCATTGCTAAAGGATGGCTGGATCTGCTCGACATCAAGGCGGTGATCGAGGGTCATCGGTATCAGCGGAGTCGTCCGGGCCGGGCGGAAGAAGGCGAGCGGCAATGAGCTGGGCGAGCGCATGACACCACCCGGCCGCCGGGTCATCCCGAGGCACCGCCGCGAGCATCCCAACCACCTTCTCCAGTGTCTCCCGGCCTGTCATTCGCCCGTCCTCCCTCTGGCCAGACCGAACATTTGTACGCCCAGAATAGACCATGGCCCGGACAGAACGCGCCGACAGTCAATGGGAATGGGAGACCGCTAGAGTACCTTATCTGCGCGGCCGGTCGCATGAGGGTGGGACCGCCGCCGGAGGCTACGGGGCGCGACCGAGGGACCGCATCGCGCCGCCCGGTGCGGCCGCGGCGGCCAGGCCTTCACGCGGCAGGGTCACGACAAGCGCGAAGCGCCTCGGAGCTGACCCGAGGCATGGCAATCGAGCGGGCGGTGCCGTTCAGTGCCAAGCTTCGTGCCATCCACTGCGCCGCGAACCCTTGTCTCACTACGGGGAATCTGATTGCCTGTTATCGCCCGGTTCTATCGCAGCGCGGGTGGGGAATAGCCGGGCGAGGGAGCACGTTCAGACGTCCGGGGAAGCGTGCGTTGGCTGGGAGGCGTCGATGAAGCATTCGGAAGAAGGCGAAACCGTTCCCCACATCGATCCGGAGCGCTGCAAAGGATGCGCGCTCTGTGTGGCCTTCTGCCCCTTTGGTCGGTTGGCTCTGTCGGAAGAGCTGAACTCCCTGGGCCATCACCCGGTGGAGGACGCCGCCGGCGGTGCGACCTCCGATCCCGAAACCGCGGCCCGCAACTTCGCCTTCTGGTGCCGTCGCTGCCGCTACTGCGAGCTCATCTGCCCCGACGACGCCATCGACATTCCCGGCGAGGTGGCGGGGCTGGAGGGTGCGCGCCCGTTCCAAGAGGTCTCGGAAACCGGAGACGGGCACGACGGGGGCGGCGCTGCATGATCGCAAAGCCTCTACACGAACGGGTTCTCATGAAGGGGAACGAGGCCCTGGCCGAGGCCGCCCTCAAGGCCGGCTGCCGGGCCTTCTTCGGCTACCCCATCACTCCCGCCAGCGAGATCGCCACCTACATGGCCCGGCGCATGCCCCAGGAGGGGGGTGTCTTCTTGCAGCCCGAATCGGAGATCGCTGCGGTCAGCATGGCGTTCGGGGCGGCCGGCACCGGTACCCGGGCCATGACGGCCACCTCCAGCCCGGGCATCAGCTTGATGTCCGAGTGCATCAGCTACTTGGCCGGAGCCGAGGTGCCTTGCGTGCTGGTGAACGTCATGCGGGTGGGCCCGGGACTGGGTGGCATCCAGCCGTCCCAGGCCGACTACCTGCAGGCAACGCGGGGTCTGGGTCACGGCGACTTCCACGTGATCGTGCTGGCGCCCGCGACCCTTCAAGAGATGGTCGACTTCACCTTCGACGCCTTCGAGCTGTCCGAGCGTTACCGTAACCCGGTGCTGATTCTGGCCGACGGCGTCCTCGGGCAAATGATGGAGCCGGTCGTGTTCCACCGCCAGATCGATCCGGCGGAGCTGTCCGAGCCTGAGTGGGCTACCACCGGGGCCACGGGCCGCCGGAAGCGGGTGATCTTCAGCCTCTATCTCGATCCGGAGCGCCTCGAGGTGCACAATCGGCACCTGCAGTGCAAGTACGAGAGCATCCGCGCTCGCGAGCCACGCTTCAAGACCTACGACCTCGAGGGCGCCCGCATGCTCGTGGTGGCCTACGGCACGAGCGCTCGGGTGGCCTACCACGCCATCGAGCTGGCCGAACGCGAACACGTGCCCGTGGGGCTCTTCCGGCCGCAGACCCTCTATCCATTCCCCTACGCCGCCCTGCGCTCCGTGATACAGGAGCACGCCATCGAGCACGTGCTGACGGTCGAGCTCTCCGCCGGCCAGCTGGTGGAGGATGTGCGCCTTGCTCTGGAAGGCCGCTGCCCGGTGAGCGTCTTCGGGCGCACCGGAGGTGAGGTGCCGGCGCCACTCGAGGTGCTCGAGGCGATCGCGGAGCGGATGGAGGAGGTGCGCGGTGGACTGGTGTACTGAGGGCACACCCTCCCTGGTGACCGCGCCCGTAGTGACTCGCCATCCGCGCGCCCTGGAGTCGGTGGCCACGCACTACTGTCCGGGGTGCGGTCACGGCATCACCCAAAGGCTGCTGGCGAACGCGCTCGATGAGCTCGGCGTCAGGGAACGCACCGTGGGGGTGGCGGCCATCGGCTGCTCGGTACTCATCTACAACTACCTGGATGTCGACTTTCAAGAGCTTCCCCACGGTCGGGCGCCAGCAGGGGCCACCGGCATCAAGCGGGCCCGGCCCGATCTGGTGGTGTTCACCTACCAGGGTGACGGCGACCTGGCCGCCATCGGCACGGCTGAGATCGTGCACGCGGCCGCCCGTTCCGAGAACATCACCGTCATCTTCGTCAACAACTGTGTGTACGGCATGACGGGCGGGCAGATGGCGCCTACCACCCTCGTGGGCCAGCGCTCCGAGACGTGCAGGGAGGGTCGCGATCCAAAGCTTCATGGTTATCCCGTGCGGGTGGCCGAGATGCTGGCCACCCTCGATGGCGCTGTCTACCTGGAGCGGGTTTCGGTCACCCATCCGGAAAACGTCAAGGCCGCCTACCGGGCCATCCGCAAGGCCTTCGCCTATCAGCTGGAGGACCGGGGCTTCTCCCTGGTCGAGGTGCTCTCGCCCTGTCCGACCAACTGGGGGATGACCCCCAGCGAGGCCGTCCGTTGGATCGACGAGGTGGTCTCCCGCTATTATCCCTTGGGTGTGATCAAGGATTGCGCCCCCGTCCACTTCGCCCATCTGCTGGAGCATCCGCCCGCCGAGTCCCCCGGCGCCAAGCTGCACGGCTTTCATTACGAGACCGTGGCCGGCCCCGAGGCCGACGAGTCCGGGCGGCTGACCCGCCCGCAGCAGCCGTTCGGACGGCGGGGCGGGCGCTGGACGGCCATCTCGAGCAAGGACTTCCAGCCAGAGTCCCGGCCTGAGTCGGGCTCCCAGGCTGAGTCCGGGGGCGCGGCAGGCTCGGCCGGCGATCCTACGCCCGAGGACCCATGATGCTGGGGCGACGTCTGGAGATCATCTGCGCCGGCTTCGGAGGCCAGGGAGTCATGCTCATGGGGCAGCTGCTGGCCTACGCGGGTATGCGGTGCGGCCTTCAGGTCACCTGGATGCCCTCATACGGTCCCGAGCAACGGGGCGGGACCGCCAACTGCACGGTGGTGATCTCGGAGGGCGACATCGCCTCGCCCATCGTGGCGAGACCACACGTGGCAGTGGTGATGAACCCGCCCTCTTTCGAGAAGTTCGAGCCGCGGGTCATGCCTCACGGAGTCCTGTTGGTGAACTCCAGCATGGTGGGCGACCTCTCTGAGCGCACCGACATCGACGTTTTCTACATCCCAGCGGTGGAGGTTGCCGGCAGTCTGGGCGACGAGCACACGGCCAACATGGTGATGGCCGGCGCTCTCCTGTCCGCCACAGGGGCGCTCCCTCTAGAAGCGGTGGTCGAGGAGATGGGGCACAACATCTCCGGCTCCAAGACGCATCTGATCGAGCCGAACCGGCGGGCGCTTCGGGCTGGGTACGGGCTGATCCCCGCCGATACGCGCCATCCCCTGTACTTCAAGGTGGCTGCCTCGTGATCCGGGCCTGACGCCCGCCCCGAGAGGAGAAGGCACTGCAGGGCGGCGGCCCTCAGGCCCCCCGGTAGCCGGCCGCCGGCCACTCAGCTCCGCCACCTGAGCATCGGCTGGCGGGCGGCCCGCGTCTCGTCGGGCCGCCTGACCGGTGTGGTGTGGGGCGCCTCGGTGACCATCGCGGGCTCCCTCCGGGCCTCCCGGTCGATGTCGCGGAGCAGATCGGCGAAACGATCGAGGGAAGCCAGGTCCTCGCTTTCGGTGGGCTCGATCATCATGGCCTCGGGCACGATCAAAGGGAAGTAGATGGTGGGCGCGTGCACTCCGTGGTCCAGCAAGCGCTTGGCGATGTCGCGGGCGGTCACCCCGGTCTCTTGTTTCTGGCGGGCGGCCGAGGCCACGAACTCGTGCATGCACATCCGATCGAAGGGCACCTCGTAGAGGTCGCAGAGCCGGGCGCGCAGGTAGTTGGCGTTCAGGACGGCGTCCTCGCTGGCCCGGCGAAGGCCCTCACCTCCCATGCGCAGGATGTACGCGTAGGCCCGCACCAGCACGCCTACGTTGCCGTAGAATCCCTTGACCCGGCCTACGCTCCGCGGCCGGTCGCACTCGAGGTAGAAATACGGTCCAGCGCCTGGGTCGTCGCGCCGGTCCACCAGCGGTAGGGGCAAGTAGGCTTCGAGCGTCCCGCCTACCGCCACCGGTCCCGACCCCGGCCCTCCGCCGCCGTGGGGGGTGGAGAAGGTCTTGTGCAGGTTCATGTGCACCACGTCCATGCCCATGTCGCCGGGGCGGGCCTTCCCCATGATGGCGTTGAGGTTGGCTCCGTCATAGTAGATGAGGGCGCCGGCCTCATGAGTGAGGCGGCTGATCTCGATGATGTCCTCTTCGAAAAGGCCGAGGGTGTTCGGGTTGGTGAGCATCAGGGCAGCCGTGCGCTCCGTGAGGGCGGCCTGCAAGGCACCCGGGTCGATCAGCCCCCGCCCGGAGCTCGGCAGCTCCCGTACCCGGTATCCGGCCATGGTGGCAGTAGCCAGGTTGGTGCCATGGGCCGAGTCAGGCACGATGACTGTGTCGCGGTTCTCTCCGCCGTGGTCCCGGTGGTAGGCCTGGATCATGAGGATGCCCACCAGCTCGCCGTGAGCGCCGGCCGAAGGTTGCAGCGTCGCCCGGTGCATGCCGGTGACGGCGCACAGCGATCGCTCGAGCTCCCACATGAGCTCCAGGGCGCCTTGCACCTCGCTCGGGTTCTGGTACGGGTGCAGTGCGGCGAAGCCAGGCAGAGCAGCGAGCTCGTCGTTCACCTTGGGGTTGTACTTCATAGTGCAGGAGCCCAAGGGATAGATGCCCAGGTCGATGGCGTGGTTGAGGTGCGAGAGCCGCGTGTAGTGGCGGACCACTTGGGGCTCGGCCAGCTCGGGGAGGGCGGGAGGCGCCGCCCGCAGGGCGGCGCCGGAGAGGAGCTCGGCGACCGGTGGCGTCTCGACGCCCGCCGCCGGCACCTCGGCACCTCGATGGCCAGGGCGGCTCTTTTCGAAGATGGGCGGTTCCACCGGCGGAGCGCCGGTCAGTTCGGGGGACTCCATCAGGCGCCTCCGGACAGGCCGTCGCGCGCTGCGGCGATGTAGGTGTCGAGGTCCGCTGGAGTGTTCATCTCGGTGACGGCCACCAGCAGGCAGTCAGCAAAAGCCGGGTCGAAGCGGCCCAGGGGCACGCCCGGTTCCACCCCGCGGGCGCGCATGGCCTCCGCGAAGGCGGCCGCGTTGCCCGGCAGGCGCAGGGCGAACTCATGGAAGAAGGGCCCAGAGTAGGCGGATTGAACACCGGGCAGTCCGAGCAGGCCCGCTTGCAGATAATGGGCCCGGCGCACGCACACCTCGCCCAGCTCGCGCAGGCCGGCCGGCCCCAGGAGGGCCAGGTAGACGGTAGCCGCCAGCGCATTCAGGGCCTGGTTCGAGCAGATGTTCGAGGTGGCTTTGGCCCGGCGGATGTGCTGTTCGCGAGCCTGCAGTGTGAGCGCGTAGCAGAGCCGCCCCTCGAGGTCGAGTGTCTGCCCCACCAGGCGCCCCGGTAGCTGCCGTAGGAGCTCCTGCCGGCAGGCCAGGTACCCCGCCGAGGGCCCACCGAAGCTCATGGGGCTGCCGAAGACCTGCACGTCGCCAAGGGCCACGTCGGCTCCCTGGGAACCGGGTGTGGCCAGCAGGCCCAGCGTCATGGGATTCTGCATGACCACCAGCATGGCCCCGGCGGCGTGGGCGACCTCCGCCAGGGGGGTCAGGTCCTCGATCACTCCGAAGAAGTTGGGTTGCTGAGCCAGCAAGGCGCCCGTACCGGCGAGCTGGTTCGGGTCGGGCAGCCGGGTGCGCCCGGAGATCGCGTCAAGGCCGACTTCGGTCATCGCGAATCCGGGTCCCGACGCGTAGGTGGCTACCACCTGACGAGCCTCGGGGTGCACCCCGGCCGAGATCACAAGCTTCTCCCGGCGGGTGTGCCGCAGGGCCAGGAAAGCCCCCTCGGCCAGAGCCGACGGAGCGTCGTACATGCCGGCGTTGGCCACCTCCAGGCCGGTCAGCTCGCAGACGGCCGTCTGGAACTCGAAGATGTGCTGCAGGGTCCCCTGGGAGACCTCGGCCTGATAGGGCGTGTAGGCGGTCAGGAACTCGGCCCGGCCAATGAGGGCCCGTACGGCCGCGGGTACGAAGTGGTTGTAGCAGCCCGCCCCCAGGAAGGAGGCCGAGCCGCACACCTGGTTGCGGGCGGCCAGCGTCTCCAACCGGGTTCGCACCTCGGCCTCGCAGAGGCCGGGGGGGAGGTCGAGCTTGCCGGCGCGCAGCTGCGCGGGTATCGGCGCAAAGAGGTCGTCGATAGAGGAGACGCCGATGGCGGCCAGCATGGCTTCGCGATCGGCGTCGGTGTGGGGCAGGTAGCTCATGCGTCTTCTCCTCCGCGGGGACGGACGTCGAGGGCCGGCCCCTCACCGGGGGCTGATGCCTGTGCTCTCGGAATGGCCGGCCGCACGCCGCGCGCGGGGCGGGGCATCTGCGCGGGTACTGGGGTCACCCCCGGCGGTAGAAGGGCCGCTCTACGATGGTGGCCGCCACCTCGGCGTCGCGGACCAGCAGCAGGACCTCGCTTCCCACCTGGCTGTACTGCGGCAGCACGTAGCCCAGGGCGATGGGGTGGCCGAGCACGGGGCTCACCGAGCCCGAGGTGACCTTGCCCACGACGAGGTCACCCACGGCGATCTCGTCCCCGGGCGCGGGATGGTGCGCGCCGAGGTGGAGAGGCCGATCAGCAGCTTCTCGGGGCCCCGCTCCCGGGCTTCGAGCAGAGCCGCGCGGCCCACGAAGTCGGGGCGCTCCAGGTCCGTGAGCCAGCCCAGGCGGGCCTCGAAAGGGGTGGTGTTTTTGGTCATGTCCTGTCCGTAAAGGAGCAACGCGGCCTCCAGGCGCAGGGTGTCGCGCGCTCCGAGCCCGCAGGGGGCCACGGTGCCGGCGGCGTCCGCGGCCAGCAGGTCGTGCCACAGGGTCAGGGCGTCGGCCCGATCGATCAGCAGCTCCACACCCTCCTCGCCGGTGTATCCAGTCCGCATGACCGTGGCCTCCACTCCGGCCACCTGGGCCCGTAGGAAGGTGAATGGCCCGGGGGGGACGGCCGCCGGACCGGCCAGCCGACTGAGGATCCCAAGAGCCTCTGGTCCCTGGAGAGCGAAGAGTGTGGTCAGCTCGGTCAGGTCGTCGATGGTGGTGTCGCCCACCAGGTGCTTTTCTATCCACTCTCGGTCGGCGGTTGTGCGCGAGGCGTTGACGATCAGCTGCACGCCGTCTTCCCGGCGGTAGGCGATGAGGTCGTCTTGGATACCTCCCCAGGGAGTCAGGAGCACCGTGTAACGGGCTTCACCCACGGCCAGTCCCCGCAGGTTGCTGGCCACCAGCCCCTGCATCGTCTCGAGGGCCCCCGCCCCGCTCAGGAACAGGCGCCCCATGTGGGAGACGTCGAAAAGGCCGGCCCCGCGCCGCACCTGCAGATGTTCGTCGATGATTGAGCTGTAGGCGAGGGGCATGCTCCAGCCGGCGAAGGGAGCGAGTCTCGCTCCCAACCGGCGGTGCTCCTGGTGCAGGGGGAGGCGCTTCAGATCGAGGCTCCCGCCCGGGGTCGTCCTCTTGTCGTGGGGCACCATGTCTCCTTCCGGAAAGGGGCTACCTAGGAGCCCGTTGAAAAACGAAACCCCGGCCGCCGGGCAGCACTGGGCGGCGCCAGGCCTTCTGGTACAGGTATCCCCGCGGTCGTGCGTTGTAACTTGGTTTTCGCCGAATCCTCCGGGTTTCCTCATACTTCGCTCACAAGGCCGGGGGACCCTAAGAGCGTATTCAACGACCGAAGGCCCGAGGGCCCGAGGAGGTGGGCAGTCTATGAATAGGTGGTTGCATCACAAGTGGACGGTCGGGGTGGCCGCACTGGTCCTGGTTCTAGCGTTCGGGGCGGTGGCGTGGGCGCAGACCGGCGACGACACGTCGGCCGACACGTCGGCCCTTCCGGCCATAGGATTCATGGAAGGATTGGGCTTCGGCCCCGGTGGCCACGGCGGCCGCGGGGGGCTGGGCGGTCCTTTCGGTGGCCTTGAGCTCACCGACGAGCAGAAGGCCCAGCTCGAGCAGCAGAGGGCGGACCGGCAGGCGGCCATGGAGGAGCGCCGTGATGCCTTCCTCCAACTGGTGCGTGAGAAGATGACCGCCGACGACCAGCAGAAGCTCGACGAGCTGACGAGCACGGCCAAGGATCAGCAGGAGGCATTGCAGGCGGCTCGTGAGGCCCTGCAGAGCACGGCCTCGCAGCTCCGCGAGCTGGTGGGCAAGTACTTCCCGGGTACTTCGACCGACACCACCGGCACAACGGCCACATCTGTGCAGTAGGCGGGTGCCCGCACCCTGCCCGGGGATCGACCTCCTATCTTGTTCCCCTCCCTCGCATCGGCCCCGCCGTTCACCCGGCGGGGCCACCCTCTCTGGTGGCAGCCCCCCTTCCAGGACACCCTTCCGCCGAATAAGATGAAAGCTGAGATCTATCGATGGACACTCGCGAAGAAGCCGACCGGCGATGGGAGGAGGCAGTGACGTCCAGACGGGAAGGCGAGCTCGGCACCATCCTGGTGGTTGAGGACGACCCCTCGATCTCGGAGCTCCTGCAGCTCTACCTCGCTCGCGAGGGATATGCGGTCGCGGCGGCCGCGTCGGTGGCCGGCGCCACGGAGCTGGTCGCGTCCCACCTTCCGCTGCTGGTGGTGCTCGACCTCATGCTGCCCGATGGCTCCGGTCTTGACTTCCTCCGGCAGCTCAGACGTGACTCCGAGATTCCGGTGATCGTGCTGACGGCCAAGGATGCCGACCAGGACAAGATCCTGGGCCTCGAGCTGGGGGCCGACGATTACATGACCAAGCCCTTCAACCCCGGAGAGCTTGTGGCCCGCGTGCGGGCGGTGCTGCGCCGCGTGGGCTCGGGCGCCGAGCCGGCCGTACAGGTGCTGGGCGAGGTGCGTCTCTTGCCCAGTGAGCGGATCGTCAAGGTGGAGGATGTGCAGGTCGACCTGACCCCCCGGGAGTTCGACCTTCTCCACTACCTGCTCGTCAACCGAGGGATCGCCCTCTCCCGCGAGAGGCTGCTCGAAGAGGTGTGGGGCTACACGTTCTACGGCGACGCCCGCACGGTCGATGTGCACATCCGGCAGCTACGCAAGAAGCTCGGTCCGTGGGCTGTGATCATCCAGACGGTGTGGGGGCTGGGTTATCGGGCCGATCCGGCTGCCCGCCCCGGGGGTGACGGCCCGTCATCCGATACCGGGCCGGGAAGCCCTCCGGGATGACCGCTCCCTCCGGGACCGCGGAGCCCGCCGGGCCTCAGCCTTCCGGTGGATCCATCGGGCGCCGGGTCACCCTGGCCCTGGTCGGGGTCTCGGTGCTGACCTTGCTGGCCGTGGGCACTCTCTTCTATGGTTTTCTGGGGAGCTACGTCCTGCGCCAGAAGCAGGAGCAGATGCTGGCGCACACGATCGAGGTCGCCAACCAGGTCTCGGTTGTGTGGAGCCAGGTGCAGTTCCGTCCGGTGGGAGCCCGGGGCGTTCTACAGGCCTTCCTTCAGGTCGATGTGCAGGTGCTCCCTCAGGGAGCGGGCATCACCATCTTCCGCGGGGACAGCGTCTTGGCGGCCTCGGGCCCTCCGAGGACGCAGGGCGAGCTGGCGACCCAGCTGCTTCCAGAGGTCAACCGGCTGGCCGAAAAGGCCCCCGCGGCGACCACCTACCGGCAACAGGGGGATACCCGCCTGATCGTGGCGGTCGCCCCGGCGGACCTGGGCGCCGAAGGCACGGTGCTGGTAGTGCTGACCCTACCCACCTCCGTCGCCGTGTCCGATCGCAGGGGGTTGCTGGGCGTGCTCCTGCTCTCTGGGGTCCTGGGCGTGGGGTTGGCCGTGCTGGTGGGGCTTGGTCTGGGAGCGTGGATCTCCCGACCGCTGAGACGTCTTTCTGCCTCCGCCAGGAGCATGGCTGCCGGCACGCACGCGGAGCCGGTCGCCGGCGAGTATCCGGGTGAGGTCTACGAGCTGGCGGCGAGCCTGGAGCACATGCGCCGGGAGGTGCTCCGCAGCGAGGCCTCTTTGCGGGGGTTCGTCGCCTCGGCGGCCCACGAGCTGCGCACACCGCTGACCTCCATCCAGGGCTTCTCGCAGGCTCTGCTTGATGGTACGGCGGCCACTCCCGACCAGCGGCGGCGCTCCGCGGCCACCATCTACCGGGAGTCCGGTCGTTTGCGCCGCCTGGTCGACTCGCTGCTGACCCTCTCCCGTTTTGATTCTCGGGAGTTCACGCCGAACCTGGGCTCGGTGGACGCGGGCAGAGTGGTGGATGAGGAAGCGGAAGCCCTGGTCGAAGCAGGCTCGGCGGATCCAGGTCGCATCATCGTGCATCACGAAGGCGACACCATCTTGGTAACGGACGCCGACATGTTCCGCCAGGTAGTGGGCAACCTGTTGCGCAACGCTGTGCAGTACGGGGGGCGACTCGGTGGACGTGCTCCTGGGCGGGGATGCGGCCAAACTCGAGCTCACGGTCTTGAACGCCGGCACCCGCTTGACGGAGGAGGATCGCCGCCGGCTGTTCGAACGCTTCTACCGGGGCCGTTCCAGCCGGCGTACCGAGGGGTCCGGATTGGGACTGTCCCTGGTCAAGGAGATCTGCGAGGTGTTGGGAGGCTCGGTGGAGCTCGTGCCCGACGATCGGCGCACCGTCTTCCGGGTGACCATGCCTCGGCGGTCGGCCGGCGGCGACGCGTGACCCACGAGCCTCGCTTGGTGCTCATGGCCGGGGACGACCTGGTCGAGGTCCGCCTGCCCGGACCGGTCGAGCGTGTTGACCCGCCCCCTCCCCTGGAGCCCTTGTCCGACTTCCCTGCGGCAGTCGAGGCTTCCCTGTCTATGCCGCTCGGCATGCCCCCTCTCGAGCGCCTGGCGGGCCGGGGCGCGCGCGTGACGGTGGCCTTCGACGATCCCTGTCTGCCTCTGCCGCCGCCCCTGTTCGACCCGCGGCGGGTGGTGCTCGAACGGGTGGTGGGCCGCCTGCGGGCCGCGGGCGTCCGCGACCGCGAGCTCAACTTGGTATGCGCGAACGGACTCCACCGGCAGTGGACGCGGCGCGAGCTGCTGTCGCTGGTGGGTCGCCGGCTGGCCGACGGCGTAGGCGACAGGCTACTCTGCTACGATGCCGAGGATCCAGAGGGTAGCGTCTGCCTGGGACGCACCCCCTCGGGCCTGCTGGTCGAGGTGAGCCGTCACGTGGCTGAGGCTGACCTGGTGGTCTATGTGGGGGTGCCCTGGACCGAGATGAACGGAGGTCACAAGTCGCTGTCCTGCGGGCTTTCTACCTACCGTTCCATCGTCCAGCATCACGCCGGTGCCGTGCAGGCGGCCAGCCCCCTGATGGATCCTGAGTGCTCGCGCATGCACCACCAGCTGTGGGAGATCGGGCGGCACATTGGTGCCCGGGTGCCGGTGTTCCAGGTGGAAACGGTAATGAACAACCGCTTATGGGCCGGGCCCTGGCGCTTGCTCGATGTTCACCGGGCCGGACTGCCCTGGCCGCTGCGGCCTGCGTGCCGTCTTCCGTGCCGGGTCCGGCAGAGAGCCCGCCGGGCCATGCGCGGTTTCTACCAGGCGGCCGGGGTTTGGGCGGGGGCGGTGGAGCCGGTGCATGCGGCCGCTCGCGAGCGCCTGCGCGGGGCGCGGGCCCGGGTCGACGAGCAGGCCGACATCCTGGTGTTGGGGCTGCCTGACCAGAGCCCGTACGCGGTCCACTCAGACATGAACCCCGTACTGGCGGCCAACCTGGGACTGGGATACGCATTCCAGTTCGGCCGGGGCCGCCCTCTCGTGCGTCCTGGCGGCTGGGTGGTGCTGGTCAACCCGTTCAGGCCGGGCTTCCATCCTCGACATCATCCTTCGTACAAGCGTTTCTGGGACGACGTGCTGCCGCTGACCCGCGACGCTCGGCAGATGGAGCGGGAGCACGAGCCTTCGTTCCTGGCCGACCGGGCGTTGGTGGATGCCTACCGCTTCGCCTACGCCTACCACCCGGCGCACCCCTTTTTCGCCTGGTACTGGATGACTCGGGCGCTCCAGCATGTGGGGACCGTGGTGGCGGCGGGTGCGGTCGAGGTCGAGGTGGTCCGGCGGATGGGGTTCGAGGCCGCCCCCGACGCGGCGACCGCGGTGCGTATGGCCCGCGAGAGCCTGGGGAGCGACGCCACGGTGGTCGTGCAGACCATCCCCCCGGCCTTCACCGTCGATGTGGCCGGTTCCGATGGGGTCAAGGGTTGTCGTGCGGGGTCTCCCGGCGTATCGTGACGGGGTGAGCTCTATCCGACCGGGGGTAGAATGTGAAGATCTCGCTGGTTGAGCCGGCGCCTCCTGGGTTTCACATATACAGTTTCGTCAAGCAGGTGCGGCTCGGGCTCCCCCTCCTCGGGGCCATGGCCCGCGACCGGGGACACGATGTGCGGGTGCACGTCGAGACATTGGGGGAGGTCGACTGGCCCCGCGTCCTCACCAGCGATCTGGTGGGCATCTCCACCATCACATCTACGTCGATGAAGGCCTACCGCTACGCGGAGCGCGCCCGGCAGGCAGGAGTCCCGGTGGTGATGGGGGGACCGCATGTGACCTTCGAGCCCGACGAGGCTCTGGAGTTCTGCGACTATGTCGTGCGCGGCGAGGGAGAGGAGGCCCTCTTTGAGCTCCTCGAGCACCTGGAGAAGGGGCGGCCCCTGGATTCCATCCTGGGATTGTCGTACCGGGCCCCCGATGGGACCGTGGTGCACAATTCCCCCCGGCCGTTGCTGGACTCGCTGGACGCCTTGCCGGTACCCGATCTGGATCTGGTGGACTTCCGCGAGAAGATCAACCCCACCCCCTTCCTGACTTCACGCGGCTGCCCGCACGATTGCGAGTTCTGCTCTGTGATCATGATGTTCGGCCGGCGAGTGCGCACCGATCCGGAGGAGAAGGTGGTGCGCGCGCTCAAGGCCGAAAACCCGAAGAGCATCTTCTTCTACGATGACAACTTCATGCTGTCGAAGAGGCGCACCAAGGCCTTGCTGGCTCGGATGATCCGCGAGGGCCTGCAGGTGCCCTTCTCGGCCCAGATCCGCGTGGACTCCGTCTACAAGGGCGGCCGGGTTGACCACGACCTGCTGAAGCTGCTCACCGAAGCCGGCTGCTACCTGGTCTACCTGGGTCTGGAGTCGGCGAACCCCGAGACGCTGGCCGCGTTCAACAAGCGGCAGAGCCTCGATGACATCCGGGGAGGTCTTGAGGCGCTGCACGCATACGGCATTAAGACCCACGGCATGTTCGTATTCGGGTCCGACACCGACACGCTCGAATCGATCGATAACACCGTCGACTTTGCCATCGCCACGGACATCAGCTCCGCTCAGTTCCTGATCCTGACCCCCTTACCGGGGACCCGACAAACGGACAAGCTCCGGCGAGAAGGGCGGATTTTCACCAACAACTGGAGCCTCTACGACGGCCACCATGTGGTGTTTTGGCCCAAGAAGATGACCCCGTGGGAGCTCCAGCAGGCCACCATGGGAGCTCACCGCCGCTTCTATCGGCTGAACCGGCTACCACCCAACCCCAAGCACCGTCTGGAGGGCTTCCTTCTCACGCGCGGCTGGGAGCGCGTACCCGACAACATGGCCTATCTGCGGGAGTTGCGGGCGTTCACAGGGACGCGTTCGGGCCCCGCCGAGCTCCAGAAGCTCGGCTCGGAATGACGCCTCGCCGTCAGGGTGCGCTGGGTGCGGGCGAGGCAAGGACGCAGGGAGAGAGCTACGGACGCGACCGAGGGACTCGCCGTCGCGGGTGATACGGACTTCCACCGGGCTGCATGCAAGGATTCCTGCCGTTTGGCCCGAACACGTAGAAAACGTATACTTGGCCTGAACGGCGTGCGCCTCAGCGGCGCGGGAGGAGAGTGACGTCCTTTGGCGCGGGTTGTTGCCCTCGCGAATCAAAAGGGAGGGGTGGCCAAAACTACCTCGACCCTCAATCTGGGCGTGGCGCTCACCGAGCTCGGATACCGGGTGCTGGGCGTCGACATGGATCCCCAGGGCAACCTGACCATGAGCCAGGGGCTCGATCCTGACGAGACCTATCCGAGCATGTTCAACGTGCTCGTCCAGGGGATGGAGATCGAGCAGGTCATCCACCCGCGGGAGATCGACCTGGCGGTGTCCAGCATCGAGCTTGCCGGGGCGGAGCTGGCCCTGGCCTCGGTCATAGGTCGGGAGCGGGCTCTCAGCAAGGCGCTCCTGGGCGTGCGCGACCGTTATGACTACGTTTTCATCGACTCCCCGCCATCCCTGGGGCTCCTGACCATCAACGCCTTGACTGCAGCCGACGCCGTCATCGTACCCGTGCAGTGCGAGTACCTCTCGCTCCGGGGTCTCGCCCAGCTGGAGCGTACGCTGGAGCTGGTGCGCGAGAACCTGAACTCCAAGGTCCACATCGCCGGGATCCTGCCCACCCTTTTCGATTCCCGGACACTCCACGGCGGCGAGGCGGTAGAGATTCTACGCACCAGTTTCGGCGACCTGGTGTTCGACACCGTGGTCAGGAAGACGATCAAGTTCGCCGAAGCACCTGTACAGGGGTCCTCGGTCTTGAAATACGCCCCGCACAGTGACGCCGCAGAAGCCTACCGCTCGCTGGCCAGAGAGGTGCTGAATGGAAAGAAAATCTAGCATGAAGAACAGCGGGCTCGGGTCGCTCTTCCGGGCCACGGAGCATCAACCTCGGGCGGAAGAGGCCGGGAAGGCAGCCTTGCGACACTCGGTGGTGCCCGAAGCTCCGGAGCGCCTGGCTGGGCGGCGGCAGCTGATCCACCCCTCACGCAGCTTCCCGGCGGTCATCCGCGTGGTCGGGGTGGGCGGTGGAGGCACCAACGCGGTCAACCGTATGCTCGAGGCCGGCCTGGAAGGCGTGGAGTTCGTGGCTGTGAACACTGACGTCCAGGCGCTCCAGGGGTGCGACGCCGATCATAAGCTGCGCATTGGTCGTGAACTCACCAAGGGTCTGGGCGGCGGTTCCGACCCCCAGGTGGGCCGCGAGGCAGCCGCCGCAGCCTACGACGAGATCAAGTCTGTCTTGAAGGGCAGCGACATGGTCTTTATCACCGCCGGCGAGGGCGGCGGCACCGGGACCGGTGCCGCCCCGGTCATCGCCGAGATCGCCAAGAGCCTGGGAGCCCTCACCATTGGGGTCGTCTCTCGGCCCTTCGCCTTCGAGGGAAAGCGGCGCATGAGCCAGGCCAGCGAGGGCATCGAGACGTTGAGACGGCAGGCCGACACAGTCATCGTAGTGCCCAACGACAAGCTCCTGCAGGTGGTGGAGCGGGGCACCTCCATGATCGACGCGCTTCGCCTGGCCGACGACGTGTTGCGGCAGGGTGTGCAGGGCATCTGCGACCTGGTTACCGTTCCTGGGCTCATCAACCTCGACCTGGCCGATGTGCGCACCATCATGACGGGTGCGCGCACGGCCCATATGGGCATCGGCGCCGCCCGCGGCGAGCAGCGGGCTCAGAAGGCGGCCGATCAGGCCATCAACTCCTCTCTGCTCGAGACGTCCATCGAGGGAGCTCGGGGTATCTTGCTCAACATCAGCGGTGGGGGGACCTTTCCCTTTTCGAGGTGAACGAGGTAGCCGAAATCGTCAACGAGGCGGCCGACCTCGAGGCCAACATCATCTTCGGAGCCGTGGTCGACGAGAAACTTGGCGACTCCTTGCGGGTGACCGTAGTGGCCACCGGTTTCGACCCGGCACCGCGCGAGAAGGTCGTTCCACTGGAGCAAGGCGCCGCGGAGCCGGAGACCCTCGCCGAAGCGCCCATCGAGGCCGCCGAGCCGGGTGGAGGGTCCGCCCAGGACGAAGACCTGGATATTCCGCCCTTCCTGCGCGACCGGGAGGAGTAGGCTCTAGTAGGTAGGCGCTCGGCTCGAAACGAAGCCCCGGCCCCCAGGCCGCCCTGGGCGGGGCGATGCGGTGTCCTCGGTCACGTCCGTAGCGCTGCTACGCCCGCTCCCTGCGTCCGTGCCTCGCCCGCACCCAGCGCATCCTGAGGGCGAAGCGTCATTCCGAACCGAGCTTGGGGCGCTCGGCTCGAAACGAAGCCCCGGCCCCCAGGCCGCCCTGGGCGGCTCAGAGCGCGGCTTGGGCCTTACGCCATCCCGCCTCGGCCAGCCGCTGCGTGCGCTCGATGGTCCACTTCTTCATGTCTTCGAAGTACTTGCGCCTATCCCCCTCGGCCTCGGCCCAGAGGGCATGCAGCTCCATGGACTTCTGGTACGCGTCCGTTGGAGTCAGACCTTTCCACGTCGAGTAACCCTCGTCGAAGATGCGTTCGGGGGTCAGAGTCTGGGGGTCGATCCCGAACCGGCGCAGGTGCTGCGCGGCCAGCTCGAGATCGTATTCTATGATCCAGCCGTTGTCGCGGAGCATGGTGGCCTGGTCGAAGTCCACGGCGTCGCTGCAGGACGGGCAGTGCACTGCCACTACGACCTCTTCGGGTAGGACGGAGTTCGTATGGAACAGACTCGCGACGTCGGCGCTGCATGAGCATTGGCGCTGTATGGACAGGCACATGGGTCTCCTCCTCGAGTCCACGGGCTGCGCCTCCTGTTGGGCAGGCGTGTAACGCCCGTTCCGCTAGTGTATCGTCTCCCACAAGAATCCCACGAGAGCTTTTCGGCGAAACGTGCGAAAAAAGGCAAGTCGGTCCGAGGGGCCGGGGAGCCACGGGGCACCACGACCAGGAGGTGAGAGCAGCATGAGCCGAATAATCCGCGCGGCGGTCCTGCAGATGAACTCCGGGGAGGATGTCGGCGCCAACCTGCGTAAAGCTCTGGGGCTGGTGCGGGAGGCGGCGTTGCGCGGAGCCGAGCTGCTGGTGCTCCCCGAGAAGTTCCACTACCTGGGCCGGCGTCCCGGGGTAGCCACGGCCAAGCAGTCCCTGGACGGACCAGTACTGGGCGCCATGGGCGAGGCCGCCCGCGAAAACGGAGTGTACGTGGTGGCAGGCAGCATCTGGGAGGCCGTGCCCGGCGAGGAGCGCACCTACAATACTACCGTGCTCTTCGGGCCCGACGGGCGCATGCTGGCCGGCTATCGCAAGATCCACATGTTCGATGTGGATGTGGGCGGCCACGCGTACCGGGAGAGCGACGACTGCCGGCCGGGGGACGAGGTGGTGGCCGTGCGGGTGTCCGGCCTGCCTCGGGGCACGGCCGAAGAGGGTGCTGCCGGCGGCGACCTGGTGCTGGGGCTGACTGTCTGCTACGACATCCGCTTCCCCGATCTGTATGCGGGGCTGGCCGAGCTCGGGGCGCGAGTGGTGACGGTGCCGGCGGCCTTCACGTTGAGCACGGGTAAGGATCACTGGGAAGTGCTGCTGCGGGCGCGTGCCATCGAGAACCAGGTGTTCATGGTGGCCGCCAACCAGTTCGGCCGGCACGAGCCCGGCTTGGAATCGTACGGCCGGAGTATGATCGTCGACCCTTGGGGCATCGTGCTGGCGCAGGTGGGCCACGGCGAAGGCGTGGCCCTGGCCGATCTCGACCTGGACAGGTTGGAGAAGGTGCGGGGCTCCCTACCCTCTCTCGCCAACCGGGCTCCGGCGGCATACGGGCGGCGCCGGCTGATCGAGCCCGGGTGAGACCGGGCGGGGCGGGGCGCGGCGGTAGCATCGCACCGCCGGCGCGCGGAACCGGCAGTGGCCTCGGAAGGAGAGGTGAGCATGAGAAGGGAAGATCTAAGGATCGCCAATCTGGAGACCAGCGAGCAGATCGAGCAGGTCAAGGACATCATCTGCGATATCACGGGCGCCGTGTTCGTGGGAGCAGACCTTGAGAACCGCATTGTCGAGTTCGATATGTTCCAGGATCTCGATGACCTCACGGTCACCGACATTCAGTGCCGGCTGCGCGATGCGGGTTTTGACGCGGGCGAGGTCGTGGAGGGTGTGACCTGCCGGCTGAGGTTCAACCGGAAGTAGGCGACCCGCCGGCCGTATCGGTGGGTGTGACCCGACCACTGACTTGCCGGGGGTGGACGAAGGGCTACGGTTTCGGCCGCGCGGCCGTGGACGGCCGGCCTTCGCCCCGACCGGCTGCCGGAAGGCCGCCGTCGAGGGGCGCCTCGAAGTAGAGCACGGTCTTCTCCTGCAGGCCGCTCGCACGGTAGAAGGCGTGAGCCGGCAAGTTGAAGGCCTCGGCAGTGAGGAACAGTCGCTTGCAGCCGCGCGCTCGGGCGTGCTCGGTGGCGGCGGCCAGGAGTCCGCGGCCCACGCCCCGGCCTCGGTGATCGTGCCGCACGACCACGTCCTGTAGCTCGCAGACCGGACCCGCCGACCACGTGCTGAGCGAGAAGAGAAGGGCGCAGAGGGCCACCGCTTCGCCGTCCAGTTCGGCCAAGAGGAGGCTGTGGTCAGGGGAGCGCAGCACCTGGTCGACGATGTCCCTGAGCGCCGGTTCGGGGGGCGGTGCGACGCCGTGATGCGTCATGATCTCGACCAGGAGCGGGAGCACCGCTCCGATGTCGGCCGGATCGGCTTTGCGGTAGAGGGCCGGCGACGGAAGTTCCATGGTTTACAGAGTACCAGGCCGGACGGGGACCATCCGACGAGAGGAGGTTGCGGTGCACGGAGAGGGGCGAAAGCCGGCCAAGAACTCGTTTCAGAATGACGCTTCGCCGTCAGGACGCGATGGGCGAGTGCAAGGCAAGGACGCAGGAAGCGCTCGTAGCAGCGCTACGGGCGCGACTGAGGACGCCGCATCGCGCCGCCCAGTGCGGTCACGGCGGCCAAGGCTTCATCTTGAAGCGAGTTCCATGTCTGGACAGGTGCCCGAGATGCTCTACTTGGATGGCGAGTTCATGCCTCTGACCGAGGGACGGGTGGGGGTCGAGGACCGCGGCTTCCAGCTGGGCGACGGCGTCTATGAAGTGGTGAGAATCGCGGGCGGAAAGCTTATCTGGTTGGACGACCACCTGGATCGTCTCCGCTGGAGCCTGGGCGAGATCCGCATGGTCGGCGCTCTACGAGACCACGTCCTCGGAGTCGTCATTCCCCGCCTGCTTCAGCTCTCGGGCGTGGGGGAGGGCACCGTCTACGTGCAGGTGACCCGAGGAGCGGCTCCCCGCGACTTCCCTTTTCCTCCGGAAACCAGGGCCACGGTGCTTGCGTACACCAGGCCCTTGGAGCCCTCTCCTGTCGACGCCATCCTGGCCGGTGTGACTGTGCACCCGGTGGATGACATCCGGTGGGCGCGCTGCGACATCAAATCGACCAACCTGCTGGGGGCTGTGCTGGCCAAGCAGACCGCTCGGGACGCCGGAGCGCAGGAGGCCCTGTTCGTCGGTGCTGGCCGGGTCGTGCGCGAAGGAGGGTCGTCCAACGTTTTCGCCGTTTTTGGGGGAGAGGTGTGGACTCACCCGGCCGACGCCCGCATCCTGAACGGAATCACCCGCCGGCACATCGTGGAGCTCGCGGCCGGCCTCGGCATCGCGGTGGTCGAAAGGGAGTTCACTCTGGAGGAACTGGAAGCGGCGGAGGAGTGCTTCCTGACCTCGACCTCGCGCGACGTCATGCCGGTGGTGGGTGTGGGCGGCCGCCCGCTGGCGGGCGGCCGCCCCGGACCAGTGACCCTGGCTCTGACCGACGCCCTGCGGGCCGAGATCGCACGCCTGGCCGGGCTGCCCGCACCCGCTCTCCTGAGGCGGGCCTGAACGGGACCGCCTTTTGGGGCAGCCGACCAGCGGGGATTCCGGCCCCGTTGCCTTCCCTCCTCGTGCCCGTTTCGTCAAGAGAGGGTGCACGCGCGGTTAGGCCCTCGAGGGCGCGGGAATAATGCCAGCGCGAATACGAAAAACGGCGTCTACCCGGGAAAGCGAGCGGGGGATTCTCGCTCACCTCTCGGAGTCGGCTCGGGGCACGGGTGAGGGAGCATGTCCGGTAACCATGCGCGGCGTGTTGGCTCCGAGGGTTGGGACGAAACCTGGGACGACCAGGACAAGCCGGCTGCGTCCCGTACCGAAACTGGCGGCGATGCCAGAGATCACGAGGGGGGCGCGCGCGACGTGCGCAGGGCCGGGCGTCACGACGGCTATGACGAGGAGTCGTCGGTCCGTACGTACCTCAACCAGATCGGTCGGGTCCCACTGCTGACGGCTGAGCAGGAGGTGGAGCTGGCCAGGCGCATCGAGGAGGGCGATGAGGCCGCTCGGAGGGCAATGATCGAAGCCAACCTGCGCCTGGTGGTTTCGATCGCCCGCCGGTATCTCGGCCGGGGCCTCAGCTTCTCCGACTTGGTGCAGGAGGGCAACTTTGGCTTGATGCGGGCCACTCAGAAGTTCGACTACCGCCGGGGCAACAAGTTCTCGACCTACGCCACCTGGTGGATCCGCCAATCGATCACTCGGGCCCTGGCCGACAAGGGGCGCACCGTGCGGTTGCCGGTCCACATCGTCGAGCGGCTCTCCGCCATCAAACGTACAGTGCACGAGCTACGGCAGGTGCTCGGTCGGGAGCCGGATCCCGGCGAGGTGGCTCGGGAGCTCGACATCAGCGAGGACGAGCTGCAAGCTCTGCTCGACGTGGCTGAGGCTCCACTCAGCTTGGACGCCTCGGTAGACCCCGAAGGGGACTCCGCCGACCTTCTGTCCATGATCAGCGACCCGATGCAGGCTTCACCCTTCGACGCGGTCTACGAACGCATCCAGCTGCGCAACATCGCGCAGGCCATCTGCGAACTGCCCGAGCGGGAACGTTCGGTGCTGGTGCTGCGTTACGGCTTGGCGGGCGAGGACCCCTGGACGTTGGGCGAGATCGGCGACCATTTCGGCATCAGTCGGGAGAGGGTGCGGCAGATCGAGGCCAAGGCGGTGGAGCGCCTGCGCTACAACGGCCTGATCCGTCGGATGAAGGAAAGCGCGTAGAGGAGACGAGCTCGTCTACGCACCGCTCGGGTCTGCGGTTCGTCAGGCTGCTGAAACCTCCCGGCGCAGGATGCGCGCCCGGCGCATGTTGCGCGAGTCGGGGCCGTGGCCGGCGAAGCCTGGCACCTCCAGCACGAAGGGGACGTGGCGGAAGGCGGGCTGGGCCATGAAGGTGCGTAGGCCAGCGCGTCCGAGCAATCCCTCCCAGAGGTTCTCGTGCCGGTCGGCGTACGATCCCAGAGGCGTTTTGCAGTCGTTCAAGTGAACCAGACCTACCCGCTCGAGCAGTGCTTCCCGGCGGAGCTCGGTGACCAACTCGGCAAGTCCTGCCTCGGTGTGCACAGAGTACCCGCCCGCGAAGAGATGGGCGCTGTCCAGGCAGACCCCCAGCCGGGTCGGGAAGGCCGATACCAGCTCACCCAGCTCGGCCGGGCTTCGCCCCAGGGAGTCGCCTCCTCCCGCGCTGGTCTCCAGCAGCAGGGGAGGAATGGGCGGCTCGGTGGCCTCGGCGGCCCGGGTGAGGGCCTCCTCGATCGCGCGGGTAACTCGCCGGAGGGCGGTTCGGAAGCCGTCGCCCCGGTGGGAGCCGATGTGGGTGACAACCCCACTGGCCGCGGTGCGAGCGGCGAAGACCAGGGCCTGCGTCAGAGCGACCGTAGATCGCTTCCGTAGAGTGGCGTCCGGTGAAGCCAGGTTGATCAGGTAGATGGTGTGGATGAAGAGCGGGAGGCCGGCCCGACGCAGGCGGGTTCCGAAATCTGAGAGGTCGCCGTCGGAGTAGATGAACGGCCGCCATTGCCGGGGGTTGCTGGGGAACAACTGTACGGCTTCGGCACCGATCGCTCGGGCCCGGATGATCGCATTGGGCAACCCCCCGGCCGCCGAGACTTGGGCGCCGATTGGTGGCATGAGCTGCCGCTCCACGAGGTGTCGGGTTCTCCGTTTCTCTCCTGGGGCGGAGGGAGATAGAATTGCCCGCACATGATACCCCTGCGCGACAATATCCCCACGCTGCGCTTCGCCTACGTCACCTATGTCCTCATCGGTCTCAATTTTCTTGTGTTTTTCTATGAGCTCTCCCTTGGCCAACGCGGGTACGTCGAGTTCATCTACAGCTACGGGTATATCCCGCGGGACTTCACCGACATGATCCGCTCTGGTCAGCTCTCGGCGCTCGTGCTGCTCAGCCTGGTCACCTCGATCTTCCTCCATGGGGGTTGGGTGCATCTGCTGGGAAACATGCTCTACTTGCACATCTTCGGCAACAACGTGGAGGACTCCATGGGGCATCTGCGCTTCGTGGTCTTCTACCTGGGCATTGGGGCGGCGGCCAACCTGGGGCAAGTGCTGGTGGCGCCCGGCTCCGAGGTGCCCGGGATCGGGGCCAGCGGGGCCATTGCCGGGGTCCTGGGCGCCTACCTCCTGCTCTACCCGAGGGCGGGCGTTCTGGTGCTGGTGCCTTTCTTCCTGTTCATACCCATGGTCATCCCGGCTGTAGTGGTGCTGGTCTTCTGGTTCGTGATCCAGCTTTTCCAGGGCACCTTCACGTTGGCGGCCGGGCTGGCCGGCTCGGGCGGCGTGGCCTTCTGGGTGCACACCACCGGTTTCGTGCTGGGTATGGTCTTGATACCCCTGTTCCGCAACCGTCGCTTCACGGAGGTCAAGCCCACGTGGATGTAAGCGATCGCGAGCCGGCCGCCGGGGCCGGTATCTCTGCCGAGGAAAGGGCCCGACAGATCGAGGAACTCAAGTTTCTGGTGGGTACCTCGTGCAGCCGGGCCATCAACTTGCTGATGGATCCGGGCGCCAGTCGGCCGGCCCTTCAAGAAGAGATGGCCTTCCTGGGCGAGCGGGCCGCGAGGCTCGCTCAGCTACTCGGCGGATCGCCCGGATAGGGCCTCCAGGCGTTCGCAGGGTTCCTCCGAGCCGCCCGGAGATCCTCCGGGCGCAAGATGGAAACTCTACTCGCGCTCGTCCCAGTGCATCTCGGGACTGCGCCGGCGCTCGCCCTCCGCTTTGATGATGATCGCGTCTACCTCGTCAGTAGACATCCACTTGTGGCCTAGGTCCACTTCGAGCATGGCCCGATCCCGGTCGCTCGTTGGTTTGGAGATCGCCGTGACAGTCCCCACCCCGTGGATCGTCTGGACCAGGTCGCCGATCCGGATCTCCTCGGGAATGCCGTGCAGTTGCACCTTCATGTCACCACCCCCTGTCCACACGGAACGCCGTCTGGCGGTGGGGCGAGCCCGCGCCGCCGCCCGAGTCCGGCCCTGAGGCGGCCAGACCGCCCTGGACCGGCCCTGGTACATCCATCCTACTCCTCCGGCGACGGTCGCTCCAGCCCCAAGAGTCCGTTCCGAGCCAAAGCTCCACTCCGGGCGCTTTCATCGCCGGCCGGCGTCCGATAGAATTCGTTGCATGGCCGAGACGGGTGACATGCTGTTCGTGGCCGGCATCCAGCTGGCCGTCGTGGAGTTCCGTGCGCGCTTGGAGGCCCACGCGATCATTCCGCGGCGGGAGTCTTCGGAGCGGCCGGTCCTCGAGTAGCGTGCCCCCCCGTCCGGCGGAGCCTCCCTGGTTGGTCCCACCCGCTGAAGGCCTGCGGGTGTGGGCGCTGGAAGCCTATCTCGGTGGGTCCCACGCGCACTTCCTGTCCGGTTTTCGGCAGCACTCCTCGCACCAGGTGAGCGTGCTGGGCCTTCCGGGCAGGCATTGGAAATGGCGTATGCACGGGGGTGCCCTCAGTCTGGCCCGCCGTGCCAGGGACCGAGTGACGCTGGAGCCGCCGCCCCAAGTGCTCTTCGCTTCGTCCATGCTGGATCTGGCTACCTTCCTGTCCCTGACCGACCCGGTGGTGGCGGCCGCCCCCGAGTCCTCTACTTCCACGAGAACCAGCTCACCTATCCTCTGCCCCCCGGGGTGGAGCGCGACCTGGGTTATGGTTTCAAGCAGATAGCGGCCGCCCTGGCAGCCGACCGGGTCTTTTTCAACTCGCGTTTCCACCAGGATGAGTTCCTGGCGGCGGTGCGCGCTGTCCTGGACGCGGTGCCCGACCATGCGCCCAGCTGGGTCCTCGATGAGATCGCCGGCCGATCGGCCGTGCTGCCGGTCGGCTGCGATCTGCGGCGTCTCGATGGCTACCGGCCCGGTCGGAGGGGCGGTCCGCCCGCGGAGGAGTCCGGCCGATGGGGTCGTTCCGCCGACGGACCGCTCATCCTCTGGAACCAACGCTGGGAGTACGACAAGGATCCGGGCACTCTATTCCGGGGCCTCTACGAGCTGCAGGACGCCGGCCTGCCCTTTCGGCTGGCGCTGGCTGGGGCCAACCAGGGTGTGCCCAGCGCCATCTTCGTCGAGGCTCGGGAGCGTCTGGCCGGGCAAACCGTTCAGTGGGGGCGTCTGCAGTGCTTCGCCGACTACGCCGCCCTTCTGTGGCAGGCCGATATGGTGGTATCGACGGCCTTGCACGAGTTCTTCGGCGTGGCCGTGGTGGAGGCGCTCTACTGCGGCTGCCGTCCGCTGCTGCCCCACCGTCTCAGCTACCCGGAGATCGTGCCCCCCGAGGCGCACTCCTGGGCGCTCTACGAGCCGGGGCGCTTCGCTGAGGCACTGGCCCAATCCGTGCGCGCTTTCCTGGCCGATCCCGCCGCGCAGCAACGTCGCGCCGACTGGCAAAGGACATGGGTCTCGCCGTACGATTGGGGGAACCTCGCCCCAAGATATGACGACGCGATATGGAGATGCTGGGAAGGCGGATCGGCACCCGAGTAGCTCAGGTCGCCTGGGCGCCACCGCTCGTCAGCCGGCCGGAGGCTCACCGGATAAGGAGGGGGAATGGACCGCATCTCGTTGGACTACACGCTCTGCATGGAAAGCGCGCTTGGGCGTGCGAACGGACTCTCACCGTATCTGCTGGAGGCGGTGCGTCTCCCCTTGGAGCAGGCCCGGGCCGCACTGGAGGAGCGCCGCCGAGCGGGCTCCCTGGCCTGGATGGACCTCCTGCAGCGCAACCTGGAGGACGTGGTGACGTTCGGCGAAGTCGCGCGGGAGCGCTTCGAGACCCTCGTGGTCCTGGGCATCGGCGGCTCCGCGCTAGGCACCACCGCTCTGGCGCGGGCCCTACTCCATCCCTTCCACAATCTGCTGCCTCGGGTGGAGCGCCAAGGTGCACCTCGGCTCTTCGTAGTCGACAATGTCGACCCCGACACGGTGGCCGGCCTGTTCGAGCATCTCGATCTGCGCAGCACCCTCATCAACGTCGTCTCGAAATCCGGGAGCACGGCCGAAACCATGGCCGTCTTCCTCGTCGCGCGGAAGCTGCTGCAGGAACAGCTAGGCGAGGAGCAGGTGGCCGGACACCTGGTGTTTACCACCGACCCGTACTCGGGGGTTCTGCGGAAGATTGCGTGGGCGGAGGGCATCCGGGCCTTCGAGATCCCGCCGGGGGTGGGAGGCAGGTTCTCGGTGCTGAGCCCGGTTGGTCTGCTGCCCGCGGCGATCGTCGGCTTGGACGTGAAGGGTCTGCTGGCCGGAGCCCGGCTGATGGAGGCCTGGGTCGACGACGCCGACGTGCTGGGCAATCCTGCCTACCTGTTCGCCACGCTGCAGTTCCTGCACCATACCCGCTTTCACCGCGCTCTCAGCGTGATGATGCCGTACTCAGACAGTCTTTGCGACGTGGCCGACTGGTTCCGGCAGCTCTGGGCGGAGAGCCTGGGTAAGGCCAAGGATCGTCAGGGCCGGACGGTGCACGCGGGCACGACCCCTATCCGGGCTCTGGGGGCCACCGATCAGCACTCCCAGGTGCAGCTTTACATGGAGGGTCCCGACGACAAGCTGGTCACCTTCCTGCGGGTCGAGGGCTTTGCGCATCAGGTGGTGATTCCGTCTCTCTACGGGCAGGAAGGCTCCTTGGGTTACCTGGGTGGGCACTCGTTGGGATCGCTACTGGGCGCCGAACAGGAGGCGACGGCCTGGGCTCTGGCCGAGCGGGGCCGGCCGTCACTCACCGTCAGCCTGCCCCGGGTTGATGCCACGAGCGTCGGTCAGCTGCTCTACGCCCTTCAGGTGGCCACGGCGGTCGCCGGCGAGCTCTACGGAGTGAACGCTTACGACCAGCCGGGAGTCGAGCTGGGCAAGAAGGCCACCTACGCCTTGATGGGGCGGCCCGGCTTCGAGGACCTGGCCGCCGAGATCCAGGGCGGGGGAGAGGGTGGCGAGAAGCCGGGCCGCCGGTATGTGCTGGCGTAGCCGAAGGCTACGAATCGCAGAGTCACACCGCCCTTGCCCTCTGCGCTCGCTTTGCGTGGGAACCCGATTTTCGCTGGGCCGGCGGGGTGGCTCGAAACGCTCGGACCGCCCTCGATCTGACGGCCACCGCGCTGGCTCGGGGCGAGGGGGTGCCCGGTGCGGCGATGAAACGAGCGGCGGAGCCGGCGATGCCCGTGTGGCTGTACCGGCTGGCAGGCAACCGCGGCTTCAAGAGCCTCGCCAGGAAGCATGGTTCCTCACGGCGGATGCGCGATACGCCTTTCGCAACCCGACGGCGAGGCCTCACGCTGAAACGACCTGTCAGAGGATCGAGAGATAGACCGCTTGGTATGCGACGGTGGCCGCGAACAGGGCGACCATGGCCAGCACGACCGAGAGCACCCGGCGGAAGCGGCGGAAACGCCAGATGAGAAGGGACGCTCCGACCACAAGCACGAGCTTCACCAACCCGGTCAAAATCGGGTCGATGTCAAAGAGGAGGCGCAGGAAGGGGTTCGCCTCCGTAGCCCCCACCTCGAGAGCGCGCAGGGTGAGAGCGTAGTCCGCCAGGCTGAGCAGGTTGGCCGCCACGAGCAACACGAACACCGCCCGCGAGCGTTTGCGCAGGTGCACGTGGGCCCACTCCAAAACGGCATGCGCAGCGGTCGGTGGTGGGGCGGCCCTTCGGTCAAAGCCCGTGCGGCGTTCCCGAAGCACGAAGCTCGACCGGCGGCGCCTGTCGGCCCGCCGCCTTTCGAGGTCCTGGCGGGCTTTCGGTTCTTCCAAGATCTCTCTGCCCCTGGTTCGGGTGCCGCCGTCCATCGACTATCCCTGGTTGGCTACCCTCCAACGTATGCCCCGGGAATGGAAGAAGGTAACGGAAGGAACCGGCTGTGTTCTGGGAATCGCCCCGCCCGTCGACCTCCCGGGAGCGTCGCTCGATCCCTTGTCCACGAACGTTTGTTCGTCTATGCTGCTCATGCACAGCAACATCGGGGAGTGATTCGACGTGAGCGGCGCAGGTACGGGCAGGCCCAAGGCAGCTTACCGGGCCATCGCCCACTTAGATCTCGACGCGTTTTACGCCAGCGTAGAGGAGAACCTCGACCCCTCCTTGCGCGAGAAGCCGGTGATCGTGGGCGGCGGGGAGCGGGGGGTGGTCTCGACGGCCAACTACATCGCCCGGCGGTACGGGGTCCACTCGGCCATGCCCATGCGCACGGCCCGGCGCCTGTGTCCCCAAGCGGTGGTGCTCCCCGGTAATCACAGGCTTTACGCCGTCTACTCGCGGCGCTTCAAGGCCATCCTCGAGGAGTACTCGCCGCTGGTCGAGAAGGTGAGCATTGACGAAGCCTACATCGACCTCACAGGTACCGAGGGGCTTTTCGGGCCGGTGACCCGCACCTGTCGTGCCATCCAGCGTCGGGTGCGCGATGAGCTCGACCTGGGGATCTCGGTAGGCCTGGCCACCAACAAGCTGGTGGCCAAGGTCGCCAGCGACTTCCAGAAACCGGCCGGCTTCACCGTGGTGCGACCGGGGGAGGAGGCCGCCTTCCTGGCACCTTTGCCGGTAGAGCACCTGCCGGGAGTGGGTCCCTCCCTGCTGGCTCAGCTGCGGGACCGGGGGGTGGTCACCGTGGGCGACCTGGCCCGGATCCCCGAGAACCTGCTGCGGCTCTCCTTCGGCGAAGTGGGCGAGGTGCTGGCCCGGCGGGCCCGAGGCGAGGACCCCCGCCAGGTGACACCCCGCGAGCTGATGAAGTCGATCTCTCGCGAGACCACCTTCGACGAGGACACCACCGATACCGCCCTCCTCGAGTCGACCCTGCTCCACCTGACCGAGGACGTCTGCCGCCGCCTGCGCCGGCAGAAGCTCGAGGCCCGTACGGTGACGGTCAAGATCCGCTACAGCGATTTTGTCACCCACACTCGCTCCCACACCCTCCGCCGGCCCCTCGACGTCGACGAAGCCTTCTTCAAGGAGGTGCTGCAGCTGTTCCGCACGGCCCGCGAGCGTCGCTACCGCATCCGCCTGCTGGGGGTGGGACTCTCCAATCTGGTGCCCCGCTCCTGGCAGGACGACCTCTTCGACCAGCAACTCCCCCTGCTGCGTGACCTGGACCTCAAGCTCGACGCCATCCGCGAGAAGTACGGGCGGAACGCCATCCGGCGGGGGGCGGCGGAGAAGGAGTAGACCAGTCGATCCCCACCCTCTTCCGGATGGCCCCGTGGGAGGTCCGGCGCCGCTCTTCGCCGGTCGGGGAGCGTATGCCTCAACGGGGAAGCCCGGCCACCACGGGCGATCCGTGGGCCGCCGGGCAACCTTCATCGCCTCGCTACCGGTACAGCCGCACCTCGGAGAGCGAGGTGTCCTTCCACGTGTCACCCGGATACACGGCCTCGATGCGGAGGCGCACCCACTCCGTAGCCTTGGGGGGCGGGGTGACGATCTGGAAGTCCATGTCGTCGTAGAGCTGCACCACCTGGGCCGTGCCGTCGGAGTACTCCACACTTAGCCGCTGCACTCGCGGGTTGCCTTCGAAGCGCCGGGAATCCTTCTGGTAGCCGTTGGCCACCTCGATGGCCGTCAGGATGGTGGGCTCGGCCAGCTCGAGGCGGGCCCACTCGCCCTCTCCGAAGCCCTCGACCCCCTCGCTCCAGCAGGTGCCCAGGTCGCCGTCGAGAAGATTGGCGGCTTCATAGGTATTGGCTCCTTCGGGGACCAGCGCCGACGAGGCGCGGGCGCCCACCGCGACCACGAGCTCGCCGAGCTCGGGTGGGGGGCTGGTCGTCTGCGTGGTCGTGGAGCCCTCACCGGCGGCCGTCGTGGTCGTGGAAGGCGCCGCAGCGGTCGTGGTGGTCAGAACGACCTCGCCTCCGTCGCCGCCCTCGAAGAAGGTGACATACACCACAACCGCGGTGGCCACCGCGGCCGCGATCAGGAGGAGCGCGAGCAGCACGCCCAGGGCCGTGTTGCGACCTCGTCGCCGCGGGGCCGGCGAAGGCTTATCGGGCGGCGGGCCCCAGGTAGCGGTCCCCCAGGCGTCAGCAGCGGCTGGGGGGAGGTCCGCAGGAACGAAGGGGGTTCGACATCGTCCGGCGCTTGGGGCGCGGGCAGGTTTTCCCAGGTGTCCTCTTCTTCGCTCTGCAGATAGGCTCCGCAGCTTGCGCAGAAAAGGCGGTTCGGCCTGTTCTCGGCCCCGCAGGTGCGGCAGACCACCGGCGAGGATGTCGGTTGACGCGGTTCCATGATTCCTTGGTATTTCGCCGTTCGTTTGCGGAATCATGCACGGGTCGCCCGCCGGCCGGGAGATCGACGCCGGCGGCGGTTGAGTGGCCGGGGCCTCTGATAGAATCGACACTGAAGGCCCTTCGCGTGGCGAACGGTTGGACAGGCATCTCTCTTCTCTGCCGCCTGAATGACGGCACGCTCGAAGAAGAACGCGCCCGGGCCGAGGCCGCGGGCGCCCATCTCGCCGGGGAGGTGCGCCATCTACGAGCAGTTCCGTGATATCGGCCGCGACTGTTTTCTCTCCGGGCTGGTGAGCTCCCATGCGGGCAACATGTCGGTGCGCGTGGGTGACCGGCTGGTCATCACCCGCCGGGGTTCCATGATGGGCAACCTGCGCCCCAGGGACCTCATCGAGACCGGCCTCGAGCGCGACGACTCGGATATCGCCCTGGCCTCCAGCGAGATCGAGGTGCACCGGGCGGTCTACCAGCGTACGGCGGCGCAAGCGATCGTCCATACCCATCCGCCCCACGGCGTGACCCTCTCCCTGGAGATGGACGAGATCATCCCCATCGACCTCGAGGGCTCCTACCTGCTCCACCGGGTACCGGTGGTGGCCGCCCAGAAGAACGTGGGTTCCGGCGAGCTGGCGGAGCTCATCAGCGCCGCCCTGGTCGACTGCAAGGTCTGCTTGCTGCGAGGCCACGGCCTGTTCGCCGCCGGCCGCCTACTGGAGGAAGCCTACCAGTTGACCAGTGCCTTCGAGGCTTCGGCCCGCATCGTCTACCTGGCCCGGGTGGCCGGCATCCGGCCGGTGGAGTATCGCCGGGCGAGCGATCGCCAAAGGGAGTGGTAGTCTTCTCTTCTTTCCAAACAAGGAGCGTTGTTCGTGTCCCCCAATGACGTCCCCGTCGATCTGCGAAGCGACACAGTCACCCGACCGACCCCGGGCATGCGCCGGGCTATGGCCGAAGCCGAGGTGGGAGACGACGTCTTCGGCGAGGACCCCACCATCAACCGGCTACAGGATCGGGTGGCCGAGCTCTTGGGGAAGGAAGCGGCGTTGTTCGTCGCCTCCGGCACAATGGGCAACCAGCTTTGCGTCCGCACCCAAACCCAACCCGGCGACGAAGTGCTCATCCACGAGGGCGGGCACGTGCTGAACTACGAGGGAGGGTCGGCGGCCGCCCTCTCCGGGGTACAGCTGCGAGCCCTGCCCGGCGCGCACGGTATTCTTGATCCGGCCGACATCCGCCGGGCGATCTGGCCCCGGCAGGAGCATTTCCACCGTACCCGCCTGCTCTGCCTGGAGAACACCCACAACCGGGCCGGCGGCACCATCTGGCCGCTCCCCGCCATGGATGCCGCTGTGGCCGCGGCCCGTGAGGCCGGCCTGGACGTGCACCTCGACGGCGCCCGCCTCTGGAACGCTCACGTGGCTACCGGGGTACCGCTTTCCGACTACGCCGCCCGGGCCGACTCGGTGTCGGTGTGCTTCAGCAAGGGCCTGGGTGCGCCGGTGGGCTCGGTGATCGCGGGCCCGCGTCAGTTCATCGAGCAGGCCCGTTTCCACCGCAAGAAGTACGGCGGAGCCATGCGGCAGGTGGGCATCCTAGGGGCGGCCTGTCTCTACGCCCTCGACTACCACATCGAGCGCCTGGCCGACGATCACGCCAACGCCGCCCTCCTGGCTGAGCGCCTGCGGGAGGTGCCCGGCCTGGAGATCCCCCATCCGGTCGACTCGAACATTGTCATCGTGGAGCTCGCGGGCATGGCCCTCACCGCCGCCGGCGTCGTGCCGCCCCTGGCCCAGGCGGGCGTGCTGGCCATCGCCGCGGACCACACCCGGGTACGCTTTGTGACCCACATGGACGTCTCCGCCGAGCAGGTGGCCTGGGCCGCCGGGACCGCCGTTCGTGTGCTCGCCGGCCTGAGCGGGGCATGAACGGTCACGCCGCCCGGCGGGTCGCCATCGCGCCGGGCACCCCCGCTGTGGTCGGCCGCCACCCTTCTGCGGCACGGCCGGCACCGTGATCGCCGACGATCCAGGAGCCCCCTACGCCCGCTTGGCCGTCGTCGGCCTGATCCGCGAGCCCGGGGAGGGGCGCTGGCTGCTGACTCGGGCTCCCCGTACAGACGAGATCTGGGCCCCCCCGGGTGGACGGCTGGAACGGGAGGAATCACTGGTGCAGGCCACCGAGCGCGAGATGCTGGAAGAGGTGGGTCTGCGGGTGGAGGTGGCGGGCCCGTGCTACGCCTACGTCACCATGCACAAGGGGGAACGCACGGTGGCCGTCAGCATGGCCTGCCGGGTGGCGGAACCCGCCCCAGCACCGGTCCTTGAACCCCGCGAAGCCCTCGATGCGCGCTGGGTGACCGTGGAGGAGTGGGCCGCGCTGGCCTCCGCCGGTCTCACCTTGTGGGCGACCGCTGACATCTTGCGGGCGACGACCCTGGCCCAGACACTGCTCGCCATCGACGCCGGCTGACGCCTCACCCGGTCGGGCGCGCCCGCACGCCCAAGTGGACAGCGGCGACTCACCAGGTCTCGAGGATGGTGCGCAGCAGCCTCCGAGATTCGGCCAGGTGGTAGTCGCGGACATCCCGCCAGGCCGCGGGGATCAGCATCCGCAGCTCGGGTTCGGCCTCGGCGTCGGCGAAGTACGCGAGGCTCCGGGCGATGTGAACTGGGTTGTGCTCGACCCCCGGCATCTTCCTCGGCAGCGCTTCGAGTGCACGCTCGAGGTCGACCCCCGTCTCGCGCAGGAAATACAGGTCGACGAAGTCCTTGCGGCTTCCTCGTTGACTGACGGCGACCAGCTTCATGCAGGCGATGTCCAGCGGGCTCGCCAGCGGCAGTCCCTCTGGGGTGGGAAGAGGAGGTTCCAAGAGCAGGTAGGGGTAGTGGAATAAGCTGATCCTTGCACCAGCAACGGTACCGTTGAGGGTGCCTTCGCTCTGAAGATCGACGACCACCGGACCGAGGGTCCGGAGCGCGGCGAGGAGCACATCCTGCGACCAGGGGCGTTCGGAGAACAGGTCGAGGTCCAGTGAGATCCTGTGGCCCATCTGCAGGGCGAGCGCCGTGCCGCCGGCCACGTAGAAGCCGCTGAGCTCCGGAGACCTGCCCAGCCGGCGGAAAACCGTTGCCGTCTGGGCATCGAGCACCTCATAGTGCAAGCGGGTCATCGTACGGGCGCACCATCGAGCTCGAGGAGATTCTGCCAGCCCTCGGCGACGCGGCGTGGGAGGCGCCTGTCGGTGAAGATGGTCCGCTCGATCAACGAGCGCGGGTAGCGCCGAAACATCCAGGCTACGTGCTCCGGTCTCCCCGCAGCCAGGATGCGCCCAACCAGGAACGCGGCATCGCGATCCTCATCGAAGCGGGTGGGGTCGATGTCCCAGAGAAGTGAAGAGAGGTCGGGCCGGGATTGGTGCATCGTGGCGCGTACCAGCGCATCGACGGACGAGGCCGGCACTCGCGTGCAGCGCGGTGAAAGCTTGACAGATGCCAGGCGCCCAGATTCGATCCACACGTACACGGTGCGCACGGATACGTTCAGTTGCCCGGCTGCTTCGCCGGGCGTGAGGAGCAGCTCGGTCACTCTTCCTCCCCGCAGAAGCAGGGTCGGCGTAGGGCCTGAAGTACCTTGAGTATGCCATGCATTCTACGTCTGTTGCGTCTATTGCGCTAGAGTGACGCTTTGCCCTCATGGTGCGCTGGGTGCGGGTGAGGCAAGGACGCAGAGAGCGGGCGTAGCAGCGCTACGGACGCGACCGAGGACGCCGCATCGTGCCGTCTAGCGCGGCCGCGGCAGTCAAGGCTTCGTTCTTAGCCGAGCTCCCGGATGCGTCACACGACCGGAACGTGAAGCGTCTCTACCTCTGGCTCCCATTGCGCCTTGGTTCCCAGCTCGGCGGAGAGCTCGATCATGGTGACCGCGATCGCTTCGGCTTCGGATCCTCGGGCCCGACGCGCCTGCATGTGGGCGATCGTCGTGGGGTAGAGGCGCAGCCCCCTGACGGCGTGGCCCGCCACATCGACCACGAAGATGAAGGATCGGTCGTTCCCTTCCTTGGGATCGACCGCATAGTCGTCGACAAAGTCCCCGGTGGAGTAGAGGATCGGTTTGCCACGGTAGATCTCGATGCCCTGGAAAACGTGGCAGGAGTGCCCGTAGACGATGTCGGCCCCGGCATCGATGAGGGCCCGGGCGAAGGGCGGATGGCGTGGAGACGGCCGGTACCCCCAGTTCGGTCCCCAATGCGCCGAGACCAGCAGCACATCGACGCGTCGCCTAGCCTCCCGGACCGCCTGCAGGAGACGTCCGGCTCGCTCGTCCCCGGATCGGTCGGTACATAGAAGACGCCGGGCCGGTCGCTGCGGGCTTCCCAACGGGGCTCGTTATCGCTGAAGGCGAGGAGACCGACGCTGGTGGTACCAGACGAGTCTCGGCCCACCGTCAGCATGGCCGGTGCGGAAGCCTCCGCGAAACTGCGGCCGGCTCCCGCGTGGGCGATTCCCTCTACGCTCAGCAACGAAAGCGTGTCGAGCAGCGCTTCGTGACCGAAATCGAGGGTGTGGTTGTTGGCGAGCGAGACCGCATCGATCGAGGCGGCCCGGAGCACCGCGACATTCTTGGCGTCGGAGAGGAAATGAAACAGCTTCGACGGGGCGGAGCGTAGGGCCTCACGTGACGAAAACACGCATTCCAGATTGCCGATGCGGAGGTCCGCGCTGCGGAACACCTCGATGGTATCGCCCCAGGGGTAGCCCGGCGGCTGCCGCCGGAGGGTTTCGTTGACCAGACGTCCCAGCATGATGTCGCCGATGAGGAGAAGTTTCACGGCGGAAGCGAGTGTTAGATATCCAAGATCACCGAGGCTCGCCAGCCCCGGTCGGTCTTTTCCACCCGGAAGCGATGGAGGGTCACAGCCTTCACGTCCACCCGGGGACGATGCCGCTCCGGATCGAGGTGCTCGCCCCGGGCCAGGGCATCGAGACGGAAAGGCGGGCCTCCGGTCACCTCCAAGTCGTCGACACGCAACATGAGCTGCTCGGCGTCCTTGTAGTAGACGAGCTCCTGGAGGAGGTCGAGCAGGAGCACGTCGACCGCCTCGGCTTCCAGGTGGATCTCACGGGTCTCGAGCGGCCGCACTGCCCCAGGCTCCTCCACCATCACGTTGAGAGTCGCTTCCGAGGCCGCAGAGAACGCCTCCTCGAGGTCGCTTCCCCAGGCCTCGAAGGCGATGTCGGCGGTGGCTACGTCCTCCAGGAACTCGTATGGCATCGATGATCTCTGTTCGCGACCGGAAACAGCGTACCGCTGGGAGTCTGCGCTCTGCTCCGGGATCCTCAGCCCTTGATGTTGCCCAGTGGAGTGAAGCGAACCACCCGCTTGCTGATACCTGCCATCTCCGTGGCTTCGACGACCTCGTCGATATCCTTGTAGGCTGCTCCCGCTTCCTCAGCCAGGCCCGCCCAGGAGGCGGTCCGCACGTAGATGCCACGTTCTTCCATCTCGCGCCAGAGCTCTCTTCCGCGCCAGGTGCGGCGCGCCTTGGTCCGGCTCATCGTGCGCCCGCTCCCGTGGGCTGTGCTGAAGAAGGCCTGATCGCCTGAGGAAACGCCCGCCAGTAGGTACGAGCCCGTCTCCATGCTTCCTCCGATGATCACCGGCTGGCCGGTTTCACGGTAGGCTGCGGGGAGATCCTCCGCGCCGGGCCCGAAGGCCCGGGTGGCGCCCTTCCTGTGAACCAGCAGCTCGCGGGGCGTACCGTCCACGAGATGACGCTCGAGCTTGGCCGTGTTGTGAGCCACGTCATACACCATGTGCATCTCGAGATCCTCGGCCGAACGGCCGAGGACATCAGCGAACACCTCACGTATCCGATGCAGGATCACCTGGCGATTGGCGAAGGACATGTTCATGGCGCATTTCATGGCGGCGAAGTAGTCCTGGCCTTCGGGAGAGCGGAAAGGAGCGGATGCCAGCTCACGGTCGAGGATCTTGATCCCGTAGCTCGCCTCCATCACTTTTAGGAACACCTTCAGGTAGTCGGAGGCCACCTGGTAGCCGAATCCCCGGCTTCCGCAGTGGAACATTATCACCACCTGATTCGGAAGGGTGATGCCGAAAGCCCGGGCGAGCTCGGGATCATACACATCAGCGGGTCGGGCCGCCTGGATCTCCAGGTAGTGGTTGCCCGAGCCGAGGGTGCCTACCTGGTGGATACCACGGTCGATCGCCTTCTCGCTGACCAGGGAGGGGTCGGCTCCCGCAATCCGGCCGTGCTCCTCGGTCCGCGCAAGGTCCTCGGGCCGGCCCAGCTCGTTCTCGATGCACCAGTGGGCCCCTTCCTCCAATACCCGCCGGAACTCCGTCCTGCTGAGCGACAGGGAGCCCCTGCTGCCGACCCCTGCCGGCACGCGCCCGAAGAGCAAGTCGACGAGCGACTTCAGGTAGGGCTCCACCTCGCCGGCGGTGAGGTTCGTGGTCAGGAGCCGCATGCCGCAGTTGATGTCAAAGCCAATGCCGCCCGGGGAGATCACGCCCTCCTCAGTATCCATGGCGGCCACGCCTCCGATGGGAAACCCGTAGCCGAAGTGCCCGTCGGGCATGCAGATGGCGTGCTTGACAAGGCCGGGGAGCGTGGCCACGTTGCTGATCTGATCGAAGACGGCCTCGTCCATCTCCTGGAGCAGCTTCTCGGTCCCGTAGATGCGCGCCGGAACCCGCATCCCTGCCTTATGGGTTACAGGCAGTTCCCAGACTACGTCAGAAATCTTCCTCAGGGCTTCCAGCATCGTGGGCGTACTTCGAGCATGACTGCATTCCGGGGGTACAAATTAAGACTTTCCACGCACTTTATGTGAGTAAACCACGCATGGTTTTCCTCACGAATGTTGCGCCGAAGGGGGATGACCCGCCGCCGCCCTCGGTATCGGGGGATCGGGTATTGACTACGTCAGGCCCAGGGAGTAGGAAGGGAGGCACATGGCCCTGGCCTCCCGAGGAGCGCTCCACCGTGTATGGAAGCGGGGCAACCCCATCTTGCTCGAGGTGGGCGCTGGCTGAGCTATCTTCAGTCGCAAGACAAGGATGGTTTCGTGGACATCGCTGAGGATATCCGAAAGAAATGGACGGCCATCCTTGAGATCGCCGCGAGGCATCACGCAACCGATGTCCGGTTGTTCGGTTCTGTTGCCCGAGGGGAAGCCGGTCCTGATAGCGACGTCGACCTGGTTGTGCGCTTTCTGCCTGCCGCTACTTTCCTGGACTACGCGGTGATGGTTCACAAGCTCGAGGGCCTGTTGGGCCGCGAAGTGGATGTGGTGTGCGAAGCGGCTCTCTATGAGAGTACCCGGGAACGCTTGGCCTCGGAGGAAGCAAGACCGGTGCTCCCCACTGGCCCGCAGTCCTCCACCTGACTCCGCCTCCGCAGGCAGGAGTGCGTCAGAGCCTGCCGATGGAACTGGGCGAGGCGCAAGCGAGGGGGTTGACAAGTCATGGGAGGTTTCGTAAGATACGGCTAGCAAGAGATTGGCTACCCTGCGGAAGGGACGGCAACGCTGCGGAAGGTTCCGCCTTAGAGCAGCCGAGCTGCCGGGAGAGATTCCTGGTGGTTCGGCTTTTTTATTTGGTTTTTGCCGGGGCACCGGGTCGGAGAAAGGGGGTGGTATTTCGGGAGCGCCGGTGGCATGTCCAGGTCGGGAGCCCGCATCAGGAGGTTGGAGGGAGCCCGCGAATGGTCGCCCGACCATATGGATATGTGTGATGGACGGATACGCGCTACCCGGTAGGAAAGACACGAAGTAGCTTCCGAGGGTTTGTTGTATCGCAAGTCAAAGCTCGCTCACGCAGGTGTGATGAGTTGATGACATGCTTCGGGATGCTTCTGGTGGAAGCTCGGGAGGTGGTGTCGATCGAGTTGGACAAGTCTCGAGTGCGTGCAATCGATGCAGTTTACCTAATGGAACCAGTTCTGTAAAGGAGGAAATCTGTAAGAGTTAGCATAGGCTACCCTGCGGAAGGGACTGCCAGGCTGTAAGCATTTCCGTTTGAATGCGGCCGAGCTGCCAAGAGGAAACTCTTAGGGGGATCGGCTTTTTTTGTCCCCAACCGTAGGTTACGCGCTTGGGATTTTTGGGGGTGTAGGACTGCGGCCCAGCTGATGATTGATGAGGGGTTGAGCAGGCGGTTCTGCGACCGCGCCTCTTCTGGAGACAAGAATAGTCCATACGGGTCAATCAGAAGACGGAGGGAAAGATGTCGCTTTACAAGAAGATGATCGACGAGGCTGTTGGCGCCACCAAGGCTGTGTTTGGCGTGAACAAGGCTAATCGTGGTGGGACATTCAAGGTCGTGGACGCGAAGCCCTACGTCGACGCTGTGAACTCGATGAAAGCGGCCGAGGGGCAGTCCAAGGAGGTCATCGCCCTCCACGTGGACTCGGTGAATGCTCATTACGACATCATGTCAAGCCTCACTGACACCGTGCGCCCAGAAGACGACCCCTTCGTGGAGCACTACCAGACTCCGCCCATCCTCGAGATCCTGTACGAGGAAGACCCGGCCTTCAAGACCTCGATGGGGAAGTTCATCGACGCCATCGGGGCCAACAAGGCTCTGGTCGGTCGGGAAGCAGTGCGTCGCTACGGGGGCATGTACGGGCCGACTTGCGTGGTGGACTTCGCCATGTCCGTGGGCTCGGTGCCCAACTTGGTGAACCAGATCCTCATCGGCCTGGATATTCCGGCCGACCACAAGAAGACGATTCTGGCGTGCAAGTCCTGGGGCATGAACACGTCCTACGGCCTCGCCGGGGCCCTTCGCGGCGCCATCGAGTCAGGGAAGACGCTTGCCGAGGCCGAGCAGGCCGAGGTGGAGATGCTGCAGTTCGTCTACCGCGAGCCATCCGCTGCTCAGGCTCACTTGATGGACACCCACAATTTGGGTGGACACGGACCTCACACGTCCTTCGACACTCGCAAGTACATGCAGCAGTACAAGGACAGGATGCGGCCGACCATCGTCGCGGCCATGAAGGGGGGCGTGCACCCGGCCAACATCACCGCCGTGCCGGCGTACTGTGTGGGAGACGTCGCCCACCACATCGCTCAGTCCGCGTACAACATGTTCGCCGACGATATGGTCTTCGCCATCTACGAAGCGGTGACCGGTGTCCTTGAGAACACCCTGCGCCGCGGTCTCGAGAAGGACGCGTTCAAGAGCGTGTACGACGTTCTTTCGATGGCCACGGGAGCGACGGCCTGCGCGTCCGCCTACATCTTGTGGAAGGACAGCTTCACCGTCCCGATGGTGATCGACCTGCTGAACAAGCGCTTCCACAACTACTGCGCCATGCATCCCGACCGGGGAGAGGCCGACGAGCTCCACAATGTCGACTTCATGGATATCCTCGCCCGGGGCGAGAAGATCCTCGACATTACGCCGATCGGCGCCGGCGGCAAGATCAAGGGTGTGGAGGTCGACCTCAGCACCATTGACAACAACGACGTGATCATGAACCCGCAGCGCTACACGTATCCGGCCTGCGCCATCACGCAGCGCTTCGCGGCGCTGATGACGTTGTCCGATTTCCCCTGCTTCCTGACGCCCGAGTGCACGACCGCCACCTTGATGACGAACATCGTGGCGACGGCTCCGGGTACGCCGGGTGCTCCAGTGCGGGGCTGCAAGGACTGTGCTACGTGCTCCCTGATCAAGCGCAATGTGCCGATGGCGACCGGCCTGGGCACGGGCGCCAAGGGGTACTGCCAGTGGCACCTCGCCGTCTGAACCAGAGACGACTGCCTAGGTGGACTTGAGGTTCGGGTGAGCGCGAGTGGGGATCGGGATGAGGGTCTCCCGGTCCCCACTCGGACCACTCTCCATCGACGATCTATCCTGGAGGTGACGCTGTGCCGCAGCCGACACTAATGAAACGGGCCATTGCGGAGCTGGTCGGTACCTTTGTTCTGGTGTTTCTGGGTACGGGTTCCGTAGTGACCTCGGTCGTATTCTTCGGAGGCGTCGAATCGGCCGCTTTGTTGCTTATCGGCCTCTCGTTCGGTTTCGCCGTCCTGATCATGGTCTACGCCTTCGGGCATATCTCCGGCACCCACATCAATCCAGCCGTGAGCATCGCTCTATGGGCCACCGGCCGTTTCCCTTCCAAGGATCTCTTGGTTTATGTCCCGGCGCAGTTGATCGGCGCGGTGCTGGCGTCGATCACGATCATCGCTATCGTGGGCACGCGCGCCGTCGACGCCGGCATGGGCGGCACGCTGCCGGGAGACGGCGTGAATTACGGGCAGGCCATCCTGGTTGAGGGCGTGACAACCTTCCTCCTCGCGCTGACCGTTTGGGGGAGCGCGGTCGACCGCAGGGCGCCCGCGGGATTCGCCGGCCTCGCTATCGGCATCGTGGTGGCGGCGGACATCATCGTGACCGGCCCTATCGCCGGCGCTTCGATGAACACTGCACGTACCTTCGGCCCACTGGTCGCGGAGAGCCTCTGGGGTGGTCCGACGGGTGGCGCGACCGAATGGGGCAAGTTCCCCATCTACATCATCGGCCCGATCGTGGGAGCCGTGATTGCAGGCTTCCTGTATGAGTACATAGCAAGCCTGAAGAGCGGAGGAGACGAGTCGTAGCGGCCGAGGCGGCGTCTGTCTCGCCGGTTTGATCGTGTCGTTTCCCGCAGCTCGAATGTGAACAGGGTGACCAGGGACTGTTTCAGTTCCTGGTCACCCTCTCAGGCCGATCCGGCGTCGCTCCGGAAGCAGAATGGTGGTGAGATGACCGAAGCCGGTGTCAGAGTGTTGGGCATTTGCGGAAGTCCGCGGCTCGAGTCCACAGACTACGCCGTCCACGAAGCTCTGACCTATGCTCAGGAGCACCATGGTGCCGCGGTGGAGTATTTCAGCGCTCGCAGGAAGGTCGTCAAGTTCTGTAGGCACTGCGATTACTGCATCAGGAAACAGCAGGGTTGTGTGCAGAAAGACGACCTGGTCGAGCTCTATCCAAAGATGCAGTGGGCGAATGCATGGATTCTCGGAAGCCCGTGCTATCAGGGACAGATCACGGCTCAACTCAAGGCGATCCTCGACCGCTGTCGCGCCTTGGTAGCGCAGAATCCGAAGGTCTTCCAGAACAAGGTAGGAGCAGGCATCGCCGTGGGCGGTGACCGGGCCGGGGGTCAGGAGCACGTGCTTCACTCCATGATCGATTTCTACCTGATCAACGAGATGATCCCTGTTGGTGGTGGCTCCTTCGGTGCGAACCTTGGTGCTACCCTGTGGTCCAAGGACCAGGGTGCGGAAGGCGCGAAAGCCGACAAGGAAGGCCTGGCGTCGATCCGTCGTGTCGTGGACCGGATGGTCGGAGTTGTGCGCCTGCTCAATGTGTGAGCGCCCCTGAGGAGGCCGATGCCATGTCTCTCAAGCTGGCTTGGGGAATTACGGGATCCGGGGATCTTCTTCCGGAGACTTTCTCTGTGATGTCCACCGTGAAGAAGAGCCCGGATATTCGGATAACCGCAGTGCTTTCGAAGGCCGCTGTAAAGGTTGTGCGTTGGTATAAGCTGTGGGATGAGCTAGAACATATGGCAGACCATGTGCTCAAGGAAGAGGATGCCAATACACCTTTCGTGGTGGGTAAGTTACAGACAGGTGGGTTTGATTGTTTATTGGTAGCCCCCGCTACCGCTAACACGGTCGCAAAGATCGTTCATGGCATAGCTGATTCTATCATTTCGAACGCGGTGGCACAGACAAACAAGGTCGCCACGCCCATATACATAATGCCCGTCGATCAACGCGGAGGGACAACGATCACGAGGCTGCCCGGAGGGGAGAAACTTGAGCTCAAGATCCGGCCGGTGGACATCGACAATGCGCGAAAGCTAGCCTCGATGGACGGCATACGAGTTCTTGCGGGTCCCGAAGAGATAGAGGATGCTCTGAAAGAATGCGCTCGCCGACTATCAGCGGAGTAATGAGGGTTTCCGTCGCGACCGGCGGTAGGCTGCATATTGGGTTTACCAATATGAGCGACGGCTTCGGTCGGTGCTACGGAAGCATGGGCGTAGCCTTGGATTCTCCAAGGACGACCGTGGTGATAGAGAACCATGACAGCCTGGAGGTCGAGGGGGCGAATGCAGAACAGATACGGGCGTATGTGGTTCGCTTCTGCGAGCTCTATTCGGTCGAACCTCGAGTCACCATTCAGATCCGCGAAAGAATCCCCGAACACGTGGGTTTGGGATCCGGAACGCAACTGGCGCTGGCGATCGGGATGGGGCTTGCCAGAGTGTGTGGCGTACGGGCCCAGGTGCACGACCTGGCAAGCGCCCTGGGGAGGGGAAGGCGATCGGGAGTCGGGATCGCGGCTTTCGAGACCGGCGGTTTTGTCGTCGATGCCGGGCGCAAGAAAGGCGACCACGGTCTCCGTAAGACGCCGACAGTCGTGTTCCGTAGGGACTTTCCCCCCGGATGGTGCTTCGTGGTCGCCGTCCCTGGCGCGCGGCACGGCCTCAACGGACCGGATGAAGAAGGTGTGTTCAGGGCGCTCGCACCGCCCGCCAGGATATCGGAAGAGATATGCAGGCTGACCCTGCTCAAACTGATGCCGGCTCTCATCGAGCAAGACATAGAGGAGTTCGGCTGCGCACTGACGGCTATCGATCGGAAAACGGGGCAATATTTCGCCGAGGTGCAGGGCGGGATCTACGGCCAGGGTGAGGCGAGCGAGATCATAGATGTGATGCTGCAGGCAGGGGCTCACGGGGCAGGACAGAGCTCGTGGGGGCCATCAGTCTACGGGCTGGTGGACGAGGTGCGCGCCATCCCGGTAGAGAAAGAGGTGCGCCGAGCTCTGGACGAGAGGCGGGACGGAGGCTCCGTTTTCATCGCCCATGGGCGCAACAGGGGAGCCAAGGTGGAGACTGAGAGGGAGGGGTCATGATGGCACGTCGACGTTCCGGAGAACGTCTGCCATGGCTTCCTCGTAGTGGGAGCGCGGGGCGACCTTGCGTATCACCCGGTAGTTCTCAGCAAGAGTCCCCCGGGCCGCGGTGTTGTCCAGGTGTGGCAGGCGGGTTGTGATGATGAGGCTTTCCAGTAGCAGACCCTCCGCTCGATTCAGCAGTCTGATGTCCTCGCGCGTATGCACATGAACGGCCATGCCTGTGATGCGCGTGCGGCCGGGCAGCGGGCTTGCTTGGCGGAGGACGAGCTCCACTGCGGCCGAGGAGCCGCACAGCAGGGGTGACGCGATCTCATGGGCAGGTTCGAAGGTGAGCTGTGCGGAGTGGAAGAGAGCGGCGTGGATGAGGGCAACATCCGGCGGGAAGTTGGCAACGAAATGCCCAGTGTCGAGTATGTTACGTAGAGTATGCGATGAATCATATATCTCCATGTGGAGTTCATTGAATTGTTCTGTCCAAACACCAATGGGAGCTGCGTGTGGCACTTCATGCGAGAAAGTGGATACGATCGTTTCGTAGGTCCATCCTTGCCGCATTCCGAGCTCCTGGAGATGGCCCATGTTCAATCCTCCGTCGTGTCAAAGGCACACTCTTACACTGCAGTCGGGAAGTATACAGCCCGGCTGCTCACTGGACGGCGCCGCCTCGCATCGCCCGGTGCGGCCACAGCGGCTACGGCTTCGTGTTGAAACGAGCTCTTGGAGGCCAGGGAGGTAGTCTTCGATGAGAAAGATCCTGCTTCAGCTGGACAGTGATCGCGCGCCCAGCGTGTTCGACGCCATCACGGCCTACGACGCCGGAGCGGACGTGCTGCTTCAGTACGGGGGAGTCGAACCGGACGAGGTTCGGGATCTCGTCTATGGCGCGATGTTCACCAGAGGGGTCGGCGACTTGAAGAACTCGGCTGTTTTCGTCGGGGGACCGATGTCGCCAAAGGGGAGGCCATGCTGGAGGAGGCCCGGAACGCCTTCTTCGGCCCCTTGCGGGTGTCGGTCATGCTCGACGCCAACGGGTGCAACACGACGGCCACGGCGGCCGTTGTGAAGATCCTGTCGGAAGGCGCCCTCGCAGGGAAGAAGGCCGTGGTGCTCGCGGGTACCGGGCCGGTCGGTCAAAGGGCCGCCGCGCTTCTGGCGAAAGAAGGGGCGGAGGTGACTCTGACATCCAGGACTTTGGGGCGGGCGGAGAGCGTTTGCGCTGCGATCGAGGAACGCTTCGGCGTGCGCATGACTCCCGCGGCGGTGGCCGATACCAGGGCCACGCGGCGTGTCTTGGAGGGCGCTCACGCCGTACTGTGCGCGGGCGCGGCCGGAGTGACCCTGATGGAGGAGGGGGTCTGGAAAACCCACGCGACCTTGCGGGCCATAGCCGATGTCAACGCGGTGCCGCCTCTGGGTGTCGAGGGCACCGAGACCACCTGGGACGGAGAAGAGATCGAGGGGAAGAAGCTGTACGGGGCCATTGGGATCGGCGATTTCAAGATGAAGGTGCATCGCCGGTGCATCGCCCGGCTCTTCGAGCAGAACGACTTGGTGCTCGACGCCGAGACGATCGTCCAGCTGGCGAAGGAGCTGGGTAGGTAGTGCGCATCCTTCTTCTCGGTGTCAGCACCCGGGCTCTGGCCGATTCGGCTGTGCGCACTGGGCATGACATTGTCGCCGTTGACTACTTTGGGGATCGAGACCAAGGGCGGCTCGTGGAGAGCTACGCCTTGCGGAGGGACCTCCACCTCCCGCCAACCGCCGAGGGGCTGGCCGAGGCCGCCCGGCGCACGAAAACCGCAGCGGTGGTCTACTGCGCCAATCTCGAGAATCACCCTGAGATCGTGAAGACTTTGGGACAGGGGCGGACCGTGCTCGGCAACAGCCCGGGCGTCGTGCGGCAGGTACGCGATTGGAGGACGCTGGGGCGGTTCTGCCGGGAGCAGGGGATTCCGCATCCCGCCGTGCTGTTTCCCGGACAGGAACGGGAGGCCTTACCGGGCGTTCGCTGGCTATCCAAGCCGGTCCGGAGCGGAGGGGGCACGGTACCCGGCCATGGGACGAGCAGCCGCTGGACGCCTCACGCATCCTGCAGGCAGAGTTGGAGGGTTGCCCCGCCTCTGTGTCATTCGTGGCCAACGGCCGCGACAGCCGAGTCATCGGCCTGACGGAGCAGCTGATCGGGCGCGCCGAGCTGGGCGCCTCTGGATTCTCCTGGAGCGGCAACATACTCCCGCTGAGTCTTGCCCTCGCGGACCGAGGTCTTCTCCTGCGGCGGGTCGAGGAGATGGTCGCTCGGCTGACCGGTCGTTTCGAGCTGCGGGGAGTCAACGGGGTGGACCTCATCGTGGGCAGAGGGCCGGACGGCGCTCTGTGCCCTTACCTGGTGGAAGTGAACCCGCGCTACAGCGCCTCGATGGAGCTGGTGGAGCGCGCCTATGGGTTGAATGTGTTCTCTCTGCACCTTGAAGGGCTTGCCGGCCGGCTGCCGGAGTTCTCCTTGGGCGAGCGCCTACGTGACGGGTTCTTCGGCAAGGGCATCGTGTACGCGAGACGCGCGGTGACCGTCGGATGCACAGACCGGTGGATCGAGCGGGGCCGGCGTGATGTTCCGTTTCCGGGCCAGCGAATCCAGGCCGGTTACCCGGTCTGCACCGTATTCGCTGAAGGACGGGAGAGACGGGTGTGCCTCGACGGCCTTCTCCTTCACGCGACGGCCGTGTATGGGGAAATCGAGGACGAAAGGGAGGAGTGCTTTGGGCGGACGACTCACCTTGATCACCGGGCGCACGCGTGAACAGGCGATCGGCATGCACAAAGGAAAAGCCTCGAAAGAGTATCGGTGCGCCACGGAGCTCGTCGAGATGAACCCGGACGACATGACCCGCCTGCGGATCCAGGACGGGGGACTCGTTCGATTGCATACGGTGGCTGGAGAGGTGGAGCTGATCGCCAAGGCGGGTTCCCTGCCTCCGGGACTCGTTTTCGTCCCCATGGGAGCTTCCGCGAACATGCTTGTCGAAGCCGAGACTCACGGGACGGGAATGCCATCCTTCAAGGGGTCGGAGGTCACGGTGGAGCCCGCATGACCACCATGGTCGAGCACATTGCGTGCACCTTCTGCGGCTGCGTCTGTGACGACATTGTCGTCGAGGTCGAAGGATCCCGGATCGCAGGTGTTCGCGGAGCGTGCGTGGTCGGACGGGGCGTTCTCGACGAATACGACCCTGAAGTGCGGCGACCCGTGGTCGCGGGCCGAGAGGTCGATTGGGAGCAGGCCGTAGGGGCGGCGGCCGCCATCTTGAACGAGGCCGACAGCCCGCTCATCTACGGACTCAGCTCCACGGCCATCGAGGCTCAGAGGAAAGCGGTGAAATTGGCTGATCGCCTCGGTGCCATTATCGATACCACGTCGTCGGTGTGTCACGGCCCCACGGGGTTGGCGATGCAGGCGGTGGGCGAAGCCACGTGCACGTTGGGCGAGGTGCGCGATCGGGCGGACCTGATCGTCTTCTGGGGCTGCAACCCCGCGGCCTCCCACCCTCGCCACTTTGGCCGCTTCTCGCTCACGCCGGCAGGCGCCCTCACGCCGAACGGCCGGGCGGATAGGACTGTGGTCGTGGTCGACGTGCGTCCCACCGGCAGTTCCAAGCAGGCCGACCACTTCCTCCAAGTGAACGCCGGAGCGGATTTCGAAGTGCTCACTGCGCTCCGGTACCTGGCGAGAGGAGAGGATGTCGAGGCCGCGGCCATCGGGGGGATCCCCGTGTCTCAGCTGAGAGATCTGGTGCGGACCATGAAGGCGTGCCGGTACGGTGTGGTGTTCATGGGCATGGGTCTCACGATGAGCCGGGGACGGCATCTGAACGTCGGGGAGCTGTTCTCCCTGGTCGCCGAGCTCAACACGTACACCCGATTCTCGGTTATCCCGATGAGGGGACACGGAAACGTGGCGGGGGCGGACCAGGTGCTGACCTGGTCGAGCGGCTACCCCTTCGCCGTGAGCTTTGCCCGCGGGTATCCTCAGTTCGGGCCCGGCGAGTTCAGTGCCGTTGATGTGCTGGCTCGCGGGGAGGCGGACGCGGCTCTCATTGTCGCCTCCGACCCGGTGGCCCATCTTCCGCGGGCGGCCGCGGAGCATCTGGAGCATATTCCCACGATCCTGCTGGATCCCACCCCGAGCCTGACCGCGTCCATTGCCCAGGTGGTCTTCCCCACCGCGTCGTACGGGCTCGACGCGGCGGGTACGGCTTACCGGATGGACAACGTGCCCATACCACTGCATCGCCTCTTCGCATCGGGCCGTCCGACGGACGAGGAGATCCTGGATCGGATCATCGAGGCGGTGACGTGATGCTGGGAGTGCTCGGCGGTCGGGTCTACGACCCGCAGAACGGTGGCGACGGCGAGATACGGGACATCTGGGCGAAGGACGGTCGCGTCGTTTCGCCCGAGGAGGTGGACCCGGACCGAGCGGAGATCATCGACGCCGCCGGTCTGGTGGTCATGCCCGGCGGGGTGGACATCCACAGCCACCTCGTAGGGGCCAAGGTGAATGCCGGCCGGAAGCTCCGCCCGGAAGACCATCGCGGCGCCGAGCGCGCGCGTACCGGGGTCTTTCGCTCCGGTTCGGGGCGGACGGTTCCCACCACCCATCTGACCGGGTACCTCTACGCGGAGATGGGTTACACAACGGTGATGGAGGCTGCCACCGCCCCCCTGGTCGCCCGGCACACCCACGAGGAGCTGGCGGATGTGCCCATTCTCGACAAGGGTGCTTTCATCACGATGGGCAACAACCATTTCCTCATGAAGTGCATTCGCGACGGTCGTCGAGAGGCGGCGCGCGACTACGTGGCCTGGCTCTTGGGGGTCAGCAAGGGATACGCCATCAAGATCGTCAATCCGGGCGGCGTGGAGAACTGGAAGTGGGGGCGCAACGTCGGCGAGCTCGACGACGAGGTGCTCGGCTTCGGGGTCACCCCTCGGCAGATACTGGAGACCGTGGCCTGGATCAACGACGAGCTCGGCCTGCCTCACGCCCCCCACATCCATGGTATCAATCTGGGAAGGAGCAGCAGCGCCCGTACGACCATCGAGGCGATGGAGACGCTCGCGGGAAGGCGGACGCATCTCTGCCATCTCCAGTTCCTGAGCTACGGCAAGGGGAAGGGGAGGGTCCACTCGTCGGAGGCCGCCGCGGTGGCGGAGGCGGTCAACGCTAACCCTGAGGTGACGGTGGACGTGGGACAGGTGGTCTTCGGCCCGGCCACGACCATGACTTCCGACGGGCCGCTCCAGTACAGCCTGCACCGCGCGACCGGGAGCAAATGGGTGAACGACGACGTGGAGGGCGAAACGGGAGGCGGAATCGTCCCCATTCTCTACAAGCGTTCCAACCCCATCAACGCCGTGATGTGGCTCACCGGGATGGAGCTGTTCCTTCTCATCGACGATCCGTGGAGGGTCTTCCTGACCACCGACCATCCGAACGCCGGATGCTTCACGTCCTATCCCCACGTGATCAAGCTGCTGATGGACCGCGCCTACCGGTTGGAGGTCTTGGAAAGCATCCACAACCGCGCTCGCAAGGGCGCCCTCCTGCACGAGCTGGACCGCGAGTACTCTTTGCGCGAGATCGCCATCATCAGCCGCGCGGGGCCGGCCAGGGCATTGGGCCTCAGGAACAAGGGCCATCTGGGCGTGGGCGCGGACGCCGACATCGCGGTCTACCAGGAAATGGACGACAAAGCGGAGATGTTTGCCCGCCCCCGGTACGTTTTCAAAGCAGGGGAGTTGGTGGCGCGGGATGGAATGGTAGTCGCGGATCCCCCCGGGCGCACGTTCTACGTGGCTCCGCCATACGATCCGGGGATCGAGAAGGACATTCGCAAACACTTCGAGCAGGCTTACACCGTGTCGTTCGAAAACTACTCGCTGGCCTCGGACCAGGTGGCTCATGGAGAGGCGGTTGCCTGCAGGTGATCATGGACTGGAGTCTGGGGCCGAAAATGGAGCGTGACATCCAGAATGGCAAGCCCGCGGTTCCTGCCGCCCTGAGTCGGGCGGGAGTTACGAATCTGCGCCGGATCATTCGCATAGCGAACGGGAACGAGGCCCAGCTCTTCTATGCCACGCTGGATCTCTTCGCCGACCTGCATCCCGACCAGGCCGGTGTGCATATGTCAAGGTTCAGCGAGGTGGTGGAGCGCCTGGCGGGGGAGCTGAGCTGGGAGCCGTTTCCGGATATCGAGTCGCTTGCGGGTCGCATGGCTCAGCAGGTGGTCGAGACCCAGGGGGCCATGCGCTCCGAGGTCCGTATCCGGGCTCATTTCCCGATCATCAAGCAGACTCCGGTGACGCGGAGGCTCACAGAGGAGCTCTACACCTTGCTGGGGATTGCCGCCGCCACACCTGGGCGCACCCGTCTCCTGGTTGGGGTGGAGGTGGAGGGGTTGACCGTCTGCCCGTGCGCGCAGGAGATCATGAGGAGCCACTCGGGGGACCTTCTCATGGAGAATGGCTTCACCGAGGGCCAGGTGGATCGCATCCTGAGCGTCCTTCCTATGGCTTCGCACAACCAGCGGGGCAGGGGAACGTTGCTGATTGGATCGGAGAAGCGGCTGCGTGCCGAGGATCTCGTCCACATCGTGGAACGGTCGATGAGCTCCGAGACCTATGAGCTCCTCAAGCGTCCGGACGAGTTCTACGTCGTGGACAAGGCCCACCGCAACCCGCGGTTCGTGGAGGACGTGGTACGCGAGATGCTGCTCAACGTAGTGGAGGCGTACGTCGATCTGCCTGACGATGCGTTCTTGGTGGCGCGGCAGGAGAACTTCGAAGGCATCCACGAGCACAACGCCTTTGCCGAGCGCTACGGTACTCTAGGGGAGATCCGCCGGGAAATCACGGGGGAAGCCCGCGCGGCTCGGCATACGACCCTCGAAGACTGGCTCGCGGCCTAGTAGTACTTTGTTACTCCAGCCGATGGAACAGCACCAGCTGGTTGAGGTCGACGGTCTGGTTACAGGTCTGGCAGCGGCCGTGCCAACACCGCAAGGCGGGCTGCAGGATCAGCACCGCCTGGGGCAGTGTCAGTCCGGCCGCCGGACTTTTGGGGAGAGCCGTTCGAGCGTGAGGAAGGCATGGGCGCAGGTCACCAGAGCGCAGTGATGATGGAAGCCCGGATAGCTTCGACCCTCGTAGTGATCCAGACCGAGCTCGCCTTTGAGCTGCCGGTAGTCGAGTTCGATAGTCCAGCGCAGGCGGGCGAGCCGGGCGAGATGCTCGGACTCGCTGTCTTCCGGCAGGTTGGAGAGCCAGTAGTCGGTGGGAGCCTCCGTGTCTTGGGGCCACTCGATGATGAGCCACTCGGTGCGGGGCTCCTCTCCTCTGCGCTCTACGGCGTTCGCGGCCCAGACCCGGACAAAAGCGAAGCGGCTTACCACCTCCTCCCCCGCTTTGGTCGTCCGGTAGGGGAGCGTCTGCCAGGCCCCAGGGTTAAGCTCCCGGGCGAGCGCGCTCACCGAGACGGGCTTGCGGTCGGGCCGGTGGCGGACGACCGGCCGGCCGGGTCGGGCGCTCTTCGCAGGAGCTTTAAAGCCGGTCCCCGGTTCGAACACCCCGAGCTGGGGCGAGACGGCCACCAGATAGGTGAGCTTGAGATCGTGCAAGCCCGTACGGAAAGCCGTGTCGTCCCCGTAGGCTTGGTCGGCCAGGATGGGGGCCCGGGGGATCTCCCAATCCGCCGCCTGCGCTGCCAAGGCCGTGGCGAGCTGCGGTTTGGTCTTAAAGGTGACCCCCTCCGGTATCTTGGCCTTCTCCCGCCGGGGCCCGTCCCCACACCACTCCTCCGGCAGGTAAAGGGCCCAGCCCAAAGGAGCCGTGCCCCGAGAACCAGCCGCATGCAGGCTCACCGTGATCTGGCAGCTGTCTACCTTGCCCAGCGTGCCCGAGTACTGGCGCTTCACCCCGGGGGAGTGCGAGCCGACTTTCGGGATGCCGGTGTCGTCGATGACCCAGGCGCTCCCCTCGATCTCGGGCACCACTCGCTCGGCGCAGGCGGGCCCGAGCATATCCGGGTCCCAGGGGGAATCCGCCAAAACCTGCTGCAGGCTCTCATAGCGGGCCGCGTCTTCTCCCAAGCGAAAGAGCGTGGGCCAGAGGCTCTTGCGCCCCCGTGCTCGACCAGACCGCGCACATAAAGGAGGGCGTTCTCCCTTTGGCGCACGTGGGAGAAGCTCGCCACCATCTCGGCGACGAAGGCCATAAGACGCTCACGCGCGTCGGCCGCGGTCGCATCCGTCTCCAGGGCCACCTGCATCTTTCCCTCCTTCCCGACATGATCCCATCCGCGGACCATGTTCGGCGTGGGGTGAGGGGGTCCTGCAATAGTCTAACAAAGTACTACTAGGAGGCTGCTGAAAATCGAAGCCTTGGCTCACCAGAACGCACTGGCCGGCGCGATAGGATGTCCTCGGTCGCGTACGTGGCGCTGCCACGCCCGCTTCCTGCGTCCTTCTCTCGCGCTCGCCCAGCGCGCCCTGGTGGCGAAGCGTCACTCTTCAGCAGCCTGCTAGGATCGCGGAGGATTCGCGAATGCCCGAGTACCTGTTCATTACCGGTAGGCTGGCCGCAGACGCCCTCCAATCAACGCTGCGGAAGCTCGAGCTGGACTTCGACTACGAGGTTGTAGTGCTCGACTTCGGTGTGGCAGCGCTGATGCGCGCGGAGTGGATCGCTCGCCGGCTGACGGATGCGCGAGGCTGCCGGCAGATCATGGTCCCCGGCTTGTGCCGGGGGATCTATCCGCCATCGAGAGAAAGCTCGGGATTCCGGTTGTCCGCGGCCCCAAGGACCAGAAAGATCTGCCGCCTTTCTTCGGCAAGGAGCGGATACTGGAGGGGTACGGCGAATACCGGACGAGAATCGTGGCCGAGATCGTGGAAGCGTATCGGATGTCGTGGGAAGAGATCCTCGCGGAGGCCGAGTATTACCGGAGCGGCGGAGCCGACATCATCGATCTGGGCTGTCCCCCATGGAGGGGTTTCCGGGGGTGGGCGAGGTGGTGCAGGGTCTGAAGGGACAAGGTTTCTTGGTAAGCGTGGACACCTTCGACCCCGAGACCATTCAGGAGGCGGACCAAGCCGGGGTCGATCTGCTCCTGAGCGTGAACTCCCAGAACCTGGACATCGTCCCGGGTCTGCGGTGCAAGGTGGTGGTCATCCCCGATTTCGGCGAAGGCCTCGAGTCGCTGGAGCGCAACATGGCTCGGGTTGCGTCCATGGGTGCCTCCTACGTAGTCGATCCGATCCTGGACCCGCTCAGCTTCGGTTTTGCGGAGTCCCTCCAGCGCTACTATCAGACACGGCGGCGTCATCCCGAGGCGGAGATCCTCATGGGGCTGGGTAATCTCACGGAGCTCACCGACGCGGACAGCACCGGAATCAACGCCGTGATGGCCGGAGTGATGACCGAGCTGGAGATCGACTACGTCCTCACCACCGAAGTGATCAGCTGGGCTCGAGGTTCCGTGCAGGAGCTCGACCTGGCCCGCAAGCTGATGTACTACGCCAACAAGAACCGCGTGCTTCCCAAGTCCATCGACGACAGACTGATTGCACTGAAGGATCCCCCTTTCGATACCTACACCGAGGGGGAGCTGCTCGATATGCAGCGGCTGGTGCGCGACAAGCACTACCGGATCTTCGTGAATCGCGAGTGGGTCTACGTGTTCAACCGGGACACGTTTATCCGGGGCAACGACCCGTCCGAGCTTTTCGATCGGCTCGAAGTGACCGACCCCGGCCATGCCTTCTACCTGGGGCGGGAGCTGGAGCGGGCCGCTCTCGCCTTGCAGCTGCGTAAGAAGTACACGCAGGAGTCGGACCTGCGGTGGGGGTACCTGAGCGGGGATTCGGGCCAGGGATGAGTGAATCGGTGGCGCGGGCGATCGGCATAGACCCTGGAACGGTGAGCTTCGACGTGTGTGGCCGGGACGGAGAGCGTCTTTTCCTGGATAGGACTTTCTCCACGTCGCAAGTGGGAGCCGAGCCGGAGAAATTGGTCGAGCTGCTGCGATCGGCTGGGCCTGTGGACATCATCGTCGGTCCGTCTGGATATGGGTTGCCGTGGGTGGGCATCGAGGACCTGAGCCCCCGCGAGATCGATCTTCTATTGCTGGGCGATGCCCAGGACGGGCCGAGGGGCACCATCGTAGAGGGGATGCGGGGGATCCTGCTGGCTTTGAAGGGGAGTGGGCTGCCGCTGTGCTTCGCTCCGGGGGTGATTCACCTGCCCACTGTGCCGGATCACCGCAAGGTCAACCGCATCGACATGGGTACAGCGGATAAACTGTGCGCAACCGCTCTGGGGGTGTGGGACCAGTCCCGCCGTTTTGGATCGGCCTACGATGAGGCCTCGTTTGTCTATTTGGAAATGGGCGGCGCGTTCACGGCTGTCACAGCTGTGGAGGGCGGCAAGATCGTGGACGGTTCGGGCGGTACGTCCGGCGCCATGGGATATCGCGCTCACGGCGCCATGGACGGGGAGTTGGCATACCTCCTGCGGAGTTTCCCCAAAGACGACCTCGCCACCGGGGGCATGGCCTGGGTCGCCGGCACCCCCGACCGCTCCCCAGAAGAGCTGGTGCTCTCCGTCCCCACCGACTACCGCGCCGCCGTGGCTTGGGAGGCGTTCCTGGAGGACGTAGTCAAGCGCGTGGCAGCCGAGATGACGGTGCTCGCCGCCCCCCGAGAGATCCTGCTCTCCGGGCGCCTCAGCCGCGTGCCAAGGATCGTGCAGGAGGTCACGCGGCGTCTGATTCCCTTTGCCCCCGTACGAAGGGTAGAAGGCTACGCCCCCGTCTCCAAAGAGGCGGCCCAGGGGGCCGCCCTCATCGGCCAGGGATTGGTCGGGGGTCCCTTGGAAGGCCTGGTGGAGACCATGGGGCTGCGCGGGGCGCATGGGTCCGTGCTGGATCATATCTATGTTGGCGAGGCCGCAGAACTGGTACGGAGGTACGCGGCGGCCGAGGTCCAGCCGGCGCCATTCTGGGAGAGGAGCTAGCTTTCCATGCGCATCAACGGTGTGGAGATCGAAGACACGTTCGCCGAAGCGTTCGAGATGTGGGGGGCACGTGTGGTCGTCACGGCCTGCACCCCGCACTGGGCCTTGACCGCGGCTCAGGCTGCGACTGGTTTCGCCACCTCGATCATTGGGTGCGGATGCGAAGCGGGGACCAACGACCTTCCGGCGGACGAGCAGACGCCCGACGGTCGCCCCGGCGTGGCTGCCCTCTTCTTCACCACTTCCCGTCAAAGTATGGAAGTCCAATTGCTGCAACGGGTAGGACAGGGGGTGATGACGTCGCCAACATCGGCCTGCTACAACGGGTTGGCCACCGGCGAGAGGGTCAAAGTGGGCGGCAAGCTGCGGTACTTCGGGGACGGCTTTCAGAGCAGCAAGTGGCTGGAAGGTCGACGGCTCTGGCGGGTGCCGGTGATGGACGGCGAGTTCGTCGTCGAGGAGAGCTTTGGCGTGGGCAAGGCCGTCGGCGGTGGCAACTTCTTCATCCTGGGTGAAAGCCTCGAGGCCGCTCTGGGGGCCGCCGAGGCGGCCGTGGCGGCCATGCGGGCTGTTCCGGGCGTGATCATGCCGTTTCCCGGGGGGATCGTGCGAAGCGGCAGCAAGGTCTCGTCTAGGTACAAGGGCCAGCATGTTTCCAGCAATACGCCCTACTGTCCCACCATCCGACCCCTGGTCAAGACCGCCCTCCCCGAAGGGGTCGAGGCCGTCCAGGAGATCGTCATCGACGGGCTGGAGGAGGAGGCGGTTCGCGAGGCCATGCGCATCGGTATCAGGGAGGCTTGCCTTCCGGGAGTGGTGCGTATTTCGGCGGGGAACTACGGCGGCACATTGGGGCGGTACCGATTTCATCTGCGTGAGCTCGTTCACGCGTGAGGCGGGCGGAACTCGTCTCACAGGATCTCTTGGAAGGAGGCACCATTCGTGGGGTGCTTATCATGTGCGGCGCTGATGATGGACCGAGGCGGTGTGACACTTTACCGGAAGGAATCGAGCTCGATCCCGGTGGAAGCGGACAGCATCTGCCCGGACCGCTTCGTGGGCCGTGGCCCAGCTGACATCGCGACTCTTCCCGCCTTCTACGGCCGCCGCCAGGTGACCCTGGGCGATCTGTTCGATGTGGATGGGGCGGGAGCCGACAACATCACGGTGGCCGGCGATCTGCGACACGTGAAGAAGATCGGATACGGCATGTCCATGGGCCGAATCACGGTGGATGGCGACGTGGGACCGCACTTGGGGGCCTACATGTCTGGAGGTGAGATCACGGTAAAGGGCCACGCAGGGGACTGGGCCGGGGCCCACATGAAGGGCGGTCGCATCGTCGTGGAGGGCAACGCCGGGCACTTCGTGGGCGCGGCGTACTCAGGTGAGACCAAGGGAGTCACGGGGGGACGATCATCGTCCGGGGAAACGTCGGCCGGGAGGTCGGCGCCCGAATGCGCCGCGGGCTGATCGTGGTCCTAGGAGACACGGGGGAGTTCGCCGGCGCCCACATGATCGCCGGTTCCATCCTGGTTTTCGGTCGTCTGGGTGGCCGCCCTGGGGCGGGGATGAAACGCGGCACGATCGTGGCCCTTGGCGACGCCCCGGAACTGCTGCCGACCTTCCGCTACGCCTGTCGCTTTCAGCCGGTCTTCCTGCGGTTCTATTCGCGCCGCCTGACTGAATGGGGTCTTTGGGGCGAGTCGAATCTCGCGGGCAGCGATTTTCGGCGCTACGTTGGCGACATGAACGAAGTGGGGAGGGGAGAGATTCTCGTCCGTGATCAGCCTCAATGAAATAGCAGCTGGGATCGTGGAGCGGATGGTCGGCGAGGCGGAGCGGCTGGGGTTGGTGGTCTCGCGTCTGCCCAACGGTGCCCGGATCGTGGATGCCGGCGTGGAAGTTCCCGGGTCCCTCGAAGCCGGCCGCCTATTCTCCGAGTGCTGCATGGGCGGCCTTGGGGTGGTTCAGTTTCGCGTGCTGGACCTTGGCGGGCTGACACTGCCCGGCGTCGAGGTCAATGTGCACCAGCCGGTGCTGGCCTGCATGGCGGCTCAGTACGCCGGGTGGGCGGTGAACTTCCCGGGGAGCGCAACGTCACGACCGTATTCGGCTATGGGCTCGGGTCCGGCGCGGGCCCTCTATCGGGGCGACCCGATCTTCGAGATCGTCGATTACCGGGACCCGGCAGCGGTGGCGGTGATAGCACTGGAGTCCCGCGAGCTTCCCTCTGAGGAGGCGGCCGGCTGGATCGCCGAGAAGTGCCGGGTCTCCCCGGACCGCCTTCATGTTCTGGTGGCCCCGACGGCGAGCCTGGTCGGTTCGGTCCAGATCGCCGCGCGAATTGTGGAAACCGGGTTGCACAAGATGCACGAGGTCGGTTTCGACATCGGTACCGTGGTCTCGGGTTTTGGCTCCTCTCCGCTGGCTCCTGTGGCGGGCGACGACGTGAAGGCCATAGGCCGCACCAACGACGCTGTCTTCTATGGCGGGCGCGCCTGGTACACGGTGCGCACAGACGATGCCCTTGTTGCAGGAGTCATCGAAGCCCTGCCGTCGATGGCATCGCGCGACTACGGTGTTCCCTTCGCCGAGCTTTTCGAGCGGTACGGAGGAGACTTCTACCAGATCGATCCGCTCCTATTCAGCCCGGCTGAACTATCCATCACCAATGGGACCAGCGGTCGGACTTTTCGGACGGGCCGCGTCGACGCCGCCATGTTGGAAAAGGTGCTGCTGGGTTGAGAGTCGGGATTCTTGGACAGCGGCAGGGTTGGCACACGCAGACCCTTCTGGCCGCGCTGGCCCGCCGGGGGATCACAGCTGAGTGCTTTCCGGTCACTCAGCTGACGGCCCGAGTGGCGGCCCACCCTCGGCTCACTGTCCGCGCGGTGACTCTGGAGGCGTACGATACCCTCTTCGTCCGGGCCATTCCCGGGGGTTCTCTCGAGCAGATCATCTTCCGCGTGGACGCACTGCATCGCCTGGAGCACCTGGGGGTAAGGGTGGTCAACTCGGCGGCGGCCATAGAGCGCGGCGTGGACAAGTATTACACGGCTACGCTTCTGGAGGACGCAGGGTTGCCGACGCCTCGGACGGTCGTCACCGAGTGTTGGGATGATGCCCTGGCCGCTTTCCACGAGCTGGGGGGTGACGTGGTCGTGAAACCCCTTTTCGGATCGGAGGGGAGAGGCATGGTGCGCGTCTCGGACGCCGACACAGCCTACCGCGTTCTGCGGGCACTCGAATTGGGACGGTACGTGTACTGCCTCCAGGAGTTCGTGCCTCATGGCTGCGAGGACATCCGCGTTTTCGTGGTCGGGGGACAGGTGGTCGGGGCCATGCTGCGCCGGGGAAAGGACTGGAAGACGAACGCCGCCCAGGGAGCGGAGGGCCAGCCCTACGATGTGGACGACCGGGTCGGGGAAATGAGCGTCCGGGCGGCACAGGTCCTGGGAGCCGAGCACGCGGGGGTCGACATCTTGCCCTGCGACGCGGGCGGATACGCCGTTCTCGAAGTGAACACCATCCCGGGATGGCGTGCGCTGCGATCGGCTACCGGGGTCGACGCGGCCCAGCACCTGGTGGACCACGTGCTCGGGGGGTCTGGTTGAATCCGCGAGGGGGGATCGAGATCGCCTGGGCCGCCCAGCTGGCCTGCGTGTTCGAGGTGAATGCCGAGAAGCCGGGCAATGTGACGCGGCGCGCGAACTTTCGCGACGCCCGGTTCGAGGACTTCTTGGCCAGCGCGGTGGCCGTCGGCCCGGCCTTCCAGGATGCGGCGCGCGCGGCGGTCGGGGAGACCATCTTGCGGGCTGTGCGGGATACTCGGCGATTCGTCCGTACGAACACCAACCTGGGCGTGATCCTGCTTCTCGGCCCCCTGGCCAAGGCCGCCGGCCAGGGAGGGCCCGAAGGGCTTCGGGCCGCGGTAGCTCATGTGCTGAACGGGCTCACGGTGGAGGATGCCCGGAAGACGTACGAGGCCATTCGCCTCTCCGCCCCGTCCGGACTGGGACAGGTGGAACGGCACGGCGTGCACGTCAGGGACGTGGACGTGACACTGCGTCAGGCGATGGATCTGGCTCGCGGCCGCGACTCTGTGGCTCGGGAGTACGTCACGGACTTCGAGATCTCGCTGGGATTGGGATACGGGACCCTCAGGCAGAGCTGGGCGGAGGGTTGTACCCTGTCGGACTCCGTTGTGCAGACCTTCCTGACCGTGTTGGCAGAAGTACCGGACACGCTCATTGCGCGGAAGAAGGGCCAAGCGGCCGCCGAAGAGGTCTCCCGGCGTGCGGCGGAGGTGCTTGCTGCGGGAGGGTGTCTCAGCAAGGGAGGGCGCGACGAGCTGGCTCGGCTCGACTGCGATCTCCGGGACGAATCCCACGTGCTCAATCCGGGTACCACCGCGGATCTGGTGGCCGCGTCGCTCTTTGCCTTCCTGACGGAGGGAGGGATGCTCGAGTCCGTCCCGGATCTGGTTGCACGATGGTGATCTGCTACCGGCTGCGCCGGACATCGTGCAGGTCCGCTCCGGTGATCCACCCTCGGTGGAGGGAGGTGGCGACCAAGGCCCCGTCCACGCCCAGCTTCGCCAGCTTCCACAGGTCGTCCGGGTTCCGCACCCCGCCTCCCGCTATAAGTGAGAGCTGGGGGAACGTGGCACGGGCGGATTCCAGAACCGACCAGTCCGGTCCCCTCCCCGTGCCTACCTGGTCGAGTGTCAGGAGGATCACCTGCGACAGACCCTCTTGGGAGAGGACATCGAGCGCCGCCATCGGCTGCAAGCCCCGCAAGGCAGGGCACGGGCCGAGGACGCCCTCGCGCCCGACGTCCAGGCTGAAGAGCATCTGTCCCGGAAGAAGGGCGTCTCGTATCGTCCGCAGAGCCTCCAAGCTCGGCAAGGTTTCCGAGCCTACTATCACGCGGGTGGCTCCCGCATCGAGCAACCGGACGGCGGAGACCGTATCGGCGATGGCCGCGTCTACCCAGAGCTCGACTCCAAGCCGGTCCGCCAGGGTGCGGATGGCCTTCTCATGATGGCCGTCGCCCTGAATGGCGTCCAGGTCGGCGACGTAGAACGCTCTGCAGTCGGTCTCCCTTTTCAGAGCGCGAGCTACGGTCAGTGGTGCGGAGCTGCGCGTCAGAACGCTTTGGATGGGACGGTAGTGTTCTCGGTCGCCCTGTACCCCGTGCACGACGCGGCCTTTCATCAGGTCTAGCACTGGGATGATGTCCATGCCGTCCTCTCCTTGGCCGATTCTCGTGCACGAGTTCGTAAGCGGCGGTGGCTGGGCCGGCCCAGTCTTGCCGAAGTCGTTGGCTGGGGAAGGGCTGGCGATGCTGCGGGCCGTGTTGGACGACTTCAGGGCTTGGGGACGTTTTCCGGTCCTGACCACCCTCGATCGTCGCCTTGCCGGCGTCTCTCTTCCCGCGGATCAGGTCATCGTTCTCGAGCCGGCAGTATATCCTACGCGGCTGGTCGGCTTGGCGAGGCAGTGCGAGGCAGCGGTCGTCATCGCCCCCGAGAGCGGGGGGACGCTGGAACGTGTCAGTGCGATCATCCAGAACGCGGGCGCGTTCCTGCTGGGGAGCCGGCCCGAGGGGGTGGCCGTGGCGGCGGACAAGTGGGAGTGCCATCGGCGCTTCGTCCAGGCCGGCCTGCCGACTCCTGCGACGGTGTGTACGACCCACGCCGAGGCGTTCAGAGATGCTACGGAGTTGGGGTTTCCCTTGGTGGTCAAACCGATTGACGGCGCAGGGTGCGAGGGGGTTGGCTTGGTTCCCGGTGCCGAAGTGCTCGAAGAAGCCCTTGCTCAACCTGTTCTTCGGCAGGCGGAGTCCTTCCTGCTCCAACGATACGTCGCGGGCACCCACGCGAGCGTCTCCCTGCTCGTTGGCGGAGGGGAAGCGGTGGCGCTCGGTCTGAATGAGCAATGGGTGCGGACCGGTATCCCGTTCGAATACCGGGGAGGGGTTGCGTTCGCCTCTCATGACCGGCGCACCCAGGCGTTGGATCTGGCCCGGCGCGCCGTGGCTCTCGTGCCTGGTCTACGAGGCTACGTGGGGGTGGATCTCATACTGGGCGACGCGGGCTGCTCGCTGATCGAGATCAACCCTCGCTTGACCACCTCTTACGTCGGGCTCCGCCGGGTGGTCGACGTCAACCTCGCCGAGGCGATCTGGCGTTCCTGTCGAGAGGCCGTACTTCCGGAGTCCGTCGTCGCGACGGGGGAGGCCGCATTCGGAAAGGAGGGGCTCGATGCTCTCTGAGAGGCGCGAAACCGTGGGCTGGGATATCGGCGGAGTCCACGTGAAAGGTGCGCGCGTGATGTGGCGCGCGGGAGAGATCGACGATGTACGGGCCGCCATCCGCCCGTTCGAGATCTGGCAGGGACCGGACAAGCTCCCTGCGGTTCTTGGTGAGGTGGCCGCCGAGCTGGGGATTCAGGGTGGGGAGGCCATGGCCGTGACCATGACTGCCGAGCTTTCCGATGCCTTCCGCACGAAACGGGAAGGCGTGCTCTTCGTCCTCGACGAGATCGAGCGGGTCTTTCCGGGCCACCCGTTACACGTGTTGGGCATCGCCGGGGACCTCGTGCCCCTGGAGTCGGCGCGCCGGCGACCGCTGGACTTCGCGGCCACGAACTGGGTGGCCGCCGCTCTTTTCGTGGCCGATCGATACCGCGACTGCATCCTGATCGACGTGGGGAGCACCACTACGGACATCATCCCCATCAGGGGTGGGGGCGTCGTCGCGAAAGGACGGACCGATCTGGCCCGGCTTGCTTCCGGAGAGCTCGTTTACACCGGGGTGGTGCGTACCAACCCCAACACGCTGGCCGATGCGGTACCTGTTCGGGGGCGGATGTGCCGAGTGGCGGCCGAGTACTTCACGGTGATGGCGGACGTCTATCTCCTTCTGGGCCGATTGTCCCCCGAGGAGTACACGTGCCCCACGCCGGACAACCGGGCCCGGTCCCTTACGGGGGCCGCCGAGCGGCTCGCCCGCCTGGTCTGCGCGGACGGCGAGATGCTTAGTGAAGAAGAGGTCTTGAAAATAGCGAGTTACCTCTACGAGAGGCAGCTCCGTCAGATCTCGGAAGGGCTCCTACAGGTCCTCTCGAGGCTCGACAACGCGTACGAGATCCCCCTGGTCGTGGCCGGCGCGGGCTCGTTTGTGGCGGCGGAGGTGGGGCGGCGTCTGAGGCTCGGGGTCCTGGGACCGGAGCACGTGCCCGGGGGCGTGGGATGCACGGCGCTCCCCGCCCTGGCTGCGGCCTGTCTGCTGGCTGGGAGGTGGGGGAACGGGAGTCATGATGGACGCCGTGATCAAGATCGGGGGCGCCTGGGTCGCGGGGAGCATCTGCGGACTCTGTGCGAGAAGGTGGCGGAACTCGGGCAGCGGCATCGCCTCTTGATCGTGCCGGGAGGAGGCGCATTTGCCGACGTCGTCCGGCAGTACGACGCGCGTTTCGGGCTAGGCGATAGCGCGGCGCACTGGATGGCGATTCTGGCGATGGATCAGTACGGCTACCTCTTGGCCGACTTGATCCCGGGGAGCACCTTTGTGCGCTCTATGGGGGAAGCTCGGGAGGTGGTGGAAACGGGAAGCGTGCCGGTGCTCTTGCCCTTCGGTTTTCTAAGGCAGGCGGATGCCCTTCCGCACAGCTGGAGCGTGACTTCCGACTCCATCGCGGCGTGGGTGGCCGGGCTTGCCGAGGCGACTCTTCTGGTACTGCTGAAGGACCGGAGAGGGCTCAGCAGCCCGGTGGGGGGAAAGGGTGCTCCATCTTCAGGCGCCATGACCGTGGACCAGCTTGCGGCCTGGGAAGGGGTGGACGACCACCTGGCTCCTCTTCTGAATGGTGACCGTCTCGACCTTTGGATCCTCAACGGGGAACGGCCCGATCGGCTGGCCGAGCTGCTCGAGACGGGCTGGACCGATGGAATCAGGCTGATTCGATCCGATCCTTCAGGCGTCGCACCGCGTCGTGGTCCACCCGGCCGTCCAGGCGGCCTCCCCGGCAGGCCGCCGTGCGCACACCCATGATGTCCGGATCGAGCTCATGGACACGTGGCACGTCGTCCTCGCGCAGGGAGCCGGCCAGGGCGCAGAGGAGCCCGGCGCCGCGGCACCGAGCCACGAACTCCTCCAGCTGTGCGGCGCCGAGCAGGGATAGCAGGGTGGCACCGTTCTTGGAGGCCGTATCCAACATGCACCCGTCCACTCCTGCCTCGGCGGCGACAACCGGCAGATCGAGCGGAGGAAGTGAGCCGACCTTGTTCGCGTCGGCGTAGGCCGTCGCCATGATCCGGACGGCGGGGTCCTGCTCGCGAGCGGCTCGGCAGACCGCGGCCAGGAGAAGTAGGGCGTCGCAGGGCTCTCGTGGCCCCAGCAAGCCTACCTTGACGTACTGCACGCCGCAGGCGGCGGCTCCCGCCGCGGCGAGGGCCATCATGCCGGGCAGGTTGGGTGCGTCGCCGATCGCCGCGCTCACCGGCACTCCCGGCGGCGTGAGTTCTCGCACGGCCCTGATCACATGGGGGAAGCCGGCTCCCAAGGACCCCTCTCGGGGGTTCTTGATGTCGATGATGTCGGCGCCGCCGGCGACAGCGGGAGCCACCTCCTCTTCGTGTATCACACTGACCAGCAGCCGCATGTCGGTCGCCTTTCGCGTGGTGTCCGGGGCTCGATATACTCCATTTTGTCACAACGGTCCACGAGGTGAATCGCAGGATGCCGGATAGCCCCACGGGGGACGCCGAAGAGGCGGTCGAAGGATTCGCCCTGAGAACGAAAGACGGTCTCATTTTCACGGTAAAGGGGACAGTCCACCCTCCGGATGCGATCGTCGCGTATCTGAGGTACATTCCGGACCGAGGGGGCGATCGGGAGCACGAGGGTGCGCGGTACCGGCGGGTGTATGGGTTCGAAGAGCAGGAAGACGCGCTTCGTGCTCGGTGGCCGACCTATCTTCGATCCGACCCGATGTTCGGCGTACGTCTGCAGGCCGTTCCGACGGAAGATATCCGGTGTGTGTACGACCCCCGCCGTCGACTGCAGGATCTCTCAGACAGGGGCCCTGCCGATCAGCTGGAGGAAGCGGCCCTCGGTCTGACCGAGCTGCTGAGGGACACCGCCCGCGTCCCACTGCAGGCCTTGGGTGTGTCCGGATCGGTTCTTCTGGGCCTTCATCGCCCGGAGTCGGATATCGACATCGTTGTGTACGGTGAGGAGGAGAGTCGGGCGGTGCACGGAGCTCTCTTCGACCTGCTCGACCAGCCATCGGCTCCCGTGCGGCGGCCCCAGGGTGATGAGCTCGCGGCCATCCACGAGATGCATCGTTCGGACACCCCACTCTCCCCGATCGATTTCGCCCGGCTTCAAGCCCGCAAGGTGAACGAGGGACGCTTCCGTGGGCGACCCTACTTCATCCGCTTCGTCAAGCGGCGCGATCAAGTGGCGGAACGCTACGGGGATCCCCGCTATGAGTCGCTAGAACCAGCGTTGATCCGCGCCCGGGTGGAAGATCAAGGGGAAGCGCTGTTCACTCCTTGCTGCTATCCAGTGGTCGAGGTGAGCTTCTTGGAGGGAACCCCGACCGAGGATCTGCGCCAGATCGTCTCTTTTCGAGGCCGATTTGCCGACCAAGCGAAGAGAGGAGATTGGGTTCTCGCGCGGGGCAGGCTCGAGCGGGTCCACTCTCTGCGGCTCCCGGGTTTCTCTCGGCTGGCCGTCGGAGGACAACCGGGTGACTATCTGCTAAGTTGACCGGGTCGGACCGGCCACGGCCGGCCACGCATGTGGGGCGACCGTAGCCGATTCACCGCCGTGCGGTTGACGCGCGGGGCGACTTCGTTTATCGTGGAAATACGATGAAGCCCGGTGCGCCCCACCCCTGCGAAGACCTGTGCCCGCCCCCGGCTCCCGACGGCGGGCCTCCCTACGGGGAGGCCCCCGACGGTGAGCTCGCCCTGCTCGCCAAAGCCATCGCGCATCCCGCCCGGGTGCGCATCCTGCGCCTCCTGGCCGAGCGCGACACATGCGTCTGCGGAGAGCTGGTCGAGGCGCTGCCGCTCGCGCAGTCAACCGTCTCCCAGCACCTGAAGATCCTCAAGGACGCCGGCCTCATCCGCGGAGAGATCAATCCTCCCCAGGTTTGCTACTGCTTGGAGCCCGCCGGCCTGCGGCGACTCAAGGCTCTGCTGGGCTCTCTCTGATCGTGTCCATCCTCCAAGAACGCGACGCAGAAGAAAGGTGAATCCGTGACTCTCATCCAGGTGTTCGACCCTCCTATGTGCTGCTCCACCGGGGTCTGCGGGCCCTCGGTCGATCCCGAGCTTGCCCGCTTCGCCGCCGACCTTGACTGGCTGGCCGGGAAGGGAGTCGCGGTGGAGCGCTTCAACCTGGCTCAGCAACCCGGCGCCTTCGCCGAGAACACGGCTGTGCGAGAGGCCCTCGAGGGGGAAGGCAACGACTGCCTGCCTCTCCTGCTGGTCGATGGGCAGATCGTCAGCCGCAGTCTCTATCCGGACCGCGAAACCCTGATGCGGCTAAGCGGTTTCACTGGGGGCGTCGAGTCCGCCCCCGCGACTGCCGGCGGGTGTTGCGCCCCCTCCTCGGTCGACCCTCAAAGGGGCTGCTGTTCGTGAGCCACCGTCTTCGCTTCCTTTCGAATCCTACTCGGCACCTCTTCTTCACCGGCAAGGGGGGTGTTGGCAAGACCTCCATCGCCTGCGCCGCCGCCGTTGCCCTAGCGGACGCCGGCCGGCCGGTCCTCTTGGTGAGTACCGATCCGGCCTCCAATCTGAGCGACGTGCTGGGAACGGCGGTGCGTCGGGAGCCCACCGCCGTCGAAGGCGCACCGGGCCTCAGCGCCCTCAACCTCGACCCGGTCGCCGCCGCGGCCGCCTACCGCGAACGCGTGGTGGCCCCGTACCGGGGCGTGCTGCCCGATGCGTCCGTGGCCCGCATCGAGGAGCAGCTGTCCGGAGCCTGTACGGTGGAGATCGCCGCCTTCGACGAGTTCTCGCGACTTCTGGGGGATCCGCAGGCGACGGCCGGATTCGAACACCTGGTGTTCGACACCGCGCCCACCGGCCACACCCTGCGCCTGCTCACGCTCCCCACCGCCTGGACCGACTTTCTCGCCTCGAGCCCCCTGGGAGCCTCATGCCTGGGCCCTCTGGCCGGTCTCGAGAAGCAGCAGGCCCTCTATGCAGCCACCCTGGCGGCGCTTGCCGATGCGGAGCGGACAACCCTCGTCCTGGTGACACGACCGGAGGCCGCCGCGCTTGCCGAGGCGGCCCGCACCAGCGGCGAGTTGCGCGAGCTGGGGCTCGCGAACCGGCATCTGGTCATGAACGGCGTCTTCCGTGCCTGCGGAGGGGAGGATCCCCTGGCCTGGGCCCTGGAGGAGCAAGGGCACGCGGCCCTTGCCTCCCTTCCGGCGGACCTGAAGGAGCTCGAGCGGACCGACTTCCCCTTGGTGCCCTATGCCCCCTTGGGCGTCCCTGCGCTGCGTGCCCTCTGGCGGGAAGACGAGGCGGCGTCCTGGGCGGGCCCCAGGGGCGGCACCCGCCCGAGCTCGCGGACCGCCCCGAACGCGGCCAACCTGGATGAACTGGTGGAGCGGATCGCCGCCGCCGGTCACGGGGCGGTCCTCACTATGGGCAAGGGGGGCGTGGGCAAGACCACCATTGCCGCCGCTCTGGCCTTCGCCCTGGCGGATCGGGGTCACCCGGTACACCTCAGCACCACCGACCCGGCTGCCGGCCTGGAGCGGGCCCTCGACGGCTCCCCGCCGGAGTTCACGGTCGCCCGCATCGATCCCGAAGTCGAGGTGGCCCGCTACCGGTCCGAGGTCTTGGCAGAAGCCGGGGCGGGTCTGAGCTCCGAAGCCCGCGGGCTCCTCGAAGAGGACCTGCGCTCTCCCTGCACCGAGGAGATCGCCGTCTTCCAGGCCTTTGCTCGGACCGTCGCGGAAGGCCGCGAGGGCTTCGTGGTCCTCGACACCGCGCCCACCGGGCACAGTATCCTCCTGCTCGACGCCGCCCTCGCCTACCACCGGGAGCTGGGCCGGCAGAGCGGCCGGGTGGCGCCCGAAGTACACGCGCTGCTGCCCAGGTTGCGGGACCCGGGCTTCACCAAGGTGCTTCTGGTGACCTTGCCTGAAGCTACCCCAGTCAACGAAGCTGCGCTGCTTGCGGGGGACCTGGAGCGGGCGGGCATCTCGCCGTTCGCCTGGGTCGTCAACCAGAGCTTCACGCCCACGGCCGTCACTGACGTCGTACTTCGCGCGCGCCGGGAGCTTGAAGGGGATCAGCTGAGCAAAGTGGCGCGACTGGCCGCCCGCTTCGCCGTCGTGCCCTGGCAGGGGAAGGCGCCGGTGGGCAGGGAGGCGCTTTTCCAAATGGCTTCGATCCCATGGCGAAACGAACCGCAGGCAAAGGAGTCCTGATGCACCGCCTTTCCTTCCTGGACCGCTTCCTGACCCTCTGGATCTTCCTGGCCATGGCCATCGGGGTGGGAGCGGGGTGGGCCTACCCTTCGGTGTCGGACCTCATCACCCGCGTCTCCTGGGGCACCACCTCCATCCCCATCGCCGTGGGCCTCATCGTCATGATGTATCCCCCTCTGGCCAAAGTGAAGTACGAGGAGCTGGGGGAGGTCTTTCGCAACTACCGCATCCTTGGCCTCTCCCTGGTGCAGAACTGGGTCGTAGGACCCATTCTGATGTTCTTCCTGGCCATCCTGCTGCTCTCCGACAAGCCCGAGTACATGCAGGGGCTCATCATGATCGGCCTGGCCCGCTGCATCGCCATGGTGATCGTCTGGAACCAGCTGGCCCGGGGCGACACCGAGTACGCTGCTGGGCTGGTGGCCTTCAACTCCGTCTTCCAGGTGCTCTTCTTCTCGGTCTACGCCTGGGTCTTCATCACGGTGCTGCCGGGTTGGTTCGGACTAGAGGGTACCGAAGTGGACATCACCATCGGTGAGATCGCGAAAAGCGTCTTCATCTACCTGGGCATCCCCTTCCTGGCCGGCATCCTCACCCGCTTCGTCCTCATCCACCTCAAGGACAAGGACTGGTACCACGGGAAGTTCATCCCCAAGATCAGCCCCCTGACCCTGGTGGCCTTGCTCTTCACCATCCTGGTCATGTTCTCCTTGAAGGGCGAGTACATCGTGCAGCTGCCTCTCGATGTGGTCCGGATCGCCATCCCGCTGCTAATCTACTTCGTGGTGATGTTCCTGGTGAGCTTCTACATGGGCAAGCGTATTGGCGCCGATTACTCCAAGAGCGCCACCCTTTCCTTCACCGCCGCCTCCAACAACTTCGAGCTGGCCATCGCCGTGGCCGTGGCCGTCTTCGGCTTGAACTCCGGCCAGGCCTTCGCGGCCGTCATCGGTCCTCTGGTGGAGGTGCCGGTGCTCATCAGCCTGGTGAACGTGGCCCTCTACTTCCAGCGGCGCTACTTCGGGGGCGAGCCCGCCTACGCCACCGTGGGACCGAGCACCGGCGGCGGCGATCTCGGCTGTCCGACGGTGGTGGAGCCTCACGTCGTGACCAAGCCGCGAAGGGCGCCGGGCGACGCCGAGTCGTGAACCTGCTGGTCACCACCTTCGGGAGCCGGGAGGAGTCCGAGCGGGGACGGGCCTTGATGGATGATCTCGAGATCCCCTACGAGCTGCTCTCTCCCGAACCGGGATTCCGGCTGGTGGGCGTACCGGGTCTGGTCACCGCGGCTGAGAGCCGCCAGGCGCTGAGCAGGCTCGGTAAAGACGGTTTTCTCTGCGCCGGCTGGGTGGACTACCGGCCGGCCTCTGTCCCGGTGCCGGAGACCGAGCCGCCCTTCGCCGAGCAGGGCGTTTTCGGAGAAGCAGCCATCAGCGTGCTCGCGCCCTGCGTGGCCGATCAGAGCAAGATACGGCTCATCGCCCAGGTGACGGGCGATCTCTCTTCCGCCATGCCCTACCTGAACGCCGAGATGGAGCGGGTCTCGTTCAATCCCCGCGTACCCGTCCTCACCTTCATGGACGGGCACCGGATGGTGGCGCTTCATCCCCGGCGCGTCACCGTAGCCAAAGCGGACGAGCTGGTGGACGCGTGGCGCACCCTGGAAGGCGTCCGCCGGTTGGTCGAGTCGGTCTGGGCCCGGCGCCAGGAGATCGAGCCGAACTACCTGACGCGTGAGCGCCCCCGGCTCTCGAGATCTTCAAGCGGCTGCCGGGAACCAACTGCAAGGTCTGCGGAGAGCCGACCTGCCTGGCCTTCGCCGTGAAAGTGTGGAGCGGCGAGGCCTCCGTGACCGAGTGCACGCCGGTTTTCGGCCATCGGGCCGCGCGCGCGGAGCTTCGGGGCGCGTTGGAAGAGGTCTGCGCCGCCTTGGGGGTCTGAGTCCCCGCTGAGCGGCGACCTGAGCTGAGTGGCCGCCCGTTTCGGGCGGCCGGGGACGGAAGGAGGAGACCATGGCTGTTGAAGAATACGCCGAAACCTACCCGCTGGAGGCGGCGGACTTTCTCCGCTATCTGCCCGGAACGGATTGCGGGCGTTGCGGGCTCGCATCCTGTGGTGCTTTCGCCGATGGGTTGGTGGACAAACGGTGCCGGGGAGCGGACTGCCCGGAGCTCGACGGGCGGCTGGCCGAGGCTGTGGACGCCGTGCTCCCGCTCATGCCCCGCATTCTGCCGTACGATCAGTGGATGAAGACCGTCGAAGGCCCCTACCGCGCCTACGGGGAGCCGGGCCCCGATTCTCCAGTGCTGGTCACGGGTAATTTCGTAGAGACGGCGCAGGTGCTCGAGGATATCTTCCTCGCCGCCGGGGCGAGGCTCCACCTGGTGATCGCAGACACCCACGGCTATAGCATCGACAACGCCGTGGAGGAGCGTTGGTTCAAGGCGGCCAACATCTACGCCGCCATGAACACGGGGGGTTTGACTCGCCTGGTGAGGCACACCGAGCTTCTCATCCCCGGGCTGGCCGAGCGCTTCCGCAGCGACGTGCAGCGTGTTACCCGCTGGCGAGTCGAGGTGGGTCCGGTGAGCGGCTTCGAGATCCCCATGTACCTGGCTGCTCGCGGGTAGGAGAAGAGGGCAGAGTGAAGAGACGCGTCCTTTTTCTGTGCACGGGCAACTCGGCCCGCAGTCAGATGGCCGAAGCCTTCGTGCGGCACTACGCCGCCGGTGCCTTGGAGCCTCACAGCGCCGGCCTCGATCCGCGCGGGCTGAATCCTCTTGCGGTGCGGGTGATGCGCGAAGCGGGCATCGACATGAGCGGGCAGGAATCGAAGTCCGTCAGGCGATATCTGGGCAAGATGTACTTCAGCCACGCCGTCACCGTTTGCGCCTTGGCGGAGAGGCGTTGCCCGCGGATGTTTCCCTGGGTGGAGAATCTCCTCTACTGGCCTTTCGAGGACCCGGCCGCCTGCCATGGAAGCGACCAGGAGAAGCTGGCCAAGTTCAGGGAGGTCAGAGACCAGATCGACGCGCGAGTACAGGCCTGGCTTGCCCATTTGACCAAGGAGGACGACGACCTCTGGCTTGGGGGTGGCCGCGAGAGGATTGGCGGCAGGATCGCGGCTCGAGGGGGGACCCGAGGAGTCCGCCGGACGGGCGCAGGAGACGGACCCCGATGTTCGCTGAGGGGGCCGTTTCGATGGCCTTCTTCTCCGACGTGCACGGCAACGCGGCCGCGTTGCAGGCCGTGCTCGACGATCTGCGCGCTCGGAACGTCGAGCGCGTCTACTGCCTGGGCGACCTGGTGGGTTACGGCCCTCAGCCCAACGAGGTCATCGACATCGTCCGCTCCTCCGGCATCTCCACCATCGCCGGCAACTACGACGATGGCGTTGGTTTCGAGCGAGGCGAGTGCGGCTGCTACTACCCCGACGAGGATGCCCGGCGCATCGGTGACGCCTCCTATGCGTTCACCGTCCGGGAAGTGACCGCCGAGAACAAAGCCTGGCTGCGCCTGCTTCCACGGGAGCTGCGGTTCGAGGAGGCCGGCCTCCGTTTCCACCTGGTGCACGGCAGCCCTCGGCGGATCAACGAGTACCTGCTGCGGGATCGGGACCCCCGCACCTTCGAACGCCTGGCTCGGACCGAGGACGCCGACGTCCTGGTCTTCGGCCACACCCACGTCCCCTGGCACCGCCGCCACGGAGGCGTGCTCTTCATCAATGCGGGTTCGGCCGGCCGGCCCAAGGACGGTGACACCCGAGCCGGATACACCCTGGTGCGGTTGCTCTGCCGGAGCGAGGTGCAGGTGACGGTCGTGCGCGTCCCCTATGACGTGGAAAGGACCGCGGCCGGGGTACTGGCCGCGGGGCTTCCGGCGACCCTCGCCGAGGCTTTTCGCACCGGGGCTTGACCCCGGGGCGCCCAACCGTCCGTCGCTTTATCGCAGGCCGATACGCCCACAGGCCCGCGGCCGGAGAACTGGCCGCTCGGCTCGTGGTCGTGCGCCGAGCCCTTCCTGCTGCGGGGATCCGGGCCGGCCGATATTCGCGCAAGGGAGACCGTCGCCGCGCCAAACTGGCGACGATCGGGCGGTCGCCTGCTCTCCAAGGATCGCGAACCGGCTTTGTCGCGTTTCTACCGGGACTACCGCGACAAACCGGTATCAGCGTACAATGGTGCGGTGTCAGCCAATGCCGGGGAGAGTAGTGTGTCGAACGATGGTGTTGGTCGCGGTAGGAGGTTCTCATGACCCAGCGGAGCACGCGCATCGCCTACGCGTCCGCGGGCGCGGCCCTTCTGGTTACCGCGCTTGGCGCGCTGGGCCTCGTGGCCGACGTGCCCACGCTTGCCGGTCTGAGAAGAGCCTACATCCCCATGGCTCCCAGCACTGCTTTCGTGCTCTTGCTGTTAGGCGCCGGTGTGCTCGCCTACCTTTCAGGGGCCGCCTGGCCGGCCGCCGTCCCGGCTGGGCGGCGGCGCTGGGCAGCCGGGGTACCGGCGCTCGTAGGGGCGGCCCTCACCCTGACCATCCTCGTTGGCCACCTTGGCCCCGTATCCTACGACATCGAGAGCCTGGTGCTGGGCACGGCCCGCACCTTCCTGGGCGACCCCGCTTCGGCCGTGCCGGTGGGGAGAATGTCACCCCTCACGGCGGTCCTTGGCTTGAGCGCGGCTCTCGCCCTGGCGTTGCTGGCCGTCGGGGACCCGTCGCCGCGCGCCGGCCCGCGATCCCCGGGACTAAACTCTCTGAGTAGGACGCCTTCCCCGGTTCCCGTCTCGAGCCACCTGTCCTCGGTCCTGGCCGGCACATGCGTGACGGTGAGCGGGGCCGTGCTCATTGGCTACGCCTACGAAACGCCTCTGCTGTACGGGGGCAGCGTCATTCCGACGGCCCTAAACACCGCCACGGCCCTCTTCGCCCTGGGCGTAGCTCTGCTGGCGGCCCAGCCCCCGGGGGTGCTGATCCTGCGCCCGTTCGAGACCTCCACCTTCCAGGGCCGGCTCCTGCGCGCCTTCCTGCCCCTCACGGCCGTGTTGGTCCTCGCTCAAGGGTGGGTGCAGACCCAGATCGCCGCGAACACCACGCGCAACCCGGCACTCTGGGCCTGGGTAGCGGCCCTTCTCTCGGTGGGTGTTGTGGGGTTCGTGGTGACGGTGGTGGCCCGGCGCATGGGCCAGACGTTGACGCGCGCCAAGGCCGCCCTGGCCGAGTCGGAACGCAACCTGCGTCTTATCGCCGACAACACTACCGACGTCATCTTCGCGTACACCATGGATCGCCGTCTGCTCTTCGCGAACGCCGCCGCCGGGTCGTTGAACCCGGTTGAGGATGTTCTCGGCGCGAGCTTCATAGATCGGCTGCACTCCGATGACCGGGGGCGGGTGGAGACCCTTCTCGCCCGGGCCTTCTTCGGCGCTCCCTTTACCACGGAGTTCCGGGTGGTCGCGCCGGAAGGGGAAGTCAAATGGTTCCGCAGCTCCGTGGGCCCCCTTTTCGATGAGGCCGGCCGGCAGATCGGCATTCAGGGGCGCGAGCACGACATCACCGAGGTGAAGGAAGCCGAGGCGGCCCTGCGCCTGCAGGAAGAGGCCCTCCTGCAGAGTCAGAAGATGGAGGCCATCGGCCAGCTCGCCGGTGGCATCGCCCATGACTTCAACAACCTGTTGACCGCGATGGGTGGATACGGGGATATCGTGCTGGCTGACGGGCGGCTCGACCCGGCCCTCCGCCCCGAGTTGGAGGAGATCCGCAAAGGGGTGGAGCGGGCCGCGAGCCTCACCCGGCAGATACTCACCTTCTCCCGAAAGCAGGTGTCTTCTCCTCGGGTGCTCGACCTGAACGAGTGCTTGGAGAACATGCACGGCCTCCTTCACCGAACTCTAGCAGGCCGCTGAAATACCCCGGTTGGAGCCCCTCCGATGTGCTCCGTTGCTCGGCTGCTTGACCCACGAACGGTCGGTTCTCGGATTGCCCGGGCGAAGACCGGGATTATGCCCCCTGGAGAGGCCGATTCCCCGCCCCTTTTTCCCTATCTGGCGATGCACTCCGGAAGCAGCGATCTCATTCTCACCAGGTTGTAGGCGGCGGCCGTAAACTGGAAGATCCATCGGGCCTTGGCCCGCCCGCGGTGCCGGAGCTTGTGAAGCAGTCCGACTGTCTTCATCCAGCCGAAGGCCTCCTCCACCAGCTTGCGCTTCTTCTGGCTGAGGGCGTATCCCTCCCACCGTGTCGTGCGGCCATCGATGGCCGAGTACTTCTCTTTGCGAGCCACATGCGGGGTAACAACGTTAGTCCGTAGTTCGCCCACGAAGTCCTTGGTGTCGTAGTTCTTGTCGGCTGCGACAGTGAACCGGCCCTTGGTCTTTTTGCGCTCCTCCTTCACCAGCTCAAGACCCATCTCCCGCTCGGCGGTACCGGTGGCCCGGGAGAGATCGGCCTGGACGATGAGACCGTGGCGGTTCTCGGTGAGGAGATGGCCGGCATAAGCGAGCCGGGCCGCTTCTCCGGGAGAGTGTTTGGCAAGAAGAGCTTCCGGATCGGTGGTGGAAGCGTGGGTGTCATTCCGGCGCCGCTCGCCGTGGAAATCCACACTCGGGTTGCGGTCGCGGCCTGCGCTTTCCGAGACTGGCTCGGCGGGGCTCGGGTCCTCCCCTGCACCCGGGTCATCTTTGCCTGGCCCCCGGCCGCCCTCCTGGCCCTCGGCCAATTCCTGTTTGGGCCGGAAGCTCTTGAGGAGGCCGCCGCTTCCACCAAGGTGCCGTCCAGGCTGAAGTGCTCCCGGGAAAGGAGTTTCCCCGCCTGGGCCTGCTTCCTCACCTCCAGGAAGAAGGCCTCGGCCACCTCGCCCTCAAGCAGGCGCTCCCGGTTTTGGGTGAAGGTGGTGGGATGCCAGACGGGCTCGTTTAGATCGAGGCCCACAAACCAGCGAAAGAGCAGGTGATACTCGAGGTGTTCGCAGAGCTTGCGCTCCGAAGGGATGGCGTAGAGCACCTGAATAAGCAGGGCTCGCAGAAGGTACTCGGGCGGGATGGAGGGGCGGCCGGCTTCACAGTAGATCTTGTCAAAGAGGGGGGAGAGACCGCAAAGCGCCTTATCGGTCATCTTGCGGATGGCCCGCAAGGGGTGATCTTTGGGGATGCGCTCCTCCAAGGGACCCAAGAATACAAACGACGGCTGCCTTGCCTCTTCTCCCCGCATCCCAACCCCCTCGCTTTATGCCAGTTTGCAGGGTAAACACTACCAAAAAGGGGCGCAAAAAGATAGGAAGTTGAGGCAATCGGAGGGCTAGGCGGGGGACTTTTTCAGCAGCCTGCTAGGGGAGCAGGTGAGCCTGGAGGCGCACTTCGGTGCCAACCTGTGGCCGGTGGAGGCCGATCCCGGCCAGATTCAGCAGGTGATGCTGAATCTGGCCGTGAATGCGCGCGACGCCATGCCGCAGGGAGGCAGGCTCACCCTGGAGACGGCCAATGCGGTGCTGGACGAGGCGTACATGAGCACCCACCTGTCGGCGCGTGCGGGAGCCCACGTCATGCTGGCGGTGAGCGACACTGGTCTCGGCATGAGCCCGGAGGTGCGTGCGCGGGCGTTCGAACCCTTCTTCACCACCAAGCCCGAGGGCGCGGGAACGGGCATGGGTCTTTCCACGGTCTACGGGATCGTCAAGCAGGTGGAGGGCAACATCTGGATCTACAGCGAGCCCGGTCAGGGGACGACCATCAAGATCTACCTGCCTCGAACGCACAAGGAGGTCGACTGGCATCCGGTCGTGCGTCCGCCCCTGTCTGATAGGTCGAGCCGGGGCACGGAGACCATCCTGGTGGTCGAAGACGAGCCGGGCGTGCGCGCCGTGGTGGAAAGGGTGCTCTCCGCCGAGGGATACCAGGTCCTGGTTGCCGGAACTCCGGGGGAAGCGCTACCCCAGGCGGAGGAGGCCGGCGGATCCATCAGCCTACTCCTGACCGACGTGATTCTGCCGGATATGAGCGGCCGCGAGCTTGCAGAGATCTTCCGGGCCCGACAACCGGAGCTGCGGGTCCTGTTCATGTCGGGCTACACCAAGAACGCCATCGTCCATGACGGCCGTCTGGATCCAGGGATCGATCTCTTGGAGAAGCCCTTCTCCCCCGAGACTCTGGCGCAGCGGGTGCGGGAGGCTCTCGACCGCTAAGGCAGGCGGGGCCCGCCGCGGTGGCCCGAGAAGGCGACGCCGCCGTGTTTCTGCGGCCGGAGCGCGAGTCCGCCGATGAGGTTCTCGCGGCCGGCTCGTGGATTCGGCCCGTAGGTAAGTCGTCTCGGATCGAGCCCCCCACAAGAGTGGGGTTCTACTTCAGCTTCAGTTCTGCGCAGATTGTTCCGATAGTAGGGGCACGCGTAGCTCCTGTTGCCTGGAGCACGGTATCAAGGGGGGCAACACGTGCAGGATGACAGCGGGTATCGGGAACCGGTTCCTGGTGCGACCCTGCTGGCCACGCTGCCTGTAGGAGTGATCACCTTCGGATCCGACGGCCGCTGCCTGTCGGCCAACGAGGCTGCCGTCGAGCTCCTTGGCATCCGGCGCGAGAAGCTGCTGCAGCAGAACTTGCGCCGGCTGCCGTTCGGGCGGGACTCCGGACTCCTGGCCCAGGCGGAGGCGACCTTGGAAAGCGGCCGGCCCTTCAGCGGCGAGTTGCTGGTCAAGACGACCTCCGGGCGGGAGCTGTGGCTGGACTGGCGCCTCAGGCGCATCGACCTGGAGGGCACTACCTCGCTGCTCGCGGTCTTCGCGGACGTCACCGACCGCCGGCGGGCGTACGACCTCCTGCAAGACGGCGAACGGCGCTATCGCTCTCTGTTCGAGCACATGCTCGAGGGGTACGCACACTGCCGGATGATCTTTGTCGCTGGGGTACCACGGGACTTTGTGTACCTGGACGTCAACAACGCCTTCGAGAGACTGACGGGGTTGCGCGATGTCGTGGGCAAGAGGGTCACCGAAGTCATCCCGGGGATCAGGGAGTCGAATCCGGAGCTGCTCGACATCTACGGACGCGTGGCCTCGACCGGGGTACCGGAACGGCTGGAGACATTCGTGGAGCCACTGGCAATCTGGCTCTCAATTTCAGTGTACAGTCCGATGCGGGGCCATTTCGTGGCCGTTTTCGACAACATCACCGAGCGCAAGCGGGTGGAGGATTCGCTGCGCCTGACCCAGCTCTCGGTGGACAGAGCGGCCGACCTGATTCACTGGATAGATCCCGACGGTCGTTTCGTCTACGTCAGCGATTCCACCTGCCGGCGCCACGGCTACTCCCGTGAAGAGCTCCTCGAGATGACCGTGTTCGACATTGATCCCACCTGGCCTCGGGAAGCCTGGGCGGAGCACCGGCGCCGCTTGGAGGAGGTGGGCTCCCTCACGTTCGAGACGGTGCACACCACCAAAAGTGGCGAGCTCTTCCCCGTGGAAGTAACCACCAACTTAGTGGAGTACAAAGGTAAGAAATATAGCTTCGCCTTCGCCCGCGATATCAGCGACCGCGTGCGCATGGAGGAGTCGCTGCGCCTCACGCAGTTTTCCATGGACAACTCGGCCGACTATATCTTCTGGATCAGTCCCGAGAGCAACATCGTCTACGTGAGTCAGGCCATGTGCCGGCGTCTGGGCTACTCGCGCGAGGAACTGCTCAGCATGACCGTGTACGACGTGGATCCGGATGTCCCAAAGCCGTGGGCCCGCCGCTGGCGGGAGATCAAGGATCGAGTCTCTTTGACCTTCGAGACGAGTCACAAGACCAAGGCCGGCGAGATCTTCCCGGCCGAGGTGACGGTCAACTACGTCGAGTTCAACGGCCAGGAGTACGATTTCGTCTCCGCGCGGGACATCACGGACCGCAAGCGGACGGAAGAGGAGTTGCGCCGGACCAAGGAAGCCGCGGAGGCCGCCAACCGGGAGCTGGAGCACGCCATTCATCGGGCCAACCTGGCCGCTGCTGAGGCGCAGCTGGCGAACGAAGCCAAGAGCCTGTTCCTGGCCAACATGAGTCACGAGATTCGCACGCCCATGAACGGCGTGACCGGCATGATCGACCTGCTGCTGGAGACCGATCTCACTCCCGAGCAGCGCGACCTCCTGGAGACGGCCCAATCGAGCGCCGGCGCTCTGCTGTCCGTTATCGGCGACATCCTCGACTTCTCGAAGATGGAGGCGGGGAAGCTCCAGATGGAGACGCTCGACTTCGACCTGCGCACGACCCTCGAAGATCTGACGGCTTTTCTGGCCATCCGGGCCTGCGAGAAGGGAATCGAGCTTGCCACCTTGGTGGAGGCCGACGTCCCCTCGGCGTTGACCGGAGACCCCGGGCGCCTGCGGCAGGTGCTCACCAACCTAGTGGGGAACGCCGTCAAGTTCACCGAACGGGGCGAGGTGAGTGTCCACGTTCGCCTCGAGTCCGAGGATGAAGCGAGCGCCACGGTTCGGTTCAGCGTGTGCGACACCGGGGTGGGGGTTTCGCAGGAGCAGCTGGGGGTCCTCTTCCAACCGTTTGCCCAAGCCGATGTGTCCACCACCAGGAAATACGGGGGCACCGGGCTGGGTCTTTCCATCGCCAAAGGGCTTGTGGACATGATGGGCGGTACGATGGGGGCGGACAGCGAGCTGGGTGTCGGCTCCACCTTCTGGTTCACCGCCGTCTTCGGAAAGGCCCGGCCGGACTCCGTGGTCCTGGAGCAGCACCAAGCCGCCGATGTCTTCGGTGTGAGGGTGCTGGCCGTCGATGATAACGAGACCAACCGGCGGGTGCTGGCCGGGATGCTGGAATCGTGGGGGTGCCGGCACGAGGAGGTTGCATCCGCGCAGGCAGCGCTCGAGGTTCTGCGGGAGGCCGCTGCCCAGAGAGACCCCTTCCGCATCGCCGTGCTCGATATGCACATGCCTCAGGTTGACGGGGAGATGCTGGGAGCGTCTATCCGAGACGACCCGGAGCTCGGCGAGACGGCCCTGGTCATGATGACCTCCGGACCGGCCCGCGGGGATGCCGCGCGCATGGAGAAGCTGGGCTTTAACGCCTATCTGGTGAAGCCGGTGCGTCAATCGCAGGTCTACGACTGCCTGGCGGCCGTGCTCGGCCGAAAGCTCCCGCCCAAGAAGACTCCGGGCAAACCGGCGCCGATCATCACCCGCCACACCCTGGCCGAGTGGGCTAGAGGCCGGGTGCGCGTTCTGTTGGCCGAAGACAATCCCGTTAACCAGAAGGTGGCGCTGAAGACCCTGGAGAAGCTGGGGTATCGAGCTGATGTGGTGGAAACCGGGGCGGAGGCGGTGGAGGCGCTTCGGTCGGCGGTGTACGACCTCGTGCTCATGGACGTGCAGATGCCGGGGATGGACGGTCTGGAGGCCACCCGGCGGATCCGCGACCCGCGGACGGGCGTCCTGAGTCCCACCACCCCGATCGTCGCCCTCACGGCCCATGCGATGGCCGGCGACCGTCAGAAATGCCTCGATGCGGGCATGGACGACTATCTTCCCAAACCCATCAAACCGGCTGAGCTCTCCGCCGTTCTGGGGCGCTGGATCGCCTCGAAATCGCCCGCTTCGTCGCTCCGCGGACCTGGCCGCTCCGTCCGCGCCAAGGACCGGCCGCCCTCCTCGGAGTCGCTCCACACCGAGGAAGAGCCCGCATTCGACGAGACGGTGCTCCTCACCTTGCTGGACGGCGACCGTGAGGTTACGGCCGAGATCGCCGCCGAGTTCATGGCCGACGCCCCGAAACAGGTTACCGGACTCCGGGAGGCCGTCCAGCGCGGCGACCTCGCCCTGGTCGGCCGAAAGGCCCACACGCTCAAGGGCGCCGCGGCCAGCGTAGGAGCCCACGCCCTGAGGCGGCTGGCCGCCCAGCTGGAGGAGGCGGCCGCAAGCGACTCGGGCGAGCTGTTCGACCTCCTGGGCGCCATCGATCGGCAGCTCGCCGGCCTGAAGGAGGTCCTGCGCGCCAAGGGAGTGCTGCTGTGAAAGTGCTCGTGGCCGAAGATGACGCGACCTCGCGCCGCCTCCTCCAGCGGGTGCTCGCCCAATGGGGTTACGAGGTGACAGTCACCTCGGACGGAGCGGAAGCCTGGAAAGCGCTGCAGGACGCCAAGGCGCCTCGGCTCGCCATCCTGGACTGGATGATGCCCGGGCTTGACGGAGTGGAGCTGTGCCGCCGTGTGCGGGAGCTGGATGCCCCGAATCCACCGTACATCATCCTGCTGACCGCCCGGGAGGGGAAGCAGGATATCGTGACCGGGTTGGATGCGGGGGCGAACGACTATCTGGGGAAGCCGTTCGACCGGGACGAGCTGCGCGCAAGGTTGGAAGTGGGCCGCAGATTCGCCGAGTTGAACGAAAAGCTGCTCCAAACACAAACGACTCTGGAACAGCTCGCGCGGACCGATCCCCTCACCGGCACGTTGAACCGCAGGGCCATTCTCGAGCGGCTGGCTCAGCAGACGGCTCGGGCGGCCCGCGAGAACAGCTCCATTGGCGTAGGCGTGCTCGACATCGACCGGTTCAAACTGATCAACGACACCTATGGTCACGGGGTAGGTGACGGGGTGCTCCAAGTGGTCGTCAACCGATCGAAGGCCGCCCTGAGAAGCCAGGACGCTCTCGGTCGTACCGGCGGGGACGAGTTTCTGGTGATGCTGCCGCAGGCCGAATCCTCGCAAGCGGAGTCCGTCCTCGAGAGGATCCGCGAGGCGGTTGCCCAACGCCCCGTCGAGGTCGCGGGCCTTCAACTGGCGGTCACGCTGAGCATCGGCGGAGCGACGAGCCGGGGGGAGTCCGCCGAGGAGCTGGTCCGCTGGGCGGACGATGCGCTCTACCAGGCGAAGTCTCGAGGCCGCGACCAGGTGGTGATGGCGGCACGGTCTGCTTGAGCAGGCACGCCGGCGCCGGCTGCGACTCCGCGCTCACAACGGAACGCGCACCGCGGCAGCCTTGGTCCGCTCGGGAATGTCATGGGCCGGAGCAGCTCGCGGGTGCGCGAAGCCGGTGGTAGAATCCGCGGCGGCCGCCGCACACCCGAAACCAAGGAGGCACCGATTGGACAGGCAAGCCGCGTTGCGCCTGGTGCACGAGCGGGTGGGCAGCGAGAACCTGATCAACCACATGCGGGCCGCGGAGGCCATCATGGCCGCCTTGGCCGAGCGCCTGGGCGGCGATCGCGAGCGCTGGGCCCTGGCCGGGCTGCTCCACGACCTGGACGTGGTCGAGACGGCCGACCTCATGGACGTCCATGGCCTGCGGACGGTCGAGTGGCTGCGGGCGGAAGGTCTGGACGACGAGGAGGTTCTCGACGCCATTCGCGCCCACAACCCCGCGAACGGGTCGAGCAGTCAAGCTACGATGGCAAGGGCTCTCTTCGCCGCCGATCCCCTCACTGGTCTCATCACGGCCGCCGCGCTCATCCGTCCGGAGAAGAAGCTCGAGCCTGTCCAGCTGAAGAGCTTGAAGAAGCGCTTCAAGGAGCCGGCCTTCGCCAAAGGGGCACGGCGAGAGGACATCCTGACCTGCGAGGAGCTCGGCATCCCGCTCGAGGAGTTCCTGGCCATCGGCCTGGACGCCATGAAGAATGTCAGCGCCGACCTCGGCCTGTGAGTCGAGACGCGGGCCGCTTCAGCGCGCGCCCACGGACGCAGCCTCGGAGGGCCGAGCGATGGGCATGGGGTACGCCCCGAGCTGGATGAGCAGACCCAGCTGGTCGTAGCGGGGCCAGCTCTCCACCATCCGGCCATCCCGGAAGCGGGCCAGGATGTTGCCGTGCAGGTCGATCTCCTTGCCCGTCGGAGGCACCCCCAGGTACTCGCCCTCGTGCGTGCCGTGCAGAGTCACGCGCAAGGCCACCAAGTCGCCATGGGCGAGTATGTCGTGGACGGTGAAGCGCGCGCCCCCGAAAGCGCTCAGGAGCCGGATGAAGGCATCCCTCAGCCCTTCGGGACCGTAGGTCTCGACGGGGGTGGAGTGCCCCACGAATTCAGGGGCGCAGATCCGGTCTATCAGGTCCAGATCACGGCCATTGAACGCCTGCTCGAAGAGGGAGCGGGCGGTTTTCTCGAGTGTCTCGGTAGACATGATGTTCTCCAGGCTGGTGGAGTGGATGTGACGTTGCTTGTTCTTTACCCGCCGCAGCGGGCACATCTTGTTCATACCCGGACCGGCGCTCCGACAAGCGGTCCCGGTCTGGGCGGGCGGCCGGCGGGTACGGGATGAGCGCGCCTGACTGTGCCTTGGCCGATGCTACACTCTCCAGGTGGAACCCTCCCTCGACAAGCTGGAGACCTGCGACCTCGAATGCGAGGTCGTCGATCTGCCCGCCTCCCAGAGCGAGATGGATCGCTTGCGCGAGGAGTCCGCAGCCCTGGAACCTTACCGGCACCTGCGGCGCGGTCTGACGATCTGGGATACCCACGCCCATGTGGGCTGCGATATCGACGCCCGCCGGCTCTCGGCCGCACAGGTGGTGGAGCGACTGGATCTCGTGGGGGCGGAGAAGGCGGTCGTGTTCCCCATGAACGATCCGCGGCAGGGCTTCTGCTTCCACCATCCGAACGACCTGGTGTGGGCGGCCTATCAGCGCTACCCCGATCGGCTCATCCCTTTTTTCCGGCTAAACCCCAACTTCCCCTCCCGGGAGGAGTACGAGCGGCGTGTGGGTCAAGGTTTCAAGGGGATCAAGCTGCACCCGCGCTCTCAGTCGTTCCGCATCTCTCAGCCCCAGGCCATGGAGATCTACACCTGGGCCGAGGCCGACGGTCTGCCGGTGCTCCTGCATACGGGCAAGGGAGCGGCAAGTGTGGTGGAGGAGGTGCGCCGGATGGTCGACGCTCATCCCTGTCTGCGTCTGATCCTGGGTCATTCCGCCCTGCAGGAACTGCCCGAATGCTGCGCGCAGTGCGGCAGCTGCGATTGGATCCTCTTCGACACATCCACCCTGGAGCGCGACCAGCTGCGCGAGCTCCTGCGCCGCACCGATCCCCGCAAGATCGCCTACGGCTCCGACATACCCTTCAGCCACCACGCGCACGAGCTAACCCTCCTCCTCGAGGTGGCCCGCGAGGTGGGCCTGAGCCGCGAAGACCTGGCCCTCATACTGGGCGGCAACCTGCGACGCTGGATGGAGCAGGCGGCGCCGGCGAGGGGGGAGTGTGCGCTCGAGACCGGGGGCTGAGCTCCGCGGCCTTGGAACTCGTTTCAGAGATGGTCGAAGTGCTGCGGGCGCAGGCTGCTGAGGTCTTCGGCGGCCAGGGTGCGGTCGATGGCGGCTATGAGGTCGGCACGGTCGCGAGGCAGGCAGCCGTGCAGGGGCAGGTAATTGGTGATGTGGTCGGATACCAGGGCGACCGGCACCCGGATGCCCTCGAGCAGGGTGCGGATCTCGAGCAGGGCCCCCCGAGGGGCGGCCTCCACGAAATCCCCCCGCCGCCGTTGGTGCCAGAGGGGCGTCTGCTCTAGGATGTAGAGGGTCCGGGGACGCACGATGTCGGGCTCGATGGCGTTGATGGCCTCGGCGGTGGCTCGGGCGTGGGCTTGCGAGCGGTCGCTCCCACCCAGTCCGACCAGGACATAGAGGCTCACTGGGAAGCCGGCCTCCTTGAGCCTGCGGGCGGCGGTGATCATCTGAGCAGAGGTTACGCCCTTCCTGACCCGGCGGAGGACTTCGTCGTCGCCGCTTTCCAGGCCCATGTAGACCATGGATAGCCCGGCCTCACGCAGGGTGGCGAGCTCGGCCACCGACTTGGTGCCGGGCAGGCCTCGGCCGGCCGGCCTAGTAGAGTCGGCGGGAGCGCCGGCCAGGTAGCGGGCTCCACCATAGGCCCCGACGTGGTCGAGCTCGGGGAAGAGGGCGGAGGCGCGCTCCAGGATGGCGAGCAGATCGGCGGTGGGTAGAGCTATCGTGTTACCGTCGGCCAGGAACAGGGAGGCGACGTGAGGGTAGGCGGCGCGGGCGGCCTGGAGGTCGCGGAGGGTCTCGTCGAGGGGACGGACCCGGAACTTCCGGTCCTTGTACATCCCACAGAAGGTACAGCGGTTCCAGGGGCAGCCAATGGTTGCCTGGACGACGAGGCTGCGGGCTTCGCAGGGTGGGCGGTAGATCTGGCCTTCGTAGCGCATGGCTTCGATTCTAGCAGCACGAGAATACGGCGGCCGCGGACCGCGCCCCCGCCGTGGAGCGGCGCCCTTCCACCCAGGGGCCGGGACGGAAGCGCCGGCCGCGGGCGCGGGGGAGCGCGGTCGTCGTGGGCCGCGTTTCGGGCGCCGCGAGGCCGGAAGCCGGGTTCATGAACGGCGGGGTCTATGACCGGGCCCTCGAGGAGGCCCGCAGAGAGCTGGCGGCCGCGGTTCCCGGCGTGGTCTCGGCCGCGGCGGGTGTGGCCTTCGAGGCAGGGGCCGGGGGCGGCGAAGGCATCTTCCGCTTCGCGCTGCTGGGCAGCCAGGTGGGGGTCACGTACCCCGCGGGTCTGGTTAGCGAAGGCGGCCACGAGGCCCTGGTGGCGCCAACCATCGTGGTGCTGCACTATCTGGCCCGCTCCGCCGGGCCCTTGGACCTCGACGACCCTGTGCGCTTCCAGGGCTTTCCCGGGGCCAACGCCTACGTGGCCGCCTTCCGTGCCCATGCCGAGGCGCCCCTGCTGCGGCGGTTCGGGGAGGACCCCGAGGCTTACGTGGCCGCCGCCCGCGCCCTGGGCGGCGCGCCCCTCGAGATCCGGGAGGCCCCTCTCCAGGCCGCCGAGGAGATGTGGCGTCTGCCCTTCCTGCCCCATCTCCCTCTGGGCCTGCGGCTCGGCCTTGCCGAGGACGGGCTCCCGGCCGACTGCGTGATGGTCTTCCCCAGACGAGCGGGTTACATCTACCACCTGGAGGATCTGGCCGTGGCAGGTGAGATCCTGAGCGCTCGCCTGCTCGCAGCCGCGGGCGCTTCTGGCGGCTTCTTCGCCGCGGGCTCGGGGAAGCAGGCAGAGCCGGCAGAGGTGGCCGTCCTGGCCACGGTGTACGATCCGATGGAGGCCGAGATCATCGTCTCTCGTTTGCGGAGCGCAGGGATCGAGGCGGTCCTGCGTCACGACGCTCTGGCCACGGTGTATGGCCTCACCGTGGACGGCCTCGGCAGAAACGACATCCTGGTGCGGGTCGTCGACCTCGAGGAAGCCCGGGCCGCCCTGGAAACCCGGGAAGGGGGGATGTGACCCGGGAGCCCGGCAAGGAGTGGCCCGCGCGGGCGCACGGGTGGGACGCCGGCTTCGAGCCGGTGGTGGCGGCGACCCGAGGCGAGGCCATCGAGGAGGTCCGCCGAGGGGTTGTGGTGGTGGCGGCCGCCGATGGGTCGGTGTTGGGCGGAGTGGGTGATCCGCACACCCGTCTCCTGCTGCGCTCGGCGGCGAAGCCGTTTCAGACCCTGGCCCTGATCTCCAGCGGCGCCGCTGACGAGCTGGATCTGAGCGACGAGGAGCTGGCTCTGGCCTGCGCGTCGCACAGCGGGGAGCCCCGGCAGGTGGGGGTGGTCTCCGGCTTGCTCCAAAGGTTGGATCTCACCGCCGGCGACCTCGCCTGCGGGGCGCAGGCTCCCCTGAACCGGCGGGCCCGCCGCGAGATGGAGGCCCGGGGCGAGGCGCCCTCGACCCTTCACCACACGTGCTCCGGCAAGCACGCAGGCATGCTCGCTCTAGCCCGCTTCCTGGGAGTCTCCACCGAGAGTTACGACAGACCGGAGCACCCGGTTCAGCGTCACATCGCCGCGGTGGTGGCTCAGGCCCTGAGTACCGATGTGCAGGGTCTGCTGGACGGGGTCGACGGGTGCGGCGTGCCGGTGTTGGCCATGACCGCCCGCCAGGCGGCCACCCTGTACGCCCGCCTGGCCGAAGGAGCCGACCCGTCTCTGGCCCGCCTGCGCGACGTCATGCTGGGTCATCCGGAGCTAGTGGCCGGCGCGGGACGGTTCGACACGGCCGCCATGGCCGCGGCGGAAGGCCGGCTGGTGGCCAAGGGGGGCGCGGGCGGGGTGCAAGGGCTCGCCCTGCCTGCGCTCGGTGGTCGCTCAGCCGTGGGTGCTCTCCTCAAACTCGAGGACGGCGGCTATCGGGGGCTCTCCCTGCTGGTGGCCGAGCTGCTTGGAGCGTGGGATCTGGCCGACGTTGTCCCGCGTTTGGACGAGGTCGTGGAGAGGGTGGTGCGCAACACGGCCGGCCGGGAAGTGGGATTGCTGCTCCCCTTGGTGGGCGTCCGCGAGTTGCGTCACGGCCGGGCGCGGCCGGCCGGCTCCCGGACGGAGGAGGACCTGGAGTACAACGTGAGGGTCGAGTCGGAAGGCGAGCGCGACGTTGTACGCTTCCTCCGCAAGGAGTGGCCCCTGGCCGACCAGGAGATCCTGGGCCGCGCCTACGACTGGCGGGCCGAAAGCCTAGTGCTCGTGGCCCGCGAAAGGCGCCGGGTGATCGGCGTGCTGCGCGGTCACTTCATGGGCGGGGTGGCCACGGTCAACGAGCTGCTAGTGGGTGCCGGCGTACGCAGGAAGGGCGTTGGCAGCCATCTCTTGCGGAGCTTCGAGTCCGAAGCGCGGGCCCGCGGCTGTCACAAGCTTTCGCTGCGCACTCCCAAAGGGTCGCAGGCCGAGGGATTCTACCGGGCGCATGGCCTCTGCCAGGAGTACGTGCTCCCCGACCACCACTTCGGCCACGCGTACGCCGGCCTCAGCAAGACTCTCTGAGAGCTCGCCGGCCGCATCGTCTATACTGGAGTAGTCGATCCGCGTGCGGCGCGCCGCCGGGAGGCGCCCGCCGGTAGGAGGCCAGAGGTGTTCCGCATCCTCTATTTGCTTGTCATTCCCGACCCGCCGTCCTGGGTGGCGTACGTCCACACCGCCGTCATCTTCGGCCTGATGGGCCTCGTCTACGTACAGGGCGCCCGCCGCCGCATGCGCTTCATGCCCATGTTCGGGGCCATGGCCGGCGTCTTTATGATCGACCTCCTCGGCTACCTGCCTTTCTTGGCCTACATCGTGGCCCGGGACCGGCGCCCGGCTGGAGTGCCTGAGCGCCCGCCTCGGTGATCCTCGCCCCTTCACTGGTGCGGGAGGCCGAGGAGCGCTTCGGCGTTCCTCTCCTGCTACCTTTGGCGGCCGATCTCGATCAGCGCGAGATGGAGCTGGTGGCCGGGTCCATGCGTAAGAGCCGTAACCACGACATCACCCTCTTCATCGTGGAAGGCGACGAACTGGTCGTGATCCGCAAGCCGATGTTCCCTCCGGGAGCCTTTCGCGCGCCCAGCGGGGGTGTGCACGCCGGTGAGACCCTGGAGGAGGGGGCCTTACGAGAGGGGCTGGAGGAGACGGGCCTCCGGCTGCAGCTGGAGCGCTATCTGCTGCGCATCTCCGCCCTTTTCCGTCCTCGAGAACCGTGGCCGGGAGAGGGTTCCCTGCCCCCCGGCGTGGCCGATCCCGACGATCCGGCCCTGCTGCGCTGGTTCACTCACGTCTTTCTAACTCGGGTCCGCGGCGAACGGCGGCTCGATCCCCGGGATACCCGCGAGATCGCCGAGGCCCGTTGGGTGACCTTCGACGAGCTGCAGGGACCCATCCGCGGCACGCTTCTCAGCAGTGGTGGAGGGCTTTTCCGCTATCGGGTGGCCCTCACCGACGCCACCGTGGCCCTGCTTGGCCGGTGATGGGCGAGTTGGTGCGGCGCTTCAGACATTCCCGGTGGTTCTGGGGGGTGCTGGGGCTTGCCGCAGCCGCTGTGGGCCTGGCCGGGGGGTTCGTGGCGGTGCAGTACGCCACGGCCTCTTCCCTGGGTGAGGTCCAGCCTCCGGAGGGCGCCTTCATACCCTCCTCCCGGGTGGTGATCTCGGTGGGATTGGAGGGCTACTCCCCGGGATCGGGCGACGTGGTGCTGCGCATGGACGGCCGCCCGCTGGCGGCGGATGCGATTCAGAAGGTGCCGGGAGCCGTCCAGGCCACAGTCGAGCTTCGCGAGGGCCGGCATTGGGCGCGCCTGGAATACACGTCGCGCAATCTTTTCTCCGGCCGTCTCGTGCGTTCCTGGGAGTTTACCGTCGACACGATCAAGCCCTCGGTGCTGGTGGAGTCGCCTCTGCCGCGGGATGCGGTGGCTGAGAAGGGCGCCGTCCTGGCGCTGCGCTTCCGGGAACCGGTAGAAGCTCGGCTGATGGTCGACGAGATCGAGGCCCCCTCGACCTTGACGGGCTGACCGCTCGGGCGGTCCTCGACCTGAGCGAGGGGGAGCACCAGGTGGAGGTGAAGGCCACCGACCAGGCCGGCAACACCACTGTCGAGAGCTGGCCCGTCTACGCCGACTACTCCGCGCCCCAGGTGAAGCTGGCCTGGTGGCCGCCGGACCCCTGGGCCTCATCCTCGGCCCGGCTGGTGATCGAGACCCGCGACAACCGGCCCGACGATCTCAGTGTCAAAGCCACGGTTGATGGGCGACCCCTGACGATCAAGGCAGGGGAGCTGGGCCTGGACGGGGTGCGCATGTACTCCATGGACACCGGCATTCTGGCCGAAGGGAGCCATCTGCTCGATCTCACGGTCGCGGACCGGGCGGGCAACGCCTTCCGGCACAGGGATGAGGTGCTGGTCGACTCGACTGAGACCTTCGGCGCCAAGGAGATGACCACGGGCGCCCTCGGCCGCGATGTGAAGACATTGCAGGACGCGCTCATCCGCAAGCAGCTGCTCACCGGCGAGCCCAGCGGCACCTTCGACGAGGCCACTGCCACAGCGGTCATGGCCTTCAAGCAGGCCCGGGGGCTGCCGGCGACGCCGGTCGTGGACGCGGAGACCATCCATAAGATGCTGGGCGCCATCCGCATCGATCTCTCCGAGCGCAAACTCTACCTCTACGATGAGGGCCGGCTGGTCCAGACCTACCCGGTGGCCGTGGGCCAGCCTCGCTATCCCACGCCCACCGGCAGCTACGCCATCATCAGCAAGGTATACCACCCCACCTGGTCGCCACCGCCCTCGCCCTGGGCGTCCGGGCTCGAGCCCGTGCCACCCGGCCCGGGCAATCCCCTGGGCACCCGCTGGATGGGGCTCTCCGCGCCGCACGTGGGCATCCACGGCACCTATGCTTCGGGCTCCATCGGCACCGCCGCCTCCCACGGGTGCGTCCGCATGTATATCCGCGACGTCGAGGAGCTCTTCGAGCTCGTCTTCGTGGGCACCCCCGTGGAGATCGTGAAGTGACGGAAAGGCCGTCCGGAGGAGGGGGCGACGGCGGTCCTCTCGGGCGCTCCCCTCGGGGGAAGCGGAGCACCGGCAAGATCGTCCGCGACGCCCTGCTCCTCTTCGTGATCCTGGCCATGGGCCTGCCCTTCCTGGTCGCCCGCGTGGGGGAGGCCGACGTGCCCGCCGGGCAGGAGGAGCTGGTGCGCGTCGTCCGCCGGGCCGCCTTCCAGCAGCAGGACTGGCTGAGCAACTCGCTCGCCAACAAGGTGGTCGAGGCCGGCACCGAAGCCGACGGAACCCTCCGTGTCCGCCTGCACTACTACACCTTTTTCGGCCTGCCCTGGGGGTGGTCGGAGGCCACGGTCGCCGCCGACGGTCAGGTGCGTAATCTGCGCACCGGCCTCACCCTGCAGGGTCTCTTCTAACTCGGGGTTCCTCGGCTTTCCCGTCTTGCGCTAGGCTTTACGAGGTGATATATACCCAGTATATATGCACGCAGCGGCCGGCGGATGCTGGCCGGCCGCCTGGAAGCCAAGGGGGCTTCTCTGTCGGTCAAGCACGCACTCCTGGGACTGCTGGCCCGGGGGCCGCAGCACGGCTATGAGCTCAAAGCGGCCCTCGACGGCGAGCTGGTCCCCTTGTCTCCGCTGAACTTCGGGCAGATCTACACCACCCTGGAGCGGTTGGAGCGGGACGGGCTGGTGGTTCACCAGGTGGTCGCTCAGGAGGAGCGGCCCGACAAAAAGGTGTTCAGTCTGACACCTCAGGGGAGAGCGGAGCTCGAATACTGGCTGAGCAGCCCTTCTTCTCTCTCGCTGGACCTCAGGAACGAGACTTTCTTGAAGTTCATGCTGGCCGGGCTGCTGCGCGGCCGGGTGCCGGGAGTGCATCCCGCCGCTGTCATGGCCGCTGAGCGCCGGGCCGCCTTCGACAGCCTGCACGAGGTGGCTCGAGCCAGGTTGCTCCTCGACCCCGACGGCAGTCCGCCTGAGGTGGGCCTGTTGCTTGACCTGGCCTCTCTGCGGCTGGAGGCCTTCCTGAAATGGCTCGATCGCTGTGACGAGGTTCTGACTCGGGGTGCGTCGGGCGCCCCTGACGGATAAGGAGGAGAGATGTGCGCAGCGAGTACCGCGCGGCCTGCGAAGGGGAGCGTTACGCCGGCGGTGGAGGCTCAGGGGCTCACCAAGGCGTTCGGCAGCGGCCCCACGGAGGTGCAGGCCTTGCGGGGGGTGGATCTCTCGTTGCGCCAGGGCGTGTTCCTGGCGGTGATGGGACCTTCAGGTTCAGGCAAGAGCACGCTTCTCCACCTGGTGGGGGGCCTGACCAAGCCCACTTCGGGGAAGGTGCTCGTGGGCGGTCAGGATCTGAGTGCGCTGAACGACGACGCCCTGACTCTGCTGAGGCGGCGGCGCATCGGCTTCGTGTTCCAGTTCTTCAACCTGCTGCCCATCCTCACCGCCCTCGAGAACGTGGCTCTTCCCCTGATCATCGACGGGGTCAGGGAGGCTGAAGCCACCCAGCGGGCCGCCGCCGCCATGGAGCTCGTGGGGATCGCCCATCGGCGCGGCCACCGGCCTGGGAAGCTCTCCGGCGGAGAGCAGCAACGGGTGGCGGTGGCCCGCGCCCTGGTGACAGAACCGGTGCTCATCCTGGCCGACGAGCCTACCGGCAACCTGGACAGCACCACCGGCGACCAAGTCATGGCCCTGCTGCGCCGGCTGGTGGACGAGCGTGGACAGACCATCCTCATGGTGACTCACGATCCTCGGGCCGCGGCCATGGCCGACAGCCTGCTCACCCTCAAGGACGGGTTCGTTGCCCATGAGCAGCGCCTGGATGGAGGCCGTTCGGCCGGGGAGATCCTGCGAGAGCTGGAGGGGCTGTCGTGAGGCTCTGGGCCTACACGGTGCGCGAGCTGTGGCGCCGGCCGGGTCGCACCGTCCTCACAGTGTTGGGCATCGTCATCGGGGTGGCGGCCGTGGTCTCGGTGTCCCTGGCCAGCGCCGGCGCTCGCGACGCCTTCAGCAACATGTTCGACCAGGTAGCGGGACGGGCCGCATTGGAAGTGGTGGCTCAGGCCCGGACCCCCTTCGACCCGGCGCAGGCCCAGGCTGTGGAAAGTCTTCCCGAGGTGGAGGCGGCCGTGCCCGCCATTTCGGTCCAAGCCGCGCTGCTCCACGGCCAGGAACGAAGCCCCGTGCTGGTGCTGGGAATCGATCCCCGGGTGGACGGGTTGGTGCGCGACTATGTGCTGCGGGAGGGCGCCCTTCTCTCGGATGAAACCGAAGTGAAGGCTGATGACCTCTCAGACGAAGCCGGGGCAGGCGCGCCGGTGGAGGCTCTTCTGGAAGCAGGCTTCGCCCGCACCCTCGGTCTTGCTTTGGGTGATGAGGCGCGTCTCCTGACGCCCACCGGCCTTGCCACCCTCAGGGTGCGTGGCCTGCTCGCGCTGCGGGGAGCGGCGGTTTTCAACAACGGTGCGGTGGTCGTGCTGCCTTTGGAACGGACGCAGAGGCTGTTCGACCAGGAGGGCAGGGTCAACACCGTGCAGTTGGTGCTGGCCGACGGGGCCGACGTGGTGGCCGCGCAGGAGAGGGTGGCACGGGTTCTGCCGCCGGGCCTGATCGTGCAGCGCCCCGCGTCCCGCGGAGGACTTGCCGATGAGACCTTGGCCAACACCGAGCTTGGTCTGAGCGCTCTCAGCGCGCTGGCTCTGGTAGCGGGCGCCTTCATCATCCTCAATACCTTTCTCATGAACGTGGGGGAGCGGCGCCGGCAGCTCGCGGTCATGCGGGCCTTGGGGGCGACTCGGCGGCAGATTACCCGCCTGCTGCTGCGCGAGGCCATCCTGCTGGGGAGCGGGGGACGGTCCTGGGTCTGGCCGCCGGGGCGGGGGTCTCGGCGGTACTCGAGCGATCCCTGCAGGGTCTGGTGGGCGCTGACACCCCCGGCATCACGTTGACGCCCGGCCCCTTCTTCGTGGGGGCTCTGCTCGGCCCCGGTCTGGCCGTGCTGGCCACGTACATCCCCGCTCGCCGGGCCGGCCGGGTGGAGCCCCTCGAGGGATTGACCTCGGGCGGCGCTCCAGGTGAGGAACGCGGCCCCCGCCGGCCGCGCGCGGCGTACGGCGGCCTGATGCTGACTTCTGTGGCCACCGCCGCGGCGGTGGCCATGACCGCGGGTGCCCTGCCTCTGGACCTGGCTCCGCTCCTGTTCGCCCTGGTGGTGACCGGGGCCGTGCTCTCGATGCCGCTGGTGGTGGGCCCGCTCTCCCGAACGTGGGCGCGCATGCTCAGCCCCCTGCTGGGCAACGGAGGCACCCTGGCCTTCCGCCAGCTCGATCGGCATCGCACCCGCACCAGCCTCACTGTGGGCGTGCTCTTCGTGGCCCTGGTGGTGGCCATCAGCATGGGGAGCAGTCTCCTGAACAACGTGCGAGACACGGTCGACTGGTATGAACGAACCGTGGTGGGCGACTTCTTCGTGCGGGGCAGCCTGCCCGCGACGGGTACCTCGGAGGCGACTTCCATGCCCGAGGGCCTGCTGAACGAGATCCGAGCTCTACCTGGTACGGAGCGGGTGGACGAGCTCCGGTTCCTTCCGGGAACGGTGGCCGGCATGCAGGTGACAGTGTTGACCCGCACGTTCTCGCCGACTCGTTCCCTCCCGCTGGACGTGGTCGATGGAGATGGGCCAGCTGTGCTCTCACGTCTCCTCCGGGGCGAGGTGGTGGTGGGCAGTGTGCTGGCCCGGACCGCGGGGCTGGCCGTGGGCGACCAGGTGACGGTGCAGACTCGGGATGGCCCCCGGGCGTACCGGGTGGCCGGCACCGTCACCGAGTACACGTCCGGCGGCATGGCCGTCTACATGGAGTGGCACACGGCCAAGCGGGCCTTCGGCTTCAACGGGGCCGACGTGTTCCTCGTCCAAGCGGCCGAAGGGCGGACGGCGGAGCTGGGGGCCGCTCTCGAGGCCCTGGCCTCGCGCGACGGCTTGATGATTCAGACCATGGCCGAGTTTCGCGACTTCGTGAGCGGGCTCTTGGACAGCGTCATCGGTTTCCTGTGGATGCTCATGGGGGTCATCTTCGTGGTGGCCTCGCTGGGCGTCGTCAACACGCTCACCGTCAACGTGCTCGAGCAGACCCGGGAGCTGGGGCTTCTGCGGGCGGTGGCCATGACCCGGCGGCAGGTGCGGCGCGTGATCCTCTACCAAGCGCTGGGCCTGGGGGTTGTCAGCCTGGTGCCGGGGCTGCTGGTGGGCGTGGGGGTAGCCTTTCTGCTCAACCGAGGCACCGCGGCCACCCTGGGTACGGCGGTCGACTTCCGGATCTCCTCCGGCCTGCTGGTGGGCTCCTTCGTGGCAACCCTGGTCATCACCCAGGTGGCCGCCTACCTGCCTGCCCGCCGGGCTGCCCGCCTGGAGATCGTCCGCGCGCTGCAGTACGAGTAGGGGCGAGCCGGCGGAGTCCCGGGAGCCGCCCCGGGACCTCTGCTACCATGGGCGGGGCCCCCGCAGGGGGCCCCGCCGCCGAGCACGGGAGGGTAGACATGGCGGTCATGTTGGGCGCCGACATTGGGGGAACCAAGATCGCCGTGGGTCAGGTCGACCGCGACGGCCGCTTGCGCGGGGATCTTCTGCGGTTCCCCAGCGCCACCGGGGGGCAAGACGCCCTGGTGGAGTCGATCATAGCCGCACTCGAACAGGGGCGTGAGGGCGCGGGGGCGACGGAGGTGGCCGGCATCGGCCTGGCCTGCGCGGGCACGGTCGATCGGGTCCGGGGCAGCATCGTGGTCTCGCCCAATCTACCGCTGGTCGACGCCCCCCTGGTCGAGCTTGTCGGCGGCGCCCTGGGCCTGCCGGTGGTCCTCGACAATGACGCCAACCTGGCCGCGCTGGCCGAGGCTCGGGTAGGAGCGGCCGCCGGCCGCCGGCAGGTGATCATGCTCACTCTGGGCACCGGGGTGGGAGGGGGCTTATCCTCGACGGACGCCTGTACCACGGCGCCACGGGCGCGGCCGGCGAGCTGGGTCATATGGTGGTGCGGGCCGGCGGTGAGCCCTGCAGGTGCGGGTCGCGGGGCTGTCTGGAGGCCTATGCCTCGGGCCGGGCCCTGGAGCGTCTGGCTCGCAATCTGGCCCACGAAGGAGCCCCCGGCAGCCGGGCGCTGGCCGAGCTGGCGGTCCGGGACGAGCTCGACGGGGAGGCGGTCGGCCGTCTGGCCCAGCAGGGAGACCCCGGCGCGCTGGCCGCCGTCGAGGAGGTGGGTCGGTGGCTGGGAGTGGGGCTGGGCAGCTTGGTCAACATCTTCAACCCGGAGATGATCGTGGTGGGCGGGGGCCTGGGCACCTTGGGAGAGCTGGTACTGGGTCCGGCGCGACCGGTCATGATCCAGACAGGGCTTTCGCCCAACAAGGACGCCGTGCGCGTGGTCCCGGCGGCCCTGGGAAACAAGGCCGGCGCTCTGGGCGCGGGCCTGCTCGCCTGGGAGGAGCTAGGAGGCTGTTGAAGATCGAAGCCTTGGCCCCCAGAACGCACTGGCCGGCGCGATACGGCGTCCTCGGTCACGCCCGTAGCTCCGCTACGCCCGCTCCCTGCGTCCGGGAGCTCGTCTCGGGACGAAGCCTTGGCCACCAGACCGCGCTGGACGGTCCGATGCTGCGTCCTCGGTCGCGTCCGTAGCGCTGCTACGCCCGCTCTCTGCGTCCTTGCCTCGCCCACGCCCAGCGCAACCTGGCGGCGAAGCGTCATGCCCGAGACGAGCTCTGGCCTCGCACTCGCCCATCGCGCCCTGGCGGCGAAGCGTCATTCTTCAACAGCCTGTTCGGGGGGCGTGGAGGATGAGGGCTGGTCCCCGCCCCCGGACCGCCGGGGGCGGTCGTGGCTCCGAGCCTGCTATGCTCGCTCCATGCTCTTCATCTGCCCCACACCCATAGGCAACCTGCAGGACGTCACCTTGCGCGTGCTCGAGGTGCTGGCCGCGGCCCACGTGGTCGTATGCGAGGACACGCGCCACACGCGGCGGCTGCTGGAGCGGCACCTGGTGCGGCCCGCTCGACTCCTCAGCTTCCACGAGCACAACGAGCCGGCCCGCCTCGAGACCGTGCTCACCCTCCTGCGCGAGGGCAAGGACGTGGCCCTCGTCTCCGACGCCGGTATGCCGGGCCTCTCCGACCCGGGCTTCACCCTGGTGAGAGCGGCCGCCGCCGAGGGGTTGCCGGTCACGGTGCTGCCCGGCCCTTCGGCGGTCTCCACCGCCCTGGTGGCCTCGGGCTTGCCCACCGATCGGTTCGCATTCGTGGGCTTCCTGCCCCGCGGGACGGCCAAGGTCGTGGCCGCTCTCGAGAGGGCGGGATGCGCGGGGGGATCGGTGGTGGCTTTCGAGTCGCCCCGTCGCTTGCGCAGTACCTTGCGGGCGGTGGCCGGCCGCTGGCCGGACCGTCCCTTGGCCGTCTGCCGGGAGCTCAGCAAGCTCCACGAGCAGGTGCTGCGCGGTACGGCGGGCGCGGTGCTGGAGCGGCTCCCAGAGCCCGTGCGCGGCGAGATCGTGCTGGTCCTGGGACCGGTCGACACGCCGGCGGCCGGGACCGGCGGACAAGGGAGCCGGGCGACGAACGCCCAACTCGAAGCCGTGCTGGCCGGGCTCGTGCGGAGCGGCTTGGGCACGAAGGAGGCCGCCGGTCTGGTGGCCTCGCTCACCGGCGTCCCGGTCCGGGAGCTCTACGCCGCCGCTCTGGAGGCAAAACGCCATCTGTTAGAATAGCCCTGCTTCGCGCCCGCGGAGCCCCGACCCGACAATCCAGGAGCCGCTGACCGCCGATGGGCACCTTCTATGTCACCACGCCGATCTACTACGTCAACGACGTGCCGCACATCGGTCATGCCTACACGACCACAGCCGCCGACGTGGTGGCCCGCTTTCACCGGCAGCTGGGCGACGACGTTTTCTTCCTCACCGGCACTGACGAGCACGGCAACAAGGTGGCGCAAGCGGCCACCGCCCGGGGCGTGACACCCGGGCAGCACGCCGACGAGATGGTGGGCAAGTTCAAAGAGGTGGCCCGCAAGGTCGACGCCACCAACGATTTCTTCATCCGCACCACCGACCCGGAGCACAAGGCTTTCGTGCAGCGGTTCGTGCAGCGCTGCCATGACAACGGCGATGTCTACGAAGGTTCCTACAGCGGTCTCTACTGCCCGGCCTGCGAGGCCTACTACACTGAAGACAATCTGGTGAACGGGCTCTGCCCCGACCACGGTATCAGGCCGACATTCATGGAGGAGAAGAACTACTTCTTCCGGTTGTCGGCCTATCAGGAGCGGCTGGCCGAGCATTACCGGGCCCATCCGGACTTCGTGAGACCCCGCCACCGCTATAACGAGGCCCTCTCGTTCATCGAGCAGGGGCTGGACGATATCTCGATCTCGCGGGCGACCTTGAAGTGGGGCATCCCCGTACCCTGGGATGAGTCCCAGGTCATCTACGTCTGGGTCGACGCCCTGATCAACTACCTAAGCGCCCTGCACTACGCTCCCGGGGAAGATCTGGTGGCGCGTTTCTGGCCGGCCACATACCACATGATGGCTCAAGACATCCTCAAGTTCCACGGCATCATCTGGCCCGGACTGTTGCTTTCGGCGGGCTTCGAGCTGCCCGAGCATCTCTTCATCCACGGCTACCTGAAGCTCGGCGGGGAGAAGATGTCGAAGACCCGGGGGAACGTGATGGACCCCTTTCCCCTCATCGACCACTACGGGCCCGACCCTTTTCGTTTCTACTGCTTCCGGGAAGTCAATTTCGGCCAGGACGGCATGGTGGGGGAGGAGAGCTTCAGGGCTCGCTATAACTCGGAGCTGGCCAATGACCTGGGGAACCTCCTGAGCCGCACGGTCTCGATGATCGGCAAGTACCGCGACGGGGTGGTCCCGGTCCCCGCCGACCGCACTGCGGTCGACTCGCCCCTGGCTGCTCCGGCCGAGCGCGCGGCGGGCATCGCGCGCCGGCAGCTCGAAGACATGGATCTGAGCGGCGCTCTGGAGACCATCTGGGACCTGGTCCGTCGCCTCAACCGCTACGTCGAGGAGCAAGCCCCCTGGAAGCAGGCCAAGGCCGGGGAGGTCGACGCCCTCGACGCCACCCTCCACGACCTGGCCGAGGGTTTGCGGCTCCTTTCCGTGCTTCTGCACCCGTACATGCCGGGCACCTCGGGACGCATTCGCGAGCGGTTGGGCCTGCGCGCCGATCCTATCGCCTACGCCTGGTCCGAGGCCACTTGGGGCCGCCTGCCGCTTGGACTGCGGATTCAGGCGGGTGAGCCCCTGTTCCCCCGCATAGAGAGCGAGTAGCGGATCCCGAGCGGCCGCCGATGACCTACATCGACGCGCACACCCATCTGGACCACTGCAAGGTCGACGCCGGCGACCTGGTGGCCGCCGCCCGGGCGGCCGGAGTCGGCACCATCGTCCAATCGGGGACCGATGCCGCCACCTCGCGCTTGGCGGTCCGGCTGGCCGAGCGTTTCCCTGAGGTTTGGGCGACGGTGGGCTATCACCCTCATGACGCCAAGGAGCTCGACGGGCCGGGCCAGAGGGTCATCGAGGAGCTGGCGGCCCATCCCCGGGTGCTGGCGGTGGGCGAGGTGGGCCTTGACTACCACTACGACCACTCACCGCGGGCGCGGCAGCGTGAGGTGTTCGAGTGGCATGTGAGGTTGGCGGCGCGGGTGGGGCTGCCTCTTGTGGTGCACACCAGGGAGGCCGACGACCACACTTTGGACCTCCTCTCCAAGGAGGGAGGGGGGCTGACGGTGATCCTACACTGCTTCAGCCTGCCCGAGCACCTCGATGAGGTCGTGGCCCGGGGCTACTACCTGAGCTTCGCCGGGAACGTCACCTTCCCCAAGGCCGCCGCGCTGCAGGAAGCGGCCCGAAGGGTTCCGGCAGGGAGGATCCTCCTGGAGACCGACGCGCCCTACCTGACCCCGGTACCCCGCCGTGGGCGCCCGAACTCGCCCGCCATGGTGGTGCGCACCTATGCCTTCGTGGCCGCGCTCCGCGGCGTCACGGCGGCCGATCTGACCGCCGTGGTGCGCGAGAACGCGGTACGGGCCTACCCACGGCTGCGGTTGGAGTAGTCGAGTGCCGTCCTCCGAGGAGAGGGAGGGGGCGGCTCGGGTGCCTCGGCAAACGTCGCTGGCCCGTTTGGCCGAGTTCGACGTGACGCCCCGCCGCGGCTTGGGCCAGAACTTCCTCATCGACGACAACATCGTCGGGGTGATCCTCGATCGTGTGCAGGCCCGGCCCGACGACGTGGCCCTCGAGGTGGGCGCCGGCCTGGGAGTGCTCACCCGCGCCCTGGCGCTGGCGGCGGCTTGCGTGCACGCCTTCGAGATCGACCGCAGACTGGAAGCTCCTTTGCGGGCCACCTTGACCGAGTTGGCGACCCAGGCGCCCGCAGCGGCGGCCCGGGTTCGGCTCTACTTCGAGGACGTGCTCGACCACCCGCTCGAGACCCTGGCTCCGCCGCCCACCATTTGCGCCAGCAATCTTCCCTACGCCCCCGCCGCCCCGTTCCTGGCCGAGGCCCTCGAGCGCCTCCCCGGCATCCGGCGCTACTGCGTCATGATGCAGAAGGAGATCGCCGAGCGGCTGGCGTCGCCCCCGGGCGCAGGAGCTACGGGGCCCTCTCCGTCTGGGTGCGGCTGCACGCCGAGATTGTGGAGGTGCGCCCACTCTCGCGCAGCATCTTCCAGCCCCGGCCTAACGTGGACTCGAGCCTGGTTACGCTGACCCGGCGGGTGGCCGACCCCTGGTCGAGCAGCGCCCCGCTCTGGTTCGGCGGGTCGTCGCGGGCGCCTTCAGTCAGCGGCGCAAACGCCTGGTGAACGCCCTGGGCGCTGCCTTCGGCCTGCCTCGCGACACGCTGGTCGAGGCGATGGCCGGTGCCGGGTTGGCCAAGACCATCCGGGCCGAAGAGGTTCCCCCGGAAGTTTTTGTCGCGCTCAGCCACGAGATTCTGGAGATTCTGCCTCCAGATGCTCTAGAATGACATCGCTCGAATGACATGGCTCGAGCCGCCGCATCGGCCCGCCCAGGGCGGCCGCGGCGGCCAAGGCTTCGTTTTGAACCGAGCTCCCGAGCTCGGTTCGGGATGACGCTTCGCCGCCAGGGTGCGCTGGGTGCGGGTGAGGCAAGGACGCAGGGAGCGGGCGTAGCAGCGCTACGGACGCGACCGAGGACACCGCATCGGCCCGCCCAGGGCGGCCGCGGCGGCCAAGGCTTCGTTTTGAACCGAGCTCCAACTTAAGGCATCGAAAGGAATTGCTGATGGCCGGGCCGTCTTGGCTGAAGTGGATGGTTCCCTTCGCCCTCCTCGCGCTCCTCGGGCTCGGGGGCGTGAGCGGATGCTCGGAGGGCGTACCTCCGGACACCACACTCTCGCAGCTAGGTGCCCAGGTGGGGGAGGCCAGGCTGGACGACACCAACTTCGACGCCCTGCTTGATGAATACACCTCGGAGGCCTACCGCACCGGCGTGCAGATCGAGCAGGCGAAGTACCAGCTCTTCCTGACCGCCAAGGCCGCCGACGTTGGCCTGAACGGGCCTGAGGACGGTCCCGTCGAGGTGAGGCGGGCCGGAGGAGGGGACACCGCTACGGTCACCTTCAGGTTCACCAAGAAGGAGGGCATCTTCGCGGTGGCCGATTTCTCCTCCATCGACGTGGCCCTGGTCAAGGCCGGGGCAGACCCGCGTCCTTGGCTCATCGAGACCATCACGCTGACCCGGTGACCGCGCTCCGCGAACGGGCTCCAGGGAAGGTCAACCTCTCCCTGCTGGTCGGGCCGCTGGCCGCCGACGGCTACCACCCCCTCCTCACTGTGTTTGCCCCCTTGACGTGTGCGACGAGCTAGAGTTTGACCTCGAGGTCGCGTGCCCGGGCACGCCCAGGAGGGGGAGCTCCTCGTGGAGTGCCCCGGAGTCCCGGTGGAGACGAACCTGGTGACCCGAGCCCTGCGGGCCGTGGAGATCGCCACCGAGTGCCGCCTGGCCGGCATTGTGAGGGTCACCAAGCGCCTGCCCGTGGGGGCTGGTTTGGGCGGGGGAGCTCGGACGCTGCCTTGACTCTCCGGGTGGCCGCCCGGCAGGTGGTCGAAGCAGGCGGGCCTCCTGTGGACGCGGCCCGCCTGCGGCGGATGGCTCGGGATCTCGGAGCCGACGTCGCCTTCTTCCTCGATCCAAGCTCCGCGCTGGCGCGGGGGTCGGCGACATCCTGGAGCCTCTGCCCCTACCGCCCGTGCCGCTGGTGCTCGTGCTGCCTGAAGCGGAGCTCTCGACGGCTGAGGTATATCGTACCTTTGATGGGGTGGCCGTCCGGGAGTCCCAGGCTGCCTTCGAGGCGCGCTGCCGGCGGGCGGAACAGGAGTGGCGGGCCCTGTCGATCGCCTGGGCCTCGAAGGAAGTCGATGCGGCCTGGGCCTGCATGCACGTGGCCGGGCTTCTGCAGAACGACTTGGAGCGCGCCAGCATGCACATACTGCCGCAGATCGCCACCCGCAAGAGCCTGCTCGAAAAGCGGGGCGTGCTCGGAGCCTCGATGAGCGGATCGGGGCCCACCGTGTTCGGGGTGTGCTCTTCGATTGTGGAGGCCGAGAGCTTGGCCCGCGACCTGCGGGAGGTAGGGAGTCGCGCGCTCGCGGCGCTCGCGGCAGGTCCGCGAGAGACGGAACCTACGAGGTCCGGTCGCTGAGGGTGGTCGCGCCTGGACGCGGGCGGCGGCCCCGCGCCCCCGAGACCGCGGCTCGGGAGCCGCCCCGGATCCCCGGGTATCCCCAGCCTTGATCTCATCTGGAGGCTGTCCTATACTTCCTCGGCCGCCGGTCTGCACCTCCAGAGCGAGCGGTTCGAAGGAGCTTTGGGGCGTAGCCAAGCGGTAAGGCAACGGGTTTTGGTCCCGTCATGCGTAGGTTCGAATCCTGCCGCCCCAGCCTTACTATTTTCCTGTGACACGGGCTTCCGTCGCCTACGTGTGCGATGATGGTGGGGGCGTGTACCGCTCCTTTCGCGTGGCAATCCGCGGAAGGTTCCAGAGCAGGGGCGCACAATAGAAGTGAGTTCATCCATCAGCACCGTCGTCGTGCTCGCGGCCGGACTCGGCACGCGGATGCGCTCGGCTACCCCCAAGGTCCTGCACCAGATCTGCGGCCTGCCCATACTGTCCTATGTGCTGGCCGCGGCCGCCTCCCTAGAGCCCAAGCGGTTGGTAGTGGTGCTGGGCCACGGTCAGGAACAGGTGCGGGCCATCCTCCCCCAGGGCTGCCTGGTGGCCCTCCAAGGCGAGCAGCGAGGCACCGGCCATGCGCTGCTGGCGGCGGCGGAGTATGTCGGTGAGGATGACTTGATCGTGGTGGCCGGTGACACGCCGCTTATCACGGGAGAGGCGCTGACTGAGATGGTGACCGCCCACCGGGAGGGTGGGACGGAGGCCACCGTCATGACGGTGGAGCTGGGTGACCCGACGGGCTATGGACGTGTTGTGCGCGACGAGTTCGGCTTCGTGGCCCGTATCGTCGAGCAACGCGACGCCTCCGACCAGGAGCGGGCCTTACGCGAGGTCAACGCGGGCATGTACGTGCTCCCTGGCCGCGAGGCGGTCGCCATACTGGGGGGGTGGGCGCGGCCAACGACCAGGGTGAGGTTTACCTCACCGACGTGGTGGAGGGCCTGGTGGCCCGAGGCGCCCGAGTAGCGGCTCTCCCGGCCTCCGACCCATTGGTGGCCTTGGGCGTGAACTCCCGGGTGGAGTTGGCCCAGGCCCAGGCCGTCATGCGCGAACGCATCGCCCGCGCATGGATGCTGGACGGTGTGACTCTGGAAGACCCCGGCTCAACCCACATCGACGCCACCGTCCGGCTGGAGGCCGATGTCACCATCCTGCCTCACACCTGCTTGCGCGGTTCGACTCGGGTGGCCCGGGGCAGCGAGGTCGGGCCGGCCACCACCCTCATCGATACCGTGGTGGGAGAGGGCTGCCGTGTACGCCACGCCTATGCCGAGGGCGCCCGCCTGGAGGCCGGAGCCACGGTGGGTCCATTCTCGTACCTGCGCCCGCAGGCGCATCTGCTCGAAGGGGCCAAGGCCGGAGCGTTCGTCGAGATCAAGAAGAGCACGGTGGGGCGGGGCAGCAAGGTTCCGCACCTGAGCTACATAGGGGACGCCACGATCGGCGAAGGCACGAACATCGGGGCCGGAAACATCACGGCCAACTACGATGGGTATCACAAGCATCCTACCGTCATCGGGGACAACGTGAGGACAGGGTCGGACACGGTGTTCGTGGCTCCGGTACGCGTGGGAGATGGCGCTGTTATCGGCGCCGGGTCGGTGATTACCAAGGACGTACCCGAGGGCGCTCTGGGCATCGCCCGCAGCAGGCAGAAGAACATTCCCGGCTACGCCGCCCGCCGGCCAGGCGAGGCGTCGACCTAGAAGGGTGGAGAGCATGGACGGGCTGATGACTGACGGCGCGCTCCGCACGACCGTGCGCAAGCCAACCCATCGGTCGCTGATGCTTTTCTCGGGGCGAGGCAACCCCGAGCTTGGCCGAAAGATCGCTCAGAAGCTGGGCATCGAGCTTGGCTCCGTCCTCGTCAAGACCTTCGCTGACGGCGAGATCTACGTCAAGTATGAGGAGAGCATCCGGGGGCCGACGTCTTCATCGTGCAGCCCACCTGCCGCCCGGTCAACGAGAACCTCGTGGAGCTGCTCATCATGATCCAGGCGGCTAAACTGGCCTCCGCCCATCGCATCACCGCGGTAGTCCCCTGGTATGGCTACTCCCGGCAGGACAAGAAGAGTCAGCCGCGGGAGCCCATCACAGCCCGGCTGGTTGCCGACCTCATGACGGCCGCCGGCGCCGACCGCGTCCTGACCATGGATCTGCACGCCGGCCAGCTGCAGGGCTTCTTCCATATCCCTGTGGACCACATGACAGCCGTGCCCATGCTGGCCGACTACTTCAAGTTCAAGGGCCTGGAGAACACGGTGGCGGTCTCGCCCGATGCCGGAGGCCTGAAAATGGCCAAGCGGTTCGGGGACCGGCTGGGCGCGTCGCTGGCTGTACTCACGAAGCTACGGCCCGACCACAACGTGGCTCGGGTGATGCACGTGATCGGCGACGTGGCCGGCAAGACGGCCATCATCGTCGACGACATCATCGACACGGCCGGCACCCTCTGCAACGGTGTGGAGGCCCTGTTGGAGAAGGGAGCCACCCAGGTCTACGCGGCGGCCACCCACCCGGTGCTTTCCGGGACGGCCTACGAGCGCATCGCCGCCTCGTCGCTGAAGGAGCTGGTGGTCACCGACACCATTCCTCTGCGGCCCGACGCCGATCGCAGCAAGATCGTGGTCCTGTCGACCGCGGGTATCCTGGCCGACACCATCCAGAACGTATTCGCCGACGAGTCCGTCAGCGCCCTTTTCCAGGGAGAGAATCAGCTTTTTTAGGCTCGCCCGGCGAGCACGAACGAGGAGGAGCATCGTGGATACAGTGAAATTGCCCGTCATGCGACGGGAGGAGTCGGGCAAGGGACCAGCGCGTAGGCTCCGCAAGAGCGGCCGGCTACCCGCCGTGGTGTACTCCCGGGGACAGGAGACCATCCCGCTGAGCATCGACGCGGCCGTCATGAAGACAGCTCTCTCCGGAGGCCACAACGTCGTTTTGGAGCTCCAGTACCCCGACGGCAAGGGCAAGAAGCACTACGCCGTTGTCAAGGAGATCCAGTCGCACCCCACTCGCCACCAGATACTGCATCTCGACCTGCACGAGGTCGACCTGAGACAGGAGATCGAGGCGACCGTGCCCATCGAGCTGGTTGGGGACGCTCGAGGTGTGGTAGAAGGCGGGGTTCTCGACCACCAACATCGGGAGGTCACGGTCCGCGCCCGGCCTACCGAGGTCCCGGCTTCTCTGGCCCTGGATGTCTCCGCCCTGGGCATCAGCGACCACAGTACCGTGGCGGCGCTCTCGCCCCCGGCGGGCGTCGAGATCCTCGACGATCCCCAGACCCTGGTCGTTGTCATTCACCCGCCGCGCCTGGCAGAAGAGCTGGAAGAGGAGCTCGAGGTCGGAGCCGAGGTTGCGGAGGCCGGGGAGGAGACCGCCACCGCCGGAGAAGGTCAGGCGGGCGCAAAGGAGTAGCGTTCCGCCGGGATGCAGGGGCGCAAGCCCACGTTCTCCTTCAGCCGGGGCTCTTCGTCGACCCATGCCAGCGAACCCGTCATGTTCTTGATCGCCGCCCTGGGCAACCCGGGTCCCGAGTATGAGAAGAACCGGCACAACGTGGGTTTCATGGTGGCCGAGGAGCTCCGCCGCCGCCATGGATTGCAGCCGTTTCGGTCCCGCTTCCAGGGTCTGTTCGGTGACGGCCTGGTGTGCGGCCGGCATACGCTGCTCATCCTGCCCATGACCTACATGAATCGCTCGGGACGGTCTGTGGCCGAGAGCGCCCGCTTCTACCGGGTGCCGGTGGAGCGCATCCTGGCCATCCACGACGAGGTGGAGCTCCCATTCGGCGAGGTGCGCCTCAAGCAGGCGGGCGGGCTGGGCGGCCACAACGGCCTGCGCAGCATGGAGCAGAGCCTGGGCACCCGCGACTTCTGGCGGACGCGAGTGGGTGTGGGCCGCCCGAACAACATCCGCATCAGCCTGGCCGACCACGTGCTGAGCGACTTCGACGAGCCGCCGGAACACGTGCTGGCCCTCATCGCCGCCGCCGCGGATGCCGTCGAGAGCTGGCTGGCGGCGGAAGGGATGCCGTGCCTCGACTGACCGACTTCCTTGGTGGGCTAGAGCCCTTCCGACTGGCCCTGGAGCAGGGGACTCGAGGGTCGGCGCGGGTGACCGCGCCCTCATTCGCCCACCCCTACCTGGCGGCCGGGTTCCTGACGGCGCTCCCCTGGGCTGCCGCGCCTAGTCTGGTGGTCGCTCCCACCCAGGAGTCGGCCGAGGAGCTGCGCCGCGAGCTCGCGCTCTATCTCACCCGGCCGGTCTTCCACCTTCCCGCCCGAGGTGTCTGGTACGGTCCCGAGGCCGAGGTCCCTCCCCGGGTGGTGGGACGGCGCCAGCAGGCGCTGGAAGGCTTGCGCCGGGGCAGCGTGCTCGTGGTGGAAGCCACCACCCTGATGGAGGCCGCCGTACCGGGGCGGGGGGGTCCCTCCTCCTGCGGGTCGGCGAGCGGACGGAGTTCGAGCCGCTGTTGGAGCAGCTGGTCGACCTGGGCTACGCCCGGGTGGACCAGGTGGAGGAGGCCGGCGAGTTCGCAGTGCGCGGCGGGCTGATAGATATCTTCCCCACGACGGAATCGGCGCCGGTGCGCATGGAGTTCTGGGGCGACGAGGTGGAAAGCCTGCGCAGCTTCTCGGCGTACTCGCAGCGGTCTCTGGCCACCTTGGAGTCAGTGGAGGTTCTGGCAGCGGTCGAGGATCCCGAAGCCCCCCCGAGCAATCGCCGACCTCTTGCCGGCGAGCACGCGCGTGCTGCGGGTCGACCCGGCGCGGGCCGGGGTACGCATCGCCGCCTTCCGTGGAGACCTGGCCGACGTCTTCGGCGAGAATGGCGACCAGAGACCGGGGAGGGAGCGATACCTCGATTGGGCGGCGGTGCAATCTGCGCTCGCAGTCCATCCCGAGGTTGTCGTGGCCGGGGGGCCGACGGAGAGTCCGAGGGCGGCGCGGCTCTCTCCATCAGGGCCACCAGCGGCGACCTCAATGTCACCAGCCTTCCCGAGGCCGAGGCGGAGCTGGGGAGGCTGGCCCGCCAGGGATATCGGGTGGTGGTGGCTTTCGAATCGCGAGCCGAGGCCGAGCGGGCCGTGTACGTGCTCAAGCGGGTGACCGGCCGGTCCTCCGGGCCCGCCGACATCCCGGAGGCACCAGGTATCACCTTCCTGGCGGCCGGACACCGGCGGCACTTCGCGCTGCCCGACATCAAGTTGGCCCTGCTCACCGATTCGCAAATCTTCCCTCGTAGGCGCAAGGCGGCCTCCGGCAGGCGGTTGGTGGTGGGGGCGGAGCTTTCCAGCTTCCGTGACCTACGCCGTGACGACTATGTGGTCCACGAGGATCACGGTATCGGCCGGTTCGTCGGCCTCTCCACCAAGACGGTGGCTGGGATCACTCGAGACTACCTGGACATCGCCTTCCGCGACGGCGACATGCTGTACATCCCCCACGATCAGATCGACAAGGTCAGCAAGTACGTGGGGGCCGACGCAGCCCCGCCCACCTTGAGCAAGTTGGGGGGCAAGGCCTGGGAGCAGGTCAAGAGCCGGGCACGCCGGGCGGTACGCGAGCTGGCCGGCGAGCTGCTGCAGCTCTACGCCGTTCGCCGGACCATCCAGGGCCACGGCTTCCCGGAAGACGGGGAATGGCAACGTCGCTTCGAGCAGGCTTTCCCCTACGAGGAGACCGAGGACCAGCTGCGGGCCATCGATGCCGTCAAAGACGATATGGAGACCGCCGAGCCCATGGATCGCCTCATCTGCGGCGATGTAGGCTACGGCAAGACCGAGGTGGCCCTGCGGGCCGCCTTCAAGGCGGCCATGGACAGCAGGCAGGTGTTGGTGCTCGTGCCGACCACTATCCTGGCCCAGCAGCACTACGGCACCTTCCGCGAGCGCTTGGGGGAGTTTCCGGTAAAGGTGGAGATGGTCTCCCGCTTCCGCCGGCCCAAGGAGCAGCGGAAGATCCTCGAGGACTTCAAGGCGGGCCGGGTGGACGTGCTGGTGGGCACCCACCGTATCCTCTCCCAGGACGTGGCGCCCAAGGACCTGGGCCTCGTCATCGTCGACGAGGAGCAGCGCTTCGGCGTCGCCCAGAAAGAGGTCTTGCGCAACCTCAAGCTCAAGGTCGACGTGCTCACCCTATCGGCCACGCCCATTCCTCGCACCCTCCAGATGTCCCTGGCTGGGGTGCGCGATATCTCGGTCATCGAGACGCCTCCCCGCGATCGGCACCCCATCCAGACGTACGTGGGTGTGTACGACGAGGGGATGGTCGCGCGGGCCGTCCAGAGGGAGATAGACCGGGGGGACAGGTTTTCTACCTGCACAACCGGGTGGAGACCATCGATCGCGCGGCCTCCCGCCTGGCCGAGCTCATGCCGCAGGTGCGTTTCGCCGTGGCCCACGGGCAGATGCCGGAGCAGCAGCTCGAGAGCATCATGCTGGGCTTTCTGCGGGGCGACTACGACGTGCTCGTCTCCACAACCATCATCGAGAGCGGCCTTGACATCCCTAACGCCAATACCCTGATCGTGGAACGAGCCGACCTGCTGGGGCTTTCTCAGCTCTACCAGATCCGGGGACGCATCGGCCGCTCGAACCGCGTGGCCCACGCCTTCCTGTTCCACCCCGATGAGGCGGTGCTGACCGAGGAGGCCATGGCCCGCCTCTCGACTCTGGTCGATTACACCGAGCTGGGTTCGGGCTTCAAGATCGCCATGCGCGACCTGGAGGTCCGAGGAGCCGGAAACCTGCTGGGCGACGAGCAGTCGGGTCACGTGGCCGCCGTCGGGTTCGAGATGTACCTGTCGATGCTCCACCAGACGGTGGAAGCCCTGCAGGGCGAGGAGACCGCGGCCGAGCGCGTGCCCCGGGTGGACGTGGGTGTCAGCGCGTACGTGCCCTCGTCGTTCATCGCCTACGAGGCGGCCAAGGTCGACCTGCACCGGCGCATCGCGGCGGCGCGCACGCGCGAAGAGCTGGCTCAGCTTCGGGACGAGCTGCGCGATCGCTTCGGAGAGCTACCGGAGCCGGTGGACAATCTCATATTCCTTGGCGAGGTGCGGGTGGCCCTGCAGATCCTGGGCGCCGACTCGCTCACTGCTCGGCAGCAGAAGCTCAGTCTCACCGGGCTGGAGCTTCCGAAGGGGAGTCGAGAACTCCTGCGGGGGCGGAACGCCCGCTACGCCTATGCTCCCGCCGTGGGCCGCTTCAGTGTGGCCTATCGAGGGGAGGAGGCTGACGTGCGGGCCGTCGTCGAGCAGGTACTCGGTGATATACTGCACGTCTGGTCCGGAGAAGCTCAGGGAGCGGCGTGAACGCTTTCAGGATCAGCCCCTTCGCGCTTCCGATCCAATCACAAACGCAAGACGAGTGAGGTTCAGCGTGTTCAAGAAGCTGTTGGTGATCGGTGCGGTGGTCACATTCGCACTTGTTGTGTGGGGATGTGGCGGGGAGCTCCCCAAAGGCGCCGTCGCCCAGGTGGGGGAGACCGTCATCACCCAGGAGCAGTTCGACCAGAGGGTGGCCGACATCACCGCCCAGCTGCAGGGCCAGGCTCCCGACAAAGAGCAGGATCCTGAGGGCTACAAGCTCTTCGAGCAACGGATCCTCGACTACATGGTCACTCTCGAGATCGTCACGCAGAAGCAGGCCGAACTGGGCGTGAACATCACCGACGAAGATCTGCAGACCCAGCTCGATCAGATCAAGCAGATGTTCGGAGGGACGAGGCCAAGTTCGCGGACGCGCTCGAGCAGCAGAAGATCACGCTCGACCAGCTGAAGCAGAACCTCAGGGAACGCAGCCTCATGACCAAAGCCGCGGAGGAGGTCACCAAGGACGTCGCTGTCAGCGACGAGGAGATCGCCGCCTACTACGACGAGCACACGAGCGATTTCGAGCAGGACGAGACTCGCACGGCCCGGCACATCTTGATCGCGCCGAGCGACCCGAGCGACACGAGCACCCAGCCGACCGACGCGCAGTGGCAGGCCGCGTTGACCGAAGCGCAGCAGGTGCGCAAGGAGATCGTCGAGGGCGCCGACTTCGGCGAGAAGGCCAAGGAGGTCAGCGACGATCCGGGCTCGAAGGAGCTGGGCGGCGATCTGGGGGTCGTGCAGAAAGGCATGATGGTGCCCGAGTTCGACCAGGCCCTCTTCTCGCTCGAGGACGGGCAGATATCCGAGCCGGTGAAAACTCAATACGGCTACCACATCATCCAGGTCACGCAGATCAACCCGGCCAAGCAGCAGACCCTCGACGAGGTGAAGGAGCAGATCAAGAGCCAGCTGCTCGACCAGGCCCAGCAGAAGGCGTGGGAGGCTTGGGTGGCCGACATGAAATCGCAGCTGAACGTGGTGATCGGGGAAGGCTTGGAGCTCACCACCACGACGACGGCGACCGGCGGCGAATCTACCTCCACCACCGCGGGCGGCGGCGACGCCTCGACCACTGAGACCACCGCGGGCGGCGGCGACGCCTCGACCACCGAGACTACCGCAGGCGGGGCCACGACGACGGCCAGCTGAGACCACGGGCCACGGCCGGCGGCCCCGGCGGGCGAGGAGGCAGGCATGGTGCAGGCGCAGGAGGGTGACCGCCCGGGGCCCGGGCCGGTAGGAGAGAGCAACCGGCGGGAGGCGGTCGTGGAGGAGCTGGCGCTGCTCTACGACCTGACGGCCACTCTGCGGAAGCAGTGCCCCTGGGACCGGGAGCAGACGCAGGAGGACATCGTCGCCTACACCCTCGAGGAGGCCTACGAGCTGGTGGACGCGGTCCGGTCGGGAGAACCGGCCGACCGGACCGCGAACGTCGCCGGAGAGCTCGGCGACCTTCTCTTCCAGGTCTACTTCCTGGCCTACGTGGCCGAGCAAGAGGGCTGGTACGACCTGGGTGAGGTGGCGGCCGGTATCCGGCGCAAGCTGGTGCGCCGTCACCCCCACATCTTCGGTGGAGCTCAGGCCGACACCCCCGACCAGGTGCGCCGTACGTGGGACCAGGTCAAGCGGCAGACCGAGGGTCGGGAGGGTATCTTCCACGAGGTGCCGCTCTCGCTTCCGGCTACCCTCTACGCCCAGAAGCTGCAGCAGCGGGCGGCCGCGGTGGGCTTCGACTGGCGGCTGCCTGGGGACGTACTGGCCAAGATCCGCGAGGAGGCCGACGAGATCGAGGTGGAGTTGCGGCCTGCCTCGGGGGGCGTGGAGGTTCAGGCGCCGCCCGGCTCGCCGCTGGCTGCGGAGATCGGCGACCTGCTCTTCGCAGCGGTCAATCTGGCTCGGAAAGTGGGGGCCGACCCGGAGATCGAGCTGCGGGGAGCCTCTCGGCGCTTCGAGCAGCGGGTGGATCGGGCCGCGCAATTAGCCCGCGCGGAGGGCGCCGCCTTCGAGGACCTCGACCTCGACGGCCAGGAAGCTTTCTACCAGCGGGCAAAGGCGGGCACGACCGGCACGCCGAAGGATACCTGGAACTCGTTTCATGACGACGCTTCGCCGCCAGGGCGCGATGAGTGAGTGCGGGACAAGAACGCAGGGAGCGCCCGTAGTCGGAGGCTGCGAGCGCGACCGAGGACACCGCCTCGCGCCGTCCGGTGCGGCCGCAGCGGCCAGGGCTTCGTTTTGAAACGAGGTCTCAGAGCGACTCGGGAGGGAGCGGGACCATGACGGTGATCCTGGACATCTACGCGCGGCAGATCCTCGATTCGCGGGGCAATCCCACGGTCGAGGTCGAGGTGGAGCTCGATTCGGGCGTCCGCGGCCGGGCGGCCGTGCCTTCAGGCGCATCCACCGGCCGGTTCGAGGCGGTGGAGCTGCGGGATGGCGAGGGTCCTTACGGTGGCAAAGGCGTGCTGAACGCCGTCAGCAACGTCAATGAGACCATCGCCGACGCCCTGGTGGGCATGGACGCCACCTGCCAGCGCGAAATCGACAGCATCCTGCTGGAGCTGGACGGCACCGACACCAAATCCAAGCTGGGTGCGAACGCCATTCTGGGTACTTCCCTGGCAGTGGCCCGAGCGGCCGCCGAGGCCCTCAGTCTGCCTCTGTACCAGTACCTGGGCGGGGTGAACGCCTACCAGCTGCCTGTGCCCATGATGAACATCCTGAACGGAGGCAAGCACGCCGACAATACCGTCGATCTGCAGGAGTTCATGTGCATGCCCGTGGGCGCCGCTAGCTTCAGCGAGGCCTTGCGCATGGGCACCGAGGTCTTCCACGCCTTGAAGAAGGTGCTCTCCGGGCGGGGGCTGAGCACGGCCGTGGGCGACGAGGGGGCTTCGCTCCGAATCTCTCCAGCAACGAAGAGGCGATCAAGGCCATCATGGAAGCCATCGACAAGGCGGGCTACACCCCTGGGGAGCAGGTCTTCCTGGCCCTCGACCCGGCGTCCAGCGAGTTCTTCGACAGCGACAAGAACGTGTACGTCCTGGCCGGTGAGGGCCGCCGCCTGGCACCGGCCGAGATGGCGGCCTACTACGCCGACCTGTGCGAGCGCTACCCCATCATCAGCATCGAGGACGGCATGGCTGAGGAAGACTGGGAGGGATGGGTGGCCCTCACCGACCTTCTGGGGAGGAAGATCCAGCTGGTAGGGGATGACGTCTTCGTCACCAACACCCAGCGTCTCTCCCGCGGCATCGAGCTGGGTGTAGCCAACAGCATTCTGGTCAAGGTGAACCAGATCGGGTCCCTCTCCGAGACGCTCGACACCATGGCCATGGCTCACCGTGCAGGCTACACCACGGTCATCAGCCACCGTTCAGGCGAGACCGAGGACGCCACCATCGCCGACCTGGCCGTGGCTACCAACGCCGGGCAGATCAAGGCCGGCGCCCCCTCCCGGGGGGAACGCACCGCTAAGTACAACCAGCTGCTGCGCATCGAAGACCAGCTAGGCGAGGTGGCGCGCTACCCCGGCATGGCTGTCTTCACGAACCTGCGCGGTCGGTAACAGGCCAGTCCACGAGCAGCCGAAGCCCCTTCCAAGGTTGGCTCCGCAGCGGTGATCCGTTGACGGTGCCCCGCCGCACCAAGATCGTGGCCACCCTGGGCCCGGCCACCGCCTCCGAGGAGATGGTGGAGGCTCTCATACGGGCCGGCATGGATGTGGCCCGGGTCAACTTCTCCCACAGCACGCGGGCCGAGCACGCCGCGCAGATCCAGACGGTGCGCCGGGTGGCCGAGCGCTTGGGACGCCCGGTGGCCGTGCTCCAGGACCTGCAAGGCCCCAAGATCCGCCTGGGCAAGGTGCAAGGCGGCGCGGTGGAGATCGCGGCCGGCGACACCGTGACCCTCACCCCCGACGACGGCACTCCAGGCACGGCTGCGCGCCTGGGCGTCTCCCTCGACGACTTGGGCCGGCAGCTGCCGGTGGGTACCGCGATCCTCATCGATGACGGCCGCCTGCGTCTGCGGGTGGTCGCGGTGGAGGGCGCCGCGGTGCGTGCCCAGGTCGAGGTGGGTGGCCCGGTTTCAGACCACAAAGGCGTGAACGTGCCGAACGCCTCCCTCGACGTGCCCGTGCTCACCGCCAAGGACCTCGATGATCTGGCCTTCGGAGTGGAGGTCGGGGTCGACTTCGTGGCTCTGTCGTTCGTGCGCTCAGCCGGCGACGTGCGCTTGCTGCGCGATCGGCTGGTCGCGGCCGCCTCGGGAGTGCGTGCCGGCGGCCCTGGGCCTGACATTCCCCGCATCGTGGCCAAGATTGAGAAGCACGAGGCCCTGCGCGAGATCGACGCCGTCATCGACCAGGCCGACGGGGTCATGGTGGCTCGCGGCGATCTCGGGGTCGAGATCCCCCCGAGGAGGTGCCTCACCACCAGAAGGCCATCATCCGCAAAGCCATGGCCCGGGCCAAGGCGGTCATCACGGCCACCCAGATGCTCGAATCGATGATCCAAAGGCCTACCCCCACCCGGGCCGAGGCCTCCGACGTGGCCAACGCCGTGTGGGACGGCACCTCGGCCGTGATGCTCTCGGGCGAGACGGCCGTGGGACGCTACCCGGTGGAGGCGGTGGAGACAATGGCCCGCATCGCGGTGACCGTGGAGCGAGACCTGCCCGCTCTGCGTTTGGCGGACGCGCGCGAATGCGCGGACCACGAGGCCGCCGGCAGTGAGACCGGCGCCGATCGAGATGCCGGCGTCGCCCGAGAGACCACGAAGGCCATCTCACGGGCCGCCTGCCGGCTGGCTCAAGACCTGGGAGCGGCTGTCATCCTGACACCCACGAAGTCCGGCACCACGGCTCGGCAGGTGTCACGCTTCCGGCCCCGCACGCCGGTGGTGGCCACCACGCCCGACCCGACCGTCCAGCGGCAGCTGACCCTGGAGTGGGGAGTCACGCCCCTGCTGGTGAAGGCGGCCACCGACACCGACCGCACCATCCAATCCGCTGTGCAGGCCGCCGCGGCCCACGGTATGATCGAAGCTGGCGATCTGGCCGTGGTCACCTGCGGAGCGCGGGTCAATGTGCCCGGTGCGACCAATCTCATCAAGCTTGAGCGGGTGGAGGATTCTGAAGCCCCGGAGAGAACAACCGAAGAATGAGTCCAACGCCATCGAAGCGGTCTCGCCGAGAGAACGCGGAAAAGGCCCGGCGCACGGGCGCCCAGCCAGCGCGGCCGGCGGCTCGGAGCCGGCCGGCCCCGAAAGCTCCGCCCGCTCGGCGCCCGTCACACAGTGGATCGACGACCCGCTTTCTTGCGAGGCGCTCCTCTGTGAGGCGTCGCCCTGCCGGTCGCTTCGTCCTGACAGCCATGGTGTTCGTAGTGACTGCCCTGGGGGTGGGGCTCTCGGTAGGCCCATATCTGGACCTGCGGGAGTCGAGCGCCCGCCTGGCGGCTATGGAGCAGGAGGTGACGGTTCTGCAGCAGGGCAACCAGGCCCTGCAGACTCAAGCCGCTCGTCTGGAGAAGGAGAGCTACCTGGAGGCCCTCGCGCGCAAGGATCTGAACTTGGCTCGGCCGGGAGAGGACGTCTTCATCGTGACTGGGCTCACCGGTACGACCGAGACGCCGGTGACGCCGGAAGCCGCCGCTCCAGCCGGTCCCGGCCCCGTGGAGCGCGTGATCGATGCGCTGAGGCAGCTCTTCTGAGCCTCGCCGCCGATCTGGTGGACTCTCGGGACCAGAGCCGGCGATGAGTCTCTCGCGCACCAGCTCTCCCCTGCTGGCGTTCATCGCGTTCCTGCTGGCCCTGTCTGTGGTGGCGGCCGTGGCTTGGGTCGATGCGCGCGCCCCCAGGCCCGGTTCGGCCTCTCCGGGCACGACCGTGTTCTTCCGGGGCACCGTCACGACCATCCTGGCCTCTCCTGACGACACCACGACTCCGGACCAGCCGGCGACCGCTGGAGAGGGCTCCCCCTCCAGCCGCTCCACCGAGACATCCTCCACCGCCATAACCTCCACAACCTTGCCCGCCGCTGAGTCTACGAGTGCCGTGGCGGCTTCCACTCAGTGAGCATCCAGGGCCTCCAGGCGCCTCTGCAGGCGAGGCCGAACTGTGGGCGTAGGTAGGGGCGCGCGCCTCAGTCATCCGATGAGCACTCCCACAAAGCCACCACGCCGGCGCTCCCCGACGCGCGCCCAGCGGGAGGCCGTCGCGCGGCAGCTGGGCCGCGAACCCCGCGGCCTCACGGCCGTGGCCGTCGTCTGCCCCTACGGCGTTCCGGCGGTTGTCGAGAGCGCGCCCTATCTGGAGAACGGCGCACCTTTCCCCACGCTGCTCTACCTGAGCTGTCCCTCAGCCGTGAGCGCCATTGCCCGGTTGGAGGCGGCCGGTGGGGTTGAGACCCTTCGCCGGCGGGTGGCCGAGGATCCCCAGCTGGCGCAAGCCCTCTCCGACCTCCAGCACTGGTATCAGGCCCGGCGTCGCACTCTGGCCCGCGTCCTCCACGGTGCGGTGGACGGTGGGGCTGTGCTCGAGCGGGGAATCGGCGGCCCGGAAAGCCCCGAGCGGGCCACCTGTCTTCATGCCTATGCGGCGGCCCTGCTGGCGGCCGAGGGGGAATCGGTGCCCTCGGCCGGTGACGCGCAGTCGGCCCAGGTCTCGGAAAGCTGCCGGCTGGCGCTCCTGGGCTCCTTCGGCCGGCTGTGGTGCGAGGACCGCCGGTGCGCGCCACTGGCCGAGGCGGACCCTGCACCCGCTCGAGGCGAGACGACCCGGCGGGCGGCCATCGATGTGGGGACGAACTCGGTGCGGCTGCTCGTGGCGGACGTGATTGGCGGACGCCCACAGGCTCTCGTGCGGTACGCCCGCGTGACACGCCTGGGTGAATCTTTGGAGACGAGGGGGCGCCTGGCACCCGATGCGCGGGCGCGCACCGCCGCGGTGGTGGCCGACTACGTGAGGGAGGCCCGTGCCCTGCAGGCCCAGGATACGACCCTGGTGGGCACCAGCGCCTGCCGGGAGGCCGCCGACGGCCGCGACTTCGTGGCCGAGCTCGGCCGGCGTTTCTCTGTCGAAGCCCGGGTGGTTTCGGGAGAGCTGGAGGCCCGGCTCGCCTATTCGGGGGCTACCCTCGACTTGCCCGGCAATGTGGTGCTGCTCGACATCGGAGGGGGGAGCACCGAGCTGGTGACCCGGCTGGAGGGTGGGGAGCTCGTGGCCGCCAGTCTGAGGATGGGCAGTGTGCGGGGCACGGAGCGCTGGTTCGGGGCCGATCTGCCCTCATCGGCCGAGCGCGCGGCTGCCCGCGAGGCCGTCCGCGAACTGGTCGGCCCGCTGCGCGACCGCTTCGGGGCCGGATCGTGCACCCCTCGATCCCGGCTGGTCGGCGTGGCCGGCACCGTGACCACCATGGCCTGCCTGGCTCTGGGGCTTGCCGATTACGACGCGGACGCCCTCCACTTGAGCACGGTATCCCGGCAGGCGGTGGCTGCCCAGGTCGATCGGCTGGCCGGGCTGACGGCCGCCGAGCGCCGGGCGCTCCCCTGCATGCAGCCCGGGCGGGAGGGGGTCATCGTGGCCGGAGGAGAGGTGATGATAGGGGTGATGGAAGCCCTCGGTTGGGAGGAGCTTACCGTCTCGGAGCGAGACATCCTCGATGGCATCCTGCTCGCCGCCGACCGGGGTGACCTCTGGGAGGAGTCGCGCGAGGGATAGCCGGTGGTCGTGGTTACCCCGCTGGTCCAGGCCACGTCGGGGAGCCGCTGACGTGCTCGCGGCCCGCGGGAGACGGGCTCTGGCCGGGGCGCATGGTCGCTTGGTACAGTATGGGCGTCTCGGCAGGGGCACCGGTCTCGGCGTGCGATCTTGTCCCTCGGGCCGGAGTGGCGGAACAGGCAGACGCAACGGTCTTAAACACCGTTGGGCTAGCGCCCGTGGGGGTTCGAGTCCCCTCTCCGGCCCTTCATGCTGGCCGGGTGCATGGCCGGTCCGAGCCCGGCTGAGCGCCCTGGCGATGATTGCCGACCACCGGCCGGTTTCGGGATGCGGAGAAAAGTGAATCCCGAAAGCATGGGCGCCCAACTAGATGACCGGTTCCGGGATCGGGCGGAAGCCGGGCGCCTGCTTGCCGCCGCGCTTTCGAGCTACGCCCACCGCGACGATGTCGTGGTTCTGGCGCTACCGCGGGGTGGTGTACCTGTCGCCTTCGAGATCGCCCAGATCCTAGGTGCGCCGCTCGACGTGTTTCTGGTCCGAAAGCTGGGGGTGCCTGGGCACGAGGAGCTGGCCATGGGGGCTCTGGCTCTCGGTGGAATCCGGGTGCTGAACCAGGAGGTGGTTCGTCAGCTGGGCATCTCGCAAGCGGACATTGAGCACGCGACCGAGCGTGAGCGGCGGGAGCTGGCCCGCCGGGATGAGGCGTACCGTCAGGGTCGCCCCCCGCCGCAGGTGGGAAGCAAGACGCTCATTCTGGTAGATGACGGGCTGGCGACCGGGTCCACCATGCGTGCGGCGGTGGTCGGATTGCGGCAGGGGCAGCCGAGGCGCATCGTCGTGGCCGTGCCGGTCGGGCCCCGCCGGACGTGCGATGACCTGAGGGACGTGGCCGACGAGGTGGTCTGCCTCCGGACTCCCGTTCTCTTCCAGGCCATAGGGCTGTGGTACGAGGATTTCTCGCAGGTAACGGACGAGGAAGTACGGAGTCTCCTGGATCGGGCGCGCGCTGCCCGCGAGGCCTGACCGACCTCCTGGTGCGGCCCTATCCCCTGTGGGCGCCCCTGGTGGGGAGGGTCGTGGAATGGGTTTAGCTGTTCGAAGACGCGGGGTAGGGGCCATTCGTTCCGAGCGCCTGGAATCGAAGATGGAGGGAGAATCCATGCGTCGTACGCTCGTACTACTGCTCATAGCCGTCTCGCTGACAGCCCTGTTGGGGCTGACGGCGGGATGCGGCGGGGATGACGAGACCACCACCACGGAGGCGGCCACCACAGAGACGACAGGAGGGGGCGCTATGGCCGACGGGGCGGCGGTCTTCGCCTCGAACTGCGCGGTCTGTCACGGGGCCGATGGCACAGGCGGCACGGGTCCCGATCTGACCTCGGTCACCGGCCTCACCAAGGAGCGCGTGATCGACCAGGTGACCAACGGCGGCGCGAGTATGCCTCCCTTCGGCGACCAGCTCTCCGCGGACGAGATCGGCGCGGTGGCCGACTACGTAGTTGGCGACCTCGTCGGCCAGTAACCGCCCGCTGGAGGGGCTCAGGTTCTCCGATCGGCCGGCGGGGGGTCGGAGATCCTGTCGCCGGCGGTCGTCTCCGGACCGGAGTGCCGGGTGCCGTCGACTGAGGCCAGTGGGGGTAGCCCGGCTGGAGCCAGGGGCCCGGTGGTCCCGGCGGGTCCGGCCAAGTGGTCGGCCGGCTCGTCCATGCGTCGCAGCAGACCCAGCACGGGGAGCACCAGCAGGGTACCGAGGCCACCGGCCACGAAACCTATGGGAATGGAGAAGCTGCGCGACAGGTAGCCCAGTCCCACCTGGCCCACGACTCCACCGGCGTTCCCCACCATGGAATCCACGGAGACCACCGTGGCTCTCTGGGCCGAGGGGATCACCTCGTGCATGTAGGCCTGCTTCACGGGAAAGATGACCCCCATGGCCACCGAGGCCGCCAGATAGAGGCCGGCGGCGAGCCAGAAGGAGCGCGCGAGACCCACACCCGTGACAGCTATGCCTTCCACCACTGCCGCCGCCAGGAGCAGCGTCGTCCGGCGCGACGCGAAGCGCGCTAGCTGGTCCACCAGCGCGTTGCCCGCCATGGTGGCCAGGCTGATGAGCGAAGAGAAGAGACCGGCCGCCCAGATGGCCTGCCGGCCCAGCAGGTCGAGGAAGTAGGGTTGCCAAGCGTAGAAGCCCCAACTGAGGAAGCCAACCTCCACGGCCGAGGCGGCGATGAGGTAGCGCACGCTGCGGCGGCGCCAGCCATAGGTCAGGCCGTCCCGACCGATGGCGGCCATCTCACACGGTAAGTCGCGCAATCCGACCGACCGGGGGGTGAAGCCCACCTCGTGCATGGTGGGCACGGCCACGACCAGCAGCAGGAGCAGCAGGCCGCCTCGCACGGCGTAGGGCAGCGAGAGGCGGATGTCGCCCAGGAAACCGCCTCCCACCGTGCCTACGACCATGCATGCTCCCGTGACGAGAGCCCCCCGCGCGAAGACGTGGTCGAGCGGACCGGTGTAGCCGGTCGCCCGCAGGGCGTCGACTAGCCAGGCCTCCACTGCGCCCGAGTAGAAGGTGAAAGCCAGGCCCAGGAGCACAGAGACCGCCGAGAAGGCCGCCAGGCCGGCGTGCAACTCGGCCAGGAGAGCGTAGCCAAGGGTTCCGGCGAGGAGGGTAGCTGTGCTCAGCAGAAACGACAGGCGTCTGCCCCAGGTGTCGGCCAGCACCCCGGTGGGGATCTCGAAGACCACCATGCCCGCTGTGAAGGCTGCGCTGGCCACGAAGACCCCGAAGATGTCCAGCCCGGCCCATAGCAGGAAGAGGGGTGTTCACGCCCCATACCAGGGACGAAGCCAGGGAGTAGAGTCCGGCCAGACCATAGTAGGTGTGGAGGACGCGGCGCGGGGTCACGCGCGTGCCGTGTTTGGGGTGGTGGGCGCCCTCCGCTTCATCCCGGTATGTTACCTTCGTTCACGCATGGACCGGTGCGAGGAGGTGGGAGTGGTCGAGGCGGAGACCACGGCCAGAGCGGACGACGCCGTTTCGGCCTGCGGGAGGAGCGCGCAGCGCGAGAGCGCACGTAGCAGGCCGGCGGCGGGCACGGCCCGTTGGGCGCTGGTGGCCCTTGTTGCCGGTGCTTTGGCCATCGCCTTCTCGCCCATCCTGGTACGCGTGAGCGAGCTCGAACCAACCGCCACCGGCTTCTACCGCATGGCTCTCTCCTTGCCTCTCTTCGCCCTCTGGGCCCGCTGGGAGCGGCCCGGCCGGGGAACGACCGGGCCGGCGGCGACGCTGGGCCCCGCTGCTCCTGGTGTCACCGCCACTCCGGGTCTGACCCGGCGGCATTTGCTCTGGCTGCTCGTCGCAGGCCTCTTCTTCGCCGGAGACCTGGCCGCGTGGCACTGGTCGATCCGCTACACTTCGGTGGCCAACGCCACCTTGCTCGCCAACCTGGCCCCAATCGTGGTCACGGTGGCCGCCTGGTTGCTGTTCCGAGAGCGCATCACCGGCGCCTTCCTCGTGGGGATGCTCCTGGCTCTGGGCGGGGCTCTGCTGCTGGTCAGGGCTACGGCTTCCTCCGGGGGTACGCATCACCTGCTGGGCGACGCGCTGGCGGCCCTTACTTCTCTGTTCTACGCCGGCTACCTGCTCACCGTGAAGGACCTGCGCCGTTCGCTGGGCACCGCCACCCTCATGGGTCTCAGCAGCCTGGTGTCCAGCGTCATCCTGCTGGGCCTGAGCCTGGCCGCCGGCGAGTCTCTGATCCCCGGGAGCCCGAGAGGGTGGCTTGTCTTGGTGACCCTCGCCTGGGTGGCTCAGGTCCTGGGTCAGGGCCTCATCACATACGGGCTCGCCCACCTCCCAGCCGGCTTCTGGTCGGTGACGCTGCTGGTGCAGCCGGTAGCCGCCGCCCTGCTCGCCTGGGTGCTGCTGAGCGAGCCCTTGGTGTGGTTGCAGGGAGTGGGTGCGGCGGCCGTCTTGGTGGGCATCCTCGTGGCTCGCCGGGCGACCGGGGATTGAGGCGTCGTTCGTGACGGGCACGGGCACGTCGGACCCCGCACGAGCGGGTCTCATCACCATCTCGATAGCCGTTCCCTTTGCCGAGGGGGTGATCGTGGGGACGGGGCCGGTTCCCGGGCCCGGTGGAGAGGCGCCCAACCTGGTCGTGGGGGGCAACGCCGTAATCAAGACCGTTTGGGGCCTCCTCGCCGGGCGCTTCGACGGGCCGGCGCGTGCCATGCTCGAAAGGGGTGCGGTGGACGCTAGGAGCGTCTTCACGCTCGAGACGATGGCCGCGCTGCTCGAACAGCTCGAGGGAGTGGCGGCATTCGAGTCAGACCCCAGCTGGGTGCTCACGTACGAGCCCGCCCCCCCTGCTCCTGCCTCCCCCGGGACCTGGTTGGGTGCTCCAGTGAGCATGCATCGCTGGAGCGGACGAGCTCTGGTCCCCGCCCGCTGGGGCGCGGTGTCGGCTTCGGGGCCGGTGGAGGCGGAGGTCCTCCGCGAGGGCGAGCGCCGTCTGTACTGGGCTCTCGACAAGGGGGTGGGCTTCGACGCACGCCTCGCGGCCGTGGCCGGCTTCTACGTCTGGGTGGCCGGCCGGACACCGGGGATGTCCGCTGACGTGATGGTGGGCCTGCACGAGGCCGACCACCGCTTCTCAGTCGATACCATGCGGCCCCACAAGCTCGTCTCGGAATGACGCCTCGCCGCCAGCCGCGAGGCGACTCAGTCCTGATGGCCGTGATACTTGAACGACAGACGCACCTTGGTGCGGAAAGCGATGACCTTGTCGTCCCCGATCTTCAAGTCGAGCTGCACGACCTCGGCTACCCGCAAGTCCTCGAGTGTCTCGGCGGCCCGATTCACCGCGACTTGGGCGGCATCCTCCCAGGAGACCTCGCTCGTTCCCACGAGCTCGATGATCTTGTACACGCTGTCCGGCATGATCCCTCCTTGACGTCGTGGCATCGGTGGACGCTCGATTCTACCCACAGGCTAGGAGACCAAACGACCTGGTGGGAGCGCGGCCGGCCGCCGAGCGGGGGCTCGGAAGCCGGCCGAGGAGGGAGATGGCGGCCGAGCGTGACCGAGGACGAGGCATGGCGCCGCCCAGTGCGGCCCGGCGGCCGGGGCTTCGTCTTTCAACGGCCTCCTAGAGCATCGTCGCTGCGCGCCGACCGGTGTAGGGCAGAGAGTCGTCCCTGTCCAGTTCGGTCAGGAGCGAGGCGAGGCCGGAGTCGGATTCCAGCACCGATGCCAGCGCGCCGACCACCGAGGGATCGAACTGGCTCCCGGCGCAGCGGCGGAGCTCCTGCACCGCATCGGCGTGCGCGCGCCCCGGCCGGTAGGGGCGATCCGAGCGGATGGCGTGGTAGGCGTCCGCCGCGGCGATGATCCGGGCTCCAAGGGGGATGTCGTCGCCGCCGATGCGGGCCGGGTAGCCGGAGCCGTCGAAACGCTCCTGGTGGTGCAGGACCAGAGGCACCACGTCGGCGAGCTCCGGGGCCTGCTCGATGATGGTCTTGCCCAGCACAGGGTGCTGGCGGATGGTCTCCCATTCGTCAGGGGTGAGGCTGCCCTCCTTGCTGAGAACGGCGTCGGGGATACCGATCTTGCCCACGTCGTGCAACAGTGCTCCGATCTTGACGCGGGTCACCTCGACGGTCTTAAGTCCGAGCTCGCGGGCCGTGGCCGTGGCCAGCTCGGATACCAGGCGCGAGTGGCTGTGTGTGTAACGGTCGCGCACATCGACCGCGGCCGCCAGGCTGCGGACGATGGTTCCGTGACCCGTGAGGGGGAGCGGGATCACGTTCTCCCGTATCTCGCCTCTAGCGGGAAGCTCGTGATAAACCTGCACTTGGTTCCCGCCCAGGGTCTTGGCGAAAGCCAAGGCCAGCATGGCGGCGTCGACGAGCTGGGGAGCGCTGGCGCCGTCGCCGGGATACATGGCCGTGCCGAGACTGGCCGTGAGCCGGACCTCGGTGGCCTCGGGGGTAAGGAAGGTCCAGGCGCCGATACTCTGGCGGATCCGTTCACTCACGTCCACGGCGCCTTTCTGGTACGTATGCGGCAGGATGACGGCGAACTGGTCGCCCCCGAAGCGGGCGCAGAGATCAATCTCCCGGATCATGGTCCGCAGCCGGGTGGCCAGCTCGAGCAGGATCCGGTCGCCGGTCTTGTGCCGGTACCGGTTGTTGACAGCACTGAACTGGTCGATGTCGAGCAGCAGGAGGGCAAAGGAATCGCCGAACCGGTAGGCGCGGTCGCACTCGTGCTCGAGCCGGTCCTGAAAAGCCCGGTGGCTGGCCACTCCGGTGAGAGCATCCGTGGCGCCCTCGTTCAGCTGATCCTGCACGTTCGAGCCGCGGTCGGAACCCAGGGTGGTGACCCACGCCCCGAGCCCGAGGCCTGAGACGATGAGCAGTACGTCGGCCAGTGGCTCCCAGCTTCCGCCCCAGCCCAGGACGGTGAGCAGTCGCACCACTCCCACCGCGCCCAGGGCGCCGGCGCTCCCCAACAAGAGCGTCCGATCTCGTGGTGGACGTTCGACCGCCGGCGCTCGCAGGCCCGCGTAGATGGAGACCGCGGCCACAACGAGCAGCGCCCCCCCGCTCACAGCTCCCAGCATGGGGTATCCCCTCCTCTCTCCGCAGTCACAGTTCGACGTGGCGTCGCGGGCTCCTCCCGGTGGAGAATGCTAACGTAGAGACATGAACGCACGTTGGCGCAGGGGAGGACACGTAGCGGTGAACAGGCCTTCCAAAGCCAGAGTCGCGGGCCGGCGACGAAGGTCTTGGTGTTCCGCTGCCCATGCCGGCGTACTCGTAGCCGTGCTTGCCTGGTGGTTGTGGGGCTGCGAGGCCGGGGGGGAGACGACCCTCACCTCCGGCACCACCGGCACATCGGCCCCAGTCAGCAGCTCGGCTCCCTACGCGACCACCACCACGACCACGACGCCCACCACCTCGGAACCGGCCACCACCTCCACCACGGTGCCCTCTTCCCCCATCCCGCCCGGTGGCAAGGAATACGTCCGGATCCCAGGGGAGGCCCGGGTGGTGGCCTTGACCTTTGACGCGGCCTACGATCCCGCGCCGCTGGACGGCATCCTGGCCGCCCTGCGGGCCGAGGGCGTCCCGGCCACCTTCTTTCTGACCGGAGAGTTCGCGGAGGACTTCCCCGACTCGGTGGCGGCCATCGTGGCCGCGGGCCACCCCATCGGGAGCCACTCGCATTCCCACCCGGATTTCACGCAGATCAGCGCGGCCCAGGTCCGATCCCAGCTCTCACGGACGGCCGATCTCCTGCAGAAGTCAGGAGCCGGCGACCCCAGTCCCCTCTTCCGCTTCCCCTACGGGGCCCGGGATGTCGAGACCCTGGCGCTGGTGGGGCGGGAGGGATACGTGAGCGTCTACTGGACCATCGACACCCTCGACTGGAAACCGGAGAGGACCCCCAGGAGATCCATGAGGTGGTGCTCACCAAGCTGACGGCGGGAGCCATCGTCCTCATGCACGTGGGGAGTCCGCAGACGGCCGCGGTGCTGCCCTCGCTGATCCGCGACCTGCGGGCCGAGGGCTACGGGTTCGTGGAGCTGCGCTCCGCTCTCGGGGCGGGAGGCGGCTCCGGGCCATTCGGGAATCCCTGATCCGGCCTACTCTTTCCTCGTGGGGAGGTCGGCCGCACTACATGCGGCCTGCGGGGGTCAAACGGAAAGGCCGTCCGGTTCGGACGGCCTTCTCCCTTGCGCGAGTCGAGGCCCCGCCGGCTCACCCCGTGATTGCCGAGCACCGCGCCTCTGGAATGACGTCTGAGGACTCGTTCCTACTCGACGCTGATGGCACCTTCCGGGCACTCGTCGGCCGCTTCCTCGCAGCAACCGGCGTCGTCGCAGGCGCTCGCGTCGATCACGTGACTGATGCCGTCGTCTCCGACCTCGAAGACGTCAGGGCAGATGTCCTCGCAGATGCCGCATCCAGTGCACAGATCGGGGTCGACCTTGGGCGTGGCCATGCTTTTCCTCCTCTTGGGGCTTCACAGCGAGCCAATATAAGCAGAGGCATGGGGCGAGTGCAAGGCGGCCGCTGACAAGTCGGCGAAACACTCCGTTGCTCCACTTCGGGTCCCATCAGGCGTGGACGGAGCGTTGCTCGAGTGACGCCAGCACGGTTTCCCGCAGCTTGCGCAGAATGGGGGCGATCGCCCCGGCCCTGAAAACCTCGTGCTCGGGGCCGCCGTCGGCCAGCAGGGATCGCAGGCACAGTACCGCGGTACCGCTCCGGCTGGAGCGGATGGTCCCCTCGCGGTTCACGTCACTCTGCGGGCGCGGACTCCCTCTCCACGTCGAACTCGAAGTACTCGATGCGCCGCAGGTTGCCCCTTCCGAAGGCGTCGTGCATCCGGGACTCGAGGGCGGCCAGGACATCGGGCCGGTGCTGCTCAACCTCGTGCTCGGGGGTCGACGGGTCGACGTCGGCGAGGTCCAGGTCGAGGACCACTTCCACTTCCGCGAAGACCTTGATCCGGGCCATGAGTCCTCCTCTCGTGCGGGGCACGCTGCACTCGACGCAGCCAATTTCAGCATATCATCGCCGCGCGTTTCGGCAGGGCACCTTCTCGCGGGGTGGCGGGTGGCGCCCGGTGCCCTGCGCGCGTATGCTCCTTAGAATAATGGAATATCGCTCACCTGATGCCCCCGCAGGGGAACCGGCCCCTCGATCGTTCCACCTGCGCCGCGCCGCCCGCGCCCTTTGCCGGGAGGAGGGGCTTTTTCCGCCCGATTCTCGGGCGCTCGTCATGGTTTCTGGGGGGCAGGACTCCCTGGCTCTGCTCCATCTGCTGGCCTCTGGCGCCCTGCACGGGGATGGCCCGCGCGAGGTCGTGGCTCTGCACGTGAACCATCACTTGCGCGGGGCCGAGAGCGCCGCCGACCAGACTCTGGTGGAGCGCGCCTGCCGCCGCTTGGCCGTGGGCCTCGTGGTGCGCGACGCCCCCATGGCCAAGGGGGCCGGCAATCTCCAGGAAGGCGCCCGCATGGCCCGCCGGGCGGCGGCGCTCGATGTGGCCCGCTCTCTCGAGGCCGCGCGGGTGGCACTGGGCCACACGCTCGACGACCAGGTGGAGACCCTGCTCTACCGTCTGGGACGCTACGGCGGGTTGCGCGCGCTCGCGGGCATGCGCCCCCTCGACCCGCCCTTCGTGCGTCCCCTGCTGCGGGTGCGGCGGTTCGAGACTGCCGCCTATTGTCGGGAAGCGGGACTGGAGTTCGCGGTCGACCGAGGCAATCGGGATCCGGCCTACGCCCGCACCGGGCTGCGAGAAAGTGTGCTGCCTGCCTGGGAGGACGCCCTGCCCGGGGCGGCCCAGGCCGCCGCGCGGGGGGCGGAGGTGGCGGGCGAGGCCGCGGCTCTGATCGAAGCCCTGGTGGAGCGGGCGCTGGTGGAGGTGAGCGTCGCCGACGGGTCGATGTCGGCCGCCCGCCTGCGTCGCCTGCCGGCTGGAGTACGGCGGGCCTTGCTGCGCACCTTGCTCGAGGCCGAGGGGGGCAGGGGTGCCACCCGGGCGCGGGTGCTGGCCCTGGAGCACCTGCTCGCCCGACCAGGGAGGGCGGAGCTCGACCTGGGGGCGGGCCGGCTCGCGCGCAAGGAGTACGATCGGGTGCGGCTGGTCGAGGCCGCCGGCGCACAGCCGCGACGCACCGAACGCGTGGGTGCGCGGGATGATCCGGCCCTGCAGGGAGCCCCGGAGCAGGGTGTCCCGCTGCCTTTGCCAGGGGCGGCTCATCTGGGGGGCCTGGTGGTAACCGCTGAGGAAGTCGACGGATTCTACGCCCACGATCCTCGTTTCGAGACCTACCTGGACGGCGCCGCCGTGGCCGGGCCGATGTGGGTGCGGGGCCCGCTGCCCGGGGACTGCGTGCGACCATTGGGCATGATCGGAACCCGGAGCCTGCAGGATCTCTTCGTCGACATGCGTCTGCCCAGCCACCTGCGAGGGTGCGTTCCGGTAGTGGTGTCGGCGGGCCGGATTCTCTGGGTGGGTGGATTGGCTCTGGCGGAGGAGGGTAGAATAGGGCCCACGACCGATCGGGTAGTCCGGTTGGCCGTACGGCCGGAGGCGACACGGGAGCGCTGATGAAGATCCTGATCGGTTCGGAGAAGCTGCAGGGGCGGATCGACCAGCTTGCGGCCCAGATCACCCGCGACTATGCGGACCGGCGACCGGTGCTGATAGGCGTGCTGAAGGGAGCGGTCTTCTTCATGGCCGACCTGGCCCGCCGCCTCGACTTCGAGCTCGAGATGGACTTCATGGCGGTCTCCAGCTACGGCTCCTCCACCGACAGCTCGGGGGTGGTGCGCATCCTCAAGGACCTCGACATGAACATCGAGGGGCGTCACATCCTCATCGTAGAGGACATCATCGATTCGGGGCTGACTCTGAAGTACCTCACGAAGAATCTCAGCTCCCGCCGGCCGGCCAGCCTGGAGATCGTCACCCTGCTCGACAAGCCCGGACGGCGCAAGGCCAAGCTTCCCTGCCGTTACGTTGGGTTCGAGATAGGGAATGACTTTGTAGTAGGGTACGGGCTTGACTACGCGGAGAAGTACAGGAATCTCCCGTATATCGGCGTATTGGAGGACGGAGAAAGCTCGGATTCCTGATCTTGCCGGGCCGGTTGGCCGGGTTTCCCTGTGGTAACATTTCTGCCCCTTAGCGACCGACGGTTGGAGTCCGGTTGAACAGATTCTTCAAGAGCGCGGCATTCCCGATCCTCATCATCATCCTCCTGGCGTTCTTCGTGCAGAACCTCTTCTACGGTTCGCAGACCCAGAAGGAGCTGAGCTGGCTCGAGTTCGAGACCGCGGTCGAGCAGCACAAGGTCGAGGATGTGGTGGTCAAGACCCGCGACAACGCCGTGGAGGGCAAGCTCCAGCCTGGAGGCGAACGATTCTCCATCGGTGTACCGAACGATTTCGATATCACCAAGCTGCTGGTAGACAACGAAGTCGACTTTCATACCGATGTTCAGAAGCAGTCGATCTGGGTGTCGTTGCTCAGTACGTTCCTGCCTATCATCCTCATGGTGGTGTTCTTCCTCTTCATCATGAACCAGATGCAGGGTGGGGGCAGCAAGGTCATGAGCTTCGGCAAGTCCCGAGCCAAGCGCTTGAGCGTTGACCAACCCAAGGTCACGTTCAAGGACGTGGCCGGGGTCGACGAAGCCGTGGAGGAGCTCGAGGAGATCAAGGAGTTCCTTGAGAACCCCAAACGGTTCCAAGCTCTGGGCGCTCGCATCCCCAAGGGGGTGCTGCTTTTCGGCCCTCCCGGCACCGGTAAGACGCTGCTTGCCCGCGCGGTGGCCGGCGAGGCGGGCGTGCCCTTCTTCAGCATCTCCGGCTCGGACTTCGTGGAGATGTTCGTGGGGGTCGGCGCCAGCCGGGTCCGCGATCTGTTCGAGCAAGCCAAGCAGAACCAGCCCTGCATCATCTTCATCGACGAGATCGACGCGGTCGGGCGCCACCGGGGCGCCGGCTTGGGTGGCGGCCACGACGAGCGCGAGCAGACCCTGAACCAGCTCCTGGTCGAGATGGATGGCTTCGAGGCCAACGAGAGCATCATCATGATCGCAGCCACCAACCGGCCCGACATACTCGACCCGGCGCTCCTGCGTCCCGGCCGCTTCGACCGGCAGATAACGGTGGACCGGCCTGATCGCGAAGGGCGACGGGCGATCCTCGACGTGCACACCCGGGGGAAGCCCCTGGCTCCCGACATCGACCTGCAGACCTTGGCTGCGGCCACCCCGGGCTTCACCGGGGCCGACCTGGCCAACCTGGTCAACGAGGCTGCTCTCCTGGCGGCCCGCCAGGGCAAGAAGATCGTCGAGATGGACGAGCTCGAGGAGGCTATCCTGCGGGTGATCGCCGGTCCGGAGAAGAAGTCGCGCCTGCTGAGCGAGGAGGAGCGGCTCATCACCGCCTACCACGAGACAGGGCACGCCCTGGTGGCGCACTACCTGCCCCATGCCGACCCGGTGCACAAGGTCTCCATCATCAGTCGCGGCCAGGCGCTGGGCTATACCATCACATTGCCCACGGAAGACAAGTTCATGGTCAAGAAGGGCGAGATCATGGACAAGCTGGCCCACATGCTGGGCGGCCGAGTGGCGGAGGAGGTACAGTTCGACGACATCACTACCGGGGCCTCCAACGACCTGCAGCGGGCGACCGAGACGGCCCGGCGCATGGTCACTCAGTATGGCATGAGCGAGAACCTGGGGCCCCTCACCTTTGGCCACGACCCGGCTCAGCCCTTCGTGGGCCGCGACTATGGCATGGGTCAGGAGTACTCCGAGGAGACTTCCCAGCGCATCGACGCCGAGATCCGTCAAGTCATCGACGAGGCCTACAACACGGCCAGCCGTATCCTGCGCGAGCACCGCGACGAGCTCGACCTCGTCTCTCATCTTCTCATCGAGCGGGAGACCATCGACAAGGACGAGTTCGCGGCGCTGCTCACCGGCGCCGATCCCGACGAGGTCTTCAAGACCAAGGATGAGAAACGGGCCCGCCAGGCCGAGGAGGCAAGCAAACGCGAGCGCCAGCGCAAGGCGCGCGAAGCCGAGGCCAAGGAGCGCGAGGCGCGCGAGCGTACCCCGGCCGGGCAGGCTCCGGCTGCGGGTGGGCCCTCGGCGCTCTCGACCGTGCACGATCCCGCCTCCAGCGACGGCGAGGTCTAGGAGGCTGTTGAAGATCGAAGCCTTGGCCGCCAGAACGCACTGGACGGCGCGATGCGGCGTCCTCGGTCGCGCCCGTAGCGCTGCTACGAGCGCTCCCTGCGTCCTTGCCTCGCACTCGCCCAGTGCGGCCTGGCCGCGAAGCGTCATTCTGATACGAGCTCGGGCCTCGCACTCGCCCAGTGCGGCCTGGCCGCGAAGCGTCATTCTTCAACAGCCTGCCAGCTCTTGAGGACTCCGGGGATGGACCTGGACATGATCGAGCAGGGCATCCGGCTGGTGCTCCAGGGCCTGGGAGAGGATGTCGAGCGCGAGGGCCTGCTGCGCACTCCACGGCGTGTGGCCGAGATGTACCAGGATGTGCTCGACGGCACCCACCGGGACTTGGCTGCGATCATCGAGCCCATGCCCTCCGACAAGCATCAGGAGCTGGTGCTGATCAAGGACATCCCCTTCCATTCGATGTGCGAGCACCACCTGACGCCCTTCTTCGGGCTGGCGCACGTCGCTTACATCCCCTCGAAGTGCGGCAAGATCACCGGTCTCTCCAAGCTGCCCCGGTTGGTCAAAGTGGCCGCCGCTCGCCTGCAGCTGCAGGAGAGGCTGACGAGCGTTATCGCCGACACGCTGGTGGAGTGTCTCGATCCCGAGGGGGTCCTGGTGCTCGTACAAGCCGAGCATCTCTGCATGTCCATGCGGGGTGTGCGCACCGCTGGCGCCATGACCGTGACGTCGGCCGTCCGCGGCATATTCCGCACGAACTCGGCGACCCGAGCCGAGGTGCTGGCCCTCATCGAAGCCCCGAAACGCTAGGAGGCAGCGGAGCGTGATCCCGGTGGCCGGCCGTCCCCAGGTCCTCATGCTGCGCGACACCGACGAGGTGCGCCGCGTGCTGCACGACATGAGGGTCTCCGCGGGCGGCATCGACATCATGGACAAGAAGGCCCTCTTCCGGGTGGTGCGGGTGAAGGGTCTCGACGTCCGGGCGGCCAACATCCTGAAGCAGGAGATGCTGGCCCGGGGAGGCGAGGTGGCCACCTCGCGCGAGGTCTACGAGATGGGCGGGTCCGACGCCGGGTGCCTGATCATGGGCACGCTGGTCCAGTACGAGCGCTTGCTGCCCAAGCTGCGGCAACAGCCTTTTGGCTTGAGGGCCCTGGCCGACGCCCTGGAAACCGTTCTGCGTCACCACGATGCCCACACGCCTGTATGTCACCCGGGGCTCGACCTGCGCCGCGGCCCGCTCATCATGGGTGCGCTGAATGTCACGCCTGATTCCTTCTCCGACCCGGGTGACTTCTTCGATCACGAAACGGCCGTGAAGGGAGCCCGGCGCATGGTCGATGAAGGAGCCGACATCGTCGACGTTGGGGGCGAATCCACCCGGCCCGGCTCGGATCGCACTCCTCTGGAAGAGGAGCTGCGGCGGGTCCTGCCGGTCGTCGAAGCCCTGGCCCCCAACATCGCCGCGCCCCTCTCTGTCGACACCTACAGGCACGAGGTGGCGGCCAAGGCTCTGGAGCGGGGGGCCTTCATGATCAACGACGTGACCGCCCTGCGCGGCGACTCCGAGATGGTGGCCGTGGTCCGAGACGCCGGTTGCCCGGTGGTGCTCATGCACATGTTAGGCGAACCCAAGACGATGCAGGAGAACCCGGTCTACGAAAACGTGGTGGAGGACCTCTACTCCTTCTTCGCGGAGCGTCTCACCTGGGCCGTCGACCAGGGGGTCGAGGAGCGGAACCTGATCATCGACCCGGGCATCGGCTTCGGGAAGACACTGGCCCACAACCTGGCGCTCATCAGGCACCTGCAGACCTTTCGTTCCCTGGGCAGACCGGTCCTCCTGGGCGCTTCCCGCAAGCGTTTCATCGGGGCGGTCCTGGGGCTTCCCGAGCCCAAGGACCGGGTTATCGGCACGGTGGCGACGTCGGTCATCGCCGCCATGCAGGATGTCGACATCGTACGCGTGCATGATGTGGCCGAGAACGCCCAGGCGATTGCCATCGCCCGGGCGGTGTTTCCGTGCCACGACAACGAGCCGCACGGCTAGCGGTCGAATGACCGCACGGGACTCGTTTCCGGTCGGCTTGGCCGGCGGGGGAGGGTGAAGGTGGATATCCATATCGACGGTCTGGAGATCTACGGCTACCACGGAGTGCTCCCCGAGGAGAAGACTCTGGGACAGGTGTTCCGCTTCGATCTACGGCTCCACATGAGCGACTGCGCGGGGGCCTTGACCGACAAAGTGGCGGACACCCTTGACTATACCGAGGCTATCGACGTCGTGACCGAGGTGGCTGGCTGCCAAAGCTTCGACCTGCTCGAGAAGCTGGCCCATTCGGTGGCCCGGGCTCTGCTTGACCGCTTCCCTATCGATGCGGTCTCGGTGCGGGTCATGAAGCCCCATCCGCCCATCCCTTGCTCCTTGCGGGGGGTCGGGGTCTCGCTGGAGCTGTCCCGGGACGTGGTCCTAGGCGCAGCGACGGCGGGGGGTGAGGGTACCGCCGCCCCTTCATCCTGAAGGGTTCGGTCTTGGCTGGGCGGGCGCGTGTCTATCTGAGCCTGGGGTCCAACCAGGGCGACTCCGAAGCCCTGCTGTCCGGAGCGGTGGATGCTCTCGGCCTTCTCCCCGAGACGAACGTGGTGGCCATCTCGTCGCTCTATCGTACGGCCCCGGTTGGCTACCTCGATCAGCCTGATTTTCTGAACCAGGTGGTGGCGGTGGAGACCGGTCTCGAGCCTCTGGACCTTCTAGATCGGATCCGGCGCATCGAGGCTGATGCGGGTCGCGTTCGCCGTGAGCGCTGGGGTCCGCGCACCCTCGATATCGACATCCTCTGGTACGATGGCAGGCGCGTCCACGGGGAGCGCTTGGAGCTTCCTCACCCGCGCCTCGAAGAGCGGCGCTTCGTACTCGAGCCTCTGGCTGAGCTGGCGCCCGACCTGGAGCTCTCCCATGGCGGCACGGTGCGGGAGGCGTTGGAGCGTACCCGCGGGCAGGATGTGAGGCCATACGACCCGGGAAAGGGGCACTGACAACAAGGGATGGACTACTCGGCGATGCAGGCGGAGCTGCGGGAACTGGCCCGCGAGAAGGACGCGGTCGTCCTGGCCCACAACTACCAGCGGGCCGAGGTTCAGGACGCGGCCGACTACGTCGGCGACTCGCTCGGCCTGTCCCGGCAGGCGGCGGCTTCCGATGCTCGCATCATTCTTTTCTGCGGCGTCGACTTCATGGCCGAGACGGCGGCCATCCTGGCTCCCGACCGCAAGGTCATCCTCCCCGAATCTCGAGCCCGCTGCCCCATGGCCGCCATGGTCGACCCCGTCGGGCTGGCCGAGCTCAAGGCCCGGCATCCCGGAGCGGTGGTGGTGAGCTACGTCAACACTTCGGCGGCGGTCAAGGCGCTTTCTGACATCTGCTGCACCAGCGCGAACGCTCCCGAGGTGGTGGCCTCCATCCCGGCCGAAAGAGAGATCATCTTCACCCCCGACTGCAACCTGGGGGCGTGGGTGGCCGAGATGACCGGACGGAACCTCATCCTGTGGCAGGGCTACTGCCCCACCCACGACCTCATCCAGCCGGAGGATATCCTGGCCGCTCAGGAGGCTCACCCTGCGGCCAAGGTGGTCGTGCACCCCGAGTGCCGCCCAGATGTTACCGCCCTGGCTGACGCTGTGGAGAGCACGTCGGGCATGATTCGCTACTGCCGGGAGGAGCCGGCCGGAGAGTTCATCATCGGCACCGAGTCCGGCATGATCCACCGTCTGAGCAAGGACGTGCCGGGCAAGCGCTTCTACCTGGCCACCGAGGCCACCGTTTGCCCCACCATGAAGCTCACCACCCTGCGCAAGGCCGTCGAGGCCCTCCGGGCCGAGGCGCCCGTGGTGGCGGTGCCTGCCGCCATCAGGGTGAAGGCGTTGGCGGCCGTGCAGCGCATGGTGGAGATCGGCCGCTAGTGGACGCGCACCCGGAGACTGCACCGGCGGCAAGGCGGCCCTACCTGGTCAGCCGGGGCACGGCGTCCGTGCGTGTTCGCAGCTACGACGTGGTCGTGGTCGGAGGCGGCATCGCTGGTCTGACGGCGGCGGTGGGGGCGGCGCGCAAGTGGAACGTGGCTCTCGTCACCAAGAGTAGCCTCGACGACACCACCACCTTCCTGGCACAAGGCGGCATCGCCGCGGCCATGGACCCGGTGGACTCGCCCGAGCTGCACATGCGCGACACCTTGGCCGCCGGGGCTGGGCTTTGCGACGAGGAGGCGGTGCGCATCCTGGTGGAGGAGGGACCCGCCCGCGTGCGGGAGCTGGAGCACCTGGGCACCAAGTTCGACCGACAGGGGGGGCAGTTGGTGCTCGCCTCCGAGGGAGCTCACTCCGTCCCCCGCGTGGTCCGGGCGGGCGGGGACGCCACCGGCAGTGTGGTAGCAAGCGCCCTGGTCGACGCCATGATCCTCGGCAGCCGGGTCGATCTGCACGAGTACGAGTTCGTGATCGACGTGCTTACGGAAGGGAAGACGTGCGTGGGCACCCTCTCCCTGGACACCGAGGGGGCCTGATCCTCACATACGCCCGATCGGTGATCCTGGCCTGCGGGGGAGCCGGCCAGGTATTCAGCCATACCACCAACCCCGAGGTGGCCACCGGAGACGGGCATGCCATGGCCTACCGGGCCGGAGCCCAGCTGCGCGACATGGAGTTCATGCAGTTCCATCCCACCGCGTTGCACAGCCCCGAGAACCCAACCCTGCTCCTGACCGAGGCGCTGCGGGGCGAGGGAGCGTACCTGGTCGACGGCGAAGGACGGCGCTTCATGGTCGAGGCCGATCCCCGGGCGGAGCTGGCCCCGCGGGACGTGGTCGTGCGCCGGATGAAGGACATCATGGAGCGCGACCGGGAGGACAACGTGTGGCTCGACGCCCGCCACCTGGAGTGCGCCTTCCTGCGTGAGCGCTTCCCCACGGTGTACGGCGGTCTTGCTCGGCGGGGGTTCGACCTCTGCCGGGAGCTGATCCCCATCTCGCCGGCTTCGCACTACTACATCGGCGGCGTGGTGACCGATCTTTGGGGCCGCACCTCGGTCCCCGGACTCTACGCCGCCGGAGAGACCTCCTCCACCGGCGTCCACGGGGCCAACCGGCTGGCCTCCAACTCCCTGCTCGAGGGGCTGGTCTTCGGCGACCGGGTGGTGCGCGATCTGAACCGTTTCCTGTCCAAGCCGGGGGAGAGTGTGCGCCGGGTCAAGAGCGACCTGCAGAAGGGTGAGTGGCCCGGCAACGACGCGGCCAGCGTGCGGGCCGTGCGCCGGCGGTTGGGCGAAGTGATGAGCCGTCGTTGCGGAATCGTCCGTACGCGCGCCGGGCTGGAGCAGGTCAGCCGCGAGGTCGCCGAGCTGCACGGATCACTGCGCCCGCCGGCCCGGGACGTGGAGGAGCTTCAGCTCTTCAACCTGCTGACCGTGGCCAGCCTCATGGTGCAGGGGGCGTCGGTTCGGGAGGAGAGCCGCGGCGTCCACCTCCGGGACGACTTCCCCGAGCGGGACGACGAGCACTGGAGCCGGCACGTGACCTTGCGCTACGATCAACAGACCGACGGCGCGCTCGTGAAAGTGCGCAGCAGAAAGGTGGACTCTCGGTGATCGACTCGTTGAGCCTCTCGCTGATCCGCCTGGCGCTGCGGGAAGACCTGGCCGGGCACGGCGACCTGACCTCCCGTCTCACCATCGACGAGCGCGCCCGCGCCACAGCCCGGGTAGTGGCCCGTGAAGAGGTTGTGGTCTCGGGGACGCCGCTGGCCACGGCCGTACTGGCTGAGGTTGACGGAGCCATCGACCTCGACGAGGTTGTGTCCGAGGGTGAGGGCGCAACTGCGGGAGATGTCATCGCCCGCATATCGGGCCCGGCCCGGAGCGTTCTCTCCGCCGAGCGGACCTTCCTGAACTTCCTGGCCCGCACCTGCGCGGTCGCCACCCAGGCCCGGCGCTTCGCGCGGGCGGTGGAGGGTACCTCGGCCACCGTGGTCGACACGCGTAAGACCACGCCCGGTCTGCGGCTGTGGGAGAAGCGGGCTGTGAGGCACGGTGGCTGTGGCAACCATCGCTTCGGCCTGTTTGATCTGGTCCTCATCAAGGATAATCACATCTCCGCCGCCGGCAGCGTCCGCGGGGCGGTGTCGCGGGCCCGGGCGACGGCGCCCTTTTGCGTCAAGATAGAGGTCGAGGTGGGCGACGAAGCCGGTCTGAACGAGGCCCTGGAGGCCGGCGCCGACGTGGTCATGCTCGACAACCTGAGTCCCGAGATCACGAGGTTGTTGGTGGCTCGGGCGCGGGAGAGAGCTCCCGGCGTGCTGCTGGAGGCTTCGGGGAGGATCTCTCTCCAAACGGTGCGGGCGGTCGCCGAGACGGGCGTGGACGTCATCTCCACCAGCGCGCTCACCGTGGGGGCTCCCCACGTGGACCTGGGACTCGATTTCGTGTAGGAGCGCCGGATGCTGCTCGCCGTCGATGTCGGTAACACCCAGTCGGTCTTCGGCCTTTTCGAAGGGGAGGAGCTGCGTTCGCGGTGGCGGGTGCTCACGGAGCGTCACCGCACGGCCGACGAGCTGGCCGTCCTGGTGGAGGGCCTCCTGCGCTTGGAGGGCCTGGAGCGAGAGGTCCTCGAGGGGTTGGCGCTGGCCTCGGTGGTGCCCGACTTGAATCGGGAGTACCAGGGCATGTGCCGGCGCTATCTGGCTTGTGAAGCCCTGCTGGTGGGTCCGGGGGTGAAGACGGGCATGCCTATTCTCACGAACAACCCTCGGGAGGTGGGGGCCGACCTCATCGTCGACGCGGTGGCCGCTTTCGAGACGTACGGAGGACCGTGCATCGTGGTCGATTTCGGCACGGCCACTACATTCGGAGCCGTCTCGGAAAAGGGCGAGTATCTGGGGCACGCCATTGCCCCGGGCATCCGCACGGCCATGGACGCCCTCGTGTCCCAGGCGGCCAAGTTGAGCGGAGTAGAGCTGCGCGACCCCGGCAGTGTCATCGGCAAGACCACGGTCCACAGCATGCAGGCCGGCGCGGTCTACGGCTTCGCGGGCCAGGTGGACGGCATCGTCACCCGCATGCGGGCCGAGCTGGGAGTCGAGGCCGTCTCGGTGGCCACCGGAGGACTGGCGTCACTGATCGCTCCCCACGCCCGCTGCGTCGACCATTTGGACGACACCCTTACTCTGCGCGGCCTCGAGATCGTGCACCGGCGAAACCGCCAGTGACAGCCGGGCGCCTCCAGCTGGGAGGCGGACATGGTTATCGGACCTGAGCACAACCCTCTGCTGGAGCCGCTGGACGTTGGGAGCGCCCGCCTGCCGAACCGCATTGTCCTCGCGCCTATGGCAGGCGTCACGACCAGCGCTTTCCGGCGGCGCATGAAGGCTTTCGGCGCCGGGCTGGTCACCACCGAGATGGTGAGCGCGTACGGCCTGCTTTACGAGAATCGGCGCACTCTCGAGTACCTGCGCTTCGTGCCCGAGGAGCGCCCGGTGGCCCTGCAGCTCTTCGGCCAAGATCCTCAGGCGGTGGCGGCTGCGGTCACGGTGCTTCTGGAGCGGGAGCCCCGACCGGACGTGATCGACCTGAACATGGGCTGTCCGGTGCGCAAGGTGATGAAGACGGGCGCCGGGGCCGCTCTGCTGGGCGACCCGGCGCGGGCGGCGGCCGTGGCGGCCGCCGCCACGGCCGCCGCCACGACGGTTCCGGTCACCGCCAAGATCCGCAGCGGCCTCCAGCCCGGCGAAGTGGTGGCCGTCGAGGTCGCCCGGCGCCTGGAGCAGGCCGGGATAGCCGCCCTGGGTGTCCACCCGCGGGCGGCCTCACAGCTCTACCGGGGGAGGGCCGACCACTCGATCACCGCCGCGGTGGCGGCGGCCGTGACCGTGCCCGTGCTGGCCTCGGGAGACGTGACCGGCGCCGCCGCGGCTCTGCGGATCCTGGCCTTGACCGGGGCCGCGGGGGTCATGGTTGCCCGAAGTGCGCTAGGGGACCCCTGGCTGCTTGCCGACATCGTGCTGGGGTCGACCGGCCCCGACCCCCACGCGACGAGGTGGTGGCCGAGTTGCGGCGTGTTCTCTCCATGGCGGCTGAGGAGATGGGCGGTCGCCGGGCCGTTCGCTGGATCCGCAAGCAGCTCGCCTGGTATCTCCGGCCGTCCGGCGTGAGCGGTCCCCAGGTGGCCGCCCTCATGAGCCTAGGATCCGCCGCCGACCTCGATGCAGCCCTGGAGGCCTTGCGCGTATGGGAGACGCCCAGTTGACATACCTGTCGGGCTTTCCTATAATCCCCGCCTGATTTCCGGCCGAATAAGGAAGGTCACTCGTGCCGCACAGGGAAGAAGTACTCACGCCCGAAGGTCTCAGGAAGATCCAGGACGAGATCGACCACCTCTCCACGACCAAGCGGGAGGAGGTAGCGGAGCGCATCCGGGAGGCTCGGGATTTCGGCGATATCTCGGAGAACTCCGAGTACGACGACGCCAAGAACGAGCAGGCCATGGTCGAGCACCGTATCAGCGTGCTGCAGGAGAAGCTGCGTCGCGCGCGTGTGATCAAGATGTCCGAGATCTCCACCGAGAAGGTGAGCCTGGGAGCGACTGTGACCCTGCGGGACCTCGACGACGGTGAGGATTTCGTCTATACGCTGGTAGGCTCGGCCGAGGCTGATCCCACTAACCACAAGCTTTCCAACGAGTCGCCCGTGGGCCAGGCCATCCTGGGCAAGAAGGCGGGCGACGCCGTCACCGTGCCGGCGCCCGCGGGTCTCCTGCGCTACGAGATCGTGAAGATCGAGGCCCCCACTTCGTGAGTGGGGAGGACGACCTCTCCGAACTGGAACGTGAACGACGGGCGAAGGCGGCCCGTCTCGCCGAGGAGGGCCTGGAGCTCTTCGCCCGGCGTTACGAGCCGCGCACGCGGGCGAGGGAGGTTCTCACCCGCTACGCCGGCCTGGCCGTAGGCGAGGCCGACGAGGCGGCCACGCTACGCGTGGCCGGCCGCCTCGTGGCCCGGCGCGAGCACGGCAAGGCCGCGTTCTTCACCCTCCGCGACGGCTGGGACGACATCCAGCTGTACGCGAACGTCGACACCTTGGGCCGTCCGTCTTTCGACCAGCTCACCAGCCTCGACCTGGGTGACATCGTGGGCGTCCAAGGCCACCCCTTCCGCACGCGCCGGGGTGAGCTCTCGGTGTTCGTGGAGTGCTGGACGCTTCTGAGCAAGTCGTATCGCCCGCTTCCCGAGAAGTGGCACGGCCTGCAGGACCGAGAGACGCGGTACCGCCAGCGCTACGCCGACCTCATCAGCAACCCCGAGGTGGCCCGGCAGCTCGCCATTCGCAGCCGGCTCATCTCGGCCATGCGCTCGTATCTGGAAGAGCGGGGGTTCATGGAGGTCGAGACACCTATTCTCCAGCCCTTGCCGGGCGGCGCTCTGGCCCGGCCCTTCGTAACGCATCACCACGCACTGGACGTCGATCTCTATCTCAGGATCGCTCCCGAGCTCTACCTCAAACGGCTGCTGGTGGGAGGTTTCGACAGGATATTCGAGATCGGGCGCAACTTCCGGAACGAGGGGATCTCCGTCGTCCACAACCCGGAGTTCACCATGATGGAGCTCTATTGGGCCTATGTGGACTACCGGGAGATCATGGAACTGTTGGAAAACATGCTCCCTTCTCTGGCTCGGATCGTCCTGGGCACGACCACACTGGCAGTGGGACCGCACCAGATCGAGCTGACGCCGCCCTGGCCACGGCGCACCATCGACAGCCTCATGCGGCAGTACCTGGGTCTCAGCCTCGACCAGATGCGGGCCGATCCCGGCCGGGCGCGGGCCGAGCTGCGCGGCCGCAGCGTTGAGGTTGAAGGTCGCGACACCTTTGCCCAGCTGGTCGACAAGGCGCTCAAGCACCTGGTGTGGCCGAACGTGATCCAGCCCACCTTCGCCATCGATTATCCCATCGAGCTGAGTCCTCTCGCCAAGAGCCACCCCGAAGACCCCTTGCTGGTGGAGCGCTTCCAGGCAACCATTGCCGGACGGGAGGTGGCTAACGCCTTCTCCGAACTCAACGACCCCCTCGACCAGCGCCGTCGCTTCGAGGAGCAGGCCCGCAACAAGGCGGCTGGCGACGAGGAGGCCATGGCCCTGGACGAGGACTTCCTGCGCGCCCTTGAATACGGCATGCCCCCGCCGGCGGCATTGGGATCGGGATCGACCGGTTGGTCATGCTCTTCCTGGGAGTCGACTCCATCCGGGACGTCATCCTTTTCCCCCAGCTGCGTCCCGAGGAGTTCTGAGTCGCCCTGCTGGGCGGTGCCGACCGAGGCGTCCTCAAGATCCCGCCAGCCGCGGCAACCTCCGAAGGCCGCACGTGCTTTCCCAGACCCCTCCCGGCGGGGCTGGAGGTGCGCGCATCGGCCGTTGGGTTGGTGTGCTACAATTGTTGCAGCGAAACAGGGTGCAATACCACTACGTGCAGGTATTTTCCTGGATCACCGAGCCCGAGGACAACGCAGGCCCGCTCCGGCGGGTCTTGTGATAGAGAGGAGATAACCCGTGTTTGCCGAGGAATCGCAATGGCAGGTCGGCGGCGGCGACACTCCCACCTGCGAGTCCTGCGGCCGGGAAGTGGCGAGCGTCCATATCCTACGCCTCGAGGGCGCCGAGCTCACCCGTGTGCATGTGTGCCAGAGCTGCGCTGAAGACCTGGTGGACCAGACCGAGGGCACGGCTCTGGTCTTCGCGGTTCCGAACCTCCTGAGCGGTCTGCTCTCGCGGGCGGCCAAGGCCGAGACCGAGGTCGAGAAGCAGCCCGGAGAGCCTACCAAGATGTGCGTGGTCTGCGGAACGACCCTCAGTGACGTTCTCGAGACGGGGATGCTCGGATGCGCCGCGTGCTACGAGGTCTTCTCGCCGCAGCTGGAACGGGGTCTGGGCGCCGGCGGCTCGTCCCACTCGCACTTGGGCAAGATCCCGGGCAGGGTTGCAGCCGGCGACCCGACTCAGCGCGAGGTGCTCCGCCTGCGCCGCATGCTCAAGGAGCTGGTCGACTCCGAGCGCTACGAGGAGGCCGCCAGTGTGCGAGATCGCCTGGCCGAGCTGGCTCAGCATCCGGTCGAGGAGGTGTGATGGAGCGCTGCGATTTTCTCGTGACCAGTGTGGGGGTGACCCGAAACGACTCCGTCGTGCCCTTTCCGCACGTGGCCGAGCCCGACCTCCTGGACGAGCTGCGCGAACGCGTGATCGCGCAGCTGCGGCGGGGCAGCGCTCCGGGAGAGTGGGAGATATTCCCCCTCGAGTCGCTCTCGCCGGTTCAGCGGGCGTATCTGGCCGAGCGCGGCCTCATGACTCCCGCCTTTGCTCGCGCTCGAGGCGAGGTGGCGTCTTTCGGTCTTTACAAGGGAGGGCTCGCAAGCCTCGAGATCAACGGCCAGGACCACCTCCGTCTTCTCGCCGCGCGGGAGGGCGATCATTTGTCTGAGCTGTGGGCCATGGTGGATTCCATCGACGACAGCCTCGAGCAGGGCATGACCTTTGCTTTCGACGAGCGCTGGGGGTATCTCACCGCTCGGCCCGATGAGGCTGGTACCGGTCTCAAGGCCTACGCGGTGGTCCAGACCCCGGCCCTCATGGTGGCCGGCCGAGTTGGTGTTCTGGCTCTGCAGCTCATGACTCGGGGGTTGCTTCTTACCCCCCTGTGGGACGGAGCCGGGGGGCTGTTCCAAGTTTCCAACCGAGGGGGCAGGGGAATATCCGAATTGTTTATCACCGAGGCGGTCGTCGAGGCCGCACGCGATCTGGTCGAGAAGGAACGGAGCGTCCGCAAGATCCTGCTCCGCGACAACCCGGTCAGGGTGCGCGACCACATGGGGCGCGCTCTCGGTGTGGCTCAGCGGGCTTGGGTGGTCGGCTGGGCAGAGGCGGTCAGCCTCATATCCTCTGTGCAGGTGGGTGTTGAGATGGGTCTGATCGACGCCCCGGATTTGACGCCGCGGTACGCCTTCGAGCTCATGCGGCGCGTACAGCCTGGCCATCTTGCCGTGGAAGAGATGGGGGGTGTGCACGGAGGTCTGGAAGATCCCCGTATCGACGAGGTCCGCGCGCGCATCCTTCGCGACGTGTTCGTATCGGCGCGGTTCGAGAGGTAGAGAGAGGTCGATCATGTTCGAACGGTTCACGGAACGCGCACGACAGGTCGTGGTTCTGGCGCAAGAAGAGGCCCGCGACCTCAAGCACAACTACATCGGCACCGAGCACCTGCTACTTGGGCTGCTGCGAGAGGGCGACGGCGTGGCCGCGCGCGTGCTGGGCACCCTCGAGGTCAGCCTCGAAGACGTGCGGGGCGAGATCATGCGCATCGTCGGTGAAGGCGAGCACGAGGCTCAAGGGCAGATCCCCTTCACCCCCGAGCCAAGAAGGTCCTCGAGCTGGCGCTGCGCGAGGCGCTCTCGTTGGGGCACAACTACATCGGCACCGAGCACATCCTGCTCGGGTTGGTGCGCGAGAGCGAGGGCGTGGCCGCGCGTATCTTGAACGACCTCGATGCCGACGCCGACCGGATCCGCCAGGAGGTCATGCGAGTGCTTTCCGGCCCCAGCCGGCGCAGTCAGAAAGCAGGGGTACCGGCGGCCGGCGCCAAGAAGTCGTCGAAGGTGCTCGACCAGTTCGGACGCAACCTCACCAAGTTTGCCGAGGAGGACAAGCTCGACCCGGTCATCGGTCGCAGCACCGAGATCGAGCGGGTCATGCAGATCCTCTCCCGGCGCACCAAGAACAACCCGGTGCTCATCGGCGAGCCGGGCGTGGGCAAGACGGCTGTGGTCGAGGGCCTGGCGCAGCGCATCGCCGACAACGAAGTGCCCGAGCTGCTCAAGGACAAGCAGATCTACACCCTCGACCTGGGCGCGCTGGTGGCCGGTTCGAAATACCGGGGCGAGTTCGAGGAGCGCCTCAAGAAGGTCATGAAGGAGATCACCGAGCGCGGTGACATCATCCTCTTCATCGACGAGATCCACAACCTGGTCGGCGCCGGTGCCGCCGAAGGGGCTATCGACGCTGCCTCCATCCTCAAGCCGGCTCTGGCTCGGGGTGAGTTGCAGACTATCGGAGCCACCACCATCGATGAGTTCCGCAAGTACTTGGCCCGCGATGCGGCCCTCGAACGGCGTTTCCAGCAGATCATGGTCAAGGAGCCGTCGGTGGAGGAGACAATCGAGATTCTCAAGGGTCTGCGTGATCGCTACGAGGCTCACCACCGCATCCGCATCACCGACGAGTCCCTCGAGGCGGCCGCCTACCTGGCGGACCGCTACATCAGCGACCGCTTCCTGCCCGACAAGGCCATCGACCTGATGGATGAGGCCTCCTCCCGCAAACGCATTCAGACCATGACGGCACCTCCCGACTACCGGGAGCTGGAAGACAAGATCCAGACGGTGCGCAAGGAGAAGGAAGCCGCTATCGAAGGCCAGGAGTTCGAGAAGGCGGCCAACCTACGCGACCGGGAACGCCGCTTGATCAACGAGAAGAAGGAGCTCGAGGAGCGCTGGAAGAACTCCGAGGAGGGTTCCAAGGCCTACATCGGAGAGGATGAGATCGCCGAAGTGGTGGCCATGTGGACGGGCATCCCGGTGGTCAAGCTCACCGAGGCCGAGACCCAGAAGCTCCTGCGCATGGAAGAGGAGCTGCACGCGCGCGTCATCGGTCAGGACGAAGCTCTGACTGCGGTCTCGAAGGCCATCCGGCGCTCGCGGGCCGGCCTCAAAGACCCGCGCCGGCCGGGAGGCTCCTTCGTCTTCCTAGGTCCCTCGGGCGTGGGTAAGACCGAGCTGGCCCGCACCCTGGCGGCGTTCCTCTTCGGCGACGAGGACGCCCTCATCCAAGTTGACATGTCCGAGTACATGGAGAAGCACGCGGTCAGCCGGCTGGTGGGCTCGCCGCCCGGGTACGTGGGCTACGAAGAAGGCGGCCAGCTCACCGAGTCCGTCCGCCGGCGCCCGTACAGCGTCGTGCTCCTCGACGAGATCGAGAAGGCTCATCCCGACGTCTTCAACATCCTGCTGCAGATCCTGGAGGACGGCCGGCTGACCGACGCTCAGGGGCGCACGGTCGACTTCCGGAACACCATCGTCATCATGACGTCGAACATCGGGGCGGCCACTATCTCCAAAGGACAGGTCTTGGGATTCGGTGAGCCGGTGGTCGAGGGCGGTCTCGAGTACTCCGAGATGAAGACTCGGGTTATGGGCGAGCTCAAGAAGGTCTTCCGGCCGGAGTTCCTGAACCGCATCGACGAGGTCATCGTGTTCCACAAGCTGACCAAGGACCAGATCAACGAGATCATCGAGCTCATGCTCAACCGGCTCCGGGTGCAGCTCAAAGAAAACGGCCTCAACATCGAGCTCACCAATGAGGCCAAGGAACTGCTGGTCGAGGTGGGCTACGACCCCTCCATGGGTGCGCGCCCGCTGCGCCGCGCCCTGCAGAAGTATGTCGAGGACGAGTTGGCCGAGGAGGTCCTCACCGGTCGCATCGCTCCGGGTAGCACCGTGGTGATGGGCCGCGACGGGGACAAGCTGTCCATCGTGGATGTCCTGACAGCGCCCGCCGAGGAGGTCCTCGTGCCCGGCGGGGAGTCCTCCTAGCTAAGCCGAACGCCGGACCGGGTCAGTGGCGCGTAATCGGAGTATCTTCGTCTGCGGGGGCTGTGGCTATCAAAGCCCCCGCTGGCTTGGGCGGTGCCCCGATTGCGGCGCCTGGAACACGTTGCAGGAAGAGGCTCCGTCTGGGCCGGGAATGGTGGCCGATCGGGTGCCCCTGCCCCAGGTCGTGACCCTGGGTGAGGTCGAGGCGGGCTTGGAACGCCGTATCGTCACTGGTATGGGCGAGTTCGATCGAGTGCTGGGTGGCGGCCTGGTGCCGGGATCCTTGGTGCTGGTGGGCGGGGAGCCGGGGGTCGGCAAGTCGACCCTGTTGCTTCAGGCCTTGCTTCGCATGGAGGCGGCCGGGATCTCCACGATGCTGGTCTCGGGCGAGGAGTCGGCTGCGCAGGTCAAGCTGCGGGCCCGCCGGCTGGAGGGCCCCATCGACGGGCTGCGACTGGTCGGGGAAACGCGCTGCGAGCCGGTGATGGCCTGCATCGAGGAGCACGCCCCTGCGGTGTGCGTGGTTGATTCGGTGCAGACCCTGTGGTCCGACAGCCTTAGCTCGGCTCCGGGTTCGGTTTCGCAGATCCGGGAAGCAACAGGACAATTGCTGCGGGTGGCGAAAGGAAAGGGGATTACGCTGGTTTTGGTGGGCCACGTGACGAAAAGCGGCGATCTGGCCGGTCCCCGGGTGCTCGAGCATATGGTCGACGCGGTCCTGGCCTTCGATGGCGAACGGGGTCAGCCGTACCGGATCCTGCGCTCGGTCAAGAACCGCTTCGGCTCGACGAATGAGGTGGGCGTTTTTCAGATGACGGGCGGGGGCCTGATCGACGTGCCCGACCCTTCGTCGCTCTTTCTCCAGGAGGGCTCATCCAGCCCGGGAGCCTCGGTGTTGGCTGCCATGGAAGGCACCCGTTGTCTCCTGGCGGAGGTGCAGGCGCTGGTGACACCATCCGGTCTGGCCATGCCGCGGCGAGTCACGCGCGGTGTGGACCACAACCGGCTAGCCATGATCGTGGCCGTGCTCTCCCGCCGGGCGGGCATGGGCCTCGGGGAGTGCGACATCTTCGCGAACATAGCCGGGGGCTGACGGTGGAGGATCCGGCCGCCGACCTCCCCCTGGCGCTGGCGGTGGCCTCGTCCTTTCGGGACCAGCCGCTGGGCGAGGTCGCGGCCTTTGGAGAGCTCAGTCTCACGGGCCAGGTGCGCTACGTCGCCCACGGAGAGATCCGGCTGCAAGAGCTGGCCCGGCGGGGTTTCCGGCATGTGCTGGCACCCGCACGGAACGTTCATGAGCTGCGGGCCCGGGGCCCGATCCCACCCGGGGTGGCTCTGGAAGCGGTGACGGACATGAGAGAACTACTGCGAGGTCTCATTGGCTAAAAGGCACATGGTCATCAGCGAACGGCTCGTGCAGTCCCTTCAGCTCGTGGCGCCGGGCGCGGCCCTTCGTGACGCTTTGGACAACATCGTCCGGGCACGTACAGGAGCCCTGCTTGTGTTCGCAGACAAGGGTGAGGTGGCCCCCCTGATCTCCGGAGGGATTCGTATCGACGTCGAGCTGTCGCCGATGATCCTCTACGAGCTCGCCAAGATGGACGGGGCCATCATCCTCAATCGCGACGGCACGCGCATCAGCCACGCCAACGTGCAGCTGATGCCCGACCCCACCATCCCCTCGTCGGAGACTGGTACGCGACACCGTACAGCCGAGCGGGTCGCCAAGCAGATAGACGCTCTGGTGCTCTCCATCTCCGCCGCCCGCGACGTCGTGTCGCTCTACATCGACGGTATCCGCTTCGTGCTGGAGGAGATCCGGGTCATCTTGGTGAAAGCCAATCAGGCGTTGCAGACCCTGGAGAAGTACAAGTCGCGCCTGAACCAAGTGTCGACCTCGCTGAGCGCCCTTGAGTTTGAAGACGCCGTGACTTTGTACGACGTCCTGAGCGTTGTGCAGCGCTCGGAGATGATGTTGCGGGTGGCTCGGGAGATCGAGCGGTACATCATCGAGCTGGGCAGCGAAGGCCGCCTCATTCAGATGCAGCTCGAGGAGCTCATGGTCGATGTGCGGGACGACCGGTGGGCGGTCATTCGCGACTATCTGCCCGATTTCGCAGACATGAGCCCCGATGAGGTCACTGCGGCGCTCGGCTCGCTGCACGCCGAAGACCTGCTAAGCCTGGGTAAGATCGGGGAGCTCCTGGGCTACGACCCCGATGTGGACGCTCTGGAGCTGCACGTCTCGGCCCGCGGGTTCCGGAATGCTTCGCAAGATCCCCCGCCTGCCCAAGGGCGTGATCAACAATCTGGTCGACGGGTTCGGCAGGCTCGAGGACATCCTGAACGCTTCGAAGGAGGAGCTGGCGGCCATCGAGGGCGTAGGTCCGGCCCGCGCCCACGACATCAAGGAAGGCTTTCTGCGCTTGCGAGAGCTCAACCTCCTGGAGCGCTACGGCTGAATGCCGGCCTCCGGGGCGGGCCCGGGCGAGACGGCCGGCCGGGAGGCGGCACGAACGAGGAGTCTGGTGTGTTCAAAGTTGGAGACAAGGTCGTCTATCCCCACCACGGTGCGGGGCGGATCCTCGACATCTGCCGGCGTGATGTGCAGGGCGATCTCAAGGAGTACATGACCATCCAGATTCTTCACAATGACATGACGGTCATGGTCCCGATCGACGCGGCCGAGCGGGCCGGCATCCGCTCCGTCATCGACGAGGTGATGGTGGAGGAGGTGGTGGGTGTGCTCCGTGACGATGCCACACTCATGCCGAAAAACTGGAACCGGCGGCTCAAGCACAATCGTGAGAAAATCAAGTCGGGAGATATATTCGAGCTTGCCGACGTTGTCCGTAACCTGGCCATCCGCGATGCCACGAAGGGATTGTCGACCGGGGAGAAGCAGATGTTCGGTCGGGTCAAGAAGATCTTGGCTTCCGAGTTGATGTACGCAAAGCAGATGCCCCAGTCCGATGCCCTGGAGTACCTGGAGAGTCTGCTCAGCGAGATCTGTCTGCGGGCGGAGTGCGACTAGGCGAGGGCTCGTGCATGAGTCGTGTGCACCTGTTCATAGCGAGAACTGTGAAAGGAGGTGAGGCCGGATGGTCACGATTGTTCGCGCGATCCTCACCCTGGTGGGTGGCATCGCCGGCTACGAGGCCGCAAGCATCGCCCTCTCTCGTATGTCTTTATCCGACGTTTATTCCCTGCTTTTCCTGGGGCTCGGCGTTCTGGTCGGTGCGGCTCTCGGGCTTGTGCTTGGAGGGATTCTGGGCCGGCGGACGGTGCGGCTCAGCCAGTGGGTCGACAGAACCACGTCCAGAATCGGTGCGGCAGCCCTCCTGGTCACCAGCCTCGGGATGATCATTGGGCTGGGCGTGGCCGCGCTGGCCAGCCTGGCCCTCAAGGACCTTCCGGTCGTGGGCGTGTTTCTGCTCCCTATGGTGTACGCCCTGGGGGGCTACGTCTTTGCCTACGTGGCGTACAAGCGCCACGCCGAGATCGGGCGGCTCGTGGGTCTGAGAAACCTGGGCTCCGCTCCTGGGAAAGGGGGGGCGAATGCCAAGATCCTGGACACGTCGGTCATCATCGATGCGCGCATCGGGGACATCGTGCCGACCCACTTTGTGGACGGTGACCTGGTCATCCCCGGGTTCGTGCTCGAGGAGCTGCAGTCCATCGCCGACTCTGGGGATCCATTGCGCCGGGCCCGTGGCCGGCGGGGGCTCGAGTGCGTGCGTGCGCTCCAGGACGCATACGATCGGGTGGTCATAGCCGATCGCGACTTTCCGGGGTTGGCGGAGGTCGACGGCAAGCTGATCAAGCTGGCCAAGGAGCTCGAGGGCAGCATCCTCACCACCGACTACAACCTGAACAAGATCGCCCAGATCCAGGGAGTACAGGTGCTCAACGTCAACGAGCTGGCCAACGCCCTGAAGCCCGTGGTTCTGCCCGGTGAGAGCCTGGCCGTGCGGGTCATTCGCGAGGGCAAGGAAGAGGATCAGGGTGTGGCCTACCTGGATGACGGTACCATGGTGGTGATCGAAGGCGGCCGAGGCAAGGTGGGCCAGAATGTGGAGGTGGAGGTGACCTCCGTCCTGCAGAACCCCTCGGGCAAGATGGTCTTCACCCGCCTGGCGTCCTGAGGAGGCGGGCGCCTTGGTCCGGGCAGGCATTGGTTCCGCGGGTGAGCCCGCCGGAGGGAGTCGCTCCGGGCGCGAGGGTCTCGCCCTCATCGTGGCTGCCGGCGGGCGCGGGGTCCGGCTGGGAGCCGGTGGTCCCAAGCAGTATCTGCCCCTGCTCGGCATACCGATGGTGCAGCGCACCCTGGCCGCCCTGGAGGACTGCCCGGTGGTGGAGAGTCTGGTGGTGGTGGTCAACTCGGGAGACGTCGATTACTGCACGGCCGAGATCGTGGCCGAGCGCTTCGAGAAGGTGGTGGCCGTGGTCGGCGGGGAGAGGCGCGGGCCTTCTCGGTCCGCAACGGCCTGCGCGCCCTGGCCGGCCGGGGTGGGGCCACGCTGGTGGGTATCCATGACGGCGCGCGCCCCCTGGTGGCCTGTGCGGAGGTGGAGGCCGCCGTTGAGCGCTTGCGGGGCGACCTTGGCCTGGCCGGGGTGATCGTGGGGCTGCCCAGCGTCGACACTCTCAAGGAGGTCGACGAGGCGGGCGTGATTATCGGGACCCCAGACCGCAGCCGGTTGTGGCGGGCCCTGACGCCTCAGGTCTTCCGCTGGGACGTGCTGGCGCGGGCCTACGATCAACCGGAGGCTGTGCTGGCGGCCTCGACCGACGACGCCTCGCTGGTGGCGGCGCTGGGGGGTCGGGTGGCCGTGGTGGAGGGCTCCGCCGAGAACCTGAAAGTTACCACCCGCACCGATCTCCTGCTGGCCGAGCAGATCCTGGCGGAGCGGCACCGGTGAGTGACCGGTCCATCCGGGTAGGCCTGGGCCTGGACGCCCACCGGTTCGCGGAGGAGAGACCTCTGATTCTGGGGGGTGTGCGCCTCCGGGAGAGGCGCGGGCTGGCCGGCCACAGCGACGCCGACGTGCTGACCCACGCCATCATGGACGCCCTGCTCGGTGCGGCCGGTCTGGAGGACATCGGCCACTACTTCCCTGACACCGACCCGGCCTACGCGGGAGCGGACAGCGTCGATCTGCTGCGCCGGGTGGTGAGGATGTTGGCCGACAGAGGCTGGCGCCCGGTCAACGTCGATGCCGTGGTCGTCTGTCAGGAGCCGCGCGTGGCCTCATTCCGGGCGGCCATGCGGGCGACTCTGGCCGCTGCGCTGGGGCTGGAGCCCGACAGGGTCGGCCTGCGCGGCACCACCACGGAGCGCATGGGTTTCACCGGACGGGGGGAAGGGATCTACGCACAGGCCGTCGCACTGCTGGAGCGGGAGCCGTGGTGGGGATCGTCAGTCCCGACAACCTCGTAGAGGCCAAGCGCCGGGAGCGACTCGTCGCGAAGCGCCGGACGGCCCGCCGGTTCACACTTGTCAACCTCATGGCCAACGGCGCCCTGGCCGTGGGCAAGGGGCTGGTGGGACTCCTGACCGGCAGCTTGTCCATCACGGCCGACGCCATGAACTCCCTGGCCGACACCGCCTACTCGATCATGCTGATTGTCGGCATGCGCTTTTCCCTCCAGCCGGCCGACCGCGGCCACCCGCAGGGACACCGCGGGCTCGAGCCCCTGTTGAGCCTGGTCATCGGGGTCTCCATCACCGTGGTCTGCCTTCAACTGGTGGTGCGTGGCGCACGCGGACTCTTCGCTCCCCCGGAGATCGAGCGGTCCCTGTGGACGGTCCCCGTGCTGTTTGGAGCCATGGGCGTGAAGGCCGCTCTCGCTGTCGGGGCCAAGCGAAGCAGCGACAACATCCACTCACCGGCCCTGAGAGCAGTGAGCAACGACGCCATTGCCGATGTTCTTTCCTCGCTGGCCGCTCTGGCCGGCTATCTGGGAGCGGGGGTCGGCTTGGAGCTGGCCGACCCGCTGTTCAGCCTGGTGGTGGCGGCGTTCGTCGGTAGGACGGCCTACGAGGTCCTGCACGAGAACGTGGGCTACATCGTGGGGCGGACAGCGCCTCCTGAAGTGGAGCGCCGCGTCATGGAAGTGGCCTGTGCTCCCGAAATGGTCTGCGCCGTGCACGATCTCAAGGCCTACTTCCGCGGCCCGGAGCTGCACGTGAGCTTCCATCTCGAGATCGACGAGGGGGAGTCGCTGCAGGCGGTCCACGACCTCGAGCAACGGATCCGCCTGGCCTTGCTCGACATGCCCGAGATCGACGATGTCTCTGTCCACCTGGACCCGGTGGAGCGGTCCCGGCCGGGCATTCCCTGAGCCCGGGCCATGCACGTTCGACCTTCGGCGGCGGGCCGGCGGCCCGATACTCGTATGAGCCGCAATCCCCCGGTTCGCACCCGGCCGTGCGTGTCCCCCGCCACCCTTTGGGCACACTCCGGGTTGGTGTAGCATAGACCTCCCGTCGCGGAGCCGGGTCCGCGACGTCCGGCCGGGACCATGCCACGGGACCGGTTTCGGAGGGAAACGAGCGAAGACGGTGGGAGCCACATGAGCGACGTGCGTGTCAGATTCGCCCCCAGCCCCACGGGCACACTCCACATCGGGAGCGCCCGCACGGCCCTCTACAACTTCCTATTCGCCCGCCACCACCAGGGAGTCATGGTGCTTCGGGTGGAAGACACCGATCTCAAGCGCTCCCGGCGGGAGCACGAGGTGAGCATCATCCGCGACCTGCATTGGCTGGGCCTACGGGCGGACGAGGGCCCGGATGTGGACGGTGGCTACGGGCCCTATCGGCAGAGCGAGCGCACCGCGCTCTATGAGGACGGCGTACAGAGGTTGCTTGAAACCGGGTGGGCTTATCGCTGCTTCTGCACGCAGGAGCGACTCGACGCCTTGAAGAGGGAGCAGCTGGCCCGGGGTGAGATGCCCAAGTACGACCGGCTCTGCCTCAACCAGAGCCTCGAGACGGTCCGGGCCCGGCTGCGGGCGGGAGAGGAGGCCACCGTCCGCTTCAAGGTGCCCGCGGGCGACGTCAGCTTCGACGATCTCATCCACGGGCCCATCACTTTCTCTGCGGACGTGATCGGCGACTTCATCCTGAGACGCACCGACGGTGGTTTCGCCTACAATTACGCGGTGGTGGTGGACGACGCAGGCATGAAGATCACCCACGTGGTGCGGGGAGAGGACCACATCACCAACACGGCTCGGCAGCTCATGCTCTACCGAGCCCTGGACGAACCGGCGCCGGCCTACGCGCACCACTCGCTCATTCTGGGGCCCGATGGTGGCAAGCTCTCGAAGCGTCATGGAGCCACCTCCATCGGGGAGTTCCGCGATATGGGCTATCTGGCCGGTGCCGTGGTGAACTACCTGGCCCTGCTCTCCTGGCATCCGGGCGGCGAGCGGGAGAAGTTCACCCTGGAGGAGTTGGTGGCCGAATTCGACATGAGCCGGGTGTCGAAGAGCCCGGCGGTCTTTGACCTGGACAAGCTCAACTGGCTGAACGGCCTCTACATCCGGGAGATGGGCTCCGCCGAGCTGTCCGAACAGGTGCGTCCCTATCTGCATGAAGAGGGCATCGCGCTGGCCGAAGGCCAGCGGGATATCGTGAGCGCGGCCATCCAGTCCAATCTGGTCGTACTGGAGGACGCGCCCCGCTACGCCCGCGTCTTCGTGGAAGAGTTGTCCCTGCCGGCCTCGGTGCACCTGGAGGTGCTTCACGAGGAGGGTGTCGCCGGGGTGCTCGCGCTTCTGAGGGAAGCGCTGGCGGGCGGTGGTGACGAGTACCCGCCCGTGGAAGAGGCTAAGGCGATCCTCAAGCAGGTGGCCGACGCCTGCAAGGACAAGGGCATCAAAGGCAAGGCCATCTACAAGCCTCTGAGGGTCGCTCTGACCGGCCTCGATCAAGGGCCCGAGCTCTTCTACTTGGTGTCCGGTTTGGGGCGCAGCCGCATCCTGGAGCGGCTGGACGCCGCCCTGACCTACCTGGACGAGCGGGGAAGTGCCTGATGGGCGTGCGTCTGTATGACTCGCTGACCCAAGAGAAGCGGGAGTTCGTCCCCCGGGACGGGCACCACGTAACCATGTACTTCTGCGGACCCACCGTCTACAACTACATCCACCTCGGGAATGCGCGGCCCTACGTGGTGTCCATGGTGGCCAAGCGCTACTTCGAGAGTGTCGGATGGCGGGTCACCCTGGTCGAGAACGTCACCGACATCGACGACCGCATGATCCGGAAGGCCGTTGACGAGGGGCGTACGACTGCCGAGGTGGCCCGGGAGTTCGCGGAGGCGTACATCGAGGATACGGACCGCTTGGGCCTGGGCCGGCCTGACGTGGAGCCCTACGCGACCGAGCACATCCCCGAGATCATCGGGCTGATCGCATCGCTGGTGGAGAAAGGTCATGCCTATCAAGCCGGCCCCGACGTCTACTTCGACGTGGACAGCTTCCCGAGGTATGGGCGCCTCTCCAAGCAGCAGATCGCCGAGATGCGCCACGGAGCCCGTATCAGCCCCGGGGAGGACAAGGCGGACCCCCTGGACTTCGCGCTGTGGAAGGGGGCCAAGCCCGGGGAGCCCGCCTGGGACAGCCCCTGGGGACCGGGGCGACCCGGATGGCACATCGAGTGCTCGGCCATGAGCCTGAAGTACCTGGGGCCGGGTTTCGATATCCACGGCGGCGGGCGGGACCTCATCTTCCCCCACCATGAGAACGAGATCGCGCAGGCCGAGGGAGCCCTGGGGAACACGTTCGTCCGCTTCTGGGTCCACAACGGCATGCTGAACATCCGCGACGAGAAGATGTCGAAGAGCCTGGGCAACATCTTCCGGCTGCGCGAGGCGCTCGCCGAGTACCGCCCTGAGGTACTGATCGCCTTTTTCGTGGGCAGCCACTACCGCAGCCCCATGGACTTTAGCCGGGAGCTCCTGGATGAGGCCGGGCAGCAGGTGGAGCGGTTGCGCAACCTTTTTCGCGCCCTGCAGGACTTCACGGCGGGTGAGCCGGCGATCACCTCGGCCGGACTGAGCCCGTCTGACGCCGTCATGCTGGAGCAGGCCACCGTGCGCCGGCAAGCCTTCGACGCCCACCTGGCCGACGATCTGAACACGGCGGCCGCACTGGGCGAGGTTTTCGCCCTCGCCCGGGAGATCAACGGCGCTCTGGCCGGGGGCGGCCTGACGATCCCCGGAGCCCGGGCGCTGCGCGCCCGGGTGGCCGACATGGTCTACATCCTGGGCCTGGACGCCACCACCGTCATCGAGTCGGACATCCCGGGGGACGTGGTGCGCATGGCTGAGGAGCGCCAGGCCCGGCGGGCCGCCCGCGATTTCGCGGCGGCCGACCGCCTGCGCCACGCTATTCTGGCGGCGGGCTACGAGGTGCGTGATGTGCCCGGGGGCTACAAGGTCGTTCCCCGGGAGTAGGCCGCCGCCGATTCCATTTGCCGTGTCCGAGCTCACCTTCATCTACGGTCGGAACCCCCTCCGGGAAGCCCTGCGCGGCCGCCGGCGGGTTCACCAAGCGTGGATCCTGGAGGGTCGTTCGGCGGCCGCCCTCGCCCGGGAGGTGGAGCACTGGGGCCGGGGGGCCGGGGTACCGGCCCCCCGAGTGACTGCCGAGTCTGCCGCCGACCTGACGGCCCGCGCCGGCAGTCAGGACCACCAGGGCGTGGTCGCCGAGGTCGATCCATACTCCTACGTGGCCGACGAGACCCTCCTTGCTCAGTGCGACTTGATCGTCGCCCTCGACCGGGTACAAGACCCTCACAACCTGGGGGCCATCATCCGCACCGCCGAGGGGGCGGGCGCGGGGGTGGTGATCCCCGGCACCGTGCGGCTGGGGTGACGGCGGCTGTGGTCAAGGCCTCGGCCGGAGCCACCGAGCATGCGTGGGTGACGCAGACGCGAAACCTTACCGAATTCATCGAGCTGGCCAAGAAGAGGGGTTTCTGGGTCTATGGAGCCGAAGCCGGCGCCGGTCAGGCCTACGACGACCAGGACTACTCGGGCCGGGCGGTCTTCGTGCTGGGCTCGGAAGGGGCGGGCCTGGGCCGTCGGGTGGCCCAGGCGTGCGACGTGCTGGTCTGCGTTCCCCAGTGGGGCAAGGTCGGCTCGCTGAACGTCAGCGTGACCGGGGGCGTGCTCCTGTTCGAGGCCCGGCGCCAGCGCCGGGCCTCCCAACCGCCGGGGGGACCGCTATGACCGTCTACCTCATCGACGGCTACAATGTTCTTCACGAGCTTCGCCGGGCTGAAGGACGTGACCGGGGAGATGCGCGCATGCGCCCCGGCGAGCTGGAGCTGGAGCGCTCCCGCCTCATCGACCGTATCGCCAGCTTCATGGGCGGGACCACCGATAGGGCCATCGTAGTCTTCGACTCCCACGAGGCGTCATTGCAGAAGGTGGAGAGTGCAACAGTTGCTGTAGAGGTGTATTACGGATCACTCCGGCGGTCGGCCGACGCCATCATCGAGCGGGTCACCTATGCCGTCAGCGCGGAGGAAAACGTGGTGGTCGTGACTTCGGACTACGGCCTGCAGAAGACCATATTCCTCCCCAATGTCACACGCCGTTCCTCCCGCCAGTTCGTGGACGATCTGCAAGTCCACACAAAAAAGGTTGCAAATCTGACAGATTGCATTAGAATGGTGCACCGTGTAGAGGAGAGGCTCGACCCGGACAGCCTGGAGGCCCTGAAAACCCTGCGGGACAGACTTTCGCAGGAGGACAACAAGGGCGGCTCGGGTCGGTCCTAGAGCTCGTTTCGGAGCGCCGCCCAGTGCGGCCCGGTGGCCGGGGCTTCGTTTTTCAACGGCCTCCTAGGCCACAAGGGTAGGTGAAGGGAGGTGGGGAGACTTGGGGCTCACAGAGCGCGCCGGCTACCCGGTCAACTGGGATGACGAGGAGGAGCTTGTCCGCCTGGCCAAGCTTGGCGACGCGGGCGCGATCAAGCACGTCCTCGCCAAGTACCGACACTTCGTCCGCATCAAGGCGACCTCGTATTTCATCGCCGGCGGGGACACCGAGGACCTCATCCAGGAAGGCTACATCGGTCTTTACAAGGCCATCCGTGACTACCGCTCGGAGCGGGCCAGCTGCTTCCGCAGCTTCGCGGAGCTCTGCGTGACCCGCCAGATCATCACCGCCATCAAGACCGCTTCCCGGCAGAAGCACGCCCCGCTGAACAGCTACGTGAGCTTCAGCTACTCCTCCACCCGCACCGGGACCGAGGAGCGCACGCTGGCCGATCTCATCCCCTCGGGTCGCACCAGCGACCCCGTGCAGCAGGTCATCAGCTCGGAGGAACTCGGAAGCCTGCTCGGGTGCCTACAGCGGCTGCTGAGCCCACTGGAGACGCGTGTTCTGCGCCACTACCTCGAGGGCCTCTCCTACGAAGACATCGCCGAGATCATCGATCATGATACGAAGACGGTGGACAATGCCCTGCAGCGCATCAAGCGGAAGGTGAACTTGCATCTAGAGAGCCGCCGGGTGGTGTGATACAGGGACCCCCGGCCCCGAGAGCGCCGGCTTCCGGCTCGCTCGAGCGGGGCGGGCTTGGCGGCCCCACCGGAAGGGAGCGCGCGTGAAGTGTCCGAGTTATCCTCTGATCGCCGGCGGCCGGGTGCCTGGATCGAGCCCCGCCCCCAAGAGGGGTCCGAGGCGATCTGGCAGGAACCCCTGTGGGTGATGCCGGTCGACGCGGGCGGGAATCCCACGGGCCCGCCCGAGCAGGTCACCGACGCGCCCCGGGCTCCACCGTATTCCTGGGCCCCGATGCGTGGCGACCGTCCCTTGCCGGCGACACCGTGGTGTTCTACTCCGACGGCCTCCAGGCCCGCGACCTGACCGACGAGACCGCGCGGTTGCTCGACCCGGCCGGCGCTGGCCGTCGGCTGCTCCCACGTACGTGGCCTATCTGCAGGCCGTCGCAAGCGGCGAAGGAGGCTGGGACATCGTGAGCCGCGGCTATGGAACCGGCCGCGAGCAGATCCTGGGGCGCCAGACCACGCCTCCGTGGTTCAGCGCGTGGATCGCGGCTTCCGCGACGCGCATCGCCTTTGTCACCGACGACAGTCGGGTCCGCCTGTTCGAGTGGCGTAGCCAATGAGCGGAGGGCCGACCTCGGAGTGGCGGCGCCGTGCCTTGCGGTTCATGCCTCGTGGACCCCGCCCCGCTCTGCGCGGTGCTCGCAGATGAGCTTGAGGTTCTCGATGCTCTGCTGCACGTTGCGTTCCATCATCCGCTCCACGATCAGCTTGTCGGCCAGCCGTCCCAGAGCGGCTCCCGGCACCGTGTACTCCATGTCGACCGTCACCTCGGTCTGATCCCCGTGCGGCCGGTAGGTCCAGTGGTGCTTGCCTGCGAGCGGGCCGCCGATCAGACCTCGCCAGCTCGCCCCCTCGGGACCATGTTGGTCCTCCACCACCTCTACAGAGACCGGGAAGTTCACTCCGGCGAGGGCGAGGGTGTAGTCGCCCTTGGTCCCCACCTCGCCGTCGCCCTTCAGGCTGTCCGGTCCGGTTAATCCGGCGAACCAGGTGGGCCATCCTGCGGGGTCGCGGGCTTTCAGGTACACCTCGGCGATCGGAGCGCCAATGAGGGTGCTCTTGTGAATGCGAGTCATCGCTCCTTCTCCTCGAGTCTGGTCTGCCTCCAAATACTATAGTAATGGAAGATAAGCGGGATGCAACGCGGTGGTTTCCTGGGATCCACGTTCAGAATCGGCGATCCTGGGGAAAGCAGGCCAGAAGAAGGTGGACGCTTTTCATCCCGAGCCATCGCGACCCGGGAAGCATCGCGCCCGAGGGGGGAGGAGGAGCCGATGAACTACGTGCCCGATGTGCCCGAGAATGTGGAACGCTGCAGCTGCCCCGGGTGCACCAGCAATCCCCTCGAGGAGGGAGCCCTGTACTGCGGGCGAGACCTCCATCCCGAGCACGTGGGGAGGAAGGGCTGCGAGTGCGGCAGATGCCCCGTGTTCCTCTCGTACCAGCTATCCGGCGAGTATTTCTGCGAGGCGCCGCTGCACAGATAGGAACCAACCTGGATGCCGAGCGAGCGGGGGTCGGGTCGCGACCTCTTCAACTGCGCAGGGCTGGCCGGCGCACAACGACCCGCTCCGCCGAGCGGCCGAAGAAGTGGAAGCCCGAGCCGGCTTCGCTGAGGACGTCGAGGAGCGCGTCCGGCGCGGTGACCAGGACTCCCCCTACCACATCGACTCCGCGGCGGAAGAAGGCGTCGGGCAGCATGCTCGCCGTCGGGCCGACCACCACCGCCAACGCCTCGGGCCGTGCAAGGGCCAGCAGGTCCTCGAGAGTGTCGTTGATCAGCGAGGTGCCCGTCACGACGAGCACGTCCGCCTGCGGCACAACGCGCCCGGCTTGGTCGGCGGGGGCGTAGAAGGGTAGCTCGTCGGGCTTCAGCGTCGTGGGATCGAGTTCCAGAACCCGGAAGGGTTTTCCACGTCGTTTGAGGATCTTGAGAAAAGGGGCGAGGGCCCCGACCACCACGACGAGCTGCTCGTCATTCAGGCTCAGGGTATCGAGGGCATCGACCCCCCGTTCGATAGCATACTGCGTGGGGGAACACTGCTCCCAGCAGGTGGCCGAGAGCGCGTTCAGGGTGGCGATTCCAACGGCCTTCCGCACCGCGCTTCCCCCCCACATCTCGTCGAGCAGGTCGGCGGCCGGCCTTCCGCGAAGCTCACCCGATGAGGGCATCGCTCGGGCGGAGCTTGGACAGCACACTGCCTCCGGGATGGTCTTTATGGGCGTGTAGCATACGCCTCCCTGGCCGTTGCTCAGCTTGACCCCCGTGAAGAAGAGACCGATGACGACGCGCTCGACGGTGAGCGCGTTGAGCGACGGTCCGAGCCTGCTCACGATGTCGGCGCGCGTCTCAGTCAGGATGCCTCTTACGCGGTCTTTGTCTCGTTCCACGGTGCCTCCTTCTCGACTGAGCGTCTCGAAGGCAGTTTCCCACAGAATAGCGCTCCGAAACACACGAAACCAGGCGGGTTTCGAGGCGAAGATAGATAACAGACGAGCTCGGCCACCGGGTCGGCGGTGAGAGGCGACCAACGGCCGAGACCGGCTCGAAGACATGGAAACGTGGCGAGGAGGGGACTATGTTGGAAGTCGAGGGTCTTAGGACCCTGAGGAACGAACCGATCCAAGGAGGGTGATATGAGCACCAGACTGCTCCTTATCCTGCTGCTTGCCCTGGCTCTTCTCGCGGTCGCGGCGGCGCCGGCCTTCGCGAGTGACCACTTGTTTAACGCGGCAACCGCGCCCGGAGCAGACAACCGTGGGTTCGGGAATCCGGTGGCGGCCAATCCATCCGGGGTGTCGGGCCCGATGGCGAGCCCGGGAACAGTACCCGGCGAGGGGAATCCCAACGCCGGGGCCGATCAAGCCACGCCGGCTGTGGACCTGGCTCTGGTGACGGTGCGGTCCGGTGGTCACGGAACACCCGTGACGCCGTAGCGGAGAGGCTCTCCATCTTTGGGGCCTTGAGCCGTTGGGGGACCGGCCCGGTTGAAGCCGGCCGGCCCCTTTCATCTTCCGCGTCTGGCATGCGTTCTGGCCAGCTCGTCCTCGCGAGCTGGGAGTACTTCCCGCACTATCGGCACGCTGTCAGGGAGTCAGAACCCGGGGGTACTCGGTCAGGGTCTGACGGCCTTCCGCCGTCGCCACGTTCGTGTCCTCCACCCTGACGCCCCAACCCCCTGCGTAGAGCCCGCAATTGCCCACCGACAGGACCACCCCCGCTTGGATCGCGGGCATGTCCTTCTCGCCGTGAAAGAAGGCGTGATCGGGGGGAAGGGGTGCCTCCTCGAACTCGATGCCCACCCCGTGAATGGGTGGGCCGAATATGCTATCCCCGTGGCCGGAGTCCCTGAGCATGGCATGCATCCGCGCCTCAAGATCGGCCACCGTCACCCCCGGGGCGATGGCGTCGATGGTAGCTTGTTGAGCGAGGAGGTAGTCGTCGAAGGCCTGGGCCTGCTCGCTCGTGGGCCGGCCAAGACATGTCGTGCGGCACAGGTCCGCACTGTAGCCATGCACGACAGGATGAACGTCGATCATGAGCAGGTCGCCATCCTCGAGACGCCGGGCTGTGGGCAGGCCGTGGGCGATGTTCGTCCGGGGACCGGAGGAGACATAGGTGCGGTAGAAATTCTCGGCGCCCGCCTGGCGCATGGCGTACTCCGCTTCGGCAGCCACCTGGCTCTCGGTCATGCCCACGTGTAGCTTCGAGACGGCTGCCTCGATGCCCTTGGTCGCCACGCCGGCTGCGACTCGGATGCGCTCGACCTCGGCAGGCTCCTTGACCATCCGTAAGGCCGAGAGAATGGGGGTGGCATCGGCCACGGTCACGCTCTCTGGCTTGGCGTGAGGATGGGTGACCATCGCCATCATGGATTGGGTGAGAAACGTGTACTCCAGACCCAGCGTACCCCGCCCGACACCGAAGTGCCGCAGGTGCTGGTTGATGGCATGGATCATGCCGACTTCGTCCGCGAACCCTGTGATCTCGTCGAAATGCGCCCGGTTCGAGACGTCGGCAACGTCGGTGGCGGGCACACCAAGAGCCACCTGCCCCCCGCGGGTGACGATCGCGTATGCGCAGAGGCGCCCGTCCCCCGTGAGGTAGAACATGTTCGCGGGCTTCGTGAGGAGGAGCGCGTCGAGGCCGGCGTTTTCCATGATCCGGCCACAGCGCTCGAGTCGGTGTCTGTAGGTACGATCCATCACTCAGACTCCCGTCAGCCATCTGGCGCATGCCTTGTTCGAGTGTAGATTCAATGCGGATCGGGGTCAACGACTGTCCATGGGGAGAGAAGACGGCGGCTCTGAGTCCGCGCCGCGCTTAGGTCCTCGCTTCGGACAAGCGGAGCTTGGCAGGTGGTGGCGTAGTGGTAAGGCCCCGGGGATCGCGGCTCGTAGGTGAACGATCGTGATCGAGTGGAAAGCCGGCGAAGGGAATCGAACCCCCAACCTGCTGATTACAAATCAGCTGCTCTACCATTGAGCCACGCCGGCACTCTCCGACAATCAGATCGGAGCCGTGTCAATTGTAGGGGCAGCCCGTCTGGGCGACAAGCCGAGCCGCGCGGCGCCGGCCTCGTGGCCGCCCCGGGTCATGTTCCCTCCGTTTCTGATGGCCGCCCAGTCGGGCCCACACGGCCAACATGCGTACCCCCAGGCTCAGCGCGTGAGGAGCCCCGAGCCGCGCCGCTCCTCGCGACCCCGGCGCCAGGCTTGGTAGACCAGTCGGGAGAGTACGTCGCTCCGCCCAACCAGGTCCCAGTGGGGATGGCCTTGCTCCTGCCGGTGGACCTCGGGGACAGGCTCGTCCTTGGGGGTACCGGGAGAGGGATGATGCACCACGAGCCGCCACAGAGCTCCCTCGAGGTAGCCAAGGGGGATGACCTCGGGCTGCGGCGGACCGGTGCGCGGAGTGATCAGGCGCGGGTCATTGGGCCCGGGCCGCATGCGGGGGTCGCGTGGGCTCATGGAGTGGCTCCTCTCGCCGGTCTCTCGTGGGAGCAGGATCCGGGATCCGGGTATGCAGGAGGTAGGTGCCCGGCGGGACGGCGGGCTATGCATGGGCGGGGTGGGTCGTAGTACGGGCTGCGGTCTCACACGACCAGTGGGGGTCGGGAGACCCGCCTACTCCCAGCGGAAGAAGCGAAGCGCGATCAAGGCCGAGGCCGCTGTAATGCCGGCCACGACAAGCGTCTCTCGCCAGTTCCATCCGAACCCCAGCCACGGGTCCTGAAGCAGAGTGATAGCGTGCTGCAGCGGGGTCAGCTGGGCCACGAAACGCATGCTGTCGGTCAGCACCTCGGGTGGGGGCCCGGCTCCGCCGATGAACAGCATCACGAACCAGAGCAGGATCCCGGCCCCCTGGGCGGCTCGGGCTGTTGGCAGGAGGGCGCCCAGCAGCACGCCCAGGGCGGAGAAGCTCAGGGCGGCCAGCACGAAGGCCAGCACCACCTGTTCGGGTGCATGCGGAGCTTGGAAACTGTAGGCGAGTCGGGCGGCGGCCATGAGCAGGAGGCTGCCGGCGGCCGCGCTGATCATCGTGACGGCGACCTGGCTTCCCACCACGTTCCCGGCCGGGACAGACGAGGCCTTGAACCGTCGCAGCACGCCTCGCTCGCGGTAGGCCGCCAGGTGCATGGGCAGGCCCACCAGTCCGACCGAGGCGATGACCAAGCCGATGTAGGCGGGAACGTAGTAGTCCATGGCTCCCACGCCGCGATACACCACGCCCTCAGGGTCCGGGGTGTTCCCAAAGACGCCACCCAGGATGAAGAGCACCACCAGCGGCAAAGCCAGGGTGAAGATGACCGTCAAGGGCTCCCGCAAGAACAGCTTCAGCTCCACCCAGGTCATCTTGCGGAGCACGGTCACGGCGTCTCTCCTTCCTCCAGCGTGCGGCGGCCGGTGAGAGCCAGGAAGACCTCCTCGAGGGTCGGCCGCTGGTTGGCCAGGTCGAGGGGAGCAATGCCGTGCTCGACCAGTGCGGCGGCCACCAAGGCCAGGAGCGGGCCGGTCCCTTCCACCGAGATCCGCAGGCCGCTGTGGGTTACGCTCTCCACGCCCGGGACCGCGTGCAACCAGGTGAGGTCGTGCTCGGCGGCGCTGAAGGTCACCCGGCCCGGCCCGGCGTACCGTTCGATGAGCTGCCAGGGGGCGCCGAGTGCGGAAACGCGGCCTTCGTCGACGATCGCCACCCGGTCGCAAAGGGCCTCGGCTTCATCCATGAAGTGGGTGACCAGCACCACCGTGGCGCCCCGTTCTCGGATGGCGCGGATCAGGTCCCAGGCCACCCGCCGCGAGCCGGGGTCGAGGCCGGTGGTCATCTCGTCGAGGAAGACCACCTCAGGCTCGTTGACCAGTGCAAGGGCGACCAGGAGTCGCTGGCGCTGGCCGCCCGACAGGCTGGCGAAAGTGGCCTTGCTCTTCTGGGCGAGACCCCATTGCTCCATACACCGGAGCCAGTCGGTTTGTTTGCGGCCGAAGGCGGCAAAAAGGTCCAGGGCCTCCCAGACCTTGATGCGATCAGGCAGAGCCGACTCCTGCAGCTGGCAACCGATCCGGAGGCGCAGCTCTGCCGCCTGCGTGCGGGGGTCGAGGCCGAGCACGCGCAAATACCCCGCGTCAGCGGCACGTAGGCCCTGCAAGCACTCGACCGTAGTGGTCTTGCCGGCGCCGTTCGGTCCGAGAAGTCCGAAGATCTCTCCCCGCTCGACGGCGAATGAGACGTCGTCGACCGCCACGGTGCGTCCATAGGTCTTGCGCAGGTGCTCGATCTGAATGACGGCCGACATCGCCTCGGTGGACCTCCGGTCCGGGGGAGTCGACATGGCGCCCGGTCCGGCCGTCGCCGGCCGGACCGGGCGCCTCTCGCTTCGATTAGGCTTTCAGGGCGGCGCGCACCTCTTCCAGGCGCCCGGCGGAGCCCAGCTTCTGGTTCTTGTGGGCGATGAACTTGGCGTACTCGGCCATGAACATCTTGCCCGGGTCGCGCAGGTCGAACTTCTCCGGCTTGTCGCGAAAGAACTCGCGGTGCACGCGGGTCCAGACCAAGCGCCCGTCGGTGTCGATGTTGACCTTGGTGACGCCCAGCGGCACTGCCTTGGCGAACTCGTCCTCGTCGACGCCCTTGGCGCCCTTCAGCGCCCCACCGGCCTCGTTGATGCGGGCTACCTCTTCCTGGGGCACCGAGGACGAGCCATGCATGACCAGGGGGAAACCGGGCAGGCGCCTCTGGATCTCGGCGAGCACGTCCAGGCGCAAGGCCTGCGCACCGCTGAACTTGTACGCCCCGTGACTGGTGCCAATGGCCACGGCCAGGCTGTCGCAGCCGGAACCGTCGACGAACTCCTGAGCCTCGTCTGGATCGGTGAGATGGGCGTTCTTCTCGTCGATCTTCACGTGCTCCTCGACCCCTCCCAGCTGCCCCAGCTCGGCTTCCACCACGATGCCCTTGGCGTGGGCTGCCTCGACGATCTCCCCGGTGATGCGGATATTCTCGGCCAGGGGATTGGCGGAGGCGTCGATCATGACCGAGGAGTAGAAGCCGCTCTCGATGCAATCGATGCAGGCTTCCACATCGCCATGGTCCAGATGCACCGCGAAGATGGCTTCGGGGAAGACTTCGTCGGCCGCCCGGATGAGGCCTTCGAGCATGCGCTTGTCGGTATAGGAGCGCGCGCCCTTTGAGATCTGGATGATGAACGGCGCCTGCGAGTCGATATTCCCCAGGAACAGCCCCATAGCCTGCTCTAGATTGTTGATGTTGTAGGCGCCGATGGCGTACTTGCCGTAGGCGAGCTCGAACAGCTTCTTGGTGGTGACGATCATGCTCTGCTCCTTGTCGGCGTCATGCGGCACTCGTGTCGTAACATGCCGCCGGGGGCAGGTCAACCCTGTCGGCGAATCTCGCCGAACGCGCTGAACGTGCTCGTTGGGTCAACCCCGGGGCGCCAGAGCGACGTGGAGACCCAAAGACCGAGAGCGGCCGCCGGCCCGGCAACAGTGACCTCGGGCACGTTCGCACGTTGACAGAGGCAAAGACCCGAGGCCGAGGTACCATCCATGTACGGCGTTTCGTTGCTCAAACCGCGCGCCCCGAAGCGCGGTCCTGAAGTCGTCTGCCCTGTTCGAGGCTGCGATCACGCCGTCCCTGCCCAGGAGGCCCTCTTCCGCGCCACGCCCGAGTACGCCTGTCCGGTGCACAAGATCGCCATCGCCCGTTCGACGTTCGCCTACGAGCGTGCCGTCGACAACCTGCTGTGGACCGATGAGGAGAGCCTGCGTCTCCTGGTGGGCGGGCGGCGCGCCGGCAACGACGCGCGCTTCAAGCACGATGGCAGCGAACGGGCCGTCGCCTGGAACGTTTTCCGATGGCTCGAGATCTCGTCGGCTTTGGGGCCCTTGCTCGAGGCATGGACCGGCCACGACGTAGTCGCTCCTCGCTGTGTCTACTGGGGATACTCGCCGCAGAGAGAAGGCGCTCACTTACCCCTGCTTCAGGCTCGTACCGCCTTCGGGGAGGACGAGGCCGACGTCACTGAGCCGGCCGTGCTCATCGAGTGCGAGGACCTTCTGGTGGTGGTCGACCCGTCTCTTCAAGGGTTGCTCCCGGGGGCCGCGGTATCGGTAGATGGGAGCCGCTACAGGCAAGGAGCAAAGGGCTGGGCCTCCGAGGTGCTGGCCACAGGCGCGTGGGAGGAGCTCTCGGGCGACCGGGGATTCTTCGACCTACTTCGTCTGTGGCTTGTGGGCAGCCTCATGGCGGAACGGTCGCAGCGGGCCTTCTTGCTGGTACGCGTGGAACCTGCTTGGTCGAACCCGAGCCCCTCGGAGCGAGCCGCCTCCTTGTTCCGCTCCTCAGCCACCCGGGTCGCGGGCCGGGCCACCTGGGAGGAGATCGCCGGTTTCGTGAGGTCGGAGCATCATGCAGCTCCGGGTGCTCCGGCCCTCTTGAGCTACCTGCGGGAGAAGTCGGCCGGGTACGGCGCCGACGGAGTGCTTCGCCGGGCCTTCGCCCTGGAGCCAGGGCCGGCCGGCGCGGTCCGGGCCTGATTCCGCCTCTCGAAGCCGCGAGGGTGCGCCCGCTCCTCGACGCGTACCGGCCGGTTTCCGTCGCCCCTTCCTCCCACGTCTTCCGGCTCAGGACTGTGTTGGTCGCCGAGCTGGGTAAAAAGACCATGACAGGAGCGCGCCGGATCATCTTACGGAGGGTGGCGGGCAGGCGCCGAAGCGGAGGGAGTGGAGGAGATCCGTGACAGATTCGATTGATATCGCGGTGGTAGGCGCAGGGCCGGCCGGGATGACCGCCGCCCTTTATGGAGCCCGGGCTCGAGCGCGCACCGTGGTTTTCGAGAAGGGGTTCCCCGGCGGGCAGATTGTGACTACCGAATGGGTGGAGAATTATCCGGCCTTCCCCGAGGGGCTCTCGGGCCCCGAACTAGGAGAGTTGATGCACCGACAGGCGGAGCATTTCGGCGCCGAGTTTCGCACGCTGGCGACTGTTGAGTCCATCCGCCCGCAGGGGTTCGACTTCGTTGTGACCGTCGACGGTGAGGAGGTGAGCGCCAAGGCGGTCATCGTGGCCACCGGAGCCGTGCCCAAGCGTCTGGGCGTGCCGGGCGAAGCCCAGTTCACCGGCCGGGGGGTCTCGTGGTGCGCCACGTGCGATGGCGCGCTGTATCGGGAGAAGGACGTGGCTGTGATTGGCGGGGGGACTCAGCCCTGCAGGAAGCCCTCTTCCTGGCGAAGTTCGCCTCGCGTGTTCACCTGGTCCACCGGCGCGACCAGCTGCGGGCGACCGAGTGCATCCAGGAATACTGCTTCGTCAATCCCAAGATCGGCTATCACTACAGCCGGACGGTGGCTGAGATCACAGGCGACGATGGCAAGGTCAGCGGTGTGCGTCTGGCATCGACAAAGGGAGAACCCGAGGAGTTCGTCCCCGTCGACGGTGTGTTCATCTACGTGGGGGTAGATCCCACGAATGATTTGCTAGTCGATCTGGTCGACCTCGACGAGCAGGGCTTCGTAAAGGTCGACCAGAACGGATGCACGTCGCTGCCCGGTCTGTACGCGGCCGGAGACGTCACAGACTCCGACCTGAAGCAGGTGATCACGGCGGCCTCGAGGGGGGCGGCGGCCGCCTTCGACGCCGTTCGCTACCTGGATGCCCGGGTCTGCAGTCTATAGGGCTCGTTACAAGACGAAGCCCTGGCCGCCGCGGCCGCACTGGGCGGCCCGATGCGGCGTCCTCGGTCGCGTCCGTAGCTCTGCTACGCCCGCTCCCTGCGTCCTTGCCTCGCACTCGCCCAGCGTACCCTGACGGCGAGGGGGTTATTCTGAAACGAGCTCTCAGAGCGAGCGCTCGCGCACCACTTGGGCCACGTCCAGCCGGCGTACGGCTTTCAAGGCCGGCCGTTGGGAGATCAGGCTGATCGCCAGGAGGCCCAGCCCGGTGGCCACCAACGTGGTGGAGCGCATGTGCAGATCAAAGCGGAACATGTCGCTACTGTACGACGCCATGAAGAACCACGACGCTGCGTAGCCCACCGCCAGTCCAGGCACCAGCCCAAGGAGCGTAAGGAGCACATTCTCGACGGTGACCATGGCGGAGAGGGTTCGTCGGGGGAGCCCAGCCGCCTCCAGATTGGCGATCTCCACCGAGCGTTCGGAGATGTTGGCCGACATGGTGTTGAACACCAACGCAAACGCCATAATCGCCCCGAAGGCCAGCATCACCCCAACGAAGGCGTAGAAGAGCCCCATGAGCGACTCAGCCATTCGCACGAGCGAGCGGGCGTCGGTGTACGCGGCGACCTCAGACATGTCGGTGAAGCGCGCGCGCATGGCCTCGCGGTCGACTCTTGGCTCGAAGCGCAGCATGGCCTGGGTTCCGATAACGGTGCCGGCCGCCGGTCCGAGTCGGTCCTGCAACACGGGTAGGGCGATGTACGCGTAGGTGCCCAGAGGCTCGTCCAGGAAGGTCACGATCGATTCGTCGAAGCTCTGACCGGTGGCCGACACGGTGACGCGCACCGTATCCCCGACCCGCAGGCCCAGCCGGTCGCGCACGCCGCGCCCCACCAGGATGCCCTGGGAAGGTACATCGGTCCAACCTCCGTCCAGGAGTGGGAAGCCGTGCATGGCGGTCCCCGGTCGGAAGGCCACCAGGGCGGTGTCGTAAATCTGCCCGTCCGCTCTCAGCGTGGCGGGGAGCTGGGCGGTGGTCTCCACTGCGGCCACGCCCGGGACGCGTTCGACCTTTCCCATGAGCTCCGGCCCGGCCGAGGCGGTGAAGTAGAGGTCGGCATCCTGCCGTCGCACTTGATCGAACTGCTTGTGGAGAAGGATCTGCACGGTGTCGACCATGCCCCACGAGGCCAGGATCAGGGTGACGGCCAACACCACTCCGATAACCGTGGAGAGGCTCCGCCGCCGGTTCCGACCTACGCCGCGCAGCACCATTTTCCAGCGGGTAGGCAACCGGCGCAGGGGAGGCACCATGATCTCGAGGATGCTTCTCCCGGCCCGGCCGGGGGCTTCGAGCCGCGCATGGCTTCGGCCGGAGTCGTGCGCGATGCCAGCAGCGCGGGGGAGAGGGCCGATACTGCGCCGGCCACCAGCCCGAAGAGCACTCCGGCTAACAGGGTCTCGGGATGCAGCCGGACGACCGTCACCGGCACGGAGATGGCTGCGGTGTAGAACCCGGTGATGATGCGGGCGAGCAGGGCACCGGCTACCACGGCGGGGACGGCTCCCGCCAGGCCGGCCGCCAGTCCGTACGCCAGGTAGTGCCGGAACACTGTCCGTCGCCTGAAACCATTCGCCAGCAGGAGGCCGATCTGGGCGCGCTGCGAGTAGACCATGCGGGTGAGCAGCACGTACGTGGCCATGCCCGCCGCTCCCAGGAAGAGCAGGGGGAACATAAGAGAGAGGTCGCCGAAGCCCTGCACATCTTCCTGCAAAGCGGCGTTAGAGGGCTGCTCTGCGCGGGTGTAGACGTCGACCGCTTCGTGCCGCAGGGCGATGTCGCGCACCACGGCTTCGCTCGCGGTGCCGTCAGATCCTGGCCGGAAGAAGGCCAGCACCTCCCTGTGGGCGGCGGTGTTGGGGAGGGTCTCGAGCAGGCCCGCTCCGGCAAAGACCACTCCGAAGTCGTCGGTGGAGGTCAAGATGTCCTGCCGGCTACGGGCCGGCCAGATGTACTCAGGAGAGGCGACCACACCGGCCACCCGCACCTGGGTCCAGCCCTGCGGCCCCAGCACCTCGAAGCTGGAGCCCGGCTCGAGTCCGAAGCGGTTGGACATGTGCTGCTCGACCAGCACACCCTCGGGCCGGGCCGGATCCAGATAGGTCCCCCGCAGCACCATCACCTGGTCGACCTCTGGCTGGCTGCCGGCCGGCAAGCCCACCACACGCCCCAGAAGCTTGTGGTTACCCCCCAAGCGGAAGGGGATATCGGCCACCGTGCGGGTGGTGACGGCGACCACTTCAGGCCGGGCGGCCACCTCGTCTGCGATGGCCTGGGTGTCGCCGCCGACTGTAGTGACGTGGGCGAAGCGCAGGTCGTCGAACAGGCTCTGGTACGAGGCCTTCAGGTTGAGAAAGGCGTCATACGAGGCGCCGAAGAGAACGATCCCCAGGAAGATCGTCAGCACCACGGCTGCGAACTGTCCGCGCCGCCTCCTCATATCGCGCAGGAGCTTTCGGCGGAGGATCACCACTCCACCTCTTCGGGAGCGATGGGCTGGGTGACCGTTTCGTCCGCGACGACCTCGCCGGAGCGCATGCGCACCACCCGGTCCGCGACGCGGGCGATGACCGAGTTGTGGGTCACCAGCAGCAGGGTGCGTCCGTCCCTACGGCCGGCCGCGCGGAGCAGGGCCAGGATCTGCCGGCCCGTGTCCAGGTCGAGCGAGCCGGTGGGCTCGTCGCACAGCAGAAGCGGCGGTTCCTTGACCACGGCGCGGGCGATCGCCACGCGCTGTTGCTCACCGCCGGACAGGGCACTAGGGAAGTGGTCGACGCGGGAGTTGAGTCCTACACGCTCCAAGGCCCGACGCGAAGCCGCCTCGGCGTCCCCCTTGACCAGCTCGGCCACCAGCTGCACGTTCTCGAGGGCGCTCAGTGTCGGGATGAGGTTGAAGAACTGGAACACGAAGCCTACGCGTTCCCTGCGGTACGTGGTGCGCTCCTCGACGCTCATGGCGGCCACGTCGACACCATCGATCAGCAGCCGCCCCGCGCTGGGCGACTCGATGCCGCCTATCAGGTTGAGCAGCGTGGTCTTGCCTGAGCCGCTGGGCCCCAGCACGACCACGAACTGGCCGGGGGCGATGTTCAGGTCCACCGACTTGAGGGCCCGGACGGCGGCCCGGCCCTCGCCGTAGGTCTTGGAGAGGCCGCGAAGGGCGAGGCCGGGAGGCGGGGTTTGGCCGGAGGCTGCCATTGAGTTGTTCACCGTCAGTACGGGCTCGCTGCCCGTGTCACGATGCTCCTTTCGTGGGAGGTTGGCCCAGGCCGGTCTCTTCGCCGGGTGGGAGGGTCGGGTGCCCGTGGAGCAGGGCCACCAAGGCTTCGGTAGCGCGGTCGAGGTCGAGTTCGGGGTCGACCAGGCGGTGCAGCACCAGTCCGTCGAGTAGGGCCGTGAGAATCAGGGCCGTGCCTCGGGAGTCCAAGCTGGGAGCCAGCTGGCCACGAGCCTGGGCGGCGCTCAGTGCATCCTCGGTGAACGCGTGGAAGCCGTGCACGGCGTCCCGCATCCAGCTGCGCATCCCTTCGTCGCGGGTAGCCTGTACCAGAGCCTCAGTGAAGACCACCATGTTCGTCGACCGTCTCTCGAGCGTCTTCAAGTAGTCCATCGCCGAACGGAGGCCGGCCTCGAAGTCGTTGCCGGTGGCCAAGGCGTCGGTAGGTCCGGAAAGCTCGTTGGTGAGCACGGCCGAGAGGGCTTCCGCCAACAGGGCCTTCTTGGACCCGAAGTGGTAGTGGATGAGCGCGCCGTTGACTCCGGCTTTGTCCGCCACTGACCGCGTGGTCACGCTCTTCCAGCCCGACTCGGCGATCAAGGCCAAGGTAGCCTCGATTATGCGGGCCCGGGTCTGGGCGCCCCGGGCTGACGCGGCGCCGCTATGCGCGGCGGGCGCCCCGGGAAGGACCTCTGCCAGGGAGGCCGGCCGTCCCGGCTGATCATGTTGAGCTAATGCTTTAAGCATGTGCCTAACCTACAGTATAGACAACATTCGAGAAGAGGAAAAGCGTCATTCTATGGGGGCGTCTTGGGCACGGCCCGCGAGGTGGAGTACACTCTCTCCCTGAAGGAGCAGGCGGTCCCCGACGCAGAATCGGGGGCGCAGGCCGGGCCCAGAGATGGGCAGCGGGCAGTAGCCCCGTGGGACTGAACCACGGGGCTTTCGTCATGAAGGGAGCCTGCATGCGCGCGCAGAAGCGAAAGTCGGCGGTCGCCTGGCTGTCGGTCTCCTCGAACGCGGTACTCGTGCTGGCCAAGCTGACGGTAGGCCTGCTCATCGGCTCCGTGGCCGTGGTCTCCGAGGCGATCCATTCCGGCATCGACCTCACCGCCTCGGTCATTGCCCTGATTGCCGTCCGGCGCTCCGGGCGCCCCCCCGACGAGGCTCATCCCTTCGGGCACGGCAAGGTCGAGAACCTCTCGGGCGCAGTCGAGGCCCTGCTCATCTTCGCGGCGGCCGCCTGGATCGTCGTTGAGGCGGTGAGCCGGCTCCTGCACGCGGAGCCGCTGGAGTCCCCCGGTTTGGGCGTCCTGGTCATGGTCGCCTCCTCGGTGGTCAATCTGCTGGTGTCGCGGCTGCTCTTCAAGGTCGGAAGGGAGACGGAGTCGGTGGCCCTGCAGGCCGACGGCTGGCATCTCCGTACCGACGTGTACACCTCTGCCGGCGTGATGGTCGGTCTTCTACTCATCATGCTCGGCCGGCGGATGCTTCCTGATGTCGGCCTGGATTGGATCGATCCGGTGGCCGGCCTGGCCGTGGCCTTGCTCATCGTGCGGGCCGCATACAGAGTGACCATCCACGCCGCCAAGGACCTGTTGGATACGGCCCTGTCCGACGAGGAGGTCTGGATCCGCGCCCATATCGGCGGCTTGGCTCCCACGGTGCGGGGTTATCATAAGCTCCGCACGCGGAAGGCGGGGAACGTGCGCTTTGTCGATCTGCACCTGTTCGCCCAGGCCGACCTCAGCCTGGAAGCCGCCCACGGTATCGCGGATGCGGTCGAGAAGGCCATCGAGGACCGGTTCCCGGGCTCGAGTGTGACCGTCCACATGGAACCTTGCGACGGCGTCTGCACCCCGGTATGCGTGAAGGACTGCCTGCTAGGAGAGGCGGAACGCCGAGATGCGCGCCGAGGTGGAGGTTGAAGCTCGTTCAGAAGGAGTCTCCGAGGGGGCCCATGGTGTTGGAGGCGCCCTTGTCATTGGGCCATCCGGCGATGTACGTTGGTCGAGGCCGTCCCGTGCGCGTTTTGGCCATGGGTCCATGGCCCCGGTGTCGAGGTTGGGCGTATCGTCGCCGCAGCCAGGGAAACCACAGCATGGACCCCGGGAACTCCGGGAGGGCCGGTCCCGCACCGGCCGAGGAGGAGATGAGTTGAAGAAGATCGAGGCGATTATCAAACCTTTCAAGCTGGATGAGGTGAAGGATGCCCTCCAGGCCGTCGGCGTAAAGGGATTGACGGTGACGGAGGTCAAGGGCTTTGGTCGCCAGCGGGGTCATACCGAGGTCTTCCGGGGTGTGGAGTACCAGGTTGATTTCGTGCCGAAGGTGAAGGTGGAAGTCGTGGTCGAGGCCGACATGGCTCCCGCCGTCGTCGACGCCATCACCAAGGCCGCTCAGACCGGCAAGATCGGCGACGGCAAGATCTTCGTCCTACCCTTGGAGGACATTGTCCGTATCCGGACCGGTGAGCGTGGCCCCGACGCCATCTGACGCACCAGGGGGGGCTATGCGCGCCCGGTGGCGCTGAATGGTGCTGCCCGGTCGGGACCCAGCCGCATATCTGCGCCAGGCCCGAATCGAGCTCGAGGAGCTGCAGGTGGCCGGCGGTGGAGGACGCGAGGTGGCCCGCCGGCGGGCCGACAGTGTCGACCTGGTGCTCATCTCGCTATTCCGTCAAGCCGAGCACGAGCTGGTGACCGGAGGGCGCTACCGGGAGTCGGGTCTGGCCGTCGTGGCAGTAGGGGGCTACGGTCGCCGGGAGCTCTGCCCCTTCTCAGACATCGACCTGATGCTGGTGTATGGCGAGCAAGAGGCGCCGCGGGTGCAGGGCATGGCCGAGCACCTCTTCTATCCTCTGTGGGACGCCGGTCTCGACCTGGGACATGGGGCTCGTACCGTCGATGAGTGCCTCGAGCTGGCCGCCAAGAATATCGAGCTGCAGACTTCGTTTTTTCAGGCGCGCTTGCTGGTGGGCGACCAGGATCTGTTCGGCCGGCTGATCGAGGGACTTCGTGCGCAGGTCCTGGCCGACGGTGGTCGCGCCTTCGTCGACGGGGCGCTGGAGGCCCGCGCCGCCAGGCACCAGGCCTTCGGGCCGGCGGGCGCTCTGCTGGAGCCCCATCTGAAGGAAGGCCGGGGCGGCCTGCGCGATGTGCACGAGACCTTCTGGCTCACATTCGCCCTGCGGGGACTGAGCGGCTTCGACGGGTTGCAGGCGGCCGGCTGGCTCTCGAACGAAGGTTTGGCTCAGCTCGAGTCGGCTACCGACATGTTGCTGCGGGCCCGCACGGCCCTGCACCATGTCATGGGTCGCAAGGTCGACCGCCTGTATCTGGACGTGCAACACGAGGTGGCGGTACGACTCCACCCCTCGGGGGACGACGGCGGTCAAGGCGTGGCCGCCGTGATGGGAGCGGTGTTCAGCGCGGCCCAGACCGTGGCCCTCATGACCGAGGACGTATGGCAAGCGGCTCTGGCCGAGCTGGGTGTGGCCCGCACCTGGGTATCGGCTTCGCTGCCCGATGCACTGCCCGAGACGGCCGAAGGTCGCAGGGCCTTGCTCTTGAATCTGCTACGAGCCGGAAGTGATGGGGTTCCGGCTCTGGAGCGGTTGAGCCACCGGGGGGCCCTCTCGGCCTGGATCCCCGGATGGGAGGCCATCCGTTCGCTTGGCCAGCGGGACGCCCTGCATACCTACACGGTCGACGGTCATACCCTCCGCTGCGTTGCTACCGCCGTCACCCTGGCTTCGTCCGGGCACGACGAGGAGCCGATTGCGGCTGCGCTTGCCTCCGAGTTGCGGCACACCGAGTCGTGGGAGAGCCTGCTCCTCGGGTGTCTGCTCCACGACGTGGGCAAAGGTCTGGCGGCCGACGACCACGCAGCGGTCGGGGCCTCGCTGGCCGGCAGAGCGGTCGCGGCTCTGGGTGGGTCTCCGGCCGCGCAAGAGGAAGTGGCTTTCCTCGTCCGCCAGCACTTGCTCCTGGCCGACACTGCCGCCCGCCGGGACCTGGAAGACCCGGTGCTGCTGGCCCGGCTGGCCGAGACCATCGGCAGCGTGTCGCGTCTGCAGATGCTCTACGTACTGACCGTCGCCGACTCCATGTCCACCGGCCCCACGGTCTGGACCCCTTGGAGCGCCGGGCTGGTGCGCGAGCTGTTCTTCAAGCTTCTGCATGCGCTCGACGAGGCGGTCGAGCCGGCCGGGGTCCTCGAGGGACTGCCGACCGGCGAGCCGGCCCGGATGCCTGAACTGACCCTGGTCGTGGCGGCCGGCCCTCTGGGCGCGGGCCTGACTCTCCGCATACAGCCGACCCACCTCGCGGGCGTGCAGGAACTCTCGGTGGTGTCGACTCCGGTGGCCGGGGTGCTGGCACGAGTCTCGGGAGTGCTGGCCTTCCACGGCATCACCATCCTGAGCGCTCAGCTTCAGTCCGGGGAGAGAGGCCACGTGGCCCAGACCTTCCACGTGGCCGACTACTTCGGCGACGTGGTGCAGCACGAACGCTGGGAGCTGGTGCGGGCAGATGTCTCCCGGGCCCTCGAAGGCCGCCTAGCCCTGGACTACCGCTTGGCGGAGAAGGCCGCCCGCTACGCCACCGCGGGGGGGGTCGAACGCCAGGAGTCGCCGCGCGTGGTTATCGACAACAGCGTTTCGGAGTCCCTCACGGTCATCGAGGTGCACGCGGCCGACCGGGTGGGGCTTCTGTATACTCTGGCGCGTACCCTCGACGACCTGCGCCTCGAGGTTCGGCTGGCGAAGGTGGCTACTCTGAAAGACAGAGTGGTCGACGCCTTCTACGTGGCCGACGCCTGGGGGCGGAAGCTGGTCGATCCGGAGCACGTGCGCGAGGTGGAGCGGGCCATCCTGTTCGCGCTCGAGCGCAGCGCATAGCCGGCGGCTCATGCTGCCAGGCGCGCCGAGAACGTGTATGCTTAGCAACTACGGTAGCAGGTCTCACGCGAGAGGAGCTACGGGTGGACCTCTCAGTGCAGCCGCCCCGCGGCGGTGACCAGGAGCTCGGCGGATGGTCGTGGCTCCCGCGCATGGTCGACAAAGCCCGGGCGACCTACCAGGGGAATCCGGCGGCCTACAAACACCCATGTTCCCGCGATCACATGCTGCTGGCCGAACTGGGTCTTACTGTCGAGGATTTCCGCGGCGTGATCGAGAGCACCACAACCGACGAGCAGGTGCTGGAGGCGGTGCTGGCCATGCGGCAGGAGAAGGGACTCGCCTGACCGGAGCGTGAGGCCGGCGCTGGAATGCGCCCTTTGTCGCTTGTATTGCACTGCTTCGACAACTAGACTTGAAACCCGTCGCAATCGCGGCGCAGCGTCCCTTGGACGTGATTGAACCATTCGAGGTGGATACATGATCTATCGAGTGCTCGGAGGGATAGCGCTGGCTCTGGGAGGCATCTTCGGGCTCATCGCGCTGCTTGTGCTCCTGCCCTTCCTCTCGAACTACAATGTGAGCCTGCTCGTACTGACGGCGGTGTTTGGGATCATCGCCTATGTCTTCCTGGCGATCGGGTGGCAGCTTCTCCATCCTCCCAAGGTGCGGCAGGCGATGGGCGAGGGCCCAGACGCCGAGAACGAAACCGCCGCGGCGATCGGGTCCGAACCCGTGAATGTGGAAACTCCCGCCGTCGTTCGGGTCGATCCCGTGAGGTCGACCATCGGACCCTCGTCCGAGACGCCCGAGCCGGTTGCCCCGAAGCCCGCAGGCGCAGCGCCCGCAGCGACGGCGGTTGCCCAAGCTCCCGAGTCTTCAGTCCCTTCTGAGGAGGCTTCGGTAACATCGCTCGCTGAGGAGGGCGAACGGAGGGAGGCGGCGGCGACCACCATACGCCCCGGCCCGGGTTTCGCAGGATTCGACGAAGAACCGGCGGATCCAGCGGAGGCGGCCTCCAATGGTGAGTCAGGCCGGAAGCCCAGTGAGCGCTTCAAGAAGCCCGGTGCTGCCGTCCCTCACCACGAGTCCCGCCGGTAGCGGGACACTCCGGCGTAACCGCCGGAACCCGCTCGGCATTGTGCAACGCGAGGCCGGCTCAACCGTAGGCCCGTCGATGCCGACACTAGTACGGGTGATGTGATGATCCTGTGGGGCAAGATCCAGGAGTTCTCGATCTTCAGCATTCTGCAATTCCTGGCCACGTACAGGAAGAGCGGGATACTGGAGATCCAAGACTTCGAGGAGAACGGCTACATCTACATGACGAACGGGAAGATAGATGCCATCTCCCTGCCGCTTTCCGACGATCTGCTGGGCACCAGATTGGTGGCCGCCGGGGCGCTGAGCGAGGACCAGCTCAAAGAGTGCTTGCTGGCCTACAACCACGACGAATCCCACGAGCCCCTGGGAGTCCTGCTGCTGAGGCGGGGTTACACCGACCGCAAGACCCTCCAAGACATTGTCAACCGCCAGACCTACGATCAGGGTCTGCAGCTCTCCAACTGGACGGCGGGCACGTTCAAGTTCGTGATCCCCGAGCGTCCTATCGAGTTCCCCATTACCCCGTCCGTAGACGTGCAGGAGCTGCTGATGGAGGCCTCCCGGCGCCTGGATGAGGGGAGCGGCCCCGGCGCGAGAAGATCCAGGTGGAGGAGGAGATTTGTCTTACCTGCACTATCCAGTGTTCAGAAGAGATCAAGGACCGCTACCTGAAGAGTGACATCTGCCTTTGGCGGAACATGCCCACCATAGTTCGAGAGCACGCCTTCACTACCCTCAAGCGCCGCAAGAAGGTTGAGGACGAAGAGGGCGACTACGACGACCTCCCCTTTCTCTAGCCGGAGGGGTATTCTCTCCGCATGCGTTTCACGTTGCTGTGCATCGGCCGCCAGGGTCGCGAGCTTGCGGCCGTCCAGGATCGGTACGTGCGCATGCTCCGCCCGTACGCCGACCTCGAACTCGTGGAGGTGGGAGAGACGCCACTAGCCCGAGGTCGCGACCGTGTGCTGGCCACCGAAGGGGAGGCCCTCTTGCGCCGCATGCGGCCGGGAGCCTACTCGGTGGTGCTGGACCGGGTCGGACGCGAAGTGGATTCCCAAGAGCTGAGCTCGCTCCTGTCCCACCAGAAGCTCTACGGTCGGAGCGATTTCCAGTTTATACTGGGGGGCGCTCTTGGCCTGGACCAACGCGTGGCCGCCGCCGCGGACTTGGTCTGGTCGCTGTCGAAGCTGACTTTTCCGCACCAACTGGCTCGTTGCATCGTCCTCGAGCAGCTGTACCGGGCGGTTCGCATCGAACGGGGCGAACCGTACCATCACTGATCCGCGGCGGCCGCGGGGGCCGGGGCTTCGTTTCGAGGCGAGCGCCAGAAGCTCGGCTCGGAATGACGCCTCGCCGCCAGGGTGTGCTGGGTGCGGGCGAGGCAAGGACGCAGGGAGCGGGCGTAGCAGCGCTACGGACGCGACCGAGGACACCGCATCGCACCGCCCAGTGCGGCCGCGGGGGCCGGGGCTTCGTTTCGAGGCGAGCGCCAACGCTAGGCTAAGGGGCACATGAACCGGTTGCACACCCTGTCGAGCGGCGATACGCGCAAGGTGGCCATCCTGGCCGTGGCGGTGCCGTTGATTCTCATCTCCGGCACGGTAGGGTACATGATCGTCGAGGGCATGAGCGTCATCGAGGCGCTCTACATGACGGTGATCACTAGAAGGAGGGCGGTGCGCAGGGAGATCGACAGCTTGAGAAACCACTACGTCATCTGTGGGTACGGGAGAGTGGGTGAGGCCGTGGCCCGGGCCAACGCCGACGAGACCGCCCGCAAGCTCGAGAAGGTGGGAGCCGACCACGTCATCTCGCCGTACAGCATCGGGGGCAAGAAGGTGGCCACCCTCATGTTGAAACCTCTGGTCAGCGACTACCTGGAGGTTGTCACCGGCGGAGGCGAGCTGGAGTTCCGGCTAGAGGAGTTCGCCCTCAACGACACCTGCGAGATCGTGGGCCGGTCCATCGGCGAGCTCCAGGTGCGCCGGCGCACGGGTGCCACCATCCTGGCCGTGCGTCATCGGTCCACGGGAGTGTTCGATACCAACCCCTTGCCGGACCTGGTGTTGGACGACGGCGACGTGCTCATCGCCATCGGGACCCCGGTGGATATCGCCAACCTCGAGGAGCTCTTCGCGTGCCGGGTTCCGGCCCTGAACCGGGACCGCTACGAGATCACGGAATAGGAACGGAGGGATTGAAACGTGCTGAGCGAGCATGTGGAGAGGGTGGCAGCCGCCTGGCTCGAGGAGGAAGGCTGGGACGGCGTGCCCGAACTGGTCCTCGAGCGTCCGGCCGAGGCCGCGCACGGCGACTACGCGACCCCCTTCTGCCTGCCGCTGGCCGGGACGGCCCGCCGTCCCCACGTGAGCTGGCTGAGGCGCTGCGTGAGAGGCTCCTGGCCGACGACGCGGTCGCTCGGCTGGTGGAGTCGGTGGAGGTGGCCGGGCCCGGCTTCCTCAACTTCCGGCTGCGGCGGCAGGCCTTCGCCACCTTGGTGGAAGGCATGTTGGCCGAGGGGGAAGAGGTGGGCCGCGGCACTCAGGCCCGGCCCCTTCACATCCTCCTCGAGTATGTGAGCGTGAACCCCAACGGGCCGCTCCACGTGGGCCACGGACGTTACGCCGCTTACGGGAACGCGCTCGACCGCATCCTCCGCTTCGCCGGGCACCGAGTGACCAGCGAGTTTTACATCAATGACTATGGCCGGCAGATGGAGATGTTCGGCCGCTCGGTGGCGGCCCGCTACGGGCAGTCCTTTGGACTCGACCTGCCCGTGCCCGAGGAGGGCTACCAGGGCGAGTACGTCAAGGAGTTCGCCGCCCGTATCCGCGCGGAGGTGGGCGATCAATGGGTCGAATTGCTGGCCACCCAGGGGTTGGACGACCCCGATAGCGACATCGTTCGTTTCTTCCGCTACCGGGGGTGCGACTTGGTGCTCGAGCAGTTTCGCGCCGAACTCGGCGGCTTCCGCGTCACTTTCGACACTTGGTTCAGCGAGACCCCCCTCCACAACGAAGGTCGGGTGCAGGGCACCATCGACCACCTGCTCGACACGGGCGACGCCTACGTCAAGGACGACGCTGTCTGGTTGCGTACCAGCCCCTACGGCGACGACAAGGACCGGGTGCTCATCCGCAGCAACGAGCGCCCCACCTACTTCGCCGCCGATATCGCCTACCACCAGGACAAGCTCTCACGTGGCTACGACCACCTCATCAACATCTGGGGAGCCGACCACCACGGCTACATCCCCCGCATGAAGGCCGCCGTGGAGATCCTTGCCCACGACCCCTCGATGCTCGAAGTCATCATCGGGCAGATGGTGAACCTGCTGGAAGCGGGTGAGCTCCGCCAGATGTCGACGCGCAGCGGGGAGATGGTCACCCTGGCCGAGCTCGTAGAGGCCATCGGGGTCGACGCCGCCCGCTTCTTCCTGGTGATGCGCTCGCACGACCAGACTCTGGACCTGGATCTCGATCTGGCCCGGCAGCAAAGCCAGGAGAACCCGGTGTACTACGTGCAGTACGCCCACGCCCGGATCGCCAGTATCCTGCGCAACCTGCCCAAGGGCCTGGAGCCCGCCGTGATCAATCACCCCGAGGTGTACGTCACCCCCTACGAGCGGGACCTCATCAAGTCACTCGAGGAGTTCGGCGGCCTGGTCCTCGAAGCGGCCCACCGCCGGGCGCCCCACCGGGTGGCGGGCTACGCCCAGGAGCTAGCGGGCGTGTTTCATGTCTTCTACAAGCACTGCCGGGTCATCGGCGCCGAGCCGGCGGTGGCCGCCTCGCGTCTGGCCCTGGTGCTGGTGGCCAAGCGAGTGCTGGCCCGCTGCCTCGACCTCCTTGGCGTGAGCGCGCCGGAGAGCATGTAGGGTGAAGGAGAGGTCCACACTTTGGAGAGTGATTTGGTGATGCGTGATGCCTGAGCTTCCGGAGGTCGAGACCATTCGCCGCCAGCTGGCGAACCGCCTGCCCGGCCGGCGCATCGTCTCGGTGGAACGGTCGGAACCGTTCATGCTGCGCGACGTGTCGGTTGCCAAGCTGGCGTCCAGTCTGCGAGGGCGGCGCGTCGAGTCGGTGACTAGGCGGGGGAAGTTCCTGCTCCTCTCTTTGGAGGGCGACCTGGTGCTGACCGTCCACCTGGGCATGACCGGTCAGCTCCTCTTGCAGGCCGAGAAGCCCTCCGGCGACCACGTGCGCTTCTCATTCATCCTGGAAGGAGGAGGCTCTCGCCTGGTGTTCCGCGACATGCGGAAGTTCGGCCGTCTGCACCTGACCCACGGCGGGCCGGCCGCCCGAGTCGAGGCCATGGGGCCTGACGCCTGGCTGGGCGACTGGACGGCGGACGATCTGGCCCGCCTGCTCGCCCGGCGCAGGGCGCCCCTTAAAGCTTTCCTGCTCGATCAGCGCCGGCTGGCCGGCGTTGGCAACATCTACGCGGATGAGATTCTGTTCGAGGCCGGTCTGTCACCGCTGAGGCCGGCGGGCGCGCTCTCCCCCGGCGAGGTTGGGCGGCTGGCGGCCGCCGTCCGCGAAAAGCTGGACGAGGGCGTACGGCTCCGCGGCTGCAGCATCTCCGACTACGTGGACGTCGAAGGTCGGGCCGGCGGCTTTCAGGGCACCCTCAAGGCCTATGGGCGTCACGGCCAGTCCTGCCTGCGCTGCGGAGCCACGCTGGTCCGGGCCATCGTGGCCGGGCGGGGGACGGCCTTCTGCCCCTCGTGCCAGCACTGAGGACTCTTTCCTACGTCCAGCTGTACGGACGGAGAGGGCGCCCCTGCATCACGTTTTGCGAGCCCCTCTACCAGGCCCAGGTCGATGTATCGGCGTTGCCGAAGCGGTAAGGGATCACCGAGGGGTTGCCGGTGGGGTTCGCCAGACGCGAGCCGTAAGTCTGAGGTGTGAGGAGATGCACCTGCCCCAGTTGCACGCCGTAGCTCTGGGACGACAGCGGCCGCAGGTGCCCCAGGCGAACGCCGTAGCTCTGGGGAGAGAGCACCGAGAGCTGGCCCAGGGCGGCTCCCTGCGTCTGGCGAAGGGCATTCCCGTAGGCGGAGTACGAGTCGGCGGCGGGAGCCGCGGCCGGCAGCAGCAAGGCTACCGCCAGAAGCACCGCCAGGGCGACCACGAAGAGCCTGGTGTTCATGTCCATTCTTCCTTTCTCAAACGATACTCTTGCTTCATCTCGTGAGTACCTGTCTGGTTGCACATCCTAAACCGGTACAGGGGGGCGGACGATGGCGGCCGGAAACCCGCTGGAGAGGACGGCGCCGCTGTGAGATTCTTCGACGCGCATTGCGACACGATCGGCAAGATCGTCGAGAAGAAGGCCGACTTCACCAACGACGAAAGCCTGCACGTGACCTTGCCGGGAATGCGCGCTGCGGGCATGGGCGCCCAGGTTTTTGCGGTATGGGCCTGGCACGGGCATTACAGAGGAGAGGAGTCCGAAGCCGCACTGCGAATGGTCCGGGCCGTGCGCGACCTATGCGCCGAGCACTCCGACGACCTGCTTTTCGCCACCACCGGAGCGCAGATCGCCGATGCATGCGCAGGGAGCGGCCCCACCGTTCTCATCGCCGGCCTGGAAGGCTCCGACCCTCTGGGGGTGAGGTCGATGCACTCCGCCTCTTTTGCGACGAAGGGGTGCGCCTGCTGACCCTGGCCTGGGCCGACACGGGCTTCTGCGGCTCGGTCTTCGGGAGTCGCACGGGGCTCACCCCGGGAGGGCGCGGCCTGATCGAGTCCTGCGAGGACCTGGGGGTGGTGGTAGATGTTTCGCACGCGTCGGATGCGGCCTTCGCCGATGTGTGCGCCTTGGCGGCCAGACCCTTCATCGCGAGTCATAGCAACTGCCGCTCTCTCTGCCCCAACCCCCGCAACCTCACTGATCAACAGATCCGAATTCTGGGGGAGCGGGGCGGGGTCATGGGCATCAACCTGGGATCGGGGTTTCTGTCGAGGGAGTTCCATGAGCGCACGCTGGGCGTGCGCGCGGAGTTCTTCCGAAGCGTGGAGGCGGGGGAGAAAACGTTCGACGAGGCGGGTGCTCTCGCTTCGGCGGCCGTGGCCGGGGTGCCGCGGCCGCCCCTGAGCTTGGTGGTCGAGCACGTGAGATGGGCCGTGAACGTCGGGGGCGAGGACTGCGTGGGCCTGGGAGGCGACCTGGACGGCGTCGACAGCACCCCCGTTGGGCCTCGATGGCGTCGGCGACTATCCCCGTATTGCCGAGCTCCTCGCCAACGGTGGCCTCAGCTCCTCGCAAGTCGATAAGGTCTGCCGCGGGAATTTCGTCCGGGTGTTCGAGGAACTGCTCCGGTGATTGCGCTGCCGGGCAGGGGCGGTTCGCGGCCTGCCCGGCCGCCGCTGGGGATGTCACCCTTCGGTTCGGGTGATCACCACGGTTTCCGGGCCGGCGATGGCCTCCCCCTCCGGCTGCCCGCGCTGGAGGGCGATGACCGCGGCGATCACCAGCGCGGCGCCCGCCAGCTGAGGAGCGGAGAAGCCCTCGCCGAACCACAGGAAGGAGACGACCCCCGCGACCACCGGCTCCAGGGTGGAGACGATGGTCGCCCGGCCGGGATCGAGGACAGCGAGTGCGGCCAGGAAGGCGCCGAATGGCAGGAGTGTGCCCAGGGTGCCGATGACCAGCAGGAGGGCCAGGTGCCGCGGTTCGAACGCCGCCGCCGGCATGCGCCACGGTGGCTGCAAGAGGCCGATCACGATCGAGGAAACGGCGAATCCGTAGAAGAGCTGAGACGTGACGCCCACCCGGTCCTGGATGTGCTCGCTTACCAGGATGTAGCCCGAGAAAGCTACGGCGGCCCCGATGCCGAAGGCTGTTCCCGCCGCCGACAGAGACAGGGCCTCGAGATCGAAGGCCTGCACGATCAAGGCACAACCCGCCAGGGCGGCGACCAGGGCCATGACCGTGAGCGCGGTCGGCCGTCTTTTCTGGAAGACCCAAGCGAAGGCGACCACCATGGCCGGAGCCAGGTACTCGAGCAGGATGGCGGTGGCCACGTTGAGTCTTTCGATGGCCGAGAAGTACAGGACTTGTACCGTGGCTAGGAACACCCCGAAAACAACCAGCCAGAGCGCGGCGCGGCGGTCGACCCGCAGGGCCGACCGCCGCGCCGCCAGGAAGTAGATGAGCAGGAGCCCTGTTGTGATCAGGCTGCGTCCCAGGGAGATGGTCATGGGATTCACGCCCGCCTGCATTACGAACTTCGACAGGCTTCCGGAGAAGCCCCAGCAGGTGGCGGTCAGTACGACCAGCAGGTACCCACGTGTTTGTGGCCGGATCTTCTCACCTCGGTAGGCGCAGCCGCTCGGGAGGGCGGTCTCACGGCAAACAAAAAGCGAGCCCCGAGTGAACTCGCTTTGTTCCCATCATCGGCTCCGACTTCTCGCTGCTTCATCGTACTCCGCGGCCATTTACTCTCCGCGTTTCCTCCACAACGATCCTTGTGGGAGTCTCCGGGAACTGCGTCTGGACTCTCGGGACTCTGCATCCAATTGTACACCTTCGTTCCCTCCTGTCAAGGGGGGAATCTCGCACGAAGTTCCCGCAAATTCGACACAACGCCAGCGTCCGCACATACGCTCTGAGCGGACACGTCGATCTGGAGCCGCTCCGGCCCCTGTCCCTGCCGGGCCGCCCGCGGGCATCCGGACGATATGCTACAATGCCGCCGACCGGACCGCCGGCGAGCGGAGTTAACTCAGTTGGTAGAGTGCCAGCTTCCCAAGCTGGATGTCGCGGGTTCGAATCCCGTACTCCGCTCCACCCTTTCCTTCCACCCATCCGGCGCGCACCGCCTCCCGTCGCGGGGTGTTTCGTATTGCGTAACGGGTACCCTCGGGGGTATACTGAGGCCGTTTCCGAGTGGGGTGGAGTCGTGCCCCCGGTGCCGTTAAGGAGGTCGCTGATGGATGTCAATCCGGCTAGTCAAGGAGTCACGGACGACACCGACCGTGTTCTCAACCGTCTGCGGCGCATCGAAGGCCAGGTGCGCGGCTTGCAGCGCATGATCGAGGAAGGCAAGGAGTGCGAGGCTGTGCTGACCCAGCTCTCGGCGGTCAAGTCGGCTCTGGACCGCGTGGGTATTCACCTCCTCAGCCACCGCATGAAGGAGTGCCTGCAAACCGGCGGTCGCCCCGAGGTAGACGAGGCGGCCATGGAACAGGCCTTCGAGATCTTCCTGAAGTACGTGCAATGCGTCCGCTAGACGTGAACGACCCCGCGGCTGAGACCAGCGCAGAGCACTTCGATGTCGCCATCGTCGGCGCTGGCCCCGCCGGCTTGACGGCGGCCATCTACACAGCCCGGTCTGGGCTGAAGACCTTGGTCCTCGAGCGGCAGATGGCCGGGGGGCAGGTGGCCATGAGCGACATTATCGAGAACTATCCTGGCTTTCCCCAGGGTATCGGCGGCTTCGAGCTGGCCGAGCACCTGAAGCAGCAGGCCCTCCGCTTCGGGGCTGATGTGAGAGAGATCGAGGAGGTCGAGAAGGTCGTGCCTGGCACGGTCAAACAGGTGGTGACGGCGGAGGGCACGTACCGGGCTCGGTCCGTGCTGGTGGCTACCGGAGTCGACCCAAAGGGCCTGGGTTGCGCCGGCGAGGAGAAGTTCCGGGGGCGGGGTGTCTCGTACTGCGCCACCTGCGACGGGGCCTTCTTCAAGGACAAGGTGGTGGCCGTGATCGGCGGGGGCAACTCCGCGGTGGAAGAGGCACTCTACCTCACTCGCTTCGCCCGCAAGGTCTACCTCGTCCACCGCCGGGATGAGCTGCGGGCCGATTGGATCTACGTTCAGAGGGCCGAGGCCGATCCCAAGATCGAGATTCTCTGGACCTGTCAGCTGCGTGAGGTGCGGGGCGAGGACAGGGTGGAATCCATGTACGTGGAGTTCACCGACAAGCAGGAGCTCCACGATATCAAGGTCGACGGAGTCTTCTTCTACGTGGGCCAACGGCCGAACACGGCTTTTCTCGAGGGCACGGCCCAGCTGGACGCGCAGGGCTTCATCGTGACCAACGACCACCTGCAGACCACCAGCTCCGGCATCTACGCCGCCGGCGACTGCCGGGTGAACGACCTCAAGCAGGTGGTCTGGGCGGCCGCCGAGGGCGCATTGGCCGCCAAATGGATCCAGCACTACCTGGACAACCTGTAGGGCTGGCCCAGCTGCTCCCGCAACCAGGAGGCCACCCGCCGGTGCATGGCGGGCGAGGCCTGGATCGATCGGTGATCGCCGCCGGCGGCGATCACCAAGTCGACCGCCCCGCTCAGGTGGGCAGCCAGGTGGAGGCTGTGGCTCAAGGGTACTGCCTCATCCCCGCGGGCGTGAAGAAGCAGGACCGGGCAAGCAACGTCCTCGGCGGCGGCGAGCGAGGAATGGGCGCGTAGGTAGGCCCGCAAGGGTTCCTGCGCCAGGCGTACCGACAGCCCGTCCCCCGCGAAGGCACCGGCGTCAGCGGCCAGCCGGTCGAGGCCCTGCAGGAGCTCCGCCTCGCTTGCCGGGCAGACGAGGGCCGCGGCGGCGAGACCGCCGCCGGCCGCCGCCAGCAACCCGTAGTACCCGCCCATGCTCGACCCGCGATATCCGATGCGCCGGCCGTCGATCAGGGGGTGGCTGCGGAGCAGGGCCGTGGCGGCCAGGATGTCCTCTTCCAGGGGACCGTCCATGGTACCGGTGCTCTCCCCGTGGCCTCGGAAGTCTATGGCCAGCACGGCCAGGCCTTTGTCGCAGGCCTGCCGGCAGAACGATTCGTGCCGCCCCCGATGGCTTCCGGCCCCGTGGCCGACGACCACAGCGGGCAGGCCCGTTCGCTTGACCGCGGCGGGCAGGTAGAGCGTGGCGGCCAGGACGGGACCGTCCTGGCCGCCGCTGCGGAGGCGGGCCGGCGGGCCGCTGCGGAAACGGAGATTCTCGGTACGGATGCGGAGCATCGTGCGGGCCAGGGCGGAGATCAGATCAGCAGGTGGGCCAGATAGGGCAGATTCCGGAAACGCTGCATGTGGTCGAAGCCGTAGCCCACGAAGAAGTCGTCGGGCACGGTGAATCCCGAGTAGCGCACGGTGATGTCGGCCAGGCGCCGGTAGGGCCGGTCGAGCAACGTGCATACCTCCAGGGAACGGGGTTCGCGCAGGGCCAGGTTGCGCATGATGTAGTGCAGCGTGAGCCCGGTGTCGATGATGTCCTCGACGATGAGCACATCCTTGCCCTCCAGAGGCCGGTCGAGGTCCTTGAGGAAGCGGATGGCCTTGTTCCGGCCGGTGGCCTGGTCGGTCTGGTACGAGGTGATGGCCAGGAAGTCCATCTCCAGCGGGAGATCGATGGCGCGGGCCAGGTCGGCCATGAAGAAGATAGCGCCTTTCAACACCGACACGAGAAGCAGGTCGGCCCCCTGGTAATCGCGCGTGATCTCGGCGCCCAGCTCGCGCACGCGTCGATCCAGGTCGGCGGCGGTCAAATAGACGGGGCCGACGAGATCGGCGGTCTCGGGCACCGTGCTCATCGCGGGGGTACTGTGTTGTACTTCTTGGCCAGCTGGATGAAATCCTTTTTGTAGAAGAGCTTGATGCGGATCTTGGGGTACCTGTCGCGCAGTTTGCGCACTTTCCGGTTCTTGGCCGTCACGAGGGACTGCTTCATCTGGGTGACCTCCAGGTAGAGGTCAAGCTCGGGGAGATAGAAGTCGGGGGTGAAGGCCTCCAGGATGTTGCCGTGGGTGTCGCGCTCCAGGATGAAGGTGCGGGGCTCGTACTCCCAGGGGATGCGGTAGTAGTCGAGGATCTTGGCCACTTCGCGCTCCGTTGCGGTGGCGAAGCGAGGCGGCTTCTTGCCCCGGTAGTACGCGAAGGTAGGCGTTTCTTCGTTCATGTTCCAGCAGGGATTCTATCAGAGGGCGCCTGTGCCTCCTCGAGCAACCGGGCAGAGCATGGCCTCAGGAGGGCGGGGGGAGCGGCCCGCGCAGTGGGAGCCGTCCGCGGCGTATGGTACCGTAGCGCGCAAACAGAGGCCTGGAGAGATCCATGACGCATACCCTCATCTACCCAGCACACGCCGTCCATAACGCCGCCGGCCACCTCCAGATCGATGGCTGTGACGTGATCGATCTGGTGGCCGAGCACGGCACGCCCCTCATGATCTACGAGGAGAAGACCCTGCGCGACCAGTGCCGCAAGTTCATGCAGGCGTTCAGGGATCGCACCGACGACTTCGAGGTGGTCTACGCGAGCAAGGCGTTCTGCACGCTCGCCGTGTGCCGGCTGGTGGAGCAGGAGGGCCTCTCCATCGACGTCTCCTCGGGGGGCGAGTACCACACCGCGCTGCGGGCAGGTTTTCCCACCGAGCGAATGTTCTACCACGGCAACAACAAGACCCGGTGGGAGCTGGAGTACGCCCTCGCCAACGGAGTGGGCTACGTGGTCGTCGACAGCTTCAGCGAGCTCGACACGCTGGAGCGCATGGTGGCGGATCGCGGGGGCGTGCAGAAGATCCTCTTGCGCATCACGCCAGGCATCGAGGCGCATACTCACTCCTACATCCAGACCGGGCAGCTCGACTCGAAGTTCGGCTTCGGTCTCACCGAAGGGCATGCGGCCGAGGCCATCCGGCGGGGTCTCGAGGCTCCCCATCTCGAGCTCGCCGGCCTGCATGCTCACATCGGAAGCCAGATCTTCGAGCTGGAGGGGTTCCGCAAAGCCATCTCCATCCTGGTCGACCTGGTGAAGGAGGCCCACGAGGCCTTCGGCTTCGAGTGCCGGTACCTGAACATCGGCGGTGGGCTGGGCATCCGCTACACGGAGGAGGACACCCCGGTCACCATAGAGGAGTACGTGGAGGGCAAGGTGAGCGGCGTGCGCCAGGAGATGGCCCGGGTGGGCCTGCCTGTTCCCCGGGTGCTGGTGGAGCCAGGTCGCTCCATCGTGGCCAAGGCGGGCGTGACCGCGTACACGGTGGGCACCATCAAGGAGATTCCTGGTATCCGCACCTACGTGAGCGTCGACGGCGGCATGAGCGACAACCTGCGCCCCATGCTCTACGACGCCCGGTACGAGGCGATGATCGCCAACCGGGCGGACGCCCCGGCGGACACGGTGGTGACCGTGGCCGGCAAGCACTGCGAGAGCGGCGACGTGCTCGTCAAGAACGCCCGGATCGCCCGCCCCGAGCTGGGCGACATCCTGGTCATGCCGGCCACCGGGGCGTATTGCTTCGGCATGGCCTCGAACTACAACGGGAACCCGCGGCCGGCGGTGGTCATGGTCAAGGACGGGGCGGTCCGCACCATCGTGGAGCGCGAGACATATGACGACCTGATCGCCAAGCAGCGTCCGTTCCAAGGATAGGGGTGACAGGATGGCGGAAGGGATGACAGTGCGCATAGGTCTCCTGGGCTTTGGCACCATCGGCTCGAGCGTGTATGCGCTCATCGAGAAGGAGCACGATGCCATCCTGGAGGCCACCGGTGTCGATCTGCGGGTGGGCAAGATCCTCGAGATCGACCTCAGCAAGGCGGGGGTGGCCGCTCCCGCCGAGCTCTTCACCAGCGACTTCGAATCGATCATGGCCGATCCCCAGATCGGCATCGTGGTAGAGCTCATCGGCGGCATCGACTGGGCTTTCAGATACGTGGAGGAGTCCCTGCGCCGGGGCAAGAACGTTGTCACCGCCAACAAGCAGCTGCTGGCCAACAAAGGGGCGGCGCTGTTCCAGCTTGCGAAAGACGAGGGCCGGCAGATCCGGTTTGAAGCCTCGGTTGGCGGAGCCATCCCAGTCATAAAGGTCATGCGCGAGAGCATGATCGCCGCCGACCTCCACACTGTCTACGGCATCGTCAACGGCACCACGAACTACATCCTCACGGCTATGTACCGGGGTGAGGGCGACTATCTCGATACGCTGGCCCGGGCGCAGCAGCTCGGTTACGCGGAAGCCGATCCCACGGCCGACGTGGCCGGTCACGATGCCGCGGCCAAGATGGCCATCCTGGCCTCCATCGCGTACCACTCCCGCGTGACCATGGCCGACGTGGCCCGCGAGGGGATCGAGAAGATCACCGCCGGCGACGTGCAGTACGCCAAGGACCTGGGTTACGTGATCAAGCTGATCGGCGCCGCCCGCCTCATCGACGGGCGGGTGAATGTGCGGGTCCACCCGACGCTGGTGCCGGCTGCTCACCCACTGGCCTCCATCAACGGCTCGTACAACGCCGTCTATCTGCGGGGCCACGCCATCGACGAGATCATGCTCACCGGGCCCGGAGCGGGAGGCATCCCCACAGCGTCGGCGGTGGTGAGCGACATCGTGTCCATCGCCAGCACGAAGACGGCCGGTTTCCTGCAGAACTGCTCCTGCTACAAGGTGCTCGACTTCCTGCCCGACGACGAGGTGGTGTCGACCTTCTTCATCCGGGTGCGCGTGGAAGACCGGGCCGGGGTGCTCGCTCGGATCGCCTCCGCCTTCGGGGAGCACGACGTCTCCATCGAGAGCATGCTCCAGAAGAACCGGGGGACGACGCCGAGTTGGTGCTCATCACCCACCCCACGCGAGAGAGAGGCTTCTTCGCGGCTATCGACCAGATCGCCGGCCTGTCGGTGGTGAAGGATCGGCCCATGACAATCCGAGTGCTTTAGCGGCGTGTCCCGCGGCTGGAAGATCGTCCTGGGGATCGTCATCGCCCTGGCTGTCGTCTACGCCGTCGCGGTGGGCTTGCTTGTCTGGATTGGTGGCGGTGGGAACGGCCGGACCGGCGGGAGCGGCACCGTCGGGGTCATCGAGCTTGACGGCGTGATCTTGGCGTCGAGCGACGCCTCGTTTTTCGGCGGGGGTGGCATCGACCCCATCTGGACGGCCGAAACCCTGCGCGATGCCGACCACGACGACGGTATCGACGCGGTGGTGCTGCGGGTCAACAGTCCCGGCGGCAGTCCGGCCGCCGCCTGGGAGATCTACCGGGCCGTTCAGACGATGAGCAAGCCGGTGGTGGTCTCGGTAGGCGACATCGACGCGTCGGGAGCCTACTACTTCTCGAGCGCAGCCGACCTCATCGTGGCCGCGCCGGCCTCCGTGGTGGGAAGCATCGGGGTCATCCTCGAGGCCCAGAATCTGCAGGAACTGCTCGACAAGGTGGGAATTCGTTACACAGTCCTCACTCGGGGGAAGTACAAGGACATCGGCAATCCGACTCGGGAGATGACCTCCGAGGAGAAGGCGATCCTCGAGAGGCAGCTGGATGCGGTCTACGAACAGTTCATCGCCGACGTGGCCGCGGGCCGGCCTAACCTCGACGAAGACCAGGTACGCGCGCTGGCCACCGGGCTTGCCTACCCGGGACAGGAAGCCCTGGACCTGGGGCTGATCGACCGGCTGGGTTCGTATCGGGATGCCCTGGATGCGGCGGCCCTGGCGGCCGCGCTGCCGGTCGACGACTATGGGGTCACGTACCTGGAACCCGAGTACGGCGGCGACCCCCTGTCGTGGCTTCTGGGAGTCGAGGCGGGCGACGTGCTGCGGGGTGTGGGTCGGGGCATCGCCTCCGGTCTGCGCGACGGTTTTGCGGGTGGGCGTCTACGCCTCGAGTAGCGGCCCGGACGGGCGCGGGACACGGAAGGAGTGGTGGAAGAAGTGGCGGCAGACTCATGACCTCGAAGACCCGGCAGGCCCGGATCGTTCATTTCTCGGATATCCACACGGGATCCCAGTACTTCGTGCCCAACCTGCTCAACCGCACGCTGGTCGAGATCAACGACCTGGCTCCCGACGTGGTGGTGGTGACCGGCGACTTGACCAACATGGGCTACCGGCAGGAGTTCCGCGAGGCCCGCGAGTACCTGGACAAGCTCGACTGCCCTCACATCCTGGTCATGCCCGGCAACCACGACAGCCGCAACGTGGGCTACATGCACTTCGAGAAGCTCTTCAGCAACCGGGACTCGGTGATCCGCAGAAGCGGTATCACGCTGGCTGGAGTGGATTCCACGGAGCCCGACCTGGACTATGGTCGCATCGGCCGGCACCGCTACGCCTGGATCCGCGACACCTTCGCCCAGAGTCCCGGCGACTTCAAGATCTTCTGCCTGCACCACCACCTGCTGCCCGTGCCCGGCACCGGGCGAGAACGCAATGTGGTCTACGACGCCGGCGACGTGCTCGAGGTGCTGATCGAGGCCGGGGTCAAACTGGTGCTTTCCGGACACAAGCACGTGCCCTACGCCTGGCGTCTGGAGGACATGTTCGTGGTCAACACCGGCACGGTGAGCACCTTGCGCCTGCGAGGCAACACCAAGCCGAGCTACAACGTCGTGGAGATCCAAGGTGAGCACGTGATCATCACCCGCAACTATCCCTTCCATGGAGGGGAGGTCATCGTGGAGTTCGACGCCGACGCCCTGACGTACACGCGCCATGACTTCCACCTCGACCGGATCATCACCGACGCCTGAGCGCCGGCCCGTCGCCGTCGCCCTCATCGATGGCGAGCACTACCCGGCGGTCGTGGCCGACGCCCTGACGGAACTGGGCGGGCGCTACGACTTCCGGGCCGCCGTCTTTCTGGGGGGACCGAGAAGATCAGGGGTGACGATCTGGCCGGGATGGCCCGCGAGCTGTATGGGCTGCCGGTCGTCTTCGCCGCCGACGCCGCCTCCGCCCTGTTGCAGTGCATCGAGAGATACCGCCCGGAGGTGGTCGTTGACGTCAGCGATGAGCCTGTGGTAGGGTATCGCGAGAGGTTCCGGCTGATCAGCTTCGCACTGTCGCGGAACGTCGCATACGAAGGGTCAGATTTTCGTTTCACACCCCCACGGTTAGACCGCCTCTCCGCTTCCCCGTCGCTCTCCATCATCGGAACGGCGAAACGCGTAGGTAAGACCGCCCTGAGTGGCTTCGTGGCGCGGACCATCCAGGGAGCGTTGGGGCCTCGGACCGAGGGTTCTCCCGGAGTGGTCATCGTCCCCATGGGGCGTGGTGGACCCTCGTATCCTGAGGTCATCGATGGCCTGGGGCGGGTGCTGGGAGCGGCGGAGTTGCTGGCCTGGAGCCGGCAGGGCCGCCACGCGGCATCGGACCATTTTGAGGACGCCGTCCTCAGCCGGGTGACCACTGTGGGGTGCCGGCGATGTGGAGGCGGCTTGGCCGGGCAACCTTTCGTGTCGAACGTGGCCGAGGGGGCCGCCGTGGCCGCCTCGCTGGGTGCGGAGCTGACCATTTTCGAAGGCAGTGGGGCGGCTATTCCGCCCGTTGCCACCGACGCGCGCCTGCTGGTCGCGGGAGCGCACCAACCGGTCGACTATGTCGCCGGATACCTGGGGACCTACCGGGTCCTCGTGAGCGATGCGATGGTGTTGACCATGGCCGAAGAGCCACTGGCGGATCGGGAGACAGTGAGGCGGATCCTCGAAGAGGCGAGGGAGTTGCGCCCGGGCATGCCGGCGATCCCGGCGGTGTTCCGGCCCTTCCCCGCAGAGCCGGTGCAAGGACGCGCCGTGGCCTTCTTCTCCACCGCGCCCTTGCAGCTCGAAAGCACGTTGCGCCGGCATCTGGAGGAGCGCCACGGATGCCGGGTGACGGCCTTCTCGGGCAGCCTTTCGAACCGAGCCGCGCTGATGCGCGACCTGGATGCCCCGACGGCGCGCAAGGCCGAGATCTATCTGACGGAGATCAAGGCGGCTGCCATCGACGTGGTGGCCGAGACCGCCGAGATGCGGGGCGTGCCTGTGGTGTTCGTCGACAACCTGCCGGTCGAAGTGGCGCCCGCCCGCGAGGGCGACCTGGCAGGCCTTTGCCTGGAGCTGGCCGAGGTGGCCCGAGAGAGATACGCGGGTGCGGTGTGAGCGAGAAACGCATCAGGGCGGTTCACAGCCGGGCCATACGCATTGTGAGCCAGAGTCACGGCATACCCTTCTCCAAGGGCCTGCTGGCGCAGTCGCTTACGGCGACCGGACTGCCTCCCGACCGGGCCTATCAGGTCGCGATGTCCGTCGAGAGCCGGCTGCGTGAAGAGGGAGTCTACGACATCGGGGTGGTCGATCTCCAGGAGAAGGTCGGCGGTGTCTTGGCGGAGATGGAAGGCCCGGAGTATCTACGGCGCTACCGCAAGTGGCATCATCTGGGCCAGCAGGATCGACCGCTCATCGTGCTGATCGGCGGTGCGACCGGGGTGGGCAAGAGCACGATCGCCAGCCAGATCGCCAACCGCTTGGGGATCGTGCGCACCATCTCCACCGACGCGATACGACAGGTGATGCGCACGTTCTTCTCGGCGGCCCTCATGCCCGCCATCCACTACTCGTCGTTCGACGCCGGGGCGGCCATACGCGTCCCTGTGGGCAAGAAGCTCAACCCCAACCTGGTGGCCTTCGTCGAGCAGGTGGAGATGGTCACCGTGGGCGTGAGGGCCGTCGTTGATCGGGCGATCGACGAGGGGACGGCCATGGTGGTGGAGGGTGTGCACCTGGTCCCCGGGTTCATCCCCATGGAGGACTGGGAGAAGGCCCTGGTGCTGCACATGATCGTGGCCGTCAAGGATACCGATCTGCACCGCAGTCACTTTCTGGTGCGTGACCGCGAGACCGACGGCCGGCGGCCCTTTATCCGCTACCTGGAACACTTTGATGGGATCCGCAGGATCCAGGACTTCATCCTGGCCCGGGCCGAGGAGGAGGGGACGCTGGTCATCGACAATGTCAATGTGGACGACGCCGTGGGTCTGGTGGTGGACGCCCTTTACGATCTCATAGCAAGGCAGGATTCGTCCCTGGCCGGTGCTGCTCTGGTGGAGGCCGGCGAAGGGGGTTCGAACCGCCGTGGGTGATGTGGGAGAGAAGACGACGATCTCCCGGGCGGCGGGCGGAGAAGACCGGGACGGCCGGTGCATGTGCTCGGAGTTCATCGGGCCGACCGAAGCGGCCGCGCTCGCCGCGGCCCGCTGGATGGGTCAGGGCGACGGGCCAGCCGCCGACAGCGCGGCCGGCGAGGCCATGCGGGCCGCTCTGGAGCGATTGGACCTGCGGGCCACGGTCGTCATCGGTGAGGCGGAGGCCGCTGCAGACAACCCACTCAAGCGGGGGACGGTGGTGGGTGACGGCCGGCGGGTCTGCGATCTGGCCCTGGATCCACTGGAGGGCACCGACCTCTTGGCTCGGGGGCAGGCCGGCGCCATGAGCGTGCTGGCGGCGGGGGAACCAGGGGGCATCATGGCCATGCCCGACATGTACATGCAGAAGATCGTCGTGGGTCCTCGGGCCGCGGGCGTCATCGACATCGACCGTTCCGCGACCGTCAACCTGCAGGCTATCGCGAAGGCCTACGGGCGCCGGGTGGGCGAGATCACCGCGATCATCCTCGACCGGCCGCGGCACGAGGACCTAATCGCTGAGATCCGTCGCGCCGGAGCCCGTATCAAGCTGATCGCCGACGGCGACATCACGGCCGGCATCGCGGCGGCCGTCAGCGGGACGGGCGATCATGTGTACATAGGCATCGGCGGAGCGGCCGAAGGGGTCATCGCCGCTGCGGCCCTTCGCTGTCTGGGCGGCGAGATGCGGGCCAAGTTGTGGCCCCTCACTCGCCGGCAGGTCGAGGAGGCGCGCGCGTACGGCATCGACGACATCGAGAAGACGCTGACCACTGAAGATCTGGTCAAGGGTGACCTGGTCTTCGCGGCCACCGGCGTCACCGAGGGTGAGTTCCTGAAACGTGTGAACTACTTCCGCGACGGGGCCCGCACGCAGACCCTGATCATGTGCACCCGGTGCCGCTGGGTCCGCTTCGTGGACACCATACACCTCTTCACAGACGAACGCCGGGCGATCCGGCTTTGACACGCACGACGAGACCGGAAGAACCGGTTCAAGAACATGCACGGAGGCGAAGGTTGAACGAGATGAACACCACGAACATCGACAGATACGACGAGGGGAAACGATGGAGCTAGCAGAGCTCGAACCGAAGCTCGTCTCCGACCTCCACACGGTGGCGGCGGAGCTGGGCATCAAGAACTACCGGAAGTACTCGAAGCAGGATCTGATCATGAGGATCCTGAACGAGCAGGCGGCCGACCGCGGCCTGCAGTTCAGGACTGGCCTCCTGGACGTGCTGCCCGACGGCTTCGGATTTCTGCGCACCCAGGGTTACACCCAATCCGACAGCGACATCTACGTCTCGTTGTCGCAGATCCGGCGCTTTAAGCTGCGCCGGGGTGATGAGATCAACGGCCAGGTGCGCACGCCCAAGGACAACGAGAAGTACCACGCTCTGCTCAAGATCTCGACGGTGAACGGCCTGGACCCGGAACAGGCCCGGCATCGGCCCGCCTTCGATCAGCTCACGCCTCTCTTCCCCGAGGACCGCCTCCGCCTGGAAACCACTCCCGATCGCATCGCCCCCCGAGTGATGGACATGGTCTGTCCCATCGGCAAGGGGCAGCGGGGACTCATCGTCTCCCCCGAAGGCGGGTAAGACCACCATCCTTAAGGAGATCGCCAACTCCATTTCAACCAACAATCCCGAGGTGCACCTGCTGGTGCTCCTGGTGGACGAGCGTCCGGAGGAGGTCACCGACATGGAGCGGTCGGTGAACGGCGAGGTGGTGAGCTCGACCTTCGACCAGCCCTCTGAGAACCACCTGCAGGTGACCGAGCTCGTGCTCGAGCGGGTAAAGCGGCTGGTGGAGGTGGGCAGGGACGTCGTCGTACTCCTGGACTCCATCACGCGTCTGGCCCGCGCCTACAACCTGGCGGCGCCCGCCTCGGGTCGCATCCTGTCCGGGGGGGTGGACTCGACGGCTCTCTACCCTCCGAAGAAGTTCTTCGGGGCGGCCCGGAACATCGAGGAGGGCGGTTCGCTCACTATACTGGCGACGGCCCTGGTAGACACCGGGTCGCGCATGGACGAGGTCATCTTCGAAGAGTTCAAGGGCACGGGCAATTGGGAGGTGCACCTAAGCCGGCAGCTGGCCAACAAACGCATCTTCCCGGCCATCGACATCGAGAAGTCCGGGACGCGCAAGGAGGAGTTGATCATGGAGCCGCTCGAGGCCAAGATGGTTTGGAAGCTCCGCTCGGTGCTCCATGCGCTCGACCCCAACGCCGCCATCGAGCTCCTCATCGACAAGCTCAAGGATACGAAGTCGAACAGCGAGTTCCTGGAGGCCATGCGCAAGAACTCGCGCTAGCCTCTGGCAATGAGCTTCGAGATCGGCATCGAGGGAGTGGTCGTTGGCCATTCGACGAATCGGGCGGATGGCACCGGCTGCACGGTGATCGTCGTGCCCGGGGGAGCGGTTGCCTCCCTCGACGTGCGCGGCGGAGCCCCGGGTACCCGCGAGAGCGACATCCTCTCGCCGTACTCCTCGGTAGGTGAGCTGCACGCCGTGCTCCTCACCGGGGGCAGCGCCTTCGGCTTGGCCGCCGCCGACGGTGTGGTCGCCTACCTGGAGGAGCAGGGCCACGGGTATCAGACCCCCTTCGGCCGCGTGCCCTTGGTGGCGGCGGCCGTCATCTACGATCTGGGTCTGGGCTACGCTCACATCCGTCCCCGCATGGAGGATGGGTACCGGGCGGCGGCCGGCGCTTCCGCCCTGGTGGAGGAGGGCTGTGTCGGCGTGGGTACCGGAGCCACGGTCGGCAAGATCCTGGGGGACGAGGGCTGGATGAAAGCGGGCTTCGCAGCGACCGGAGTGCGTCTTCCCAGCGAGGCCTCCGTGTGTGCCTTCACGGTGGTGAACGCCTTCGGAGACGTGGTGGCCGAGGACGGTTCGGTGCTGGCCGGAGCCCTCGTAGACTACGTCGGCGGGGAGCCTGGGGTCGCCCCGACGTGCTTCCTGGATACCCACGCCTACCTCATGACCCTGCGCGATCATCCTCGCTTCAACGCCAACGCGGAGCACACCACCTTGTCGGTGGTGGTGACCGACGCGGCGCTCAGCAAGATCGAATGCTCGCAGGTGGCCCGCATGGCTCACGACGGACTGGCCCGGGCCATCTCCCCGGTGCACACGCCGGTGGACGGCGACGCGATTTTCGTGCTTTCGACGGGCTCCGCGCCCTCGAACGTGTTCCAGCTGGGGACGGCGGCCGCCGACGCAGTGGCGGCTGGGATCAGGCGGGCTGTCAGGCTGGCGGAGGGGCTGCACGGGGTGCCCAGCCTCCAGGATCTGCGAGGAGGGGGGACGCGTGCGCCTGCTGAAGACCAAGGGTGAGGTGCGCCGAGCGGTGGCGGCCGCTCGGGCGGCCGCGGAGGCGACCACGGCCCGCGACGAAGATGGTGTGGGCCTGGTGCCCACCATGGGCTACCTGCACGAAGGCCATCTGTCGCTGGCCCGCCGGGCCCGCCAGGAGAACGCCCTCGTGGTCATGTCGATCTTCGTCAATCCCACCCAGTTCGGGCCGAATGAGGACCTCTCCCACTATCCGCGCGACCTGGAACGCGACCTTTTTCTGGCCGAGGAGGAGGGAGTCGACCTGGTCTTCCATCCGCCGCCCGAGGAGATGTACCTGCCCGGTCACGCTACCTGGGTGGACGTCGAGGGCCTGACCGAGCATCTTTGCGGAGCTTCCCGTCCCGGCCATTTCCGGGGGGTGAGCACAGTCGTGACCAAGCTCTTCGGCATCTGCCGGCCGGATCGGGCGTACTTCGGGCAGAAGGACGCCCAGCAGGCCTTCGTCATCCGCCGCCTGACCGCCGACCTGGACCTGGGGGTGGAGGTGGTCGTGTGCCCCACGGTACGCGAGCCCGACGGCCTGGCCCTAAGCTCGCGCAATGTGTACCTGACGGAAGAGGAGCGCGCGGAAGCCCCGGTCCTCTACCGAGCCCTGCGAAGCGCCGAAGCCCTCATCGCCTCGGGGGAGCGGGACGCCCGCCTGGTCGTGCGGGACGTCCTCGAGGTGCTTGCCCAGTCGCCCCATGGACGAGTCGACTACGTCGAGGTGGTGGACACGGCCACCCTGCAACCCTTGGAGATCCTCGCAGGCGAAGTGCTGCTCGCCCTGGCTGTGTGGTTTGGCGGCACCCGCCTCATCGACAATCTGGTCGTACGGGTGGGCTGAGCCTGGCCGCCGCGGCCGCACTGGGCGGCGTGATGCGGTCCTCACTCGTGATTGACCGTCCCCACATACAGATAGCTCAGCGCGTCGTGGTCCACACAGGTGCCTTCCACCCCCTGAGCGGCCATGAAGGCGCAGAAGGCCTCGCGCGTGAAGAAGCTGGCCGGCTCGCCCACCAGCCGCTCGAACGCCACGATGGCTCGCCGCCAGCCACCAGGGTCGATCTCCAGGATGAGTAACCGCCCCCCGATCTCGTCACCCGGGCCATCTCGGAGGCGGCGATCTCCAGGTCCCGGAAGTGATGCATGGCGTCGGAGACCACCACCGCGTCGAAGGTACCGTCGGGGAAGGGGATCGCCTCCGCCACTCCCAGGCGCACCGTCAGGGCTGGATGAGCCGGTACGCGGTCCAACATGGCGGGCGTGGGGTCGAGGATGGTGACGCGGGTTCCGAGCGCTCCCGCCAGTCTCACGGCCAGACCGCCCGTACCGCCGCCCAGGTCCAGCACGGACCCTCCCGGTTCTACGGCTGGCCGAAGCAGGGTGCTGAACGTTCCGATGTCGCGGGTGGTCCAGCGATTGTCGAGGAACCGCTTGAACACCGGAGCCGACCAGTCGAAGAATCCCATTCTGTCACCTCATGAGCGTGAAGAGCCGGTCGGTAGCTGCCTCGAATGGCCGCAGGAGCAGGGGTGGCCCCCGGCCGAGCCTTCCGGGCGCGAACTCGTCATAGACGTACACATGATCGAAAAGGGCGCTGCGGGCGGCGTCGAATCCCGGGCGACCCCTACTTCTTCTCCCATTTGAGCAGATACGCAACCTGACTGAGGGTGCTGCCCGCGAGGATCTCCTGGCGCAACCGGTTCTCCCGTTCCAGCACGTCCATGGCCCGGTTGGTGTACTCGACCGCCTTGTCCTTGGGAATGACGCAGACGCCGTCGTCGTCGCCGATGACCCAGTCGCCCGGGGCCACGGCAGCGCCGGCGATGCGGATGGGCACGCCGATCTCGCCGAAGCCCTTGGGCTCGCCGGCGGTCGGCGTGATATGAGTAGAGAAGAGCGGGAAGCCCAGCTCGCGGATGTTGCCGCTGTCACGAGCCGCGCCGAAGATGACCACCCCCGCGAGCTTTCTTTGGAGGGCGGAGTTGGAGGCCAACTCACCCCAGACGGCGGGGGGCACGCCCCCCGCGTCGATGACAATGACGTCACCCGGCTTGGCTACGTCGATGGCCTCCACCGGTTTGGCCCAGTCGCCCGGGTGAGTGCGGACGGTGACGGCGGGGCCCACCATCTTGGCGCCCGGCGTGCGGGGGGCGATGCCCGGCAGGTCGCCGGAGCGATGGAGAGCGTCCGAGACGTTGGCCGCCGATACCTGCAGGAGCATATGGCGCAGGTCGGGGCCGGTGGCGCGCTTGAAGTAGCGGGATTCCACGGACACCAGGTGGGCGATGGCGTGCTTGATCTGGCGGGTGGCCTCGGTGGCGTCGGTGGCCTTGGTGATGGCCCCGCCCACCACGACGATGGACGCCCCGGCCTTGACCGCCTCAGCAGCCGTCTCGGAGTTGATGCCCCCGGCAACGGCCACCGGGATGCTGACCGCTTCGACCACGCGCCGCAGGGTATCGAAAGGGGTCTTGCCTTTCATCTGCTCGTCGATGGCCACGTGGATGCCCACGTAGTGGGCGCCCATGGCCTCGGCCGCCCGCGCGCGGGCGGCCGGATCCTCCACCTGGATCATGTCCACGATGACCTCGGCCCCGTAGTTGCGGGCGGCCTCGATACATTCCCTGATGGTGGCGTCGCCGGCGGCGCCGAGAACACCCACGATGTTCGCGCCGGCTTTAGCGGCGTACTCCACTTCGGCCCGTCCGGCGTCCATGGTCTTCATATCGGCCACGATGGTATGGTTCGGCCAGCGGTTCTTGAGCTCACGGACGGCCTGCAGGCCCTCGCTCTTGATGAGGGGCGTCCCGGCTTCCAGCCAGTCGGCACCCCCGAGCACGGCCTCCTCGGCCACCTTGAGGGCGCGAGGCAGGTCGACGAAGTCCAGGGCAAGCTGCAGTTTCGGACCCCCGCCGGAAACGCTCATCCTTGCTTCACCCCAGAAAGCTGCACCACGATCTTGCGCTCGCGCGGCCGGTTGTCGAAGCAGACGAAGACCACCTCCTGCCACGTGCCCAGGGTCAGGCGTGCGCCTGTGAACGGGACGACGATCGAGGGCCCGACAAGTCCGGCGCGCACATGGGAGTGGCCGTTGCCGTCCTGGAGGAGCAGGTTGTGGCGGTAGGGCTGGTCGGCGGGCGTGATCTGGTCGAAGAGGCGCTGGAAATCACGCACCACGCCCGGTTCGAACTCCAGGGTGGTCACGGCGCCCGTGGCTCCCGGGGCGAACACGGTCAGGGTACCGCTGTCCAGGCCGCTATCACGCAGGATGCGATTCAAGCCGTGGGTGAGGTTGACCACGTCGCCTTCGCCCTGGGTGGAGAACGTCAGATGTTGGGTGGACACGGTCAGCGACCCTTCGACGGTGGTCGGGGCCGGGCCGAGGTGGACCGGTGTCTCGCGGTTGCGCGGGACAGCGAAGGGGAGCGGACTGCTCATGAGCGCCTCCATGGATTCGATCGATGCGGGTGGAAGGTCGTTGCGTTCCTTGACGAGGTCGAGGGTGGCCAGGCCCAGGGTTTGGTAGAGGGCCAGGTACTCAGGGGCGGACCGGGTCAGAGCGTCGAGGTGGGCGCGGATCGTGGCCAGGTCGCCCCGGCTCAAGGGACCGGTGAGGGCGGCCGCCGTGCCCTGACGGGCGATGTTGTCCACGGCCCCTTGCACCAGGGGGAGGAAGGCGGGCAGAGCCCTACCGGCGGGCAGCCCGGCCTTGTGGAAGAGGGTTTCGGCCGCGTGCTCTAGGGCCACCAGGTAGTTGCTCGCCAGGACCGCGGCGGCGTGGTAGAGGGGGCGGTCCTCCTCGCGCAGCAGAAAGGGACGGGCGCCGAGGGCCGCGGCCAGCTGCAAGGCCAGCTCCCAGGCGCGGAGGTCGCCAGGTTCGCCGGGTGTGACGGCCACGGTGGCTGCGCGCAGGCGCTCGGGGCCGGTGGCTGGGTCGGAGAAAGTCTGCAGGGGATGGAAGGCCAGGGTAGCCGCACCGGCCTCCGCACAGGAGGCCAGCACCTCCACCGAAGTGGCCCCGCTGGTGTGGGCCACGTAGACAGTGGAGAGGGACCCAGCTTCCAGGGGTCCCAGCGCGGCGGCCAGCTCGCGGGCCGCCGCGGGCAGGGCCCCGTCGGGAACGGTCAAGAAGAAGACGATCGGGCTGTAGGGCCGGGCGTGGATGGCGGCCACCAGGGAGGGCAGGTCGCCGGCGCCTGCCATACCAAGCTGAGCCTCGGCCCGAGCCTTCCCGGCGGGTGTGCGGGTGACGAAGCCGACCAAGGGGATATGGGCCCGGGTCAGGGCCAGGGCCAGACTTGTTCCCAGGCGGCCGGCGCCGACGATGGCGACGCCCACGCTCTCGAGGGTGGTGCGGCCGCCGCCGGTGCTCTCGGTGTGCCTCTCGAAGGGAGGTGGTGTTGCGATGGTTGACCTTCCGTTCCAGTTCTGCCCGCAGATACCAGACTCGGTCGTGCGCTCGCGCGCGTGGTGTGAGGGCCCTCCGCGGTCTGCGTCGCCGACCGCGTGGGTCCGGACGTTCCGCGCTGGCAGCCCCTCGTCCAGGTATGCCTCCGAGTAGGTAGGCGTCCCGGTCTCGCGGCCGCCCGGCGAGGATAGCAGCGCGTCCCGGGCGGCACAAGGTGCTTTGCCCCGGGGATTCTGGGAACAAACCGGAACGAGAGACGTATCCGTTGGCGAAGAGGACGCCGGGGCGCGTGCACGTGGAGGTGCGGGGATCATGGTTACACGGAAGTTGACCAGGTCACGAGACGACAAGATGCTGTGCGGGGTGGCCGCCGGTCTGGCCAAGTACTTGGGGATCGACCCGACGATCATGCGCTTGATCTGGGTCGTGGCCGTGCTCCTGCCCGGCCCAAACCTCATCATCGGGCTTGTCTATCTGGTACTCTGCTTCTTGATGCCCCTGGAATCATCCGGCGCGCCGGCCTAGGAGGCTGTTGAAGATCGAAGCCTTGGCCCCCAGAACGCACTGGACGGCGCGATACGGCGTCCTCAGTCGCGCACGTAGCGCTGCAACGTCCGCTTCCTGCGTCCTTGTCTCGCACTCGCCCATCGCGCCCTGGCGGCGAAGCGTCATTCTTCAACAGCCTGAGGCCTCCCTGGCGGGCCGCGCCGTGCAGGTTGGAGTTCGGGGTGACACGCCGTGCCCATCTATGAGTACCGCTGCACCGGCTGCGGCGCCGAGTTCGAGGAGCTCGTGAGCCTGGCCGCCGCCGAGCAGCCTCAGACCTGTCCGGAGTGCGGGCTGCCGTCCGCCGAGCGCCTGCTCTCCATCTCCGCCGTGCGGGTCTCGGGGGGCGGCACGCCGTCGTCGGGCAAGAGCTGCGCCGGCTGTCGCAAGTCGTCGTGCGCGACGTGCTGAGAGCGCGCCGGCCGTGGACGCACCCGTGATGAACGACGAAGCCGGTGCACGCAAAGGCCTTCGGGCTCTGGCCGCCGAGCTGGCGGACTGCCGGGCCTGCGGTCTGTGCGCTGGGCGCACCCAGGTGGTCTTCGGTGTGGGCAGCCCGGTGGCCGATCTCATGTTCGTGGGCGAAGGGCCGGGATACCACGAAGACACGCAGGGGGAGCCCTTCGTGGGGCAGGCGGGCAAGCTGCTCACCGAGCTCCTCCAGTCGATCGGCCTGGCGCGGGGCGACGTCTACATCGCCAACGTGGTCAAGTGCCGGCCGCCGGGCAACCGCGATCCCTTGCCCGAGGAGATCGCGGCCTGCACACCCCACCTGATGGAGCAGGTGCGGATCATCCGCCCGCGGGTCGTCTGTACCCTGGGACGCTTCGCCACCCGGCTCATCGCCCAGACCGAAGCCGGTATGACCAGTGTGCGCGGCCGGGTCAAGCAGACTGAGGTGGCTGGCGTTCCCGTGCTGGTGTTCCCTGTGTTTCATCCGGCGGCGGCGCTGTACACCCCGGCCAATCGGAGCGTTTTGGAGGAAGACTTCCTCAAGCTGAAGCGGGTGCTCGAGCGGGGTACGGACGCGCTGGCGCGGGTCGCGGCGGACCCCCCACTGTCTGGCGAGGTGCAACTGTCCGGCGAGGCCCCGCTGCCCAGCGAGGCCCCACTGCGCGCCGACGGCCCGGCCGGCTCTGGACCGGCCGAGCAGCTACCCCTCTGGTAAGTGTGGAAAGCAGCGTCTCCACGGGCGCGCAACGCGACCCCGGGGGAGCTCTCGTGGAGAATGTACCGGTGGATCTCGCAGAGCTTGGCCGCGTGGCTGGGCGGCTGGCGCGGGCTCTACGCCCGGGGGAGCTCGTCCTGCTCTACGGACCCTTGGGCGCGGGCAAGACCACCTTCGTGAGGGAGGTGGCGAGATCGCTGGGAGTCCGCGACACGGTCCGCAGCCCTTCCTTTACCATCGCCAACGTCTACGCGGGCGCGGAGTGCCGGATCAACCATCTGGACCTCTACCGCCTAGAGGAGATCGCTGATGAGGACGTCGTGGCACTGGAAGAGTATGTAGAGCCGGCGGCGGTCACCCTGGTAGAGTGGCCGGAGAGCGGCCTCGAGCGTTTGGGTCGCCCGCAATGGACCGTGCTCCTGGAGCACGATAGCGTGCGAACCCGCCGTCTGACCCTTCGGGCCGAGGGAGCGGAGCAGGCGGCCCGCTGGCGGGCCGCCGCGGAGCCGGACGCATGACCGCCCGGCTGGTGCTGGCCCTGGACACGGCCACAGACGGTAGTAGCGTAGCCCTGCTGGAGGTGTCCGCGGAGTCGGTGGCGCTCGTGGCCGAGCGCCGGGGGACCGGTACGCGCTCGGAGTCCCGGCGTACCCTGGCTCTGGTGGACGAGCTGCTGGCCATGAAGGCGGCGGCGCCCGCCGACCTGGCCGCGGTGGTGGTGGGCATCGGGCCGGGCACCTTCACGGGGATGAGGGTAGGCGTGGCCACCGCTCGTGCCTTGGGGCTGGCCCTGGGGGCCCCGGTGGTAGGGATCTCGACCCTGGCTGCGGTGGCCTCCGCGGCCCTGGAGCAAACGAACGACGAGGTGGTCGTCCCTTGGGTCGACGCTCGTCGCGGTGAGGTTTTCGCCGCCGTGTACCAGCAGGTGCCGGCGGGCGGAGAGACAGGCAGCCGCGGGCTGTGGCGGAGGGTGGGCGAGCCCTTTACCGTCGCCCCGGATCGGCTGCAGGAGGTCGTCATGGTCCGCGCGGGGCGGAACGGGACGCCCGCCGGCGGCCCGGAAGGCGGGCGAGCGGCGGCCCTGGTCCGGGGACAGGAGCGCCTGCTGGAACCAGGCGAGGGCCCGGCCGGCGCCCGGCTGCTCCCCTGGCTGCGCGCATGCTGGCGGGCCGAGGGAAGCGCCGCGCGGCGACCGCCTGTGCCTGGGGCCTGGGGCTCGCCTGAGTCGGTGACTCCCGTCTACGTGCGCGCCCCCGACGCCGACATCCACATCACGAAGATGCGAGATCCGTGGGCGTGATGAGCGTGCCGTTGATCGTCGTGCGCGAGATGACCCGGACCGACCTGGATCAGGTGCTCGAGATCGAGGGTGCCTCGTTCGGGGTCCCCTGGACGAGGGGGATGTTCGAGGCCGAGCTGGGATACACCCCGGGTTGGACGCGGGTGGCCTTGGACGAAAGGGGCGTGGTGCTGGGATTCCTCGTGTGCCGGTTCTACGGAGATCTGTGGCACGTGATGGACCTGGCCGTGCGCCCCCAGCACCGCCGCCGTGGGGTGGGAGGGCGCCTGCTCGACGAGTTCCTAGCCGCCGTTTCCGGGACCCACGCCGATGTCCTGCTGGAAGTGCGGCCCTCGAACGTGGAAGCCCGAGCGCTGTACGAGAGCCGCGGGTTCCAGGAGGTGGGGCGTCGCCGGGCCTACTATCCGGACAACAGTGAAGACGCCCTGATCATGATCTGGCGTTTCGGGAGCACGCCGTGAGTCTCGGCCCTCTCCTGGCCATCGAGACCTCGTGCGACGACACCAGCGTGGCGGTCATGGACGCGGACGGCCGCCTGCTCTCCTCGGCGGTGCACTCCCAGGATTCGATCCACGAGAAGTACGGGGGCGTCGTGCCCGAAGTGGCCAGCCGGGCCCATGTGGAACGGGCGACTGTGGTCGTGCGCGAGGCGCTGGAGGGTGCCCGGTTGAGTCTGGACGACGTCGCCCGGGTGGCGGTCACCGTGGGCCCGGGGCTCGTGGGTGCCCTGCTCATCGGCCTGCACACGGCGAAGGCGTTCGCCTGGGCCCGTCGCCTGCCCCTCACTCCTGTCAACCATCTGCACGGGCATCTGGCGGCCGTCTGGCTGGCGGACTCCGCGGCGCCCTTCCCCATGGTCACCCTGGTGGCCTCGGGAGGGCATACGTTGCTCGTGCGGGTGGACGCGCCGGGGGTGTTCACTCTGCTCGGGGAGACACTCGACGACGCCGCCGGCGAGGCTTTCGACAAGGGGGCCCGCCTGCTCGGTCTGGGTTACCCCGGCGGCCGGGAGCTCGACCAGCTGGCCGAGCGCGGTGACCCGGCGGCCTTCGATTTCCCCGTCGGTCTACGCCGCCCCGGTAGCCTGGATTTCTCATTCTCGGGAGTGAAGACCGCCCTCTTCTATCTGCTGCGCGAGATGGGCTCGGAAGAGCGCGCCGCGCGGGCGGCGGACGTGGCTGCCGCCTATCGGGCATCGATCGTGGAAGCGCTGGTGACGAAGCTCCTGGCGGCCGCCGAGGAACAAAAGGTACCGGCGGTGGCCATCGCCGGTGGGGTGGCAGCCAACTCGCTGCTGCGCCGGCAAATCGTGGCCAAGGGCGCGGCCCGCGGCCTCTACGTGGTCACTCCGGCGCCCCCTCTCTGCACGGACAACGCGGCCATGATCGCGGCCGCCGCCTGGGGCGGCCCGGTGCTGCCCTACCCGGAGTATCTCGCCCTGGAGGCGAGCGCGTCGCTGGCCCTGGCGGTGACTCCGGGGGCGGCAGGAGATGGGGCCGCCAATCTTCGTGACCCTGTTTGACATTATCTGAGCCAGGGGATACCATACGCGTGCATTGGCACTCTCTAGTTGAGAGTGCCAATTGACCGTTCGGGCATCCAGCCGCCAGACGGCAGGCCGAAAGAAAAAAACGGAAAACAGGAGGGTTCTGGATGAAACTTGTGCCACTCGAAGACAGGGTCGTGGTGAAGGTCCTGGAGGAGGAGCAGAAGACCTCCAGCGGGATCGTTCTTCCCGACACGGCCAAGGAGAAGCCTCAGAAGGCTACCGTCATCGCCGTGGGTCCCGGCCGCTACGACGACGGTAAGCTGGTGCCGGTGGGCGTAGCCGAGGGCGACGTGGTCATCTTCAGCAAGTACGGCGGCACCGAAATCAAGGTGGAGGGCGAGGAAGTTCTGATCCTGCGTGCCTCCGACATCCTGGCGAAGGTCGAGTAGCCTCGCGCGCCGAGAGCAGTGGACGAAGCAGTCAAGAATTGAGAAAGAGGAGGCCGTAAGACCTATGGCAAAAGAGATCAAGTATGGTGAAGACGCCCGCCGCTCGCTCGAGCGGGGCGTGAACAAGCTGGCCGACGCGGTCAAGATCACGCTGGGCCCCAAGGGCCGCTATGTCGTGCTCGACAAGAAGTTCGGCAGCCCCACCATCACCAATGACGGTGTGACCATCGCCCGTGAGATCGAACTCGACGACGTCTTCGAGAACCAGGGCGCGCAGCTGGTGCGCGAGGTGGCCACCAAGACCAACGACATCGCCGGTGACGGCACCACCACCGCCACGCTCCTGGCCCAGGCCATCGTGCGCGAAGGTCTGAAGAACGTGGCTGCGGGCGCGAACCCGCTGGCCATCAAACGCGGCATCGAAAAGGCCGTGGATGCCGCAGTGGCTGAGATCAAGTCGCTCTCCAAAGAGATCTCCGGAAAGCTCGAGATCGCTCGGGTGGCCACCATCTCCGCCGACGACAGCGAGATCGGCGACGTCATCGCCGACGCCATCGAGAAGGTGGGCAAGGACGGCGTGGTGAACGTCGAGGAGTCCAACACCTTCGGCATGGACCTGGAGTTCACCGAGGGGATGCAGTTCGACAAGGGCTACCTCTCTCCCTACTTCGTGACCGACCCCGAGCGCATGGAGGCGGTGCTGGAGGATCCCTTCATCCTCATCGCCAACCAGAAGATCGGCTCCGTCCAGGATCTGCTCCCGGTTCTCGAGAAGACCATTCAGTCGGGCAAGGCCCTGCTGGTCATCTCCGAAGACGTGGAGGGCGAAGCCCTGGCCACCCTGGTGGTCAACAAGCTGCGCGGTACATTCACGGGCATCGCCGTGAAGGCCCCCGGTTTTGGTGACCGGCGCAAGCGCATGCTGGAGGACATCGCCATCCTCACCGGCGCTGAGGTCATCACCGAGGAGATGGGTCTCAAGCTCGAGAATACCCAGGTCTCCCAGCTTGGCCACGCCCGCAAGATCGTGGTGACGAAGGACAACACCACCATCATCGACGGCGCCGGCGACGTGAACCAGATCAAGGGCCGCATCAACCAGATCAAGGCCGAGATCGAGAACACCGACTCCGACTTCGATCGCGAGAAGCTGCAGGAACGGCTGGCCAAGCTGGCCGGCGGCGTGGCCGTCATCAAGGTTGGGGCCGCCACCGAGACCGAGATCAAAGAGAAGAAGCACCGTGTGGAGGACGCCCTGTCCGCCACTCGAGCGGCTCTGGAAGAGGGCATCATCTCCGGCGGCGGTGTGGCCCTGGTGCTGGCCATCCCGGCGGTGCAGGCGGTCGTGGCCGACGGTGACGAGAAGACCGGCGTCTCCATCGTCGCTCGCTCCCTCGAGGAGCCCCTGCGCCAGCTGGCCAACAACGCCGGCCTGGAAGGCTCGGTTGTGGTCAACGAGGTCAAGGTGCGCGAAAAGGGCGTGGGCCTCAACGTCGCTACCGGCGAGTACGAGGACATGATCCATGCCGGCATCATCGACCCGGCCATGGTGACCCGTTCGGCTCTGCAGAACGCGGCCTCCATCGCCAAGAACATCCTGACGACCGAGGTCATCGTAGCCGAGCTCCCCGAGGAGAGCCCGGGCATGCCTGGTGGCGGCATGGGCGGCATGGGCGGCATGGGCGGCATGATGTAAGCTGTTTCCACCGCGACGTAGGTCTGGATCTATTCGGACACGTCTCGAGGGGTCGGGGCCACGGGTCCCGGCCCCTCGTTTTCTTGGTGGCGGCGGTGAACCCGTGCCCGTGCGGCTTCCACGGCGCCGACAAGTAGGCGAGGGCCGGGGCGGACCTCCGCGCGGATCCGCGCCTCAGTGCAGACCCGAGGGAGCGGCAGCGGGCGTGCTTCCGCAGCACGAAAGCTCACCGGCGATGTCGGGGGGATCCCGCGGGCCTAGAGAGATCCCCACTCGGCCCCGCCAGGTGACCCAGGCCGAGCAGTACAAGCCGAGAGGCGGGTTTGGGGGGCTGTGATACACTGAGGCTGCGGAGACCGCTTCGACACGGCCCCGGGCCGCTGATGCAAGTCAACAGGGCATTGGTTGGTCGGGGGAGCAAGATGGAAAAGGGGATCCTGGACTACACGGTAGTGATTCGGCCCGATGACAACGGCACCTTTGTTGCCTACGTACCGGCTATCGACGGGTGCCATGCCTGGGGGCGAACGCCAGATGAGGCCCGCGCCGAGCTGGTCAACGTGTTTGACATGATTGCCGAGGAGTACCGGGAGGCCGGGAGGCGTCTTCCGCCGGATGTGCAGTTGAGCTTCGCGCGGGCCAGCTAAAGCCCGATACCTCGAGCGTGTTGCTCGCAGGCTCGGCTTCGAGAAAGTCCGGCAGAAGGGCGCGCACCCCCGATGGCTCCACCCGGACGGCCGCGCTACCACCATTCCGATCCACGGCGACGCCGTAGATCGGCGGCTGGTTGTTTCACGAGATCCTCCGACAGCTTGGGATCACGGAAGAAGAGTTGCAGCACTTGCGTCGACCTGCCCTGTTTGCCCCGCTGCACGCTGTTGGTGGGTCGACAAACGAGAATCGCCCATGGCCAGCTTTTCGGACGGCTCGCCTGTGACGCGTGCCCGATGTTACGGAGAAGTGGGTGACGCCCTCGCCTAGGAGATCAACGGTGCCGGCGCCGTCAGTGCCCGGCACAATGGGGTAGGGACCGTCACCGTAGGCGCCAAAGGCACTCTTCCCGTCCACGGGATTGACGGCCGCAGCGGCCAGGCGGACGCGAATCTGGCCTGGCGCGGGGACAGGGGTGGGAACCTCCATGAGCTGTGCCAGACTCCTCGCCTCGGTCACTACCACGGCTTTCCTTTGCATCTCCCAGCAGTTCGATGAATGCGCTCTTGTTAGCTACCCCTGCCCGCCAGAGAGTAACAGGGTCGGGGCCTCAGGTGGCGTGCCGCCATCAGTTCGTGGTGCCGCCTCCAGCACTTCTGCCGGCGTAGAGTGAGTAGCAGGTGGATCAACCGGATCGCTCCTCTCACGCGCGAACCCGGCCGACTTCATGCTCGGGCAGCTCAGAAGCCAGCAGTGCGTGGGGAAAGCTTCGATCGACGCCGATTCCTGACCGTTTGAACGGCCAGGGGAAAGAGGAGAGAATGACGCGTGGGCGCGACATACCCGCCGAGGCCGCGGACCCGCGGTCCGCGACGCTTACTCGCACAGGCGGTATAGCAGCCATGCTGGTGGCTGCCATGCTACTCCTGGGACTCCTGGGCCTGGCTGTCCCCCTGGATGGTCTCGGGCTTCGCAACTGGCTGATAATTCTCTTTCAGATCAACGCGGGGGCCGGCCAAGTGCCAGCCGACCCGCTGCGGGTCTTCAATCCGCTCGACGTCGCCATCCTCGTGCTCGGCGGAGTGGCGTTTCTCGGCCTCGGATGCTCGCTCGGAAGAGTCAGAAGGCTCTGGATGGCAATCGGCGCCGCGCTCCCCTTCGTCGGGATCGGGGTCCTGCTCTTCACGGGGCAGGCAGGCCGCTCGTCCTTGATGGGGGAGGTCTGGTGAGCGCGTCTCTCATGGTGAAGGGCGGTAGACTGGGCTGGTCTGTTGCCTACCTCGGGATCTTGGCGAACGCCCTGCTTCTCGCCGGTGACTTCGCCACGGGCACGTCTGTCTCGCCTCTCGCCGCGGGAGTGGTGGCGGCTGGGTATGTGCTATTGCTGGTGTGGTTCACCCTGGTCGGCGTGAAGTTGATTAAGCGCGGATGATTCGTCGGCAGTTGGACGCCTTCTCCGCTTGCATCTCCCGGCTTCGGCGGCAGACACGCGAAGACCTGGCGAAAAGGGCAACCGGTTGCGGGCCGAGCGCGGATGATAGGAGCGTCTGCGAAGCGCGGTCCGGACATGGTGTCAATCGGAACGCCCTTCCAATCGTGTTATCCGTGTGAGCGCGGTTTCGACCTGGTGCAGAGCGCGGCTGCGAAGGAGGCCACGAGATCGAGGAATCGACTGTCCGGCCGAGATCTCGCTCGGCAGACCCCTCCGACGATAGCCTTCTCTCGGCGGCATCCGAGGAAAAGCGGTCGGCCGGTGAAGGGCGGGAGCGCGGGCATCTCCGGTACTCCAGTCCAGAAGGCGTCTTTGAAGCGCACTATCGCTCGCTGTCCCGGGCTCTGGCTGTAGTCGCGGGAGACAGTGCGGTGGCCGAGGAGGCTGTACAAGAGGCCTTCTCCAAGTTGTGCCTGAACTGGGAGCGAGTGTCTCAGTACGAGGATCAGGTGGCCTGGGTCCGCCGGGTGGCGGTAAATCAGGTCAGGGATCACCACAGAGCCGTCCGGCGCCGCGCCGCCTTGTGGGCCAAGATGGAGAAAGAACCCCGGGAGTCGGCTCTTCCCGAGACGGCCGACGGGCGTTTGTGGCGGGCCGTCCGGCAACTGCCGGTCAAACAGCGCACCGCCCTCGCCCTCTACTACGTGGCTGATCTCTCGGTGGCCGATGTGGCCGAGGGTATGGGCATCTCCCGGGGGTCCGCCCTCAAGCACTTGGACCGGGCTCGCAGCAGGCTGCGAACACTGCTGGAGGCATCTCATGAATGAGTATCAATCCGATGCGGAACTTCGCCGGGCCCTCAAGAATCTCGCTCCGCCCATCGCGGTCGAGGGCAAGTGGGGCCGGGTCCAGGCTAGGACCCGTCGGGCCCGGCGTTTCGGTGGACTGAGGAAAACCGTCGGCCTGGTCGCCGCCCTGGGGGTGATCTCTCTGGCCGCCCCTTGGGCCTACGGCGCCCTTCGCCCGGCTCCCCCGATCGTCCAGATCGAGGACCAGGTGGTGGGAGGGGGCGTCTCGGTACCGTCCAAGCCTGATGTGGCCCAGGAGCTTGCTCTTGCCTGGCGGGACGTCTTTCTTGAAGGGCTTTGGGCCGGCAACGTGGATACGCTGCCTGAGCGCCCGGCCGGCCTGTCGGCCGACTTCTGGCAGGAGCCGGAGAACCCCTTCGAAGTCCCCCAGGATCTCACCCCGTCCTGGAACGAGTGGAAGCCTCTCTGGGTCTTCGGCAACGAGCTTGCGCCGCAGCAGGCGCTCTCGGCTTTCCAGGCCCAGGGTGAGCGCCGGCCGGTCTTGGTCTTTGAGCCGCCCCGGGAGCTTCTCGATCTCCTCGGGCTTGTGATTGGTGGGGGAGAGGCAACTGAGATCTCACCCGATGGGCGGTCGAGCGGAGGGGCGGCCATCCTCATGCGTTTGCCCTCCGAGGGTTGGGAGGTCCTCCGAGTGGAACCGAGCAGCTCTCGGACTGCCGGCCCGGCGGTGTCCGCCGGCAGAGAGACCTACGAAGCGCTTGCGCGGGCCACCATGATCGAGCTTGGGTCCTACGCTGGGGGCGGACTCCTGAACCCAGACACGGAGGATGACGCCCGGGGCGCTCTCGATCGCACCGGGAGGGTGATCTACAGGGGAACCTGGGGCGAGGCTCCGGGTCAGTTTGGGGCTCCCCCTCGCCGGGGGGAGGCGTCGGGCAGCTACTCCATGGCCGTCGGTCCCAAGGAGTACCTCTTCGTGCTTGATCCGGCCGGTGGGAAGGTGCAAGTTCTCTCCCCGGAAGGCGAGGCCGGGGCTGAGATCCCTCTGGACGCTCAGGCCCCGGAAGACGTCGCGGTAAGCATTGACGCCACCGTGTTCGTGAATGATCGGCGGGGCACCGGGCAGGTGCAGGCCTACCGTATCGACTCCGGGCTTCTGGGGTCGGTCCCGGCCTCCGCAGGTGGGCTTGAAGTGGTGAATCTTGTCGGGGTGTCGACCGGCTCCTACGGCGGCGTCTACGCAGAGGTGGAGGGCCAGGGAGGAAGCACATTCTTTGCCAGTGTCTATCGGTTTGAGGCACTGTCGCCCCGGACTTCTCGTGAGGCGCCATCGTCTGCGGACATGGGCCAAGCTGCCTCGGCGAACCAAACCGCCAATCTCAGGTCGCCCTTTGACGAGACGTACTCCCGTTCAGATCTTGCCCCCCTGGGCCAGGGCTGGTGGGGTCGGGTAGGAACGGAAGCGGCTGGACCTCACCTCAGTGTGTCTGGCCCCCGAGGTCCTTATGACGTCCCCCTCGGCCTCGAGGAGGGACACACGCTGGAGAAGGCCGATGTGGTCAGCTTGGTGGAGTCCCTCAACGGAGACCCCAGGGATTGCCGGGTCATGGTCTCGGGTGTGGTCCGGGACTCCCAAGGCAGCCTGCATCGGGCCGTCTGGCTCTTTGACGCCCGTGGGAGGATGATCGAGCGCTTTCTGCTGCCGGGTGAAAGCGCAAACCAGGATGCCCGGGAGTTGGCTGCCAGCGGGAGCTTCGAGGGGTTCCTTTACGTTCTTGAGCTCCATGAGGATGGTGTCCACATCCGCCGCTACCGGGTGGACTGAAGCACGGTCCATGGATCCCGAGCCTACGCCACCGCGGCCTGGGGCCGGGGGCTTCGTATTGCAACGGCCTCCTAGGCATGGAGCAGGCCTTCGATCCCGATCGAGCAAGCCTTTCCGGCATGAACGGCCCCGGGGGTCTCTGGGTAGACGACGCCTACCACGCCGCCCGCGTCTCGGTGGACGAGGCGGGTACGGAGGCGGCCGCCGGGTCGGCCGTGGTGGTGGCTGCCCGCGCTGGTGGAGACGCGATGATCGTTGACCGGCCCTTCCTCTTCCTCATCCGTCACCGCCCGAGCGGCGAGATCCTCTTCCTCGGGCAGGTGGTTGATCCGAGCATCCGGTAACGCTTTAGCCGCTGCCGGACACTAACCCAAATAGGGGCCGGTGGAGATCACAGCCTGGCTCGCTGGCTCCCCAGTACGGCGCGCGAAATGCCGGCGATTGCCGGGCTGCTTGAGGTTCCTCTGGGCGCCCGCGGTAGCGGGGCCGCCCGGCGAGGAGGATGTGCGTCCTCACGCGTCCCGCGCAGCTCGTGGGCGCCGGCGACGGCCGGCCAGGCCTCGATCCTGGAGGATGACATTGCCAGCTCGGCACGAGCCCGCTGAACATCGGTCCTGAGTGGAGGTAGGCAGGCGGTGACGTTCACCTCCCCACTCTTCTTGGCGTCCCTCTTCGCCGTGATGGCCGTCTACTGGGCAGTGCCGTCGCGGTTTAGATGGGTTGCCCTCCTGGTCGTGAGCTATCTGCTCTACGCCAGCGTCGGCCCGGAGTATCTACTGGTGCTGGCCGGGGTGACGCTCACCACCTACGCGGGCGGCCGGCTGCTGGCCGCAGGGTGGCTCGCCCCCCGGCGACGCCGGGCCCTCCTGGGTGCGGCCATAGCGGCGACGCTCCTGCCCCTTTTGGTCTTCAAGTATGCTGAGTTCGGCCAGCGATCCTTGCTGGCCGCCGCCGCCCTGCTGGGCCTATCCGCGTCCGGCGGCGAGCCCTCCTTCAGCCTGCTGCTGCCCCTGGGCATCTCCTTCTACACCCTGAAGGGCTTGAGCTACCTGATCGACGTCTCTCGGGATGGTACGCACGTGGAGCGCCGTCTGGGCCGCTATGCCCTCAGCATCTCCTTCTTCCCGCAGATCTTCGCCGGACCCATCGAACGGCCCCGTCATTTCCTCGCTCAGCTGGACCGGGCCCGTCCCTTCGACCGGGAGGCAGCCTCCGCCGGCTTGCGGCTCATGGCCCTGGGCTTCTTCAAGAAGCTGGTCATCGCCGATCAGCTGGCCCTGGTGGTGAACCACCTCTACGGCGACCTTCACGCCCACGTGGGCCTCCCGGTGCTGGTAGCGATCGTCGGCTTCTCGCTCCAGATCTACTGCGACTTCTCCGGCTACTCCGATATCGCGAACGGAGTGGGGCGGCTGTTCGGGTTCGAGCCGGTCGAGAACTTCCGCCGCCCATACTTCGCCCGGGGCTTCCGGGAGTTCTGGCCTCGCTGGCACATATCGCTCATGACCTGGTTCCGCGACTACCTGTACATCCCGCTGGGCGGGAACCGGGTCTCCCCGAAGCGGCAGTCCATGAACCTGATGGCGATCTTCGTCCTTTCGGGTCTCTGGCATGGAGCCGCCTGGACCTTCGTGATCTGGGGTGCCCTTCACGGTTTGTTCGTAGTCGCCGAGTCGCTGGCCGTCCGAACCGGGCGCGGGGCCGCTCGGCTGGTCGGGGCGGCGCACCGCGCTCGTCCGCGGGCGGGTTCCCGTGCACGGGCCACGGCACAGACGCTCATCACCTTCATCCTGGCCACGCTGGCCTGGATCTTCTTCCGGGCCCCCCACCTAAACGACGCCCTCTACGTCCTCTCCCACGCCCCCCGGGGCCTCGCAACCCAATTGCACGGCTGGGGATCGCTCTGGGCCGCCTTGCGGGAGGCCGGTCTTACGCCGTGGACACTGAGCCTCCTGGCCCTGTCCGTGGCCCTCCTGGCGCTGGTCGATTCGGCGGAGGAATGGGGGCTCCGGTCCAGGCTGTGGGCGACCCGAACCGCCTGGCAGCGCCGCCTCGCCTACTACGGGCTGGTGGCGTGGATCCTGGTGGGGGGCGCCTTCGGTCAGAACGCCTTCCTGTACTTCCGCTTCTGATGAGAAGACCGAGAAGAAACATCAGGTCCGCGGGCGCCGACGGCCCGTTCGCCTTTCTGCTCCGGCTGCTGAAGGGGGCGACGCCGGTCATGCTTTCGGTCTGCCTGGTCACCGTGGGCGTCGACCCGGCCAACCTCTTCCGTGGCACCGGTTACGAGCGAGGTATCGCCGAGCTCTTGGCGCAGGGGCGCAATGTAGCCGCCATCGCCAACCATGACGACCGCCTGGTGCAGCGCTACTACGCCGCCAAAGTGGAGCGGGCGCCCGACGTGCTCGTGCTCGGCTCGAGCCGGGCCATGCAGATCCGCCGAGACGACGCAGCTGCGGCGGGGTTGGGACCTACCTTCTTCAACGCGAGCGTCTCTGAGGGTACCCTGGAGGACTTTGAGGCCATCCTGGAACTGTACCTGAAGCGGGGGTTCATCCCGCACACCGTGGTCCTGGGTGTGGACATTTGGGACCTTCAGGCCACCGACTGGCTTGCCGGCTGGAAGAGCCTGCGTTGGGAGCGCGACTCACTGCTTGAGGAGATGGGCCGCGACCCGGGGGCGGATCCCTGGACCGCTGGCGCTTCTTGCTGCGGTATGGACAGGCTCTCTCGCCCTCATACTTGCAGGAGGCCCTCTCTCGTTTGGCCCGCTCGCTGGTGGAGGGTGAGCCGCCGCGCCCCATGTTCTATCCGACCGGTGGGACGGCTCTCGATGTGGCTGTGAAGCTGGCCGACGGCAGTCTCGTCTACGACAAGGCCATGCGTGATCGCTCCACTGAAGAGACCGAGCGCGAAGCGGTCAGCTACGCGACCAGGTGGCGCGAAGGCATCGATAGGGTCGGGCTTCTCCAAGCCGACCGGCAGGCGGAGTTCGAGGCCCTGCTCGATCTCCTCGAGCGGCGCGGGATCGAGGTCGTCCTCTATCTGGGTCCCTACCATCCGACCACCTATGCCTACTTCCTGCGTGAAAGGAATCTGCGTCTGGGCGGAGCGGTGGAGGACTACCTGCGCGCGGAGGCCAAGCGCCGAGGGATCAGTATTCTCGGCTCTTACGATCCGTCTCGGGCCGGCGTGGAGGCGGGCGATTTCTTCGACGCGCTCCACGTGCGCGAAAGTGGGGTGGAGAAGATCTTTCGCGCTTCGGGTCAGGGCGAGTGAACGGACACCATGCTGCGCACTCCGGCTGCCGCCTCGTCCACGGGGGAGAGGGGGACTGAGACTGCGCGATCGGCGGGGCCGTTTGGAACGAGAGGGTGGACCGCGACTGCCGGACCCCGCTCCTCGACACTGGAGCTCAAGCTCATGCGCTGCATGCCGATAGTTGGGTATTGGGCGCACCGGGCGGTACGTTTCGCCCATGGACCCGGAACGGACGGTAGTGAACGGGCACTGGGTTACCACTGCATCCTTCGACGTGGCCCTGGCCTTTGCGGGGACTCTCGCAGGCATCCTCTCCTGGAGGTCTTGGACCAGGGGCACGCCCGGGAGCAAGCCCTTCTCCCTCATGACCGCAGCCATCGCCCTCTGGTGCTACCTCTACGGCCTGGAGGCCACTCTTCCGGGGTACGCGCTCAAAGTAGTCCTGGCTAGGGCCGAGTATCTGGCCATAGCCACCATACCGGTGTGGTGGGTCCTCTTCGCGCTGACCTACACGGGCCTGGGCCGGGAATTCGCTCGGCGGCGGGTTGTCCCGCTCCTGTTGGTGCCCGCAGTCACGCTCGGTCTGGTCCTCTCCGGCGATCCGAAGCAGCTGGTCTGGGCCAAGGTCTTTCTCGTGGAGGGGGACGCCTGGACTCCTCTCACCATCGAGCACGGCCCCTGGTTCTGGGTCCACCTCTCCTATTCCTACCTTCTCCTCTTGGCGGGCGCCGGCGTCCTGGTGAGGGCCGTGCTTCGCTATCCGCGGCACTATCGGCAGCAGGCCGCCCTCATCATGGTCGCGGTGGTGACCCCCTGGCTGGGCAACATCGTCTATGCCTTGGGGCTGGTACCCCATCCGAATTTGGACCCGACCCCCTTCGCCTTTGCCATTTCGGCCGCCGCCTTTGCCTGGGCCATGTCCCGCTACCGCATGCTCGCCCTTTTCTTGGGGCTGCGGCCGCTGGCCAGGAGTGCCGCCTTCGAGCGGATGCTGGACGGCGTTCTGGTACTCGACGCCGACGACCGGGTGGTGGACTTGAACCCGGCGGCCTCCAGCATGCTCGGTCTACCGGGGGCAGAGATCACCGGCTCGCACGTGGCGGATCTGTTGGGATGCTCCTTTGCCAACTCGGGCGTAGGGGTAGGAGCCCCCGGGAGCCCGGAGAGAGTTTCGACGCAGGGAGGAGGGGGCGTCCGCATCTACGAAGCCCTGGTCTCCTCTTTCCCTCGTGCGCAGGGCAGCAGATCCGGTGGTCTCCTGATGCTTCACGACGTCACCGAGAGCCGTCGGAGCGAGGAGGCTATCAAGGAAAGCGAGGAGCACCTGCGCAACCTGCTTGATGCCCTCCCCTGCGGTGTTCTGTTCATCCAGGAGGGCGGGATACTGGAGGCTAACCCTGAGGCCCGCCGAATCTTGGGGCTGGCGCCCGATGAAGCCATTCCCCACCATGACTTCTTCTCCCTCACTCATGTGGACCATCGGGAGGAGCTGGAGAAGCGTCTCCAGGCGTGGGCGGCTTTGCGCAGAGCCGGCGCGGGAGGTAAGCCGGTTGAAGAACGGATCGTCCGCCGGGACGGATCTGAGGTGTGGGCGGAGCTCAGCGGCACCCCCGCTTGCTGCTAGAGGGCGGCCGGGCTTCTCCGTTCTCTTGATCGACATCACCGCGCGCAAGACCGCCGAGGTGGCTCTGAACAAGAGCGAGGAGCTTCTGCGCCAGAGCCAGAAGCTCGAGGCCGTCGGTCAGTTGGCGGGGGCATCGCCCACGACTTCAATAACCTGCTCACAGCCATCGGCGGCTTCGCCGATATGATCCCCCAAGCGAGTCAGGACGGGCAGGACCCGGAAGAAGAAGTGGAGGAGATCAAGAAGGCCGTCGCTCAGGCGGCGGCTCTTACACGACAGCTCCTCGCCTTTTCCCGCAGGCAGACACTCAAGCCCCGGGTTTTTGATCTCAATGAGGCCGTCAGGCGCATGAGCGGGCTACTGCGCCGGACCCTGGGGGAGGAGATCGAGTTCGTCTGCCGCCTGCGCTCTGGCATCGGCGAGGTGGAGGCTGATCCGGGGCAGATCGAGCAGGTGGTCCTCAATCTGTCCGTGAATGCGCGCGATGCCATGCTGGGAGGCGGTCTCTTGGTGGTGGAGACGGCAGCTGTTCAGCTCGACGAGGATTTCGTGGCTGCCCACCCAGGGGCGCGGGCCGGCCCTCATGTTCTCTTGAAGGTGCAAGACAGCGGCTGTGGGATGGACGAGAAGACCAAAGAGCGGCTGTTTGAGCCCTTCTTCACCACCAAGGCGTTCGGCGTCGGCACCGGGCTCGGGCTCTCCACCGTCTACGGCATAGTCAAGCAGTCGGGGGGAAGCATCTGGGTGGAGAGCGAGATCGGGAAGGGCAGCACTTTCAAGGTCTACCTGCCTCGCGTGGAGAAGGCGGTCGATTGGCCTATGCCGGATGCAGCCCGCGAGGGCGAGACGAAGGCCGGTACGGAGGCGGTCCTGGTTCTTGAAGACGAGCCTTCGGTCAGGCGGCTCGTGTCTCGCGTGCTCCGGCAACACGGCTATCAGGTGACGGTGGCGGCCAGTCCCCGGGAGGCTCTGGCGCTGGCTGAGGAGCAACTGTTCGACCTGCTGCTCACCGACGTGGTCCTGCCTGAAATGTCCGGCCTGGACGTAGCGGCGAGGCTGGTGCAGTCTCAACCCGACTGCGCTCGGCTCTTCATGTCCGGCTACTCACGTGCCGCGGTCTCGGCTGATGGCGAGCTGCGCGAAGGCGAGCTCCTGGACAAGCCCTTCACCCCCGAGCTACTAGCCCGCAGGGTTCGGGACGCCCTTGATCGCGCTCAGCGGCCGGCGGCCCGCACCGTCCAGACAGATAGTCTCTCGGTCGGTTCGTAGGCCAGAACGCTCGCCGGGCGCGCATGGGCTCGCGCGGGGCCTTCCCGGACCCAGGTCGGCAGTGGTACGTTGGGGATCAGGTTGGGCGCGGGAAGGAACCCGGCGGGCCCGAGCGTCGTCACCGTTGCCAAGCGGCAATTCCCCGGGGGACAAGAGGTCGCAGACCACCCCGGGATCGATCGCCCGAGTGGCGCCGCGAGAACACTTCACAGACTACGTCCACAGAGCACTCTCTGCCTAACCCTCCACCGCGACACAGAGCACTCTGTCCCTGAACGGACTGATGGATTCGCCCGTCCGGTAACGCTCGAGCCATTGCCGGACATAATGTGGGTAGACGCCAGTAAGCGGCCGAGGTCGCGCGACCGCGGACTGGGTGCCCCCGGGAGCGGTGTGGACGAAGAGCGCAAGGCGGCATTCCGAAATGTCTACGAGCAGCACTACGGTTCGGTGCTTGCCTTTGTCCTGCGCCGCCACCCGCGCGAGGGAGCCGAGGATGTGGTCCAGGAGACATTCCTCGCCGTGTGGCGGCGGTTCGCGGACCTGCCCGAGCCGCCTCTCCCCTGGCTCTACGGGACGGCGCGCAATGTTCTCGCGAACCACCGCAGAGGTGAGATGCGTCACGTGGCCCTGAGCGTGAAGATCGCCGGGACTGGTGTTGGCGAGGAGTCCGGACCTACGGAGCGGGCCGCCGGAGACCCGACCGTCCACAGGGTTCTCGCGGGCTTACCCGAGGCCGACCGGGAGATCCTGGCCCTGGTTGCCTGGGAGGGCCTGTCTCCCACGGAGGTCGCCGCCGTGCTCGGCTGCTCGGGAGCCACGGCTCGAGTGAGGCTCCACCGCGCTCGCCGGCGATTCGCCCGCGCGCTGGAGGAAGCGGAGACTGGGACCGGGGCCACCACTGAGGCCACCCCGGCCACGAAGGAGGGCACGTGAAGACGACAGAGGCCATGACCCGTCTCGCCCGAGCGAACCCCGTTGATGCGCGCGCCTTGGCGCAGGAGGGACGAAGTCCTGGAGCACAGGCTGCGCTTGATCGGATCTTCGCGGCCGCCACCGACCCCACCGTAGGCGCGGCCCGGGGGGGAGGAGACACATCTTCTCTCAAACGTTCTCTCCTGGTCCTGGCGACCCTCGGCTTGGTCGCGGCCGCGGTCATGCTGTACCAGCTGCCGCTGGAGACCCCGCGATCCGGCCAGACGAGCACCCCGGTCGCAGAAACCGTCCAGCAGGGGCCAGTGGATCCGGAGGACCTGTCCGTGGCCGGGCTCCCCTCGCCCTCCGACTCCAGCGGAGATGCGTCCTTCCTATCGCCGCATCCGACCATGACTCCTCTAGCGCCGCAGACCTATGCATTCCCCGTCCCGGGTTCTACGCATCTTCTGACCCAGGTGGAGAAAGCGGACATCGTGGTTCTTGGCACCATCACCGAGGTGTCCCCCACCCCGAGCAGCGGAGCGGATGACCCGGGCTACACCACGTTCCTGGTGGAGCCTGCGGAGATCCTGCTCGAGCGGGCCGGCTCCACGCCGGCGGTGGAACTGCCAGCTACAGGCGAAGGCGCCCCGGTGAAGGAGAGGCTCGTGTTCCGGGCGCTCGGGCCCGAGGTCGAGGGCATCGGCCATCGGGGTGGACTCGCGGTCGGCGACCAGGTGGTCTTCATCGGTACCCGGCACTACCCCTTGGGGGCGAGCAGCCTCCCTGGGTTTTGGCTTCCGCTGGGGGACTTCTCCGCATACAGAGAGCAAGGCGGTAGGTTCAGGCGAGTGGCCCCGGCCCATGAAGACCCGATGGGTGACAGCTTCACCCTGCCCGAGCTCAGAGAGATCCTGGCCCCATACGGGCGGTAGGGCGGCCGACAACAGGCTCCCGGTCCCGCTGTCGACGATGGATGCGATGCTTTCAAGGGAAAGGAGGCGGCGATGAAGGCCACGCGCCGGCTGATGGTGGGTCTTCTCGGGTTCCTTGCGTTCCTACCTCTCGCCTCGCCGGCTCACGCGGCGGCAGTGCCGGCGGATACCGGGTGGCTGTCCCTGCAGGTGACGCACAACTGGACCATGAACGAGCAGCCCCAGCTCGACGGCGAGCGTCTGGTCTGGCAAGCCTACGACGGGACCGACTGGGAGATCCTCGTCTACGACCTCGCCTCGGGCTCGATCACTCAGCTGACCGACGACGGAATCGACGAGACCGACCCGCAGCTCGACGGCGACCAGCTGTTGTGGATCACTCACCCGGCGCCGCTCCCGCCGTGGGTCTACTCTCTGGCTTCCGGCTCGCCCGCGTTGAGCCTCTACGACTTCACCACGGACAGGGTCGAGCCCATCCCGCAAAGCGAAGGGGTGCAGGGTTCACCCCAGATCGCCGGCGACCTGGTGGTCTGGGAGGGAGGGCCCGATGCGGCCACCACCGACATCTACGTCTACAGCCTCACCAGCCGGCAGACCCGCCGGCTGACGAACGACGCCTATCGCCAGTCCGACCCGGTCACCGACGGACGCTACGTGGCCTTCGTGACCCATCCCTATCAGTACTCGGAGCTCTGGCTCTTTGACAATGAGACCGGGACCTTGCGACAGCTGAGCGACATCGGCCGGACATCGAACACTGTGGGGCGTCCCTCTGTCAACGACGGGCGCATCGCCTGGGTGGAGAGCGACAGCCGGGACTTCTACGTGCGCGTCTTCGACACAGCCGACCCGGGGTGGACCACCGTCACCCGCACCGACGACCACACTCTGGCTCAGCCGTTGCGCAGCCCGGTACTGGGCGGAGAGAGCGTGGCCTGGCTGAGCTGGGCGGAACCGGGACAGATGGCCATGCCCCACGAAAGCCCCTGGTCGGTGATGGTCGGCGATCTCTCCGCGCTGGCGTCGCGCAAGGTCGCCGACGCGTTCGGCGGGGACCTCTGGATGCAGGACGACGGAAAGTTCCTGGCGTACACATACTTCGCGTGGGGCCCGCGACTGCGGATCTACGACCTCGAGACGGGAGCCGAAACGGCGCCGAACGCCGACCCCGAGGGAGGCTCAGCCGGGGGATCGCCTGCCATGCCCGGGGACGGCGCGCGTGGCTCTGGGGGACCCCCCAGCCTGAGCGGCGGCCGGGTGGCCTTCGCTGTCTACCAGTTCGTCAACCGGGTCTATGACGACAGCGATATCATCCTGGCTTCTCGGGGCGCGCCTCCGGCGGCGCCCGCCTCGCCTTCGCCGCCCCTGCGCGTGTTCGCCGACCTCGCCGGCTCGCCCTACCAGGCGGCCGTCCAGAAGCTGGCCGACCGGGGCCTCTTCCGCGGCTACCGGGAGGGAGGCACGCTGCTGGCCCGCCCGGACGCCCCCGTCTTGCGCTGGCAGTTCCTGCGCATGCTCCTCGACGTGGAGGGCGTGCGCTGGGAGTTCTCCTCGAACCAGACGCCCTTCCTGGATCTGGGGCCCCGCGACGACGTCCACATGAGGCTGCACGAGGTGGTGGAGGCAGGGCTCGAGCTCGGCATCACCCGGGGGACGACGGACCACTCCTTCTCTCCGTACGCACCCATCACGTGGGGGCAGGCGCTGACTATGGTAACGCGCGCCGTGAAGACCCTGGATTCGGCGGCGGCCGAACCGCCGGGCGGCTCCGAGGACGACCTCGGGTCGCCGATGACCCGCGGAGAGGCGGCACAGATGCTAGCAGTCCGGCTGGAAGAGAGGTGAGATGATGGCGCCGAGGAGCTCCGGGCGATCACGAGCCGGCGGATGGCAGGCGAGGAGGTTGTTCCGGTGACGTGCCTCATGCGGTTCCGAGTTCAGCCGGCACCGGAATCTGGACCGACCCCAGCCTCTTCCGCACGGTCATGCACCCCTACCGGAACCGACTCTATGAGCCGGGCTGCTTGCCGCCCCGCCCGGCCGAAATCACTGCGGATCTGTGGTGGAAGGGGTACTCGGGAGCGTTCCCAGGACTCATCTTCCGGTTCCGGCCCCTACCGGCCACCGACTTGTTCTTCGGGCCGGCCACGCCGCTTCATCCTACGGTCGACGCCCCCCTCGAGTGGCGCGACCCGGCGGTGGAGCAGCTAGAGGAGCTACGCGCGGATCTGAGCAACCCGCACCCGCCGGCGCTCCACGACGACACGGTGGCGCGGCAGAATGCCGAGGCCTTCCTCAGGGCCCACGGGCTCTGGCAACCAGACTTGGGCGCCGCGGTGGTCCGTTGGGGCTCGCGGGTGCAGGCGGGCGCGGTGGAGCGCATCACCAGTTGGATCGTCAGTTTCCCGCAGGAAGCGCACTGGGAGGAAGGCGAGGTGCCAGGGGGCGTCACCGTGAGGATCGGCCCCGAGGATCGGGTGATGCGCGTGAGCTGGGGCCTCCTGGACCTGGAGGAGGACGGCCTGGTTCGCCTACGGCCCCTAGAGGACGTGATCGCCGACCCGCCGGCCTGGCAGGACGGCTCGGTCTGCTCGGCTCTCGGAGGACTTGCCCCCAGCGACGATCTTCGCCTGCGCGTGCTGAACGTAGGACTCGACTTCGAGCGTGTCAATGGGCCTGACACCGACGACATCACGGCTCACTACCTCGTGCCGGTCTACCGCTTCAACGTGGAGGTGCTGGCTCCGGCCTCCCAGGCCGGGCGGCAAGGAGTGTGGTCGGTCGTAGCCGCGACCGATGTGGAGCGCTGAGGTGTCCATGACACCTCGTGGTCCACTGGGACGAAAACGTAGTCGGTCTGTGTGAATCCGGGGTGAACGCGCGGACGCCGCCCAGTGCTGCCCGGTGGCCGGAGCTTCGTTCTTCAACGGCCGCCTAAAGCAATGCCCGCCGCCTGCCGATTGGTAGCCTGTTTGTGACAGCGCGCTCTGCGCAGGAGCTGGGTTACGATCGGAGGCTTACAGACCGTGGCGGCATTGGATGGGTTCGGGCTGGGTGTCGTGGCCCTGACGCTCGTCCTGCAGCTGGTGGCCGCCGCCTACGCTTTCCTGCTCATCCGGCTGACGGGCCGCAACCTCGCCTGGTTTCTCATGGCGTCCGCCTTGACCGTGAGCGCGGTGGGGCGGGCGGTCGTCTTCGTGAGCAACGTGCTCGTCGACCCCATCACTCATCTGACCGAGCCCACTCGCTTCATTTCCCTGCTGATCTCCGTGCTGTTCTTGGCCGCCGTGCTGGCTATCCGCCCGGTATTCGTGCGCATGCAGCAGACTCAGTGCGAGCTTCGTCGCACGACCCGCCTTCTCCGTGCCCGCACAGAGGCCAGCCAGGCTCTCCTCGGAGCGGAGACAGAGGCCGAGCTGGCGGCGGAGGTGTGCCGCAGCACGGTCGAGGTGGGGGGTACCGTCTGGCCTGGGTGGGTTTTGCTGAGGACGACGAGCAGCGAACCGTGAGGAAGGTGGCCGCCGTGGGGTCCGCCCGGGCCGGTCTGGAGGGCCTTGCGGTGGGCTGGGGCGAGGACGCTCTGGGCGCGGGACCCGTGGGAACGGCCATCCGGACCGGCAAAGCTGTGGTGTTGCGGGATGTCCCGAGTGATCCGGCGCTGGCCCCTTGGCGGGAGCAGGCGCTGGATCACGGCATCTTCTCAGCGCTGGGGATTCCTCTGCGAGAGGAGGACCGAGTCATCGGCGCCCTGGGCGTCTACGCCCAGAGTCCCGACGCGTTTCAGGCCGAGGAAAGAGGGCTACTCGAAGAACTCGCGGGTGACCTGGCGTACGGGCTGCGCCATCTGCGTCTTCAGCGTCAACGGGAGGAGGCCGAAGCAGCCGTGCGCAGGAGCGAAGAGCGCCTGCGGGTCTTGTTCGAGCACGCCACCGAGGCGGCGTTCATCCTGGATGACACAGGCAAGATCGCCTTCGTGAGTCCCCAGGCGATGCCCGTCCTGGGCTTTCCGCCGGAGGAGCTGCTCGGCCGGATCGGCTTCGACCTGATCCATCCAGAGGATCTGCCTCGGGCTCAGCTGGCCTTCGGGGAGCTGTTCGTGTCCCCTGGGACCACCACTCGTTTCGAGGGCCGGGTGGCTTTGAGCGATGGATCATGGGGGGTGGTCGAGATGGTGGGCAGCAACCTGCTTGCCGATCCCCATGTCCAGGGGATCGTGGTCAACTGCCGGAACGTGACCGGACGGCGGCGCATGGAGACCGCGCTCAAGGAAAGCGAAGAACGGCTGCGGTTGAGTCAGCGCCTCGAAGCGGTGGGGCAGCTCGCCGGGGGATCGCTCACGATTTCAACAATACGCTCACGGTCATCGGCGGATACGCCGAGTTCCTGGCGGGCGGCCTGCCCGAATCGGACCCCGGCCGAGACGACCTGGCTGAGATCCGCCGGGCGTGCGGGCGCGCAGCCACTATGATCCGCCAGCTCCTGGCATTCAGCCGCCGGCAGCTGCTCGAGCCTCGCATCCTCGACCTGAACCGCACGATCATGGAGCTCGAGCCACTCCTTCGCCGCCTGATCGACACGAATATCGAGCTGCAGATCTCGTGCGGGCCTGATCTCCATCCGGTGCTGGCCGACCCCGGGCAACTGGAACAGGTGGTCATGAACCTGGTGGTCAACTCCCGGGACGCCATGCCCCAGGGAGGCAAGCTGCTCATCGAGACCGCGAATGTGGAGCTCGACCAGGAGTACGTGGTACGGCACATAGCCACCACTCCCGGAGCGCACGTGCTCCTGGCCGTCACGGATACGGGCGTTGGCATGGATGCGGGAATCCAGGCGCGGGCCTTCGACCCTTTCTTCACCACCAAAGCCTCCGGTCAGGGGACGGGCCTTGGTCTTTCGACCGTCTACGGGATTGTGAAGCAGAGCGGGGGCAACGTCTGGATCTACAGCGAGCCGGAGCAGGGCGCCACCTTCAAGATCTACCTACCCGGCGTGGCCGGGGCGGCGCCGGAGGAACCGGAGCGACCCAGCCCGCCGGCCACTCGAGATCTCAGGGGCACCGAAACTGTGCTCGTGGTCGAGGACGACGAGATGCTCCGTTTCATGGCCGGCCGGGCGCTTCGGACGCATGGTTACGCGGTGCTCGAGGCGGAGTCTGGTGTCCGCGCACTGGAAATAGTCGAGGAGCACGAGGGAGCCATCGACTGCCTGGTGACCGACGTCGTCATGCCCACGATGGGCGGTTTGGAGCTTGCGCTCCAAGCGGGGGACCGAAAGCCCGGTCTCAAAGTCCTCTACATGACCGGGTACACACGGGGCGCGGTCGCCGAGAAAGCGCTCATCCCGCCGGACGCGTGGCTGCTGGAAAAGCCGTTCAGTCCGGTGGACCTGGTGAGCAAGGTGCGCGAGGTCCTGCGGGCGTAGGACAAGGCCCCCGGCGCCAAGTCTGCTCGGTGGTGCGGGGCAGATGCACACCCGCGCGGCGCAGGTTGCGCGCGAGGCGTCCGGTGGTAGTGATACACTGGATTGGCTACCAGCGTCGCGCGGTTACAACCCGTGCATCCCTTCCACGACATGTGGTTGGCCGTCCGGAACATCGGGTCCGTGCCCAGTGTTGGATCCGGGCCAGAAAGGAGAGGTGCGTGAAGGACCAGGCGGAGAAGGCCTTCAAGGAGATGCTCGATATATCCACCGACATCGACAAGGCCATCCTGTTCCGGGGTGACGAGGTCATCGTCTCGAACTTCCCCGAGAGCCTGAAAGCCACCATGGTGGGCAAGGCCGGGGAGCTTGCGGCCTTGGGCGCGGCGCGCGCCACCGACATGGGATCGTCTCCGCTGACGCAGCTCGTAGCGGAGACTAGCGGAGGGTCGGTGTTCCTGGTCCGCGAGGCGGCGGAGGGCGGGCTGAGTCTGCTCGCCACCGGGAAGAAGGACAGTCGGATTGGGCTGGTGTTCTACGACATGAAGACCTGCATACGCGACGCGCAGGAGACCAGCGACGAGGACCCGGAGGTGGTGGGCTGATGAAACGCATCCTGAAGCTCTTCGGCTTCCTGTCCCTGATCGGCTCTGCAGCCGCGGGGGTCTACTACTACTTCTTCGTGCGCCAGGAGAAACCTCAGGTGGAGCTGTACTTCGACGATGGCTCCATGCTGGCTCTGCAGGGGTCGGCGCCCGAGGCCGCCCCCTTCTTGGGCGTGGCGGACGACATACTGGCTAAGAGCCCGGTGATGGTCTAGGCCGTCGGCTCCACCTTCCAGCGCGACACGATCCGATCTGCCCGCATGGCCGCCGACTCTCAGGGCCTAAGCCTCGGGCTCGCCCATGAGGCCCTGAGCCGTGTGCTTCGCCGGGGCGGCGATTTCGCGGAGATCTTCGCCGAGGACCGTGCTTCCCTCTCCCTGCGCCTGGAGGACGGCAAGGTGGAGGAGGTCTCGTCGGGGCGGGACCGGGGCGCCTCCATACGTCTGGTCAAAGGTCCTACCACCTCCTTCGGCTACTCGGAGTCCATGGACGAAGCCTCCCTTCTGGCTCTGGCCGACGATCTGAGCGCCGGCCTTTCCGGTGCGGGCGTAGAGCCGGCGGCGGTGAGGGCGAGTGCGAGCGTTCCTTTGCACGTGGTGCGCGTGCGTCCCGCCGACGTCGCCGCCGCCGAGAAGGCCAACCTGGTGCGGGTGGTCGATGAGGCCGCCCGGGCGTGGTCGCCGGAGGTGCGCCAGGTGATCGCCGGCTACTCCGAGGGCCGCCAGCGGGTGTGGGTGGCCAACTCACGGGGGACCTACGCCAGCGACGACCGCACGCGCGTGGTGCTGGCCGTCACTGCAGTCGCCCAGCGGGACGACGTCATCCAGACCGGGCGGGAAACGGTGGCTGGGCCGGTGGGCTACGAACTCTTCTCCGAGAACGACGTTGCTGCCGCCGCCCGGCTGGCCGCCGAAAAGGCGGTGGTCATGCTGGGAGCTCGGCCTTCGCCGACCGGGCGCATGCCCGTCATCTTGGCCAACGGTTTCGGGGGGGTGCTCTTCCACGAGGCCTGCGGTCACGGTCTGGAGGCCGACTTCATAGTCAAGAAGACCAGTGTCTGGGAGGGACAGCTCGGGACGCGGGTGGCTGAACCCTTCGTCACGGCCCTGGACGACGGAGTCACGGCCGGCTACTGGGGCAGCAACGCTATCGACGACGAGGGCACGCCCAGCGAGCGAACGGTCGTCATCGAGGATGGCGTCCTGGTGGGGTACCTCACCGACCTTCTGCGCGGTGAGAAGCTGGGCCTGGCGTCGACCGGCAACGGTCGCCGCCAGAGCTTCCGCCACCTGCCCTACCCCCCGCATGACCAACACCTACTTCGCCCCGGGCACGACGACCGCGGCCGAGCTGATCGCCAACACACCCAAGGCCTTCTACGCCAAGAGCCTTGCCGGAGGGCAGGTGGACCCGGCCACAGGCGACTTCGTCTTCGGCGTGTCGGAAGGGTACCTGGTCGAGAACGGGCGCGTGGGCCCGGCGGTGAAGGGGGCCACGCTCATCGGCAACGGGCGGGAGGTGCTGCGCAACCTCGACGCCATCGCCTCCGATCTGGAGCTCAAAGCAGGCACCTGCGGCAAGGAAGGCCAGCTGGTCCCAGTGGGGAGCGGCCAGCCCACGATCCGTCTGCGGGAGTTGACCGTAGGGGGCACGAGCGTCTGATGGCCCGCGACCTGCTCGACATCGCCCGCGACGTGCTGGCCCGAGGACGGCGCCTCCCTGGGGAGCTCGAGGTGTACGTGGAGCACTCGCGCACCACATCCATCAAGGTCTTCGACGGGGAGATCGAATCGCTGGTCACGGGGGAGCCTCGGGGGGTGGGGGTGCGCTACCTGGGCGACCACCGGCGCGGGTACGCCTACACGGCCGACTTCAGCGACGAAGGCCTGGATCTGGTCGTGCGTGAGGCCGCCGCCAATGCCGAGGCCTCCGAGCCGGACCCCCACGTGGCCCTGCCTGAGGCTCCTGTGCGAGCGTATCCCGAGGTCCCCGGCCTCTGGCGGCCGGAGCTCGTGGCCACGCCGGTGCAGGAGAAAGTGGCCCTGGCCTTGATGGCGGAGCGGGTGGCTCTCGGCTCCCCCGAGATCGAGACGGTGGAGGAGAGCGCCTATATCGACTCGGCCTCCCGGGTGGCCATCGCCTCCAGTCGGGGGGTGGAGGCGGCCGGCGAGCAGACATTCTGCTACGTCTACCTGTCGGCCCACGCTCGGCGGGGCCACGACGTGCAGACGGCCACAGGTTTCTCCACGGGACGAGCGCCCGCCGACCTCGACGCGGAGGCGTCTGGGAGGGACGCGGCCGTCCGGGCGGCGGGCCTGCTGGGGGCGGCTCCGTGCCCCTCGGGACGGTACACGGCCGTGCTGGACCGAGAGGTGGCCGCCTCGGTGTTGGGTGTGATCTCCCAGGCCCTGACAGCGGAGGCGGTGCAGAAGGGCCGCTCGCTCTTCGCCGGCCGGGTCGGCCAAGCGGTGGGATCCGAGCGTGTACGGCTGGTGGACGACGGTCTCCGCCCGGGAGGGATGGCCACCGCCCCCTTCGACGACGAAGGCGTGCCTCGGGGGCCACTTCCCTGATCGACGGGGGCGTGCTGCGCGGCTTCCTCTTCGATACGTACACGGCGGCCAAGCAGGGGGAGGTACCGAGTCCACAGGGAACGCCGCCCGGGGGTCGTACCGGGGAGGGCCGGGGGTAGCCCCCTCGAACCTGGTGCTGGACGCGGGGGAGGGAACCCTAGACGACCTCTTGGCGCGGGTGGGCGAGGGCATTTACATCGTCGGAGTCACCGGGCTCCATTCCGGCGCCAATGCAGTAACCGGAGAATTTTCGGTGGGAGCGACCGGCCACCTGATCGCGGCCGGCGTGCGCACCCGGCCTGTGCGCGAGGTCACCATCGCCTCCGATCTGCTTTCGCTGCTCGCGAACGTGGCGGATCTGGCTGGTGACAGCCGTTGGATCCCGTTTGGAGGCAGCGTCCTCACTCCGTCGGTGGCCATCGCCGGGGTGACGGTTTCGGGTACTTGAAGCTCGTTTCGGAACGCCGCATGGCGCCCCGGCGCCCATAGCGGTCGCGGCAGCCGCGGGTTCGTCTTTGAGCGGGCCTCTCGGGAAGGAGGTGGGGTGGAGAAGCATTCTCTGGGCAGGCTGCTGCTTGGCGTGGCGTACCTGGAGGGCGATTTCGTGTTGCGTTCGGGCAGGCGCAGCCGGTACTACCTGGACAAGTACCTGTTCGAGACCGAGCCCCGGGTGTTGCGGGGCATCGTCCACGAGATGGCTCTGATGGTGCGCAACGAGCTGGCCGCGGGAGCGTCGTATCATCGTCTGGCCGCCCCGGAGCTGGGTGCCGTGGTCCTGGGCGCCGGTCTCTCGCTCGAGCTGGGTCTGCCGTTTCTGATCGTGCGCAAAGAGGCGAAGGAGTACGGTACGAACCGGGGCGTTGAGGGAGCATACCAGCCCGGGGAGAGGGTGGCCGTAGTGGAGGACGTGGTCACCTCCGGGGGGCCGCGCTGAGCGCCGTAGCCCGCCTGCGCGCCCTCGGACTGGTGGTGAGCGATCTCTTCTGTGTGGTGGATCGGGAGGAGGGGGGCCGGGAGGCGGCCCAGGCCGCCGACGTGGCGCTGCACCCCCTCTTCACGATCACGGAGTTGGGTATCGGCAGGGAGCCGGAATCGGCGTGAGCCCGCCTGCCAGGCGGGCTCACGGCTTGTGCCCGTCAGGGCACTTTGGTAAGGTGGCGCTAGACCGCAATCAAGGGAGGAAACGGTGACCAAGTCGGATTTCATCGACAAGCTCGCGGCCAAGACGGGTCTCAGCAAGAAAGACGCCGGGTCGGCAGTCGACGCGTTTCTGGAGGTTGTGAAGGAGTCCCTCGAGGCCGGTGAGGACGTGCAGTTCACCGGGTTCGGCAAGTTCTACGTGCAGGAGCGCGAGTCGCGCGAAGGCATCAACCCGCAGACCAAGGCCAAGATCACCATCCCCGCGACCAAGGTGCCCAAGTTCAGCGCCGGGTCCGCTCTCAAGAGCTCTGTCAGGTAAGCAGCCGGTCTCCCTTGCTCCGTCCAGGGCCGTCCCGCCAGGGCGGCCCTTTCTCATCAAGGAGCGCAGTGGGTTCGACGACACACTTTGCTGATCGCGCGCTCGCGGCCGTCGAGGTCAAACGCTCCCACGTGGTGGTGGGGCTGGATCCCGACTACGCCGCTCTGCCCCCGGAGCTGCGGGCCAAGCACGAGGCCCTGGAGTACGAGGATGAGCAGCGGCAGGTCGTGGCCGCCTGCCGGGAGTTCCTGTTTACCCTACTCGCCCAGCTCGTGGAGCAGGCGGTGGCGGTCAAGCCCCAGCTGGCCTACTTCGAAGCCATGGGCCCCCGGGCTACCAGCTGTACGTGGACGTGATCCGGGCCGCCTCCTCCCTGGGATACCTGGTCATTGCGGATGCCAAGCGGGGCGACATCGGGAGCACGGCCGAGGCCTACGCCCGTGCCCACCTCGAGGTGGCCGGCGCTGACGCCGTGACCGTGAACCCCTGGTTCGGCACCGACGGTCTGGAACCGTTCCTGCGGCGGGCGCGGGACGCAGGTAAAGGGGTCTTCGTCCTGGTCAAGACCTCGAATCCCACCTCGGCGGAGCTCCTGGACCAGGTCCTGGCCGACGGAGACCTGGTGTACGAGCACATGGCCGGCCTCCTACGTGGCTGGGCGGCCGGCACCTTCGGGGAGAGCGGCTACGCTTCGGTGGCGGCCGTGGTGGGTGGCACTCATCCGTCGCAGGTGGCCGCCCTGCGGGCGGCGCTGCCCGGCATCCTGTTTCTGGTGCCCGGATACGGATCCCAGGGAGCTACGGTGGAGCATGTGGCGGGGGCATTCGACGAGAACGGGACCGGCGCGCTGGTCAACTCCGCCCGGGCGATCCTCTACGCGTACCGGAGTCGCAAGGAGCCCTGGGCGGAGGCCGCCCGGCAGGAGGCCGAGCTCATGAGGGCGGCCTTGTGGCGGGCGGCGGGGAGGAGCTAGGCGCCGTGGCATCCCAGTCTGCGGCGCCGGCGAGCCGCCGGCGCCGCCGCGATTCGGACTCTCCCCGCTCTTTCGGGGCGCTTGTCGCGCCCCTGGTGTTCCTGGTCCTGGTCGTGGGTCTCGTCAGTCTGGTGTCCGCGAGCGGGGTGCTCCCGGTTGCGCCCCGCGAGTCGGCGCCACCGGCGCCCGCTCAAACGCCCACGACCGTCCTCATCCTGAGCCCGGGCGGGCCGGTGGACGAGGCCGCCGGCACCACCCCCGCTGACCCGGCAGTGACGCCGAGCCAAGAGTCGAGCTCGACCGCCGACACCGAGGCCTCGGCTCCGTCCGGTGAAGCCGCTGTCTCTGGAAGCGAGACCCAGGACACTCTCGGGTCTGAGCAGCGCTACGTGGTCGGAGCAGGCGACACGCCGGTCTCGATCGCGGAGCGGTTCGGGGTGTCGGTGGAGAGGCTGATGGAGCTGAACGACATCGTGGACCCCACCAATGTGCTCGTTGGGACGGAGCTGAAGATCCCAGCCAAATGAAGGCGGACCGGACGCCGGTCGGCGAGCTCAGCCGGCAGGGGATCCGGCGGGCGGTCTCGCCCGGGCCGCGCAAGCCGATGTCGACTAGCGTCCTTCCCGCGCCTTGCGCAGGGCGTTGATGGCGAACAGACCCATGGTGACCGCCGGATTGCCCAGGAAGCTCACTTGGCAACCTGCGATCTCCAGGTGCCGCCGACGCCGGGGGGTTTGCAGCAGCCGAGGCCGCAGTCCCAAGGGAAGCACGCGCTCGTGCCCGTCCTCCCTGGAGCCCCACCATAGGAAGACCCGGGTGGGCCGGATCTCAGCACCGCCCCAGTGGCCGGCGTTCAGCTGGAGGGTGCGCTCCTGGTTGCGCGAAGGCACCTCCTCGACCGCGTACAGCGGGCGCTTGCCCGGAGTCGTGCTCACGGCTCAGCTCCGAGCCAGGTGGTCGTAGATGTAGATGAGGAAGGTGTCCAGGAGCACGGTCACCACGGCTCCCACCAGGAGCTGGGCCATGGGAAAGAGCACGAACACCTTGTCGGCGCCGTCGTAGACGCCCGCAAACACAGTCGCCACCAGACTCCACAGCAGATAAGCCAGGGCCGCCATGGTCACCGCGATCAGCGGGTTCTTGGCAAGGAGTCGCGCGCTCCGGCGGATGGCGGCCACGGGCGAAAGGCTCTCGAAAACGAGCGCGTAGTCTGCGTAGAGGAAAACGACGTTGGCGGCGAGGAGCGCGATACTGACTGGGAGAAGCGCGGTGGAATCGCTTTCGAGGCCGGCCGGGAGCAAATAGAAGAGGGCGTCGATGACCAGGTAAAGCAGAGCCAGCCGGTAGACCTCGCGCCACGCACGGGGGCTCAGGGGGTAGTCTCGGCCGACGATCGCTCGGAAGAAGGTGGCTCTGATGGTCGCCGCCAGGACGACCGCCGTCAGACCCGCCAAGGCGGCGGCAAGCAGAGGCAAGGGTCCGGCGACGAGCTGATCCTGGTTGTCCCGCAGGTAGGCCCAGGGGGCGAAGTTGGCTTCGGCGAAGGAACCCCAGGACAGGTGCCCACCCATGGCGGCGTAGACAGCGAAGAATGCCAGGCTGTTCATCAGGCCGAGGACGAAAGGGTAGACGAAGAGCAGCTGCTTGTGCAGCACCCGATTCCAGGCGGTGCGCAGCGCCTCGCCGATGTCACACCTCCTTCGCAGTACCGGCCCTCGGGGCGCGAGTATAGCATCGTGGACCCGCGGAGCGGGGAGGGGGCCATGCTATACTCCCGGCCATGACCCGGAGATTCGCGAGAAGGACAGCTACCCCGCTGATCCTGCTTTTCGTACTGTTTGTCCTGCTCGGGTCACTCCTGCCGGCGAATCCGGCCGCGGCCGCCGCTTCCACGGGTCAACCTCCCGAGATCGGTGGTGTCTCGGCCATCCTGGTCGACATGGATGACGGCCGGGTCATCTATGAGAAGAATGCCGACGAACGCCGGTCCACGGCCTCCACCACCAAGATCATGACCGGCATTCTCAGTTTGGAGACCCTTCCCATGGATCGGATGGTCACCGCCTCGAAGAAGGCCGCCGACGTCGGGGAGTCCGAGATCTGGTTGGAGCCCGGCGAGAGCTTGAGCGTGAGTGATCTGCTCTACGCTCTCCTGGTGCGCAGCGCCAACGACGCGGCCGTGGCCCTGGCCGAGGCCTCGGCCGGGAGCCTCGAGGGTTTTGTCCAGAAGATGAACGAGAAAGCGATTTCGCTGGGGCTGAAAAATACGCACTACGCCAACCCCCATGGACTGGAGGCCAAGGAGCATTACTCCTCGGCTCGAGACCTGGCTGCGCTGGCCCGTTATGCCATGCGGAACGAGGAGTTCCGGCGGCTGGTCTCGACTGTGACCGCAACCATTCCTTGGCCGGGGCACGAGTACAAGCGGACCTTGCACAATCGCAACGATCTCGTGGGCGAGACCCCCTTCATCACAGGCATCAAGACGGGATACACAGGCAAGGCGGGGTACTGTCTGGTGGGGTCGGGGGCGCGTGACGGCGTGTCGCTGATCAGCGTGATCTTGGGCGAGCCGACCAAGGAAAGCGTTGATGACGACACCGTCAAGTTGCTGGAGTACGGTTTCGCCAAGTACCAGCGGGTGGTACTGACCGACAAAGATCTCCCGGTGGCCGAGGTCGACGTGCCCTATCATTTCAGTGGGAAGCTGCCGCTGCTCACCGATCGCCGGCTGGTGCGCACCGTCTATGCCGACGACCCCGTCGAGCAGACGGTGACGGTCGTCGACCAGCTGGAGCTCCCTGTCGAGAAGGGACAGACTCTGGGGAAGGTGGTATACACGGTCGGCGGCCGGCCTGCAGGCGAGGTGGAACTGGTGGCCGGGACGGCCGTTGAGAAGGCCACCCTGGCTGTGAAGCTGCGCTTCCTCTGGGATCGTTTCAAGTACTGGCTGAGCACGAACGTCTAGCTTGGGTGAGTGGTTCACATGATCCTGACCGTTACACTGAATGCCGCCATCGATCGGACGCTGACCGTCCCGAACTTCGAGGTCGGATTCCGGCATCGTTCCACCGAGACCCTGACCCTTCCCGGCGGCAAGGGAGTGAACGTGGCCCGGGTGGTGAAGACATTGGGTCAACCCGTGATTGCCACCGGATTCGCGGGCGGCCGCACGGGAGATCGCCTGATCGCCGACCTCAATCGGGAAGGTATCCTGAGCGACTTCGTGCGCATCGATGACGAGTCCCGGACCTCGACGGCGGTCATCGACCCCACGACCAACATCGTGACCGAGATCAACGAGTACGGTCCGGAGATCGGCGCCCAGGAGCTCGAGCTCATGCGCGAGAAGCTGGAGTACCTGACCAAGGCCGCCGACGTCATCATCCTGGCCGGCAGCCTGCCCCGCGGAATCGACCAGGATATCTACGCCGAGCTCATCGGGTTGCTCAAGGGGCAGGGGGCCCCCATCTTCCTCGACACCCACGGCGAACCCTTGCGTCAGGGGATCAAAGCGGGGCCCGACATGGTCTTCCCCAACCGGGTGGAAGCGGAGATGATCATCGGCTACGAGTTCAGCACCAACGACGATTTCATCCGGGCGGTCGCCAGTTTGCGCGAGCTGGGGGCTGTGTCGGCGGTCATCAAGTCGCGGCTGGGGTGCGTGGCCCAACTGGCCAACGGAGACGGAGGGTCGACGACCATCCTGGGACGGGCCCCCCGGGTCGAAGCGGTTTCCACGGTCGGCTCGGGCGACGCCATGGTGGGCGGCTTCGCCGCGAAGCTGCTTGAAGGAGCGTCCCAAGAAGAATGTATCCGTTTCGCTCTGGCGTGCGCGGCCGCCAATACGTTGACTCCGGGAGCCGGGGTCCTGACACCCGGTGATGTGCGGCGGCTCGAGCCAGCGGTGGAGCTGGAGGCGGTGAGCCCCGTATGAGGCGGAAGGACGAGGCGCGAAAGGTGCTGGTCATCGACTTCGGCGGCCAGTACGCGCAGCTGATCGCCCGTCGGGTGCGGGAGTGCCGGGTCTACTCCGAGCTCATCCCGTACGACACTTCCTTGGAGGCGATCCGGGCGGCCCGGCCGGCCGGCATCATCCTCTCCGGGGGACCGCGCAGCGTCAACGAGCCCGGCGCGCCTACCCTGGACCACCGCGTACTCGAGCTGGGAGTACCCGTGCTGGGTATCTGCTACGGGCTGCAGCTGCTGGCCAAGTTGAGCGGCGGCAGGGTGCGCCGGCCCGAGCACGCCGAGTATGGAGGCATGTCCATCGAAGTGGTGGGCGACAGCCCGCTGTTTGCCGATCTGCCTCGCGAGCAGGCCTGCTGGATGAGCCATGCCGACGCCGTCCTCGAGGCGCCCGCGAGCTTCCTGGTGACCGCTCGCAGCCGCACGCTGCCCGTGGCGGCCATGGAGGATCCCGAGCGCCGCCTCTACGGTGTACAGTTCCACCCCGAGGTGCGGCACACGCGCTACGGTCAAGATCTGCTCAAGAACTTCCTTTACGGTGTGTGCGACATCGCCCCCACGTGGACCCCGGTCTCGATCATCGAGGAGGCCGTGGAGCGCATCCGGGCCCAGGTGGGCTCGGGCCGCGTCATCTGCGGCCTTTCCGGCGGGGTGGACTCCTCGGTGGCCGCTCTGCTCACGTACAAGGCGGTGGGCGATCAGCTTACCTGCATCTTCGTGGACCACGGGCTCATGCGCAAGAGCGAGGGGGAAGAGGTGGAGAATGCCTTCCGCCACCACTTCCACGTACCTCTGGTGCACGTGCGTGCTCAGGAGAAGTTCTTGGCCCGCCTGGCCGGCGTCGACGATCCGGAGCAGAAGCGCAAGATCATCGGGGAGGAGTTCATCCGCACCTTCGAAGCCGAGGCCCGGGTGCTGGGCGACGTGCGCTTCCTGGTGCAGGGCACCCTCTACTCAGACGTCATCGAGTCCGGCACCCGCGACGCCGCCAAGATCAAGTCGCACCACAACGTGGGTGGGCTGCCGGAGGAAATGGACTTCGAGCTGGTGGAGCCCCTGCGCATGCTGTTCAAGGACGAGGTGCGGGTGGTGGGCGAGGAGCTCGGCCTACCCGAATCCATGGTGTGGCGCCAGCCCTTTCCCGGCCCCGGCCTGGCCATCCGCATCATCGGCGACGTCACCCGGGAGAAGCTCGATATCCTGCGCGAGGCCGACGCTATCTTGCTGGAAGAGGTGCGCCGCGCCGGCCTGTACCAGGAGCTCTGGCAGTCCTTTGCCGTCTTGCCCTCCATCCGCAGCGTGGGAGTCATGGGCGACGAGCGCACGTATGCCTACCCGGTGGTCATCCGGGCCGTCACCTCCGACGACGCCATGACCGCCGACTGGGCCCGCCTGCCCTACGAGCTCCTGGAGCGCGTCTCGAGCCGTATCATCAACGAGGTCCCGGGGGTGAACCGGGTGGTGCTCGACATCTCCAGCAAGCCCCCCGCGACCATCGAATGGGAGTAGAGAGCCGCATGGCTGAAGACAACGAGGCGCGGGTCGAGAGGCAGGCGCCGGTTGAAGACGGGGACCGCGAGCTGGGTGCGGGGGAGGTCCGTCCGGCGGAGCCCTTCGGTCCCGAAGCCGGCATTCCGGTTCGAGATCGCCCCCGCGCGGCCCATTCTTCAGAGGAGCTCGAGCTGATCCGCCGGCACGCGCTGCTCGCGGCCGCCACGGCCTCGGGCCTGAAGGGTGAGGACATCCGTATCATCGACATGCATGAGCTGGTCACCTACACCGACTACCTGGTGGTCTGCTCGGGCCGCAGCACGCGCCAGACCCGGCGCATCGCCGAGGAGGTGACCCTCAAACTGAAGAAGGAGCTCGGTCTCGTGCCGGCCCACACGGAGGGCGCCGGGGACGGGGAATGGGTCCTGGTCGACTATCTGGACTTCATCGTGCACGTCTTTACCCCCGAGGCCCGGGAGTTCTACCGGCTCGACGTGCTCTGGAAAGAGGCTCCCGCGCTGATCATCGAGTGAGAGCTCGTCTCAAGACGAAGCCTTGGCCGCCGCCGCCCGCACTGGGCGGCCCGATGCGGCGCCCTCGGTCGCGTCCGTAGCGCTGCTACGCCCGCTCCCTGCGTCCTTGCCTCGCCCGCGCCCATCGTACCCTGGCGGCGAGGCGTCATTCTGAGACCAGGTCTGGGCGGAGATGCAGCGGCCGTTGTCCGTGTCCTCGGCCACTGTGGCCGCAAGGTCCTCAGTGCCGAGGCGGTCGAGCACAGTGCCCAGCCGTTCGCCCGAGGAACCGTGGCGGCGATACCATGCGAGGGTCCGCTCGATAGTCTCGAGAGCCCGGTCCTCGGTGATCATCGTAGCGATCCGCTCTCCGGACCGCGGATGGCGGCCGTGCTTGCCTCCCGCATAGACGTCGAGACCGGTGCGGGCCGCCTCGAGGGCTCCGACCGGACAGGCGCGCACGCAGTGCGCGCATCCCACGCATGCCTGCGGGTCCACGACGGGCAGGCCGGTCGTGTCGGCGGTGATGGCGCCCTCGCGGCAGGTGTCGCTGCAGAGGCCGCATCGTTCGCATCGTTCCGGGTCGACCTCCACCTCGACCCGACCCACGAAACCCAGGTCGGCCCCTTTGGCCCGTACGCAGTCGGTGGGGCAGCCCGCGAAGGTCAGCTTGAACTTCGAGGGGCAAGGGCGGCCGAAGAACCGAGCGTCGGCCTCGAGCCCCAGCCCCAGGCTATCGACCAGCCCATTCGGGGTGACCTGGCACCCCGAGCAGCCGGACACCGCCCTCACTACGGGGCCGGCAGCCGCCCGCCCCAGCCCGGAAGCGGCCAGCGTCGCGAGGAGCCCGGGCAAAGCGGCGCGTGGAACGTCGAGGATCTCCGGCGTCTGCCGCACCGTGAGATGCAGCTCCCCCGAGCCGAACCGCTCGGCACAATCGGCCAGGGCGCGCAGGTGGGCGGGGAGGAGCCGCCCCATGGGGGTGCGCACGCGCACGGTGAAGCGGTCGGGCTCCCGCTGGGGCACGATGCCGCCGGTCTTGAGATCGGCCGGCAGGGGCGCGGTCCGGCGGGGCGCAGCGGCCCTCCCAGTAGAAGGGGCAGCGGCCGCAGGGGCTCCTGCTGGCCACGGAGCCGCGCCCGTCATCGTGGGACCACCCCCGTGACGTCCCGCAGCGGCCGGGTATGGATGCCGCACTCACCCCCGCACTTGCTCGTGCCTACCCAGCGGCCGGCCCGCTCGTTGGCTCCCGTGGAGATGCGGGTGCAGGGTGCGCAGCCCAGCGACCGGTAGCCCTGGGCGTAGAGGGGGTTGACCGGCACCCGGTTGAGGGCCAAGTACTGCCACACCTCGCGTTCGTGCCATAGGAGGATGGGGTTGAGCTTGACGAGCCCTGGGTCGCGCTCCTCGATCTCGCGGAAGTCGGTGCGGGTGCGCCCTTCCGTGCAACGAAGCCCGGTCACCCAGCAGGTGACGCCCATCTCCTCCACGGCCTGCCGGGTGGGTCCCACCTTGAGAATCTCGCAGCACCGGTCGGGCTCCGTCTCGTAGAGCTTGTCGGGTATGGGGCCGTCGTTGCTGTAGACGCGGAGGAGGGGGGTGCGGGCCGTCTCTTCGCGCATGAAAGCCACCGTCTTCGCCGGCTTGAAGCGGGTGGTGACGATGAACCCCTTGATCCTCGGGTCAACCCGTCGGGCCAGGTGCCACACGGCCGAGGAGTCCTTTCCCAAGCTGTTCGCAACCACCAGGCCTTTGCCGTAGGTGCGGCGGGCATCGGCGATGAGGTCGAGGGCGCGATCGACCTTCTCGGCGAAGTCCAGACCTTCGACCAGGTCGGGGATGCTCGGGGAGGCGCTGCTTGCTTCCATGGGTTTCCTTTCTGCGGGGTGGGTGGGGGTCAGATCTGGTACTCAGGCTCCTTGGGACGACCGTAGGCGATGCGGTCCCATAGCCTCTCGTGGAGGAAATAGGTGACGAGCTTGGCCAGGGAGTCGGTGACGCCGATAGTGGCCGCCAAGCCCAGACGGCCGGTGACAAGCCAGGTGATGAGCCCGGTGTTCAGGGAGGCGAAGGTGCGCCAGCTCAGGGCCTTGACCGCGCTCCGCCGGACCGATTCCATGTGGGACCCTCCTAGGCTCGTGGGTGGCGCGAATGCCTCTACTGGTAAAACTGCTAAATTCGATCGACTTACTCAACATCTGCCCGCAGCATAGCGGCGCCGCCCGGCGATGTCAAGGGTGATGTGGTGCTGTGCCCTGCGGTTGCACGCCCCCAAAGCAGCCTGTATAATCCGTGCCCGCTGTGGGGGTATAGCTCAGTTGGGAGAGCGCGACGCTGGCAGCGTTGAGGTCAGGGGTTCGAGTCCCCTTACCTCCACTTCCTGAGGGACGTAGTGTGCGTAGTTCGGACTCGAAGCCCGGTTAGACACCGGGCTTCGGGCGTTCTTGGACCTCGGTGAGCCGCCAGTCGACTCCTTCGTGCCCAACCTCATTTTCATTCGCGACTATCCTGAGCCGGTGGATCAGTTCATGGTCTCTCCGGCGGCAGTTCCAAGGACTCGGTAGGTTTCGAACATTACGACCCTCTGGCTCCCGTGGGTCGGCGCCGTTAAGCAGACTATGCGTTGTCGGTTGCGCGAACGGGGACGCGAGACCGCGAGCGGCGCGATCATCCAGGCTTGGAGTCATGGTCCTATCGCGGCCCCGCGAACACCGCCTCTTCGGTCCGCGCGGGCGGGGCTTCGGCAGGGCGTATCAGCTTGGCAGGCTCGAACGGAACGTCCGGGGCGAATGGCCTACGGCGTGCTTGAACGCGCGGCTGAAGTAGAGCGGATCGTCGTAGCCGAGGCGGGCCGCGATTTCCGAGATCGGCATCTCTGAGTGGCAGAGATGCCGTTTCGCCTCGACCATCAGTTGCTCCAAGATGAGGGCCTTCGCTGAGATCCCGGTGCTTTGACGGCAGGCGTCGGACAGTCTCTGTTGACTCACGCTGAGGAGCTTGGCGTAGTGCGTAACGTGATGGGCAGTGGTGAAGTCGCGCGCCGAGGATCAGCAGGGCGCTGAGAAGACACATGATCACATCATTGCCCGGGTTGCAGGTGGTCGTGTGTACTCGTCGGCGATCAATCTCAGCAGCGTGGTCATCTCCTCTAGGTCACGGCCTTCCGGGAGGATCAAGGGCGAGCTGTGGAAGCTATCGAACAGGTGGAGCGGAACGAGCGGTCAAGTTCCTTCTTGTGGTGTAACTCCTGATCGTCGGTCAGGTCTGCGGGCTATGCCGCCGGAGCAACCTCCCTTCGTCCGGGACGGATGGACAGGGTGATCTCATCGGCGTCTATGGTGTCGTCGTGATAGAGCTTCGCGAGGGACTCCAGCGAGAGGTAGCGGCGGGAGACGAGCCACTCGTCGGTTTGTTCCAAGAGGAGGGCCCCGGTGAGTCTGAGGAGGCTTTGGTCGTTGGGGTAGATACCCACCACGTCGCTCCGGCGGCCGATCTCCCGATTGATGCGCTCCAAGGGGTTGGTCGAGCGCAGCTTCGACCAGTGCTCCGCCGGGAAGTGCATGAAGGCAAGAAGGTCGTCTTCTGCCTCCTCGAGGAGGGCGGCCGAGACCATCTGCTGCTGGGCCCGGCCCACATGGCCCTTCATGTCCCGGACGAAGCGAACAGTGCAGCGTTGCCAGGGACAGCCGAGCACCTGGGCGATCGCCCGCTTCAGCCCGGTGTGGGCATCAGAGATGCATAGGCGGACCCCCTGAAGACCGCGGGCCACCAAAGAGCGCACAAACTCCCGCCAGAAGGCTTCGCTCTCGATTGCGCCGACGTCCGTGCCGAGCACCTCTCGCCGCCGCGTCTCGTGGACCCCGTAGGCCACCACCAGAGCTTTCTGACGGACACCCCCATCTCCCGCACCCGCTCGATGCGGCCATCCAGCCAAAGGTAGGGATAGCGGCCCTCCAAGGGGCGCTCTTAGAAGAGCCGCACCTGCTCGTCGAGGACCGTGCAGAGCCGACTCACGCTGGAGCGGCTCATGGACTCGATGCCGAGTTGCTCCACCGGGCGCTCCACCTTGCGCGTGGAGACCCCGTTCACATAGGCTTCGGTCACCACGGCCACCAGCGCCTGCTCGCTGCGGCGGCGGGTTCGAGGAAACGGGGGAAGTAGCTCCCCCGCCGGAGGCGGGGGATGGCGAGCTCGATGGTGCCCACCCGGGTGTCGAAGCTGCGCGGGCGGTAGCCGTTGCGCTGCACGGCCCGCTCGGGGGAACGCTCGCCGAAACTGGCCCCCGCGATCTCGCTCACCTCACCTTCCATGAGGTCACGCAGTACGCAACGCACCGCTTCCCGCAGAAAGTCGCCGTGCTCAGACTCCAGAACCTTGCTTGCTGCCTCGGCAGGCGTCATGCTGTACATGTCGGCCATCGTGGTGCTCCTCTCGTCGATGTTCTTGCTGGAACGCTCGACGATTCTAGGACGCCCGATGGCCGATCTGCTACTCGGCCTCGGCCACCGGGCTGCTACCCCACATTACAAGACTTGACCGAGCGTCGAGGGGCTTTCCTGTTCGAATTGCAGAGCGCTCAGAGTCTCAACGCGGGTCGTCCTTCAGGAAGGTCAGGGTGTATGGCGTGAGGCCGCCGGGGTTGACGGCATGCAGTCCCGAGAGCGCCCCTGCTATGCGCATAAACTCGTTGCCTCTGAACGAATGGGGGACAACGACAACCCCGTAGTGAGAGCGGCTGCTATCTAGATAGAGCCGAGTCAGCATGATGAAATCATTTCGATTGAATGTGACGAGGCATCTGCCATCTTGGGCGGCGAAGTCGAGTTGCTCTTCATCTGAAGCCCCAACCATTTCCAACTCATGAGCGCTCACGCAGTCTAGATTCAGTTTCCGCGAGATCTCGGCTATGCGCGGGCTCAGGTCCTCGTCAAGGTAGAACTTCATTGCCGATGATTCAGGGCTGGATGTCGCTCCCGAAGGGCATCCTCCGTCCAAGCCTCATTTCGGGCAATGAGCTCGTCGATTTCGGCGGAATAAAGAGCGTAGTAGCCCATCGCTGCTTTGATTTGTCCAGGAGTGAGGAAGTGAAAAGCCTCTCTCAACTGCTCCTCATCGTGATCCAGGTGCCTGTACTGGGCGACAACCTCCCAGACCTCGATGCCCGTGCCTGCAACGCGCGCCCGGCGACCGGAAATGCCGGGAGCAAATACAATGCCCGGGCATCGTGTCATCTTGAGAGCCTCCTCAAGAAGTTCTTTCGCCGTGGTTGAAAAATCCTCTCCTCGTTCCTTTGAGACCCGTTCGATCTCTCGGACAGTCGCCTGAGAGAGCCTCAAGCTCTTCTGCACTGCGCCCATGTCGCCTCTCTCCTTATGCAACTGACGATGCCACTCATCAGCATACATTGGGATGCAGCGTATGTCAATCGAGGCCCGGCAGTATATGGTCGCCAGCGATCATGGGCGGTGCCGGCACTCAAGGCTCGGCGGGCGCGGTGGGGTTTCGAGATCGGCTGGAACGCTGCGACGGGTTCGTGATCTGCTCGCCGGAGTACAACTTCTCCACTCCCGGGTTGCTCAAGAACGCCATCGACTTGGTTTCGCGTTTCCGCCCTCAGCCCTTCAACGAGAAGATGGGCTTGCTCATGTCGGCTTCACCGTCCATGGCCGGCGGCAATAGAGGGCTCTGGGCACTGCGGGTGCCTTTCGAGCACCTGGGGGCGCGCGTCTACCCTGACATGTTTTCTCTGGCTCGGGCGCACGAAGCCTTCGCCGAGAACGGGAAACTGCGCGATGAACATCTGCAGCAATGGTTCGAAGATACGATCGCCAACTTCATGGACCTGGTCGAGTCGACCAAGCACTACCCTTGTGTCAAGCGAGCTTGGATCGAGTTCCTGGGCGAGCAAGCAGACGCGGTTGTGACTCGGGTGGAATAGGTGGCGAGTGGCGCATAGGGTCCGCCGGGCCCGGTGGTAGAATTCATCAGCACATGGGCACGAACGAACTTGTCATCCTCGGCGCTCGCGAGCACAACCTGAAAGACATCTCCCTCAGGCTCCCGCGCGACCGCTTCATCGTGATCACCGGGCTCTCCGGCTCGGGCAAATCGAGCCTGGCCTTCGACACCATCTACGCCGAAGGCCAGCGCCGCTATGTGGAGAGCCTGTCGGCCTACGCCCGCCAGTTCCTGGGGCAGATGGACAAGCCCGACGTCGATTCGATCGAGGGTCTGTCGCCGGCCATCTCCATCGACCAGAAGACCACCTCGCGCAACCCGCGCTCGACGGTGGGAACGGTCACCGAGATCTACGACTACCTGCGCTTGCTGTACGCCCGCATCGGCCATCCGCACTGCTGGATCTGCGGGCGTCCCATCGAAGGCCAGAGCAAGGAGCAGATCGTCGACCAGATCCTGGGGCTCGAGCAGGGCAGCAAGTTCGCCATTCGGGCCCCGCTGGTGCGGGGGCAGAAAGGCTGGCACAAAGACGTCGTCGAGCACGTGCGCCGGGAGGGCTTCACCCGAGTGGAGATCGACGGCCGGCAGTACGGCATGGACGGCGACCTGCCCGAGCTCGACAAGAACGTCCGTCACGACATCAGCATCGTGGTCGATCGCCTGGTGATGAAGGAGGGCGTCCGCCGCCGTCTCAGCGATTCGGTGGAGACGGCCCTCGCCGAAGGCGAGGGCCTCCTCGAGATCGACGTCTACACCCGGGACGGCGGCGGGGAGAATCGCACCACTCTGCTCTTCTCAGAGAACCTTGCCTGCCCCGAGCACGGTGTCTCTCTCCCCGAGATGGCCCCTCGCATTTTCTCCTTCAACTCCCCTCACGGAGCCTGCGAGACCTGCAGCGGTCTGGGCTCCCGGCGCGAAATCGACGCCGCTCTGATCGTGGGCAATCCCGAGCGCTCCATCGCCGAAGGGGTTCTCCTGCCGTGGAGCACGACGTCTTCCCAGTACTACGAGCAGATCATCCAAGCTCTGGCCGAGAAGTATGAGATCGACGTGGACGCTCCCTGGCGCACATTGTCCGAGGAGGCGCAGAAGGCCTTCCTCTTCGGTACGGGGAGCGAGCGCCTCTACGTGTCATACAAGAACCGGCGCGGGCTGAAGCGCAGCTACATGACCACCTTCGAGGGGATCGTCCCCAACCTCCAGCGCCGCTACCGCGAGACCGATTCCGACTACATGCGCGAGAAGATCGAGGAGTACATGTCCGAGGTGCCCTGCCCGGCCTGCAAGGGGGCCCGGCTCAAGCCCCCCAGCCTGGCGGTGACCGTGGGGGGCCTCGACCTCCACCGGTTGAGCCTCCTCTCGGTGACCGAGCTTGTTCGGTTCCTGAGGGAGATGGAGCTGGGCGAGCGCGAACGGCTGATCGGCGGCCGGGTGCTCAAGGAGATCCTCGAGCGGCTCTCCTTCCTGGACTCCGTGGGGGTGGGCTACCTCAATCTGCACCGCACGGCGGCCACCCTGTCGGGGGGCGAGGCGCAGCGCATCCGGCTGGCCACACAGATCGGCTCCAGTCTGGTGGGCGTGCTCTACATCCTCGACGAGCCCTCGATCGGCCTGCACCAGAGAGACAACAAGAGGCTCATCGAAACTCTGCACCGGTTGCGAGATCTGGGCAACACCGTCATCGTGGTCGAGCACGATCAGGAGACCATGGAGGCGGCCGACCACATCGTCGACATGGGTCCCGGAGCCGGCGAGCATGGGGGGGAGGTGGTGGTCAGCGGCTCCCTGGACGCGGTGCTGGCCGAGCCCCGATCGATCACCGGCCAGTTCCTTGCCGGGCGACGCTCCATTCCGGTGCCTGAGAGCCGGCGCAAGGGGCGAGGATCGTTTATGGTGCGTGGGGCCCGCCAGCACAACCTGAAGGATCTCGACGTGTGGGTGCCCACGGGGGCCTTCGTGTGCGTCACCGGGGTATCCGGCTCGGGCAAGTCGACGCTGGTGAACGAGATCATCTACAAGAGCCTCTCCAATTTGGTCAACCGGGTGTCGGTCCGGCCGGGCGCCCACGACTCCATCGAGGGCATCGAGCAACTCGACAAGGTCATCGACATCGACCAGTCGCCTATCGGGCGGACGCCCCGCTCCAACCCTGCGACCTACACGGGCGTGTTCGACCACATCCGCGAGCTGTTCTCACAGACCAAGGAATCCAAGGTGCGGGGCTACAAGCCCGGACGCTTCAGCTTCAACGTCAAGGGCGGCCGCTGCGAGGCCTGCCGGGGGATGGCACCCTGAAGATCGAGATGCACTTCCTGCCCGACATCTACGTTCCCTGCGAGGTGTGCCACGGCAAGCGCTACAACCGGGAGACCCTTGAAGTGCACTTCAAGGGGAAGAACGTAGCCGAAGTGCTCGACATGAGCGTCGAGGAAGCTCTGGTCTTCTTCGAGAACCAGCCCAAGATCCGCCGCCGTCTGCAGACCTTGCACGACGTGGGCCTGGACTACATCAAGCTGGGCCAACCCTCCACCACACTATCCGGGGGCGAGGCCCAGCGGGTCAAGCTGGCCACCGAGCTCTCCAAGGTGGCCACGGGCAACACCCTCTACATCCTCGACGAACCCACCACCGGCCTGCATTTCGCCGACGTGGACAAGCTCCTGGATGTGCTCCAGCGCCTGGTCGACGCCGGCAACACGGTGCTAGTCATCGAGCACAACCTCGACGTCATCAAGACGGCCGACTGGCTGATCGACCTGGGCCCGGAAGGCGGCTCGGCCGGTGGCGAGCTCATCGCCGAGGGCACCCCCGAGCGGGTGGCGGCGGACCCCGCCAGCTACACCGGCCAGTTTCTACGCCGGGTACTCCCGGCGTTCAGCTCCGAGAAGGCCGGCGCACGCGCAGCAGAATCGACCTCCGTCGGCCAGGGCGCAGCTGCTTGAGCACGGTTCGGAGCGGAAGGTGAGGGCCCGGGAACCGGCGGGTGGGTCTCAGGTCGCCCGAGAGCATGGGGCTCCGAGCGAGGCCGGCCTGGTCATCCAATTCCCGCTGACCCACGAGGATCTGAGCTTCCTGGTCGGGGCTCACCGGGTGAGCATCACGCGGGCGATGAAGGCCTTGCGAGAGTCGGGAAGGATCGTGCAGCGGGGCCGAACTCTCATCCTCCCCAGGCCGCGTTAGCGCGGGACGTCCGAGGCCGCGAGGGAAGACGAGAGATGAGCTTTGGCCACATCACGACGTCCGTCAGGTGAACGGCCCTTCGGCAACTCCCGTCCTACCCCGTGCGCGGCAGGTGCCAGGAGCGGAGATGCATGGGATCGCGCAGCTCCCGGCGGTGCCGCCAGACGATGAGCGCCGCGTTGACCATCCATACGGAGAAGAGAGGGGCCGCCGGCACGCGGAGGAGGAGAAAGGCCAGTAGGCCGGCCATCCCCCAGAACATCGTCCAACCGTCGGCCCGCTGGAGGGCCCACAATACTCCGCAGGTCACACCAAGGGCCAACGGAGCGCCGAGCCCGGTCAGCCCCGTCCAAAGGCCGAAGGTGACCGCCACGCCTTTGCCCCCGCGGAAGTGCAGGAAGGGCGAGAAGTAATGGCCAAGGAACGGGGCCAGGCCGACGGGCACCAGACCCCAGTCGGAGACGCCGCCGCTGTAGTGGGCCAGGGCGACGGGGACGGCGCCCTTGGAGTAGTCGAGCAACGCGGCCGGAACACCCACCCGCCAGCCGCCGCCGGCCCGCAGAGCATCGCCGGCCCGCCAGGCGTTGCCGGCCCCGGGGTTGCCGTCGCCGAAGTCGCGGACATCGACGTGGAGCACCAGACGGCCCAGCCACAGCGAGAACATCATGGAGCCCAGCAGGAAACCGATGATGGACCAGTAGAGCGTGTTCATGGCGGCCGTCCTCCAGTCGGTGTATATGGGCCGGGCGTCACGCGGCAACACTATGCTACCCCCCGGGTGAACAGCTAAGCGAGCGGGTTTGACAGTGCGGCCGGCTCGGTGCCTATGGGCATACCCGCGCGATGTGTTGTCGATTCGTGCGTGACTCGACCCAACCCCGGGTACCGAAGGATAGCCGCGGTGAGAAGCCGGGGCGTCCCGGTTCGTGGGTGGGAGAGGAAATCATCAGGAGGGTGCGTATGTCCATGGCGGAAAGAAGAGCGGAGGTCGTCTGGCAGGGAAATCTGGCACACGGCAAGGGTACGGTGAGCGTGGGGAGCGGCGCCTTTGCCGACTTCCCGGTGACCTGGGCGTCGCGTACGGAGAGGTCGCAAGGCCTGACCAGCCCGGAGGAGCTGATCGCGGCGGCGCATGCTTCCTGCTTCTCCATGGCCCTTTCCGGCGCTCTGGCCGAGAGTGGCACGCCTGCGGAGAGACTCAAGGTCAGCGCCGTCGCTTCGCTCGACACCACCGATGACGGATTGCGGGTTACCAGGGTGGCGCTCGAGGTATGGGGCCGCGTGCCCGGCATCGACTTTCTGAGCTTCGACACGGCTGCGAACGGCGCCAAAGAAGGCTGCCCCCGTCTCGAACGCGCTCAAGGGGGTGGCGATCAGCCTAAAGGCCTACCTCGAGGAGGACTGATCGGCCCCGGGATCGGGGCGGCTGGAGGCCGGGCTCCCCGGTCTCGGCCGGAGTACGACTTGGGGCGGCCGGCCGGCAAAGCTTTCGCCCGGGCGGGGCTCAGGTGCTCGGCTCGAAGAGGTGCCAGATCTGAATGGTCTCGCCGGGAGGCAGGACGACGATCTCGGAATCCCACGGCCCGGCGAAGAGCTTCTCGATGAGGGAGATCGAGCCATCGACCACCGTGTGCTCCAGGTCGAGGTCCGCGGCCAGGGCTTCGGTGTGGGGCATCGATTCCTCCACCACGTACGCCCCGGTATCGATCAGCGTGATGCGCTGGTATGCGGCCATGCTGGCCTTTCGCAGCTTGCGGGCCTTGTCCTCGCCGAAGCGCTGCTTCCAGGTATCGTAGCTGATCAGCATGGGGTTGTCGTGGCAGAGCCAGCCCTTCGTGAAGTAGAACGCGTGCGCGTCGCGGCAGATCTCCTCCCGGGTGCAGCCGTGGTTCAGGAAGAGCGAGATGCAGTCGTCGACCCGAGGGAAGACCAGGGACAAGCTCTTCGAGACCAGACCCTGCAGGCCGTTGCCGCAGTAGCCGAGGGCCATCAGGGCATGGGTGACCGGAGGGACCACCACTTGCTCGGTTCGCGGCTGCGCCGGACCCAGGCCCGGTCGGACCGAGGGCAGGACGGCGTTCTGACCGGCAGGCCTGGCTTCATCCAGCCGGTCGATCAGGTCCTGAAGATAGGCGCGCAGCTTGGCCGGCTGCTCGTGCAACCCGGCCGGGATCCATGCCAAGGTGGCGTCGATGCCGGTTCGGTCAAGCGCCAGAAGCACCTCGTCCTCGATCATCTCGCAGGCGAGGAGGACCGACCGTCCCCGGCCACCGGCAGCTTTTGATGAGGCCGCGTGTGCGATGCGCGCTTCGTCCATAGTCCGATGCTAGCACGCCCGGCCGCGGCCGGCGCTGAAGGGTCGGACCGAGCGACCCGTCGCCGAGTCTCCGTGGGTGCTACATTTGCGGTGTGAACTCGAGACCGCGGCCGGAGTGGGTGGCGGCGCGGAACGGGCTAGACTGACGGAGGTGTGGGTGGCGGCAGACTTGGTCACGGAGACCGCGAGGGCGGTCGAGAAGGCGTTTCTGATCGCGGTGGATCTGGGCCTGGACGGGGGCTGGACCGCGGAGGAATCCCTGGCCGAGCTGGGAGCCCTGGTGGAGACGGCCGGCGCCGAGGTGGTGGGAATGGCCTCGCAGAAGCGGGAGGGCATTCATCCGAACCTGTACCTGGGAACGGGCAAGTCGCAGGAGCTGAAGACGGCCCTGGCGGCTACCGGATTCGACGTGCTGGTGGCCGACGACGAGCTCTCGCCCAAGCAGCAGCGGTCCCTGGAGAAGCTGCTCGGCGTCAAGGTGCTCGACCGGAGCGGCGTGATCCTCGACATCTTCGCCCAGCGGGCGCACACACACGAGGGGCGCCTGCAGGTAGAGCTGGCCCAGCTGGAGTACCAGCTGCCCCGGCTGACCCGGATGTGGACCCACTTGTCCCGAACCGGCGGCGGCATCGGTACGCGCCGGGGGCCCGGTGAAACCCAGCTCGAGACGGACCGGCGGGTGATCCGCCAGCGTATCAAGAAGATGAAGGAGCGCGTGGCCGAGGTGCGGCAGCGCCGGGAGACGGCTGCGGCAGCCCGCGACCGGCGCATGCTCCCCGGGGTGGCCGTCGTCGGTTACACGAACGCCGGCAAGTCCACTTTGTTGAATGCCCTGGTGGGCGACGTCGTGGTCTCGGCTGAAGACAAGCTCTTCGCCACCTTGGACCCCACCAGCCGCAAGGTCAACTTGGGGGAGGGGCAGGGCGTCATCGTCTCCGACACGGTGGGCTTCATACACAAACTGCCCCACCAGCTGATCGACGCGTTCCGGGCCACGCTCGAGGAGGTGACTCGGGCGGATGTGCTGATCGAGGTGGTTGACGCTTCCGATCGGCACGCGGCCGAACACCGGCGCACGGTGCAAGTCGTGCTGGACGAGCTCGGGGCAGGCGACAAACCACGCCTGGTGGCTTACAACAAGATCGACCTGGTAGAGGCCGCCGGAGAGCGCTTCGTCGTCCCGCGACCAGAGCTCCACGCGGTGACGGTCGCGGCCACCCGGGGCAGGGGGATGGCGCGCCTGCGGAGGGAGCTTTCAGACCTCCTGGCCGAGCTCTGGGTAAAGGTCGACCTGGCGCTGCCCTACACCGCCGGAGAGCTTCTCGCCCGCGTTCGAGAGAGGGGCGCGGTCGAGTTTGAGTATCGCGACCGGGATGTGCGGGTATATGGGCGGCTGGCACCGCCACTCGCGGGGGAGCTCGAGTCGGCCGCCCGCGCCTGGAGCCGGGCGATCGAGGGGGCGACGACCCCGTGACGGCGCCGGCGGACACCGACGATTGAGGAGGACGCACCATGGGAACCGAGGATCTGCTGACCACGGGCAAGATCGCTGAGAAGTTGGGGGTCTCGCAGGGGAAAGTAAGCAAGCTGGTCAAAGAGCGAGGTATCGAGCCCGACCAGAAGAAGGGCAACTGCGGGTACTACGGGCCCGGGAAGGTCAAGGTCATCGAGGAAGCTCTGAAATCGGCGTAGCCCTGCGCGGCGTGAGGCAGTTTCGTGGGTAGCCGCACCACGCTTTCCGGAGTCCTGCCTCGGGGCTATGATGGCCTCTCATTGGTGCGCGGGCGAGGAGGTTATGGTGGGCGAGGGTGTGGGAGCAGGATGGGAGGCGGTCGGGCCGGTGGCGGTGGCTGGGGCCGGGCTGACCGGCGCCAGCTGGGCGGGGCTGTTCGCGGCCCATGGGCTCGAGGTGAGGCTTTACGATGTGGACGAGTCTCGGCTGGCGGAAGCCCGTGCGCGGGCTGAAGAGGCCGTCCGCTTTCTTGTCAGCCACGGTCTAGCCGACGGCGGGGCGGCGGCACGCGGTCTGGCTTCGCTCCGGACGACCAGCGACCCCGAGTCGGCCTTCACCGGGGTCGCGCACGTACAGGAATGCGTCGTCGAAGAGCTGGCCGCCAAGAGGGCGGTCCTCACCCTGGCGGCGGACTACGCCCCGGCGCACGCCCTGCTTGCCACCAGCTCGTCGGGGCTGTCGATTTCGGCCATTCAGGAAGGTGTCCCCGGACCAGAGCGCTGCCTGGCCGCCCACCCCTACAATCCGCCCCACCTGGTGCCGCTGGTGGAGCTGGCCCCCGGGACCCGGACCTCGGTCGAGACGCTCGAGCGGGCCCGGACCTTCTACCTCGCGCTGGGTGAGGAGCCCGTGATGTTGCGGCGCGACGTGCCGGGGTACATCGCCAATCGGTTGTCGGCCGCCCTCTGGCGGGAGGCCGTGGAGCTGGTGCGTACAGGTGCGGCTAGTGTGCGCGATGTGGACCGGGCGGTGGCCGCCGGCCCCGGACTGCGCTGGGCGGTGATGGGTCCCCACCTGCTCTACCACCTGGGCGGCGGCCCGGGGGGCATCCGCGGCCACCTGCATCACCTGGCCAGAGTCAAGGAGGGCATGCTCCGCGATCTGGCCACCTGGACAACCTTCCCTGCCGACACCGCCAACGTGCTCGAGACCGGCCTGGTGGAGGAGACCGCCGGACGCTCGATCGAGGAGCTGGCCCGCGGGCGGGACGAAGCTCTGGCGGCCATTCTGGCGGCCGGAGTGACCGACCTGACCGGTGACTCGCGGGACACCCCGGGTTCGGGCGGCCGCGACGTGCCGGTGGTGGTGCGGGGTGGCCAGGGCCGAGCGGTGGTCGTGGCCTCCGGGGTGAGCCGGACGACTCTGGCCTGGGGGCAGCGGGGGCTGCTGGTGCGTTTCGATCTCGAGGCCGGGGCGGCCATCCCCATGCACGCGCATCCCCACGAGCAGACGGGCTATCTGGTGTCGGGTGACCTAACCCTGGTGGGCGAAACCGGTGAGTGGACCGTCGCGCCGGGGGACAGCTGGTCGTTGCCCGGCCGGCTGGCGCATGGGGCCCGCACCACCTCCGGGGCGGTGGCGGTGGAGGTGTTCACTCCGCTGCGGGGCGAGTATCTGCCCGGGCCCCCGCCGCTGGCACCCGACGGCGGCGAGTGAGGGGCCCCGGAGCACGCGCCGCGAGCTGGCAGGCCCGCCCTCGAACGGGAATCGCCAGGTCTTCGGCCCGGCCGGGTTCTGGAGCTCTTACAGGTGCTCCGCGGCGCTGAGCACCGCCTGAGCGATGAGTTCCGCTGCCTGGTCGATGTCACTCAGGCTGAGCACCTCGATGGGCGAGTGGATGTAACGCGTCGGTACGCTGATCACGCCTGAGGGGATGCCGGTCTTGGTGAGGTGAACGGCGGTCGCGTCGGTGGTGCCGCCGCTGCCCACATCCAGCTGGTAGGGGAGCGAGGCCTTCTCAGCGCTGGCGCGGAGCCAGTCGATCACTCGCCTGGGAACGATCACGCCTCGGCCGTCGGCGTCCACCACGGTGATGACCGGGCCTTTGCCCATGGTCACATGGCGTTGCTCCTTGGTCACCCCGGGGTGGTCTCCCGGGATGGTCACCTCGGAGATGAGAGCCACGTCGGGCTCTAAGCCAAAGGCGCTGGTACGGGCACCCTTGAGGCCCACCTCCTCCTGCACCGTGCCGACGGCGTAGATGGTCGCGGGCACGTCCTTGCCTCGAAGCCTCCTCAGAGCCGCCACCATCGTCACCACGCCGGCGCGGTCGTCGAAGCTCTTGCCCGTGACCAAGTCGTTGGCCATGGGAGCCAGGCTCCGGTCCAGGGTCACCGGAGAGCCGATCTCTACGCCCAGGGCGCCCGCGTCGGCCGCATCCTTGGCGCCCAGGTCGATGAACATATCCTTGATCTTCACGACCTTCTTGCGTTCCTCTTCGTCCATGATGTGGGGCGGCTTGGCGCCGATGACCCCTGTCAACCGACCACCGTCCCGCGTGTGGACGAGGACGCGCTGCCCCAGGGCCATCTGGTCGAACCAGCCCCCGATGGGGACGAAGCGGAGAAAGCCCTGCTCGTCGATGTACTTGACCATGAAGCCGATCTCGTCCATGTGGGCCGCGATCATGATCGAGGGACCCTCGCCTCGGCGAGTGCCGATGACGTTCCCCATGCCGTCGATCCGCACCTCGTCGACCAAGGGTTCCAGCTCCTTGGCGAGGAGCGTGGAGACCTCGCCCTCGTATCCCGACACTCCGTGGGCATCGGCGAAGTCCGACAGCAGGCGCTTGATCTCGTCCATGTCCTGGGTCTCCAATCGGTATGTTTGTTGCTTGAGTACTCGAGACACGCTGTCTTGGGTATCCGAGAGAGTGTACCCCTCAGGCGAGTGTTCATGCTCGCCGGTCGGGGGAGGGCTTCTTGACCTGAGTCCGGAGAGGGTGCCGCGCATGATATCCTGGCTGCTTCGCGGCCGGGCCTGACCGGTCGTATGAGCAGGGTCGACGGGCCGGGAAGCCGCTGCGAACCGGCCCAAGGAGGAGCGATGGCAGGGGTTCTCCAGGGCCGGCGGGGCCTGATCATGGGCGTGGCGAACGAGCGCAGCATTGCCTGGGGTATCGCGCAGGCCGCCCATCGCGAAGGGGCCGACCTGGCCTTCACCTACGTGGGGGAGACCCTCGAGAAGCGGGTGCGGCCGCTGGCCGAGAGCCTGGGCTCCGACGTCGTGCTCCCCTGCGATGTCCAGTCCGACGCGGATATCGAGACCACCTTCGCCACCCTGGGAGAGTGCTGGAAACAGCTCGACTTCCTGGTGCACTCGGTGGCCTTCGCGGCCCGGGACGAGCTCAAAGGCCCTTTCTACAGGACCAGCCGTGAGGGCTTCCACTTGGCGCTCGACGTGAGCGTATACTCACTGGTGGCCACCACTCGGGCGGCCGTCCCTCTGATGGGTCCGGGAGGCAGCATCCTCACGATGACGTATCTGGGAGCCGAGCGCACCATCCCCACTACAACGTGATGGGGGTGGCCAAGGCGGCCCTCGAGTCCTGCGTGCGCTATCTGGCTACCGATCTGGGCCCGGACGGAATACGGGTGAACGCCATCTCCGCAGGGCCGGTGCGTACGCTGGCGGCGGCCGGCATCGGGGACTTCCGTAAGATCCTCGACTGGTACGAAGGAAACGCCCCCCTGCGGAGGGCGACCACGACCGAGGAAGTGGGCGCGGCCGCCCTTCTGCTCTTGAGCGAGTGGGGACGGGCCATCACCGGCGAAGTCCTGCATGTCGATGGCGGCTACCACGCCATCGCCGTGCCCCCAGCGGTCAAGGAAGACGAGTAGCGACCCGGACGGCGTGTGCGTCGCGCGCCCCGGGTCGGCGTGAGGCGCGAGCGTGAACGAACGAGACGAGCTCCTCCGGCAGCTGCGGGAGGCTCCCAACCTTCCCGGAGTGTATCTCTTCCGGGATGTCCAAGCCTCCGTGCTCTACGTGGGCAAAGCCCTCTCCTTGCGTCGCCGGCTGGCCAACTACCTGCCCGCCGTGCGCAGAGAGGAAGGCCCTCGCGCCGCCGCCAAGGCGGTCGAGATGGCTCAGCGGGCCACCGAGGTGGAGTGGATCGTGGCTTCCACCGAGGTTGAGGCGCTGCTTCTCGAAGACAACCTCATCAAGCGGCACCGTCCCCCTTTCAACATCCGCCTGCGGGACGACAAGTCGTACCCGTACATCGTCATCACCATGGAGGACGAGTTCCCCCGGGTCATGTTCACGCGCAAGCCCCACCGGAGAGGCAACCTCTACTTCGGGCCCTACGCCAGCGCGGCCAAGGTCAGGGAGACTCTGGACACACTGGGGCGCATCTTTCCCTTCCGCAAGTGCCGGGGAACGACTCCGGGTCGGCGCAGTGGTTCGCCGTGCCTGCAGTACCACATCAAGCGCTGCAACGCCCCGTGTGTGGGGTACATCGATCGCGTGGACTACGCGGCCATCATCGGGCGGGTGGTCGACTTCCTGAGTGGCCGGCACGTCGAGGTGGCCGGGACGCTGGAAGCGGAGATGCACGGGGCCGCGGGCGAACTCGACTTCGAGAGAGCCGCGCTCTACCGGAACCGCCTCGAAGCCTTGCGGCATGTGCTGGAGCGCCAGCTGGTCCGCTCCAACGTGCTGGCGGCGGTCGACATCATTGGCATGGCGCTGGGCGCGGGCAGCGCCAACATCCAGGTGTTCCTCACCCGGGACGGCATCCTGGGCGACCGGCGCAGCTTCACTCTGGAGAACATCGGACTAGCCGGTCCCCGCGAGGTGTTCGTGCGCTTCTTGGGCGAGTACTACGCCTCCGCCACGGTGGTGCCCCCCGAGATCGTCGTGCCCCGGATCGTTGATCGGTTGGAGGAGCTGGCCGGCTTCCTGGAGGGGCTGCGGGGCACGCGGGTCGATGTGCGCCAGGCCGAGAGGGGGGACCGGCGCCGCCTGCAGGAGCTGGCCGACCGCAACGCCGAGCTGGCTCTGGAGCACGACCGGCTGCGGGAAGAGAGGACCCGGGAGCGGCGCTACGGCGCGCTGCACGCTCTTCGAGACGCCCTCGGTTTGGAGGGTCCGCCCTTGCGCATCGAGGGCTATGACATCTCCAACCTGGGCCCGGAAAGCATCGTGGCCTCCATGGTGGTGTTCGAAGGAGGCGCTCCCCGCAAGGGTGACTACCGTAAGTTCGCCCTCAAGGCCGCAGCCGGCCAGGACGACGTGGGTTCCATCCGGGAAGCGGTGATGCGCCGCTTCAGCCGGGCCACCGGAGTGGCCGACCCGAGGGAGTACGATCCGTCCTTCGAGTCGGTTCCCGACCTTGTGCTCATCGACGGGGGCAAGGGGCAGCTGGGAGGCGCCCTCTCGGCCTTGGAGGAGGTGGGTCTAGATGAGGTGGTCCCCGTGATCTCGCTGGCCAAGAGGGAGGAAGAGGTGTTCATGCCGGGCCGGAGCGAGCCCTTGCGCCTGCAGCGCGACGACCCCGCTCTGCTGCTGTTGCAGCGGGTGCGGGACGAGGCCCACCGCTTCGCCGTCGCCTTTCACAGGACGAGAAGGGCCGGTCGGGCGACGGAGTCCCTGCTCGACGACCTGCCCGGAGTGGGCGAGAAACGTAAGCGCGCGATCCTCGCGCACTTCGGCTCGCCCGAGCGTTTCCTGGCTGCCGGCCGGGAGGAGCTGGAGGCGGTTCCCGGCCTGCCCGGCAAGGTAGCGCGGGAGATTCACGCCTACCTTCACAAGACGGGGTAGACTGGCGGAGGAGGTGGTGCACATGGATATCTGTGAATCGACTTTCTGGACACCTGGGGGGACGGCACGGTGGTGACCGAGGACGGGCGCTTGGTGGAGGTGCGCCTGCCCGCGTGGGACGAGAGGGTCGCGGCCTCCGCTGAGCGGGCGGCGGCGGGCGCCGGGGCGGCAGGGAATGACCCGGGGGTGTCCCCAGCTGCCCGTTCTTCGGCGGGGACCGGTTCGGACGGGGCCGGCTGGGCGGCCCAGCTCGAGGCCTACTTTCGAGGCGAGCGCCGCGATTGGGCCCCCGACGAAGTCGACCTGGAGGCTCTCGAGGTACCTGCCTTCCACCGGGACGTCTACCGTGCCTTGCTCCACGTGCGCGCGGGAGCCACGGTGAGCTACGGCGGACTGGCTGTCATGGCCGGCCGCCCGCAGGCCGCCCGGGCCGTCGGTACCGCCATGGCGCGCAACCCCATCGCCATCGTGGTCCCCTGCCATCGGGTGGTGCGTTTCGACGGCCGCCTAGGCCATTACGGGTTCGGCGACGGTTGGAAGGCGTGGCTGCTACGCTTGGAGGCCGCCGGAGGGTGGAAGCCGGTGGGCTGAGGCGTGAGTGACCGCAGCCACATGGAGCTGACCATCATCACCGGGCTGTCCGGAGCCGGGAAGTCGCAGGCCGTGGCTACCTTCGAGGACATGGGCTACTTCTGCATCGATAACCTTCCCCTCAGATGTTGCCCCGGGCGGTGGAACTCTTCTCCCTGGAAGGTAGCCGGGTGGGCAAGCTGGCCGTAGTCCTCGACGCTCGGGGCGGCGAGCACTTCGGTCACCTGGACGAGGCCCTGAGGGAGCTGGCTCGCTTGGGGGTGCACACGCGCATCGTCTTCCTGGAAGCTTCCGACGAGGCCCTGGTGGCCCGCTATCAGTCGACCCGAAGGTCCCATCCCCTGGCCGCGGCTGACGAGCTGCCCCGGGGCATCGCCCAAGAGCGGCGCCTGCTCGCCGGTCTGCGCGAGCGAGCCGATGCCGTTATCGACACCTCGGGCCTGAACGTGCACGATCTGCGCCATCGCATCCAGGAGACCCTGCTGGCCGGTGAGCTCAGCAACCAGATCTTGGTCACCTTCCTTTCCTTCGGGTACAAGTTCGGGGTGCCTACCGAGGCCGACATGGTCCTCGACGCCCGCTTCCTGCCCAATCCGCACTGGATCAGCGAGCTGCGGCCGCTCACCGGCCTCGACGAACCGGTACAGGACTTCGTGGTGGCCCGGCCCGAATCCCACGGCTTCCTGGAGAGGGCGGCAGAGCTGCTGCGCTTTCTGATGCCCCTCTATCTGGCCGAGCACAAGACCCAGCTGGTGGTCGCCGTCGGCTGCACCGGTGGGCGGCACCGCTCGGTCGCCCTGGCTCAGGCGCTGGCCTCCATACTGGGCAAGGAGACAATGGTGGTGACCAACGTGCGGCACCGCGACGTGGAGCGTTCCGGTTAGAACCCACGTGGCCGGGGCGGCTGGGACATGACGCGGGTGGTCGCCATCGGTGGAGGCACCGGGCTCTCGACCCTCCTGCGCGGGCTCAAGCGGCGCACCGAGAACCTCACCGCCATCGTCACCGTGAGCGACGACGGTGGCTCGTCGGGGCGCCTGCGGCGGGAGCTGGGCGTGCTGCCGCCGGGCGACGTGCGCAACTGCCTGGTAGCCCTGGCCGACGACGAATCTCTGATGAGCGCTCTCTTCTCGTACCGCTTCACTTCGGGAGAGCTGGCCGGGCACAGCTTCGGCAACCTCTTCCTGGCCGCGCTGACAGATATCACCGGGGACTTCGATCGGGCCATCAAGGAGTCGAGCAAGGTCCTGGCCATACGGGGCACCGTGCTGCCCAGCACCACCCGCGACGTGCGCCTGCATGCCGAACTCAGCGACGGCCGGAGGGTGGACGGCGAGTCCAGTATCGGACGGGCTTCGGTTTCGGTGCGGACTGTGTGGCTGGAGCCGGACGATGCCCAAGCCCTGCCTCTGGCGGTGGAGCGCATCGACGAGGCCGACATCGTGGTCCTCGGTCCGGGCAGCCTGTTCACGAGCATCGTACCCAACCTGCTGGTGCGGGGTATCCGCGAGGCTCTGGCTAGGACGCCGGCTCCGGTGGTCTACGTGGCCAACGTCATGACCCAGCCCGGGGAGACGGCCGGTTTCGACGTCCTCGATCATGTGGACGGCCTCCTCCGCCACCTGGGGCTGGGGGTGGTCGACGCCATGCTGGTGAACGCAGCGCCCGTCACGAAGCAGAGCCTGAAACGGTATACCGCCGAAGGAGCGGTGCCGGTGGCATGGTGGCGGGGTGAGACCGAGTACCGGGGAGTACGGGTCGTGCCCGCCGCGCTCGTCGAAGCCGGCGAGCATGTACGCCACGATGCCGATCGGCTGGCCGCGGAGGTCCTGCGGCTGGCCGGGCGCGCGGTGCGGTCCCGTGTGTGAGCCCGGCGATTGAAGAAAGGTCTGAGGATGGCCGAGAGCTTCACACGAGCGGTGCGCGAAGAGCTTACCCGGGTGGGGGAGACCCGGCCCTGCTGCCGTCTGGCGGAGGTGGCCGCGCTGGTCCGGACCACGGGTACCTTCCACATCCGGGGAGGAACCACCGACGAGGAACGTTACGGCCTGCACCTGGCCACCACCGTCCAAGCCGCTGCCCGCCGGGTCTTCACCTACTTCCGATCGTTCGGGGCCGAGTCCGACCTGCTCACCCAGCGGGAGGCCCGTCTGAAACGCCGTCTGATCTACGAGGTGCATCTGCGGGGCTCGCCCGCCATGCTGCAGGCTTTGAATGAGCTCGGTATCCTCAGCGATAGCTTCCGCCTGGTACCAGGCCTGCCCTGGAGACTGTTACGGAGGCGCTGCTGCAAGGCGGCCTTCGTGCGCGGAGTTCTGATCGGCGCGGGTTCGGTCAACCCCCCGTGGCGGGAGGCCCACCTGGAGATCGTGAGCCCTCTGGAGGACTTCGCCGCCGACTTGGTGGAGCTGCTCACCAGGCTCGAGTTCCACGCGGGCGTCTATGCCCGCCGTGGCAGCCACGTGGTTTACCTCAAGAGCCGGGAAGAGGTGGCCGAGCTGCTCGCTCTTGCGGGGGCCCAGGACGCGGCCATCAAGATCGAGGAGCAGGCGGTGGTCAAGGATGTGCGTGCGCGGGCGAACCGCCTGGCGAACTGCGACGAGGCCAACCTGCGTCGCACCGGCGTGGCGGCGGCCCGCCAACTGGAGGCCATCGAATACCTGGAGGAGCGGGGGCTTCTGGCCCGACTGCCCCAGGCGCTGCAGCAGATGGCTCGCATCAGACGGGAGCATCCATACTTGAGCTTGAGCGAACTGGCCGACGAGGTGCCGGAGGGTTTGGGACGCTCGGCTTTGAACCATCGGTTACGGCGTTTGACCGGGGCCGCCGAGGTCGCCGGCTGGGGGCCGGAGACCGCTGGACCCTATGGTAGAATCGCGCGGCCCTCGGGTATGAGCGGAGCCGGGACGTCGACGAAAAGGAGAGGCCACGGATGAGCGTGCGGGTAGGCATCAACGGGTTCGGACGGATCGGCCGGAACTTCTTGCGGGCGGCGCGCAAGCGGGGCGCCGACATCGACATCGTGGCCGTGAACGACCTGACCGATGCCCCCACGCTGGCCCACCTGCTCAAGTACGACAGCGTGCACGGCGTCTGGCCAGGGGAGGTTACAGTGGACGGTGAGGGCATCACCATCGATGCCGACACCTTCAAGGTCTTCTCCGAGCGCGACCCGGCCGTCCTTCCTTGGCGGGACCTGGGTGTCGACGTGGTGGTGGAATCCACCGGGCACTTTACAGACCGGGTGGGGGCCTCGAAGCACCTGGACGCCGGCGCCCGTAAGGTGATCATCTCCGCTCCGGCCAAGGAGCCCGACCTCACCGTGGTGATGGGCGTCAACGACGCCGAGTACGACCCGGCCGCGCATCATATCCTGTCCAACGCGTCCTGCACGACCAACTGCCTGGCTCCGGTGGCCAAGGTGCTGCTGGAGAACTTCGGCATTGAGCAGGGCTTCATGACCACCACCCACGCCTACACGAACGACCAGCAGATCCTCGACCTGCCCCACAAGGACCTGCGCCGTGCGCGGGCAGCGGCCATGTCCATCATCCCTACTTCTACCGGGGCGGCTCGGGCGATCGCCCTGGTCTTGCCCGAGCTCAAGGGCAAGATGGACGGCATCGCCATGCGGGTGCCCGTACCCGACGGTTCTGTGGTTGATCTGGTAGCCACCCTCAGCCGCGACGCCGCGGTGGAGGAGATCAACGCCGCCATGAAGGCGGCGGCCGAGGGCCCGCTGGCCGGCGTTCTCCAGTACACCGAGGATCCGGTCGTGTCTACAGACGTCGTGGGCAATCCCCACTCCTCGGTGTTCGACGCCCAGCTCACTATGGTCATGGGCCGGCAGGTGAAGGTTGTCTCCTGGTACGACAACGAGTGGGGCTTCTCCAACCGAATGGTCGAGCTGGCCGCACGGCTCCTGTAAGGGACTTTCGTGGCGAAGAAGACGGTCCGTGATCTCGAGGTCAGCGGCCGGCGCGTCCTGATGCGGGTGGACTTCAACGTGCCGCTCGAAGACGGGCGGGTGGCCGACGACTCCCGCATCCGCGCGGCTCTGCCCACCATCGAGCATTTGCTCGAGCGCGGCGCCAAGGTGATCCTGGTCTCCCACCTGGGGCGGCCCGGGGGCAAGCGCGTCGACGCTCTGCGGCTGGATCCGGTGGGGGCTCACCTGGCCCATCTGCTCGGCCGTCCGGTGCGCAAGCTCGACGAGCTCACCGGACCGATGGTCGAGGAGGCTGTGAACCTGATGCGCCCCGGTGATGCGATCCTTCTCGAGAACTGCCGTTTCGATCCGCGGGAGACCGCCTGCGACGCGCGGCTGGCCGGTGAGCTTGCCCGGCTGGCCGATGTGTACGTCAACGACGCCTTCGGTACCGCCCACCGGGCACACGCCACTACGGTCGGGGTGGCCCGCCTCCTGCCCGCGGTGGCCGGCTTTCTCATGGAGCGTGAGCTGGCCACCCTCGGAGCCCTCCTCTCCGATCCGGCCAGGCCGTTCGTGGTGGTGCTGGGAGGGGCCAAGGTGACCGACAAGATCGGGGTGATCGAGCGCTTCCTCGACCTGGCCGACGCCATCCTCATCGGGGGCGCCATGTGCTTCACCTTCCTGAAGGCGCAGGGCGTGGAGGTAGGGGCCTCGAGGGTGGAGGGACAAGAGGGCCTCGATACCGCCCTCGGTCTGCTGGAGAAGGCGGGCCGGTCGGCCTGCGAGCTCGTGCTCCCCGGCGACGTCATGGTGGCCGACGCTTTCGCGGCCGGCGCCGCCACGCTGGTGGTGGAGGTCGGCGGGATCCCCGAGGGGTGGATGGGGGCTCGATATCGGTCCGCAGACGGCGGCCGAGTATGCTCGGCGGATCCGAGCGGCCGGGGAGGTTTTCTGGAACGGGCCCATGGGCGTTTTCGAGTTCGAGATCTTCGCCAAGGGCACCGAGGCCGTGGCTCGGGCCATGGCCGCGTGTCCGGGAGTTACCGTGGTGGGCGGAGGCGATTCCGTGGCCGCGCTCCAGCGCTTCGGGCTGACCGAGCGGATGGATCACGTCTCTACCGGTGGTGGCGCCTCCCTGGAGTTCATCGAGGGGGTGGAGCTTCCCGGGGTGGCCGTCCTGGCCGACAAGTGACGGGGTGGGGTGGGGGCGCCGGGCCGTACACCGGTGGCTCCTTGTTCACTGGGTACGGTTAGGGAGGGCAACATGGTGGCGCGTATCCCGCTGATCGCCGGGAACTGGAAGATGAACAAGACCCCGGCTGAGGGGGACGCCTTCGTGCGGGCGCTTGCCACCCGCCTGGGCACCATCGAAGCGGTCGAAGTGGTCGTGGCCCCGCCCTTCACCGGGCTGCAGGCGGTGGTGTCGGCCTCCTTGGGCACGGGCATCACGGTCGCTGCTCAGAACCTATTCTGGGAGGAGAGGGGCGCCTTCACCGGCGAGGTGGCGCCGGGCATGCTCACATCGCTGGGGGTGCGCTGGGTGATCATCGGTCACTCGGAGCGGCGCCAGCTCTTCGGCGAGACAGACCAGATCGTAGCCCGCAAAGTGCGGAGCGCCCTGAACCACGACCTGCGGCCTATCATGTGCGTCGGCGAGACTCAGGAGGAGCGCGACGCGGGCATGACCGAGGAACGTCTGGTGAGTCAGGTGACCAAAGGGCTGGCCCACGTGACCGCCGGCGAGGCCGGGGAGCTGGTGGTGGCCTACGAACCGATCTGGGCCATCGGTACCGGGCGCACGGCCACACCCGCCGCCGCCCAGGAGGCCTGCGCCCTGGTCCGGCGCCAGGTGGCCCAGGTGCTGGGCCCAGCCGCGCGCGAGACCGTGCGGGTGCTCTACGGCGGGAGTGTCACTCCCGACAACATCGGGGACTTGATGAGGCAGGACGACGTCGACGGAGCGCTCGTGGGCGGAGCGAGCCTGGATGTGGAGAGCTTCGCAGTCATCGCGGAGCGCGCGTAGGAGCGCGGCCGGCCGCCGGCCAGACGACGAGAAGGACGGGAGTGCCGCATGGCATCATCCAATCGATCAGCACAAGGGGCCTCCGCCCGTCCGCCGGTGGCCCTGGTGATTCTCGATGGCTGGGGATACGCCGAGCCGGGACCGGGCAACGCCGTCTCGCTTGCAGATACCCCGGTGCTCGACGGCCTGCTCGAACGGTGTCCTTGGGTTCTGCTGGACGCCAGCGGGGAGGCTGTGGGGTTGCCCGCCGGGGTCATGGGTAACTCCGAAGTGGGCCATCTGACGCTGGGATCGGGACGGGTGGTCTACCAAGACCTGTCCCGCATCAACCATGCCATCGCCGACGGCAGCTTCTTCGAGAACCCGGTGTTGGTCCCGACCATCCGGGCGGCGGCCGAGCGGGGGGCGGCGGTGCATCTCATGGGTCTGCTGTCCGACGGCGGCGTCCACTCGGCCGTGGAGCACATACACGCCCTGGTGCGGATGGCGAAGCGGTGGGGAGTGGACCGGCTCTACCTCCATGCCTTCATGGACGGGCGGGACACTTCCCCGACCGCCGGCCGCGGTTTCCTGCGTGATCTGGAGGCTTTTCTCGAAGAAGAGGGTCTGGGGCGGGTGGCCACCATCGTGGGCCGCTACTACGCCATGGATCGAGACCAGCGATGGGAGCGAACCAAGTTGGCCTACGATACATTGGTGCACGGTGAAGGCGATCGGGGCGCGGACAGTGATGAGGCCATTCGCCGCTCCTACGACGGGGACGTCACCGACGAGTTCGTGAGGCCGTGCATCATTGGCCACGACCCTCGCTCTCGCTTCCACGACGGGGACACGGTTGTTTTCTTCAACTTCCGGTCCGATCGCACGCGCCAGCTGACCCGGGCCTTGATCGAAGACGGCTTCGACCAGTTCGATCGGGGCGGCCCGCCCCCCGACGTGGTCTTCGTGGGCATGACCGAGTACGACGAAGGGTTCGACATCCCGGTAGCCTTCCCCAGGAGCCCCCCGGCTGACGTGCTGGCGGAGGTTCTGAGTCGCGCGGGTCTCACACAGCTGCACATCGCCGAGACAGAGAAGTACGCCCACGTCACTTTCTTCTTCAACGGCGGTCGCGAGAGGCCTTTCCCCGGTGAGATCCGGCGTCTGATTCCCTCACCCCAGGACGTGGACACATACGACGAGAAGCCGGCCATGAGCGCATACGAGGTGACAGCGGTCTTCGAGGAGGTCATGGCCTCGGAGCATGTGGACTTCGTGGTACTCAACTTTGCCAACCCCGACATGGTGGGCCACACCGGCGACATCCAGGCGACCGTGGAAGCCTTGCAGCACGTGGATTCCTGTCTGGGCCGGGTGCTCGATGTCCTCGCGCGGAGAGAGGCTCGCGTGTTCGTGACCGCCGATCACGGCAACGCCGAGTACATGCTGGATCCCGATGGCCATCCCAACACCGCCCATACGACCAACCCGGTCCGCCTCGTCTACGTGGGAGACGGGTTGGAGCTGAGGCAAGGTGCGGGCCTATCCGACGTGGCCCCCACAGTGCTGTGCCTCTTGGGCCTGGAGCCCCCCGCGGCCATGACCGGCTGCTCCATCTGCTGACCGTAGTCGCCCAACGCGCGGGACGTCCCATTGGTGGATGGAGGGTGCCGGCTGGTGCGACATCTGCTAACTTCCATGGTGTGCCGTACGTCGCAACGTGCAGAAAGGGGTGGCCGGTGCTTCAACCCCCCGACGAGGAACTCCGCAGGGCGGCTTCAGGCGACGAAAGGGCCCTCGAGGTTCTGGTGCGCACGTACGATGGGCCCGTGTACAGCTATCTGTACCGTCTCGTGGGGGACGCCACCGAGGCTGAGGACCTGTCGCAAGAGGTCTTCGTCCGCATGGCCCGCGGCCTTGGCGACTTCGGCGGTAGGTCCAGGTTCAGCACCTGGCTCTTCCAGATCGCCCGCAACGTGGGTATTGATCACCTCCGCCGTCGGGAGGCGGAGCGGGCGAGGGCGCCGCGGGCGTTCCGGGTGCCGCCTGCCGGGCGCGATGCCGTCGAGGAGTTCGAGGAGGCGCAGCTTCTGTGGTGCTGTATCGGGACCCTCAACGAGGATTTGCGGTCGGCCTTGCTTCTGCGCGATCTCCTGGGCTTCAGCTACAAGGAGATCGCCGTGATCCTGGATACGACGTTGTCGACGGTGAAATGGCGCATCTACACGGCCAGAGAGCACGTGCAGGCCCGCTTCCGGGAGGCGGAGTCCTCCATGCAGGCCCGACCGGTCCCCGAGGCGAAGCGTTGAGGGGCCGCTTTGCGGGCGGGATCGCATGACCCGTTCGGTGAGATCATGACGCGCAGGAGCACAACGAGCGGGGCCGGGGGGCCGGGAGAGGTCTCCCTGAGCTGCGGTCGCTACAGAGAGATCGTCTCGTCGGCCATCGACGGCGAGGTCGACGACTTGGAGAGGGCCCTGGCCGAACGTCATCTGCGCGCGTGTCCGCGCTGCACGGAGTTCCGAGAGTTCGCCCTGAGCGCCGGCGAGGTCATGCGCAAGGACCAGTCGCCCTCGCGCACGTGTGCGGTGGACGGCCGTGCCCTCCGCCGGGCCGCGGGGCGTTCGAGCCGGCGCCGCAGATTGACTGGGGGCTGGTGACGGCGGTGGGGGCGTCACTGATGCTTGGGTTCCTTCTGGGCGGCTCGGGGGTTCTTCGACTGGGCGCTGACCGCCAGGCGCGTACACACGAGCTGGCCCTTCCGCGTGTGGTGGCCGCCAGGACCCTCGACCCGAGCTACGTCCCATACTTGAAGCGGCCCCTGGTCGCCTCTTGGGACGCCGGCGTGATCAAGGCCGGAACCGCCGATGAGAAGCGGCTCTTCTGGGTTACGCCCATGTCGCGGTTCGAGGAGTCTCACTACCGCCCCGAGAGGCTCTAGTAGGTAGGAGCTCGATTCGTGGCCGGGCGTGTGTCCTGCCTAACTTCGAAGGTGCGGTCATCGTCTACATGACGGGAGCAGTGCAACTCCGAAGTGCATATCTGGCCTCGGTGCCGGGTGCTGTGCGGGCGTTCGAGACGCGTGGTAGGCTACGCACGTTGTCAAACGATCTAGATCGCATGAGGAGCGTCTTGGAGTGACCTACATACTTGCGATACTCGACACCATCCTCGGAGCGGGGCTGCTCGTCCTGATCTTCCTCCATTCCGGCAAAGATGCCGGCCTGTCCAGCGCCTTCGGTGGCGGGATGGGGAGTTTTGGCGGAACGAGCGTGGTCCAGAAGAACCTCGACCGGCTGACCGTTGCGTTCGCCATCGTGTTCTTCCTGGTCACCATCGGCCTAGGGTTTACGCTCTAGGTCGATGCCGTCCGGACTCGTGGGAAACCACACAAGGAGGTGAACCCGCAGGAGGCTTCAAGGCAGGTGCGGATGCAGTCGAGACAAGGAGGAAAACGCGTTGAGTAGCTGGAAACGTCCATGGCTGGGTCTGGCCCTCGCGATCATGCTCGCGGTCGCCTTTGGCCTTATCACCGGTTGCGGTGGCGGCGAGACGACCACCACCAGTGCTGGTGGCGAGTCGACCGAGACGACGCAGGGTCCATCGGAAGGCGACCTGGCGGAAGACCAGACTCTCGTCATCAACATCAAAGAGGAACCGCCGAGCCTCGACCCCAATCTGGCTTCCGACACGACCTCGGTCAAGGTCATCAACAACGTCTTCGAAGGTCTGGTACACATTGACTTCGACGGCAACCCCTTCCCGGGCGCCGCTGAGTCCTGGGACGTCTCCGACGACGGCCTCACCTACACCTTCAATCTGCGCGGCACCGACACGTGGACCAACGGGGATCCAGTGACCTCCGAGGACTTCAAGAACTCCTGGTTGCGTATCCTCGATCCGGCCACGGCTGCCGACTACGCTTACCAGCTGTACTTCATCAACGGCGCCGAGGAGTTCAACTCCGGCTCAGGCACGGCCGAGGACGTGGCCGTCGACGCCAGCGATCCGAACACCTTGGTCGTGACCTTGAAGGCCCCCACTCCCTGGTTCATCCCCATGATGAGCCATCAGGCCTTCTTCCCCATTCCCAAGAACACCGTCGACCAGTTCGGCGACAAGTGGACCGAGCCGGGGAACATCGTGACCAACGGCCCGTACACCCTGGAGGCCTGGAATCACGAGTCGGACGTCCTGCTGAAGAAGTGGCCCGAGTGGCGCGAGGCCGACAGCGTGGTGCTCGAGAACATCAAGATGGTCATGATCCAGGAGGAGACCACCGGTGTGGCCGCCTTCGAGAACGGCGAGATCGACATCCAGGAAGATATCCCGGTGGCCGACATCGACCGTTTGAAGCAACTGCCGCAGTACAAACAGTTCCCGCTGCTGGGGATCTATTACTACGGCTACAACGTGAAGCACGCGCCGCTGGACAAACCCGAGGTGCGGAAGGCCCTCTCACTGGGCATCGACCGCGAGTCGATCGTCAACAACGTGACCAAGGCGGGTCAGGTGGCGGCCACCGGCTTCGTGCCGGAAGGCATGCCCGGCTTCGACGTCATCAACGCCCAGGCCACCCTCATCAAGCCGACCGCCGACCTGGAGGCCGCGAAGCAGCTCCTCGCGGACGCCGGCTACCCTGACGGCGCGGGCCTGCCCGAGATCGTCATCTACTACAACACGAGCGAGGGTCACCAGGCCATCGCCACGGCCATCCAGGAGCAGTGGAAAGCCCTGGGCGTGAACGCCACTCTGAAGAACATGGAGTGGAAGCAGTACCTCGACTTCGTGCAGAACAACGACGACGTCATGGTCTACCGCATGGGCTGGGTGGCCGACTTCGCCGACGCCTTCAACTTCCTCGACGTTCTGCGGGGTGGTGGAGGCAACAACTACACCCGTTGGGCCAACGCCGACTTCGACAAAGGCCTGAACGATTCCCTGAACGCCGCTAGTGACGAGGACGGCTGGGCTATCTACGCCAGCATGGAGAAAGCCATCAGCGTGGACGAAATGCCGGTGGCTCCCATCTACTGGTACACCAACCCCGAGCTGGTGGCCGACTATGTGGAGGGCTACGAGCCCAATCCGCTGGGCGAGCTCACCAACTTCTGGACGGTGAAGATCCTCAAGCACGAGTGACGCCGTCCGATCAATGACCGGATTCTGGACGGGGGCGCCGGCCCCCCCCGGCCGGGGTGCCCTTCGCGGGGGTACCCGGCCTTCCTCTGGCCGCAATGTCGTGTGATACTTGTGCAGTCTGCTCTGCAGCTTTTGCCTCTCGATCCCTCTCTGGTCGAGCGCCGCTGCGAGTCGGGCAACCAGGTCTGACGTCCAAGGAGTGGCCCAGCCGTGTTCAAGTTCGTACTTCGTAGGATCTTGTGGAGTATTCCCGTCTTGCTGCTGGTCATCTTCCTGACGTTCCTGTTGATGAAGGCCATCCCCGGGGGGCCCTTCACGGGCGAAAAGGGCATCCCGCAAGAGATCCTCGACAACATGAACGCAAAGTATGGTCTCGACAAGCCCTGGTACGAGCAGTACATCCGGTACATCTGGCACGCCTTGCAGGGCGACCTGGGCGTGTCAATGACCCAGAAGAGTCGTACGGTGGTGGAGATCATCGGGTCGCAATTCCCGGTGTCGATGCACCTGGGGGCATGGCCTTCGGGCTGGCCATCCTCATCGGGGTGCCGGCCGGGGTGGTGGCTGCGCTTAAGCACAACACCTGGATGGACTACAGCGCCATCTTCTACTCGACGATTGGTTGGGCCATCCCCATCTTTATCGTGGGCCCGGTGCTCATTCTCGCGTTCTCGTTGAGGCTGAAGTGGTTCCCTACCTCGCGCTGGGAAGGGCCCGAGTATTGGGTCTTGCCCACCATCACCCTGGGGACCGCGCTCTCCGCGTACTTCGCGCGCTTGACACGCGGGAGCATGCTCGAAACCCTGCAGCAGGACTTCGTGCGCACGGCGCAGGCCAAGGGCCTGCCCTACCGCACGGTGGTCATGAAGCACGTGCTCCGGAACTCGCTCATCCCGGTGGTGACGCAGGCGGGCCCCCTTCTGGGCTTCGTGATCACCGGGTCCTTCCTTACCGAGTGGATCTTCTCCATCCCCGGTCTGGGGAGGACGTACATCTCCAGCGTCAGCAACCGGGACTACTCGGTAGTCATGGGCTTGGCCGTGCTGCTCTCGTCGGTGATCATCCTGGCCAACCTGGTAGTCGACATCATCTACGGAATCCTGGACCCCAGGATCCGGTACGAGTAGGGGTTCGAGATGTCTGTGAACCCTTCGGAGATGCCGACGCAGATATCCAGCCCGTTCGACGCGACCAGCCGGGACGCCGGCGCGCCCCTCACCGTAAGGCAGACGACTTTGTGGGGCGATGTGGTCCGCCGCTTCGCCCGCAACCGAGCCGCTATGCTGGGCCTGACCGTGCTCGTGATCCTGCTGCTCTACTCCACCGTGGGTCCGTGGATTCGCCCCTTCTCGTACTCCGCCCAGGACTTCTCCATCGCCAACCAGCTCCCCGGCTCGGTACACTGGTTCGGCACCGACTTTTTCGGGCGCGACCTCTTTGTCCGGATGGCCATGGGGGACGGGTCTCCCTATTGGTGGCCTTCGCCGCTACCGGCGTGGTGCTGGTCATCGGCGTGGCGTACGGTTCATTGGCCGGCTTCGTGGGGGGCAAGGTCGATGACACTATGATGCGCTTTGTTGACATCCTCTATGGCCTGCCGTATCTGCCTTTCGCCATCATTCTGCTGGTCATTCTGGGCAGCGGCATTCTACCCATGCTGCTGGCGCTCGCCATCGTGTCCTGGCTGACGCCGTCGCGGCTGGTGCGGGGACAGATTCTTTCCCTCAAGCAAAACGAGTACGTGGAGGCCGCTCGCGCACTAGGCGCCTCCCGGTGGCGCATCATCATGCGGCATCTCCTGCCGAACACCCTGGGCATCATCGTGGTGGCCATGTTCCTTGAGGTTCCGGCGATGATCCTGGGGGAGGCCACCCTCTCCTTCCTGGGGCTGGGGATCTCCGCGCCCGATGCCTCCTGGGGCACTCTGGCCTCCGAGGGGTGGAAGGCCCTACGTTCCTTCCCGTGGCTGATCATACTGCCCGGCGTCTTCATCGCCGTGACGGTGCTGTGCTTCAACTTCGTGGGCGACGGCTTCCGTGACGCCATCGACCCCCGGACGAAGGAGACTTGATTGGCGCCGCTGCTCGAAGTGCGGGGCCTGAGGACCCAATTCTTCACACGCGAGGGCGTGGTCCACGCCGTGGACGGCATTAGCTACGCGCTAGACAGGGGCAAGACCGCCGGAGTGGTGGGAGAGAGCGGCTGCGGCAAGAGCGTGCACGCCTTGTCGATCATGCGCCTCATCCCCGACCCGCCGGGCCGCATCGTCGAAGGGAAGATCCTGTTCGACGGCCGCGACCTGGCCGGACTCCCCGAGAGGGAGATGCGGAGCATCCGCGGCAACGACATCTCCATGATCTTCCAGGATCCCATGACCTCCCTCAATCCGGTGCTCAAGATCGGCACCCAGCTGACCGAGGGTATGCGCCTCCATCTGGGTCTGGACAGGAAAGAAGCCGAGTTCCGAGCGGTGGAGCTTCTGGAGGCTGTGGGCCTGCCAGACGCGCGCCGCAGACTGAAGGATTACCCCCACCAGTTCTCGGGGGGGATGCGCCAGCGGGTCATGATCGCCATGGCCCTGAGCTGCGAGCCCAAGCTGCTCATCGCCGATGAGCCGACCACGGCCCTCGACGTCACCATCCAGGCGCAGATCCTCGACCTCCTGCGGAAGTTGCAGGAGCGCTTCGGCATGTCGATCTTGCTCATCACGCACGATCTGGGTGTGGTGGCGGGGATCAGCGAGGACATCGACGTGATGTACGCGGGCAAGTTTGTCGAGCAGACCACCACCGACGAGCTCTTCGCCAATCCCCAGCACCCTTACACCGAGGCCTTGCTCGCGTCGATCCCCCGGCTGGACGAGGAAGGTCGCAAGAGGCTGGCCAACATCCCCGGGCTGCCACCCGACTTGGTGGAGCCTCCGGCGGCCTGCCGCTTCCACCCGCGCTGCCGCTACGCCACGGAGAAGTGCTGGACCGTGGAGCCGCCGCTGGTGCCATACGACGGCGGCTCCGGCCATCTGGTGGCCTGCTGGCACTATCGTGACTCCCGGAGGGCCGAATGAGCCGCGTCCTCGAAGAGCTCAACAAGCCGGCGGTCGGGGCGTACACCGGGCCGCTCCTGCAGGTGAGGGACCTGGTCAAGCGGTTTCCCATCACGTCGGGCGTGCTCCTGCAACGGACGATCGGCACGGTGCATGCCGTGGAAGGCATCAGCTTCGATCTGAACGATGGAGAGACACTGGGCTTGGTCGGGGAGTCGGGGTGCGGCAAGACCACCGCCGGGCGCTGCATCCTGCAGCTCTACCGGCCCACCTCGGGCAGCATCAAGTTCGAGGGCCTGGAGCTCACGTCGCTCCGCGGCCGCGAGCTCCAGGCCATTCGCCGCGATATGCAGATCGTGTTCCAGGATCCTTATGCCTCGCTGAACCCGCGCATGACGGTGGGCACCATCGTGGCTGAGCCTCTGGTCATTCACCGCATCGGGACCCGGGCGGCGCGCCGCGAGCGCGTACGGGAGCTGTTGGACGTCGTTGGCCTGAACCCGCAGTTCACCAACCGCTATCCCCACGAGTTCTCGGGCGGTCAGCGGCAGCGTATCGGCCTGGCCAGGGCACTGGCTCTCAACCCCAAGCTGATCATCTGCGACGAGCCGGTTTCGGCACTCGACGTCTCCATCCAGGCGCAGATCCTCAACCTGCTCGAGGAGCTGCAGCACGAGCTCGGCCTCACCTACCTGTTCATAGCCCACAACCTCTCGGTAGTGAAGCACGTATCCGACCGGGTGGCCGTGATGTATCTGGGCAAGATCATGGAGAGCGCTCCCAGCGCCGAGCTGTACGCCAATCCGGTGCATCCCTACACTTACATGCTGCTCTCCGCCATCCCCATCCCCGATCCGGCGGTGGAGAAGAAGCGCGCCCACCGGGTGGTGGAGGGCGACGTGCCTAGTCCGGTCGACCCCCCTTCGGGTTGCGTCTTCCATCCCCGCTGCTTCCGGGCCAAGGAGGTCTGCTCCCTGGAGGTGCCGCCCATGTGGGACCACGGTCCGCAGCACCAGGCTGCCTGCTGGTTCCCACTCGACCGGGAGTGACGGCGACCTCCAGCAGGATCCGCGGGTGCCGGGAGCCGGTGCTATACTCGAGCTGCAGCCCGGGTAGTCGCGGGGGGCGGCGCGTCCTTCGGGGCGGGCCGACTCTCCGAGGAAAGTCCGGACACCGCAGAGCGGGGTGCTGGATAACGTCCAGCAGGGGAAACCCTCGGGAAAGTGCCACAGAAATGACACAGCACACCGGTGGCGGTCCGCCGCCTCCGGCTGCAACGGTGAAATGGCGCGGTAAGAGCGCACCGGCGTCGTGGTGACACGGCGGCCAGGCAAACCCCACCCGGTGCAAGGCCGAATAGAGAGGCGCTCGAGGGCTGCTCGTCCGAAGCCTCCGGGTTGGCCGCACGAGACGCTGGGTAACCTGCGTCCTAGATGGATGGCTACCCTCGACAGAATCCGGCTTACAGGGCTGCTGACGTGAAGGCTCTTCCCCCCGGGGGAGGGCCTTCGCCATTCGCGCGCCGAGCTACGGACGCGACTGAGGACACCGCAGCGCGCCGCCCAGTGCGGCCGCGGCGGCCAAGGCTTCGTTTCGAAACGAGCTCCAAAGGAAAGGAGCGGTGGTGAAGCGACGGCGTGTGGTGATCATGGGGGCCGCCGGCCGCGACTTCCACGACTTCAATGTGGTCTTCCGGGCGGACCCCGGAGTCGAGGTGGTGGCTTTCACGGCCGCTCAGATCCCCGGATCGAGGGTCGACGCTACCCGGCCGCGCTGGCCGGTGCGCTGTACCCGCACGGCATCCCCATCGTCCCCGAAGCGGAGCTGGAGGATCTGGTGCGGCGCGATGCCGTGGATGAAGTGGTGTTCGCCTACAGTGACGTGACCCACGAGACTGTCATGCATCACGCCTCCCGCGTTCTGGCCGCCGGGGCCGACTTCAAGCTGCTGGGGCCGGACGCCACCATGCTGCCCGCTCCCGTACCCGTGATCTCGGTGTGCGCGACTCGGACAGGTGCCGGTAAGAGCCAGACCTCTCGCTTCCTGGCCGATGTCCTCCTGGCCGAAGGGGTACGGCCAGTTGTCATCCGGCACCCCATGCCCTACGGCGACCTCACCCGGCAGCGGGTCCAGCGCTTCGCCTCTCTGGACGACCTCGATCGCCACGAAACCACCATCGAGGAGCGAGAGGATTACGAACCTCACATCCGCCGGGGCGTCACCGTGTTCGCCGGCGTAGATTATCAGGCGGTGGTGCAGGAGGCGTCCCGGGAGGCCGCTCTGATCATCTGGGACGGAGGCAACAACGACTTTCCCTTTCTGAGGTCCGATCTGGAGATCGTGGTGGTCGATCCTTTGCGAGCCGGTCACGAGTTGCTCTACCACCCGGGCGAGGTGAACCTGCGCCGGGCGGACGTAGTGGTGATCAACAAGGTAGGGTCGGGTCCCGCGGAGCGCGTCGCCAGCGTGGAAGCCACCGTGCGCGAGGCGAATCCCACCGCCGTCATTGTCAAGGCGGCTTCGGCCATCAAGGCCGAGGACGGCCGGATGGCCCGAGGGCGTAAGGTCCTGGTGATCGAGGACGGGCCCACCCTGACCCACGGGGGCATGGCCACCGGCGCGGGAGTGGAGGCCGCCCGGCAGCTCGGCGTGGCCGGGGTGGTCGACCCTCGTCCCTACGCGGTGGGCCAGATTGCCGCCTTGTACGAGAAGTACCCCCATCTGGGCCCTATCCTCCCGGCCGTGGGCTACTTCCCCGAGCAACTGCGTGACCTCGAGGCCACCATTGCCGCGGTGCCGGCAGACGTCGTGCTGAGCGCCAGCCCCTTCGACTTGGGCCGCGTGATCCGGATAGACAGGCCGATCGTGCGGGTCACCTACGAGCTCGAGGAGACAGGACAACCGACTTTGACCAGTCAGGTGTGCGCCTTCCTGCACCGGCGGGATCTTCCGACGTCGATCCCAGGCCCCTCAGGGTTCGGCGGCCACGGCCTGGACGAGGAGTAGGAGAGACGTGCGGCGGCTTACTGTAGTTGCTCTCGGTGGGAATGCCCTGATTCGCCGGGGGGAGATCGGTACACTCGACGAGCAACGGGCGCACATCGAGGAGTCGGTCATCCCCTTAGCCCGGCTGGCAGCGGAGGGGCTTCCTTTGATCGTGACCCATGGCAACGGCCCTGTGGTCGGGCAGCTGCTTCTGCAGGCCGAGCTCGCCAGGCGCGAGGTACCGCTCATGCCTCTGCACGTGATGGACGCCGAGTCACAGGGGAGCGTGGGCTTCTTGCTGCAGCAGGCCTTGCGCAACCGTCTGCGTTTGGAAGGCGTGGAACGGGAGGTGGTGGCGCTGGTCACTCAAGTCGTAGTGGATGTGGCCGACCCGGACTTCAGCCACCCGAGCAAGCCGGTGGGAGCTTTTTACGGGGAGCCAGAGGCTCGGGTCCTTGCTGCGGAGCGCGGCTGGACCGTGGCGGAGGACAGCGGCCGGGGGTGGCGCAGGCGGGTGCCGTCGCCTCGACCTCTCAGGATCCCGGAGGCCCAGATCATCGGGCAGTTGGCTCGGGCGGGAATCGTAACCATCGCCGCCGGCGGCGGGGGAGTGCCCGTGACGGAGGATGCCCAGGGGTGTCTGCGCGGGGTGGACGCGGTGGTCGACAAGGACCGGGCCTCCGCCGTGCTCGGACTGGAGGCTGGAGCGGAGAGGCTGGTGATCCTCACCTCCATCGACGCCGTCTACTCGGGCTTCGGCACGGCGGCTGAGCGGGCCCTCCCCGTCCTCTCCGTGACGGAAGCCGAGGCGCTCCTTCAGGCGGGCGAGTTCCCACCCGGCAGCATGGGCCCCAAGATCGACGCGGCCGTGCGCTTTTTGCGGGGTGGAGGAGCCGAGGTCCGGATCGGGCTCCCCGAGCACATGGACTCCCTGTTGCGAGGAGAGAGGGGCACCTTCATGAGGGCGGAAGGAAGCGGTCGTGCCTGACGACCAGAATGTATCACTCAGCTTCCGTCTCACCTCGGCCTTCCTGAGTCGCCATGGTGGTTACCGGAAGAGTCTGGACCTCACTCCCGAGAACTTCCGTTTCGATCCCGTGCTCTGGCATTCGAGCGTCGCCGTGCTGCGGGGCATGCTGTACACCGTGGCGGAAGAGGAGCGCCTGAGGATCACCGAGGCCGACGTCGATGTGGCCGTGAGGAACTTGGTCGAGGGGATCGTGGCGGGTTCACGGGAGTGGGAGTCTGAATAGCTCTGCTACGCCCGGCCTGCGGGTCAGCGGCCGGCTTCCTCGACGCCGGGAACATCCGCGCTCCGCAGAATCGCAAGCACCCGGGAGCTTCCCCGGGCTAACCAACCTCGGTCCCCGGCGGTGACGTCGACCACAACGGGCGCCTCGGCTTCCAGGGGACCTCGCGGATCGGAGAGCACCACGAAGTCCTGCAGCACCGCGGAAGGCACGTGGTCGACCATGGTGGCGCCCTCGTTATAGTTCCTTGCCGCGGGCATGCGCGCCAGCATCTCGACCATGTAGTCGAAGGACTCCTCTTGCAGGCGCACGGAGACGAGGTCGCCGTTTACCGCGGTCCTGCGACCGGCTTCGCGGTGGGAGCTCTCCTCGAGCACCGTCAGGATGGCCGGGAGGAAAGCGGGGAGGTCCGCCGGACGCCGGGAGGTGACCAGATTGGCATCGACCACCACGGGCATATCCCGCCAATCTGCGCCGGCGTTGCGGAGGTCGTCCCGGATGGCTTCTACCGAGGTCAACCGCCGGCCGCGTACGATGTTCGCGGAGATCAGGACCGAGGGGCCGTGACAGATAGAAGCAACCAGGTCCCCGCGTGCGGCCACCTCGGCCACGAAGCGGGTGACCGCCTGGGAGCGGCGCAGGTAGTCGGGCGCCCAGCCGCCCGGTACCACGACGCCGTCGAAATCGGCCGCCTGCAGGTCGGCCACGTTGGCGTCGGCGGCCGCAGGATAGCCGTGCTTGGAAAGGTAGCTCTCGTGGCCCATGCCCACCAGCGTGACCGTGACACCGGCTTCTTCGAGGCGGAGCTTGGGATACCAGAGCTCGAGGTCCTCGTACTGGTCGGCCACGAGTATCGCGATGCGACGGCCGTTGAGCGACATTGGAGTTCCTCCTGCGCGGGTGCGTTGACACCCCGACTCTTCCCGTGTCTTTGCCGCCTGCAAACGCGCGCCGGCGGCAAGAGCGGTAGGGGCCGGGAAACGGCTCGGGGCGCGTGCAAGAGGGCGGAGGAAGATCGAAGGACAGAGGTGAGCCGATTGGGGGTTTGGAGCGCTCGCGAGCGAGGGTACTGAGGGGGGGCGCTCGCCACGGAGGGAGGCTCCTCCACCGGCGCGCTGACAGTCCCCGGATCTCAAGGAGAGGAAAGGATCATGGCGTTCACGCTACCCGAATTGCCCTACGCCAGGGATGCGCTGCTGCCGCACATCAGTGCTGAGACCCTGGAGTATCACCACGGCAAGCACCACAACGCGTACGTCGCCAATCTCAATGGCCTCATAGAAGGCACGGAGCTGGCCGGCAAGAGCCTGGAGGAGATCGTCATGGCCTCCGATGGCGGCACGTTCAACAACGCCGCCCAGGTGTGGAACCACTCCTTCTACTGGCAATGCATGAAGCCGGGGGCGGCGGATCACCTTCGGGCGAGCTGGCGGGGGCTCTCGACCGCGAGTTCGGCTCGTTCCAGGCGTTCAGAGAGCAGTTCAGCAAGGCAGGGGCCACCTTGTTTGGGTCGGGCTGGACCTGGCTGGTCCATGACGGCGGCGCCCTCAAGATCACGCAGACCTCGAACGCCGATCTGCCCATGAGGCACGGGCAGGTTGCCCTACTGACCATGGATGTGTGGGAGCATGCCTACTACATCGATTTCCGGAATGCGCGGCCGAGCTACATCGACGCTTTCGTAGACCATCTAATCGACTGGGACTTCGTGGCCCAGAACCTGGCGGCGGTCAAGTAGGGCGGACATCCGGCGGGTTGCCGGCCGGCAGGGTTTGCGATGCGAGGGGCGCCACGTGCTGCGCCCCTCGCGTTCCTTCTGGCTGTCAGGGTCGCGGCCGGCAGGCAGCTGTTAGAATCGCGCGATGGACCCCCCTAAGGCATACGCTCCCAGCGCCGCGGAGAAGAGACGGCGCGCCGATGCGCGTGCAATCCTACGGGCCGGTCTGGTGGCGGTCGATGCGCGGGTCTTGACCAGGAGGGCGGTGGACCTCCTGCGGCGCACCCGTGGCGGCGAAGTGCGGCGCCGGCTGATCGTCCTGGCGGCAGGGAAGGCTGCGGCGGCCATGACCGAGGGACTGCTCGAGGGCCTGCCGGACCGGGGCTCCGACCTGCAGGTACTGGGGGTGGTGGCTCACCCGGTGGGAAGCCCACCTCTCGCCGGCGACGTTCGCCTGGAGGCGGTGCCGGCGGGCCACCCCTTTCCGGACGCCGCCAGCGAGGCCGCCGGTCGGCGCATGTTGGAGCTGGCCCACGGTGCGACCCGTGCCGATCGAGTGATCCTGCTGCTCTCGGGAGGAGCGAGCTCTCTCATGACCGTGCCCGCCGCGGGGTTGACTGTCGGCGACCTCCGGTCGACGGCCGCCGCCTTCTCGCGGGCGGGCGCGCCCATCACCGAGCTCAACGCCGTGCGCAAGCACCTGTCGGCCGTGGCTGGTGGTCTCCTGGGGGTCGCGGCGGCTCCCGCCGAGATGGATGTGCTGGCGATCTCCGATGTCGTGGGCGACGACCTGTCCATCATTGGCAGCGGCCCCGCCTACGGCGACGAGTCGACCTATGACGCATGCCTGGATATCATGACCCGCCGGGGACTCCTTGACCAGGTACCGCCGGGCGTGGCGGCCCACTTGCGGAGAGGCGCGAGAGGCACGCTCCCGGAGACCCCGCGACCGGAAGATCCGAGGCTGGCGGGAGTACGGCATCACGTGCTCGCTGGGACGCTCCAGGCCTGCCGAGCCATGGCGGCGGCGGCCGGTGGGCAAGGGTACCGCTCCCTGGTCCTGAGCCACCTGCTGGAGGGAGAGGCGCGGGAGCTCGGGGTGTTTCACGCCGGCTTGGGCGCCGCCGCGGCTCGGGCCGGAGTACCCGTGGAGCCTCCCTGTGCCCTGGTGACCGGCGGCGAGGCTACGGTCACCATCCAGGGCCCCGGTCTGGGGGGGCGGAATCAGGAGACCTGCTTGGCGGCCGTCTCCCGGCTTTCGGGCCTGCCGGTCACCTTCCTTTCCGCGGGCACCGATGGGGTGGACGGCCCTACAGAAGCGGCCGGGGGGCTGGTGGATGGTGGGTCGGCGGCTCGGGCCGCGTGGGTGGGCCTGGATGTAGACGCCGCCTTGGCGGCCAACGACGCCCACACTGCCCTGGCCGCCCTGGGCGACCTGCTGGTCACCGGTCCCACGGGGACCAACGTGGCCGACGTGCGGTTGGTGCTGGTGGGGGAGCGGACGTGAGGCAGGCAGATTCCCCGGCGCGCGCGGCCTGCACGGACGCGCGCGCACGCGATCTCACCTACCGGCGGATGATCCAGCTCACGGCGCCCACTCTGGGGTTGTCCCTGGCGCTCTCGCTGGTGACGACGTATCTGCCCCTGGCCTTGCAGCGGTACACCTCCTCGGCCACTCTGATCGGCTTCGCTATCGGGGGGGAGGGAATCTTCGCCCTGGCCATCCCCTTGGCGGTGGGCGCTTTCAGCGACCGCATCTGGACCCGCTGGGGCCGGCGTCAGCCTTTCATGATCCTGGCCGCGCCCCCCATGGCGGCGGCCCTCGTGCTGGCTCCCTTCCAGCGGGGGTACCTGCCTATCGCCCTGTCCGTCTTCGTGTTCTTTGCCGCCTACCATGTGTACACCGCGCCCTACCAGGCGTTGATCCCCGACTTCACGCCCGTCACCCAGCACGGTCGGGTTCAAGGTTTTCAGACGCTGATGCGGGGTAGCGGTATGTTCCTGGGCATGGTGGTCGCCGGGATGCTGCTCTCCCTTTGGGAGCCGCTGCCTTACCTCGCGGCGGGGCTTTTCGTTATCGTGGTCACCTACTACGTCGTGGCCAACATTCACGAGACGCGTCCCACCGGGAGGAATTCCAGCGGGACGGCAGCCCGTATCAGTCCGCGGGGAATGTGGGGAGGGCTGAAGGATGTGTGGCGTACGACCAGGGGAGAGGGGCGTATTCAGCGGCTACTGGTGGCGAACTACCTGTGGGAATCGACCATCCAGGGCTTGCGACCTTTCATCATGCTTTACTTCCTCTACACGTTCGGAGTGGGCACCAAGAGCGGAGCCCTGCTATTGGGCCTGGTGGGTGTGACGTATGTGGTTGCCGGGCTTGTCAGCGGTTTCCTGGCTGATCGCGTGGGCCGGCGGCGTGTGATGTGGGTGGGCTTGGCCATCTACTTCGTTGGCTGCGCCATCGGCTTCTTCGTCCGCGACATCTGGACGGGGGCCATCCTTCTTCCCCTGTTCGGATTGGGCGGATCCATCGTGCTGACCATGCCCTACGCCATTATGATGGGCATGATGCCGCCCGCCAGGGTGGGTCAATTCACCGGGCTGTTCAGCTTGTCCCGCGGTCTCGCCACCGTGACGGCGCCGGTGATGGTGGGCGGTGTCATCGACGTCGTGGGTCCATTCCTGCCCAGCTCCAGGGGATACGCGGCCATCTGGCCGTTCGCGGCGATAGCGGTGGCCGTGTCGATGCTGTTCTTCCGAGGAATCGGACCGGAAAGCTCGGCTGGCGGTGTTCCGGTGGAGGCGGATGATGCGGATCCGTGCGAGCCGGAGATGGTCGAGAGCCCGTGATGCCCGCCATCAGGCGCGGAGGCCGCGTCGCGTGGGGAGTTCCGCGAGACGTCCTCTGGGGCGTCTACCGGCATGACTGCCTCTCTCTGGCGGCCCAGATGGCCTACTACGGCCTGTTCAGTCTGTTCCCTTTCCTGCTCTTCCTGCGCGCGCTGGTCCCGCACGTACCCGGCAGCGAGCAGCTGGCGCCTGCCATCCTCGATGGTCTGGCTGCTCTGGTGGGGACGAACAGCCGGCTTTACGAGATCGTCCGCGACAACGTGGTCGAGCAGATTCAGACCCGCCACCCGACCCTGCTCTCCGCGGCTGTGGTCCTCACTTTGTGGAGCGCATCCAGTGGGTTCTCGGTGCTTCTGAAGGCGGTCAACCGGGCGTATGGGGTCCAGGACTCGCGTTCCTGGTACCGGCGCCGTGTCCTGGCTGTGCTGCTGACCTTGGCGGCGGCCCTGCTCATCCCCACGGGCGTGGCCCTGGTTCTTCTGGGGCCGCGCTTTGGCCGGACCATCATCGAGATCACCGGCGCCGCCGGCTTCGTCGATCTCGCCTGGCGGGTTTCCCGCTGGCCCTTGACCCTACTTCTGCTGGTGGCCGGCATGGCCCTCATCTACTTGGTGGCTCCGGATCGGAAGCTGCGCTGGCGATCGGTGGCGCCTGGAAGCTTGTTTGCCGTAGCCGCCGTCGTGCTGTCGTCGCTGGGTTTGTCGTGGTTCCTGAGCTCGGGGATTTTTCGAGTGAGGTGGCTCACCTACGGCGCCATCGGGACGGTCATCGTGATTCTGTTCTGGATGTATCTGATGGCCTTCGCCGTCCTGGTGGGCGCCGAGATCAACTCGGCCCTCGGCCGGGAAACGGGGCGTGAACCCGGCGCGCGAGTGGGCTAGCAGGCTGTCGGGAAATGACGCTTCGCCGCCGGAGTGCGCTGGGTACGCGCCAGGCTAGGACGCAGGGAGCGCTCGTAGCAGCGCTACGGGCGCGAGTGAGGACAACGCATGGCGCCGCCCAGTGCGCTCCGGCGGCCGAGGTTTCTTTTTCCGACAGCCTGCTAGTAGTACTTTGTTACTCACGTCGGTGGAACAGCACGAGCTGGTTGAGGTCGACGGCCTGGTGGCAGGTGCGGCAGCGGCCGGCCCAGCAGCGCATGACGGGCTCCAGGAGCAGCACCGTCTGGGGCAGTGTCAGGCCGGCCGCGGGACTTTTGGGTCAAGGCGCTCCAAGGTGAGGAAGGCGTGCGCGCAGGTGACGAGGGCACAGTGATGGTGAAAGCCGACGTAGCTACGACCCTCGTAGTGGTCCAGGCCGAGCTCGCCTTTGAGCTGCCGGTAGTCGAGCTCGATGGCCCAGCGCAGCCGGGCCAGGCGAGCGAGGCGCTCGCGCGGTTCGTCCTCGGGCAGGTTGGAGAGCCAGTAGTCGGTGGGGGCGGGCTCGCCCAGAGGCCATTCGATGATGAGCCACTCCTCGCGCGGGGGCTCGTGGTCGCGCCGGACGGGGTGGGCGGCCACCACCCGCAGGCAGCAAAAGCGGCCTTCGACCTCCTCCCCGCTGGGCGTCGTCCGGCAGGCAAGTATGTGCCAGGCCGTCTCGGGGAGGCGCTTTGCCAGGGCGAGCACCGATTCGGGCTCCCGGTCGGCCCGCGGCCGGCTCGGGGGCCGTCCGCGCTTGGTCTCGCGCTCCGGAGGGGCGAAGCTGGTCTCCGGCCCGTAGACGCATGTCTCGGCCCGCAGGGCAACGACATAGGTAAGCTTAAGGGCGGCCAGCCTGGTGCGGAAGGCGGAGTCATCGCCGTAGGCAGCATCCGCCAGGACCGGCGCCGTGGCAAGCTCGAAAGAGGCGGCCTCGGCACAAAGTTCGGTGACCAGCTCGGGCTTGGTCTTGAAGCTCACCTCCTCCGGGATCTTGGCCCGGCGGCGCCGGTCGGGGTCAGCGGCCCACTCCTCGGGCAGGTAGAGGGCCCAGCCCAGGGGCACCGTGCCCCGCAGGCCGACGGCGTGCAGGCTGACGGTGACCTGGCAGTTGCCCACTTTGCCCAGGGTGCCCGAGTACTGGCGCTTCACCCCGGGAGAGTGGCGGCCGTCTTTGACGACACCGGTATCGTCCACCACCCAGGCGGCGAGCTGGATCTCGGGTACCACGCGCTCCGCGCAGGCGCGCACGAGCTCCCCTGCCTCCCAGGGCGAGTCCGCGAGAAATTGCTGCACCGACTCGTAGCGGGCCGGCGTCTCCTCCAGGCGAAACATGGTGGGCTGCAAGCTCTTGCGCCCGCCGTGCTCCAGGAGCCCACGCACGTAGATGAGGGCGTTCTCCCGGCGACGGATGTGCCCAAGCCCCGCGGTCACCTCCTGAGCAAAGCTCTCCAGTCGCTCCCGGGCGCCAGCCGCCGTGGCACTTCGCGCAGTTTCTGCCATCTCCACCTCCCAGCCACGATGATCCCTGTAGATATCGTTGGCCGCAAGGGGAGGAGTTCCTTCAATAAGCTAACAAAGTACTACTAGGCCGAAGGCGGAGGGTCGGTATGCCACCCGCGCTTTGTCCGCACCTCCTGGAGCAGCCAATCCAGCCACACGTCGAGTCCTTCGCCGTTCCTGGCAGACACGGGGAACACTGGGATCTGCGGGTTGATCCGGGCGATGTTGGCCCGGATCAGATCGAGGTCGACGTCCAGGTAGGGGAGCAGATCGATCTTGGTCACGAGGGCCAGACGGGCCTCGTGGAACATGAGCGGATACTTCAGAGGCTTGTCCTCGCCCTCGGTCACCGAGAGCAGGACCACCTTGCGGTCTTCACCGATGTCGAACTCGGCCGGGCAGACCAGGTTGCCCACGTTCTCGACGATGAGCGCGTCGAGGGCGCCGAGGTCAAGCTTGTCCAGGGCTCCAGCCACCAAGGGGGCGGCCAGGTGGCAGTCGCCGCCGAAGGGGCCGGTATTGATTTGCACCACCGGCACTCCATAGGGGGCGAGGCGGTCGGTGTCGGCCGTGGTCTCGATGTCGCCCTCGATGATGCCCACGCGCAGCTTTCCGGAGAGCCGAGCCAGCGTGGCCTCGAGCAAGGCTGTCTTGCCCGCCCCGGGGGAGCTCATCAGGTTGGCGGTGAAGACGCCGTGCTCGCGCAGGCGAGCGCGGATGACTTCGGCGTACCGGTCGTTGGCCGCCAGTAGATTTGTGCGCACCTCGACAGAGGTGGTACGTGCACCGCCGCTTGGGAGGGGGCGGGGATCGGAGAATCCGGCGTCGTTGTGCTCATGGGGTCCGCGGCCGCGATGATGGCGCAGGCTGGCCGGGGGGGGGGCGGGCGGGAGAAGGGTGGCGCGGTCATTAGGCATCATCCTCGGTTCGGGAGGAATAATCGTCGTGCCCGTCGTCGACCTCGATGCTGCGCAGGAGCAGCTCCTTGCCGCTCAACACCTGCACCGGGCCTTCGCAGGCAGGGCACATGAACTCGATGACTTCGACCGTCCAATCGTGCCCGCAGTGTCCGCAGCGGACGACGATGGGTACCTGCTCGATGTCCAGGCGGGCTCCTTGAGCGCGGGTGCCCTGGGCGGCCGCTTCGAAGCAGAACTCCATGGCCTCGGGCACCACCGCCCGCAGGCCACCGACCTGCAGGGTCACCGAGACGGCGCGGGCCTGAGGGCCGAAGCCGGTCAGGACACGCTCCACCTCGTCCACCACGCTCATGGCCAGGCTCATCTCGTGCACGGCCGGGGCCTCGACCTCGAGCGAGGGGGTTGGGTCAACGGGGAGATCGGGGGCGCGCTGACGTCGTCATCAGCAGATGCGAGGCAGCTGCTCGCCCAGGGGCATGTCGAGAATACGGCGGGCGCCCAATCCCGTCTCCACCACCACGAGACCGTCGAGACCGGATTCCAAGGCCCCGATCAGGGCGGCTTCCCGGCCCAGGGGGTGGGAGCGCATCACCTGCAGGGCCCGTCCAGCGCCGGCCCCGTCGACGACCACGACCACCTTGCCCTCGTTGGCGGCGTACAGCGGATCGATGCCCAGAATCTCCCCCAGGGAGCGGGCGGCGGGGGAGAAGGGCAGGGCGGCTCCCTGCAGGGCGATGCCCCATTCGTGTCCGCTCGCCAGCTCGTTGAGGATGGCGGCTACGCCTCCACGGGTGGCGTCCCGCAAGAAGCGGAGGGCCAGGCCCGCGTCGAAGAGCGCGTCGATCAGCCCGTTCAACGGCGCGCAGTCGCTGCGCAGGGGGGTCTGGAAGTCCAGCCCCTCGCGGGCGGCCAGAACGGCGAAGCCGTGGTCGCCGATGGTGCCGTTGATGAGAACGCAGTCACCGGGGCCGGGCATTCCCCAGCCGGCGGGGAGCTCCCTCAGCTCACCCATCCCCGAGGTGCTGATGAAGATGCCGTCGGCGCTGCCTCGTTCGACCACCTTGGTGTCGCCGGCAACCAAGCTCACGCCGGCCTCCTGCGCGGTGGCCGCCATAGAAGCCACCACCCGGCGCAAGTCAGGCAGGGGGAAGCCTTCCTCCAAGATGAACGAGCAGGAAAGGAACCGAGGGCGGGCGCCCGAGACGGCCAGATCGTTGACCGTACCGGCCACGGCCAGGGTGCCGATGTCTCCGCCTGGGAAGAAGGGGGGCGAGACCACGTAGCCGTCGGTGGTAAACGCCAGCCGGGAGCCGGGAAGCTCGAGCACGGCGGAGTCGCCGAGGGGAAGCAGGGCGGGGTTGGCGAAGGCTTCCACGAAGACCTCCCGAATGAGGGCGCCGGAGAGGGAGCCACCTCCTCCGTGGGCCAGGAGCACTCGGTCTCCCAGACTCACGAGCCGGCCTCCGGGCTGGGCGGCCCGCCTCCGGCGGGCCGCGAGGCGGTACGGGTCGCCCCGGGGTGAAGCCGCTCATATCGATAGTAGGCGGCGCAGGTGCCCTCGGAGCTGACCATGCACGCTCCCTTGGGCTCGGAAGGGGTGCACCCCCGGGCGAAGAGCGGGCACTCCGGGGGAGCGACCACGCCGCGGAGCACCTCCGGGCAGCGGCAGGCGGGGTGATCGCGGCCTGCGCCGACCTCGACAAGGAAGGCTCGGGAGGCGTCATGGGCCGCCAGCTCGGCCCTGATGGCCAGGCCGCTTGCTGGGATGACCCCGAAGCCCCGCCAGGCCCCATCTGCCGGTTCGAAGGCACGGGCCATCACCGCCTGGGCGGCGCGGTTGCCTTGGGGGGTGACGGCTCGACCGTAGGCGTTCTCCACGTCGGCCCGGTCTTCGGCCACCTGCCGGGCCAGCAGGAGGAGCGCCCGCAGGATGTCGAGGGGCTCGAAGCCGGCCACCACGCAGCAGGCCCCGAACTCCGCGGCTAGGAAGCGATAGGCTTCGGAGCCGATGATGGTGCTCACGTGCCCCGGGCAGAGGAAGCCGCGCACGCGCACGTCAGGGGCCTCCACCAGGGCGCGCATGGGTGGGGGCATGAGCTTGTGGTCGGAGAGGACGAAGAAGTTCTCAAGGCTCTCGGCCCGGGCTTCCAGAAGGGCAGCGGCTACCGTGGGGGCGGTCGTCTCGAAGCCGACGCCCAGGAAGACCACCTTCCGGGCGGGCTCACGCCGGGCCAGAGCCAGCGCGTCGAGGGTGGAGTACACCACGCGGATGTCGGCGCCTTCGGCTCGGGCCCGCTCCAGAGAGGAAGTTGAGCCCGGCACCCTCAGCAGGTCGCCGAAGGTGGTGATGGTCACACCGGGGAGGGCGGCCAACGCCAGGGCGTGGTCCACCGAGCGGACGGGGGTCACGCAGACCGGGCATCCGGGGCCGGAGACCAGCCGCATCCCCTCGGGCAACGACCCGCGGAGGCCGAAGCGGCTGATAGCCATGGTGTGGCTGCCGCAGACCTCCATGAAGGTGACCGGTTCGGGCAGCCGCACGCGGCGCAGCTCCTTCAGGAGCGCGGCCGCCGCCGCCGGGTCTCGGAACTCGTCGACGTAGCGCATGACAACAGTATACGTGGCCGAGGCGCTGCGGGTTCTGTGCGGTCAGGGCCTCCGGGGCGGCGGGGGCCAGCGCAGGTCGCCCAGCAGGATGGGCTCGGGCACCAGGCGGATGCCGAAAGCTTCCTGCACGCGGTTGTGCACCTGGCGGGCGGCCTCGAGGAGCTCGGCGGTGGTGCCGCCTCCGTGGTGCACCAGGGCCAGGGCGTGGCGGCTCGACAGACCTACGTGCCCCCAGCGCTGTCCCTTGTGGAATCCGGCATGCTCGATGAGCCAGCCCGCCGAGAGCTTGACCGACCCTTCCTCGGCCGCGTAGACGGGCACGTCGGCCGGCGCGGCGGCGAAACCCAGGGAAACCGCCCGGGCGGCAACCAGCTCCGCCTGCGCAAGGTCGACCACGGGGTTGGTGAAGAACGAGCCTACGCTGCGTCGGTTCTCGTCGCCAGGGTCGAGCAGCATGGACTTGCGCCTCCGGAGCGCCAGGACGGCCGAGCGGACCTCGGCCGGGGTGGCGGTCAGCCCGCTGAGAGCAGCCCGCAGGTCGGGATGGAGGACCCGAGCGGTGGGGAAGGGCTCGGCCGCCACGCGGAGCGCGAGGCTCACCTCCAGGACTGCGTAGGCACCGGGTTCGCGTTTGAAGACGCTGACTCTGTAGCCGAAGCGGCAGGCCTCCGGGGAAAGGACCTCTTGCTCGAGCGTGGCAAGGTCGAGCACGCGCACGCTCTCGATCACCTCGGCCACCTCGTGCCCGTACGCCCCCACGTTCTGGATGGGGGTGGCCCCAGTCGACCCTGGGATACCCGAGAGGCCCTCGAGTCCGGTTAGCCCTCGGGTGACGGTGTCCGCTACGAGCTCGTCCCATGGCTCTCCGGCCAAGGCGTGCACCCGAACCACGCCGTGAGCGTCGCGCTCTTCGTAGCGCCTGCCCCGTTGAGCCAGGCGAATGACCAGGCCGTCGAGCCCGCCGTCGGCTATCAGCACGTTCGACCCTCCCCCCAGAAGGAACACCCGAAGGCCGCGCGCCCCGGCCCATCGCAGTCCGCCGACCAGGGTGGCGTCGTCGGCGGCCTCGAGAAGGAAGCGCGCGTGACCGCCGAGCTCCAGAGTGGTCAGGGGAGCGAGGGGCACGTTTGCCTGGATGGGGAGTTGTCTCAAGCGGCGCCGTTTCTGAGGACTATTGCGGCCGCAGTCTGGGCCTGGCCAAGGCAGAGGCCACCGTCGTTGGTGGGAACATTCCTGTGAACGAGCACGCGCAGACCTCTGGCCTCGAGGTCGCGTGAGAGCAGCTCCAGCAGAAGCATGTTCTGGAAGACGCCCCCGCTCAGGGCCACCGTCTCGCAGCCATGCCCGCCCGCCAGGGCCGCGGCCGTCCGGGCGGTGGCCTGGGCGAGGTTGTGGTGAAAGTGCAAGGCGATGACGTCGGGTTCGAGACCCTGGTCGAGCTCGCGGAGCACACTCTGGGCGAAGGCGACTGTGGGCAGCCGGACGGGAGCGTCGACGGGATCAGAGGCCGCGCTGGGGGGAACTGGTTTCTCGCGCGCGTGGTGCCACGATGGCTCATCCTCGGAGGCGGCCCCGGGTAGACCCAAACGGCGGGCGGCTCGGATGGCGGCCGCCTCGAGCAGCATGGCGGCTTGGCCCTCGTAGGAGGCATAGTGGCGCAAGCCCAGAAGGGCGGCCACTCCGTCGAACAGCCGTCCCACTGAGGAGGTCAGGGGGCTGCGCAGCCCTGCCTGGCCGCCTGCAGAATCAAGGCGTGAGGAACTCCGCCCAGAGCGTTCCATTGGGCAAGGGTTGCCAGCCGCTGCTCGATCCAGGCGTCGTCCTCCCCGGCGGCGGCCCGCACCAGGTCGAGCAGCACGAGGGCCATCCGCCAGGGCTCACGCACGGCGGCGTCGCCCCCGGTAGGGGAAACGGAGCCAGATGCGCGGCCCGGGTGAGCCGACCGGCCGTGCCCACGAAGATCTCGCCGCCCCAGATAGTGCCGTCGGGCCCGTAGCCAGCCCCGTCGAAAGCCACCCCCACCACCGGACCGGGGTATCCCGCATCGGCGACCACCGCTGCGATGTGGGCCTCGTGGTGTTGCACGGCCAGCGTGGGTAGTCCCTGGGCGGTCGCGTACTCTCGGGCGAAACGGGTGGACAGGTAGTCGGGATGCAGATCGTGCGCCACCAGCCCCGGCTGTAGGGCGAAGAGCTCCCGGAGGTGGGCGACCCCTTCTCTGAGCGAGCGCAGGGTCTGGAGGTTCTCCAGGTCGCCGATGTGGTGGCTCAAGAAGGCCCGGGACCCGCGGGTGAGGCAGAAGGTGTTCTTGAGATGCCCACCGACCGCGAGGATCTGGGTGGCTGAGCCAGCGAACGTCACCGGCAAGGGCGCATAGCCCCGGGCGCGCCGGAGGGGGTACGGTTGCTCGCGGAAGGCGCGGGCCACGGAGTCGTCCACCCGGATGTGGATGGGGCGGTCGTGTATCAGGAAGCCGTCGGCGATCCCGGCCAGGCGCTCGAAGGCGTCGTCGTCGCGGTAGGCGATGGGCTCGTCGCTCAGGTTGCCCGACGTCATCACCAGGGGCCGGCCGCAATCCCGCAGGAGGAGATGGTGCAGAGGCGTGTATGGCAGGAAGAAGCCGTAGGCCGCCATTCCCGGGGCCACGGTCTCAGCCGGCGCAGGGCCATCGTCTGCGCGTTTCTCGAAGAGCACTACCGGGCGACGGGCCGAGGTCAGGAGCTGCTCCTCGGCCTGGGAGACCTGGCAGAAGCGGCGCACGTCGTCGGTATGGCCGGCCATCACGGCGAAAGGCTTCTCGTCGCGTTGCTTACGGGCCCGCAGCCGTGTGACGGCCGTCTCGTCGAGGGCATCGCAGGCCAGATGGTACCCCCCAGGCCCTTGACCGCGACCACGCCGCCCCCCAGCAGGATGTCGACGGCGGCGGCCAGGGCGGGTTCACCTTCGACTCGCCGGTCAGGGTTCGCGGGCCTGAAGAATCCCAGATGCGGGCCGCAGAGGGGGCAGGCGTTGGGCTGGGCATGGAAACGCCGGTCGGCCGGGTCATCGTACTCCGCGCGGCAGGCCGGACACATGGTGAAGCCGGCCATGGTAGTGGACGGCCGGTCGTAGGGTACGGCTCGAGTGATGGTGTATCGCGGCCCGCAGTTGGTGCAGTTGATGAACGGGTAGCGATAGCGCCGGTCCGCCGGGTCGAGGAGTTCGCGCAGGCAGTCGGGACAGGTGGCCGCGTCGGCGGTGACCAAAGTGTCCACCAGGGCCCCGGCGGCGCTGGGGGCGATGCGGAATCCCACCCCGCCCGGTGGCTGGATCGAGACCCAAGCCAGGTCTTCCACCAGGGCGAGCGGTGGAGCCTCGTTCACCAGGCGCCCGACGAAGGTCTCGAGCGTGCGGACCGGTCCCGCCACGTCGATCTCCACACCTTCTCCGGTGTTCCGCACCTCCCCGGTCAGGGCGAGCTCGCTGGCCAGCCCATGGACGAAGGGTCGGAAGCCGACGCCCTGCACGGCCCCGCGCACACGCACCCGCCACGCGCCCAGGTCGCCGGCGATGGGGGGAGAAGCGCTGGGTCTGCAGGGGGGCGGCTGGTGCTCCATGGGGCGCACTGTACCATGCCGGCCGCCGGGCGGGGATGGGGGAACGGTCTGGTAGAATGCCTCGCCATGGAGAGAACGATCCAGCGCGGAGCTCGCGGCCGCCTCGAGGCGCCGCCCCCTCCCGACAGGCGCCCCATCGGGGTCTTCGACTCTGGAGTGGGAGGGCTGACCGTGCTGCACGAGTGCTTGGTCAACCTGCCCCACGAGGACTTCGTCTACCTGGGTGATACGGGCTGGTTCCCGTACGGCTCGCGCACGCTGGAAGATGTCCGGAGCCTGGCTTTTCGGAACGCCTCGTTCCTGGTAGCCCAGCAGGTGAAGCTGATCGTGGTGGCGTGCAACTCGGCGGCTGCCGCAGCCCTGCCCCAGCTGCAGGCGGCCTTCGACACGCCTATCGTGGGGGTGGTCATGCCGGGCGCACGGGCTGCCGTGCAGGAGACGCGCAACCGGCGGGTGGGGCTCCTAGCCACCGAGGCCACCGTCCGCTCGGCCAGCTATCAGCAGGCCCTTCAGACCCTGGACGCCGGCCTGGAGGTCTATCCTGTGGCCTGCCCTCGGCTCGCGCCCATGATCCAAGAGGGCGACGTCTTCTCCGAGGAGATCGAACAGGCGGTGCGCGAGTACGTGGCTCCGCTCAAGGCTGCCGGCTGCGATACCGTCATCCTGGGCTGCACCCACTATCCGCTGGTCTCACCCATGCTGCGTAGACTTCTCGGCCCGTCTGTGTCCCTGATCAACTCGGCCGAGGAGATCGCGCGGGAGGTGGCCGAGATCCTGGAGCGCAAGGGCATCGCTAACATCCCGCGCAGGGAGGGACGCTACCGTTTCTTCGCCACCGGCGACCCGGAGATGTTCCGGCAGATAGGGGCCCGTTTCCTCCAGCTGCCCATCCGCGAGGTTACGAGGTGGCCGGGCGCGGAGCGCGACGTCCGCCAGGCGGGCTGATCGGCGCAGCGTCTGCGCCGGCCCTTAGCCTCATGTCTCTCTCAGGAAGGAGAACAGTGAACGACACGCATCGCGGGAACGACCGCGGTCCGACGGCGCTCCGTCCGCTCCGGGTCATCCCTGACTTCGTAGGTTCGGCTCAAGGATCGGTGCTGTTCGAGATCGGCTCCACGCGGGTATTGTGCACGGCGAGCATCACCAACGGCGTGCCCCGGCGGCTCCGGGGGACCGGGACAGGATGGCTCACAGCCGAGTACTCGTTACTGCCGGGCTCGACGGCTGAGCGCTCCGCTCGGGAGGCCGTACAGGGCCGACAGGGTGGGAGGACGGTGGAGATCCAAAGGCTCATCGGACGTAGCCTGCGGGCGGTCACCGACCTCTCCCAGCTGGGCGAGAGGACGGTGTACGTGGACTGCGACGTGGTCGAGGCCGACGGGGGAACCCGGTGCGCGGCCATCTCCGGAGGTTACCTGGCCCTGCACCTGGCCCTCAAACGGGCAGTGGACCAAAAGGTGATCGGACAATTGCCCCTGACCGACTCCCTGGCGGCCGTGAGCGTGGGTGTCGTGGCGGGCATGCCGATGCTCGACCTGGACTACGCAGCCGACTCGACCGCCGACGTCGATATGAACGTGGTGATGACGGGCTCGGGAAGGTTGGTGGAGGTGCAGGCCACGGCGGAGAAGGTCGCGTTCGACCGGAGCACCTTCGAACAGCTGCTCGATCTGGCGGAGCAGGGGGTCCGTGAGATCACGGCTGCGCAGCGCTCGGTGATCAACGCGACCTACGGGCAGGGCTCGCCTCGAGTCAGAGGCTCGACCTGAGGGAGGAAGCGACCATGGACCGACCCCTGCGGCTGGTGGTGGCGACCAGGAACCGAGGCAAGACCGCCGAGTTCGCCCGTCTGCTGGGCGCGGACTTCCGGGTGGAGGCCCTTCCTCACGACTGCCCCTTGCCCGACGAGAGCGGGGGGACTTTTGCCGAGAACGCGCTGATCAAGGCGCGCCACGCCTTCCAGTGCCTGGGCGGAGGGCAGGCGGTTCTGGCTGACGACTCCGGCCTGGAGGTGGCCGTCCTGCAGGGGCGCCCGGGCGTGCTTTCGGCTCGCTACGCGGGCGAGCTGGCCGATGACCGCGCCAATCTGACCAAGCTGCTGGCCGACCTAGCGCCTCACACCGACCGCAGCGGCCGCTTCGTCTGCGTCTTGGCCCTGGTGATGCCGACCGCCGTCATCGAGGACGAGCTGGAGCGGGTCTACCTGGCCGAAGGCGTCCTCGAGGGGACTCTGGAGGACACACCCCGGGGAGGAGGGGGATTCGGCTACGACCCCGTGTTCCGCCCGCATGGTTGGGCACACACTCTGGCCGAGCTTTCTCCTGCCGAAAAGGACTCGGTCTCCCACCGGGGTCGCGCCGTGGGGGAGCTGCTGCGAGTGCTGGGTACGGAGGGCATCGTCGATGATGCCTGAGGGGGTCTTCGAGTCCCTGGTGGCCGAGGCCCTCGACTCTCTGCCCGAGGAGTTCCTTGTGCACATGGAGAACATCGACGTCGTGATCGAGACCTGGCCAACCAAGGACGACCTGGAAGCCGCCGGCGTCGAAGGGGACGAAGACTACGGCCTTCTAGGACTGTACACCGGTGTACCCCTCACCGAGCGCGGCGGGGACTACGCGGGCTACCTACCCGACCGGATCGTCCTTTTTCAGGGACCCATCGAGGAGGCGGCTGGCCACGATCCCGAGGCCATTCGAGAAGAAGTGCGCTTCACCGTGGTGCATGAGATAGCCCACCACTACGGCATCTCCGACGAGCGTCTGGAGGAGATGGGCTGGGGCTGACGTCCACGCCCTCTCGAACGGCGCCCGCGCCCAGTGCGGTCCGGCGGCCGAGGTTTCGTTTTTCAGCAGCCTGTTAGGTGGCTAGCAGCAGCATCGAGAAGCTGAACGCATTGTTGAGCGCATGGGCGATGATGGGGACTCGGAGATCGCCGGCGCGGTGATAGCTGAGGGCGAGGACGGCGCCCCCCAGGGCCACGGGTAGAAACGCCGCCAGGTTCAGATGCAGCAGGCTGAACAGCAGCGAGCTGAAGATCAGCCCGCGGGCCACACCCTTGCGCGCGGCCATCGCTCGGAAGACGTAGCCCCTGAAGAAGACCTCCTCCGTCACGGGAGCGAAGATCACGCCGGCGATCCAGATCCCCACCCGGCCCAGAGTCCCCATGTCCTGGATGGGGAACTGGTCGCTTTGATCCTGCTCGATGCCGAAGCTGGCCAGCAGGATTGCCGCGGCGCTGGAGACGATGATGAAGGCCACCGCCCACCCAAAACCCCTGAGCACCGGATGCCCGCGGGTCCCGCCGGTGAGACCCATCTGCCGCCAGGAAAGGATCCCGCGGCGCACCACGAGCAGGTAGGCGGCCAAGGCCAGCGCACCGTCCCCCACGAGCACGGACAGGAAGAGCACCGCCGGCGTGGTTGCGATATCGGCCACGTCTGCCAGGTCGGAAGGGCCGCCGAGGACCAAGGTCAAGATGAGCGGCACGGCGATGGCGTTCGCGACGAGGACGGCGGCGGCCAGGGTGCCCAGGACGATCGGCCAGCTGCCCAGACGGGAAAGCCTCTCGCGCTGCCGGGGGTCGAGTTCGTTCACCGAGCCAGCCGGCGGGCCAGCGAGAGCACCAGCCTGCGGTCCGACGCCCTCAACCGGTGGGCGAGCTGGGTCAGTTCCCGGGTCTCGGCGTCGACCTCGGCGTCGGACTCGAGTGTGAGCTGCTCGGGCTCCAGAAAGGGGTCGTCCTCGTCGAGGGCGGCGTGGTACAGGAGGCGGCGGGCGGGCACGCCCAGAGCTTCGGCGACGGCTTCCAGGACGTCGGTGGTGGGGTTCTTGCGGCCTTTCTCGATGTCGCCCAGATAGCTCTTGGAGATACCAGACTCGTCGGCGAGAGCCTGCAGCGTGTATTGGCGCTCCATGCGGAGACGGCGGACGGTGATGCCTATGTAGTCGGCCAGGCGCCTCCGCGTCACGTGGCCCTCTCGCGCTCGCCGTTTCCACCGGGTGCTTTGGTGCAGTGTATGAGATACCCGGCTGGTTGTGAAGGGCGCGCCCGCCGTTTATCATGACCGCTGCGCTGCGCCGGCGGGCGGGCGTGGGGCAGAGCCACGTGAACGGCCATCGGCTGGGAGAAGACATGACCGGTAGAAGCGGAGCAGAGCGGCGAGCCTCGCGGCTGCTGCACTTGGAGCCCTGGTCGGGAGCAGCCGGCGACATGATCCTGGCGGCCCTGGTCGCCGCCGGAGGGAGAGCGCGGAGCAGGCCTTGCGCCGGGCGGTTTGCGGCCTGGGTGTGGAGGGCGTGAGCGTCGAGTTGCCGGAGGTGGTCGTGGGCGGTCTGACCGCCCGCCGCCTCATCGCGCACGGCGGGGCACAGGAGCCGCCGGCGCGGAACCTGGCCTCGCTCTTGGAGATCCTGAGTTCGGCGACCGTGTCGGAGGGGGTGCGTTCGCGAGCCATGTCGACCCTCGGCCGCCTGGCCGGGGTGGAAGCCGCTTTGCATGGAGTGTCGGTGGACAGGGTGCACCTGCACGAGCTCGGGGCGGTGGACACGTTGGTCGACGTGGTCGGCGCCTTCGCGCTGTTGGAGCACCTGGCCGTCGACTCGGTCACCTTCGGGCCGGTGCCGTTGGGGTCCGGTGTCGTGTCCACTGCACACGGCGTCATGCCGGTGCCGGCCCCGGCGACCCTGGAATTGCTACGGGGTGTGCCCGTTACGGCCGGACCCGAGACCTTCGAGACGACCACGCCCACCGGGGCGTTGCTCCTCACGGAGCTTGGCGCGCCATCGCTCGGGCTGCCGCTGATGATCGTGGAGGCGGTGGGCTACGGAGCCGGAGCGCGGGAGGCGCTCCACGGTCCCAACGTGCTGCGGGCGGTGGTGGGTGCGGCAGTCGGCGCACAGACTCCCGGGGAATACGACGCCGTGGTGGCGCTGGCCACCACCATCGACGACGCCACGGCCGAGGTGCTGGGCCACCTGCACGGGCTGATGCTGGACGCGGGCGCGCTCGACGCCTGGTGGACACCTGCCTTCATGAAGAAGGGAAGGCCCGGTGTGGAGCTGACCGTACTGTCCGCCCCGGGCGACGAGACGCGGTTGGTGGAGCTCCTTTTCCGGCACTCGACGACCTTCGGGCTGCGGCGACAGCTCCAGCAACGCCGGGTGCTCGAGCGGCGCTGGGTCACGGTCGGGGTCGAAGGAGAGCTCCTACGAGTCAAGCTGGGGCTGATGGGCGGCGAGGTGGTGACGGTCTCGCCCGAGTTCGACGAAGCCGCCGAGGTTGCCCAGCGCTTGGGTCGGCCTCTCAAGGATGTCCTGGCGCTGGCGACGGCTGAGGCCCGACTCTCGCTCTGAACCGGTCCGCCGCACTTCCAGAGGTCGGTTCAGACGAGGCCTTGGCCCCTGCAGCCATAGCGGGCGGCGCGATGACGCGTCCTGATCTTCAGCCCGCACGGAGACCCGGGCACGCTCGCCCTGGGAATCTCGAACGGTACGCCAATGCCGCTGAGCGGTCCCTTTCCCGGGGGGAATGGGCAGCTGGCTATTGATTTAGAGCCAGTCGTTACTATAATGACCCTTCGGAACGCAAGCCCCGGAAGAAGAAGGAGTCGGAGGGTTGAAGAGCGATATCCAGATTGCGCAGGAGGCGACGCTCAAACCGATCATCGAGGTCGCGAACGACCTTGGGCTGAGCGAGGACGACCTTGACCTCTACGGAAAGTACAAGGCGAAGATCCATCTTGACGTTTTTGACCGGCTTGCCGGCCGGCCGGACGGCAAGCTGATCCTCTGCACCGCCATCACTCCGACCCCGGCCGGGGAGGGCAAGACCACCACGAACGTCGGCCTGTCCATGGGCCTGGCCAAGATCGGCAAGAAAGTCATCACCACCCTGCGTGAGCCCTCCCTCGGTCCCTCCTTCGGCATCAAGGGTGGCGCCGCGGGCGGCGGGTACGCCCAGGTCGTCCCCATGGAGGACATAAACCTGCATTTCACGGGCGATCTTCACGCCATCACCACCGCCCACAACCTTTGCGGCGCCATCCTGGACAACCATCTGTTCCAGGGCAACGAGCTCGACATCGACATCGACAACGTCGCCTGGCCCCGGGTGGTCGACCTGAACGACCGGTCTCTGCGCAGCGTGACCATCGGCCAGGAAGGCGAGGGCGTTGAACGCAAGACCCGCTTCGACATCACCGTGGCCTCCGAGGTCATGGCCATCCTGTGCCTGGCCACCAGCATCGAGGACCTCAAAGCTCGCCTGGACCGGATCATCGTGGCGTACAGCAAGAAAGGCGACCCTGTCACGGCCAAGGAGATCAAGGCCTCGGGCTCCATGGCCGTTCTGCTGAAGGACGCTCTCCAGCCCAACCTGGTGCAGACCCTGGAGAACACGCCGGCCATCATCCACGGCGGCCCCTTCGCGAACATCGCCCACGGCTGCAATTCTGTGCAGGCCACGAAGATGGGTCTCAAGCTGGCCGACTACTGCGTGACCGAAGCGGGCTTCGCCGCCGACCTGGGTGCCGAGAAGTTCTTCGATATCAAGTGCCGCTACGCCGGTCTGACCCCTGACGCGGTGGTGCTGGTGGCCACCATCCGGGCCCTCAAGATGCACGGCGGCGTGGTCTTCGCGGAGCTGAAGGACGAGAACCTGGACGCCCTCGCCAAGGGCCTCGAGAATCTCGAGAAGCACGTGGAGAACCTGCATCTCTTCGGGTTGCCCGTCGTGGTGGCCATCAACCGCTTCCCCGACGACACGGAGAGCGAGCTCGCGCTCCTGGACGAGAAGGTCAAGGCCATGGGCTCCAAGGTCGTGCTCTCCGAGGTGTGGGCCAAGGGGGGCGAAGGCGGCGTGGAGCTGGCCAAGGAAATCGTGCGCATGTGCGAGGAGGAGAAGCCCGACTTCAAGTTCCTCTACGACGTGGACACGAGCGTCAGAGAGAAGATCGAGATCATCGCCACCAAGATCTACGGCGCCGACGGGGTTGATTTCGCGCCCGAAGCCGAGGAGGCCATCGAGCTCTATACTCAGAACGGCTACGCCGGCCTGCCCATCTGCATGGCCAAGACCCAGGCGTCGCTCTCCGACGACAAGACCGTCGTCGGCCGTCCGCGGGACTGGCGTCTGACGGTACGCGAGGTCAGGCTTTCGGCCGGCGCCGGGTTCATCGTACCTGTCTGTGGTAAGATGATGACCATGCCGGGCCTGCCCAAACGGCCGGCGGCCGAGGCGATCGACTTGGTCGACGGGAAGATCGTCGGGCTGTTCTAGGAGCCGGCAATCCCTCATCGAGTACACCAGATGGTCCTCGCATGACGCAGCGCTATACCCTCACCTTCCAGCCGGGTGACGTGAAGGTCCCTGATGTGCCGCGCGGAGAATCCGTTCTCCGCGCGGCCATGCAGGCCAACATCCATATCAATGCTTCCTGTGGGGGAGCAGGCTCGTGCGGCAAGTGCCGCATCAAGCTGCTGTCCGGTGAGGTCGACAGCGACCGCTCGGCGAAGATCGACGACGACGAGTGGTCCGACGGCACCCGTCTGGCCTGCAACACCAGGGTGAGCTCCGACGTCGCGGTGTTCGTGCCGGAAGCGTCGCGCATGGGCAACGCCGCCGTGCTGGAGCGCGAGCTGCGGGGCGAGCGCAAGGGCCGTCTGCTGACTCCGGCTGAACTGGAGTCGCTGGTCACCGGCTGGACCCTCGATCCGGTGGTCAAGAAGCTGTGCATGCAGTTGACCCCGCCCTCCGACGGCGACAATCTGAACGATCTGGCCCGCTTCAGGAAGGCTTTGAAAGATCAGTTCGGCCTGAGCTCCGTCTCGGTCGATTCCATCTGGATCCGGAACATGCCCAGCGTGCTGCGCGAGCAGGACTGGCTGGTAACGGCCACGGTGGTCGACACCGCCTACGGCTACAAGGCGATCGACCTCGAGCCGGGCTCCCACTGCGAGCAGGACTACTCGGTGGTCCTCGACATTGGAACCACCACCGTGTGGGGGCAGTTGCTCGACCTCACCTGCGGCGCGACGTTGGCCCAGGCCTCGGCCTACAACAAGCAGATCAGCTTTGGGGAGGACGTCATCACGCGCATCGTCCACTCGCAGCGCCCCGGCGGGCGCGAGCAGCTGCAGCAGGCCATCGTGGACACCGTCAACGAGATCATCGACGAGCTGGTAGAGAGCACCCGGGTCGACCGGGAGCAGATCACGCACATGGTGGCCGCGGGCAACACCACCATGACCTGCCTGCTGGTGGGTATCGACCCCAAGTACTTGCGCATGACGCCGTACGTGCCCCCGGCGGACTTCATTCCCCCGGTGCGGGCCGTCAATCTGGGTGAAGGCTTGAAGGTGGGTCGCCACGTGCACGTCTACACGTTCCCCTCCGTGGCCAGCTACGTAGGGGGCGACATCGTGTCGGGGATCGTGGGCTCGGGCATCTTCGAGACCGAGAAGATCACCCTGTACATCGACATTGGCACCAATGGCGAGGTGGTCATCGGTAACCGGGAGTGGCTCATCGCCACCTCGTGCTCGGCCGGTCCGGCCTTCGAGGGTGGCGGCGTTAGGCACGGCATGCGGGCCACCGACGGCGCCGTGGAAACGGTGCGCATCGATCCGCAGACGCTGGAGCCGACCATCCTGACCATCAGCAACCGGCCGGCCATCGGCATATGCGGCTCGGGAATCATCGATGCGGTGGCTGAGCTGCTCAAGGTGGGGGCGATCTCCCAAAACGGCCGCTTCAACACCGACCTTGATACGTGGCGCATCCGGGAGACCGACGGGGCCAACGAATATGTGCTCGTGGAGGCGGAGTATTCGGGCCTGGGTGAAGACATTGTGATCAACGAGGCCGATATCGACAACCTGGTGCGGGCCAAGGCGGCCATCTTCGCGGGCATCATGACCCTGCTCGAAAGTGTGGCGCTCGACTGGGCCGATCTGGAGCAGATCTACGTGGCCGGCGGCTTCGGCAAGTACCTGCGCATCGAGGAAGCCCAGGCCATCGGACTTTTCCCCGAGGTCGACGTCGACAGCTTCACCTTCGTGGGCAACGGCTCCCTGCTGGGCGCGCGGCTGGTCTCCTTCTCCAAGGACATGCTGAAGAGCGCCGAGCAGGTGGCCTTGATGATGACCAACGTGGAGCTCTCCGACAACCAGCTTTTCATGGACCGCTACATGGCGGCCATGTTCCTGCCCCACACCGACATGAGCTACTTCCCGGCGATGGACCAGGTGCTGAGCGGCCTGGCGGCGGGAGGCCGGTAGGTGGCCGAGACGCGCACCATCGCTGTGGCCGGCAAGGGCGGTACGGGTAAGACCACCATCTCGGGGCTGATCATCAGGGCCATGCTGTCAAGGGGCGCCTCGCCCATCCTGGCCGTAGACGCCGACCCGAACGCGAATCTGGGCGAGGTGCTGGGCGTGCAGGCTCCTGCCTCGGTCGGGGGGCTGCGCGAGAAGGCCTTCATGGGAGCGCGCGAGATCCCCGCGGGCTGGGACAAGCAGAGCTGGATCGAGTACAAGATGCACGAGGCCCTGGGCGAGGCCGACGGCTTCGACCTGCTCGTGATGGGCCGTCCGGAGGGCCCGGGCTGCTACTGCTACGCGAACAACCTCTTCCGCGAGTACATCAAGACCCTGGCCAAGGAGTATGCCTGGGTGGTGATGGACAACGAGGGGGGCCTGGAGCATCTGAGCCGCCACACCACCCGCGACGTGGACGTCATGTTCATCGTGACCGACCCGACGGTGCGGGGCATGCGCACCGTGGAGCGCATAACGGAGCTCATCGACGAGCTGGGCATCGTGGTCAGGGAGAGGTACGTGGTCATCAACCGCGTTCCCAGGGACGTGGATGTGAGCGCGCTGATGGAGCATACCTCGGTTGCCCTGGCGGGCGTGGTCCCCGAGGACGAGCTGCTTTTCGAGGGCGACCTCGAGGGCCAGGATCTCTTCCAGTTGTCGGAGGACGCGGTGGGTCTTGCCGCCGTGCGCGTGCTTGTGGAGCAGTACGTCGTAGAATAGACGGCCGCCCGGCAGCAGGGCGGCCGCTCTTCTTTGGAAGCGGGAAGCAGCGCAGCGAAGGGAGGAACTGAGTGGCTGTACCCTACGTGGATGGGAGCATCCGGGCCTTTCTGGACAAGCTGGCTACCTCGAGTCCGGAGCCCGGTGGGGGGAGCGTCGCGGCGTTGACCGGAGCGCTGGGCGCAGGGCTGGTGAGTATGGTGGCCGCCCTGACCATCGGGAAGGAGAAGTACGCCGGTGTGCAGGACCGGATCGAGGTCCTCCTGGGGGAAGCGGAGGCCGTCAGGGTGTCGTTGCAGGAGCTGCTGCAACGCGACACCGAGGTCTACGGGGCGGTCTCCGAGGCGATGAAGCTGCCCCGCGAAACCGAGGAGCAGAAGTCCGTTCGCGATGCGCGGATGCAGACCGCGCTCAGGGAGGCCGCCCGGGTCCCTCTCGCCATCGGGGAGCACTCCCTGCGGGTGGCCCGGCTCAGTGTCACCGCGGCCGAGATCGGCAACGTGAACGCGGTGAGTGACGCCGGTGTGGCCGTACTCCTGGCTGAAGCGGCCGCGCAAAGCGCCGCTCTGAACGTGAAGATCAACCTCGGGTGGATCAGCGATGCGGAGTTCAACCGCTCGAGTTGGGACCGGGTCGAGGCCGTGCTGGCCGAGACCGCACGCCTGCGCGCACAGGTCGTGGCCATGACATACGAGAAGCTGGGTTGATCGGGACCGAAGTGGAGGCAGACTGCATGGGTGCGAAGATCATCGACGGAAAGGCCATCGCCGACGAGATTCGGGCGGAGCTGGCAAAGGAGCTCGAGGGGCTCAAGACCAAGGGCATCGAGCCGGGTATCGCCACCCTGCTGGTGGGCGACAACTTCGGCGCCCGGATGTACCGAGGCGCGGTGGAGAAGTTCTGCGCGGAGATGGGTTTCAACTACCGGGAGGAGACCCACCCGGCCGACATCAGCGAAGCCGACGTCATCAGGATAGTCGAGTCGTTGAACGCCGACGCCAAGGTCTCGGGCATCCTGCCCCTGCGCCCCTTCCCCGAGCATATCTCGGACTCGGCGGTCATCAACTCCATCAGCGTCGATAAGGACATCGACTGCTTCCATCCCTTCAACATGGGCAAGTTGGCGTTGGGCGAGCCGACGTTTCCGCCCGCCACTCCCTCAGCCTGCATCGAGCTCATGGAACGGTACATGAAAGGCGAAGGGATCGATCCAAAAGACGGCTTTGAAGGTGCCGAAATCTGCGTGGTGGGTCACTCGAACATCGTCGGTAAACCGGTCAGCTTTCTGTGCCTGAATCGCAACGCCTCTACCACCACGGTGCACGTCTTCACCTCGATGAAGGGCAATCTCGAGAAGCATACGACGGCCGCGGACTATGTCGTCGTGGCTGCCGGTTTCCCGAATCTTATCGGCTCCGAGCAGGTGAAAGAGGGGGCGGTGGTCATCGACGTGGGCATCAACCGGGTGATCGTCTGCCCGGAATGCGGCACCTACAATCGGGCCAAGAAGGACCCCTGCAAGAAATGCGGCGCCGACCTGAGCGAAGCCGAAGGCAAGACGGTGGGCGACGCCAACTTCGATGAGCTGGTGGGAAAGGTCAAGGCCATCACCCCGGTTCCCGGGGGCGTCGGCTCGGTGACCAACATGATGCTGGCGAAGAACACGCTGCGGGCGGCCCGCCTGCTGGCTGGAGCATAGTGACACGACGAAACGAGGGCGCACTGCCGCCAAGAGAAAGGAGTGACGGACTTGGCGTTCCAAGCACCCACAGAAACATACAAAGGGGTCATTCGCGCCACTGATCTGGGCGGGGTGGCTATTGGGGGAGAGACGGCCTTCCCTTTCCATACCTTCGAGGGCGAGATGCCCAACGACCCCAAGCTGGCCTTCGAGGTCTGGGACATCGCCCCCGATGATTGGTCGCCGGAGCTCGAGGTCATCCTCGCCGACGTTTGGGCCGATCCGGTGGCCTGGGCGAAGAGGGCTGTGGACGAGTTCGGCGCCCAGCTCATCTACCTGCGCCTGAAGAGCACCGATCCCAACGGAGCGGCCAAAGCCTCGGTCGAGGCCGCCGCAACGGCCAAGCAGGTCGTGGAGAGCGTGGACGTGCCCGTGGTGGTCGTCGGATCGGGCGACGTGGAGGCTGACGTCGACGTCATGAAGGCGGTGGCCGAGACCCTTGCCGATACCCCCGTGGTCATCGGCAACGCGGAGGAGGACAACTACCGTCCCATCGGCGCGGCCGCCATGGGCTACAAGCATGGCGTGGTGGCGTTCAGCCCCATGGATGTCAACCTGGCCAAGCAGCTGAACGTGCTTCTCTCGCAGCTGGGGGTCGACGAGGGCATGATCGTCATGGATCCCACCACCGGGGCTCTCGGTTACGGCCTGGAGTACGCCTATACGGTCTTCGAGCGGGACCGCCTGGCCGCTCTCGCTCAGAACGACGCCAAGATGCAGATGCCCATTCTGGCCACCGTTGGTCAAGAGGCCTGGAAGGCCAAGGAGACCAAGGTGACCGAAGAGGAGCTCCCCGGCACCGGCGATCGCAAGACGCGCGGTCTCATGTGGGAATCCCTGACGGCGGTCTCGCTGCTCTTGGCGGGGGCCAACGTCGTCGTGCTGCGGCATCCGGAGTCCGCCAACCTGATCCGCCAGGCCATCGCCAGCCTCAAGGGCGAGTAGAGAAAGGAGTCATGGAAAGTCATGACTGACAAGAAGAAGGGAAACGGGTACGCGAAGTCGATCGACCCCGCAGCCCTCGAGATGCTGAAGGTCGCTGAAGAGAAGGGCATCTCCACCATGTTCTCGCGCGTGGACGAGGTCAGCGCCTGCCCGATCGGCGCCGAAGGGGCCTGCTGCAAGGTCTGCTTCATGGGCCCCTGCCGCTTCATCGGCAAGGAGAAGGAAGAGAAGCATGGGGTGTGCGGCGCCAGCCTGGCGACCGTGGCCGCCCGCAACTACATCCGCTCCTGCGCCGGCGGGGCCTCGGCCCATGCCGACCATGGTCGCACCATCGTGGAGACGCTGCTGGCCGTGGCCCGCAAGCAGACCCCGGACTACGCCGTCAAGGACCCGATCAAGCTGCGCACCGTCGCCGGCTACTTCGACATCGAGACCGAGGGTAAGGACGACCTCCAGCTGGCCGAGGAGGTGGCGCTGGCCGCGCTCAACGACTGGAGCAAGCACAACGAGCATCAGACCTACGTCAAGCGGGCGCCCAAAAAGCGTCAGGAGCTATGGGAAAAGCTGGGGGTGACGCCGCGAGGCTTCGACCGCGAGGTGGTCGATTCCATGCACCGCACGCACGCCGGGGGCGATCAGGACGCCGAGCACATCATGGACCAATGCGTGCGTATGTGCTTGGCCAGCGGCTGGGGCGGCTCCATGCTGGCCACCGACGTCTCCGACATTCTGTTCGGCACGCCGAAGCCGGTGACGAGCGAGGCCAACCTGGGCGTACTCGAGGCGAAGAACGTCAACATCATCATCCACGGGCACGAACCGGTGCTCTCGGAGATGATCGTGGACGCCGCCCAGGATCCGGAGCTGATCGAGTACGCCAAGAGCAAGGGCGCCGAAGGCATCACCCTGGCCGGCATCTGCTGTACGGCCAACGAGGTCTGGATGCGTCGCGGAGTCCCACCGGCGGGCAACTCCCTGCACCAGGAGCTGGCCCTGCTCACCGGAGCCGTGGAGCTCATGGTCACCGACATCCAGTGTGTCTTCCAAGGGCTGGTGGGCGTCGCCAACCAGTTCCATACGCACCTGGTGACCACCTCGTCCAAGGCCAGGATCGAGGGCGCCATGCACGTGGAGTTCCACGAGGACCGGGCGCTCGAGATCGCCAGGGACATCGTCAAGATGGCCATCGACAACTTCCCCAACCGGGACGGGGGTCAGATCCACATCCCCTCGCACAAGAGCCCGGTGGTGGCGGGTTTCTCGCACGAATACATTCGTTACATGCTGGGCGGCAAGTTCCGGGGCAGCTTCGTGCCGCTGAACGACAACATCGTCAACGGCAAGATCCAGGGAGCCGCGGCCATCGTGGGGTGCAACAACCCCCGGACCACCCAGGACGAGGGCATCATCAACCTGGTCAAGAGCTTCATCCAGAACGACGTGCTCGTGCTGGTGACCGGCTGTGCCGCCCACGCCTCGGGCAAGCACGGCTTCCTGACCCCGGAGATGTTCGAGAACGCCGGCCCCGGGCTCTCCGAAGTTTGCGAGACGACCGGCATGCCTCCCGTCCTGCACGTGGGGAGCTGCGTGGATAACTCGCGCATCCTGACCATTCTGGCTGAGATCGTCGAAACCGGCGGTCTGGGCGACGATATCGACCAGGTCCCGGCGGTTGGCATTTCGCCGGAGTACTACTGCGAGAAAGCCCTCGAGATCGCCACGTACTGCGTGGGCAGCGGCGCCTACGTCATCTTCGGCGGGGGTGGAGTCGCCCGTGCGCGCCTCGGGCGTCGTCACCGAGATCCACTCCTCGGGCTGGGAAGAGAAGTTCGGCGGCAAGCTGGAGTTCATCCCCGACTGGCAAGGGATCTTCGAGGCTTCCATGGCCCACATCCAGAAGAAGCGTGAGGCTCTGGGTATCCACGAGGCCCGGGAGCGTGTGTTGTTCGACATGGCCGACAGGCGGGGGTAGCGCAGATGGCGACTGTCATGCAGAGGATCGACATGCAGAAGAACGGCATACAACGGAGAAAACCCGAAGGTATCCGCGAGGTCATCGCGGGCGGCGTGGCCCGGGGCGCGCGCGCCTACTACGACCTGGCCAGGAGCCGCTACCAGGAGGCCCTGGCCTCCAGGGACGCCGCCACCAAGGTGGAGTTCCCCAACACGGGCTACTTCCTGCCCGTGATCTACGCCATCACCGGTCACAAGGTGGAGACCCTGGGCGACATCCAGTGGGTGCTCGACGAAGCCGAGAAGCTACTGCCCCCGGTACCGAGCGACAAGCTCTGGCTCCCCTACTTGGGTGAGACCCTCGATGGGGGCATGGCCGCGCTGTGGTTGGCCGAGGTCATCGAGGCGCTGAAATACGTGGGCGTGGGACCGGCCCCGGTGCAGGGCATCTGGCTGGGAGCGGCCGACGACGTCATCATGCGCGCCCGGGGCGTGGAGTTCGTGGACGGGTCGGCTCCCGGCTTCGCGGCAGTGACCGGTGCGGCTCCCGACGCGGAGACGGCCGTGGCTCTGGCCCGGGAGATGCAGCAGAAGTCGCTGTATGTCTTCATCGCCGGGGAGTCCCGAGGCACCACCTTCGCCGACCAGCTGGCGGAGGCCGGGGTGGAGATGGGTTGGGAGACCCGCCTGGTGCCCTTCGGACCGGAGATCTATGGGCACATCTACTCCATCGGTTTCGCCACCCGGGCTGCCATGGCCTTCGGAAACGTCAAGCCCGGCGACTACAAGGGTACGCTCAGGTACAACAAGGACCGGGTGTTCGCCTTCGTCCTGGCCTTGGGCGAGGTCGACGACCTGAAGTATGCGGCGGCGGCCGGGGCCATCAACTACGGCTTCCCCACCATCGCCGAGACCGACATCCCCGAGATCCTGCCCACCGGTGTCACCACCTACGAGCACGTGGTCTCGAATGTCCCCCCGAGCGAGATCGTAGCCAAGGCGATCGAGGTGCGCGGCCTCAAGATCGTCATCACCGAGGTCCCGGTCCCGGTGGCGTACGGGCCGGCCTTCGAAGGCGAACGCATCCGCAAGGAAGACCTGCACGTGGAGATGGCTGGCCCCAAGGCGCCCGGCGCCGAACTGACCGTCATCGCCGAGAACGTGGAAGACGGCAAGGTGACCGTGGTCGGCCCCGAGATCGATGAGGTGGAGGTAGGCAGTACCATCCCATTCGGCGTGCTGGTCGAGGTATCCGGCCGGAAGATGCAGAAGGACTTCGAGCCCATCTTGGAGCGCCAGTTGCACCACTTCCTGAACGAGGCCGAAGGCTTTCTACACGTGGGCCAGCGGGACATCATTTGGGAGCGGATCAGCAAGAAGGCCGTCGAGGCGGGCCTCAAGTTCGAGCACGTGGGCAAGATCATCCACGCCCGCTATCACGCCGACTTCGGTGGGATCATGGACAAGGCCCAGGTCACCGTCTTCACCAAGGAGCCCGAGGTGTCCGAGCTGGTGGCACGCGCCCAGTCGGCCTATCACGAGCGCGACGACCGCATCGGGTCGCTGACCGACGAGTCGGTCGAAACCTTCTACAGCTGCACCCTGTGCCAGAGCTTTGCTCCCGACCACGTGTGCGTGATCACCCCGGAGCGTCCCGGACTGTGCGGCGCCTACAACTGGCTGGACGGCAAGGCCGCTTTCGAGATCAACCCCACCGGGCCGAACCAGCCTATCGTCAAGGGCGCGGTCATCGACCAGCCCAAGGGTCAGTGGGTAGGCGTGAACGAGTTCGTGTACCAGAACTCCCACAACGCCGTGGAGCGCTTCAACGCCTACACCATGATGGAAGATCCCATGACCTCGTGCGGCTGCTTCGAGGCCATCAGCGTGCTGCTGCCCATGTGCAACGGCATCATGACGGTCGACCGCGACCACACGGGCATGACTCCTTGCGGCATGAAGTTCTCCACGCTTGCGGGTTCCGTAGGGGGCGGCGCACAAACACCAGGCTTCGTGGGCCACTCCAAGTTCTACATGGGCTCGTCGAAGTTCATCAGCGGTGACGGCGGCATCGCCCGCCTGGTCTGGATGCCCAAGAAGCTGAAGGAGGAGCTGCGCGAGGCCATCAGCGCCAATGCGGAGCGGTCAGGGTACTCCGACCTCTACGACAAGATCGCGACCGAGGAGAACGGCACGGAGGAGGACGAGGTTCTCGCTTACCTCACCGAGGTCGGTCACCCGGCGCTGGAAATGGACCCGATGTTCTAACCCGACTCGGGAGGGGAGGTGGCACGCGACGCCGTCACCCCTCCCGAGTGTCGCCTCGATGATGAGTCAGAAAGGAGTGGAACCTTGGCGCTGAGCGGGCTTCAGATCTTCAAGCTCCTACCCAAGACCAACTGCAAGGACTGTGGGTTCCCGACCTGCATGGCCTTCGCCATGCAGCTTGCTTCGGGCAAGGCCGAGCTTTCCCAGTGTCCCCACATCTCGGCCGAGGCGGCAGCCGAGCTCGGCGAGGCCGCGGCTCCCCCGGTTCGTAAAGTCACCATCGGGGCCGGCGACATGGCCCTGGTGCTGGGTGAGGAGACCGTCCTCTACCGGCACGAGAAGCGTTTCGAGCACCCGCCGGGCATCGCCATCCTGATCGACGACTCCGTGGACGACACGGCCTTCCGGCTGGCCGTGGACACGATGAAGGCTCAAGAGTTCGAGCGGGTCGGACAGGTGCTGCGGGCGAAGCTTTTCGCCATCGAGTCGGCGGACGCCGCGAAGTTGGCGGCCCGGGTCAAGACTGCCTCCGACGAGTCGGGCGCGGGCATCGTGATCATGAGCGAGGATCCGGCTGCCCTCAAGACCGCAGCTGAACCGATCAAAGACCGGAAGCCTCTGCTCTACGCGGCCACGACCGCGACTTTCGACGCGGTGTCGGCGGCGGCCAAGGAGCTTGCGGTGCCCTTCGCCATCAAGGCAGCCACGCTCGATGAGCTGGCCGAGCTGGGGGAGAGATGTGTGGCCGGCGACTTCAAGGAGGTCGTTCTCGACCCCATGTCGGCCAACCTGCAGGATGCCGTGCGCGATCAGACCTACATCCGCCGGGCGGCCATCAAGAAGAAGCTCCGGCCTCTAGGCTTTCCCACCATCGCCTTCCCCTGCAAGATGACCGGCGACGCGATGCTGAAGTCCGTGTTTGCAGGGGTTTTTGTGGCAAAATACGCGGGCGTGATCGTGATCGACACCCTGGATCCGGCACAGGTCATGCCCCTGCTGGTTCTGGCCCAGAACATCTACACCGACCCGCAGCGGCCCATGCAGATGGATCAGGGCATCTATCCCATCAACGATCCCACCCCAGACAGCCCGCTGCTGATCACAACGAACTTCTCGCTCACCTACTTCACTGTGGCCGGCGAGATCGAGGCCAGCAAGGTACCCACCTGGCTGTTGGTCATGGACACCGAGGGCCAATCGGTGTTGACCTCGTGGGCGGCCGGCAAGTTCGTGGCCGACGCCATCGCGGTCTTCGTGAAGAAGAGTGGCATCGAGGAGAAGGTCAACCACCGGAAGATCGTCATCCCGGGATACGTGGCCCAGATTAGTGGCGAGCTCGAAGAGGAGCTCGACGGATGGGAAGTCACCGTGGGCGTACGCGAGGCGGCGGATGTTCCGCGGTACCTGCGGGGCCTGTAGCCAGGTCCCGCTCCGGCGCTCTGCAGGCCGGGAGTGAGAGTCAGGACGGCGCGTCGCTCCGGGGCGTGCCGCCTCGAACATCGGAGGTCGACCAGTTGAACATCACCAAACAGAAGCCCTTCGAGGAGATCCTCGAGAGCCTGGCGAACGATACGAACATCTACATCGTCGGCTGCGGCGAGTGCGCCACCCAGACACAGACGGGAGGCGAAGAGCAGGTAGCCGACATCCAGGCCCGCCTCCAGGAGGCCGGCAAGACGATCGTCGCCACCGACGTGGCCCATTCCACCTGCCACGAGCTGGACATGAAGCGCATCTTCCGGCAGAACAAGGCGGCTGCCGCGACGGCAGACGCCTTCTTGGTGCTGTCGTGCGGCGGCGGAGTGCAGTCGGTACGCGAGGCGACGTCGAAGCACGTGGTGCCCGGGGCCGATTCCCTGTTTGTGGGCAACACGAAACGCAACATGGTGTTCGAGGAGAAGTGTTCGCTCTGTGGCGAGTGCGTGCTCGACGAGTACGGCGCTATCTGCCCGGTCACCCGCTGCGCCAAGGGCATCCTGAACGGCCCCTGCGGCGGCACCAACATGGGCAAGTGCGAGGTGGACTCGGAGAAGGACTGCGCATGGGTCCTCATCTACAACCAGCTGAAGAGCGAGGACAAGCTCGACAAGTTCATGAAGATCCACAGTCCCAAACGTTGGAACGCGGTGGAGCGTCCCGGTCGCATCAACGGGCGAACGGCTGATGAAGAGAAAGGGGCGGCATAAGCATGGCTAGGTACCGGGAGGCCTGCGAGAGCGGCAAATTCGTCGTCTCGGGGGAGATCGGCCCGCCCAAGGGCACCGACGTCCGCGAGATGGTGCATCACATCGATCTGTTGAAGGACCTGGTCGACGGTCTGAACGTGACCGACAACCAAAGCGCCGTGTTGCGTCTGGGGTCGATGGCCGTCTCGCACGAGATCGTCACCCGAGGGGGCGATGCCATCTACCAGGTGACCTGCCGCGACCGCAACCGCCTGGCCATCCAGAACGATCTGCTCTCGGCGCACTTTCTCGGCATCCGCAACGTGCTGGCCCTCACGGGCGACCACGTGAGCGTGGGTGACCACAAAGACGCCAAGGAAGTGTACGACTTCGAGTCGGTGCAGCTGATCCAAGCCGTCAAGAAGATGAACGAAGGCTTCGACTGGGCCGGCAACGAGCTGCAAGGCAGCACCGACTTCTACATCGGCGCTGTGGTCACCCCGGAGTCCGACCCCATCGAGCCGCAGAAGCTCAAGTTCGAAAAGAAGGTCGAGGCCGGCGCGCAGTTCTTCCAGACCCAGGCCGTCTACGACATGGACAATTTCCAGCGGTTCATGGAGTACGCTCGGGGCGTGACCGAAGGCCAGGACGTCAAGATGATGGCCGGCCTGGTGGTGCTCACCAGCGTGGGCATGGCCAAGTATATGAACAAGTTCGTGCCCGGTGTGTTCGTGCCCGACGACCTGCTGGAAGAGATGGCCTCCGTGCCCAAGGAGGAGGCCTTGCACAAAGGCATGGAGATCTGCGCGCGGCACATCCGGTTCTGCATGGACAACAACGTGTGCGACGGTGTGCACATCATGGCCATCGGCAAGGAGGAGATCGTTCCCGACATCCTCCGCATGGCCGGCCTCATTTAACGGCAGCCTGCTAGGCGCGACGAAGACCGTTCGGGGCGCGGCTCGGCCCGAGCCGCGCCCGGGGAGCTAGAGGGAGGACCCATCTTGGGCGATGCGACGAGGATAGTCATCATCGGCGGCGGGCCGGGCGGCTACGTGGCTGCCATCCGGGCGGCGCAACGCGGCGCCGACGTGACCGTGGTGGAAAAGGACCTACTGGGCGGTACGTGCCTCAACCGGGGCTGCATCCCCACAAAGTCCCTCTTGGGGAGCGTCGAGGCTTTGCACAAGGCCCGGTCGGGTTCCGAGTTCGGCTTCTCAGTCGCGGGCGAGATCGTGCCGGATTTCACCCGCATGATGGAACGCAAGAATGAGATCGCGAAGACGCTGCGCGATGGCGTCGGAGTCCTGTTCAAGAAGAATAGGGTCAAGCTGGTGAAAGGTCACGGGAGGCTGGCCGGCCCGGGCAAGGTGGAGGCCGTGACCGAGGAGGGCACCCAGACCCTGGAGGCAGACACGACCATCATCGCCACCGGTTCCGAGCCGGCCCGACTCCCCTTCTTCGACTTCGATCAGCCCACGGTGCTCACGTCGACGAGCGCCCTCGAGCTGACCGAGATCCCCGAGACGCTCCTGGTCATCGGGGCGGGAGTCATCGGGTGCGAGTTCGCCAGCGTCTTCTCGGAGCTGGGCACGAAGATCACTATGGTGGAGATGATGCCCCAGATGCTGCCCCTGGAGGACAAGAGGCTGGCCAAGCAGTTCCAGGGCATCTTCAAGAAGAAGGGTATCGAGGTGCTCCTGAAGACAAAGGTCGATGGTATTGCCGAGTACGCCAGCGATCACATCACGGCAAACATCGAAGGCGGCCAGCAGATCACCGCCGAGAAGATGCTGGTCTCCATCGGCCGCCAGCCGAACACTCAGGGCATAGGCCTCGACACGCTAGGGGTCGAGACCGACGGCCGGGGCTACATCAAGGTGAATGACAAACTCGAGACCAACGTCAAGAACGTCTACGCCATCGGAGACGTGAACGGCGGCATCTTGCTGGCCCACGTGGCCTCGTACGAGGGGCTGGTGGCTGTGGAGAACTGCCTGGGCGGCAGCCAAGAGCGCGACCTGCACGTGGTGCCCAGCTGCATCTACACCCTGCCCGAGATCGCCAGCGTAGGTCTCACCGAGGACCAGGCGCGCGACGAGGGCTATGAGCCCGTCACCGGCACTTTCCGCCTGGGGGCGGCCGGCAAGGCGCTCGCGATCGGAGAAGCTCAAGGCTACATCCAGATCATCGCCGACCAGAAGACCGACAAGGTCATCGGTGCGAATATGATGGGGCCGCACGTGACCGATCTCATCCACGAGATCGCCGTAGCCGTGAGGAATGGGCTCACGGTGAGGGAGGTGGGCGATACCATCCACGCCCATCCGACGATCGGCGAGGCCCTCATGGAAGCGGCTCACGACGTCCACGGCGAATCGGTGCATGTCGCCAGTTGAGGAACCTGCGGAGGGCGGAGGCGCCGCCCGCGAAGGCAGAGGTATGAGCACGGCTAACGACACCATGCCCAAGCAGGGCCCAGAAGGTCCGGGGCCCAAGCCGGCTTGGCTCAAGAAGCCGTTGCCGAAGGCTGCGGCCATGAGGGAGATGGAGACCCTCCTCCGCGCCCGCCGGTTGCACACCGTCTGCGAGAGCGCCAGGTGCCCGAACAAGGGCGAGTGCTTCGAGCGGGGCACGGCCACCTTCCTTATCATGGGCGGCTCGTGCACCCGCGACTGCCCATTCTGCAGCGTGGAGAGCGGGCGTCCGGGCCCGCTGGACCCGGATGAGCCAGAGCAGGTGGCGGCCGCCGCCGCCACGATGGGGCTGCGCCACGTGGTGGTTACCTCGGTGACCCGCGACGACCTGCCGGACGGAGGGGCGGGCCACTTCGTGGCCACCATGCAGGCCTTGAGGGAGCGCCTTCCGCACGCTACGGTGGAGGTGCTGGTGCCCGACTTCCTGGGGTCTCGGCATTCCCTGGACTTGGTGCTGAACGAGGCTCCCGAGGTCTTCAACCACAACGTGGAAACCGTGCCCCGCCTCTACCTGAGGGTACGGCCCCAGGCCGACTACGGGCGCTCGCTCGACGTGCTGCGCTACGCCGCCGAGTGCGGCGGCAGTGTGGTCAAGACCGGCTTGATGGTGGGACTGGGTGAGACCGCCGAGGAAGTGCGCCGCCTCCTCACAGATGCGGTTGACGCCGGCGTTGCGCTGGTGACCATCGGGCAGTACTTGCGGCCTAGCCGCGAGCACCTGCCGGTGATCGAGTACGTGCACCCCGCTCGATTCGAAGAGTACCGTGAGTATGGAGAGAAGTGCGGTCTGCAGGTGGAGGCAGCGCCGTTCGTGCGCAGCTCCTATCGGGCGGAGGAGGGTTTTCGCCGTCAGGGGGCTGGGAGAATCCGAGAGTCAAAGGAGGACTTGTGCTAGTTATCGCCGAGAACATCAACGTCATGACCACCCGGATCGGTACTGCCATGAAGGAGAGGGACAAGGCGCCTATCCAGGAACTGGCGAAGAGGCTCGTGGAGAACGGTGCTGACGTCATCGACATCAACCTGGGGCCGGCCCGCAAGGACGGCGACAAGATGATGGAGTTCGTCGTCGAGAGCGTGGCCGAGGTCACCAACCTCCCCTTCTGTCTGGATACCACCAACCACGTGGCCATGGAGGCCGGCTTGGTCAAGTGCCAAGAGCTGGGTCTTCCCAAGCCGATCGTCAACTCGTTCTCGGCGCAGCCCGACAAGATGGAGAACATCCTCCCCCTGGCTGCCAAGTACGGCACCGAGATCATCGGCCTGACCATGGGGGCGGCCATCCCCATCGACGCGAACGAGCGAGTCGCGATCGCCTACGAGCTGGTCTTGGCGGCCAACGAGCTCGGCATCCCGAATGAGAAGATCTACGTCGATCCCATCATCCTGCCCGTTGGTGTCGACGTCGGCCAGCAGCACGCGGTGGCCGTGCAGGAGGTCTTGAAGATGCTACCCGAGATGTTCGACCCGCCGGTCAAGACCACCTGCGGTCTCTCCAACATCTCCAACGGGGCGCCCGACCAGCTGCGTCCGGCCATCAACAACGTTTTCGCGGCCATGCTCGCGGCGGTGGGTATGAGCTCGGCCATCGTCGATGTGCTGGACAAGGAGATGATGCGCACTGTGAGGCTGATCAAGGCCCTTAGCAATCAGTCGCTATACTCTGTGAGCGACGCGGAGCTCAAATAGCCACGAGACCTGGAGGTTTGCCCATGAGCGTCGGCCAGAGCGCTGTGAGCGCTCTTGACGCGGGGGGGTTCGACGCAGCGCCTCTCGAGGAGCTGCTCGAGAAGTATCGGGGACAGAGAGGAACGCTCATCCCGCTCCTGCAGGGGACGCAAGCCGCTTACGGCTATGTGCCCAGGGAAGCCATGGTGCGCGTTGCGGAGGAGCTCGGGGAGCCCCTCAGTCAGGTCTTCGGCGTGGCCACGTTCTATGCCCAGTTCCGTCTGGTCCCTCGCGGCAAGAACGTCATTCGCGTCTGTCATGGAACGGCCTGTCACGTCTCGGGCGCGCCCCTGGTGTCGCAGGAGGTGGAACGGAATCTGGGCATCCGCGACGGGGAGAACACGCCGGATATGATGTTCACGCTGGAGAGCGTGGCCTGCCTGGGCGCATGTGGGATGGCTCCGGTAATGATGATCAACGACCGTACCTACGGCAAGCTCACACCCGACAAGGCAGTGGGCGCCGTGAAGGAGTTCCGCGCGGCCCAGGAAGTCGGCGCCCCGGTTGCCGAGGCAGTCGTGAACGACGCTGAGGAGGGGGCGTAGCATGGGCGCCACCGAGACGCCCCGCAAACCCGCCCCCGTGCATCCGCGCCGAGTGACCCCCGACGTCGAGATCGGCATCTGCCTGGGGACCGGCGGCATCGCCGCCGGCGGTGAGGATGTTCTTGCCGCCTTCGAGGAAGGTTTGGCCGCCACAGGTGTTTTCGGCGTGGTCAAGCCTCGGGAGGACGTGTGCGAGGGCGCGTGCTCGTCGATCACCGGCACCGGCTGCAGGGGCATGTGCGCCATGGATGTGCTGGTGGACGTCACCCTGCGTAAGGACGGCCGCGAGAGCACGGTCACCTACGGCACGGTGACCCCGGCCATGGTCCGCAAGATCATTGAGGAGCATATCGTTGGCGGCCAGCCGATAGAGAAGTGGATCGTCCTTTCCGCTGATCAGCCGACCTCGCACAACGAGTTCTACCAGTATCAGGACCGCCTGGTCCTGCGCCATTGTGGAAAAATCGATCCCGAGGACATCGACGACTACCTGGAAGAAGGCGGTTATCAGGGCCTCTACAAGGTGCTCACCCAGATGACGCCCACCCAAGTCCACGAGGAGATCTTCGCTTCCGGTCTTCGCGGTCGCGGAGGCGCCGGCTTCCCTACCGGCCTGAAGTGGAAGTTCGCCGCTGAGGCTCCCTCGGTGGATGGGCAGAAGTACTTCATCTGCAACGGCGACGAGGGCGACCCGGGAGCCTTCATGGACCGGTCCGTCCTGGAAGGTGATCCCCATGTGGTGTTCGAAGGTATGGCTATCGGCGGGTACGCCATCGGCGCCTCCGAAGGCTACATCTACGTGCGCGCCGAGTACCCGCTGGCTATCAAGCGCCTCAAGATCGCGCTCAAACAGGCGGAGGAGCGGGGGCTCGTAGGCGGCAACGTCATGGGCACGGATTTCCGCTTCCATCTCAAGATCAAGGAAGGCGCCGGGGCCTTCGTCTGCGGAGAAGAGACCGCGCTCATGCAGTCCATCGAGGGCAAGAGGGGCATGCCCCGCTTGCGCCCGCCTTTCCCGGCGATCTCGGGCTTGTGGGCTCGGCCAACAAACATCAACAACGTCGAGACTCTGGCCTGCGTGCCCTGGATCATCACGAATGGAGCCCCGGCCTTCGCCGCCCGGGGTCACGAGAAGTCCAAGGGCACGAAGGTCTTTGCGCTCACGGGCAAGGTCAAGCGCTCGGGTCTGGCCGAGGTGCCCATGGGCCTGACGCTGCGCGAGGTGATCTTCAAGATCGGCGGCGGGATCAAGAACGACAAGCCGTTCAAGGCTGTGCAGATGGGTGGCCCTTCCGGGGGGTGCCTCCCCGAGGAGCTGCTTGACACCCGGGTGGACTACGAGGAGCTCAACCAGACGGGGGCCATCGTCGGCTCGGGTGGTATGGTGGTGCTCGACGGCGACAACTGCATCGTCGATACGGCCAAGTACTTCCTGCAATTCACGCAGGCCGAAAGCTGCGGCAAGTGTGTCCCCTGCCGTGTCGGCACCAAGCGCATGCTCGAGATTCTGGAGCGCATCTGTGAGGGTCAGGGGCAGTCGGGCGACCTCGCTCTGCTGGAGGATTTGGCGCAGAACGTCAAGGCCGGCTCGCTTTGCGCTCTGGGCGGCACCGCCCCCAACCCGGTGCTCACCTCACTCAAGTACTTCCGGCAGGAGTTCGAGGAGCACATCTACGACCACAAGTGCAGGGCCGGAGCCTGCGCGGCGCTTACCGTCTACTGGATCGACGCCGAGGCCTGCACGGGTTGTCGGGCTTGCGCCCGCGCCTGCCCGGTGGACGCTATCACGGGCGAGAAGAAGGAGCCGCATATCATCGATCCGGAAATCTGCATCCGTTGTGGCGCGTGCTACGAGAAGTGTCGTTTCGACGCGGTGAGGAGGCAGTAGATGGCTATCGCCCGCGAAGCTGAGGAGCGGACCCTCACCCTGACCGTCAACGGCCAGGAGGTGAAGGCGGCCCCGGGGCAGACGTTGCTGCAGGTGGCTCGGGCCATGGGAGTAGAGATCCCCACCCTGTGTCACGACGACCGCCTGGAGCCCTATGGAGCCTGCCGGCTGTGTCTAGTCGAGGTCGAGGGAGCGCGCGGGCCGGTTCCGGCCTGCGCCACGAAAGTGAACGACGGCATGGTCGTGCAGACGCACACCGACAAGATCAGGCGGCTGCGCAAGTTCGTGCTCGAGCTCCTGCTCTCCAACCACCCCCTCGACTGCCCGGTCTGCGAGGCCGCCGGCGACTGCCGGTTGCAGGACTATGCCTACGAATACGAAGTCAACATGAGCCCCTGGGGCTGGACACCGCTCAACTTCGAGACCCGTGACGACCATCCCAATGTGGCCCGCAACCCCAACCGCTGCATCCTTTGCGGCCGGTGCGTACGCATCTGCCGCGATGTGATGGGCATCGGGTGTTGGGGCTTCACCAACCGAGGCTACGACACCATCATCGACACGCCCTACAACCTACCCCTGCAGGAGGTCGGCTGCGTGTCGTGCGGCCAGTGCATCAGTACGTGCCCGGTGGGCGCGCTGAACCACAAGCGCAGCCGCTACGCCGCCCGGCACTGGCAGACCGAGAAGACCAGGACGGTCTGCCCGTACTGCGGCGTGGGTTGTGAGCTGATTCTTCACACCTCCCGGGGCAAGCTGGTCCGCGTGACCGCCGATGTGGGCAGCGGGGTCAACAACGGCAACCTCTGCGTGAAGGGGCGCTTCGGGATGGAGTTCGTGAACTCCGACGAGCGCATCACCTCGCCGATGGTGCGTGACGAGGAAGGGAACCTCGTCGAAACGACCTGGGACGTGGCCCTCGACCGAATCGAGCAGAACTTCAAGCGCATCAAGTCGGAAAGCGGAGGCAAGGCCTTTGCCGTCCTGGCTTCAGCTAAGTGCACGAACGAGGAGAACTACCTGCTGCAGAAGTTCACGCGGGCGGTGCTGGGCACCAACAACATCGATCACTGTGCCCGTTTATGACACAGCTCCACGGTCGCCGGTCTGGCGACAGCCTTTGGCAGTGGAGCGATGACCAACTCCATCAATGACATCCATGAAGCCGAGGTGATCTTCATCATCGGCTCGAACACCACCGAAGCGCACCCCGTGCTGGCGCTGGAGGTGGTCAAAGCGCTTCGGGAGGGTAAGACCCTCATCGTGGCCGACCCCAGGCGCATCGACCTGGCCCGCAAGGCCCACCTGCACCTGCGGCTGCGGCCCGGTACGAACGTTGCTCTACTCAAGGGCATGATGCGCCATATCGTGGATATGGGCTGGGAAGACAAGGGGTTCATCGCGGAGCGGACCGATAACTATGAGGCCTTCCGCGAGTCGCTGAACCACATGACCGTCGAGGAAGCGGCTGCGATCACCGGCGTGCCGGCCGCCGATATCCGCAAGGCGGCCGAGCTCTACGCCATGGCCGGGGCGGCCAACATCATCTATGCCATGGGCATCACCCAGCACCACACGGGCACCAACAACGTGCTGTCGGTAGCCAACCTGGCCATGCTCACCGGTAACATCGGGCGGCCGGGTACCGGGGTAAACCCCCTCCGCGGGCAGTCGAACGTGCAGGGCGCCTGCGACATGGGTGGCCTGCCCGATATCTTCACCGGCTACCAGAAGGTTGACAATCCCGAGCTCATCGCCAAGATGGAGGCGGCCTGGGGCGTGACCCTGGAGGATCGCGTCAAAGGCAAGACCATCATGGAGATCACGCGGGCGGTGGACGAGGGTGAGATACGCGCTCTCTACATCATGGGGGAGAACCCCATTCTCTCCGACCCCGACCAGAAGCACGTGGAGGAGTCGCTCAAGAAAGTGGAGTTCCTGGTGGTGCAGGACATCTTCCTGACCGAGACGGCCGAGTACGCCGACGTGGTCCTGCCGGCCACCACCAGCGCCGAGAAGGATGGCACCTTCACCAACACCGAGCGGCGCATCCAGCGGGTGCGCAAAGCTCTCGAGCCGCGAGAGGGGACGCTACCGGATTGGCGGATCGTCCAGCTGGTGGCCAACCGTATGGGAGCCGGCTGGGACTATCGCTCTCCCGAGCACATCATGCAGGAAGTCGCCGCGGTCACGCCCCAGTATGGCGGGGTCACGTACGAGCGGCTGGAGGTACTTCCCGACGCCCGGTTCGAGCAGACCGACGTGTGTGGTCTGCAATGGCCCTGCCCGACGGAGGAGCACCCGGGTACGCCTATCCTGCACACGCAGCAGTTCGCCCGCGGGCGGGGGCTCTTCTCGGCCCTCGAGTACGCCGCACCCGACGAGGGCGTTGATGAGGAGTATCCCTTCACACTCACCACCGGCCGCGAGCTGGTGCACTATCACACCGGCACCATGTCGCGGCAGGCGCCGGGCTTGGACGCGTTGGTTCCCACCGGTCGGCTCGAGATCAATCCCGAGGACGCCAGGCGCCTGGGCATCGAGCACGGGGGCCTGGTGCAGGTGACCAGCCGCCGCGGAAGCATCCAGCCGGTGGCCTGGGTCACCGATCGGGTCTCCCCGGACTGGTGTTCATGCCCTTCCACTACGCGGAGGCGCCGGCCAACCGGTTGACCAACACGGTGCTCGATCCGATAGCCAAGATCCCCGAGCTGAAGGTGGCGGCCGTCAAAGTGGAAAGGGTGGCGTAGAGACGGACTTCGGACACGAGCGGCTGGGTCCAGCGGAGACACGCGGACCCGGGTCCGGAGCGGAGGACCGGATCCGGGTCCATGCGTCCGGCGGTGCGCGCCTCAATCCCGAGGGATCAGACGGACATCGATGGCCTTCATCACGGCCTCGGTCCGGCTGTTGACGGCGAGCTTCTTGTAGATGCTCGCGATGTGGTTATGGACGGTCTTCGTAGAGATGAGCAGTTCGCGGCCGATGTGCGCGGGACTCTTGGGAGTGGCCAGCTCACGCAAGACCTCCATCTCTCGGTCCGAGAGGTTCAGCCGGCTCCTCTCGGCTTCAGCCGGGTTCCAGCCTACCTCTCGCACGCGGCGGAGCAGCTGAGGAGTGACGGACGGACTGACGATGGAACCACCTCCGGCCACGACGCGGATGGCTCCGGCCAGTTCCTCGGGCTCGCTATCCTTGAGCACGTAGCCCTGGGCCCCAGCCTCGATGGCCGCGAATAGTGAATCCCGGTCTTCGTGGGCGCTCAAGACCAGCACTTTGACGCCGGGATGGTTCTGCGAGATCTCGCGGATGGCCGTGATGCCGTCCATAGCCGGCATGGTTATGTCCATGAGGACCACGTCTGCGTTGCGGTGGTGGAGTCTGTCCAGCACCTCGCGGCCGTTCGCGGCTTGGCTCACGATGGCGATGTCGGACTCTGTCTCGAGAAGTTGGGCCAGCCCTTGCCGGAAGAGGGCATGGTCGTCTGCGAGGATGACCTCGATCTCACTCATTCTGGCATCTCCCGGTGAGGTGTTCGGTTTCCCACTGTACATACGAAAGCGCGAGACCCAGGTCCTCCGCGTCGAACGGTTTCAGCAGAAGGGCAAGGCCGGGGCGCTGCATACAGGCGCACTCGGCCCGGGTCCCGGCGGTTCCCGAGATCATCACGGTGGGGAGGGCGCCGCCGGCTCGGCGCTTGAGTTGGCTGTCCCATGCGTCCAGGATGTTGGCCTCGGTTACGAGCAGGTCAACGGGCTCCCTTTCAATGAGCTCAAGGGCCTCATCCTCGGCCTGCGCCTGCAGCGTCCTCGCCCCGAGGGCCTCAAGCTGGCCGCAAACAGCGCGGCGTCGAGCGGAGTCGTCGTCGAGCACCAGTATCTGCCGCTTGCGTAGGATGTCCAGGGGCAATCCGGGTAGATCGACCACCACCCTGGCTCCACCATGCTCGGTGTTCTCGAGGAGTACGGAGCCCCCCACCGACTCGGCTACCCGTTTGATCACCCAAAGACCCAGCCCGGTCCCCCGAGGCTTGGACGTGAAGAACGGCTGGAGCAGGCGGTGGGGTGCTTCGTCCGGGAAGCCAGGACCATCGTCCTCAACCACCAGAGTTATGGTCCGGCCGGTCTGGGAGAGGCGGATCCAGATGTGCCCTGAACCCTCGACAGCTTCGGCCGCATTGGCGATCAGGTTCGAGAAGAGAGACAGGGCGTCGCTGTCGCTCAGCGGTGTGCGGAAAGTGCCCGGGCCCACGTCGAGCACCAGCTCCATGTGGGGGAGTCCGCGGGCTTCCCGGACCAGATAGTGCCGCAGCAGCTGCTTCAGATCGGAGGCGGCCGGTTTCCGGGGTTGGGAGGCCGAGAGCGACACCGCGCGCAGGATCTCTGAGACACGGGCTTGTGCCAGCGACACTTGGTCGCGGATGATCTGGATGCTGTCTTTGGCCGTTGTGCCCTCCGATCGCTCGCAGAGCCGAGCGTACATCTGGATGGTGGCCAGAGGATTCTTGATTTCGTGAGCCATCCAGGAAGCCACCCGTCCCACCTGGGCGAACCGCTCCATCTCCGCCTGCTCGCGCTCTCTGGCCCTCACCGCGGCCAGGTCGACGAAGGTGGCGATCACCCCTTGAGGCCCGCCCGATGTAGAGGGCAGCGCGGTCACTGTGTAGCCTAGAAGCCGGTTTCCGTCCGCGTCCTCGACTACCTCGGTCTGCCGTCGCTGGCTCCGACCGCTCTGGAGACACTCCGCCAGGATCCTAGCCAGGAAGCGCACGGCTGGGATTCGGGCGTCGGCGCAGAGCTCCTGGACGCTGCGCCCGGTGATGGTCTCTGCGTCGGCGCCCAGGACCGCTTGAGCCTCGGCGTTGCAAATGACGATCACGCCGCGTTCGTCGGCGGCTAGAACGGCTGAAGTGACCTGGTCGAGTAGGCGACCGAGCAGGTCGACGGAGACGGCGGTTCCATTGGAGGCTGATGCCATTGTCACCAACGAGTTTCCTAGAAGCTTCTCTTCCAGATGTGATAATCGACGTGTTGAGCGTCTTACTTGAGGCCGATCTCTTCTTGTAATAATCGGACTCAAGATTCGGCCGCTCTTTGCCGATGTTTGGGGGGCAGCGAAGGGAGGCGATGCGCGTGAGCAGTGCCGATCAAGGGATCCCATCCGGGGTGGATTTCGGACCGGAGCGGATCCTGGTGGTCGACGACGAACCCGGCGTCCGGCGCTTTCTGGTGCGGGCGATCGAGAGCGGGGGGTATCGGGTCGCTTCCGGAGACGATGCGGGCCAGGCCTTGGAGCATCTCTCGTCCGGGGAGTTCGGCGCCGCCCTGGTCGACATCCGCATGCCCGGCAAGGATGGCTTGTGGTTGCTCGACCGGGTAGTGGAGCGCGGTCTGGACGTCGCGGTGGTGATGGTCACGGCCAACAACGAGGTGCGCACCGCGGTCGACTGCCTGACCCGAGGGGCGGTCAACTACGTCATCAAGCCGGTCAACCCCGAAGAGCTCGTGCAGGTGGTGGCGAGGGTGCTGGAGGACCGGCGGCTGCGGATCGAGAACCGAGCCTATCGCCGCGACCTCGAGCGCTTGGTGGGGGAGCGCACGCTGCAGCTCGAGAACGCCATGGGTGCCCTCAAACAGGCGAACGTGGCGCTGGAGCGCGCCTACCGTGAGAGCCTGTACCGTCTGGCCGCGGCGGCTGAGTACCGAGACGAGGAGACGGGCAACCACATCCGCCGCATGGGCATGTACTCACACCTGATTGCTCGAGGCATGGGACTGGACGATGACTTCCTGACCCTGGTGCTGCTCGCCAGCCCCATGCACGACGTGGGCAAGATCGGCATTAGGGACAGCGTTCTACTCAAGCCGGCCAAACTCACTCCCGAGGAGTTCGACGAGATCAGGGCGCACACGATGATCGGGGCCCGCATCCTTGCGGGGTCGGAGTCCCCCTTGCTGCAGATGGCCGAGGAGATCGCCCTCAACCACCACGAAAGGTTCGACGGCTCCGGCTATCCCAACGGACTCCGGGGCGAAGCCATCCCTCTCTCGGGGCGCATCGTAGCCCTGGCCGACGTCTTCGACGCCTTGACCAGCCGGCGGGTCTATCGGCCGCCCTATTCGGTCGAGGAGGCAGTGGACATGATTCGAGAAGGCGCGGGGACCCACTTCGACCCGCGGGTAGCCCGAGCCTTCGACGGCGCCCTCGACGAGATCCTGCGCATAAAAGGGCACTACGAGGACCCGGATGCGAGCTCGGTCTCCGCGCGCAATCCGATCCTTGATCACGTGGCGGTTGATGGTCTCGGGTTCCTCGAGAGCATGGCCGGCCGTCCGCCGATGCACTAGGGGCTCTCGTCAAGCTTGCCAAGGCGCGCTCTCACCGGCCGCCTCCGCGCCACCGGGGCCCTGCCCGCCATCCACCGCTCTAGCTGGTATCCTTGAGCTTTGACCGCTTTCACAGCCGAGCCCCGCGTGTACGGACGCGCCGGGGCCTGGCGGCACCGAGAAAGGACGCAGATGACGGCCGACTACCGCTTCCTGAAAGCCTGCCGCCGCCAACAAGTTGACCGCACTCCCGTATGGATGATGCGCCAGGCCGGCCGCTATCTGAAAGAGTACCGGGCTCTCCGCGCTCGGCACAGTTTCCTTGAGATGTGCCGCACTCCTGAGCTGGCCGCCGAGGTGACCCTCCAGCCACTGCGCCGGTTCGATTTCGACGCGGCCATCATCTTCGCCGACATCCTGCTGCCTTTGCCCGGGATGGGCGTCGACCTGACCTTTGCCAAGGGGGAGGGGCCCGTCATCGGGAACCCGGTGCGCACCGCAGCGGACGTCGAGGCGCTGCGACCGCTGGAGCCCGATGTCCATGTGCCCTTTCTAGCCGCAGCCATCCGCATGGTGCGTAGGGAGCTCGAGGATCGGGCCCCTCTGATCGGCTTCTCCGGCGCACCTTTCACCCTGGCGAGTTATGTGTTGGAGGGGGGCGGTTCGAAGAACTTCGTGGCCACCAAGACCCTGATGTACGGCGAACCGCGGGTGTGGCACAGGTTCATGGAGAAGATGAGCGACGTCGTCGTCGCCTATCTGCAGTATCAGGTGGAGGCCGGCGTGCAGGCGTTGCAGCTCTTCGACAGCTGGGTGGGCGTCTTGAGCTCGGGGGACTACAGGGAGTTTGTGCTCCCGTACAGCACGCGTGTGCTGGGCGCCCTCGAGGGCACTGTGCCTCTGATCCACTTTGGAACTGACACGGCCGCTTTGCTGGGCACCATGAGAGAGGCGGGCGGCGACGTGATGGGCGTGGATTGGCGCCTGGATCTGGCCGACGCTTGGGCCATTCTGGGTGAGGACGTGGGCGTGCAAGGGAACCTGGACCCCATCACGCTCTACGCGCCGCCCGAGGTGATCGAGGCGCGGGTGGCCCGGGTGCTGCAGAGCGCCGGCGGCCGTGCCGGCCACATATTCAACCTGGGGCACGGGGTGCTCCCCACCACACCGCCGGAGCACGTGGAGGTCATGGTCGAAGCTGTGCACCGTCTGAGCGCCCGTTGACGCCGCCGCTCGGGATTCCCTCGGGAATGCGCGTCGCCGTCCTGATGCTGGCGTACGGAGGCCCTTCGGACCTGAAGGGTGTCGCACCCTTCCTGGGACGGGTGCTGGCGCCTCGGGAACCGGTCCCGAGCATGGTCGTCCGGGCCCGGGAGCGCTACCGGGCCATCGGTGGAGGGTCGCCTCTGGTCCCAAACACGCTCCGGCAGGCCGCTGCCCTGGATGCCTATCTGCATGTCAAGGGAGGAGAGCTCATTCGCCCAGCCTGGTCGCAAGGCGCCGGGTCCCCGGCGGCGAAGCCCACGGAGACCCGGGTCTTCGTGGGCATGCGCTTCACCGAGCCGTGGTTGGCCGACGCTCTGGAGGAAGCGCTCGTCTACGCGGGCGATGGTGTGGTGGCGGCCGTTGTCATGGCCTCGCACCAATCGAGGGGGGCTACAGGGGCCTACCACGCTCAGGTGGAGCGCCTCCGGAGTGCCTGGAAGGCCGAGGGTGTGAGTCATTCGAGCGAGGTGGTGTTCGTGGACGGCTGGCAACGCTCAGCCGGATACCTGGAGGCCGTGGCCGTTCGGGTGGCCGAGGCCCGGGCCCGGCTCGCCGGCCGGGGGGTGACCGGCACCCCGTGGTTGTTGTTCACTGCGCACAGTCTGCCGGTGGATCCGGCAATGGGCGACCCTGAGTACGAGCGTGACCTTGTGGAGACGGCCGCGGCCGTGGCCCGCACGGCGGGAGGTTTGGGGTGGCGCCTGGGCTACCAGAGTCGCAGCGAGCGGCCGGGCGTGCACTGGCTGGAACCCGAGGCGGCCGCGGTGCTGGCGGAGGAAGCGGCCGGGGGCCGGGGGCCCGTGGTCGTGGTGCCCCTGGGGTTCGTGGCGGAGCATCTCGAGACTCTCTATGACCTGGATGTGGCTTTGCGGGCCGAGGCCGAACGGGTGGGTCTGCCCATGGAGCGGGCGGGCACGGTGCAGGATCATCCCGCCTTCGTGGCCGCCTTGGCGGAGGCGGTAGCCGATAAGGTGTGGGCGCATACCCTCGCCGGGAGCGCTTCCTCGCTCCCCGGCTCGGTCGGGCCCGACCGGGCCGGGGGAGGGGTATGAGCACGGGCGGGACGCTGCGCATCGCCGTCGTGGGCGGCGGAGTCGGCGGATTGGCGGCCGCTTGGGAGGCCAAGCACGAGATCGTTCGCCGCGGGATGGACGCAGAGGTCCTGGTGCTGGAAGCTCGGGAGCGCGTCGGGGGCAGCATCTTGACCGAGCGCGTGGAAGGCTGTCTAGTGGAGGGCGGTCCCGACTGCTTCGTCACCGACAAGCCCTGGGGCATGGACCTGATGGAGGAAGTCGGTCTGGGACCGCACCTGGCCTCCACCAACGACGCCCGCCGCAAGACATACGTGCTCTGGAAGGGGCGGGTGCATCCGCTGCCCGACGGGTTGATCTTGCTGGTGCCCACGCGGGTGATGCCCTTCGTCACCAGCTCTCTCTTCAGCTGGCCGGGCAAGCTGCGTATGGCCTTCGATCTGGTGCTGCCCCGTAAGTGCGACGGGTCCGACGAGACCCTGGGCGACTTCATCCGGCGCCGTCTTGGCCACGAGGCGCTGGACAAGCTCGGCGAGCCTCTGGTGGCAGGCATCCACAGCGGCGACCCCGAGACCATGAGCATCAAGGCCACCTTCCCACGGTTCGTGGACATGGAGTGCGAGCAGCGCAGCCTCATCGTGGCCATGCTCCGGCGCATGCGGGCGGCGCGCAAGGCCCGGGCCGCGGCGGTGCGTTCGGGGTCTTCCGGCCGGCCGACGCGCCCCCGTACCATGTTCGCTACCCTGGATGGAGGGCTGGGTATGTTTACGACCGCGCTTGCGCGTCGCATCGGAGAGACGGCCATTCACACGGGGGACCCGGTGGTCGCCGTCCGGCGCGGTGACGGCGCGGGATGGGTGCTCCGGACCGAGAGCGGCGCCGAGCATGGCGTCGACGGCTTGATCCTGGCGACTCCCGCGTACGCGTCGGCCGGCATTCTGGCCGGCGTGTCACCGGCGTTAGCGGCCGAGCTCGAGGCCATACCCTACGTGTCCTCAGCCACCGTGACCCTGGCCTTCCGCGCCGCCGAGTTTCCTCGGGAGCCTGACGGATTCGGGCTGGTGGTGCCCAAGGCCGAGAACCGGCGCATCAAGGCCTTCACGTGGGTGACCTCCAAGTTCTTCGACCGGGCGCCGGAGGACATTGTGCTCCTGCGCTGCTTCATCCGCTCTGCGGACGGCGAGACCGAGACCATGGCCGAGGAGGAGATGGTGGCGCGCGCTCGGGAGGAGCTGCGCTCAATCCTGGGGGTGGACGCGGAACCTCTGTGGGCGCGGGCCTATCGCTGGAATCGAGCCATGCCGCAGTACGTGGTGGGTCACCTGGATCGAGTCGCTCGCATCGACGCCCTTCTGACCGAGGTGCCCGGTATCGTCCTGGCGGGAGGGGCCTACCGGGGTTCTGGCATCCCCGACACGGTGCGCGTGAGCCGCGAGCAGGCTCGTGGACTGGTGGAGCAGCTGGCGGCCACCGGAGGCCCGGTGGCCGCCGACTCGGTCAGTCGCCGAGAGCCCTCCGCTTGAGCAGGGCCCGGCGCCCAGGAATCCGGTGGACCCCGCGGAGGGTCGAGCGAGCAGTACGGGCAGCGGGCGCCGGGGCCACTGTGTCGGTGGCCCCGCCCTCGTCGATCTTGCCCTCGCGCCTGTGCTCCTTGGCCTTCTTGGCCAGCTCGGCCAGCCGGTCGGCCACCAGGCGGTTGACCGTCCCCTCCGGGTAGACGCCTTCCGCGTCCGGCTCCCCGGCTGCGACGCCCGTCAGGATAGCGATGCCCTCGTCCACGGTCGAGACCGGGTAGACATGGAAGCGGCCCTGGGCGATGGCGTCGCGAACCTCCTGCCGCAGCATGAGGTTCGCCGCGTTGGCCTGCGGGATGAGCACACCCTGGTCGCCGGTGAGGCCTTTCTCCTTGCAGACAGCGAAGAAGCCCTCGATCTTCTCGTTCACGCCGCCTATGGCCTGCACCTGACCCCGTTGATTCACCGAACCGGTGACCGCGAAGCGCTGGGCGACCGGCAGGCCCGACAGCGAGGAGAGGATGGCGTAGAGCTCGGTCGATGAGGCGCTGTCACCGTCCACCCCGGCGTACGACTGCTCGAAGACCAACCGGGCAGAGAGAGACAGGGGCCGGTCGGCCGCGAAACGAGCGCCCAGGAAGCCGGCCAGTATCATGACCCCTTTGCTGTGGATGGGGCCCCCCATCTCGACCTCGCGCTCGATGTCGACCACGTCGCCGTTGCCCAGCCTGGTGGTGGCCGTGATGCGACTGGGTCGTCCGAAGGCGTAGTCCCCCATCATGCTCACCGACAGACCGTTGAGCTGGCCGGCGACCTCGCCTTCTGTGTCCACCATGATCGTCCCCTGGGCGATCATCTCCCGCACGCGCTCCTCGATGCGGGCCGAACGATGAATGTGCTCGTCGATGGCCCGCTGCACATCGTCCCGGTCGACGATGGTGCCGTCCGGAGAGCCTCCATTGCGGTGCATGGCCCAGTAGGCCGCTTCCCTCACCAGGTCGACCACTCCCAGGAACCTCACCGAGAGCTTGCGCTGGTCTTCCACGGTGCGGGAGCCGTGCTCCACGATACGGGCCACGCCTTCCTTGGAGAAGGGTGGGAGCTTCTCCCGCCGGCAGACGTGGGCGATGAAGCGCGCGTAGAGCACTTCGTTCGCGGCTGTGCGGTCGGCGATGGTGTCGAAGTCCGCTTTGACCTTGAAGAGCTCTTGGAAGTCAGGGTCGAGCGAATGGAGCAGGTAGTAGATCATGGGCTCGCCGATGAGCACGACCTTGGCGTTCAACGGGACAGGCTCCGGGTCGAGCGTGGAGGTGGTGGTGAAGCCCAGCTGCTGCCCCACGTCTTCGATGCGCACCATGCCGGTCTTCAAGGTGCGCTTGAGGGCGTCCCAGGCATAGGGCTTGAGCAGGACCTCGCGGGCCTCCAGGATCAAGAACCCCCCGTTGGCCGCGTGCAGGGTACCGGGTTTGATCATGTTGAAGTCGGTGAGTAGCGCACCGAATTGGGCAAGGTGCTCGACGCGACCCACCAGGTTTTGCAGGTTGGGGTTGCTCTCCCGGATGATGGGGGCTCCGCTGAGCCCCTTGTTGTCCACCAGCACGTTCACCTGGTACTTGCGGAAAGCCGCCTCGCTCCGCTGCTTGGCCGGAATGGTGATGCCCATGAAGGTGGCCGGGGACTCGTCGTCGGAGCGTTTGAATTCGTCGGCGCTCTCCACCACGTCCTCGAGGACCGCCTTCAGGTACTCCTCCACCTCGGGCACGCCGGCCCACTTCTCGATCATGTCGTCGACGAGGTGCTGAGCGGCATAGGTGGTGACCTGCTGGTCGAGCTCCCGGAGACTGTCGCGACCGCCCTTCTCTTCCTGGCGCACCTGGCGCATCACCTGTTGCAGCTCCTGGTTGAGGCTCTCCAGGCCTTCATCGATGCGCTTCTGTTCCTCGGGCGGCAGCTCGTTGTACTTGTCGCGCGACATGGTCTCGCCTTCTTCGGTCTTGGGCGCAAAGGCCAGACCGGCCGGAGTGCGCACCATCGTGAAGCCTCGGCTCTCGGCCTGCCCGCGCAGGGCGTCGAGCTGCTTCTCCTGGCGCTCGCTCACCTGTTGGGCGATCTCCCGGCGCTGCGACTCGTACTCCTCGCCCTCGAAAGCCTGCGTGATGGCCGCCTGCAGGTCTTCGATGAGCTTCTCCATATCGCCCCGGAACTCGCAACCCTTGCCCGCCGGCAGACGGATGGCGTTCGGCTGGTGGGGGACGGAGAAGTTGTTCACGTACACCCAGTCGTCGGGAACCGGCAGACCGGCCGCTTCACGCTCCAGGAATTGCAGGATGGTGCTGGCCTTGCCCGTGCCGGTGGGACCGAGGGCGTAGATGTTGTAACCCTCGCTGCGGATGCCGATGCCGAAATCTACCGCGCGCACGGCGCGCTCCTGGCCGATCACCTGGTCGAGAGGGGGGAGGTCGGCCGTGGTCTCGAAGCCGAGTGACGCCGGATCGCACACGCGGTAGGCCTCGGCCGCGCCGATCTCTTTGGGCGCCGGCGCCGCTTTCCGTTGGGTCTCACTCTGTGGCATGGAACATCCCCCGTCGGTGATGGTTTACGGCGTAGAACTCGGTTCAAAACGAAGCCTTGGCCGCCGCGGCCGCACTGGCCGGCACGATGCGGCGTCCTCAGTCGCGCCCGTAGCGCTGCTACGAGCGCTCCCTGCGTCCTTGCCTCGCACTCGCCCATCGCGACCTGACGGCGAAGCGTCATTCTGAAACGGGTTCCTACTCTACCGCTTTCCTCAGGCAGAGACGAGTCCGCGGCGCTTTCCTACCGCGGTGAAAGCGGCGACGGCCCGCTCGATCTCTCGAGTTTGATGCAGGGCGGAGAGCTGCACGCGGATGCGGGCCTCACCTCGCGGAACGACCGGGTAGCTGAAGCCGACCACGTAGATGCCCTCCTCCAGCAGGTCATCGGCCATCTGGGTGGCCAACTTGGCGTCACCCACCATCACCGGGACGATGGGGTGCGCGCCCGGCTTCAATGCGAAGCCAGCGGCCGTCATGCCCTGGCGGAAAAGGGTGGCGTTCGCCATCAGGCGGTCCCGGAGCTCGGTGGTGCTGGAGAGAATGCGCAGCACCTCCAAGCTTGCGCCTACGATGGGCGGCGCGAGGGCGTTCGAGAACAGGTACGGCCGCGATCGCTGGCGAAGCAGGGAGGCCGTGGCGCTCGTCGTGGCGGTGAACCCCCCGGAAGCCCCGCCCAGGGCTTTGCCCAGGGTACTCGTCAGGATGTCCACCCGGCCCTCGACTCCGAAGTGCTCGGGCGTACCCCTGCCCGTAGCTCCCACGAATCCGGAGGCGTGGGAGTCGTCGACCACGACCAGGGCGTCGTAGCGCTCCGCCAGGTCGCAGATGCGGTCGAGGGGCGCGAGGGTGCCGTCCATGCTGAACACCCCGTCGGTGGCAACCAGGCGAAGGCGGGCGTCCTGGGCTTCCCGCAGCCGGACCTCGAGCTCGGCCATGTCTCCCGAGGAGTAGCGAAGACGCCGGGCCTTGCACAGGCGGATGCCGTCGATGATCGAGGCATGGTTGAGAGCATCGCTGATGACCGCGTCCCGGTCGGTGAGGAGCGTCTCGAACAGACCTCCGTTAGCGTCGAAGCAGGAGCCGTAGAGGACGGCGTCCTCAAAGCCGAAGAACTCGGCCAGGGCTCTCTCGAGCTGACGGTGGATATCCTGGGTGCCACAAATGAAGCGCACGCTCGACATGCCGAACCCGCGCCGGTCGAGGGTCTCGTGCGCCTGGTGGATTACCTGCGGGTGCGAGGAGAGCCCCAGGTAGTTGTTGGCGCAGAAGTTGAGCACCTCACGCTCCCCCTGGTGCGTGCGCACCCGGATACAACCGCTCTGGGGCGAGGCTATCAGCCGTTCATCCTTCCACAGCCCGGACGCCTGGATCTCCCCGAGCTGGGCCGTGACGATCTCGTGAGCGCGCTCGTTCATCATCTCTCTCCCCAGCGGATCATGACCTTTGGATGGGCGTTCATCAACAACTCGAAGCGGGCCGCATCGAAGTCCCCGACCGGGACGATGCAGTCCCGCCCGCCCTCGAGGATGACGTCGAAGATGGCGTCGTGAATGTTGGGCCGCCGGGATTCGAGGAGGTTGCGGGTGATGTGCCAGGTCTCCCAGATGCGGCGGCCGACCACGCTGTGCATACTGATGCCGTCGACGATCACCCGGTCGAGGTGCTCGATGATGGCGTCGCCGCTCCGGATTCCGAAGAGGATGACGTGACCTCCCCGGCGAACCGCGACCAGAGCGGTGTTGAGAGCGGCGGTCGCGCCGCTCATCTCGATGGCCACATCGACGCCCACCCCGTCGGTGAGGTCACGGACGGCTTCGGTGATGGCGGCATCGTGGATGTAGCTCTGAGCAGTGGGCTGAGAAGGTCGAATGACGGCGTCGGCCCCCAAGGCCAGCCCCATGCGGCGGTGGTGCTCCACCGGCTCCACCCCGATGACCTGGCGTGCGCCGAGGGCGCGGGCCACGGCTACGGCGAACAGGCCGATGGTGCCCAGACCGATGATAGCCACGCTCTGGCCGCGCAGGTTGACTTTGGTGCAGGCGTGCACCGCATTCCCGAAGGGCTCTTGCAGAGCGGCCACTTCCGGGCGGATCTTTGTGATGTCGGTCGGCCAGAGGGCCTTGGCCGGCAGCTTGACGAGCTCGCTGAAGCAGCCGTCGAGCGAGATGCCGATGATCTGCGCGGTGGCGCACACGTGCTTGTCGCCCACCCGGCATTGATAGCAAGTGTCGTCGATGATGTGGCTCTCGGCCGCGACGATATCCCCCGGCAGGAAGCCGTAGTCGCGGGTAGCCTCGGTGCCCACCTGTACGATCTCCCCCAGGAGCTCGTGGCCTATCACGCGCACATCGCCCCCTTCGCTGTTGAGGGAGTCGTGGATCATGTCGCCGAATGCGTGCCGGTACCAAATGCCCCGGTCCGACCCGCAGAACCCGGTGAGGAGCGGACGGATGAGGGCCATCGCGCCGTCGCGATAATCACGGCGGAGCTCGAGGCTGGGCCGGGGCACCCGCTGGAGCCGCAGGCCGGTCGTCGTCTCCCAGGGGTCCCTGGACCGGTCGTAGGTCAACGCCAGCATGGTATCGGTCATGGACCCTCCTCGGCGGTCGTGGTTCCGTTTTTCGACGGCCTCGTAGGCCATTCCTACCCTGCCGGAGCGGCTCAGTCAAACCCCTGGGTCGTGCCGCACGAGACCGGCGATCCGCTGCGGACGGCAGGAGGACGGGAGGGCGCGTTGCGCGGCCGCGTGTGCCGGAGCGAGCATCGATCACGGCGAGGGGGCCGAGGGTGTCCTCTGAAGGGGCGGCGAGTGTCCGAGGGGGGCGGCGAGTGTCCGAGGGGGACTTGAACCCCCATGAGTTATGCACTCACTAGGCCCTCAACCTAGCGCGTCTGCCAGTTCCGCCACTCGGACACGCGTGCAAAGCACGGGTGAGTATAGTGGCTGCCCGTTGGGGCGTCAACACGAGCCCCGGGGCCTTGTCGCGGGCGGACAGACATCCTATACTGCACCACGAACAAATGTTCATAGCCGCCGGCTGAGGAGCGATCATGACGCTTTCGAACAGACAGCGTGAGATCCTGGATGTGATCAAGAAGCAGGTCCGCGAGCAGGGGTACCCGCCCACCGTCCGTGAGATCGGTGAGGCGGTGGGCCTCTCGTCGCCGGCGTCTGTCCATGGGCATCTGGCCGTGCTCGAGGAGAAGGGCTGCATCAGGCGCTCAGTGTCCAAGCGTCGTGCTCTGGAAGTGGTGGGGGATACCGGGCGGCCCCGGGGGAAGGAAAGCATGAACCGTCTGCCGGTGGTCGGCCAGGTGGCGGCCGGCCGGCCATTGCTGGCCGAGGAGAACGTCGAGGACATGGTTGACGTGCCCGGCTTCATGGCCGAGGACGATGAGTGCTTCGTGCTGCGCATCAAGGGCTCCTCCATGATCAACGCGGGCATCCTCGAAGGCGATCTGGTGGTAGTACGCCGGCAGGACTGGGCCGAGAACGGGCAGATCGTGGTTGCCATGCTCGGGGACGAGGCCACGGTCAAGCGGTTCTACCGGGAGAGCGGCTACGTCCGCCTGCAACCCGAGAACGACGCCATGGAGCCCATCATCACCAAGACTGATCCGCGCATCCTGGGCAGGGTGAGCGGGGTCATGAGGAGGGTTTGATGCCAGTGGCCTGCCGGCGCGATTCGGATCGTGAGCCCCTAGCCCGGGGCGTCGGGAGTGGGAACGAAGGGTATGTCCAGGTCGGTGGGCAGCTCAGGCTGGTACCAGTCGACGCGCCCGCGGGTCGCGAGCCCCCGGCATTCCCGGAGCCCGGTTCGGCAGCCCGGCCGGGTGCTCCGTCGGGGTCGATGAGTCCCAAGGCCGTCGGCCGAGTGAACCTGGGAGCCTACCTCGCCGGTCTCATTGCGGGCAGTGTTTGCTTCTGCTGCGGAACCGCCCTGCTGGCGAAGGTGCAGGACGGGGGGCCGAGGCTGACCTGCCCGCGTTGCGCAGCCGAAGTAGAACGAGCATAGGTTTGCAAGCCGGAGGCTCTCCGCTATACTACCGGCGCACGCTCCTCGGTAGCTCAATGGTAGAGCACCTGGCTGTTAACCAGGGTGTTGCAGGTTCGAGTCCTGCCCGAGGAGCCAGCCTGCAATCCGCCAGCTTCGGCGGTGCTTGTTTAACGTGAGACCCCGTGGGCTGAACCCCCTCGGGGGTCTTGTCGCCTCGGTCGGACCCCTGCCCGACCACTCCGGGGAGTGTCGGTGTCTCACTCTGAATCGCATGTCGCCCTGGTGGCGGCGGAGCTGGGAGCGACGGTCGCGCAAGTGCGGGCGGCCGCCGCTTTCCTGGACGAGGGCGCTACTGTGCCTTTCCTGGCGCGGTATCGGAAGGAGGCTACGGGCTCGCTCGACGAGGTGGCCCTCACCACCGTACGCGACCGGCTGGCGCGGCTGGCTGAGCTCGACGATCGGCGCGGGGCCATCGTGCGTTCCCTGAGCGAGCGCGGCCTCCTGTCGCCCGAGCTGACGGAGGCCGTGAGGGGGGCGGCGAGCATGGCCGTGCTCGAGGATCTCTACTTGCCCTTCCGTCCCAAACGGCGCACCCGGGCGACGGCAGCGCGGGAGCTTGGGTTGGAGCCCCTGGCCGCGCGGGTGTTCCTGCAGGATCCCGACGAGAAGGAGACGCCTCAGAAGCTGGCCGAACGGGCCGCCGCCCAGCTCGGCAACGGGGTCGATGCGGACCAGGTCCTTTCCGGAGCCCGGGACATCATCGCCGAGTGGGTCAGCGAAGATGCGGAGGTTCGGGGCCGCCTGCGGCAAGTATTCCTGCGCGAAGGTGTCCTCGAGTCCCGAGTTGCTCGGGGAAAGGAGGCGGAGGGATCCAAGTTCCGCGACTACTTCGAGTGGCGGGAACGGGTGGGCCGCGCGGCTTCTCACCGGGTGTTGGCGGTCTTCCGCGGGGAGAGCGAAGGCATGCTGCGTGTCCGGTTGGCGCCCTCTCCAGAAAAGGCGCTGGCCACCCTGGAGAGGCGCTTCGTAAGAGGCCGGACCCCCTTTTCCGAGCAGGTGCGTGCGGCCGTAACCGACGCCTACGCCAGACTGCTGGGTCCTTCGCTCGAGACTGAGACCCGGCGGGTGGTCAAAGAGAGGGCGGACCAGGAGGCCATCCGAGTTTTCGCTGCCAACCTTCGCGACCTTCTGCTCGCGCCTCCCTTGGGCCAGAAGGTGGTTCTGGCGGTTGACCCGGGCTTCAGAACGGGCTGCAAGACAGTAGTGCTCGACCGGCAGGGCGGCATGCTCCACAATGAGACCATCTTCCCCCACCTTTCCCAGGGCCGGCGGAAGGAGGCGGGCGAACGGGTCCTGGCACTGGTGAGCGACTACGGGGTGGAAGCGGTGGCCGTCGGCGACGGCACGGCGGGGCGGGAGACCGAAGTCTTCCTGCGGAGCCTCGGACTGCCGCTCGGCACACCTGTGGTCATGGTCAGCGAAAGTGGAGCCTCCATCTATTCGGCGTCGGAGGCGGCCCGGGAGGAGTTCCCCGATCAGGATGTCACCGTGCGGGGTGCTGTGTCCATCGGCCGGCGTCTGGTGGATCCTCTCGCCGAGCTGGTGAAGATCGACCCGAAGTCCATCGGCGTAGGGCAGTACCAGCACGACGTCGATCAACAGGCTTTGCGCCGGAGCCTGGACGACGTTGTAGTGAGCTGCGTGAACAGCGTCGGTGTGAACGCGAACACGGCCAGCCGGCAGCTGCTGATCTATGTGTCCGGGCTGGGTCCCACCTTGGCGGACAACCTGGTCCGCTATCGAGATGAGCAGGGTCCGTTCCATAAGCGGAACGATCTGCTGAAGGTTCCCCGACTGGGTCCGAAGGCTTTCCAGCAGTGCGCCGGTTTTCTACGCATCACGGGCGGCGACGAGCCGCTGGATGCCGGCGCGGTCCATCCCGAGAGCTACCCGGTGGTAAGAGCCATGGCCCGTGACCTCGACTGTGAGGTGACCGATCTCATGAGCCGGGGGGAGCTGCGGGCTCGGATCGACCTTCAGCGATACGTGAACGGATCCATCGGGTTGCCCACCCTGGTCGACATCCTGGACGAGCTCGCCCAGCCGGGACGCGATCCACGCCTCTCCTTCGCACCCTTCTCCTTCGCCGCCGGTGTGCAGTCCCTAGACGACCTCGAGGTCGGGATGCGTCTGCCGGGGGTCGTGACCAACGTGACGGCTTTCGGCGCCTTCGTCGACGTGGGGGTGCACCACGATGGGCTAGTGCACATCAGCGAGCTCGCCGACCGTTTCGTGCGCGAACCGGCGGAGATCGTGCGCGTGCGGCAGCCGGTGGAGGTCACGGTGCTGGCGGTGGACCGGGAGCGACGGCGGATCTCGCTCTCCATGAAGACGGCGCTTCGGAACTGAGTCCACTCAGGGGTCTTTGTGCCCCGCCCTGGGGACGTTTGCGGCCCCGGCGGCAGGGGCATACTTCCCGTGGGAAAGTCCGGAGAAACGGGAGCATCCCTTCAGGACTGCCCTCCTGCCACACGCTCGCGAACCCGGACCGCGCGCTTGCCGGAGTTGCTGGAGCGGCGCCGGTGATCCAGGGATGGGTCGCGGAATCCAGAGACACTCAAGACCTGGAGCGAATAAACATGTTGAGTACGGCTCCGATATCGGCCATCCTGCCCGCCCTCGACCTGGAGCGGGCCAAGAAGTTCTACGGAGAATCCCTCGGGCTACGCACCGCCCCCGAGAGCCGCGATCTCAAGGAAGAGGTCGTGTTCGAGGCGGGTGACGGCACCCGGGTGTTGCTCTACCACCGAGACACCATCCAATCCGACCACACCGAGGCCGGATTCTGGGTGCAGGACCTGGTGAAGGAGATGGACGAGCTCCGGAAGAAGGGCGTGGACTTCGAGGAGTACGACATCCCCGAGATGCACCTCAAGACCGAGGAGGGCATCGCGGCGGAAGGACCCGTCAGGACGGCCTGGTTCAAGGACAGCGAAGGTAACATCCTGGCCTTGAACGAGTACCACGCTTCGTAGCGCCTCAGGGCGCGCGTGGGGTCGCCAACTGCTGCGGATCGGGGGTCCGGCCGGCGCTTGGCGCCGGCCGGACCCCAGCTTCTGCAGAACACCGACCTCTGCCCGTGCCAGGACTTCGAGGCCGGACCCGGACCGCTATCCGGAGACTGCCGCCGCCCGCTTGTCGGCCCGCTTGCGCTCCTCGACCTGGAGGATGGACTTGCGCACGCGCACCGACTGGGGCGTGACCTCGACCAGCTCATCCTCGGCGATCCATTCCAGGGCCTGGTCGAGGCCCATGAGGCGGGGCACCTTGAGGCCTACGTCGATGTCTTTCGTCTCGGACCGGTAGTTGCCCAGCTTCTTGCTCTTGGTCGGATTGCAGACCAGGTCGTCGGGACGGGAGTGCTCCCCCACGATCATGCCGGCATAGACCCGGTCCATGGGGGAGATGAAGAGCGTGCCCCGGGCCTGCAGATTCTCCAGCGTGTACCCGGTGGCCACGCCGGTGTCCAGGCTGACGAGCGAGCCCCGATCGCGGCCCGCAACCTCTCCCGCCCAAGGGCCGTAGCCCGCGAAGCGAGGCGACATGATTCCCAGCCCTCGGGTGTCGGTGAGGAAGTCGGTACGGTAACCGATGAGTCCCCGGGTAGGGATGACGAACTCCAGGCGCATCATGCCCGTGCCGTGGTTGTGCATGCCGGTGAGCTCGCCCTTGCGCCGGGCCAGCTTCTCGATGACGACTCCCTGAAACTCCTCGGGCACGTCGACGATAAGCTCCTCCACGGGCTCCAGAAGCGCGCCCTTCTCGTCGCGGTGGGTGATGACTTCCGGTCGTGACACGCAGAGCTCCATGCCCTCGCGGCGCATCTCCTCGATGAGGATGGCCAGGTGCAGCTCCCCGCGACCCGAGACCTTGACCCCATCGGGCCGGCCCAGGTCTTCCACCCGCAGGGCCACGTTCACGCGGCACTCCCGCTCGAGACGCTCCTTGATCTGCCGGAGGGTGACCGCGCGGCCTTCGTTCCCGGCGAAAGGGCCGGTGTTGACCAGGAAGAACATGGAAACGGTCGGCTCCTCGATCTCCAAGGGGGGAAGCGCGGGATCGGCCAGCTCGGGGGCCGAGAGGGTGTCGCCGATGGTGATGTCCTCGGGGCCCGATAGCCAAACGATGTCGCCGGCCGAGATCTCGTCGACCTCGAGGCGGTCGAGGCCCCGGGTCACCCAGAGATGAGTCGAACGACCGATCTGGTGGGAGACGACCTCCCAGCCAGCGTCGGGGTCTCCGGGGCGGCCGAGCCTGCGGGTCACCGTGCGCTCCAGGGGCTCACCTCTACGGTGGATCCCCTGGAGCACGCGCCCGCACCCGATGCGGCCGATGTAGTCGCTCCAAGCAAGGGTCGAGACCTGCATGCGGAAGGGGGCGTCGAACACGACCCGGGGGGGCGGAACCTCCTCGACCACGGCTTCGAAGAGCGCATCCATGCCCCGCGGTTCGTCCGCCTCGAGATCCCGGACCAGCCAGCCTTCCAGCCCCGAGCCGTACAAGACGGGGAAGTCGGCCTGCCGATCGTCGGCTCCCAGCTCGATGAAGAGGTCGAAGGTGGCGTCGAGGGCCCTCTGGGGGTCGGCCGAGGGGCGGTCGGCCTTGTTCAGGATCACGATCGGGCGCAGGCCCAGGCGCAGGGCACGCAGCAGCACGTAGCGCGTTTGGGGCATGGGGCCCTCGTTGGCGTCCACCAGCAGGAGCACCGAGTCGACCATGGAGAGGACCCGCTCCACCTCGCCGGAGAAGTCGGCGTGACCGGGGGTGTCGATGATGTTGATGAGGTAGCCGTTCCATTCCACCGTACAGTGCTTGGCCCGGATGGTGATCCCCGTTCGCGCTCGAGGTCGTTGGAGTCCATGACCCGTTCTTCGACGCGGGCGTTCTCCCGAAACACGCGCACCGCCCGGAAGATAGAATCGATGAGCGTGGTCTTGCCATGGTCGATGTGGGCGATGATCGCCAGGTTGCGGATTCTGTCGACGGGCGTCATGGATCTACGCGGACCTCTCGGATGGTTTCTATCCCGCCCGGCCGGGTGGGTGGCATAGTGTACACCGGATGAGGGCCTGAGAGTTGGCGGGGGTGCTAGCATGGGAGCCGTATGGCCGGGCCCGACGAAGAGCTCCTACCGCCGAGGCGAGCCGACGCTTTGAGCGGAGCGCTCATGGCCGGCTTCGCCCTCGCCTACGTGCTGCAGGCGTCCTTGCCGGTGGTGGCCCCCGTACTCCGAGCGGGCCATGGTCTCAGCGCCTCGCGCGTGGGCCTTCTCATGTCGGCCTTCCTGTTCGCGTACGCAATCGTGCAGATACCGGCCGGTCTGGCGGCGGCCCGGGCCCCGCGTTCCTCTTTGGCCCTAGGCTACGTGGCCATGCTCGCCGGCGCCCTCCTCTTCGCCTGGAGCTCCGGATTCACCGGCTTTGCCGTGGCTCGGGTGCTCCAGGGTGCGGGAGGAGGCGTCATGCTGCCCACCGCCGGCGTGCTCCTCGTGCGGCTGCTTCCGCGGCGACGGCTCGGGCGCGGTTGGGCCATCTTCGGTATGGGCTCCGGGCTGGGCACGCTGGTGGCCATGGTGGGTCTTTCCCGCTTCGACGGGGCCGACCATCGGCCTGTGTTCCTGGCCGGGGCGGCCATCGGCTTGGCTCTGACGGTCCTGACCTTCATTGTGCCGGAGATCCGGCGGGAGCTCGGCGACAAGAGGACCCGCAGAGCTTTCCCCCCGCTGTGGCCGGGCCTGGTGGGTTTGATGCTCGACCCCAAGGCGGGTCTGCTCTGCCTGGTGAACGTCGCCGGCATCGGGGTGTCCGTGGGGGTCGTCACCTGGATGCCCTCCTTCCTGAACGAGGCTCGAGGGCCACTCCCAACCTGGCCGCTTCCCTGACGGCCGTCTACGCCGCCTCTCAGCTGCTCACCGCGCCCGTAGCTGCTGCCGCCAGCGAGCGGATGCGCCCCACGACCCTGATGGGCCTCAGCCTGGCCGCCCTGGTCGCCCTCCTGGCGCTGGTGCCGCTGCTTCCCTCGATGTGGGGTGGTGTGGCCGCAGTCATGGGTGTGGGCGTAGCGACCATGCTGCTCTTCCCTCCGAGCTTCGCCCTCATCCCCACGTTGGTGGAATCGGGAGTGGTGGGCTTGGCCACGGGGTACCTGAACGCGGTCGGCTTCGTGGGAGCTATGCTGGCTCCCTGGCTCTTCGGGCTCATACTCGACCGGGGCTGGGGTTACGGGGCCGGCTTCGCCCTGCTGGCGGGCTTCGCTGCCCTAGGTTTGCTGGCGGTATGGATGCTGATGAGAGCTCGTTTCAAGACGAGGCCTTGAGCGCAGGGCCGCGTTGGAGGAGCGCGGGGAGCGAACCCTGGCACGAGCGCCAGGTCCGCGAGGTCGCCGAGCGGCTGGGAGTGGACCCGGTGCTGGGACTCTCCGAGGAGGAAGCCGAGCGGCGCCTCGCTGAGCAGGGGCCCAACGAGCTGGTCGATCGGGGAGGCAAGGGCCCGGGCCGAATCGTCTGGGAGCAACTCTCCTCGGTCATGGTGGCGGTACTGCTCGCGGCCGCCTTGGTGTCCGCAATGCTGGGGGACCTCAGGGACGCACTGGCCATCATGGCCATCGTCATCCTGAACGTCCTCCTGGGATTTCGGCAGGAGTACCGGGCTGAGAAGGCCATGGCCGCGCTCAAGCGGATGGCCGTTCCGGCGGTGCGCGTCCGGCGGGATGGGCGAGTCCTCGAGCTGAGCGCCCGCTCCCTCGTTCCCGGCGACATGGTGGTACTCGAGGCTGGAAACATGGTGCCGGCGGACGGCCGGGTTTTCGCTGCCCACAACCTCCGCGTGCAGGAGGCGGCCCTGACGGGTGAGTCCGAGGCGGTGACGAAGTACACCGAGCCTGTGGAGGGGGAGGCGGTGCCGGTCAGCGATAGGCGCAGCATGGTCCACATGGGCACCGTGGTCACATACGGCCGGGGCGAGGTCGGTGTGACCGCCACGGGCATGGACACCGAGTTGGGTGCCGTCGCCGCCATGATTCAAACCGTCGGTGGCGAACCTACTCCGCTGCAGAGGCGTCTGGACCAGCTGGGCAAGGGTCTGGCGCTGGCGGCACTGCTCCTGGTGGCGGTCATCTTCACGGCGGGGGTGGTGCGCGGAGAGGGCCTGGAGCTCATGTTCATGACAGCGGTGAGCATGGCCGTGGCCGCTGTGCCCGAGGGCCTACCCGCCGTGGTGACCATCGCTCTCGCCCTGGGGGCTCAGCGCATGCTTCGCCGCCATGCTCTCATCCGTAAGCTTCCGGCCGTGGAGACGCTGGGCTCGGTGACGGTGATCTGCTCCGACAAGACCGGCACGCTCACCGCCAACCGCATGTCCGTGGCCGTGCTCGACGTGGCCGGCCGGCGCGTCTCTCTCGACCAACCGGGCAAGGAGTACACGGACCTGCCGGAGGGCGGTGGCGATCAGTCGATATCCCTGACGATCCTTCTGGCTGGAGCCGCACTCTGCAACGACGCCGCCCTCGCCGCCGAAGCGCCGGACGAGGAAGGCTTCTTCCGCACACGGGGGGATCCCACCGAGGGAGCCCTGGTCTCGGTGGCCGCTCGGGCGGGCCTGTGGAAGCGGGAGCTCGATGGATATCTGCCTCGGATGGGCGAAGTGCCCTTCGACTCTTCTCGGAAGCGGATGACCACCCTCCACCACCTTCCTTCCTCCACGGCGGGCCTGCCCGAGTCCTTGGGTCGAGCCCTCGAGGCCGTCCGGGGCGCCGCCGCTGCGGGCGGCCTCTCCTTCACGAAGGGAGCGGTCGACACGCTGCTCGAGGTGTCCACCCACATCTTGACTGGTGCCGATCGCGAGGAGCTGGACGATGAGGGGCGGGAACGCATTCTCCGGGCCAACGACCGTTTGGCTGCCCACGGCATGCGTGTCTTGGCCTTGGGTTACCGGCTGGTCAACCGGACGGTGGCTGAGGCCTGGCAGGAGTCCATGATCGACGAGGGGGCCGCCGGCACGCTGGAGGATGGGCTGGTCTTCGTAGGGCTCATGGGTCTGGTCGACCCAGCGCGGCCCGAGGCGCGCACCGCAGTAGCCACCTGCCGCGCCGCGGGGGTCCGGCCCCTCATGATCACGGGGGACCACCCTCTGACGGCGGCCTTCATCGCCGAGCAGCTGGGCATCTCCACCGAGGGGGCATCCTGACCGGGCGGGATCTGGCCACTCTCAGCCCCGAGGAGCTCGGCCGGCGGGTGGAGGAGGTCTCCGTCTTCGCTCGCGTCTCCCCAGAACACAAGTTGGCCATCGTGCGGGCCCTGCAGGAACGGGGTCACATCGTGGCCATGACGGGCGACGGCGTGAATGATGCCCCTGCCCTCAAGCAGGCGGACATCGGCGTAGCCATGGGAGTGACCGGCACCGACGTCTCGAAGGAGGCGGCCGACATGGTCCTGCTCGACGACGACTTCGCCACTATCGTGGCCGCCGTCGAGGAAGGGCGGGTCATCTACGACAACATCCGCAAGTTCATTAGATACATCCTCTCGAGCAACTCCGGGGAGCTCTCGGTGATGCTCATCGCCCCATTCGTGGGTCTTCCGCTGCCCCTGCTGCCCTTGCAGATCTTATGGATCAACCTGGTTACCGATGGCCTGCCGGCCCTGGCGCTGAGCCTGGAGCCTCCTGAGCGGGACATCATGCGCCGGCCCCCTCATCCACCCAGCGAGAGCATCTTCGGCCGAGGCCTGGGCGTGCACGTGCTCTGGGTCGGCCTGCTGATGGGCCTGGTTTCTCTTGGTGTAGGATACGCCTACCGGGTCGCGGGTCACGAGACCTGGCAGACCCAGGTGTTCACTACGCTGACTCTGTCGCAGATGGGCCTGGCGCTGGCTGTGCGCTCGGAGCGGGATGCCCTGTTCCGGGTGGGCTTTCTGAGCAACAAGGCTCTTGTCGGCTCGGTCCTGCTGACCTTCGGGCTGCAGTTGGGGGTCGTCTACCTGCCCTTCCTCCAGGGCGTGTTCCACACGCATCCACTCTCGGCGGTTGATCTCTTGGTGGCGCTGGCCCTGAGCACCGTGGTCTTCTGGGCGGTAGAGGGGCAGAAGTGGATTAGTCACCGGCGGCGGTCCGTGGGCTGATGCGCAGTATGCGGTCCGAGCCGGGAAGGCTGCCCCGGCCGTCGCGGTTGCTCGTGGAGATGTAGAGCGAGCCATCGGGTCCCACCCGGATGGCTCGTAGCCGGCCGTAGGCCCCGTCGAACAAGATCTCCTCGGAGTGGACGGTCATGAACTCTGCATCGGCGGGTGTGAGCCGGCGCAGATCCTGCTCCTTCAAGGTGACGAACAGAAAGGACCCGCGCCAGCCGGGGATGAGGTCGGCGTTGTAGAAGGTGGCCCCCGCCGGGGCGATGGTGGGGGTCCAGGCGGCGATGGGATCCACGAGGCCGGGAATACCGGCGCGGCCGGTGACCGAGGGCCAACCGTACTCGCCTCCCGCCTGCAGGCGGTTGAGCTCGTCGTTCTCGTTCGGCCCGTGCTCGGTGACGAACAAGACGCCCGTGTCGGGGGTGGGTGTCGAGACCCTGGGGGTTGCGGTGCCCATAGGTGAAGACCAGGGAGCCAGGGAAGGGGTTGTCGGGGAGGGGCCGGCCATCACGGTCCATGCGCAGAACCTTGCCCGCCGGCGAGCCCAGGTCGGGAGCCAGCTCTCCCCGACCGGAGTCGCCGGTGGTGACGTAAAGGGCGCCGTCGGGTCCGAAGGTCAAGCGGCTGCCGTCGTGGATGGCTCCTCCGGGTATGCCGTCGAGCAGGACCGTCTCGCCTGTCGCCTGGGTCCCGGCGGGGTCGTACCGCAGGCGGCTGACGCGGTTCACCAGCCCGCCGTTCCGCAGGTGGGTGTAGGTGATGTAGATGAACGGCTCGGCGGGGTAGCTGGGGTCCAGGGCCAGGCCCAGGAGGCCGCTCTCGCCCTGAGCGGCCACCGGCAGGGTGGCGATCGTGCTGGTCTGGCCCGTGCCTGGGTCGGCGCGCAGGATGCGTCCGCGGCGCTCGGTGACGAGCAGGTCGCCGTCGGGGAGGAAGCGCATGTCCCAGGGTACCTCGAGCCCCTCGATCATGGTCTCCACCTGGAGCCCCGCTCGAACTGGGGCCGGGGCGGTCGTGATGGTGGAGGTGGGAGCGGCACCGGACGGGACGGAGCTCGACGGCGACGTGGTCATCAGAGTCGAGGCCGTCTGGTTTACCGACCCCGGGGAGGTGCAGGCGGACCCTGCGGCAAGAACGGCGATCAGCAAGGCGGACAGCACGATCCCACCCCAGGCAGAGACAGGCAGCCGCCGGTCCGGGATCGAAGGCAGCTTCAGCGCACACGGCGGCGGGGCTCCGGCTCGGTGAGTGGGGGAGGGGGCCGGAGCCAGGACCGGAGCGGAAGAGGGAGGAGTCGATGACTCGTCATGCCGAGGGTGCGCCTCTGTACGTGGTAGCGTGTACCATGACACTTCCTAGAGTGAGCGATCGGCAAACCGCATCGGGCCGGCCAGTGCGGCCGCGGCGGCCAAGGCTTCGTTTTGAAACGAGCTCCCGAGCTCGGTTCAGAATGACGCTTCGCCGCCAGGATGCGATGGGCGAGCGGGAGGCAAGGACGCAGGGAGCGTTCGTAGCAGCGCTACGGGCGCGACCGAGGACGCCGCATCGGGCCGGCCAGTGCGGCCGCGGCGGCCAAGGCTTCGTTTTGAAACGAGCTCATATACGAGGAGGGCGATATCTCATGACGAGCGGGCAGGCGCCGGCCGCGGCGCTCGTGGTGCTCATCATGGCCGGTGGTGCCGGCACCCGTTTCTGGCCGGCCAGCACCCATTCCCGGCCCAAGCAGCTCCTGCGCCTGATAGGCAAGCGCAGTCTTCTGCAGCAGAGCTTCGACCGGGCCCGGCTGCTGGCAGCCCCGGAGCGGATCCTGGTGCTGACCTCCGAGGAGCTGGTGGAGGCCGTTCGTGCCCAGCTGCCCGAGGTTCCCGGCGATAACGTGGTGGGGGAGCCCCTACGCCGGGATACGGCGGCGGCGGTCTGCCTGGGGGCACTACTGTGTCGGCGGCGCTTCGGAGACTGCGTGATGGCCGTGCTCACCGCCGATCATCGCATCGAACCCGGTGACGACTTTGCCCGGGTCTTGCACTCGGCCGCCAGGGTGGTGGAATCCGATCCTGTCCTGTACACGGTGGGCATCCCGCCGACCTACCCGGCTACCGGTTTCGGGTATCTCAAGCGGGGGGTGTTGGCTTTGGACGACGATGGCCTGCTCCACTACGAGCTGCAGGGTTTCCGCGAGAAGCCCGACGCGGCTACGGCGGCCGCATACGTTGCCTCCGGGAAGTACCTGTGGAACAGCGGCATGTTCGTGTGGCGCGTGTCGGCGATCCTGGGCGAGTACGACCGACACCTGCCCGGCCACCTCGAAGCGCTGGCGGAGGCCACGACTGTGGAGGTCGGCTCGATCGGCCGGCAGGCCCTGCGCGCCGCCTTCGAAGGCTTGTCCGCTGTGTCTGTGGACTACGCCATCATGGAGAAGGCCGCCCGGGTCCGGACCGTCGAGGCCACGTTTTCCTGGTGCGACCTGGGGGGATGGCTGGCGATGGAGGAGTTTCTGGGCGACGACGGCGGAGGCAACAGGGTCCGGGGCCGGGTGGCGGCGGTGGACTCCTCAGGCAACCTGGTCTTCAATGAGGACGATGACGAGCTGGTGGCCCTGCTGGGTGTGAAGGACCTGGTGGTCGTCAGGGCGGGCCACCGCACCCTAGTGGCTGACCGCTCCCGGGTCGAGGACCTGAAAGCCCTCGTCCGGCGGATCGAAGACCAGGGGCTGACCGATGAGCTGTGATCTCCTGAGGAGGGAGAGGTGACCGACCTTCAGGCCCGGCTGTCGATTTTCAAGGCTTACGACGTACGCGGGCGAGTGCCCGCCGAGCTCGACGAGAACGTCGCCTACCTCACGGGTCGCGCCTTGTCCGCCTTTCTGCGGCCCCACAGGGTCGTCGTAGGGCGCGACATGCGTCTGACCGGAGAGGCGCTGGCGCGGGCGCTCACTCGGGGGCTGGTGGAGTCCGGAGTCCAGGTGATGGACATTGGCGAGGTAGGCACCGAGCAGGTGTACTTCACCGTCTTCTCGCAGGGGCTCGACGGGGGCGTCATGGTAACGGCCAGCCACAACCCGGCCGACTATAACGGCATGAAGCTTATGGGGGAGCAGGCCATTCCCATAAGCGGAGATACGGGGCTCATGGCCATCCGTGATCGGGTGGGCGCGGCCCTGAGGGCCGGAGCTTGGCCGCAGGCGGCCGTCCCCGCCGGTTCGCAGGGGAGCGTCGAAAGGGTCGACGTCATGGACGAGTACGTCGAGCACCTGCTCGGCTACGTCGACGTCGGGGCGCTGCGACCCCTGCGCATCGTGGCGAACGGCGGGGGCGGCATGGCCGGCCCCGTCCTTCACCGGCTGCGCGAGCGGCTGCCCTTCGAGCTCCTCCTCCTGCAGGACACGCCCGACGGCGCCTTCCCCCACGGCGTCCCGAACCCCCTGCTCCCCGAGAAGCGCGAGGCCACGGCTCGAGCCGTACGCGAAGCGGGCGCAGACCTTGGCCTGGCCTGGGACGGTGACTTCGACCGTTGCTTCTTCTACGACGAGCAAGGAACCTTCGTCGAGGGCTACTACCTGGTGGGGTTGCTGGCCGGGCACGCCTTGCGCCAGGCCCCGGGGGCGGTCATCGTGCACGATCCCCGGCTGGTCTGGAACACGATCGAGCTGGTGGAGCAGGCGGGCGGCCGCCCGGTGCAGAACAAGAGCGGTCACGCCTTCATCAAGGAGCGCATGCGCCGCGAGGACGCCATCTATGGCGGGGAGATGTCGGCCCACCACTACTTCCGCGGGTTCTCGTACTGCGACAGCGGCATGATCCCCTGGTTGTTGGTGACCGAGATCATGTCCGCCTCCGGGACCCCGTTGTCCGAGCTGGTGGGGGAACGAGTGCACCGGTACCCGGTGAGTGGCGAGATCAACCTGGAGCTGGCTGATCCCCAGAGAGCGATGAGCCGACTGCGGGAGACGTACGGAGCCGCGGCCCTCAGTATGGATGACGTGGACGGCGTCAGCCTCGAGTTTCCCGAATGGCGCGTGAATGTCCGTCTGTCGAACACGGAGCCGGTCCTGCGCGTCAACCTCGAGTCGCGAGGCGACGAGCAGCTCATGCGGGCCAAGACCGAGGAGATCCTGGCTTTCCTGGAAGAGGCGGGCAGGTAGCCGGTGCGGCTGGCTCTGGCGCAGCTCGATCCCACGGTCGGAGACCTTGCCGGCAACACCAGTCGGGTGCGTGCCGCCATTGCGGCAGCGCGCGCGGCCGGGGCGCAGGTGGTGGCCTTCCCCGAACTCATGATTTCGGGATATCCACCCGAGGATCTGGTACTGAAGGACCACTTCCTGCACGACTGCGCCGAGGCAGTCGCCAGTCTGACCGTGGCGGCCGACGGCATTCTGGCTGTGGTAGGCGTCCCCCTCGACCAAGGGGAAGGGAGAATCTCGAACGCCGCGGCGGTCCTGAGTGGGGGGCACGTGGCCGCCGTCTATCACAAGTTACTTCTGCCCAACTATGCCGTGTTCGACGAAGATCGCTACTTCCACCCGGGCTCCCGGGTGCTGGTGCTGCAGTGCCCCGAAGCGCGCATTGGCCTGAACATCTGCGAGGACATCTGGTACCCGTGCGGACCCACCGAGGAGGCCGCCCTCCTCGGGCGGGCGGATCTGATCCTCAACATCTCCATGTCGCCTTACCATGCCGGCAAGGGCAGGGAGCGCGAAGAGATGCTCTGCCGGCGCGCCCGCGACGCCGGGGCCTACGTGGTGTATGTCAACGGTGTGGGCGGGCAGGACGAGCTCATCTTCGACGGGCACAGCGTCGTCTTCGGGCCGGAAGGCGACCTCCTGGTTCGAGGACCTCAATTCCAGGAGGCCCTGCTGCTGGTCGATGTGGACCCGCTCGCGGCGCGGGACGTGCGGGGGAAGGGCACTTCGCCTCACAGCTGGCCGGTGGAGGTGGTGGAGGTCGACCCGGCGGCACCCGCCGCTGGGTCGCCGCGCGTGGCGGCCGGAGCCGTTCCGTCTCCGGCCGCCACAACGGAGCCCGTCATCCCGGAAGCCGAGACGGCCCACATCGTCCCTCTGCTGTCGCCGGAGGCCGAAGTCTACCGCGCCCTGATGCTAGGCGTGCGCGACTACGTGGAGAAGAACGACTTTCGGCATGTCGTGCTGGGCCTGAGCGGAGGGATCGATTCGGCTCTCACCGCCTGTGTGGCCGTGGACGCCCTTGGATGCGGCCGGGTTAATGCTGTAACCATGCCTTCGCGCTACTCGAGTGCGGGCACTCGCTTCGACGCGGAGATCACGGCCGCCAATCTTGGCATCGAGCTCCTGGAGCTGTCCATCGAGTCGGTGTTCGCCGCCTACCTGGATACCCTGACTCCGGCTTTCGCCGGTCGCTCGCCGGATGCCGCGGAGGAGAACCTGCAGGCCCGCATCAGGGGCAACCTGCTCATGGCCCTCTCGAACAAGTTCGGCTGGTTGGTCCTCACCACTGGGAACAAGAGCGAGATGGCCGTGGGCTACGCTACCCTCTACGGCGATATGGCGGGCGGCTTCGCCGTCATCAAGGACGTACCCAAGACCCTGGTCTACCGTCTGGCTGATTACAGGAACGGGCTGCAACCGCGTCCGGGACCCATCCCCGCTTCGACCATCGAGCGGCCGCCGTCGGCCGAGCTCCGGCCCGACCAGACCGACCAGGACAGCCTGCCCCCTTACGACCTGCTCGATCGGATCATCCAGGCGTATGTGGTCGAGGACCAGAGCGTCCAGCAGATCGTGGCGGCCGGCATTCCGCGGGTCGAGGTGGAGCGTGTGGTGACCATGATCGACCGCAACGAGTACAAGCGTCGCCAGGCGGCCCCGGGCATCCGCATCACGCCCAAGGCTTTCGGAAAGGATCGCCGGCTGCCCATCACGAATCGGTACCGGGGGTAGCCCGGTCTCCGCGGCCTTGGCGGCCGAATTCGTAGCCCGCGCTTGCCAAACAGCCGGCTCGGTAGTAAATTACCAAAATCTATATAGAGTTTCTCGTGTTTAGTTGCGGTAGGCCCAATGGTTGCCGCGGCACAGGAAGGGAGTGACATGGCGGATTCCGCGGATCGCAACAACTGGCACTTGGAGACGCTCTCTCTGCACGCGGGACAGGCGCCCGATCCGACCACCGGTTCGCGGGCGGTGCCCATCTATCAGACGACGTCTTACGTCTTCGAGAGCCCGGAGCACGCGGCTAACCTCTTCGCCCTGAAGCAGTTCGGCAATATCTACACCCGCATCATGAACCCCACGAACGATGTGTTCGAGCGACGTCTTGCTCAGCTCGAAGGGGGTACCGGCGCGCTCGCAGTGTCGAGCGGACAGGCCGCACAGGCTCTCGCACTGCTGAACATCACCCAGGTGGGCGATGAGATCGTCTCAGCCAACAACTTGTACGGAGGCACCTACCAGCAGTTTCACTACACCTTCCCCAAGCTTGGCCGCTCGGTACGGTTTGTCGAATCCACGAAGCCCGAGGAGTTTCGCCGTGCCATTACCGACAAGACCCGGGCCATCTATGCGGAGAGCATAGGCAATCCCAAGCTCGACGTCCCGGATTTCGAAGCCATCGCGGCGATTGCACACGAGGCCGGGGTCCCCTTCGTTGTTGACAACACGGTGGCGGTCGGCATCGTGCGTCCGATCGACTACGGCGCCGACATCCTGACGCTTTCGGCAACGAAGTTCATTGGTGGCCATGGCACTTCCATCGGGGGGGTGATTGTCGACTCGGGCAAGTTCAACTGGGGCAATGGCAAGTTCCCCGAGTTCACCGAACCCGATCCCAGCTACCACGGTCTCAGGTTCTGGGACGTCTTCGGCGATTTCCCGGGACTCGGCAACGTCGCCTTCATCCTGAAGGCTCGGGTGCAGTGGCTGCGGGACTTGGGTGCGGCGCTGAGCCCGTTCAACGCGTTCCTGTTCCTCCAGGGTCTCGAGACCCTCCCGTTGCGCATGCAGAAGCACTCGGACAACGCTTTGGCAGTGACCCGCCATCTCAAGCAGCACCCGTCGGTGGAATGGGTGGTTTATCCCGGCCTGGAAGACGGTGCGAACTACCCGCTGGCCGCCAAGTATCTGAAAGGTAGGTATGGCGCCATCGTCGGCTTTGGCATCAAGGGCGGTCTCGAGGCCGGCAAGAGGTTCATCGATTCGGTCAAGCTGTTCTCGCACCTTGCCAACATCGGCGACGCGAAGAGCCTCGTGATCCACCCGGCGTCGACGACGCATCAGCAGCTCACGGCCGAAGAGCAGGCTGCGACCGGGGTTACGCCCGACTTCGTCCGGCTGTCGATCGGCCTGGAGCACATCGACGATATCCTCGCCGACCTGGATCAAGCATTGGAGGCGTCGCAGAGTTAGGCCTTCTCGGATCGGGGCTCGATGCGCGGTGAGGCAGCCCATGCGTGCGTCCAGGCCCCGAGTGGTTCTGCTCGAGGGGAGCGGCGGTTGCCGGCGCCCGGGTCGGGGCGTGGCCCAGGCGCCGGCAACCGCGCTATACTCGGACACGCCGTCGGACGCGCCGCGCTTGTGTCTGTGCCGCATGAGTACTCGAGTGTCGAGAGCGCGTGAGCCCCCTCAAGGAGACGTGGTTGAGCGACTATCATATTGACGGGCAGACCTTCGAGAGCTCAGTGGGGTTCGTCGAAACCTGCTACGCGGAGTTTGACTCCCTGCTGCTGGACTCCGGGCTCGTGCTGGCCCCCCTCACCATCGCGTACGAGACGTACGGTGAGCTCAACGAGGACCGCTCGAACGCCATCCTTCTGCTCCACGCTCTGTCCGGCGACGCCCACGCGGCCGGCTACCACAATGGGCACGCCAAGCCCGGCTGGTGGGACATCATGGTGGGCCCCGGTCGAGCCTTCGACACCAACCGCTATTTCATGATCTGCTCGAACGTGATCGGCGGGTGTAAGGGCAGCAGTGGACCAGGGTCCATCGACCCATCCACCGGCAAGCCCTACGCGCTGCGCTTCCCGGTGGTGACGGTACCCGATATGGTGCGGGCCCAGAGAATGCTGCTCGAACATCTTGGCATCGAGCGGCTCGTAACCGTGGCCGGCGGGTCCATGGGGGGGATGCAGGCTTTGGAATGGGTTGTTTCGTACCCCGAGGTCGTGGCCTCGTGCATCCCCATCGCTTCAACCTACCGGCACTCGCCCATGCAGATAGCCTTCAACGAAGTGGGCAGGCAGGCCATCATGCGCGATCCTAACTGGCGAGGCGGCGACTACTACGCCTACGAGCACCCTGACGCCGGGCTGGCCGTGGCCCGTATGATCGGCCACGTGACCTACCTCTCCGATGAGTCGATGCACCTGAAGTTCGGGCGCAGGCTACGGGACAAGGAGGTCTACGGCTATGACTTCACCCTCGATTTCGAGGTGGAGAGCTACCTGAAGTACCAGGGCGAGGTGTTCACCCGCCGCTTCGACGCCAACACCTATCTCTACATCACCAAGGCCCTCGACTACTTCGATCTGGCGAACAACCACGGCACCCTGGTGGAGGCCTTCCGCGACGTACCGGCCGAGGCCCGCTTCCTGGTGATGGCTTTCAGCAGCGACTGGCTTTACCCGCCCTATCAGTCCAAAGAAATCGTGCGCGCTCTCAAGGGAAACGGCCTCGACTGCACGTACGTCGAGATCCACTCCTCCTTCGGCCATGACGCCTTCCTGGTGGAATCGGACCAGCAGACCCACGTTATCCGCCACTTTCTTGAGGTGACGTTTCACCGGCTGGGAGTCAGGCCGTGACGGCGGGCGGGCGGGCCCTCTGCTCGGACGCCCGCGTTCCCTTGGAGATTCCGAGGAAGGAGCGACTCCGCCCGGGGGGCCGCGTCCTTCCAGGCGAAGAAGGCTGAGCCGTGCCTACCACCACGATCGTCCGCGCTCCTTCCGGGGAGCGACTCGACCACCTGTTCATCGTCGACCTGGTCGAACCCGGGTCTCGGGTGCTCGACCTGGGGTGTGGCAAAGGTACCCTCCTCAAGATGCTCGTCGATCGCAAGAACGTGCGCGGCACAGGCATCGAGATCTCGGAGGAGCGGGTTTACGATGCCGTTGGCAAGGGCCTCTCGGTGTACCATGGCGACATCGACGAGGGCCTCTCCTACTACCCGGATCACATGTTTGAGTACGTCATCCTCAGCCAGACCCTGCAGCAGGCGCGCCAAACGGTACTGGTCATGAAGGAGGCCCTGCGGGTAGGGCGCTATCTCATCGTCAGCTTCCCTAACTTCGCCAACTGGCGGGCCCGACTGCAGCTCCTACTGAAGGGACGGGCGCCGGTGACGAAGAACCTGCCTTACCAATGGTATAACACGCCCAACATCCACAGCCTCTCCATCAAGGATTTCCGCCTCTTCGCTCCAGAGCAAGGCATGCGTGTGGTCAAGGAGTTCTTTGTGGGTTCGAAGGGTCGAGTGACCCGCTGGCCGAACCTGCTGGCTGAGCACGGGGTGTTCGTGCTGGAACTGACCACGGCTGGGGAGGATCAGTGAGCCAGTGGGCCCTGGCGCGACTCCGAAGGCTCGCAGCCGGCCCTGTCGGGTACAATAGCGCTGTTCAGGGGCCCATAGCTCAGTTGGTTAGAGCGGCCGACTCATAATCGGCTGGTCGCAGGTTCGAGTCCTGCTGGGCCCATTTGAAACCCCTGTATATCGGGGGTTTCTCTCTTTGTAGGAAGGCCGCAAGGCCGCGACTGGTAGCAACACTGGTAGCAACCCGTTCACTCCTCTTTCCCGAGAAGCGTCTGCAAAGCCGTGGCCGCTTCCCGATCAGCCTCGGGCAGGAGGTGTGTGTACGTGTTGGCCGTCAAAGCTATCTGCGAGTGCCCGAGTATCTCCATGTCCAGCCGGAGGCTACAGCCTTGGGCGAAGAGCAGAGAGGCGCACGAGCGCCTCAATGTCAGTTGCGCCGGGGAGTCGGGAGTGACATGATCGAAGTAGGCCAAGATCGAAGTAGCAGCCACTGTTCTGCAGGCCCGTTGGATGCCGCTGGTTTGTCATGGTTGGACGCAGCGAGTTTGAGAAAGCCTTCACAGAATGCGGGTCAAGTCCCACTTTGTGGTGTAGCTCCCGATCGTCGCTACGGACTCCCGGCTACGCCGCCGGGGCCACCTCCTTCCGTGCAGGATGGATGGACAGGGTGATCTCGTCGGCGTCGATGGTGTCGTCGTGGTAGAGCTTCGCCAGGGACTCGACCGAGAGGTACCGGCGGGAGACGAGCCACTCGTCGTTTTGCTCGCAAAGGAGGGCCCCGGTGAGCCGGAGGAGGCTCTGGTCGTTCGGGTAGATGCCGACCACGTCGCTTCGTCTGCCGATCTCCCGGTTGATGCGCTCGAGCGGGTTGGTCGAGCGCAGCTTGGACCAGTGCTCGCGCGGGAAGTCAAGGAAGGCAAGGAGGTCGTCTTCTGCGTCCTCGAGCAGACGGGCCACCTTGAGAGCCGGCCCCTCGAGCCGAGCGACCACCTCGCCGAGAACGAGACGGGCCTGGGCCAGACCCTCGGCCTGGAAGACCTGACGCACTGCCGCCGCGACCATCTGCTGCTGCGAGCGCCCCACATGCCCCTTCATGTCCCGGAGGAAGTGGACGGTGCAGCGTTGCCAGGGGCAGCCGAGCACCTGAGCGATGGCCTTCTTCAGGCCGGGGGTGGGCATCAGAGACGCAGAGCAAGACGCCCGTGAGACCCCGGGCCACGAGGTAACGCAGGAAGTCTCGCCAGAAGGCCTCGCTCTCCGCCTGGCCCACGTCGGTGCCAAGAACCTCTCTGCGCCCGGTCTCGTGGACGCCGTAGGCGACGATGAGGGCCTTCTGGCGGACACCCCCCTCCTCACGCACCCGCTCGATGCGGGCGTCGAGCCACAGGTAGGGGGAGCGGCCCTCCAGGGGGCGCTCCCGGAAGAGCCTGACCTGCTCATCGAGCACCGTGCAGAGCCGGGAGACGGTGGAGCGGCTCATAGACTCGATGCCGAGCTGCTCCACCAGGCGCTCCACCTTGCGCGTCGAGACCCCGTTGACGTAGGCTTCGGCCACCACCGCGACAAGGGCCTGTTCGCTTCGGCGTCTCGGCTCGAGGAAGCTCGGGAAGTAGCTGCCCCGCCTGAGACGGGGGATGGCGAGCTCGATGGTGCCCACGCGGGTGTCGAACCCCCGGGGCCGGTAGCCGTTGCGCTGGACGGCCCGCTCGGGGGAACGTTCGCCGAAGCTCGCGCCTGTGACCGCGCTCACCTCGCCCTCCATGATCTCCCTGAGCCCGCAATGCACGGCTTCTCTCAGGAAGTCGCCATGCTCGGATGCAAGGACCTTGCCCGCGGCTTCGGCAGGCGTCATGCTGTACTGGTCGGCCACTGTGATGCTCCTCTCGTCGATGTTCTTGGCGGAACCCTCGACGATTCTAGGACGCCCAGTGGCCGATTTGCTACTCAGGTCTCGGCTGCCGGGCTGCTACACCACATTACGGGACTTGACCAGAATGCGGGCGAGATGCCGCTACGGCCCGACGATCGCGAGTCACATTCGTACGCCCACTAGTCGCATTCGTGCGTCGTGTACGCGCGCCACGCTGGTCCCAACCCGCTACGGCGGTATTCCCCCGAATGATGGCAAGCGACGACGAGGGGTCACCGAAGAAAGGAGCCAGGCTTGAACGACACGACACACAAAGTGATCTTCCAGCCCTCGGGCAGCCGCGGGCAGATCCGGGACGGCAGGTCGATCCTCGAGGCCAGCCGGGAGCTGGGGGTGGACATCGAGTCGGTTTGCGGCGAGAAACGGACTTGCGGCAAGTGCAAGATCCGGATCGAGGACGGCTTCTTTGAGAAATTCGGCGTCGTATCCTCACCCGAACACGTCTCGCACCGCCGGCCTGTGGAAGACAAGTTCTTCACTCCGGAGCGCGTCCAGCAAGGCTACCGTCTGGCCTGCACGGCGAAGATCCATGGCGACATAGTGGTCTTCGTGCCCGAAGAGGCGCGCGCCGGCGGTCAGGTGGTGCGGAAGGCGGTGACGGACCGCAAGATCAACGTCAACCCTACGGTGCACAGCTACTACATCGAGATGCCGCCCCCGACCCTCCACGATCCCTTGGGTGACTACGAGCGGGTCTGCAACGCGCTCGAGGCTCAGCACGCGCTGGAGTGGCCGAAGATGGACTACGGAGTTCTGCTCGGCATGTCGGATACCCTGCGTGATGCGCAGTGGAAGGTGACCGTGTCGATCTGGTCGGGCGGCAAGGAACCCGAGATCGTGCGCATCGCCCCGGGCAAGATCAAGCGCAGCCTCGGCCTGGCCGTAGATGTGGGCACGACCACCGTCGCCGCCTACCTCTGCGATCTCGCCACGGGGGAGGTGATCAACACCGACTCCATGATGAATCCGCAGGTGCCCTACGGCGAGGACGTGATGAGCCGGATCACCTACGCAATGTCGCACGAGGACGGTATTCGCACGCTCCGCAGCGCCATCATTGAAGGCCTCAACACCCTGGCCGCCCGGGTCACCGAAGCGGTGGGGTTCACCCCCGCGGACATCCTAGACATGTCCATCGTCGGCAATACGGCCATGCACCACTGCTTCCTGGGCATCTATCCCGAGCACCTCGGCCTCGCTCCCTACGCTCCGGCGCTCCACCATTCCCTCGACGTCAAGGCGCGGGACATGGGCCTGGGCTTCGCGCCCGGCGCCCACGTCTTCGTCCTGCCCAACGAGGCGGGCTTCGTCGGGGCGGACAACGTGGGCGTGCTCATCGCCGAAGAGCCATGGACGAAGGACGACCGCCAGCTGATCATCGACATCGGCACCAACGGCGAGCTCATCATGGGCAACCGGGAGCGCCTCATCTCCGCGTCCTGCGCCACCGGTCCGGCTTTCGAGGGTGCGCAGATCCACTTCGGGATGCGGGCGGCCCCCGGGGCCATCGAGAAGATCTACATCAACCCCGAGACGAAGGAGCCGCGCTACAAAGTCATCGGGAAGGAGGAGTGGAACGATCAGCTGAGCCCGGACGAGGTTGGGGCCAAGGGCATCTGCGGCTCCGGCATCATCGACGCTATCGCCGAGCTGTTCAAGGCCGGCATCATCGAGAAGAGCGGCAAGTTCGTGAAAGGGATCGAGACTGACAGAGTGCGTCGAGGTGAGCAGGGCGACGAGTACGTCCTCGCCTGGGCGAACGAAACCTCCGTCGGCCGCGACATCACTATCACGATCAAGGACGTCCGCGCCGTGCAGCTCGCCAAGGGCGCCATGTATGCCGGCGCCAAGATCATGATGCAGAAGCTGGGCTACGACGCCCTCGACCGGGTGGTTCTGGCCGGCGCTTTCGGCTCGTACATCGACCGAGAGGAGTCGCTTACCATCGGCATGTTCCCGGACGTGCCCATCAAGAAGGCATACGCCGTCGGCAATGCCGCGGGTGACGGCGCCCGCATGGCCCTCCTCGATGCGAACAAGCGCACGGAAGCCGACGAGTGGGCGCGGAAGGTGACCTACGTGGAGCTCTCGGTGGAGCCTACCTTCGAAAGACAATTCATGATGGCCATGCACATCCCCCACATGAAGGACAAGTTCCCGCAGCTGAAGGCTGCCTTGGAGGAAGAGGGCTTGGGCGAGCTGGTCACCTAGTGACGGTCGCGTACTCGAAACGAGCTCCAGGTGGCGCGTCGAAGGGAGTGGTCATGCTTACGCGCGCGGAGGCCGTGCTTCTTCGTACCTTTCTCACGGCGGCCTACGCCCATTTCGGCTATCCTGAGCCCGAGGTGCGGGCCGAGGTGACGGTCAATGAGATTCGCTTCATGCCCGCCCGACTCTGCACCGTGGCCGAGGTCGCCGGGCTGTGTGACAGCGTGCACTGCCTGGGCGGGATCCTATGCGCACAGGCGGAGCCGGTGCGACAAGTTCTGGTTCGCCTGCTCTCCCGAACGACTGACGCTTGTGAAGGAGAAGAATCTTCGCTGTCTGCAGACTTCTGGAGAAGGTACCACCGGCGGTACGCGACCTGCGAAGCCGCGGCCCACCGGGAGGCCGAAGCTCTCCGGCTTCTCGACTGCTGTGACCCAGCGTTTCTGTTTGACTTCTACGACCTCCCTGAGGAGTGCGGCCTCAGCAGGCATGCGCCGGGGAGGGTATGAGGCGTGTACGCCACTGTAGTCGTTCACAGCGGGCCCTCTGGCGCCACCCGTTACGCCGCACAGGTGAGGGATGGACGGGTGGTTCGTGCCTGGGGACCGCTCGACCGGACCGAGGGCCTGGGCGTGCGGTCCATCGTGGGGATCCTCAGCAGCAACCGGCGGGCCGAGCGTGACCTTCAGGAGAATGGCAGGCGGTTGACGGAACTCCTCGCGCGAGGAGGTGCCGAGATCGTCGAGGTCCCCGAGGTGGTTCGCGTACGGGTGGGGATCATGGGCGGCTCGGTGGATGAAGATGTAGATGCGCACCGCCTCGCCGTCGCCTGGGTGGACCGCATCATGGAAGCCTTCGGCATCGACGATGTATGCGTTGCATGTACCGTTAACCTGGGCGGATTCCCGCCGAAAGACTTCTGCACCGCGTATTGGACTGCGGATGGTGAGTTCCACGACCGCACCGCACCTGAGGATGAGGCCTTCCGCGCCATCACCGAGTTGTGCTGGGAAGCGGCCCTTGGGGAGGTGGTAGGTACGGAGTGACCTCCGCGGGTGGTACTCTAGCGAGGCCAACGCCGCCGTAAGGAGAACCCCGTGCTGGTAGAGGATCTGGAGAAGGTGTTGAATGAGCTGGCGCCCGTAGCTCTGGCGGAGCCGTGGGACAACGTTGGCCTCCTCGTCGGCCGGCGCTCGACGACCGTGGAGCGCGTGCTGGTGGCCCTCGAGCTGACCGAAGCCGTTGTGGTCGAGGCTGTGACCGGTGCATTCCAAGCCATCGTGACTCACCATCCTCTGATGTTCGCGCCCATGCGTCGCATCACCGACCGTGACCGGCGGGGCACGCTGGTCAGCCAACTCATCGCTGCCGATGTGGCCCTATTCGCCTGCCACACCAACCTCGATGGTGCCGTCGGGGGTCTTTGTGACATCGTGGCTCGGGAGCTCGGCTTGGTCGAGCCGGCTCCGCTGGTGCGGGCAGCGGCCGGATGGAAGAAGCTCGTTGGATTTGTCCCGGCTGACGCCTTGGAGAAGGTGAGCCGGGCCGTCTTCGCCGCCGGCGCCGGTAGAATCGGCGACTACGAGGAGTGTGCCTTCCAGACCACCGGGGAGGGCACGTTTCTTCCCGGATTCTCCGCCCGTCCGCAGGTGGGGCGGCCGGGGCGGTTGGAGCGGGTGAACGAGATCCGCTGGGAGACGGTCGTGCCTTCGGGGCGAGTGCCGATGGCCATCGAGGCCTATCTACTGGCGCACCCCTACGAGGAGCCGGTCTTCGACATCTATGCGCTGGAGGACGTGAGCATCCGGGGCGGGCAAGGCCGCGTGGGCGCCACTCGGACGAGCGTTTCGCTGGTCTCCTTCGCCGAGGAGGTGGCCCGGGTGCTGGGACTGGAGTCGATTGCCTACGCCGGGAGTTCCGACATGCGCCTGGACCGAGTCGCTGTGGTCACCGGAAGCGGCGGCAGCTTCATGGAGGCGGCTGCTGGGGTCGCCGACGCGCTGGTCACGGGCGACCTGCGCTACCACGATGCCGAACGGGCCCAGGATCTGGGGCTTGGCCTGGTGATGGTGCCGCACGGCCACGTGGAAGCCTGGGCGCTTCGCCGATGGGTAGGGACTCTGCGCCGAGCCCTTGCGGATCCGGAGGTGGAGGTGCGCTTTTCACAAGCAGCCCGGTCGCCCTGGCAGAGGGTGAAGCCGATGCCGGTTTCGAATAACGGGGGCGAGCTGGTGTCCCTTTTCGATGTCGAGCAGGCGACCGGCGTGCACACCAAGCCGGCCATGTCTGCCGGTGCGCAGGACGCGGTCGAGCCGTCGCCGACCTACATCCTGCGGACCGACGGGGGCTCCCGCGGAAACCCGGGTCCCAGCGCCATCGGTGTGGTGCTCGAGAACGAGCAGGGCGAGGTGGTGGAACAGCTGGGGGACCGCATCGGCACGGCCACCAACAACCAAGCGGAGTATCAGGCCCTTCTTACCGGGCTTGAGACGGCCCTCGATCGGGGTGTTCGCCGCCTGCGCATCGCCTGTGATTCCGAGCTGGTCGTGCGGCAGCTTCGTCAGGAGTACAAGGTCCGCAACGCCGAGCTGCGGGAGCTCTATCTTCAGGTGCGCTCCCTGATTCAGCAGTTCGAGAGAGTGGAGATCATGCACGTGCCGCGAGAGGAGAACACAGCAGCCGACTTCCTTGTGAACCAGGCGCTCGATGGACGCATCTGACGCGGTCGCCCCCTGGGTCCGTGGTCCCTCCGAGTGTTTGCATACGCGGGAGCGCTCCGCTATAATCCTCACCCGCCGGGTGGTGCCCGGTCGCCTCAGCCGGGGTCGTCACGGGCGGATGTAGCTCAGTTGGCTAGAGCGTCTGCTTGCCATGCAGAAGGTCGAGGGTTCGAATCCCTTCATCCGCTCCATACTTCTCCGCTGGCGAAGACGGGGCTCGGGAGGCCCCCTTTTTGTTGGCGCGGGGCGCCGTGGCCGAGTGGCTTAGGCACGGGTCTGCAAAACCCGATACACCGGTTCGATTCCGGTCGGCGCCTCCTTATATCGCCACAGTTTGGGCAAAGTTGCCGGCGTCCATGACGACCAGCCACGCGCCGCCTCTTGGAGGCGGCTTCCTTTTTTCGAGGCTTCAACAAAGGTTCCCCCGGGAAGACGAAGAATAGTATTCGCTCGGGACTGAAGCGGGAAACGGCGGATGAAGGGAAGGTGAGTGTCGGTGAAGCGGATGGGGTTTGCGGTGCGGCTGTTCTTGCTGGTGATCCTGCTCACGGCATCGACCGCGGGGCAGGCCTGGGGAGCGACCTTCAGCGACGTGGCCCCGGACGACTGGTTCGCCACAGCCGTGAGCGAACTCTCCGACGCCGGCGTCATCAACGGCTTTTCCGACGGCAGCTTTCGCCCCTACGACACGGTCACGCGCGCACAGCTGGCGGCCATGTTGGCCCGGGTCCTGCAGCCGCCGCAGTCCTACACCGAGCCCTTCGCCGACGTGAGCTCCTCCGACTGGTTCTACGGGTCGGTGGCAGGCCTTTACTCCGCGGGAGTCATCTCAGGCACATCGAGCACGAGCTTCTCGCCCAACGTGGGCATCGACCGGCAACAGACTGCAACCCTCATTATGCGGGCCCTCGGCTACTCGCTTCAGGGGCAGCCACAAGACGGCATCTCCCTTGCCCTCGCCTCAGAGCAGCAGGCCGCCTGGCTGGCGGGCTTCAAGGACCGGGACTTCGTAAGCCCGGTGCACGGCCGGAACGTTGCCAACGCGGTCCGCTTCGGCATCGTCACCGGGACGGGCGACGGCTGGTTCTACCCCATACTCACCGTGACCCGGGCCCAGGCCGCGGGCATGATACATCGAGCCCTGTATCAGCCTCTGACAGAGGCCGCCTCTGTGCCGCCGGCCGTTCCCGCGGAGCCTTATCCCGGGCTACACCGCGGCTCCACCGGCCCACTGGTTACCTATGTGGAGCAGCGGCTGGCATCGTTGAAGTATCAGGTGGGCGCGGTCGACGGGGTCTACGACGAACCTCTCAAAGATGCCGTGCTGGCCTTCCAGAAGGTGGAACGTCTCAGCCGCGATGGAGAGGTCGGTCCACAGGTCTGGAGCCGCATCACTTCGGCCGGTATGCCGGCTCTGCGCCTGAGTGCCGGGGGCAACCGAGTGGAGGTCGACCTGAGCCGCCAAGTGCTCCTCTTGGTGAACGGCGGGCAGATCGTCAAGATCCTGCCCATCTCCTCGGGGCGGGAAGGTTGGCGGACCCCAACGGGCCACTACCGTATCCAGAGAAAGCTCCCTTACTGGCGAGAAAGCTCGCTGGGCCTGCTGTACAAGCCCTCGTACTTCGTGGGGGGCATCGCCATCCACGGGGCCTACTCGGTGCCGGCCTACCCGGCCAGCCACGGCTGCGTGCGCGTGCCCTACTGGGCCACCGACGCCCTCTATCCGCAACTGCCGGTAGGGATGACCGTGGACGTGTACTACTGATCCGCGAATTCTGTGTGCCGGCCGTCCCTGCATGGCCCCGGCGGGCGCGCCTGGAGCCGGCGGGTATTGGGGCGCTCCGGCCATCGGGGTCGGCCGTCTGCCGCGAGGGCGGCGGCCTTTGCAGGCGGCGGGTTGCCGCACCGGGATGCCGGCTGTATGATGTCCCGGCTTGTTCGGGCGCTTAGCTCAGGGGGAGAGCGCTTCCTTGACGCGGAAGAGGCCACAGGTTCAAATCCTGTAGCGCCCACTCGGTCTTTCTCGAGGAGTCCCACCTGGGGCTCATTCGTCTTTCCGCAATCCCCGCCCTGGCGGACTCCTCACCTTCGTCATTGACGCCCAAAAATATCTATCTCCTGTCCCTTGATCAGGACGGTTCGGCCGTCAATCCAGCGGATATCTGGGTCCTCGTCGTAGTTGATCTCAGGGTGTGCAACGGCAAGACAACCGTCACCGTATGGACGAGTGTGCGCTCCGCAACCACGTCAATGCTTCCCCCAAAGCACCCTGATTAGACTGTGAGACGACGACCGTCCAGCCGCCCGGTCCGCCCTGCCGCCCCAGTTCGCTGTTTTGCACAAAGACGCTTCCGATCAGGACAAGAACCAGCCATAGAGCAAACAGGACCATGGAGACAATCGCAAAGACGGTGGCCAGGAGTCGACGGAGCGAGGCCCGGGCACCCTCCCACATGAAAACGATGCCCAGCAAGACGATAACCAGGAGAAGCCCTGACCATAACCAAGATTCTAGTGGAGCCGTGAAGAGGAGGCCAATACTGGCTGCAGTGGGGAGAGCTGCCGGGGCAGCGGCGGCGCGTCTTCTCCACGACACGGAAGCGAGGCAAACGGTGACCATCAGGAGGGCGGCGAAGAGCGCCTGGGCCAGAGGGGCCAGTACTAGGATGATGCCGTCGGTTAGGAGCGAGGAATTAGCCAGGACGAGGTTGGTGAAGAACGCAAGGGGAATCGCCCAAAGGAGCCCGAGCGTAAGTCGTTCAGCCCCCGACCCAGTTGAGCGTGGTCGAGCCGATGAACGGCCCCAAGCCTCTCCATGTGGGCTTCTCTTTCCGCATGACCCGTGGACGTCATCCATGATCATACGACCTGCCGTCCCCCGAGCGGCTCGGGTGGTCGCCCCCTTCTACCACCTTGGCTGTTCGAAGGCGCCTCCTCCACTACCCACTTTCATGAATCACAGCCCGTTGGGTGTCCCCCCAGCGGACTTCGTAGGGGCTTCTCAGCTGGTAACGCCCTGTCCTTGCGAGCGTCTCGCCTCCCCTCGTATGATGTCCGCATGAGCGTCTTCGCCCCCGACCCGGCTGCTCCAGGCCCCTGCGTCATCATTCCCTCTGGAATGCCGTTCTGAGGCGATGCTGCCCCGGGTGTCTGTGCTCCCTTTCGCGCTCGCGGCTGCCGCGGTTGTCGGCTGGCGGGCGCGGAGTCGCTCCCGTTGTGAGGTGGCTTCCCTCGTGATTCTCGTCCTGTACGCTGGGTGGATCGTCAGCATGACGCTCTTCCCGCTCCCCACCGACACGGTGTTCGTCCAACGTGGAGCCGCGGAGGTCGAGTTCAGCTGGAACGTGGTGCCGCTTCGGACGATTGCGCGGCAGGTCGAGTTCGAGACCTCATGGCAGAAGGTGCGTCAGCTTGGGGGGAACGTGCTGGTCTTCGCGCCTTTGGGTCTACTACTCCCTTTGTCAGCTCCGCGGCTGGCCCGGCTGTCCCGAGTCGTCGTGGGCGGTTTCGCGTTCAGTTTCGGGATCGAGTTCGCGCAGCTGGCCATCTCAGGGGTCTTGGGGTACTCCTACCGGATCACCGATGTCGATGACATCCTGCTCAACGTCGCCGGAGTCGTGCTTGGCTACGCGGCCTACCTGGTTGCGCACAGAGTCCTATAGCACCGGGTGAGGGAGACTGCTCCTGAGGCCGTTGATCAGAACGGCCGGGAGGTGTCACCGCGTTCGGATGCCTGCGGCCTTCTCGGCCAGGGTCGCCAGGCGCTTGCCCGCGGCCCCCAGCGTCTCGTCGCGCTTCGCGAAGTGGAACCTGATGAGATGGTTTACCGGCTCGTGAAAGAAGCAGGAGCCGGGAACGGCGGCCACCCCCACCTCGCGCACCATCCATTCGCAGAAGGCCAAGTCGTCGTCCCAGCCAAAGGGCGAGGCGTCGACCAGCACGTAGTAGGCTCCCTCCGGCGTGGTGTAGGTGAGGCCGGCGGCATCCAGAGAGGAGAGGAAGAGGTCGCGCTTGCCCAGGTAGAGGGCTGCGAGGTGGTCGTAGTAGGTGTCGGGGAAACCGAGGGCGGTCACGGCCGCCTCCTGCAGGGGAGCCGGGGCACCCACCGTCAGGAAGTCATGCACCTTGCGCGCGCCCTCCAGGGCGCGTTCCGGTCCAATCATGTAGCCGAGACGCCAGCCGGTGATGGAGTACGTCTTGGAGAGCGAGCTGCATGAGAGTGTGCGCTCGAACATGCCGGGCAGGGAGGCTATGTAGGTGTGCCGGAAAGGTGGATAGACGATGTGTTCGTAGACTTCGTCGGTGATGACCCAGGCATCGTGCTCCTGGGCCAGGGCGGCTATGATCTCCAGCTCCTCTCGAGCGAAGACCCGGCCAGAGGGGTTCGACGGGTTGCACAGGACGAGGGCCTTGGGTTTCAGGGCGAAAGCCCGGCGGAGTTCGTCGGGGTCGAAGCGGAAGTCGGGGGGTCGCAGCGGAACGTAAACGGGATCGGCCCCACAGAGGATGGTGTCGGCTCCGTAGTTCTCGTAGAACGGGGAGAAGATGATCACCTTGTCTCCCGGCTCGCAGGCGGTCATCATCGCGGTCATCATCGCCTCCGTGCTGCCGCAGGTGACCACCAGGTGCAGCTCGGGATCGACGGGCAGGCCCATGAAGCGGCTCTGCTTGGCCGCCAGGGCGGCTCGGAAACGAGGGGCGCCCCAGGTGACGGCGTACTGGTGCGGTCCCTCGCGGCCGGTGCGGGCGGCGGCCTCCCGCAAGGCGGCGGGCGGGTCGAAGTCGGGGAACCCTTGGGAGAGGTTGATCCCTCCATGCAGGTCGTTGATGCGGGTCATCCGCCGGATGACCGAGTCTGTAAAGTGCTGCAGGCGGCTGCTCAGTCGAGGCATGACGGGCATAATATCGCATGGCCCGCCGGTCTATTCAGGCGCAGCGATCAGCCGTACCTCCCCCGGTCTCCGTCGACCTCCAGGAGCTGGCCCGTGACGATGGTCTCGGTGGCCGGGCCGACGTTGACCACGGCCGGGATGCCGTACTCGCGGGCAACGATGCTGCCGTGGCTGAGGAGCCCGCCCATGTCCATCACGATGGCTGAGGCGGGGAGGAAATAGGGCGTCCAGCCGGGATCGGTGAAGGGGGCCACCAGGATATCCCCGGGCATGACGTGGTCTCCCCGCGTTGTATCGACGATCACTCGAGCCCGGCCCACGGCTCGCCCTGGGCTGACCCCCAGTCCCCGGAAGACCCCGCCGGGTGTGGGCCGGAGCTCCTCACCGCTGGTTGGGTCGTAGGTGCCCACCACTACCGGCGGTGGGTGCAGGACCAGGTTCCGGGTCCGCTCGTCGCGCCTATGGTCTACGGTCGCCGGTAGGCCTTCAGTCGGCCCTGCCCGGAGCGTCTCCGTGAGCTCTTCAAGGGTTAAGAAAAAGACGTCGTCGGCCTGAGCGAGTCGGCCCTGCTCCTTCAGGAGTCTCCCCCATCGCCAGAAAGACATTGCGGATGGCGGCCAGGAGCCTCACTGCCTCGCTCTTCGTATTCTCGCGGGTCAGCGAGCCCTGCTGAGCCTGACGGAGGAGCGTGTCAAACACGGCCCGGCGGGCCGGATTACGCAGCTGCTGCCGGCAGCCGGCGATTAGGCGCTCGCGGTCCTTCGCCCGCTTTCGCCCTTCCCCCAGAGGGTCGGCTCCTTGCTCGGTGGCCAGGATGGAGCCGCGCACCAGATCAAGCAGGTAGTCGGGGCGTTCCGACCAGCGGGCCACCATGACGTCGATCTCGCTCTGGGCATGGTGGCCGTGATCGCGCACGAAGCTCTCCCAGGCGGTGAGAAAGGTCCGGCTCGGTTCGCCGCATGAGACAAGGCGCTCGCGGAGCTGAGCGAAGGTTCCAGGAGCGAGCACATCGGCACGGAGGTCTTTGTCCGCACGGGCGATCCCGGCAAGCTGCCAGAGACTCAGGCCGGCCTCGGCCGAATCCATTCCCCCGAGACCGGTGACCAGCCTGTGTGCCAGGACGGCGCCTTCCTCCGGGAACCAGCGCGCACACAGCGCCCGCAGATTGGTGAAGTGGGCCATGCCCACACCCGCGTAGGCGATACACTCGGTGCCGGTGTGGAGGGCCTGCACCATCTCCTTCAAACGGGCAACCAAGAAGTCTTCGCTGGCGCTTTCCAAGTCAAAATCCATCAGCTCCTCGGTACGGCGACGCATGGCTCGGGCAAAGCGAAGGCCGCGTGAGGGCGTGTGTACTCTGAACCAGGCCAGAGCCCGGGGCACGTGCGGGAGGAGACGCAGCGCACGCGCCAGCTGTCGTGGGCGATCCACGGCTCGACCGTCGCCGTAGCCCGGCTCATCGGGGAGTCTTTGCATGCCCCCAAGAATCTCATCCAGCTCGACTCGGCCCAGGGCCGGAATGGCGCGGAAGGCGTCCGCCAGGGCGGAGGCGTTGAAGTAGGCCCGGCCGGCGATGAGGCGCACGAGGGGTTCGTCGGTCAGCCGGATGCCAAGCCGTCCAAAGATCGCCGAGATCATGGGATCGATGAGCCGTTCGATGATCGACCAGGTCATGGGTGAGATGACACCGGGCAGCACCTCGCCCGTGTTCACGTTGCTCCACACAGTCTCCGGTCGGGAGCCGGGCGAGAGCGCGCGCCCCGCTGATTGGGCGACGTCCGGCTGCCTGTCCGCCGCTACAGCGCTCGTCGCAGGCGGAGTGGTTCCGCAACCGGATGATGCGACCGGGGAGCGAAGCACGTCGCTCTCGGGAAGAGTCGTGATGGGCCGGGCCTGCAGGAGGACGACCTGGCGGCCCTCGAGCGCCCATTCGAGGTCGAGCGGATGGCCGAAGATTTCCTGCGCGCGCAGGGCAAGATCGACCACCTGGTGGAGGCTCCGGTCGTCGAGAGAAGGCATGGCGGCCCTGGCGACTGGCACCGCCCACTGGTATACGCGGCCGTCGGGCCCGGGGGAGACCTCTACCGTCTTCCTGGCGATCTGCCGGTCGAGCACACGACGGCTCGAGGCTTCGACCACGAACCGATCGGGTGAGACCTTACCCGACACCAGCGCCTCACCCAGCCCGAAGCAGGACTCCACGACGACTCGATCATTCCTGCCTGTCAGGGGATCGGCCGTGAAGGCCACACCCGCGGCGTCCGCCGCCACGAGCCGTTGCACGACGACCGCCATGGCCGGTGCGGGCCCGCCCGTCCGCCGGCATCGGTATGCCTGGGCCCGGTCGGACCACAACGATGCCCAGCAGTGCTTGACCGCGTCCAGACACCCGGCTCGACCGGCGATAAAGTAGGTGCCGTGCTGTCCGGCGAACGACAGGTTGGCGCCATCCTCTTCGAGAGCCGAGGAACGCACGGCCAGCGGCCCCCTTCCCAGGTTGTCCGCGGCTCGCGAGATCTCCCGGGCCAAGTCGGGATCGAGAGCCGCCTCGATGACGGCCGCCCGGAATGCGGGTAGAGTCACCCGATCAACCTGGTCGAAGGCCGGGGGAGTCAGTTCCAGAGAGGCCAGATGGGTGTCACAGGCTCCCGCGTCGATACAGAAGCCGTCGGGCACCGGGAAACCGAGGGCGCAGAGCCGCGCGAGCCCGGCGGCCTTCGGACCGGTGGTCGCGTTCCGGTCGTGCGGGATCGAGCGCAGCGGGTGAACGTGGTGTGTCATGGGCCCCCTCAGGGTGCCATTCTCGCGCGTGCGGGAACGCGACGCAAGTCCGGCGGGCGCGGCCGCGGAATCGCGCTGGTCGCGCGGGCGGAGGACGCCGAGCCCCTTGCTATACTTCATTCCGGCTGCGAACCCCGTGGATAGAGAGGTCTCATGAACGTCATCCTGCCGGACGGATCCCCGCTCTCCGTGCCTGAGGGGGCCACCGCCCTCACCGTGGCGGAGACAATCGGGCCCCGGCTGGCGAAGGCGGCGGTCGCGGCCACCATCGACGACCACCTGGTCGACCTGAGCACCCCGGTCCGGGAGGGAAACCAGGTGAGCATCGTCACCTTGAAGTCCGAAGCGGGCCTGGAGGTGCTGCGCCACTCGAGCGCCCACGTGCTGGCGGAGGCGGCCACCCACGTGTATCCCGGCACCAAGGTGGCCATCGGGCCGGCCATCAAGGACGGCTTCTACTACGACTTCGAGTTCCCCGAGCCCATCAGCGAAGACGACCTGACCCGCTTCCAGGACGAGATGCAACGCTCCATCGAGGCGGCCAGGCCCTTCCGGCGCCGGGAGGTGTCCCGGGCCGAGGCCCTGGAGATTTTTTCAGACGAACCCTACAAGGTGGAGCTCATCGAGGAGCTTCCCGAAGAAGCCGTCATAAGCGTCTATCAGCACGGTGATTTCGTCGACCTGTGCCGGGGACCCCACCTGCCCGACACCGGTCGCATTCCCGCCGTGAAGCTGCTCTCCACGGCCGGTGCCTATTGGCGGGGCGACGCCGCCAACCCCATGCTCACCCGGGTCTACGGCACGGCCTTTCCCTCGCAGAAGGACCTGGACGCCTATCTGGAGCGCCTGGAGATGGCCCGCCAGCGCGACCACCGCAAGTTGGGCCGCGAGCTCGATCTCTTCAGCTTCCACGACGAAGGCCCGGGCTTCCCTTTCTTCCACGCCAAGGGCATGCGCGTGGTGAACGCGTTGCTCGAGTACTGGCGGGCCGAGCACCGCGCCGCCGGCTACGAGGAGATCAAGACCCCGATCATCCTCGACCGCGCCCTCTGGGAGCAGTCCGGTCACTGGGAACACTACAAAGACAACATGTACTTCACCCGCATCGACGAGGCGGACTTTGCAGTGAAGCCCATGAACTGCCCGGGCGGCATCCTGATCCACAAGACGGACCAGCACTCCTACCGGGACTTCCCTCTGCGCATGGCCGAGCTGGGGCTGGTGCACCGACACGAGCTGTCCGGGGTTCTTCACGGCCTCTTCCGGGTGCGCACCTTCACCCAGGACGACGCCCACATCTACTGCCTGCCCGGGCAGATCGAGGACGAGGTGGTGGGCGTCATCGAGCTGGTCATGCGCATGTACCGCACGTTCGGTTTCGAGAAGGTGCACCTGGAGCTCTCCACACGACCGCCCAAGTCCATCGGAACCGACGAGATGTGGGCCGCGGCCGAGCAGGCCCTGGCCGGGGCCCTCGAACGGTCGGGGCTCGGCTACCAGCTCAACCCGGGCGACGGCGCCTTCTACGGACCGAAGATCGACTTCCACATCGAGGACGTGATGGGCCGTACCTGGCAGTGCGCTACCTGTCAGCTCGATTTCGCTATGCCCGAGCGTTTCGAGCTCGAATATGTGGGCGAAGATAATCAGCGCCACCGTCCGGTCATGATCCACCGCACCGTGCTCGGGAGCATCGAGCGCTTTCTGGGCATCCTGATCGAGCATTACGGCGGGGCCTTTCCGGCCTGGCTGGCTCCGGTGCAGGCGGTGGTCATCCCCGTGGCTGACCGGCACAACCCGTACGCCCGCGCCCTGGCCGCGGAACTCACCCGGGCCGACCTGCGTGCTGAGGTCGACGATCGCACCGAGTCGATGGGGCGCAAGATCCGTGACCACGAACTCGAGAAGGTGCCCTTCATGTTGATCGTGGGTGATCGAGAGATCGAGGCCGATCTGGTGTCGGTGCGTTCCCACGCCCGGGGGGATCTGGGAAGCTTCTCCCGCGGGGAGGCCCTCGAGCTCGTGGGCGCGGAATCCACGTTGCCCGCGGTGACCGCCACTTGAGCAGGAGATAGCGCTGGGCTATACTCGCCGCTGCGCATAAAGCGGAAGCCACCCTTCCCACCTCACGCCCCGTGGGCGTCGGGGTTTACCCATAGGAGTGGAGCGTCCCGGCACGGGGCGTCCCTCACAGGCCATGGTTATCATGGCGGATTGGACAGCGGTGGCTGGTGCCGCCGCTTTTTGCGTGCACGAACGAGATGATCCGGTGTATCCGGAGGGAGGTGCTGAGGACATAGCCGACAGCATTCGCATCAACGAGAGGATCCGCGCAGACGCCGTCCGGCTGATCGGCCCGGACGGGGAGCAGGTCGGGGTCGTGAACCTGGGGGAAGCCCTCGCCTACGCCGACCGCTTGAACCTCGACCTGGTCGAGGTCGCTCCGCAGGCGAGCCCGCCTGTCTGCAAGGTGATGGACTACGGTAAGTACAAGTACGAGCAGGAGCAGAAGGCGAAAGAGGCGCGCAAGCGCCAGACCACGATCAGCATCAAGGAGATCAAGCTCCGGCCCAAGATCGACGACCATGACTTCGAGGTCAAGAGGGGCCACGTGGAACGCTTTCTCAAGAAGGGCGACAAGGTCAAGGTGACCATCATGTTCCGCGGACGCGAGCTCATGCATCCGCACCTGGGCGAGCGCCTGCTGCGCCGGATGGCCGAGGACCTGACCGAGCTGGGCGACATCGAGTCACAACCCAACCTGGACGGCCGGAACATGATCATGATGATGGCGCCCAAGAAGCAGAAGTAGTCTTCTCTCGAGATCCGCGGCCAGCGGGTCGGACATATCGTTTCTCGAGGCCTGGGCCTCTGGCCTGACCGCGTCGCCTGCGCGCGGATGGGCCCGGTTCGTGTTGCAGGGCGATGAAGGGAGAGTCACGACGGATGAGCAAGCACAAGACTCACAGCGGGACGAAGAAACGGGTGAAGGTCACCGGCACCGGCAAGCTTCTACGCCGCCGGGCGTTCGGGAGCCACATCCTCACGAAGAAATCGAGCAAGCGCAAGAGGAAGTTCCGCAAGGACGCCCCCTTCCACGCCGGCGATAGGGCGCGGGTCAAGGACCTTCTGGGCGCGTAGGAGGAGTGCACCATGGCCAGGGTGAAGCGCAGCAACAGCGCACAGAAGAAACGTCGCAAGGTCCTCGAGGAGACCAAAGGCTACTACGGCCTCAAGCACTCGACCTACCGGCAAGCCAAGCAACAGTTGTTGAAGTCGTACACGTATGCCTACCGGGACAGGAAGGTGCGCAAGCGTGATTTCCGCCGCTTGTGGATCATGCGTATCAACGCCGGCGCCCGCTCGCACGGGCTGAGCTACAATGAATTCATGCACGGGCTGAAGGTGGCCAAGATCGACCTGAACCGCAAGACGCTGGCTGAGCTGGCAGTGCAGGAGCCCCAGGTCTTCGCCGAGATCGCCGGCAAGGCCAAGGAAGCGCTGGCCTCCGCTTAGTCAGCGTCGTGGGGCGCGACCTGAGGGGATCGGGCGGCGAGGCGGGCCATGCGCGCTAGACTCTCGCCTCCGCAGATCGTCCTCCTGAGTTTCGCCGTAGCGATCTTCGCGGGGTCGCTGGTCCTCATGCTTCCGGGTATGACCAGCGACCCCGCGTCGTTCAGCTACCTCGACGCGCTGTTCACCTCAGCCTCGGCCGTTTGCGTGACGGGTCTGATCACGGTCGATACGGCCACCGTGTTCACTCCACTCGGCAAGTTCGTCATCGCCTTTCTCATCCAGATCGGGGGCCTGGGCATCATGACGGGGGCCACCCTGCTCGTGATCCTGGCCGGCAGGCGCGTCGGCCTGCAGAGTCGCTTGGTGGTGCAAGAGACCCTGGGTCACGTACGTCTGTCGGGTATCGTGCGGCTGGTGCTGGCCTTGCTTGCCATGACCGCCGTTTTCGAGGTTGTAGGGGCAGTCGTTCTCGCCGGCAACTTCGCGCTGCGCTACGACTATTCCCTCGCCAAGGCTGTGGGATACGGCGCCTTCCATTCCGTAAGCGCCTTCAACAACGCCGGTTTCGCCCTCTTCTCCGACAATCTGGAGGGCTTCCGGACCGACCCGTTGGTCAACCTGGTGGTCGCCCTCTTGATCATCTTCGGCGGCCTGGGCTTCCCCGTGGTGCTGGAGCTGGCCCGCAGGGAAAGAGGCTCGTACCACCTTTCGCTGCAGGCGAAGATGGTGTTGCTGGTGACGGCCGGGCTGCTGCTGTTCGGAACGATCGGTTTCCTGCTCATCGAGTGGGAGTCGCCGGCCATGGCCGGCCTCGGCGCCCCGCAGAAGGTCATCACGGCCTTCTTCCAGGCCGTGACGCCCCGCACGGCCGGGTTCAACACCGTGCCCATGGCTTCCATAGGCGACGCGACCATCTTCATCATGATCTTCCTCATGTTCGTCGGAGCCTCCCCCGAGTCGACCGGGGGCGGCATCAAGACCACCACCTTCGGGGTGATACTCGCCTCTATCTGGGCCACCGCTCGCGGCAAGACCAACGTGGAGGCGTTCAGCCGGCGCATCGGCCAAGGTCAGGTGCTGAAAGCTCTGACCGTGTTGAGCTTCTCCATAGCCTTCATTGCCGTGGTGACCGTCTTGCTCTTGTCCACCGGTCACGAGATCACAGTCACCGAAGGTCTGTTCGAGGTCTTCTCCGCTTTCGGTACGGTGGGTCTTTCGTTGGGGCTCACGCCGGATCTCTCAGGGTTGGGCAAAGTGCTCATCATTCTCACCATGTACACGGGCAGAGTGGGACCCGTTACCCTTGGGGTCGCCCTGGCCGCTCGCCAGCGGGCCGGCCGTGTGATACTGCCTGAAGAGCAGCTTCCGCTAGGATAGGGGGCCACGGCCGTGATCAAGACCATCGAGAGCGCGCACAACGACACCGTCAAGCTGGCGCACAAACTGCAGAAGAAGAAAACGCGCAGGGAGCGCGGGCTGTTCGTAGCGGAGGGCTTCGACCTCTTGGAGGCGGCCGTGCGGGTGGAGGAGTACCCGCTGCTGCTGCTGGTCAGGGAAGATGTCGTGGGGCGCATCCCGGCCGAGCTGCGCCAGGCAGCCCAAGAAGACGAGCTCGACATTGGCGTGTGCTCCGAGGAGGTGTTGGCCCGGGCTTCCGGCCTGGGCGGCGCCGCCGACGTGGTGGCCGTGCACGAGCTCGTCGAGTGGTCCCTGGGAGACTTGGCTGTGGACGAGGGCATCGTCGTATACCTCCACGGCGTCGGCGACCCGGGCAACGTGGGTACCATCGTGCGCGGCGTCGTGGCCTTCGGGGCGGCGGGAGTGGCCTGCAGCCCAGGAACAGCTGACCCCTACGGCCCCAAGGCCCTGCGGGCGGGCATGGGTGCTCAGTTCCTGACCCGGGTGGTGGTCGACGTCTCCGCGGAGGACATGGCTGCCAAGCTGCGGGCGGGCTCTTCTCGGGGAGAGGCCGTTCCCACGGTGATCGTGGCTGATCCCCGAGGCGAGGAGACGGCCTCGTCCTTAGCCTTGGTGCGGGGCGGGGTGGTACTGGTGTTGGGTTCGGAGCGCGGGGGGCTGCCTGACCTGGGAGCGGGCGCTCGCCGGGTGGCCATAGCCCAGGCCCGCTTCGACTCACTGAATGTGGCCATGGCGGCCACCGTCCTGCTCTACGAGCTCAGCCGCGGCCGCCTTGGCAAAGGCGCCGGGGCTCTGCTAGCGTAAACGGCTCGACGGAGGAGAGGAGGAACCCATTCCCGCGAATGAAGCCATCTTGGCCCACATCGAACGCCCAGACCTCAGGGGTCTTTACGAGCAAGGCATGCAGGCCGTCGAGGGGGCGACCGACCTGGCGGCCTTGGAGGAGGCCCGGGTTCGCTTCCTGGGGCGCAAGGCCCACCTGACGGTGCTGCTGCGCAGCATCCCCGAACTCCCCGCCCAGGAACGACCGGCCGTGGGTCGCTTCGGTAATGTGGTGAAGAAGGAGCTCGAAGGAGCGATCGCGGCCCGACGTGACGTGCTCGAGCGGGAGGAGCTGGTCCACGCCCTGGAGCGCGACCGCATCGACGTCACGCTCCCCGGGCGCGCTCTCCCCCTGGGACACTTGCATCTCATCACCTCCACCCAGAGGGAGATCGAGGACATCTTCATGGGCATGGGCTACGAGGTGGCCGAAGGACCGGAAGTCGAGACCGATTACTACAACTTCGAGGCGCTGAACCATCCGCCGGACCATCCGGCGCGCTCTCTGCACGATACCTTCTTCGTTAACGATCTGGTGCTGCTGCGCACGCACACATCGCCCGTGCAGGTGCGCACCATGGAGAAGCAGCAGCCCCCCGTATACGTCATCGTGCCGGGCAAGGCCTACCGCCGCGACAACGACGCCACCCACACGCCCATGTTCCACCAAGTGGAGGGTCTGGTGGTCGATCACGGCATCACCCTGGCCGATCTGAAGGGCACGCTTGAAACCTTCGCCAAGGCTATGTTCGGCGAAGAGCGCAGTGTTCGCCTGCGACCTCACTTCTTCCCCTTCACCGAACCATCGGTAGAAGTCGACGTCTCGTGCATGATCTGCGAGGGAGCCGGTTGCCGGCTGTGCAAGCGCTCGGGGTGGCTGGAGATTCTGGGAGCCGGCATGGTCGATCCCAACGTCTTCGACTTCGTCGACTACGACCCCGAGGAGTACACCGGCTTTGCCTTCGGCATGGGCATCGAGCGCATCGCCATGCTCAAGCACGGGGTCACCGACCTGCGGCTCTTCTACGAGAACGACCTGCGTTTCATCACGCAGTTCTGACGAGGATGATGCTACGATGAAGGCTCCTCTGTCTTGGTTACGCGAGTACGTGCCTATCGATCTGCCCGCCCACGAGCTCGCCACACACCTGGCCCTCACGGGCACCGAGGTGGAGCGAGTCGCCGTGGTCGGTGTGTCCGACGATCCGTCTATTCTGCAGTTCTTCGTGGTGGGCAAGGTAGTCGCCTGTGACCGTCATCCCGACGCCGACAAGCTCTCGGTGTGCTCGGTCGATGTGGGAGAGGCCGAGCCTCGCACCATCGTGTGCGGTGCTCCCAACGTGGCCGCCGGGCAGACCGTGGCCGTGAGCCTGCCCGGCGCCGTGCTACCCAGCGGCATGAAGATCGGGAAAGCCAAGCTGCGCGGCGTGGCTTCGGCGGGCATGATCCTCTCCGAGGCGGAGCTGGGTTTCGAGGCCAAGAGCGCGGGCATCATGGTCCTACCTGACGATTGGAGCGCCGGTGCGCCTCTGGCTCAGTATTTGCCTCTCACCGATTCGGTCCTCGAGGTGGAGGTCACGCCCAATCGTCCGGATTGCCTCTCGGTGCGCGGTCTGGCCCGCGAGATCGCGGCCATCACCGATCGATCCTTCCCCGAAGAAGAGAGCTTCTCCTACGCTACCAGCGCTCGCCGGGCCGAGGAGGACGTCGCCGTCGAGGTGTGGGCCCCCGACCTCTGCCCGCGCTACGCCGCCCGCGTCATCCGCGGGGTCACGATCGCCCAGTCCCCCGCGTGGCTCAAAGCCCGCATCACCCGCGCCGGTATGCGTCCGGTCAACAACGTGGTCGACGTCACCAACTATGTCATGTGGGCCTTGGGGCAGCCGCTTCATGCCTTCGACCTGGCCCGCGTGCGGGGAGCCCGCATCATCGTGCGCCGGGCGAAGCCAGGGGAGCCCATCGTCACCCTCGACGGGGTGAGCCGCACCCTCACCTCCGACATGCTGGTCATCGCCGACGCCGAGCAACCCTCGGTCATCGCCGGCATCATGGGCAGTCTGGACAGCGAGGTCACCGAGGACACCACCGATCTGTTGCTCGAGGCAGCCAACTTCCACGGCCCCTCGATCATGAAGACCTCGTCGGCTTTGGGGTTGCGGAGCGAATCGTCCACCCGTTTCGAGAAGGGTCTGGACCGCAACCTCGTGCTCCCCGCTCTCGAAATGGCCTCCATGATGTTGACCGACATCTGCGGGGGCACGGTGTCGAGTGGGACCGTAGACGTGCTGGCGGAACCGGCATATCCGTGGGACCTCCCCCTGCGTCCGGCTCGGGTGGAGGCCATCCTGGGCAAGGCGATCGATCAGGCCGAGATGCGGGCCATCCTCACCAGCCTTGGGTGCGCGGTGGTCGAAAGCGATGGCCTGCTCCTGGTGACGGTACCCACTTTTCGCCGGGACTTGGAGCGCGAGATCGACCTGATCGAAGAGGTAGCGCGCATCCACGGGCTGGGGAATCTCCCCTCGACGCAGCCCATGCGACCCGAGGGCCGGGGCGGCCTGACTCCCGATCAGCGCCTGCGGCGGCTAATGACCGACACTCTGCAGGGCGCCGGCTTGAACGAGGTGGTCAGCTACTCCTTCATCGACCCGGAGTGGCTCGTGCGTCTGCGCCTTCCTGAGGATGCGGCCGCTCGGCAACCTGTAATCTTGGCCAATCCCCTGAGCGCCGACCAGTCGGTCATGCGCACGACGCTGCTGCCCGGCCTGCTGGCTACGGCCGCCCGCAATCTGGCCGTGCGCGAGGAGCGTGTCCACATCTTCGAGCTGGGCGCGACCTTCCACCCCGAGGGCGAGCTCCTTCCCCGGGAACGGCGCGCCCTGGGCCTGCTGCTTCTCGGTCCCTGGGAGCCCGACACGTGGGTCTCGGCGGCGATCCCCACCGACTTCTACCTCATCAAGGGGTTCCTGGAGAGGGTGTTGGCGGCACTGGGTGTCGAGGGCGAGTACCAGCCCGCCGCTGAGCCCTTTCTCCATCCGGGCAAGAGCGCCCTCCTTCGGCTTGCCGGCGAGGACGTAGGCTGGCTGGGCGAGGTGCACCCGTTGGTGTTGCAGGCCTTCGACCTGCCCGCGGGGGCCCATGCGGCAGAGCTCGACGCCGACGCCCTCGTTCGAGGGGCCAGAGGGGTGAGCCTCTTCGAGGATCTAATCACCTACCCGGCGGTGGAGCAGGACCTGGCCCTCGTGGTGGATCGCGATCTCCTGGCCCAGCGTGTGGTCCAAGCAGTTCGGGCCGCCGCCGGTCCCTTGCTGCGCCGAGTGCGGCTCTTCGACATCTATGAGGGCCCCCAGGTGCCGGCGGGGAAGAAGAGCCTGGCTCTCAGGTTGACCTTCCGCTCCGAGGAGCGCACCCTCAGCGATGAGGAGGTCAACCAAGTGCGGGCCACCCTTCTGCTGGACATCGAGGAGACCATCGGCGCCCGGCTCCGCGGCTGAACCCGGGGTTCGTCATCGAGGCGGCCGCCCCCGCCCACCGTAATTCGCGGCGGCCGAGTCTGCCGCGCTTGCTCTTCTTGCACCAGCATGTATAATTATGCATTACGTGCCGGTGGGCGGCACGGCGCGGAATCGAGGTGAGTGGTGGTCAAGGTGAGCGTGGTGGGAGCGACGGGGTTCACAGGTGCGGTATTGACCGACCTGCTGGCCGGACATGCGGGAGTGGAGCTGGATGCTCTCACCTCGAGCTCTTTCACGGGACGACGCGTGGCGGATGTCTTCCCGCACCTGCGTGTCGGTGCTCGCTACGTGGCCTACGAGCCCGCTCGGATGGCCGATTCCGAGTACGTGTTCGTCTGCTACCCACATGCCAAGGCACACCCGGTGGTTGCCGAGCTGGTCGACGGTGGGCACCGGGTCATCGATCTCAGCGCCGACTTCCGGCTGAAGGACGCCACGCTCTATCCGGAATGGTATGGCTTCGAGCATCCGCGCCCCGACCTGATCGGCGAGGCTGTCTACGGCCTGCCCGAGCTATACCGGGACGAGATCACCCGCGCCCGACTGGTGGCGAACCCCGGGTGCTTCCCTACGGGCGCGCTGCTGGCCTTGGCTCCTCTGGCCGAGCGTTTCTGCCTGGAGCTGGTCGTGGTCGACGCGAAATCGGGAGTGTCCGGGGCGGGACGTGCCCCCAGCGACACGACCCACTTCTCCCATGTGCACGATAACTTTAAGACCTACAGCGAAGTGGGCCACCGGCACACGCCCGAGATGGTCCAGGAGCTTGCCCTGGCGGCCGGCTCGCCCGTGCCCCTCTCTTTCACCCCTCACCTGCTGCCGGTACATCGTGGCATCCTCTCCACGGTCTACTGCCGAGGCGGGGCGGAAGGTGGTCCGGAGATGAGCTTCGACAACGAGGAGCTCTACCAGCTCTACACCGAGTTCTACGCCGGCGAGCCGTTCGTCGAGGTGAGGCCGGCCACCCCCAGCCTGCGTGAGGTGCAGCAGACCAACAGCTGTCGCCTGGCCTTGAGAGGGGACTCGGCATCCGGCCTGGTCAAGGTCGTCTCGGTCATCGACAACCTGGTAAAGGGCGCCTCCGGGCAGGCCGTGCAGAACATGAACATCATGGCGGGCTTCGAGGAGACGCTTGGCTTGGGGAGACGGGTATGAGCGGCGCCGGGCCTGAGCATCCTGTGGTAGTCGATCCGGGATCGTCGCGCTTCCTCTCATTGCCCGAGGGGGTGACTCTTTCCGAGTCTGAGGGCGTCTCGCCCGGAGTGACCTACGCACGGGGGTTCCTGGCCGCCGGGGTGGCGGCCCGTATCAAGGAGAGCGGCCGCAAGGACCTGGGCGTGGTGGCGGTCTCACCGCAACACCGGGCCGACGCCGTGGGAGCCGCGGTGTTCACCACGAATTCCTTCGCGGCGGCGCCGGTGGTCGTCACCCGCAAGGAGACTTCCATGGCCGGTCTGACCGCAGTTGTGATGAACAGCGGCAACGCCAACGCCTGCACAGGCGAGGCCGGCTTGGCCACGGCCCGCATCATGCAGAACACGACCGCCCAGTCTCTCGGTCTTCCCGCGAACAAGGTGGCGGTGGCCTCCACCGGCATCATCGGCGTGCCGCTCAAGGGCGCCGTAGTAGCCCGGGGCATTCGGGAGGCGGCGGCGGCCTTGTCGCCCCACGGGGGGCAGGATTTCGCGGAGTGCATCGTCACGACCGACCGCTTCGCCAAGGCGTGCGCCTTCGACGTGACCACCGTCGACGGGGTGGTCCGTCTGGGTGCGTGCGCCAAGGGAGCGGGCATGATCTCGCCGGGCATGGCCACCATGCTCTGCCTGGCGACCACCGACGCGGCTCTCGCCCCCAGCGTGGCCAAGAGCCTGCTCATGCGCGAAGTGGGCCGCACCTTCAACCGCATCTCGGTCGATGGGCAGATGAGCACCAATGACTGCGTCTTCTTCATGGCCAACGGAGCCTCCAACGTCCGGCTTTCGTCCACCGGGGTGAATCAGCTGGGGGAGGCGCTTAGAGCGCTTCTTCTGCGGCTTGCGCTGATGATGGTGGCCGATGGCGAAGGAGCCACCAAGGTGGTGCACCTGCTGGTCAGGGGAGCACGCTCCGACGAGGACGCCCGCGTGGTCGCCCGGGCGGTAGCGGACTCCACCTTGGTCAAGACGGCCATGTACGGGGGCGACCCCAACTGGGGGCGCATTCTGAGCTCTGCGGGTGCCGCGCTCCCCCAGCGCACATTCCCGGCGGTCTCGCTGGACATCGGAGACGTGAGGCTCGTGCGGAACGCCGGGGCGGTGGACCTGAGTCGGGAGGAGCGCGAACGCCTTCACGAAGTGATGCGCAGCAGCGAGGTCGACATCGTGCTCGACCTGCAAAGCGGCGTGGCCATCTCCGAGATCTACTTCTCGGATCTGGGCCACGAGTACGTGACCATCAACGCCGAGTATCACACGTAGGAGGGCGACTGTGCGCGAAGTCTATCGCAAGCGGGTGGAGACTCTCCTCGAGGCCCTTCCCTACATTCGCATGTTCAGCGGGAAGACAGTGGTGATCAAGTATGGCGGCGCGGCCATGAGCTCGGCCGATCTGAAGGAGGAGTTCGCCACCGACATCGCCTTGCTGCGCTTCGTGGGCATGAAGCCGATCATCGTCCACGGGGGCGGAGCCGAGATCTCCGGGTACATGAAGCGGCTCGGCCTCCCCGTACACTTCGTCGACGGACTGCGGGTGACCGACGAGCGGGCCATGGAGGTGGCCAAGATGGTGCTCGTGGGCAAGGTAAACAAGGAGATCGTCAGCCTGATCAACCACAAGGGCGCTCGGGCCGTCGGGCTCTGCGGAGACGATGGCTCCCTGCTGACCGCGCGGAAGCTGGTGCGTCTGGGAGCCGACGGAAACCAGGTCGACCTGGGCCAGGTGGGCGAGGTGCACAGGGTCAACACCCACCTGCTCTCGCTCCTCGAGGCTGACTACGTGCCCGTGGTGGCCTCGGTAGGCGTGGGGGAGGCCGGCGAGAGCTACAACATCAACGCCGACACAGTCGCCGGCGCCCTGGCCGGGGCTCTCCAGGCGGAGAAAGTCATCTTCCTCACCGACGTTCCCGGACTCTACGCCGACTTAGAAGATGAGAACAGCTTGATCAGCGACTGCACCGCCGATACGGTGCGCGATCTCATGGAGAACGGCCGTGTCTCCCAGGGAATGATCCCCAAGCTCGAGGCGGTGCTGGCCGCCCTCGAGGCCGGGGTGAGGGCGGCCCACGTCATCGACGGCCGGGTAGCGCACTCGGTGCTGCTCGAGATCCTGACCGACGATTCCGGGGTGGGCACGCGCATCCGCCCCGCCGGCGGGGAAGGGGGAGAGTGATGGCTGGACCGCGGGTCTCGCCCCAGGTGAGCGAGCTCGATACCGCCTACGTCCTGCCGACCTACGCTCGGCAGCCTTTGGAGATCGTGGCCGGGGAGGGGAGTGAGCTCATCGGTCGCGACGGTGTGCGCTACCTGGACTTCGTCACCGGGCTCTCGGTGAGCAACTTCGGGCACTGCCATCCACTCGTGGTGGAGGCGGTGCGCGATCAGGTGGGGGCGCTTGATCCACTGCTCCAACCTGTTCTACACCGAGCCTCAGGCCCGGTTGGCGGGCCGGCTCTCGCGACTGGCGAACGGCGGGCGGGTCTTCTTCGCTAACAGTGGCGCCGAGGCGAATGAGGTCGCCATCAAGATTGCCCGCAAACGGGCCCGTGCCCTGGGCCAAGAAGTGATCGTCACCTTGGAGCGGTCCTTCCACGGACGGACCATGGCCACGCTGTCGGCTAGCGGGCAGCCGGAGAAGCAGGCTCCGTTCGCTCCCACACTCGAGGGCTTCGCGCACGTACCCGCCGGCGATCTGAAGGCGTTGCGCGTGATATTTCAGACCAGGCCGGTGGCGGCCTTCCTCGCCGAGCCGGTCCTGGGCGAATCGGGCGTGCACGTGCTTTCGGCCGAGTTCTTGGGCGAGGCGGCCCGGCTCTGTGCCCAAGCCGATGCCCTGCTGATCATGGACGAGGTGCAGACCGGCCTGGGCCGCTGTGGAGCGGCCTTCGCCTACGAGCGCTACGGGCTCCTGCCCGATGTGGTCACGATAGCCAAGACCCTGGCCGGAGGGCTCCCCATGGGGGCCGCCGTGATCGGCGGACGCGCGGAGGGGGTGCTAGGGCCCGGCGATCACGGTTCGACCTTCGGGGCGGGCCCGGTGGTGGCCGCCGCTGCGAACGCGGTGCTTGACCTGCTGGAGGAGCCCGGCCTCTTCGAGCGAGTCGAGTTGCTGGGTGCCCGTCTGGAGACCTGGCTCCGCCGTCTTGTGCGGGCCGGTACGGCCACCGAGGTGCGCCGGTTGGGTCTGATGGCGGCCGTGGACCTGGCGGGCGTCAACGCCAAGGAAACCGCTCTGGCCGCCTTGGAGGCGGGCATTCTCATGAACGCCACGTCGGAGGTCACCCTTCGTTTCCTGCCACCGTTGATGGTCACCAGCGAGGAGATCGACCGAGTGGGCCGGTTCCTTGTGGAGCACCTGGCTGCCGTCCGCCCGGCTCTTCAGCAAGGAGTGGGGGCATGAACGTGAGGCACTTCCGGAAGGTGGCCGATCTTGACGCCCGGGAGATCCGCTACGTCCTCGACGAGGCGGCGCGCCTGAAGAGGCAACCGCATGGCGACGTGCTCGACGGCAAGACCGTGGCTTTGATCTTCAGCAAGCCGTCCACCCGCACTCGGGTCTCGTTCAGCGTGGGCGTGTACCAGCTGGGGGGTATGCCCCTCTTCCTGGGCGAGCAGGAGCTGCAGATGCGTAAGTCGGAGTCCATCGAGGACACGGCTCGGGTCCTCTCCCGGTATGTTGATGCCATCGTCATACGCACTTTTGCTCAGGCGGACGTCGATGATCTGGCCGCGAACGCCGGCGTGCCGGTGATCAACGCTCTCACCGACGATCGCCACCCGTGCCAGGCTCTGACCGACATCTTCACCCTCGAGGAACGCTTCCCCGACGTCCGGGGTCGGACGGTCACGTATCTGGGCGACGGCAACAACGTGGCCGTCTCTCTCGCGATCGCCGGGGCGATGACGGGAGTGCAGGTTTGTTTGAGTGTGCCCGAGGGTTGCGACGTACCCGCCCGCCTCTGGGACGAGATCGTGTCGGTGGCCAAGCAGCACGGGACACGTGTCTGGGTGGAGCGCGACCCGGCGCTGGCGGTGGCCGGCGCGTCGGCCCTTTACACCGACGTGTGGTTCAGCATGGGGCAGGTTCCGGACGAGAGCAAGCGGCGGGCTTTGCAGGCGTACCGGGTCGACGCGACGTTGCTGGCCCGGGCGCTCCCCGAGGCGGTGGTCATGCACTGTCTCCCCGCCCATCGCGGCGAGGAGATCACCTCGGAGGTCATGGACGGTCCCCGGTCGGTGGTCTTCGACCAGGCCGAGAACCGGCTGCACGTGCAGAAGGCCCTGCTCGCCTACCTGATTCGTGGGTCGTGAGGAAGGCCCGAAGTTGCTCAGCAAACGCCACCGCCATCAGCTCATCAAGGATCTGACCAGGCAGGGTCGCATCGGCACGCAGGGCGAGCTGGTGACGACCTTGAAGGGCTTGGGCTGCGAGGTGACCCAGGCTACCATCAGCCGAGACGTGCGGGAGCTCGGACTGGAAAGGCGTCGCGACGAGACGGGGCGCTTTCGCTACATTCACTCCGAAGCCGAGGACCGGCGTGATCCCGAGGCGGCCTGCGCCCGCATGCTGGCCGAGTTCGCCACCGAGGTGGTGGCCGCGCAGCACCTGGTGCTCGTGAAGTCCGAGGTGGGCACCGCTCCCGGCATGGGCCGGGTGATCGATGAGCTGCAGCACGGGCTCATCCTGGGCACGGTGGCCGGAGACGACACCGTGCTCATCGTCACCGCCGACCGCGTCTCGGCCCAAAAGGTGGCCGAGTACCTGACCGAACTGGGAGGCTGATATGGGCAAGGAGACCTGCGTCCTGGCGTATTCCGGGGGGCTCGACACTTCGGCCCTCATTCCGTATCTGAGAGAGAATTACGGGGTAGAGGTGGTCGCCGCTCTGGTTGACGTGGGCCGGGCGAAGGACCTCGAGATGCTCCGGCAGCGGGCCCTCGACGCCGGAGCAGTCGACGGCGTGGTCATCGACGCCAAGGAGGAGTTCGTGCGCGACTTCGTCTTTCCGGCGCTGGCCGCGAATGCTCTGTACGAGGAGAAGTACCCGCTGGTATCGGCCCTCTCCCGGCCGCTCATCTCCAAGAAGATGGTCGAGCTGGCCCAGGAGCGCGGGGCCGGCCTGATCGCGCACGGGTGCACGGCCAAGGGTAACGATCAGGTGCGCTTCGACGTGAGCATCCGCTGCCTCGACCCCGCGATCAGGGTGCTGGGGCCGGCTCGCGAGTGGAACATGACCCGGCCGGAGATCCTCGACTACGTTGCCGCTCGGGGCATCGATATCCCCCTCACGAAGAAGAACCCCTTCTCCATCGACGAGAATGTCTGGGGGCGCACGATCGAGTGCGGCGAGCTGGAGGACCCCTGGGAGGCCCCGCCCGAGGAGGCCTTTACAGTCACGATCGAGGCCGCCAAGGCTCCGGACCAGGGTGAGGAGGTCACCGTGGGCTTCGAAGCGGGTGTGCCTTGCACCCTGAACGGCGAGCGCATGGCTCCGGTAGAGCTCATCGACACCATCGACGCCTTGGGCGGCCGGCACGGGTTCGGGCGCATCGACATGATCGAGAACCGTCTTGTGGGGATCAAGAGCCGGGAGATCTACGAAACGCCGGGAGCGCTGGCCCTGGTCAAGGCCCACAAGGAGATCGAGGACCTGGTGCTCACCCGCGACCTGCTTCATTTCAAGCGGGGCGTGGAACAGCGTCTGGCCGATATGATCTACGACGGCCAGTGGTTCAGCCCTCTGGCCGACGCTCTGCGGGCCTTCGTGGCCAACACCCAGACCCGCGTGTCCGGCGAGGCCCGCCTGCTTTTCTACAAGGGGTCGTGCACGGTCCGAGGCCGGCGTTCTCCCAACTCCCTCTACGTGGAGGAGCTCGCCACCTACGGGTCCGGCGACCGTTTCAGCCACGAGTCGGCCAAGGGCTTCGTCGAGCTATGGGGTCTGCCTTTGGAGGTCTGGGCTCGGCGCGAGCGCAAAGCCCGCTGAGGACCGAACCAGAGACGAGGAGGGAAACATGCAGTCCAGTGACCGCCCACCCGATCCCAAGGCGCCTCCCGGGGGTGAGATTCCACTCGCGGGGGAGGGCCGGCGGCGCAAGCCCTGGGGTGGGCGTTTCCACGAAAACCAGGCGCCGCTCTTCGAGCGTCTGAACGCCTCACTGCCCTATGACTATGTGCTTGCACCCTACGACCTTCGAGGGTCGCGGGCCCATGTGCGTATGCTGGGGTCCGTGGGGGTGCTGGCCCCGGACGAGGTTGGCGACCTTCTCGCCGGTCTGGACCAGGTGGAGGAAGAGATGAAGGCGGGGGCCTTCCCATGGGACCTGGGCGACGAAGACGTGCACATGGCCATCGAAAGACGGCTTACCGACATCGTGGGATCGCTGGGGGGCAAAGTCCACACGGGGCGCAGTCGGAACGATCAGGTCGTGCTCGACGTGCAGCTCTACCTGCGCGACGCCGTGCGCGGACATCTCGGCCGGGTGCTCGACCTGGTCAGCGCACTTCTGCAGGCGGCCGAGCGGAGCACGGGCGTGGTTCTCCCCGGCTACACCCATCTACAGAGAGCCCAGCCTGTGCTGCTGGCGCACCACTTTCTCGCTTACGTCTCCATGCTGGAACGGGACGCCGGGCGCCTTGAACGCTGGTTCGAGTCCTCCTGGATGCCCCTGGGCGCCGGAGCTCTGGCCGGAGTCAACTACCCGCTGGATCGCGAGATGGTGGCCCGCGAGCTGGGCTTCGAGAAAGTAGCGCCCAACGCCATGGATGCGGTGGCCAGCCGCGACGCGGCTTTCGAGTACCTGAGCGTGGCCACGGGCTGCGCGCTGCACCTATCGCGGCTGGCCGAGGAGCTCGTGTTGTGGTCGAGCCAGGAGTTCGGCTTCATCACTCTGCCCGACACCTGGACATCGGGCTCGAGCATCATGCCTCAAAAGAAGAACCCCGACGGCGCCGAACTGGTGCGCGGCAAGGCTGCCGGCTTCCTGGGTCGTTTGACCGCCCTGGGCGCTCTGGTCAAGGGTCTGCCGCTCGCATACAACAAGGATCTGCAAGAGGACAAGCTCTATCTCTTCGCCACCCGGGACGAGCTCGACCTCTGCCTGGAGTCCATGAGCGCCATGGTGGCGACGCTTGCGATCGATGAGGACCGGGCCCGGGTGGCGGCGGAAGGCGGTTACGCCCAAGCCACCGACGTGGCCGACTACCTCGTGGCGCGAGGCCTGCCCTTTCGAGAGGCGCACCACATCACCGGCCGGCTGGTGGCGCTGGTGGCCGGCCAGGGGAGGCCCCTGGCTTCGGTTACCCTCGATGAACTCCGTTCGCTATGCCCCCTGTTCGACAGCACCTACTACCAGGTGGTCGACCTCGACAAGGTGGTGGCGGGCAAGATCTCCCCCGGGGGTACCGCTCCCCGCCGGGTGGCCGAGCAGCTCTCCGACGCCTTCGATTGGTTGACCACCACGAGGTCCCGTGTGCAGGAGGCCGGTCCCGGCGCCGGGCCCGACGCCTGACACCGAAGGCCGCAATGTCTGGCTTCACGAATCCACCAGACCCCTACGAGTTCCACCAGGCCGTGTGGAGGATCGCCCGGTCCATCCCACCGGGTTCGGTGGCCTCGTACGGCCGGGTAGCGCAACACCTACCCTGTCCCGAAGACGTACCACCCGAGGCCTATCGCGTCTTCGGACCGCGCTGGGTGGGTGGAGCTTTGGCGGCCTGCCCGGAGGACGTCCCCTGGCACCGGGTGGTAAACAGCGAAGGGCGCATCTCCGTGCGGCCGGAGGCCGCCCGCCGGGAGCAGCGAGAGAGATTGGAGTCGGAGGGCGTCGTGTTCGACGAGAATGGGCGGGTGGACCTAGGGCGCCATGGGTGGCCATGTGGACCGGTACCTGCAGGCGAGCTGTTGCTCCAGGACTTTTTCGCCCGGTCCTCCGAGGTGGTTGCCTCGGAGCTGGTGGGCAAGATCTTGTGGCGCCCCGGAGTGGGCGGGGGCAGACTGGTGGAGGTCGAGGCATATCTCCCTCAGAACGATCCCGCCTGCCATGCCTACCGGGGCCGGACTCAGCGCAACGCCGTCATGTTTGGACCGCCTGGGCATCTGTATGTCTACCTTAGTTACGGCATCCATCGCCTCTTGAACCTCGTGTGCGACCGCGAAGGCGTGGGCTCGGCCGTCCTGGTGCGGTCGCTGCAGCCGCTTGGGGACCTGACCTGTTTGCGGAGGAATCGCGGTGACCTCGACCAGCACCTGAGACTCGCAGATCTGACCTCGGGCCCAGGTCGAGTTGGTCAGGCCCTGGGCCTCGACCTGAGTTGGAACGGTCGGCCCATTGGCCCGGAGTCCCTGCTGGTGATCGACGACGGAGTCCGTCCTTCTGTGGAGCGCACCGCGCGCATCGGCATCTCCGGTGGCCGGGACCTGCTCCTGCGGTATATCCTGCGCGATGACGACTTGGTTTTCGGCGGAGGAGCTCCCCACCCGAGGAGAGGCGCATGAAGCTGCGTGAGATCTACGAGGCGGCTGTACGAAAAGGGATCGAGCAGGATCCCCGCGGGAAGAAGGGCATCGACCGCATCCTGTTCGAAGCGCGCAAGACGCTCGACGATCTCGCCGAGAAGAGGCGATGGGAGTTCGACCAGGAGACGCTCGTAAACCCCTTCTCCGACACGCGCATCCTTGTGGGTGATCCGGAGATCGAGGTCCGTCGGATGTTGGTGGGGATCGACATCGGGGTGGGTGAACTACTCCTGGCCGACAGACTGCGTGAGCGGGGTCAGGCGATCGACCTGGTCCTCGCCCATCACCCCGAGGGTCGGGCCCTCGTGGAGCTTGAAGCCGTCATGGGCGTTCAGGCCGACATCTGGCGCCGGTACGGGGTCCCCATCAACTACGGCGACGCCGTCATGGCCGAGCGACGGGACGAGATCCTACGCTACTTCCACGCTCACAACAGCCAGCAGGCGGTGGCGGCCGCCGGACTCTTGGACCTGCCCCTGATGTGTTGTCACACCCCTGCGGACAACAGTGTGAATGCCTTCGTGCAGGAGCGCTGTGACGCCCTCGACGAGAACGCCACGCTGGATGACGTCCTCGATATGCTCAAGGAGATCCCCGAGTATCGTCAGGCCGTGCTGGAGGGGACCGGTCCGGTGATCTTTCAGGGTTCCTCCAGCCATCGAGCGGGGACCATCATGGTGGACATGACCGGGGGAACCAGTGGCCCAGTCGAAGCCATCGACCGCCTGGCCACGGCGGGCGTGGGCACCATCGTGGGCATGCATATGGGCGAAGAGCATCGGAAGAAGGCCAAGGACGCCCACATCAACGTGATTGTCGCCGGACACCACGCCTCGGACTCGCTCGGGATGAACCTGGTCATCGACGAGTACGAGCGAGGGGGGGTCCAGGTGGTGGCCTGTTCCGGCTTCCATCGGGTCAGCCGGCTCTGAGGGCTCGCTGCAAGAGGGAGCCTCGACCGCCGCGGCGGCTATGCCTCACGGATCTGCGGCCGACTAAGGATTGGCGTAGACGGTGAGCTCAACCATCGCACCCAGGGGAACCACTGCGCCGGCCGCCGGGGACTGTCGGGCAATGGTGCCCGCCTGTCCGGGGTCGTCACTGGGTACGGTGGCCGCGGCCGTCGCTTCGAGGCCCGCTCGAGACAGCTGCTGCAGGGCCTTGGCTAAGCGCTGGCCCACCACGTCGGGCACGGTTACACCGGCCGGCTGCGTGGTCGTCGTCGTACCTGGGCCGGCGCTCACGGCCAGGGAGACAGTGGTTCCGGCCGGTGCTGCGGCACCGGGGTCGGGGTCCTGGTCGAGGACGGTCCCGTCCGGCGCCTCAGACGTGGCCTGGGTCTGGGCGAAGGAGTACCCGGCGGCGGCCAGTCGGCGCTCGGCTTCCCGTACATCCAGGTCGATCACGTCCGGAACTGTGCCGGGGGCTCCCCCTCCGGTGGCAACCGTCAGGGTGACCGTGCTGTTCTGAAGGAGCTTGGTTCCCGCGGGCGGGTCCTGGGCGGTGACGGTGCCTTCGGGTACCGTAAGGTCGGGCGCCTCCGCGACGGCCACCAGGAATCGGGCGGTTTCCAGCACACCGCGGGCCGCGTCGGTGGTCTTTCCCACGACGTCAGGGACCAGGACCTCCTCCGGACCATGTAGTGGGCACGGCTCGGTGGGTTCGGTTCCCTTCAGGAAGGTGGCAGAGACGGAGTCGGGGCACCACTCGGTGGCGAGCAATCCCGACTCCGGGTCGATTCGCACGGTCACCCACTCCGCCCCTGGGGGGCGGATGAAGTCGCTTGGCTCTGTGCCGGCCAGCGCCTCCTTCATATAGGCAGCCCAGATGCGCGCCGGGAAGGTGCCGCCGGAGACCTTGATGCCGTGGACATCGGTCATCTCCTTCTGCTCGTCTGGGTATCCCACCCAGACCGCTGTGACCAGATCGGGAGTGTAGCCAACGAACCAGGCATCTCGGTACTGCTGGGTCGTGCCGGTTTTCCCCGCCGCCGGGCGCCCGATGTCGGCAGCCTCGCCGGTGCCGTGGTCGATGACTCCCTTCAGGATCTCGGTGGCGGTGTAGGCGATGCGCGGATCGACGACAGGGGTGCTCACGAGCCGGTTCTCGTCGATGAGCTCTCCCTGGGGACCGAGCACCCGTGTGATGGTGATGGGGTACTGGGGATGATCAGGATCGAAGACCACGCTGCCCGACAGGCGGTTGCCTCCGGTGGCGAGCGTGCCGTAGGCCTGCGCCATCTCCAAGGGGGTCACGCCGGTGGTAAGGCCGCCCAAGGCTATGGCCGGGTTCGGAGCGAGCTGCGTCTCGATGCCCATGCGGTGAGCGGTGTCGACGACGTTCTCGGGACCCACGTCCATCATCAACCGGGCGTAGAGGCCGTTGCTGGACTTGGCCGTGCCTTCGGCCAGGGTGAGGGTGCCCTGATCCGGTGACTTGACGTTCCAATCCTCGCCCGGGAGCTCGACGGTGATAGGCCCGGAATCATAGGTGGTCGAGGGGCCCACGCCCTGCTGCAGAGCCGCAACGAGCACGAAGGTCTTGAACGCCGAGCCGGGTTGCCGGTGGCCCTGAACGGCGATGTTGAATTGCTGGGTCGAGAAGTCCGCGCCTCCGACCATGGCCACGATGCGCCCGGTGCGCACATCGATGGACACCAGGGAAGCGCTGGGGTCGCCGGCCTCGTCGAGGGTCTCGGCGATCACCCGTTCGGCCACCGCCTGCTTACCGAGATCGATGGACGTGTAGACGCGCAGCCCGCCCTGGAGCACGGTCTGGGACCCGTACTTGCTGGTGAGCTGCTCGCGCACCAATTCCACCCAGTAGGGCACCTTGTTCGTCTGCTCCGGCTTCTTGTCGGCGAGCACCAGAGGTTCGGCGAGCGCCTGCTGTAGCTCGACGCTCGAGATGTAGCTCTGTTGGTACATCTTGTTGAGGATGAGGTCGCGCCGGGTCAGGGAGGCCTCGGGGTCTCTACGGGGAGAGTATCTGGCCGGCGATTTTGTGACACCCGCCAACAAGGCTGCCTGAGCGAGGGTGAGGTCCTGCGCACGGACGCCGAAGTACGTCTTGGCGGCGGCCTCGATACCATATGCGCCCTCGCCGAAGTAGATGATGTTCAGATACTCGTTGAGAATCTTGTCCTTCGACCACTGCTTCTCGAGCTGGTAGGCCAGGGCCGCCTCTTTGACCTTGCGGTCCAGGGTTTTTTCACTCGAGATGTAAGCGTTCTTGATGAACTGCTGGGTGATGGTCGACCCTCCCTGCACGATGGCGCCCTGCCTGAGGTCGGCCCACAAGGCGCGCAGGATGCCGATGAGGTCCACGCCCTGGTGGGTATAGAAGCGCTCGTCCTCCACCGCAACCACGGCGTCGCGGACCGCTTGGGGTATGCGGTCGGGCCCCACGATCTCCCGGTTTTCGATGCCGTGCAGCTCAGCGAGCAGGTGAGGCTCCTCCGCGTCGTCGAAGATCTTGGTGGTCTGGGCCGCTGTGACCTGCTGCTGGGCCTCCAGCTCGGGTAGGTTCCGGGCCAGGGCCACGTACAGGCCGCTCACCAGGGAGATGGCTGCCACGATCCCCAACAGCAGGAGGAGCAGGAGCAGGCGCAGCACGCGCGAGCGGCGGCTGCGGCGCCCCGTAGTGCGGCGTTTGCGCTCGTTGGACATCTGATGCGCTCTCTTGAACTCGTTGCTAGTCACCGACGGAGTACCGGAGGATGGTGGGACGATGGTGGGACGGACGACTGTATGTTACACGTTCGCCCGGAAGGAAGACCAAGGGCCGGTGCCGCTCTGGGTTTGGCGTGTGGTATGCTCTCGCGCGCCGGTCTCGGCCGGCCCGGAACCCCCGAACCTTGGATCGACCGTCTATGAGTGAGCATCGCGCGGACCTCACCCAGCTCGAGCCCGCCGGAGTGCCCGACGAGCTCCTCGAGCAGCATCGGGACCTGACCACCGGCTGTGTCGACGTCTTGCCCGCTGGCGACCTGCTCCACCGACTGGCAAGCGCCCGACGCGAAAGACGTCCGCTGCGGGCCAAGCTGGGGGTAGACCCCACGGCTCCCGACATCCACTTGGGGCACACCGTCGTGCTCCGCAAGCTGGCCCAGTTCCAGCACTACGGTCATACTGCCGTACTGATCATCGGGGATTACACGGCCAAGGTTGGCGATCCGTCTGGCCGTTCGAAGATACGACCCCGCCTCTCCGACGAGGAGATCGCCCACAACGCCATCACCTATGTGGAGCAGGCCGGCAAGGTGCTCGACATGGAGCGGGTGGAGCTCGTGCGCAACAGCGACTGGCTTGGTCCTCTGCGCATGGACGAGGTGCTGCGCCTGACCGCGGTCACGACGGTGGCCCGCATGCTCGAGCGCGACGATTTCGCCAAGCGCTACGGCTCTCAGGAGCCCATATCGATGCTGGAGTTCATGTACCCCCTGCTTCAGGGATACGACAGCGTGGCTGTGCAGGCCGACGTGGAGCTGGGCGGCACCGATCAGAAGTTCAACCTGCTGATGGGGCGCACGGTGATGGAGGCTTACGGCCGGCCGCCCCAGAGCATCATGACCGTGCCTCTGCTCCAGGGAATCGACGGAACTCAGAAGATGTCCAAGACCTACGGCAACTACGTGGGCGTGCTCGACGTCCCCGAGGACATGTACGGCAAGATCATGTCCATCCCCGACGAGCTCATGCTCACCTACTGGACATTGCTGACCGGCGCCGGTTACCGCGAGATCGAAGACATCCAGGAACGACTGACGAGCGGCGTCTATCATCCGGCCCAGGCGAAGCGCGACTTGGCGCGGCGCATCGTGGAACTCTACCACGGTCCGCAGGCGGCCCAGGAAGCCGGGGCGCATTTCGATCGGGTCTTCAAGCAGAAGGAACTACCGGAAGACGTCGTGGAGGTCGAACTGCCTGCCGAGGCTGTCGTCGAAGGCGGTGTCTGGCTCCCGCGGGTGCTGACCCTGATCGGGGTGACCGCGTCGAACGGGGAGGCTCGGCGTCTGATCGAGCAAGGCGGTGTCAAGATCGACGGCCAGTTGGTCGACCCCCTGCGCCTCGATCTGACCCCGGAAGAGCTGCACGGCCGCGTGATCCAGTGCGGCAAACGTCGCTTTGTCCGCATCGTCTGAGCAACCGAGGACACCGCATCGGGCCGCCCACTGCGACCGCCCCGGCCAAGGCTCCTGCTTGAAACAAGCTCTACTCGGAGATGTCCCCGACTGACCCACGCTTGCTGCTGCGTGCGGGGGGCTGTTGCTCCGTGACCGGGACACGTCTCGACGGATCAGCGAGACGGCTCGCAAAGAGAAACGTTCGCGCTTCCACAGGGGTGTCTTTCCTCCCGCGGCAGAGCTCGCCTGAATGCAACCATGGTTGCATGGGTTGCGGTCCTTCCATCTCGTACCCTGATGGTGAGGGCATCCGGATCGGAGGGAGGGATTGTGCATCGACACCGTGCACGTGTGAGCGCTGCGGGGCTTCTGGTGGTCGTGATGCTGCTGGCCGGCTGCGGGGGAGTATCCTCCGGTCCGGAGGCAGTCCACGAGGCGACTCCCTCCGACCCTGGCGCGACGGCGACCTCGATCTCCGACTCCGACGCGTCGGGGAAGATCACTCCCGCGCCCGGGGCTGGGAGTGAAACTCCGGCCACCAATGCGGGCGGCGCACCGATTTCCACGGTACCCACCTCGGTGGCGTCCTGGGTGTCCTCGCCGGCGGAGATCGCCCAGGTCTTCAGCGGGTTGGCGGCGGAGGTGGGGTCCTCCATGACCCTGTACGAGCCGACCGAGATCCCCGCTGGAATTCGTCTGGCCACCCGGTGGTGGCCTCTCGACTCGGGGGCGGCTCCCGA